>NZ_CP128416.1:2000000-2437500 GCF_030378245.1 Neorhizobium sp. CSC1952 | reverse complement strand
GCGCTGTTTGCCGCTCTGGACGGCCGCCAGCAGCTTGCCATCCCCGCCGAGGCCTCCGCCTCTGTTCCCCATGACGACGTCGATATCGCCTCGCGCGGAAAACGCCTGCTCGGCGGCAATATCGTCGCCATGCCGACCGACCGGAAGATCATGGAGGTCTCCACGGTCCTTCATGAAGGCAATAAGGAAGTCGTCCGGCGCAGGCCATTCGCGCATGTGAAGATGAACCTTGCCGCAAACCACGTGGCGCAGGAGGACTACCCCTCCTTCGACCCGCTGACGATCTTCTCGTCCAGCGAGACGCCGCCCCCGCCGGCCGCGCGCGCCGGCGCCATCTACGGCTCCAACGTGGAATCCGAGGTCAGCCTCCAGACGGCCGCCTTCCCGCTCAAGGGCAGCGCCTATGCCTATGCGCCCGCCATGACGCTGGAAGAGGTGGAGGAGAACGTCCGTTCGAACGGTTCGGTGCTCGCAAGCGGCAACACCCAGCTCTCGGCGCTCTACTACGTCGATCCGCAGCGTTTTTCGTCGAAGGACGACGACCTCGACATCACCGCGGGACTTTCGGCGCGTGTGGTCGAGGAGAACATCTCGGTGTCGGCGCCCGAACCGATCACGTCGCATACGCGCGAATATGCCGACGATATCATCCCCGTCCGCAAGCCGGAGACCGTCACGCAGGCGATGACGGAGGTCGGCTATCCCGAGGGCAAGGCCCAGGAGATTTCCGGCTATCTGCAATCCCGGCTCGGCGGCGCCGATCTCCTCGCAGGCGACGTACTGCGCATCGGCGTGATCCAGGAAGGCGACATGGTGCTGGTCGTGCGCGCCAGCGTCTACCGACGCGGTAAGCATCAGGTTACCATCGCCGTCGACGACCACGGCCGCTTCATCGACGGCGACGCCCCGCCGATGCTGGATGCCGTCGCCTCCGCCTTCAGCGAGCAGCCGCCGCAGGTCATGACCGGCCGCGAGCTGCCGCGCGTCTACGACGGCATCTATCGCGCCGCCCTTTCCTACGGCATGAGCAAGGAGATGACGTCCCTTCTGGTGAAACTGCTCGCCAGCAATGTCGACCTGCAGGCCCAGCTGAAACCGACGGACAGGGTTGAAGCCTTCTTCTCCGTGACCGACGAGAAGGGTCAGGCGAGCAAGGATTCCGAACTGCTTTACGTGAACGCCCAGTTCGGCGACACCACCACCCGCTTCTACCGTTTCCAGAATTCCGACGACGGATCGATCGATTATTTCGACGAGGATGGAAAGAGCATCCGGCAGTTCCTGCTGCGCAACCCGCTCCCGAACGGCCGCATGACCTCCGGCTTCGGCATGCGCGCCCACCCCATCCTCGGCAGGTCGGTCATGCACACGGGCACCGACTGGGCCGCGCCGCGCGGCACGCCGATCATCGCCACCGGCAACGGCGTGGTGGAGAAGGCCGGCTGGGATTCCGGCGGCTACGGCAACCAGACGCTCATCCGCCATGCCAACGGCTACGTCTCCTCCTACAACCACCAGAGCGCGATCGCCCCGGGGGTTCGGGAAGGCGCCAAGATCACCCAGGGCCAGGTCATCGGCTATGTGGGCTCGACCGGCCAGTCGACCGGCGCGCATCTGCATTACGAGCTGATCGTCAACGGCACCAAGGTCGATCCGATGAGAGTGCGCCTGCCGGGCGGCAGTTCGCTGGAAGGCAAGGCGCTCGCCCGCTTCGAAGAGGAACGCAAGCGCATCGACGCGCTGCTCAACAACCAGCCCGACGAAGTCGCCAGCCGGTAAGCCGACGAGCTGCCCGGGTCAGAGCCCGGTGGCCTTTCTCAGGTCGTCGTTCATCCGCGATTGCCAGCCTTTGCCGGTGGCTTTGTAATGAGCGACAATGTCGGGGTCGAGGCGAATGGTGACCGATGTTTTGACCTTCTCGAGCGGCGGCCGCCCGCGTTTGGCGACCTCCCGGTCCATACTGGCCGCGAGATCGGGAAAGACCTCCCGGAACGGCCTCATATTGGCCAATTCCTCTTCTTCCAGAGGGCGTTCCAGGTCGGGATCGGGGCCGATCAGTTCGCCGGTCTTGTCGTCGACCCACCAGCCATCGGCATCCTGATGGACACCGCCGGCTGCAATCAGCGCCTTCATCTCTTGGTCGTAAACCTTCCAGCGGCGGAGCATCTCGGCGGAATCCTCTTCCGAATCCCCAAGATCCCTGGTCACGAAACTAGGCCATTGCTTAGCCATGGGGTCGGCTCCTTTCCTTTGGGCTCGCCCGCCGCATCGAGATCACCGAGATCGCTTCCGATCCGAGCGGGCGAAAAACAACTGCGATAACGACTGTTCCGTTGAGGTCCCCGACAGCGAGGAAGCGGCCCTGCCTGCTGACTTCGACACGCGCGGACAGGAAAAACTCGAGCGTGAGATCGGCAAAGTCCAAGCCGTGCTTGGCAATGTTCGTCTCCCGTTTCGGCTCATCCCAGATCAGTTGCATATATTGTACGTACAATAATGACGGAATTCCGGCAAGCGCCGTCTTTCTCGGCCATGAAGGCGATCCGGAAATGAAAAAGCCGCGTCGTCACCGACGCGGCTTTTTGCCTGTTCAAATGGACGCCCGTTTCAGGCGGCCTCGCTGACCTCCCGCTTGACGCGGAAGAGCAGCCGGTCGGAGCCGGAACTGACCGCGACCGTCGAGCCGTCGGGGATCTGGCCGCCCAGGATCTGCTCGGCGAGCGGGTCCTGCACGTATTTCTGGATCACCCGCTTCAGCGGACGCGCGCCGTAAACGGGATCGTAGCCCTTCTCGGCCAGCCATTCGCGGGCGTCCTCGCCGAGATCGATCGCGATCTTGCGTTCGGCGAGCAGGTTCAGCAGCCGCTTCATCTGGATGTCGACGATCGCCCCCATCTCGCTGCGGCGCAGGCGATGGAACAGGATGATCTCGTCGACGCGGTTCAGGAATTCCGGGCGGAACGACGCCTTCACCACATCCATCACCTGGTCGCGGACCTGGTCCACGTCCTCGCCGTCACGCAGATTGGTGAGATATTCCGCGCCGAGGTTCGAGGTCATGATGATGATCGTGTTCTTGAAGTCGACCGTGCGGCCTTGCCCGTCCGTCAGCCGCCCGTCGTCGAGCACCTGCAGGAGGACGTTGAAGACATCGGGATGCGCCTTCTCGATCTCGTCGAACAGCACGACCTGATAGGGCTTGCGGCGGACGGCTTCCGTCAGCGCGCCGCCTTCCTCATAGCCGACATAGCCGGGAGGCGCGCCGATCAGCCGCGCGACCGAATGCTTCTCCATGTATTCCGACATGTCGATGCGCACCATCGCGGTCTCGTCGTCGAACAGGAAGCGGGCGAGCGACTTCGTCAGTTCCGTCTTGCCGACGCCCGTCGGGCCGAGGAAGATGAACGAGCCGATCGGCCGGTTCGGGTCCTGCAGGCCGGCACGCGAACGGCGCACCGCGCGCGAGACCGCCTGCACGGCATCGCCCTGGCCGACGACCGACTTCGCCAGCTCGTCTTCCATCCTGAGCAGCTTCTCGCGCTCGCCTTCCAGCATCTTGTCCACGGGAATGCCCGTCCAGCGGGAGACCACATGGGCGATGTTGTCGGGGGTGACGACCTCCTGCACCATGGATGCGGCACTGCCGTCCTGGGCCTCCGCTTCGACCAGCTCCTTCTCGAGCTTCGGAATGACGCCGTAGGCCAGTTCGCCGGCACGCTGGTATTCACCCTGGCGCTGGGCAATCGCCAGCTCGTTGCGGGCCTCGTCGAGCTGCCTCTTCAGGTCGGCGGCAAGGCCGAGCTTCTGCTTCTCCGCCTGCCAGCGGGCCGTCAGCGCGGCCGCCTGCTCTTCCAGCGAGGCGAGCTCGCTTTCGAGCCGCGCCAGCCGGTCGGCCGAGGCGCTGTCGGTTTCCTTCTTCAGGGCCTCCCGCTCGATCTTGAGCTGGATGATGCGCCGGTCGAGCTCGTCGAGCTCCTCCGGCTTGGAATCCACCTGCATGCGAAGGCGCGAGGCGGCCTCGTCCATCAGGTCGATCGCCTTGTCCGGCAGGAACCTGTCGGTAATGTAACGGTTGGAAAGCGTCGCAGCCGCGACCAGGGCCGAATCCGAGATGCGGACCTTGTGATGCTGCTCGTATTTTTCCTTGAGGCCGCGCAGGATCGAGATCGTATCCTCGACCGTCGGCTCGTCCACCATGACGGGCTGGAAGCGGCGGGCGAGCGCCGGATCCTTTTCCACATGCTTGCGGTATTCGTCGAGCGTGGTCGCACCCACGCAGTGGAGCTCGCCGCGGGCAAGCGCCGGCTTCAGGAGGTTGGAGGCATCCATCGCGCCTTCGGACTTGCCGGCGCCGACCAGCGTATGCATCTCGTCGATGAACAGGATGATCTCGCCGTTTTCCGACTGGACCTCGTTCAAGACGCTCTTCAGGCGTTCCTCGAACTCGCCGCGATATTTCGCGCCGGCGATCAAGGCACCCATGTCGAGCGCCATCAGCTTCTTGTCCTTCAGGCTTTCCGGCACGTCGCCGTTGACGATCCTGAGCGCCAGGCCTTCGGCGATCGCCGTCTTGCCGACGCCGGGCTCGCCGATCAGCACCGGGTTGTTCTTGGTGCGGCGGGAAAGGACCTGGATGGTGCGGCGGATTTCGTCGTCGCGGCCGATCACCGGATCGAGCTTGCCCTCGCGGGCTTCCGCCGTCAGGTCCCGCGCGTATTTCTTCAGCGCCTCGAAACCCTGTTCGGCGTTCGCGCTGTCGGCCGTGCGGCCCTTGCGGATGTCGTTGATGACCTGGTTGAGGCCCTGCGCGGTCACGCCGGCCTTCTTCAGCGTCGCGGACGTCGAAGCCGAGCTTTCGATCGCAAGCGCCAGAAGCAGGCGTTCTACCGTGACGAAGCTGTCGCCGGCCTTCTTGGCGGCGTCTTCGGCGGTCGCGAAAACTTTTGCGAGCGGCTGGGAGAGATAGATTTCGCCGTTGCCGCCGGAAACCTTCGGCAGCTTGGCAAGTGCGGCATCATTGGCGATGCGGGCTTCCTTGGCATTGCCGCCGGCGCGCTCGATCAGCGAGGACGCCATGCCCTGGTCGTCGTCGAGCAGCACCTTCAGCACGTGTTCCGGCGTGAACTGCTGATGCCCCGAGGCCAGAGCCTGCGTCTGCGCCGACTGCAGGAAACCGCGGACGCGCTCGGAATATTTCTCGATGTTCATTCACAACACCTCCAGTGATCGCCCTGCCCTTACGAGGCGCAGGCCGATGATTGAGATTGAGCTCCCTCAAAAGGCGAGCCCGGCCGGTCACGCCGGCTTCGGCTTGAGATATGGTAAGGGGAATCCGGTGTTTAAAGAGTTCAGAAAAGCAAAAAACGCCGGCGCGCGCCCTGTAAATTTCCGCGTGACATTCGCAAACCGGACGACTACATACGCAGCATGTCGTTCACGTCCTTTTACGCTTCGCGATTTTATGCGTACCGCTGCCCTCAGCGGATGCGGGTCCGTGCGTAGCTGATTTTCGACGCGACGACATCACCCGAACAGCCGCTAGTCTACCTGGCGGCTTTTTTGTTCCGCACGGTATGACCAAACAGGAGCCATGCCCGTGCCGAATGCCACCCCCGTCAACACCCCGATCAGCACCGTCGACGATCTGCGTATCGTCGAGATCAACCCTCTCACCGCCCCGGCCGACATCATTCGCGAGATCCCGCGCGACGACGCCGTCACCGGCACCGTCACCCGGACGCGCGAGATCGTCCATCGCATCCTTCACGGCCAGGACGACCGCCTGCTGGTGATCGTCGGCCCCTGCTCCATTCACGATCCGGTCGCCGCCAGGGATTATGCGGGAAGGCTGGAAGAACAGCGCCGCCGCCTCGGCGACGATCTCGAAATCGTCATGCGCGTCTATTTCGAAAAGCCCCGCACCACCGTCGGATGGAAGGGCCTGATGAACGACCCGCATCTCGACGGCAGCTACCGCATCGAGGAGGGACTGCGGATCGCCAGACGTCTTCTGCTCGATATCAACGCGATGGGCCTTCCCGCCGGCTGCGAATTCCTCGACACGATCACGCCGCAATATATCGCCGACCTGGTGAGCTGGGGGGCGATCGGCGCACGCACGACGGAAAGCCAGGTGCATCGCCAGCTCGCCTCCGGCCTCTCCTGCCCGATCGGCTTCAAGAACGGCACCGACGGCGGCACCGCCATCGCGCTCGATGCCATATTGGCCGCCTCGCAGCCGCATCATTTCCCGGCGGTGACGAAAGACGGGCGGGCGGCGATCGCGTCGACCACCGGCAACGAGGACTGCCACGTCATTCTTCGCGGCGGCCGGAAGCCGAACTACGAGGCGGCGGATGTCGAGGCGGTATGCCGGGATGCGGCGAAACGCGGCCTGGAACCGCGCATCCTCATCGATGCCAGCCATGCCAACAGCGGCAAGGACCCGATGAACCAGCCGCTGGTCGTCCGGTCCGTCGCAGCGCAGATCGCCGCGGGCAACACCGCCATCAAGGGCATGATGCTCGAAAGCAATCTCGTCGCCGGCCGCCAGGATCTCGTCCCCGGCAAGCCGCTCGTCTATGGCCAGAGCATCACCGACGGCTGCATCGACTGGGAAACCTCCGTCTCGGTGCTCGAAGACCTTGCCCGCGCCTCCCGCGGGCGGCGGACGGCACGGAACTGACCCGCGCCCGAAAGCACCCGATCCCGCTAAACAAAGACCGCTCGCAAGAACGGCCTGAGACTGCCGACAAAGGCGACAACGTCTCTTCCGTCATGCTCGGGCTTGTCCCGAGCATCCAAGCCGCTGATGATTTTGCACATCTTCGGCACAAGGCCGGGAATGACGCCGGAACTGGCTGCGCCTTCACCGATAAAACAAAAAAGGCCGCTCCGAAGAGCGGCCTTTTCTGTCTCATTCGCCGATCGGCTTCACTCGCCGGCGGCTTCTGCCAGCGCCGGCTGGGCGTCGTCGCCGGCGGCATCGCCCTCGGCGCCCTTGCGCGGCTGGCGGCGCGGACGGCTGGCGGCACGGCGGCGCGGGGCGCGCTCGGCCGGTGCGGCCGCTTCGGCCTGTTCCGCCTGCTCGACGACCACCTCGGCCGGAGTGCCTTCGATCACCGGCTGCGGGCCGGAACCGTCATCGATGGCGGGGGCCGCCGGCTGCGGCTGTTCGGCGGCGACCGGCTGCTCGCGCTCGCGGCGTTCCTGCCGGTCCTGGCGTCGGTCGCGGCGCTGTTCGCGGTCGCGGCGGTTCTCGCGCGGCTGCTGATCCTGGGCCTGTCCGTTCTGCTCGCGGCGCGGCTGCTGCGGCTGAGCCTCGTCGACGACGGGCTGCTGCGCGAAGCCGAGATCCTCGGCCTCGGCGCTCTCGATCTCGTCCTGGTCGAGAGCGGCGCCGTCGCGGTCCTGATAGTCGCCGCGATCCTGGTGCTGGAAGCGATCCTGCATCTGCGCCTGGGCGGCGGCGATGATGCGGTTGTAATGCTCGGCGTGCTGCAGATAGTTCTCCGCCATCACGCGGTCGCCGGAGCTTTGCGCATCCCGGGCCAACGCCGCGTATTTCTCGGCGATATGCTGGGCGGTACCGCGGATTTTCACGTCTGGACCGGAGCTGTCGTAAGTCCGGCTGAGAGGATTTCCACCCTTGCGGTTGAAGTTGTTGTTGCCGCCGCCGCCGTTATTGTTGTTATTGCCGCGCCCTCGACCGCGTTTGTTCTGCTGTCCTGGCCTCATCTATCGTTCACCAATTCTCTGTCTTCGCTGATAAGGGGCCACGCGGCCTGCCGGTCCATGCCGGAACAAGACTTCGCGTGCCACGTACAGGCCGACCAAAGCGTCCTGCCGCTTGTGAAAGTCAAATTAACTGATTCACGCACCGGGATTTGTTCAACCTTCGCAACTCTTCGAAAAGAGCAGGATCAAGGGTTGACCTGTAACCCGAACGAATCGCTGTTCATTCCCAGCCGCCCCAGTGCGTGCTTTGCAAGCTATCCCGCTTCCTCCGGAAATCCAAGCCTTTTCTTCTGCTGTGCAAATCAGGGCTCTTTTACGGTAAATACGAGAACTCGATCATTGCCGCCGTAATCGCGCGCCGCCTGCACCGGCTCAAAGCCGGCCGAGCGGAAAATGGCGGTTACGGCTTCCTTCTGGTCGAACCCGATTTCGACGCCGATAACGCCGTCCTTTTCGAGGAAATCTCCTGCACCCGCTGCAATCGCGCGATAGGGAGAAAGCCCGTCGGGCCCTCCGTCCAGCGCTGCCGGCGGATCGAAATCCCGAACTTCCGGTTCCAGTGAGGGGATAACGTCACTCCGTATATAGGGCGGATTTGACACGATTATGTCGAAACGTCCGGAAATATTTTCGAACCAGTCGCTTCGGATCGCTTCAAATCTCTCCGCCAATCCTGTCCGTGCCGCGTTTCCCGCTGCCGTTCGCAAGGCATCTTCCGAAATATCGCTGCCGATCCCCGTGGCCTCCGGGCTTTCCTTCAGCAGCGCGAGAATGATCGCGCCGGTACCCGTGCCGAGATCGAGAAGCCGTGCAGCACCCTTGGCTGCGACAATCCGCCTCACGTGGGGAAGCAGGCTGTCCACCAGGATTTCCGTGTCCGGGCGGGGCTCCAGCGTCTCCTTGGAGAGGAGGAGGTCCATCCCGTGGAATTCCCGTGACCCTAATATGCGGTGGACCGGCTCCCGTTTCAAGCGCCGTTCGACGGCATTCGTGATTCGGGCCTGTTCGTCGCCCCTCAGAACCCGGTCGCCGCCCGTGAAGACCTCGGTGCCGGAGAGGCCGAGAAGCCCGCCGATCAGCAGCCGCGCCTCGATCGCCGCGTCCGGCAGACCGGCTTCCGCGAGCCGGCCCCTCGCCTGCGCCAAGGCCTCGGCCAAGGTCGTCGTCCCGGTCGTCATCCCTGTTGCTCGCCGAGCTGCGCGAGCTGGCCGGCCTGGTAGTCGGCGATCAGCGCATCGACCACTTCGTCGATCTCGCCCTCCATCATCCGGTCGAGCTTGTAGAGCGTCAGGTTGATGCGGTGGTCGGTCACGCGCCCCTGCGGAAAGTTGTAGGTGCGGATGCGCTCGGAACGGTCGCCGGAACCGACCTGGCTCTTGCGGTCGGCGGAACGTTCGCTGTCCGCCCTCTGCCGCTCCATGTCGTAAAGCCGCGAGCGCAGCACCTGCATCGCCTTGGCCCGGTTCTGGTGCTGCGATTTTTCCGAGCTGGTGACGACGATGCCGCTCGGAATATGGGTGATGCGCACCGCCGAGTCGGTGGTGTTGACATGCTGGCCGCCCGCGCCGGACGAACGCATCGTGTCGATGCGGATGTCCTCGGGACGGATTTCGATGTCGATCTCCTCCGCCTCGGGCAGGACCGCGACGGTCGCCGCGGAGGTGTGGATGCGTCCCTGCGTTTCGGTATCCGGCACACGCTGGACGCGGTGAACGCCGGATTCGAACTTCAGCTTGGAGAAGACACCGCGCCCGGTGACCGTCGCAATGATTTCCCGGTAGCCGCCCGCTTCGCCTTCGCTCGCCGAAAGCACCTCGACCTTCCAGCCATGCGCGCTCGCATAACGCTCGTACATGCGGAAGAGATCGCCGGCGAAGAGCGCCGCCTCGTTGCCGCCGGTGCCGGCGCGGATTTCCAGGATGGCGCTTCTCTCGTCGGCGGCATCCTTCGGCAACAGCAGGATCTGCATCTCCTTTTCGAGCGTCTCGATCCGCTCTTCCGCCTCCGGCAGCTCCATCTCGGCAAGCTCGCGCATCTCGCGGTCGGTCGCCTTGTCGGCGAGCATCGCGCGAAGGTCCGCCGCTTCCGCGACCGTCTTCTCGTATTCGCGGATCTTCCGCACCACGGGCTGCAGCTCGGCATATTCCGATGCCAGCTTCACGTAGACGTCGGCGGCCGGACCTTCCGACATGCGCGCCTCGATCTCGCCGAAACGGCGCTCCAGCTCGCGCATCTTTTCAACAGGAAGCTTCGCCAACTATAAAACTCCAACTATGCCGTTCGTCATCCTCGGGCTTGTCCCGAGGATCTGCCAACCTATCGGCGTGGATGGATCCTCGGGATATCCGCGGACTTGATCCGTGGACCGAAGATGACGGTGAGAGCACATAGCTCGACCAATAGCCGCCATTCAATCGTCAAACCGGAATATTGTGAGCCTGGGCGAACCGCACAAGCAGTTCCCGGATCGGCTCGTTCGAGGTCGTGTCGTCGAGCGCGGCGTTGAGCTCGGCGGCCAGGAGGTCGGCGTCGAGCCCCAGCAGCATGGCCTTGACCGGACCGATCGAGGTCGCCGCCATCGAGACGGAACGGAAGCCGATGCCGATCAGCGCCATGGCGGAGAGCGGCTTGCCGGCCATCTCGCCGCAAAGCGTCACCGGCGTCTTGTTGCGCTCGCCGGCGCGTGCGATGTCGCGCAGGATGCGCAGGAAGGGTTTGCCCAGGTTGTCGAACCGGTCGGAGACCCGCGCATTGCCGCGGTCGGCCGCCATGGCGAACTGGAAGAGGTCGTTGGAGCCGACCGAGACGAAATCCACTTCCTGCATCAGCTCGTCGAGCTGCCACATCAGGGCCGGCACTTCCAGCATCGCGCCGAACTGCAGCTTGCGCGGCAGGCTGTGGCCGAATTTCGAAAGATGCTGCACTTCCTTCTGCATCAGGTCGCGCACCGCATGGATTTCCGAGACCTCGGTCACCATCGGCACCATCATCCTCAGCTCGCCCCCCGCGGACGCCCTCAGAAGCGCGCGAAGCTGGGTGCGCAACAGCCCCGGCCGGTCGAGCGAAAGGCGGATCGCCCGCCAGCCGAGCGCCGGGTTTTCCTCCTCGTGGGCACGGAAATAGGAGACGACCTTGTCGCCGCCGATATCGAGCGTGCGGAAGGTCACGGTTCGGCCTGCCGCCTGCTTCATCACGTTGCGGTAGAACGCTTCCTGCTCCTCCAGCTTCGGCATGGTGGAGGCGATCATGAACTGCAGCTCGGTGCGGAAGAGGCCGATCCCGTCGGCGCCGGATTCCGTCAGCTGCGGCAGGTCGACCATCAGGCCGGCATTCATCTGCAGGCTGATGCGCTTGCCGTCCCTGGTGAGCGGCTCGACCGAGCGCAGCGCCCGGAACTGCTCCTGGCGGCGGGCGCGCAGCCGCACCTTTTCCTCGTAGGCCTTCTGCAGGTCCGCCATCGGACGCAGGTGGATCTGCCCGTCGTCGCCGTCGATGATCACCGGATCGCCGTTTTCGGCGAGCGCCACGACGCCGGCCGCCTGGCCCACCACCGGAATGCCCATGGCGCGCGCGACGATCACCACATGGCTCGTCACCGCCCCGTCTTCCAGCACGAGGCCGCGCATGCGCTCGCGCGGATAATCCAGAAGTTCCGCCGCCCCCATGGCGCGCGCCAGGATGATCGCGTCGGCCGGGAACCCCTCCTCCGAAAGCCGGCCGGAAAAACCGGTGAGCTGCCTGAGCAGGCGGTTGGCGAGGTCGTCGAAATCGTGCATCCGCTCGCGCAGATAGGGGTCGGTGAGGCGCATCATGCGCGCCTTGGTGTCGCTCTGCACCTTCTCGACCGCCGCTTCCGCCGTCAGCCCGTTGTGGATCGCCTCTTCCATGCGGCGGACCCAGCCCTGGTCATGCGCGAACATGCGGTAGGTTTCGAGAACCTCCCGGTGTTCGCCCTCCTGCGCCACTTCGCGGCGCGACAGCATGTCGTCGATGGAGATGCGCAGGCTGCCCAGCGCTTCGGCGAGCCGCTGGATCTCCCTCTCCGAATCCTCGTTGAGCAGATTGGTGACGACGATGCGCGGCTCGTGCAGCACCACATGGCCGAGGCCGATGCCTTCGTTGTAGCCGTCCGCCTCGATCGTCACCGCGCGGGTCAGGTCGAGTTCCAGCCCCGGCCGGGTGATCTTCTTGAGCTCGCCGGTGGCGATCATCTCGGCGATCACCATCGCCGTGGTCTCGAGCGCTTCGAGCTCGTCCTCGCGATAGTTGCGGCTCGCCCGGTTCTGCACGACGAGAACGCCGAGCGTGCGGCCGGCGCGCAGGATCGGCACGCCGAGGAAGGAGTGGTAGATCTCTTCGCCGGTCTCCGGCAGATAGCGGAAGGCCGGGTGCGCCTGCGCGTCGGAGAGGTTGAGCGGCTGGGCGGAGGCGGCGATCGTGCCGACCAGGCCCTGGCCCATCTTCAGTTGCGAAAGGTGGACGGCTTCCTTCTTGAGGCCTTCGGTCGCGTAGAGTTCGAGAACGCCGTCGGAGCGGAGCACGTAGACGGAGCAGACCTCGGCCACCATGTTGCTGGCGATCTGGCGGACGATCCGGTCAAGACGCTCCTGTGGGTCGAGCGGCTCCGCCATCAATTCGCGCAGCCGTTTCAAAAGAACGCGCGGACCAGCCGACAGGTCTCTCATCGGCATCAGTGCTCCCGAACCCAGGTCATCCTATCCGGGATGGCGCGCCCGAATGCCGGCGCGCCGAACCGGCTCACCATCAACTCTTATCGAGACCGTAGGCGGAATGCAAAGTCCGAACTGCGAGTTCGGAATAAGCGCCGTCGATCAAGATGGAAATCTTGATTTCCGACGTGGTGATCGCCTTGATGTTGATGCCTTTTTCGGCAAGTGCCTTGAAAGCGTGCGCGGCGACGCCCGCATGGCTGCGCATGCCGATGCCGATGACGGAGACCTTGGCGAGGCCTGATTCGCTCTGGGCGACGTCGAAGCCGATCTTGGCCTTGTTGTCGTCGAGCACCTTCAGCGCCTTCTGCACGTCGCCCGAAGGCACCGTGAAGGTCATGTCGGTCTTCGAACCGTCTTCCGACGTGTTCTGCACGATCATGTCGACATTGATATGCGCTTCGGCGAGCGGCCCGAAGATCGCGGCCGAGACGCCCGGCCGGTCGGCGAGCCGCCGCAGCGAGATCTGCGCTTCATCCTTGGCATAGGCGATGCCGGTGACGACTTCCTGTTCCACGATTTCTTCCTCGTCGCAAATCAAAGTGCCGGGCGGGTTCAAAAGGTCGCCCATGCCCGGCGCATCGGGATCCTCGAAACTGGAGCGCACGAAGGTGCGGACCTTGTGGACCATGGCAAGCTCGACCGAGCGCACCTGCAGGACCTTCGAGCCGAGGGATGCCATTTCCAGCATTTCCTCGAAGGAGACCTTCTTCATGCGGCGCGCGGCCGGCACGATGCGCGGGTCGGTCGTGTAGACGCCGTCCACGTCCGTGTAGATGTCGCAGCGGTCGGCCTTGACGGCGGCGGCGATCGCCACGGCCGAGGTGTCGGAACCGCCGCGGCCGAGGGTGGCGATGCGGTTGTCCGGGCCGAGCCCCTGGAAACCCGCGACGACCGCCACCTGTCCCTCGCCCATCCGCTTGACGATCTCGGAACCGTCGATCTCCATGATGCGGGCCGCGCCATGGGCGTTGTCGGTGCGGATCGGGATCTGCCAGCCCTGCCAGGAACGGGCGTTGATGCCCATGGATTGCAGCGTGATCGCGAGAAGCCCGGAGGTCACCTGCTCGCCGGAAGCGACGACGGCGTCGTATTCGCGCGCATCGTAGAAGGGCGAATTGGCGCCCGTCACCTTCGGCGCGTCCTGGACCCAGCCGACCAGTTCGTTGGTCTTGCCGGACATTGCCGAGACGACGACCGCCACCTCGTGGCCTGCCTCGACCTCCCGTTTCACATGGCGCGCGACGTTGTGGATACGTTCGAGATTGGCGACGGACGTGCCGCCGAACTTCATGACGATGCGAGCCATACGACCAAAACCACTCTTTCGCCCAGGCCTGAAGCGCCCGGACGTCTCCTTTCCAACGCCTCGAAATCCCCTTCCCTCAGGACGGGATCGTCGAGTTGCGGGGTCTCTTATCGAAAAGGGTGAAAGGGCGCAATGGCCGGAGCATAGGCGAACGGTACGCTCGTCATAAATGCTTCGCTAGGGGCACGCATGAAAAGGGCCGCCCGATGAGCGGCCCCGTAGTCGGGTCTGGTCAGTTGTCGCCGGTGGTTCCGGGCCTCTGGCAACTCGGCGTCCAGCAGACCTCACCATCCCGGTTTACCCTTTGCGGAGGACGGCGATCCTCGCCCCGCTCCACCCTTTGCGGCGGGCGACGGTCGTCATTCCGCTCCACTCTCGGCGGCGGGCGGCGGTCGTCGTTCCTGTCAACGCGCGGCGGCGGCCTGCGGTCGTCGTCGCGGTCGACGCGCGGCGGCGGGCGGCGATCGTCACGATCGCGGTCCCTGCCCCGGTCGCGGTCCCGATCCCACCGGTCACGGTCGCGGTCACGGTCGCGGTCCCAGCGGGGCGGATCCCGATCCCGGTCCCAGCGCGGCGGGTCACGATCCCACCGTGGAGGATCACGGTCCCAGCGCGGGGGGTCGCGGTCCCAGCGCGGCGGCGGCGGAGGCGGGCGGCGGTCGACCCGGTCCCAGTCGTAGCGGCGCCAGCGGTCGCGGTCGCGGTAGAAGTCGCGGTCGCGATAGTAGCGGCCCCAATAGGTATCGACGTCGAAGGTGATCATGGGAATGCCGAGCGGACGGTAATATTGCGGCCCGACATAGACCCGGTTGGATTGATAGCTGGCCTGGACATAGGTGCCGGACACCCAGCCGCGGCCGCCGAAAAACTGCACGTCGCACCAGTTGACGCTGCTCATGCAGCCGTAGATGGTGACGGGCGTCCCGACCGGAATGACGGTGACGGCGGGGTAGCCGGTGCTCGGTCCGGACCGCATGTTGACATTGGCCGTGGCGAAGCCGCGCACCGCCGCCTCCGCAAGCGACGGCGCCACGAACATGGCGCACAGAGCCGCAACGGACATGAGAATTTTCTTCACGGGCTTCCTCCTGAGAAACCTTGATTGGCGTCCGAACAGGCGTTCCGATCTGCCGGCGGATTTCCGCCGACCTATCAATGTTCGAGGCGGCTGCATTGTTCCAGCAGGCCTCTGAATGGCGCATGAATAAGCCGTTTGGCTTGCGTTAAGCCTGCCGCCGCTTCGCAGGCCCCGTCGACTGCCGTTCGGCGATATGGCAGGCGAGCTCCACCCGTCGCGGCGGAACGGAAAATCCGGACATGTCGTCGCGCAGGAGATCGAGCGCCACCGAACCGAGTTCGCGCATGGGGATGTGCATCGTCGTCAGCGGCGGATTGAGGAAGGCGGCTTGCGGCAGGTCGTCCATGCCCATGACGGACACGTCGCCGGGCACGGAATAGCCCGCCTGCTGCACGCCCATCATCGCGCCGACCGCGAGGCTGTCGCCGGCGGTGAGCACGGCGGTGAAATCGAGCCCTTTCGTGCGGATGCGCTCGCCGATCGCCTGGGCGGCAAGCTCCGGCAGCCAGTCGTCCACCGGCACGACCAGATCGGCCGGACAGGGCAGCCCGTGCTGGAGAAGCGCGTCCTGCCAGCCCTCGCGGCGTCGGTCGATGGTGCGCCGGCCGGGCCGCATCAGGAAAAGGATGCGGCTGTGGCCGAGCCGGATCAGGTAATCCGCCGCAAGATGCGCCGCCGAGCGGTTGCAGGGCGTCACGCTCGAAAGCCGCATAGTGGGATCGTCGCCGTTGATCAGCACGACCGGCTTGCCGAAGCCGCGGGTCGCCGCCAGCATGCCCTCGTCGTCGACGGTGAGGAACAGGAGCCCCGCCACGTCGGGATCGGTCCGTGCCTCTTCCAGCACGACCTTTTCCTCCGCCTCGTCGGCCACGGCGCGGGTGACGATGTCGAGACCCAGCGCCTGCGCCCTATCCCTCAACCCTTCGAGCACGTAGAGCGTGAACTGGTTGCGCACGTAGTCGATCATCGCCGCGCTCGAGGCGGCGAGCACCACCTTCTTGCCGGCGACCGGCGTCGGCACCGCGTAGTTGATGTCCTTCGCCGCCTCCAGGATGCGCTGGCGGATATCGGCCCGGACACCTTTCTCGCCGGCGATCGCCCGCGACACGGTGCTCAGCGAAACCCCCACCTTTTCCGCTATGTCCTCCAGCCGCACCCGCCGGCTCTTCTTGCCGCGTTTGCCAGGAACGATCGAGGTTGCCATGCCGTCCTCCCGTAAATCAGCCAGCAGACTGCAAAAAATTTTCAGATTGCGCAATCAATTTTCAGATGTTTTCATGAAGTCGCCGTCCGGGAGAGACGGGATCGACAGGATTGCGCGCCCTTGCGGGGCGCCGCGGGAGGAATTGCATAATGGGCCTTTCAGCCCGGGATCTCCGTGAGAAGCTCGACCGCCTGGTGGCCGGCATGACCGGCCTTCGCCACGATGGGCGCTTCCACGAACCCAATCTCGACGGCACCGCCGGCGACTACATCTCTTTCGACAGCTGGGAATGGCCGCAGGGCGTCGGTCTCTACGGCCTGATCCGCCTCTGGCTCTTCACCGGCCGCGACGATCTCAAGGCCCTCATCGAGAACTGGTATTCCGCCCGCATCGAGGCCGGCCTTCCCTCCCTCAATGTCAACACCACCGCGCCGATGCTGGGTCTCTCCGTCCTGTGGCGCGAGACCCGCGACCCGCGCTGGCAGCCCGTGCTCGATGCCTGGGCCGACCGCGTCATGAGCGAGATGGGCCGCACCGAGGAAGGCGCCTTCGAACACCACGTCTCCGACAAGGTGAACGACGACGAGCTCTGGGACGACACGCTTTATATGGTCGCCCTCTTCCTCGCCTCCTACGGTCAGGCGAGCGGCCGCGCCGAGCTGGTCGATGAAGCGGCAAAGCAGTTCCTCGTCCACACCCGTTATCTTGCGGACCGTAAGACCGGCCTCTGGTTCCACGGCTGGACGTTCGACGGCCGGCACAATTTCGCCGAAGCCCGCTGGGCGCGCGGCAATGCCTGGATCACCGCCGGCATGCTGGACCTCTTCGATCTTGCCGAAATGGGCAGGCCGGTGAAGGATTATCTCCTCGGCGTGCTGGTGGCGCAGGTGAACGCGCTCCTGCCGCTGCAGACCGCCTCCGGCGCCTGGCGCACCCTGCTCGACGACCCCTCTTCCTACGAGGAGATTTCCGCCACCGCCGGCATCGGCTACGGCCTGCTCAAGGGCTACCGCCTCGGCCTCGGCACCCGTGAATGGCGCGTGGCCGGCCTCAAGGCCGTTGAAGCCGTGCTTGCCAATATCGACGGAACCGGCACCGTGCTGAACGTCTCCTACGGCACCCGCATGGGCCACGACCTGCAATTCTATCGGGACATTCCGATCCAGCCGACCGGCTATGGACAGGCGCTTGCGATCCTCTGCCTTTCCGAAGCCCTGCGGCACGTCGATTCGGGAGAAGCGGCATGACGATGAAAGTGCTTTACGGGGCAGGCCCCGAAGACATCAAGACCTATGACACCGCGCGCCTGCGCGCCGAGTTCCTGATGGAAGACCTCTTCCGGGAGGATAAGGTCAGTTTCACCTATACCCATGTGGACCGCCTGATCCTCGGCGGCGCGGTTCCGATCTCGCAGACGCTCGCCTTCGGCTCGGGAGAGGATATCGGCACGCCCTTCCTGCTTTCGGCCCGCGAGATGGGCGTCGCCAATCTCGGCGGCACCGGCACGATCGTGGTCGACGGCAAGAGCTTCACGCTGGAAAACCGCGACGTGCTTTATATCGGCCGCGGCGCGCGCGAAATCTCGGCCGCCAGCGCCGACGCCGATAATCCCGCCCGCTTCTACATGAACTCCGTGCCGGCCGGCGCCGACATCCCGCACCGCCTCATCAAGCGGGCCGAATCCAAGCTGCTGACCTTCGGCGATCCCAAGCGCGCCAATCTCCGGAACCTTAGGATGTACATCCATCCGGAGGTCACGCCGTCCTGCCTGCTTCTGCTCGGCATCACCGACCTTTCCGAGGGCAGCATCTGGAACACCATGCCGCCGCACCTGCACGAGCGCCGCATGGAAGCCTATTGCTATTTCGACCTGCCCGAAGAGGAGAGGGTCATCCACCTGATGGGCCGGCCGGAAGAGACGCGCCATCTCGTCGTGAAAAATCTCGACGCGGTGCTCTCGCCCGCCTGGTCGATCCATATGGGCGCCGGCACGGCGCAATATGCCTTCGTCTGGGGCATGACCGGCGAGAACCAGGAATATAACGACGTGGCTCCCGTGGCCCTCAGCGAATTGAGATAAGACTGCCATGAACCCTGAAGCGAATTGGATGCGGAAGACCTTGAAGTCGGGCGAAGCCGTCCGCTACTGGCAGCTCGGCCGCACGGCGCAGGAACGGTTCGACGTGCCGGACGCCCCGATGAAGGGCGAGATGGACCCGTTCTTCTTCCTCACCAAGGTCAAGAACTTCATCCCGCACGAATATCCCTGCCGCACCATCTTCGCCGAGACCTATCGGGGAAAACGTCCCGACGTGCGCGGCGAGTTCGAGGCGGCGCGCTGGTGGCTGCCCTTCGGCTCGCCCAGGCTCGATCTCTCCGGCTTCTGGTTCCGCCCGACCCGGCTCGCTACCTGGACCCGCACCTATATCGAAGCGGAGACCGCCGGCACGGCGAAGATCCGCCTCGGCACCTGCGGTGGCGCGGTCCTCTGGCTGAACGGCGCCGAGATCGGCTGGATGGCGCCCTACAGCCGCAATCTTGAAGCCAAGCAGGAATTCGAACTGCCGCTCGTCGCCGGCCTCAACGAGATCGTCCTGTTCTTCGACGATCTCGCCGAACGCGACGCCCGCTATTTCTATCAGTTCGATTACGTTTCCGGCCCTGCCGCCAGCGTCGCCATCCCGGTTCCGGTCTCAGGCTCCGTCGCGGAAAGTCTCGAAACGGCGCTCGACGGCATGCATCTCGACCGCCAGCATTATTTCGGCGGCGACATCACCGTTCTCTTCGCCGAAGCCCTGCCGATCGACGTTGAGGTCAACGTGGCGATCGAAGGCGACTTCATGTCCCGCGAGCGCTTCGATTTCGACTTCTCGCTGCCGGCTGGCGCCAAGAGCCTCAATGTCGGCGCCTCCGAAAAGGCGCCCGCCGATTTCCGCCACCTGCGCGTGACGCTGAATGCCGGCGGCTTCGTCGCCTCCCGCTCCGTCGGCGTGGAAATCTGCCATGCCGCCCGCCAGGGTCAGGCGCCGGCCTCCATCGCGGATCGCATCACCGAAACGCTGGCCGAAGTCTCCGAATATTCGGAGCGCGACACCGTCCGCGCCTTCGCCCGTCTCGCCAGCGGCCGCGCCGGCCCCGATACGGACGCGATGATAGAGGAAATCCTCCCCTCGATCGAGGATTGCCATGACTGCGCCGATTTCTCGCTCGTCCCGCTCATCTGGTCGCGCACCGTCTGGGGGAGCGACATCAACGAGAAGACCCGTACCCGCATCGACGGCGCCATCCTCAACTATCGTTACTGGATGGACGAGCCGGGCAACGACGTGCAGTGGTATTTCTCGGAAAACCACGCGCTCCTCTTCCATACCTCCGCCTATCTCGCCGGCCACCTCCTGCCCGACGCCACCTTCGTCCGTTCCGGCCGCAAGGGTTCCGAACAGTCGAAGGTGGGTGCCGAACGCGTCCGCGCCTGGCTCGACCATTTCGAAAAGTGGGAAATGGCGGAATTCAACTCCGCGCCCTATTTCCCGATCGACCTCAAGGGCCTGACGGCGCTCGCCGCGCTCTCGCCGGACAGGGACATCGCCGACCGCGCCAAGGCCGGCATCGTGCGCCTCTGCGAAATCATCGCCCGCTCCGCCCATCACGGCATGGTCACGGCAGCGCAAGGCCGCTCCTACGAGCACACGCTCTGCGCCGGCCGTTCGCTGGAGCTTTCCGCCGTCGCCCGTCTTCTCTGGGGCAAAGGCTGGTATGGCCGCCGCGTCCATTGCCTGCCGCAGATGGCGGTGTGCCTGCGCGACCACGGCCTCGAAATCCCGGCCTCTCTGGCTGCCATCGCCGATCATCAGGCCGGGCAGCACCAGGAATGGCGCTTCGCCCAGGGCGAGAATTCCTTCGCCGCCCTTTATCACTACAAGGGCCGGAACTTCGCCATGGGCTCGACGGTCCATTACCGCTGGGACGAATGGGGTTATCAGGAAACCGTGCTCCACCTGCGCCTCGGCGACAGGCCGGAAGCGGCGATCTGGATCAACCATCCGGGCGAGACCATCCAGTTCGGCTACGGCCGCCCGTCCTATTGGGGCGGCTGCGGCACCATCCCCCGCGCCCAGCAGTATCGCGGCCTCGCGATCCTCGAATTCACCACCTACGAGGAACAGCCCGATTTCACCCACGCCTGGTTCCCGAGGGCGGAGTTCGACGAGAGCCGCGTTTCCGGCTCCCTGGCGCTCGCCCGCGCCGGCGACGGTGCCGTGCTGCTCCGGGCCGGTTCCGATCTGCAGTTCGTGACCGAAGGCCCTTCGGCCGGCGCGGAACTGCGCCAGTACGGCCAGAAGAACGGCCAGAAGACCCGCTGGATCGTCCGCGTCTGCGAGGCCGGCGATCTCGCGTCCGTCGAAAACCGCTTCGCCGGTCTCTCCGCCGAACAGCAATCCGACGGCACGTTCGTCATCGAAGACCCGGAATATGGTACCGTACGCTTCCGGGCCGATGGCAGCGTGGAGGCGGAAGGCCGCGTGATCGCACGCACCGATTACACCGTGAAGGGCGAGGCAAGGATGCTGAGCCCGGCCTGACCGGCATGTTGCCGGCAAGGCGCATGCTGCAATAAAACCGGACGGGAGGAGGCCCCGTCCATAAAGAGGAGGAAATGAGCATGAAATTGAAATCGATCCTGGCGGGCACCGCGCTCGCCCTCATGGCCTCGACGGCGGCTTTCGCCGGCGACGTGCGCATCATGTGGTATTCGGACGGCGTCGAAGGCGAAGTCATGAAGGACCTCGTCGGCCGCTTCATGAAGGAAAACCCGGGCATCAACGTCATCCTCGACAATGTCGCCTATAGCGTCATCAAGGAACAGCTCCCCGTCCAGCTCGAAGCCGGCAACGGCCCGGACATCGCCCGCGTCACCGCCATCAAGGACCTTGCCCGCCACTGGCTCGACCTGCGCCCGCTGGTCAAGGATGCGAAATACTGGGACGACAATTTCGGCGCCCAGGCCGACTGGATGCGTCCGGACGGCTCCAACCAGATCTCCGGCTTCATGACGCAGATCACGCTGACCGGCGGCTTCGCCAACAAGACGCTCTTCGATCAGGCCGGCGTCCCGCTTCCGGGTCCGAACGCCACCTGGGATGACTGGGCGGCGGCCACCAAAAAGGTCAAGGAAAGCCAGCAGGTCCCCTTCGCCATGGCGATCGACCGTTCCGGCCACCGCATCACCGCTCCGATGCTGTCCTACGGCGCGAACTATGTCGGCCAGGACGGCAAGCCCGCCCCGCTCGACAAGGGCGCCAAGGACTTCCTGACCAAGTTCGTCGGCTGGACGGCGGACGGCACCTTCTCCAAGGATGTCTGGGTCTCGGCCGCCGGCACCACCTACCGGCCCGCCGCCGACGACTTCATCAACGGCCAGCTCGCCTTCTATTATTCCGGCTCCTGGCAGGTGGCGAACCTCGCCACCAAGATCGGCAACAGCTTCGACTGGGTCGCGACCGGCAGCCCCTGCGGCCCGGCCGCCTGCACCGGCATGCCCGGCGGCGCGGCTCTGGTCGCGGTCAAGTACACCAAGAACCCGAAGGACGTCGCGACCGTCATGGATTGGTTCGCCCGCGAAGACATCGTCAAGGAGTTCTCCGAGCGCACCCTCTTCCTGCCCGGCCACAAGGGCGTGGTCGACAAGGGCGGCCTGGATTTCAAGACGGACAACGAACAGGCGAAGGCCGCCCTCACCAAATATGTTGAGGCGACCAAGTCCACGTCCGAAACCGCGCTGAAACTGCCCGGCTGGCGCTGGTCCGACACGGTCTACGCTGCGGTCGTCACCCGCATCGGCCAGACGCTCGCCGGCGAACTGAAGCTCGACGACGCCTTCCAGCGCATCGACGCCGACATCGCCCAGAAGGTCAAGGACGCCGGTCAGTGATCAACTGGCGGCGCACTGGCATGAAAATGATGCAAGGGAAAGCCGCGGTGCGCCCAGCCGATCTCCCCCCTTGTGGGGGAGATGCCCGGCAGGGCAGAGGGGGGTATGGCTTAGGCAAATCGCCAACCTCCCGCTTTGCCGCACCGTCGCTACCCCCCTCTGTCACCTCCGGTGACATCTCCCCCACAAGGGGGGAGATCATCGGGAGTTTGCCGCGCCGCCTCTCATCCTCATATCCGACAGCTTTGCCTGCAGCGAAAGGCCAAAGCTCAGCGACAGGAAGGAGTTCAATCCAATGAGCACAGCTTCTTCCCTCTCCCGCCTCGGCGCCCTCCTCATGACGCCCGTGCATTTCGTCATGCGCCTGGTCGACGCCCCCCTGCGCGGCCTGCAGAAGGCGACCGGCATCGGCGGCATGGCGGCCTTCTTCCTGGCGCCGAACATGCTGATCTTCGGCATTTTCGTGCTCCTGCCGCTCGTCATCAACTTCGTCTACTCGATGACCGGCGGCACCGCCTTCTTCCTGTCCGAACGCCAGTTCGTCGGCGCCGACCAGTACGCGCGCCTCTTCACCTGCGGCAGCTATCTCGATCCCATGTCCTGCCAGGAGGACGCCTTCTGGACGGCGGTCGGCAACACCTTCTGGTTCGTGATCCTGCAGGTGGCGCTGATGATCGTCACCGCGCTGATCACCGCGCTGATCCTCAACCGGGATCTCGCCGCCCGCTCCTTCTGGCGCGCCGTCTTCTTCTTCCCGGTCCTGCTTTCCCCGGTCGTGGTCGGCCTGATCTGGAAATGGATCCTGCAGCGCCAGGGCCTCCTGAACTTCATCCTCTACGAGTTCGGCGGCACCGAGCCCTATACCTGGCTCACCGACCGCAACTGGACCTTCGCCGCCACGATCGGCGTCTCGATCTGGGCCCATATGGGCTTCTACGCGCTGATCCTGCTCGCCGGCCTGCAGGCGATCCCGAAGGACCTCTACGAAGCCGCCGAAATGGACGGCACCAGGCCCGCCCGCGTCTTCTGGCGCATCACGCTGCCGCTGCTCGCGCCCAATCTCCTGGTCGTCGTGGTTCTGGCGCTGATCCGCGCCGTGCAGATCTTCGACGAGGTTTACGTTCTGACCGGCGGCGGTCCGGGCACCAGCACGCTTTACCTTACGCAGTATATCTACGAGACCGGCTTCGCTTCGGCGCTGCGCAATCCGGGTCTTGCCGCCGCCGCTTCGATCCTGATGGGCGTGGTCCTCGTGGTGCTGACGCTCTTCCAGCTCGGCATCGGCCGCAAACAGGAAAACAAGGGGAAACGCTGATGGGAGCGGCTGCGCGTTTCCTTCTTCGCCGCCAGGGGGTCAACAAGGGCGGTCGGGGCTGGCACTGGACGGACGTCGTCACCTGGATCTGGCTGGTCGGCGGCCTGATCATCATGTTCGGCCCGGCCGTCTGGCTCGCCTTCTCCTCCTTCAAGACGCCGGCGGCGCTCGCCGAATTCCCGCCGTCGATCCTGCCCTATGTCACCAGCCAGGCCACCGTCGAGGGCTACGACAAGCCTCTGCAGCTCTACGACGCGAAAATGCCCGACGGCTCGACGCGCGTGCTCGCCGAGGTGCGCCGCATCGGCCTCGTGTCCCAGATGGTCGATCCGCAAGCGCCGGGCGAGATCGTCCGCGTCAACATGAACGACCGCACGCCGGTGCGCACCCTCTCGTTCGCCACGTCGAACTACACCGAACCCTTCGTGCATTTCGATTTCCTGCGCTACCTCTGGAACTCCGTCTTCGTGACGGTCGTCGCGACACTGATCACCCTCGTCGTCAATTCCATGGCCGCCTTCGCGCTGTCGAAATACGAGTTCCGCGGCCGCTCCGCCGCCATGCTGATCATCCTCGCGACGCTGATGGTGCCGCTCTCGGTCATCATGGTGCCGCTCTATTCGATCATCTCCTCGCTCGGCCTCTTCAACAGCCTCTGGGGCGTCATCCTGCCGACGGTCGCCACCCCCACCGGCGTCTTCATCCTGCGCCAGTACATGCTGACCATACCCGACGAGCTGATCGACGCGGCGCGCATGGACAAGGCGTCGGAATGGCAGATCTACTGGCGCATCGTCCTGCCTCTCACCGCGCCCGCGCTCGCGGTTCTGGCGATCTTCTCGGTCGTCTGGCGCTGGAACGACTTCCTCTGGCCGCTGATCGTCCTGTCGCGCCGCGAGCTCTACACCCTGCAGGTGGGTCTGAGCATCTATTCCGGCGAGCTGAACGTCCAGTGGCATTTCATCCTGGCCATGACCGTCGTGACGATGATCCCGGTGGTGCTGGTCTTCATCTTCCTGCAGCGTTTCATCACCACCGGCATTGCCGGCACCGGTTTGAAGTAAGGAACACCGATGGGCGAAATCAAACTCACCGATGTCAAGAAATCCTTCGGCGCCGTCGATGTCCTGAAGGACATCGACCTGCATATCAGGGACGGCGAGTTCGTCGTCTTCGTCGGTCCGTCCGGCTGCGGCAAGTCCACGCTGCTGCGCACCATCGCGGGATTGGAAAAGGTCACCGGCGGCGAGATCGAGATCGACGGCAAGCGCGTCAACGAGGTCACCGCCGCCGACCGCGGCCTTGCCATGGTCTTCCAGTCCTATGCGCTCTATCCGCATATGAGCGTGCGCCAGAACCTCGCCTTCGGGCTTGAAAACTCCAACATGCCGAAGCCGGAGATCGCCGAGCGCATCACTGAGGCCGCCCGCATGCTGGAGATCGAGCCCTATCTGGAGCGCCGCCCCGGCCAGCTTTCCGGCGGCCAGCGCCAGCGCGTCGCGATCGGCCGCGCCATCGTGCGCCGCCCCACCGCCTTCCTGCTCGACGAGCCGCTGTCGAACCTCGACGCAGAACTGCGCGTCTCGACCCGCGCCGAGATCGCCGCGCTGCATGCCCGCATCGGCTCGACGATGATCTACGTCACCCACGACCAGGTGGAGGCGATGACACTGGCCCACCGCATCGTCGTCATGCGCGCCGGCAGGATCGAGCAGGTCGGCACCCCGCTCGACCTCTACAACACGCCCGCCAACCGCTTCGTCGCCGGCTTCATCGGCGCGCCGCACATGAATTTCCTCAAGGGCGAAGTCGTGGAAGCGGAAACCGGCACGGTGACGCTCGTCATCGGCGGCGGCCACCGCCTCCTGGTGCCGATTTCCCATCACAAGCTCTCCGTCGGCGACAAGCTGACGGTCGGCATCCGGCCGCAGCACATCACGCTCGCGAACGATCCCGGCAGCCTGGCGGTCAAGGTGCGCCTCGTCGAAGCGCTCGGCTCCGAAACCGTCATCCATGCGGACCTGAACGGCGAAAAACTGCTCGCCGTCGTTTCCGGCCAGAAGCAGATCGCACCCGGCGACGAAGCCCATTTCTCCATCGCCGGCGCCCCGCTGCATCTGTTCGACGACAATGGGCTGCGGGTGAAGGGCGCCTGAACCTTGCCCCTCACCCTCACCCTCACCCTCACCCTCACCCTCACCCTCACCCTCACCCTCTCCCCGTAAACGGGGCGAGGGGACGTGCCTTACGCAGCGTAGCCGTAAAGGAAGCCAGCGCGGCATACCCCTTCTCCCCGTCAGAACGGGGAGAACGTGCCGGCAGGCGGATGAGGGGCAAACAACGCCCCCTCACAAATACCCCTTGAAGAAGGTCAGCACCGCCTGTCGCATGGCCGGCGTCTCCTTGTGGCCGACGCCCGCCTGCGGCAGGAACACCAGCGCCCCCAGGGCCTCCGCTTCGAGATAGGCCGCCTCCGTTTCGGCAAAGGCCTTCTCCACCGCCGCGGGCGGCGTCAGCGGATCGTCCCAGCCGATGGTGATGAGCTGGGCCCGCGGCGCGACGAGCCCGGCGATCTCGCCGGTCGAGGTCTCTCTGAGCAGGCCCGGCACGGTGAGATAGTGGCCGTGCAGGTCGTGCGCGCCGGTCTCGACCAGGGTCGCGAAATCCGCGTAGCAGCAGAGATGCGCCGCCGCCTTCACCCGGCCGTCGATCGCCGCGAGGAAATAGGCGAGCGTCGCGCCCATCGAAAGCCCCGTGACGCCGATCCGCGCCGGATCGACTTCCGGCCGGGTCGCCAGCCAGGAAAGCGCCGCCGCCTGTTCGGAAAGCATCTGCCCGAACAGCGTCCTGCCGTGCCAGAGCGCCGCCTTGGCGGCCGCGTTCTCGGTCACGCCGGCCCGCTCGCCGAAGGTCGGCATGTCGATGCACAGCGTCACATAGCCTTCCCGCGCCAGGACCGGGCCGGGCGCGTCGACGAGCGCGGGCCGCCCCTCGATAAGCTCCGAGGCGCCGATATCCCAGCGGCCGCCATGCGCATGCGCATAGAGGATCGCCGGGCCCGGCGCGGTCAATCCGGCCTTCGGCCGCGTCAGGAAGCCGCGAACCTCCTCGCCGTCGGGCAGGCGGAAACGCAGGTGCTCCAGAACGTAGCCGTCGCGGATCTCGGAAAAGCCGTCCGCCAGGTCCAGCTGGACGCCCTCGAAGGCGAGCAGTTCCTTCAGCCGGGCCACCGTAATTGCCATCGCCCCTCCTCCCGCCGTCGCCGTCCTCGCTCCCGAAGCGGGGATGATTTCAGGCCACCCCTCTCGGCTTTTCAAACACATAAACCATATCTTGTCCCCCTTCATCCCCGCTCGCAATAGTCGTGCCTACAATCGGCCCGTTCCGTTTCGGCTACACCGGTTCAAGCATCGCCGGCGAGGCGGGACCGGTGCCCTGACGGTCTGCCGTTGATGCAGGCGGGCCATCGGGGGCTGCGCAGAAAATGGTCCCCCTCTCGCCTTAAGGCGGGGCGTGCGTGTGTCGCACACAACCCGGCTGGCATCCGCAAGGACGTAAGACCAGACCGCCGCAGAGGGACCGGAGTTGCGCGGAAAAACTGACTGAACGGGACACGTCGCGTGTCACATATAAAAATTCAATACGAGGCACCCGACGTGTCCCGGCCGAAACAAGAATAATCGGGATCGCCAAGGGTGGAATCCGCCCGGCAACAAGAGAGGCACGACATGGATAACCCGGACTTCAGCGACTACGAAAAGCGTCGGGCCGAACAGCACGAAGAACTCTGCCGCGCCGCTTCGTCCCTCATATGCATCAGCGATGGTCTGTGCCACCTGCGCTCCTGCCGTCGTCTGCGCATGTGCGGCGGCCCGATGCTGCCTTCGCCGCACCAGGCATTGGCTGTCCGCGCCCAGCAGGAAATCGGCCTCAGCGGCAAGGCCTGCGCCGAACTTCCCCTCTGCATCGCAAACCAAAAGCCGGAGGTCTTCAAGATCTACAAGAAAGTCATGGACCGCCTTCGGCAGATAAGGCCGGACAATCCCGAATTGAATCTGGTCCTGGCTTGCGCCGAGGATGCGGCAATGCGGCGCTTGCCCAAGAAGCGCTCTTGACTTCCAATCCCTGTCATCCGACTTCAAGCGCTGAAACGAAGGGATGAAGACCATGACCGAAGCCGCCAGAACGACCATTGACCCGCAGCAGGTGGAGTGGTTCTCGAAGATGGCGGCCGAGTGGTGGGACCCGACCGGCAAGTTCAAGCCGCTCCACAAGTTCAATCCCGTGCGGCTTGCCTATATCCGCGACCGCATCTGCGAGAATTTCGGGCGTGACCCGAAAAGCCACCAGCCGCTGTCCGGCCTGCGCATTCTCGATATCGGCTGCGGCGGCGGCCTGCTGTCGGAACCGGTCGCCCGCATGGGCGCCACCGTCGTCGGCGCCGATCCGTCCGAGAAGAATATCGGCATCGCCTCCACCCATGCGGCCGAGACCGGCACGGCGGTCGATTACCGCGCCGTCACCGCCGAACAGCTTGCCGAAGCCGGCGAGACCTTCGACGTCGTCCTGAACATGGAAGTGGTGGAGCACGTGGCGGACGTGGATTTCTTCATCACCACCTGCGCGAAAATGGTCCGCCCCGGCGGGCTGATGTTCGTCGCCACCATCAACCGCACCTTCAAGGCGGGGGCGCTCGCGATCTTCGCCGCCGAGAACATCCTGCGCTGGCTGCCGAGAGGCACCCATCAATACGAGAAGCTGGTGCGCCCGCAGGAACTGGAAAAGCCGCTCCATGCGGCGGGCCTGGAGATCATCCACCGCACCGGCGTCTTCTTCAACCCGCTGCAGGACCGCTGGAACCTCTCCCCCGACATGGACGTCAACTACATGCTGCTGGCGAAACGGGCGGCGTGATCGCTTCCACAGGCTGCCGGTTCCGTGGTAATCTGCGCGTCATCCTTCTTGGGAGAAAACCGATGGCTGAAGCCGTGAAAGTCACAGTAACGCTGGAACCGGATATCGAGGATTTCGTCCGCGACCAGATGGCACGTGGCTCGTTTGCTTCCTCCAGCGAATACATCGAGACCGTGCTCCGCGAGCGCTTCGAGCGTGAACACGCGCGCCAGCAGTTGGATGCCGAACTTCAGAAGGGCATCGATGATATCGAGGCTGGTCGGTTTATGTCGATCGAGGAAGCCTTCGATAGCATCTACGAAGAACTCGGCCTGAAGCGTCCGGCGCGATGAAGGTCATTTTCACTCGGGAAGCGCGCGGAGATCTCAGGGATATCGGCCGATATCTGCTGGATCAGAACCCCCGTCACGCTCTCACCTACATGGAAGGTCTGCGTGCTGCTTGCTTCGAGCTTGCGCATATGCCCGATGCTTTCGAGGTATTGGAGCTATCGAGCCATCCGGGAATTCGCCGGCGTGTCTTCGCTCCCTACCTGATCTTCTATCGAGCAGAGAACTCTGAAGTGAGAATCCTCCGCATCATACACGGCGCCAGGGACTATCTGCGCTTCCTCAATGAGGAAATCTGAGGCCGTCCCTCTCGCAATTCCGCCCCGGGATCATCCCCGCCCCTCGATCCCCTGCTACACTTCGTCCCCACATGCACGAAGGGCCGGGCGGATTTCATTCGGCCCAGCCCTTCGGGTTCTTTGAAATGAAGTTTCTGCGGAAACGCCGTCAGTTCGCGTCTTCCGGCAGCACCGGCAGCGGCGCCACCTCGATCCCCTCTTCGAGCAGGTCGCGCACTTCGCCGAGGCTCGCCTGGCCGATGATGCCGCGGGCATCCGCTTCGCCGTAATGGATCTTGCGCGCCTCTTCGGGGAACTTCTCGCCCACGTCCTCGGCATTGGCCTTGATCTCGGCGACCGCCTGCTTGAGCTTGGCGATCGCCTCCTGGCGGGCCATGTCCATCACCATCTCGCGCTTCGCCTCCTTTTTGCGGGCGGTCGAAACGGACGGCGCCATCAGCGACTTGGAGATCGAGGCGGAATTGCATACCGGGCAGGTCAGGAAGCCGCTCTCGACCTGCCGGTCGAAATCGGCGCTTTCCGAAAACCAGCCTTCGAACGTATGGGCGTTTTCACAGGTCAGCGTATACTTGATCAAGCGGCAACACCTCCCGCCGCACCGGATACGAGGCCAGGCACCGTGTCGAGCGTGAATTCGCGGGCGTTCTTGAGGTTGGGGATTTTTCCGCGCGCGGCCTTCACCGCCGCGATGTCGATCTCGGCGAGCACGACCGCCTCGCCGGTTCCGCCGGCGGACGCCAGCACCTTGCCCCAGGGATCGACGATCATCGAATGGCCGAAGGTCTCGCGGCCGTCCTCGTGCAGGCCGGCCTGCGCGGCGGCGATCACAAAGGCGCCGTTTTCGATGGCGCGGGCGCGCAGCAGGATTTCCCAATGCGCCTCGCCCGTCTGCCGGGTGAAGGCGGCGGGAACGGTGAGGATCTCCGCGCCGGCCAGCGCTTCCGAACGGAAGAGCTGCGGGAAGCGCACGTCGTAGCAGATCGCGAAGCCGAGCCTGCCGAACGGCAGGTCGGCCACCTTTGCCTCGGCGCCGGGCTCATAGGCCGAGCTCTCGCGCCAGCTCTCGCCGTTGTCGAGATCGACGTCGAACATGTGGATCTTGTCGTAGGTTGCGACCTGCCGGCCGTCCGGCGCGAAAAGGAAGGCGCGGTTGGCGATCTTGCCGTCATCCCTCGCGATCGCCGTCGAGCCGATATGCAGGTGGATGTCGAGCTCGCTGGCAAGGCCGCGGGCGGTCGCAACGATGATGTCGTTTACCTCGTCGCGGAGGACTTCCCGCATCGCCTTTCGGTCGCGCTGCAGCGCGCCGGTCATTTCCGGCGTCTGGATATAGGTCGCGCCCTGTGCGGCGGCATCGCGTACCAGCCGGGCCATGTCGGCGGCGTTCTTCTCCGGGTCGACGCCGGAGCACATCTGGATCGCTGCAGCCTTGAATACCATGATCCGCTCCTCGAAAACCCCGCCTCAGGCCGCGGCCAGCATCGGGTCCAGCTTGCCGGCCCGGTCCAGCGCATGGAGGTCGTCGCAGCCTCCGACATGCTGCCCGTTGATGAAGATCTGCGGAAAGGTCGAGCGGCCGTTCGCCTTGCCGATCATTTCCTCGCGAAGCTCCTTCGAATAGGTCGCGTCGTGCTCGACATATTTCACGCCCTTGGACTCCAGCAGAGCCTTGGCGCGGGCGCAGTAGCCGCAATATTCGCGTGTATAGATGGTCACATCTGCCATGAACGTCTCCGGGTGCGGCCGAGCGGGCGGGAAGCCGGTGGGGCCGCACGAAATTTGTCTTGTTCTTCTGTCATATAGGCCCGGAAACAGCCATTGCAAAGGTCAAAACCGTGACCTCCGCGGCCCCCGCCTGCCGCAAGGCGCGGGTGGCGGCGGAGACGGTCGCGCCGGTCGTGTAGACGTCATCGACCAGCACCAGCCGCTTGCCGAAAACGTCCGCTTCGTGCCCCGGCGCGATCCGGAACGCGGCCCGCACATTGTCCTCGCGGGCACGCGCCGAAAGCCCCACCTGCCGGCTCGTCCGTTTGACGCGGATAAGCGTCGACGGCAGGAAAGGCCTGCCGGACTTCCCCGCCAGATGCCGGCCGAGCTCGGCCGCCTGGTTGAACTTCCTGAAGGCGAAGCGCGAACGATGCAGCGGAACCGGCAGGATGCCGTCTGAGTTCGCCACATGGGTTTCCGCGGCGCGCAGCATCCAGCCCGCCATCATCGGCGCGAGATCGGTGCGGTCCCTGTATTTCAGCGAATGGACGAGGTCGCGCGCCGCCCCCTCGAAGATCGCCGCCGAGCGCAGCCGGTCGAAGACGGGCGGATCGGCGATCGCCTGGGCCGACAAGATGCCTGGCCCCGGATCGTAGGAGAACGGCAGGCCGAGCACCTCGCAATAGGGCCGTTCGATGAAGCGGATCTTTCGCCAGCAGGAGGGGCAGAAGCCGCCATGGGCACCGGTCCGCACGCCGCAGCCGGGGCAGACCGGGGGATAGACGAGATCGCCGACCCATCTCGTCCACCCTGCGGCGAACGATGTTACAAGTCGTAGGGCGTTGGCGCTCGGCTCAGCGGACATGGGTTGACTTTACCGAATGAAGAGAGCCTTTGCGACTGGCGAATGTGAGTGTTTGGACATGGAAATTCTCTTCGACGAACGGCTGGTGAAGGCAAGGCGCGAACGGGCGCTGGCGCAGCACGGCCGCAATGCCGCCTTCCTGCTGGAGATCGCCGGGCGCGAGCTGGCGGACCGCCTCGCGGTCGTCGAGCGCCGTTTCGAAACGGCCGTCGAACTGCATGGCGGCACCGGCATCGCCGCCCGCGATGCGCTGGCCACGGGCAAGATCGGCAGCATCCGCCGCATCGAGACGAACGAAGCCTTCGCCGAACCCGGCGAGAATATCGCGGCCGCCGTCTGGGAAGACGTTCCCCTGGAGCCGCAATCCGTCAACCTGGTGCTTTCGCCGCTTGCCCTGCACCTCGTCAACGACACGCCCGGCACGCTGATCCGCATCCGCCGGGCGCTGAAGCCGGACGGGCTTTTCCTGGCGGCGATCCCCGGCGCCGGCACGCTCGCGGAATTGCGCGACGTTCTCCTCTCGGCCGAGGCCGAGCTGACGGGTGGCGCAAGCCCGCGCGTCATTCCCTTCGCGGATGTGCGGGACGTGGGCGGGCTCCTGCAGCGCGCCGGCTTCACGCTGCCGGTCGTCGATGCCGAAACCTATACGGTGCGCTACGACTCGCTCTTCCCGCTGATGCGCGACCTGCGCGCCATGGGCATGACCAACCCGCTCGCCGGCCGCAGCCGAATGCCGGTGACGCGCCGTTTCTTCGTGCGGGCCGCCGAGCTTTATGCGGAGCGCTATTCCGATCCGGACGGCCGCATCCGCGCCACCTTTTCGATCATCTACGCCTCCGGATGGGCGCCGCACGAAAGCCAGCAGCAGCCATTGAAACCGGGCTCCGCGAAGATGCGTCTGGCCGACGCCCTGCGCAAGGGAACGGAATAGAGCCGGAAATTAATCCGTGGCGTTGGCGTAGGTGTCGGCGAGCCCGCCGAACATCTCGTTCATGATCTCGTAGTAGTCGCCGAGCGCGGCGAACAGCGCCAGCGCCAGGATCGCGACGAGCAGGCCGTATTCGACGGCCGTCGCACCGCTTTTATTCCTCAGAAGAGAGCTGAAAAGGCGCATGAATGTCCTTGGATCTGGAATGGATGAACCCAGGCGCCGGACCGCCCGGCCTCAGCAGTCGCTATCGGCGTAGCCCTCCACGATACAGACCGAAGCCGGCGTCTCCTGCAGGATGCTGCGGCGTATCGAGTATTCCTTGATGGTCTTTTCGGCAGGCCTGATGGAGCCCGTCGTGATCAGGTCGAAATCCTTCTGGATATCAGCCAGCCGGCGCCCGTCATCGCGCTCCGCCAGCATCGGCGTCAGGATCAGAGCAAAAGCGATGGCCGCCGTTCCGAACAGGAGTGCGATATTGAGCGCGCCGGTCTTGCCGGACCCGTACGTCGCCCGCTGCCGGACCCGCACAGTCTTCCAGAATTCCTCGTCCATATCTTCGAAATCTCGTCAACGCGTTTACTTGGATGGGCCGGACGCTATCACACGCGGCTAAACGATCCCTTAACGCGAGGTGAATTCGATTGCGCTAATTTTATCTACAGCAGGTCCTGCAGGATGGGGATGAGCGGCTCGTCGGCCGGCGGCATGGGATAGTCGCGCAGCGCGTTGGAACGAACCCATTTGATCGCCTGGCCTTCGCGGCCGGTCGGGATGCCTTCGAAACGCCGGCAGATATAGAGCGGCATCAGCAGGTGGAAGGTCTCGTAGGTGTGGCTGGCGAAGGTGAGCGGCGCAAGGCACGGGATCTTGGTGGCGATGCCGAGCTCCTCGTGAAGCTCGCGCACCAGCGTCTCCTCCGGCGTCTCGCCGGGCTCCACCTTGCCGCCCGGGAATTCCCACAGGCCGGCGAGCGTCTTGCCCTCCGGGCGCTGGGCCAGCAGGATGCGGCCGTCGCCGTCGATCAGCGCGCAGGCCGCGACGAGAACCAGCTTGCGGGGCGTCTCGCTGCTCATCCTCAACCTTCCTGCCGCCAGTAGCGGTATTCGTAGGCCTTGCGGAAACCGAATTTGCGGTAGAGCGCCAGCGCCGGCTCGTTGTCGGAAACGACCTGCAGCCAGGCCGAACGGGCGCCGCTGATGCGCGCCCAGCGCAGCGCCGAGGACAGGATTTCCGTACCGATGCCCCCGCGCCTTTGGGTTTTCGACACGGCGAAGGACATGATGCCGGCAAGATCGTTGTCCTGCACGCAGAGCGCCGCGGCGACCGGCCCCTCCACCGGGTCGTGCTTCATGAAGAAGCCCGACGGCGGCTTGATGGCGGAAAGGATCTCGGCAAGCGCCGGCTTCAGCGAAACGTCGTCCCCCTCGACGGCAAGACTTGCATCGATGAAACGGCCGATATCGTGGCTCGGCAGGTAGTCCAGCGTGTCGGGCAGTTCCAGCCCGGTGAGATCGACGGTCAGCACGTCGACCGTCTCGAACGCCCGCCAGCCCTCGTTTGCGAGATGCTCGATAAGCGGAGGTGGTGCCAGCGGCGTCTCGCGGACGACGAGCGGCCGGCCATAGGCCTCGAAGCGCTTGCGCGCCTTGGCGAGGCGAACCGCCATGTCCCGGTGGTCGGAAGGGTCGAGGGGCACGATGCAGTTCAGCCGCTTGGACGGATGGCCGCCTGTCAGCCGCACCTGCCAGCTGCCGTCATAGACGACGGAAGCCGCCGGCCAGGCGCGGAAGCCCACGGCCTCCAGCCGCCGCACCAGCGGCAGGTCGCTTTGGGGAAAGGATGCCCGCATCAAGTTCCGTCAGCTCCGATAGTCGCCGTTGATGGCGACATATTCCTTGGTGAGGTCGCATGTCCAGACGGTCGCGGTGCCGCTGCCGAGGCCGAGATCGACCTTCACCGGGATGTCTTCCCGCTGCATCACCGCCGTGGTCGCGGCTTCGGAATAGCCCGGATCGCGCTCGCCCTCGACGGCGACGCGCACATCGCCGAACCAGATCGCCAGGCGGTCGCGGTCGGCCATCTCGCCGGACTTGCCGACGGCCATGACGATGCGGCCCCAGTTGGCATCCTCGCCGGCGATCGCCGTCTTGACCAGCGGCGAATTGGCGATGGAGAGCGCGACCTTCTTGGCGGCTGCATCGCTCTCGGCGCCGGTCACGGTGATCTCGACCATCTTGCGGGCGCCCTCGCCGTCGCGCACGACCTGCAGCGCCAGATCCTTGAGGAGATCGTTGAGCGCGGCGCGGAAGCCCGAGAGCCGCGGATCGTCGGGACTTTCGACACGCGCCTGGCCGTCTTCCGCCGCCGCACCCGTGGCAAACAGCATCAGCGTGTCCGAGGTGGACGTGTCGCTGTCGACGGTGACCGAGTTGAAGCTCGGCCCGACGCCCGCGGCAAGCAGGGTCTGGAGAACGGGCGAGGCGATGTCCGCATCGGTCACCACGAAGGAGAGCATGGTGGCCATGTCGGGCGCGATCATCCCGGCGCCCTTGGCGATGCCGTTGATCGTCACCTTGACGCCGCCGATCTCGGCCGTGCGGGTGGCGACCTTCGGATAGGTGTCGGTGGTCATGATCGCCTTGGCCGCTTCCTGCCAGAAGTCGCCGGCGGCGGTCCTGTTCATGTCGCCGAGCACGCCGGCGAATTTCGTCGCATCCAGCGGCTCGCCGATCACCCCGGTCGAGGCGAGATAGACTTCGTTCTCGCCGCAGCCGACCGCTTCGGCAGCCGATTTCGCGGTGAGAGCCGTGGCGGCCTTGCCCTTGACGCCGGTGAACGCATTCGCATTGCCGGAATTGACGACCACGGCGCGCGCTACGCCGTGCGACAGATTGGCGCGGCAGAAATCCACGGGCGCCGAAGGGCACTTGGAACGGGTGAAGACGCCCGCCACCGCCGCCGGCCTGTCGAAAACCATCAGAAGCACGTCGGTGCGGTTCTTGTACTTGATCCCGGCGGCGGCGGTCGCCATGCGCACGCCGCGCAGAGAAGGCATGTCGGGATAGGATTTCGGAGCGAGCGGCGAAACGGAAGCGGACATCTCTAAGGCCTGTTGGAATATGATAGGGCCCGGGAAATCCGGGCCCGAGACTGCTGACAAACCGCCCCACCTCTCGCGTCATCCTCGGGCTTGTCCCGAGGATCTGCAACGTTAGCGGCTTAGATGCTCGGGACAAGCCCGAGCATGACGAAGAAAAAGTTGCGAGCCCGCCAACACCGGTGCAACGAGCTGGCCCGGCCCTGGAGATTACTGCTGGGCAGGAGCAGCGGGGACCGGAGCCTCCGCGCCGCCGGCGGCATCCTGCATCTTGTTGACCTCGTCATAGCCCTTCTTGAGGGCCTCGTCGACGATCTCGACCTTCTGCTCGGCCTTGGCCTTGTCGATCAGCGCCACGTACTTGTCGCGCATCACAAGCTGCCTGACCTGGTCCTGGACCTGCTCGAAAGCCGGCGGCGGAGCGTCGCGCGTATCTTCGAGCTTGATGACGTGGAAGCCGAACTGCGATTTCACCGGGGTCTTGGTGTATTCGCCCTTCTTCAGCGCGAACGCCGCTTCCTCGAATTCCGGCACCATGCGGCCGCGGCCGAACCAGCCGAGGTCGCCACCTTCATCCTTGTTGGAATCCTGCGACTTTTCCTTGGCGATCTCCGCGAAATCCTTGCCGGCGTCGAGATCGGCGATAACCGCCTTCGCCTCGTCCTCTGTCTTGACCAGGATGTGGCGGGCATGCACCTCTTCCTGCTTCGGGAGGGCGGCGATTTCCTTGTCGTAGCGGGCCTTCACCTCTTCCGGCGTGACGGCGTCGATGACGTGCTTGCGGAAGAAAGCGTTGTGGAGCTCGCGGTCGGCGATATAGTCCATCCGCTTCTTGAAATCGTCGGTATCCCTGACGCCTTCGGCGATCGCGCCGGAAGCCAGAAGCTTGACGTCGATGGCGCCGGAAAGGGCGGCGACCTTCTTCTGCTCGTCCGGGAGCTGGGCGAGCTGCGGGTCGAGGTTCTGGACCGCGAGGTCGAGTTCCGACTGCCGGATTTCCAGGTTGCCGACCTTGGCGACGACCGGATCTTCCGCCGCGAAGACGGGAGCCTGGGAGAAGATCGCAGCGGCGAGCGCGGCCGTGACGAGAAATTTGTGGCGCAACATCGGATTCACCTTTCGATAGAGCCACCGGTTTCAGAATGCCTGATTCCGGCCGAAAAACCTTCACAAACACCGGATTGTGGCCATTCTGTATCGGCCGCCACCGTTGACATCATTCGACCCCCCTCTTATCTGTCACGCAACTTCGCGTCCAGCAGAGTTTCCGGGCGTGGCGGGTCATTTTGTCGTCATCGAAGACGGCGCGCCCCTGCCCGCGATCCCACGGGACTGACATCAGAAAGGACCATTCGTATGGTCAGCCTTGGCGGCATCGCCCGCAAATTGTTCGGTTCGGCAAACGACCGCCGCCTGCGCGGCTACCAGCCGAGAATAGACGCCATCAATTCGATCGAGGAGAAGACCAGGGCCCTCTCCGACGAACAGCTCGCCGCCCAGACGGCGGAATTCAAGAAGCTGCTGGCGGAAGGCAAGACGCTCGACGACATCCTGATCCCGGCTTTCGCCGTGGTGCGCGAAGCATCCCGCCGCGTGCTGGGCCTGCGGCCTTTCGACGTGCAGCTCATGGGCGGCATGATCCTTCACGACGGCGCGATCGCCGAGATGAAGACCGGCGAAGGCAAGACGCTGGTGGCGACCCTTCCGGTCTATCTGAACGCGCTCGCCGGCAAGGGCGTGCATGTCGTCACCGTCAACGACTACCTCGCCCAGCGCGACGCCAACACGATGGGCCGGCTCTACGGCTTCCTCGGCCTCACCACCGGCGTCATCATCCACGGCCTCGACGACGACCAGCGCCGCGCGGCCTATGCCTGCGACATCACCTACGCCACCAACAACGAGCTCGGCTTCGACTATCTGCGCGACAACATGAAATACGACCGCGCCCAGATGGTCCAGCGCGGCCACAATTATGCGATCGTCGACGAAGTGGACTCGATCCTGGTCGACGAGGCGCGCACGCCGCTGATCATCTCCGGTCCGCTCGACGACCGCTCCGATCTCTACAACACGATCGACGCCTTCATCCCGGTTCTGACGCCGGAAGACTACGAAATCGACGAGAAGCAGCGTTCCGCCAACTTCTCCGAACAGGGCACCGAGAAGCTCGAGAACCTGCTGCGCGAGGCCGGCCTTCTGAAGGGCGAGTCGCTCTACGACGTCGAGAACGTCGCGATCGTCCACCACATCAACAACGCGCTGAAGGCCCACAAGCTCTTCACCCGCGACAAGGACTACATCGTCCGTAACGGCGAGATCGTCATCATCGACGAGTTCACCGGACGCATGATGCCCGGCCGCCGGTATTCGGAAGGCCAGCACCAGGCGCTCGAAGCCAAAGAGAAGGTGCAGATCCAGCCGGAGAACCAGACGCTCTCCTCGATCACCTTCCAGAACTATTTCCGCATGTACGAAAAGCTCGCCGGCATGACCGGCACGGCTTCGACGGAAGCGGAAGAATTCGGCAATATCTACAAGCTCGAAGTAGTCGAGGTTCCGACCAACCTGCCGATCGCCCGTATCGACGAGGACGACGAGGTCTACCGGACCTTCGAGGAGAAGTTCAAGGCGATCATCGAGGAGATCAAGGCCGCCCATGAGCGCGGCCAGCCGGTTCTCGTCGGCACGACCTCGATCGAGAAGTCCGAACTGCTGGCCAACCTGCTGCGCCAGTCCGGTTTCGACCAGTTCCAGGTGCTGAACGCCCGCTACCACGAGCAGGAAGCCTATATCGTCGCCCAGGCCGGCGTGCCGGGCGCCGTCACGATCGCCACCAACATGGCCGGCCGCGGCACCGACATCCAGCTCGGCGGCAATATCGAGATGCGCCTCGAGCGCGAGCTCGAAGGCGTCGAGGATCCGGCCGAGCGCGCGGCGAAGGAAGCCGCGATCCGCGACGAGGTGAAGCAGCTGAAGGAGCAGGCGCTCGCAGCCGGCGGCCTTTACGTCATCGCCACCGAGCGCCACGAAAGCCGCCGCATCGACAACCAGCTCCGCGGCCGTTCCGGCCGTCAGGGCGACCCGGGCCGCTCGAAATTCTACCTGTCGCTCCAGGACGACCTGATGCGCATCTTCGGCTCCGACCGCATGGACGGCATGCTGCAGAAGCTGGGCCTGAAGGAAGGCGAGGCGATCGTCCATCCCTGGATCAACAAGGCGCTGGAACGGGCGCAGAAGAAGGTCGAGGCCCGCAACTTCGACATCCGCAAGAACCTTCTGAAATACGACGACGTCACCAACGACCAGCGCAAGGTGATCTTCGAGCAGCGTCTCGAGATGATGGATGCCGAAGACGTTTCCGAAGTGGTCGAGGAAATGCGCAACGAGGTGATCGAGGTCCTGGTCGCCAAGCATATCCCCGAACGCGCCTATGCGGAGCAGTGGAATGCGCAGGGGCTGCGCGAGGACGTCGGCCGCCTGCTGAACCTCGACCTGCCGGTAGAGGACTGGGTCAAGGAAGAGGGCATCGGCGAGGACGATATCCGCGAGCGGATCACCGAGGCGGCCGACAAGGCGGCAACCGACCGCCGCGAACGCTTCGGCGCCGACATCATGACCTATGTGGAGCGCTCCGTGCTGCTCCAGACGCTCGACCATCTGTGGCGCGAGCACATCGTCAACCTCGACCACCTGCGCTCGGTCATCGGCTTCCGCGGCTATGCCCAGCGCGATCCGCTGCAGGAATACAAGGCGGAAGCCTTCGAGCTCTTCCAGGCGCTGCTCGCGAACCTCCGCGAAGCGGTCACCGCGCAGCTCATGCGCGTCGAGCTGGTGCAGAACCCGCAGCCGCCGGAACCGCCGCCGGTCTTCGAAGGGCATCACGTCGATCCGATGACCGGCGAGGACCAGTTCACCGGCCAGGACGGCGAGAACTTCATCGCCGCCCCCCAGGACCGCCGGCCGGAAGACCCGTCAAGCTGGGGTAAGGTCGGCCGCAACGAGCCCTGCCCCTGCGGTTCGGGCAAGAAATACAAGCATTGCCACGGCGCCTTCGAGCAGGTGTGAGGCCCTCCCCAGTATCCCCTCACTTGCGATTTCTAACACTTAGCTAAAGCTAAGATGTTGAAATCGCTTTCTCTCCCACAAAGGGAGAGATAAGGATGCCTCGCCGCCACGAGTCTACCTCTCCCCTTGTGGGAGAGGTTACAAAATCACGATCTTAGCAAAGCTAAGTCGTAGATTTTGTTGGTGAGGGGATATCAGTTCCCTCAAATCATGAATCCTTCGGCAGCCGGGCGAACCCTTTCTTAACCCTGCTGTGGCAACACTTTTGGCCATTGTTCCCGTCGGCTTCATGAGTAGTGCGTGCCCATCATGGCGGTCATCGAAACAGCGGAAAGACTGCTGCCGCCTGGCCTGAAAGCCCGGCTCGCTCCGCTGACGCGCAAGCTTGAAGCGATCCTGACCAACGACGACGAAACCGCCCGCGCCCAGCGCCGGGCGCTCACCGCCTTCGTGATCCGCATCTTCAGCGCCGCGATCGCCTTCGTCTCGCAGATCGTGCTCGCCCGCCTGATGGGCGAATTCGAATACGGCATCTTCGCCTTCGTCTGGGTTCTGGTCGTGCTCGCCGGCAATCTCTCCTGCCTCGGCTTCCACACTTCCGTCATCCGCTTCCTGCACCAGCACAGGGCGCGCGGCGAACTGGCGAGCGTGCGCGGCCTGAACCTCGCCGTCCGCCTCGTGGCGCTCGTCTCGGCAAGCGCGGTCGCCGGCCTCGGCTTCCTGTTCCTCTACGTCTTCGGCGATACGGTCGAGGCCTATTACCTCGTGCCGATCGCGCTCGCCTTCTTCACCATGCCGATGATCGCGCTCGGCGACGTGCTGGACGGCACCGCGCGCTCCAACGGCTGGACGGTGACGGCGCTCTCGCCCACCTACCTGATCCGCCCGGCGCTGATCCTCGCCTTCATGCTTCTCGCCATCTGGCTCGGCGCCCCGCAGACGGCGGTCACGGCCATGCAGGCGGCGCTTGCCGCGACCTATGTCACGACGCTCTCCCAGCTCCTGCGCCTGACGCTGCGCCTGCGCCGCGAATACGGCCCCGGGGCGAAACGCTTCGAGCTCGGCGCCTGGTTCCGCTATTCGCTGCCGCTCTTCCTCGTCGACGGCATCGGCTTTCTCCTGACCAACGCGGATGTCGTGGTCGTCGGCATCTATCTGCCTCCCGACCAGGTCGGCATCTATTACGCCGCGGCGAAGACCATCGTGCTCGTCCAGTTCGTCTATTTCTCGATCAAGGCCGCGGCCGGCCCCCGTTTCTCCGCGATCATGGCGGAGGGGGACATGCCGGCGCTCGCAGCCTTCGCCGGGCAGATGGCGCGCTGGAGCTTCTGGCCGTCGCTCGCCGTCGGCCTCGTGGCCCTTGCCGCCGGCGAACTGCTGCTCTCGCTGTTCGGCAGCGCCTTTACCGCCGGCTACTGGCTGATGGCGATCCTCTTTGCCGGCATCCTCGCCAAGTCCTTGGTCGGTCCCGGCGAGGTGCTGCTGTCGATGGCGGGCCACCAGAACCTCTGCGTCCTGCTCTATGCCGCAACGCTTGCCGCCAGCATCGGCCTCTACGTCGTGCTCATCCCGCGCCTCGGCCTGACGGGTGCGGCGCTCGCGACGGCAGCCGGAATGATGATCGAAGCGGTCCTCCTGCATATCGCGGTGCGCCGCACGCTCGGCATCGTGCTCTTCGCCTTCGCCGATCCGGCGCCCTCCGCTTCTCCAAAGGTTTCATGACCATGGCCCAACCTCCGATCAGCGGCGATTTCGAGGGTGACGGCGGCGGCCGGTTTCCGGCGATCCCGGCCTTCCGGGCCGCACGCCCCGACGCCGACGCGCGCCTGCCCGTCGGCCGCCCGGGCCGCGAACTCTGCCTCTATCCCGCTTCCCTGGGCTACGACCTGCAGGAGGAGCTCGAATTCCTTTCGAACCGCGCGATGGAGCCGAACATCTTCTTCTCGGCCCGACTGCTGGCACCCGCCATGCCGCGGGTGGAGGACAAGCAGGTGCGTTTCGCGCTGATCCGCGACGAGAGCGGCATGCGCAGCCGCATGCGGCTCCTGATGCCCTTCACGATCGAGAAGCCGGGCTTCTCCATGGGCGCCTCGATCATCCGCACCTGGGCCAATCCTTTCGGCCCGCTCGGAACGCCGCTCGTCGATGCGGAGGACGCCGCCGAGACGATCGACAACCTTCTGGAGGCGCTCGCCTCCCGGGAAGCGCGGCTCCCCTCCGTGCTCGTCATGCCGGACGTGCGGCTCAACGGCCGTTTCGCGCAGCTCGCCAGGGCGGTCGCGATCGGCCGCAACCTGCCGGTCACCGTCACCGACACGTTCCTCCGCCCGATGCTGGAAAGCCTCGCCGACGGCGAGACCTACCTGAAGCACGCGATCTCCCCGCATCATTTCCGCGAGATGCGCCGCCTCTGGCGCAACCTGGAGAGCCGGGGGACTGTCGCCTATTCCGTCGCCCGCCAGCCGGAGGAGGTCAGGCTGCGCATGGAGGAATTCCTGCTGCTCGAAGCCAAGGGCTGGAAGGGCCGCCGCCGCTCCGCCCTCATCAACGACCGCTATCGTGCCGCCTTCGCCCGCGAGGCGATCACCAACCTCGCCGAGGCCGATGCGGTGCGCATCCATACCGTCGACGTCGACGGCCGCGCCATCGCCTCGCTTGTCGTCTTCGTCATGGCCGGCGAGGCCTATACATGGAAGACCGCCTACGACGAGGGTTTCGCCCCCTATTCGCCCGGCAAGCTCCTGATGGTGAAGCTGACCGAATGGCATCTCGAAGACGCCAACATCATGCGCACCGACAGCTGCGCCGTGCCGGACCATCCGATCATGAGCCGCTTCTGGGAAGAGCGCGAGGAAATGGGCACGCTGGTGATCGGGCTCACCCAGAACGGCGACCGCGACGTGCGGCAGGTGGCCGCCCAGCTCCACCTCTACCGCAACACCCGCAACATGGCCCGCATCCTGAGGGAAAAGATCCTGGCGATCGCCGGCCGCTCGGAATAGTTCTTTGCTTTCACCCAATTCCTGACGGAAGACCGCTACACACTTTTCCTGGAATTGCTCTATTCGGTGGCGGCCCTCTCCCGAAGCAGCCGGCGGATGACCTTGCCGGTCGTCGTCAGCGGGATATCGTCGACGAAGGCGACCTCGCGCGGATATTCGTGCATGGAAAGCCGCGTCTTCACCCATTCGCGGATCTCCGCCGCCAGCGCGTCGCCCGGGCTGTAGCCGGCTGCCAGGACGATATAGGCCTTGACGATCTCGGTGCGGACCGGATCGGGCTTGCCGACCACCGCCGCAAGCCTCACCGCCGGGTGGCCGGTCAGACAGTCCTCGACCTCGCTCGGCCCGATGCGGTAACCCGACGAGGTGATGACGTCGTCGTCGCGGCCGACGAATTCCACGTAGCCGTCGGCATCCTGCCGGCCGAGGTCGCCGGTGATCAGCCAGTCGCCGACGAACTTCGCCGCGGTCGCAGCCGCGTCGTTCCAGTAGCCCAGGAACATCACCGGATCCGGCCGGCGGATGGCGATCTGGCCCATCTTCCCCACCGGCATCTCGATGCCCTTCTCGTCGACGATCGCAACGTGGTGGCCGGGCACGGCGCGGCCGATCGCCCCGCCGCGCGACACGCCGAGACCGGCGGCCGATCCGAGGACGAAATTGCACTCGGTCTGGCCGAAGAGCTCGTTGACCGTCAGCCCGAGCGCCGATTTCGCCCATTCATAGGTCTCGCGGCCCAGCGCCTCGCCGGCCGACGTGATCGTCCGAAGCTTCAGATCATATTTCTCGAGCGGCTTTTCGACGGATTTCAGCAGCCGCAGCGCCGTCGGCGGGATGAAGGCATTGCGGACATCCATCTCGGCCATGATGCGGAAGGCCATGTCGGCATCGAACTTCTGCGCCGGCGAGGAGACGACGGGAATGCCGAGCATCAGCGCCGGCATCAGGACGTTGAGCAGGCCGCCCGCCCAGGCCCAGTCGGACGGCGTCCAGATCCTGTCGCCCGGCTGCGGCGCGAACTCGTGCCCGAGCTGAAAGCCGGGAATATGGCCGGCGAGCACCCGGTGCCCGTGCAGCGCCGCCTTCGGCGGACCGGTCGTGCCGGAGGTGAAGATCATCAGCGCCGGATCGTCCGGCCCGGTCCCGGCCACCTCGAAAAGCGGCGGATGGCCGGAGACCAGCGTGTCGAACGACAGGAGGCCCTCGCCCGCCGCAGCGTCCCCCGTGACGATCACGTGCCTGAGGTCCGGCAGCTTGGTTCCGAGACCGGCAAGCCGCGTGAGGCCGAAGGCATTGGTGACGATCGCCGCGGCGCCCGACGCCTTCAGCCGGTATTCGAGCGCTTCGGCCCCGAAAAGCAGCGCGAGCGGCAGGGCGATGGCGCCCATCTTGTAGATCGCCACATGGGCGATGACCGTCTCGAAACTCTGCGGCAGGAGGAGCGCGATCCGGTCGCCGGGCTTCAGGCCGAGGGCAAGGAAGGCATTGGCAAGCGATGCGGAACGGGCCGAGAGCTCGCCATAGGTCAGCGCGAGGTGACGGCCGTCCGGGCTGAAATGCTGGAGGCAGACGCGGCCGGGATGCTTTGCCGCCCAGGCGTCGCTGACCGCTTCCCCCATGTTGAACCGCCGCGGAATCTCCCAGACGAAATCACGGCGGAGATCCTCATAGGAGGCGCGGGCGGGCAGTTTCATGGGCGTTGCTTCTCATTATGCTGCACCAGCTAACATCTTCGAAACTTGAAATACAAGGGGGACAAGGGAGGGACCTATCCGCGGCTCCACCACCCTTGCGGCTCGCCATGCCCGCATCGGCTCACACGACCGGCACTTCATCCTTGCATCGCCCCGCGACCCCGTGATAGAGCGCTTGCCGTTACCGAAGTGCCCCGTTGGCGGAATTGGTAGACGCGCCTGACTCAAAATCAGGTTCCGAAAGGAGTGCTGGTTCGATTCCGGCACGGGGCACCACAAATCCTCCGCAAACTCACGGAAAAGTGCCGGATTGGAGACGATCTGTCTCGTCCGCGATCATTTACAGCACGAGCCCATCTGCTCTAAGTGATGCTGACGGCCCTGGGCCCGCAAGACATATCAGGAGAAGCGCATGGCGCTGACAGCGTCCACCACCCGTTCCCGCACCGGTATCGGCTATGCCGTTCTCGTCACTCTCGGCATGGCCGCGACCGTCGGCGGCGCGCTGGCCTTCCAGTATATCGGCGGCTACATTCCCTGCGCGCTCTGCCTCCTGCAGCGCAATCCCTACTATTACGGCATCCCGGTCGGCATCCTGGCGGTCATCGCCGCCGCGATCGGCCTGCCGGCCTGGGTCACCCGCGCGCTGCTCGTCGTCATCGGTGTGATGATGCTCGTCGGCGCCGGCATGGGCGTCTATCACGCGGGCGTCGAGTGGAGCTTCTGGGAAGGCCCAGCAAGCTGCGGGGGCGGTGCCGGCGTCACCACCAATGCCGGCAGCCTGCTTTCCGACCTCAACACGGTCCACGGTCCTTCCTGCACGGAAGCGGCGCTTCGCGTGCTCGGCCTCTCCTTCGCGGGCTGGAACGTCATCGCCAGCGTCATCCTGGCGGCAATCGCCTTCGTTGGCGCGAAAAAGGCCGCCTGAAGCGGCCTTTCAGCCCGTTGACAAACCTCCGGCCCTACTCGGCGTCATCCTCGGCCTTGTGCCGAGGATCTGCTCACGTTTGATGCAGGCAGATGCTCGGGACAGGCCCGAGCATGACGGAGGAAAGATTACAGGCCTCTGTCGAGAAACCAAGCCGTCCGAAGCGGCCTCGGCATCGTGACCGTTCGGGCGATTTAGGGCTGCAGTTCCGTATCCCAGTAGAGATAGTCCATCCAGCTTTCGTGCAGATAGTTCGGCGGGAAGAGCCGGCCGTTGTTGTGCAGGTCCTGCACCGTCGGCTGGTAGGGCTTCTGGTGCGGGAACATGCCGGCCTGCTTCGGCAGCTTGCTGCCCTTCCTCAGATTGCAGGGCGAACAGGCCGCCACGACATTCTCCCAGGTCGTCTCCCCGCCATGCGCGCGGGGGATGACGTGATCGAAGGTCAGGTCGTCATGGGCGCCGCAATACTGGCACTCGAACCGGTCGCGCAGGAAGACGTTGAACCGGGTGAAGGCCGGATTGCGGGTCGGCTGGATGTAGGTCTTGAGGCTGACGACGCTCGGCAGCTTCATCGAGAAGCTGGGGGAGCAGACCGACTGTTCGTATTCGGCAATGATATTCACCCGGTCGAGGAAAACCGCCTTGATCGCGTCCTGCCAGGACCATAGCGACAAGGGATAATAACTCAGCGGCCGGTAGTCAGCGTTCAGCACGAGCGCCGGCAGGGCCTGCGGGGAGACTGCAATCGTCAAGTGACGCTCCTACCCGATTCGGCATCTGTACTTCTATATTAGGTCCGTTGTTACAGGATTGTGAAGCCCAATAAATGCAGAGGGATACTCGAAGTCTGCCATTATACGAGAGGGGTGACGTTGCGTCGCATTTTTGCCGCGTAATAGGCCCAGAAAAGCCGCGACGCGACAGATCGCCACGGGCTCCAGATTTCAGCCATGCGCGTGAGATCCTTTGCCGAAGGCCGGGCTTCGAGACCGAAAGCATGGGCGACCGAGGCCTGCAGCGCCACGTCGCCGGCGGGAAAGATGTCCGGATGCCCGCCGCAGAACATCAGGTAGACTTCCGCCGTCCACGGACCGATGCCGGGAAGCGCGGTCATGGCCCGGATTGCCTCGGCCGTTTCGAGCGCCGCGACGGCGTCGAGATCGAAACGGCCCTGCGAAATTGCCTCGGAAAGGTTGAGAAGCGTCGCCGCCTTCGCCCGTGAAAGGCCGAAGGTCGCGACGACGGCCGGATCCAGCGCCGCATAGCCTTCCGGCGTGAGCGGACCGGCCGCCGTAATCCGTCTCCAGATCGCCTCCGCACTCGCCCGCGAGACCATCTGCGACACGACGATCGAGGCAAGCCCCGCAAAGCCCGGCTGGTTGAGACGCAGCGGCACCGGACCTGCGGCATCGGCGACGGCCGCCAGCCGGGGATCGAGCCCGGCCAGCGCCCGAAGCCCCACCTGGATGTCCGAATGATTGCGGATGATCTTCATCGGCCGTTCAGCCTCTCCCATGGCCGTTTGTCGAAAAGCATGGCACAACAGAGCATGCCCGCTGCACCCTCTGATAAACCGGTCTATCGTTTCGCGCCAAGCCCGAACGGGCTGCTGCACCTCGGCCACGCGCTTTCCGCGCTCCTCAACCACGACATGGCCCGGGAAAACGGCGGGCGTTTCCTGCTGCGGATCGAGGATATCGACCTCACCCGCTGCACGCCGGAATTCGAGGAGGCGATCTATCGCGACCTTTCCTGGCTTGGGCTCGACTGGGAGAAGCCCGTGCGGCGGCAATCGGAACATTTCGACGACTATCGTGCCGCCCTCGACCGGCTGATCGAAATGGACCTGGTCTATCCGGCCTTCATGACCCGCGGTGAGGTGAAGGCGAAGGTCGCCGCCCATGAAGCGGAGGGAAAAATCTGGCCGCACGACCCGGACGGATCGCCGCTTTATCCCGACGACGACCGGCATCGAAGCAAGGCGGCGCGCGGGGCGTTGATCGAAAGGGGCGTGCGGCATGCCTTCCGGCTCGACATGGAAAAAGCCCTGGAGCACATCGGCCGGCCCCTGATCTGGACGGAAACCGGCGACGGCGAACGCGGCGAAATCCCGGCCGACCCCTCCGCCTGGGGCGATGTGGTCCTGTCGCGCTCCGATGCGCCGTCGAGCTACCATCTGTCGGTCACGGTGGACGATGCGGCTCAGGGGATCACCCATGTGGTGCGGGGGCTCGACCTCTTCGAGGCGACCGCCGTGCACCGGCTTCTGCAGGAGCTGCTCGGGCTTCCGCAGCCCGTCTACCACCACCACCGGCTGGTCATGGGACAGGACGGAAGGAAGCTGTCGAAGAGCGAGAGCTCAACCGGGCTCGCGGCGCTTCGCGACCAGGGCTTCCTGGCCGGCGACGTTCGCCGGCTCGTCGGCCTGTGAGGGAACCGGTTCGCGACCGGCATCGATCCTTCGAAGCCGCGAGAACACCGAGTAGATCCGGTATTTCATCAGTGCCGCGTTGAGCTCCGCTCCCAGCATGAAGATCACGCCGACCATGTAGAGGAAGACCAGCACGATCATGATCGACGCGAGACCCGCATAGGTCGCGGCATAATTGGCGAAGGTCGACAGATAGGCGGCGAAACCGAAGCCGAACACCGTCCAGAGGGCGATCGTCAGCACGACGCCCGGCAGGATGTCGATGAGCCTGCGCCGGCCGGCCGGCAGCCATTTGTGCGAGGCCAGAAGGCCGATCGTCAGCACCAGCGCCGTGCCGTAAAGGCCCCAGTTGGCGGCCCTGGCCAGATCGCTGATCAGCCAGGGAAAGCGCGTTTCGGCAAAGCGCATCGCGATCGGCACCGCCACCAGCACGATGCTGATCAGGGCGAAGGCCACGACGGCGACGATGACATAGCCGAGGCTGGCGAGGCGCGTCACATACCAGGGCCGCGTTTCGGCGACCCGATAGGCGCGATTGAGGGAAATCCGGAGCGCCTCGACGCCATTGGAGGCGAAATAGGCGGCCGCCAGCACCGAGATGGTCAGCAGCCCGCCGCGCCGCATCTCCAGGACCCGCTGGATTTCCGAGGCTATCGGGGTCGCGATATCCGCCGGCCAGGTGTCGAAGAGAAGATGCACCGCGGTTTCCGAAAACCCGCCCGCACCGAGAAAGCCCGCCAGGGCCGTGCCGAAGATCAGAAAGGGAAAGAGCGCCAGAAGGCCGGAAAGCGCCACATGGCTCGCCATCGCCCAGCCGTCGTCCTCGTTGAAATGGCAATAGGCATCCCAGAGCACCTTGTAGGCGAGCCTGGGCCAACGGATGGGGCGGTTCTCTTCGGTCAATGGCGACTCCGTTGTGGCCTGGCGCGAAATATGGGAGGAACCCTTCCGATTGTACAGGGATGGGCTCCTCATGGACGAAAGAAGAACGATCATCGTTACCGGCTGTTCCTCCGGCATCGGCGCCCATTGCGCCCGCGCCCTCAAGGCGGACGGTTGGCGGGTCTTCGCGACGGTGCGCAGGGAAGCCGACCTTGCCGCGCTCGAAGCCGACGGCATCGAGGCCCTGCTGATGGATTACACGAAGCCGGAAACCATCGCGGCTCTGGTGGAGGCGGTGCGGGAACGCACCGGCGGCCGGATCGACGCGCTCTTCAACAACGGCGCCTACGGGCAGGGCGGCGCCGTGGAGGACCTCTCGACAGACGTGCTGCGGGAACAGTTCGAGACCAATGTCTTCGGCTGGCACGAGCTGACGCGGCGGGTGATCCCGCTGATGCGCGCCGAGGGGCGCGGCCGCATCGTCAACTGCTCCTCCATACTGGGCATCCTGCCCTATCGCTACCGCGGTGCCTATACGGCCTCGAAATATGCCCTCGAAGGGCTCACCATCACCATGCGGATGGAGCTCGAGGGCAGCGGCATCGAGGTGAGCCTCATCGAGCCGGGGCCGATCGCCTCGCGCTTCACCGCCAATTCGCTCGCCAAGATCAGGGAGAATATCGACCTCGAGGGCTCCGTCCACGCCCGGGAGTACAAGCGGCAGATCAAGCGCCTCGACGGGCGAGGCCCGGTCAGCCGCTACAAGCTCGGCCCGGAAGCGGTCTACGGCGTCTTGACGCATGCCTTGACCGCGGCTCGCCCCAGGCCACATTATCTGGTAACGAGGCCCGCCAAGCAGGGCGCCTTCCTGAAAAGGATACTCCCGGCCGCGCTCTTCTATAAGCTCATGCGCCGGATCGACTGAACAGAAAGCAATCTCGGAATGTCCAGCTTCACCACCGTCCTGACCCTGATCGTCATGGGGCTCGTCGTGCTCGTCCTCATCCGCGGGCTGTTCAACATGCTCAAGGGAAGCGACGCGAACAAATCCAACAAGCTGATGCAGCTGCGTGTCCTCTTGCAGGCGATCGCAATCGTCCTCATCATGCTCACACTCTGGATCACGGGCGGGGGACGGCCGAGCTGAGTCTGAGCGGCAGGTCCCCTCACTTGCAATTTCCAGCACTTAGCTATGCTAAGAGCTGAAATTGCTTTCTCTCCCACAAAGGGGAGAGATGGGAATGCCGCGCTGCCGCAGGTCTACCTCTCCCTTGGTGGGAGAGGTTACAAAATCAGCAGCTTAGCTTTAGCTAAGTGCTAGATTTTGTCGGTGAAGGGGTCTTAGATAGATCGGGACAGATGGTAAAGCTCAACAAGATCTACACGCGGACCGGCGATGACGGCACGACGGGGCTGGTTTCCGGGCCGCGGCGCCAAAAGCACGATCTGCGCGTCGAGGCCTACGGCACCGTCGACGAAACGAACTCCACCGTGGGATTGGCCCGGCTCCATACGTCAGACATGGCCGAGCTCGACGCGATGCTTTCCCGCATCCAGAACGATCTCTTCGATCTCGGGGCCGACCTCGCGGCACCCGATACCGGCGAAAAGCTGGACTACGAACCGCTGCGCATCGTCGAAGCGCAGACGACGCGGCTGGAGAACGAGATCGACGCGCTGAACGCCCGTCTCGATCCGCTCCGATCCTTCGTGCTGCCGGGCGGCTCGCCCGCTTCCGCCCATCTGCACCTTGCGCGCACCGTCGCCCGCCGCGCCGAAAGGCTGATGGTGGAGCTTTCGCGGCGCGAGGCGGTGAGCGGCGCCGCACTGAAATACGTCAACCGGCTTTCCGACTTCCTGTTCGTGGCGGCGCGTTTCGCCAATGACGGCGGCAAGGCGGATGTGCTTTGGGTTCCGGGGAAAAACCGGTAAGAGAGACGCAGGGGGAGTTAAAAACGATGTTCATCCCGCTGCATGACGCCGTCGAGCTGAAATATATCCGCGTCCAGTACGTGACGATCGGCATCATCGTCGTCAACGTGCTGTTCTGGCTGTTCAGCACCGTCGCCAGCCCGGAAGTCGTCGAACATGCCTCGCTCGGCCTCGGTTTCATTCCGGCGGTGATCTTCGATTACGCCGCGCTCGATCCGTCGCTCATCATCGTTCCGGACGACGCGACGTTCATCACCTATTCCTTCCTGCATCTGGATTTCTGGCATCTCGCCTCGAACATGCTGTTCCTCTGGGTGTTCGGAGACAATGTCGAGGATGCGCTGGGGCATCTGAAGTTCCTGATCTTCTACCTGCTCTGCGCCACCGCGGGCGCCGCCCTTCACGGCCTCGTCGTGCCGTCCTCGGAAGGCCCGCTGATCGGCGCCTCGGGCGCGATCTCCGGTGTCGTCGCCGCCTATTTCCTGCTGCACCCGCGCGTGAGGGTCTGGGTTCTGGTGCTTTTCCGCATTCCGCTGCCGCTGCCCGCCTTCATCCCCCTGGCGCTCTGGATCATCCAGCAATTCGCCATGCTGGTCCTCGATGCCGACGGCATGGTGTCCTGGGGCGCGCATGTCGGCGGCATCATCGCCGGCGCGATCCTCGTCCTCTTCATGCGCCGCAGGGGCGTGCCGCTTTTCGACCGCCAGCTCGTGACGCCGAAGGCGGTGGAGCGCAAGCCGGACGTTCCGCAGGTCGCTGCGGCAACAGAATAGGTCTATGAGAAAACGGCAAGCTTCCGCTCAGAATCCGCGTTGCAGTCGCGCGAAAAATGCGTATCCATGTCGCCCACTGACAAATGAGGAAGCGGCAAATGTCGCAATTTGCGGCTGGAGATAGTCAAGGAAGGACCCCATGAAGATCCTGGTGCCTGTAAAGCGAGTGGTTGATTACAACGTGAAGATCCGCGTGAAGGCGGACGGCACGGGTGTCGAGCTTGCGAATGTGAAGATGTCGATGAACCCGTTCGACGAGATTTCCGTCGAGGAGGCTCTGCGTCTGAAGGAAGCGGGCAAGGCGGAGGAAGTGGTGGTCGTGTCGATCGGCCCGGCCAAGGCGGAAGAGACGCTGAGGACGGCGCTCGCCATGGGCGCCGACCGGGCGATCCTGGTCGAGACCGACGATGTCGTCGAGCCGCTCGCCGTCGCCAAGATCCTGAAGGGTGTCGTGGAAGCCGAGCAGCCGGGCCTGATCATCGTCGGCAAGCAGGCGATCGACGACGATTCCAACCAGACCGGCCAGATGCTGGCGGCCCTCCTCGGCTCGGCGCAGGCGACGTTCGCCTCCAAGATCGAGCTTTCCGGCGGTTCGGCGAAGGTCACCCGCGAAGTGGATGGCGGCCTGCAGACGATCGAGGTGAAGCTGCCGGCGGTGGTCACCACCGACCTGCGCCTGAACGAGCCGCGCTATGCCTCGCTGCCGAACATCATGAAGGCGAAGAAGAAGCCGCTCGACAAGAAGACGCCCGGCGATTTCGGCATCGACACCGCGCCGCGGCTGAAGGTCTTGAAGACGGAAGAGCCTGGCGGCCGCAAGGCGGGCGTCAAGGTCAAATCGGTCGAGGAGCTGGTCGCCAGCCTCAAGACCGCCGGCGTGCTCTAAGGGACGGATAGGGAGACTTTTATCATGGCCATTCTTCTTCTGGCAGAACACGACAACCAGACCCTCTCCGACCAGACCGCCAAGGCGCTCTCCGCCGCCTCCAAGATCGGCGGCGACGTGCATGTGCTGGTCGCCGGCTCCGGCGCCAAGGCTGCAGCCGATGCCGCCGCCAAGCTTTCCGGCGTCTCCAAGGTGCTGCTTGCCGACGATGCTAGCCTCGCCAACAAGCTTGCCGAACCGGTGGCGGCGCTGATCCTGTCGCTCGCGCCGTCCTATGACGTGATCATCGCCCCGGCGACCACGTCCGCCAAGAACATCCTGCCGCGCGTGGCGGCCCTTCTCGACGTCGCCCAGGTCTCGGAAATCATCGAGGTTGTCAGCCCGGATACCTTCAAACGGCCGATCTATGCCGGCAACGCCATCCAGACCGTGCAGTCGACCGATGCAAAAAAGGTCATCACGGTGCGCACGGCCTCCTTCCAGGCGGCCGGTGAAGGCGGCTCGGCTTCGGTCGAAAGCGTCTCCGCTGCCGAAAACCCCGGCGTGTCGAGCTTCGTCTCGGACGCGCTGTCGTCGTCGGAGCGTCCGGAACTGACCTCGGCCAAGATCATCATCTCGGGCGGCCGGGCGCTCGGCTCGTCGGAAAAGTTCAAGGAAGTCATCCTTCCGGTGGCCGACAAGCTGGGTGCCGCCGTTGGCGCAAGCCGTGCCGCGGTCGATGCGGGCTACGCCCCGAACGACTGGCAGGTCGGCCAGACCGGCAAGGTGGTCGCGCCGGACCTCTACATCGCAGCCGGCATTTCCGGCGCCATCCAGCATCTGGCCGGCATGAAGGACAGTAAGGTCATCGTCGCGATCAACAAGGACGAGGAAGCCCCCATCTTCCAGGTCGCGGACTACGGCATCGTCGGCGACCTCTTCGAAATCCTGCCGCAGCTTGAAAAGGCGCTCTAGCCGATTTGAACATTGTTCATTTCGCAAGCGCGAAAAATGCTGGCAAAACGTCAATTGGCGGAATAACAATCTGCCGGACTGCATGCATGCAGTCCGGCATTTTCATAAAATCGGCGCACGCAGGGGATAGCGTTCGGCGTCGCGGGAGCGAACCCCAGGGAACGAAGCAATGAGTTCGGTCATAAAGAATATCGGCGTCATCGGAGCGGGCCAGATGGGCTGCGGCATCGCACATGTTTCGGCGCTCGCCGGATACAAGGTGCAGATGTACGATCTTTCCAAGGACCGGATCGAGGCAGCGCTTGCCACGATCAACGGCAACCTTGCCCGCCAGGTGACGAACGGAAAACTCTCCGACGAAGATCGGAAGGCGGCGCTTTCCCGCATTTCCGGCTCGGCTGACGTGAACGACCTCGCTCCGGCGGACATGGTGATCGAGGCGGCGACCGAGGACGAGAGCGTCAAGCGGAAGATCTATGCCGCTGTCTGTCCGGTCCTGAAGCCGGAAGCCCTGCTCGCCACCAACACGTCGTCCCTCTCCATCACCCGCCTCGCCTCCGCCACGGATCGCCCCGAACATTTCATGGGCATACATTTCATGAACCCGGTGCCGGTCATGAAGCTCGTGGAACTGGTGCGCGGCATCGCGACCGACGAGACCACCTTCCAGACCGCCAAGGACTACGTGGCTACGCTGGAAAAGACCGTGACGGTCGCCGAAGACTTCCCCGCCTTCATCGTCAACCGCATCCTTCTGCCGATGATCAACGAGGCGATCTACACGCTCTACGAAGGCGTCGGCACGGTCGAGGCGATCGACACGGCGATGAAGCTCGGCGCCAATCATCCGATGGGTCCGCTGCAGCTTGCCGATTTCATCGGCCTCGACACCTGCCTGTCGATCATGCAGGTGCTGCACGACGGCCTGGCGGATTCGAAATACCGTCCCTGCCCGCTTCTGGTGAAATATGTCGAGGCCGGCTGGCTCGGCCGCAAATCCGGCCGCGGGTTCTATGATTACCGCGGCGAGACGCCGGTTCCAACGCGGTAGGCGGGTGTTAGCCGCTACAACCGTTGGCTTGCCAGTCAAGCCGTTCCCAACTATATTAGGGGAGTGGGAGACGAGCTTTCGCCCGTCTCCCTCGATCATCTTAGGAATAAAACCCGCACGCTAGCCTGCCAGCCCGTGCGGGTTTTCCTTAAGGTGAACGTGATGCTAAATGGCCTAGACCACATAGATCACCCTCCAGTTGGATAGCGAGGCCTTCGCCATGGTCGGAGGAGCCCGTCTTCTCCGATGCGCCTGGCAGGGCGCGTCTGCTTTCGCTGTCACAACCATTGGAAGAATAGCGAAAAGCCGGCAGCCGTCCACCGGAGAAAATTGCGAGGATTACGACCCCTTCGCCGCCGTGATCAGCGCCTTGGCGTCGGGACTGTCCCAGGCGGCCGGGCCGTTCATTGCCGATATCAGACAGCCCTTTTGGTCCATGACCAGCGTCACGGGCAGGCCGAAGGCGAGGCCTTCCTTCTTCAGCGCGTTGAAGACGCCCATCGAACTGTCGCGATAATAACCGAGCGCATCGACGCCGTATTCGGAGAGGAAGGCCTTCGGCTTCTCGTCGTTCCCGGTATCGATATTGACCGCCACGACTTCGAAATCCTCGCCGCCCATCTCCTTCTGAAGCGCGTTCAGCGCCGGCATCTCCTCGCGGCACGGGCCGCACCAGGTGGCCCAGAGATTGAGCAGCACCGTCTTGCCGGCGAAATCCGCCGTCTTCAGGTCCTTGCCGTCCGGCCCCTTGAAGGCGAGGTCGAGCGGCCGCGGCGGCGCGGCCGCGACCATGGCGGCGACCTGGCCCCTGGAGAATTCGGAAACCGACGTCACCTTTTCGATGGCTCCCTCGCAAGCCCCGGAGGATTGGGCGAGGAGCGGCGCTTCGCCATTGCCAGACCCCGTGTTCCTCACGTATACCGCCACGGCGCCGGCGAGCACGCCCGCAATGCCGGCAATCATGATCAACCGGACGGAAGGAAGGCCGAAAGGTCTTTTGTTCGTCATCAATGACTCCAGGACTTGGCACTATGGCCGACGGCACGAAGGACGCGACATCCTCCAACCAGATGTGGGGCGGACGCTTCGCCTCGGGGCCGGACGCGATCATGGAGGAGATAAATGCCTCGATCGGTTTCGACAAGAAGCTCTTCGCCCAGGATATCCGCGGCTCAATAGCGCATGCGACCATGCTGGCCGAAAAAGGCATCATTTCCCGCGAAGATAAAGACAAGATCTTGTCTGGCCTGAACACGATCATGTCAGAGATCGAAAGCGGGAAGTTCGAATTCTCCCGGAAGCTCGAAGACATCCACATGAACGTCGAGGCACGGCTGGCGGCCCTCATCGGCCCCGCGGCCGGGCGCCTGCATACCGCCCGCTCCCGCAACGACCAGGTGGCGCTCGATTTCCGCCTCTGGGTGAAGGAAGAGCTTGCCAAGACCGAGCGCATGCTGACCGACCTGATCGCCGCCTTCCTCGACCGGGCGGAAGAGCATGCCGAGACGGTGATGCCCGGCTTCACGCATCTCCAGACCGCCCAGCCGGTGACCTTCGGCCACCACTGCATGGCCTATGTGGAAATGTTCGGCCGTGACCGCGCCCGCGTGCGCCACGCGATCGATCACCTCGACGAAAGCCCGATCGGCGCTGCGGCACTCGCCGGCACCGGTTTTCCGATCGACCGCCATATGACGGCCAAGGCGCTCGGTTTCCGCGAGCCGACCCGCAACTCGATCGACACCGTTTCAGACCGCGACTTCGCGCTGGAATTCCTCTCGGTCGCAGCGATCTGCGCGGTGCATCTGTCGCGCCTTGCGGAAGAGATCGTCATCTGGTCGACGCCGCAATTCGGCTTCGTGCGCCTGTCGGACGCGTTTTCCACCGGCTCGTCGATCATGCCGCAGAAGAAGAACCCGGACGCCGCCGAACTGGTGCGCGCCAAGACCGGCCGCATCAACGGTTCGCTGGTGGCACTTCTGACCGTCATGAAGGGCCTGCCGCTCGCCTATTCCAAGGACATGCAGGAAGACAAGGAACAGGTCTTCGACGCCGCCGAGAACCTGGAGCTGGCGATCGCCGCCATGACCGGCATGATGCGCGACATGACCATTCGCGCCGATAAAATGCGCGCCGCTGCCGGCTCCGGCTATTCGACCGCGACCGATCTCGCCGACTGGCTGGTGCGCGAGGCGGGCCTGCCTTTCCGCGACGCCCACCATGTGACCGGCCGCGCCGTGGCGCTCGCCGAAAGCAAGGGATGTGGGCTGGCCGAGCTTTCCCTGGAAGAGCTCAAGGAGATCAATGCCGCGATCACCGAAAAGGTGTTCGACGTACTGACCGTGGACGCCTCCGTCGCCAGCCGCCAGAGCTTCGGCGGCACGGCGCCATCCGAAGTGCGCAAGCAGATCGCCTGGTGGCGTGCCCGCAACTGAAGACGATACCGATGCCAGTCAGGTGATGCCGGAATGATACTGCACAAGAGCGCGGAACTTCGCTATGACAGGTCCTTGAGCCGTGCTGGAGAAGGTAAGAGCATGTCGAAGTCGCTGATGAACATCGCCCGCATCACTTTTGCGCTGAGCCTCGCCGGCATTGTCGCCGTGGGCTGCGGCCGCAAGGGCGACCTCGACCGTCCGAGCACTCCGGTGGAGCAGCAGAACATCCGCAAAAGCGGATCCGCCGCAGAGCGGGCAAAGGAGCCTGTTCCCGACAAGCCTTTCGTCCTCGATCCGCTTCTGTAATTCGGGTTTTGACGTGAATCACTTTCACTATATCGACGGCGTGCTGCACGCCGAAAACGTGCCGATCCCGGAAATCGCCAGGGCTGTCGGCACGCCTTTCTACGTCTATTCGACGGCCACGCTGGAGCGTCACTACAAGGTCTTCGCGAAGGCCTTCGCCGATGTGGACGCCATGGTCTGCTATGCGATGAAGGCGAATTCCAACCAGGCGGTCTTGAAGACGCTCGGCCGGCTCGGCGCCGGCGTCGACGTGGTGTCCGGCGGCGAGCTGCGCCGCGCGCTGGCCGCCGGCATTCCGGCAAGCCGCATCATGTTCTCCGGCGTCGGCAAGACGGTGCAGGAAATGGACCTGGCGCTGCAAGCCGGCATCTACTGTTTCAACGTCGAATCCGAGCCCGAGCTGGAAGTCCTGAACCTTCGCGCCGTCAAGGCCGGCAAGAAGGCGCATGTCTCCTTCCGCATCAATCCGGACGTCGACGCCCGCACGCATGCCAAGATTTCCACGGGCAAGAAGGAAAACAAGTTCGGCATTTCCTATGAGCGTGCCCGCGCCGTCTACGCCCATGCCGCGACGCTTGATGGCATCGACGTGACCGGCATCGACATGCATATCGGCAGCCAGATTACCGAGCTGCAGCCCTTCGAGGACGCGTTCCGGCTGCTGCGCGAACTGGTCGACACGCTGCGCTCCGACGGTCACCGCATCGACCACGTCGATATCGGCGGGGGACTGGGTATTCCCTACAAGGACGACAACACTCCGCCGCCGCTTCCAGACGCCTATGCGGAGACGGTGAAGCGCCAGCTCCGCTCGCTGAACTGCAGGATCGTCACCGAGCCCGGCCGGCTGATCGTCGGCAATGCCGGTATCCTGGTGACCGAGGTGATCTACGTGAAGGACGGCGGCGAAAAGGCCTTCGTCATCGTCGACGGCGCGATGAACGACCTGATCCGCCCGACGCTCTACGACGCCTATCACATGATCCGCCCGGTGGTCGTGCCGCCGGCCGATGCGCCGCGCATCAAAGGCGACGTGGTTGGACCGGTTTGCGAAACGGGTGACTATCTCGCGCTCGACCGCGAGATGGCCGAACCGAAGCCGGGCGACCTGATCGCCGTCGCTTCCGCCGGCGCCTATGGCGCCGTCCAGGCCGGAACCTACAACTCCCGCCTGCTGGTGCCGGAGGTTCTGGTCAAGGGCGCCGACTTCCACGTGGTGCGTCCGCGCGGCACCTACGAGGAGCTCATCGGCCTCGATTCCGTGCCCGCCTGGCTTGCGTGAGCCTTTAACGCGGCGTTCACTTTTGCGGGAAACTGCCTAAAATATGGGGGGCATCCGCCCCTTGCCCTCGTCTTCGCCACAAAGACTGCTATCTTGAAAGCTTGAGTTTGCGCCGCCACGACTGGAGACGGACCGCATGAGCTTCACCCGCAAAGGTGCCTTCGAATCGCATCCTGTGCTTGCGCGCCGAGTCGCGCTGAAGCGCTCCTTCGCGCGGATCGTCCTGTTTTTCGAGCGGATTTTGCCGCTGCTGCTCGCTCCGCTGGGGATCGCGGCGCTCTTCCTGTCGGTCGCCTGGTTCGGGATTTTCCGCATCGCGCCGGACTGGGTGCGCTGGGTTTTGCTCGGCGGCTTCGCCTTTGCCTTCGTCTATTCGATCCTTCCCTTCGGCCGGCTGCGCTGGCCGGCGGCGGAAGAGGCCGATCGGCTTCTCGAAGACCGCAACAACCTGCCCCACCAGCCTGTCGCGGTGCAGGAGGACGAGCCGGCCTTCGAAACGCCCTTCTCCCGGGCGCTGTGGAAGGAACACCAGATCCGCATGGCCGAGCGCATCGCCGCGCTCGATGCCGGCATGCCGCAGCCCGATATCGCCAGGCACGACCGCTTCGCGCTGCGCGCCATCCCGGCGCTCGTCTTCGTCGTCGCGCTCGGCTATTCCTTCTCGAACGGCGGCGGCTCGCCGGCCGATGCCTTCCGCGCCGCGCCGCCTGCGCCGAGCATCAATCCGGACCTGCGCATCGACGCCTGGCTGACCCCGCCTTCCTATACCGGCCGGGCCCCGATCTTCCTGACCGGCCGCGAGGCGAACCCCAACGCGAACACCGTCTCCATTCCGCAGAATTCCGCGCTCACCGTGCGCGTCACCGGCGGAGAAGGCGGCGAGGACGTGGTTTTCGCACCGGAAACCGGCGGAGACACGGTGACGCTGATCACCGAGGAAGCCAAGAAGGCGGCGGAAGCGGCCGCCAAGCAGCAGCAGAACGGGCAGCCGCAGAATGGCGGGCAGGCTGCGCAACAGGCGCCGGCCCAGCCGGCGGCGCCGCAGCCGAACCAGCCGGCCAATCAACCGCTGCCCCCGCGAACCTATGCGCTCAACGTCGCCGAGAGCGGCAGCCTGACCGTGAACGGACAGACCTGGGCCTTCAACGTCATCCCCGACCGTCCGCCGGAAATCGCCTTCGACGGCCAGCCGCGGCGTTCCGTCAACGGCGCGCTGGAGATCGGCTTCACCGGCAAGGACGATTACGGCATCCGCGAAGCCCATGCGCTGATCGAACCCGTGGAGCAGCAGGATGCCGGCGCCACCCCGCTCTATCCGCCGCCGGATTACCGGCTCGACCTGCCGCGCCAGAACGGCCGGGAGGTCAAGGGACTGACGAGCCGCAACCTCGTCGAACATCCGCTCGCCGGCAAGCGCGTGAGGATCACCCTCGTCGCCAAGGACGGCGCCGGCCAGACGGGCCGCAGCCCGAGCCATGAGATCGTGCTGCCGTCGCGCGGTTTCTCCGAGCCGCTTGCCGCGGCCGTAGCCGAGGAACGGCAGGTCTTCGCGCTCGACACCCGCCAGATGCCGAAAGCGATCGCGCTCAACGAAGCGCTGGCGATCCGCCCCGACGAAACCATTCCCAACCTCAGCCATTTCCTGCTGATCCGCTCGGCGCTGGAGCGCATGAAGCTTTCCCGCACCGAGGAACAGCTCAAGGATACGGCCGATTATCTCTGGGAAATCGCGCTCGGCATCGAGGACGGCGATCTGTCGCTCGCCGAACGCCGGCTGCGCGACGCCCAGCGCAATCTGGCCGACGCCCTGGAGAACAACGCCTCCGACGAGGAGATCGCCCGGCTGATGCAGGAACTGCGCGACGCGATGCAGCAGTTCATGAACGAGCTCGCCCAGCGGATGCAGAACGCCCCGCAGGCGCCGAACAACATGCAGGCCGAGAACGTCATCCGCCAGCGCGACCTGCAGAACATGATGGACCAGATCGAAAACCTGGCCCGCTCCGGCAATCGCGATGCCGCCCAGCAGCTTCTCTCCGAAATGCAGCGGATGATGAACAACCTGCAGGCCGGCCGCATGCAGCGCGGCCAGCAGGGCCAGCAGCAGAACAGCCAGATGCGCCAGCAGATCGACAAGCTCGGCGAGATCATGCAGGAACAGCAGCGGCTGATGGATCAGACCTTCCAGCTCGACCAGGCGCTGCGCGACCGCATGCAGCGCGGCGACCCGAGCCAGCAGCCCTACGATCAGGGCCAGCAGGGGCAACAACAAGGCCAGCAGCAGCAGGGCCAGCAACAGCAGGGTCAACAAGGGCAGCAGGGCCAACAGGGTCAGCAAGGCGGCCAGCAGAATACCGATCAGATGACGGCCGAGCAGCTGCGCGAGGCGCTGAGGAACCTGCGCGCCCAGCAGGAGGGTCTCGGCAAGAAGCTCGAAGAACTGCAGCAAGGCCTGAAAGGTCTCGGCATGCAGCCCGGCGAAGGCTTCGGCGAGGCTCAGCGCGAGATGGGCAATGCCGGCCGGGCGCTTGGCGAAGGCCAGGGCGAGCAGGCCGTACAGGGCCAGGGCAACGCGCTCAACGCGTTGCGCCAGGGCGCCCAGAACATGATGCAGCAGATGATGCAGGCCATGCAGCAGGGCCAACAGGGCCAAGGCCAGGATCGCGGCCCCGGCGAAGGCATGGCATCGCAGGGCGGCCAGAACGGACGCGATCCGCTCGGCCGGCCGCGCGCCACGTCAGGCCCGGATTTCGGCGACCAGGTGAAGGTGCCGGACGAAATCGACGTTCAGCGGGCCCGCGAAATTCTCGAAGCCATCCGTGAACGGCTGGGCAACGCACTCTCGGGCGAAGCCGAACGGCAGTATCTGGAACGGCTGCTGGATATACGGTAGGCGGTTGAAGGCTGCACGATATCCCCTCACCTGCAATCCATGATTTGGCTCCGCCGGGGCAAGGAGGGAAGCAGCCGATCGTCTCCTGCGTCATCCTCGGCCTTGTGCCGAGGATCTACCACACGTCAATCATGGCAACCCATTGCAGCTGCTCGGACAAACCCGTGCATGACGATCAGGGTGGCTTCTCGGCGCCCCGCGGTAGCTGAAAGTTAAGCTTAGCACCGAGGGATTTTGCCATGCCAAATTCCTACCCCCACGCCGCGCCAGCCCTCAGGCTGCCAAGGCCGAGGCCACGGCCCTGCGGATATCGGGAAGCGCGAAAGGCTTCTGAACCACGTCGACGATCTTGGCCGAGAGGTCGTCGGCGCGCTCGCGCTGTTCGGCATAGCCGGTCATCAGCAAGATCTTGAGGCCCGGGAATTTCGCGGAAGCCTGATGGGCGAGCTCGATGCCGTCCATGACCGGCATGCGGATATCGGAAAGAAGCAGATCGAAAGGCCCCTGGCTCAGTTTTTCCAGGCCTTCGGCGCCGTCGCCCGCCTCGCATATCTCATGGCCGTCGAGCTGGAGCGCCCGTGCAACGAAGCTGCGGAGCGAATCCTCGTCTTCGGTGATCAGGATCTTTGCCATGGCGCTTGTCGCTCCCTGTTGTGTTTCATATCGGGAGCAAATCACCAGACTTTCCTTGTCGAGGAGTAAACACCGGGGCCCGCAGGGCCGGAATGGTTAACACCTTCTCAAGCAGGATCAGGCGTCGCCGGTGACGACGCCGACGAAAGGCAGTTCGCGGAAGGCGTAAGCCACGTCCATGCCGTAGCCGACCACGAAATAGTCCGGACATTCGAAGCCGACGTAATCCGCCTCCAGCGCTTCCTGCCGCTTCACCCGCTTGTCGAGCAGCACGGCGATCGAGACGTGGCGGGCGCCGCGCTCGTAAAGCATCTCCTTGGCGAATTTCAGCGTGCGGCCGGATTCGAGGATGTCGTCGATCAGCAGCACGTCGCGATCCTTCACGTCGCTGTCGATGTCCTTGACGATGCGCACGCCCTGAGAGACCGTGCCGGCGCCGTAGCTCGAAAGCGTGATGAACTCCACCTCCGGCGCCAGCCCCACGTCATGCAGCGCGCGCAACAGGTCGGCGGCGAAGATGAACGAGCCCTTGAGGATCGCGATGACGAGCAGATCCTTGGTCGGGCCGGCGGCGATGTCCGCGGCCATGGCCCGGTTGCGCTCGGCGATCTGTTCGGCGGTGTAAAGCGGCTCAATGTTCTTGCCGCGTACGACGGGCATGAGGTTCTCCGTGTCCGTTAAAGCGCTCCGATAGCACAAACGCACACGAAAGAGAAAGCTTCAGGCACCGCGCTCGGCGAGCGAAAGGCGAAGGTCCGGCAGTTTTCCACCAGGATGCGGCACGCGCGCTGAGAAACCGCGGCTCTGGCCGCCCGCGATGGCGGAGACCGGCGGCGAGATCAGCGTGCTCGCCACTAGCGCTTCGCCGGACACCAGGTCCGCGCGGATCGACGGCATGGCGAGGCTCTCTTCGCTGCGGTTTTCGACGATGCCGTTGATCAGGAGCACGCGCATGCCGTTGGCATCCTGCGGGGTCATCGTGACATGGGTAATGTCGAGGGGAGGACCTGCCTCGGCCGTTTCCGAACCGGCGAACAGAAAGGAGAAACCACCCGCAAGACCGAAGACCACGACGAAGACGACGGCCACGACCGCCGAGAAGAAATCGGCGGAAAGACGCCCCAGGGCACGCTCGCCGGCGGCGACGATCCGCGCCGGGAACGGCTGTTTCACGGCCAGCGGCGGCATGGGCTTGCGGCGGTTGTCGTTGCCGAAGCGCGGCGACGGTCCGCGCCGGGAGGTTTCCCGGACGGTGACGAACTGGGCGTCGACCACTTCGCCGCGCGGCTGGAAGGCACGCCTGGTTCGGCCGGCAGCGTCCGGCGGCAGGATGTCCATGCGGATGACCGTCCTGCCCTGCTCGTTGCGGAACGTGCTCATGGGGCCCTCTTCGGCCCGTTTTCCCCGGTGTTGAGGGGTAGCGGGCATTGAAACGAATCCCGCTCAGTTGTAAATTCAGATGGTTAACGCTTTGCAAATACGGCCCGAAATTAGCCCATTTCCGCGCGTGATTTAACCCTTCGTTTACCCGGGTCGTTAAGAGATAACGAGCACCAAAAAGTTTGAAGAGTGAGGATTGGGTCATCCGTTGATTCATTTCGAAAACGTCGGCCTGCGCTACGGGATGGGACCGGAGATTCTCCGGGACATGACCTTCGACATCCCGAAGCGGTCGTTCCAGTTCCTGACGGGACCGTCGGGCGCCGGAAAGACGACGCTTTTGCGCCTGCTCTTCCTGTCGCTGCACCCGACCCGCGGCATCATCCACATGTTCGGGCGCGACCTTTCGCAGATCCCGCGCGCCGAACTGCCCATGCTGCGCCGGCGCGTCGGCATCGTCTTCCAGGATTTCCGCCTGCTCGACCATCTGACCACCTATGAGAACGTGGCGCTGCCGCTGAGGGTCCGCGGCAAGGAGGAAGGCTCCTATCGCAACGACGTGATCGAGCTTCTGAAATGGGTCGGGCTCGGCGAGCGCATCAACGTGCTGCCGCCGGTCCTGTCGGGCGGCGAGAAGCAGCGCGCCGCGATCGCCAGGGCCTTGATGGACCGGCCGGAAATCCTGCTCGCCGACGAGCCGACCGGCAACGTCGATCCGCCGATGGCGCGGCGGCTCCTCAGCCTCTTCCTGGAACTCAACCGGCTCGGCACGGCCGTCGTGATCGCCACCCATGACCTGGCGTTGATGGATCAGGTGGATGCCCGGCGGATGATCCTAACCGAAGGGCGGCTCGATATCTATGAATGAGCTCAGCCCGAAAATCCTGAAGGCGGCAAAGAGGCAGAGGGCGGGCGCTGAACCGCAGCCGGCGGAGCCGGCCCAGCAGCAGCGCCGCGCCGAGATGCGGGTGCGGCCGACGGCGCCGATCCTGCCGCCCTCCAACATCCAGGGCAATGCGCTGATGGTGGTGATCGCCATCATGGCCTTCCTCGCCTGCCTGACGCTCGGCGCGGTCACCATGGTGAGAGCGACGGCCGCAAGCTGGCAAAGCCAGATTTCCCGCGAGATCACCATCCAGATCAAGCCCGACGACGGGCTCGACATGGAGGCGGCGCTGAGAAAGGCCCGCGATCTGGCGCTCACCTTCGTGGGCACGCGCGAAGGCACGATCATGGACGAGGATGCGACGGCCCGGCTTCTGGAACCCTGGCTCGGCGCCGGGCTGAACCTCGACGATCTTCCCGTGCCGCGCCTCGTCATCGTCACGATCGACGAGCAGAACCCGCCGGATTTCGCGGCCATGCGCGATCTCCTGAAGACGGAAATCCCGCAGGCCTTCCTGGACGATCACCGCACCTGGGTGGACCGCCTGGTTTCCATGGCGCATACGACGGTGCTGATCGGCACGGGTGTGCTGGTCCTCGTGTTCACCGCGATGATCCTGACCGTCATCTTCGCGACGCGCGGCGCGCTTTCCGGCAACCGCCATATCGTCGAGGTGCTGCATTTCGTCGGCGCGGAGAGCTCCTTCGTGGCAAGCGAATTCCAGAAGCACTTTTTGAAGATCAGCATCAAGGGTTCGGCCGCCGGGGGGGCGCTGACGGCGGCCCTGTTCGCCGTCGCCAACATCTGGCAGGCCAATTCTCTGGCGACGCCGGAGAGCGACCAGGCGACCGCGCTTTTCGGCTCCTTCACCATCGGCGTCACCGGCTATCTCGGCATCCTCGCCACGATGATCGTCATCGCGCTGCTGACGACGCTGACCGCCCGATTCACCGTCATGCGCACGATCGACGAAATCGATCTCATCCGCGCCGATCCCGCGCGCTCGGACGGGCTGCCCGCTTCTTGAACCGGGCCCTTTGACCCGATAGGTTGGCCCTGTTCTCGCCACGAATCTCCGGCTATGGACAGTCATGACACCGGCCCAGATGACACCCGACGATGGAGCGGATCGCAAGCCGCAGCCCCCCAGGGGGCTGTTCTCGCGACAGGGCCGGCTGCGCTGGATCGCGCGCCGCGTCATCATGGCCGGCGTCCTCTGCATCGCCCTGCTTTTCGGCGGCTTTCTGTGGTTCGCCAATGCCGTCACCTCGCTCAAGGCGCCGGACGGCGTGAAGGCCGACGCGATCGTCGTGCTGACCGGCGGCTATCTGCGCATCGAGCAGGCCCTCGGTCTCCTGCGCGACGGAGCCGGGCAGCGGCTGCTGATCTCCGGCGCGCATCCCTCCACCACGCCCAATCAGATCCGCAAGGTGACCCAGGCCTCGCCGGACCTCTTCGCCTGCTGCGTGGATATCGGCTACGACGCCATCGACACGATCGGCAATGCCAACGAGATCACCCGCTGGATCCACGATCACGGCTACAAATCCGTGCTGGTCGTGACCAACAACTACCACATGCTGCGCAGCCTTCACGAGCTGCGCCGCGCCGATCCGGTGACCGAGTTCATTGCCTATCCCGTGATCAACTCCGATCTCACCCGCAAGGCCTGGTTCGCCGATCCGGACGTGCTGCGCACCATGCTGGCCGAATACGGAAAGGTCGTGCTCGCCACCCTGCGCGACTGGGTCGGCATCGAGCGGGGCACCGGCCTGCGCACGGGCAACGATACCAAAACGGCGGCAAGGCCCGCATCCTGAATTCTTGCGCCTCCACCATGCCGGACGCTTTTTTCAGGCGGCGATCTCGTGTAGGCAACGCCTGTCCATAAGGAATTCCGCTTCATGCTGCTCTTGCGTTCGGTTCTTTTCAACGTCGCTTTCTATACGAATCTCATCGTCCGCATGATCGTGCTGAGCCCGATCTATTTCGTGCAGCCGCGCAAGGAAGCCTACCGGATACCCAAGGCCTGGGCCGCCTCGAACAACTGGCTGGTCTCGAAGATCGTCGGCGCAAGCTTCGAGATCGAGGGCATGGAGAATATTCCGGAAGGCGGCTGCATCTTCGCACCCAAGCACCAGTCCGCATGGGATACGTTCGCACTGCTCCCCTACCAGCGGGATCCGGTCTACATCCTGAAGCGCGAGCTGATGTGGATTCCGCTGTTCGGCTGGTATGCCGCAAAGCAGAAGATGATCCCCGTCAACCGCGGCGCCCGCGGCAAGGTCATGGTCGAGGTCATGCAGCGCACCCAGGAGGAGATGGCGAACGGGCGCCAGCTCATCATCTATCCCGAAGGCACGCGCCGCCCGCCGGGTGCCGAACCGCAATACCGATACGGCATCGCCCGCATCTATCGCGACGTGCAGGTGCCCGTCGTGCCGGTCGTGGCCCATTGGGGCCTGTTCTGGGGAAGGCGCAAGCTGATCAAGCATCCGGGCCACTTCAAGGTGCGCATCCTGCCGCCGATCGCGCCCGGCATGGATCCGGATGCCTTCTACGCCCATCTGGTCGAAACGATGGAGCGGGAAAGCGACAGGCTGCTCGTCGAAACCGTCGAGGCCAACCCGCACCTGCCGCTGCCGCCAACGGCAGTGAAGCGCCTGGCGGAATTGAAGGCTCAGACGGCCGCCTGAAGGCGTGCCGAAACGGATACGCCGACGCCCTCCAGCCAGAGATCGCGGATGCCCATCTCCTTCAGATGCGAGAGCGTGTTGAAGACATAGGCGTCGTTCGGACCGGATTGGCCGGACGAGGTGCGCACGATCTCGGCTGCGTCCTCGATGCCGAGCGCACCGGCATATTGCACGTGCCGGCGGTCGACGATGTAGCCGACCGCCCTCACCTGCCGCCCGTCGCCCAGCGAAACGGGCAGGATCTTCTCCTTGTAGACATTGGTGACGAGTTCGCGGCGGCGCAGGTAATCGAGCACGTCCTCGCGGTTCTCCTCGCTCACCCGGAACGCGACGCCGCGGCAGGAGCCGCCCCGGTCGAGCCCGAGCACGAGGCCGGGATGTTCCGGCGTGCCGCGATGCACATAGGACCATACGCAGAGGGAACGGCGAAAACCGAAGGCGCGCGCGGGTCGTCTCTCCTCAAACGCAAAACCCGGATTCCACATCAGCGACCCGTAGCCAAACACCCAAAATTCGTCCATATCCCACGCCACGTCGTATTCGAAATTCGAAGCACCATTGGAGAACATCATGGCAGCGTCAAGCCGAAGCGGTGTCACAAGAAAATTATGGCTCCTCGCCACCGGCGTCGTGCTGGTGATCGCGCTTTACACCGCCGGCTGGTTCTATGCCGCCTCGACGCTGCGCGAACGGACGCTGGCCCAGCTCGGCAGCCACGAACGGGACGGCATTTCCGCCCAGTGCGACGACGCGGACTATCGCGGCTATCCCTTCCGGATCGGCCTGTTCTGCTCGAAAGTCGCCGTCGACGACCGGGTGAACGGCATTTCCGCCACCTTCGGCGCCCTTCGCTCCGCCGCGCAGGTCTACGATCCAGGCCATATCGTCTGGGAGCTCGATTCACCGGTCGAGATCCGCACCGGCCATGGCCTGACGGTCTCGTCCGCCTGGGAGAATTTCCAGTCGAGCCTCATCACCAAACTCAAGGGCGTCGAGCGCACGTCGGTGGTCATCGAGAACTCCAAGACCAGCGTCGCATCGTCCGCGACGGGCGAGACCTTCGACATCAGCGCCGACCATACGGAAATCCATCTCAGGCAGAACGGCAGCGATCTCGATGCGGCCATGGCGCTGGAAGGCACCGACATGACGATGCGGGATATGCCGCGGCTTCTGCCCCGGCTAACCGCCAATGTCGACGTGACGCTTGCAGGCCGCGCCGGAATGATCGACGGCTCCGATCCGAACGGGCTCGTTCTCTACGGCACCAGGGGCGAGATGCGCAGCCTTTCCGCCGATCTCGGCGAGGGCCGGCTGATCACCGTTTCGGGCCCCTTCTCCTTCGACGAGCGGGGCTATCTCTCGGGCAAACTGAAGCTCAGGATCGAGCAGATCGACGCCTGGCGCAACAGCCTGGGCGAGGCCTTCCCGGACATCGCGCCGATGCTCGAAACCGTCGCCCGGATGCTCTCAGCGCTCGGCGGCGGCAGCAACGCCTCGATCGACCTCACCATCAACCGCGGCAAGGTCCTTGCCGGCGGCTTCATTCCGATCGGTGAAATCCCGCCGATCTGACAGGTTATTTCTTGTCCAGCGCGTGGCGGCCGAAGTCCGGCGCGTCGACATCCTGGCCGGCCTCGATGATCGAGCGGCGGACGGCGCGGGTACGCGTGAAGAGCTCGAAGAGCTTGTCGCCCTCGCCCCAGCGGATCGCCCGCTGCAGATAGGCGAGATCTTCCGAAAACCGCGCCAGCATTTCCAGGATCGCATCCTTGTTGTGCAGGCAGACGTCGCGCCACATGGTGGGATCGGAGGCTGCAAGGCGCGTGAAATCGCGGAAGCCGGAGGCGGAATATTTGATGACTTCCGATTCCGTCACCGTCTCCAGATCGTCCGCCGTGCCGACGATGTTGTAGGCGATGATATGCGGCAGGTGTGAGACGATCGCCAGCACCTTGTCGTGGTGCTGCGGGTCCATCTCGTCGATGCGCGAGCCGAGCGCCGTCCAGAAGGCCTTGAGCCTGTCGAGGGCGGCCTGATCGGTGTCCGGCAGCGGCGTGAATATGCACCAGCGGTCGCGGAAGAGGCCGGCGAAGCCCGCATCCGGCCCGGACTTCTCCGTGCCCGCCAACGGATGGCCGGGAATGAAATGCACGTTTTCCGGCATATGCGGCGCCATCTGCGCGATGACGGATGCCTTGGTCGAGCCGACATCGGTGACGATGGCGCCGGGTTTGAGGTTGCCGGCGATCTGCCTGGCAACCGCTTCCGAAGCACCGACCGGCACGGAGACGATGACGAGATCGGCATCCCTGACCGCTTCCGATGCGGAGGCCACGTAGCGATCGCCGAGCCCCAGTTCCTCGGCGCGCTTCAAGGTCTCGGGGCTGCGGGTGGAAATCACCACCTCGCCGGCGAGCCCCAGCTCCTTGACGTCCCGCGCGATCGACGACCCGATGAGGCCGATGCCGATCAGCGCGATCCGGTCGAAATGCGGCTTGGTCATGCGCTTCTACCCATGAATTCGCCGAGCGCCTCGATGACGCCGCGATTGGCTTCCTCCGAACCGACCGTCATGCGCAGCGCGTTCGGGAAGCCATAGCCCTTCACGGCGCGCAGGATATAACCGCGGCTCGTGAGAAAGGCATCCGCCTCCGGCGCGCGCTTGCCCTCCACATCCGGGAAGTGGATGAGGATGAAATTGGTGACCGACGGGGTGACCTTGAGGCCGATCGCCTGAAAGGCATGGGTGAGCTTGTCGAGCCAGAGCGTGTTGTGCTCGACCGCCTTCTCGACGAAGGCCTGATCGCGGATCGCGGCCGCGCCCGCGGCGATCGCCGGCGCATTCATGTTGAACGGGCCGCGCACCCGGTTCAGCGCGTCGAGAATGCCGGCCGGACCGTACATCCAGCCGATGCGCAGCGCCGCAAGGCCGTAGACCTTCGAGAAGGTACGGGTCATCACGACGTTGCGGTTCGAAGAGACGAGTTCGAGCCCGGCTTCGTAATCGTTCCTGCGGACATATTCCGCATAGGCCGCATCGAGCACGAGGATGACGTGCTTCGGCAGGCCGGCATGCAGGCGGCGGATATCCGCGACCGGCACGTAGGTGCCCGTCGGATTGCCCGGGTTGGCGATGAAGACCATCTTGGTCTTCTCCGTCACCGCGGCGAGAATCGCGTCGACATCGACCGCGCAGTCCTTCTCCTTCACCTCGACCGGCGCGGCACCCGCCCCCATGATCTGGATCTTGTAGACGAGAAAACCGTGCTCGGTGATGATCGCCTCGTCGCCCTGGCCGAGATAGACGTGGCAGAGCAGGCCGAGCAATTCGTCCGAACCGTTGCCGCACATGATGTTCGCGACATTGAGGCCGTGCACGGAGGCGATCGCCTCGCGCAGCGCCAGCGCCTGACCGTCCGGATAGAGTTCAAGGTGCTCGGCGCCATGCCTGAAGGCTTCGATCGCCTTCGGGCTCGGCCCGAGCGGCGTTTCGTTGGAGGAGAGCTTGAAGACGCGAGCGACGCCCGGAGCATGTTCCTTGCCGGGTACATAGGCGGCGATATCCAGAATGCCTGGACGCGGAACGGGCTCACTCGTGACGATGCTCATCGGATCAACCTTTGCGGAAATGCCGGACTGGCGGGTGATTTAAGTGGCATTAAAGCCGAAATCGGCCTTTGTCGAGTATGTGCTTTACCCGTTTGCCTCTCACCCTGGCCCCTCTCCTGCAAGCGGGGGATGGTTAGGGCCGCACCCGCGTGGTCGGCACGCCCTGCGGCGCCAGCACGGGCACGAAGACGCGGCGCGAGGCACGCGCCGCGACCGGCAGACCCTGATAGAGGCGCTTCTGGGCTTCAAGCACGATGACGCCGGAAAAGACCGGCCAGAAGCGCCGGCCCAGGCGCTCGAAGACATGCCGCAGCTTCAGGACCGCGCGGATCTTGGAAGGCGGGAAGAACAGCGCTTCGGCGCTCGCACCCGGCGTGAAATTCGTCTCCCGCAGAAGCGAGGTGAGCTGGCCGCGCGAATAGGGCCGGCCGGAGCCGAAGGGCGTGTGCTCCATGCGCGCCCAGACGCCGCGCCGGTTCGGCACCACGATGACGAGCCGTCCGCCGGGCGCGAGCACGCGCCAGAGCTCCTTCAGCGTCTCGCGCGGGTTTTCCGCGAATTCCAGCGAATGCACCATCAGCACGCGGTCGATGGAACTGTCCGGCAGCGGCAGCTCCTCGTCGAAGACCAGGGCTGTCGAAGAGAGTTCGCCGACCGGCCAGTTCACCGCCCCCTGCCCCGCCGGCATGAAGGCGAAGGTGCGTTCCGTATCGGCACGGAAGCGGTCGAGATAAGGCACGACGTAACCGAGGCCCATCAGCCTCTCCTCCGGCAGCCGCGCCCAGAGCGCGGACAGCGCCATCGCGATCGACTGCTCGGCGAAATGGCCGAGAGGCGAGTGATAGAATTCGCGGAGATCGACGATATCGGCGGACATCTGAAAATTGCTGTCAGGCAGTGGTTGGACTTCGGGAACGCAGTCTCTACATTGTCCCGCAAAGCGATTTGAGCAATAGGGGCGATCGTATGAAACCACTGGAACTCGAAGTTTTTTCATGCCGAAGCGATAATTACGGTGTCCTCGTGCACGATCCGGAGAGCGGGCTGACGGCTTCGATCGACGCGCCGGAGGAAAAGCCGATCGTCGAGGCCGCCGCCCGCCGCGGCTGGAAGATCACCCATATCTTCACGACCCATCACCACACCGACCATGTGGAAGCCAACCTGGCGCTCAAGGAAAAATTCGGCCTGGACATCATCGGCCCGTTCAACGAGGCGGTGGCGATCCCCGGCCTCGACAAGACCATGGCGGACGGAGACGAATTCCAGTTCGGCGAACACCTCGTGCGCGTCATCGAGACGCCCGGCCATACCGCTGGTCACATCTGCTACCATTTCCCGGACGACAAGATCCTCTTTGCGGCCGACACGCTCTTCGCGCTCGGCTGCGGCCGCATCTTCGAACGCCCGGCTGCCGATATGTGGCATTCGCTGCAGAAGCTCGCCGTGCTTCCGGACGAGACGGCCGTCTATTTCGGCCACGAATACACGCTTTCCAACGCAAGGTTCGCGCTGAGCATCGATCCGGACAACGAGCGGCTGCAGGCCCGCGCGAAGGAGATCGAAGAGGCCCGCGCCGCCGGCAGGTTCACCATTCCGACGACGATGGGCCTGGAGAAGGAAACCAATCCCTTCCTGCGCGCCGCCGATCCCGCCATTCGCCGCAACCTGCTGATGGAAAGCAGGACGAACGAAGAGGTCTTCGCCGAGATCCGCAAGCGCAAGGACAATTTCTGAATGGAAGCCGAGGAGATCATCGAAGCGCTCGGCATGCAGCGCCACCCCGAAGGCGGCTGGTATGTCGAAACCTTCCGGGACGATCGCGACGGCGCGCGCGCCCACTCGACGGCGATCTATTACCTGCTGCAGGCAGGCGAGCGGTCGCATTGGCACCGAGTGCGCGATGCGGCGGAGGTCTGGCATTTTCATGCGGGCGATCCGCTGCTGCTCAGGATTTCCGACGGCAGGACGGTCGAAACCGTGACGCTCGGCATCGATCTGGCGAAGGGCGAGCGTCCGCAGGGCGTGGTGCCGGCGGATGCCTGGCAGGCCGCGGAGCCGCTCGGCCGCTTCACGCTGGTCGGCTGCACGGTTGCGCCCGGCTTCGAGTTTGCGAGCTTCGAAATGGCGCCGCCGGGGTGGGAACCCTCGGCCTAGAGCGTTTCCTAGAAGCGCGGCAACCCGGCGAACGCCAGCGTGAAGATGAGCTGGGCGGCGTAATAGGTGCCCCAGACGAAGAATTTCAGCCGCTTCGTCACCGGAGAGCCGGGTTTCACGAGAAATTTCTGAACGGCAAGCGCCGCATCCGACATCACGAACAGCGCTGCGCCCGCCGATGGCGGGACGGGCCTGAGCATCAGCGCCGAAAGCGCCATGGCGATGATCGCGATCGCATAGACCGCGATGGGGAGGACGAGCTTGCCGGCGGGCCGCCAGAGCACCAGAAGCATCATCCCCAGCAGGACGACGAGGGTCCAGGCCAAGGCGTAACGCCAGGGGCTGCCGACGACCAGTCCCGGCTCGATCGCCGGCCAGAACAGCCCCACATATGCAAGATGCGAGAAAAGGAATGCCGCAAGGCCCGCGATGAAAGCCGTCTCGCCCTCGTAAGCAAGGCAGGCGTCGCCAAGCGCTCCCAATGCCAGCGCCACGACCAGCAACAAGGGTGCACCGGCGAGGAAGGCGTAAACGGCCAGCAGCAGCACCGGCACGGTTTTCAGCACCGCGCGCGGATGGCTCGCCGGCCTCTCCAGCCAGCGGAAATGGAAGAGCGCGAGCGCAAGCGACGCGGCCAGCACGACGGACGAAAAGACGGACATTTATCCCCCCAACGCCTCCGGTTCCTCGGAGACGCCTATTCAGCAACAGCCTCGGCGATCGGCTTCGGCCGGAACATGTCGCGCGCCGCAAGCACCGCGCCGCCCGTGATCAGCAGGCAGGCAAGCAGGATGCGCCAGTCAGGCTCGGCAAAGCCGGTGACGACCAGGATCAGCGTCGACAGAAGCGGCGCGGCATAGCTTGCCGCCCCGATGATCTGGATATCGCCGTTCTTGACGCCATAGTCCCAGGCATAGAATGCGGCCCCGACCGGCAGAAGGCCAAGACCGGCGACCGCCGCCCACTCCCCCGCACCGGCCGGCCAGACGGTGGTTTCCAGCGCCAGATGGCAGACCAGCGACAAAGCCGAGGTCGCAAGGCAGAAGCCGGTCACCACGTCGGTCGAAACCCGGTCGAAACGCCGCGTCAGCAGCGAATAGCCCGACCAGGTGAAGGCGCAGAGAAAGGCCGCGCCGTAACCGAGCGTATAGGCGCCGTCGAAGGAGAGGCCGTTGCGCGAGACGATGGCGATCGTGCCGCAAAGGCCGGCGATCGCGCCGACCACGTGATACCAGCGCAACCTCTCGCCCGGCAGCAGCGCGGAGCCGACGACGATCAGGAGCGGCCAGAGATAGGCGATCAGGCCCGCCTCCACCGCCGGCGCGTTCCGGAGTGCCGTGAAATAGAGGAAATGATAGCCGAACAGCCCGCCGATGCCGGTGATCCAGACTTTTGCCGGCTGCTTCAGGAATGCGATGCGCTGCGGCCTTGCGGCGAAGAGGAGAAGCCCCGGCAGGCTGCCGATCGCGAAGGTCACGGCGGAGAGCTGGAAGGGCGGCATCTTGCCGGAGGCGGCAGTCATCAGGGCAAGCAGCGACCACATCAGGATCGCCGTAAAGCCGATCAACGTTCCCCGGACTTTCACTCGTGCCCCCTTGACGCCGACGAACCGGCGTCAGCCGCCATATTTGACGGCCTTCACATAAACCTCGCCCATCCGCGTCGGGATGCGGGCGTAGACGGGAGCATATACATTCACCGATTGCGCCTTGGCAAACCAGATTTCCATCGGCGTCTTCTTGAGATACTCGATATCGCTGCGGCCGCGCCTGAAACCGGATTTCGGCACGTAGAGGATCGAGCAGACGATCGCCTCTCCCTTGAAGCCGTCCGTCGAAAACGGCCGGGTGCCCTTGGGCGTCAGCACGAGGTCCATGCGCGATTCGCCGTCGTAGATCGGCAGGCGGCTGGGGCAGACCTTAGCGTCGGCGGGAAAGATGAGGCCGCTCAGGGGATCGAGGACGGCATGCAGATCCTTCTCCGTCACCGGAATCCACGTCTCCGGATTGCGCCTCGGCGCGGGCTTGATCGTCGTTTCGGTGACGTCGCCGTTGCGGTATTCGACATCGTAGACCCGGGTGCGCCGGCCGTTGCTGTAGACGAGGTTGTAGCGATCGGCCTGCAGCTTGTCGGCCTGCATGCGCCCGATCACGTTCGTTTCCGCGGATATCCGGCTGATGATGTTCACGATCCCCGAGGACCTGAACTTGCCGGTGATCTTGTAGTCCCTGCTGTTGAATTCGCTGGCAAAAGAGGCCGTGGCGATCGGCAGGATGCCGAGCGAGATGTCGTATTCGCTGACATGCCGGATTTCCGCCGAGCCGAGCGGCACCGCCGTGAGCCCGAAGATAAGCATGAAGGCACTGACGAAACGGCCGCGAAGGATCATGTGTCCGCCCTGAACGATGACGACGCCGGATTCTTCCTGTTCAAGCGTCTTCCTGCCGACATATAGACCGGGCATAATGGCAAGAAAATAGCGGTACAATCCCGGCACAGGCGGAATCTCTCCGGCTCCGGCCGAGGTTTTGGCTTGACGCGGCGGGTCTCACTGACTATAGAACCGCAACTTTCCAATCAGGACCAGTTGGATCGGCGCGCTGGGCATTGTCCGGAAGTCCCATCCGATTGCAGAAGAACAAAGGTGTATCCATGTCCCGTGTGTGCGAACTGACCGGCAAGGGCGTTCAGACCGGCAACAATGTAAGCCACGCCAACAACAAGACCCGCCGTCGGTTCCTGCCGAACCTCTGCCAGGTCACGTTGATCTCCGACGCTCTCGGCCAGCGCTTCCGTCTGCGCGTTTCCGCGCATGCCCTGCGTTCCGTCGAGCATCGCGGCGGCCTTGATGCCTTCCTGCTGAAGTCCGACGAGAACGAACTGTCGATGCGCGCCCGCCTGCTGCGCCGCCAGATCGTCAAGAAGACCGCCGAAGCCGCCTAATCCGCTTCGCGCCACATCATCCGGCTTTGAGGAGGCTTGAACGGATAAAACCGGACAAGCCTTTTCTCTTGCCCTTATATTCACAGCACTCCAACTGGTGGCATCACCCAGGATAAAAAAATGCAGATGACCCGCTTTACCCTCATTTATGCCCTGCTCATGGCGGCCGTCGTCGTCGCCTCGAACTTCCTGGTCCAGTTCCCGGTCGTCGGCACGTTCTGGGGCATTGCCCTCGGCGATCTTCTGACCTGGGGCGCCTTCATCTATCCCGTTGCCTTCCTGGTGACCGACCTTGCCAACCGGCAGTTCGGACCTTCGGTCGCCCGCCGCGTCGTTCTCGCAGGCTTCGTCGTCGGCGTGACGCTGTCCTCCCTGGCTTCGGCGCCGCGCATCGCCATTGCCTCCGGTACGGCCTACCTGATCGGCCAGCTTCTCGACATTTCCGTCTTCAACCGGCTCCGCCGCCAGACCTGGTGGCGCGCGCCGCTCGCCGGCTCCCTGCTCGGTTCGGCGCTCGACACGCTGCTGTTCTTCTCGCTCGCCTTCGCCCCCGTCTTCGCCTTCATCGGCCCGAACGAGGATTTCGCGATCGCATCGGCTCCGATCCTCGGCGTCTTTGCGGCGGAAGCCCCGCGCTGGATTTCGTGGGCTCTCGGCGATCTCGTCGTCAAGATCCTGGTGGGCGTGGTCCTGCTGCTGCCCTATGGCGCGCTGATGAACGTGCTGAAACCGATGCCGCAGGTGGCGCCGGCTCGCTGAGCATCACGCACTCCGGCCGAACTATCGGTTCAGCCGGAATTCCAGCATGACGTTGCGCTGCAGGATATTGCCGTTGTCGTCCGACACCACGATCAGATGCGGCCTGCCGTCAGGCCCGACGACGACGTCGAGCCCTTCCATATTGTCGATCGCGTAACCCATGTCGGCGTCGAGAAGGACTTCTCCGTCCACTGTGGCGCCGGGGCGGATGCTTTCGCCCTTGATCCGGCGGATGCGCATGCCGAGCCCGCCCATGAAGCTGAAGCGGCGTTCCAGCAGCAGGAGATCGCCATCGGGCAGGAAAGCGCCGTCCGTCGCATCGTAGGGATCATGGCGTACGACGGAAAACTGTCCCCGGAGCGGCCCTTCCAGGATTGCCGCCAGCAGATTTCCGTCATCGTCCAGGCTGTGTTCCGTCACGACCACCAGCGATCCCTTGAGCGGGCCGGATTTCGGCGCGGCAGCCACCGTCTCCATACCTGCATTCCTGCGGAATTCGTGGCGCGGGATGAGCAGATCGATGGTCTTCAACGGCGCGGACGTCTCGAAGCCCGGATCGGCATAGACATCGACGCGGTGCAGCTGTTCGAAGCTGACGATCGCCTGGCCGTCGCGCAGCGCCAGTCCTTCCGCATCCGTATTGTATTTCGAACCGGGGCGCCCGCCCCGGAACAGGATCGGGTTGATCGAGATATCGGCAAGACCCGAAAGGCGCCCGTCCGCATCCCGCTCGATCCGGCCGGTCAGCCAGTTGCCGGTATCGAGTACGGAAACGAAATTCCGCCCGTCGGCGCGGAAGCGTATGGCCGAGAGCGATTGCAGCCGGCTGTCGGATGAGGAGAACTCGATACCGCCGAGGAACTCGAGGGAACCGAACCGCGTCTCCACCGATCCCCGCTTGAACTCCGTGATGGTTCGCGCCTTGACCGGTATGGTCTCCATGGCGGGCGCCACGGGAAAGGCGCCCGCACCGAAGAGAACGGCGCACAGCGCGAAGCGGAAAAGCTTCAAGGACGCGGGTTTCAACCGGCCCGCCGCAGGCGGCCCGCCGGCGCGCCGGCATTTTCCTCGAAGAGAGCGGCAAGCTGTTCGGTCATGGCGCCGGCAAGTTCGTCCGCGTCGACGATCGTCACGGCCTTGCGGTAGTAGCGCGTCACGTCGTGGCCGATGCCGATCGCCAGAAGCTCGACCGGCGATCGCGTCTCGATCTGCTCGATCACCGCGCGCAGGTGCCGTTCGAGATAATTGCCCGGATTGACCGACAGCGTCGAGTCGTCGACCGGCGCGCCGTCCGAGATCATCATCAGGATCTTGCGCTGCTCCGGCCGATGGATGAGGCGCTGGTGCGCCCACATCAGCGCCTCGCCGTCGATGTTTTCCTTGAGCAGGCCCTCGCGCATCATCAGGCCGAGATTGCGGCGCGACCGGCGCCAGGGCGCATCGGCCGACTTGTAGACGATGTGGCGCAGATCGTTGAGGCGTCCGGGCGTCGCGGGCTTGCCGCTCGCCAGCCATTTCTCGCGCGCCTGACCGCCCTTCCAGGCCTTGGTGGTGAAGCCCAGGATTTCGACCTTGACGCCGCAGCGCTCCAGCGTGCGGGCGAGGATATCGGCGCAGGTGGCGGCGACCGTGATCGGTCGGCCGCGCATCGAACCGGAATTGTCGATGACGAGAGATACGACCGTATCGCGGAACTGCGTGTCGCGCTCCTTCTTGAAGGAGAGCGGCTGCATCGGGTCGATGATGAGGCGTACGAGGCGCGCCGGGTCGAGATAGCCCTCTTCCAGGTCGAAATCCCAGGAGCGGTTCTGCTGCGCCATGAGGCGGCGCTGCAGGCGATTGGCGAGCCGGCCGACCGCGCCCTGGAGATGGGCGAGCTGCTTGTCGAGGAAGGCGCGCAGCCGGTCGAGCTCGGCCTCGTCACAGAGCTCCTCGGCCATGACCTCTTCATCGAATTCCTGCGTGAAGATCTTGTAATCGACCTTCTCGTTGAAATCGTCGAAGGGGCTTTGGGGCCGGCGGGTTTCACCCGGCGTCTCGGAATGCTCGTCGCTGTCGTCCGACATGTCGTCGTCGGACATTTCGGCGCCGTCCATCTCTCCTTCGTCGAGTTCTTCGTCGGAGGCTTCGCTCTGCTCGGCGGGGGCGGCGTCGGAACCCGCTTCCTCCTCGACCTCCTCGTTCTCGGTCTCTCCGCTGCGCGGCTGCTCTTCCTCGCTGGGGTTGTCCATCTCCTCCGGCTCGGTGTCCTCGTCGGCGAATTCCTCCGCCATCTGCATGGAGGTCAGCATGTGACGCACGAGCTTGGCGAAGGCCTGCTGGTCCTCGATCACGCCGCGGAGATTGTCGAGATCGCCGGCCGCCTTCTCCTCGATGAAGGGCCGCCAGAGATCGAGCACCTTGCCGGCGCTTTCCGGCGGCTTCTGGCCCGTCAGCTTCTCGCGCACCAGCATGGCGACGGCTTCGCCGACCGGCGCGTCTTCCTGCCGTTCGATACCGGAAAAATTCGCCTTGGAGTATTTCTCCTCGTGCATCGAATTGAGGTTGGCGGCCATGCCGGCCATGCGCAGCGCGCCGATCGATTCGACGCGTGCCTGCTCGACCGCATCGAAAACGACGCGCGCATCGGCGCCCTGCGGCGACATGGCGGCATGGACGTTCGTATCGTGGCAGGCGAGCCGAAGCGCCATGGAATCGCCGAGACCGCGGGTCACCGCGAGCTCGTGCGCCGTCGGCCGCTTGGAGATTTCCGGCAGGCGGATGCGCTCGCCGGCAAGGCCCGGACGCTCGTTCGCGAACGTCACCTCGACTTCCGCGTCGCCGGCGATCGAGCGCACACAGCCGGTGATCGCCCGGCGCAGCGGCTCGGTATCGACCGGTCCGCCGGGTTTGGCTTTCGAATTGTCTCCGCGACCTGCCATGACCTCGTCCTTCGATTATGCTCCGAGAACGATGTTGGCGGCGCTCTCCTTCAGCTCGACGCCGAAGGCGCGCTGGTACTGTTCGGCAACCAGCGTGCGTTCCAGCTCGTCGCACTTGTTGAGGAAGGTGATGCGGAAGGCGAAGGCGATGTCGCCGAAGATCTCGGCGTTTTCCGCCCAGGTGATCACTGTGCGCGGGCTCATGACGGTCGAAAGATCGCCGTTGATGAAGGCCGAACGGGTGAGGTCGGCGACGCGCACCATCTTCGAAACCGTCTCGCGGCCTTCGGCGGTCGCACCGAACGACTTCACCTTGGCGGCGACGATATCGACTTCCTTCTCATGCGGCAGGTAGTTCAGCGTCGTGACGATCGACCAGCGGTCCATCTGCGCCTGGTTGATCTGCTGCGTGCCGTGATAGAGCCCGGTCGTGTCGCCGAGGCCCACCGTGTTGGCGGTCGCGAACAGGCGGAAGGCGGGGTGAGGACGGATGACACGGCTCTGGTCGAGCAGCGTCAGGCGGCCGGAGGATTCCAGGACGCGCTGGATGACGAACATGACGTCCGGGCGGCCGGCATCGTATTCGTCGAAGACGAGCGCGACATTGTGCTGATAGGCCCAGGGCAGGATGCCGTCCTTGAATTCGGTGACCTGCTTGCCGTCCTTGAGCACGATCGCGTCCTTGCCGACGAGGTCGATACGGCTGACATGGCTGTCGAGGTTGACGCGCACGCACGGCCAGTTGAGGCGCGCGGCGACCTGCTCGATATGGGTGGACTTGCCGGTGCCGTGGAAGCCGGACACCATCACGCGCCGGTTATGCGCAAAGCCGGCGAGGATGGCGAGCGTCGTATCACGATCGAACAGGTAGTCCGGATCGAGATCCGGAACATAGGGGTCGCCGTTGCTGTAGGCCGGAACCTTGATATCGGTATCGATGCCGAAAACTTCCCGGACCGAAACGGTCGTGTCGGGAAGGTTGGAAATATCCAAATCAATCTTACTCATCATCTCTCCAGGGCGCGGGCCGCCGCCCGGCCGTCGTCCTCACTGCCATAATTTTTACGGCTTAGCAGAAACCCGCCTGCTTCAACAACTGATATGCTTGAATCACGGCGCGAAAACGTTCTTCCGAACCGCGGTCGCCGCCATTGGCATCCGGGTGGTGCTTCTTGACCAGTTCCTTGTAGCGGCTCTTGATTTCGGTCGACGTGGCACTGGCAGTCAACCCCATCGTATCGAAAGCCTTGGCTTCCAGCGTCTTCAGCTTGCGTTCCTGGGTCTGGAAGCGCCCGCCGCCCGGCCGTCCCTGTGAAACGAAGCCGAACGGGTCCTTGAAGCGCTGTGCGGTGGCGCCGCCCGACCGGACGGTCGAATGAAGCGGCGCGTGCTTCGCAGCCTTGTTGACGCCGAGCGTCCAGGTCGGACGATGGCCGGTGACCGCTTCCTTCTGGTAGCGGGCGATCTCTCCGTCCGAGAGGCCGGAAAAGTAGTTGTAACCCTTGTTGTATTCCTTCACGTGCTCGAAACAGAAAAGAAAGAACTGGCCTTCCGCGTTGCGGCCCACGGGCGCGCGGTGGGCGCCGGGCTTGTCGCACCCGTCCCACTGGCAGGTCGGCGCCTGGGCGACCGTTTCCTGCTCCCGTTTCCGGCGCGTCCGGATACGATCGAAATATTTGGAATCTAGCTTCATAAGGCCCTCATTATGGGATGGCCGGCAGGGCACGACAAGAATTGACAAAGCGGTTTGTTACTGGTTTCTGGGATGCCCCTTTTTGCGTCGCGTCACCGCGATCCGAACATCGCAACGGAGCCGAAAAATGTCCCTCAAAGCCCGGATCGAAGCCACGCTCACCGAAAATCTCCTGCCCGAACGGCTGATCGTCATCGACGAAAGCCATCAGCATGCCGGCCATCAGCCGCAATTCACCGGAGCGGGCGAGACCCATATGCGGGTTCGCATCGTCTCTGCAAAATTTGCCGGAATGAGCCGGATCGACCGGCATCGGACGGTGAATGCCTTGCTGAAGCCGGAGCTCGACGCGGGCCTGCACGCTCTCGCGGTGGAGGCTGCGGCACCCGGCGAACCGACACGCTGGTAGCAGGGTTTAGATAGGGATGACAGGGCGACAGGCCAAGGCCTCACCATCATGAGATGCCGCTTTAGCCGGCGGCGCTTAGCCTTCCCTTTTCGCGGAACCGGGAAATATGCTTATGCATGAAGTTTGTAGAGCGTATCTCCAAACACGGAACTCGGAACGTTTCGTCATGGCAAAGTGAGGGAATGGTAATGGACTGCAAAAATCTTCGCATTGTTTGTTTGATGTCGGCTCTCGTCATTCCCGGCGGCGCGGCAACGGCCCAGGAAAAGACGGTCAATCAGGCGATCGACCAGAGCCTTGGGGACCACACCAAATACGAGACGGTCATCAAGGCGCTTCAGAAGGCGGTAGCGGCTCATGATGCCGCAGGCGTCGCAGCTCTTGTGAGCTATCCGATCGGAGTAAAGGTTCACGGGAAGGAGACGAATATCAAATCGGCGAAGGCTTTCGTCGACCACTACGACGGGATCATGACGCCGAGAATCACCAAGGCCGTCGTCGATCAGAAATACGAAGACCTCACCGTCAATTACCAGGGCATCATGTTCGGAAACGGTCAGGTGTGGGTCAACGGCATCTGCCATGACAATGCCTGCAACAACTTCGATGTGAAGGTGATCACCATTCAGGAAGGGGCGAGCTAATTGGCGGGATTCAATTCTCTTGACCCGCACTGAAGGCCCTAAAAAGCTTGGCTCCAAGCGGCACGGCGCCTCTTAAGACCGAGCCGCAACCTTCCGGGCTAAACCTGAAGGCTCGGGTGCGAGGAAGGCTACTCTGCAGGCAGCGTCTCTTCTTCCGCCGGGCGGATGCGCAACCGCGTGATCCGGTTCTTCTCGCGCTTCATGACGATGAAGCGCTTGCCGTAAAAGGTGAAAGCCTGCCGCTCCTCCGGGATGAGCTTCGATTCGTGGATGACGAGGCCGGCGATCGTCGTCGCCTCCGTATCCGGCAGGTTCCAGTCGAGCGCGCGGTTCAGGTCGCGGATCGGCACCGAACCGTCAACGACGATCGATCCGTCCGCCTCGGGCCGCACCCCCTGGATCTCGATATCGTGTTCGTCGGCGATATCGCCGACGATTTCTTCCAGAATGTCCTCCAGCGTCACGATGCCCTGCACCTCGCCATATTCGTCGACCACGACGGCGAAATGGACTTTTCGCCGCAGGAAGGCGTTGAGCTGGCCCTTGAGGCTCGTGCTGTCCGGCACGAACCACGGCTTCTGGGCGATCTTGACGATATCGATGTTTTCCGGCTGCGCGTTCGGCTCGGCAAGCGCGCGCAGCAGGTCCTTGGCATGCACCACGCCGATGATGTTCTCGGTCGAATTCCGCCACACCGGCATGCGCGTGTAGGGGCTTTCGAGCACGGTGCGGACCGCCACGTCCGGCGGGTCGTCGGCATTGACCGCCCGCATCACCGTGCGGTGCTTCATGACGTCGGAGACCTCCAGCTCTTCCAGCTCGAAGAGGCCGCTCAGGCGGTCGCGGTCCTCCCGGTCGAAATCGCCTTCGCGGTGGAGGGCATCGAGCGCGGCATGCAGGTCGTCGTGGCTGGAAAGGGCGAGCGTCTCCTGCGACAGGCAAACGCCGGACGAACGCAGAAGGCCGCGGATCACCGCGTTGACAGCGCGCGACAGCAGGCCTCCGTTCGACGTCATTTCGGCCGTTTTTCCTCCAGGAAGCTCAGGACTTCGGACGACGGCACGTCGTTCGCGATGAAGGACTGGCCGATGCCGTGGGTGAGGATGAAGGTGAGCTTGCCGCCCTTGACCTTCTTGTCCTGCGCGATCGCATCGAGCAGCTTTTCGGTGGACGGCAGTTTTCCCGGAATGTCGCTCATCGACGTCGGCAGGCCGACGGCCTTCAGATGGGCCGCGACCCGCTGCGCATCGTCGGGGCTCGCGAGATTCATGCGCGCGGAGAACTGATGCGCCAACACCATGCCGATCGCCACGCCTTCGCCATGCACCAGGCGGCTGCTGTCGTATTCGGTCGCGGCTTCCAGCGCGTGGCCGAACGTATGGCCGAGATTGAGCAGCGCCCGGCGGCCCGTCTCGCGCTCGTCCTCGACGACGACGTCCGCCTTCGCCTGGCAGCTCACCGCGATCGCCTCGATCCGCTCCGGCCCGCCTTCGAAGACCTGTCTCCAGTTCTTCTCCAGCCAGGCGAAGAAATCCGGCTGGTCGATGAGCCCGTACTTGGCGACTTCCGCATAGCCGGCACGGAACTCCCGCTCGGTGAGCGTGTCGAGCACCGCCGAATCGGCAAGCACGAGATCCGGCTGATGGAAGACGCCGAGCAGGTTCTTGCCGTGGCGGGTGTTGATGCCCGTCTTGCCGCCGACGGAGGAATCGACCTGCGCCAGAAGCGAGGTCGGGATCTGCACGAAGCGCACGCCGCGGCGCACGATGCCGGCCGCAAAGCCCGCCAGATCGCCGATCACCCCGCCGCCGAGCGCGATGACCGCATCGTTGCGCTCGATCCGGGCCGACAGCACCATGTCGGTGACGGTCGCCAGGTGTTCCAGGCTCTTGGTCTTCTCGCCCGCCGGCAGCGTCAGCGAGACGGCTTCGATGCCGTCCGTCTGCAGGCTGTCCATCAGCGCTTCCAGATAGAGCGGGGCCACATGTTCGTCGGTGACGATCGCGGCCTTGCGGCCCCTCAGCCTTGCGGTGATCTCGCCGCCGGCGCGCGTAATCAGGCCGGGACCGATCAGGATGTCGTAGGCGCGCTCGCCGAGCGGCACATGGACGACGCGCTCCAGGGGACGTTCGGGAGATCGGGAGGACACGTTCATTGCAATTCACCTTCGCTGGAACGATCGCCCATGGCGACAAGCGCCGCCAGGACCTCGTTGACCATCACGTCCTTGCGGACATTTTCCGACTGCACCGTCAGATCGGCCTCCGCATAGATCGGATAGCGCTGGGTCATCAGGTTTTCGAGCGTCTGCCTGGGGTTCTCCGTCTTGAGCAACGGCCTGTGGTCGCGTTTGTTCACGCGCTCCCACAGAACATCGAGATCCGCTTTCAGCCAGACCGAGACGCCGCCGCGCTTGATCTGTTGGCGGGTATTCTCGTTGATGAAGGCACCGCCGCCGGTCGAGACGACACGCGGGCCGCTCCTCAGGAGCCGCTCGATGACACGGGTCTCGAGGGAACGGAACTCCGCTTCGCCATAGGCCGCGAAGAGTTCGCTGACGGTCATGCGGGAAACTTTCTCGATCTCCGCGTCCGTATCGATGAACGGGATGGAAAGGCTCTGCGCCACCAGGCGGCCGATCACCGACTTGCCGGCGCCCATCAGGCCGACAAAGACCAGATTGCGCCTGCCGAGCACGGCGCGCGCCTTTTCGCTGAGTATCGGGGCTTCTATCATCGTCGAGTCCGTTTCGAAAAACGGTATCGACAAATGCTCAGGCAGCGTCAAGCCGTCGCAACGGTTAAAGACTGCCGAGAAGAGTTTGTTCTTGCCGTTATATAAACCTTTATCGATATATTGCGCCCCAACTTCGCAGAGATTCAGGTCGCCTCGATGCCCACCCTTTTCCGTTTCCTCTTCGTGCTGGCGGTGATCGCGGGCATCGTCTATGGAAGCATGGTGGCGCTGGTCGTGCTGGTGGAGCCGCGCGAGCGCGACGTGACGGTGCGCATTCCCTCCGAGCGGCTGAATCCCGCCCCGCAGCGATAACCTCAGGTGGAGATGACCGACCTTTCCCGCGCCCATATCGAAGCTTTCCTCGAAATGATGAGCGCCGAGCGGGGCGCGGCCGGCAATACGCTCGCATCCTACGAACGCGATCTCGAAGACCTGCATGCCTTCCTCGCCCCGAAGGGAAAATCGCCGCTCTCCGCCGAAAGCGCCGATCTTTCCGTCTATCTCCACCACCTGGGCAGGCAGGGCTTTGCCGCCTCCTCCCAGGCGCGCCGGCTTTCCGCCATGCGCCAGTTCTACAAGTTCCTCTACGCCGAAGGGCTGCGCGGCGACGACCCGACGGCAGTCCTCGACGCGCCGAAAAAAGGCCGGGCGCTGCCGAAGACCATGAGCGAGGACGAGGTGACGCGGCTTCTGGAGCTTGCCGGAAGGGAAGCGGCAGAACCCGGGCCGGACCGGCTCTCGCGCCTCAGGATGCTGGCGCTGCTCGAGCTTCTTTATGCCACCGGCATGCGCGTCAGCGAGCTCGTCTCGCTGCCGGTCAAGGTTCTCGATCAGGAAGGCCGGTTCCTGATGATCCGCGGCAAGGGCAACAAGGAGCGGCTGGTGCCGCTTTCCCGTTCGGCGATCGCCGCGATGAAATCCTATGGCGAGGCGCGCAAGGCGGCGCTCGCGGGAAAGGGAGACGACACCGGCGACAGTCCGTGGCTTTTTCCATCGGCCGGCAAGGAAGGCTATCTTCCCCGGCAGGTCTTCGCCCGCGACCTGAAAGGCCTTGCCGCCCGTGCCGGACTGAGAACCGCCGCAATCTCCCCGCATGTGATGCGCCATGCCTTCGCAAGCCATCTTCTGCAGAACGGAGCGGACCTTCGCGTGGTGCAGGAACTGCTCGGCCATTCGGACATTTCCACCACCCAAATCTATACGCATGTGCTGGAAGAACGGCTGCGCGAACTGGTGGAAACGCATCACCCTCTTGCAAAACAGGCCAAAAACCGGGATTAGAGGCCCCAAACTGAAAATGGGAACTCCGTGTTCCTGAGATAAAACAACCGGAAACCGGATCTCATGCAGACCTATCTCGATTTCGAAAAGCCCATCTCGGACCTCGAGGGTAAGATCCATGAGCTGAAAAAGCTCGCCTCGGAAGACGAGAGCATCGATACTTCCGAGGAAATCGGCAGGCTCGAAACCCGGGTCAGGGAAGCGACCCGGGAAATCTATGCCAAGCTCGGCGCCTGGGAGAAGACGCAGGTCGCGCGCCATCCGCAGCGGCCGCATTTCGTCAACTACGCCGCACAGCTCTTCACCGACTTCACGCCGCTCGCGGGCGACCGGAATTTCGGAGAGGACGCCGCGATCCAGGCAGGCCTCGCCCGCTTCGATGGCCAACCCGTCGCCGTCATCGGCCAGGAAAAGGGCCACGACACCAAGACGCGCCTCAAGCATAATTTCGGCAGCCCGCGCCCCGAAGGCTATCGCAAGGCGATCCGCATCATGGAAATGGCCAACCGCTTCGGCCTGCCGGTGATCTCGCTCATCGATACGGCGGGCGCCTATCCGGGCGTCGGCGCCGAGGAGCGCGGCCAGGCGGAAGCCATCGCCCGGTCCACGGAAATGTGCCTGGCGCTCAAGGTGCCGATGGTTTCCGTCGTCATCGGCGAAGGCGGTTCGGGCGGCGCGATCGCGATCGCCACCGGCAACCGGGTCTATATGCTCGAACATGCCATCTATTCGGTGATTTCGCCGGAAGGCGCCGCCTCGATCCTCTGGCGTGATTCGACCCGGGCCCGCGAAGCGGCGACGAACATGAAGATCACCGCGGACGATCTGAAGGCGCTCGGCATCATCGACGATATCATTCCGGAACCGCTCGGCGGGGCGCACCGCGAGCCCGATACCGTAATCGCCGCGACCGGAAAGGTGATCGCCTCGGCGCTCGCGGATCTCGGCAAGCTTTCGGGCGAGGAATTGAGAACTGCACGCCGTCAGAAATTCCTCGATATCGGCCGCAACCTCTGACCTCTCGACATTCGCCGTCGAAACAGCCAAATTTGGCCACATTGCTGAGAACAGTGGAACCGGGGTGGTTTTGCTGGACAGGTGGATAGAAGCGGTTAAGAAGATGTAAAGCTTACCGCTTTATTGATCGAAGCCTGTACCGTATCCCGGTCGCTTATCGAAATCCATGTGGTCCGTCTCGATGCGCCTGAAACACATCGCTCTTACCCTTCTCGTCGCGACCGCCCTGACGGGCTGCAATGATACGCTGGATTCGGCCGGCGTCGATCTGAAGTCCGTCAAGAACAAGGTCGAGCAGCCCCTGCCCTCCCGCATTATCGCGGAGATGCAGAAGAAGAACATGCCGCGCAATTCGCCGATCATGATCCGCATCCTCAAGGAAGAGGGCAAGCTGGAAGTCTGGAAGGCGAGGGCCGACAGCCGCTTCGAAGTCATCAAGAGCTACGACATCTGCGCCTGGTCCGGAAAACTAGGGCCGAAGGTCAAGGAAGGCGACCGTCAGGCGCCCGAAGGCTTTTACGGCCTGACGCCGGCGCATCTGAATCCCTATTCGAAATATTACCTCGCCATCAATACCGGCTTCCCGAACCGCTACGACCAGGCCAACGGCCGCACCGGTTCCAACCTGATGATCCATGGCGCCTGCTCGTCGTCCGGCTGCTATTCCATGACCGACGAACAGGTCCTGGAAATCTACGCCTTTGCCCGCGACGCCTTCAAGGGCGGCCAGACCGCCATTCAGCTCCAGGCCTTCCCCTTCCGCATGACCGCGGAGAACATGGTGCGCCACCGCGACAATCCGAACTTCGATTTCTGGAAGATGCTGAAGGTCGGCTACGACAATTTCGAAGTCACCAAGCGGCCGCCGGAAGTCAACGTCTGCGAGAAGAAATACGTCTTCAACCAGCAGCTCACCGGCAACGGCGCTTTCAACGCGGCTTCCGCCTGCCCGCCCATGTCGACGCCGCCGGCCCTGATGGCCGCGCTCGCCTCCTACGAGAAGACCTACGACGTCGCCTATCAGAAGGCCGTCGACAAGTTCGAAGGCAAGGTCTGGTACGAGCCGAGCGAGGCCGAACGCAAGGCGGTCGTCGCCGACAAGCGCAAGGGCCGCGATCTTGCCTACGCGCCGACAGGCACTTCGCTTCAGGCCGGCAAGCTGATGAGCGAAGCCGAATTCAAGGAAATGATGGAAAAGCGCATGGCCGCCCAGAACAAGCCGGCCAATACCATGCTCGCTTCCGCCGCTCCTTCGCCGCGCGCCGCCTCCGCCGCAGAACGCATGGCGCAGGACCGCGTGCCCACGGCAAGCACCTCGGCACCGGCGCCGGCAGCCACCGTCACCACGGCTGAGGGCAGGACGACCACGGTTCCGGTTCCGGAACAGAACCCGCTCGCCTATGCGGCGCCGCCGGCGCAGGTCACCGAAGTCAAGAAAAAGCCGTTCTGGAAGTTCTGGAGCACGGAATGACGTCGGCCATTGACGGCCTCTACGATTTGAGAGGCCTGAAATGCCCCCTGCCCGTGCTGAAGACGCGCCGCAGATTGAAATCCATGGAAAGCGGCGCCGAACTCCTCATCGAAACCACCGACCCGCTTGCCGGCATCGACATCCCGCATTTCTGCAGCCAGGAAGGCCATGAGCTCGTCCGCTCGGAAAAGACCGACGCGGGCCACCGGTTTCTGATCCGGAAAGGTTAGCCTCTCCAATCCGGAGGACCGCCCCTCATCCGGCTGCCGCCACCTTCTCCCCGTCTCAACGGGGAGAAGGAGATATGCCGCACCGGCTTCCCGCTCCGCAACGTATCGCTTGGCGCGTCCCCTCTCCCCGTTCACGGGGAGAGGGTTAGGGTGAGGGGCAATTCTATCTGAGCCCGCTACATCCGCAGGCCTGGAACGGCGAGCGGATTGTCCTCCAGCGCTGCCCGGTCCGGGCGATCGACCCGCGGCTGGCCGGTGAAGGCGGCGAACAGATCCGAGACGAAGGCTTCCGGCAGATCCTGGGTAATCAGCACCATGCGCGTGCGGCGGTCCGAGCCTTCCGGCCATTTCGGCAGGCGCTGCGGCGGGTGGAACACGCTCTGGACCCCGTGCAGGACCAAAGGCCGTTCCGGGTCGTCGGAAAGCGCTACCACGGCTTTCATCCTCAGGAGCTTCTCCCCGTGCGCCGAGCGGAGAAGATCGACAAACATCTCGATTGCCATCGGATCGATCGGCTTGTCGTGGATGATCGAGAAGGAACGGATATCGTCGCCGTGGCGGTTCACGTCATGATGATGGTGATGATGCCCGTGCCCGTGATGCTCATGATCGTGACCGTCGTGCCCGTCGTGATCGTGGTCGTGGTCATGATGGTGGTGGCCGTGATGTTCATGCGCGTGCTGGTCGTTCGCAATTTCATCGAGCAGCCAGCGATCGACGTCGGCGATCTTCGTCGCCGGATCGTAGAGGCCGTTTTCGAGGATCGACGCCGTTCCCGCCTCGTTGCTGTCGCCATCGACGATCGGTGCCCGCGGATTGAGTTCCGCAAGCCGCGACTTGAGCGCGGCGACCTGTGCCGCATCCGCCATGGAGAGCTTCGAGATCACGAGCCGGTCGGCAACGGCCGCCTGCTTCACCGCTTCCCCGTGGCGGTCGAGCGTCGAGAGCCCGTTGACCGCATCGACCACCGTGATGACGCCGTCGAGCTCGAAATTCTGGGCGATCACCGGATTTCCCATCACCGACTGCATGACGGGCGCCGGATCGGCAAGCCCCGTCGTCTCGATCACCACGCGGCGGATCGGCTTCAGCCGGCCGGTCTGTATGCCGTCCATCATGAATGCGAGGGAATCGACCAGTTCGCCGCGCACGGTGCAGCAGAGGCAGCCGTTGGAGAGCTCCACGAGGGCGTCGCCGGAGGCTTCCACCAGGAAATTGTCGATCCCCACTTCGCCGAACTCGTTGATGATGACGGCCGTATCGCTCGTGCCCGGATCGTTGAGGATACGGTTCAACAGCGTCGATTTTCCCGCACCGAGAAAGCCGGTGAGGATGGAGACCGCAATCCGGTCGCGGGCAGAAGACATGGTCTGATCCAATTTAAAACGTCGGGCGCGGCTGCGGTATCGGTATAGTGGCGATCTTCTCGGTCTTGCCTTTCGCCGGAGCCGGCTCGTCCTCGCCGCCGAACATGACACCCGCAAAACTGTAGACCGGCGGCCGCGTCATCTCATGAATATAGGGGGAATGCTGGATGGTACGGCCGGCATCGTCGCGGGTTTCGCTGCGCACCTTGGCCGCTTTCGGGTTGCATATCTCCGCGCTGACGTCGTTGACGGCGGCCGTATCGCCGTAAGGAGCAAGCGCGGTAAGCGGCACGCCGCCGTTCGGCGAAGACGTGAGCCCCTGCTGCAGCAGGTTGGCGGTATCGTCCGCACGGCCGGCAAGGCTGTCGGCTCCAAGGACCACGGAAATCACGGAACGCCCGTCGCGCGTCGCCGAGCCGATCTGGTTGAAGCCCGAGGCGCAGATGAAGCCCGTCTTCATGCCGTCGGCGCCATCGAAACGGCCGATCAGGGTGTTGAAGTTCGCATACTGCTTCTTGCCCGTATCGACGCCTTCCAGCGAGAAATAGTTCTGATATTCCGGGAAATCCTGTTTCAGGCGCAGCGTCAGGAGCGCCAGGTCGCGCGCCGTCGTATACTGCCCCTTGCCGGGCAGGCCATGCGGATTGATGTAACGCGTCGATGTCATGCCGAGGCTCTGAGCCTGCGCATTCATCGCCGCCACGAACTGATCGACGGAGCCGCTGACCGTCTCGGCGACCGCGACGGCCACGTCGTTGGCCGACTTCACCAGCAGGATCTTCAGCGCGCTGTCCATGGTGAGCCTGGAGCCCGGCTTGAAATACATCTTGCTGGCCGGCTGCTCGGTCGCCTTCTTGCTCATGACGACCGGCGTATCGAGCGCGAGCCTGCCGCTCTTGATCTCCTTGAAGGTGACATAGGCGGTCATCAGCTTGGTCAGCGACGCCGGATACCATTTGCGGAAGGCGTCCTGATGGGCGATCACCCGGCCCGTTCTCACATCGACCACCATCTTCGGGTTGGCGACGGCGCTCCCGGCGGAAGCGAGAACGCCAAGGGCGGCGGCAGTTGAGATCAGCCGGGTGAAGAACCCGGATCGGATGCGGGAAATCGGCAAGGTCGTCCCTCGTTGGTAGAGCTTAACGAGTGTGGCGCATATGCGGCCTATGTGGCCAAGCAATGGCAAAGAAGATTGCTTCCGTCAATCATGACGGGCAGTATCCGCCGGGGAGGACGAGTCATAACCGCGTGAGTAACGAGAACAGGGAACACTATGCCGATTTTGAACCGGGCCGCCGAACTTCAGGGCGAAGTCAGCGAGTGGCGACGACATCTCCATGAACATCCTGAAATCCTCTACGAAGTTGAAAACACCGCCTCCTTCGTGGCGCAGAAACTGAAGGAATTCGGCGTCGACGAGGTCGTGACCGGCATCGGCCGCACCGGCGTCGTGGGCATCATCCGCGGCAAAGGCACGAGCGGCCGCACGATCGGTCTGCGCGCCGACATGGACGCCCTGCCGCTCACCGAAATCACGGAAAAACCCTGGGCTTCCAGAACACCCGGCAAGATGCACGCCTGCGGCCATGACGGGCACACGTCCATGCTCCTGGGTGCGGCGAAATATCTCGCCGAGACCCGCAACTTCAACGGCACCGTGGCGCTCATCTTCCAGCCCGCCGAAGAGGGCGGCGCCGGTGCGCTTGCGATGATCGAGGACGGCATGCTGGAACGCTTCGGCATCGAGGAAGTCTACGGCATGCACAACATGCCGGGCATTCCGATCGGCCGGTTCGCGATCCGCAAGGGCGGCATCATGGCCGCTCCCGATCGGTTCACCATCACCATCCGGGGCCGCGGCGGCCATGCGGCCCAGCCGCACAAGACGATCGACCCGATCTTCATCGGTTCGCAGCTCGTCGGCAGCCTGCAGGCGATCGCCGCCCGCAATGCCGATCCGGTCCGCTCGGTCGTCATCTCGGTGACCCGCTTCGACGCCGGCACGACGCATAACATCATTCCGGATCAGGCGACGCTCTGGGGCACGGTCAGAACGCTCAGCGAAGAGACCCGCGACCTTGCCGAAACGCGCATCCGCCAGATCGTCGAAGGCATCGTTAGCGCCCACGGCGCGGAAGCGGCGATCGACTACGAGCGCAAGTGTCCGGTCACCGTCAACCACGACCGCGAGACCGAGCACGCGATCGACGTCGCGGCCGAAGTGGCCGGCGCCTCCAACGTGGAGACGAATGTCGATCCTGCCATGGCCGGCGAGGATTTCGCCTTCATGCTGCAGCGACGTCCCGGCGCGTTCATCTTCATCGGCAACGGCGACACGGCGCCTCTCCATAATCCCCACTACGACTTCGATGACGAGGCGATCTCCTACGGCATTTCCTATTGGGTGCGGCTCGCCGAGCAGCGGCTGACGGAATGACGATGCGGAAAGGGCTTGGCTAAACCGGACGGCTTTTGTATGGATGCGGGAAGTGGTCCCGTAGCTCAGCAGGATAGAGCATCAGATTCCTAATCTGAGGGTCACGCGTTCGAATCGCGTCGGGATCACCATTCTTCTGTCAGAACCTGGAAGGCCACGCGTTCGAATCGAACCGCGTCACTATTCCTCTCACATCGCAAGACGGGTGGCGCGAAGCCCTCCGATTTTTTCCCTCGGCACTGCATTTTTTCGCCCATCGGAATGATTTTCTTTACTTTTTCGACATCTATAGATTTTGCTTGATCCGAGGGCCTCTTTGCGGCAATTCTTTTCAAGCTGAAATGATTTGTGAAAATCTATCGCGGGGACATTCATGACAGCGATCGACAACGCGCCTTTGTACAAGGCCGCCTGGCTGGTCGCAGTCGCCCTTCTGGCCGGCTGCACATCGTCACAGACGACCTCATCCATCACAAAAGATGACGTGAAAGCGAGTGTCGCGCCGATCGGCAACGTACCGCAGAAACAGGTATACAGCTACACGGCGGCCGATCGCGAATGCCTGAAACGGGCCATGTATTTCGAATCCAAGCGATCGAGCAAAGCCGGTTTCATGGCCGTGGGCAGCGTGGTCATGAACCGGCTGACGTCCGGCGCCTATCCCGGCACCATTTGCGGCGTGGTCTCGCAGGAGAAGCAGTTCGCGCCTGGCCTGATGACGCGGAAGATGGACGAGGAAACGGCTCCTGAGCTCAATGCAGCCGCCGATGCCATCCTTCGGGGTGAACGAAACCCCGAGGTGAAGGAGGCCATGTTCTTCCACCAGGCCGGCCTGAAGTTCCCCTATGACAACATGCACTACGTGACCGTGGCCGGCGGAAACGCATTCTATGAAAAGCGCGGGGACGACGGTGAGCTGCAGACCCCTGCACCGAAACCGGCGGACGAATACATCCTGGCCTTTGCCCCCCACCTTTCGGCTTCGCCGGCCCTGATGGCGGTTAACGACATGAACGCGCCTGCAGCCGTAACGGCGACGCAGGCGGATGAGGAAGAAGAGCTCGTCCTTCCGCTTGAAGTCCCGGTTCCCGCTCGGCGGCCGCAATCGGCGACCATATCCACGGCGCAACTGGTCATGGCGGCTCCGGAAGTTTGGTCGCTTCGCACCGGCAAGCCCTGACCTGCGGCCGGTATGGCCGACTGCAAGTCAAATAGGTATTCGCTGGATCCCGTGCCTTTCCGTTCGACCGAATAGAACGGAAGATCGACATCCCGAGCTCGTCGAGGTGCGCTGCGGGTGCGCCGGGTAGATTCCGGCGTTTGCGAAAGGAATATTCCGCCGGGCAGCACCGTAGCCATCGTGAACATTCTTCTAGGCTTGAGCATGGCAGGCAATTTCGGCCTGAACTTCGCGTCGGCGGGCAAGTAACGTCAAAGGTTGCTTCCCGGCTGTGGACATCTGGTGCCTCGGCCAAGACTTTGCATTGCGCGAAAAATTAACCAAACATACAAAAGCCGTGCTGCCACTTGGGGAAGTGGCCTGACTAGGGGGTATCAAGTCAATGGAAATGCGTCTTTCCTGGGCCGCCGCGCTGGGTGTGCTTGCCATGGGCATTGTCGGCTGCACGACGACGGAAGAAGCCAACAAGGCAATTCAGTCACGATGGATCGGCCAGCCTGTGGATTCGTTCTTCACCTATTACGGACCGCCCGTTTCCACCTTTCCGCTGAACGACGGCGGCACGATCTACACCTGGGTTGGCGGCGAGACGACGCGCCATATCCCGGCACAATACCAGACGTTACCCGTCAACGATCCGAACAAGATCACGCGCACCACGACGGAAACGCGCAAGAACTCAGACGGCAGCACGACCACCACGACGCGGTCCTCGTCGATCGGCGTCCCGCAGCAGACGGTGACGCGGATGGTCTCGCCCGCCCGCACGGAAGATCTCTTCTGCGAGCTGCAGATCACCGCCGGTCCGGACAAGGTGATCCGCATGCTGCGCGCGACCAACGATACGGACGGCGAGGGCCTCAGCTTCTCCCGCTGCGCCGAGGTCATGGGCGTCAAGAAATAGAGCATGCAAGCCGCTTCAGCGCGGCCTCACATGCTCCATCCGGAAGCCGAGGCCGATCAGCCGGCCGGCGAGGTGGGCGAGTGCCGGAAAACGCGCGATGCCGCGGATGAAGGCGGGCGGGCCTTTTCGCTTTCCTTCGTCCGCCTGATCGGCGCGGCGGCTGCTTCGCATCATCAGCTGCAGCTTCTGCGTCGCTTTCGTCGGGAAGCTGCGGCGCCTTTCGACCGCTGCCAGATCGGCATCGGAAAGACGGCTTTCCCGCAATGGTGCGGCGAGGATATTGGCGGTTGCCACGGCATCCTGGACCGCGAGATTGACCCCAACGCCGCCGATCGGCGACATGGCATGTGCCGCATCGCCGATGCAGATAAGGCCCGGCCGCCACCACTGTTTCAGCCGGTCGATGCGGACGGCGAGCAGGCTGGTATCGTCGAAGGAGCGAATTTCCAGCATCCGGTCGGCCGGCAGCGGCGAGACCTCGATCACCATATGCCGAAAGGCTTCGATGCCCTTCTCGCGGATTTCCGCGAACGTGCCCTTGCGGATGACGTAGCCGCATTGCCAGTAATCGCCGCGGTCGATCAGCACGAAGCCCTGGCGCGGACCGCCATGGCCCATCACCTCGTTCGGATCGCCCGGCTGCTTCGAAAGCCTCATCCAGACGACCTCGCTCGGAACGCCGAAGCTTTCCACCGTAAGGCCGGCCTTTTCCCGCACGACCGAATTGCGGCCGTCCGCACCGGCGACGAGTTCGGCGTGAATGGTAAGTTTGGCTTCCGGCGTCTCCGCCAGGAGGCCGGCAATCCTCCCTTGCTCTTCCAGAAGCCCGGTCACCTTGGCCTGCATGATCAGCCGAAAATTCGGATAGCGCCGTGCTTGAGAGGCAAGGAAGCTCAGAAAGTCCCATTGCGGCATGAAGGCGATGAAACGGTTCTTCACCGGCAGGCGGGAGAAATCGGCGATCGTGACGGTCCGGCCGCCCATCTCGGCCGAGAGCTTCGGCGCCCGCGTGTGCGGCAATTTCAGAAACTCGTCGATCAGGCCGAGCTCGGACATCACCTCCAGCGTGGAGGGATGGATCGTATCGCCGCGGAAATCGCGCAGGAAATCGCCGTGCTTTTCGATGACGACGACATCGACGCCCTGACGCGCCAGGAGAAAACCGAGCATCAGGCCGGCGGGGCCGGCACCGGCAATCACGCACGTCGTCTCGATTTCCCGTATCTCGCTCATCGCCCTATTTCGCTTGAAGCACTCTTGCGGATCAAGCCGCACTTGGTCGCAGCCGGACGGAATTCAAGCCCGCTCTTGTGAGCCGCGACTTTCGCTTGTAGACCAACGGCAGCTTTACGGGTTGGAAGACATCATGGCCGGCACCGGCAAACGTCGCATCAGCATTCTGGGCTCCACGGGTTCGATCGGAGTGAACACGCTCGACGTGGTGAATCAGCTCGGCGGCCGGGAAACGTTCGACGTGGTTGCGATCACCGGCAACGCGAATATTACGCTTCTGGCCGAACAGGCAAAGACCTGCGGCGCGAAACTGGCCGTCACGGCCGACGACGGCCGATACGCGGCACTGAAGGAAGCGCTTGCGGGCAGCGGCATCGAAGTCGCCGCCGGCCGGGAGGCGCTGATCGAAGCGGGCGCACGGGACTCCGACTGGGTGATGGCCGCGATCGTCGGCACGGCGGGACTTGCCCCGACGCTCGCCGCGGCCAGGCGCGGCGCCGATATCGCGCTCGCCAACAAGGAATGCCTGGTCTCCGCGGGCGAACTTTTCGTCAAGGCGGTTGCCGAGGGCGGCGGGCGGCTGATCCCGGTCGACAGCGAGCACAGCGCCATCTTCCAGTCGCTCGAAGACGATCAGCACCATGCGGTGGAACGTGTCGTGCTGACCGCCTCCGGCGGCCCCTTCCGCACCTGGACACGCGAGCAGATGGCGGGCGTGACGGCGGATATCGCCCGCGCCCATCCCAACTGGTCGATGGGCCTGAAAATCTCGATCGGCAGCGCCTCGATGTTCAACAAGGCGCTGGAGATGATCGAGGCGAAACATCTCTTCGACTTGAGGCCCGACCAGATCGAGGTGATCGTCCATCCGCAATCGGTCATCCATTCCATGGTGGGCTATACGGACGGTTCGGTGCTCGCGCAGCTCGGCTGTCCGGACATGCGCACCGCGATCGGCTATGCACTCACCTATCCCAACCGGCCGAAGCTGAATGTCGAGCGGCTGGATTTCGCCAGGCTCGCGCGGCTGGATTTCGAGGCGCCGGACGAGGTCCGTTTCCCGGCGCTCAGGCTTGCCCGCACGGCGCTCGAGCGCGGCGGCGTGCAAGGCGCAGTGATGAACGCGGCGGAGGAAATCTCCTTCCACGCCTTCTGCGCCGGCCGCATCGGCTTCCTGAACATGGCCGACATCGCGGAGCAGGTCATGGACGACATGGCAGGCTATGAGGCCGCGACGATGGACGAGGTCTTCGCGGCGGATGCCGAGGCACGCAGGCGTGCCGGAGAGGTTATCGCGCGGCGAGAGATGGCGGCTTAAGCTGCCTTTTAAAGGCTCCCGCCTCAATCCCCTCACTTGCAATTTCTGAAACTTAGCCCTTGGCTAAGATTTCGAAATTGCTTTCTCTCCCACAAGGGGAGAGATAAGGATGCCGCGTCGCCGCGGCCCTACCTCTCCCTCGGTGGGAGAGGTTACAAAATCAGCATCTTAGCCAAAGGCTAAGTGCTAGATTTTGTTGGTGAGGGGGTTACGCGACGTACCGATCAAGCCACGTGCCGTGCCAGCGCGCACCGCGACCAGAGCTGGTGCAGCGAGCCGACCAGGTGGTCGATATCGGCATCGGTATGCAGCGGGGTCGGGGTGATGCGCAGGCGCTCGGTCTTGCGCGGCACGGTCGGGTAGTTGATCGGCTGGACGTAGACGTCGCAGGTGTCGAGCAGGATGTCCGAGATCCACTTGCACTTCGCCGCATCGCCGACCACGACCGGCACGATGTGGCTCGGGTTGTGCATGTGCGGAATGCCGCGCTGATCGAGAAGCCCGCGCAGCTTGCGGACGCGGTCCTGGTGACGGGCGCGCTCGAACGGGCTCGCCTTGAGGTGCCGGATCGAGGCGATGGCACCGGCGGCGAGAGCCGGCGGCAGGGCCGTGGTGAAGATGAAGCCCGAAGCGAATGAACGGATGAAATCGCAGAGCGCGGCGGAGGCGGCGATATAACCGCCCATCACGCCGAAGGCCTTGCCGAGCGTGCCTTCGATGATCGTCAGCCGGTCCATCAGGCCTTCGCGCTCGGCAATGCCGCCGCCGCGCGGGCCGTACATGCCGACGGCATGCACCTCGTCGAGATAGGTCATCGCGCCGTATTTGTCGGCGAGGTCGCAGATCTCCTTGATCGGGGAGATATCGCCGTCCATCGAATAGACGGATTCGAAGGCGATCAGCTTCGGCGCGTTCGGATCGGCGGCCGCGAGCTTGGCTTCGAGATCATCAAGATCGTTGTGCTTCCAGATCACCCGCCCGCATTTGGCATAGCGGATGCCCTCGATCATCGAGGCATGGTTCAGCGCATCCGAGAAGATGATGAGGCCGGGGATTCTCTGGCCGAGCGTGCCGAGCGTCGCCCAGTTGGAGACGTAACCGGAGGTGAAGATCAGCGAGGCTTCCTTGCCGTGCAGATCGGCAAGCTCGCGCTCGAGCATCACGTGGTAATGGGTCGTGCCAGAAATATTCCGGGTGCCTCCCGCACCCGCGCCACAGTGATCGATGGCTTCCTTCATCGCCGCAATCACGGCCGGATGCTGGCCCATGCCGAGATAGTCGTTGGAACACCAGACGGTCACGTCCTTCGGGCCATCGGGAGTATGACGCGTGGCGCGCGGAAAACTGCCGCGATGCCGCTCGAGATCGGCGAACACCCGATAACGGCCTTCCTTGTGAAGCCCGTCCAGTTCGCTCTTGAAAAATGCCTCGAAATCCATGTCACACTCCAGAACCTGCCTTGGTTTTGGTTTCAGCCGTGCCTTTCGTCAACCCCGCGATGCGTGAATCCGACCCATCTGCGGCAAAAGGCCCTCTTTTTTTGAATTATTCCAATCAAAACCCAAGCGGGACCGAAAATGAGGAAATTGATTCACATCACGAGTTCGGGAGAAGAGCATCGTTCCCGCTCTTCTCCCGGCCCGTCTTACCGTTTGCGATTCGCCTTCAACCCGCTGCGGCGACCGCCCGTTTGGCCATGACCTTGACGAGGTTGGCGCGATATTCGGCATTCGCATGCAGGTCCGACAGGAGCCTGGAGGCATCGACCGAAACGCCGTTCAACGCGTCGGCGGACCAGTTTGAGGCAAGCGCCTGTTCGAAATCCGCATGCCGGAAAACGCCGTCCGACCCGGCACCGGTGACGGCGACGCGCACACCCGATGCCGTTTTCGCCACGAACACGCCGGTCATCGCAAAGCGGGACGCCGGATTGTTGAACTTGGCATAACCTGCCTTCTCCGGCGCCTCGAAGGTGACAGCGGTCACCATCTCCCCTTCTTCCAGCGCGGTCTCGAAGAGGCCGGTAAAGAAGTCGTCCGCCGCGATGGAGCGCCGGTCGGTGGCGACGGTGGCGCCCAGCCCGAGCACGGCGGCCGGATAATCCGCGGCCGGATCGTTGTTGGCGATCGACCCGCCGATCGTGCCCATGTGCCGCACATGCGGATCGCCGATATGGCCGGCGAGTTCGCAGATCGCCGGACAGAGGGCGCGAAGCTCGCGCGAAGCGGCGACATCCGCATGCGGTGTGGCAGCGCCGATCGTCACCTTGCGGCCGTCGATCGAGATGCCGCGGAGCGCCGGGATGTGGCGGAGATCGATCAGGTCGCTCGGTGCTGCAAGCCTCTGCTTCATGGTCGAGATCAGCGTCATGCCGCCGGAGAGATATCTGCCCTCCTCGTTCCCGGCCCTTAGCCTGACGGCATCTTCCACAGAGGAAGCACGATGATAGCTGGTTGCGTACATGTCTTTTCTCCTCAGTGGGCCGCGTGCAGGGCCTGCCAGACCTTCATCGGGGTCGCCGGCATGGTAAGGCTGTTATTGCCGATCGCATCCGTGATGGCGTTGATGAGGGCCGGCGGCGATCCGATCGCTCCCGCCTCGCCGCAGCCCTTGATGCCGAGCGGATTGTTCGGGCAGGGCGTGTTCTGGTGCGACAGCTTGAAGGACGGCAGGTCGTCGGCGCGCGGCATGGCATAGTCCATGAAGCTCGCGGTGAGAAGCTGGCCGCTCTCGTCATATTGCACGTTTTCCAGCAAGGCCTGGCCGATGCCCTGCGCCAGACCGCCATGCACCTGGCCCTCGACGATCATCGGATTGATGATGTTGCCGAAATCGTCCGCCGCGACGAACTGGACGATGTCCGTTTCGCCGGTTTCCGGATCGATCTCCACTTCCGCGATGTAGCAGCCGGCCGGGAAGGTGAAATTGGCCGGATCGTAGAAGGCGGTCTCCTTCAGCCCCGGCTCCATGCCGGCCGGCAGGTTATGCGCGGTATAGGCGGCGAGCGCCACCTGGAACCACGGCAGCGCCTTGTCGGTGCCGGCGACCTTCACTTCGCCGTTCTCTATGACGATATCCTGTTCGTCCGCCTCCATCAGATGCGCGGCGATTTTCTTGGCCTTGGCTTCCACCTTGTCGAGCGCCTTGACCACGGCCGACATGCCGACCGCGCCGGAGCGCGAGCCGTAGGTGCCCATGCCCATCTGCACCTTGTCCGTATCGCCATGGACGATGTTGACGCTTTCGATCGGCACGCCGAGGCGGCCTGCGATGATCTGCGCGAAAGTCGTTTCATGGCCCTGGCCGTGGCTGTGCGAACCCGTGAGCACTTCGATCGTGCCGACCGCATTCACCCGCACTTCCGCCGATTCCCAGAGGCCGACCCCGGCACCGAGCGAGCCGACCGCCGCCGACGGCGCGATGCCGCAGGCCTCGATATAGCAGCTCATGCCGATGCCGCGTTTCTTGCCCTTGGCTTCCGACTGCGCCTTGCGGCCGGCGAAACCGTTCCAGTCGGCGGCCTGCATGGCGGCGTTGAGCGAGGCTTCGTAGTCTCCGGCATCGTAGTTCATGATGACCGGCGTCTGGTACGGGAAGGTGCGGATGAAATTCTTCCGCCGAAGCTCCGCCGGCGAGACGCCGAGCTCGCGCGCCGCCGTCTCGATCGTGCGTTCGAGCAGATAGGTCGCCTCCGGACGGCCGGCGCCGCGATAGGCGTCGACCGGCACCGTATTGGTATAGACGGTCCGGACATTCGCGTGGATCGCGGGGATCGCATACTGGCCGGAGAGCAGCGTCGCGTAGAGATAGGTCGGTACGGCCGAGGAGAAGAGCGACATGTAGGCGCCGAGATTGGCGATCGTATCGACCTTCAGCGCCGTGATGCGGTTGTCGGCGTCGAAAGCCATCTTCACCTTGGAGACATGGTCGCGGCCATGCGCGTCGGTCAGGAAGGCTTCGGTGCGATCGGACGTCCATTTCACCGGCACGCCGGTCTTCTTCGACGCCCAGAGACAGACAATCTCTTCCGGATAGATGTAGATCTTCGAACCGAAGCCGCCGCCGACATCCGGCGCGATGACACGCAGCTTGTTTTCCGGCGCGACATTATAGAAGGCGCTCATGACGAGACGCGCCACATGCGGGTTCTGGCTCGTCGTGTAGCAGGTATAATGATCCTCGGCCGAATCGTAGATGCCGAGCGTGGCGCGCGGCTCCATCGGGTTCGGCGAAAGCCGGTTGTTGTGGATCTCGATCTCGGTGACATGCGCGGCGGATGCGATCGCCCTGTCGGTTGCCTCCGGATCGCCGAGCTGCCAGTCGAAAATCAGGTTGTCGGTGGCTTCCGGATGGATCTGCGGGGCGCCGGCCGCAAGCGCGGCAACCGCTTCCGTCACGGCGGGGAGCTGCTCGTAGTCGATGACGACGGCTTCCGCCGCATCACGGGCCTCGCCGGCCGAATCCGCCACCACGATCGCGACCGCATCCCCGACGTAACGCACGGTTTCGGCTGCGAGCGGCCGCCAGGCGCCCATCTTCATCGGCGATCCGTCCTTGGAGTGGATCATCCAGCCGCAGATCAGGTTGCCGATGCCGTCGGCCTGGAGCTGCTTGCCGTCCAGCACGTCGATGACGCCCGGCATGGCTTTCGCCGCGCTCGCATCGATGCTCCTGATCGTGGCATGCGCATGCGGGCTGCGGATGAAGTAGGCATATTTCATGCCCGGAACGATCATGTCGTCCGTATAGCGGCCCTTGCCGGTCAGGAAGCGCTTGTCTTCCTTGCGGGTGACGCGTGCACCGATTCCTTCAACACCCATTTTCATCTCCTCCAGAGAAACAGGAATTAGGCAATAGGCAGTGGGCAGTAGTGGAAGGGGCGTATGGCCACGGCGATACCCGCAGCCATTGCCTATTGGCTACTGCCTATTGCCTCACTCGGCCGCCTGCCGCCCCGACGCCATTTCGGCATCGGCGGCGAGGATGGCCTTGACGATGTTGTGGTAGCCGGTGCACCGACAGATGTTGCCTTCGAGCCCGGCGCGCACCTTCTCTTCCGTCAGCTTGCCGCCCTCGCGGTTGATCATGTCGACCGCCGTCATCACCATGCCGGGGGTGCAGAAACCGCATTGAAGACCGTGATGCTCCTTGAAAGCCGCCTGCACCGGATGCAGCTCGCCCTGGCCGGCAAGCCCCTCGATCGTCGTGATCGTCGAGCCGGAGGCCTGGACGGCGAGGATGGAACAGCTCTTCACCGAACGGCCGTCCATATGGATGACGCAGGCGCCGCACTGGGTCGTATCGCAACCCACATGCGTTCCCGTCAGACCCAGCTTTTCGCGGATGAAATGCACGAGCAGCGTGCGGTCCTCGCAATCGCCGCTCACCGTGCGGCCGTTCACGGTCAACGTCACTTTCGTCATCATTTTCCTCCTCGCGTCCCTCCCGGACACGTCCATCATCATTTGCTTTTTTACCGAGAGGATCAACCGCTACTTTCTATGGAATCGGCAATATTTTGGTCGACCGCCCGACAGAAACGATCCGGCAACCATCGGCAAACGAATGCAAAAATATAATTTCGCCATATGGACTCTTATGTTCCGCGACCTATTGTTCCCCCCGATGGTTGTGGGGGACCACAGCCTGTGAAAGGCTGCGACAATCCAGACAACCGAGCCAGACAACCAAGAAAGATCGAACCCAGGAGGAACTCATGAAGAAGGCCTTGGTGCTATTGTTGGTCGGCGCTTCGCTCGCGAGCTGCACGGCAACAGAACAGGGCGCAGGGATTGGTGCGGCATCCGGCGCCGTGATCGGCGGCCTGGCCACCGGCAACGTCCGCGGTGCGGCCGTCGGCGCCGCGATCGGCGGCGTTTCCGGTGCATTGATCGGCTCCGTCGCCGAACAACCCGGCCAGTGCTACTACCGCGACCGCTATGGCCGCCGCTACATCGACGATTGCCCGCGCCGTTACTGATAACCGCTCGGGTTGCGATGAAAATTGTGGCCTCGGAGCATCGCTCCGGGGCTTTTTCTTACGTGAATTCCTCACGAAAGGCGGACAAAGGGGTACCCCACCCTGTCTTTTCCGGTTAGATAGGCTTCCTTTTTGGGGCTGTGGAGGCTTTCGGCAGGGGAATCGACAGTCAGTTGCGTATGCGGAACGAAAACACGGGGCGGGGACAAAAACGAAAGCTGAGGGGAGCAGGCACCGCCGCCGCGCTCGCGGGTGTTCTCCTGCTTGCACCGCCGCTCGCCGGCAATGCCTATGCCTTCAAGATTTTCGGCATCACGCTCTTCGGCGATGACGACGACACGGTCGAGGTCATCGATCCCGTCCGCTATCAGGCGACGCTCGAGACCGGCAATGCGGACAAGGACCTGAAGGAGCGCCTGGAATCGGCGGCGTCTCTGATCACCGACGAGAAGCAGCCGGTCTCAGGCGACCTCGGCGTCGTCATCAAGGCACGCGAGGACCGCGACCGGCTGATCGCCGTCCTCTACGAAGAGGCCCGCTACGGCGGCACCGTCCATATCTCCGTTGCCGGCACCGATATCGACAGCCTGCCGCCCAATCCGACATTCGATCATTCGCGTCCCGTCCCCGTCACCGTCCGCATCGATCCCGGCCCGGTCTTCAAGCTTGGCTCGATCCGTTTCGAGGGTGACGCCACCGGCCGCGATCCGGCCAAATACGACCTCGTCCCGGGCGGCGAGGCAGGCTCGCGGCTGATCCTCAAGGCGAGCGAACAGCTTCTCGTGGATATCAAGGACGAGGGCCGCCCGCTCGCCAAGCTGACCCAGAGGCAGGTGACCGCCGACCATCGCACGGACACGGTCGACGTGGTGCTCGGCGCCGTCGGCGGCCCCGTGGCCCCATTCGGCGCCGTGGCGGTCAAGGGATCGCGAAGCGTCGACGCCGCCTTCATCAGCCGCTATTCGCGGCTCGACAAGGGCGGCCCCTATTCGTCCGAGCAATTGAAGAAGGCCAACGACCGCCTTCGCGAACTCGGCGTCTTTTCGAGCGTGACGATCCGCGAGGGGGACAAGCTGGCGCCGGACGGTTCGCTGCCGCTGACCATCGAGGTTTCGGAAGGCAAACATCGCTATTTCGGCTTCGGCGCCGAATATTCGTCGATCGACGGCGTCGGCCTTCAGGGATATTGGGGCCACCGCAACCTTTTCGGCGAGGCGGAATCGCTGCGCATCGAGGGAAAGGTCTCCGGCATCGGCGCGACGACCGATCTGACGACCTACGACTATTCCGCCGGCATCATCTACACCAAACCGGGTGCCTTCGTGCCGGAAGCGACATTCGAATCCCGCCTGGAAGCCAAGAGCGAGACGCCGGATGTCTATGAGGCGCAGTCGGTCACCTATTCGGCCGGCATTTCCTACGAGCTGAACGAGCGGGACAAGCTCACCGCCGGCGGAGAAGTGGCCTGGATCCACACCGACGATGCCTTCGGCAGGAACGAATATGTCACCCTCAGCCTGCCGCTCGGCTTCGAGCGCGACGCCCGCGACAACAAGCTGGACCCGACGGAGGGCTATTACGCCACCCTGGCGGCAAAGCCGAGCTACGAGGTTCTGAACAGCACGGTCTTCTCCTCCTTCGAAGGCTCCATCTCCGGCTATCTCGGCTTCGGGGCGGAGGATGGCGTCGTGCTTGCCGGGCGGCTTGCGGCCGGCACCCTCGTCGGCGGCGACGGCCTTGAAAGCATTCCTGCGACACGGCGATTCTTTGCCGGAGGCGGAGGATCGGTGCGCGGTTATTCCTACCGGGAGATTTCGCCCTATAACAGCGACGACGAGGCTACCGGCGGACGCTCCTATGCGCTGGGATCTTTCGAGGTGAGGGTAAAAGTGTCAGAAAACATAGGCATTGTACCTTTTATAGATGTCGGTACGGTATCGACCGGAATCATGCCTGATTTTTCTGATATACGAGCTGGTGCGGGTGTCGGCGTGCGATATGCCACGCCTTTCGGGCCGCTCCGATTGGACGTTGCAATTCCGTTGCGGCGTTATGACGGCGGTAGCCAGTACGGTATCTATGCAGGCATAGGGCAGGCATTCTGAAAGGCAGTTTGAGAGGGTGACGAGACCGGGCATGACGCTGATGGTTGGCCTGTTGAAATGGATCTTGAAGGCTGCGCTGGGCGTGGTCGCGATCCTGTTCGTCATGGCGCTCGGCGTTGTGCTCTTCGTGGCGCTCACGCCGGTCGGCGGACGGGTGGCGGCGGACCGCATATCGGCGATGGTCTCCACCCCGGACCGGACTATCACGTTCTCGCGTCCCGAAGGCCTTCTGACCGGCGATCTGCGCATCGATGCGCTCACGCTTTCCGACGAGGCGGGCCCCTATGCCCAGATCGGCGGCATCAAGGTCGACTGGTCGCCGGCCGCGCTCGTCGGCGGCGTTTTCCGTGCCGAGCACATTTCCGCCGAGACGGTGAACTTCATTCGTCCGCCGAGGCCGCCGAAAACGCCGGCGCCGGCGCAGACCACCTCGACATCTTCGGGATCGCCTCTGCCGGTCGGCATACGCGTGGCGCAGATCGATCTGCCGGACATCAATCTTTCCCAGGCGCTTTCGGGCGGACGCGACTTCTCGCTTTCGGTCAAGGGCTCGATCAACGCGACCGGTCCCGATATCTCGCTCGACCTTCAGGCGACCCGCAAGGACGAACCGGATGCGAAGGCCGCGGCCGACGTGGTCTATGCGCCCTCCGAAAACCGCCTGACCCTGAAGGCGTCGGTTTCCGAGCCGCAGGGCGGTCTGCTCGCCCGTATCCTGCGGCTGCCGGGCGCTCCGGCCGTCCAGCTGGCCCTCGACGGCGAAGGTCCGCTTTCCAACTGGGCCGGCAAATTGCAGGGCAGCGTCGGCGGCACGCCGGTGATCGCGGTCGACGGCAAGCATATGCTGGTCGACAACGGCCGGCATCGCGTCGAAGTGACCGGCGGCGGCCAGCTCGCCACGCTGCTCCCGCCTGCCTTCCGGCCCCTGTTCGACGGCACGACGGATATCAACATCGCCGCAGTCTACGCGCCGTCCGGCCGTGTGGACATCGAACGCGGCGATCTCGTCTCCGGCGCCGTGAGGGTTTCCGCGAAAGGGGCCTGGGATCCGGCCGGCGACAACAGCCTGACCGCGGGCCTTACCGGCACCAACGGCCCCGTGGATTTCGTCTGGCCGATCAGCGGCCAGGAAAGCCGCTTCTCCTTCGAAAGCATCAACTTCACGCTTACGGGTGCGGCTTCCGCGGCGCGTTTCAATGCCACAGCCGCGCTGAATGCTGCCGAACTGCCCCAGGGCCGTTTCGGCCAGATCCGCCTGCAGGCTGAAAGCGAGGATCTCAATCTCGTCAATCGCACGGGCAGCATCCGCAGCCGGTTCACCGTGGCGCGGACGGATTTTGCAAGCGACGATCTCGACCGGATCATCCGCGGGCCGGTGACGCTCGATGCGCCCCTGAGGCTTGCTCCTCCGGCAATCGGCCTCGATGCGGCAACCTTCGACAGCCCCAACGTCAACGGCACCCTTTCGGGCGCCTACGACATGTCGAAGCAGGCGGTGACCGGCAATTTCCGCATCTTCGCCAATCCCACCGTGCTGCCGCCCGCTCTTGTCTCCAAGTTCGAAGGCAAGCTCTCCGCCGAAGGCTATGTCAATGCGGTGACGAGCGGCCGCGTGAGCCTCGAGAACTTCGTGATGCGATCCAATGCGGTCGAGGCGCACGGCAGCGTCCTGCTGGAAAACCAGAAGGTCACCGGCCGCCTTGCCGGCCGGGTGCCGGACCTGAAGCGCTGGCTGCCGGAGGCGGAAGGCGCTGCCGGTTTCGATATCGCCGCCGAAGGTCCGCTGACCGCGGTGGGCGTCAAGGCGATCGTCAATTCCGCCGATGCGCGGATGGCCGGCCGCAGGCTGCAGGATCTGAGCCTGACGCTCGACGGGACGGCCGATCCGAATGCGCCCAAAGGCAAGCTGGCAGCCACGGGATCGCTGGACAGCCAGCCGATCCGCGTCAATGCCGACCTCGCCTCGACCGAGGGCCGCACGAGCGCGCCGGCAATCAATGTCGAGGTCGGTCCCAACAGGCTGAACGGCGCGCTGAATTTCTCGCCTGATTTCCTTCCGGAAGGCCAGCTGACCTTCGATTTTCCCGATGTCTCGCTGCTGGCCGCCCTCGCCGGCCAGCTGGCGCAGGGCGATCTGCGCGGCACGGTCATGCTCAACAATACGGACGGCCGGGCCGGCGCCGTGATCAAGGCATCCGGCAACGCGCTCCGCCGCGGCTCGATCGAGATCGCACAGCCGAATGTCGACCTTGCGATCCCCGACATCAAGGCGATCGCCGCCGAAGGCACCGTGCGCGCCGCCCGCATCGGCGCCGGTTCGGTCGGTGTCAGCGACATCGATCTCGGCGTCAGCCACGGCGGCAACAGGACGAACTTCAACCTCACGGCTCAGTACGACAACGCCCCGCTCAATGCCGTGGGGGATGTCCAGACCGGCGCGGATATTTCGGTCGGCATCGAAAGCTTCGCCGCCTCGCCGCGCAACATACCGATCCGGCTTGCCGCGCCGACCCGCATCGCCATTGCCGATGGCGGCGCGCGTCTCGCCGGCCTTACACTCTCGACCGGCAACGGCAGCGTCACCGTCAACGGCACGGCCGGCTCGGCGCTTGATCTGACCGCCGATATCAAGGCGCTGCCCGCAAACCTGCTCAACGCCTTCGTTCCGGCAATCAACGCGGCGGGCACGATTTCCGGCACCGTCAATGCGACCGGCACCACGTCCGCCCCCTCTATCCGCTATGATCTTGAATGGAATGATGCACAGCTTCGCCAGACGCGCGATGCTGGCATCAGTCCGTTTCGCCTTCAGGCAAGCGGAAGCTTCGCAGGCGGGACAGTCGCACTAGATGCGACCCGCCTGACGGGTTCGGGCGGTCTCGACCTTTCCGCAACGGGACGCGTCATCCTTCAGAATGGCGTTCCGGCGCTCGATATCAATGCCCGCGCCAATGCCGTGCCCGCCAGCCTGATCAATGCTTTCGCGCCGAGCCTCGGCGCCCGCGGCACGATTTCCGGCACGGTCACCGCGACCGGTACGCCCGAGGCGCCAGCCGTCCGCTATGACCTCCGCTGGGCCGATGCCGGCGTCAGCCAGACCGCATCCGCGGGCCTTGCCGCATTGAACATTACCGCCAACGGCACATTTCAGAACGGCACGGTCACGGTCGATACCCGCCTTTCGGGCGGAGGCGGTATCTCGCTATCCGGTGGCGGCTCGGTTTCGCTTGCGGGCCAGAAGCCGCTCAACCTGCAATTCAACGGACGATTGCCCTTCTCCATCCTGGCCGGACAGCTCGCTGCTCAGGGTTTCATGCTGGAAGGCACCGGCAATGTCGACGTTGCAATCAAAGGCACGGCGGCCGCACCGGCGATTACCGGAACGGCCTCCTCTTCCGGAGCGCGCTTCATCGATGTGCGGCGAAATCTTGCGGTCACCGATCTTGCCGCCAACGTTTCGTTCGATGGCAACAGCGCCAATATTTCCAGGCTTTCCGGCAGGCTTTCGGGCGGCGGCACCGTTTCCGTCCAGGGGTCGGTCGGCATCGCGCCCGGCTCCGGCTTTCCCGCCGATCTGAGGATCACGCTCGCGCAGGCGACCTATGCCGACGGCACGCTGTTTGCCGCGACGGCCGACGGAGCCTTGACGATCACCGGCCCGCTGACCTCCGGCCCGGTTCTCGGCGGCCGGGTAACGCTCACCAAGGCGGCGATCACCGTGCCGGCACGCCTTCCGACCTCGCTCACCGCCATCGACATCCGCCACCGCAACGCCCCGCCGGACGTATTGCGCCAGATGGAAGAACTGCGCCCGAAAGATGCGACCGGCAGTTCGAGGCCGATCGCGCTCAACCTGCAGATCAGCGCGCCGAACGGCATATTCGTCCGCGGCCGCGGCATCGATGCGGAACTCGGCGGCGAGCTGACCGTCACCGGCACGGCGGTGGACCCGATCGTCGCGGGCGGCTTCGAGATGCGCCGCGGGCGCATCGTCATCCTCGCCAAACGCCTCGACTTCACCGAGGGCGACATTACCTTCGGGGGCGGCCTGATCCCGGTCCTGAACATGGAAGCCAATACGACCTCCGGCCAGACGACGATCACGGTGAACGTCACCGGCATAGCCAACGATCCGACCATAGCTTTCTCCTCCTCCCCTGCCTTGCCGCAAGACGAGGTTCTGGCGCAGCTGATCTTCGGCCAGTCCATGTCGCGGCTCTCGCCGCTGCAGATCGCCCAGCTCGCCGATGCCGTGTCCCAGCTCGCAGGCGGCGGCTCCACCTCGCTCCTCGAAACGCTGCGCAGCAATCTCGGCGTCGACGACCTCGACATCAACACCGATTCGACGGGCCAGACGACCGTTTCGGTCGGCCGCTACCTCAACGATCGCACCTATCTGCAGGTCGAGCAGGGCGGTTCCGGCGGAGCCCAGGCCACCATCAACCTCGATGTCGGCCGGGGTGTGAAGCTGAAGGCCGGCGCGGGGACGGAAGGCGGCACGGCCGGCATCTTCTACGAGCGCGAATACTGATTTCGCATCCGCATTGTTCTGCTTCCGGAGAATGGAATGACCTCCAAGGACATCACATTGATCGGCGTTCCTTTGGAAGAGGGCTCCGGCCGCGGCGGCTGTGCCATGGGGCCGGCCGCCTTCCGGCTGGCGGGCATCGTCAAGGCGCTGGAAGGCCTCGGCTTCCGCGTCAGCGATAGCGGCGATCTGAGGCCGGAGCCGGCCACCGACCTTGAAGACCGGCGGGACGCGAAGAACCTGGCGATCGTCGGCGCATTTGCGCGGGCGCTCGAAAGCCGGACCTATGAGAAGGCCAGGGCCGGCTCCATTCCGGTGATCATGGGCGGCGACCACAGCCTTTCCATGGGCAGCGTGCCGGGCATGGCGCGTTATGCCGCCGAAATCGGCCGGCCGCTTTTCGTGCTCTGGGTCGATGCGCATGCGGATTTCAACTCGCCGGAAACCTCGCCCTCCGGCAATATCCACGGCATGCCGGTGGCTTTCTTTACCGGCCATGCGGAGTTCGCCCCGATCCTCGACAAGAACCGGCCGATGGTGAACCCCAAACACGTTTTTCAGGTCGGCATCCGGTCCGTCGACGAGATCGAGCGCAAGCTGATTGCCGAACACGGCGTCAACGTCTTCGACATGCGGGCGATCGACGAGCACGGCATCGCCGCGATCATGCGCCAGGTGATCGAAACGGTGAGCGCCGCAAACGGTCTTCTGCATGTCAGCCTCGATGTCGATTTCCTTGATCCGGATATCGCGCCGGGGGTCGGCACGACCGTGCCGGGCGGCGCCACCTTCCGCGAGGCGCATCTGATCATGGAAATGCTGCACGACACCGGGCTCGTCTGCTCGCTCGATCTCGTCGAGCTCAACCCTTTCCTGGACGATCGCGGCAGGAGCGCCCGCATCATGGTGGAACTCACGGCCAGCCTCTTCGGCCGGCGCGTGCTCGACCGCCCCACGCGTTCGGCGTGATATCGCGACAGGCAAAACTCCGCATTTTTCATTCAGATTTGGGCAACACTCTTCGCATAGGATTGTCGAAGCGTAACGTGATGCATGACGCTGCATTCCTGGCACGCGAACTCATGGCAACGGCCGCGTGCGCACATCCGTGCAGCCGCTCCCGCCCAGGCACCGGATAGTGGGAAAGAATTCTGATGGCTACGACGATCAACTCCACAAGCTACGGCGGCGAAACGCTGGAAATCATCGCCTTCCGCCTGCACGATCAGGAATTCTGCGTGAAGACGACGACAATCCGCGAAATCCGCGGCTGGGCGCCGTCGACGCCGATCCCGCATGCGCCCGCCGACGTGATCGGCGTCATGAACCTGCGCGGTTCCGTGATCCCGATCATCGACCTCGCCTACAAGCTCGGCATGAAGAGCACCGTCGCCAATGAGCGCAGCGCCATCGTCGTCGCCGAAGTCCACAACATGGTCATCGGAATGCTGGTCGACCGCGTCTCCGATATTCTGACCATTCCCTCCAGCCAGGTTCAGCCGGTTCCGGAAATCTCCGCCTCCTTCGACAAGTCCTTCTCCGAAGGCATCATCGCCAACGAGAACGGCATGATCTGCTTCCTCAACCTTGCCAAGATGTTCAAGGGTAACGAAGCAGAAGAGCTGGCTGCGTGAAACTTTCCTGCTTATCCAGGCCGCAATGACGGCCTGAAACAACAAAGGGCCGTCGGATGGTTTTCCGGCGGCCTTTTCGTACGTGTCAGCGGCAGCGCATTCCCTTCGATCCGATTTATCCGGAAGAACCGATATTTCGAATTTACTTAAATTACCTATTAATATTTCGATGTACTAATGCAGCCAAAGGTTTATATTTTCAGAGTCGCCGTGCATGGAGGGTCTGAAAGATTGAAACCGGGAGAAGGTAACAAGGTTTCATATTTTTCAAGGAGATAGGGAATGCTGGGGATAGGCAGGACCATCGAGGCATATCATGCGATAGAAGCCATATCGCGATCGCAGGCCATCATCGAGTTCGATCTGAACGGCACGGTACTCAACGCTAACGCGAATTTCTGTCAGGCGCTAGGCTATACGTTGCCGGAAATCCGGGGCAAGCATCATCGCATGTTCTGCGACCCCGATTATGCGGCCTCCGAGGAATACCGGGCGTTCTGGGCCAATCTTGCCGCCGGTAAATTCGACGCGCGGGAATACAAGCGGATCACAAAGTCCGGCAGGGAAATCTGGATCCAGGCTTCCTATAATCCGGTCTTGCGCGGCGGCAAGCCCTATAAGGTGATCAAGTTCGCGACCGATATCACCGCCGCCAAGCTCGCCGCCGCCGAGGATGCCGGCAAGCTCGCGGCGATCGGGCAGTCGCAGGCGGTGATCGAATTCACGCCGGAGGGCGAGATCCTCACCGCCAACGAAAATTTCTGCCGGGGCCTCGGCTACGATCTTTCCGAGATCAAGGGCAAGCATCACCGCATGTTCTGCGATCCGGCCTATGCCGCCTCCGAGGAATACAAGGCGTTCTGGAAACGGCTCGCCGGCGGCGAGTTCATCGCGGACGAGTTCGTGCGTTACGGCAAGCACGGCAAGGAGATCTGGATCCAGGCGGCCTACAACCCGATCCGCGACATGAGCGGCAAGGTGACCAAGGTCGTGAAGTTCGCGACCGACGTCACGCCACGCATGAGCGCCATCGGCCAGCTCGGCAGGAGCCTTCGCGATCTGGCCGACGGAAAGCTGGACCAGAGCCTCGACACGCCTTTCGTGCCGACGATGGAAACGGTGCGCCACGACTTCAATACGGTCGCCGCCAAGCTGCGCGACGCAATGCAGGTCGTCGGCAAGAATGCCGCCGGCATTGCCGCCGCATCGAACGAGGTGCGCGACGCCTCCAGCGAACTCGCCAAACGGACCGAACAGCAGGCGGCCTCGCTGGAAGAAGCGGCTGCGGCACTGGAACAGGTCACCAGCACGGTGGGAGATTCGAGCCGCCGCGCCGACGAGGCCGGCAGGCTCGTGACCCACACCAAGGAGCATGCCGAAAAATCCGGCCTCGTCGTCCGGGATGCGATCGCCGCCATGGATCAGATCGCCCATTCCTCCGGCGAGATCACCAGCATCATCGGGGTGATCGACGACATCGCGTTCCAGACCAATCTCCTGGCGCTCAATGCCGGGGTGGAGGCCGCACGCGCCGGCGAGGCGGGAAAGGGTTTCGCGGTTGTCGCGCAGGAGGTGCGGGAACTCGCGCAACGCTCGGCCAAGGCCGCAAAGGAAATCAAAACGCTCATCAACACGTCGAGCCAGCAGGTTTCAAGCGGCGTCACCCTCGTCGGCCAGACCGGAACGGCGCTGCGCGAGATCGCCGACCAGGTGACGGAAATCCACGCCAACGTGACGGCCATCGTCGCGGCCTCGCGCGAACAGGCCGCCAGCCTGCGGGAGATCAGCCAGGCCGTCAATCACATGGACCAGGCGACCCAGAAGAACGCCGCCATGGTGGAGGAAACCACGGCCGCGAGCCATTCGCTGGCGGGCGAAGCCGAAAGCCTGCGGGTTCTGCTCTCGCAATTCGATGTCGGCAGCCAGCCGGAAGTCAGACCTGCGGCGCGGGAGGCACGCCCGGCCCACGCCCATGTGGCGCCGCTGCGCCTGGCGCATGCGAACCTGAAGGCCAAAGCCCAGGAATGGGAAAACTTTTAGAGCGTCATGCACCCTTTCGGAGGCAGGACGCTCTGAATTATGAAATCGACGCATAGGTCTAAAGCCCGCAGCGTGAACCGCAGCGGGCTTTTTCCGGTCATCGGCCTCGAGGTTCGATAAAGCGGCGCTGCCGAGCTTCCGCACGAGGAGGCTAGGCCGCCCCTTCCGGAATGCTCGGTTCGGAGAGCGATTCTCCTGCGCCGGGACCCTTGCCGCCGGGCGCACCTTTGGCATCCTCGCCAACGCCGACCCCCGATCCGGCCTTGGCCTCCGGCCGGCGGATCAGCACCGAAGCCTCGATGACGAGCGGCATAAGCCCCGCCCCGCCCCTGTCGAGATGTTCGAAGAATTGCCGCCGCATGCGCGGTTCCCAGAACTTGTTGATATGCGTCGCGACGCCTTCGGCGCGCACGTTCTCCGGCTGCGACATGAAGAAGGTGGCGATCTGGTTCGCCATCCGGACAAGCTTGTCGAGCACCAGCTGCTCCGGGCTCTTATCATGCGACATCGGCGACAACTCCGGTGGTAATGCGATCGGTACGCGTGAAAATCTCGAAATCCTCTCCGCGCGTCAGCGCGACAAGGGTCATTCCCGCCTCCTCGGCGGTGCGGATGGCGAGCGCGGTCGGTGCGGAAATGGCAATCAGAACGGAGCTTCCGAGGATCGCCGCCTTCTGCACCATCTCGACCGAAATGCGGCTGGTGACGACCACCACGCCGTCCGGACCTTTCACGCCCTTGCGGGTGACGGCGCCGGCCAGCTTGTCGAGCGCGTTGTGGCGGCCGACATCCTCGCGGACGGCGACGAGCCCCTGCCCCGGCACGAAGAAGCCGGCGCCATGGACGGCATGGGTTTGCGCGTGAAGCGGCTGCGCGCCATTGAGCGCCGCGGCCGCTCCCGCCACGTCTTTCGGCGTCAGGGTCAGCGATACGGAGGAAACGTCCGGCACCGGCCGTATGGCCTGCTCGATCGACTCGATGCCGCAGAGGCCGCAACCGACCGGCCCGGCCATATGACGCCGGCGGGCGCGCAATGCGTCCTCCTTCTCCTCCGCAAGCGTCACCTGCACGTCGAGGCCCCTGCCTTCATCGACGACGGTGATCTTTTCGATTTCCGCCATCGAGGCGATGATGCCTTCGGTCAGGCTGAAGCCGACGGCGAAATCCTCGAGATCGGCCGGCGTCCCCATCATGACCGCATGAGTGGAGCCGCCATAGGAAAAGGCGATCGGCACCTCCTCCGGCACATCCCGCGAACCGGCGCGGATCACGCCATTGCGGCGGGCGATCTCGGGGGCTGTGGCGGTGGTTTTAAATGCAGCCATGGAATGCCGGGACAAGAACGCCCCCCTCTGGCCTGCCGGCCATCTCCCCCACGGGTGGGGAGATCACAAGCAGCATGGCCTTCCCGCCTCTCAGGCGTTTCGTCGAATTGCTAGGCGAATTGTTTGGGAAAGCCGGCACGCCCAGCCAATCTCCCCACCTGTGGGGGAGATAGCCGGCAGGCCAGAGGGGGGCGATCCAAACACAAGCGGTCATTCGTTACTCAGCAGCCTCCAGCTTCCCTGCAATCCGCCGCGAGCGGCGCGACAGCTCGTCGTAATCCTGCTGCCATTCGGTCGGACCGTTTGAGGGCGACACCTGCACCGCCGTCACCTTGTATTCCGGGCAGTTGGTCGCCCAGTCGGAGAAGTCGGTGGTGATGACGTTCGCCTGGGTGTCCGGATGATGGAAGGTCGTGTAGACAACGCCCGGCGCCACGCGGTCGGTGATCAGCGCGCGCAGCGTCGTATCGCCCGAACGGCTGGCGAGCTTGATCCAGTCGCCGTCCTTGATGCCACGCTGCTCGGCGTCGTGCGGATGGATTTCCAGCCGGTCTTCCGCATGCCAGGCGACGTTCTCGGTGCGCCGGGTCTGGGCGCCGACATTGTACTGGCTGAGGATGCGGCCGGTGGTCAGCAGCAGCGGGAAGCGCGGACCGGTGCGTTCGTCGGTCGCGACATATTCCGTGCGGATGAACTTGCCCTTGCCGCGCACGAAGCCGTTGACGTGCATGATCGGCGAGCCTTCCGGGAACTTCTCGTTGCAGGGCCACTGAACCGAGCCCATTTTGTCGAGATAGTCGTAGGAAACGCTGGCGAAGCTCGGCGTCGTCGCGGCGATCTCGTCCATGATTTCGGACGGATGCGTGTAGTTCCAGTTGAGACCCATGGCCTGCGCCAGCTTCTGCGTGACCTCCCAGTCGCCATAGCCGTTCTTCGGGCTCATGACCTTGCGGACGCGGTTGATGCGGCGCTCCGCATTGGTGAACGTGCCGTCCTTTTCGAGGAAGGTCGAGCCCGGCAGGAAAACGTGCGCGTAGTTGGCGGTCTCGTTGAGGAAGAGGTCGTGGACGACGACGCATTCCATTGCGGCCAGGCCGGCCGAAACGTGCTTCGTATCCGGATCGGACTGCAGGATGTCCTCGCCCTGGATGTAGATGCCCTTGAACGTGCCTTCGACCGCCGCATCCAGCATGTTCGGGATGCGCAGGCCCGGTTCGTTGTTGAGCGTGACACCCCAGAGTTTTTCGAAAATGTCGCGGGTCGCATCGTCGGAGATGTGGCGATAGCCCGGCAGCTCGTGTGGGAACGAGCCCATGTCGCAGGAGCCCTGCACATTGTTCTGGCCGCGCAGCGGGTTCACGCCGACGCCCGGACGGCCGATGTTGCCGGTCGCCATGGCAAGGTTGGCGATCGCCATGACGGTCGTAGAGCCCTGGCTGTGCTCGGTGACGCCGAGGCCGTAGTAGATCGCGCCGTTGCCGCCCGTGGCGTAAAGCCGGGCCGCGCCACGGACGAGTTCCGCCGGAACGCCGGTGAATTTCTCCGTCGCTTCCGGGCTGTGCTGCTCCTCGGAAACGAAGGCGGCCCAATCCTCGAACTCCGACCAGTCGCAACGCTCGCGGATGAATTTTTCGTCGAACAGGCCTTCGGTGACGATGACGTGGGCGAGCGCGGTGAGCACCGCCACGTTCGTGCCCGGCTGCAGCGGCAGGTGATAGGCGGCTTCCACATGCGGCGTGCGCACGAGATCGATGCGGCGCGGATCGATGACGATCAGCTTGGCGCCCTGGCGCAGCCGCTTCTTGAGGCGCGAGCCGAAGACCGGGTGCCCGTCGGTCGGATTGGCGCCGATGACGATCACGACGTCCGAATGCTCGACCGAGTCGAAATCCTGGGTGCCGGCCGAGGTGCCGAAGGCCTGGCCGAGGCCGTAGCCCGTCGGGGAATGGCAGACACGGGCGCAGGTATCGACATTGTTGTTGCCGAAACCGGCGCGGATCAGCTTCTGCACCAGGAAGGTCTCTTCATTGGTGCAGCGCGACGAGGTGATGCCGCCGACCGCATCTCGGCCATACTGGTACTGGATGCGGCGGAACTCCGATGCCACATGCGCGAAAGCCTCTTCCCAGGTCACTTCGCGCCAGGGATCGGAGATCTTCTCGCGGATCATCGGGTTGAGGATGCGGTCCTTATGGGTCGCGTAGCCATAGGCGAAGCGTCCCTTGACGCAGGAATGGCCGCGGTTCGCCTGGCCATCCTTGTAAGGCACCATGCGCACGAGTTCCTCGCCGCGCATTTCCGCCTTGAACGAGCAACCGACACCGCAATAGGCGCAGGTGGTCACCGCCGAATGCTCCGGCTGGCCGATTGAGATAACCGACTTCTCGGTCAGCGTCGCGGTGGGGCAGGCCTGCACGCAGGCGCCGCAGGAGACGCATTCGGAATCGAGGAAATGTTCGTGCATGCCGGGCGAGACGCGCGAGCCGAAACCGCGGCCCTCGATCGTCAGCGCGAACGTGCCCTGCACCTCCTCGCAGGCGCGCACGCAGCGGGAGCAGACGATGCATTTCGACGGATCATAGGTGAAATAAGGGTTCGATTCGTCCTTCGGCATCCATTTGGCGTTGATCTCGCCATTGTTGCGCGCCTTGACGTGATTGTCGCCGTCATAGCCGTAACGCACGTCGCGGAGGCCCACGGCGCCGGCCATGTCCTGCAATTCGCAATCGCCATTGGCGGCGCAGGTGAGACAGTCGAGCGGGTGATCGGAAATGTAGAGTTCCATCACGCCGCGGCGGATGTCCTTCAACCGGCCCGTCTGGGTATGGACCACCATGCCCGGCATGACCGGCGTGGTGCAGGAGGCAGGCGTGCCGGCCCGGCCTTCGATCTCCACGAGACAGAGGCGGCAGGAGCCGAAAGCATCCACCATGTCGGTGGCGCAGAGCTTCGGCACCTTTATGCCGGCCTCCATCGAAGCCCGCATGATCGACGTGCCGTCCGGCACGGTGATCTCGCGTCCGTCGATGGTGAGCGTCACCTGGGCTTCGGATCGGGAGGCAGGCGTGCCGTAGTCGATTTCATGAACGAGGGACATTGTGTGCCTCCCTGCTGGAAAGAATAGATGTAGGAGCAAGATCGCCCCCCTCTGGCCTGCCGGCCATCTCCCCCACAGGTGGGGAGATCGGCAAGGTGCGCCGGCTTCCCCAAGCAAGGGGCGGGACCACGCAGTAAAGCTTGAGCGTGTCGGGAAGGCCATGCCGCTTGTGATCTCCCCACCTGTGGGGGAGACGGCCGGCAGGCCAGAGGGGAGCTGACACGGTAAACGTCATCATTCCGCAGCCTCCACCATCGGCGCCGGCGAAAAATCCTCCGGGAAATGGTTCATCGCGCTCATCACCGGATAGGGCGTGAAGCCGCCGAGCGCGCAGAGCGAGCCGAACTTCATCGTGTTGCAGAGATCCGCGAGCAGCGCCTTGTTCTTCTCGGGCTCGATGCCCTGCGCGATCTTGTCGGCGGTCTCGACGCCGCGCGTCGAGCCGATGCGGCAGGGCGTGCACTTGCCGCAGCTTTCGATGGCGCAGAACTCCATCGCAAAGCGGGCCTGCTTCAGCATGTCGGCCGTATCGTCGAAGACCGTGATGCCGGCATGGCCGATCAGCCCGTCCTTTGCCGCGAAGGCTTCGTAATCGAACGGCGTATCGAACAGCGCACGCGGAAAATAGGCGCCGAGGGGGCCGCCCACCTGCACCGCCTTCACCGGCCGGCCGGTCGCCGTACCGCCGCCGATGCGGTCGACGATCTCGCCGAGCGTCAGGCCGAAGGCGACTTCGTAGAGCCCGCCATGCTTGACATTGCCGGCGATCTGGATCGGGATCGTGCCGCGCGAACGGCCCATGCCGAAGTTTTTGTAATGCTCGGCGCCCTGGTCCATGATGACCGGCACGGAGGCGAGCGAGATGACGTTGTTGACCACCGTCGGCCGGCCGAGGAAGCCCTTCAACGCCGGCAGCGGCGGCTTGGCGCGCACGATGCCGCGCTTGCCTTCCAGCGAATTGAGCAGCGACGTCTCCTCGCCGCAGACATAGGCGCCGGCGCCGGAGCGCACTTCGAGATCGAAGGCATGAGCCGACCCCATGACGGACGAGCCGAGAATGCCGGCCCCGCGGGCGATTTCGATCGCCTCCGTCATCGTGGCGATCGCATGCGGATATTCCGAGCGGGTGTAGATATAGCCCTTGGTGGCGCCCGTCGCGATGCCGGCGATGGCCATGCCTTCGATCAGCACGAAGGGATCGCCTTCCATGATCATCCGGTCGGCAAACGTGGCGCTGTCGCCCTCGTCGGCATTGCAGACGATGTATTTCTGCGGCCCGGCCGCATCCATCACCGTCTTCCACTTGATGCCGGTGGGGAAACCGGCGCCGCCGCGGCCGCGAAGCCCGCTGTCTGTGACCTGCCTGACGATGTCGGCGGGCGCCATGGCGATGGCCTTTTCCAGGCCCGCAAATCCCCGATATTTGCGATAGTCTTCGATCGACAGCGGATCGATGATGCCGCAACGGGCGAAAGTCAGCCGCGTCTGTTCCTTGAGGAAGGAAATTTCCTCGGTCGGCCCGAGCGAGAATGCATGCGTTCCACCCTGCAGCAGACCGGAATCCAGGAGGTCCGGCACGTCACCGGCCTTCACCGGACCATAGGCCACCCGCCCCTCGGCGGTCTCGACCTCGACCAGCGGCTCCAGCCAGAACATGCCGCGCGAGCCGGTGCGCACCACTTTCGCATCGAGGCCGCGGGCTGCGATCTCCTGGGTAATCGCCTTCGCCACCTTTTCGGCTCCGAGCGCGAGCGCTGCGGCATCGCGCGGCACGAAAATCCTGACCGTCATCGACGCACCTCCGCAACGATTTCGCCAAGACAGTGCTCGTCGACCCGGCCATAGACCTCGTCGTCCAGCATGGCGGCCGGCGCGCAGGCGCAGAGCCCGAGACAATAGACCGGCTCCAGCGTCACCGCGCCGTCGAGCGTCGTCTGGTGAAAGTCGATCCCGAGAAGCTGCCGGACGCGATCCGCAATGCGGTCGCTGCCCATCGACTGGCAGGCTTCGGCCCGACAGAGTTTCAGAACGTGCCGGCCGGCCGGATGATCCCGGAACTCGTGGTAGAAGGTGACGACGCCGTGCACTTCGGCGCGCGACAGGTTGAGCTCGCTCGCAATGATCGGCTTCACCTCGTCCGGCACGTAGCCGAATTCCGCCTGGATCGCGTGCAGGATCGGCAGCATCGGGCCTTCCAGGTGCTTCAGATCCCTGATGATCTGAAGCGACCGCTCAGTGAACTCACCGGCGGAAATGCGCATATTCATGTTCTCTAGCCTCCCGGCTGATCCCACATCCCTCGCTTCAGCGCCGGGGCCGCCGCATAAAGTGCGGGATCAGAAAGCTGGCGAAGCTGTACGACAGTCGCACTTCGCCGACGCTGTGGAGTCTCGCAACCCATGCCGCAGGCGTCAATAAAGGAGATCGGTTGAGCGATAGAAAAAAACTATCAAGCCATGGCACCGGGCGCCAGGCTTCTGGCTTCGTGGAGCAATGCGGAAACGAGCGGCGTGAAAGGCTCCCGGTGTGCGGCGACAAGCCCGACGACATGGCTCGCTTCCGGCTCGACGATCGGGATCGTGCGGATTTGCCTGGCGAATCCGAATGAACGCGCCACATTGCGCGGCATGATGCTCGCCCAGCGACCGGTGCCGACATGCGACAGAAGCACGACCATGGAATTCGATTCCAGCATCGGCTGCACAGTGATCCCGGCATCCGCGAGGTGCTGGTTGATGATCCGGCGGTTCTGCATGTCGGGCGTCAATAGACAGAGCCTAAGATCGGCCATCTCCCGCCAGGTGACGCTTTCGCGATCGGCGAACGGCGTTCCGATCGCGGTCACGAGGTTGTAACGCTCCGAATAGAGCGGCACGCTGGTGACGCGGCCGAGCGGCTCGTTGTCCAGATACGTGATGCCCGCATCGATCTCCAGATTGTCGAGCTGGCTGAGCACCTGCAGCGAATTGCGGGAAACCACCGAAAAAGTGACGTCCGGATGCCTCTCCTGGAAGGGCTCCGTCAGGCGCGGCACCATGGCGAGCGCGGTCGGGATGACCGCCAGCCGGATATGGCCGGCAAGGCCCTTGCGCGCCGCCCGCATCTCTTCGCGCATCGTGCGCGCGTCGCCGACGATCCGCCGCGCCCATTCCAGCACCCGCTGCCCTTCCGGCGTCAGGCCCTGGAAGCGCGATCCGCGCAGGACGAGCTGGACGCCGAGCTGCTCCTCGAGCTGCCGGATCGCGGCCGAAAGCGATGGCTGCGAGATGCCGCATTCCTCGGCCGCCCGACCGAAATGCCCCTCGCGCGCGAGCGCAATGAAGAATTCCAACTTGTCGATCATCGCGTTCCTCCGCATCAGATGGCTAAACTGTTGCCGGCGGAGATACAAGCGGCCCGGATCGTGACGATATGTCGTCGCTGATCCGAGCCGTCATGAAACGCACGCTTTACATCCGTTCTCTCGGGTCGCTTGACCGCCGCATTGCCTTGATCGCTCCGGCCCGGGCGCGGGATTGGCCGGACGATCGCCGTTTCCCCGGGCGATCCTTTTCCGAACAGCCGGCAAGGCAAAAGAAAAGGCGGCCTTTCGGACCGCCTTGATTTCTCTGCGAGAGAAAGTCTGTGCTTAGGCCGGGATGACGGCGCCGTTCAGATGCGTCAGCTCCGCCAGGAACTGCTCCAGCTTCGTCTTGTGCTCGTCGCTCTGCGCCTTGTTGATCTCGGCCTGCGTCGTTTCGATCCGCCGCTGCAGCGTCTCACGGGTCAATTCGCTGGCCGGAACCGCGGATTCGGCGAGCAGCGTGCAGCCGGTCGGCAGGATGTCGGCAAAGCCGCCGAAAACCACGTATTTGCTGACCTGACCGGAAGCGAGCTTCACGGAAACCACGCCCGGCTTGATGGTCGTCATCGTCGGCGCGTGATTGGCCAGCACCGTCATTTCGCCAAGCGTCGCCGGGATCACCACTTCGGTGACCTTTTCCGAAACGAGCAGGCGCTCGGGCGAAACCAGTTCAAAGTTGAAAGCGTCGGCCATGACGGTCCACTTCCTAAGAGCAATTCCAGCAAAAGCGCATGGCGGTTTTGCGTCCGGAATTGCGTGAAAACAAATGTCGGAGCATCGAAGGCGGTCTGTTTCGACCGAAGATGCTCTCGTGTTTCATGCGGGAGACGGCGCGCCGGAAATCCCGCGCGCCATCTCGTTCAGGATCAGGCGGCTTCGGCCAGCTTCTTGGCCTTTTCGATCGCTTCTTCGATCGAACCGACCATGTAGAAAGCGGCTTCCGGCAGGTGGTCGTATTCGCCGTTGACGAGGCCCTTGAAGCCCTTGATCGTGTCTTCGAGCGCGACGAGCTTGCCCGGCGAACCGGTGAAAACTTCGGCGACGAAGAACGGCTGCGACAGGAAGCGCTCGATCTTGCGGGCGCGGGCAACCGTCATCTTGTCCTCTTCGGACAGTTCGTCCATGCCGAGGATGGCGATGATGTCCTGCAGCGACTTGTAGCGCTGGAGCGTCGTCTGGACCTTACGGGCGACCTCGTAGTGTTCCTCACCGACAACCATCGGGTCGAGCATGCGCGACGTGGAGTCGAGCGGGTCGACGGCCGGATAGATGCCCTTTTCGGCGATCGAACGCGACAGAACGGTCGTTGCGTCCAAGTGGGCGAACGAGGTCGCCGGTGCCGGGTCGGTCAGGTCGTCGGCCGGAACGTAGATGGCCTGAACCGAGGTGATCGAACCCTTGGTCGTGGTGGTGATGCGCTCCTGCATCGCGCCCATGTCGGTCGCAAGCGTCGGCTGGTAACCGACGGCCGACGGAATGCGGCCGAGCAGAGCCGACACTTCCGAACCTGCCTGCGTAAAGCGGAAGATGTTGTCGACGAAGAACAGAACGTCCTGGCCCTTGTCGCGGAAGTCTTCGGCGATCGTCAGACCCGTCAGGGCGACGCGGGCGCGGGCGCCCGGCGGTTCGTTCATCTGGCCGTAAACCAGAGCGGCCTTGGAGCCTTCGCCGCCGCCGTGCTTGTTGACGCCCGACTCGATCATTTCGTGGTAGAGGTCGTTGCCTTCACGGGTACGCTCACCGACGCCTGCGAACACGGAGTAACCGCCGTGCGCCTTCGCGACGTTGTTGATGAGTTCCATGATGAGAACGGTCTTGCCGACGCCGGCTCCGCCGAAGAGGCCGATCTTGCCGCCCTTCGCGTAGGGAGCGAGAAGATCGACGACCTTGATGCCCGTGACGAGGATCTGCGCTTCCGTGGACTGCTCGACATAGGGAGGAGCATCCTGGTGGATGGAGCGCTTCGTCTCGGTGTTGAGCGGGCCTGCTTCGTCGACCGGCTCGCCGATGACGTTCATGATGCGGCCGAGGGTCTGGTCGCCGACCGGAACCGAGATCGGAGCGCCGGTGTTGGTAACCTGCTGGCCACGGACGAGACCTTCGGTCGAGTCCATCGCGATGGTGCGGACGGAGTTTTCACCGAGGTGCTGCGCGACTTCGAGAACAAGGCGGTTGCCGTTGTTGTCGGTTTCAAGCGCGTTCAGGATCGGCGGCAGGTCGCCGTCGAAAGCGACGTCAACGACGGCGCCGATAACCTGGGTCACTTTGCCGAGGGACGAGCCCGTTGCGGTAGCCATGATTCTTACCCTCTTTCTTTACGGTCAGAGCGCTTCCGCGCCCGAAATGATTTCAATGAGTTCCTTGGTGATCTGCGCCTGACGCTGGCGGTTGTAGGAAAGCGTCAGCTTATTGATCATCTCACCGGCATTGCGCGTGGCGTTGTCCATCGCGGACATCTGCGCGCCGTAGAAGGAAGCGTTGTTTTCGAGCAGTGCCCGGAAAATCTGCACCGCGATGTTCTTCGGCAGCAGGTCCTCGAGGATCTCCTGTTCGCCCGGCTCGTATTCGTAGAGCGCGGAAGAAGCGTTGGCCGTCTCGGTGGTCTCGAACTTGGCCGGGATGATCTGCTGTGCGGTCGCGATCTGGGAGATCACCGACTGGAAGCGTGCGAAGAACAGCGTCGCGACGTCGAATTCGCCGGCGTTGAACATCTCCAGCACCTTGTGCGCCACTTCGTCGGCCTGGACGAAACCAAGCTGCTTGACTTCGCGGAAGGTGATGTAGTGGACGATGTTTTCCTTGAAGCTGCGGCGCAGCACGTCGTTGCCCTTGCGGCCGACGGTCAGGATCTTGACCGTCTTGCCCTGGGAAAGCAGCTTCAGCGCATGGTCGCGGGCAAGCCGGATGATCGAGGAATTGAAGCCCCCCGCAAGGCCGCGCTCGCCGGTCGCGACGATCAGGAGATGGACCTGATCCTTGCCCGTGCCCGAAAGCAGGAGCGGCGCTTCGGCATTGCCGGCATTGGCGGCCGAAAGACCGGCCAGCACCTTGTTCATCCGTTCCGCGTAAGGACGGGCGGCCTCGGCCGCCTCCTGGGCACGGCGCAGCTTCGCCGCGGCGACCATCTTCATCGCCTTGGTGATCTTCTGCGTCGCCTTGACGGAGGCGATCCGGTTTTTCAGATCCTTAAGTGAAGGCATCCGTTATCGGTCCCTTTGGGGCTTGATCCGTTCTCAGGCGAAAGACTTGGCGTAGCTGTCGAGAGCTGCCTTGAGCTTCGCGCGGGTGTCGTCCGAAAGCTGCTTCTCGGTACGGATGGTATCGAGGATCGCCTTGCCTTCGCTGCGAAGATAGGACAGCAGGCCCTGTTCGAACTTGCCGACGTCGCCGACGGCGATCTTGTCGAGGTAGCCGTTGACGCCTGCGAAGATCACCGCAACCTGCTCTTCCGTCTTCAGCGGCGAGAACTGCGGCTGCTTCAGGAGCTCGGTCAAGCGGGCGCCGCGGTTGAGCAGGCGCTGCGTCGAGGCGTCGAGGTCCGAACCGAACTGCGCGAAGGCGGCCATTTCACGATACTGGGCAAGCTCGCCCTTGATCGAGCCGGCAACCTGCTTCATCGCCTTGATCTGTGCGGCGGAACCGACGCGGGAAACCGACAGACCGACGTTAACGGCCGGACGGATGCCCTGGTAGAACAGGTCGGTTTCGAGGAAGATCTGGCCATCGGTGATCGAGATCACGTTGGTCGGAATGAAGGCCGAAACGTCGTTACCCTGGGTTTCGATGACCGGCAGGGCGGTCAGCGAGCCGGCGCCGCGGTCGTCGTTGAGCTTCGCGGCACGCTCCAGCAGGCGAGAATGCAGGTAGAAAACGTCGCCCGGATAGGCTTCGCGGCCCGGCGGGCGGCGGAGCAGCAGCGACATCTGACGGTAAGCAACGGCCTGCTTGGAAAGGTCGTCGTAGCCGATCAGGGCATGCTGGCCGTTGTCGCGGAAATATTCGCCCATGGCGCAACCGGCGAACGGAGCGAGATACTGCATCGGAGCCGGATCGGAAGCTGTCGCAGCGACGATGATCGAATACTGCAGGGCGCCGCGCTCTTCGAGAACCTTCACGAACTGAGCGACGGTCGAACGCTTCTGGCCGATGGCAACATACACGCAGAAGAGCTTGTCGTTGTCCGGGCCGTTGTCGTGGATCGGCTTCTGGTTCAGGATCGTGTCGAGGATGATGGCGGTCTTGCCGGTCTGGCGGTCGCCGATGACGAGCTCGCGCTGGCCGCGGCCGACCGGGATGAGGGCGTCGATGGCCTTGAGGCCGGTCGACATCGGCTCATGCACCGACTTGCGCGGAATGATGCCTGGAGCCTTTACGTCGACGCGGGCGCGGCGGGTCGCGTTGATCGGACCCTTCCCGTCGATCGGGTTGCCGAGTGCGTCGACGACGCGGCCGAGCAGTTCCGGACCGACCGGAACGTCGACGATGGCGCCGGTCCGCTTGACGGTGTCGCCTTCCTTGATCTCACGGTCCGAGCCGAAGATAACCACACCGACATTGTCGGCTTCGAGGTTCAGCGCCATGCCGCGGATGCCGCCCGGGAACTCGACCATTTCGCCGGCCTGGACATTGTCCAGACCATAGACGCGGGCGATGCCGTCGCCGACGGAAAGAACCTGGCCGACTTCGGAAACCTCGGCTTCCTGGCCGAAATTCTTGATCTGGTCCTTGAGAATTGCGGAAATTTCCGCTGCACGGATATCCATCAGCCGACCTCTTTCAATGCAAGCTTGAGGGTGGAAAGTTTGGTGCGAAGGGACGTGTCGATCTGACGAGAGCCGACCTTGACGATCAGCCCGCCGAGGATCGACGGATCGACCGTCACGGCGATGGCAACGTCCTTGCCGGTGACGCCCTTCAGCGCCGACTTGAGTTCAGTTTCCTGCGCCGCGGTGAGCGCATGCGCCGAGGTGATTTCGGCGGTGATTTCCCCGCGATGCTCCGCGGCGATCACGCGGAAGGCGCGGATCATGCCGGGCAGAGCGAAAAGGCGGCGGTTGCCGGCGACGACCTTCAGGAAATTGCCGACGACACCTGTGATGCCTGCCTTGTCGGCGATGGCGGAAACGACGTTGCGCTGTTCCTCGGCGGAAAAGACCGGGCTTGCGACGAGACGTCGCAGGTCTTCGCTTTCATCCAGCAGCGCCTGAAAACGATCAAGATCGGCACCGACCTTATCGACCGAACCGGCTTCCAAAGCCAGTTCGAAAAGCGAGGAAGCGTAACGCTCCGCTACACCGGAAATAAGCTGGGACGTGTCAGCCACGGGCACAGTTTCCCTGTATTGCCTTCCAAGCGCCAGACCCTTTGGGAGAGGTGCAGCAAGACCTTGAAATCGTTTGATTATTTCTCAGAACCTGTAGAGCGGGCGCCCTACCCTTTCCGACTTTCGCGGTCCGTCTAGCATAGGATGTAGGCCACCGCAACACGCCTGATAGCGGAAAAAGCCCATGACGCAAGGGCTTGAACCTCATTTTATACCGAAAGCCGAAGGATTTTCAGGCGCCTGTCGCCCACAGTCTCAAATTGTGGCGTCAGATGGTGCCGAAGACGTAGGCGAGCGGCCCTCCGGCAAGCACAACCTGAAGTAAGAAAAATGCTATGTTTCGGGGGGTGAAGGCCCGGTCGAAGGCGCAGGAAACGAGACGCCCGAAAGCCGCGAATCCGAGGGCGATGCCAAGCACCATATAGATCCAGTCCTGAGCCAGCATGATGGCGGCGAGGCCAAGCCCAAGATGATGTGCGCCGGCCGAACGGACGGCGGCATAACCCTCCGGCCGAACCTGGCCGATCTGGAACGCCGTCAGGCGCAGGATGGAAGCGGGGAAGACGAGAGCAAAGAGCCCGAGAAGGGCCGTCGCCGCGGCACAGATAAAAGCAAGCTGTTCGCCTAGTTCGGTGGGGAAATAAAGTTCCATCCGGTCCTCGCATTGTTCGAATCGCTCGATTCTAATGCAAGCGGTAAACAAGTCGCAAAGAAGGTCGCCTTAGAGCGTTTCCTTGTTGGATTAAAGCATTCTGTTGGCTCAAACGGAGTCGGATGGTCGACCGGCTGGCGCAGGTCGTAGCCCCGCCCTACGGCCGAGCCGGCCGGTCGATCAGGCGGCCCGTTTCAGCCAACCCGCAGGGCCGGGCATCTTTCCGCCGGGTTCAAAGGCGATCGGCTCGGACGTACCAAGGGGGTATGCCCTTCGCCAATCGCCTTTGCCCCAACGAAAACCTGCTCCGGCAGAATGCTTCAATCCAACAAGGAAACGCTCTAAAGGAAACTCTGCGGGTCGATATCGAGCTGGATCTGGACCGATCCCCGCTGCTTCGGGCCGTTCGCGAGCATCGCCCGCAGGAAAGCCTGCATGTCGGAATTGCGCCGGCCGTGGACCAGGAGCCGGAAACGGTGCCTGCCGCGCACCAGCGCCAGCGGCGCCTCGGCCGGCCCGAGCACGGAAATGCCCGTAACTTTCGGCGCGGCGGCCCTGAGGCCGCGGGCATGGTTTTCCGCGTCGGCACGCGTATCGGCGGAGACGATCAGCGAGGCGAGCCGGCCGAAGGGCGGCAGGATCGCCTTTTCCCGCTCGGCGATCTCGCGCTCGTAGAAGGCTTGCGCATCGCCGGAGACGATCGCCTGCATGACCGGATGCTGCGGCTGGAAGGTCTGCAGGAGGCCGTGGCTCTTGCGGCCGGTTCGGCCTGCGCGCCCCGTGACCTGCGACAAGAGCTGGAACGTCCGCTCCGCCGCGCGCGGGTCTCCGTTCGAAAGGCCGAGATCGGAATCGACGATCCCGACCAGTGTCATCAGCGGAAAGTTATGGCCTTTGGCGACGAGCTGCGTGCCGATGACGATATCCGCCTCGCCCTTGGCGATCGCCTCCAGTTCGAGCCGCATGCGCTTGACACCTCCGAGCAGGTCCGAGGACATGACGATCGTCCGCGCCTCCGGAAAGTGTTTCTCCACCTCCTCGGCGATGCGCTCGACACCCGGCCCGCACGCGACGAGATGGTCGAGCGTGCCGCATTCCGGGCAGGCTTCCGGCGTCGGTTCCGAGTAACCGCATTGATGGCACTGGATCTGGCTCTTGAAACGGTGCTCCACCAGCCAGCTCGAACATTGCGGGCACTGGAAGCGATGGCCGCAGACGCGGCAGAGCGTCAGCGGCGCATAGCCGCGGCGATTGAGGAAGAGCAGCGACTGCTCGCCCTTTTCGATGGTCTTGGCTATCGCGCGGACCAGCACCGGCGACAGAAAGCCGCCCCGCTCCGGCGGGTGCCGCCGCATGTCGACGAGATGCAGATCCGGCAGCGCCGCATCACCGAAACGGGTCGGCAGATGCACGGTGTTGTAGCGGCCGGAAAGCCCGTTCACCTGGCTTTCGACGGAAGGGGTCGCCGAGACGAGCACGATCGGGAAGTCGCCGATTCTCGCCCGCACCACCGCCATGTCGCGGGCATTGTAGAAGACGCGATCCTCCTGCTTGTAGGCGGGGTCGTGCTCTTCGTCGACGATGATGAGTCCGAGCTCCTCGAAGGGCAGGAAAAGCGCCGAACGGGCGCCGGCCACGACCCGCACCTCGCCCGTCACCACGCCGCGCCAGACCTTTTCTCGCACGCGCGGCGAAAGATCGGAATGCCACTCGCCCGGCTTGGCCCCGAACCGGTCCTGGAAGCGTTCGAGGAAGCTCGTGGTCAGTGCGATTTCCGGCAGCAGGATCAGCACCTGCTTGCCGCGTCTCAATGTCTCGGCGATCGCCTCGAAATAGACCTCCGTCTTGCCGGAGCCGGTGACGCCGTCGATCAGCGACGTGGAAAAACCGCCGGCTCGTATCGAATCGACGATCTCCTCGGCAGCCTCTTTCTGTGGCCCTTCGATGCGCGGCGCGACATAGTCCGGATCGGGCCTCGCGACGACCGGAGGGGGCGGCAGGAAGACCGTCTCGAATATTCCCTGTGCGGAAAGCCCGTCCACGACGCTGAGCGAAACGCCCGCCGCATGCGCCAGCCCGCTGCGGGTCCAGGGGACCTCCTCCCCGTTGGCAAGATCGAGAACCCTTGCACGCGCCGGCGTCATCCGCTCCGGCTGGCCTCCGAGATAACGCAGGCCCTCGACCATCGGCTCGGGCTCGAGAGCTGCCGGCGCACGGATCGCCATGCGCGCCACGAGCCCCGGAGGCGAGAGCGTATAGCTCGCCACCCAATCGACGAAGTCGCGCATCTCCTTCGAAAGCGGCGGGCAGTCGAAGGCGAGCGTGATCGGGCGCAGTTTCTTCGGATCGAGCTTGTCGTCGTTTTCGCCGTCCCAGACGACGCCGATCAGCTGCCGCGGCCCGACCGGCACCTGCACGACCGAACCGGGCTCCACATGCATGCCTTCCGGCACGGCATAGCTATAGGCGCCCGGCACCGGCAGCGGCACCAGGACCGGCACGACGCTGATCAACGGCGGCGCCTCGAACAGCGAACCGAAGAGATCGGAGGAATCTGTATTCATGCGGGTCGCACCATGCCTCGGAAGAGAACAGAAGTGAACCCTAGACGAGCTTAGTCGTCGCCGTCATCCATGACGCCGGTGAGCCGCATGCCTTCGATCCAGGTGGCACCGTCCTGCCGGATGACGCGCTTTGGCCGCGTCCCGCAGCGCTCCTCGACTGCCGAGGCAAGCTGTTCGGAATGGGTGACGATCCAGATCTGGCTCGAACGGGCCGCCTCGGCGATCATGTCGGCCAGCGGCGGCAGCATGTCGGGATGAAGGCTCGATTCCGGCTCGTTGAGCGCGATCAGCGGCGGCTGACGATAGGACATCAGCGCCGCGGCGAGCCCGAGGAAACGGATCTGTCCGTCGGAAAGCTCGCGCGGCTGAAAAACCCGCCGCGGGAAATCGGGGAAGACGAGACCGAATTCCGCATATTCTCCCGGCTCCGGCACGGAGAGCTTTGCTCCGCCGAACGCCGAGGCGATCGCCCGGTCGAGTTCGACCGTGTCTCCACGCGTATGGACGAGCGTCGCGAAGACGGCGGCCATGTTGCCGCCGTCCTGGTCGAGCAGCGGCGAGGTCACCGCCAGACACGGCAGCCTGAGCGGCGAACCGCGGTCGGTGCGGAACCCGTGAAAGAACCTCCAGCCGTCGACCATGCGGCGGAAGGCACCCACTTCCGGATAATGGCCGGCGTCGCCGAGAAGCGCGATCGCCGTCTCCGAGGTCATCGCCTTTTCCGGATATTCCTCCATCCGCCCGCGCTCGCCGCGCACCATGATGCCCGGCCCGGCGCGCCTCATCATCGTCACCGGCCGCGAGCCGGTCTCGATCGAAAGCTCCTCCGCCTTGACCTGCGGCTCGAAGGCGAAGCCCGCCGCATCGATGGGCGGACGCAAGCCCGCCTCCACCCGATAGCGGAACGTCACGGCCCGCTCCTCGTCCAGCACCTCGACTTCGAGCTTTATGCGAAAGTTCTTCTCCTCGCGGCGCGGTCCGGACCAGAGCGCCGACGCCATGCCGCCCTCGGCCGCGATTTCATACGCAAGGGTGCCGCGCACCGCCGCCTGGACGAGCTGGAGGGTGCGGTAAAGGTTGGATTTGCCCACGCCGTTCTCGCCGATGAACAGGTTGACGCCAGCGAGATCCATGCGGATCTTGCGGAGCGATCGGTAGTTTTCGGCGAACATCGAGCGGAGCTGCATGCTCGATTTCTACCCCAGACATTGTTCGAAAGGAAAGCCGGTCAGGCTGCCGACGCCGCCTGCGGCCGGCCTGCCGCCGTGAACTTCGCATCTCCGTCGGCTGCGAGTTCGAAGACCGTGTGCTGCTCGAGCGCCTTGGTGACCTCCACCACATCGCCTTCCAGCTCCTCCGGCCGGATCGTCTGCCCGACGGTGAAATCGAACCGGTTGCCCTTCTTGTTGAGGAGTTCGTAGAACACCGTCATGTCGCGCAGCTCGGTCGACCATTTGGCGAACCAATAGAACAGGCCGGAATTGCGCGCCCGCATATGGACCGGCAGGATCGGCATGTTGTATTTGCGCGCCAGCCCAACGGCCGACGTCTTCCAGGGCCGCTCGTTGAGCCGTCCGTCCGCCCAATAGGCGATACGGCCGGAAGGAAAGAGCACCATGACCTTGCCCTCCTCGACCGTCTTGTTGGTGAGCACCAGGGTCTCGCGGGCCTTCAGCTTGCTCTTGTATTCCTCCCGCCACTCCACCGGAATGATCATCTCCGCAAAGCGCGGATTGACGCGCACCGCATCGCGGTTGGCGAAGACCATCATGTCCGGCCGGCGTGACTTCAGGAGATCGAAGACGGCGACGCCGTCGGCGATGCCGGTCGGGTGGTTGCTGACGAGGATGAAACCGCCTTTTTCGGGGATGCGCTCGGCATTGGCGACCGTCACGTCGAGCTTCAGCAGATTGCTCATGTATTCGAAGCACTGGAAGCCGTTGAGATTGGAAATGTCGTTGGCGAATTCGATCGCCCGCCCATAGCGCAGCAGCGCATAGAGAAACGGCCGCATGACGGGCCAAAGCGGGTTCTTGACGATTCGCTGGCCGCGCTCGGCGATCAGCGTGTCGACGATATGACCTGGTTTTCCTTGGGAAACGAGAGCGAGTGTTTCAGCGAATTGACCGAAAGTGGTCGTAGAAGCACGGCGCGTCATGAAAACTCCCGCAGACAGGACCTGCAAGCTATCGCAGCCCCGTATGTTCGAACGATGACATAATTACTACTTGCTAAGGCAGCCTTAGGAATTTCGTAACGCCGTCCACAGCAATCTGGGGCGCTCATTCTCAGAATTCAACAGGTGCCGGATTGAACGAACTGCTGATCATCGCCGCGCCCGACCTTGTCGAGAAGCGCCGCGAATGGCTGGAAAGCCTGGCGGGCGAGCGTCGGCTTTCGGAGAACACGCTGGATGCCTACGAGCGCGACACCCGGCAGTTCCTGACGTTCCTGACCGCGCATCTGGGCGGTCCGGCCAGACTTTCGGACATCCACACATTGCGCCCGGCGGACCTGCGCGCCTTCCTCGCCGCACGCCGCCGCGAAGGGGCAGGCGCCCGCTCGCTCGGCCGTCATCTGGCGGGGCTTCGCTCGTTCCTCCGCCATCTCGAACGCAAAGGCCTGGTGAATGCCGCGGCCGCCGGCGCGATCCGCGCGCCAAAACAGCCGAAATCTCTCCCGAAGCCTCTTACCGATCGCCAGGCGCTCAACGTCGTCACCACGGATGCGCAATTGCAGGAGGAGCCCTGGATCGCCGCGCGCGACGCCGCCGTGCTCACTCTGCTCTATGGCTGCGGCCTGCGCATCTCCGAAGCGCTCGGGCTCAGGCCCGCCGACCTGACGCCAGGCGCGACCACGCTCCGCATCACCGGAAAGGGCGGCAAGACGCGCATCGTGCCACTGCTGCCGATCGTGTTCGACGCCGTGGCGACCTACAGGAAGCTTTGCCCCTATGATCTTGAAATGGAGGAGCCGCTTTTCCGCGGCGCGCGCGGCGGACCGCTGCAGCCGGCGATCATCCAGCGCGAGATGCAGAAGCTGAGAAGCGCCTTCGGCCTGCCCGAGACGGCAACGCCGCACGCGCTGCGCCACTCCTTCGCCACCCATCTTCTGGCCGGCGGCGGCGATCTGCGCACCATTCAGGAACTCCTGGGCCATGCCAGCCTGTCGACGACCCAGGTCTATACCGGCGTCGATTCTTCCCGGCTGCTGGAGGTCTACGACCGTGCCCATCCGCGTGCGTGAAGAAAGTTTTAACCACCTGTGTTAAGCGGTTGTGGAATGGGCACGGCTAATATGCCGGCAACCATTCCGGACGGATGACATGATGACTCCCGCCTTTTCCGCCAACGCTCTTTTCAGACGCGCCCAGGATTTCGTGCTGTGGCTGATGGCAGCCGCGCATCTCATCGCGCTTGCCTCCCTTCTTCTGGTCCTCGGTTCGCTGTCGCCCGCGCGCGCCGAAGCGCCGGCTTGTCATGGCACCAATCTCCTCGATGAGCTGAAGGCCGAGAACCCGAAGGAATACGATCGGGTGATCGCCGAGGGCGCGAAGGTGCCGAACGGCAAAGGCATCTTCTGGAAGATCGAGAAGGCCGGAATTGCGCCCTCCTACCTCCTCGGCACCATGCATGTTTCCGATCCGCGGGTATTGAAGATGCCTTCCGGAGCGGCCGAGGCCCATGCCGCTGCAAAGACAATCGTCGTCGAATCGGACGAGGTGCTGGACGAGAAGAAGGCGATGGCCGGCATGCTGGCAAAGCCGGAACTCACCATGTTCACCGACGGCAATTCCATCGACAAGCTGCTGTCCAGGGACGACCTCGCGGTTGTCGAAGCCGGCCTGAAACAGCGCGGCATCTCGCTTTCCGCCGTATCCCGCATGAAACCGTGGATGCTGATGGCCTTCGTTTCTCTTCCGGCCTGCGAGATGGCCCGCAAGGCGCAGAACACCGACGTTCTGGACAAGCAGATCGCGCTGGATGCCGCAGCCGCAGGCAAACCCGTGAAGGGTCTGGAGACGTTTGCCGAGCAGTTTTCGACGCTGGCTGCCATTCCGATCGATCTGCACATGAAGTCGCTCGTCGAGACGATAAAGCTCGGGCCGAAGCTCGACGACGTCTTCGAGACGATGACCGACCTTTACGTCTCCGGCGATATCGGGCTGACGATGCCGCTTCTGAAGGCGGTCGCTCCCGATGGCAGCGACGATGCCGGTTACGCCGAATTCGAGGAACTTGTGGTGACCAGGCGCAACCATCTGATGGCCGAGCGCGCCGCACCCATTCTCGCCGGAGGCGGGGCCTTCATCGCCGTCGGCGCTCTCCATCTGCCGGGCAAGGACGGCCTCGTCCAGCTTCTGAAGGATCAGGGCTTCACCGTCACCGCGGTCAACTGACGCGGCTCGTCATCCGCTTGAGGATATTGGTCTTCCAGTAGAACTGGTGCACCAGCACGCCGGCGATATGGGTGCCAAATCCGCATCTGTCTCGCGTCCGGAACAAGGCCAAAAGAAAAGGCGGGATTTAATCCCGCCTTTCAGATTCCATCGCGTTGAAACGGCCGATCACATATGGATCGGCTTGAAGAAGGTCGCGAGGGCGGCTTCCTTCACCGCTTCCGACATGGTCGGATGCGCATGGCAGGTGCGGCCGAGGTCTTCCGAGGAGCCGCCGAATTCCATCAGCACGGTGATCTCGTGGATCATCTCGCCGGCGCCGAAGCCGACGATATGGCCGCCGAGAACACGGTCGGTCTCCTTGTCCGCGAGGATCTTCACGAAACCTTCGGTCGCGAGCATCGCGCGGGCGCGGCCGTTCGCCGTGAACGGGAACTTGCCGACCTTGTAGGCGATGCCCGCGGCCTTCAGCTCTTCCTCGGTCTTGCCGACGGAGGCGACTTCCGGCTGGGTGTAGACGACGCCCGGGATGACGTCGTAATTCACATGGCCGTGCTGGCCGGCGAGGATTTCGGCAAGCGCCACACCCTCGTCCTCGGCCTTGTGAGCGAGCATCGGGCCGCGCACCACGTCGCCGATCGCATAGATGCCGTCGACATTGGTCTTGAAGTGACCGTCGATCTCGACGCGGCCGCGGTTGTCGACCTTCACGCCGGCTTCTTCGAGACCGAGGCCCGCCGTATAGGGCTTGCGGCCGGTGGAGATCAGCACGACATCGGCCTCGATGGTCTGGGCATCGCCGCCGTTGACGGGCTCGTAGGTGACCTTGGCACCCTTGGCCGTCTTTTCCACGCCGGTCACCTTGGCTTCGGTGCGGATATCCATGCCCTGCTTCTGCATCATGCGCTGGAACTGCTTCGCCGCCTCGCCGTCCATGCCGCCGAGCAGCTTGTCGAGATATTCGACGACGGTGACCTTGGCGCCGAGCCGCTGCCAGACCGAACCGAGTTCCATGCCGATGACGCCGCCGCCGACCACCACCAGATGCTCCGGCACCTTTTCGAGCGCGATGGCGCCGGTGGACGAAACGATGACCTTCTCGTCGATCTCGACATTGACGCCGGGGATGCCGGCAACATCGGAACCGGTGGCGATCACGATGTTCTTGGTTTCGAGCTCCTGAACCTTGCCGTCCTCGCCGGTTACGGAGACCTTGCCTGCGGAGACGATCTTGCCCGTACCCTGGAAGCCGTCGATCTTGTTCTTCTTGAAGAGGAAGGCGACACCGTCGACGTTGGACTTCACGGTCGCGTCCTTGTGCGCCATCATCTTCGCAAGGTTGAGCTTGGGAGCCGGGACCTCGACGCCGAGCGCATCCATGCCGTGGCCGGCGTGGTGGAACATCTCGGAAGCATGCAGCAGCGCCTTCGAAGGAATGCAGCCGACATTGAGGCACGTCCCGCCATAGGTGGCGCGCTTTTCCACGACCGCGACCTTGAGGCCGAGCTGGGCAGCCTTGACCGCGCAGACATAGCCGCCCGGACCGCTTCCGATTACGACGAGATCATAAGCCATGGTTTCTTTTTCCTTTTTCTCTGTTCAGCTAGCGTCCGCCACTCACGTCGAGGATGGCGCCGGTTACATAAGAAGCCTGAGGCGACAGAAGATAGAGGATGGCATCCGCTACCTCTTCCGCACTGCCCGGCCGTTTCATCGGAATGCTGGGCGTCATTTCACGCGCCCGATCCGGAAGGCCGCCGGACGCATGAATATCCGTATCGATGATGCCCGGCCGGATGGCGTTGACGCGCACGCCTTCGGCTGCGACTTCGCGCGCCAGGCCGATCGTCAGTGCATCGATCGCCGCCTTCGAAGCCGCGTAGTCGACATATTGCGCCGGCGCCCCGAGCTTGGCCGCCATGGAGGAAATGTTGACGATCGCTCCGCCCTTGCCGCCGTGTCTCGTGGACATGCGGCGTATGCCTTCCCCGGCGCACAGGATCGAACTGGTGACGTTGATCCGCATCATCCGCTCGATGCGTTCCGCGCTCATCTCATCGACGCGCTGCGGAAGATCCACGATGCCGGCATTGTTGACCAGTCCGTCGAGCCGGCCGAAATGGCGGTCGACCGCCGCGAACATCGATACGATCTCTTCCGCCTTGCCGACATCCGCCTGAACGGCGATCGCCTCGCCGCCGGAAGCCACGATCCCGGCAACGACCTTGTCGGCAGCCGCACGGTTCGAGGCATAGTTCACCGCCACGCGCCAGCCGCGTCTCGCGGCGAGGATCGATACCGCCGCGCCGATGCCGCGGCTTCCGCCGGTTACCAGAAGAACAGGGGCGTCGATCATGCCTTGCACTCCTTGAATTCGTAGAGGTCCCACGGGACCTCCTTCAGGCCGCTTTTCTCCCAAAGCGTCGAATGGCGAATCGCCGGACCGATGCCGGGCATCAGGACCGCATCCGGCGCCTCGGCTCCTTCCGCGCCCAATATGTCGATATGGCCCGTCGCCTTATCAAGCGCATAGGGCACCCCTGTCCATATGGTGCAGGCCCTGAGTTCGGCGCCTGTCGCGTCGCCTTCCGGGCAGTTGTTCATCACCATGCCGGCCGGACGGCGGGCTTCCTCGTCGTACATGACGTGACCGTCGAGCGTCAGCTTGCCGCCCGCGCTTCCGGTAATCGTGAAGAGATGGCTGACGGCCGCCGCATCCGAACCCACCGGCCTGAACGAAAGCACCGTACCCGCATCCGCTTCGACGAACACGGCCTTCTCGATCGGGCACCGTTCCTGAGCCATCGCCATTCCCGGCACCAGATAGAGCGTCAGAAGCCATGGCTTGAAGGAGGCGCTCATGGCATCACCGGAAGAGCGCGATGGTCATGGCAAGCAGACCCATCATGCTGATCAGCCAGACGAAGGATCGGAAATAGGGGATGCCCGCCAGATAGAGCGGCAGGTAGACGATCCGGGCGACGAACCAGATCCAGCCGCCGATCAAACCCCAGCGGGACGCATCGTCACCGGTGAAAGCGACCCCGAGCAGAAGGCCGACGAAGGCCGGGTAGGTTTCCCGGAAATTCTTCGACGCCCGCGCGGCGCGGCCGGCGAACCTGCCCTTAGGCTCCAGCCCCTCGTCCCGCGGTCCCGCATTCCACTGCGAGCCAAGCTCGCGCGTCGCAAGCATGCCCTGCAGCAGGATTTGAAAGACGAGCAGGATCACGCTCAGGGCGAGCAGCGTCATGTAAGGCGTTGCCGTGACCCCGAGCGCTTCCATCATTCCGTTCCGTATCAGAGATCGAGAACGAGGCGTTCCGGATCTTCCAGGCTTTCCTTGACGCGGACGAGGAAGGTCACGGCCTCCTTGCCGTCCACCATGCGATGGTCATAGGAGAGCGCCAGATACATCATCGGACGGATCACGACCTGGCCGCCGATCGCGACCGGACGTTCCTGGATCTTGTGCATGCCGAGGATGCCGGACTGCGGTGCGTTGAGGATCGGCGAGGACATCAGCGAACCGTAGACGCCGCCGTTGGAGATGGTGAAGGTGCCGCCCTGCATGTCGGCCATGGACAGCTGACCATCGCGGGCGAGCTTGCCCAGGCGGCCGATATCCTTCTCGATCTCGGCGATCGACATCTGGTCGGCATCGCGCACGACCGGAACCACGAGGCCCTTGTCGGTGCCGACGGCGACGCCGATATGGCAGTAGTTCTTGTATATGATGTCGGTGCCGTCGATCTCGGCGTTGACGGCCGGCAGCTCCTTCAGGGCATGCGTCACGGCCTTGGTGAAGAAGCCCATGAAGCCGAGCTTCACGCCGTGCTTCTTCTCGAAGATGTCCTTGTACTTGTTGCGGAGATCCATGACCGCCTTCATGTCCACCTCGTTATAGGTGGTGAGCATGGCGGCGGTGTTCTGCGCGTCCTTGAGGCGGCGGGCGATCGTCTGGCGCAGGCGCGTCATCTTCACGCGCTCTTCGCGGGCGGCATCCTCGACCGTCGACGGACCGCGAGCGGCGGCCGGAGCAGCAGGTGCGGCCGCCGGAGCGGAAATGCCCTTGGCGACGGCGGCGATCACATCGCCCTTGAGGACCTGGCCACGCTTGCCCGAACCCTCGATATCGGCGGTGGAAACGTTGTTGTCCGCGGCGATCTTGGCCGCGGCCGGAGCCGGCGGCATGGAAGAGGCGGCGGCAGCCGGGGCTGCAGCGGCGGCGGGAGCAGCAGCGGCCGGCTCGGCAGCCTTGGCCGGAGCAGCTTCCGCGGGCTTGGCAGCCGGAGCTGCGGCTGCAGCGCCCGCACCGCCCTCGGCGATCTGGCCGAGCAATGCGCCGAGGCCGACGGTCTCGCCGTTGTTGGCGACGATCTCGGAGAGCACGCCGGCAGCCGGGGCCGGAACTTCGACGGTCACCTTGTCCGTTTCGAGCTCGAGGAGCGGCTCGTCGGCCTTGATCGTATCGCCGACCTTCTTGAACCAGGTGCCGACGGTTGCCTCGCTGACGGACTCGCCGAGAGTAGGTACGCGGATTTCGGTGGCCATGATCTGTTTCCGTATTCTGTCAGATGGTGTTTGCGAAAATGGATGGAAAGGCGGCTGAAGTGATCAGCCGCCGAGCGCGTCTTCGAGGAAGGCTTCGAGCTGGGCCAGGTGCTTGGACATCTGACCGGTTGCGGGAGATGCCGCAGCCGGACGGCCCGTGTAGCGGACGCGCTGATACTTGGCATCGATATGGGCGAGGACCCATTCCAGATAGGGATCGATGAAGGCCCAGGCGCCCATGTTCTTCGGCTCTTCCTGGCACCAGACCATTTCCGCGTTGCGGAAGCGGGAAAGCTCGTTGATAAGAGCCTTGGCCGGGAACGGATAGAGCTGTTCGATGCGCAGCAGATAGATGTCGTCGATGCCGCGCTTTTCGCGCTCTTCCAGGAGGTCGTAATAGACCTTGCCGGTGCAGAGCACGACGCGACGGATCTTGTTGTCCTTCTGCAGCTTGATCGGACCGTCCTTGATGACCTCCGCATCGTCCCAGAGGAGGCGGTGGAACGAGGATTCGCCCGCCAGTTCGGCAAGCGTCGAGGTGGCCCGCTTGTGGCGCAGCAGCGACTTCGGCGTCATCAGGATGAGCGGCTTGCGGAAATCGCGCTTCACCTGCCGGCGCAGAATGTGGAAGTAGTTCGACGGCGTCGTGCAGTTCGCGACCTGCATGTTGTCTTCGGCGCACATCTGCAGCCAGCGCTCCAGGCGTGCCGACGAGTGTTCCGGACCCTGGCCTTCGTAACCGTGCGGCAGCAGGCAAACGAGGCCGGACATTCTGAGCCACTTGCGTTCGCCCGACGAGATGAACTGGTCGAACACGACCTGCGCGCCATTGGCGAAATCGCCGAACTGGGCCTCCCAGAGCGTCAGCGCATTCGGGCGTGCCAGCGAGTAGCCGTATTCGAAGCCCAGCACCGCCTCTTCCGAGAGCATCGAGTTGATGACCTCGTAGCGGGCCTGGGTCGGCGACAGGTTGGCGAGCGGAATGTAGCGTTCTTCCGTATCCTGATCGTAGAGCACCGAATGACGCTGCGAGAACGTGCCGCGCTCGCAATCCTGGCCGGAAAGGCGGATCTTCGTGCCTTCCACCGCAAGCGAGCCGAAGGCAAGGGCCTCGGCCATCGCCCAGTCGATGCCCTCGCCCGTCTCGATCATCTGGGCGCGGTTTTCCATGAAGCGCCGGATGGTGCGATGGGCGTTGAAGCCTTCCGGAATGACCGACAGCTTGCGGCCGATCTCCTTGAGCTGCTTCATCGGCACGGCGGTCTTGCCGCGGCGCTGTTCGTCGGCATTGTCGGCAGAGCGCAGGCCCGACCACTGGCCGTCCAGCCAGTCTGCCTTGTTCGGCTTGTAGCTCTGGCCGGCCTCGAATTCGGCTTCGAGATGCGCGCGCCAGTCGGCCTTCATCTTCTCGAATTCGCCTTCGGACAGCAGGCCCTCGGCGATCAGGCGGTCGGCATAGAGCTGCGCAACCGTCTTGTGGCCGCGGATGACCTTGTACATCTTCGGCTGCGTGAACGCCGGCTCGTCGCCTTCGTTATGGCCGAAGCGACGGTAGCAGAACATGTCGATCACGACCGGCTTGTGGAACTTCATCCGGAACTCGGTCGCGATCTTGGCGGCGTAGGTGACCGCCTCCGGATCGTCGCCGTTGACGTGGAAGATCGGCGCTTCGATCATCTTGGCGACGTCGGACGGATAGGGCGACGAACGCGAGAAGGCCGGATTGGTGGTGAAGCCGATCTGATTGTTGATGATGAAGTGCATCGTTCCGGCGACGCGATGGCCGCGCAGGCCGGAAAGACCGAGGATTTCGGCAACGACGCCCTGGCCCGCGAAGGCCGCGTCGCCATGGATCAGGAGCGGCAGAACCTTGGCGCGCTCCTTCAGCGGGATGATGTCGCCTTCCCAGACCTTGGCGAGCATGTCCTGCTTGGCGCGCGCCTTGCCCATGACGACCGGGTTGACGATTTCGAGATGCGAAGGGTTCGCCGTCAGCGACAGGTGAACCTTGTTGCCGTCGAATTCGCGGTCGGAGGAAGCGCCGAGGTGGTACTTCACATCGCCCGAGCCTTCGACTTCGTCCGGCTTGAACGAACCGCCCTTGAACTCGTGGAAGACGGCGCGGTGCGGCTTGCCCATGACGTTGGTCAGCACGTTCAGGCGGCCGCGATGGGCCATGCCGAGAACGACTTCTTCGAGACCGTCCTGGCCGCCGCGCTTGATGATCTGTTCCAGCGCCGGGATCAGCGATTCACCGCCGTCGAGGCCGAAGCGCTTGGTGCCCTTGAACCGGACGTCGAGGAACTGCTCGTAGCCTTCGCCCTCGACCAGCTTGGAAAGGATCGCCTTCTTGCCTTCCGGCGTGAATTCGACGCCCTTGCCGGGGCCTTCGATGCGCTCCTGGATCCAGGACTTCTCTTCCGGGTTGGAGATGTGCATGAACTCGACGCCGATCGTCGAGCAATAGGTGCGCTCCAGGATCGCGAGCATCTCGCGGATGGTCGCGTATTCGAGGCCGAGCACGTTGTCGATGAAGATCTTGCGGTCGTAGTCGGCTTCCGTGAAGCCGTAAGCCGAGGGCGACAGTTCGTTGTAATCCTCGACCGGGGCGGCAAGGCCGAGCGGGTCGAGCTTGGCATGCAGGTGGCCGCGCATGCGGTAGGCGCGGATCATCATGATGGCGCGGACACTATCGCGCGTCGCCTGCAGCACGTCCGCATCGCTGACCGGCTTGCCGGCCGCCGCGGCGGCGGCTTCGGCCTTCGCCTTCACCTTGCCTTCGATCGCCTTTTCCACGGCCGGCCAGTTGCCGTCGAGCGCCGAGACCAGTTCGCCGTTCGCGGTGACCGGCCAGTTCTGGCGCTGCCAGGAAGCGCCCTTCGCGGCCTTCTTCACATCGTCCGGATTGTCGGCGAGCGCCTTGAAGAAGGCCTGCCATTCCGGCGCTACCGAGGCCGGATCGCTTTCGTACCGGGCGTAGAGCTGTTCGATATAGGCCGCGTTCTGCCCGTCGAGAAAGGAGGTGATGAGGAACTGCTCGTTGGCTTCTTGCCGTGCCATGGTTTTTTGCGGGCGCCGCGCCCGCCTCCTGACGTGGTCGGAACCGGAAGCATCCGGTTTCCGCATTTTCTTGTCTTGTCGTCTGTTATTTCGAGCCGCCGAAGCGGCAAGCGTTCCCGAGAGCTTGATCAAGAGGACGCTCAACCAGGACAGGCGAGGCATGCACCGCTTCGCCTGTCCGAAGCTTGTCGGACCGATCGCCGCCTATCTGCCAGCAGCGACCGTCCCTTATGTGGCGTCAGCCCTTGAGGACTTCAACCAAGGTCTTGCCGAGCCGGGCCGGAGACGGCGACACCTTGATGCCTGCCGATTCCATGGCGGCGATCTTCGATTCCGCGTCGCCCTTGCCGCCGGAAACCACAGCGCCCGCATGGCCCATCGTGCGGCCCTTCGGCGCCGTACGACCGGCGATGAAGCCGGCCATCGGCTTCTTGCGGCCCTTCTTGGCTTCGTCCTTCAGGAACTGCGCCGCGTCTTCTTCCGCCGAACCGCCGATCTCGCCGATCATGATGATCGATTCCGTCGCGTCGTCGGCCAGGAACATTTCCAGGACGTCGATGAATTCCGTGCCCTTGACCGGGTCGCCGCCGATGCCGACCGCCGTCGTCTGGCCGAGGCCTTCGTTGGAGGTCTGGAAAACGGCTTCGTAGGTCAGCGTGCCGGAACGGGAAACGATACCGACCGAACCCTTGCGGAAGATCGAGCCCGGCATGATGCCGATCTTGCATTCTTCCGGCGTCAGGATGCCCGGGCAGTTCGGGCCGAGCAGCCGCGACTTGGACTTCTCAAGCTTGGCTTTCACGCGCACCATGTCCATCACCGGAATGCCTTCCGTGATGCAGACGATAAACGGGATTTCGGCCTCGATCGCCTCGATGATGGCCTCGGCCGCACCCGCCGGAGGAACATAGATCACGGACGCGTCGGCACCCGTGCGCTCCTTGGCTTCGGCGACGGAGGTAAAGATCGGCAGCGAGGTGCCGTCCACTCCGGACGACCACGATTCGCCACCCTTCTTGGGATGAACGCCGCCCACCATCTTCGTGCCGTAATAGGCGAGCGCCTGTTCCGTATGGAAGGTCCCGGTCTTGCCGGTCAGGCCCTGGACGATGACCTTGGTGTCTTTATTGACGAGGATAGACATTCTTTCCGGTCCTTCCAGATTAGGCTTCGATCGCCGCGACGATCTTCTTCGCCGCGTCGTCAAGGTCGTCAGCCGCCGTGATGGCGAGACCAGACTCGTTCAGGATCTTCTTGCCGAGCTCGACATTGGTGCCCTCCAGGCGCACGACGAGCGGCACCTTCAGGCCGACTTCCTGCACCGCGGCGACAACGCCTTCGGCGATGACGTCGCAGCGCATGATGCCGCCGAAGATGTTGACGAGAATGCCTTCGACCTTCGGGTCGGCGGTGATGATCTTGAAGGCCGCAGCGACCTTCTCCTTGCCGGCGCCGCCGCCGACGTCGCAGAAGTTCGCGGGCTCCTTGCCGTAGAGCTTGATGATGTCCATCGTCGCCATGGCAAGACCGGCGCCGTTGACCATGCAGCCGATATTGCCGTCGAGCGCGACATAGGCGAGGTCCCACTTGGAGGCCTCGATCTCCTTGGTGTCTTCTTCGGTCTCGTCGCGCAGCGCCTTGACGTCGTCGTGACGGAAGAGCGCATTGCCGTCGAACGAGACCTTGGCGTCGAGCACGCGCAGGTGGCCGTTCTTCATGACGATCAGCGGATTGATTTCGAGCAGCGCCATGTCCTTCTCGTTGAAGGCCTTGTAGAGCGCCGGGAAGAGCGACTTGGCATCCTCGGCGGCAGCGCCCTCGAGCGCCAGGGCCTTGGAGATTTTCGCAACGTCGGCGGCCGTCACGCCAGCCTCCGGGTCGATGGCGATCGTGTGGATCTTCTCGGGCGTGTCGTGAGCGACGGCCTCGATGTCCATGCCGCCTTCGGTCGAGACGACGAACGCCACGCGGCCGACCGAGCGATCGACGAGCAGCGAGCAGTAAAGCTCGCGCTCGATGTCGGCGCCGTCTTCGATATAGAGGCGGTTGACCTGCTTGCCGGCTTCGCCGGTCTGAGCGGTCACCAGCGTGTTGCCGAGCATTTCCTTGGCATGGGCGACCACTTCGTCGATCGACTTGGCAAGACGCACGCCGCCCTTGGCTTCCGGCGGAAGTTCCTTGAACTTGCCCTTGCCGCGGCCGCCGGCATGGATCTGGCTCTTGACCACGTAGAGCGGGCCGGGGAGCTTCTTGGCGGCGGCTTCGGCCTCTTCGACCTTCAGGATGGCCACGCCTTCGGCAACCGGCGCGCCGTAGCCCTTCAGGAGAGCCTTGGCCTGATATTCATGAATGTTCATGGGTTTGTCCCTGTTTGGATGACTTCAGCGCCAAATTACTTGAGAGCCGGAGCGATGTTGATGCAGGCTTCGCAAAGGCCGGCGACGGCGCCGACCGACTTCTGGAAAGCCGCTTCCTCGTCCTTGTTGAATTCGACCTCGATGACGCGCTCGACGCCGCCGGCACCGAGAACGACCGGAACGCCGACATACATGTCCTTCACGCCGTACTGGCCGGAAAGGTGAGCCGCGACGGGCAGGACGCGCTTCTTGTCCTTGAGGTAGGATTCGGCCATCTCGATCGCGGAAGCCGCCGGAGCGTAGTAGGCCGAGCCGGTCTTCAGGAGGCCGACGATTTCGGCGCCGCCGTCACGGGTGCGCTGGATGATCTCCTCAAGGCGCTCCTTGGTGGTCCAGCCCATCTTGACGAGATCGGTCAGTGGAACGCCGGCAACCGTGGAATAGCGGGCGAGCGGCACCATCGTGTCGCCGTGGCCGCCGAGAACGAAGGCGGTGACGTCCTGGACCGAGACGTTGAACTCTTCGGCGATGAAGAGACGGAAACGGGAGCTATCGAGCACGCCGGCCATGCCGACGACCATGTTCTTCGGCAGGCCGGAGAACTTCTGGAGCGCCCAGACCATCGCGTCGAGCGGATTGGTGATGCAGATCACGAAGGCGTTCGGAGCATATTTCTTGATGCCGGCACCGACCTGTTCCATGACCTTGAGGTTGATGCCGAGCAGGTCGTCGCGGCTCATGCCCGGCTTGCGGGCGACGCCGGCGGTGACGATGCAGACATCGGCGCCTTCGATCGCAGAATAGTCGCTGGCGCCGGAAAGCTTGGCGTTGAAGCCTTCGACCGGACCGGACTGGGCGATGTCGAGGCCCTTGCCCTGCGGGATGCCGTCGGCGATGTCGAAGAGGACGATGTCGCCCAGTTCCTTCAGGCTGGCGAGATGCGCCAGCGTGCCACCGATCATGCCAGAACCAATAAGTGCGATCTTCTTGCGCGCCATCGAAAAGCTTCCTTTCGAGATCCGAATTCACGGGCAGGCCATGGCGGACCGGCCAACGTGCCAGACCGCATACCGCCATCCACGGAAATTGGCAATCGATTATTTCGGAGGCAAGTTTTTCAATCGGTTAGATCATAAAATTCTTACGTAAACGTAAGAATTTTTGTCACCAAACCGTCAATTTCCGCGCCGCTTTTCCTGATGCAACGCGAGGTAGTCGGGGCTTCGCATCTCGAAAAGGCGCGAAACCGTGCGGTCGAACTCGAAGCCCTCGGTCCCTCTCCGCTCGAGCAGGATGTCATCCGGCGCCGTCGCCGCCGAAACGTAAAGCCGCACGGTATGGTCATAAAGCGCATCGACCAGATTGATCAGCCGCTTCGTCTCGTTCCGCTTCTCCGGCCCGAGCCGCGGAATGTGTTCCACGAAAACGGCATCGAACCGGCCAGCGATCGCCAGATAATCCGATGCTCCGAGGGGCTTGCCGCAGATATCCGCGAAATCGAAGCGTGCCGCACGGCCGGCGGCGGCAGGCACATGGATGCTGCGGCCCTTCATCGGGATCTCGACAGGCCCCGCCTTCTTTCCCTCGGTGACCTGATGCCATGCCGATTCAATTGCCGCATCGGCACGCCCGTCGAGCGGCGTGACATAGACCGGCAGGCTGGCGAGCTTCTGCATGCGGTAGTCCGTGGGCGAGTCGAGCGTCACCACATCCACATATTTGCTGAGCAGCGCGATGAAAGGCAGGAAAAGCCCGCGGTTCAGCCCGTCTTTATAGAGGTTCTCCGGCGCTACGTTCGACGTCGCGACGAGCACGCAGCCGAGTTCGAAAAGCTCGGTGAAGAGCCGCGCCAGGATCATCGCATCGGTGATGTCGGTGACGGAGAATTCGTCGAAGCAGAGAAGCTCCGCCTCCGCATAAAGCGCTGCGGCGACCGGCGGGACGGGATCGGCCTGTTTCGTTTCCCCGCGCTTCAGCTTCTGCCGCTGCTCGTGGATACGGTTATGCACATCCGCCATGAATTCGTGGAAATGCGCGCGGCGCTTCTTCTCGATCGGCGCCTTCTTGAAGAACATGTCCATCAGCATGGTCTTGCCGCGCCCGACGCTGCCATGCACGTAAAGCCCGCGGATTTCCCGCGGCCGGCCGCCCCCCTTGGCGAACAGCCAGCCGAGCGCGCTCTTTTTCTTCGCCGGCTTGGTTTCCCGCAGGCAGGTCAGCACATGGTCGAGTTTCGCCGCGACTGCGAGCTGCGCGGCATCCGCCGTCAACGCGCCGGATGCCGTCAGCGCCTTCAGCTCTTCGCCGACGCTCGCCGTGTACTCGGGAATGGGTTCCAACCGGACGCCCTCGGGAAGATGAGCCGCTTAACGGCTCAGGCTGACGGGCTGACCGGAATTCATCGTACCGTCGTAGCGGTTCTCGGCGGTCTTGTAGACCCGGCCGATGATGTCGCCGGCGCGGTTCTTGAACTGGACCATCTTGCCCGACACTTCCCAGGAGCCCATGGTGGTGAGCTCGCCGGCGCAGCCGCGGGTGCCGCCGCGCGAACCGCTGCCGAGATTGGTGAGAGTCAGGAACATGTCGCAGGAGGCGCCGGCATTCGAGACGCGCCAGTTGCCGACCATGGCTTCCTTCTTGACGTCGAGGGCGCTCGCGGGCGCCGCGGCGTTCGGATCGAGCGCCGCCATGTTCTGGTTGGCGCTCGGTGCGCTCGGGAACTGCGACGGATTGGATGCCCCGGGCGGCGGCAACTGGCCGCCCTGGACGGACGGCACGGGCTGGGCCTGAAGCGGTGCGGGTTGAGAAGGCAGATCGTTGTAGGGACTATACGAAGTACGCTGGCAACCGGTAACTGCTACCGCAAGGACGAGGCCTGTTGCCACATATCTAAACTGCATCATCTAACTCCCGCGTTCAGTCGGTATCGCCGCTAATGCCACTGAATTAAGACCGAATTACCGTAAAGCGATTTGGTTAATCAAGTCATACTGGAACAATTTGCGGCCAGGTGAGGATGCGGCGCTAGATAAGGCCCCGTTCCATTTCGGCAAGGAAGAAGGTTTTGCCGCGCCCCGAACCCGTCGATCCTCATGCGGAGGCGCTTCCGCCACCCGGCGCCGGACACTTCCGGGGGCCGAGTGGCGGAAAGGGAAGATCGAGCGCGTCAGACGCGGCGCTCGACCATCATCTTCTTGATCTCGGCGATCGCCTTGGCCGGGTTCAGGCCCTTCGGGCAGGTCTGCGCGCAGTTCATGATCGTATGGCAGCGATAGAGCCGGAACGGGTCCTCGAGATTGTCGAGGCGTTCGCCCTTGGCTTCGTCTCTGGAGTCGATCAGCCAGCGATAGGCCTGCAGCAGGACGGCCGGGCCGAGATAGCGGTCGCCGTTCCACCAGTAGCTCGGACAGGAGGTCGAGCAGCAGGCGCAGAGAATGCACTCGTAGAGGCCGTCGAGCTTGAGGCGGTCCTCGTGGCTCTGCTTCCATTCCTTGGCCGGCGGCGGCGACACCGTCTTCAGCCACGGCTCGATCGAGCGGTGCTGGGCGTAGAAGTTCGTCAGGTCCGGCACGAGATCCTTGACGACCGGCATGTGCGGCAGCGGATAGACCTTCACGGTGCCCGTGATGTCGTCCATGCCCTTGGTGCAGGCGAGCGTGTTCGTTCCGTCGATATTCATGGCGCAGGAGCCGCAGATGCCTTCGCGGCAGGAGCGACGCAGCGTCAAGGTCGGGTCGATCTTGTTCTTGATGTAGAGCAGACCGTCGAGAACCATCGGGCCGCAATCGTCGAGATCGATGTAGTAGGTATCGATCCGCGGGTTCTGGCCGTCATCCGGGTTCCAGCGGTAGACGCGGTATTCCCGGACGTTCTTGGCACCTTCCGGCTTCGGCCAGACCTTGCCTTCGGTCATCTGGGAGTTCTTGGGGAGGGCGAGTTCAACCATGGTCCAGGTCCCTTGAGATCAGTAGACGCGTGCCTTCGGCTCGATCTTGTGCGGATCGATGCCGTCGGCGATGAGCTCGGTATGGACCGGGCGGTAATCGAGCTTGACGTCGCCCGCCTCGTTCACCCAGGCGAGCGTGTGCTTGCGCCAGTTCTCGTCGTCGCGGCCGCCGAACGGGCCGGACGTGTAGTCTTCGCGGGCATGCGAGCCGCGGCTTTCCTTGCGGGCCTCCGCGCCGTAGACCGTGGTGATCGCGTTCGCCATCAGGTTCTGCAGCTCCAGCGTCTCGACGAGATCGGAGTTCCAGATCATCGAACGGTCGGTGACCTTGATATCCTTCATCTCGCCCCAGATTTCCGAAAGCCGCTTGCAGCCGGATTCGAGCGATTCCTGGGTGCGGAACACGGCCGCGTCTTCCTGCATGGCACGCTGCATCTTGTCGCGCAGCACGGCGGTCGGCGTGCCGCCCTTGGCGTTCCGCAGGCCGTCGAAGCGGTCCATGATCCTGTCGCAGGCCGCCGTGTTGAGCGCCGGGATGGGCTCGTCGCGGTTGATCACCTGGCCCGCGCGGATCGCCGCGGCGCGGCCGAAGACCACAAGGTCGATCAGCGAGTTGGAGCCGAGGCGGTTCGCACCGTGGACGGAGGCGCAGCCCGCTTCGCCGACGGCCATCAGGCCGGGCAGGATGCGTTCCGGATTGGCGCTGTCGGCGTTGAGCACTTCGCCCCAGAAATTGGTCGGGATGCCGCCCATGTTGTAATGGACCGTCGGCAGGACCGGGATCGGCTCGCGGGTCACGTCGACGCCGGCGAAGATCTTGGCACTTTCCGAAATACCGGGAAGACGCTCGTGCAGAACGGCCGGATCGAGATGGTCGAGATGCAGGAAGATGTGGTCCTTGTTCTTGCCGACGCCGCGGCCCTCGCGGATCTCCAGCGTCATGCAGCGCGAGACGACATCGCGCGAGGCGAGGTCCTTGGCCGAAGGCGCATAACGCTCCATGAAGCGTTCGCCCTCGGAATTGACGAGGTAGCCGCCTTCGCCGCGCGCGCCTTCGGTGATCAGACAGCCCGAACCGTAGATGCCGGTCGGGTGGAACTGCACGAATTCCATATCCTGCAGCGGCAGGCCGGCGCGGGCCACCATGCCGCCGCCGTCGCCGGTGCAGGTATGGGCAGACGTTGCCGAGAAATAGGCGCGGCCGTAACCGCCGGTCGCCAGCACCACCATCTTGGCGGCGAAGCGATGGATCGTGCCGTCATCGAGGTTCCAGGCGACGACGCCGGTGCAGCGGCTGCCGTCATCCGACATGATCAGGTCGATCGCGAAATATTCGATGAAGAATTCCGCGTTGTTCCTGAGCGACTGGCCGTAGAGCGTGTGCAGGATGGCGTGGCCGGTACGGTCTGCGGCCGCGCAGGTGCGCTGCACCGGCGGGCCGGCGCCGAAATTCTGCATGTGGCCGCCGAACGGGCGCTGGTAGATCTTGCCTTCCTCGTTGCGCGAGAAGGGCACGCCGTAATGTTCGAGCTCGTAGACCGCCTTCGGCGCTTCCATGACCATGTACTGCATGGCGTCGACATCGCCGAGCCAGTCGGAGCCCTTGACGGTATCGTAGAGGTGCCACTGCCACGAGTCCGGCGTCATGTTCTGCAGCGAAGCCGCGATGCCCCCTTGGGCCGCGACCGTGTGGGAACGGGTCGGGAAGACCTTGGTGATGCAGGCGGTGCGGAAACCCTGTTCGGCCATGCCGAGCGTGGCGCGAAGGCCGGCCCCGCCGGCGCCCACGACGATCACGTCATAGGAATGGTCGACATAGGTATAGGCCTTGCCGTTCTGGGCGATGGGAGTGACAGATGCCATGACGGGGTTATCCTGCAAATGCGATTTTCAGGACGGCGAAAAGACAGAGGCCGCCCACCAGGAGGGAGAAGAAAGCGTTGAGGATGAGAAGAGCGATCTTCATGCCTTCGGAATGGACGTAGTCCTGAATGATCTCTTCCATGCCGAGACGCATGTGGATGATGCTGGCGATGACGGTCAGCCCGTTGATCGTGGCGACGAAGGGATTGGCAAGCGCGCCGACCACTTCGGCATAGGGCTTGCCGGCATAGACGATCAGGAAGACGATGTAGAAGACGAGCAGCGGCACGAGGGCCACGGACGTGGTCCGCACCCGCCAGAAATGCTCGGTGCCGCTCTTGGCCGAACCGAGGCCTCGGACTTTTCCGAGAGGAGTACGCATATCCATGATCTATCTCCTCAGCGGACGATGAGCACGATCGCCCAGACGAGGACGGTCAGAAGAATGGAAGCGACGAGATTGGCCTTGGCGAGCTTCGTCGAGAATTCCTTCTCGAAACCGTAGCCGAGGTCCCACATGATGTGGCGCAGGCCACCGAGCAGATGGTGGATGAGGGCCCAGGTATAGCCGAACAGCACGAGCTGGCCGACGATCGAGCCGAACAGCCAGTTGACCCAATTGAAATATTCCTCGCCGGAGGCGGCAGAGATCAGCCAGGCGGCGACCAGCAGCGTGCCGAAGTAGAGCGCTCCGCCGGTAATGCGGTGGACGATCGACATCGCCATGGTGGGAATAAACTTGTAGACTTGAAGATGCGGCGACAGGGGCCGGTTGTTTGTCACATTCGCCATCAGAACCTCGCGGCGTCGTATGCGGTATCAAGGGCGGGCGCCCCGCAATGCCGAAGAAATGTGCATTGCATCATTGGCGTGGTTTAATCGCACGGATGTCCGACGACAAGAACAATTCCAACGGATTTCGAATTTAATCGATTGTGTCTTTCTCAAGGCCGCCGCGGCTCAAACCCGGCGGGCACGTTAACCATGATTTACAAAGAATTCGTTGCCTCGGGGACGCCGCGCGCCATTTCGTGTTAACCTTTCGTTAACGATTTTGCCGGAGTTCGCCATGATAGCGAATCGCATGAAGCCTGTTCTTGCCGCCCTTGTCCTCGTCGCGGCATTCGCCACGACGGCCGAAGCCCGCGACCGCTGGCACCATGATCGCGGCCACCGACATCATCGGGTGGAGAACAACCGCTGGGACCGCCAGGGCGACGGCCACTGGAACCGGCCGGCGGAAATCGACCGCATGGCCGGCGTCAACACTCGCTCGATCCGCCGCCTCCGTCAGCTCGGCGGATTTTACGGCGGCGCCATCGAAGCCTATCCGGTTCGCGGCAACGGAATCTATTTCCTGCGCGATGCCGAGTATTACTGGCCGCTGCGCGAACAGAGCCGGGTCACTCTCGCACCCAAGGCCAAGATCATCGACGTCGAACAGCAAATGGGCGGCAACGCCTTCGCCTCACAAGCCTGCGCTTTCGAAGCCGGCGTCTGCGTCATCCGCGGCGGGAATTAGATTTCGTAGGCGTTTGCTCCAGGAAGCGCTCACAGGTAAACGCTCGCATCCGGCCCGCCCCCCTCTGGCCTGCCGGCCATCTCCCCCACAGGTGGGGAGATCACAAGCGGCACGGGTTTCCCACCTCATTCTGTATCTACCGGGCAGCAACTCTGTTGTTTGGGGAAGCGGGCGCGCCCATCCGATCTCCCCACCCGTGGGGGAGATGGCCGGCAGGCCAGAGGGGGGCTGACACGGCACGCCTTAGCCACCCGAAACGCCGCACGCTCCCCTAAACAAACCGCCAGACCGTCGTCCTTTTGACCTCGCTGTCCTCCAGCGCCCGCGTCACCGGCACTTCATAGACGGCAAGCTGCTCCAGCCGGTCCTTCGGGCAATAGCTCCGCCCCGGATCACCGACGAGTACCAGCTTCCCCTCGCCGGCAAGCCGCCCGAACCACGGCACGATAGCATCGGCAAACGCATGGTCGTAAAAGACGTCCCCGGCAAGAACGACATCCGCCTCGACGGCCCTGCCGATCTGATTCTCCGCGGTGAACCGGATGTCGACGCCGTTCTCGGCCGCATTCATCGCGACGGCGCTCTCCGTCCACGGGTCGATATCCGCCGCCAGCACATCCGCCGCGCCCGCAAGCTTCGCCGCGATCGCCACCAGTCCGGAACCGCTGGCGAAATCCAGCACCCATTTCCCGGCGACCGTTTCCGGATGGTCGAGAATGTAGCGGGCGAGCCCCTGCCCGCCCGCCCAGGCGAACGCCCAGAAGGGCGGCGGCAGACCGAGCTCTTCCAGATCCTCTTCCGTCTTCAGCCAGAGTTCATCCGCCTCGCTCGCGAGATGCAGCCGGATTTCCGGCACATGCGGCGGCCGCATGAGATCGGTGTTTTCGAGGATGAAGGTCCGCGGATCGGTCTTCAAGGCTTCCTCAGTCCGGAGAACGCGGCGGATTGTCGAGACCGCCGAGCCTGCAGATCTCGAAATATTCCTCGTCCGTCACCGGCTGCACGGAAAGCCGCATCGACGTTACCAGCGACATCTTCTCGAATTTCGGGTTGGCCTTGATGTCCTTCAGCGTCACCGGCTTCGGCATGTCCGTCACGGCGCGGATATCGACGCAGTCCCAGCGCGGATCGTCCTTGGCGGTCGAATCGGGATGCGACAGCGCGCAGACCTCGACGATGCCGACGATCTCCAGCCCGTCGTTCGAATGATAGAAGAAGCCCTTGTCGCCGATCTTCATGGCCCGCATGTTGTTGCGCGCCAGATAGTTGCGCACGCCGGTCCATTCGGTGCCCTTGCTCCCGGCGGCCTTCTGCTGTTCCCAGGACCAGGAGGAAGGCTCGGATTTGTAAAGCCAGTACGCCATCTGTCGCCTCACTCCGCCGGCTTGTTGAAGACCCAGTTCCAGGCCTTGACCTCGACCTTCTCGAACAGGCCGGCAAGGTAATAGGGATCTGCTTCGGCGATCGCCCGGGCGGCGGCCATGTCTGCGGCTTCCACCACCACGAGGCTGCCGTTCGGCTTGCCTTCGTCGTCGAGGAAGGGACCCGCGAACTTCAGCGTACCCTGGGCATTGAGCTTATTGAGATGCTCCACATGCGTCGGACGGGTTTCCATGCGGACGTTCAGATGTCCTGGCTTGTCGGTGCAGAGGAAGGCAAACAGCATCGGTCTCTCCTAAGAGCGCATCCCGAAAGTGTGAGGCGGTTTTCGGACAAGATGCGCGATTAACTAAACTATCGTTATTCCGTGGTGATCGGCCGGGTCATCAGCCGTTCCATGGCCGTGCGGATGTCGAGGTTGCCGTCGATGATCGCCGCCACCGCATCGGTGATCGGCAGCTCAACGGAAAATTTCTGGCCAAGCTGCGCTGCGACGGACGCCGCGAAGGCCCCTTCGACCAGCGGCCCGCCCACCGTATCGGCCGGTTCGCCATGGCCCAATGAAATGCCGAAACGGAGGTTGCGCGACTGATGGCTGGTGCCGGTGAGCACGAGGTCTCCAAGGCCGGAAAGCCCGCGCACCGTATCGGCCCTGCCGCCCATCGCTTCGACCAGCCGCGACATTTCCGCAAGCCCGCGCGAGATCAGCGCGGCCCGCGCCGAGTCCCCGAGCCCCGCCCCCTCGACGATGCCGCAGGCGATCGCCAGCACGTTCTTCAATGCGCCGCCGAGCTGCACGCCGATCCGGTCGGTCGAGGCGTAGAGGCGAAAGGTCCGGCCGGATAGCGCATTGGCGAGCCGCTCGGCCAGAGCCTGATCCGGAGCGGCGAGCGCCATCGCGGTCGGCAGCCCCCGCGCGATATCGGCCGCAAAGCCGGGACCGGAAAGAACGGCAACCGGGTGATGCGGCAGGTCCGCCTCCAGCACCTCCGTCAGCAACCGGCCGGAGGCCTTGTCGATCCCCTTGGCACAGGTGACGACGACCGCGTCCTTAGCCAGGTAAGGACCATAGTGTCTTGCCGCATCCGCCTGCGCCTGCGAGGGCATGGCAAAGAGCACGAGGCTCGCCTCGCCGATCGCGTCCGGCTCGGCGGAAAACTCAAGCGCATCCGGCAGGGGCACGCCCGGCAGCGAGGCGTTGTGCACCCGGTCGTCGCGCAGGTCGCTCATCAGGGAGGGATCGCGGCCGACCAGCGTCACCGGATGCCGGCCTTCCAGCGCAATGACGGCCGCGAGCGCCGTGCCGAAAGCACCGGCCCCGATGACCACGATACGTTCCTGACCGCTCATGCCTTGGCACCCCGCTTGCCGGAGCCGAGCAGGGCTTGGGCATCCTTATCGAGCGGCCAGCGGGAACGCGGCGCGACTTCCAGCGGATCGGCCGGAAAATCCTCCGCAAGGCGTTCGAGCCCCGCCCAGGCGATCATCGCCGCGTTGTCCGTGCAGAGCCTGAGCGGCGGGGCGATGAACCGGAAACCATGCTCCAGGCAGAGTTCCTGCAGCGTCCGGCGGATTTCCTGGTTGGCGGCGACGCCTCCCGCCACGACAAGCGCCGGATCGACGTCGAGATTGGCGAATTCCTGCTTGAACCGCACCAGCCCGCGGCCGATCCGGTCGCGCAGCGTGCGGGAAATCGCCTTCTGGAACGAGGCGCAGATATCGGCGACATCCTGATCGGAAAGCGGCGCGATCTCTGTCGCGGCCTGGCGGACTGCCGTCTTCAGACCCGAAAAGGAAAAGTCGAGCCGCGCCTCCCCGACCAGCGGCCGCGGGAAGGAGAACCGGTCCGGATTGCCGGTCTGCGCCGCCTTCTCGACGGCCGGGCCGCCGGGATAAGGCAGGCCGAGCAGCTTCGCCGTCTTGTCGAAGGCTTCGCCCAGCGCGTCGTCGATCGTCGTCCCCCAGCGCTCGTATTCGCCGACGCCGCGCACCAGCACGAGCTGCGTATGCCCGCCGGAAACGAGCAGCATCAGATAGGGGAAGGACAACCCGTCCGTGAGCCGGGCCGTCAGCGCATGGCCTTCGAGATGGTTGATGGCCAGCAGCGGCTTGCCGGCGGCGCGCGCGATCGCCTTCGCCGTCATCAGGCCGACGATCAGACCGCCGATCAGGCCAGGCCCGGACGTCGCCGCCACCGCATCGATCTCGTCGAGCGAGACGTCCGCGCGGTGAAGCGCCTCCTCGACCAGCCCGTCCAGCGCCTCCACATGGGCGCGTGCGGCGATCTCCGGCACGACGCCACCATACATGCTATGCTCGTCGAGCTGCGACAGCACCACGTCGGAGAGGATTTCGCCGCGGCCGTCCTCATGGCGCGCGACGACCGCCGCCGCGGTCTCGTCGCAGCTGGTTTCGATGCCGAGGATGCGAAGAAAGGTCGCCATGGGACAATGGGTCCGACTTCGTTGATTGCGATGCCGGATAATCCGGTCTACGAAGCCTCCGGTAACAATGGAATGACGCGGATGCAAACAAAACCTTTCCGGATCGGCACGCGGGGGAGCCCGCTGGCGCTCGCCCAGGCTTCCGAAACGCGCGCCCGGCTGATGGCCGCGCATGGTTTGCCGGAGGAAATGTTCGAAATCGTCGTCCTGTCGACGACCGGCGACCGCATCACCGATCGCTCTTTGAGCGAACTTGGCGGCAAGGGCCTTTTCACCCAGGAACTCGAGGAGGGACTTCTCTCCGGCGATCTCGACTTCGCCGTGCACTCCTCCAAAGACATGCCGACCAGGCTTCCCGACGGACTGAAATTGACCGCCTATCTGCCGCGCGAGGATTTTCGCGACGCTTTCATCGGGCGCACCGCGCCGACGCTGACGGCCCTTCCCGACGGCGCCACCGTGGGATCGTCCTCTCTCCGCCGCCAGGCGCTGATCCGCCGCATCCGCCCGGATATCAGCGTCATCACCTTCCGCGGGCTCGTCGATACCCGGCTCCGCAAACTGAACGAGGGCCAGGTGGACGCCACCCTGCTCGCCTATGCCGGCCTGAAACGCCTCTCCAAGGAAGACGTCGTCACCGAACTTCTCGATCCCGCCGACTTCCCGCCCGCCCCGGCGCAAGGCGCGATCTGCGTCGAAAGCCGCATCGGCGACGCCGGGATCGACACCCTGCTCGACCCGATCAACGACCGGCCGACCCATGACGCGGTTTCCTGCGAGCGCGCTTTCCTTGCGGCCCTCGACGGCTCCTGTCGCACGCCGATCGGCGGTTACGCCGTCTGCGAAGGCGACCGCCTGAAATTCTTAGGCCTGATCCTGACGCCCGACGGGCGGAAGGAGCATTCGATCGAGGTGGAGGGGAAGCGCACCGAGGCCGAGACGCTCGGCCGCCAGGCGGGCGAAGCCGTGCGGGCCGCCGCCGGCTCCGGCTTCTTCGAGAGCTGGAGCTGAGCCCTTGCGGGTCTTCGTCACCCGCCCGGAAAACTCCGCCCGCCGGACGGCCGAACGGCTGCGGGGCCTCGGTCACGAACCGGTTCTGTTGCCGCTCACCAGGGCCGTCCATCATCCGCAAGCCGCGGAGCTGGCGCTGAAACAGCCGCATGCCGCGCTGGCCGTCACCAGCGCCGAGGCGATGCGGGTTCTTGCCTCCCTTGGTGAAAAGCTTGCACAGCATCTTGGCAAGACGATCTACGCGGTTGGCGATGCGACGGCGAAAGCCGCCAGGGAAAGTGGCTTTTTTCGCGTCCGAACCGGGCCCGGCACGGGCTCAGAGCTTGCCGAACTCATCGTAGGCGAAGCGCCTGCGCTTGCGGCTCCCGTGCTCTATCTCACCGGAACGCCGCGCTCTGCGGCATTCGAAGACGGATTGCAGGCCGGGAAAGTGCCTTTCGCGACGGCGGAAATCTATGAGATGGCGCCGGTTGCCTATGATGGGACCACCGTCCGCCGGATCTTGCTCCGCCCGCCGCCGGATGCGGTGCTTCTCTATTCCCGGGAAAGCGCGAGGCTCTTTTCCGATCTTGCCGCACCGCATGCCTCCGCTCTCGCCTCTACGCGGTTCCTTTGCCTCAGCGACAACGTGGCGGATGCCGTGCCGCAGAATTTTCATGGAAATATCAAGATCGCCGATCGCCCTGACGAAGACGGGCTTTTCGCCCTTCTTTAGCCGATGGGCCGCGGCAAAATCCCGCCCGCCCCTTTTCTTCCAACCACCCACCGACTAGTTTTCCGTGAGCGCATGCAAGAAGAGGTCGAGATGGTATCTGAAAAACCGCCCCGCCGGTCGAAGGCAGAGAAGGAACCCGTGACGATCGACCTCACAGCCGAGGAATCGGATGCCGTCGCGGAGCCGGTCCGCAGCAACGACACGGACGAGCCGATAACGCCGGTCGAGCAGGCGGCGGAAGCATCGGAAACCGTCGAGGAGCCCGCAAAAGCCGAGCCTGCCGAGGAGCCTGTGCAGGAGGCCTCCGCCACTGACGAACCCGTCCCGGAACCCTCCGCGCCCGAGGAGCCGCCGTTCGACACGGAAACCGCGGCCGAAACTCCGAGGCGGCCCGAACCCGCGACGGTTGCCCCCGAACCGGAGCCGACGCCGGCGCGGCGCCAGCGCATCGGCCCCGCGACCTCCACGCTTGTCGCTTCGGGCATTTTCGGCGGCATCGTCGCATTGCTGCTCGCAGGCAGCATGCAATATGCAGGCTATCTTCCCGGCGCCACGCCGGCCCCGGCCCCGGCTTCGGATACATCCGCCCTTTCCTCCGAAATCGCGACGCTGCGGCAGGAATTGGAGACGTTGAGAAACCGGCCTGCCTCGCCGGATACCGCTCTCGCCGACCGCGTCGCAGCGCTGGAAGCCTCGGCCAAAGCCCCGGATACGTCCAGCGAGCAGGCGCTTGCCGCCCTGAAAGACGACGTAGCACTCCTCCGCTCGGCCGTCGAATCGACCGCGGGCAACAATGTCCAGCTCGAGGAACGAGTCGGTGCGGCCGAAGCAAAGCTCAACGACCGCGGGCCGGAACAGCAGGTGGCACGCGCCGTCGCTGCCGCCGCGCTGAAGGCGGCGATCGATCGCGGCGGACCGTTCGAGACGGAGCTTCAGACCTTCGCAAGCGTCGCCGGCGATGATCCGGCCATCGCCGAGCTGCAGAAATTCGGTGCGGCCGGCGTGCCTTCCGGCGCCGAACTGCAGCGGGAATTCCCGCGGGTCGCCGATGCGATGCTGGAAGCCGTCACTGTCCAGCCGGACCCCAACCAGGGCATTGCCGGGCGGCTTTTGTCGTCCGCCATGTCCGTCGTCAAGGTGCGCCGCGTCGGCGATGTCGAGGGCGATACGCCGGAAGCCGTCGTGGCACGCATGGAGGAAGGCCTGAAGAAAGGCGACCTCCAGACGGCCGCCCACGAATGGGACGCGTTGCCGGAACCTGCCAAGGCGGTCTCGCGCGATTTCAGGCAGAAGCTCGATGCCCGCATTCAGGTGGAAAATCTCGTGGGCGGAACGCTGACGCGCGCCGTCGCCGGCACTCAAGGCTGAGGACCACGGAACCGGATGATCAGACTTTTCTTTTTCCTCGTCGTCGTTCTGGCTCTCGGCTGGGGCTTCTCCTGGCTTGCCGATCGCCCCGGCCTCATCTCCATCACCTGGCAGGACCATCTCATCGAGACGAGCATCATGGTCGCCGCCACGATCGTGGTCGCCCTGGTGGCGGTGGCGATGATCCTCTGGTGGATCGCAGGCGTGATCTGGACCTCGCCCTATTCGGTTCGCCGCTACTTCCGCGCCCGCAAGCGCGACCGCGGCTATCAGGCGCTTTCGACCGGCCTCATCGCCGCCGGCGCCGGCAATTCGGTGCTCGCCCGCAAGATGAGCCTGCGCACCCGCGGCCTCTTGAGCGCCGACCAGGAGCCGTTGATCCACCTGCTCGAAGCCCAGACGGCGCTCATCGAAGGCAGGCACGATGAAGCGCGCCAGAAATTCGAGCAGATGACCGAGGATCCGGAAACGCGCGAACTCGGCCTGCGCGGCCTCTACATGGAGGCGCGCCGGCTTGGAGCCAACGAGGCGGCCCGGCAATATGCGGAAAAGGCCGTCGAACACGCGCCCTACCTGCCCTGGGCCGCCCAGGCGACGCTCGAATCCCGCAGCCAGGCCGGCCGCTGGGACGATGCGATCCGCCTGCTCGACCAGCAGCGCATGGCCAACGTCCTCGACAAGGCCAAGGCGGACCGCTTGAAGGCCGTGCTTCTGACCGCCAAGGCCGGCGACCGGCTGGAAGGCGATCCGAAGAGCGCCCGCGACGATGCCATGGCGGCGCTGAAGCTTGCCAAGGATCTGGTGCCCGCCGCCGTCATCGCTGCCAAGGCCTGGCTGCGCGAGGACAATGTCCGCAAGGCGGCCTCGACCTTGGAGGGCGTCTGGAAGCTCGGGCCGCATCCGGAGATCGCCCACACCTATGTCCGTGCCCGCAGCGGCGACAGCACGGTCGATCGTTTGAAGCGCGCCGAGAAACTCGAAGCGCTGCGTCCGAACAATGTCGAATCGCTGCTGGCCGTCGCGCAGGCCGCGCTCGATGCGCAGGAATTCAGGAAGGCGCGCGCCAAGGCGGAAGCCGCTGCCCGCATCGAGCCGCGCGAGAGCGCCTATCTTCTGCTGGCCGACATCGAGGAGGGAGAAACCGGGGATCAGGGCCGCGTCCGCCACTGGATGGCGCAGGCGCTGCGCGCCCCGCGCGACCCGGCCTGGGTTGCCGACGGCTTCGTTTCGGAAAAGTGGCTGCCGCTTTCGCCGGTCACCGGAAGGCTCGATGCCTTCGAATGGAAGGCCCCCTTCGGCCAGCTGGAAGGTCCGGTCGAGGAAGGTTCGCTCGCCGCCGACGAGGCGATCGCCAGCCTGCCGCCGGTCGGCGAAGCAAAGACGGATGAACCGCCGCGGCCGATCATCGTCGAGGCCGTCCCCTCGCCTGAAGCGGCAAAGCCCGCAAAGAAGGACTTAGCTGTTGCAGCAAAAACACCAGCACCCGCGAATGTGAAGTCAGGGACGGAAAAAACGACGGAAAGTGAGGAGGAGCCGGTTCCATTTTTCGGCCGTCCGCCGGATGATCCGGGTGTGAAAGATCCCGATGCCGCGCAGTCTCCGACGAGGCTCCGGCTCTTCTGAGACGGAGAAGGCCTCGCTCAACATGCTCGACCGCATTCAGGCCTTCCTCCATACGCTTGCGTCATCGCATCATTCGAAGGAGTTCGCGCCGGACGATCCGCGCGTCGCCTTCGTGGCGCTCTGTTTCCAGGTCATGGAGGCTGACGGCAACGTCTCCGAAGAGGAGCAGCGAAAATTCCGCGATCTGCTGCGGGAGCGCTACGATCTCGGCGAGGACCGCCTGAAGGCTCTGATCGAGGTCGGCCACCAGGCCGGCAGCGAGGCGGTTGACTATTACCGTTTTACTTCCGATCTTAGAAAGCATCTCGTCAACGAAGAGGATCGAATCGAACTTCTCGGCATCCTCTGGGACATCGTCTATGCGGACGGCCAGCGGAACGAGATCGAAGATCATGTGATCTGGAGGATCGCCGATCTTCTGGGCGTCTCGGCGCGCGACAGGGTTCTGCAGCGCCAGCAGGCGGCGGCGCGTGCAACGGGAGGAGATCAGGGAGGAGACTGAGGATTTAGAATGCTGATGCTTCCTTCCCGACGTACCAAGAAGCTTCCCGTGCTGATCGTGCTGCACCAGGAGCGCTCCTCGCCCGGCCGCGTCGGCCAGATGCTCATCGACAAAGGTTTCCCCCTCGATATCCGCCGTCCCGTCCTGGGCGATCCGCTCCCGGAAACCATGGCGGGCCACTCCGGCGCCGTCATCTTCGGCGGACCGATGAGCGCCAACGATCCGGATCCCTTCGTGAAGGCGGAAATCGACTGGATCGGCATTCCGCTCAAGGAGAACAAGCCCTTTCTCGGCATCTGCCTCGGCGCGCAGATGATGGTGCGGCATCTCGGCGGCACCGTTGCGCCGGACAAGGACGGCCTCACCGAGATCGGCTGGTATCCCCTGCGCCCGACGGAGCATGGCCGGCTGCTGATGCACTGGCCGAAGATGGTCTACCATTTTCACAAGGAAGGCTTCGACGCGCCTCGCGGGGTCCAGCTTCTGGCCGAAGGCGATGCCTATCCGAACCAGGCGATCCGCTGCGGCGACAATGCCTGGGGCCTGCAGTTCCATGCGGAACTGACGCGCGCCATGATGCAGCGCTGGGTCGTGCACGGCGAACACCGCTTCATCATGCCGAACGCCCAGAAGGGCCGCGAGCATCTCGAAGGCCGGATGATCTTCGATGCGCCGTTGAAGGACTGGCTCTGGAATTTCCTCGACATCGTCTTCGAACGTCCGGAAACCGCGCGAGCGAGGACCGAAACGCCGCGCCGACAGGCTCTTCAGGCCGGCTGACCGCCGGCGTCAGCGGTCGGGCGCATCGAGGCTGTCGATCCGGCGCAGCTTCGGGAACCCGAGCGACCAGATGACCGCCACCGCGAGCGTGCCGACCCCGCCGATGACGACCGCCGGCACGGCGCCGAAGATCGAGGCCATGGTGCCGGCGCGGAATTCGCCGAGCTCGTTCGACGCGCCGACGAAGACCATGTTGACCGCATTGACGCGGCCGCGCACTTCATCCGGCGTCCAGAGCGCGATCAGCGTCTCGCGCACATAGACCGAGATCATGTCGGAAGCGCCCATCAGCATCAGCGCCGAAATGGAAAGCCACGGGGTGGCCGACAGGCCGAAGATCAGCGTGCCGGCCCCGAAGAGCGCCACGCCGATGAACATCGCCAATCCCGCATGATGACGGATTGGGTGGAAGGCAAGATAGATCGCCACCGCGATCGCGCCGACACCGGGAGCCGCACGCAGCATGCCGAGACCCCAGGGACCGAGATCCAGGATATCGCGCGCGAAGATCGGCATCAGCGCGACGGCGCCGCCGAGCAGCACCGCGAACAGATCGAGCGAGATCGCGCCGAGCACGACCTTCTCGCCGGAGATGAAGCGGAAACCGGCCAGGATTTCTCCCCAGCTCACCTTGTTGGCCGCATTCCTCTGCGCCGGTTTCGGGATCATGAAGACCAGAAGGCCGGCCAGCACCAGGAAGACGAACGCGACCATGTAAGCGGCGACGGCGCTGACCCCATAAAGCAGGCCGCCGACCACCGGACCGAGGATCGCCGCCGTCTGCCACGACGACGAATTCCAGGCGATCGCATTCGGCAGGTCCTGTTCCGGCACCAGGTTCGGCCCGAGCGACTGCACGGCCGGCCCCATGAAGGCACGCTCGATGCCGAAGACGATGAGGATCGCGAAGACCAGCCACGGCGTGAAGGAATGCGTGACGGTAAGCAACAAAAGCGCAGCGGCGCAGAGCGCGCCGACCACCATGCAGATCGCCATGATGGCACGGCGGTTATAGCGGTCGGCGACCGATCCGGTGACGAGGATCAGGAGCAGCGACGGCAGGAACTGGAAAAGCCCGATCAGGCCGAGATAGAGCGGGTTGCGCGTCTCGTCGTACATCTGCCAGCCGACTGAGACGCTGATGATCTGGATCGAAAAGGCGGAAAGGAAACGGGCGAAGAAGAAACGCGTATAGGACGTATGCCGGAAGGCGGCGAAACGATCGCCCGAGGCAGGAATGGACATGGGACAGCAACTTTCAGCGAAGCCGGAAGCCGGCCCGGAAGCCGGCATCGCGCCCGCCGCACGTTAAACATGATTCGGACGAGGCCGGTGGGCGGCACTTGCCCGTTAGTTCGCCAATGTCTACATGTCTGTCAACAAAGAAATGGAGACGTGAATGCTCGCCCTGTTTCAGACCATCGATTTGGCCTTGAACCTTTACACCTGGGTGCTGATCGCCAGCGCCATCTTTTCGTGGCTCTATGCCTTCAACGTCATCAATTCGCGCAACCAGTTCGTGGACGCGATCGGGCGCTTCCTCTACAACGTGACCGAGCCGGCGCTTCGCCCCATCCGCCGCTTCATGCCGGACCTCGGCGGCATCGACATCTCGCCGGTGATCCTCCTCCTGATCATCTTCTTCGTCCGTTCGCTGATGTGGACGTCGATCTACCCGCTGTTCGCTTGAGCGCCCCGCATAGCAGGCACTCCGATCATGTGCGGCTCGCGGTCCGGCTGACGCCGAACGCGGGCCGCAATAGCGTCGACGGCATGGAGACTGCGGCCGACGGCGAGACCTTCCTGAAGGCGCGGGTCACGGCGGTTCCGGAGGACGGCAAGGCCAACAAGGCGCTGATCCTGCTGCTCGCCGGAACGCTTCGTCTTCCCAAGTCCTCCATCTCGATCGTTTCCGGCGAAACGGCGCGCAAAAAAATCCTCCGGATCGATGGCGACCCGGAGGATCTGGAAGCGAAATTGACGGCCCTCTCGAAGGGCTGAAGCTTACTTCTGCGCCTTGTAGCGCTCGACGGCTTCGAGGATCAGCTTCTTCGCCACGGTGACATCCTGCCAGCCGCCGATCTTGACCCACTTGCCGGGCTCGAGATCCTTGTAGTGCTCGAAGAAATGCTCGATCTGCTTCAGCGTGATTTCCGGCAGGTCGGAATAGTTCGCGATCTTGTCGTAGCGGCGCGTCAGCTTCGGCACCGGCACGGCAAGGATCTTTTCGTCCTTGCCCCCGTCGTCCTCCATGACCATCACGCCGATCGGGCGGACGTTGATGACGCAGCCCGGAACGAGCGGGCGGGTGTTGCAGATGAGGACGTCGATCGGGTCGCCGTCTTCCGACAGCGTGTGCGGCACGAAGCCGTAGTTGCCCGGATAGGTCATCGGCGTGTAGAGGAAGCGGTCGACGACGAGCGCGCCTGCTTCCTTGTCCATCTCGTACTTGATCGGATGACCGCCGACCGGTACTTCGACGATGACGTTGACGTCATCAGGCGGATTCTTGCCAACGGAAATCGCATCGATACGCATTCTTTTCCTCGATCAGTTCGACAAAGTTATGCGTCGGATAGCGGGAATCATGCTGCAAAGCAACAAGGCTTTGGGCTGAATGTTAGCCCGCCCGCGGCGCTGCAAAATGAGAAGGCGACCCAGGCCTCGCCATCTCGGGCGACCTTTCGGTCAAGGCCAGACGAAGCCGACCTTCCTGAGCTGCGTGCCGCCGAAATCCTCCATGCCTTCGGCGAGATCCACGCCGCCATGCCGGCGGAAGAAGCGCGTCGCGTGCTCGCTGTCTTCGAGGCACCAGACGACGAGCCCGTCGCAGCCGAGCGACTTTAGAAGCCGGCGGCTTTCGCCGAACAGGCGCCGGCCGAGCCCGATGCCCTGGAATTCGGGACGGAGATAGATCTCGTAGATCTCTCCGTCCTGCGGCAGGGCGCGGGCGCGGTTCAGGCCGATCGTCGCATAGCCGGCGATCTCGCCCGCGACATCCAGAACCAGCAATGTCGCCGGGCCGCGCGTCGCCTTCCGCCACCAGGCCTCGCCCCGGCGCTCCAGCATCTGCGTCAGCGGCTTGTAAGGAATGAGCCCGGCATAGGCCTGGGTCCACGCCTCCCGGTGCGCTTCCGAGATGGCTCGCGCATCTTCCGGTTCCGCCCGGCGGACATCGATCGACAACGTCTTCATAACGCTACTTTAGGTCCTGCCGTGGCCGATCCGCCATTCCCCCTTTCGGGGTAGGGCGGATTGCCCACAGACTTCTAATGTGGACGACTGAGAGGACGTTAACGCCTTTTTAACCTTTGCCACAAGTCCGTGCCTTGCCAAGGCACAAGAAAAAACCCCGGCATTGCTGCCGGGGTTTTCGAGGGCCTCAAATGCGCCTGGATCAGCCTACGGCGATCTTCGACTTTTCGTAACGCTTGCGGTCGTTCGCATCGAGATAGATCTTGCGCAGGCGGATGGATTTCGGCGTCACCTCGACGAGCTCGTCGTCCTGGATCCAGGAGAGCGCCCGTTCCAGCGTCATCCTGATCGGCGGCGTCAGCTTCACCGCCTCGTCCTTGCCGGCAGCGCGGATGTTCGTCAGCTTCTTGCCCTTGAGCACGTTGACTTCGAGGTCGTTGTCACGGGAATGGATGCCGATGATCATGCCCATATAGACCTTCTCGCCGGCATCGATGATCATTGGGCCGCGGTCTTCCAGGTTGAACAGCGCATAGGCCACCGCTTCGCCGGCTTCGTTGGCGAGCAGCACGCCGTTGACGCGGCCGCCGATCTCGCCCTTGTACGGCTGGTAGCTGTGGAACAGGCGGTTCATGATCGCCGTGCCGCGCGTATCGGTCAGAAGCTCGGACTGGTAGCCGATCAGGCCGCGGGTCGGCGCGTAGAAGACCAGACGGACGCGGTTGCCGCCCGACGGGCGCAGCTCGACCATCTCGGCCTTGCGCTCGGACATCTTCTGCACGACCGTGCCGGAATATTCCTCGTCGACGTCGATCAGCACTTCCTCGACCGGCTCCAGGAGCTGGCCGGTCTCGTCCTTGTGCATGACGACGCGCGGACGCGAAACGGCGAGCTCGAAGCCTTCGCGGCGCATGTTCTCGATCAGCACCGCGAGCTGAAGTTCGCCGCGGCCGGACACGAAGAACGAATCCTTGTCGGCGCTTTCCTCGATCTTCAGCGCGACATTGCCTTCGGCCTCCTTGAGCAGGCGGTCGCGGATGACGCGGCTGGTCACCTTGTCGCCTTCGGTACCGGCGAGCGGGCTGTCGTTGACGATGAAGGACATGGTGACGGTCGGCGGGTCGATCGGCTGTGCCTGCATGGCTTCCGTCACGGACGGGTCGCAGAACGTATCGGCGACCGTGCCCTTGGAAAGGCCGGCGATCGCGACGATGTCGCCCGCATGCGCTTCTTCGATCGGCTGGCGCTCGATGCCGCGGAAGGCGAGGATCTTGGAAATGCGGCCCTGCTCGATCAGCTTGCCATCCTGGCCGAGAACCTTGACGCTCTGGTTCGGCTTGATCGAACCGGAGGCGATGCGGCCGGTGATGATGCGACCAAGGAAGTTGTTGGCTTCGAGGATCGTGCCGATCATCCGGAACGGACCTTCCTCGACCTTCGGCTCGGGAACGTGCTTGACCACCAGGTCGAGGAGCGGCGCCAGGCCTTCGTCGGTCGGGCCCGCCGGATCGAAATTCATCCAACCGGCACGGCCGGAACCGTAGAGGATCGGAAAGTCGAGCTGCTCGTCGGTGGCGTCGAGCGCGGCAAAGAGGTCGAACACCTCGTTGACGACTTCGTCGGCGCGGGCATCCGGACGGTCGATCTTGTTGATCGCCACGATCGGGCGCAGGCCGACCTTCAGCGCCTTGCCGACCACGAACTTGGTCTGCGGCATCGGGCCTTCGGCGGCGTCGACCAGAACGATCGCGCCGTCCACCATCGAAAGGATGCGCTCGACTTCGCCGCCGAAGTCGGCGTGGCCGGGCGTGTCGACGATGTTGATGCGCGTGTCCTTCCACTCGATGGAAGTCGCCTTGGCGAGGATGGTGATGCCGCGCTCTTTTTCGATGTCGTTCGAATCCATCACGCGTTCCATGACGCGCTGGTTCTCGCGGAACGAACCGGACTGTTTCAGGAGTTCGTCGACAAGGGTCGTTTTCCCATGGTCAACGTGCGCGATAATCGCGATGTTGCGAAGTGCCATATTCAAGATCTCTGAGGCTGCGGCGCGATGAACGGGAGGACGCGCCATATTTCGTTGGCGCGCTCATATCCTTTTTTTCGCAATTGCGAAAGGGGATGCCGCCATAATTGCAATCGAGCGGCCGACACGTTCTATTCCGCCACGAGGCCGCTGCGTCGCAGGAGCATCAAGAGCGCCAGCGGCAGAAGCGTGGTGATGAGGATTGCGATGAAGGCCATGGCCATGCCGAGCCCGATCGACCCCTGCTCGAACTGCCGCCAGATGAAGGTCGCGATCGTCTGCATGCCGACGGGCGCGATGACCACCGAGGCGACCAGTTCGCGCGAGGCGAGCGCGAAGACGAGCAGCATGGCCGATGCAAGGCTCGGAAAGACCAGCGGCAGGAGAATGCGCCGGAAGGCCGTCAGGCCGCTCGCGCCGAACACCCGCGCCGCCGCCTCCAGATTGTCGCCGATCTGCTGGAAGGCGGCGGTCGTGTAGCGCACCGGCTGGGGCAGCAGGATGCAGCAATAGGCAAGCAGCAGGATGAGGGCCGTATTGTAGGGCGTCACCGGCAGCCACGGCATGTTCCAGGCGAGGATCAGGCCCACCGCCACGACGATGCCCGGCAGCGCGTTCGGCAATATGGTCATGACGTCGATCGCCATGCGGCCGCGGATTTTCGTCTTCACGACCGTGTAGGCGGCCATCACGCCGACCAGACCGGTGATCAGCGCCGTGCCGATGCCGAGCGAGAAACTGTTGACGAGCGCCGAGAGCGCGCCGGCGCTGTTGCTGAAGACGGCGATGAAATTGGCGAGGCTGATATTGTCGAGCGCCAGCCCGCCGGAAATCGTCCGCGACAGAGCGGTCGCGAGGATCGCCAGAAGCGGAACGCCCGTCGCCAGGAAGGAAACGACGGCAAAGGCGATCATCACCGGCATCTTCAGCGCACCGAGCGGCCGTTTGTCCTTGTCCGTCGGCTTGCCGCCGACCGTCTGATACGACCGCCGCGACAGGATCCACCGTTGCGCGAGGAACGTGACCAGCGACATGGCGACGAGCAAAATGGAGAGGATCGCCGCACCGGGAAGATCGATCGGCCAGTCGGTGATACGCAAGTCGATGCCGGTGACCAGCACCTGAAACCCGGCGCGGCGCCCGAGTGCCGCCGGCGTGCCGTATTCCTCGATCGCCGCCGCGAAGACGAGCATCAGGCTCGCGGCGAGACCGGGGGCGGAAAGCGGCAGGGTGATCCGCCAGAAGGCGCGCGCCGGTGTGGCGCCGAACACCCGGCCGACATCCGCATAGCGGGCACCGACGGCCTCGACGGTGCGGGAGACGGCGAAATAGACTACCGGAAACGTGTTGAACGCCATGACGAGCGTCATGCCGAACAGGGAAAAGAGGAAGGGTGCGAGATTGAAGCCCGCGACCTGCTGCAGATAGCCGCGCGGCTGCAGCGTCATGATCCAGCCGAGCGTCGCGATATAGGGCGGGATCATGAAAGGGACGAGCAGCAGGACGTCCCAGACCGGCGCGAAGGGAATTCGGTAGAGCGCCCGGAAGACACCGAGCGGCACCGCGACGAGGGCTGAAGCGAGCACGACGCAGCCGCCGAGCAGGATCGTATTGCCCGCCATGCCGATCAGTGCGCTGTCGCCGAGCGTCGAAAGGAACGAGGAGAAAGGGCCCGAAAACGAGCCCTGTCCGAGATCGGGGAAGATGCCTTGCAGCACCACGGCGACGAAGGGAACGGCGACGACGACGGTCAGTCCCGCGATCGCGAGCCAGGCGGCCGGGGCCGCACCGCCGATACCGTTCGCCTTCATTTCACCGGTCCTTACTTGCCGCCGTAGATCTTGGTGATCTCGGCCAGCGTTTCCTTGCGCTTGCCGTAGACGGCGGCGGTGTCGTACTTCAGCAGTTTCAGATCGCTGATCAGCGGACGGTTGGCCGGAATGTCGGTGCGGGCCGGCATCAGCATTTCGCCGGCGACGGCCTTCTGGCCTTCGTCGGAAAGCATGTAGTCGATGAACTTCTTGGCCTCGTCCTGGTTCTTCGACCAGTTGAGGATCATCGCCGGACGCGGCGCGATGACCGTGCCGGAAGCCGGGAAGATCACGTCGATATTCTCGCCCTTGGCCTTGGAATTGAGCGTGATGTAGTCCACAGCGCCGAAGACGGCGGCCTTGGCGCCTTGCAGGACCGGGTTCAGCGCTTCGGCATTGGCACCGGCGATGATCGCGCCGTTGGCCTTCAGGTCGTTGAAGACCTTGAAATTATCCTGGCCGGCGAGCGCGGCGGTCAGTTCGAAGGACGAGCCGGACTGGGCCGGGTCCGGAATGTTGACGAGGTCCTTGTATTCCGGCTTCGTGAGGTCGGCCCATTCGGCCGGCTTCGGCGTGCCACTCTTGGTGTTCCAGGCGATGCCGAGCGCCGAAATGCCCTGCGCGACGGCCGTCTCCGTCTTCAGGAAATCCGGCACCTTGGCGGCATTCGGGCTGGTGTAGGAAACGAGCCAGCCGCGCTTGGCGAAATCGGTTGCGGTATCCCAGGAAGCGGAGACGAGAACGTCGACGACCGGGTTCGAAGCTTCCGCTTCGATACGGGCCATGACCTTGCCCGTGGTCGCCTGGAAAACGTTGACCTTGATGCCGGTCTCCTTGGTGAAGCCGGCCGAGAGCTTGTCGATCAGGCTCTGCGGACCGGCGGTATAGACGGTGATGTCGGCGTGCGCGACACCCGCCATCAGGGCAGCGGCGAAAACGCCGAAAGTAATGTTCTTCAATGATTTAAGCATGTTCCAAACTCTCCTCTTTGGATGAATGAACTTGTGTGCCGAACCAGCGGATCCGCTTCGGATCGATCGAAAGGCCGATGCCCTCGCCCGGCCGAAGCTTCGTATGGCTGAGCACCTGCAGCTCGATATCTGCGGGTCCGACGAGCGAGACGGTTGCCAGATGCCCATCGCCGCGGAACTGCGAGCGCAGCACCGTTGCCGCGAGCCGTCCGGGCGAAATCTCGCCGGGCGTGATCGAGGCTACGGGGATGAGGACGCGCGCGGTTGCGCCGGCATGGCCGCTTCCCCGGAGCAGCGCCACGTCGCTGCCTTTGAAGACCCAGACCCCGTCGCGGTGTTCGAGGTCGGCAATCCCGCCGAGCCGCAGGAAATCCGCCACTTCCGGCGTTGCGGGCTTTTCGATGAGCTCATCGGGGGAGGCGAGCTGTTCGATCAGCCCGCTGCGCATCACGGCGACATCGTCGGCCAGCGTCAGGGCCTCGCTGTGGTCGTGGGTGACATAGATCGCCGTCAATCCGAGGTTCGCGATCAGCTCGGCAAGTTCGCCGACCATGTTTTCGCGCAGCTCCCGGTCGAGATTGGACAGTGGTTCGTCGAAGAGGATGAGCTGCGGCTCCGCGACGATGGCGCGGGCGATCGCCACGCGCTGCTGCTGGCCGCCGGAAAGATCGCTGGGGCGTCGGTCCGCATAGGCGGCGAGGCCGACGCGTTCCAGCGCCCGCATCGTCCGGCCCTGGCGCTCGGCCTTCCCCAGCCTGCGCATTTCAAGCGGAAAGGAGACGTTGCCGCCGACCGTCAGATGCGGCCAGAGCGCGTAATCCTGGAAGACCATGCCGAGATTGCGCTTCTCCGGCGGCGCGAAAGCGCCGGTCGCGGCATCGGCGACCACTTGCCCGGCGATCGAGACGGAACCCCTGGTCGGCGCCAGCAACCCCGCGATGAGCCGCAGCAACGTGGTCTTGCCGCAGCCGGAAGGCCCGAGCAGCGCCAGCGTCTTGCCTCGGACAAGCGATATGTCGATGCCCTTCAGCACCGGCGTCGCACCGTAATGCAATTCCACCCCGGCCGTCGAGACGGCGGCATCGGTCGCTGGAGGCTGAGGCGTCATGGAAGAACCGGCATCGGTGAGGGGCGATGCCGGTTGCTTATTAAGGTTCCGTGACAGTCATGTGACAGGCCCGGCGGGGCTCACACAGGAGACGACAACCTGTCGCATCCATCGGTAGAGCAGGCCCGGGCTTTCCGAAAACCCACTCAACTAGGCGTCGCTGCCGGCAAGCTCTTCCACCATCGCCAGACCCTTTTTCTTGAGCATGGCCTGAGGGTCCGGAAGCTTGCCGCGGAAAGCCTTGTAGGTCTCCTCCGGATCGATCGACCCGCCGACGGAATAGATATTGTTCTTGAGCTTGCGGGCCATGACCGGATCGAAGGCATTGCCGGTCTCCTCGAAGGCGGAGAAGGCGTCCGCGTCCAGCACTTCCGACCACATGTAGGAATAATAGCCGGCCGAGTATCCGTCGCCAGAGAACACGTGCTGGAAATGCGGCGTGGCGTGGCGCATGACGATCGAGGCCGGCATGCCGATCTCGTCGAGCACTTCCTTCTGCACCGCCATCGGGTCGTCCACCGCTCCGCGCGTATGGAAGGCCATGTCGACCAGCGCGGAAGAGGTGAACTCCACCGTCGCGAAGCCGGCGTTGAAGGTGCGGGCGGCGAGCACCTTGTCGAGCAGCGCCTTCGGCATCGGCTCGCCGGTCTCGTAATGCACGGCGTATTTTTCAAGGATCTCCGGCACGGTCAGCCAGTGCTCGTAGAGCTGCGAGGGCAGTTCGACGAAGTCGCGCGCGACGCCGGTTCCGGAAACCGAGGGATAGGTCACATCCGACAGCATGCCGTGCAGCGCATGACCGAATTCGTGGAACAGCGTGCGGGCGTCGTCGAGCGAAAGCAGCGCCGGCTTGCCTTCGGCCGGTTTGGCGAAATTGCAGACGTTGTAGATGATCGGCAGCTCGCCCTTCGCGCCGTTCTTCAGCGCCAGCTTGTGCTGCGACTGGAAGGAGCTCATCCAGGCGCCGGACCGCTTGGACGACCGGGCGAAATAATCGCCGAGGAAGAGCGCCTTCAGCGCACCGTCCTTGTCGCGGATTTCAAAAACCCGCACGTCCGGATGATAGGCGGCAACGCCCTTCACCTCGACGGCCGTGATGCCGAACAGCCGGCCGGCCACGTCGAAGCAGGCTTCGATCACCTTTTCGAGCTGCAGATAGGGTTTCAATTCGGATTCGGAGAAGTTGAACAGCCGCTCGCGAAGCTTTTCCGCATAGTGACGCCAGTCCCACGGCATGACCGGGTGGTTCCTGCCTTCTTCGGCGATGAGGCCGCCGAGGCTCGTTTCCTCCTCCAGCGCCTTGGAGCGGGCCTTTTCCCAGACCTGACGGAGCAGCGCGTTGACCGCTTCCGATGTCTTGGCCATCGTGTTGTCGAGCTTGTAGGCCGCGAAATTCTCGTATCCGAGCAGCTTCGCCTTCTCTGCGCGCAGCGCCAGCGTCTCACGGACGATGCCGAGATTGTTCGTGTCTCCGGAGTTCTCCCCACGCGCCGCCCAGGCCTTGAAAGCCTGCTCGCGCAGGTCCCGTCTCGTGGAGAAGGTCAGGAAAGGCTCGATGATCGAGCGCGACAGCGTCACCACATAACCGTCCGCCTCGCCCCGCTCGCGCGCGGCTGCCGCCATGGCGTCGCGCACGAACGGCGGAAGGCCGTCGAGCTCGGCTTCCTCTGAAAGCTTCAGCGACCAGCTCTTCTCGTCGCCGAGAACGTTCTGCCCGAACTTCGCGCCGAGGCCCGCGAGCTTTTCGTTGATATCCGCGAGCCGCTCCTGATCCGCCTTTTCGAGCTTGGCGCCGGCACGCACGAAGCCCTTCCAGTGGCGCTCCAGCACCCGTTCCTGCTCAACCGTAAGGCCGAGCTCGCCGCGCTTCTCCCACAGCGTGTCGATGCGCGAAAAAAGCGCGGCATTCGTGCCGATCTTCGAATAATGGCGGGATAATTTCGGCGCGATCTCCCGCTCCAGTGCCTGGATGGTCTCGTTCGTATGAGCGCCGGCCTTGCCCCAGAAGAGCGCCGAAACCCGCGAAAGCCCGTCGCCGGCGATCTCCAGCGCCGTGACGGTGTTTTCGAATGTCGGCTCCTGCGGATTGTTGGCGATCGCATCGATCTCCGCCTCGTGGGCGGCGAGCGCGGCATCGAAGCCGGGCGCGAAATCCTCGTCCCTCACCTGATCGAAACGCGGCAGTCCATGATGGCCGTTCCATTCCACGAGGGCGGGGTTCAGCGGAAGATTGGAAGACATGCAGATATCCTTCAGAACGATGCGTCTCATTTCATATAGGAGAAGGCGGCAGGAATGGGTATGCGCTCGGTCATTTCGATTTCCGGCAAGAAATCATGCACAACAATTAACGGTCATTAACCATTTGACGCGGTGCAGCATCCGCAGGTACTTTTCCCGTAGTATCCGGTGACTCGGGATATAGCCATGGAAATCACTTCCTTGCGCTGGTCTGCCAACTTGCTGCAACGGGAAAATTCTCGAAACAACAACAGGATCGAGAAACCTGAGCAACAGGAAAACCGGCACGGCCAGATTATCTTCCAGGTGCCCGAAACGGATGAATCGCCGGTCGATTTCTCGGCGATCTCGCCGCGGGACCTTCGCGCGCTCGCCCTTGAAAACTATCAGGCCGGCAAGATCGACCAGGAAACCTATATCACGCTGTCGGAAGAACTCCCGCACCATGCGGTCGATGCCCAGGGACAGGTGATCGACCTTTCGCAAGTCACCGACGAGACCGGCTTCGACTTCCACGACTATTACCGCAATCAGCTCGATATCGCCATGTCGCTTGGCGATGCGCATCGTGCCGATGTCCTGCGCTCGGTCATGGCTTTCCTGGAAATCTGAATCGCTGGTCCGTTCGTTCAGGCGCGCCGGTAGCCGATGAGGCCCGGTGCCGAATGCCAGAGCGCCTGCACGGCAAAGCCGATGAAAAGCAGGCCCGAAAGCCGGACGATCACTCTCTCATGTTTCCGGTAGAAGCGGCGCACGATACCTGCGCCGATAATGCCGATAAGCACGATATCCGCAGTCAGGAATCCGAGCAGCGAGACGGCGAGCAGGATCGGCAGCCCGGAAAAATCGAGGGCATCCGACGAGCCGGCGAGCAGCGCCGTGAATGTCGCGAGCGCCACCGGATAGCCTTTCGGGTTGGTGAGCCCGAAGATCAGCCCGCGGCGGAGCGGCTTCTCGACCGTCACCAAAGAACCGCCGTCCTCCTTCGGCCTTGCCCTGAGCGCGCTCCAGCCGATCCAGCCGAGATAGAGGCCGCAGACGACGCCGAGCACGTCGAAGAAGGTGGTGCCGATCGTCTTCGCGCCGATGATCGCCACCAGCGCCAGCGAGGACCAGAGGATGTCTCCGGCCAGGTGCCCGCCCATGAACAGGGCCCCGGCCTGCCGCCCCTGCCCCGCTCCGATGCCGAGAAGCGCCAGGAAGGCAGGACCAGGAATGAGCGTGTAGGCGAGCGCCGCGAGAAAGGCGCCGGCAAGCAGCGAGGACGACATGATTTGCTCCATCGGAAAGGCTGCGACAATCTCGCCGCGGGTTTTGCCGCTGTCAATGCAAACCCTGTGCCTGTTTTCCGTTTGCCTCCCATCGGAAAGATAGTAAGGGTGCCTTATGAAACGCTCCGTCGAAGAGTGAGTGCCGGACCGGATATGGACACATTGGGTTTTCTGATCGTCGACAGCGCACGCCTCCTCCGCACGGCCTTCGAACGGCGCATTGCGCAAGCCGGTCTCGGTCTGACGCCCGGCGAGGCGCGCGCGCTCCTGAACATCGCCGCCGTGGACGGCAGCCGCCAGCTCGACATCGCCGCCCGCATGGGCGTCGAACCCATGACGCTCTGCGCCTATCTGGACAAGCTCCAGTCACTGGGGCTGATCGAGAGGCAGCAATGCTCCCTCGACCGCCGCGCCAAGCGGATAACCCTCACGGAGACGTCCGAAGAGATGATCGCATCGGTCCGGAAGGAGCTCAACGTCATCCTCGTCCAGGCGACCGAGGGCCTGAGCGAGGAAAACAACCGTGCCCTGCGGGAAACGCTGGCCGCGTTCAACACCAATCTTCAGGCCCTCAGCCTTTCCCAAATAGCCCAGACAGCATCCGATGAAGGCTGACAGCATGCCCCGCACACCCGCGCTGATGAGCGAGCGCCGCACCACGATCATCGGCGCTTTGCTGACGGCGATCGGCCCCATCTCCATGGCGATCTATACGCCGGCCATGCCCGAACTGGTGCATGCCTTCGCCACCACCGAAGCGGCGATCAAGATGTCGCTGTCGCTCTATTTCGCGGGCTTCGCGCTGGCGCAGCTCGTCGCCGGTCCCGTATCGGACGCCTTCGGCCGCAAGACGGCATCGCTGAGCTTCCTGCTGATCTATCTTGCGGGTTCGCTGCTCGCCGCCTTCGCCCCGACGGTGGAATGGGTTCTCGCCGGCCGCCTCATCCAGGGGATTGGCGCCTCGGTCGGCATCACCGTGTCGCGCGCCATCGTTCGCGACCAGTTCAACGGCGGAGACGCGGCCCGCATCATCAACACGATGGGCATCATCCTGGCGATCGGCCCGTCGCTTGGACCGACGGTCGGCGGCCTCGCTCTGGCCGCCTTCGGCTGGCGATCGGTCTTCCTGCTGATGGTCGGCTTCGGCGCGCTCCTGATTTTTCTGTCGACCGTCTGCCTCAAGGAGACGACGGTACCGGACAGAAGCCGCCTGAAGCCGCTTCGCCTTCTCGAGGCCTATGCGGAAATCGTCGCACTGCCCCGCTTCCTCTTCACGGCGCTCGTTCTCGCCGGCGCCGTCGGCTCGATGTATGCGCAGGCGGCCGTCCTGCCTTTCATCCTGATCGAGAAGGTCGGGCTCACGCCGACCCAGTTCGGCATGAGCATGCTGATGCAATCCGGCTTCTTCCTGATGGGATCCGTCTGTCTCCGGGTCATCTCCAAATGGCTGCCGGCCGAACGCGCGCCCGTCGTCGGGCTGATGTTCAGCGGCGCCGGCGGCATCATCATGGCGTTCTCGGTCTTTTTCTTAAGCCCGACCTTCCTGTCCGTCATGGGGCCTGTGGCGCTCTGCGCCTTCGGCATTGCCTTCGTCTCGCCCTACATGACCGCGGCCGGCCTCATTCCTTTTCCGCATATCGCCGGCTCGGCTTCGGCGATGATGGGCTTCATCCAGATGGGCGCCGGTTTCCTGGGCGGTGTCGCAGCCGCCTCGATCGGCTCGCCGCTGCCGGCCTTCGGCATCATCATCCCGGCCATGCATATCATCGCCGTTCTCGGCTACATCGGCTTCCGGATCACCAGCCGCCCGGCGTCGGGGACATGAAAAAGCCCGCCTCCGTTTCCGGGAGCGGGCTTCCGTGATCCGGTAGGTTCGCGGCTTACTTGGCGAGGTTGCGCTTGGCGAGCGTGCGCAGCCGCAGCGCATTGAGCTTGATGAAGCCCGCCGCATCCTTCTGATCGTAGGCGCCCTGGTCGTCCTCGAACGTGACGAGCTTGTCGGAATAGAGCGACTTCCCGCTCTCGCGGCCGATGACCATGACATTGCCCTTGTAGAGCTTCAGCGTCACTTCGCCTTCCACATGCTCCTGGCTCTTGTCGATGAGCGCCTGCAGCATCTCCCGCTCCGGCGAGAACCAGAAGCCGTAATAGATGAGCTCCGCATAGCGCGGCATCAGCTCGTCCTTGAGATGAGCAGCACCGCGGTCGAGCGTGATACTCTCGATCGCGCGGTGGGCAGCGAGCAGGATCGTGCCGCCGGGGGTCTCGTAGACCCCGCGCGACTTCATGCCGACGAAACGGTTCTCGACGAGGTCGAGACGGCCGATGCCGTTGTCCCGGCCGTAATTGTTGAGCGTGGCGAGCAGCGTTGCCGGCGACATGGCGACGCCGTTGATGGAAACCGCATCACCTCGCTTGAAGCCGACCTTGATGACGGTCGCCTTGTCCGGCGCGGCTTCCGGGGAGATCGTGCGCATGTGCACGTATTCCGGTGCTTCCTGCGCCGGGTCTTCGAGAACCTTGCCTTCGGACGAGGAGTGCAGCAGGTTCGCGTCGACGGAGAAAGGCGCTTCGCCCTTCTTGTCCTTGGCCACCGGAATTTGGTTCTTTTCGGCGAACTCAAGCAGGTCGGTGCGGCTCTTGAACGACCAGTCGCGCCACGGCGCGATAATCTTGATGTCCGGGTTCAGCGCATAGGCCGAAAGCTCGAAACGCACCTGGTCGTTGCCCTTGCCGGTCGCCCCGTGGGCGATCGCATCGGCGCCGGTCTTGCGGGCGATATCGATGAGATGCTTGGAGATCAGCGGGCGGGCGATCGACGTGCCGAGCAGATAGACGCCTTCGTAGACGGCATTCGCGCGGAACATCGGGAAGACGAAATCGCGCACGAATTCTTCGCGCACGTCCTCGATATAGATCTCCTTGATGCCGAGCATTTCCGCCTTCTTGCGGGCCGGCTCCAGCTCTTCGCCCTGGCCGAGATCGGCGGTGAAGGTCACCACTTCGGCGCCGAGTTCGGTCTGCAGCCATTTCAGGATGATCGAGGTGTCGAGGCCGCCGGAATAGGCGAGAACGACTTTCTTTACGTCTTTCGGGAGTGCCATGTCGATTACGTCCGTCTGCGGGTGGCGGCGGGCCTGAAGAACCTGCCGGATCGGGAATTGCGGAACTTTTAGCGAGTTTCTCCGGGCACGCAAGAAAAACCGGGTAAAGCCGGTCAGAGATGGCGGCTGATGTTCATCCGCTGGTGCAGGATGCGGACGACGTTGATTCCGGTTGCGCCTTGTTTGTAGATGATGAAATGCGAACCGTAAGACAGGCTGAGATAGCCGGACCGGATATTGTCGATCATTCTTCCGCGTTTGGAGCCGTTCGCCAAATCTGCAACAGCCGCGATCAATTCGTCATAATACCCGTCGGCCTGCACTCGGGACCATGTCTTGAAAGTGTAGAGCCAGATGCCCTCAAGATCTTTTCTGGCCTGGGGCGATAGCCGATATCGCTTAGGCGCCATATTTGCGATGCATCTCCTGCAGAAACGCTTCCGCATCGAAAGGTTCCGGCTCGCCTGATGCTTCGCCCTCGTCGATGGCGGCCCGGATGGCTTCAAGCCCATCCTCGCTGTCGCGCAAAAGCCGCAGTGCTGCTTCCACGACTTCATCTGCGGAGCTATAGTTGCCGTCGCTCACCTGCTTGGCGATGAAGGCCGTCAGTTCCTCATCCACCGTGATCGATGTCATCTTGCCCATAAACCGGCTCCATGTGACGCCCTTGTCATGTTGACAGGTTTTGATCAGGGTACCATATCCCGCCGCACCTTTGAACAGCAGCGTCATAGAGGAGACTTTTATGGCCGTTACTCATCCCGCTCTGAAGAAGGAAAATGTCGCCGTCGTCACCGGTGCCGCTTCCGGCATCGGCCTGGCCGCCGCGAAGGAATTCGCCCGCATGGGGCTTACGGTCGTCCTTGCCGATCTCGAAGGCGACCGCCTTTCGGATGCCTGCCGCGAAGTCGCAGCCCTTGCCGAAAACGGCGAGACGGACGTCGCCGCGATCGGCACGGACGTATCGAGGCCGGATGAGATCGCCGCCCTGGAACGCGCCGTCCTGCAGCGTTTCGGCCGCGTGCACGTGCTGATGAACAATGCCGGCATCCAGCCGGGCAGCGCCCTGTTCGGCCCTCAGTCCAATTGGGACAATGTCTTCGCCGTCAATCTTCTCGGCGTGATCCACGGCAGCCGTATCTTCGGACCGGGCATGATCGCCCATGGCGAACCTTCGCTCATCATCAACACCGGCTCCAAGCAAGGCATCACCACGCCGCCCAGCGATCCGGCCTATAATGTCGCGAAAGCCGGCGTGAAGGCCTTTACCGAGGCGCTGCAGCACGAGCTGCGCAATACGCCGAATTGCAGCGTCACGGCGCATCTTCTGATCCCCGGCTTCGTCTACACCGGGATCACCAGGCGCGACCGCACCGAAAAGCCGGCTGGCGCCTGGACGGCGGAACAGACCGTCGAATTCATGCTGACGAGCCTCGAGCGCGGCGACTTCTATATCCTGTGCCCGGACAACGAAGTGGACCGCTCGACCGACGAACGCCGCATCCTCTGGGCGGCGGGAGACATCGTCGAGAACCGGCCGCCGCTGTCGCGCTGGCATCCCGATTTTGCCGAGGCGTCGAAGGAATTCATCGCCAAACGCTGATCGAATGAATTGGCATCGCTTCGAAAGCCGGGTAAATGGGACATTCCTCATCCGGCTTTTCGAGCACGCCCATGGATTTCCTGCCGAGCCTTCCGACCCTCCTCGCCTTCACCGCCGCGGGCCTGCTTCTGGCGCTGACGCCGGGACCGGACATGACGCTGTCGATCAGCCGCGCGCTGGCGCAGGGGCGGCGTCCGGCGCTCTTCGTCGTGGTCGGCACCAGTCTCGGCATCGTCTGCCATACGCTGCTGGTGGCGTTCGGCATCTCGGCGCTGATCACCGCGTCGCCGACGGCCTTCTTCATCCTGAAGACGGGCGGGGCAGCCTATCTGCTCTGGCTCGCCATCCAGGCGATCCGCTTCGGTTCCAGTTTTTCCGTCGAGAAGATGGAGCGGACGACGAGCAGCCCGCTCGCCAACATCTCCACGGGTTTCTGGGTGAACATCCTGAACCCCAAGGTCATCATCTTCTTCATGACCTTCCTGCCGCAGTTCGTCACCGCCGGCGATCCGGCCGTCACCGGGAAGCTCATCTTCTTCGGCATCTATTTCATCGTCATCGGCATGCCGGTGAACCTCATCGTCGTGCTCGCCGCCGATTGGCTCGCCGGCTGGCTGCAGGCCAACCCGAAGGTCCTGCGCGGCATCGACTACACCTTCGCCGGCGTCTTCTCGATCTTCGCCGCGAAGATCTTCTTCACGCAGGCGCGATAGGGATCACGTTCCGGCCGGCCCGCCCGGAAGCGCCTCCAGGCAACCTGAGAGAAACCGTCTTTCTGAATCGGATTGCGAGAGGTCTATGGCCCGGCGGTAGGCAAGCCTTGCCTGATCCGGCTGCCCGGCGCGGGCAAACAGATCCGCCTGCACGGCGTAGAAAGGCTGATACTGCACCAGGGCCATGGCGATGGGCCTGAGGCGAGCCAGCGCTGCGACCGGCCCTTCCACATAGGAAAGCGCGACGATGCGGTTGAGTTCGTAGACGGGATTGTCTGCGGTGCGGGCGAGTTCTCCATACAGCAGGGCGATCTGTTGCCAGTCCGTTTCTGCGAAACTCGGCGTCTCCGCATGCACGGCGATGATCGCTGCCTGCAATTGGTAGGCTCCGGGGCGGCCGCGCTGCAGTGCCCGTTCGACCAACGCAACTCCCTCCCGGATCCCGGCCCTGTCCCAGAGGCTCCGGTCCTGCGTCTCAAGCGTCAGTATCTCGCCGGCGGCGCCGATCCGCGCAGCCCGCCGCGCATGATGCAGCAGCATCAGCGACAACAGCCCCTCGATCTCCGGTTCGCCCGGTTGAAGCTCGGTCAACAGCCGGCCCAGCCTGATCGCTTCGTCGCAGAGATCGGCGCGGATATGCCGGTCGCCCGCGGACGCGTATCCTTCGTTGAAGATCAGGTAGATGACGGCGAGCACGCTTTCCAGGCGCGTTGCCCAGCCGTCCTGCCCCGGGACCTCGTAGGCAATGCCCGCCTTGGCGATCTTGTGACGGGCGCGCACCAGCCGCTGGGCCATAGCCTCATGAGCGTCGAGGAAGGCATCCGCTATCTCCTCGGTCTTGAGCCCGCAGACGGAGCGCAGCGTGAGAGCCACGCAGGTTTTCCGGTCGAGCGCCGGATGACAGCATGCGAAAATCAGTTTGAGTCGCTCATCGCCGATCTGGTCCGGTTCATCCGCTGCGGCGGATTGCTTTTCCATTTCGATGAGGTGGGCGATCTCCGCTGATTTCGCCCGGAAATTGGCGGAGCGCCGCAGCCGGTCGATCGCCTTCCGGCGGGCGACCTGCATCAGCCAGGCAGCTGGCGACGCCGGCAGGCCATTCCTGTTCCAATGGACGAGTGCGGATTCGAGCGCATCCTGCAAGCTGTCTTCAGCAAGCTGGAGATCTCGCAGCGACCCGACAAGATTGGAAAGGAGGCGTCCGCCGTCTTGCCGGGCGATCCTGTCGATCGCCTCGGCAACCGGAGCCCCTGCCGGGCTCGCGCTCATCAGCGATCGAAGACCATGATGGGCCGCACTTCGACGCAGCCCGTGGCGGCATGCGGTATCATCGCGGCATATTTGATCGCCTCATCAAGATCGGCGCAATCAAAGATGTAGAAACCGCCGAGCTGCTCCTTTGTCTCCGCGAAGGGGCCGTCCATGGTCTCGGTCCTGCCGTTGCGCACGCGCACCGTCGTTGCCGTGGTCGCCGGCTGCAACGCGTCGCCGGCAACCCAGACACCGTCCCTCTTGTAGGTTTCGTTGGCAATCTGATAGCCGCCCATCATCCTGCCGAATTCCGGCGAATCCGGCGGCGTAAGCGTGTCGGGATTCACATAGATCAGCGCCATGTATTTCATTGTCCGTCTCCTCGGTAACCAATCGCCCTATTGCGATGGTGACCGATAACGAACGGGATGCAAGCGGATCGACATGCCCGGGAAAATTTTTATCGGAAGTCTCAATCGTCCTCGCCGTGGCCGGCGATCATCATCGCCTCGAAGGCGAGCCGTTCGGTCTTGCGCATGCGTTCCGACTCCGACTTCAACTGGCCGCACGCGGCGAGAATGTCGCGGCCGCGCGGCGTGCGGATCGGTGAGGCGTAACCCGCCTGGTTGATGAAATCGGCGAATTTCTCGATCTGCGCCCAGTCCGAGCACTGGTAGTTGGTGCCCGGCCAGGGATTGAACGGGATGAGGTTGATCTTGGCCGGAATGCCCTTCAGGAGCTGCACCAGCAGCTTGGCGTCCTCCAGGCTGTCGTTGACGTCCTTCAGCATCACGTATTCGAAGGTGATGCGGCGGGCATTCGACAGGCTCGGATACTTGCGGCAGGCTTCCAGCAGCTCCTTCAGGGGATATTTCTTGTTGATCGGCACCAGCATGTCGCGCAGCTCGTCGCGCACCGCATGCAGCGAGATCGCCAGCATGACGCCGATCTCCTCGCCGGTGCGGTAGATTTCCGGCACGACACCCGAGGTCGACAGCGTGATGCGACGCTTAGAAAGAGAGAGCCCGTCGCCGTCGGAGGCGATCAGCAGCGCCGTCTTGACGTTCTCGAAATTGTAGAGCGGCTCGCCCATGCCCATCATGACGATATTGGTGATCTTGCGGTCGCCGCCCGGCACGAAGGCGTTTGCCGGCGCATCGAGGCCGGGGAAATCGCCCAGCCGGTCGCGCGCGAGCAGAAGCTGGCCGAGGATTTCCTCCGCCGTCAGGTTGCGCACCAGCCGCTGCGTGCCGGTGTGACAGAAGGAACAGGTGAGCGAACAGCCGACCTGGCTCGATATGCACAGCGTGCCGCGGCCCTCCTCCGGAATATAGACCGTCTCGACCTCCACCGGCCGGCCGGCGCCGCGCGGCGGGAACCGCAGCAACCATTTGCGCGTGCCGTCGTTGGAGATCTGCTCTTCCACGACCTCCGGGCGGGAAATGGTGAAATGCGTCCTGAGCATCTCGCGCATGTCCTTCGCCACATTGGTCATGGCGTCGAAATCGGAAATGCCGCGCACATAGAGCCAGTGCCAGAGCTGGCTGACGCGCATCTTCACCTGCCGCTCGGGCACGCCCTTTTCTTTCAGTGCCTCCGCCATCGCCTCGCGCGTGAGCCCGATCAGCGACGGCTTGCCGGACATCAGGTCCGGCCGCGGCACGAGCGGCGTCTTGAGAGGGGCGGCGATCGCCTCGGAAACCGACATTGTCTATCCCATCGAACACATGGCCCGTTCCCGCACGTTCCGGCGCGTGGACAAGGGCATGTCTGTGTGTGAAACCTGTCTCGGTCCTCAGGACGCTTCAAGCGCCGGACCGTCGTTGAGGCGGGGCTTTATCATCAAATCGCCGCCGCGTCACTATTCTTCCCGAAACGCAAAAGGCCGGTCGGGGACCGGCCTTCATCGAACGCGGTGCAGAACCCCGTTTATTTGCAGGTCTCGATCTGCTTCAGCGCAGCGGAAATGCCCGACAACGAGTAGGAATACGAGGTCTTGGTGCCACGGCCCGACACCGCGCTGACGCTCATATTGGTGCCGCCCTTCATGGCGGCCACCATGGCAGGCTCCTCCGCCGCGTTCTCGACCCAGGCGGCCTTGTCCTTGGTGAACATCACGAAGCTCTTGCCGTCGATGGTGACCGTGACCTTGGAATTGGCCTGCAGCGGATAACCCATCATCGCCTGCGGCTCATAGGAGATGTTCTGGCCCGGACGCTGGGAAACGATGAAGAAGATATCGCCGTGGTCGACAGCCGCCGGTTCCTTCGTGGTCGGGACGGAAAGCACGTAGCAGACCGTGCTGTTGCCCGACTTGTACGAGTAAGCACCCCATGCCTTGAATTGCTGGATACGGGTCGGCGTCTGGGCGGAAACGACGCCGGCGCTCGCGAGTGTGAGCGCCAATGCGGTTGCGATTATTCTTACAGACATGATCTCCTGCCGGTTTTGTCTATTCCAGCGGCCCCCGCGGACAGGGCCTTGCCAAGCATGATGCTGATTCGGTTCATTTTGACTTAATCCTGGTTACCAAACCGTCAACTATGCCGTTTGAATCCGATGAAATCCCACCTGCCGCCGTCATGCGCGGAGCCGTTCTCCTCGCAGGTCGGCAGGACCCATTCGGCAGGGAAATCTCATGCGGTTCGGCAATCAGTGACACAAGGATTGGGGCAAGAGTTTGTCCTCCCACCCGGGCCTTCCAATGGACATTAGAATGGCCGAATATGAAACGAATCTCATCGTAAGGTTTGCGCGGAAATAAATGAATTCAGAGGACAAAGACCGCTTCGCCGGCCTGGTGAAGAGAGTGGCCGATGAGCGCGACCAGATGGCTTTCGCCATGCTCTTCGATCATTTCGCGCCGCGTCTGAAATCCTGGCTCGTCAGGCGGTCCATGACCCCGGACGAAGCGGAGGAACTGGTGCAGGAAGTGATGACCGTTCTCTGGCATCGCGCGCACCTTTACGATCCTGCCCGCTCCTCCCTCTCCACCTGGCTTTTCCGCATCGCCCGCAACCGCCGGATCGATGCGGAGCGCCGCGCCAGGCATCGGCGGGAGGCGCACGAGCCCTCCTTCTTCGCGACCGAGGCGCCGGGCGCCGATGCCCTGGTTGAAAGCGAGGAACGGGATGCGCGCGTGCGCGACGCTCTGGCGCAGATCCCCGACGAGCAGATGGAACTGGTCAGGGCAGCCTTCTTCCTCGGCCAGACCCATTCGGAGATTGCCTCGTCCAGGGGCCTGCCGCTCGGCACGGTGAAGTCGCGCATCAGGCTCGCCTTCGAACGCCTGAGGAGGGCGCTCGAGGAGCCGGCTTAGGAAAAACAGGTCGAGAGCGATCTCAGGCAGCCTGCGACTATTTGCCGCGCATGCCGGAAGCGATGTCCGGATTGTCCGCCAGCGAGAGATCGGCGGCCTCGTAATGGCGGTCGGCGATATGGCCCTGGATCATCCGGAAGGCGGCGGCCAGCACCGCGATGTCGTCGGTGAAGCCGACGAACGCGAAGACATCCGGCACGAGATCGATAGGGAGGACGAAATAGGCGAGCGCCGCAAGAAGGGTGCCGCGTACCCGTATCGGCGTCGCGGGATCGACCGCACAGTAATAGGCAGCGATCAGGTCGCGGCTGAAGGGGACCTGCCGCACCGCGCGCTTCAGCGTCGGCCAAAACCTGGCGCGCACCTGCCGCTCCCGGCGGTCCTGCGTCTCCTCGTCGCCCGGCAGAAGAATCTCGCCGATCTTCACGTCGTCCATGGTCGCTCCGCTTTGCCCGACGTCCTTTCACGTCGCACATCCCAATGTGCCCCAATATGGGTTTGCCGAGAATGGAGTTCAATTGCGGCGGGAGAATGCCCGGGCCATGGTCCGGGCAAGCCTGGAGTCCGGCCGCTCAGGCAAGGCCTTCCTGTTAGAGAAGGCCCTTTACGGGTTCCCGGTCGGCCGCATGGGAATGGCCGTAGCTCACGTCCTGCAGCGGGAAGACCTCTTCCGTGAGATACGGTCCGCCGCCGACCGATTCCTTGGAGGACAGCAATACGAAGCGGGAAACCGTGAAGGGCGCCGTGTAGAAATTGCCGCGGCCGGCAAGGTAGTGCACGACGTCGTCCAGGCGGCAGCTCTTCAGCCGGGCAAGCGTCACATGCGGCGTGAACTTGCGCGGATCGGGCGGCAGGCCGATCCTTTGGCAGATCCGCTCGATTTCCGCTTGCAGCGCGTACATCTCCGGAGAGGGAGCCACCCCTGCCCACACCGAATGCGGCTTTTTCGACCCGAAAGAACCGATCCCCGTCAGCGTTGCCTGGAACTCCGGCCGGTCGATCCGGTCCAGCCGGTCGACGATTTCGTCGGCGGTGCGGCCGTCGACATCGCCGATGAAACGCAAGGTGATGTGGTAGTTCTCGACGTCGATCCATCGGGCTCCGGGGAGCCCGCCGCGCAGAAGTGAAAGGCTCATGGCCACATTGCGCGGAACTTCGAGGGCGGTGAAAAGTCTCGGCATGGGGACCTCCTCGAATCTTTTGCAGACGCTAACAGCGAATCACGCAACCAAGTTCCGCGCAAGCCTTTATTTTTCTTTGGCCCCGATGGCCCCCAGGAAGCGTTCGAGGGAGGGAAGCGTCTTTTCGACCATCACCGCCACGCCTTTGGCGTTCGGATGCATGCCGTCCTCGAGCTGCATGCCCTCGACGGTCGCCACGCCGTCGAGGAAGAACGGATAGAGCGGCACGCCGTATTTTTCCGCCAGGCGCTGATAGATCGGATTGAACCGCTCGGCATAGTCGCCCCCCATGTTCGGCGGCGCCAGCATGCCGACGAGCAGGACCGGAATGTTCCGTTCCTTGAGACGCGAAAGCATGGCGTCGAGATTCTTCTCCGACTGCTCGGGCGAGATGCCGCGAAGGGCGTCGTTGGCGCCGAGCTCCAGGATCACGCCATCCGTGCCGTCCGGCACGGACCAGTCGATCCGGGAAAGCCCGCCGGCCGTCGTATCGCCGGAAACGCCGGCATTGGTGACCGTGACGTTGTGCCCCTTCTCCTTCAAGGCCGTTTCGAGCTGCGCCGTATAGGATTCGGACGGTGCAAGCTGATAGCCCGCCATCAGGCTGTCTCCGAATCCGACAAGCTCAATCGCCCCGCCCCGGCTTCCGGTGTCCTGCGCGGCCGCCGCAAACGCTGGGAATGCAAGCGCGGACATGACGATGAAGTGAAGGAGGCTTGCTTTAAAACTCACGATCCGTCTCCTAGATTGGGCGCTACCGCGGCGCGGCATTCGGGTTGAGGCTTCACGCTATATAGGACGGTTCGATTTGACTAAAACCATTATCACGCTGACGAAGGCCGACCTGACCTTGGGCAGTGCGGCAGCCTCCGTGCATGTGCTGAAGCAGATCGATCTCGAAATCCGCGCCGGTGAAGCCGTCGGCATCGTCGGCCCCTCGGGCTCCGGCAAATCGACGCTTCTGATGGTTCTGGCCGGCCTCGAACGCCTCGACAGCGGCGAGATCGTCATCGACGGCGCCCCGCTTCACACGCTTTCCGAGGACGCGCTGGCCGATTTCCGCGGCCGCAACATCGGCATCGTGTTCCAGTCCTTCCACCTGATCGCCAATATGACGGCGCTGGAAAACGTCGCCGTCCCGCTCGAGCTCGCCAACGTCAAGAACCCGTTCGACATTGCCAGGCGGGAGCTCGTCGCGGTGGGGCTTGGCGAACGGCTTAACCACTATCCCGGCCAGCTTTCCGGCGGCGAACAGCAGCGGGTGGCGATCGCCCGGGCGCTCGCGCCCTCGCCTTCCGTGCTGATCGCCGACGAACCGACCGGTAATCTCGACACCGAGACGGGACGGCAGATCGCCGATCTCCTGTTCGCCAAGCAGGCCGAGCGCGGCATGACCATGCTGCTCGTCACCCACGACAATGCGCTTGCCGCCCGCTGCTCGCGGCAGATCCGCGTCCGCTCCGGCGAAATCGTCGGCGACAGCATCGTCCCCGGCACCGGCGATGTCCCGGCCCAGGCGGTCTCCGCATGAGGCGAGCGCTCCCCCGTCTTTCGATCGCGTTCCGCCTGGCGCTGCGGGAAATGCGCGGCGGCCTTGCCGGCTTCTACATCTTTCTCGCCTGCATCGCGCTCGGCACCGGCGCGATCGCCGCCGTCAATTCCGTTTCGCGCGCCATCACCGGCGCCATCGCCAGCCAGGGCCAGGAGATTCTCGCGGGCGACATCCGCTTCGAGCTCAACAACCGGGAAGCCACGGGTGAGGAACGCGCCTTCCTCGAAGGCCTCGGCCAGGTTTCCGTCTCGACCGGCCTGCGTTCCATGGCGCGCAAGCCGGACGGTTCCGAACAGGCGCTGGTGGAAGTGAAGGCGGTCGACGGCGCCTATCCCCTCTATGGCACGTTCGGCTCCGAACCCTCCGCGCCGCTTTCCGATCTGCTCGCCGGAAACGGCGAGACCTTCGGCGCACTCGCTGCTCCCCTGCTTCTCGAACGCCTCGGCCTCAAGGAGGGCGACCAGCTCCTGCTCGGCAATGCCCGGCTGACCCTGAGAGGCACGATCACCGCCGAACCCGACGCCCTTTCCGACGGCTTCGGTTTCGCGCCGCGCCTCCTCGTCAGCCGCGATGCCCTGACTGCTTCGGGCCTGATCACCACCGGCAGTCTCGTCGAGACGGCCTACAAGGTGCGGCTCGACGATCCGGCGATCCGTTCGACGCTCGCCGCCCGCGCCAACCGCGAGTTTCCGAGCGCGGGCTGGTCGATCCGCACCAGCGACCGCGCTGCTCCCTCGCTCACCGAAAACGTCGATCGGTTCTCGCAGTTCCTGACCCTGGTCGGCCTGACGGCGCTCATCGTCGGCGGCGTCGGCGTGGCGAATGCCGTGCGGGCGTTTCTCGATGCCAAGCGCACCACGATCGCCACCTTCAAATGTCTCGGCGCTCCGGCTTCGGTCGTCACCCTGATCTATCTCATCCAGATCATGGTGCTCGCCGCCGTGGGGATCGTCATCGGCCTCGTCGTCGGCGCGGTCGCGCCCTTCGTGGCGCTGCAGTTCCTGGAAGGCGTCCTGCCGGTTCCGAAGGAAGTGACCTTCTATCCGTCGGCGCTGATGCTCGCCGCACTCTTCGGCCTCCTGATCACCTTCGCCTTCGCGATCCTGCCGCTCGGCCACGCGCGCGAAGTGCCGGCGACGGCGCTCTTCCGCGAGCAGTCGTTCGACGATGCCCGCCTGCCGTCCTGGCCCTATCTTCTCGCCGCAGGCGTGGCGCTTGCCGCTCTCGCCGCCCTTTCGATCGCCGCCGCCGAGGATCGCTTCGTCGCGTCGGTCTTCCTGGCGGCGGTTGCGGGTGCTTTCGTCCTGCTGCGGCTCGTCGCCGCTCTCATCGCCGCGCTGGCGAGAAGAAGCCCGCGGGTCAACTCGCCCGCACTGCGGCTGGCGATCGGCAATATCCATCGGCCGGGCGCCCTCACCCCCTCCGTCGTGCTTTCGCTCGGCCTTGGCCTCGCCCTGCTGGTGACCCTGGCGCTGATCGACGGCAACATGCGCCGGCAGCTCACCGGCCGGATCGCCGAGCAGGCGCCGAACTTCTTCTTCGTGGACATCCAGGGATCGGAGCGCGAAGGCTTCCTGGACGTCCTGAAGCAGCAGGCGCCCGAGGGAACCGTCACTCAGGTACCCATGTTGCGCGGCCGGATTCTCGCCTTCAACGGCGAGGACGTGACGCAGATGAACGTGCCGCCTGCCGGCCGCTGGGTCCTGCGCGGCGATCGCGGCATCACCTACGAGGAGACGCTGCCGGAAAATTCGACGCTGACGGCGGGCGAATGGTGGCCGGCCGACTATTCCGGCGAGCCGCTCGTCTCCTTCTCGGCGGAAGAGGCCGGCGAGCTCGGCCTGAAGCTCGGCGATACGGTCACCGTCAACGTGCTCGGCCGCAACATCACCGCCCGCATCGCCAATTTCCGCAATGTCGAGTGGGAATCGCTCTCCATCAATTTCGTGATGGTCTTTTCGCCCAATACCTTCCGCGGCGCGCCGCATGCCTGGCTCGCCACGCTGACCGATCCTTCCGCCACCGCCCAGGAGGAGGCCTCCATCCTGCGCGCGGTCACCAACGCCTATCCGACCATCACCAGCGTGCGGGTGAAGGATGCGATCGACATCGTCGACCAGCTCGTCGGCCAGCTCGCGACGGCGATCCGTGCCGCGGCGGCCGTAGCGCTCATCGCCTCCGTCCTCGTCCTCGCCGGCGCGCTCGCCGCCGGCAACCGCGCCCGCACCCACGACGCCGTCATCCTCAAGACCCTCGGCGGCACGAGACGGATGCTGATGCGCGCCTTCTCCTACGAATACATGATCCTCGGTGCGGCGACCGCCGTCTTCGCCCTTCTCGCGGGCGGCGTCTCCGCCTGGTTCGTGGTCAGCCGGATCATGCGGATGCCGTCCGCCTTCCTGCCGGACGTTGCACTCCTCACCCTCGCCGTTTCGCTGGTGCTGACCGTCGGGATCGGTCTTGCCGGCACCTGGCGGATCCTCGGCCAGAAGGCCGCGCCGGTGCTCCGCGAACTGTGACTCGCCCGTAGGTGGCGTTTTCCGCCAACTCTCGGGACAAAATCCCGCATGAACGTCCCATAGGTTGCTAAATCGCGCCTGCGGCTTGCGTTTTTCGCTGGCGACACCCTTGTATGTGAAGCAATCTCGCATCATATTTGACGGCAGGCTTGCTGAAGCTCCGCAGCGGCGCCTGGGTCTGACAAAGGGGGCCCGACACCGTGACTAACTTCGGAGCTTAAAGAGGAAACAATGGCTGACTTCAACAACTACCAGAATCGGATGGCGCAGACTCGCGCGCAATCCGGTGCGATGATCGACGAAGGCCTCCGTACCTATATGCTGAAGGTTTACAACCTGATGGCACTCGGGCTTGCGATCACCGGCGTTGCGGCCTTCCTGACATGGCAGATGGCGGTTGCCGACGGCCAGCTTACGGCTTTCGGCCAGATGCTGTATGCCAGCCCGCTCAAGTGGGTGGTCATGCTGGCTCCGCTGGCGATGGTCTTCTTCCTGAGCTTCCGCATCAACTCGATGAGCGTCGCCGCCGCGCAGACGACCTTCTGGATCTATGCAGCCCTGATGGGCCTGTCGCTGTCCTCGATCTTCCTGGTCTTCACCGGCCAGAGCATCGTGCAGACCTTCTTCGTCACGGCCGCCTCCTTCGGCGCGCTGTCGCTCTATGGCTACACGACCAAGAAGGACCTGTCCGCGATGGGTTCGTTCCTGATCATGGGCCTCTTCGGCCTGATCATCGCGTCCATCGTCAACATCTTCCTGGCTTCGTCTGCCCTCGGCTTCGCCATCTCCGTGATCGGCGTGCTGATCTTCGCAGGCCTCACCGCCTACGACACGCAGAAGATCAAGGAAATGTACTTCGATGGCGACGACGTGGCCGTCATGGGCCGCAAGGCGATCATGGGCGCTCTGACGCTCTACCTCGACTTCATCAACCTCTTCATGTTCCTGCTGCAGTTCCTCGGCAATCGCAACGAATAACGGCACAGGACAATGAATACGAAGAAGGCGGCTTTCGGGCCGCCTTTTTTGTTGCCTGCCGCCGAAACGCGGCATAGGCTCGGCCGTTCTCACCAGCGACCTGCCCCAACCAACCGCCCTTTCCCGATGACCTTCCACCTCCGCGACGCCAGCCCAGCCGATCTTCCCGCCATTACTGAAATCTACCGCGACAGCGTGCTGAACGGCACCGCGAGCTACGAGATCACCCCGCCGGACCAGGCGGAGATGACGAGCCGGTTCGAGGGGATCAGGAGCAAGGGCTATCCCTATATCGCCGCCGAGGGCGAAGGCGGCGCGTTCCTCGGCTATGCCTATGCCTCTGCATTCCGCACCCGTCCCGCCTATCGCTGGCTGGTCGAGGATTCGATCTACCTCGCACCGGAAGCGCGCGGCCGAGGCGTCGGAAAGGCGCTTTTGAAGGAATTGCTCGTCCGCTGCGAAGCGCTCGGCTTCCGGCAGATGATCGCGGTCATCGGCGGCGCGAGCGCCGCTTCCGTCTCGCTTCATCGAAGCCTCGGCTTCGAGATGACCGGCACGCTGAAAGGCACCGGCTTCAAGCACGGAAAATGGCTGGACACGGTCCTGATGCAGATCAGCCTCGGCGAGGGCACCGCCACGAGCCCCGATCCGAACACCTATCCCGGCTCGCTGTTTGCCGAATAAAGCGAGCTGCCCGAAAGGCGGTCGGGATACGGGTGCGATCAATCCAAAGGTGAGGTCGATCAGTCGATCAGTTTCAACACCTTGTCGAAGACCTTGAGCACCTGCGGCAGCTCATGGCCGCGCTTGAGGATCGTGCCGTGCGTGTTGAGCACGCTATAGGCCCCCTGCTTGTTGGCGAGCTTCGGATTCTTCTCGATCCGGAAGAGCGGCATTTCGCCCGACCGCTTGAAGACGGAAAACACCGCCCGGTCCTTGAGGTGGTCGATCGCGTAATCCTTCCACTCCCCTTCGCCGACCATCCGGCCGTAGATTCTGAGAATCGCGTCGAGTTCGCGCCGGTGGAAGGTTACCGGAACGGGATCGCGGCTCTGCCGATATTCACTGAGGTTGACGACGACGGCTGTGTCCCGGGGTCTTTCGCCCCCCGGCAATTCCGGCTGATCGGTCATCAAGGCTCCCAACTCGTCAAATGTCAGAGGTGTGACAGTGTGCCCGAGAGTCGCGAAAAAGCAACCCCGGCGCCTCCCCTGTGGACGGGCCGCACGTTTTTATTCTTGCCCCATTTCGAACAAAACAGTGCCCGATTTCGAAGCGAGATTGCTTGCGTTGGTTGGCGCGGTTCTCGCGCCATATGGCCCGGTCTGGTACATTGACCCTTACCCCCAGCCCCCCAATGTTTCTGGATCGGGCCGCCGACACCTCACCTGAACCCGAAGAACGAGACGGCCCCGCGCAGGGGCTTGGATCAGTATTTCTTGCGCCCGGCCATCAGGATCGTGGCGCCGAGGATCGCGGCCGGCTCGCCGCCGGGACCGGAGGCCTGCAGCAGGATCGCGCAGCCATCCTTCTTGGATTTGCCCATCAGCTTGCCCGGCAGGGTCAGCTTCATGCTCTGGCCGTCCCACGTGCCGACGGACTGCACGTCATAGACGGCGTGCCAGTATTCCATGTTCTTGCCGCTGTTCTCGCCCTTGGTCACCTCCACCTGCTGGTGCTTGGTGAAATAGGCGACCACGACGTCCGCCTGCCCCTTGCCGGCGCCGATCTCGATCTCGATCTGGTCGCCGCGCATGGCCGCAGTTACCGGCACGATCAGTCCCTTGCCTGCCGCGCCGAGTTCCATGATCTTGCTGTTGATGACGGAAATATCCGTTCCCTTCACATGATCGCGGCCGTTGATGATCGCCTGCGGCGTGTAGACGCCGCTGCGGCCGAGCGTCTTGGCGTAGCCGTACTGCCGCTCGGTATTCTCCCTGGAGCTCAGGGTGTCGGTCCAGCCGAGATAGTTCCAGTAATCCACGTGATAGGAGAGCGCCACCACATCACCCTGCGCCGCCAGGTTCCCGAGTGTCGCATCGGCAGGCGGGCAGGACGAGCAGCCCTGGGAGGTGAAGAGTTCGACCACGCCCTTTGGCGCCCGTACCTCCCCCGCCAGCGCGACGCCCGCGTAAAGCAGGCCCGCAAGAAGGATTACGGAGCGGAAACGAAACGGCATAGGTGGCTGACCTCTTCATCAGGGTAACTGTTATCCACGATTGCCCGCGGCAATCAAGGGCGATCAACGGCTAACGCTCGGGCTGGCGGAAAGTAACCATCCCGCCGCCTCAAGAGAAAGTCACGAAGGGGTGAGGACCGGATAATTGATCACCTTCCTGACACATTCCCTTGGCCGCATCCCGCTCTCTGGCGGACTTCGTCAAATCAGCTTCAGCATGCCTGCGTGAAATAAACGGCGCCGACGCCGGTGACGATCCAGCGCGTCCAGGCACGGAAATTGGCGTCCGTCATCTTCTGCAGGATGTCGTTTCCGGCCCTTGCTCCGAGAATGGCGATCGGCGCGGCGATCAGGATGGAGGCCCAGTCGGCCGGCGGCAGCGCGGTCGCCGCGTTCCAGTAGAACACCACTTTGGTGGCGTGCGAGGCCACCTGCACCGCAGCCTTGGTGGCGATCACCTTGCGCCGGTCCATCATCGTGCGGATGAAGAAGATGTCGATCGTCGGGCCGGAAACGCCGACGCCCACCGTCAGCGCGCCCGCGATCAGCCCGCAGACGAGGGCATGGTGAGGCTTGGACGCGTCGAGTTGCAGCTTCGAGACCGGCAGCCAGACGAGGATCGGCATCAGGCCGATCGCGATCGACACCACGACAATGTCCGGCTGGTAGTCGACGATCAGCAGGACGATGCTCGAAATGACGAGGCCGAGGCCTAGGATGGCGAGAATCCTGTAGTCGATATAGGCCCGGGAAAACCAGGCGCGCGAGCCGTTCGACACCATCTGGATGACGCCATGGATGGCGATGGCTGTCCCGACCGGGTAGAGGAAGAGCAGGATCCAGAGCAGGATCAGCCCGCCTGCCATGCCGAAGATGCCCGAGAGCAGCGATGTCACGAAGACGGTGACGGCCATTCCGATGAGGATGACGACGGTCAAGGGCACGAGACCTTAGGTATTGGAAGCCGCCCCTCATCCGCCTGCCGGCACCTTCACCACATCGGGACAGGGAGAAGGGCACGGGCCGCAAACTCTTAAGTCCCCTCTCCCCGCATGCGGGGAGAGGGCCAGGGTGAGGGGCAGCCTAACTCACGTGGAAAATCAGTGACCCGCCGGCCTGGCCGGCGGGTGGCTGTTATCGTCAGGCGGCGAGATCGCGCAGAACGGTCTGCAGGATGCCGCCGTTGTTCATGTAGATGACCTCGTCGAGCGTATCGATGCGGCAGAGGATGTTGATTTCCTTCACCGTGCCGTCGCCATAGGTGATCTTGGCCTTCTTCCACTCGCGCGGCTTGATGTCGCCTTCGAGACCCTCGATGGTGACGGTCTCGTCGCCCTTGAGGTTAAGGCTCGCCCAGGTCGTGCCCTCTTCGAAGACGAACGGAACGACGCCCATGCCGACCAGGTTCGAGCGGTGGATGCGCTCGAAGGACTGGGCGATGACGGCCTTGACGCCGAGCAGGTTGGTGCCCTTCGCGGCCCAGTCGCGCGACGAGCCGTTGCCGTATTCGACGCCCGCGAAGATGACGAGCGGAACGCCCTCTTCCTTGTATTTCATCGCCGCGTCGTAGATCGACATCTCTTCCTTCGACGGATAGTGGATGGTGTAGCCACCTTCCTTGCCGTTCGGGCCGAGCATGTGGTTGCGGATGCGGATGTTGGCGAAGGTGCCGCGCATCATGACCTCATGGTTGCCGCGGCGCGTGCCGTACTGGTTGAAGTCGGCAACGCCGACCCCATGCTCGGTGAGATAGGCACCGGCGGGCGAAGCCGCCTTGATCGAACCGGCCGGCGAGATGTGGTCGGTGGTGATCTTGTCGCCGAAAAGGCCGAGGACGCGGGCGCCCTTGATGTCCTTGATCCCGGCGCCCTTCTTGCCCATGCCGACGAAGTAGGGCGGGTTCTGCACATAGGTCGACTGGTCGTCCCAGGCATAGGTCTGGCCGGCCGGAGCGTTGACCGCCTGCCAGTACTTGTCGCCCTTGAAGACGTCCGCATACTTGGTCTCGTAGAGTTCGCGGGTCACGTATTTCTGGATGAACTCCTGCACTTCGTGCGAGGTCGGCCAGATATCCTTGAGGTAGACCGGTTTGCCGTCCTTGTCCTCGCCGATCGGCTCCTTGGTCAGGTCCTTCTGCACCGTGCCGGCGAGCGCATAAGCGACGACGAGCGGCGGCGAAGCGAGGTAGTTGGCCTGGACGTCCGGCGAGATGCGGCCTTCGAAGTTGCGGTTGCCCGAGAGCACGCCGGAAACGATGAGGCCCTTGTCGTTGATCGTCTTGGAGATCGGCGCCGGCAGCGGACCGGAATTGCCGATGCAGGTGGTGCAGCCGAAACCGACGAGGTTGAAGCCGAGGGCGTCGAGGTCCTTCTGCAGGCCGGACTTGGCAAGGTATTCGCCGACGACCTGGGATCCCGGGGCGAGCGAGGTCTTGACCCACGGCTTGGACTTCAGGCCCTTGGCGACGGCGTTGCGGGCGAGAAGGCCGGCCGCGATCAGCACCGACGGGTTGGAGGTGTTGGTGCAGGACGTGATGGCGGCAATCGCCACGTCGCCATGGCCGAGGTCGAAGTCGGTGCCTTCGACCGCATAGCGATTGTTGAGCTGACCTGGCTTCTTGTATTCGCCTTCCAGCGACGTCGCGAAACCGGAAGCGATGTTTTCGAGCGCGATGCGGCCTTCCGGACGCTTCGGACCGGCCATCGAGGGAACGACGTCGCCAAGATCGAGTTCCAGCGTGTCGGTGAAGACGAGGTCGGAACCGTCGCCTTCGCGCCACATCCCTTGAGCCTTCGAATAGGCTTCGACCAGCGCGATGCGCTCATGTGTGCGGCCGGACATGGTGAGGTAGTTGATGGTTTCGCCGTCGACCGGGAAGAAGCCGCAGGTGGCGCCGTATTCCGGGCCCATGTTGCCGATCGTCGCGCGGTCGGCGAGCGGCATGTTGTCCATGCCCGGGCCGAAGAACTCGACGAACTTCGAAACGACGCCCTTCTTGCGCAGCATCTGCACGACGGTGAGCACCAGGTCGGTCGCGGTGACGCCTTCCTTCAGCTTGCCGGTCAGCTTGAAGCCGATGACTTCCGGCAGAAGCATGGAGACCGGCTGGCCGAGCATCGAGGCTTCCGCTTCGATGCCGCCGACGCCCCAGCCGAGAACGCCGAGGCCGTTGATCATCGTGGTGTGCGAGTCGGTGCCGACGCAGGTGTCCGGATAGGCGACGGTTTCGCCGTCTTCCTCGTTGGTCCAGACGGTCTGGCCGAGATATTCGAGGTTGACCTGGTGACAGATGCCGGTGCCGGGCGGAACGACGCGGAAGTTCTTGAACGCCTGTTGGCCCCATTTCAGGAAGCGGTAGCGTTCGCCGTTGCGCTGGTATTCAAGCTCGACGTTGCGGGCGAAGGCCTGCGGCGTGCCGAATTCGTCGACGATGACGGAGTGGTCGATGACGAGGTCGACGGGCACGAGCGGGTTGATCTTTTCCGGATCGCCGCCGAGCGCCTTGATACCGTCACGCATCGCGGCAAGGTCGACGACCGCCGGAACGCCGGTGAAGTCCTGCATCAGCACACGCGCCGGGCGATAGGCGATTTCGGCTTCGGTGAGGCCCTTGTTGTTCAGCCATTCGGCGACGGACAGAATCTGCTCCTTGGTGACGGACTGGCCGTCTTCGAAACGGAGCAGGTTCTCCAGAAGGACCTTCATGGAAAAGGGAAGCTTCGAAACGCCCGGAAGACCGTTCTGCTCTGCCTTGGGCAGGCTGTAATAGACGTAGTCCTTGCCGTCCACGGTCAGGACGGAACGACAATTGAAGCTGTCGAGAGATTTTGCCACGGAAAGTAACCCCGCTGATTCTGAGAGCCAACACGCGCGTGCGGACGCCTATGCACTTCATGCACATCAGGATGCGGGTGCGACCATTTCCGCTGTCCGCACGAGAAGATTTTTGATGTCTTCAGGTTCGGCGCAAGATGGAAATCACGCCGGCCGCTGGCGTGGTTGCAGTGCTTATAGATAATTTCTAAGAAGGGTTCCAGACACTTGAAGCCCCTTCTCGAACAATTTTTTGGGTCGGGGTCACGAAACCCTTGATGAAGGTCCCGAGCATGCGGCTGACGGCCGAAACCCTGAGCGCAAGGCGCGGCGAAGACCTGATTTTCAGGGACATCTCCTTCGATCTCGGAAAGGGCGAAGCACTTGTCCTGACCGGCCGCAACGGCTCCGGGAAATCGACGCTGCTGCGTGTCGTCGCCGGATTGCTGCGTCCGGAGACCGGCCGGGTGACGTGGCATTCCGACGCGGCCGAATCGGGCATGCGCGCCGCCGAAGCCTGCCACTATCTCGGCCACCGCAACGCGATGAAGGCGGAGCTTTCGGTCTCCGAAAACCTTTCCTTCTGGAAAGACTTTTTCGGCGATGTCCGGGGCGGCAAAGGGATTTCGGTTGGCGAGGCGGCGGAGGCCGTCGGCCTCGGCGGCATCACGCATCTGCCCTTCGGCTACCTCTCCGCCGGCCAGCAGCGCCGCATGGCGTTCGCCAAACTGCTCGTCTCCCGGCGTCCGGTCTGGATCCTCGACGAACCGACCGCGGCGCTCGACGTGAACGCGGAAGGCGTCCTCACGGCCCTCATCAAGGCGCATCTCGCTGGAGGCGGTATCGTGCTCGCCGCGACCCACCAGCCGCTTGGGCTGGAGAATGCGAAGGAATTGCGGATGACGGGATTTGCGGGTGTTGGGGAGGAGAGATGGTGAGCATCCTGCCCATCGATACCCCCCTCTGCCCTGCCGGGCATCTCCCCCTCAAGGGGGGAGATCGGATAGCAGCAAAGTCTCGCCTCCCGCATGAGTTCCGAATTGCCGAAATGGTTCCGGACATAATAGTCGCGTCGAGATGTATCGTTGATGATGTGGGAAATTGGCGCGTCTTTCCGATCTCCCCCCTTGAGGGGGAGATGCCCGGCAGGGCAGAGGGGGGTAGCGCCCGACAAGGGGGGCTGCATAAGTGATCGCCCTCCTCCTCCGCGACCTCAGACTTTCGGTGCGCGCCGGCGGCGGGGCGCTGATCGGCGTCCTGTTCTTCATGGCCGTCGTGGCGGTGATCCCCTTCGGCGTCGGGCCGGACCTCAATCTTCTGTCGCGCATCGGCCCGGCGATCGTCTGGATCGGGGCGCTGCTCTCGGCGCTCCTCGGCCTCGACCGGATGTTCCAGACGGACCGAGAGGACGGTTCGCTGGACCTTCTGCTGATGCAGGAGCACCCGCTGGTCCTCACCGTGCTCGTCAAATGCCTCGCGCACTGGCTCGGCAACGGCCTGCCGCTGGTCATCGCCTCGCCGCTCCTCGGCCTCTTCATGAACATGGACGAGGTGGCGATCGGCGCCACCATGCTGACGCTCCTGGTGGGCACGCCAGCCCTCACCTTCATCGGTGCGGTCGGCGCGGCGGTGGCGGTTGCGCTGCCGCGCGGCGGGCTGCTGGTCTCGATCCTCGTCCTGCCGCTCGCGATCCCCGTGCTGATCTTCGGCGTCAGCGCCTCCTACGCGGCGGTCGAGGATCCTGCCCCGTTTATGCCGCCTTTCTTGATTTTGGTGGCTATCACGATGTTTTTTACCGTACTCGGCCCGCTCGGCGCTGCGCTGGCGTTGAAGAATGCCGCTGATTGACTAGGATCAACATGACAGGCGCCACCGCACTTTAGAAAGATTCCATGCCCGAAAGCCTCGCCATCACCAAATTCAGCGACCTAGCCAATCCGACGCGATTCCTGGCGCTGGCGGCGCGCATCCTGCCCTTCATGGCGGCGATCACGGCGATCCTCTTCGCGATCGGCCTCTATCTGAGCTTCACGACCGAAGGCGACTACCAGCAGGGCCAGACGGTGCGCATCATGTATGTGCACGTGCCGGCCGCCTGGCTGTCGATGATGTGCTACACGGTCATGGCGATCTCGGCGATCGGCACGCTGGTCTGGCGCCATCCGCTGGCCGACGTCTCCCACAAGGCCGCAGCCCCGCTCGGCGCCGGTTTCACGCTGATCGCGCTCGCCACCGGCTCGCTCTGGGGCAAGCCCATGTGGGGCACCTGGTGGGTCTGGGACGCGCGGCTGACCTCCGTCTTCGTGCTCTTCCTCATGTATCTCGGGCTCATCGCGCTGAACCGCGCCATGGACGATCCGTCACGCGCCGCCCGCGTCTCCGCCGTGCTGATCCTCGTCGGCTTCGTCAACATCCCGATCATAAAATTCTCGGTCGACTGGTGGAACACGCTGCATCAGCCGGCGAGCGTGATGCGCATGGACGGCCCGACCATCGATCCGGAATTCCTCTGGCCGCTGCTGATCATGGCGATCGCCTTCACGCTGCTCTTCTTCACCCTGCACGTGATGGCGATGCGCAACGAGATCTGGCGCCGCCGCGTCACGGCGCAGCGCCGGATGGCCGCCCGCATGGCCGGCGGACAGGAGGCATGACATGACCCACACGTTCTACATCGCCATGTCCTATGCCGTGACCGCTCTCGTCACGCTCTGTCTCATCGGCTGGGTGTGGCTCGACGGCCGCGCCCGCCAGAGGGAACTGGCCGAACTGGAAGCCTCCGGCATCCGCCGCCGTTCATCGCAGACGGCCGGAGACAGCGCATGAGCGCGGAAGCCGAAAACCGGCCGGCCGAACGCAAGGGTTTCGCCCGCTACGCTCTGGCGCTGATCCCGCTCGTCGTCTTCATCGGCTTTGCCGGGGTTGCCGGCAAGATGCTCTACGACCAGGACGTCAACGGCCTCGATGTCTCCGCCATTCCCTCCGCGCTGATCGGCAGACAAGCCCCCTCGCTGGCGCTGCCGCCGCTCGAAGGCTCGAACACGACGGCGCTGACCGACGCGGCGATCACCGGCAAGCTGACGCTCGTCAACGTCTTCGCCTCCTGGTGCGTGCCCTGCCGGCAGGAGCACCCGTTCCTGAAGGCCCTGGCGGACGACAGCCGGCTGAACATCGTCGGGATCAACTACAAGGACCGCAACGACAACGCGCTGCGTTTCCTCGGCGAACTCGGCAATCCTTACAAGGCGATCGGCGTCGATCCCAACGGCAAGGCGGCGATCGACTGGGGCGTCTACGGCATTCCGGAAAGCTATCTGGTCGGCCCGGACGGCACGATCCTCTACAAGAAGGTCGGCCCCTTCGACGAGCGCAGCCTGACGCAGGAACTTCTGCCGGCGATCGAGAAGGCTGCCGCCGCAAGCTGATCAGTTGTTCAGGGCAGCGCCGACTGCCATTCCCGGACCGCATCCACCGGCCAGACGAGCATCAGCACGTTGAGGGTCAGGTTGTCGCGGATGATGTAGCCGGTCAGCAGCTCGAAGAAGATGGCGATCGCCACCGTCAGCCAGACGGGCAGGCGCGCGGCCGCGAAGAAGCCGAGCACCATGAAGACCGTATCCATCGCCGAATTGATGATGCTGTCGCCGGAATAGCCGAGCGCCATGGTCGCCGTGCGGTAGCGGTCGATGATCAAAGGCGAGTTTTCCAGCAACTCCCACGCCGCCTCGATGAACACCGCGAGCGAGAGCCGTGCGGTCATCGGCGCGCGGCGCAGGATCAGCCAGCCGAGGCCGTAGAACAGGAAGCCGTGGATGATGTGGGACGGCGTGTACCAGTCGGAGAGGTGCTGGGAATTGCCGCTGGTGTTCACCCCGCCTTCCCAGAGCTTCACATAGCCGCATTCGCAGATCGGGATGCGGCCCATGGCATAGAGGACGACGATCTGCAGAAGAAAAAGGACCAGCGCGGCGAGAAGCCAGCGCTTCGCGGACGAACCGGGATTGGAAAGGTCGGTAGCCGTCACTTTTCCGTTTCCGCAGCCGGATCGGGAATGGTGTGCCGCATGATGAGCGGCATCTGGGCGAGCGTGAAGGCGATGGTGATCGGCATCGTGCCCCAGACCTTGAAGTTGACCCAGACCGTATCGGAGAAATTGCGCCAGACCACTTCGTTCAGCACGGCGAGGAAAAAGAAGAAGATCCCCCAGCGCAGCGTCAGCTTCTTCCAGCCCGCCTCATCGAGCTGGAACGCCGCGTTGAAGACGTAGCCGAGCAGCGATTTGCCGAAAAGGAGACCGCCGAGCAGCGCCGCGCCGAACAGCGTGTTGACGATGGTGGGCTTCATCTTGATGAACGTCTCGTCCTGCAGCCAGATCGACAGCGACCCGAACACCAGCACCACGACGCCCGAAACGAAGGGCATGACCGGCAGGTGATGGAAGACGATCTTCGAGATGACCAGCGAGATGACGGTCGCGACCATGAAGAGCGCAGTGGCGACGAGCAGCGGACCGCCGATCGCCGAAAGCGCCGGAAGCTTCTCGACCAGCCATTCGCCGCGCAGGTTGCCGAAGAAGAAGACCAGGAGCGGCCCGATCTCCAGCGCCAGCTTCAGCATCGGATGCTGCTTTTCTTCCCTGGTCGGCGTGACGTCGCTTTCCATCGTCTGCATGGTTCCCAATTTCTCCGGCTTCATCCGAGCCAAGCCCAACAGCCATTCTGTGTCATCAATGCGTCAAACCGGCAATAGCGCTTGCAAAATCCTGCGCTTCGAAGGGTTCGAGGTCGTCGACGCCCTCGCCGACGCCGATGAAATAGACCGGCAGCTTGTGCTTGGCGGCGATGGCGACGAGGATGCCGCCGCGCGCCGTGCCGTCGAGCTTGGTCATGATGAGGCCGCTGACGCCCGCGACGTTGCGGAATATCTCGACCTGCTGCATGGCGTTCTGGCCGGTCGTGGCGTCGAGCGTCTGCAGCACGGTATGCGGCGCGTCGGGATCGAGCTTGCCGAGCACGCGGACGATCTTTTCCAGTTCCGCCATCAGCTCCGTGCGGTTCTGCAGCCGGCCGGCGGTGTCGATGATGAGCACATCCGATTCGTTGGCCCGCGCCTGCTCGTAGGCGTCGTAAGCCAAGCCCGCCGCATCGGCGCCGAGCCTGGTGCCGATGAATTCCGAGCCGGTGCGGTCCGCCCAGATCTTCAGCTGCTCGATCGCCGCCGCGCGAAAGGTGTCGCCGGCGGCGAGCATGACCTTGAGGCCGGCGCCGGAGAGCTTTGCCGCGAGCTTGCCGATCGTCGTCGTCTTGCCGGTGCCGTTGACGCCGACCACGAGGATGACATGCGGCTTGTGGGAAAGATCGAGCTGCAGGGGCTTCGCGACCGGCGCGAGCACCTTGGTGATCTCGCCGGCCATGATGCGCGAGACATCCTCACCCGTGACATCCTTGCCGTAGCGCTCGGAAGACAGCGCCCCGGTGATGCGCATGGCCGTCTCGACGCCGAGATCGGCCTGGATCAGCAGGTCTTCGAGTTCTTCGAGCGTATCCTCGTCCAGCTTGCGCTTGGTGAAGAGCGCGGTGATCTGGCCGGTGAGCTGCGACGACGTCCGCGCGAGGCCGGCGCGAAGACGCTGGAACCAGGAGAGTTTCGGGGCGGAAGCGGCGAAGGTGGGAGCGGGCTCCGGGCGGGAGGCGGAGAAGCCTTTGGGGAGGATGGGTTCTGCGCGGGTTGTTTCAATAGAACGGTCCAGCCCTTCGCTTTGGCTCAGGGCGTTCGTCGCTGCAATCGATTCACCGGATCGATTGCTCTGCTCCGCAGACCGCTCCTCACCCCCCTCTGTCCTGCCGGACATCTCCCCCACAAGGGGGGAGATCGAATCGTGGCTCGCTCCCTGCTCTAACGCAGATTCTAAACCCGTTGAGGCGTCACTATAGTCAGATGTAGGAGACGACGGCGCATCCGTGATCTCCCCCCTTGTGGGGGAGATGTCCGGCAGGACAGAGGGGGGTGTTTCCGCAAAAGCTACACCATCTTCAGCCTCGGCTTCCGCCTCCAGCAGAGACAACGGCACCACGCCGATAGCGGAGACGTTTTCAGCGTTAGGAAGGATCGGAGGTGTTTCTTCTTCCGAAGGTTCCGGCTCGATATTCTCATCCGCGGCATCGGCCGACCGGTCCTCGCCCTCAGCCGCCACATCCGCCGCAGGCCCGCCGGCGGTCTCGATCTCGGTCGGTGCCACCGGATCGACCGGCGAGACCGGCAGGTCTTCGTCACGGGATTTGGGTTCCAGCTCCGCTTCCACGGCCGCGACGTTTTCCGGCTTTTCAGCCTCCGGCGCCTGTTCCTCGGCGGGCTTGCCGAAGGTGAAGACTCGTTTGATGAAGCCCAATGCCATGAGAAATCCGTTCCGGTTATGCCGCCCTGCTCGCCACGGAGGCCGGCATCACCTGCATGTCCAGATGTCTGCCGTTATGGCCGGTAATCATAACGCGCTTGAGGTCGCGGGGAACAAGGCCGGGCGCCGCGACCAGCGAAAAGTTTTCCGTATGCGCCATGCCGTTCATCTCGACGATGACCGACTGTTCGGTGCCGACCATGCGGTCGAGATGGGCGCGGTGCAGCGCCTCGCCCCGGGCACGCAGGCGCGCCGCCCGGTCCTTGACGAGCCCGCGATCGACCTGCGGCATGCGCGCCGCCGGCGTGCCGGGCCGCGGGCTGTAGGGGAAGACGTGCAGGAAGGAAATGCCAGCCTCTTCCGCCAGCGTCGCGGCATTTTGGAACATCTCTTCCGTCTCCGTCGGAAAGCCGGCGATCATGTCGGCGCCGAAGGCGATCTCGGGGCGCAGCCGCCGGGCCTGTTCGGTGAAAGCGAGCGCCTCGGCGCGGGAATGCCGCCGCTTCATGCGCTTCAGGATCAGGTCGTCGCCATGCTGCAGGGAGAGGTGCAGATGCGGCATGAAACGCGGCTCGTCGGCGATCAGGTCCCAAAGATGCCGGTCCGCCTCGATGCCGTCGATCGACGACAGGCGCAGCCGGAGGATTTCCGGCACCTGCTTCAACAGCGTCTTCGCCAGATATCCGAGCGACGGCTGGCCGGGAAGATCGGCGCCGTAGCTGGTGGCGTCGACGCCGGTCAGCACGATCTCGCGATAGCCGCCTTCAACGAGCTTTCGAGCCTGATCGGCCACGGCGCCCATCGGCACCGAACGGGAATTGCCGCGGCCATAGGGAATGATGCAGAAGGTGCAGCGATGGTCGCAGCCGTTCTGCACCTGGATGAAGGCGCGCACATGGCCGTCGATATGCTTCACCATCTGCGGGGCGGTGGCCCTGACGCTCATGATGTCGTTGACGCGCAGCTTCTCTTCCGCCGAGACGCCGAAATCCGGCAGCCCGCGATAGGAGGCGCTTTTCAGCTTCTCCTCGTTGCCGAGCACGGCATCGACTTCCGCCATCTCGGCGAAGGTCCGCTTCTCGGTCTGGGCGGCGCAGCCGGTGACGATGATGCGGGCATGCGGGTTTTCCCGCCGGGCGCGGCGGATCGCCTGGCGGGCCTGGCGGACGGCCTCGCCGGTGACGGCGCAGGTATTGACGAGGATGGCATTGTTGAGCCCCGCCTTTTCGGCCTCGGCCCGCATCACTTCCGATTCATAGGTGTTGAGGCGGCAGCCGAAGGTGATGACCTCGACGCCGCTCAATGGACCAGAGCCTCCGGCTCGCCATCATGGGGCTCTTCGTCGCGCGTGAAGCTGCCGGTCGTGGGATCCACCTTGCCGGACCATTCCCATTCGGCCGGGCCGGTCATCACCACGTGGTCGTCGTCCCGCCATTCGATGACGAGCGGCTGGCGGACCGGGCTGGAGGCGACGTCGATCGTCACGGTGCGGCCGGTTCTGCCGGTACGCGCGGCGGAGACGGCGGCGGCGCAGGCAGCCGAACCGCAGGCGAGCGTGAGGCCCGCGCCGCGCTCCCAGGTGCGGGTGCGCAGCGAGGTGTCCGAGGTGACCTGCGCCAGCGTGATATTCGCCTTTTCCGGGAACATCGGATGGTTTTCAAGGAGCGGGCCGAAGCGTTCGAGATCGAAGCTCATCGGATCGCGGTCGACCCAGAAGATCGCATGCGGATTGCCCATCGACATGGCCGACGGCGAATGCAGCACCGGCGCGTCGATCGGGCCGATCTGCAGCTCGATACGGCTCGTGTCGAAGAACTCTTCCGAGAGCGGGATCCTGTTCCATTCGAAGACCGGCCTGCCCATGTCGACCGAGATCGTGCCGTCCTCGTGCTCGACGGCGTTCAGGATGCCGGCGACCGTCTGGAAGGTGAAAGCCTTGCGGCCGGTCTCGGCGGCGAGCGCCTGCACGACGCAGCGCGTGCCGTTGCCGCAGGCCTGCGCCTTGGAGCCGTCGGAATTCAGGATGTCGATGAAGGCGTCGGTGCCCTGGGCCTTGGGATCGTGGATCGCCATGATCTGGTCGAACCGGGTGGCCGGATCGCCGTTCAGCGCAATCGCGGCCTCGGGCGTCACCCTGTCGGCGCGGCCGCGCATGTCGACGACCAGGATCTTGTTGCCAAGCCCGTTCATCTTCGCGAATTCGACCAGTTCCGTCATGACGCCATTCCATTGCGGGCGAAATGCCTGCTTCCCGGCCGTATATGGCGGAATTGCGCGGGAATTACCAGTGGGCCAGAGATGGACGTGGCCTCCCTTGCCCTCGGGTCAAGCCCAAGGGTGACGAAAGACAGAATGCTCCCTTGGCGATCTTGAGATTTTCAAGTCGGACGGGGCGCTGAAAGCTGCCTCTTATGTTAGTTTATAGGTGACACCTCTCAGCGCCCCGTTCGGCGGTTTTTGTCCGCGACTTCGGTCCCTCTGCCTTGGCCTTCCCGGACGGTGTTCTCCTCGGGTTAAACCCGAGAATGCCGCATGGACCCCGGGCGAACCGAGTTATCGCCAACGATCCATGACGCCGCCGCCGGACTCTCCGCTTTACGCGGACGGACAGAAAAGTCCGGCGAAACCATCCGTTCGGCCACCCTGTGTGCCGCACAGGCACGCCCGGCGCGCTCTTTCGGGCATCAAGAGACGATGGGCCGGTCCGTTGCCCGTCACCTCTCCCCGTGTCGCCGGAGGGAGACCATTTTCCGCGAACCCGGAGGTTGAGGCTTTGCGTCTTCCCCTCAACACCCGCGCCGGCCCCGCCTCGCCGGAACGCCTTCCGGTGTATCCGATGCGGGACGGGGGGATTGTAGGCATGAGGCGGGAGGGCGGGGAAAATCGGAGGCGGTTTTTCCTGTCGATTTTTCCCAAGGCTTTGATTTGCCTCAGTGCACCCCCCTCTGCCCTGCCGGGCATCTCCCCCACAAGGGGGGAGATCGGATGGGTGCGCCGGTTTCCCCAAACGACAAACGCCGCTATTCGGCATACCGCATACGCATATGGGGGAACGGAGCGGGATCGGCTTGCGCCCTCTTCTCCCCAGCGGGGAGAAGTGCCGAGCAAAGCGAGGCGATGAGGGGGTGTACACGCGGCAAACGCATCGCCGGAGTTTGGCTTCGCCCCCCTCATCCGCCCTGCCGGGCACCTTCTCCCCGCTGGGGAGAAGGGAGGGCGGGCTGTCGCATTTGCGCAACCGCTTTGCTGCTCAAGCGGAGACGGGAGGCACCTCGAAGGCTTCGCCGGGCCGCATCGGCCGGAAACGTTCGCGAGCGATGCCGCGTTTGTCGAGCGCGGCATGCAGCGCCTCGAGCGGCTGTTCGATGCCCTCGTCCGTCAGCTTGAACGTGCCCCAGTGATGGCCGGCGACAAAGGCGGCGTTGGAGAGCAGCATGCCTTCCACCGCCTCTTCCGGGTTCTGGTGCTGCGCCTTCATGAACCAGCGCGGCTCATAGGCGCCGAACGGCAGGTTGGCGAGCCGGAAGCCTCCATGCTTCTCTCTCGCCGCCCGGTAGTTGATGCCGTCGTGAAAGCCGGTATCGCCGACATGGTAGATCTTGCCGGCCGGCGTCTCCACAACGAAGGCAGCCCAGAGCGCCATCCGCCGGTCGCCCATGCCGCGCGCCGACCAGTGATGGCAGGGTTCGCAATGAAGCGCGATGCCGGGCGCGGCTTCCTCGCGCCCACCCCAGTCCATGACGGTGATCCGCGCGTCCGGCACCCGCGTCCGGATGATCGTGTCGTTGCCGAGCGGCGTGACGAAATGCGGCCTGTCGCGGCTCTGCAGCGCCCGGAGCGTTTCGAAATCCAGATGGTCGTAGTGGTTATGGGTGACGATGACGAGATCGACCGGCGGCAGGTCTCCCATTCGGATGCCTAGCGGATTCACCCGTTTCGGACCGATGAAGGAAAACGGGCTGGTCCGCTCGCTCCAGACCGGGTCCGTCAGAATATTGAGACCGGCGACCTGGATCAGCATCGAGGCATGTCCGACCATGGTGACGACAAGCCGGCCGCCCGAAATGCGGGTTTCCGGCACCGCCTGGGGAAAGGGGCTCGGAAAACTCTCCGGCCAGGCGATATTGCCGCCGCCGAACTTCCAGCGCAGGAGATCGAAACCGCCACGCGGCTCCACCCCACCCGGATTGAAGAACGCTGCTCCGTCGAAATGATCGGAGACGGGACCGGAATAATACTTGTTGGCAGCCATGGCTCCTCGCGCGGCGACGCCACCGAACAGCGCGGCGATCGCTGCAACACCCGACCATTTGAGAAATTTGCGACGATTCATATCGGTAAGATAACTTCATTTGAAACCGCTGCCTATCGTCCAAAACCGCCCCGCACCTTGACTCCCCGCCTCTTTTCCTGTTTAAGCCCGCCGATCTGCTGACAAGTTTCAAGCTTGGAGCCGCCGACCGGGGCCGACTTAACCGAGCCCGGAGGTCAACATCCGACAGCGCGTTGCGCCCTCGGGTGCTTTTTGGCTTTGGCCTTGTTTTTGTCGTGGAAAGACCCGACGTTTCTGGAAATCCCCGGAAACGCGAGAAGGAAGAAACGATGTTCGAAAGCCTCCAGGACCGTCTTGGCTCCATCTTGAGTGGACTGACCGGCCGTGGCGCATTGAGCGAAGCGGATGTTTCCGCTGCTCTGCGCGAGGTTCGCCGTGCGCTTCTGGAAGCGGACGTGGCGCTGGAAGTCGTCCGCTCCTTCACCGACCGGGTGCGCGAAAAGGCCGTCGGCGCGGAAGTCCTGAAGTCGATCAAGCCCGGCCAGATGGTCGTCAAGATCGTCCATGACGAACTGGTCGAGATGCTGGGCTCCGAAGGCGTCGGCATCGATCTGCATGCGGTCGCCCCGGTCGTCATCATGATGGTCGGCCTGCAGGGCTCGGGTAAGACCACGACCACCGGCAAGATCGCCAAGCGGCTGACCGACCGCGAGAAGAAGAAGGTGCTGATGGCGTCGCTCGACACGCGCCGCCCGGCAGCCCAGGAACAGCTCCGCCAGCTGGGCGTCCAGACCGGCGTCGATACGCTGCCGATCATCGCCGGCCAGTCGCCGACCGATATCGCCGCGCGCGCCGTGCAGGCGGCAAAGCTCGGCGGCCATGACGTCGTCATCCTCGACACCGCCGGCCGCACCCATATCGACGAGCCGCTGATGCAGGAGATGGCCGAGATCAAGCGGAAGTCCAATCCGCATGAAATCCTGCTCGTCGCCGACAGCCTCACCGGTCAGGACGCCGTCAACCTCGCCCGCAATTTCGACGAGCGCGTGGGCATCACCGGCCTCGTGCTGACCCGCATGGACGGCGACGGCCGCGGCGGCGCGGCGCTTTCGATGCGCGCCGTCACCGGCAAGCCGATCAAGCTGATCGGTACCGGCGAGAAGATGACGGAGATGGAGGAATTCCATCCCCGCCGCATCGCCGACCGCATCCTCGGCATGGGCGACATCGTCTCTCTCGTCGAGAAGGCTGCGGAAAATATCGACGCCGAAAAGGCGCGCGCCATGGCCGAGAAGATGGCCAAGGGCAAGTTCGACCTGAACGACCTCGCCGATCAGCTCCGCCAGATGAAGTCGCTCGGCGGCATGGGCGGCATCATGGGCCTGATGCCGGGCATGGCCGGCATGAAGGACAAGCTTGCCGCGGCCGGCATGAACGACAAGGTGTTCGACCGCCAGATCGCCATCATCCAGTCGATGACCAAAGCCGAGCGCGCCAACCCGGATATCCTGAAGCACAGCCGCAAGAAGCGCATCGCCGCCGGTTCCGGCACCGACGCCTCCGACATCAACAAGCTTCTGAAAATGCACCGCCAGATGGCCGACATGATGAAAATGATGGGCGGCAAGGGCAAGGGCGGCATGATGAAGCAGATGATGGGCGGCCTGGCCAACAAGATGGGGCTCGGCGGAATGGGCGGCATGCCCGACCTTTCCAAGCTCGATCCGAAACAGCTCGAGGCGCTGCAGAAGCAGGCCGAGGCCGCGGGCCTGAAGCCCGGCTCGATGCCGGGCATGCCGGGCAGCGGCCTTCCGGGTGGTATGCCGGGTCTCGGCGGCGGCGCCAAGCTGCCCGGCGGCTTGCCGGGTCTGGGTGGCGGTTTTCCGGGCCTTCCCGGCCTGCCGAAGAAGAAGTGAGGGAGGAAGTTCGTGGTTGATCCCGAAGTAAAGGCCAGGCTCGCGAGCTATCGCCAGTCGATCGACAACATCGACGCGGCGCTCGTGCACATGCTGGCGGAACGTTTCCGCTGCACCAAGGAAGTGGGCGTCCTGAAAGCCCAGTACGAATTGCCGCCGGCCGACCCGGCGCGCGAGGAATACCAGATCGAGCGTCTTCGCCGCCTGGCTAAGGAAGCGCATCTGGACCCGGATTTCGCCGAGAAGTTCCTGAACTTCGTCATCAAGGAAGTCATCCGGCATCATGAAGCCATTGCCGCCGAACACGGCGGCACGAAAGAAACCGCATAAACCGGCCCGCCAGACGGCGGCCTCAAGAAAAGTCCCGGCCCGCCGGACGGCGGCCCGGAGAAAACCTAAGGAGTAAACGCAATGTCCCTGAAAATTCGTCTCGCCCGCGGCGGCTCCAAGAAGCGTCCGTATTACCATATCGTCGTCGCCGACGCCCGTTCGCCGCGTGACGGCCGCTTCCTCGAAAAGCTCGGCTCCTGGAACCCGATGCTCGCCAAGGACGATGCCAAGCGCGTCGAACTGACCGCCGACCGCATCCAGCACTGGCTTGCCCAGGGCGCCCAGCCGACCGACCGCGTTCTGCGCTTCCTCGCCGAAGCCGGCATCGCCAAGCGCGACGCCCGCAACAACCCGGAAAAGGCAAAGCCGGGCAAGAAGGCCCAGGAACGCGCCGCAGAGCGCGCCCAGAAGGCTGCCGACACGGAAGCAGCAGCAGCCGAAGCGTAAGCTTTCGCGACCATTCTTCATGGCGACGGGCAGCGCGGCGACGCGCTGCCCGTTTTGCTGTTTGCATTTCTTGACGTTGCGCTTAAATGGAGCCCGACGTAACCGAGATCACGACCGCATGTCCAAACTGGAAAACCCCATTCTGATGGCGACTATCGGCGCCGCTCAAGGCCTGAGGGGCGAGGTGCGCGTGCGATCCTATACGGCCGATCCGACCGCTCTCGGCGATTACGGCAATCTGCACAGCGAGGACGGCCGGACTTTCGAAATCCTCGAAATCCGCGAGGCGAAGAATGTCGCGATCGTCCGTTTCCGCGGCATCAACGACCGCAACGCCGCCGAAGCTCTGAACGGCCTCGAACTTTTCATCGAACGGGACAACCTGCCGGACGAGGAACTGGAGGACGACGAGTTCTACTACGCCGATCTCGAAGGCCTGGAAGCGGTCGACCGGGACGGCAAGAGCTATGGCACCGTGAGCGCCGTCTACGATTTCGGCGCCGGCGACCTGCTGGAGCTCAAAGGCCCCGGCCGCCGTCCGGCGCTCATCCCCTTTTCGGAAGCGGCGGTTCTTGAAATCGACCTCGAAGGCGGCAGGATCCTCATCGACCCGCAGGCGGCGGGGCTGACCGAAACCCCGGACGAAGACGGACCTGGAACGGGCTTTCCACGCAAGGGCAAATAATGACCTTTCGCGCGACGATCCTGACGCTCTACCCGGAAATGTTTCCGGGGCATCTGGCCTTCTCGCTGGCCGGCAAGGCACTCGAACGCGGCCAGTGGTCGCTCGATACGGTGCAGATCCGCGATTTCGCCGAAGACAGGCACCGCACGGTGGACGACACGCCGGCCGGCGGCGGCGCCGGCATGGTGCTGAAGCCGGATATTCTCGCAAAGGCGATCGACCATGTCTCCCGGGAGGACAATCGCCCGCGCCTGCTGATGAGCCCGCGGGGCAAACCGCTGACGCAGGAAAGGGTGCGTGAGCTTGCCGCCGGCGAGGGCGTGGTGATCGTCTGCGGGCGGTTCGAGGGCGTCGACCAGCGGGTGATCGACGCGCGCCGCCTCGAAGAGGTCTCGATCGGCGACTACATCCTTTCCGGCGGCGAGCCGGCGGCGCTGACGCTGCTCGACGCCGTCGTCCGCATCCTGCCGGGCGTCATGGGCAATGCGCTCTCGGGCACGCACGAAAGCTTCGAGAACGGACTGCTGGAACATCCGCAATACACCCGGCCGCAGGTGTTCGAGGGGCACGAAATCCCGGCGATACTGACCTCCGGAAATCATGCCGCGATCGAGAAATGGCGGCTCGAAGAAGCGAAGAAGCTGACGGCGGAGCGGCGGCCGGATTTGTTTCCGGGTGGGGCGAAATAATAATACCCTTATCTACTATCTGCGTGCCGGGCAGCCCCCTCATCCGCCTGCCTGCACCTTCTCCCCGCTGGGGAGAAGGGGATATGCCGCGACGGGCCATCGACCCGTCCCAGGTTGGTGGCCGAGCGTAGCAAAGGCTGGGTAAGGGGGCCGCAGAGCATGCCCTACTGAATCACCCCGTCACGAAATAGTAGATCGTCAGCCCCACCCCGACGGCGACGACGCACCAGCGCAGCACCGCCTGCGGCACGCGCCTGGCCATCCAGACGCCCGCATAGCCGCCGAGCGCGCCGGCCGGGATCATGACGAGCGCCTCAGGCCAGGCGATCACCCCGCCGCCGACGAAGACGATGATCGCGACCGCGGCGATCAGCACCGCCAGCAGGTTCTTCAGCGCATTGAGATGGTGATAGCTGCCGCCGGTGGTGACCCCGAGGACGGCGAGCATCATGATCCCCATGCCGGCACCGAAGAAGCCGCCATAGATCGAGGTCAGGAATTGGCCGATGACGCAGGCGGGCGAATTGGCGGAACGCTCGGCCGATGCTTTCGGCCTCAGCCAGGGGCCGGCGGCGAAGACCGCCGTCGCCGCCGCAAGCAGCCAGGGCACGATCTGGCGGAAGGACGGATTGTCGAGCGAGAGCAGCAGGAACGCGCCGCCGAAAGCGCCGGCGACCGAAACGACCGCCAGCAGGAGGGCGCTTCGCCAGCGGTGGGAAATCTCGTCCCAATAGGCAATGGTCGACGTGACATAGCCCGGGAACTGCACGATCGATGAGGTCGCGTTGGCGGAGATCGGCGGAATGCCGGCAAGCGTCATGGCTCCGAATGTCAGGAACGTGCCGCCGCCGGCGATCGCGTTCACCGCGCCCGACAGAAAGCCCGCGGCGGCGAGCAGCGCCATCATCGTGATTGTCATCGTGTTTCCTCATCCCTCGTGCGTGACATATCTGCTTCGGGATGGGGCGGCAACAGGCGGCGTTTCGTCACAAAATCGCAATCGACGGGATGACAAGCGGGTTTGTTTCGTGTATTGGCGCACGCGGAAATGGGAAACCCTCCCGTCGACCAGCAACAAAGAATGGCGAATCCGCTCTGCCGCCAAGGCAAATCCCGAGGCTTTGACCAAAGGTATATCGAGCGCTCTGGCTGTTTCAGAAGAACCGAAGGTTTGAGAGATGAACATCATTCAGCAGCTTGAGGCCGAACAGGTCGCCAAGATCGAAGCCAAGCGCACGCTTCCCGAATTCTCCCCGGGCGACACCGTCCGCGTCAACGTCCGCGTGACGGAAGGCAGCCGTACCCGCGTGCAGGCCTATGAAGGCGTCTGCATCGCCCGTTCCGGCGGCGGCCTCAACGAGAACTTCACCGTTCGCAAGATCTCCTACGGCGAAGGCGTCGAGCGCGTATTCCCGGTCTATTCTCCGCTCGTCGAGAGCGTCGACGTCGTCCGCCGCGGTAAGGTCCGCCGCGCCAAGCTCTACTACCTGCGCGATCGCCGCGGCAAGTCGGCCCGTATCGTCGAGAACACCGGCACCCGCGCCCGCAAGCTGAACGAAGCCGAGCGCCAGGCCGTTGCCGACGAGAAGGCACGCATCGAAGCCGAGAAGGTCGCAGCCGCTCAGGCTCTCGCCGCCGAAAAGGCAGCAGCGGAAGCCGCAGAAGCAAAGGCCGCGGCGGAAGCTGCCGAGGCAGCCAAGGCTGCGGAAGCATCTGCCGAATAAGCCTCGGACGATCTTTTTCGAAAGAAGGCGGCTCTCGGGTCGCCTTTTTTGTTTTCACGGAACCGTTGCAGAATGACGCTCCTTGCCATCCGCTTTTGAAATGTGAGATTTTCGGGCCGATCGATCCTTGAGGGAGTTTCCGATGCTTGCCCGCCGCGCCTTTCTCGCCTGCCTTGCCGCGCTCGTTCTTGCCCCGGCGGTCGGCGCCGCCGACGGGCTGCCGGACCTCAAGGGACGTGCCGTCGTGGTGGTGACGGAAAACGCCTATCCGCCGCTGCAATTCGTCGATCCGAAATCCGGCAGCGCGATCGGCTGGGAATATGACGCGATGAACGAGATCGCCAGGCGGCTGAACTTCAAGGCCGAGTACCGGAACACGAGCTGGGACGCGATGATCCAGGCGGTCTCCGACGGCCAGTACGACATCGGCATGACCGGCATCACCATCAAGGACGACCGCAAGGAAAAGGTGGACTTCTCCGACCCTTACATGCGCTCGCAGCAGCTCATGCTGGTGCGCGGCGACGAGACGCGTTTCACCGATGCCGAAAGCTTTGCCGCCCTGAAAAACGGCCTGATCGGCGCGCAGCCCGGAACGAGCCCGTTCTACACGGCGGTCTACGGGGTCCTCGACGGCAACGAGCAGAACCCGCGCATCAGGCTCTTCGAGACCTTCGGAGCGACGGTGCAGGCGCTGAAGGCGGGCGACGTCGATCTCGTTCTGACCGACAGCACCGCCGGCGAAGGCTATGTGAAGGCTTCCGGCGGTTCGCTGAAAATCATCGGCGAGCCGCTCGGCGCGGAGGATTTCGGCTTCATCTTCAAGAAGGGGTCGGACCTCGTCCAGCCGGTCAATGCGGCGATCGCGGCGCTGAAGGCCGACGGCACGCTCGATGCGCTGAACAAGAAGTGGTTCCTCGATTACACGATGGGCCAGTAAGGCATGGCGCCTCCGCGCCGGAAAACCGAAGAGCCGGGAGATTTTCCCTGGTGGCTGGCCGCCTTCGGTGTGCTCTGCCTCGGGCTCGCGGCCGTCATCGCGTTCAACGATCTCTACGCACAGGTCTTCGGCGTCGTCGCCAAGGGCATCGGCATCACCATCGGCGTGACGCTCGCAGCCTTTTCGCTGGCGACGCTGCTGGGCCTTGCGATCGCGCTCGCCGGATTGTCGGGCAGCATCGTTCTCAGACAGGTTGCCCGCTTCTATGTCGAACTCGTCCGCGGCATTCCGATCCTCGTCCTGCTTTTCTATATCGCCTTCGTCGGCGCGCCGGGTTTGGTGGCACTCTGGAACTGGGCGCTGGGCCCGCTGATCGAGCGCGGCTGGATGGAGGCCCTGCTCGTACGCGATGTCTCGCTACTCTGGCGCGCGGTGATCGCGCTGATGATCGGTTACGCCGCCTTCATCGCCGAGATTTTTCGCGCAGGGTTCCAGTCGGTCGACGAAGGGCAGATCGAGGCGGCCAAAGCGCTCGGCTTCACGCGCTTCCAGCGCTTCCGGCTGATCGTCTTCCCGCAGGCGATGCGGATGATCTTCCCGCCGCTTTCCAACGACTTCGTCGCGATGGTGAAGGACAGTTCGCTCGTCTCGGTGCTCGGGGTCGCCGACATAACCCAGATGGCCAAGGTCTATGCCGCCGGCTCCTTCCGCTTCTTCGAGACCTATTCGATCGTCACCTATATCTACCTGCTGCTGACGATCGGCCTGTCGCTGGCATTGCGCGGCATCGAGCGCCGGATGCGCAGGCGGATCGAGCGATGACCGGAACGGCGTCGGAAGCGCCGCCGTCTCCATCAGGTTCAATAGACGTCCGGCACGTACATGTCCGGCCGCACCGGATGGCGTATGTAGTCGTCGTGGCGGACGCGCTCGGGCAGCACGATCTGTTCCTTCGGAACGGTCTCATACGGCACCTGCGAAAGAAGGTGGGCGATCATGTTGAGCCGCGCCTTCTTCTTGTCGACGGCCTGCACGACCCACCAGGGCGCTTCCGGAATATGGGTGCGCTCCAGCATCTCTTCCTTGGCCTTGGTATATTCCTCCCAGTGAACGCGGCTTTCGAGGTCCATGGGCGACAGCTTCCACTGCTTCAGCGGATCGTGGATGCGCATCTTGAAGCGGAATTCCTGCTCCTCGTCGGTGATCGAGAACCAGTATTTGACGAGGATGATGCCGGAGCGCACCAGCATGCGCTCGAATTCCGGCACGGAGCGGAAGAATTCTTCGAGCTCGTCCTTGGTGCAGAAGCCCATGACGCGCTCGACGCCGGCGCGGTTGTACCAGGAGCGGTCGAACAGCACCATTTCGCCGGCCGTCGGCAGATGCGGCGTATAACGCTGGAAATACCACTGGTTCCGCTCCCGCTCGGTCGGCGCCGGAAGCGCCACGACGCGGCAGACGCGCGGATTGAGGCGCTGGGTGACGCGCTTGATGGCGCCGCCCTTGCCGGCCGAGTCGCGGCCCTCGAAGAGCACGACCATCTTCAGCTTCTTGTACTGGACCCAGTCCTGCAGGCGGACGAGCTCGTGCTGGAGACGGAAGAGCTCGCGGAAATAGATCCGGCGGTCGAGCGTCGGTTCGGCGGGCTCCGACATGCCTTCCGCCACCAGCTCGTCCAGCCGGTCCTCCTCCATCTGCATTTCCAGCTCTTCATCGAAGCTGTCGGCGATCTCGTCCTTGATGCGGCTGAGCTGGTCTTCCATGGGTTCGGACATCTTGAGCATCCCTCCGTTCTGAAGACGAGATCAAGCACGTTTCCGCGAAAACTTTATGACAGCGATGCGACAGGTCTCCGCCGATGCAAACCGATTGCCGATTTTGCGGAAAACTGTTATGGCGAGGCCATGGGATCGAAATTCGGATGCCTCGCGAACCAGTTCATCGTGCTGCAGGACCACAAGCGCCTGCCGGCACGCTTCTTCGCGCGCGTATCCGGGGCGCTTTGCGACCGACTTAGCTGATCTTCTCAGCTTCAGGCAGCCGGCAGCTGCCGCACAGACATCCCTCGTTCCATTCAGCTTTACGGATAGCAGCCATGAGCGCACAGCGCATTGCCCCTCGGACCCTTTACGACAAGATTTGGGACGACCACGTCGTCTCCGAAGACGAAAACGGCACCTGTCTCCTCTATATCGACCGTCACCTCGTGCACGAAGTGACGTCGCCGCAGGCTTTCGAAGGCCTGCGCATGGCCGGCCGCAAGGTCCGCGCGCCGGAAAAGACGCTGGCCGTCGTCGACCATAACGTACCCACGACCGCCGACCGCCACGAAGGCATCAAGAACGAGGAAAGCCGCATCCAGGTCGAGGCGCTCGCCCAGAACGCCAGGGATTTCGGCGTCGAATATTATTCCGAGAAGGACGTTCGCCAGGGCATCGTCCATATCGTCGGCCCCGAACAGGGTTTCACGCTGCCCGGCATGACGATCGTCTGCGGCGACAGCCACACCTCCACCCACGGCGCTTTCGGCGCCTTGGCGCACGGCATCGGCACGTCCGAAGTGGAGCACGTCCTCGCCACCCAGACGCTGGTGCAGAAGAAAGCGAAGAACATGCTGGTGCGCGTCGACGGCCAGCTCCCGCCGGGCGTCACCGCCAAGGACATCATCCTCGCCATCATCGGCGAGATCGGCACCGCCGGCGGCACCGGCCATGTCATCGAATTCGCCGGCGAAGCGATCCGCTCGCTCTCCATGGAAGGCCGCATGACCGTCTGCAACATGACGATCGAAGGCGGCGCCCGCGCCGGCCTGATCGCGCCGGACGAGACGACGTTCGCCTATATCAAGGACAAGCCGCGCGCGCCGAAGGGCAAGGCCTGGGACATGGCGCTCGACTACTGGAAGACGCTGCACACGGAAGAAGGCGCGCATTTCGACAAGGTCGTGGTGCTCGACGCCGCCAACCTGCCGCCGATCGTCTCCTGGGGCTCCTCGCCGGAAGATGTGGTTTCCGTTCAGGGCACCGTTCCGAATCCGGACGACATCCAGGACGAGACGAAGCGCGCTTCCAAGTGGCGCGCGCTGGAATATATGGGCCTCAAGCCCGGCACCAAGATGACCGATATCGCGGTCGACCGCGTCTTCATCGGCTCCTGCACCAACGGCCGCATCGAGGACCTGCGCGCAGCCGCCAAGGTCGTCGAGGGCAGGAAGGTGGCTTCGACCGTTTCCGCCATGATCGTCCCGGGCTCGGGCATCGTCAAGGAGCAGGCCGAAGCCGAGGGCCTCGACAGGATCTTCAAGGATGCCGGCTTCGAATGGCGCGAGCCGGGCTGCTCCATGTGCCTTGCGATGAACGACGACCGGCTGAAGCCGGGCGAGCGCTGCGCCTCCACCTCGAACCGCAATTTCGAGGGCCGCCAGGGCTACAAGGGCCGCACCCATCTCGTCTCGCCGGCCATGGCCGCCGCAGCCGCGATCGCCGGCCATTTCGTCGACATCCGCGAATGGAAGTGATCCAACTGCCGCGATCACCGAACGATGCCGCCCTTCGAGGGCGGCATTTTTGTCTGATGCGGCAAGCAGGCGCGACAGGAGACAAGCAGCCGCTTTGGCATCATAATGGCTGTCATGTCCAAGCGACCGCAAAAGACATCGCATGATCCCGGCCGCAGGCTGATGCTGCTGCGGCATGCGAAATCCGCCTGGCCCGAAGGCGTGGCGGATAAGGACCGGCCGCTTGCGGCGCGCGGCGAGAAGGCGGCCCCACTGATCGGCGACTATATGGCCCGCGAAGGGCTTGTTCCCGACGTTGCTCTCATATCCCCCGCACGGCGGACGCAGGAGACCTGGACGCTGGTTCGGGAGAGACTGCCCGGACAGGTAGAGCTGCGCGAGCACGCCGGGATCTACGAAGTATCCGCGATGAAAATTCTCGACATCCTGGTCCGGATCGAGCCCACTTACCGCAGTGTCCTGATCCTAGGGCACAATCCCGGCCTTCAGGAACTCGCGCTGCTTTTGACCGATGCGGAAAATGCCGAAACCCGGCGGCGGCTGGCGGAGAAATTTCCGACGGCCGGGCTTGCCGTGATCGATTTCGACGCCACGGACTGGCAGGGGATCCGTGAAGGCTCCGGCCGCCTGGAACGGTTCGTCACCCCGCGTTCCCTTGAGTGACGGAAATAAACGGATGAACCCGGCCATATGAAAGCCTGCTGCCGACAGCTGGGCCCAGTTCGTTGACAAACCTCCCGTCTTACCCGGCGCCATCCTCGGCCTTGTGCCGAGGATCCACAAACATCAATGGTTTGCAGATGCGCGGGACGGGCCCGGGCATGACGGAAGAGATGTTCTCACCTTTATCGACGTCCAAGGCCCCGCCGATTGCAGCGGGGCCCTGTTGTCGTCGCAAGCGCGCGTCAGACGGCGATCTTGCCGCCGCCGATCTTGGTGATGGCGAGCACCGCCGGGCGTACCGGCATGTTGTCCTTGAAGTCCGGCCAGCGGGTCGAGAGGTCCTCGTAATAGGACGGGCGGCCGTGGCCTTCCCAATCGTCGCCGCCGTCGCCCGGATGCTGGACGGCGACGAAGGCGGTCTCGTCGTCCGGCGTGAAGAGCGGGCCGCACATTTCCGCACCGACCGGCACGCGGAAGAAGAGCTTGGACGTCGCCCGGGCATCCCCTTCCGTATCGACGGCCCAGAGACCGTCGGTGCGGCCGGTCGCCTTGTTGTTGTTGCCGTCGGTCGCGACCCAGAGGCGGCCGGCGGAATCGACCGCACAGTTGTCCGGCATGCCGAACCAGCCGTTCTTCGTCGTCTCGGTGGAGAAGGTCGCGCCGACCGCTGCGACCGAAGGATCGCCGCACTTCAGGAGCACTTCCCACTTGCCGGACGTGGCGGTGAAATCGCCGCCGTCCTCGGTGATCTCGATGATGTGGCCGAAAGCGTTTTCGGCGCGCGGATTGGCAGCATCCACCTGCTCCGCCTTGCGGCGGGTGTTGTTGGTGAGCATGACATAGACCTTGCCGTTGACGCCGTTCGGCTGCACGTCCTCCGGACGGTCCATCTTTGTGGCGCCGAGAAGGTCTCCGGCGCGGCGGGTTTCGATCAGCACATCGGCCTGGCTCGCAAAGCCGTTTTCGGCGGTCAGCGGCCCCTGGCCGTGAACCAGCGGCAGCCACTGCATCGAGCCGTCCTCCTCGAACTTGGCGACATAGAGCGTGCCGGCGTCGAGAAGGTTCAGGTTCGCGGCCCGGTCGTCGGCATTGTAGGTGCCGTCAGTCACGAATTTGTAGACATAGTCGAAACGCTCGTCGTCGCCGAGATAGAAGACGACCTTGCCGTTTTCGGCGACGATCGATTCCGCGCCTTCATGCTTGGTGCGGCCGAGAGCCGTCCGCTTCTTCGGCGTGGAGGCCGGATCCATGGCGTCCACCTCGACGATCCAGCCGAAACGGTTCGGCTCGTTCGGCTCCTTGGCGAGGTCGTAGCGGTCGTAGAAATTCGCCCATTCGTAACCGCCTTCCGGAACGCCGTAGCGCTTGTAATTGGCGGCTTCCTTGTGGCCGGCCGGCAGCTCGCCGGAGAAGTAGCCGTGGAAATTCTCCTCGGCCATGATGTAGGTGCCCCAGGGCGTGACGCCGCCGGCACAGTTGTTGAGCGTGCCGATGACGCGGGTTCCGGTCGGATCGGCGGAGGTCTTCACGCGGTCGTTGCCGGCGACGGGCCCGGTGAGCTGCATTTCCGTGGCCGAGGTGATGCGGCGGTTATAACGGCCTTCGGGCACGACCCGCCATTTGCCGTCCACCTTGCGGATCTCGACGATCGTGCCGCCATGCGCGGCCATCTCGATATCGACCTGCTCCTTGCTGAGCGGCCCCTGCTTGATCTTTCCGTCGGCGATCGTCACCAGCCCCGGGAACATCAGGTGCGGGTTGGTATATTCGTGGTTGACGACGAGAAGGCCGTGTTCGGCCGAACCTTCCAGCGGGATATAGCCGACATAATCGTTGTTGTAGCCGAACTGGCGGGCCTGCGCGGCAGCCGTCTGCCTGGTGGGGTCGAATGCCGGGGAATCCGGGAAGATCGCATCGCCCCAGCGCAGCAGGACGTCCGCGCTATAGCCTTCGGCGACATGGTGGTTGGCATCCACGCCGGCCTCGATTTCGGAGAAGGAGAAAGCCGACACGCCGGTGGCGCGCGCCTTCTCGGCGGTCATCAAAGCCACGGGGCTGACGGTTGCGGCAATCGCGGAAACGGCCAGGGAACCCTGAAGGAAGTTGCGGCGCGAGAAGCGCTTGCCGATGATCTCGCCCATCGTCGGGTTGATGCTGGAATTATGGCCTTCGCCATCCGCATCTTCCAGCTGGGTCGTCGGGAATATCTTCTGGGAAAGATGTTCGGTCATCTCACTGCCTCCAAAGTTGAATAACGGCGTCTAGTTTCGAGCCGTTCTAAACTTTAGGGTTCCGTTATTACGGCAATACGACAACCGCAGCGGCAGCGCCACGATATCAGAGGACGCGCACGACCGTGCCCTTCCGCATGAAGCGCAGAAGCCGCTTCATATCGGGAAGGCTGACCGCGATGCAGCCGGCGGTCGGCTGGTAGCCGGGCTTGATGAGATGAAAGAAGATCGCCGAGCCGCGATGCCGCCGCCGCGAGGTGATGTTCCAGTCGAGCACGAGGCAGATGTCGTAGAGACCGTCGGCCCGCAGCATGTCCTCATGGCTCGGCCGGAAGGGCGCCCTGACCAGGCGATTGTAGGAGGGATGCTCCGGCTGGTCGCACCACAGCATGTCCTTGGCGATGCGCCTGACCGGCAGGGCCGTGGGCGGCAGGCGCACCCTCTCCCCGCGGAAGAAGCCGTGAAGAAGGCGCATTGCCGCGATCGGCGTGGCACCGTCCCCTTCCCGCTTGAAGGCCGTGGTTCCGAACCGTCCGAGCGCGGCCGGCACGGTGATGCCGCCGAAGGAGACGATCGCGCGCTGAGGGTTGCGCGGCGCCCTCCGGACGGTGACGACATTCGGCCTGGAACACGAGCCATCGCGAAAACGCTGCATTTTTCTCACAAGTTTTTGCTTTGAATATGATTTCGTTTGAATTCATAGCACGATGGGATTTAGATCGAAGGCCCTGATCAGGCTTTGGAAGGCCGAAATTTTCGGCTTCCGAAACGACCGGCGAGACGAAAGGCAGGAAGCATGGCAGCGCGTACGATACTTCTGGTGGATGACGACGACGACCTGCGCGAGACCCTGGTGGAACAGTTGTCATTCTATGACGAGTTCTCGATCCTCCAGGAGGCGAATGCCGCCAAGGCGCTGCAGACCGCCAAGAGCACCCAGATCGACCTCCTGATCATGGATGTCGGCCTGCCGGACATGGACGGCCGCGAGGCGGTGAAGCTTCTGCGCAAGAACGGCTTCAAGGCGCCGATCATCATGCTGACCGGCCATGATACCGATTCCGACACGATTCTCGGGCTGGAAGCCGGCGCCAACGACTACGTGACGAAACCCTTCCGCTTCGCCGTGCTGCTCGCCCGCATCCGTGCGCAGCTTCGCCAGTACGAACAGAGCGAGGACGCGACCTTCACCGTCGGCCCCTATCTCTTCAAGCCGAGCCAGAAGCTGCTCACCACCGAGGACGGCAAGAAGATCCGGCTGACCGAAAAGGAAGCGGCGATCATCCGCTATCTCTACCGCGCCGGCCAGAAGGTCGTGACCCGCGACGTGCTCCTGGAAGAGGTCTGGGGTTACAATTCCGGCGTCACCACCCACACGCTGGAAACCCACGTCTACCGGCTGCGCCAGAAGATCGAGCGCGATCCTTCCAGCGCGGAAATCCTGGTCACCGAAAACGGTGGCTACAAGATCGTCCCGTGATTTGAACCATGTCTCTCACCGAAGATATCCGGCTGCTTTCAGGGGTTCCGCTCTTCCGGGAGATGAACGGCGACCAGTTGCGCCTGATCGCCTTCGGCGCGGAACGGCGGCAGGTGTCTCCGGGCCAGGAGCTGTTCCGGGAGCGGTCGCCGGCGGAATCGGCCTTCATCGTATCGAAGGGCCGTTTCGAACTGCTGGTGGCCGGCCGCAACGGCGAGGTGAGAGCGGAAGCGACCGTCGGCCCCGGAACACTGCTTTCCGAACTCGCGCTGATCACGATGGTGGAACGGAAGTTCACCGCCATGGCGATCGAGGAAGCCGAGGCGCTGAAGATCAGCCGCTCGCTCTTCCACCGCCTGCTGGAGGAATATCCCGATGTCGGCCGGGTGATCGAAGACCGCATCCGCGACAACATCACCGGCCTTGCCAAGGCTGCGGCGGCGATGGGGCACAGGTTCGCTTGAGAACTGTATTGAGCCTTGTGCCGGGCAGCCCCCTCACCCGGCCTCCGCTTCGCTCGGCCACCCTCTCCCCGAGGGGAGAGGAGGAGCGGCAACGTCGCGGCAACTCCCTTCTCCTCTCGGGGAGAAGGTGCCCGGAGGGCGGATGAGGGGGCCGCGATCTCGCAGCTCACCTGAATGGACAAACCCGTCAGCGTCAGAACTTGAACACCGCCGTTACCGGCACGTGGTCGGAAGGCTGGTTCCAGCCGCGTGCTTCCTTCAGCACCTCGATCCGGTCCAGGAACGGTCCGAGGTCGGGCGAGGACCAGATGTGATCGAGCCGGCGGCCCTTGTCGGCCGCCTCCCAGTCCTTGGCGCGATAGCTCCACCAGGTATAGATTTTCGTCGGTTCCGGCGTGTGATGGCGCATCAGATCGAGCCAGCCGCCCCGGTTCATTACCTCGGTCAGGCCTTCGGTCTCGACCGGCGTATGACTGACGATCTTCAAAAGCTGCTTGTGCGACCAGACATCGTTCTCCAGCGGCGCGATGTTGAGGTCGCCGACGAGGATGGAGGAGATCCCGGGCATGGCATCGGCCCGCAGGGCCTTCATCTCCTCGACGAAATCGAGCTTGTGGCCGAATTTCGGATTGATCGTCCGGTCCGGTTCGTCGCCGCCGGCCGGCACATAGAAATTGTGGACCCGGATGCGCCGCGAGCCCCGCTCGAAGATCGCCGAGATATGTCGCGCATCCCCGACGCCGCAGTAATTCTGGCGGTGGTCTTCGAGAAGCGGAATCTTCGAGGCGATGGCGACGCCGTGATAGCCCTTCTGGCCGTGGATGATGATGTGCTGGTAGCCGAGGTCCTTCAGCGGCTGGAGCGGAAACTCCGGCTCCCGGCATTTGATTTCCTGCAGGCAGAGGATGTCCGGCTTGTGGCGGACGAGGAACTGCTCGACGATCGGCATGCGCAGGCGCACCGAGTTGATGTTCCAGGTGGCGATGGAAAATGTCATTGATCGAACCCCGACGTGTCGCCGGGAGGTTTAGGAAATTTCCTCGGCCCTGAGAAGCAAAAAAGGCCGCGCCGCGCGCAGCCTCTCCATTCGGCAAGCGATCGCGATTACATCTTTCTCACGTCGTCATAGGGAATGGTGAAGACCTTCTCGTCGAAGTTCACGCCGTTCTGGACATTGTAGATCATCACCGACGTGTCCTTGTTCTGGGCGTCGGTGATCGTCCACTGGCGCAGGTCGAAGGTCTTCGAATCGAACATCATCGTGATGGTCGAATCGCCGAAGACGGTCTTGTTGCCGAGCACGATCGTGGTGAGATCGGATTCCTGCTTGACGTCGCGCACCATCTGGTTGCCGAGATCGATGCGGTTGGCAAGCAGCAGGCTCAGCGGCGTCTTGGAGAGCGGGTAGATATCCCAGGTCTTGAGCTTCAGGTTGCCGATCACGACATTCCTGCCGTCGGCGATCACGCGGATCGGCGACGGGTCCTCGAAGTTGAAGCGCAGCTTGCCGGGCCGCTCGATATAGAACTTGCCGCCGGTCTGCTCGCCGCGCGGGCCGAACTGCACGAACTCGCCCATCATGGTTTTGACCGACGAGAAATGGTCAGCGATCTTCTGCGCGGCCGCCCCGCTGGCACCCTGCGCGAAGCTGATGCCCGGCGCGAAGGCCGCCGCCGCCAATCCCGCAAGCCCCAGCGAAAACTGTCTGCGGCCGAACGTGCCGGAAAGGATGGATTTTTCGTTCTTCATTCTGGTCTCCTTCCTTGAACTTCTGGGCGCGAAAGGCGGCGGCTTGATGGCGATCACGAAAGCCTTACCGGTCGAGGACGTCGCCCTCCGTCGGCACCAGGATCTCGCGCTTGCCGGCATGGTTTGCCGGCCCGATCAACCCTTCCTGCTCCATCCGCTCGATGAGCGAGGCGGCCCGGTTGTAGCCGATGCCGAGGCGGCGCTGGACATAGGACGTCGAAGCCTTGCCGTCGCGCAGCACGATCGCCACCGCCTGGTCGTAGGGGTCGTCCGAATCCGAGAGGTTCGCGGTGCCGGCCGGGCCGCCGCCGTCGCCGTCCTCGTCGTCATCGGCCGTGATCGCATCGAGATATTGGGGCGCGCCCTGCGTTTTCAAGTAGGAGACGATCTCCTCGACCTCCGTATCCGACACGAAGGGGCCGTGGACGCGCTGGATGCGGCCGCCGCCTGCCATATAGAGCATGTCGCCCATGCCGAGTAGCTGTTCGGCGCCCTGCTCTCCAAGGATCGTGCGGCTGTCGATCTTCGACGTGACCTGGAAGGAGATGCGGGTCGGGAAGTTCGCCTTGATCGTGCCGGTGATGACGTCGACCGACGGGCGCTGCGTCGCCATGATGACATGGATGCCGGCGGCGCGCGCCATCTGCGCCAGGCGCTGGACCGCACCTTCGATATCCTTGCCGGCGACCATCATCAGGTCGGCCATTTCGTCGATGATGACGACGATATAGGGCATCGGCTCGAGATCGAATTCCTCCGTCTCGTAGACCGCCTCGCCCGTCTGGCGGTCGAAACCGGTCTGGACGGTGCGGGTCAGCACCTCGCCCTTTTCGAGAGCTTGCTCGACGCGGGTATTGAAGCCGTCGATATTGCGCACGCCGATCTTCGACATCTTCTTATAGCGCTCTTCCATCTCGCGGACGGTCCATTTGAGCGCGACGACGGCTTTCTTCGGATCGGTGACGACCGGCGACAGAAGGTGAGGGATTCCGTCATAGACGGAGAGTTCGAGCATCTTCGGATCGATCATGATGAGGCGGCACTTCTCCGGCGTATAGCGGTAGAGAAGCGAGAGGATCATCGTGTTGATGGCGACCGACTTGCCGGAACCCGTCGTACCGGCGACGAGGAGGTGCGGCATCTTGGCGAGGTCGGCCACGACCGGCTCGCCGCCGATCGTCTTGCCGAGCGCCATGGCGAGCTTCGCCTTGCTCGCCTCGAAATCCTTGCTGCCGATCATTTCCTTGAGATAAACGGTCTCGCGGATGCGGTTCGGCAGCTCGATGCCGATCGCGTTGCGGCCGGGGACGACGGCGACGCGGGCGGCGATCGCGCTCATCGAACGGGCGATATCGTCCGCAAGGCCGATGACGCGCGAGGACTTGATGCCGGGCGCGGGCTCCAGTTCGTAAAGTGTGACGACCGGGCCGGGGCGGACATGGATGATCTCGCCCTTGACGCCGAAATCTTCCAGAACGCCTTCCAGCAGGCGGGCATTCTGCTCCAGCGCATCGGCGGAAAGCGAGGCGTCGCGGGCGACGGCCTTCGGCTCGTTCAGAAGATGGACGGAGGGGAGCTGGAAGCCGGCCGGCGAGATGAACGAGGTCTGGGCATCGCGGGCGACGCGGGCGCTGGGCTTGGGCGGCGCGGCGGCCGGCACGACCCGCGGCTGGGCACGGCCGCCGACGGGCTGCGGCGTACGGGAAGATACGAAAGGCGCGTCGTCGTCATCGTCGGCGAGAATGCCGGCCGGGCGCGGCGGCATGTCGTCCATGTCGAACGGCGGATCGTCGTCATAGTCATCGTCGTCATGGGCGGAGATCGGCGGCACCGCCACGACGCGCCGGGAACCGGCGACGCGCTCCACCGGACCGTCGAGCGAAGGCTCCATGCGGCGGCCGGCAGCAGCCGGAGCCGTCTTGGCGCGGACGGGTTCGTTCAGCGTGCCGAATTCGTCCTCGTTGAAGTCATAGGGCTGATCGAAACCCATGCGCGCCCGCGGCTTGATGCCGGCGAGCCGGCGCAGCCGGGCCTGGGCGATATACCAGTAATGCGCGAGCGCGCCGAATGCCAGAAAGCCGGCAAAGCCGTCCTCCTCTTCTTCTTCTTCGATCTCGTCGCGCTTCGAGCGGACCTTGGTCGCGGCGACCGGCTGATCGTCATCCTCCGTCTCTTCCTCGAAAGCCTCGCCCACCAGGCCGGAAGCGAAGAGCATGAGCCAGACGCAGGGGACGGTGAAGATGCAGCCGAGCACGATCGCCACCATGCCGGTCGGATAGGCGCCGACGAAAAGCGCAGGGAACCTGAGGATCATGTCGCCGATCACGCCGCCGATGCCGTTCGGGATCGGCCAGGTGAGCGGTGCGGGAAAGCAGCCGAGCGTCGCGGACGCAAGCAGCGTGCCGCCGCCCCAGGCCGCAAGCCGGGCGGGAATACGGTCGTATTTCCGCCCGGAGATCAACGCCAGCGCAAGGGCTAGCACCGGCAGCAGCGCCACGATGCTCGCAAGGCCGAGGAACTGCATCATCAGGTCCGCGAAGACCGCACCGGAAAAGCCAAGGATATTGGTGGGCGCGTTGTCCGTCGCGTAGGAGAAGCTCGGATCGGCGACATTCCAGGTGGCGAGCGCGGCAACCGCCAGGCCCAGCGCGAAGACGATGCCGAAGCCGGCAAGCGCCAGCGCCTGCCTCAATACGAAGGCGGTCAGCGCCAAGCGGGTGGACCGGTTTGCCATAGCCGCCGAACTGCTTCTGCCCATCGTACCTGCCCGCTGTTTTTTGAAACGCAACTCTTCCCGCGAATCGGCAAGCCGCTGGCCAATTCACGCAATTCCAGCGGAGAATAGCGTCGCGGTGGTTAATGCGCCTTTAACCACGATGAGCGGCGGGAGGCCTGAAAAACATGAAAAAGCCCAGACCGAGGTCCGGGCCAATGCAGCTTCCATAGGCAAGCTGCGACGGGATTCGAAGCGGCGGCGGTCGCCCGCCGCCGCGAACTCCGGATTAGGAGTGATAGGCGGCTTCGCCGTGGGTCGAGAGGTCGAGGCCTTCGCGCTCGGCTTCGACGGTGACGCGCAGGCCGACGATCAGATCGACGATCTTGTAGAGGATGACCGAGCCGATGCCGCACCAGACGATGGTGACGATGACCGCATAGAGCTGCGTCATGAACTGGCCGCCCATCGTCACGCCTTCCGCGTAGCCGATGCCGCCCAGCGAAGACGAGGCGAAGATGCCGGTCGCCAGCGCGCCGAAGAAACCGCCGACGCCGTGAACGCCGAACACGTCGGCCGTATCGTCATAACCGAACTTGTTCTTGATGACCGAGATGAAGAAATAGCAAATCGGCGAAACGAGAAGGCCCATGACGATCGCGCCCATCGGACCGGCAATGCCGGCAGCCGGGGTGATGGCGACCAGACCGGCGATCATGCCGGAAACGGCACCGAGCAGGGAAGCCTTGCCCCGGGCGAAGGTTTCGACGACGCACCAGGAAAGAACGGCGGCAGCCGTGGCGACGAAGGTGTTGACGGTCGCGAGCATTGCGCCGCCGGAAGCCTCGAGATTGGAGCCGGCGTTGAAGCCGAACCAGCCGACCCACAGCATGGCCGCACCGACGAGCGTCAGCGTCATGGAGTGCGGCGCCATCATGTCCTTGCCGTAACCGGTACGCTTGCCGACCATGATCGCACCGATCAGACCGGCGAGACCGGCATTGATGTGGACGACCGTGCCGCCGGCGAAGTCAAGCGCGCCCCAGCCGAAGATCAGGCCGTTCGCGTCCCAGACCATGTGCGCGATCGGGAAATAGACGAAGGTGACCCAGAGCAGGCAGAACAGGATCGAAGCCGAGAACTTGATGCGCTCCGCGAAGGCGCCAACGATCAGGGCGGGCGTCAGGGCCGCGAACGTCATCTGGAACATCACGAAGATGAATTCCGGAATGACCACGCCGTCGGAGAAGGTCGCGGCCGTGGAATCCATCGTCACGCCGGAAAGGAACAGCTTGGCCGTGCCGCCCCAGAACGGCGACGTGCCGCCGCCGAAGGCGAAGGAATAGCCGTAGATGACCCAGGCGAGCATGATGGCCGACCCGGCGACGGTGCACTGCATGAGCACCGACAGCATGTTCTTGGCGCGCACCAGGCCGCCGTAGAAGAGCGCGATGCCCGGCATCAGCATGAACAGCACGAGAAGAGTGGCGATGAACATGAAGGCAGTGTCGCCCTTGTCCGGAACCGGAGCCGCGGCGGCAGCCTCGGCGGCCGGAGCGGCAGCGTCCTGCGCGAAGGCGACGACCGGCGCGAGAAGAGCCGCGGCGGCAGCCCCCAGCCGGCCGAATGTAGAAATCCTGTTGAATTGCATAGCTTGAAAACTCCCCTGTCAGCCCGTGCTTTACAGCGCTTCTGTGTTGGTTTCGCCGGTACGGATGCGCACGGCCTGCTCGATCGAATAGACGAAAATTTTGCCATCGCCGATCTGGCCGGTCTTGGCAGCCGAGGCGATCGCTTCCACGGCCTTGTCGACGAGGTCGGAGGGGACGGCGATCTCGATCTTCAGTTTCGGCAGAAAACTTACGGCATATTCAGTGCCGCGATAGATTTCGGTATGTCCCTTCTGGCGTCCGTAACCTTTGACTTCGGTGACGGTCAGGCCCTGGATACCGACAGCCGTGAGGGCTTCGCGCACCTCATCCAGCTTGAACGGCTTGATAATGGCCATCACGATTTTCATCTGGCTTTCCCATCCTTTGGTTGTCCTCGGCATAAGGCCGACTCTCCTCATCGCCGACAGATCATGACAGCGACTGGCAGATTACATTCAAGGGGCGTGCCAGATTCGAACGGGGATATAAGTTATTGAAATATAAATACTTATAAAAGCGATGCCAAGAAAAGGGCATTTGAGTGGCGCAAAGGCGACTAAACCTTGTGCAAATTTAAAAAAATGCACAAAAACTATTCATTTGCCTTTTTCCGAATCAGTCCTTCCTGCGCCACCGAGGCAATCAGGGTGCCGGAACGGCTGTAAATGCTGCCGCGGGTCATGCCGCGCGCACCGGATGCGCTGGGGCTGTCCTGCGTATAAAGCAGCCAGTCGTCGAATGCGAAGGGCCTGTGGAACCACATGGCATGGTCGAGGCTCGCCGCCTGCAGCGCCGGATCGAAGATGGACGTGCCGTGCGGATAGAGCGAGGCGTCGAGCAGGGTCATGTCGGAAAGCCAGGCGAGCACGGCCGCCTGATAATGACGATCCGCGGGCACCGCGCCGACGGTGCGCACCCAGATATCCTGGCGCGGTTCGAGCTTGTCCCGGGTCAGGTAGTGCGCGAGCGACGTCGGCCGAATCTCGATAGGCCGCTCCCGGGCCCAGTAACGCCGGACAGGTTCCGGCGCATGCTTGAGGAAGAGTTCCTTGAATTCCTTCTCGGCCATCAGGTCTTCCGGCTGGGTGACGGCCGGCATGTCGATCTGGTGCTCATAGCCCTCCTCCTCGATCTGGAAGGAGGCGGACATGGAAAAGATCGCCTTGCCGTGCTGCACCGCCACGACCCGCCTCGTGGTGAAACTTGACCCGTCGCGGATGCGCTCCACCTGATAGAGGATCGGCACGGAAGGATCGCCGGGGCGCATGAAATAGGCATGCAGGGAATGGACGAAGCGATCGGCATCGACGGTGCGCTGGGCGGCCATCAGCGCCTGGGCGATGACCTGGCCGCCGAATACCCGTTGCCAGCCTACGTCCGGGCTCACGCCGCGATAGAGATTTTCCTCGATCTTTTCGAGGTCGAGCGTCGCGATCAGCTGCTCCATGGCGGAGAGGGAGGTGGTCTGGCGCGACATTATGACGGACTCCGACGATAGGAAGCGGCTGCCCGATGGTCTATATGCATGGCATGATATTCTCAAGTCTCACGGGAGCTTAAGCCGATGCTGGACATGCTGGTTGCAGGGGGCGGTTATGTGGGTCTCGCTGCCGCGGTCGCGGTCAAGCAGGCGGCGCCACATCTGAAGATCGAGGTGATCGAGGCCGCCCCCGCCGGTGCCTGGGAAAAGGACGAGCGCGCCTCCGCCGTCATCGCCGCGGCGACGCGCATGCTGGAGGTCTTCGGCGTGTGGGACGAGATCGCGCCCGAGGCACAGCCGATCAACCGGATGATCGTCACGGACAGCCGCACGTCCGACCCGGTCAGGCCGGTCTTCCTCACCTTCGACGGCGAAGTCGAGGAAGGCCGTCCCTTCGCCCATATGATACCGAACGTCGTCATGGTGAGGGCGCTGCGCGGCGCTGCCGAACGGCTCGGCATCGCGATCCGCGAAGGGGTCTCAGCTACCGCCTTCGAGACGAGCAGCACCCGCTGCGCCGTTTCGCTCTCCGACGGCTCCGTCATCGAGACGCGTCTGCTGGTCGCCTGCGACGGCGTGCGTTCGAAACTCCGCGACATGGCCGGCATCAGGACCGTCACCTGGAACTACGGCCAGTCGGGCATCGTCGCGACCGTTGCCCACGAGCGGCCGCACGAAGGCGTGGCGGAGGAACACTTCCTCCCCTCCGGCCCCTTCGCCATCCTGCCGCTCACCGAAAACCGCTCCTCGCTCGTCTGGACGGAACGGACGCCGGAAGCCGACCGGCTGGTCGCCTCCGACGATCTGGTCTTCGAGGAGGAGCTGCAGCGCCGCTTCGGCCATAAGCTCGGCGAGCTGCGGGTGGTCGGCGGCCGGCGCGCCTTCCCGCTCGGCCTGACGCTCGCACGCGCCTTCGTGGCGCCGCGCTTCGCGCTTGCCGGCGACGCGGCGCACGGCATCCATCCGATCTCCGGCCAGGGCCTCAATCTCGGTTTCAAGGATGTCGCCGCCCTGGCGGAAACGGTGGTCGAGGCCGATCGCCTCGGGCTCGACATCGGCGCACTCAACGTGCTGGAGCGCTATCAGTCCTGGCGGCGTTTCGACACGTTCCGCATGGGGGTGACGACGGATGTTTTGAACCGGCTGTTCTCGAACGACATCACTCCGATCCGCATCGCCCGCGATTTCGGGCTCGGCATCGTCGACCGCCTGCCGAAGCTCAAGGAGTTCTTCATCGACCAGGCCGCGGGAAAGTCCGGCGAGGACGGGCCGAAGCTGCTCGCCGGTCAGGCGATCTGAGCTGCTGTTTCGGGATTTGCCCCTCATCCGCCTGCCGGCACCTTCTCCCCGCACGCGGGGCGAAGGAGATGTGCCGCACCGGTTTCCTCAATCAACAGCACCAATGAGGTGAGCCCTTATTCGGCGCCGGAGAGCAACCCAGCGACGAACAGACCAATCGCCAGCTTGCGACTTCTCCCGTCAAAACGGGGAGAAGGTGCCGGCGGGCGGATGAGGGGCATAGCAACGAGAAACGGCCTCAATCCTCGATCTTGCGGGCTTCAGAAACCAGCATGATCGGGATGCCGTCGCGGATCGGATAAGCGAGCTGGGCGCTGTGCGAGATCAGCTCGTTGGTTTCCCGGTTGAAGGAAAGCCGGCCCTTGGTCAGCGGACAGACGAGCAGCTCGAGAAGTTTCGGATCGACCTTGCTGAGCCTCTCGTCCATGCCCTGGCCTCACTGGAGAATGGTGTCGGAATCGCCGAAATCCCGCGCCAGCAGGATTTCGGTGATGGCGATCAGCGTCTCTGCGCGCGTCTTGAGGTCCGGCGCCTCGAGCAGGGCCTGTTTTTCAGCCGGACCGAAGGGCGACATCATCGAGAGCGAGTTCACCAGCGTCCGGTTGCCGGCGCGCTCGACGCTCTCCCAATCCGCCTCCAGCTTGTTTGCATCCAGATAGGCCCGGAAGACGCGCAGGAGCTCGACGCGATCCACCGCGCTCTCGTCATCTTCTGCGGAGAGATCGGCCATGAACGGCGCGATCTTGAACGTGCGATAGGGATGCCCCTGCCCCATTTCGTTGAGCAGCCGGAAGCGGCAGACCCCGCTGATGGAGGTGATGTAACGGCCGTCGCCCGTTTCGGCGAACGAGGTGATGCGGCCGATGCAGCCGACGGTGGACAGCGGAAGACGGGGACCTTCCGCCGGCTCGCCGGCTTCCAGGAGCGACGGTTGAACGATGCCGATCAACCGGTCGCCGGCGAGCGCCGCATCGAACATGGCGAGATAACGCGGCTCGAAGATGTTGAGTGGCAATTGCCCGCCTGGCAGAAGCAGTGCACCGGTGAGAGGAAAAACGGGGACCGTCTCCGGCAGATCCTCCCGCTTCACATATCTCGCATTTCCCACATGCATGGGTCCGACACCTCCCAGGCCACCGGTCCAGACCACCGAATAAGATTGATTGCGCAGATAATGTGGGGCGCTCCTGCGAGAACGCAAGACCGTCCCGCAGGATTAGGGCCGGCTATGAAAAGAGGATGGAGGACAGCCGGCGGCGTGCTGCGATCGTCGCGGGGTCCTTGGGTCCCCAGACCTCGAAGAACTGCAGCAGTTGGCGGCGCGCACCATCGTCGTCGAACGTTCGATCCTTGCGCATGATCGTCAGCAGGTGATCGGCCGCCTGTTCGCGATCGCCCTGGACGTTCAGGATCTTGGCGAGTTTCAGGCGCGCTTCGTGATCGTCCGGATTGGCGGCGAGCTGGTTTTCCAGCGCCACCGGATCGCCGAGCTTGCGGGCTTCCTCGATCTGCTCGAGCTTCTTGACGACCGGCTGGATCGCCGGATCCTTGGCAAGCTCCTCCGGCAGGGAAGCGAGCATCTGGCTGGCGCGGGCCGTTTCGCCCATGGCGATCAGGCACTGCATCATGCCGGCCGCGGCCTTGGCGTTTTCCGGATCGGCCTGCAGCACGGCGCCGTAAAGCTGCGCGGCACCCTGGATATCGCCACCGGCAAGCAGGGTCTCGGCTTCGGCCAGCACCGATTCGATCTCGGCAGCCTGATCGGCACCGGGCGGTCCCGCGAGCCGGTCGATGAACTGGCGCACCTGGCTTTCCGGAACCGCACCCATGAAACCATCGACGGGGCGGCCGTCCACGAAGGCGATGACGGCGGGGATCGACTGGATGCCGAGCTGGCCCGGGATCGACGGGTGATCGTCGATGTTCATCTTGACGAGCTTCACCCGTCCCTGGCCCTCGTTGACGACCTTTTCGAGAACGGGCGTAAGCTGTTTGCAGGGGCCGCACCAGGGCGCCCAGAAATCCACGAGAACCGGCTGGCGGCGGGATTCTTCCAACACGTCCTTCGTGAAGCCGGCCGTGCTGGTATCCTTGATGTGGGAACCGTCTGCGGGTGGCGCGGCCGGTGCCGCTGCGTAATTTGCCGAAGCGGTCATCTGTCCGCCGTAAGAACCCCCATAGGGATTGTCGCTGCCGCTCATGAATGTTCTCCCGGGAACGCTTTCTATACTATCTGTCTCGCTCGCAAAGATCGTATGTCAGTCCGTCACTTTCAAGACAAGCGGCGTATGGCCCGTCGCCTCCAGAAAACGGACGAGATCGTCACGGCCGATGGATGTCGTGGCATCGTTCGACAGCGGATGGCCGTTGATGATGTCGTGCCTCATCAGGTCTTCGTCGAGCACGAAGGTAACATTCCGGCCCGTGTCATTGAAAGCGCCGAATACCGTCACCGATCCCGGAATGACGCCGAGATATTCCATCAGCTTTTCCGGCCTGCCGAAGGAGACGCGGCTTGCGGCGCCGATGACCTTGTGGACCGTTTTCAGATCGACGCTCGCCCGCTCTTCCACCGTCAGGACGAAGTACCGGTCCTTCTTGTCCTTCACGAAGAGGTTTTTCGTGTGGCCGCCCGGGATTTCGTCGCGCAGGCTTTCCGATTCCGAAACGGTGAAAACCGGCGGATGGTTCTTGGTCGAATGGGAAATATCGAGGCTGTCGAGGAAGCGGAAAAGGTCCTCGGCGGTTTTCGGTGCAGTGTCGGTCATTCTCGATGAAGGGGCTCTGTTGGTGGGCGGCGGGACTATAGCCGCAATGTTCCTCCGGGCCAAGCGAAGCGCACACGATCGCGTGAAGCGCTTGACCACTGTGCGACGGTCGACCAGATTATTAAACGGAGGCCCATCCGATTGGAGCGGCTTCCGCAACGATCACAAAGAATAAGCAGTCTCAATTTTTCATCTGATTTCGGCGCAGCCTTATCGCGTCCTTGTACCGGCTCCGGCCGACAGCAGTTGCTCAATCCCACTGCCGGCGCAGCGTCCGGCTTCTCACACGAAAGGTCTGGCCATGGTCACCTTCACGCTCAACGGACAGGAACGAACGTTCGACGGCGACCCCGATACCCCGCTTCTCTGGGTCGTGCGCGATTTCGAAAAGCTCACGGGCACCAAATACGGCTGCGGCGTCGCGCAGTGCGGCGCCTGCACGGTGCATCTCGACGGCATGCCGCGCCGCTCCTGCATCACCCCGATCTCGATGGTCGAAGGCTCGGAAGTCGTCACCATCGAAGGCGTTTCCGGCAAGGAAGCCGATGCGGTGAAGACCGCCTGGGCCGGTCTCGACGTACCCCAATGCGGCTACTGTCAGTCCGGGCAGGTGATGTCGGCGGTCGCGCTCCTCCAGATGGTGCCGAAGCCGACCGACGCGGATATCGACGGCGCGATGGCCGGGAATATCTGTCGATGCGCCACCTACCATCGCATCCGCGCGGCGATCCACAATGCCGCCAGTTCGATGGAGGGCTGAGCCATGACGCTGCATGATATCACTGCCACCCGGCGCGGCTTTCTCGCCGGCTCGGGTCTCGTCATCGGCGTCGCGATCGCACCGAAAATGCTGGCCGCCGCCCCGACGGGCGTACAGGCCGGCGGCGATGCGGCGCTGACCCCGATGAACGCCTTCGTGAAGATCGGCACCGACGATACGGTGACCGTGCTCTCGAAGCACATCGAATTCGGCCAGGGCCCGTTCACCGGGCTGGCGACGCTGGTCGCCGAGGAGCTCGACGCCGACTGGGGCCAGATGCGCGCCCTGCACTCGCCGACCGACAACAAGGTCTATGCCAATCTTTCCTTCGGCCTGCAGGGCACGGGCGGCTCGAGCTCGATCGCCAATGCCTACGAGCAGATGCGCAAGGCCGGCGCGACGGCCCGCGCCATGCTGGTCGCCGCAGCCGCGGAGGAATGGGGTGTGCCGGCTGCCGAAATCACCGTCGAAAAGGGCCGCATCAAGCATGCCGCCTCCAACCGGGAGAGCGGTTTCGGCGCGTTTGCCGAAAAGGCCGCCCGCCAGACGCCGCCCGCCGAGCCCAGGCTCAAGAGCCCTGAGGATTTCGTGCTGATCGGCACGGAACTGCCGAAGCTCGACACCCACGGCAAGACCAACGGCACGGCGATCTTCACGCTCGACATCACGCCGGACGACCTGCTGATCGCGGTCGTCGCCCATCCGGAACATTTCGGCGCGACCGTGAAGAGCTTCGACGATGCCGAAGCCCGCAAGGTGCAGGGCGTCGTCGACGTGAAGCAGGTGCCGCAGGGCGTCGCCGTCTATGCGGACAATACCTTTGCCGCGCTGAAGGGACGCGATGCGCTGAGCATCGAATGGGACCTTTCCAAGGCCGAAACCCGTTCATCGGAGGAACTCGCCGCCGACTATGTGCGGCTTTTCCGCGAGCCCGGGCTGGAAGCGGCCAACAACGGCAATGTCGACGAAGCCTTCAGGGCGCCCGGCCTGCAGACGGTGGAAGCCGAAATCGTCTTCCCCTTCCTGGCCCATGCGCCGATGGAGCCGCTCGACGCCGTCTTCATCAAGGCGGCGGACGGATCCGTCGACATCTATAACGGTGCGCAGTTCCCCGGCATGGACCAGACGGTTGCGGCCCAGATTCTCGGTCTGGACGAAACGAAGGTACGGGTAAACACCCAGCTCGCCGGCGGCAGCTTCGGCCGCAAGGCGCAGTTCGGTTCGCCCTACATGCAGGAAGCTGCGGCCGTCTATGCGGCCAGCGGCGCAAACCGTCCGCTGAAGCACATGTGGACCCGCGAGGACGACATCCGTGGCGGTTACTACCGTCCGATGTATGCTCACAGGATGCGCGGCGCCATCAATGCGGAGGGCCAGATCACGGCCTGGGAGCAGGTGATCGTCGGCCAGTCGATCATGGGCAAGGCCGATCTCGACGAGACTTCGGTCGAGGGAGCGTCGAACCTGCCTTACGCGATCCCGAACCTGAAGGTGACCTCGCACAACGTCCCGCTCGTCGTGCCGCCACTCTGGTGGCGTTCGGTCGGCCATACCCATACGGGTTTTGCGGTCGAGACCTTCGTCGACGAGCTCTTCCAGAAGATCGGCCGCGATCCCGTGGAAGGCCGCCTCGCGCTGCTGACGGAAAAGCCGCGCCATGCGGGTGTCCTGCGGAAAGCCGCCGAGATGGCGGACTGGGGCGGACAAGTTCCGGAAGGCCGCGCCCGCGGCGTCGCCGTTGTGGAAAGCTTCAACAGCTATGTCGGCCAGGTCGTCGAGGTCTCGGTCGGCCCGGATGGGGCGCCGCGCGTCCACAAGGTCTGGTGCGCGGTCGACTGCGGTATTGCGATCAATCCCAACGTCATCAAGGCGCAGATGGAAGGCGGCATAGGCTACGGTCTCGGCGCGGTCCTCTTCGATGCGGTGACGCTCGGCAAGGGCGGCAGGATCATTCAGTCGAACTTCCACGACTACCGGTCGATCCGCATCAACGAGATGCCGGACGTCGAGGTGGAGATCATCAAGTCGGCCGAAAAGCCGACCGGTGTGGGCGAGCCCGGCGTGCCGCCCGTCGGCCCGGCGGTCGCCAATGCCTGGCGAAGCCTGACCGGAGCTCCGGTAAGGCAGCTTCCGATCGTCAACATCGTTTCGGCCTAGCGACTCAGGATGAGGATCAACGACTGATGAAGTTCAAACTCGCATTCGCCGGCCCGGCTCTCACCGGGATCGCCGCAGCCTGTCTTTTCGTGACAGCCGGGACGGCACTTTCACCCGCCTCGGTGGCGCAGGATGCCAATGCCGACGCCAGGACGCTGAGGCCCGCCGCCTCTTTCCAGTCGATCGCCAATGAGCAGGAACGCTCCGTTGCGCTCTTCACGGAAGCCGGGAAGGTCATCCAGCATCCGCGCTGCGTCAACTGTCATCCCGCGACCGACCGCCCTCTGCAGGGAGCCTCGATGCATCCGCACCAGCCGCCGGTCTTCCGCGGCGACGGCGGCATGGGGCTTCCCGGCATGCAATGCACCACCTGCCACAGTGCCGAAAACATCCCGGTCGTGGGGCAGGCCGATACGGTCAAGAGCATTCCGGGCAATCCCGCCTGGCACCTCGCGCCGATCGAAATGGCCTGGGAAGGCAAGACGCTCGGCCAGATCTGTCAGCAGATCAAGGATCCGGCGCGCAACGGCGACATGACCATGGACGAGCTGGTCGAGCACATGGCCCATGACGAACTGGTCGGTTGGGGCTGGAACCCGGGCGCGGGCCGCGAGCCGGTACCGGGCACGCAGGCCGAGTTCGGCGAACTGATCCGCGCCTGGGTGGATACCGGGGCGGCCTGTCCCGCCTCCTGAGGCAAGGCGGCCGCCGGACCCCATGCCGGGACCGGCGGCCCCACAGGAGTCTGGCGGACCCGAAATTTTTCTTGCCGCCAATCGTCATTTCCCTGTTGCATTTGAAAAAAGTCTGGGCCATATAGCGCCCGTCGCCGGCAACGAGCCGCGGCCTTCGGTCCAGCGAACTACCCCGGACCGACGAATTGATGAGCGGGTGTAGCTCAGGGGTAGAGCACAACCTTGCCAAGGTTGGGGTCGAGGGTTCGAATCCCTTCGCCCGCTCCAGTTTCCCAATTCTTCATACCAAAGACATAGGTAACCGATTGTCCCTAAGACATGGGTGACAACCTCATGCCTCCGCCTTCGCAAGCCGTGCGGATCATCAGCGACATATCATTGGTGGTGATCTGAGGATTGACGGCGACGTCATACTCGCGCCATTCTTCGCCGAACTCCCAGCGATATGGCGCGGCGTGGGGAGGGCGGGACACCAGCCGATACAGCGGTGCTGCGCCAGTTCCGACGGATGCGATGGCGCCCCGAAGCGCTCGATATAGGATGGTGCGGCAACCGCCGTCCGACGCTTCGCAAAACCCTGACACCCCGCAAGCAGCAAAAGCGGCGCACCCGCCTTTGGCGGCTACACCTTCTGCTTCTTAAGCGATACGGCTCTCCGCTGGCCATCCGCAGATGCCCCGGAGAAAGAGCGAGAGCGGAACGGGATTTCCGCGACGGGGTGGAGGCCGAGAGAGGCTCTCGGCCCGATCATTTCAATTTTCCTGTCTATCAGCCGAAAAGGCGATATCGCGCTGGGCTTCGAGCGCCTTCAGCCGCTTCGTGAGCGCGCCATGGATGTTCTCATAGGCAGTGCTGCCCAGCGCGAGCCGGAGTGGCGGATGGTCCGAGTCGGCGGCCTCGATCAACGCGTCGACCGTGTTGGCCGCGTCGCCGCGGATCACGAACTCACCGCCGGCGATGAGACGGCGAACCTCGCCTGCAGGTGTTTCTTCGTAAATCTCGGAAGGTTCCGCATGATCGAGAGCCGCTCCGAAATTTGTGCCGGTAGGCCCCGGCTCGGCGATGATGAAGTCGATCCCGAATGGCGCGACCTCCTGGGCGACGGCTTCGACAAAGCCTTCGATGCCCCACTTGCTGGCATGATAAAGGCTGAAGCCCGGATACGCGATCTGCCCGCCCTCGGAGGAAACCTGGACGATCCGTCCGCCGCCCTGAGACCGCAGGTGCGGTAGGCTGGCGCGTATCAGTTGGATCGAGCCGATGAGGTTCGTCGCAAGCTGACGATCGATCTGTTCGTCGCTGAGTTCCTCCCCGGCGCCGAATAAACCATAGCCGGCGTTGCTGACCACCACGTCGACCCGACCGACACGTTCGAACGCCAGGTCGATGGCTGCGCGGACCGCCGCTGTATCCATCAGGTCCAGCGTGACCACGTACAGACGATCAGCGTGGGCGCTCGCGAGATCCGACAGCGCGTCGGGGCGGCGTGCGGTTCCGATGACGCGATCGCCGCGGTCGAGCAGCTTCTCCGTCATGATGCGTCCAAGTCCGGAGGAAGCCCCCGTGATAAGCCAGGTTTTCGTCATGTCGCGATCCTCATTTGGTTGATGCCAACATAGCGACTTCCCTTTGTTGCGATAATGCGCTCTAATCTACATGAGCTGGTGAACATGGATGACCAATGGCGAGGCCGACGCTGACTGATCTGGCCGCCCTTGTGGCAGTCGCAGAGCACCGGAGCTTCCGAAAGGCGGCTGATGTGCTGGGCGTTTCGCGCTCTTCGCTCAGCCACGCGATCGCGGCGCTTGAGCGCAACCTTGGCGTTCGGCTCCTTCACCGGACGACCCGAAGCGTCGCGCCAACCGAAGCAGGAGAACGCCTTCTTCGGCGGCTGACACCGGTGCTTCAAGATCTTGATCAGGCGATCGACGCGGTTGCCGACGATGGTGGGCATCCCAGCGGCACGCTGCGCATCAATGGCGGCGAGGAGGCCATGCGCCAGCTCCTCAGGCTGGTCGTGCCTGTCTTCCTGGAACGTTATCCGCATGTCTCGCTCGACCTGATGACGGATGGCCGCCTGGTCGACATCGTGGAACAGGGCTTCGATGCCGGTCTGCGGCTTGCCGAAGCGGTGCCGCAGGACATGATAGCGGTTCCGCTGGGCAAGGACTTCCGCTTTCTGGCTGTCGCGTCTCCGAGCTACCTGGCGGGTGCCGGTCAACCGCTCACGCCGGACGATCTCCGGCATCACCAATGCATTCGACAGCGCCTTCCGAGCGGCAAGTTATACCGGTGGGAATTTGAAAGACATGGGCAGGAGATTGCGATCGACGTCGCCGGGGCAATGACGCTTAACCATACGACGCTCATGATCGAGGCGGCGGCCGATGGCCTTGGTATTGCCTATGTGCCCGAAATGGCGGCGCGACCATGGCTGGAAACCGGACGATTGATCGCGCTCCTGGAAGACTGGTCTCCCGCAGTCGGAGGACTGCGACTTTACTATTCGAGCCATCGTCATGTGCCCGCGACCCTTCGTGCCTTTATAGACGTGATGAAAGGCGTCCGCTGATCGAGACTGGCAACCCAATCGCAGGTCCTCAAGCGGAGCCGCAGAGCTGACGCATCTTTTCCAGATCGCGATCGCCTGCCGGATTATAGATCATCATCTTGAGGTCCGGCCGGCCGTCGATCGCAAAGGAAGAGAACTCGAAGGCAATTTCGCCGACAGCCGCGTGGCGGATGGTCTTCGCCCCTTCGCCGGTCGTATGCACGTCATTTTCTATCCACATGCGGGCGAAATCGTCGCTCTTCCCGGTGAGCTCGGTGACGAGTTCGGCGGCCCGATCGGCCTCGCCCGCGCGGGCGGTTTCCGCCCGGAAGGTCGCCACCAGAAACCGCGCAACGGATTCCCAGTCGATCTGGGCGGCGCGGGTCGTGGGGTCGAGAAACATCCGTCTCAATATGTTCCGCTCGCCAGGCGGCAGCGCTGCATAGTCGGTGAGAGCAAGCTGTGCCGCACGGTTCCAGCCGATGATGTCCCAGGTCGAGGTTGCGATCGTCGCCGGGATCACCGGCATGGCGTCCAGAAACCGCTGCAGCCGCCGCGAAATGCCGTCACGCCCGGCGGCACGCGATTTGGGCGGGCGGCCGATGGCGACCAGGAAAAGATGCTCCCGCTCCGCTTCGGTCATCATGAGCGCCTCGGCGAGACTGTCGAGCACGCGCGGCGATGGCGCACCGCCGCGTCCCTGTTCGAGCCAGGTGTACCAGGTCGCGCTGATGTGCGCTCGTTGAGCGACCTCCTCGCGCCTCAGCCCGGGCGTCCGCCGACGGCCTCCGAAGCCGAGCGCGGCAGGATCGAGCCGCTGCCGGCGGTCCCTCAGAAACGCTCCGAGGCGGTTGGCGCTGTCGATCACATCGAGCCTGTCAGTCATTATACCACTATAAACTCACGTCTTTAACCGGATATATCTTCGCAGATATTCTCCTCCTGAACAAGAAGGAGTTCGACCATGAAAGTGTTTGTTACCGGCGCGACAGGATTTGTCGGCGCAGCCGTTGTCCGGGAACTTCTGGCGCACGGGCACCAGGTTCTGGGACTTGCCCGTTCCGAGCGCGGCGAGAATGAGCTCGGCAAGCTCGGCGCGGAGGTCCTTCGCGGTGACCTCGAGGCGCCCGAAACACTCCGACAGGGCGCAGTGATTGCCGACGCGATCATCCATACCGGCTTCATCCACGACTTCTCGCGATTTGCCGAAGCCTGCGCGATAGACCGGACCGCGATCGAGACGCTCGGCGGAGCGATCGAAAACACGCAAAAGCCGCTGATCGTCACAGCCGGCCTTGCATTTCTCGATGCAGCAGGTCCTCTGGCGATGGAAGCCGATCCGGCTTTTCCGCCGTCCGACGCCTATCCGAGGGCATCCGATGCGGCCGCGAGGGCTCTCTCCGATCGCGGCATTCCGACAGGCGTCATGCGTCTGCCTCCGTCCGTGCACGGCATGGGCGACCATGGCTTTGTCCCGATGCTGATCGACATTGCCCGGCGGCATGGCGTCTCGGCCTACATTGGAGACGGCGAAAACGCCTGGCCGGCGGTGCATGTCCAGGATGCCGCCCGTGTCTTTCGCCTCGCTGTCGAACGCGGCCCCAGCGCCGAGACCTACCACGCGGTCGCCGAACAGGGCATTCCGTTCCGGAAGATCGCCGAAGCCATTGCCACCGGCCTCGACATTCCCTGTGTGTCGCTCTCTGAGGAAGAAGCGCGTGGACACTTCAACTGGTTTTTCGGCTTCGCGTCCATAGATCAGCCTACCTCCAGCGATCGGACGCGAAGCCTTCTCGGATGGAGCCCCGAAGGGCCCGATCTGCTGACGGACATCAGGCACGCAAACTACTTTCCAGCCGGCACCCGCTAGCCGCCTCGCGGGACCAGTTCAAGGGTGTGCCCGTCTCGGACGTCTCACGTGAAGGTCACGTTCGTGAGTTGCAGGGCGGTCTCCCAGAGGCGGGCCGCAACGGCTGTATCCAGCGCCTGCTGGGGAGGCTTTTCCTCGGTCGGATAGCCGCGCGTCCCGCCCAGCCGATCAGGCCCATAATAGCGACCGTCCCGCGCGGCGGGATCGGTCGCCGCATAGAGCGTGGGCAGTGCCCCCTGCCACGCGGGCTGGAACAGGAACGGTAGGAAACGCCGCATTATCCCGGCCGCGCTCCACCGGCCCGCGCCGTTCGGGATGAGATCGGTACGCGTGACGCCGGGATGCGCCGCGATGCTCTCGACGCCCCACCCGGCCGCCTTGCTGCGTCGGCTAAGCTCGAAGGCGAACATGGTGCAGGCAAGCTTCGACTGGCTGTAGACCGGAAACGGCTTGTAGCCGCGCTCGGCCTGCAGGTCCTCGAAGTCGATCGCGCCGCCGCGCGATGCGACGCTGCCGAGCGTGACCACGCGCGGCTTGTTGCCATTCTTCAGGAGCGGCAGCAGGTGTGCGGTAAGAGCGAAATGGCCGAGATAGTTCGTACCGAACTGCAGCTCGAAGCCGTCACTGGTCTCGCGGCGTTCAGGCGGCGTCATGACGCCGGCATTGTTGATGAGAAGGTCGAGGCTCTCCTGTTCCTGCGCGAGCTGCGCGGCGAACCCGGCAATCGAGGCGAGGTTTGCAAGGTCCACCTTGCCGAACCGCACCTGCGCGCCAGGGACAGCTTGCCTGATCGCTGCGACGGCTTCAGCGCCCTTCTGGGGATTGCGCCCGGCGATCACGACGCTGGCCCCGGCGCGCGCCAGGGCCAGAGCGTCCTCGTAGCCGAGCCCGCCGGTTCCCGTAACGACCGCCGAACGGCCATGTTGCGATGGGATGTCTTTGGCTGTCCACTTCGTCATAAATGATCCTTGCCTTCTCGGCTGTTCGATGCGGCTTCGAGCGGTGATCCTCTCGATGCGCCAGTTGTTCGTGTTCATCGCCAAAATGCCTGCCCCGTGGCAAATCTCCATGCCGGAACGCTCAAAAAATCTGCCTGATCCTACAATCATGCGGCTGACGGGAGTTCGATCGCGTTAAGAGCCTGGCGCGAGGGGTGCCTTTTCGCTCTTAGAGCGCCGTGCGTCCGAGCGGACGCACAAAGGACGCTCTAACTTATTGAATCTATGCATCGTACTTACCGAAAATCGATTCCGATTTTCGGGCCGATGCTGTAGAGATCGGTTCGACCAGGCGGGTGATCCGGCGCCGGCTACCGGGATGTCGAACGGTTCCACATCCCTTGCGCGTGGCTCGGCTGCCGGTCGTTCGGATCCCGCTTGAGGTTGGTGAGGAAGACGATGCGCTTGGGCCGGAAACCGGCTGACGCCGTCTCGGCAGGTCTCTTCCAGCAGAAGCTGCTTGAAGCGACCTGCTGAAACACGGGGTCTAGGCGCGGCGGGCCTTGCGGCTGGCGTACTGGCTGTACATGCGCTGGTGGTTCAACGCGTCCTGCTTTGGAGCGACGCCGAACATCCGGGAATATTCGCGGCTGAACTGCGATGGGCTTTCGTAGCCGACCTTGTAGGCCGCTTCCTCGACGCTTGCGGCGTCCGCCACCATCAACCGCCGCGACTCGAGAAGGCGCAACTGCTTCTGGAACTGAAGCGGCGTCACCGAGGTGAGCTGCTTGAAGTGCTGATGGAACGATGACGGGCTCATGCGCGCGACCTCGGCCATCTGCTCCACACGCAGCGTCTCGGTGAAATTGGCGCGCAGGAAATAGATCGCCTTGGCGATCCGCATGAAATTCGATTCCGGAACGGCCAGGCTGCAGAGTTCAGGGCCATAAGGGCCGGTGAGAAGCCAGTAGCAGATCTCGCGCATGACGGATGGATAGAGGATCTGGATCGCCTTCGGCGTCTGAGACATCCGGATCAGGCGCAGCACGCATTCGGCCAACGGTTCGTCGACCTTGCCGACGAACACGCACGGACCGGGCGCGGCCGGCGGAGCGGGCGGCGTCTCTAGCTGTTCCAGCACCTCTCGCAGCATCGTCACGTCGAGATCGATAGTGACGCCGATATAGGGCGTCTGCTCGCTCGCCTCGATGACGCGCCCGCTGGCCGGCATTTCCATGCTGACGACCAGGCATTCCATGGCACCGTAGCGAAGCGTCTCTTCGCCGAAGAGAATTTCCTTCGCCCCCTGGGCCACGACGCAGAGCGACGGGCGGTAGATCTGCCGCATGGGCATCCGTTCCTGGTAGGAACGAATGATGTTGACGCTCTCGATCTGCGTCGGAAACAGGCCCTCACCGCCGCCCTGGCTTTCGATGTAGGCGGTGAGCCCGCCAAGCAGCGATGACGACACGCGGACCTCCGATTGGTTTCGAGGCCAGCGCAGCACTCGCCCTTCAGCCGGCAGCATATCGCCGCTTGTAGGAATAGGCAAGTTTCTTGAGGTATCCGGCATTTTGGTCATTGGAGACATCCTCTAGCTTGGTGATGCCAATCACAGCCAGGGAAGCGCCAAACATGACAGAAACCGCCGCGTCGTCAATAGATCGGCAGGATGCACTGCCCGATATATCCAAGGCGAGCGGCGATGAACACGTTCATGGATGGCGCGTAACGGCGCTGCTTATTACGCTGTTTCTGGTGAGCGCGACCTCCCAGATCGACAGGATGCTTCCTTTCGTTCTCGCCGAGTCAATCAAGGAAGACCTCGATCTGAGCGACACCGAGGTGGGCCTGCTCACCGGTATCGCCTTCGCGGTCTGCTACACGCTGCTGTCGATGCCGCTCGCCCGCGCCGCCGATCAAGGATCGCCACGCTTCGTCCTCGTCTTCTGCATCCTGCTCTGGAGCGCGATGACATTGCTCGGCGGTCTCGCCATGAGCTTCCTGTTCCTCGCCTTTACCCGCTTCGGGGTCGCGTTCGGCGAGGCCGGCGGGACGCCCTCCAGCCACGCGATCATTGCCCGCAAGATCCCGCCCGCGCGCCGCGGGCTGGCGCTCGGCATCTTCTCGATGGGCATTCCGCTCGGCACCATGGTGGGTTTCGCCGTTGGCGGCGCAGTCGGCGATACGCTCGGCTGGCGTATCGCGCTGGCCGGAGCCGGCGCCATGGGCGTGCTGATCGGTCTGCTGGCCTTCGTTGTCGTCGGCCCGACCCCGCCGCTGAAGCGCACGGCCGCCAATAGCGAGCAGTTCTTGAAGGCGAGCCTGCGGTTGCTTTCGTCCCCGGCATTCCGTTGGCTGTTCATCGGCTCGGTCGCGCTCGGCTTCGCCGCAGCGCCCTTCTACGCTTTCGCCGTTCCCTTCCTGATCCGCACCCACGATTTCAGCGCCAGCGAGGCCGGGTTGGCGTTCGGACTGCTACAGGGTGCTATGGGGATTTGCGGAACGCTGATCGGCGGGCGCCTGTTCGATCGCGCGGTGCGCTCCGGCACCGGCAGGGTTCTCGGACCGCCCGCGATCCTCTTGATGATCGCAAGCCTGACGACGGCGGCGGCGTTGTTCGCACCGGTCGGGTGGCTTTCCATCCTCCTGTTCGTCCCCGGCATGCTGTCCTTCGCGTTTCTGCTGCCGTGGTGCTTCGGCGCCGCCCACCTGGTGGCAGGCAGGGGCAAGGAGGCGATGGCGACCAGCCTCGCGATGATCGGCTCCGGGCTTCTGGGGCCAGCGCTTGGTCCTCTCATCGTCGGCATGATCAGCGATGCGGCGACGCTTGCGCAGATTCCCAATGGCCTGGGGCTCGGTCTGCTGACGGTCCCGGTCGCGGGCATCCTGACCGGCCTCGCCATGCTGATCGCAGACCGGCGCATCGCCGTCGCGCTCCGGCGCCAATGACCGCCGAACGCGGCCACAGCCGCACCCGCAAGCTTCGCGATCCTTTTTGAGAAGAGAGACTTCCCGCAAAGCGGGTAAGACCCCGGGAGAAACAGCATGGTTGAGTTGATGGTCAATGGCACAAGGGTGAGCGTCGAGACGGACGCCGGCAAGCCGCTCCTCTGGGTCCTTCGTGAGGATCTCGAGCTGCTCGGTCCGAAATACGGATGCGGCGTTGCCCAATGTGGGGCCTGCCGCGTCCTTATCGACGGCGAGTCGACCCCCTCCTGCGTGACGCCGATCGATTCCGTCGCGGGCGCGTCGGTGGTGACCGTGGAGGGGCTGGTTCAGGCGGACGGCACGCTGTCGCTCGTGCAGCAGGCCTGGATCGACGAGCAGGTGCCGCAATGCGGCTTTTGCCAACCCGGCTTCATCATCGCCGCCACCGCGCTGCTGGAAGCGACCCCGCGGCCGACGGACGCCCAAATCGACGAGGCGATCACCAATATCTGCCGCTGCGGCACCTATCCGCGCATCCGCCGCGCGATCCATCGCGCCGCGACCATGCTGGCCGATCGCTGAGGAGATCGCCATGCCCCGTTTTCTCTCTCGCCGCGGCTTCCTGATCACCGGCGCGGCTCTTGGCGGCACCGCCCTTGTCGCCGCTGTCGGCGGCGTCGGCTATCTCGCCACCGTCGATGTGGACGGGCTTGACGGCTTCGTCGACGGCGACCGCGCCGTTCTCAACGCTTTTCTCACCATCCAGGGCGACGGCCGGGTGGTCATCCAGGTCCCTCGCACCGAGATGGGTCAAGGCATCCATACCGGACTTGCCATGGTCGTGGCCGAGGAACTGGATCTTCCCTTCGACGATCGGATCAGCGTGGCCTTCCCGACCGAGCCGCTCCCGGCCTACGCCAACTGGTTCAATGTGCTTCAGCAGCGCCCGGAAGAGGCAAGCGGGCCCGCCGTCTGGGTGGGACGGCGCGTACTCGGCCTGCTCGGCTTCATCGCGACCGGCGCGTCGGCTTCCACCATGGCGCTGTGGCATCCCATGCGCGTGGCCGGTGCTGCGGCGCGCCAGATGCTGCTTGCCGCCGGATCGGCACGCCTCGGCGTGCCCGCAGCGCAGCTCACGACCGCCGACGGTTTCGTCCGGCATGAGGCTTCGGGCCACAGCCTGTCCTATGGCGAGTTGGCCCGCGAGGCCGCCCTCCTGCCGCCACCGGACGACCCTGTATTGAAACCGGCCGCGGATTGGCGGCTGATCGGCAAATCGCAGCGACGTGTCGACCTGCCCGCCAAGGTCCGGGGCGAGCCGGTGTTCGGCATGGATGTCGTTCTGCCCGACATGCTCCATGCCTCCATCCGCCACGCGCCGGTGTTCGGCGCGCGGGTCTCCCGGATTGCCAACGAAGCCGAGGTACGAGCTCAGCCCGGCGTCAAGGATGTCGCGGTCATCGACGGGCGCCAGGTGGCGGTGGTGGCCGATTCCTGGTGGCAGGCCGAACAGGCCGCCTCGCTGCTGGATATCGCCTGGACGCAGACCGAAGCGGCGGGCGTCACCAGCGCGGAAATGTCCGCACGACTGAAGACCGCGCTTAGGAGTGCGGAGCCGTACGAGAACATCAACGAGGGCGACGTGGAGGCTGCCATCGCCGGCAGCACGTCGCCGATGATCGATGCAACCTACGAGGTGCCGTTCCTGACGCACGCCTGCATGGAGCCGATGAATGCGACCGTCCTCGTCCGGCAGGACGGGTCGGTTGAGGCCTGGGTGCCGTCTCAGTCGCCCCTGGGGGTACGCACCGGCATAGGCAGAGGAACCGGCTGGGCCGGGTTGGAGCCCACCTCGATCACCTGCAACATCACGATGAACGGAGGCGCCTTTGGCCGCCGCAGCGATCTGGACGTCACCGCTCAGGCGGCCTTTCTGGCGGCACGCCACCGGGGGCGGCCGGTCAAGGTGATCTGGTCGCGAGAGGAGGACATCGGGCGGGGCCTCTACCGCAGCCATGCGGCGGCGCGACTGCAAGCCACGCTGGGGCCGGACGGCCTGCCGGTCGCCTACGACGCGCTCGTGGCGGCCCAGTCGATCATCCACTCGGTCGCCGGCCGCAACCTGCCCTTCAACCCCGGCCCCGACGGGGATTCCCTCTCGGTCGAAGGGTTGGACAAGCTCCATTACGCCATCCCCAACCGCCGGGTACGCAGCCAGAACGTGCCCAGTCACATGCCGATCGGCTTCTGGCGGTCGAACGGCTTCTCGTTCAACACCTTCTTCACGGAGAGTTTCGTCGATGAATGCGCCCTGGCCGCCGGAGCCGATCCGCTGGCCTATCGCCGGACGCTTCTGCGGGACAGCCCCCGCCATCTCGCGGTGCTGAACCGGGCCGCCGAGCTGGCCGGATGGGGCCGCCCGATGGCGCAGGGACGCGGCCGCGGCATCGCCGTCGAGGAATGTTATCGAAGCGTGATCGCGCAGGTGGCGGAGGTCACCGTCGCCGAAGACGGCGAGATCACCGTCGATCGCGTCTTCTGCGCGATCGACGTCGGGATGGTGATCAACCCCGACGCCGTCATCGCCCAGATGGAGGGCGGCATCATCTTCGGCGTCACGACCGCGTTGATGAGCGCGATCACGCTCGATGGCGGCGCGGTGACGGAATCGAACTTCCACGATTTCCCGATGCAACGCATGGCCAATGCGCCGGCAGTCGAGGTCGCGATCGTCGATAGCGGCCTGCCGCCGGGCGGTGCGGGCGAGCCGGGTATCGTGCCCGTCGCCGCCGCCATAGCCAATGCCATCCATGCCGCCACGGGCCGGCGGATACGCGCGCTGCCGCTGGCCGTCACCGAAACCGTCGGTGAGCGCCGAACGCGCACTGTTCTGCGCTCCGCCGCGACATAGGCCCATGGGCTCGCGTCGGGTCGCGGAGACTGCCTTGTTCCGGATCGCACGACGGTTCGAGCCCGTCGCACACCGGGTGCCGCGCCGTGCGGGACCTGATGACGCATCACGGCGGCGCAATCGACCGCGCCGGCCAGAAGACATGATCGAGATCGTTTACGATGAAGCAACAGTATATCGCCGAGGTATTCGGTTTCTTTCTGGCCTGGCTCAAGAACCCTCTGCGCGTCGCGGCCGTCGCGCCATCGGGACGGGCATTGGCGAGCCTTATCACCTCCGAAATCTCGCACGCCACTGGGCCGGTGATCGAACTTGGCCCGGGCACCGGTGCGTTCACCCGCGCCCTGATCGCCCGCGGCGTCAGACAGGAAGACCTTGCGCTGATCGAGTTCGGACCGGATTTCGCCGCCGCGCTCCATTTCCATTTTCCCGGAGCCCGCACGCTCTGCATGGACGCAGCTCGCCTGCGGACGGTCGACGTCTTCGGCGGGAGGCCGGCCGGTGCCGTGGTCAGCGGGCTTCCTTTGCTGTCGATGCCGCCACGCAAGGTGATCGCGATCCTCACGGGAGCGTTCCGCAGGATGGAGCCGGACGGTGCGCTCTACCAATTCACTTACGGCCCGCGCTGTCCGGTTCCACTCAGATTGCTGGATCATCTTGGGCTCAAAGCGGAACGGATCGGCGGAACGTTCGCCAACCTGCCTCCCGCCGCGGTGTACCGGATCAGGCGTGCGCACCCAGGACTTTCCGCCTCGTGCGCCTCCGGAGTGCCGGCTGCCATTCCTGATGTTCCTGCCGATTCCGTCTGAGCGCGGTAAGGTTCCGGCCTTACCGTTTCGCAGTTCCGCCATATCTTCATGAGGATGTGTGCTCAGCGAACGACAGCGCGATATACAGGATTTTGGGGGCGAGTGCTGCCGATCCTCGCCTTGATGCTGGCTCTGTGTCCGGCCTTGGCTTCGGCCGCCTCGATGCCTCCTGAAACAGCACGCCTGGCCGTGGTCCTGAAGGTGACCGGCGCCATCGGTCCGGCAACTGCCGATTATGTGAGCCGCGGCCTTCAACACGCAAACGATCGGAGAGCCAGCCTGGTCATCCTGCAGATGGACACGCCCGGCGGTCTCGATACGTCCATGCGCGACATCATTCGTGCGATCCTGGCTTCGTCCGTGCCGGTCGCGAGTTTCGTGGCGCCCAGCGGCGCGCGTGCCGCCAGCGCGGGGACATATATTCTTTACGCAAGCCATATCGCGGCTATGGCGCCCGGCACCAATCTGGGTGCGGCGACACCGGTTGCAATCGGCGGGGGACCTTTCGATGGCGGAACTGAACCGGAGCGCGATGCTCCGAACGAGCCGGCCGGCACACAGCGGCAACCTCCCCGCGAAGCCCGCGAGGCGAAGGCGGTCAACGATGCCGCGGCCTTCATTCGCGGACTTGCCGAATTGCGCAATCGCAACGCCGATTGGGCGGAACGGGCGGTGCGCGAAGCCGCGAGCCTTTCTTCGACCGCCGCGGCCCGGGAGCACGTCATCGATTTCACGGCGACCACAATCGACGATCTTCTGACGCAGGCGCAGGGCCGTACGGTGCGGGTCGGCCAGACGGATATCCGGATCGACGCGACCGGCCTTGCGGTTCAGGAATTCGAACCCGACTGGCGGACCCGACTGCTCTCCGTGATCACCGACCCGAACATCGCGCTCATCCTCATGATGGTCGGCATCTACGGCCTGATCTTCGAATTCCTGACCCCAGGGACATTTGTCCCCGGCACGATTGGCGGTATCTGCCTGCTGCTTGGTCTTTACGCCTTAGCATTGCTGCCGGTAAACTATGCCGGCATAGGCCTGATTGCCCTTGGCGTCGGGCTGACGGTCGCCGAGGCGCATTCGCCTTCCTTCGGCGCCCTCGGTATCGGCGGCGGGATAGCGCTGATACTCGGTGCAACCATTCTGTTCGAACCGGCTACTCCCGGCCTCGAAATCTCCTGGCCCGTGCTGGGCGGCATTGCGGTTGTCAGCCTTGCGCTCAGCGTCGTCATCGCTCGCCTCGCATTCTCCTCACGCCGACGCAATGTCGTTACCGGAGCCGAACAGATGATCGGCATTTCGGGCAAAGTGGACAGTTGGGGAGATACATCGGGTTATGTCATCGCGCATGGCGAACGGTGGAAGGCCATTTCCACCGAACCACTCGCCGCCGGTGACAACGTGAACGTAATCGGCCGAAACGGGCTGACGCTTGAAGTCGCCCACAGCCCGCGAGAGAAATAGCGGCCTTCCGAACGAGGAGGAAATGCCATGAGCATGTTTGCAGACCTCATCTTTTATCTCGTAGCCGTCCTCCTCCTGCTGCTCATCGTCGTATCCGCGATCAAGATCCTGCGGGAATACGAGCGCGGCGTCGTTTTCACGCTGGGGCGTTTCACCGGCGTCAAGGGTCCGGGCTTGATCCTGCTCATCCCTTACGTTCAGCAAATGATACGGGTCGACCTGCGTATGCGGGTGCTCGACGTGCCCAGCCAGGATGTCATCTCCCGCGACAACGTGTCGGTGAGGGTCAATGCCGTGATCTACTTCCGGGTCATCGACCCGGAGAAGTCGACAATTCAGGTGGAGGACTTCATGACGGCCACAAGCCAGCTCGCCCAGACGACGCTGCGCTCGGTCCTCGGCAAGCATGATCTCGACGAGATGCTGGCCGAACGCGACAGACTCAACAACGACATCCAGGAAATCCTAGATGTCCAGACCGATGCGTGGGGCATCAAGGTCGCCAATGTCGAGATCAAGCATGTGGACATCAATGAATCCATGATCCGCGCCATCGCGCGCCAGGCAGAGGCCGAACGCGAGCGCCGTGCGAAAGTCATCAACGCCGAGGGCGAGCAGCAGGCGGCGGCGAAGCTGCTCGAGGCCGCCGAGATCCTCGCCCGGCAGCCGGAAGCGATGCAACTTCGTTATCTGAACACGTTGAACGTCATCGCCGGCGAAAAGACTTCAACGATCCTGTTCCCCTTCCCGATGGAATTCGGCGATTTCATCCTGGCCAAGCGGGACAAACCGCCGAAATGACGAGAGCCGGAAGCTCTGTCATTGTTTCGAGAAGACATAGTCCGTTTCCTGCCGCAGCACTTCGCCCGGGCGCAGCACGACGTTCGGGAAATCTGCATGATTGACCGCATCCGGCCATATCTGGGTTTCCAGGCAGAAGCCGGCAAAGGGGCCGTAGCGGCGGCCTTCCAGGCCCGGTACGGGAAGTTCTTGAAGCTTGAAGGCGGCATAAAACTGCACGCCGGGCTCTGTTGTCCGCACTTCCATCGAAACGCCGGAATAGATGCTGCGCGCCAGGGCCACCGAGCGCTTTCCAGTGCGTTCCGTCGAAAGGCAGTAGTTGTGGTCGAACAGGACCTGCCTGTCGCCATCGAACCGCTTCATCGGTCCCATGTCGCTGAGGTCGAATGGCGTGCCGGCGACCTCCATCAGTTCGCCGGTCGGCAACTGCTTCTCGTCTACCGCGACGAGATGGCCGGCGGCGATCATGATGTCATGGCCGAGCACATCCTCGCGGCCGTCGAGATTGAAATAGGAATGCTGGCATATGTTGGCGAGCGTCGGCCGGTCGGTGGTGGATTCGTAGACCACCGACAGCACGCCGTCGTCCTTGAGATGGTAGGTGGCCGTGATCGTGCAGTTGCCTGGGTAACCCGCTCGGCCGTCCGGATCGGTGATCCGCAATACGACCTTGTCCGGCGCATGATCGACGATCGTCCAGTTGCTGCGGCCGATGCCATCCGTACCGCCGTGGAGGTGGCCGATCCCGGGCTGGTTCATCTCGAGCTGATACTCTTTGCCGTCGAGCGTGAAGCGGCCGCCGGCGATGCGGTTAGCACAGCGGCCGGGAGTGGCGCCGAAATAGGGCGAGTGGACCGGATAGGGATCGAAGGTCTCGAAGCCGAGCACGAGCGGCGGCTGATGGCCATCGAGCCTGAGATCCTGGATCACGGCGCCCCAGGTGATGACGTTCGCCGTCAATCCGCCGCCTGAAATCCTGACCCGATAAACGGGCTCGCCGCTCCTTGTGGTGCCGAAAACTTCAAAATTCCGACCCGCCATGGGATCATTCCTCCGCAAACATCCTTGGCGGCAAACTGCGCGATTTGGCGGCAAGCTGCAACGTCGTCGCCAAGAAAATCCACGGTCAGCGATCAGCGGGTCAACGGGTCAACGGGTCAGCATGCGCGTCGCCTGCTCCAAGCCGCCGAGCGTCAGCGGAAACATGCGTCCGGTCATGAGCTGCCGCATCATGCCGATCGAGGTCGTATAGTCCCAATGATCCTGCGGCACCGGATTGAGCCAGACGCAGCGGCGGAAGTGATCGGTGACGCGCTGGATCCAGACTTGCCCGGGCTCCTGGTTCCAGTGCTCGACCGAGCCGCCCGCATGGCTGATCTCGTAAGGGCTCATCGAGGCGTCGCCGACGAAGATCACCTTGTAGTCTGCGCCATAGCCGCGGATGAGATCGAGCGTCGCCAGCCGGTCCGAACGGCGGCGGTTTTCCTTCCAGACGCCCTCGTAAAGGCAGTTGTGGAAATAGAAATGCTCCATATGTTTGAACTCGGCCCGCGCCGCCGAGAACAGTTCCTCCACGACGCGGATATGGCCGTCCATCGACCCGCCGACGTCGAAGAACATCAGGAGCTTGACGGCGTTATGCCGCTCGGGCCGCGTCTGCACGTCCAGATAGCCGTGTTCGGCGGTGGAGCGGATCGTGCCGGGAAGATCGAACTCTTCCGCCGCTCCTTCCCGCACCCAGCGCCGCAGCCGCTTCAGCGCCAGCTTGATGTTGCGCGTACCGAGCTCGACCTTGTCGTCGAAATCCCGGAATTCACGCTTGTCCCAGACCTTGACCGCCCGGCGCTTGACCGCCCGGCGATGGCGCGACTCCTCCTGCCCGATGCGGACGCCTTCCGGATTGTAGCCATAGGCCCCGAAAGGCGACGTGCCGCCGGTGCCGATCCATTTCGATCCGCCCTGGTGCCGGCCCCTCTGTTCTTCGAGACGCCGGCGCAGCGTCTCCATCAGCTTTTCGAAACCGCCGAGCGCCTCGACGAGCTTCTTTTCCTCTTCCGTCAGGTGCTTTTCGATGAGCTTGCGCAGCCACTCCTCGGGAATGTTCGCGGCATCGAGGCCCGGTTTGCCCGACACGGCCTCCAGTCCGTGGAAATGGGACGAGAACACCTGGTCGAATCTGTCGATATGCCGTTCGTCCTTCACCAGCGCGGCGCGGGCGAGGAAATAGAACGCCTCCACGTCGAAATCCGCCAGTCCCTCCTCCATGCCTTCGAGAAGCGAAAGGAACTCCCGCAGGGTCACCGGGATCTTCGCTTCTCTCAAACGCAGGAAGAAGGGGATGAACATGGCGCCGATCTATTCCGTGCCGATCTTCTCCGGCTCGTAGGGTGTCGTCTGGTAGATCTCGTTGATCCAGTTGCCGAAGAGAAGATGTGCATGGCTGCGCCAGCGGTTCAAGGGTGTCAGCGTGTCGTCGTTATGCGGGAAGTAATCGTGCGGCAGCTTGATGGGAATGCCTGCATTGACGTCCCTGAAGTACTCGTCCGCCAGAGAGGTGGAGTCGTATTCCACATGATTGAACATGTAGAGACGCTTGCCCTTCTTCTCGTGCACGAGACAAAGGCCCATTTCGTCCGACTCCATCAGGATTTCGAGACCCGAGACGTTTTCGACATCGGTGCGACGCACCTCCGTCCAGCGCGACACCGGCACCTGGAAATCGTCCGAGAAGCCATTCAGATAGACGGAGGACGGCGCGAGATTACGGTGCCGGTAGACGCCGAAGGCCTTTTCCTTGAGTTCGTATTTCGGCACGCCGTGGAAATGGTAGATCGCCGCCATGGCACCCCAGCAGACATTCATCGTCGAATGCACGTTGGTGGTCGTCCAGTCGAAAATCTTCTGCATTTCCTCCCAGTAGGTGACCTCTTCATAGGGCAGCGTCTCGATCGGGGCGCCGGTGATGATGAAGCCGTCGAACTTGCGGTCCTTCACCTCTTCCCAGGTCTCGTAGAAGGCGAGCAGATGCTCTTCCGACGTGTTCTTGGCCTTGTGGTTGCCGACGCGCACAAGGGAGAATTCCACCTGCAGCGGCGAGGCGCCGACGAGGCGCGCCATCTGCAGCTCGGTCTTGATCTTGTTCGGCATGAGATTGAGAAGCCCGATCTGCAGCGGCCGGATGTCCTGCCGCACGGCGACGGTTTCGGTCATCACCCGCACACCCTCCGAAACGAGAGTGCTGAATGCAGGCAGCGTATCGGGAATCTTGATCGGCATTTCTGACAAACCCACAAAATAAAACCGGCGGCGAAAAAATCGCGACCGGTCCGTGGAAGTCATCTTCTCGCGGCCCTTTAGCGACTTTTTTTACGTGGCTGCAAGCCGGCCGGCCAAATCACCACGAATAACGGCGTTTCAAATACGCCTTGCTCAGCCTTTCGTCAATGGGAGCAAAATCTTGCTTACCGCTCCCGCCGCGCCATGAAGGCCATCCGCTCGAAGAGATGCACGTCCTGCTCGTTCTTGAGCAACGCGCCATGCAGCTTCGGGAGCGCGTTCTTCACATCGCCTCGCAGGTCGGCCGGATCGACGTCGTCGGAAACGAGAAGCCGGATCCAGTCGAGTGCCTCGGAGGTGGACGGTTTCTTCTTGAGGCCCGGCATCTCGCGGATTTCATAGAACTGGGTCAGCGCGTTGCGGACGAGCAGCTGTTTGATGCCCGGATAATGCACCTCGACGATGCGGGCGAGCGTCTCGACATCCGGAAAGCGAATATAGTGGAAGAAGCACCGGCGCAGGAAGGCATCCGGCAGTTCCTTCTCGTTGTTGGAGGTGATGATGACGATCGGCCGGACCCTGGCCTTCACCGTCTCTCCGGTCTCGTAGACATGGAATTCCATACGGTCGAGCTCCTGCAGGAGGTCGTTCGGGAATTCGATATCCGCCTTGTCGATCTCGTCGATCAGCAGCACGACCTTCTTGTCCGACGCGAAGGCCTGCCATAGCTTGCCGCGGCGGATGTAATTCGCCACGTCGTGGACGCGTTCGTCGCCGAGCTGGCTGTCGCGCAGCCGGGAGACTGCATCGTATTCGTAAAGCCCCTGCTGCGCCTTGGTGGTGGATTTGATGTTCCATTCGATGAGATCGAGCCCGAGGGCTGCCGCCACCTGCCGGGCGAGTTCCGTCTTGCCCGTTCCGGGTTCGCCTTTGACCAGCAGCGGACGCTCGAGCCGGATCGCGGCATTGACCGCCACCATGAGATCCTTGTCGGCGATATAGTCCGCGGTACCTTCAAACTGCATCTTGGCATCCCGATCGAAAAACGAGCCGCAAACTAAAAGCTTGGCTTCGGCGGCGCAACAGCTTTCCCTGACCTACCGCTTTGCGCTATGGGCAATGCCCATGAGCCATTCGACGTTCACCATTCTGCTCGGCGGCAATCTCACCGTCACCGACCGCCTGCGAGAGGCGGTCGGCGCCAGCCGCTTCATCGCGGCCGACAGCGGCATGCGGCATGCGGCAGCACTCGGCGCACAGCCGGAACTCTGGGTCGGCGATTTCGATTCCACCGATGCCGAGCTTGCCGGGCAATGGCCGGATGTGGAGCAGCGGACCTACCCGCCCGCCAAGACCGAGACCGACGGAGAAATCGCCACGGCGGAAGCGATCGACCGCGGCGCCACGAAGCTGATCTTTGCCGGCGCGCTCGGCGGCGAACGCAGCGACCATGCGCTTCAGCATCTCCTTCACGCCATGAGCCTTGCCGAGCGCGGCTTCGATATCCTGCTGACGTCCGGCGAAGAGGAGGCCCTCCCGTTGCTGCCGGGTGAAAAGGTGCTCGACCTGCCGAAGGGCTCGCTCTTTTCGATCGTCGGTTTCTCGGCGCTCGAAGGGCTCGACATTATCGGCGCGCGTTATCCGCTGGAAAACTTTTCACTGCCCTTCGGCTCCTCCCGTACGGTCTCGAATGTTGCGGAAGGCCCGCTGGAATTCCATCTAAAGAGCGGCAGGGCGATGATCCTTGCTCGCCCCTATGACTTTACAGGAGCCTAAGATTGGCGCCCCCGATTCTCAAACTTGACGACATCTTTCTGAGCTTCGGCGGCGCGCCGCTGCTGGCCGGCGCCGGCCTGCAGGTGGAGCCGGGCGACCGCATCTGCCTGGTCGGCCGCAACGGTTCCGGCAAGTCGACGCTCATGAAGATCGCCGCCGGCATGGTGGAGCCGCAATCGGGCGAGGTTTTCCGCCACCCCTCTTCCACCATCCGCTATCTCGAACAGGCGCCGGATTTCGCCGGTTACTCGACCGTGCAGGCCTACGCGGAAGCGGGTCTCGGCCCCGGCGACGATCCCTATCGCGTCACCTATCTGCTCGAACATCTGGGCCTCACCGGACAGGAGGATCCCAAGACCCTCTCCGGTGGGGAATCCCGCCGCGCGGCGCTCGCCCGCGTCATGGCGCCGGAGCCGGATATCCTGCTTCTCGACGAGCCGACCAACCATCTCGACCTGCCGACCATCGAATGGCTGGAAGACGAGCTGCGCAAGACGAAGAGCGCGCTGGTGCTGATCTCCCACGACCGCCGTTTCCTCGAAAAGGTCTCGACCGCCACCGTCTGGCTCGACCGCGGCGCCTCCAGGCGACTGGATAGGGGCTTCGCCCATTTCGAGGTCTGGCGCGACGAGGTACTGGAGGCCGAGGAACTGGAGCAACACAAGCTCGGCAAGGCGATCGAGCGCGAGGAACATTGGCTGCGCTACGGCGTCACCGCGCGGCGCAAGCGCAACATGCGCCGCCTCGGCGAATTGCAGACCATGCGCGCCAGCTATCGCGGCCACAAGGGGCCACAAGGCACGGTGCAAGCGCAGATCACCGAAGGCCGAGAATCCGGCAAGCTGGTAATCGAAGCCGAAAACATCACCAAGGCCTACGATCGCCCGATCGTCGCGCCCTTTTCGATCCGAGTCCATCGCGGCGACCGGATCGGCCTCGTCGGCCCGAACGGCGCCGGCAAGACGACGCTTCTGAAGATGCTGACGGGTGGGCTTGCGCCGGACAGCGGCACGGTGAAGCTCGGCACCAATCTGGAAATCGCAACGCTCGACCAGAAGCGCGAAGACCTGAACCCGGAAGAGACCCTCTCGCACTATCTGACGGACGGACGCGGCGAAACGCTGCTTGTCAACGGCGAGCAGCGGCATGTGGCGGGCTACATGAAGGACTTCCTGTTCCAGCCGGAGCAGATCCGCACTCCGATCAGGAATCTGTCGGGCGGCGAGCGCGCCCGACTGATGCTCGCCCGCATCATGGCCAGACCCTCGAACCTGCTGATATTAGACGAGCCGACGAACGACCTCGACATCGAGACGTTGGACCTCTTGCAGGAGATCGTCGCGGGCTACAACGGAACCGTCATCCTCGTCAGCCACGACCGCGATTTTCTCGACCGCACCGTGACTTCCACGATAGCGCCTGCCAATCCGGAGACGCCGGACGGCCGCTGGATCGAATATGCCGGCGGATACACGGACATGCTCGCCCAGCGGAAGGGCGCGCAGGAGGAAAGGCGCAGGGCGGAGAAGGCGGAAAAGCCGAAGGCAGAGGCCGCAGCTTTGCCTGTGGAAGCGTCGAAGACCAAGGGAAAACTTTCCTACAAGCAGAAATTCGCACTCGAAAACCTGCCGAAGGAAATGGCCAAGGCTGAAGCCGAAATCGCCGCGCGGGAGAAAAAGATGGCGGATCCCAATCTCTTCACCAGGGACCCGGCCGCCTTCAACAAGCTCGCGGCGGAAATGGAGAAATTGCGGGCAAGCCTCACGAAGATGGAAGAGGAATGGCTCGATCTCGAGCTGCTGCGAGAAGAGTTGGAAGGCTGAGCAACGGATTGTTAACTATAACAACCGCTTAGAGCGCAAAATCTGTCGCATAACGGAACATTCCCGTCCCCTGCCCGTTCGATCCGCATTCGTGGGCTGAACGCCGGCTGCGTCATCGGCCCGAATTGGGAACCGGAAACCGTGTGGGGACGTCCAATGCTGACAAAAGTACCGCGTCGTCGGCTGCCCAGGGAAGCGATGAATCAACAGGTGCTGATCATCGAAGATGAGTTTCTGATCGCGCTCGACATAGCCGAAACCGTTGAGAACATGGGCTTGAAGGTGGCAGGTTTTGCCAATGCCCGCAAACACGCCCTGGAATTGGCCTCACGGGCCGATATCGCCATCGTCGACGTCAATCTCGCAGACGGCCGGACCGGACCGGACATCGGCCGGCAACTTGCCGAACGATATGGGATAACGGTGATCTTCATGACCGGAAACCCGGACGACATCGAAGACGGCGAGAAAGGCTTTCTGGGTGTCCTGACAAAGCCGGTAGCGCCTCAGGTCCTGGAACAGTCGATCGACTATGCGATCGCCGACCGCCTGGGGACGATGGCCATCGTGCCGCGCGAACTCAAGGTCTTCCGGCAGAATTCGGGTTAGGCGAAAAATTTCGCCCCTTTCATGTCGGAGTCACGTTTCCTTCTTCGTCCTTGGGTAGAACGCACGATCACGTGCGTATAGGTTGAAGGCGAAGAGGAGAACTTGCATGCGAATGATTTTCGTGAACCTGCCCGTCGCAAATGTCGAAGTCGCGACACGCTTCTACACGGCACTGGGTTTTACCAGGAATCCCGACTTTTCCGATGAGACGGCGAGCTGCATGGTCGTCAGCGAGCAGATCTACGTCATGCTGCTCCAACATGAGAAATTCCAGGGCTTCATCAACGGCGAGATTGCCGATGCCAGGCGCACCAAGGAAGTGCTGAACTGCCTCTCCGCCGGAAGCCGCGCCGAGGTCGACGACTTCAAGGCGAAGGCGCTTGGCGCCGGTGGCGGCGAATGGAAGCCGAATATCGAGATGGGTCCCATGTATGGCTGCAGTTTCCAGGATCCCGACGGCCATGTCTGGGAAGTCATGTACATGGACATGGGCGCCGCCTGATCGCGACGCCCCCTTGCCAGTCAATCCCGCCGCCGTTACATCTGATCTGCTCTAACGGGGTGCCGCGCCAGACGCGGCTGAGAGGCTTTGCCAACCCGCGGAACCTGATCCGGTTAACACCGGCGGAGGGATTAGACGGCTCATGACCAGCGCCTATTCCCCTTATCGTAAATAAAGGAGGCGCTGATGCGCAGGATCGCTCTCTCGATATTCGCGGCCGCAACCGGCCTTTTCCTTTCCGTATCCGCTCACGCTCAAGAAAAGACGCTGACCGTCTATACCTATGAGAGCTTCGTTTCCGACTGGGGTCCAGGCCCCAAGGTCAAGGAAGCTTTCGAAAAGACCTGCGCCTGCAAGGTCGATTTCGTCGGCGTTGCGGACGGTGTGGCGCTTCTCACACGTCTCAAGCTGGAAGGTGAAAACACGGATGCCGATATCGCGCTTGGCCTCGATACCAACCTGATCTCGGAGGCGAAGGCGACCGGCCTTTTCGAACCGCACGGGCTCGACATTTCCGCGGTCAAGGTGCCGGGCAACTATAGCGACGACACCTTCATCCCGTACGATTACGGCCATTTCGCCGTGGTTTACGATACCAAGGTCATGAAGAACCCGCCGAGAAGCCTGAAGGAGCTTGTCGATGGCGATCCTTCGCAAAAGATCGCCATCGAGGATCCCCGCACCTCGACCCCGGGCCTCGGCCTGCTGCTCTGGATGAAGTCCGTCTACGGCGACCAGGCGCCGGAAGCCTGGGCGAAACTCAAGAACCGCGTGCTGACGGTGACCCCCGGCTGGTCGGAGGCCTATGGCCTGTTCACCAAGGGCGAAGTGCCCATGGTCTTCTCCTATACGACCTCTCCCGCCTATCATATGGTCGAGGAAAAGACCGACCGCTACCAGGCGGCATCCTTCTCGGAAGGCCATTACATCCAGATCGAGGTGGGCGGCATGCTCAAAGGGTCCTCCGACAAGGATCTTGCAAGGCAGTTCCTGAAGTTCATGATCTCCCCTGAATTTCAGGATGTCATTCCGACCACCAACTGGATGATGCCTGCCGCGGAGACATCCGAACCGCTGCCGGAAGCCTTCGGTAAACTGGTGCAGCCCAAGAAGACCTTCCTGATGGGTTCGGATGAAATCGCCAAGAACCGTCAGGCCTGGATCGACGAATGGCTCACTGCCATGAGCAGGAACTAAGGTCTCTATCTTGCTGACGCACGCCGAGCGAAGAAGAGGGATCGCCTGGGGCCTGACGAGCTTCCTCGGCATCGCCCTTTTCGCCGGCGCGCCGATCGCCGTCCTGCTGTCCTGGGACGTGGAGAGCACCCAGACGAGGCTCTTCACCGCCTATACGTGGCGCATCCTGCGCTTCACCCTGTGGCAGGCCGTGCTCTCGACGGCCCTATCGATTGCCTTCGCAATTCCCGTGGCATTGGCGCTCGCCCGCCGCCCGCATTTTCCGGGACGGCTGTGGATCGTCCGGCTGATGGCTTTGCCGATGGGCCTGCCTGTGCTGATCGGCGCGCTGGGGCTGATCGGCATCTGGGGCCGGCAGGGCATCATCAACAGCCTGCTGTTGAAGCTCGGCCTCGAGCAGCCGGTCAGCATCTACGGCCTCTCTGGCATCCTCCTCGCCCATGTCTTCTTTAACATGCCCCTCGCGGCCCGGCTGCTGCTCGCGGCGCTTGAGCGGCTTCCGGCCGAATACTGGCCGCTCTCCGCCGGCCTCGGCATGAAGCCCCTTTCCGTCTTCCGCTTCATCGAATGGCCGGCCGTACGGCGCGTCATTCCCGGCATCGCCGGGCTGATCTTCATGCTCTGCGCGACAAGCTTCACGCTCGTCCTCGTGCTCGGCGGCGGACCGGCGGCGACCACGCTGGAGGTGGCGATCTACCAATCGTTGCGCTTCGATTTCGACCCGCCCCGCGCCATTGCGCTCGCGTTCCCGCAGATCGGCATGACGGCGCTGATCCTGCTCGTCATTACGCTGTTTCCCACGCCCGACGATGCCGGTGCGACGGCCGGCCGGATCACCCGCCGTTTCGACGGCCGGACATTGCCGGCACTGTTCTGGGATGTGCTCGCCATCCTGCTCGCCACGGCTTTCCTCATCCTGCCCCTGGCATCGATCGCGACCGCAGGGCTCGGAGCCAATCTCTGGAGCCTCGTCACCAGTGCGGCTTTCCTCCGCGCCGCCCGGACGAGCTTCGCGATCGCACTTGCGGCCGGGCTTCTGACGATCCTTGTATCGCTGGCGATCGTTGCCGCGCGGGAAGCCGTCGCCGACATGAAACGGCCCGGCAGAATTGCCAAGGGGTTCTCCGCTCTTTTAGGCGGCACGTCCTATCTGGTATTGCTGGTTCCGCCCGTCGTGCTCGGCACCGGCTGGTTTCTCATGCTGCGACCCCTCGGCGATGTGGCGCGCTTCGCACCGGTGCTGGTGGCCGCCATCAACGCGCTGATGGCGCTCCCTTTCGTCATGCGCGTCCTGGCGCCGGCCATCGAAACGCATCGCAAACGGACGGGCAGGCTCTCGGCGAGCCTCGGCATTTCCGGTCTGTCCCGGCTGTGGCGGATCGATCTTCCGGTTCTCGCAAAGCCGCTCCTGACGGCATTCTCCTTCGCGATGGCCCTGTCGCTCGGCGATCTCGGAGCTGTGGCGCTTTTCGGTTCCGGCGAACTTACCACCTTGCCCTGGCTTGTCTATAGCCGGCTATCCAGCTATCGCACCAACGACGCGGACGGACTGGCGCTTATCCTCGGCATCATCTGTCTGGGCCTGGCAATGCTCGGCACGGCCGGGCAAAGGGAGGCGAAGCATGGCTGACGGCATCGTCCTGGAGAAGGTGGAACTGAGGCTTGGGACGAAGGATTTCCGTTTCGACTGCGCATTGCCCGCCGGAGCGGTCACGGCGGTCACCGGCCCTTCCGGCTCCGGCAAGTCGACCTTGCTGAACCTCGTCGCCGGCTTCGAGACGCCGGACCGGGGGCGCGTCGTGATCGCCGGCGACGATGCGACGGACAAGCACCCTTCGGAACGGCCGGTCTCGCTGATCTTCCAGGACAACAATCTCTTCACCCATCTCGATCTCTTCACCAATGTCGGCCTGGGGATCAGCCCATCCCTGAAACTTTCCGCGGAAGACCGGAAAGCGATCTCGGAGGCGCTGGTGCGCGTCGGCCTCGGCGGCTTCGATAAACGCATGCCTGGCACGCTCTCCGGCGGCGAGCGGCAGAGGGCAGCCTTCGCGCGAACCCTCGTGCGCCGGAAGCCTGTCCTGCTGATGGACGAACCCTTTGCCGCGCTCGATCCCGGCCTGCGGCTTTCGATGGCGAACCTTCTTCTCGACCTGCACCGGGAAGCCCGCAACACGGTGCTGATCGTCACGCATGATCCGGACGAAGTCGGAAGGCTCGCCGAGCACGCGATCTTCATCGACCATGGCCGGATTCTGCTCCAGGCACCGGCAAAGGAGTTTCTCGGTCGGCGCGACATTCCGGCAATCGCCGATTTCCTGTCCGGTTGAGGGAAAGCGGATCCGATCGCGGTTCAAAACTCGCTGAACCGTCCGTTATCCAGCCCGCCACAATTTGGACGTGCCACGATGGCAATCGCTGGGGTGCTGCGGGGATTTTCTTTGCAAACGCGCCAGTAAGGCATATCTCAATAAGATGTCTGTGCATGCGACGCGAAAATCGCTAAGCGGAACATGGAAGAAAGAACCGGTTGCCCGGGAGAATGAGTCTCCGGAGCCGGATGGCGGACCTTGGGAATGGTGGTGCGGAACACGAGGACGATGAGGCGCGACAGAGTGATCTCGGCTGTCTGGCCAAGAACCCGTTTCATGCCCGGCTTTAAAGCCCTCAGCGCTGTTTTGCTGAGCGGCGCGATGCTGGCCGGCTGCCAGTCGATCTTCGAGCAGGCCTATACGCCGAATGTCGCTCCCTCCAATTCGCCGCAGATCGTCGACGAAGTACAGAAGAACGATCCCCGCGCGCAGATGGGCGCACGGGAGCATCCCCGAATCGTGGCAAGCTACGGCGGAGAATACCGCGATGCCAAGACCGAGCGGCTGGTCGCGCGGATCGTCGGTGCGCTGACCGCCGTCTCGGAAAACCCCAATCAGTCTTTCCGCATCACCATCCTGAACTCGCCGGCGATCAACGCCTTTGCCTTGCCCGGCGGCTATCTCTACGTCACCCGCGGCCTCCTGGCGCTCGCCAACGACGCCTCCGAGGTGGCGGCGGTACTCTCGCACGAAATGGGCCACGTGACCGCCAACCACGGCATTGAACGTCAGCGGCGCGAAGAGGCGGAAGTGATTGCAAGCCGAGTTGTCTCCGAGGTGCTTTCCAGCGACCTCGCCGGCAAGCAGGCGCTCGCCCGCGGCAAGCTCCGCCTCGCGGCATTCTCCCGTCAGCAGGAATTGCAGGCCGACGTGATCGGCGTCCGGATGCTGGGCGAGGCAGGTTACGACCCGTACGCCGCAGCCCGCTTCCTGGATTCCATGGCCGCCTATGCCCGCTATTCGGCGGTCGACCCGGACAGCGACCAGAGCCTCGATTTCCTGTCGAGCCACCCGAATTCGGCCCAGCGCGTCGATCTGGCACGTCGCCATGCCCGCAATTTCGGCCAGGAGGGCAGCGTCGGCGACCGGGGCCGTGATTATTATCTCGCCGGCATAGACGGCCTGCTCTATGGCGACAGCCCGCAGGAGGGTTATGTCCGCGGCCAGACCTTCATGCATGGCGGCCTCGGCATCCGGTTTGATGTGCCGCCGGATTTCCGCATCGACAACAAGGTGGAAGCCGTTCTGGCCACCGGCCCCGGGGAGGCTGCGATCCGCTTCGACGGCGTCGCCGCCGGCGACAACAACAGCCTCACCAATTACCTGACGAGCGGCTGGGTGGCCGGGCTGCAGCCGGATACGGTGCGCGCGATCCAGGTCAACGGACTTCCCGCCGCCACGGCGCGCGCCTCCGCAGAACGCTGGGACTTCGACGTCACCGTCGTCCGCGTCGACAATCAGATCTTCCGCTTCCTGACGGCGGTACCAAAAGGAAGTCCCGCACTCGAGGTAACTGCCGAGACGCTGCGCAGAAGCTTCCGCCGCATGACACCCCAGGAAATCGCTACCCTCAAGCCGCTGAGGGTACGCATCGTTACCGCCGCGCAGGGCGATACCCTCGCCTCACTGGCGGCGCGGATGATGGGCACGGACCGCAAGCTCGACCTTTTCAAGCTCATCAACGCGCTGCCCGCCGGCGCAACGGTCTCGCCCGGCCAAAAGGTCAAGATCATTTCGGAATAAGCAAGCGGCGTCGCCTCAGCAGGCGGCAGCCATCTGCGGATTGGCGGAAACCAGCGCCGACTTGAGCTTCTCGATCGCGCGGCTTTCGATCTGCCGCACACGCTCCTTGGAAATGCCGAGTTCGGCGCCGAGCGCTTCGAGCGTCGCGCCCTCATCCGTCAGGCGGCGGGCACGGATAATCTTCTTTTCCCGTTCATTGAGCTTGGTGAGCGCACCTTGCAGCCATTTCAGGCGCCGTTCTCCGTCGATCATGCCGGAAACCTGTTCGTCCGGCAAAGGTTCGGCGCTGGCAAGCATGTCGAGCCGCTCGCCGCTATCGGCATCCCCGGCGATCGATGGCGCCTGCAGGGACGCGTCGCTGCCGGAAAGACGGGCATCCATGGTCTGAACGTCGGCAACGCTCACGCCCAGCGCCACGGCGATCTCCTCATGGATGGCACGGGCGGTCAGATTCGAGTCGCCGCGCGCAAGCTTGGCGCGCAGCCGGCGAAGATTGAAGAAGAGAGCCTTCTGGGCGGAACTGGTGCCGCCCCGCACGATCGACCAGTTGCGGAGGATATAGTCCTGCATGGATGCACGGATCCACCAGCTTGCATAAGTGGAAAAACGCACGTCGCGAGCAGGTTCAAACCTTGCCGCCGCTTCGAGCAGCCCTACATACCCTTCCTGTACGAGGTCGCTCATCGGCAATCCGAAGCCACGGAACTTGGAGGCCATGGCGATCACGAGACGCATATGTGCAAGGGCGATCTGGTTGCGTGCATCCTGGTCCTGATCGTCCTTCCAGCGAACCGCCAGATCACGCTCCTCGTCTCGTGCGAGATAAGGAGCCGCCATTGCTATCTTGATCATCGTGCGGTCTGCGGACATGGCTGTCATCGTGCTCTCCGTGAACGGTTTGATCCGACAAAACAGCGAAACCCCGTCACCGTACCTGCGACGCGAACGGCGGTGGATGCTCCTGCTGCCTTGCTCCCCTCGTTTGCATTCCGCGGGATTTCACATCGGCTGAAGCGCCTGATATTCGCCCCGCACTGCGTCTTCAGGACGAGAACCGCTGTGAGGTCGGTTCGCCGTACCGGCGAGAAAACGCGGAGCGCGGGAAAAAGTTCCAATAAAAAACCCGGCACAAGGCCGGGCTTTTAAAAAATGTTATAAGCTGCGGGGGATCAGGCAGCTTCTTCTTGGGCCTCGTCTTCATCGAGGGTCTTGCCGCGCTTCGGCCCCTTGGCGAGATTGACCTCGACGAGGCGAACGGCTTCCGTTTCGGACATCTTGTTCACAGCCGCGATTTCGCGGGCCATGCGATCAAGCGCAGCTTCATAGAGCTGGCGCTCGGAATAGGACTGCTCGGGCTGGTTTTCGGCGCGATAGAGATCACGCACCACTTCGGCGATCGAAATCAGGTCGCCCGAATTGATCTTCGCATCATATTCCTGAGCGCGGCGCGACCACATGGTGCGCTTCACGCGAGCCTTGCCCTGAACAACTTTAAGAGCACGTTCGACAAAATCCGTTTCGGACAGTTTGCGCATGCCGATGCTCACGGCCTTCGCAACCGGCACCTTGAGGCGCATCTTGTCCTTCTCGAAATCGATTACGAAAAGCTCAAGCTTCATGCCCGCGACTTCCTGCTCTTCGATGGCGGTAATCGTACCTACGCCATGAGCGGGATAAACAATCGATTCACCGGTTTTGAAACCTTGGCGTGCGGGAGAATTCTTTTTCTGCTGGGTCGTCATTCGTTTCACAAACTCCCTGTTACTCACCCGTTTTTCGGGTCGGGGAAACCGGGTCTGTCAGGCCCGGATGAGACGGGGGAAAACCGTCGGGTCACTCCATACTGGTCCGACCAACGCGCGCGAAAAACAGACCCCATTGCCAATTGCAACCGACAACAATCAAGCCTTGCAATGCCACGGATACCGCGTTTTTGGGTGATCTGTTGCTTTCGTGATGTTTTTTGGGCACGCGAGTGCCGCCTTGTGGAACAGTTCTCGTTGTCTACCACAAAAAAGTGCGGAAATCAATAATTTGCTTTTGCATGCGCACAGAGGGCAACGCCCGCCTTCTGCACAACAAAAAGGCAAAGCGATTCGGAACCCTTGTCCAGCCATGCCCTTCCGGCAGGGTTCAATCGCCCTTTCCAGGTTCGGGAGAGAAGAACTGCTCGTATTTGTTTTCGACGCCGTCCATCTCCTTGGCCTCCGGCAGGGCATCGCGCTTGACCGTGATGTTCGGCCAGATCTGAGCAAACTCCGCGTTCAGCTTCAGCCATTTGTCGAGGCCCGGCTCAGTATCCGGCTTGATCGCCTCGGCGGGACATTCCGGCTCGCAGACACCACAGTCGATGCACTCGTCCGGATGGATGACGAGGAAGTTTTCGCCCTCATAAAAACAATCGACCGGGCAAACTTCGACACAGTCGGTATATTTGCAGCGGATACAATTGTCGGTCACGACATACGTCATGCGGCACTCCAGGACTATCGCGGATCAGCGGCGGAGCCGACGGCATGGAGAGGCGCCGGCACACCGGAAAGCCGGGAGAGGCGAAACCTTGACTGCGAAGAGAACAGGAGGCAGGCGATCCGGCTTTTCGACTGTCAGGTAAAGCCTTTGGCCTTGTTTAGCAAGGATAAACAATCTTTCCGAAGCCCGTTTGGGGGAAGCTTTATTCTCCGGAGCCGCGATTTCCCGGGTTCGGGCCCTCAGCGATCGCCACCGCCGGCCCCGCCCGTGCCGAGGCCCCGCTGGGCGCGCTCAAATGGGGTGAGCCGCCTCCGCTCGCCGGGCGGCGGCGTCAGGTCATCGTAAAGGAGCCTGGCCTCCTCGAACGGGCCGCGGCGGACACCGCCCGCGCGAACGATCAGCACGACATCCCGCCGCTCCAGGAGAAGCTCGACGCGGTCACCCGGCTTGATCACCCGGCTTGGCTGGCTGCAGGTCTCTCCATTCACCGTCACCGCACCGGCGGCGATCAGCGACTGCGCCAGCGAACGGGACTTCACCATGCGGGCGAAGAAAAGCCACTTGTCGATACGCTGGCGCGAACCGTCCTGTGGCTCCTTCTCCGTCATGGCCTCACTTCTTCATCTGCTCCTTGAGAGCTGCAAGTTTTGCAAAGGGCGAGTCCGGATCGATCGGCTTTTCCTTGCGCGGCGGCCTGGCCTCGAAACGGGCCGGCTGCGGCGCTTTGCCGCGGTCGTTCCGATCCGGGCGCTGTCCGCCGTCGGGACGCTCCCCGCGGTTCGGCCGATCACCACGATTGTTGTCACGATTGGGCCTGCCGCCGTCCCGGCGTTCACGATCGCGATCCCTGTCGGCGTTCTGACGCGCGTCTCGGCGTTCGCCGTCCCGCCGGTCGTCACGGCGCCCCTGGCCTCCCTGGCCCGCTTCACCGGCGGCGTGGCGCTGACCGCCATGCCCGCGACGGTCCCCGTGCTGGGGGCGCCCGCCCCTCTGGTTGTCGCGGCCGCCGCCTGGGCGCCAGAGGAGAACCGGCTTCGGCTCTTCCGCCTCGGCAGGTTTCGCAGCTTCGGATTGAGCCGGCTCCGCCTGCTCGGCGGCCACCGGTTCTGCCGCGACCTCTTCGGCCGGAGCGGAGGCTGCAATCACTTCCGGCGAAGCTTCCGCGGTATCGCCTGCATCCGCGTCGTCGGCCGGCGAGGCTTCCGACACTTCTTCCGCCGTTTCCGGAGTGGCAGCGGCAGCGCCCGTGGTGCTCGCCTCCTGGCTTGCCAGGAAAGCCTGCGCCTCTTCCGCCTTCACGGAATCGGCGCGATAGCCGAGACCCTTCAGGATCTCCTCCATATCGTCCGGCGTCGCGCCGAGAATGGAGAGCATCGCGGTGGTGGTCGTGAAGCGGCGGCCGTCATAGGCCCCTTCCGGGCGCGGCGTCGTACCGGGCTTCCACTGAAGGAGCGGGCGGATGAGGTCTGCCAGGCGCTCGAGGATATCGATGCGCACCGCACGCTTGCCGAGGAACCGGAAGCCCGCAAGCTTGTAGAACATCCGCTCGAAGCCCGGATCGGCGACGACCGAGGTGCGGCCGGCGGCGAGCGCAGGAATGAGATCGCCGTATCCCGGCTTGTCGAGACCGTCGTTCTTGAGCGCCCAGAGGAGCGTGATCAGTTCGGCCGGCGCCGGCTTCAGCAGCATCGGCATGAAGACATGATAGGCGCCGAAGCGGATGCCGTAGCGGCGCATCGAGGCACGCGCATCCTGATCGAGCGACTTGACCTCGTCGGCGACATCCCGGCGGAAGAGCACCCCGAGATTCTCAACGAGCTGGAAAGCAAGCCCTTTGGCAAGACCCTGGAGGTCCTCGGCGCGCGACAGGTCGTCGAGCGGTTTCAGGACGGTCGCGATATGATGATTGACGAAGCGCTCGATACGGGCGAGCACATGCTCGCGGGCGTTGCCGGTGAGCTGTTCATCGGACAGAAGGATGACGCGCGGACGCATGACGTGGTCGCTTGCGGCAAGACGGGCGACGGGTTCGCCGAGCCAGCGCACGAAACCGTCGGAGCCGACGGCGAAATCGCTGTTGCCCGACGCATAGAGTCTCGCTGCGCGCGCCTCGAATTCCAGCGCCAACGCCTTCTGGGCGGCCGCCTGCACCGCCTTGGCATCGGGGCCTTCCGCTCCCGCAACGGGCGAGAACCGGAATCCGGCTAATTGCCCGACGTGATGCCCCTCCACGAAGACATCACCATTCACACTGATTTCAGCTTCCAGCATCGCATTCTCTCTCAGGCGCTTCATGAGCACAGATGTCCTGCGATCAACGAAGCGTTTCGTCAACCTTTCATGTAACGCGTCCGACAACCTATCCTCTATTTCCCGTGTCTTTTCTTGCCAGTGTGTCGGATCGGCAAGCCAGCCGGGGCGGTTGGAGACGTAGGTCCAGGTCCGGATCTGCGCGATTCGGGCCGATAACGTGTCGATCTCGCCATCGGTCCGATCGGCACGATGGACCTGTTCGGCCATGAAATCCTCGTTCACCGTCCCGTAGCGCACAAGATCGGAGAAAAGAGTCGAAATGAGGTCAGCGTGTTGCGCCGGCGTAATTCGGCGGTAATCCGGCAGGGCGCAAGCTTCCCACAGTTTCTCGACCCGTTCCGGCGTCGTCGCGGTATCCTTGATCTCCGGATAACGAACAAGATAATCAAGGGATTGGCTGTCCGTCGCGGGAAGCGCCCTGGCAAGCCCCGGCACGGTCGGCGGCGCATCGAGGCTTTCGCGCAGTGCCCGCAGGGAAGAAAAATCGAGGTTCTTCGAACGCCACTGCAGAACTTTCACCTGATCGAACTGGTGTCCTTCGATCCGCTCCACCAATTCCTCGTCGAACGGCTCGACCTGACCGGTCACGCCGAATGTTCCGTCCCTGAGATAGCGGCCGGCACGGCCGGCAATCTGCCCGAGTTCGGCCGGATTGAGGTTTCGGAACTGATAGCCGTCGAATTTCCGGTCCTGCGCGAAGGCGACATGGTCGACATCGAGGTTGAGGCCCATGCCGATCGCGTCGGTCGCGACGAGATATTCCACATCGCCTGCCTGATAGAGCCCGACCTGGGCATTGCGGGTACGCGGGCTGAGGGCGCCGAGCACCACGGCCGCGCCGCCGCGCTGGCGGCGGATGAGTTCGGCGATCGCATAAACCTCGTCGGCCGAAAACGCGACGACGGCCGAGCGCTGCGGCAGGCGGGTGATCTTCTTCTGACCCGCGTAAAAGAGCTGGGACAGACGCGGACGCTCGACGACGGTTATCCCCGGCAGCAGCTTTTCGAGGATCGGCCGCATGGTGGCCGCGCCGAGCAGCAGGGTTTCATCGCGGCCTCGCAAATGCAGGATACGGTCGGTGAAGATATGGCCGCGCTCGAGATCGCCGGCGAGCTGCACCTCGTCTATCGCAACGAAGGAGGACTTGGTCTCGCGCGGCATCGCCTCGACGGTGCAGACCGAAAAGCGGGCATGAGGCGGAGTGATCTTCTCCTCGCCGGTCACCAGCGCGACCTGCGGCGCTCCGACCTTCTCCACCAAACGGGTATAGACCTCGCGCGCCAGCAGCCGCAGCGGCAAACCGATGACGCCGGTGCCGTGCGCGACCATGCGCTCGATGGCGTAATGGGTCTTGCCGGTATTGGTGGGGCCGAGGACGGCGGTTACGCCGCGCCCGCTAAGCATCATGGGCTGGAAATTCAAAGCCAGGTTCCGCGCAATCAGATAAGGCACCGGCTTCCGCTTCCGCGAAAACCCGGAGCCACGCCACACATGGCGATCCGCGCCCCTAAACGCAAGCCTGAAGAATGGTTTTGCAACCGAAGAATCCCTGCAGTCCCGGGCTTGAGCCGGCCTTTGAGGAAGAGGCTCCTTCCGGCGAAAGAACAGACGCGAACGAATCGGAGACGAATCGCAGACTCAAGGGGATTCAGCCTTTGTTCACGACTATATATTGATCCGACTCCATTCGCCACCACGACATCCTGAATCGGGACGGCATTTTCTCCCCCGACCGGCCCAAGAGCCGTTCCGGAGGGGACGTTCACAGAGAATCTGAAGAGTCAATCCGTTGATATGATTAACCTTTTTTAAACGGATTCAGCGTTCTGGACGTTGAGACGAGGCTGAAATTAAGATTCGGATCAAAGCTGGAACGAATCGCTGACGAATCGCTCACATCCCCGCTTTCCGCTTTTGTTCTCACAACATGTGGTAGGTGAACGCCAGGATGAGACGCAAGAAACCCGGAAGACGATGGCATCCGCATCCGAATCATTCATGCGCGTGTTAACGTCGGCTAACGTCTTTTAACCACACGTGACAGGGTAGCGGCTTTGAGTGCTGGAACAAAAATCGTTGAGCTACGTTTTCTCGCCAAATCCGTACCAGATTGCCTAGCGGAGTGGAAAAATCATGCTCGGAACCGTGTTGCTCATCATCCTCATCCTGCTATTGATTGGCGCATTGCCGAATTGGGGCTATAGCCGGGGGTGGGGATATGGCCCGTCGGGCGGCTTGGGCCTTGTCGTCCTGATCATCATTATCCTGCTGCTGATGGGCAGGATCTAAGAGCGGCGCAGCCGTGTGTACCAAAGGGAAGGGAAACTGACATGAAGAAGATTCTCATAGTAGGCTGCATGATCGGCGCTCTGGCCTCCTGCACCTCCACCGAGCGCGGAACGGCGATCGGCGCCGGTACCGGCGCGGTGATCGGCGGTGTTGCCACCAATAGCTGGGGCGGTGCAGCGGTTGGTGCCGTCGCAGGCGGCCTCGTCGGCGCTGCGATCGGCGAGTCCGAAAAACGCCGCGGCTACTGCGTCTACCGCGACCGTTATGGCCGCACCTACGAAGCACGTTGCCGCTGATCATCGATCGGCAATTCAAGGCCTTCAAGACCGGCGCCCGAGCAATCGGCGCCGGTTTTTGTTTTGGCTGAAAGTCCTCGGCGTTAACCTCTTGTCCAAAGCCGGAACGAATCGCCGACGAATCGGCGACATCGTTTGTTTCCCGGTTTGTTCACCACGATATGTCGTAGGAAAACAATATGTTAACCATAAAATCGGCAGGCTCGACGCACGTTTTGAGGCACAAACCGGCCAAGGGGTTAACGTCGGACATCAGCCGGCCATGAACTGGCCGCCGTTTGCCGTGAGCGTCGATCCGGTGATGAAGCCTGCCTCGTCGGAGGCAAGGAACACGACGCATCGGGCAATCTCTTCCGGCTCGCCGAGGCGTCCGACCGGAATTTGCGGGATGATCCGCTCGTTCAACACCTTCTCCGGCACGGCGCGCACCATTTCGGTGGCGATATAGCCCGGGCAGATGGCGTTGACGGTGATGTTTTTCGCAGCGCCCTCCAGGGCCAGCGCCCGGGTGAAACCGAGATCGCCGGCTTTGGCGGCAGAATAGTTCACCTGCCCCATCTGCCCTTTCTGGCCGTTGATGGAAGAGATATTGATCACCCGGCCGAAATTGCGCTCGCGCATGCCGCTCCAGACCGGATGCGTCATGTTGAAGAGGCCGGTAAGGTTGGTGCCGATCACCTCGTTCCACTGGTCCGGGGTCATCTTGTGGAACATGCCGTCGCGGGTGATACCGGCATTGTTGACGAGGATTTCGACAGGACCGAGTTCGGCTTCGACCCTGCCGATGCCTTCTACGCACGCTTGATAATCGGATACATCCCACTTGAAGACCGGAATGCCGGTCTCGTCGTGGAAGGCCTTCGCTTTTTCGTCGTTGCCGGCGAAATTGGCCGCGACCCGATAACCCGCAGCCTTCAACGCACTGGAAATCGCCGCGCCGATTCCCCGCGTTCCTCCCGAAACCAATGCCACTCTGCTCATGCTGCCTTCCCCTTCCGGTATCGCTCCGATCCTTCTACGTGATCGGATACTGACTTATTTTGACAGGCTTTCGTCAGAGCGATAGCCCGCCGACGCAGTCCGGCTGCGCTGGCAGGCTAGCCATCCACAAATGCCACAGCCATCACATGGCTTCGAGGCACATGGCGACGCCCATGCCGCCGCCGATGCAGAGCGTGGCAAGTCCCTTTTTCGCGGAACGGCGTTTCATCTCGAAGAGCAGCGTATTGAGGATACGCGCTCCGGAAGCGCCGATCGGATGGCCGATCGCAATGGCTCCGCCGTTGACGTTGACGATCGAAGGATCGAGGCCGAGATCCTTGGTGACGGCACAGGATTGCGCCGCGAAAGCTTCATTGGCTTCGACGAGATCGAGATCGCCGATCCGCCAGCCGGCCTTCTCCAGCGCCTTGCGCGAGGCCGGGATCGGCCCCGTTCCCATGATCTGGGGATCGACGCCAGCCGTTGCCCAGGAAACGATGCGCGCCATCGGCGTAATGCCGCGACGAGCGGCTTCCTCTTCCGTCATCAGCACGGCTGCAGCCGCACCATCATTGATGCCGGATGCATTGCCCGCCGTCACCGTGCCTTCCTTGTCGAAGGCCGGGCGGAGCTTCGCCATGGCGTCGAGCGTCGCACCCGCGCGGATATATTCGTCGTTCTCCACCGTCACGTCACCCTTTCTCGTCTGGATGACGTAGGGGATGATCTCGTCCCTGAAACGGCCGGCGGCCTGGGCAGCTTCCGCCTTGTTCTGGGAGGAGACGGCGAACTGATCCTGCTCGTCGCGGGAAAGCTGCCATTGACGGGCGATATTTTCTGCCGTGATGCCCATGTGATAGCCGTAAAAGGCATCCGTCAGGCCGTCCTTGATCATGGTGTCGATCATCTTGAAATCGCCCATCTTCACACCGCCGCGCAAATGCGCGCAATGCGGCGCCATGGACATGGATTCCTGACCGCCGGCGACGATGATCTTTGCGTCACCGAGCGCAATCTGCTGCATGCCGAGTGCCACGGCGCGAAGCCCCGAGCCGCAAAGCTGGTTGACGCCCCAGCCGGTCGCCTCCTTCGGCACGCCGGCCTTCATCGCCGCCTGACGGGCCGGGTTCTGGCCCTCGCCGGCCGGCAGCACCTGGCCGAGGATGACCTCGTCCACTTCGGATGGATCGACACCTGCGCGAAGAAGCGCGCCCTTGATCGCTGCGGCACCCAGCTCATGCGCCGGGACATTGGCAAACGCGCCATTGAACGAGCCGACGGCGGTACGTGCAGCGGATGCGATCACGATGGATGGATTGGTCATGGACGTCTCCTCTTATTCGGTATTTGCAGACGAGACTGACAAAGCTTGGTCCCAGAGTCAAACGAGCGTCAATCAGGCTCGAACATTCCGGCACGCCGCAAACGCTTTCGAAAATGATCTTTAGATTCCGCGAATTTGCTGCGCAACAAAGCGGTCGCCGCGCCGCACAAATCGATTGTCAGCCCGCGTCATTTAGGCTTACATTCCTGTCGGGAGAAGCATGCCATTCATAAAAACCAAACCATATTGACGGGAGCAGGAGGCAATCATGGCGAAGACCGAAGGCGAAATCATAATCAAGAAATATGCCAACCGGCGCCTCTACAATACGGGCACCAGCACCTACGTGACGCTGGAGGACCTGGCGAAGATGGTGAAAAAGGGCGAGGAATTCGTGGTCCAGGACGCCAAGACGGGCGAGGACATCACCCATTCGGTGCTGACGCAGATCATCTTTGAACAGGAATCGAAAACGGGCAACACGCTGCTGCCGATCTCATTCCTGCGGCAGCTGATTTCCTATTACGGCGACCAGATGCAGATGGTCGTGCCGACCTTCCTCGAACACTCGATGAAGACCTTCACCGACCAGCAGGCGCAGATGCGCGAACAGATGACGCGCGCCTTCGGCGATACGCCGCTCGGGAAGAACCTGCAGGTCCCGATGCAGATGATGGAAGAACAGGTGCGCCGCAACACGGAAATGTTCCGACAGGCTCTGCAGATGTTCTCGCCTTTCACCGCTCAACAGTCTCAGCCTGCTGCCAAAAAGGCGGATTCCAAGGATATCGACGAGCTGAAGGAACAGCTCCGCAACCTTCAGAACCGGCTGGACAATCTCTAAAAGCTTTCAGAAGCCGATCGAGACGTGGCGGCCCGGTGGACGGGTCGCAATACAGGCATCGCAGAAACAGAAAAGGCCGGCAAAGCCGGCCCTTCAAGCGAACTTTCGCGGCAAACGCTTACGCGTTTTCCTTCGGCGTCAGGACCTGGCGGCCACGGTACATGCCGGTCTTCAGGTCGATGTGATGCGGACGGCGCAGTTCGCCGGAGTTCTTGTCTTCGATATAGGTCGGGGCCTTGAGCGCGTCAGCGGAGCGGCGCATACCGCGCTTCGACGGGCTCGTTTTTCTCTTCGGTACAGCCATTTCTGTTACTCCACTTCGTGCAAAACATGATCCCCGGCCGCAACTGAGGCCGAACTCATCACGTCTCGATCTCGGAAATTTGGCGGGCTTATACATGCCCGGCGGGGCTTTGACCAGTCCCCAGCCGGAAATTTTCGCGAATTCCGCCTATGCCTCGTCTTCCGGAACGATCCATGGTTCGATCAGGGCCGCTTCCTGCCATTTCAGCCAGGCCGGATGCGACTTCATCGCTGCCATGTAGGCGAGCGTTTCGTCATCCGCCACCAGATCGTAGACATCGAAGCGGTTGACGACGGGTGCGAACATCGCATCCGCGCCGGTAAATGCACCGAACAGGAACGGGCCGCCGGATTTCGCGCGAAGCTCCCGCCAGATCGTCTGGATCCGCGTGACGTCGTCCATCACCCCGTCCGGCAGGTCGATCTTGCGCTTCGGCCGGCGGATGTTCATCGGGCAGGCACCGCGCAGCGCCCGGAAGCCCGAGAGCATTTCCATGGAAATCGAACGGGCAACAGCGCGATCCGCCGCGCTCTTCGGCCAGAGGCCCTTGTCGGGGAAAAGCTCGGCCACGTATTCGATGATCGCCAGCGACTCCCACACCCGGACATCGCCGTGATGGAGCACCGGTACCCGGCCGGTGGGCGAAATCGGCTTGAACTTCGGATTGCCGGCAGGAAAGTCGAAGGGGATCACCACGTCCTCGAAAGGAATTCCCGCCGCCGTCATCGCGATCCACGGGCGGAAGGACCAGGAGGAATAGTTCTTGTTGCCGATATAGAGGGTGAGCTTTTCCATGAGCCTCTCCGGTTGGTTCATTCAGGCTATAATCGCGCCAGCCGGATACGACCAATGAAATCCAAAGAACTCAATCATAAATGCACTTGATGTAATCGCCGGAATTGCGCGCCCTCCGCTCGACGACGCCTGCCAGACGCTGGACACCGCGGCTGGGCTTGCCGGCGACCCGCGTGATCGGATTGGGAAGCGAAACGGCGAGCAGTGCAGCCTGGCGGGCGCTGAGCTTCGAGGCCGGTACCTTGAAATGATATTGGGCGGCCGCCTCCGCGCCGTAAATGCCCGGCCCCCATTCGGCGACGTTGAGATAGATTTCCATCATCCGCCGCTTCGACCAGACGAAATCCGCGCCGATCGCCAGCGGCAGTTCGAGCCCCTTTCTGACGAAGGAACGGCCGTTCCAGAGGAAGAGGTTCTTTGCCGTCTGCATGGGAATGGTGCTGGCCCCACGCGTCGTCTCCCCTTCCAGAGCATCCGCCACGACGCCCCGCATCTGCGTCCAGTCGACCCCGCCGTGGAAACAGAATTGCCCATCCTCCGACATCATAACCGAGCGGACGAGATTGGGAGAAATATCGTCGATATCCACCCAGCGCCGGTCGTAGCCTCGCAACAGCACCAGTTCCGACAGCATCAGCGTCGAGACGGGGTGGATGAACGGCAGGGCATAGATGAAAATGAGCAGATAAGGCAACAGAACGAGAGCGATCGCGATCCGCACCATCCGCCGGATCACCCCGCTGGGAAATAGGTGCCGGCGCCGTCCGCCCCTCACGGGCTCCTCCTCCTGCGCGTGCTGTTCGGGCGTAATGTCCAATGTCCCGCTCGTCCCTCGTTTCGGGTTTCATAGCCGCTCAATCCGGCCAAGGCGAGTCCGGTACCGAAAACTTCCCGTGACCTGATAAATCGCCGTTGCCAGCCGGCAATCGGCATGCCAAACAGCGGCCATGACGGACACAAAGACGGCATTCGAGAGACGCCTGCGGCAGAGTGCCGCCGAGACGGAAGCCCTGCTTTCGTCGCTGCTGTCGGATAGTCGTCTCTCCGATGAGATCGCGCGGCCCGCACATCTCATGGCCGCCATGCGTCACGGATCGCTGAACGGCGGAAAACGGCTCCGGCCGTTCCTCGTCCGCGAGAGTGCGGCCTTGCTCGGCGGATCGTCCGGCGCCGCCCTGCGGATCGGCGTGGCGCTGGAATGCCTCCATTGCTATTCGCTGATCCATGACGACCTGCCCGCCATGGACGACGACGACCTGCGCCGCGGCCGCCCGACGGTGCACAAGGCCTTCGACGAGGCGACCGCGATCCTCGCGGGCGACAGCCTCCTCACCTATGCGTTCGACATCATCGCCGCGCCGGAAACCGAGCTTGCCGACCGGCTGAAGACCGAGCTCGTCCTTGCCCTTGCCCGGGCCGCAGGACCCGGTGGGATGACGGGAGGGCAGGCCCTCGATCTGGCGGCGGAAAAGAACCCGCCGGACGAAGCCGGCATCGTGACGCTGCAGGCGATGAAGACCGGTGCGCTCCTGCGCTTCGCCTGCGAAGCAGGCGCCATCATCGCCGGATCGGACCCCGGACATCGCGACCGATTGCAGGCTTTCGGCCGGAAGATCGGCCTCGCCTACCAGCTCGCGGACGACCTCCTCGACCTGACCTCCGACGCAGGAACCCTGGGCAAGGCGACGGGCAAGGACGCCGCCCGCGGCAAAGGCACGCTCGTCGCGCTGCATGGCATGGCCTGGGCCGAAGAGCGACTCGACACTTTGACGGAAGAGGCCGTCGAACTGCTTGCGCCCTATGGCGAAAAGGCGCTTACTCTGCAGGAGACGGCACGCTTCATCGCCAGCCGAGACAATTAACACCTCCGGGAGAAGAGCATGCCGGACGTCCTGAGTTACCTGCCATATATGTGGCCAGCCTATGTCGCCTATCTCATCAATGTCGCAAGCCCCGGCCCGGCCAATTTCGCCATCATCGGCGCCTCGATCTCACAGGGCCGCCGTGCCGGGCTGATCACGGCACTTGGCATCAGCTGCGGTTCTTTCACCTGGGCTTGTGCCGCAGCACTGGGACTGGCGGCCTTGCTGCGCAACTACGCCATCGCCCTGGAAATCCTGAAGGTGCTGGGCGGCCTCTACCTGATCTATCTCGCCTGGAAAGCCTATAAATCCGCTCGCCTGCCGGATTCCAAAGCGGCGATCGGCAATATCAGGACAAGCTATACCGCCCGCCAGCTATGGCTGCGGGGTTATGCGATCCACGTTACCAATCCGAAGGCGATCTTCGCCTGGCTGGCAATCATCTCTCTCGGCCTGCCGCAAAATGCACCGGCCACGGCCATTGTCCTGATTGTCGGCGTCTGCCTTGCCTCCAGCCTGATGATTTTCATCGGCTATGCAATGCTCTTTTCGACACCGCATGCCCTGCGCGGCTACAAGGCCGCGCGGCGCTGGATCGAAGGCACGATGGCGATCTTCTACAGCGCCGCCGGTCTGAAGTTGCTGACGAGCCGCATCTAGGCGGCTCGCTCTTTTCAAATCAGCCTTGCGTGATCGGCGCGATCTGCACCTCGACGCGGCGGTTCTGCGCGCGCCCGTCAGGCGTCGCGTTGGAGGCGACCGGCTGCGACGGACCGAAGCCCATCGTCGACATGCGGCGCTGGTCGACGCCGCGGCTTGCCAGATAGTTCGCGACGGAAGCGGCACGACGCTCGGACAGGCCCTGGTTATACTGCAGGCTGCCGGTCGAGTCCGTATGGCCGTTCACGTCGATATAGGTCTTGCCGAACTTGTTGAGCACGATCGCGACGGAATCCAGCGTGCGGTAGAAGGGCGGGATGACCTGGTCCTGGTCGGTTGCGAAGGTGATGTTCGACGGCATGTTGAGGATGATGCGGTCGCCGGCACGGGTGACGGAAACACCGGTGCCCTGAAGCTGCGCGCGCAGTTCGGCTTCCTGGTTGTCCATATAGTTGCCGATCGCACCACCGGCCAGACCGCCGATAGCGGCGCCGATCAGCGCGTTGCGGCCCTTGTTGCCGCCGCCGATGACCAAGCCACCAAGCGCACCTAGGCCGGCACCGATGGCAGCACCGCCGGCAGTGTTGGAAACCTTTTGTTCCCCCGTGTAGGGGTCAGTCGTGGTGCAGGCAGAGAGATAGGTCGCGCAAAGCGCAACGATTGCGATTTTCTTGAGCATGTAATCGATGTCCCCGTCGTCTGTGGCGACATCTGATTTACCATGAATTGCGGCAATAGCGAGGAGAGACGGCATGTCCTTGCCTTTGACCACAGATGAGAGAACGGACCTGTGTTATCCGTGCATTATCCCGTTATCCGCAGCAGGACTCAGATTCATGCTCGCAGCCTCGGCGACAACCGCCATCGGCTCACAGCGGCTATTCCGCTGCCGTCTTCCGGCCGAAACGATTTTCGATATAGTCGATGACCAGTTTCTCGAAATCGGCGGCGATATTGGGGCCGCGCAGCGTCATCGCCTTCTTGCCGTCGATGAAGACGGGAGCAGCCGGCGTCTCACCGGTACCGGGCAGCGAGATGCCGATATCCGCATGCTTGCTCTCGCCCGGACCGTTGACGATGCAGCCCATGACCGCGACGTTGAGCGCCTCGACGCCCGGATATTTCTCGCGCCAGACCGGCATGTTCTTGCGGATGTCGTTCTGGATGTTCTGCGCAAGTTCCTGGAAGACCGTCGACGTGGTGCGGCCGCAGCCGGGACAGGCCGCGACGACCGGCACGAACTGGCGAAAGCCCATCACCTGCAGCAGCTCCTGCGCCACCTGCACTTCGCGGGTGCGATCTCCGTTCGGTTCCGGCGTCAGCGAGACGCGGATCGTGTCGCCGATCCCCTGTTGCAGCACATATCCCATGGCGGCCGACGAGGCGACGATGCCTTTCGATCCCATGCCGGCCTCGGTGAGGCCGAGATGCAGCGCATGATTGGAGCGCTCCGCAAGCATGGAATAGACGGCGATCAGGTCCTGCACCTGGCTGACCTTGGCCGACAGGATGATCCGGTTGCGCGGAAGGCCGATCTGTTCGGCCAGCTCGGCCGAAATCAAGGCCGACTGCACGATCGCCTCGTGCATGACCTGGCGGGCAGAAAGCGGCGAACCCTGCTCCTGGTTGCGGTCCATCAGCGTCGTCAGGAGATCCTGGTCGAGCGACCCCCAGTTGACGCCGATGCGCACCGGCTTGTCATAGCGGATGGCCATCTCGATGATGTCGCCGAACTGCTTGTCCTTCTTGTCCTTGAAGCCGACGTTGCCGGGATTGATACGATATTTCGCGAGAGCCTCGGCGCAGGCGGAATGGTCGGCAAGCAGCTTGTGGCCGATATAATGGAAGTCGCCGACCAGCGGCACGTCCATGCCGAGACGCAGCAGCCGCTCGCGGATCTTCGGCACGGCGGCTGCGCTCTCGTCGCGGTCGACGGTGATGCGGACGATTTCGGAGCCTGCCCGGTAGAGAGCGGCGACCTGCGCCACCGTCGCATCCACGTCCGCGGTATCCGTATTGGTCATCGACTGGACGACGACGGGCGCGCCGCCACCGACGATGACGCCGCCGACATCGACGGCAACGGTGGCGCGGCGCGGCTTAGGGTCGTAATCGACGGGTGAGGACATTCAGTTTCTCGTCGTCTTCAGAATGGGAGCGCTTTTCAGGTGGCGTATGGTTTGCCGCTTGTCAACCGGCTCGACGCTCACTTTATCGCACCGCCGCGCCTCCTTCCAGCTTGGCGGATCGACGCGGCCTCAATGATGGGCATTGTCCGCGTGCCTGGCGAGCGGCGACAGCAGGAGCACGACCAGGATCAGCGCCGACAGGCCGGCAAAGACCGCCGCAAGCCCCGTATGCTCGGCGATGAAGCCAATCCCCGAGGGCGCCACGAGAATGCCGGAATAGCCCATGGTCGTGACGACGGAAAGACCGACGCCCGCGGCCATGCCCGGCAGGTTGCCAGCGGCCGAGAACGCGATAGGCACGATGTTGGAAATGCCGATACCGGTGAGCGCAAATCCGGCGATCGCGATCGACGCATTCGGTGCGAAACCGATCACCAGCAAGCCGAGAATGGATATGACCGCGCAAACGCGCAGCGTCAGGACGGCGCCGAAACGGTCGCGGATAAGGTCGCCGGCAAAGCGCATGGTCGCCATGGTGAGCGAGAAGGCTGCAAAGGCGAAGCCGGATAGAGTAACGGACGCTCCGAGTTCGTTGCGCATATAGAGCGCGCCCCAATCGAGGATCGACCCTTCCGGGATCATGCAGAACAGCGCCATGATGCCGATCAGCCAGGGAAGCGGCGAGAGCGGCAGGCGGCTGCCGCCGCGCTTGTGTTCGTCCGGATGCGGCGCGTCGTGCAGGACGACCGGCCAGGCGGCGGCGATCATCAACGCGGCGAGGATCGTGACAAGGATCGCATGCGCCGAGACGCCGATATGCTCGATGAGGAAACCGCCCGTCGAGGATCCCAGGAGACCGCCGAGGCTCCAGAAGGCATGACAGGAAGACATGATGGCCCGGCGCATGTGTTTCTCGACCGAGACCGCATTGGCGTTCATCGCCACATCCATTGCGCCGATCAGCCCGCCGAACAGGAAGATCGCGACGGCTCCGGCCCATATGTTCCCGACCCAGGTGAGAAGCAGAAGCGTCGGCGTGAGCAGGACGGACGTGTATTTGGAAACCCGGCTGGAGCCGAACCTTGCAATCTGGCTGCCGGCAATCGGCATCATCACCAGCGACCCCAGGCCGAAGATCAGGATCATCAGGCCGAGCGTGCTCTCGCTTAATCCGAGGCGGCTGGCGAATTCCGGAATCTTCGGAGCCCAGGCACCGATCATGAAGCCGTTCATCAGGAAAAGCAGCGCCACGCCCACGCGTTCGCGGGTGATGAAGGCGCGAGGTTCGGAGGGGCGGGTAGAAGCGCGGGTATCCATGAATCAATCCTTCAAGTTGCCGCGACCATCATTTAAATCGATTGAATTTGCAACCGGTCACGACAGCTCCCCGTCTCACAAATTGTATCTGAAGGAAACCTGAACAACGCCGGAAGCCGAGATTGACAGTCGCGGCAAACTCCGGTTTCTGGCATCGATCTGAGATCATTTCGACCCAAACCACAGTCTCCGGCATGCCGGCTCGGTGTCTCCTTGAAAACTCCCTACGGCCTCGGCATCCTGCTGGTCACTCTCTCCTATTTCGTCTTCAGCACGCATGATGCGGTCATCAAGCTGCTGGTTGAACAGGTAACGGTCTGGCAGATCCTGTTTTTCCGCAGTGTCACGGTCTGCACCTGCTGCCTGTTGATCGGCGGTCCGCGCCTGGCACATCGGGCAGCCACGTCCAACATCGTCAAGCCTATGGCGATCCGCAGCCTGTTCCTCATCACCGCCTGGCTTTCCTATTACACTGCTGCGAAATCCCTTCAGCTCGGCGAACTCACCACGCTCTATTTCGCAGCGCCGGTCGTTGCCACTTTGCTTGCCGGACCGATGCTCAAAGAACATGTGACCCTTGCGCGCTGGATCGCGGTCTTCGTCGGCTTTGCCGGCGTCATCGTCGCCAGCAATCCGGTTGGGCTCACGATCTCGCTTCCCGTCTACCTGGCGCTGCAGGCCGCCTGCCTATGGGCCTTCTCGACGGTGCTGCTCCGGCGCACCGCCTTGCACGAAACGAGCCTCGTGCAGATGACGATCACCAATTTCTTCTTCATCCTGCTGACCGCCGGCATGCTGATCGTCGAATGGAAGCATGTCGATTTCGCCACGACCGCCATGCTGTTCGGCGTGGGACTGCTCGGAGGCTTGGCCCAATACTCCTTTTTCGAAGGCATGCGTCGGGCGCCGGTTTCGGTGCTGGCGCCTTTCGAATATACGGCGCTCGTCTGGGCCTTCGTGCTCGGCTACCTGATCTGGGGCGATGTGCCCGCCGCCAATGTGACGCTGGGCGCGGTCCTCATCGGCGGCGCCGGCCTGCTGATCATCTTCGGCGAGCGGTTCGGCCGGAAAGCCAGCACCAGCGAAGGCGGCTGAAATCAGCCGCCGTAGACGATCAGGAGATCCTTTGCGTCGATCTGGTCGCCGGCCTTGACGAGGACTTCGGCGATGGTTCCGTCCTTTTCGGCATGCAGGGCCGTTTCCATCTTCATCGCCTCGATGGAGAGCAGCACGTCGCCGGCCTTGACCGACTGGCCGGCGGAGACGGCGACGGTCGAGATCACGCCCGGCATCGGCGCGCCGAGATGGGCGGCATTGCCGGTCTCTGCCTTGCGGCGCACGGCCCCGCCTGAGGCACCATGCACCCGGTCCGGCACCTTGATGCGGCGCGGCTGACCGTTCAGCTCGAAGAATACGGTGACCATGCCCTGGGCATCGGTGCCGCTCATCGCCTGGTTGACCACGACCAGCGTCTTGCCGCGCTCGATATCCGCAAACAGTTCCTCGCCATCGGCAAGCCCGTAGAAATAGGCATGCGTCGGCAGGACCGAGACCGGCCCATAGGTATCGGCGGCCAGTGCGAAGTCTGTGAAGACTTTCGGATACATCAGGTAGGAGGCGAATTCGAAGTCGTCGACCTTGCGCTCGAGCTTGCCCTCGATGACTTTCCGCTCCGCTTCGAGATCCGCCGGCGGCAGAAGCGAACCGGGCACGGCCGTATAGGCCTGCTCGCCTTTCAGAACCTTTTTCTGCAACGCTTCGGGCCAGCCGCCCGGCGGCTGGCCGAGATCGCCCTTCAGCATCGAGACCACCGATTCCGGGAAGGCGATGTCCTTCGCGGGGTTCTCGACATCGGCGACGGTCAGGTCCTGGGAGACCATCATCAGCGCCATGTCGCCTACCACCTTCGAAGACGGCGTCACCTTGACGATATCGCCGAACATCCGGTTGGCGTCGGCGTAAGCCTGCGCCACCTTGTGCCACTTGGTGTCCAGTCCGAGCGAACGCGCCTGTTCCTTGAGGTTGGTGAACTGGCCGCCCGGCATCTCGTGCAGGTAAACTTCAGACGCCGGTCCCTTGAGGTCGCTTTCGAAGGCCGCGTACTGGCCGCGCACCGCCTCCCAATAGAAGGAGATGCGGCGGATCCATTCCGGATCGAGGCCCGGGTCACGCTCGCTGCCCGAAAGTGCCTCGACGATCGAACCGAGGCAGGGCTGCGAGGTATTGCCGGAGAGCGCATCCATCGCCGCATCGACGGCATCGACGCCCGCTTCGACCGCCGCCAGCACGGTGGCCGCCGAGATGCCCGACGTGTCGTGCGTATGGAAATGGATCGGCAGGCCCGTCGCCTCGCGCAGCGCCTTGAACAGGACCTTGGCCGCTGCGGGCTTCAGGAGGCCGGCCATGTCCTTGACGGCAATGATATGCGCGCCGGCCTTTTCCAGCTCCTCGGCCAGAGCCACGTAATATTTGAGATCGTATTTCGGCCGCGCGCTGCTGAGCAGATCGCCGGTATAGCAGATCGCCGCCTCGCAGAGCCTGTTCTCCTCGTTGACCGCATCCATCGAGACGCGCATGTTGTCGACCCAGTTCAGGCAGTCGAAGACGCGGAAGAGGTCGATGCCGCCCTTCGCTGCCTGGCGGACGAAGTATTTGACGACATTGTCGGGATAGTTCTTGTAGCCGACGCCGTTTGCGCCGCGCAGAAGCATCTGCAGGAGCAGGTTCGGCGCTCCCTCGCGGATCAGCGCCAGCCGCTCCCACGGGTCTTCGGTGAGAAAGCGCATGGAAACGTCGAAAGTCGCCCCGCCCCAGCATTCCAGCGAGAAGAGATTCGGCAAGGCGCGAGCATAGACGCCGGCAACGCGCGCGATGTCATAGGTGCGCATACGGGTCGCGAGCAGGGACTGGTGTCCGTCGCGCATGGTCGTGTCGGTCAGCAGCACGCGCTGTTCGTTGCGCATCCATTCCGCGAACTTCTTCGGACCGAGCGCATCGAGCCTCTGTTTCGTCCCGTCGGGGATGGGTCCGTTGATATAGGGCAGAACCGGCTTTGCCGCCTGCTCCGAAGGCACGGGCCGGCCCTTCACTTCCGGATGGCCGTTGACGGTGACGTCGGCGAGATAGGTGAGCAGCTTCGTCGCACGGTCCTGCCGCTTCACCTGCTCGAAGAGCTCAGGCGTGGTGTCGATGAACCGCGTCGTATAGGAATTGTCGCGGAACTTCGGGTGGCCGATGATCGCTTCCAGGAAGGTGAGGTTGGTCGCCACGCCACGGATGCGGAACTCGCGCAGTGCCCGGTCCATGCGGCTGATCGCTTCCTGCGGCGTTCCGCCGGAGGCGGTCACCTTGACGAGCAGCGGATCGTAATAGCGGGTGATCACCGCGCCGGAATAGGCCGTGCCGCCGTCGAGGCGGATGCCGAAACCGGCCGCCGAGCGATAGGCGGTAATGCGTCCGTAGTCCGGGATGAAATTGTGCTCCGGATCTTCCGTGGTGATCCGGCATTGCAGGGCGTGGCCGTTGAGGCGGATGTCGGCCTGTTTGGGCACGCCCGATTCCGGCGTTCCGATCGCCGCCCCTTCGAGGATGTGGATCTGTGCCTTGACGATGTCGATACCCGTCACAACCTCGGTCACCGTGTGCTCGACCTGGATGCGCGGGTTCACCTCGATGAAGTAGAATTTGCCGGTATCGGCATCCATCAGGTATTCGACGGTGCCGGCGCCGATATAGTTCGTGGCTTGCGCGATCTTCAGCGAATAGCCGGCCAGCTCCTGGCGCTGGGCTTCGGTGAGATAGGGCGCCGGAGCACGTTCCACCACCTTCTGGTTGCGCCGCTGTATCGAACAGTCGCGCTCGAAGAGATGCACCACGTTGCCGTGCGTATCGCCGAGGACCTGGCTTTCCACGTGGCGGGCACGCTCAACCAGCTTTTCCAGATAGACCTCATCCTTGCCGAAGGCGGCCATCGCCTCGCGCTTGGCTTCGGTCACCTCCCGCGCGAGGTCTGCCTCGGAGCGGATGACGCGCATGCCGCGCCCGCCGCCGCCCCAGGAAGCCTTCAACATCACCGGATAACCGATCGCCGCAGCCATCTTCGCCACTTCCGCCATATCGTCGGGCAGCGGCTCGGTTGCCGGCACGACCGGCACGCCGACCGAGATCGCCAGGTTGCGGGCCGCGACCTTGTTGCCGAGCTGGCGCATGGTCTCGGCGGTCGGACCGATGAAGGTGATGCCGGCATCGTTGCAGGCCTCGACGAATTCGGGACTTTCCGACAGCAGGCCGTAGCCCGGATGGATCGCGTCGGCGCCGGAAAGCTTGGCGACCCGGATCACCTCCGGAATGGAAAGATAGCTCTCGATCGGCCCGAGATCGCGGGAAAGATGAGGGCCGCGCCCCACCTGATAGCTTTCGTCCGCCTTGAAGCGATGCAGCGAGAGCTTGTCCTCCTCCGCCCAGATCGCGACCGTTTTGATGCCCAGCTCATTGGCCGCGCGGAACACGCGGATGGCAATCTCCGAGCGGTTGGCAACGAGAATCTTCGAAATCGGCAAAACGGACCTCCCCAGGTGCCATCGAAAAAATGCTGCACTGCAAAGAAATCAGTATCGCCTTAATCAAGCAAGTGCAATTTACCAAAGAGGGGGATGTCAAATTTATGTCGACGGCAACAAATGGGCTTGGGCTCAGATGACGAGCCCCAGACGAAAGGCCGAGGCGACCACATGTTGCCGGTTCTTGGCCTTCAGCTTTTCCTGCAGTCCGTTAATGTACCAATCCACCGTATGGCTGGAAATATCCAGCGATTTGGCGATTTCGTTCGAGGTCAGACCATCGGCCAAAAGCACGATGACTTCCATTTCGCGGCGGGTGAGTTGGGTGTCCACCTTTGCGACCGCCTCCAGCTCCGCCGTCTGGCCTCTCAGTTCGATGAAACGCCAAAAGACTTTCTTGGCCGCCGCATCGAATAACGCCAGTTCGGCCGGAGAAAGATCGACGGGGCGGCCGCCGATCGTCATATTGCCGAGCAACCCGTTCCGGCCGTGCACCGGGAAAATATAACCGTCCAGCAGGCCATAGCGCACTCCTTCTTGCATCATGCGCTGCATACGCTGCCGATGGGGGTCGTTTCTGAGTTTCGAGACCGCATCGCGCCAGCGGAAGGGCCTTTGAGCGATGCTGAGCATGCGAACGGTCGGATCGACGAGGACGTATTTGCGTCCCAAATAGATCTCCGACCAGCCTTCCGGCCAGCGGCTGGCCAGAGCCGGATTTACAGGGTCCTGATTGAACCGCGGCTGGAGGAGCAGGCCATAATATTCAAAGCCGTAGGCTTTCAGCAGGGATTCGAGCTGGGCCGTCAGTTCCGCTTCCGTCTTGGCCTCTTCCGCAAGAACCAGAAGTTGTACGAGTAATTGAATGTTCAAGACCGGGCCCCCGCATGCTAGTTCGATCGCTTTTTCGCTTTACGTTAATTTTCAGTTACTTCTCGCTTTCATACTCAATTAGCATAGTTAGTATTCATTGAAGGTATACCGCTAAATCTAGCCCCCCTTGACGGCTTTGCGGGAATTATTCGCGCCCCGGCTAAAACACGGGATTCTCGCAGCCTTGCTCTGGGTGAAACATTTCTGGCAGAAGGATATTATCTCCTGCGCCGGTCGCGGAATTGCCGTTTCCGGCCTTTAGGTTCCAGGCGCCGCCGCCATGGCGGCTCCATATCAATGAGGTTGCGCCAGTTGACGCTGTTTCAGGTTTACGCACGAGCCCTTAAATATCTGGCCAAAAACCGTTGGCGGGTGACTGCCGTCGTTATTGCCAATATCGTGCTTGCCGTCATCACCATTGCCGAACCGATTCTGTTCGGCCGGATCATCGACGCCATTTCGTCCGGCAGTGCCGTTGCTCCCGTACTGATGTTGTGGGCCGGGTTCGGCGTCTTCAACACGGTCGCCTATGTGCTCGTCGCCCGCGAGGCGGACCGGCTTGCCCATGGCCGGCGGGCCTCGCTGCTGACGGAGGCTTTCGGACGCATCATTTCCATGCCGCTCTCCTGGCATCACCAGCGGGGCACTTCCAACGCGCTGCATACGCTGCTGCGGGCGGCCGAGAGCCTCTTCGGCCTCTGGCTGGAATTCATGCGCACCCATCTTGCAACCGCAGTGGCGCTTGTTCTCCTGATCCCGACCGCAATCTCCATGGACTGGCGGCTCAGCATCGTGCTGCTGGTATTGAGCATTGTCTACTGGGTCATCGGCGTCGCGGTTATGAACCGTACCAAGGAAGGCCAAGCCTCGGTTGAAAATCACTACCACACGGTCTTTTCCCATGTGAGCGACTCGATCAGCAACGTCTCCGTCCTGCACAGCTACAACCGCATCGAGGCGGAAACCAGGGCGTTGAAGGACTACACCAAAGACCTGCTCGCCGCTCAATATCCGGTACTCGACTGGTGGGCGCTTGCGAGCGGGCTCAACCGCACCGCCTCGACCGTATCCATGGGCGTCATCCTGGTCATCGGCACACTGCTGGTGCAGCAGGGCGAAATCCGTGTCGGCGACGTCGTCGCCTTCATCGGTTTCGCAAATTTGCTGATCGGCCGCCTCGATCTGTTGCGCCAGTTCGCCACCCAGATATTCGAGGCACGGGCCAAGCTCGAGGATTTCTTCGTACTGGAGGATTCCGTCGAGGAGCGCGCGGAACCGGCGGACGCCCGCGATCTTGGCGATGTCCGCGGCGAGGTGGAATTCCGCGACGTCTCGTTCGGCTTCGCCAATACGAGCCAGGGCGTGCATGACATTTCCTTCACCGCCAAGGCGGGAGAGACGGTCGCGATCGTCGGCCCGACCGGTGCGGGCAAGACGACCCTCATCAATCTCCTGCAACGGGTTTACGATCCTCAGAAAGGCAAGATCCTGATCGACGGCACCGATATCGGAACGGTGACGCGCAAATCGCTGCGCCAGTCCATCGCGACCGTTTTCCAGGATGCCGGTCTCCTGAACCGCTCGATCAGCGAGAACATCCGCCTCGGCCGCGAAGGGGCGACCGAGGAGGAGATCTTCAAGGCGGCAGAGGCGGCAGCCGCGACCGATTTCATCGAGAGCCGGCTTACCGGCTATGACACCTCGGTCGGCGAGCGCGGCAACCGGCTCTCCGGCGGCGAGCGCCAGCGTATCGCGATCGCCCGGGCCATTCTCAAGAACGCCCCGATCCTGGTGCTCGATGAAGCCACCAGCGCACTCGACGTGGAAACGGAAGCCCGTGTCAAGGCGGCAATCGACAGGCTGCGCAAGAACCGCACCACGTTTATCATCGCCCATCGGCTATCGACGATCCGCGACGCCGACAAGGTGATCTTCCTCGACAACGGCCGGATCGCGGAGATGGGCAGCTACGACGAATTGAGCCATCTCGGCGGCCGGTTCGCTTCGCTGTTGCGGACCAGCGGCCTCCTCGGCGAAGAGGAGGAACATGACGAGGCCGGATCGGTCGCGCAGCCCGCCTGACCGCATCAGGCATGCAGACGAAAAACCCGCCGCCATGGGAATGGCGGCGGGTTTTGCCTTATTGGTTTCTGATCGGGGGGACTATCAGCTGTGGGCCGGCTCGGGCAGCCGTTTCGCGGTGGCTCCGTTCAACGGGAAGCCCTCCGTCTCGCTCACCGCCGTATCGTTGATGCTGACCTTGCCGTCCTCGACGTTGATCTTGTAAACGGCGGCGTCGATCGTGAGCTCGGCGGTAAAGCCGCTCCAGCCGGTCGGCAGGACCGGGTTGACGAACAGCCGGTCGCCCTGACGACGAATGCCCAATATGCCTTCGACCGCCGCGCGGTAGAGCCAGCCGGCCGAGCCCGTATACCAGCTCCAGCCACCCCGGCCGGTATAGGATCCGTGGCCATAGACGTCCGCCGCAACCACATAGGGTTCCACGCGATAGGTTTCGGCGGCATCGCGATCGAGCGCATGGTTGATCGGGTTGAGGATCTGGAAGCATTTCCACGCATCATCCCCGCGCTTCAGAGCCGCCAGCGCCAACACGACCCAGATCGCCGCATGCGTATACTGGCCACCGTTCTCTCGCACGCCCGGAGGATAGGCTTTGATATAGCCCGGGTCCTTGCGGGTGTCATGGAAAGGCGGCGTGAAGAGGCGGATGATGCCTGCGTCTTCGTCCACGAGCTTGTCGAGCACCGCATCCATCGCCTTGCAGGCACGATCGGGATCGCCTTCGCCGGAGAGCACGCTCCAGGACTGGGCGAGCGAGTCTATCCGGCATTCGTCGCTGCTGCTGGAGCCGAGCGGCGAGCCGTCGTCGAAATAACCGCGGCGGTAGTAGCTGCCGTCCCAGCCCGACTTCTCCAGCGCCTGCCTGAGATTTTCGAGATGCGCCGTCCAGCGCTCGACGCGCTGACGCTCGTTCCGTTCGGCGGCATAGGGCAGGAAGCTCCGCAGCGCAGCCGCCAGAAACCAGCCAAGCCAGACGCTCATGCCGCGGCCGCCGACGCCGACGCGGTTCATGCCGTCGTTCCAGTCGCCGCCAAGGATCAGCGGCAGACCGTTGTCGCCGGTACGGGCGATCGCAAGGTCGAGCGCCCTTGCCGCATGCTCGTAGAGGCTTGCCGTTTCTGCTGAAATCTCCGGCTTGAAGAAGGCGTCGTGCTTGTGCTTTTCGAGAAGCGGACCTTCGAGGAAGGCAAGCTCCTCATCCAGCAGGGACTTGTCGCCGGTCGCCGCAATATACTGCTCCACCGCATAGGCAAGCCACACCACGTCGTCCGAGATCATCGTACGCACGCCGGCGCCGGAATTCGGCAGCCACCAGTGCTGCACGTCACCTTCCCTGAACTGCCGCGATGCCGCATTGACGATCTGACGGCGGGCAAGCGACGGCTCGTGCACGAGGAAGGCGAGCGTATCCTGGAGCTGGTCGCGGAAGCCGAAAGCCCCGGACGCCTGATAGAAGGCGGTACGGGCCATGATGCGGCAGCCGAGCGCCTGATAGGGCAGCCAGTGATTGACCATATGGTCGAGCGACTTTTCCGGCGTCGAGATCTTGAGACGGCCGGTGAACCCTTTCCAGAAGCTGCGGTTCATATCGAGGACCGTATTGAATTCCTCGCCGCGCAGCTCTGCAATCAGCGCCTGGGCCTCTTCCTTCGTATCGGCGTCACCGAGATAGAAGGTGAGTTGCTTCTCTTCGCCCGGCGCCAGTTCGATATCGTAGGCAAGCGCCGCGCAGGGATCCCCGTCGAGATCGAGCGAACCGCTGAGCGGCGAAGCGGACGTCACCGCCGCCGGCATCTGGATCGAACCGAACCGGCCGATGAATTCTCGGCGGCTGCTCGTGAAGCCGGACGGCATTTCCTTCATCGCCATGAAGGCGAAGCGGCGATAGTCGATGCTGTAAGGATTGGTGGCGAAGAGCGCGCCCGTTTCCTCGTCACGGCTCGACAGGATGAACGGGATCGACCGCGCGGGGTTGCTGCCGAGCAGCCATTCCGCATAGCCGTAGACACGCAGTTTCCGGTTTTCGGAACCGCCGTTGTGCAGCACCACGGAGGTCAGCTTTGCCGCACGAGTCCGATCGACCGTCTGCGTGAGCTCGATCTTCAGGCCGTCTTCCTCGCTGGAGAAGACCGAATAGCCGAGGCCGTGCCGGGTTTCGAACTTCACCTCGGGCTTTCGCGACAGCGCCGCAAAAGGCGTCAGCACCGCGCCGCTATCCCGGTCTGCGACATAGAAGGCCTCGCCCGGCCGGTTGACGACCGGATCGTTGGTCCATGGCGTCAGCTGATAATCGCGGGAATTCCGTGCCCAGGTGAAACCTGCGCCTTCCGCCGAGACATGGAAGCCGAATGTCTCGTTGGAGATGACGTTGATCCACGGATGCGGCGTCGCCTGCCCGCCGCGCAGCCGGACGACATATTCGCTGCCGTCCTTGGAGAAGCCGCCAAAGCCGTTCCAGAATTCGAGATCGGCAGGCGCCTCTGTCTCCGCCGGAACCTGGAATATCTCGCCGTTCAATAGCGGGCGGCGATCGATTTCGATCTCCTGATCCTTCGGCGGCGCGAAGATGGAGGCCGCGCGGTTGAGCTGGTCGATGATCTTGCCGTTGCGGGCATGCAGCACCACGCGAGACGCGGCGATCAGGCCGTCGGAACCCTCTTCGTCCATGATGTCGCGGCGAAGCGAGAAGACGTGCTGGCGCTGCCCTTCCTGCTGGCCGAGGCGGCGGGCGTTCTCGGAGAGATATTCGATCGCGTGCTGCATTTCCTGCGCATAGGAGGCCGCCCGCTCGTTGAAGATGACGAGATCCGAGATCACGCCGCGCGAGCGCAGGTATTCCTGCGCGCTCATCGCTTCCTTCGCCACCGCCATGTCGGCGTCGTCGTTGATGCGCAGCGTGAAGATCGGGAAGTCGCCCGAGACCGAAGACGCCCAGAGAGACGATTGCGGCAGCATGTGGCTCTGGACCGTCGCCTGATCGGCGCGCAGGTGCATGTCCGGATAGATGAGATAGCGCGCCAGATGCTGGAAAGCCGCGGCATCCTGCGAGGAGACGCCGAGATGGCGCATCTGCACCTGCGTGCGCGTCCAGGCCTGGGTGAGCTCGGTCTGGAAGGCATCCGGATGACGATAGCGCTCGATCGCCTGATCGAGTTCGTCGCGTTTCGGTGCGGCGATCGTCCAGAAGATGACGCTGACCTTCTTTCCGGCGGGAACGCGGACGACACGCCTGAGCGACAGGATCGGATCGAGCGTGAAACCGTCCGTGCCCGAAAGCGTCGCGCCGGGATCGAAGGCGGCAGCTTCTCCGAGCGTCCGGCCGCGTCCGAGGAACTTCCGGCGATCGGTCTCGAATTCGGTCGGACGCGCCGAGCCGGCATTGTCCGCCGCCAGATGCGCGACGATCATGTCCGGATCGTTCGGATTGCGCTTGTTGCGCCAGGCACGGATTACATCGCCGCGCTTGCCGATCTCGGTCTGGATGAACATGCGCGAGAACGCCGGGTGGGCGTTGTCGTCGTCTTCGACGGCGAGAGCGGGCTCCATATAGGACGTGACTTCGATGAAGCGGTCCTCGGCTCCCATGTTGAGCAGCGTCAGGCGGCGGCCTTCGGCATCGTGTTCGCTGGCGACGATGCATTCGACCGTGCTCGTCAGATCGCCGATCGTCTTGTGGAATTCGGCGCGTTCGTCGCTGAAGATCGCCCTGGTCTTCTCGCCTTCCGCACGGCGCGGCTCCGCAGTCGCAGACCACCATTCGCCGGTCGCGGTATCGCGCAGGAACAGGAATTGACCCCAGCGGTCCTCGGTCGGATCGGGTTTCCAGCGTGCGACCGACATGCCGTTCCAGCGGGAATAGCCGGAGCCGGTGGCCGTGAGCATGACCGAGTAGTGGCCATTCGACAGCAGCACCAGCTCGCGATCCTTGGTGGCCGGATTGTTGATGGTGCGGATCTCCGGACGCAGGAGTTCGCCCTGCCCCTTGCCGGGCGTCTCCTCGTGCTTGGCGCTCATGACCGGGATGTCGCGCGGCGCCTTTTCCTGCAGCAGCAGTTCCGCCGCCTCGACGACCGGGTCGGAGTGGAAGAGCTCGCGAAGAAGACCGTTCATGACGACGTTGGCGATCGCCGCGATCGACATGCCGTGATGGTGGGCATAGTAGTTGTAGACCACCGCGCAGCGCTTGCCTTCCGGCACGCGGGTCGGGGTGAAGTCGACCGCGTCGTGGAAGCCGAACATGCCGAGCGCGCCGAGCGAGCGCAGTTCCGCGAGGTTCTCCGCCGCCGCGATCGGATCGTACTGGCTGGCGAGGATCGACGCGTAGGGGGCAATGACCGCATTCTGGCCGAGGCCGCGCTTGAGGCCCAGCGTCGGGACACCGAAGTTCGTGTACTGATAGTTGAACAGATGGTCGCGGGCGTTGAATGCCGCCTCGGAAATGCCCCAGGGCGTACCGAGCCGTCTGCCGTGGTTCATCTGCTCCTTCACGACCAGATTGTTGGTCTGGTTGAGGATGCCGCCCTGCCGCTCCTGCATGACGAGCGGCGGCATCAGATATTCGAACATGGAGCCCGACCAGGAGACGAGCGCGCCCTGCGCGCCTACCGGCACGACCTGGCGCCCGAGGCGATACCAGTGTTCCGTCGGAAGATCACCCTTGGCGATCGCGAAGAGACTTGTCAGGCGGCACTCTGACGCCAGAAGGTCGTAGCAGGCCTCGTCCAGCTCATTGCTCTCGACACGATAGCCGATCGAAAGCAGACGGCGCTCCTTCCGGAACAGGAAGCCGAAATCCATCGAGAAGGCGATGCTACGGGTACGGTCGCGGAGCGCGATAAGCCGATCGCGCAGCGGTTCGATATTGGAATTGTCGAAGACGCTGTCGGCGATATGCGCCTCGCAGACATTGACGAGCGAGGCCGACCAGCGGGTCACCTCATCGCTCTGGGTCGAACGCACCTCGTGGTCGAGGTTTGTCGAAAGCTTCTGGATGTCGCGCGCCAAAACGGCGAGATTGATGATGCGGATCGAAGCGAACTCGTGCTCGCGCTTGACCGCGGCCAGCGCATTCCCAAAGCCCGCGATGCGCTCCTCGAGACGGCGGCGCAACGGACGAACCGTCTTGCGGTCGTCCGGCAAGGCCTTCAGCGTTTCCGCCAGAATGCCGGCGACGTCGCCGATCCCGTCGAGATTGCCTTGCAGATGCGCTGCCGGCGCTTCCGCCCAGATGCGGCAGGCGGACGAGATTGCGATCAGATGGCCGGCGAGGTTGCCGCTGTCCACCGCGGAGATATAGCGCTGGCCGAGGGGCTTCAGCGTATCCGTATGATACCAGTTGAAGAGATGCCCGCGGAACTTCTCCATCTTCTCGATCGTGGAGATCGTCTGCTCGATCCGCTCTATCGTGTCGGTGAAGCTGATCCAGCCGAAATTGCGCGCGGAGATCGTCGAAAGCAGGTAGACGCCGATGTTGGTGGGCGACGTACGCTTGGCGATGATCGGATCCGGCCTCTCCTGGAAATTGTCCGGCGGCAGGTAATTCTGCTCGAGCGTGACGAAGGTCTCGAAGTAGCGCCAGGTGCGGCGCGCGATCTTGCGCAGTTCGACCGAGACCTGTTCCGGCACGAAGAGGCGATCCTCGGTCTCGGCGGACTGGCTGACATACCAGGCGACGAGCGGCGAGAATATCCACAGCACGGCAAACGGTATGCCGACCAGAAAAGCATTGTCGCCCGGAATGGCCGACAGGATAATGCTGAGGACGGCGATCGTCGGCGCATGCCACATGGCCCGGTAGTAATCCTGCGGGCTGCCCTGGGCACTCGACTGGATCGAAGCGGCCGTTCGCCATTCCAGCATGAGCTTGCGGCTGAAGAACAGGCGGTAGAGCGAGCGCGCGATCGCATCCGTCATGATGCAGGCAGTATCGGCAATGAAGACGATGCGAAGCGCGACCTGCGCATTGGCGGAACGCATATCCGACCAGACGGAATAGAAATGCGCGCCGGGCACGATATCGGTGGAACGCGGCAAAAGGCCGGTCACGAGCGACAACGTGGGAGCTACGAACAGCGAGAAGATCAGCAGAATCTGCCAGATCAGCGCGCCGAGCGGGTCCATGAAGTACCAGCCGAGCACGGAGGCGAAGAACCAAGCGATCGGGGTCAGCGATCGGCGCAGGTTGTCGATCATCTTCCAGCGGCCGAGCGCGGTGACGCCACGCTTCGGGTCGAGGATATAGGGCAATAGCTGCCAGTCGCCGCGGGCCCAGCGATGCTGGCGCGACACTTCCACCTCGTACCGGACGGGAAAGTCTTCGACGAGTTCCACGTCGGTCACGAGCGCGCAGCGCGCGAAGGAGCCTTCGAGAAGGTCATGCGAAAGGACGGAATTCTCGTCGATCCGACCCTTGAGCGACGCTTCGAAGGCATCGACGTGATAGAGCCCCTTGCCGGTGAAGCTGCCCTCGCCCGTCAGGTCCTGATAGACGTCGGAAACGGTAAAGACATAGGGGTCGAGGCCGCGGCCGACCGAAAAGACGCGCTGGAAGACGGACGCTTCCTTGCCGGTCGTCAACGACGGGGTGACGCGCGGCTGCATCAGGGCATAGCCGTGTACGACGCGGTTCGACTTCGGATCGAGCACCGGCTGGTTTATCGGATGGTGCATCTTGCCGACGAGCTTGGTGACGGCATCACGCATGAGGCGCGTGTCGGCGTCGAGCGTCATGACGTATTTGACGTCCTCCGGCACGGTATTGGCGCCGGGCAGGTAGCTCGTATCACGGTCGCCGCGCAGCAGCAGGTTCAGCTCGTGCAGCTTGCCGCGCTTGCGCTCCCAGCCCATCCAGACGCCCTCGTTCGGATTGAACAGCCGCCGGCGATGGAGGAGGTAGAAACGCGTCTTGCCATCATGGGCATATTTGGCACTGAGCGCGGCGATCTCGCGCTTGGCGTAGTCGAGAATTTCGAGATCGGCATCCGTCTCCTCGAACTTGCTGTCGCGCCAGTCGCTCAGGAGAGAGAAATAGATCTCACCGCGCGGATTGGCGAGATAATGAACTTCGAGATTGCGGACGAGTTCGTCCACCGTATCCCGATCCGTGATCAGGCAAGGTACGGTGACCAGCGTCTTTGCTTCTTCGGGAATGCCTTCCTTGAACTCGTAACCGACCAGCCGCGCCGGCCGCACCACATAGGTCACCAGCGTGTTGAAGAGGCCGGTCGCGCCCTCGGAGGCCGGCAGCGCGAACATCAGCAGGAAGAAGAAAACCACCGGCAGGGGAATATCCGCCTGAACGAGGAACCAGCCGGCGATCGCCATTGCCAGTACGGTGAGGAAGATCACCGGACCGGCAATCGCAAACCAGTTGAGGCGGCGGACGAGACGGACGGTCCGCTGGACGAAAAGCGGCTTGTAGCCGACCGCCGCTTCCAATTCCTTGCGCCGGCGGCCCACGACGAAAGCACCGATATTGGTTTCGCGCGGATCGGAATTCTCTTCTGCCGCCGCCTGTTCCGCCAGCCGGATGGCGGTTTCCGCCACCTCGGCTTCGCTCCTGTGAGAGCGGCGGGCGATCTGCTCGATACGATTGCGATAGGCGTTGCGCGAACCGAAATCGAGGGCCTCATAGTCGGTGCGCTCGCGGAAGATCTTGTCGATCTGCGAGACGTCCTCGAACCAGACGCTCCATTCCGTGTCGTCGATCTCGCGCAGGCTCTTGATGATGTTGCCCATCGTCACATTGCCGGACGAGAGGCGGTTCTGCTCCGCGAGCATCACCTCTTCGACATCCGTGCCGGCCTGATCGAGCCGCTGCTCCAGCCAGGCGATGGCGAAACCGGAAGTCTGGGAGGCATTGCGCAGACGATAGAGGAACTGGGTGATGAACGTATGGTCGCTCGTCAGTTCCTCGATGCCCTTGAGCAGATCGACGCTGGCCGCCTCGTCGTTGAGCCGGATGACCTCGTCGGCGACTTCATTGGCACGGCGGCGCATGTTGCGCGAGCGATCGACCCGGGTCGCGATACGACGCAGGTTCTCGATCAGCACGAAACGGATGAAGGATGGAAGCGCCCAGAGCTCGCCAATCTCCAGCGGCTCCTTGACCTGAAATCCTTCGACCATGGCCGCGAGTCCGTCGCGCGACAAACTGCTATGCGTATGGGCAACATAAAGCCAGGCAAGCACGAGAACGCGGGGCATCTCCTGCCCGTTCACCCGCATCGTCGGGAGCTGGCGGTAGAACTTCTTCGGAAAGTCCCGGCGCACCTCCTGGATCGCCTCTTCGACGATATAATAGTTGTCGAGCAGCCATTCCGCCGCGGGCGTGATCGACGCGCCGGCATCCACATCGGCCGCAGTCGCCCGGTAGACCCGGAAGATTTCCTTCTCGTTTTCGCGATGCCGTTTGAAGAAGTCGAATTCCACGATGCCGGGCAGGCTCGGCGTGCCGTCCCTGCCGAGCGTCTCGCCGCATTCCCTCAAGGCATCGATGTTGAAATAGGTCGAGCGGATCGAATCGTTGTGGTCGATCTGCTTGACTTCGGTTTCGCGCGAGGAAGCTGGCGGATTATGAAAGGACATGGGTGCGGCTTCTGGTGAAAACTTCTCAAGGGTTTGTCGGCCTCGACTTACTCGGCCTGCTTCGGGAGCGCCAGTCATCATTGTGATTATGGTGACCGCGCCCAAGGCAAATCCGCGAAAGGGGAAATAGAGGGCGGTACTGATATTGCAAATGATTGACCGAAATCTATTGCCCGCTATCCGCGGATTAACACATCTTCCGCCTCTAGCCGGACCAGCCTGAATGAAAGCTGAACAGGACAGGTTATTGATTACGCAAGAGATTTGCGGCGTGACGCAACATCTGGGTTCTACCGCGCCCCAAAGGGTCCCAGGCGGCCAGATTTAGTGAGAAGCGGGTTACCTCCGCCGGTCCGCGCTGCTATTCATTGTCCGCCGCCGAGCGATCTTGTTTCGGCCCGCAGATGATCCAATCGAACTTTCGGGGTTTCGAGCGATGACGATCCAGTTTTCCAACCATATGGCCGAGATCGTGGCCATCCGCCGCCACCTTCATCAATACCCCGAACTCGGCCTTTCGGAGTTCAATACCTCCGATTTCATCGCTGGCCAGCTTACCGAGCTCGGTTACCGGGTCACCCGCGGGCTCGGCCAGACGGGACTTGTCGCGACGCTGAAGAACGGTACCGGCAACCGGTCCGTCGGCATCCGGGCCGATATCGACGCGCTGCCGATCGAGGAAGAAACCGGTGTGGAATATGCCAGCAAGAACAAGGGTCTCATGCATGCCTGCGGCCACGACGGCCATACGGCCATGCTGCTCGGTGCCGCGAAAATCCTTGCCGAACGAAAGAACTTCGACGGCACGATCCATTTGATCTTCCAGCCGGCGGAAGAGAATTTCGGCGGTGCCAAGCTGATGATCGACGACGGCCTCTTCGAGCGCTTTCCGTGCGACGCGGTCTTCGGCCTCCACAACGACCCGAGCCTGCCTTTCGGCCAGATCGGCGTGAAGGAAGGCCCGATGATGGCGGCGGTCGATGAATGCCGCCTCATCGTCAACGGCCGCGGCGGCCATGGCGCCGAACCGCAGGACACATCGGATCCCATCGTCTGCGGCGCGAGCATCATCATGGCGTTGCAGACGATCGCTTCGCGCAACATCCACCCGCTCGACCCGACGGTCGTCACAGTCGGCGCTTTCCATGCCGGCATGGCGAGCAATGTGATTCCGGAAAGGGCGGAGATGAAGGTGACCATCCGTTCCTTCGATCCGAATGTCCGCGACGAGCTGGAAAGACGCATCCGCATGATCGCCGAGGGTCAGGCCGCAAGCTATGGCATGAGTGTCACGATCGACTACAAGCGGGGTTACGAGGCGACCATCAACCACAAGGCCGAGACCGATTTCGTTCGCGACCTGGCCAGGCGTGTGGTCGGCGCGGACAAGGTCGTCGATCTGCCGCGTCCTTCGATGGGAAGCGAGGATTTCGCCTATATGCTCGCAGAGCGGCCCGGCAGCTATTTCCTGCTCGGAACCAGGCGCACCGACAATGATCCGCCTTTGCATCACCCGCGCTTCGACTTCAACGACGATGCCTTGCCGATCGGTACCGGTTTCTGGGTGGAGCTCGCCGAAGCCTATCTGCCGGCGAGATAGCCTGAGAACGAAACACCTCCCGCGGCTCGTGGCCCGGGAGGTGTATTATTCGGCCTTGGGAGGACCGGAGCTTACGGGAAAAGGCCGAGCGTCACTGCGCCGACGAAAACGAAAGCCGCCGCCACCAGGGCCGCATTGGTGGCCCGTTGCCATCTGCTGGCTAAGGTAGTGCTGCGAGCGGGGAAAGACCGTGTCGAATGCTGAAGCTGACGCATGGATGCCTCCCGGGTTCTCGTTCCGCCTTTTCGAACGTCTCCTTATGCTATCTTATCTCTACCAAGCCGATAGAGATAATGTTCCACACGATAATGCGTTCCGTAGAAAATCCTTTTTTCTTAACGGAGGATTCCGGAGATTAACGATTTATTATGCCCCTGAAGGGCGGGATACGCTCAACCGCCGTGCCGGTCGAGCGCCATCCGGAAGATATCGCCGTCGATATTGCCGCCGGAGCAGACGGCGATGACCGTCTCGCCCAGTGTCTCGCCATGGAAAAGAGCTGCCGCGAGGGCCACGGCGCCACCCGGCTCGACCACGATCTTCAGGCGGCTGAAGGCAAGCACTACGGCATGCAGCGCCTCGTCCTCGGTGACGACGAGACCCGGACCGCATAGCCGCGACATGATGGGAAAGGTGATGTTGCCCGGCTGCGGCGTCACGATCGCATCGCAGAGCGACCCCGATTGCGTCGCATTCCGCTCGATCCTGCCGGAAGCGAGCGAGCGCGTGGCATCGTCGAAACCCTCCGGCTCGCAAGGGTGCACCAGAAAGCCGGACGCCTTGGTCTCGAGCGCCAGCGCGATCCCGGAAATGAAGCCGCCGCCGCCGGTCGGCACAAGCACGTCGGCTTTATCGATGCCTTCTTCCCGCGCCTGCTCCGCGATCTCCAGGCCAGCCGTACCCTGGCCGGCAATGACCAGTGGTTCGTCGAACGGCTTGATCAGCGTCAGCCCGCGCTCCTTCGACAGACGAGCGCCGATTTCGTCGCGATCCTCGTTGGCACGATCGTAGAGCACGACTTCGGCGCCATAGGCGCGCGTGTTCTCGATCTTGATGCGCGGCGCATCCGACGGCATGACGATGACGCTGGGAATGCGGTGCATCTTTGCCGCCAAGGCCACACCCTGCGCATGGTTGCCGGAAGAGAAGGCGATCACCCCCTTGACCCGCACTTCCGGTGAAAGCGCGGAAATAGCCGACCAGGCACCGCGGAATTTGAACGAACCCGTATGCTGCAGGCATTCCGGCTTTACGAAGATGCGGCGTCCGGCGATCTCGTCGAGGAAGGGAGACGAGAGCAAAGGCGTGCGGCGCACGTGGCCGTCGAGGCGGGCACGTGCGGCTTCGATCATTGCGATATCGGTCATGCGGAAGGTCCAGTTGAGGAAATGGCGGGGCAGTCGGCAACCTATCGGCGGTTTCCGCTTCGGTAAAGATCGATTGAGATACTCTCAGCCCGCCGCGCTTTGCTGCGCCGCCGGGAGCACGCGGAGCTTCAGCACGGCCTTGATCGGCAGATGATCGGAAGCGAGCCGGGCGAGCGGGGTATCATGGGCTTCCACCGTATCGATCAATCCCGGCCGGTTCGCCATGATCCGGTCGAGCGCCAGCACCGGCAACCGTGAAGGAAAGCTGGGGACCGCCGTCGGCAGGCCGAAAACGGTCGTGAGCGTATTCAGCGAGGAGCGGTCTCCGAGCCGCCATTCGTTGAGGTCGCCCATCAGCACGGTCGGCTGCTCATCACGGGAGCTTAGGATGTCGAGGATCATGCGCGTCTGCTGGTGCCGGGATCGGTTGAGGAGGCCGAGATGCGCGGCAATGATCCGGAATGTGCGGCCGCCTTCGAGTTCCAGTTCGGTGATCAGCGCACCGCGCGGCTCAAGCCCCGGCAGCTTCACCTGATGCACGTCGCGCACCAGGCCTTCCCGGAAGAGGATCACGTTGCCATGCCAGCCATGCGCCTTTGCCACACCGCTGACCGGTACCGGCAGAAGCCCGGTCTCCCGCTCCATCCACGCAAGATCCAGCAGGCCGCGCCGCTCGCCGAAGCGGGTATCGGCCTCCTGCAGCGCGATCACATCGGCGCCGATTTCGCGGATCACATGACTGGTACGGGCCGGATCGAACCTGCCGTCGATGCCCACGCATTTGTGCACGTTGTATGAGGCGATCAGCATGCCCTTGCTGCGGTCGTGGGGTTCGGAAGCGCCGGCACCCCGGTTCTTGCGAGCCCGGATCGATGTCAGAATGCTTATCGGAAGAGTTGGGCGTTTTTCCCGCATGGTCCTGAGAGATTATTCGCAGATGCACAAACTATAAGGTAATCCGCCCAATGATCCAGCGCCGGCGCTAAAGATAAGGCGAACCCAGCCAAAGCACCCGCTCGATGAGCCGCACCAGGAAGGGCCTTGCTCTTAAACCCTCCAGCGTGACTTCGGTTGCGGAAGAAATCGCCAGATCGATTCTACGTTCCAGGGCTTCGGCAAATTGACGGTCGAAAACCTCGAGATCCACTTCGAAATTGAGGCGAAGCGACCGCGGATCGAGATTGGACGAGCCGACATAGGCCCAGCAGCCATCGACCGCCATCAGCTTGGAATGGTTGAAGGGACCCGAGGCGCGCCAGATGCGGCAGTAGTTCTTCAGCATCTGGTCGAACTGAGCGGTCATCGCCCGGTCGACCAGCACGAGATTGTTGGCGGTGGGCACGACGATATCGACCGTGACGCCGCGCCGCGCGGCGGTCACCAGTGCGGTGATCAATTCCCGATCCGGCAGGAAATAGGGGGAGACGATGCGGATGGAGGAGCGCGCCACAGAAAAGACGCCCATCAGCATCTTGTGGTTCGTCTCGACGCTGCGGTCCGGTCCGGACGAAACGGCGCGGACGATGACCGGCGCGCCGGGCTCGGTATGCGGTGGTTCGAGCGTCCAGCCCTTTCCCTCCAGAGTTTCACCGGTGGCGAATTTCCAGTCGGCGGCAGCAATTGCGAAAAGATCCGCCACCACAGGCCCGGTGACCTTGAAATGAGTGTCGAAAGAGCATTTGTCACCGCTGAACTCGCTGGAAAAGCCCTCACGGATATTCATGCCGCCGGTGAAGACGACCCTGCCGTCCACAACGAGAATCTTGCGGTGGGTTCTAAGGTTCGCATAGGGCAGGCGCAGCCCCATGATGACATTGCCGTTGAACACGTCGACGGTGACCCCGCCATCCCGGAGCATGCCGAGGATGCTCGGCACCGAATACCGCGCGCCGACCGCATCGATCAGGACACGCACTTCGATGCCCCGCTTGACGGCGGCAATCAGCGCATCCGCAAAGCGGACGCCGATGCGGTCGCGGTCGAAGATATAGGTTTCGAGGATGACGCTCCGCTTCGCCTCGCCGATCGCCTTCAGCATCGCACCATAGGCCTCGTCGCCGGTGTCGAGCGCCACGATGGTGTTTCCGGTCGTCAGGTGGCGGTGGGTCACCCGGTCGCCGAGGATTTTCATCGCACGAAACCGCTGGCCGAATTCCCGGGCTACAAGCTCGTCCGTCGCATCGTAGGAAGCAAAATCGGCGCGGATCTGGCCCTGCACCAGCAATGCCCGGCGATCGCTGATGGCGGTGCGGCGGATGCGATTGATGCCGGCGATCAGATAAAGAGCCGCGCCGACGATGGGGGAAAGAACGATGATGCCGACCCAGCCGACCGCGGAGCGGACCTCTTCCTTCGTCATGGCGGCATGGATAGCCGCCGCCGTCCCCGCCACGACCGAAATGGTAAAGAGGATATGCGGCCAGTAGGTCTCGACGAGATCAAGCATGACGCGGAATATAGACGCGCCGGCGTTTTGCGCAATCGGAGCCGAACCAATACCTTAAGTCCGGCTCCAACGGGATCGTCAGGCGGCGATCTGCTTCTGGAAGGCGTCGAGCGAAGCTTCGAACATGTCGAAGACCGCATCCACCTGGGCTTCCGTGATGATCATCGGCGGGCAGAGCGCCAGCGAGTCTCCGATCGCCCGCGAGATGAGCCCTTTCTCCACCATGACCGCGAGCAGCTTCGGGCCGAGCTCACCGGCAGCGAACCCGTCGCGCGGCTTCAACTCCAGCGCGCCGATCAGGCCGATGCCGCGGGCTTCGATCGCCAGCGGGTGGCTCTCCAGCGCTTTCAGTCGGCTCTGGAATTTCGGCGCGAGCGCCCGCACATTGCCGACGAGATCGCGCTCTTCGATGATCGCGATGTTCTCCAGCGCCACCGCGGCCGCAACCGGATGGCCGGCCGCGGTCACCCCATGGCCGAACGTGCCGATATTCGCCGATTCATCGGCGAGCGGCTGATAGACGTTCTCGTTGATGAGAAGCGCCGAGATCGGCTGGTAGGACGACGAAATCTGCTTGGAAAGGGTGATGATGTCCGGCTGCAGCGAGAAGGTCTCGGTGGCGAACATCTTGCCGGTACGGCCGAAGCCGCAGATGACTTCGTCGGCGATGAAGAGAATATCGTATTTCTTCAACACCTTCTGGATCGCCTCCCAATAGCCCGCCGGCGGCACGATGACGCCGCCCGCGCCCATGACCGGCTCGCCGATGAAGGCCGCCACCGTCTCCGGACCTTCCTTCAGGATCAGGTTTTCGAGATCCTTGGCGCAGCGCGCGACGAAGGCCGCTTCCGTTTCGCCTTCCTGTTTGAAGACGCGATAGTGCGGGCAGGTCGTATGGAAGATACCCGGCAGCGGCAGGTCGAAGGAGCGATGATTGTTCGGCAGGCCAGTCAGGCTGGCGCTGGCGACCGTCACGCCGTGATACCCCTTGATGCGGGAGATGATCTTCTTCTTTTCCGGCTTGCCGAGCGCGTTCGAGCGGTACCAGACCATCTTCATCGCCGTATCGTTGGCCTCGGAACCGGAATTGGTGAAGTAGGCCTTCGACATCGGCACCGGCGCCATCTGGATCAGCTTTTCGGCGAGCTCGATCGACGGGCCGTGACTGCGGGCGGTGAAGGTGTGATAGTAAGGCAGTTTCGCCATTTGCCTGGCTGCCGCCTCGACAAGGCGGTTCTCGCCGAAGCCGACGGCGACGCTCCAGAGGCCGGCCATCGCCTCGATGTATTTCTTGCCATGGTTGTCGTAGACGTAGACGCCCTCGCCGCGGTCGATCACCAGCGAACCGTCACGCTCCAGCGCGCGGGCATTGGTGTAGGAATGAAGCTGGTAAGCCTTGTCGCGGGCTTCGATGGAATTGGGCTGAACAGTCACGACGGACCTCCTGTGAGACATGCGGGCGCATAGAAATCTCATAGGCGGAAACGGCGATATTGGACAGCCCAAATCGCCGGTTGCAGCGCCCTCAGGAGTTCAAAACAATTGACGTTTCAATCAATGTTTTTGGTTACTTGAGCGTCATCGCCGCGACGGGCGGCTCGGCGCCGGCGGGAATGGGGCTGGTATAATCCTGTCCCTTGCGCCGTTTCTTGAGGTCGGCCCAGGCTGCCTCGCGAAGCTGCTCGCTTTCGATCGCCGCAAGTCCGGTTGCAGCCATGGCCTTAGCGGCGGAAACCATGCCCTTGTGGGCAAGCGGGCTCTTGCCCTGCGCCACGACCTGCCAGGTATGGAGCTGCGTTCCGATGGCGAGCGTCGCGCCGTAAGCCTGAACGGTCGGCACGACCCAGCTCACGTCGCCGACATCCGTCGAGCCGCCCATCTGCCGCACCTCGTTGTGAGCCGGCAGGATGAAGTCCGCAAGCGGGATATCCCTTTGCTCCAGGCGCTCCTGGTTCCAGCTCGCCGCGATGTCCTCGGGCGTCAAAGTCGCGCGGATCTTCTCGGCGAAGGCGATATCGGCATCGTCGAAAGGGGGCGGCCCCATGCTGTCCCAGACATCCTGCATCACGTCCATCAGCGGCGTGTTGACGATGAGGTTGGAGACGCCCGCAAGGATCGTGCTTTCGACCTTCGTCTCGGTCATCAGTGCCGCGCCTTCGGCAACTTTCTTCACCCGCTCTATGAGCGCAAGAAGGCCCGGCAATTCCGGTGACCGCACCACGTAGCGCACCTTGGCATGCGCCTGCACGACGTTCGGCGAGATGCCGCCGGCATCGAGCACCGCATAATGGATGCGGCAATCGGACGGCATGTGTTCGCGCATATAATTGACACCGACACTCATCAGTTCGACGGCGTCGAGCGCACTGCGGCCAAGTTCCGGCACCGCGGATGCATGAGAGGCGCGGCCGGTGAAGGTGAAATCGATGCGGCAATTGGCAAGCGAGGTTTCCCGCTGCACGCCGGCGAAATTGCTCGGGTGCCAGCTGATCGCAATATCGACATCCTCGAATGCGCCGGCACGAACCATGAAGGCTTTCGCAGCCCCACCCTCTTCCGCCGGGCAGCCGTAATAGCGCACGCGGCCGGGGGTTCCCGTCTTTTCCAGCCAGTCCTTCAATGCGGTTGCCGCGAGAAGCGATGCCGAGCCAAGAAGGTTGTGGCCGCAGCCGTGACCGTTCGCGCCTGCGACGAGCGGCTCGTTATGGGCGATGCCCGCCTGCTGGCTGAGACCCGCCAAAGCGTCGTATTCGCCGAGGAACGCGATCACCGGGCCGCTCTTCCCCGCCTCGCCGATCAGCGCGGTTGGAATGCCGGCGACGTTTTCGGTTATCCTGAAGCCCTGGGTTTCCAGCATCTCCCGGTGTGCGGCAGCCGAAAGCTTCTCCATGTAGCAGGTTTCCGGCGTCTCCCAAACGCGGTCCGCAAGCTCGGTGAAAACCTCTTTCTTGCGGTCGATGAAATCCCAAACGAGGGGGAGATTGGAATTGCCTGCGGTCATGAAATCGTTGCCTCGATGCATAAATGCTGTTCGGAAGGCCCGAAACGTACTCCATTCTCGCCCGATGGCAATGCAGCAAAAATCGGCAATGCGGATATGTTGTGCAATGGGAATGCGGATGTGATCAAGACGCGAATGTTAGCATCTCGACAACCGGATCATAATCGCTATGCTCCCGCGCCACGGCCCGCCGGCAAAGTCCAAGGAACGAGCCGAAAACAATAAGAAGTTACCAGGGATTCGGCCGAATTTGTGAAAATTTTCCAAAAATGAAGCGGGTGCGGAGCCTTGATCGGCTTCAATATAAAGGGACGTGCGCGGCTTGAAACCGACGCGGACCCGCCGGGAGAAATGGATACGAAGCCGGCAGCATTCGGATTTGCCGGCCAGGAGGTGACAACAAGAATATCAGACTTGGGGCGCAAGGGAGCGCGCCATATTAACTGAAATCAACCGGGCCGGGCGTTAAGTCGGCCACAGGTCATTGGGAGACCAATATGAAATACAAGCTCACTCTCGCCGCAGCGCTGCTGTCGGCAACGTTCTTCGCGGGCGCAGCCAGCGCCAAGACCTTCGTTTATTGCTCCGAAGGTTCCCCGGAAGGCTTCGATCCGGGCCTCTACACCGCCGGCACGACGTTCGATGCCTCGGCACACCCGGTCTACAACCGCCTGCTCGAGTTCAAGCCGGGCACGACGCAGCCGGAGCCGGGTCTCGCCGAAAGCTGGGAAATCTCCGAGGATGGCACCGTCTATACCTTCAAGCTGCGCGACGGCGTGAAGTTCCAGACGACCGACTTCTTCACTCCGAGCCGGAACTTGAACGCCGATGACGTCGTCTTCTCGATCGGCCGCCAGATCAAGACGGACGATCCGTGGCACACCTATGTTGCCGGCACCTCCTGGGAATATGCCGAAGGCATGGGTTTTCCGAAGCTGATCAAATCGGTCGAAAAGGTCGATGACCTGACCGTCAAATTCACGCTGAACCGCCCGGAAGCGCCGTTCCTCGCCAACCTCGCCATGCCTTTCGCCTCGATCCTGTCGAAGGAATATGCCGACAGCCTCGATCAGCAAGGCAAGAAGGAACAGCTGAACCAGATGCCGGTCGGTACCGGCCCGTTCACCTTCATCGGTTACCAGCAGGATGCCGTCATCCGCTACAAGAAGAACGCCGATTTCTGGGGCACCGCACCGAAGATCGACGATCTCGTCTTCGCCATCACCACGGATGCCGCCGTTCGTTACCAGAAGCTGAAGGCCGGCGAATGCCACCTGATGCCGTATCCGAACGCCGCCGACGTCGACTCCATGAAGGCTGATCCGAACCTGACCGTCCTTGAGCAGGAAGGCCTGAACGTCGCCTACCTCGCCTACAACACGACCCAGGCTCCCTTCGACAAGGTCGAAGTCCGCAAGGCGCTGAACAAGGCGATCAACAAGCAGGCAATCGTGGACGCAGTCTTCCAGGGCATGGCGACCCCGGCCGTCAACCCGATCCCGCCGACCATGTGGTCCTACAACAAGTCCACCCAGGACGACACATACGACCTCGAAGCAGCCAAGAAGATGCTCGCCGATGCAGGCGTCAAGGACCTCTCCATGAAGGTCTGGGCCATGCCGGTCTCTCGTCCCTACATGCTGAACGCCCGCCGCGCTGCTGAAATCATCCAGGATGATTTCGCCAAGATCGGCGTCAAGGTCGAGATCGTCTCCTACGAATGGGCCGAATATCTCGATCGCTCCAAGGCCAAGGATCGCGATGGCGCCGCCATCATGGGCTGGACCGGCGACAACGGCGACCCGGACAACTTCCTCGACACCCTGCTTGGTTGCGACGCCGTCGGCGGCAACAACCGCGCTCAGTGGTGCAACAAGGAGTTCGACGATCTGGTGAAGAAGGCCAAGGTCACCTCCGACCAGGCCGAGCGTACCAAGCTCTACGAACAGGCGCAGACGGTCTTCAAGGCTGAAGCTCCCTGGGCGACCCTCGACCACTCCCTCGCGGTCGTTCCGATGCGCAAGGGCGTGACCGGCTTTACCCAGAGCCCGCTCGGCGACTTCACCTTCGAAGCGGTCGACATCGCCGAGTAATTGTCGGTTCACGATGTTTTTGCCGCGGGACGCGTTGCGTTTCCCGCGGCATTTTCTTATGAGACGCCGAAAAATGTGGCGGAGACGCCGTGATTGCCGTTTTCATGGCTTGACAGGCCCTGAATCGGTCAAGAACCAAAACCCACCGAAGGTTTTAGAATGTTTGGCTTCCTTTTGCGGCGCCTTGCCGTGTTGATCCCGACTTTCATCGGGGTCTCGATCATCGCCTTTTCCTTTATCCGATTGTTGCCCGGCGATCCTGTCGCTCTGCTCTCCGGAGAGCGTGTCATGTCCCCCGAGCGTCATGCGCTGATCAGCCATCAGCTCGGTCTCGACCGGCCGCTGGTGATCCAGTATCTGGATTATCTGGGCGGGGTGCTGACGGGAGACTTCGGTTCCTCGATCGTTTCCAAACAGCCGATCCTCGACCAGTTCTGGGCGCTCTTTCCGGCGACCGTCGAACTTTCCTTCTGCGCCATCGTCATCGCGATCGTTCTCGGCATTCCGGCGGGCGTCATCGCAGCGATCAAGCGCGGCTCGATCTTCGATCAGGGACTGATGGGCATTGCGCTCGTCGGTTATTCCATGCCGATCTTCTGGTGGGGTCTGCTGCTGATCATCCTGTTTTCCGGCATTCTGCAATGGGCGCCGGTGTCGGGCCGCATTTCGCTGATGTTCTTCTTTCCGCCGGTCACGGGCTTCATGCTGATCGACTCGCTGCTCTCCGGCCAGAAGGGAGCCTTCGCCTCCGCGCTCAGCCACCTGGCGCTGCCCTCGATCGTGCTTGCCACCATTCCGCTTGCGGTCATCGCCCGCCAGACGCGCTCGGCCATGCTGGAAGTGCTGTCGGAAGACTATGTCCGCACCGCCCGCGCCAAGGGTCTCTCCCCCTTCCGCGTCGTCGGCATCCATGCCCTGCGCAACGCGATGATCCCGGTCATCACCACGATCGGCCTGCAGATCGGCGTCATGCTTGCCGGCGCCATCCTCACCGAAACGATCTTCTCCTGGCCGGGTATCGGCAAGTGGATGGTCGACAGCGTCTTCCGCCGAGATTACCCGGTCATCCAGGGCGGCCTGCTGCTCATCGCGGGTATCATCATGCTCGTCAACCTCATCGTTGATCTGCTCTATGGCCTGATCAACCCCCGTATCCGGCACTAAGAAGGAGAAAATCCCATGGCCGATGCCATTATCGACAAAGCCAGCAGCGGGACGCAGGAGCCGGTTTCCAGCTCCGCCATGCGCCGCCAGATGCTGAAGGAATTCTGGTTCTATTTCTCCGAAAACCGCGGCGCCGTCATAGGCCTCTTCGTTTTCCTGCTGCTCGTCCTGGTCGCCGTGTTCGCGCCGCTCATCGCGCCGCATTCGCCCTTCGAACAGTATCGTGATGCCGTGCTGGTTCCGCCGATCTGGACCGAAGGCGGTCGCGCCGGCTATCTCCTCGGTACCGATCCGGTTGGCCGCGACATCCTCTCGCGCTTGATCTATGGGGCGCAGTATTCGCTGTTCATCGGTGTTTTCGTCACGACGCTGTCGCTTACCGGCGGCATCCTCGTCGGCCTGATTGCCGGCTATTACCGCGGCTGGATCGATACCGTCATCATGCGCCTGATGGACATCATCCTTGCCTTCCCGTCTCTGCTGCTCGCCCTGGTTCTCGTCGCGATCCTCGGCCCCAGCCTGACCAACGGCATGATCGCCATCGCGCTCACCCTGCAGCCGCATTTCGTGCGCCTCACCCGCGCCGCCGTCATGGCCGAGAAGACCCGCGACTACGTGACCGCCGCCCGCCTTGCCGGCGCCGGCCCGCTGCGCCTGATGTTCCGCACCATCCTGCCGAACTGCACCGCGCCGCTGATCGTCCAGGCGACACTCTCTTTCTCGAACGCGATCCTCGATGCGGCAGCGCTCGGCTTCCTCGGCATGGGCGCCCAGCCGCCCGCGCCGGAATGGGGCACGATGCTTGCCGAAGCCCGCGAGTTCATCCTGCGCGCCTGGTGGGTCGTCACCTTCCCCGGCCTTGCGATCCTCATCACCGTCCTCGCCATCAACCTGATGGGCGACGGCCTGCGCGATGCGCTCGACCCAAAACTGAAGAGGTCCTGATCATGGCGCTTCTGCAAATAGACAACCTGACCGTGGAATTCGAAACCGCGACCGGCTGGTTCAAGGCCGTCGACGGCGTGTCGCTGTCCGTCGAGAAGGGCGAAGTGCTCGCGATCGTCGGCGAATCCGGCTCCGGAAAATCCGTCGCCATGCTCGCCGTCATGGGGCTCCTGCCCTGGACCGCGAAGATCACCGCCGACCGTATGCTCTTCGAGGGCCGCGACATCCAGGGGATCAGCCCGGCCGACCGCCGCAAGCTGATCGGCAAGGATATCGCCATGATCTTCCAGGAGCCGATCGCCAGCCTGAACCCCTGCTTCACGGTCGGCTTCCAGATCGAGGAAGTGCTGCGCATCCATCTCAGCCTCGATAAGAAGGCCCGCCGCGCCCGCGCGATCGAACTGTTCAAGCAGGTCGGCCTGCCGAACCCGGAGGAGCGGCTCAACCATTTCCCGCACCAGATGTCGGGCGGTCAGTGCCAGCGCGTGATGATCGCGATCGCGATCGCCTGCAACCCGAAGCTCCTCATTGCCGACGAGCCGACGACCGCGCTCGACGTGACGATCCAGAAGCAGATTCTCGATCTCATCATGTCGCTGCAGGCGAAGAACGGCATGGGCCTCATCATGATCACCCACGACATGGGCGTCGTGGCTGAAACCGCCGACCGCGTCGTCGTGCAATACAAAGGCCGCAAGATGGAGGAAGCCGACGTTCTCTCCCTCTTCGAAAGCCCGAAAAGCAATTACACGAAGGCGCTGCTGGCGGCTCTGCCGGAAAACGCCACCGGCGACCGCCTGACCACCGTTTCCGCCTTCTTCGATGGCAATCCGGAACCCGCCCCGGAGGCACGCGCATGAACGATACCCTGACCGACAACACCATGCTCGAAGTGCGCGACATCAAGCGCGATTACGAACTGCCCGGCAGCCTCTTCAAGCCGAAGAAGATCATCCACGCGGTGAAGGGCGTCTCCTTCAAGCTGGAGCGCGGCAAGACGCTGGCGATCGTCGGCGAATCCGGCTGCGGCAAGTCTACGCTCGCCCGCATGCTGACCTTCATCGACGAGCCCACATCCGGCGATCTCTTGATCGACGGCCAGAAGGTGGATACGCGCCCCGGCCATCTGACCCAGGAAATGCGCCAGAAGGTGCAGATCGTCTTTCAGAATCCCTACGGCTCGCTCAATCCGCGCCAGAAGATCGGCGATGTGCTCGGCGAGCCTCTGGCGATCAACACGAGCATGCCGGCCGGCGAGCGGCGCGACCGGGCCACCGAAATGCTGAAGAAGGTCGGCCTCGGTCCGGAGCATTACAACCGCTACCCGCACATGTTTTCCGGCGGCCAGCGCCAGCGTATCGCCATTGCCCGTGCGCTGATGATGAACCCGAAGCTGCTGGTCCTGGACGAGCCGGTCTCGGCGCTCGATCTGTCTGTCCAGGCGCAGGTTCTGAACCTGCTCGCCGATCTGCAGGATGAATTCGGCCTCACCTATGTCTTCATCAGCCACGACTTGTCCGTGGTACGTTATATCGCCGACGAGGTGATGGTGATGTATTTCGGCGAGGCGGTGGAATACGGCACGCGCGACGAGGTCTTCTCGGACCCGAAGCACGAATATACCCGTACGCTGTTTGCGGCGACCCCACGTGCGGATATCGAATCCATCCGTGCTCGCATCGCCAGGAAAAAGGCGGCAACAGCCGCCTGACTTTGTGAGCGGCCGACCGAAAGCCGCCTCACGCTTTTGGGTCGGCCGCCCTATTCCACGAAAACCCTGACGCTGGCGGCTCGCCCTGCGGCGTCGATCACCGTCAGCGTCGAATAGCCGGCTCCATCAGGCGTCCACTCACTGGTGCGGCGGCGGGAGAGCTCATTGAGCGGCCTGCCGTTCGCGAGCCAGCGGAACGGAGCACGTCCCCCCTGGAGCTTCAGCACCAGCGGTGAGATATCGCCCAAGCGCGCACCGAGATCGACCCGGGCTCCTTCCGGAGGATAGACGATCTGCGGTGCCGGCTCGCGTGCGGAGGCGGAAATCAGCCCGCTTGCCGTCATGGAGAACCGCCGCTGGCTGATAGGAAGGTCGGATTGGGCGAGACGCATTGCGCCTGCCGGCGCGGCTGGCAGCGGCGTGATCGGCACGCCGGATTTAGAGAAGGCTTCGAAGAGGATCGGCGCTGCCGTCTGGTAGCCGGCAATGCCCGGCACCGCGCCGTTATCCGGCCGGCCGACCCAGACGCCCAGCACGTATCGCCCGTCGAAACCCGCCGACCAGGCGTCGCGATAGCCGTAGCTCGTGCCGGTCTTGTAGGCGATGCCGAGCCGCCGGCTGCCCTGCGGCGGCAAGACATCGGAAAGGATGTCCGCGACATTCCAGACCGCCTGCGGCTCCAGCAAAGGTTCGCCGTCGATCATGCCCGGCTGCTCTTCGATGCCGTTGCCGAGCCTGACCGGTTCCCCCCGGTTGGCGAGTGCCGCATAGGCCTGCACCAGCTCCTTGAGCGTGATGCCGACGCCGCCGAGGCCGATCGCCAATCCCGGCGCTTCGTTGGGCGGCAGGACCGGCCGCACTTCGGCACGGCGAAAGCGGATCATCAGCCGCGACGGCCCGACCGCATCGAGCAGCCGCACCGCCGGCACGTTGAGCGACAATTGCAAGGCCTGCCTCACGCTGACGTCGCCCTGATAGCTCATGTCGAAATTCTTCGGGCGATAGCCGAAGAAGTCCGCCGGCCGGTCCTCGATGATCGTTTCCTGTGACACCAGGCCTTGTTCGAAGGCGAGCCCGTAGATGAACGGCTTCAAGGTCGAGCCCGGCGAACGGTAGACGCGCGTCATGTCGATCCAGCCGGAGCGGCCGGCATCAAAATAATCGGCTGAGCCCACTTCGCCGACGATCGCGCCGGTCGTCACATCCGCCATCACCATGGCAAGCGACACCTTCGGCGCGAGCTTGGCCGAGGCCTCTCTCGCAACCTGCTCCAATCCCTGCTGAATGCTACGCTTGAGCGTCGTCCTGTATTCTCCGGCCTTGGGCTGCTTGCGGATCGCCGCCTCCGCGAGATGCGCCGCATAGGCGGGCAATTGCAGGCGACGGGTGGGAACGGCATCACCTGCCGCCCGGTCCGCCTCGCCGTCTCCCAACACATCCGTGACCGCGGAACGCACGAGTACCCGTTCGCGTGCCGTCTTGGCGGCTTCGACATGCCGATCCGGCCGCCGGCTTTCCGGAGACTGCGGCAGGGCGACAAGCAAAGCGGCCTCCGCAACGGTCAGCCGCCGCGGCTCCTTGCCGAAATAGGCAAGGCTTGCCGCCCGCACGCCTTCCAGATTGCCGCCATAGGGAGCGTGGGTGAGGTAAAGCTGAAGGATTTCCTGCTTGCTCAGCCGTCGTTCGATCTGGACGGCGCGGGCAAGCTGCAGCAGCTTTGCGGACATTGAACGGGTCTCGCGCGGTTCGATCAGCCGCGCCACCTGCATGGAGAGCGTCGAGGCGCCCGAGACGATGCGGCCATTGGTGACGAGCTGTAGAACGGCACGGCCGAGAGCCAGCGGATCGACACCACCATGATCCCAGAAGCGCCGGTCCTCGTAGGCGACGAGCATTTTCAGGAAACGCGGATCGACATCCTCCACCGCGGTCTTCAGCCGCCAGCGGCCTTCAGGCGTCGCGAAGGCGCGCAACAGTTCGCCGTCCGCATCCAGCACTTCCGGCGAGACGACCTGCGCCTTTTCGAGCGGCGGGGGAAAGGCCCTGTCCGCGGCATCGAGACCAAGGACCAGCCCCGCCACGAAGACAAGGCCGATGCCGAGACCGATCGAGAGCTTCCACCTCTGCTTCATCGAAGTCTGGACCACCGCTTATTGAGCAGCGACCACCTCCATCTTACCCGTCGCGGTGCGCGCGGAGAATTGCGGACGATACATGTCCTCCACCTGTGCTGCCGGATGGTCATAGACGCCCGGCGTCACGGCGCGGACGACGTAGGCCAGCGTGATCTGGCGATTGTCGCCGGCGCTGCGGTCGAAGGCCGCGACGAAACGGTCGTTGCGGAATTCCGTATGCGCCGCCTGCACTTCCTCTATCCAGTCGAAATTGGAAAGATTGGCGCTGTTGACGATGCTCGGATTGTCGATCTCGAAACCGGCCGGCAAGAGGTCGGTGACGACGATACGCGACGGCCATTCGTTGGTCTCGTTGATGTTCAGTACCACGACATAGCGTTCGTTCTGCTGCGCCTCGCTGACATTCACCTCTTCGCCGGCCATATTGTAGTAGGTGCGGGTGATCTCGAAACCGTCACCGCCAGCCGGCAGAGGCTGGGAAGGTGCCGCGACCGTCGTGATCGCCGCTGACAGCGGATCGCCGCTGTCATTGCGGATGGTGACGGGATGGTCGATCAGCGCATCGCCGGTCATCTGCGACATCAGCGTGCCGCGATGGTCGGCCCCATTGACGTTGAGCCGCAGGTTATCGTCGCCGCTCTGCAGGGCGCGGGCGGCAAGCAGCATCCAGGTCTGTTCCTGGGTGCTGGTATATTTCTTGGCGCTCCATTCCTTGGCGACGATATCCGCCAGCGCCGGCACGATCGGCGGCACCGGCCGGCTTTCGGCCGCAAGCGCCAGAACCGCCGCGCCATCGCGCAGCGACGAGCCGTAGTCGGAGCGGACCAGGCTCACCTTGTGGATCTGCGCCTGTTCCGACATCTGCAGGGAATCCGCAAAGATGCTCCGCGAGCGCTGGGCATCGCCATAGAGCGAGAGCGCCGCAGCGATATGCGCCTTGGCGAGCGGGGTCGGGAAGTCGTTGAGCGCCGTGTCCGCATAGTAGCGCAGATCGCTGATCGCGGCCTTGCGGTTGCGGGCGAGCACATAGAGCGCATAGGCGATCTCGTTGCCCTGATCCTTGACGTTGTTGGTATAGCTCAAGGAATTCTGGAGACTTTCAAGCGCCTGCACCAGCGCCTGTTCCGGCACCTCGTATCCCTGCTCGCGGGCGCGGGAAAGGAAGTCCGTCACATAGGAATCGAGCCACAGATCGCCGCCGCCCGGAGCCCAGAGGCCGAAACTGCCGGCGGAGGATTGATAGGAAAGCACGCGATAGATCGCATCCTGCACTCGCTTCCTGACCTCGGCATCGTCCGCCAGGCCATTTTGCACCGCCATCTCGCTGAGATAGAGGAGCGGCAATGCGCGGCTGGTCGTCTGCTCGGCGCAGCCATAGGGATAGCGGCTGAGGCTCATCAGCAGCGCCGGAATGTCGAACGCGTTGGAACGGCTGACATTCACGCTGACGGAGGCGCCGGGCAGAATGCTGTCGGCGAGCAGGTTGGAATCGACCGTCACGCTTGCGCCCGGACGCAGCTCGACGAGCCGCCGCGCGGTGACCGGCATGGCGGCCGGACGAACCGGAATGTCGAGCACCTGCTCCAGCGAGAGGCCGGAAGCATTCGACAGACGGATCGACACGGTGCCGTCGCCCGGCTCGACACCGGAGATCGGCAGGGTGATATTCGCCTTGCCGCCCGCCGCAAGCGCCAGGCTCTCGGAACCGGCCTGATCGACAGAGACGGCATCGCTGGTGGTCACGGCGAGCTGATAATCGCCCGCCGGCGCATCCGTATTGGCGATATCGAGACGCAAGTTGCTTCGGTCGCCGGGCGCCAGGAAGCGCGGCAGGCTGGCCGTGACCACGATGGGATCGCGGACCACCACGTCCTTCACGCCGTGCCCGACGCCGGTCTTCGACCAGGCGACGGCCATGACACGCGCCGTGCCGTTGAACTGCGGTATGTCGAAGGAGACATTCGCCTTGCCCTCGGCATCCAGCTTCACCACGCCTGAAAAGAAGGCGACGAGCTTTTCCTTCGGCGGACTGCCCTGCAGCGCCACGCTGCCGCCGTCACCGCCGGTGCGCAGCCGCCCGGTCGCGCCGAGCGAACCGTCGATCAGCCGGCCGTAGAGATCGCGGATTTCGAGACCCAGGCGCCGCTGGCCGAAATACCAGTCGTCCGGCGCGGGCGGCTCGTAACGCGTCAGATTGAGGATGCCGACATCCACCGCGGCAACGGTCACATAGGCGTCCTCGTTGGCACCCGCTCCCGCCACCTGCAGGGAAATATCGAGAGGCTGACGCGGCAATGTTTTTTCCGGCGCATCGATCGAGACCTGCAGGTCGCGGCTTTCCGGATCGACCTTCAGCCAGGTAATGCCGATGGCGCGCATCGGCATGCGGCTTTCCTGGGCCTCGCCGGGACGATAAAGCGTCGCCGTGACGTAAGATCCGGCACCCCAATCGGCAGTGACGGGAATCTCGACCTCGCCGCCGCTCTGACCGATGCTGGCGTTCTGCACCGAAATCAGGTCCTCGGAACCGGAGGTGACCATCAGCTCACCGGCATAACGCGAGGAAACCTTCAGTTTGGCGGTCTCGCCGATCTTGTAGCTCGGCTTGTCGAGCGCGATTTCCAGCGCATCCGGCGTTTCGGTCGAGGTCGCGGTCACGAACCAGCCCGCGTCGAATTCGACGCTCGAAGCAGGTCCGCCGATATCGGCCGTCTCGATTTCGAGACGGTAACGGCCCCAGTTGACCGGAACTGCAATCCTGCCGCCGTCGGCAGAAACATCGACCGTCCCGTTCGCGATCTGGCTGGTGCGGGTCACCGGCTCGAAGCGCCAGGAGGAGCCATCGCGATACCACTGGTAATCCCGATCGATCTTGATCAGCTTCCAGGGCAGGCCCTGTATCGTCTGTTTCCTGCCGTCCGGATCAACCACGATGACGGTGAAATTGCCGACCGAGTTCTCGGCCAGGTCGCCTGAAAACTCCGGCTTGATGCCGATGCGGGGGCCGTCAGGCTTGATGGGAAGAGTGAGCGAACGCTCGACCGCGCGGCCGCCAGCCTCCTGCATGCGCACGACGATATCGGCATCGACGAGCTGGGTCGTCGACGGCACCTCGCTGACATCCGCATCGAAAACCGCCTTGCCTTCCTCATCGGTCGGCTCCAGCGCATCGAGCGGGATGCGTACCGTTTCCGTCTCCTCCTCGTCGGCGAGGCCGAACTGGTAACCGGGGAAAGCGGCATTCGCGCGCGTCGGCTTCAGCGCGATCTCGCCTTCGAGGTTGAGGCCTGCAGCCGGCGCGCCGTAGAGGAAGCGCCCTTCGACATGGACCGGCACGGGCTGGCCCGCCTCGATCTGCTTCGCCTCGCTCGTCATGTCGAATTCGATGCGGTCCGGCACGAAATCATCGACCAGGAATGTCTTCTCGCCGATCGCCGAGCCTTTCGGATCGGTGAATATCTGCATGGTCCAGGTGCCGCGCATGGCGGTCTCGAGCAGCGGCAGGTCGAGCGCATAACCGCCGAGCGAGCCGTTCTCCACCATGCGCCGGTCTTCGACGCCGTCCGGCCGCAGGAAGACGAAGGTGAGCGGCAGGTTTTCGATTGCTGTCGCATCGATATTGCGGGCGAGCGCGCTCGCATGCACCGTTTCGCCCGGACGATAGATGCCGCGCTCGGTCCACGGTAGGATGTCGATCGCGCCCGGTGCCGGCCGGCCGGTCACCCCGCGATCGGACAGATCGAAGCCGGCGCGGGTCATGTCGAGAAAGACATAATCCTGGCCGTTGTTTTGAGCCGTCAATACGGCCGGCACCATCGCCGCCGTGCCGCGCATCAGCCCCGCTGTGAAGATCGCGCGGCCGTCTGCATCGGTCTTTGCCGTGCCGAGAATTTCGTTGTTCTTGGCGAGAAGCTGCAGGTCGATACCGGCGATCGGCCTGGCGGAGCCGAGCGAACGGGCAAAGACATGCAGCCCGTCCGTGCCGGCATAGGTGGTAAGCCCGATATCCGAAACGACGAACCACTGGGTGGCCTTGCTGTCCCACTCCTGGGTGACCGCATTCGAAGCGGCAGCCGTGAGCATATAGACGCCCGGCTTGCGGGTCGGCAGCGCCTCATCGACCGGAAAGCTCGTCACCACGTCCTTGTTCAGATCCTGGGTGATATCGATCGTACCCTGCCAGACGAGCTCGCCGCTCTGCTGCTCGATCTGGCTGGCATTGTAGCCGTCCATCTGGGTGAGGAACTGCGAATTGGCGAGCAGCGAAGCAATGTTGCGGTCGCCGACCCGGTAGAGTTTCAGATCCGCCTTTTCCGTATTGACCGAAACGATCGGGATGCCGCGGCGAGCGGTCGACGGCAGCACGAAACTGTCGCCGGTAAACCGCACCGTCGGAGAGCGGTCCTTGACGTAGATGTCGATATCGACCTGAGCGACCAGCGGTTCGTCGACGGAGGACGGCAGGCCGCGGCGAAGAGAAAGCTTGTAGCGCTGGCCATGGGTGAGGCCCTCGACACAGATCTGGTTGTCCTTGGCTTCCATCGCCTTCGGAGCCTGGCCATCGAGCACCACGAAGGGTGCGTAGTCGACGCCCGCTTTCACCAGCGGTTCGGAGAATTGCACGCAGGCGCGCGGATTGGCGCTGTCTGCATCGACGGTATTGCCGGTTACGCGAAAACCCTGGCGTTCGCGCAAATCGTTATAGGCGGCCTGGACCATCCGGGCATTCACCAGCGCAAGGCTTGCCTTGTAGGCATTCAGCGCGGCGCGGTAATTCTCCTGCTTCGCAAGCGCTGCGGCCAGAACCGCGAGCGCATCGGCGCGGTTCTGCGTCGTGCGGGAAAGTTCGTAGCCGTTGATCGCGGCAAGCGTTCCTTCGGAAGCGGCGCTGCTGTTATCGTTCGCCGTGCCGGCAGCGCGCGACAGCTCGATCCAGAGTGCGCCGTCGTCGGGCGTGATCGAAAGCGCGCCTTTGAAATTGTAAATCGCCGTATCGACATTGCCGGCGAGGAGTTCGTTCTGGGCAATGGTCTTCAGGTTCTCGACGCCGTAACCCTGCTGGTTGTCTCCGAGCGCAAGCCCGCTCTTCTGCTCGCGCGCCTGCTGCAGCAGGTCTTCGGAAAGGAATGCCAGTTTCGGCGGAGCGCCGATATCCGGTTCGGCGGCCACTTCGACGATCTTGCCTGCAACCGCACCCGGGAACGTGTTGAGCGGACCGTAATCCGATTTCAAGAAGCACCACTTTGCCTTGGTATTGTAGGTGAACGCCCTGCAGGTGTTGTCTCCGATGCAGGCCGCCTCGCACTGCGGCTGGCTCACATTTTTCACGGTCCGGAGATCGAAGCCGAGATAATCGCCATCCTGCGTGGTCTCGATACGACGCTCAGCCGCCGATAGGGGCGAGACCGAAGCGAATGCGGAAATAAGAAGAGCAGAAAGGCCGAAAAAGACGCGCCTAGACATCGATGTCCCCTCCCTAAGCCGCCGCGCGTCAATTGTGACGCGCAAAGGACGCCGTAACACTTTTGATCTGCACCGGGCGCCAGTGCAGGCTGCCACCGGATAAAAGCAGTTTTTAATGTACGCAAAGGCTTGTCAACGAAAACTCCGCATGCGGCGCCGTTGATTTTCATGAAGATATTGTCACAAAGCCCGCAATGTCCCGGATTGGTTCAGGCCATGAGCCCGGCCGCCGTGAACCCTCCGTCGACGGCAAGGATCTGCCCGGTCACATAGGACGACTGGCGGTCGTCGATCAGGAATGCGATTGCCGATGCGATCTCCTCCGGCTGGCCATAGCGCCGCATCGGCACGGTACGATGCCATTCCTCCCGCGTCACGGCGGTGTGGGTTTCCCGCACCATCGGCGTCTCGATCGGTCCCGGCGCAATGGCGTTGACGCGGATCAGGTCGTCGGCAAGCTCCACCGCCATGATCTTCGTGAGCGTGATCAATGCACCTTTCGAGGCTCCGTAGGCGGAGCGGCCGAGATTGCCCTTGATGCCGGAGACGGAGGCGATATGGACGATCGAACCGCCGCCGTTTTCGCGCAGGATCGGTGCCAGCGCCTGCGACAGCGAGAAGGCGCCGACGACATTCACTTCATAGATACGCCGAAGCGTGTCGGCCGTCGTATCCGCGAACCGGACATTGGCCGCGATACCAGCACTGTTGACCAGCGCCGCCAGCGGAGCGGCCAGCGTCCGGCACCGATCGGCAATCCGCGCCACCGCCGCCTCGTCCGTCACGTCGAGAATTGCGGGTGTAAGCAGTGCGGTGCGGTTTCCGAGCTTCTCGCTGAGGCGCGCCAGTGCATCGGCGTCGCGATCGGCGGCAACCACGTGCCAGCCTGCGTCGATCAGAAGCTCCGTCGTCGAAAGGCCGATCCCCGATCCCGCACCCGTGACGACGACACTCCGCATGTTCAGCTCTCCCGGTTTTCGACGATGACCAGTTCGAAAGTGACGCCGACGGGATTGTCACCCCTGGCAAGCCTGCCGTGATAGAGGACACCGTCGGTATCGACGACCGCCGCATCCAGTGAAGTGCGAAGGCCCTCGGGCGTCTTCTCCAGAGAGCCGTTTTCGATGGCGATCTCGGTCGCCAGGCAAACGATGCGGCGGCCGTCCTCGAACACCGGCTCATTGATGCTGCCTATGCCGTAGACACGGGCGCTTTCGATACCGTGCGTCCGGCAGACTTCCTCGATAGCCGTTGCGACATCTTCATTCGGCCGCACCCGCAATAGGATGCCGTTGCCTTCTTCGCCCCTACCCTTGACGGAAAAGAGGGTGAAATTCGTTTCGGGATCGGGAACGGAGTCGAAGGTGGTCGTCACGCTGCCATGGCCCTTGACCGCAACCGGCTGGCTCACCACGCTGTCGAAGGGTAGAACATGGCCCATCCGGAGCGTATCTTCGCCCGTGTCCCAGATGCCGTGGCAGTGCAGGAACGGCGCGCCGTCGCGTTCTCCGAAGATAACGGTGGCCGTCTGAAACCTGCCTCCCGCCGCCGGCGCGAAGGTCGCGCTGTACCAGGCGGCATGCGCGGTGTCCGGCGAAAATGCCGGCAGCACGTAGCGGAACGGATCGCAGGCGCCGCCCTCGACGGTGACGAAACCGCCCTTGCAGCCGGCTTCCGCAAAGACGCGGGCAATGCCCGCCAGAAAGACCTCCCCCGGTCGCAGCACGCCAGCGACAGGCTTCAGTTCGGTCCGCACCGCCTCCCGCCGCACCGGCGCTGGGGGACCCGGATGCTCCAGCCGGCGGAGTGCGGGCCTGTCATTAGCCGGCTTCTGATCCAGTTCTCCCCGGGCCTGCAGTTCTTCGCGGATCATCTTCTTGGTGATCTTGCCATAGGCGGATTTCGGCAGCGCATCCCAGAAGATGAAACGCTTCGGCATCTTGTAGCGGGACATCTTTCCGTCGACGAAGGCAAACATCTCCTTCTCGGTGACCTGAGCGCCCGGCTTGGCGACACAGACGGCATAACCCACCTCGCCCCAAAGCGGATCCGGCACGCCGAGCACCGCCGCCTCGCTGATATCGGGATGGGTGAGCAGCTTTTCCTCGATCTCGCGCGGATAGACGTTCGAGCCGCCGGAAATATACATGTCGGAAGCGCGGCCGGTGATGTAGAGGAAGCCTTGGTCGTCCACGTGGCCGAGGTCGCCGGTGCGGAACCAGCCGTTGCGGAACGCTTTCTCATTGGCCTCGGGATTATCGTAATAGCCGGCGAACACGGCCGGGCCGATGCAGCAGATCTCACCCGTTTCGTAAGGCCCCAATTCGTCGCCCGCGTCGTTCTGAATGGAAACCTGCATGCCTGTGCGCTCGATCCCGCAGGTGCCGACCCTCACGCCTTCGCCATCCTCGGCCGAATGCAGCGCGGGAGGCAGAACGGTGATGGCGCCCGTCACCTCACCGAGCCCGAAATACTGGACGATGACCGGACCGAGCGTCTTCATCGCCCGCTTCTGGTCCTCCCGATACATGGGCGCGCCGGCATAGATGACATAGCGCAGCGAGGAATGATCGTATTTCTCCGCCGCCGGGTGCTCGACCAGCAGCTTCAGGATGGTCGGCACCGTGAACATGGTCGAGACGCGCCACGTTTCGATGAGCGCCCAGGCAGTCTCGATGTCGAATTTCTCCGTCGGCAGCAGGATGGTCTTCACTCCATGCGCCACCTGCGTGAGCTGGTGGACGCCCGCTCCGTGCGAAAGCGGCGCCACGACCAGCGCCGCATCCGCCGAAGTCACGCCCGGCATCAGGTCGCAGAGGTGGTTGTTGACGACAAAAGCCATCTGGCCGTGGGTCAGCACCGCCGCCTTCGGCCGTCCAGTCGTACCGGAGGTGAAGAAGAACCAGCATGGATCGTCACGCTCGACACGCGCCTCGATGGGCTTCCTGCCGTAAAACTCCTCCACGATGGCGTCGTAGGGCGGTCCGAAATCTGCCTCGCCGATGGCGACGACAAAACCGATTTCCGCATTGGTTTCGCGCGCGACGCGGGCATGATCGGGAAAGGACGCATTGCAGATCATGCCTGTCGCCCCGCTCGCCTTCGCGAGATAGGCGACTTCCTCCGGCGTCTGCCGGAAATTGGTCGGCACCCAGACCGCACCGATCCGGAAGCAGGCGAACATCGATTCGAACATCTGATTGCAGTTCTGCGACTGAACCAGGATGCGATCGCCCTTCGCGACGCCGAACCGCTGCTGCAGCGCGGCCGCCATCGCATCGATGCGCGCCTCGAACTCCTCCCAGGTCCAGGTCTTGTCCGCCCACACGAGCGCGATACCTCGAGGTTCGCGGCGCATCGCCTGCGTCACGAAACGAGCGAGATTCATCACCCGCGTCGAGCAAGGCGAAAGCCCGCCTTTCGGAGCAGCCTTCGCAACCGAACCGGCTACATTCATTTCGTCCGCTCCAGAATGGAGACGTAGTTGGCGACGGCGGCGCCACCCATGTTGAAGACACCGGCGAGCTTTGCATCCGGCACCTGCATCTCGCCCGCCTCGCCGCAAAGCTGCATCGCCGCCATGACATGCATGGAAACGCCGGTCGCGCCGATCGGATGACCTTTGGACTTGAGACCTCCGGACGGGTTCACCGGCAACCGGCCGTCCTTTCGGGTGATGCCTTCACGAATGACGCGGTAGCCCTCGCCGGGCCTCGCAAGCCCCATGGCCTCGTATTCGATGAGTTCGGCTATGGTGAAGCAGTCATGCGTCTCGACGAAACTCAGATCGTCCAGCGAGACGCCCGCTTCGCCGAGCGACTTCTGCCAGGCGAGACGTGCGCCCTCGAAGGCGATCGGATCGCGCCGCGACATGGCAAGGATGTCGTTGACGTGGTTGCGCGCCTTGAAGGCCACGGCGCGCCTCATGCCTTCCGCCACTTCGGGCGTAGCGATCACCAATGCAGCCGCGCCATCGGAGACCAGCGAGCAGTCGGTACGGCGAAGCGGCGCTGCCACATAAGGGTTCTTGTCGGACACCGTGTTGCAGAAGTCGAAGCCGAAATCCTTCTGCATATGGGCATAGGGGTTTTTCATGCCGTTGGAGTGGTTTTTGGCGGCGATCATGGCCAGTTCTTCCGAACGGTCGCCATAACGCTGGAAGTAATGGCTGGCGATACGGCCGAAGAGCCCGGCAAAACCACCCTCCACATCCGCTTCTTCCTCGCGGTAGGAAGCGGAAAGCAGGATATCCCCGGTCTCCTTCGTCGGCAGCGCCGTCATCTTTTCGGCCCCGACGACCAGCGCGATCTTGCCGCGGCCCGACGCGATGAAGTCGAGCGCCGAATAGAGCGCCGCCGAGCCCGTAGCGCAGGCATTCTCCATGCGCACCGCCGGCACGTGATCGAACCCCTCGGCTGCCATCGCCACCAGCGCACCCTGGAAATCCTGCTTGGAAAAGCCGTTGTTGAAGACGCCGACGAAAATGCCGTCGACATCCTTCGCCGTGATGCCCGCATGCTCGAGTGCCGGACTGATCACCTCGGCCATCAGTTCCCGGGTTGAACCCGCTTCGGACTTGCCGAATTTCGAATGGGCCCAACCGACGATCTCTGCTCCTGCCATGATCTTCTCCTTCGTTTCAAACCGGTTCCGGTGTTCGTGGCCGTACTGCCTGCGGCGTCTTCCGAGGCACCGGCTTTTCGGCGCTGAAGAGCGTTACCAGCTTGGCTTGCACCCGCTCCACCTCCTGACGCAACAGGCCTGCAAGCTCCTTCTGCCGCGTCTCGCCCATGCGGCTGTCGATCGCCGCAATCGACAGCGCCCCGGCAAGCCGCCCGTCGGGCAGCAGGATCGCCATGCCGATGCCCCAGGAATTGGCGATCACTCGTCCGGGGTTGAGCGCATAGCCGTTCTCCCGCGCACGGGCGACGTCCGCGCGGATGATCTCCGGCGAATAGCCGGGATACTGAACGGCGATGACGCCTTCGATCCGGCCGATGATGGCCTCGATCTCCTGATCCGGCAGCGCGGCCAGCATGGCGAGCGAACCGGCGCCGACGCCGAGCGGATTCTGGTCGCCGGTCTGCAGGGCATGGGTGCGCACGGGATGCGTGCCTTCTTCCCGATGCAGGCAGACGGCATAGTCGTCGCGGCGCATCGAGACGAAACTCGTGTCGGCCGAGCCGCCGGAAAGCCGCCTCAGGCTTTCGCCTGCCATTTCCAGAAGGCCGTGCCTTCGCGAGGCCAGCATGCCGAGCACGTAAAGCTCCCCGCCGAGATAGTAGCGGCGGGTAAGCTCATCCTGTTCGACGAGGCGTGACCGCATCAGCGCCATGAGCAGCCGCCGGGCGGTAGGCTTGTTCAGTCCGCTCTCGGCAACCACATCGCCCAGAGCAATCCCTTTTTCCGCAGCGCGACCGACGATGGAAAGGAGCTGCAGCGCCCTTTCCACCGCCTGTGCGCCGGAACCGGAAGCGGCACCATTCGGGAGACCCGACAGGTTTTCAATTATCTGCTCCATAGGCCGCTTCCCAATTGCATTCATCGGCCGTTCAACCCAACGACTTGCCGACGGCCTTTTCGAGGATCGCCCAGGCCTCGTCGCCGTATTTCGCCTTCCAGTCCTTGTAGAAGTTCGCCGTCCGCAGCTTCTCCTGGAAGAGTGCGCCGTCCGGCTTGTTGAACTTCATGCCCTTGCCTTCCAGCTCGGCCTGGACGCTCGCATTGAGATCCATGACATCCTTGCGCTGCAATTCGGCAGCGGCGTTGAAATGCTTCGAGACGATCTGCTGAAGGTCCTCCGGCAACGCCTGCCAGGAGCGGCGGTTGAGCAGGATCCAGAAGCCGTCCCACATATGGTTCGTCATCGAGACATATTTCTGCACCTCGAAGAGCTTGGCCGTCGTCAGGATGGCCAGCGGATTTTCCTGGCCGTCGACAATGCCGGTCTGCAGCGCCGTATAGGTCTCCGCGAAATTGATGGAGGCGGGCGCCGAGCCGAAAGCCGTGAACATCGAGGTCCAGAGCGGACTCACCGGCACGCGGATCTTGAAGCCTTCGAGATCTTTCGGCGTCTCGATCGGTCCTCTGGAGGACGTGATCTGGCGGAAGCCGTTGTCCCAGATCTTCTCGAGCGTCAGCAGCCCCTTCTTCTCGATCTCGCCGCGCACATATTTGCCCAGGTCGCCGTCCATGGCCGGCCAGACCTGATCGTAGCTCGGGAAAGCAAAGCCGACGCCGTTGAGCGATGCGTTCGGCACCAGGGTGGACAGAATGATCGGCGAAAGGCTGAACATCTCGACGCCGCCCGAACGCACCTGGTTCAGCATGTCCGTATCCGCACCGAGCTGGCTCGACGGGAAGATGTTGATCGCCATTCTGCCGCCGCTCTCCTCCTGGATTTTCGCGACGGCCTCCTTGGCACGGACGTTCATCGGATGCGTGAGCGCCTGGTTGTTGGCGAATTTATAGGTGAACTCGGCGGCATTGGCCGGCCGCGTGCGGATCGAAAAACTCGTGGCGATGCCTGTCGTGGCCGCGCCCAAGAGCAGCGTTCTGCGGTTGACGTTCATGAAATCCTCCTCCGATTTCAGTTCCCGGTTAGTGTCTCAAGGCCGTTACAGAAAGACCGTCGAGAAATAAGGCACGGCAGCGATCACCAGAAGGCCAACCATCAGCGCGCCGATATAGGGCCAGATGGCCTTCATGGCCTCGTCCGGCGAAACGTTGCCGATCTTGCAGGCGATGTAGAAACCGATGCCGATCGGCGGGGTCATGAGGCCGATATTCATCGCGGTCACGACCACCATGGAATAATGGATGTCGTTGATGCCGAGCGAGCGGGCAACCGGGAACATGATCGGCGCCATCAGCACGATCGCCGGCAGGCCCTCGAGCACGCAGCCGAGCACCATGAAGATCAGGATGGAGACCCCCATGAAGGTCATCCAGCCGCCCGGCAGGCCCTGCACCGCTGCCACGAGCTGCGCGGCAAATCCTGTCTGCGTGAGAGCCCAGGCCATGGCCGAGGCAGCCCCGAGGATCATCAGGATCGCACCCGACAATGCAGCCGTTTCGACAAGCATCGAATAAATCCGGCCAAGGCTGATACCGCCATAGAGGACGGCGCCGATGATCATCGCGTAGAGCACCGCGATGGTCGACACCTCGGTGGCGGTCGCGATGCCTTCGCCGACGGCGGTACGGATCAGGAAGGGCAGGACGAGCGCCGGTGCTGCGATCAGCAGGGTTTTCTTGATGACGGCGAATGGCGCGCGCCGTACGCCTTCCATGGCCTCGTGCCGGGATTTCCACCGCGCCAGGATCGCAAGCACCAGCAGCAGAACCATGGCGATCGCGAAACCGGAGGTGAAGAGACCGGCGATCGACACGCCTGCCGCAGACCCCAGTACGATCAGCACGATCGAAGGCGGCACGGTCTCGGCCATTGCCGCGCCGGTCGCCAGCAGGGCAATCATTTCCGGCGGCTTGTGACCGCGGCGCTTCATCTCCGGAAACAGTGCCGGCGCGACGGTCGCCATATCCGAAACCTTGGAGCCGGAAATGCCGGAGACCAGGAAGAGCGAACCGAGCAATACATAGGACATGCCGGCCCGCACATGGCCGAGCAGCGAAGCGAGAAACTCGACGATCGCCTTGCCCATGCCCGTCGCGTCGAGGATGCAGCCGAGCAGCACGAAGATCGGCACGGAAAGCAGGATGATGCTCGACATCCCTTCATCCATGCGGCCGATCATCACGAAGACCGGCACCGACGTTGTGAAGGAGAGAAAGGCGAGCGTTCCGAGGCCGAAGCAGAAGGCGATCGGCACGCCGAGCACCAGGAACAGCGCGACGAAGCCGACCAGGAAGATCGGGATATTCCAGTTGCCGATCTCCTTGAGGCTCGGTCCCACCAGCCAGAGCAGACCGGTCACCGCGGCGATGAACACCAAGGAAACGGCTATCTGCCGAAAGCCGGAGCCTTTCAACGCCTTGACGAGCGCCAGGATCAGCATCAGCGCGACGCCCGCGGGCAGCGCCGCGGCACGATAGCTCATCGGAATGTTGAGCGCCGCCGAGGTGATGTAGGATTCCTCGGTCGCGTATTCATAGGCCGGCCGCAGCATCACGCCGAGAAAAACCGCCATCAGCAGCATGGCAAGCGTACCGGCAAGTGCCTGGGCTTTTTCGGGCAGCATGCCGACGAAAAGCGTAAGCCGCAGATGTTCGCTGCGGTCGACGGCCATGGCCGCGCCGAGCATGGCAAGCCATAGGAAGGAAATCGACGCGACTTCATCGATCCAGATGATCGGCAGCGAAAAGACGTAGCGGGAAATCACGCCCGTCAGTAGAAGCGCGATGATGGCGACAAGCAGCACCGCCGCAACCGCCTCTATGGGCCGCATCCAGACGGAACCGGTTTGCTGGGGCGCCACCCCTTCGAGGCCGGCCAGCAGCGACGCCTCGTCCATCGGCTCGATCGTATTATTGGCTGCCGTCACGCGTCACCCTCCCTCCTTTATGCTGCGCCAGGCGCAAGCCGGAAGATTTTACGTCGGGACGACCGCAGGCTTGATAACCGCAAATGAACGAATCCGCCCTCCCCGACGATCCGTTCCCTCCTCCCGACGAAAGGCTCCTCCAGCCATCCGCATCGATCCATGATGTGGATCGTATTTTCTTAGGATTGCGGGAGTGTGCGCAACCCGAGAGGTTTAAGCAAGCCTAAAAACACAGAACGAGGAAAAACTTGCCAAAGCGATCCATATTACGGAACGTTAATTGCTCCTCAGGAAGTCACGCTTCCCGAAACCGTGACATGCAGTCCGCCATCCACGGGGAGCTCGACACCGGTGATGTATTTCGCCTCGTCGGACGCCAGGAAAACCGAAGCCCAGGCAATGTCCCAGCCGTCTCCCTGGCGTTTCATGGGGGAAAGCGCGTCGCGCTTTGCCTTCATCTCCTCCGACGAGCCGTAATAGCCGCTGATCTGCTTCTGGATATGCGGCGTGTCCATCACGCCCGGCAGGATCGCGTTGGCACGGATACCCTTCGCGGCATATTCGATCGCGATCGCCCGGGTGAAATGATTGAGAGCGGCCTTTGATGCATAATATGAAACGTATGGATAGCCGGTCCACCGGATGGAGGCGAGCGACGAAATATTGATGATCGCGCCGCTCCCCTGGCGCTCCATGATGGGCAGGACAGCCTTGCAGGTGAGGAACGCGCTGGTGAGATTGACGTCCATCACCCGCCGCCAGCTCTCTTCGGTAGCCTCCGCCGCGCCGCCCGGCGCATTGATGCCGACATTGTTGTGCAGCACGTCGATGCGACCGAAGCGCTCCATCGTCTTTTCGACTACGGCGGCGATGTCTGCGGACTTCGTGACGTCCGCAGCCAGCGCCAAACCCGCCCCGCCCTCGGACTCGATAACTTCAAGCGTGTTTCTTGCGGCATCGAGATTGACGTCGACGCAAACGACGCTGCCGCCTTCGCGGGCATAGGCGACGGCGGCAGCCTTGCCGTTCCCGAAACCCGGCCCGACCGAACCGGCGCCGAATACGAGAACGACCTTGTTCTTCATGCGATCCATGCGTTGCTCCTCCCGGCCGCTCTCCCCGGCGGCCTGAAACAACTTAGGATGCGGTTTCCATTCGGTCCATGTTCAATGACGAACAGGATATGTCCGGAAACGTAGTAAGATCAGGCCGCGGCGGCAGCCGGCAGCTTCAGCCCGAGAATGCGGATTGCATTGTCGTGGAAAATCTTCTGCTTCACTGCCGGCGTCATCTCGATCTCGTCGAGCAGCTTCAGGCAGACGGCCGGATCCCAGCAGGGATAGTCCGTGCCGTACATGACGTTGTCCGCGCCGAAATATTCGATCGCAAACCTCATCCCGGCCGAGTGCGGCGAAACCGTATCGGTGAACATGCGGTGGAGATAATGACTGACCGGCTTCGGCAGGCCGGCGGTCTTGGAATTCTTGTCCATGCGGCCGGACTGATAGGGCAGCGCGCCGCCGGTATGCGACATGACGATCTTGAGCCCGGGATGCCGTTCCAGCATGCCGGAGAGGATGAGGCGCGAGGCGGCTGCGCTCACTTCCATCACCCGGCCGAGGCTGAGGTGGAGTGCATCGTTATACCCCTGCAGCAGGTCGGCGAAGACCGCATCGGTCGGGTGCAGGAAGACCGGCAGGCCGAGTTCCTCCACGCGGCTGTAGAAGGGTTCCAGCCGTTCGTCGTCGATCATGCCTTCCTTGCCGACGCTGCCCGGCAGGTTGACGCCCATCAGGCCAAGCCGGTTGACGGCATCGTCCAGCACGTCGATTGCCACCTTCGTGTCGACGAGCGGAATGGCAGCCGAAGCCCAGACACGGCCGGGATAACGCCGCTGCGCCCAGGCCATTTCCTCATTCCAGGCGAGCGCCGCGTCGCGGCCCTCTTCCACCGGAAGCTCGGAGAAATAGACCGAGAGGGGACCGATCGAGCAAACGACGGAGATGTCGTGGCCAAGGCTGTCCATATAGCCGAGCTGTTCGTCGAGATCGAACCATTCCTTCCAGCTCGCCACCGTGCCGCGGCGGCCGTCGGCACCGTGATAGGTGTAGCCGCCGCGCGCGTTCACCACTGCCCTCGGAAAACCCTCACGCTTCAGAAGCGGTTCGAAAATCGACCGCGGCCACCAATGGAAATGGGAATCGATGATCTTCATGGCTCTATCCTCGATGGTTTCAGCGGCCGGTATCCGTCCGCCAGGAGTCGGTCTTGGATTCTAGGAACGACAGGATCTGGGTCAGGATGACGCCGAGCAGGATGACGATGACGATCGACACCATCATCCTGGTCGTCTGCATGAGCTGCCCGTAATAGGTGATCGCATAGCCGAGACCGGCATTGGCGCCGAAGAGTTCCGCCACCACGACGCCGGTCAGTGCACGGCCGACACCGAGGCGAAGACCGGCCATCATGACAGGCACAGAACCCGGCAATGCGACCCGGAAGAAAATGTCATAAGGCTTCGCCCCGAAGGAGCGGGCGGCGCGGGCGAGGTCCCGATCGGTATTCTTGATGCCCGAGAGCGTGTTGGCATAGATCGGCGTCAGCGCGAAGAGAAAGGCGATCGCGATGATCGTCGGCGTGCCGTAACCGAGCCAGGCGACGAAGAGCGGATAGAAGGCGACGGTCGGGGCCGAATATTTGAACCAGATGAAGGGTTCGAGCGCCGCTTCCACATCCGAGAACCAGCCGGCCAGCATGCCGAGCAGGATACCGGCGACAGTGGCAAGCCCCATCGACCAGGCGAAACAGTAAAGCGTCGCGCCGACATTGGCCGCAACCTGGCCGTCCTCGAACTGGGCAACGAATTCGGTCCAGACCTGGCTCGGCGTCGAAATGAAGAACGGGTTGATGAAACCGCCGTCGACAGCGATCTGCCAGAGGACGACCAGGACGACCATCGACAGCGTGCCGAGGATCAGCGCCTGACGGCGATAGAAGAGCTCGGCGATCATTTCGACCTCCAATCGCGGACCTTGTTTTCCACCGAACGGACCAGGATCGTCAGCGTATAGCCGAAGGCGCTGACAACCAGCGCGTAGACGAGCAGGCGGTCGATGCGCATGGCCTGGCCATAGAGATTGAGCTGGTAGCCGATGCCCGCCTGCGACACGAAGAGCTCGCCCACCACGACGCCGAGCACGGCGCGGCCGACAGCAAGTCTGATGCCCGTGAGCAACGCGGGCAGCGAGCCCGGCACCAGCACGCGCGAAAAGATGTCGAATTTGGAGGCTCCGAACGAACGCGCCATGCGGAGAAGCTTCGGATCGGCCTCGCTCATCCCGGCCATCGTGTTCAGCACGATCGGGAAGACGGCGCCGAGGAAGACGACCGCGATCTTCGGCGCCATGTCGATGCCGAGCCAGATGACCAGGATCGGCAGGAGCACCAGCGTCGGCGCGATATAGAGCGCCATCAGCGGCGGATCGATCAGATAGCGGGCGATCTTCGACGTGCCGAGCAGCACGCCGAGCGGAATGGACACGACGATCGCCAGCGCAAAGCCGGCGACGAATTCCGTCAGGCTGATACGCGCATGATAGAGAAAATTGTCATTCCTAAAGATATCGATCGCCGCGAGGAAAACCTCGGTCGGCCGACTGGTGAAACGGCCGTTCACCCAGCCCATCGACGGGGCCACCTGCCAAAGGACAAGGAACAGCAGGACGGCCAATGTGCCCACCACCGCCGAGCGGGACGGATACAGGAAAGAAAAGGAAACCTGTTTGGCTTCCGCCGGTGCGGCGGTCATTTCTGCCGATCTCATGCGACCTCCTGCACCAGCTGCATGCTGGACATGTCTTCCGCCAGATGCGCGCGCAGGCGCTTGCGGAGATTGTGGAAATCCTCGCTGTCGAGCACCTCCTCATCACGCGGGCGCGGCAGGTCCACCTTGATCACTTCCTTGATATGGCCGGGGTTGCGGCCCATGACCACGATCTTGTCGGCAAGGAAGATCGCTTCATCGATATCGTGGGTGACGAACAGCGCCGTTTTCTTGTCGCGCTCCCAGATACGCAAGAGCTCGGTGCCCATGATCTCGCGGGTCTGGGCGTCGAGCGCGCCGAAAGGCTCGTCCATCAGCAGCACTTCGGGATCGACGGCGAGCGCGCGGGCGATGTTGACGCGCTGGCGCATGCCGCCGGAAAGCTGGTGCGGCTGATAGTCGGAAAAGCGGCCGAGACCGACGAGACGGATCATCTGCATGGCCCGTTCATCGAGATTGCCCCCGCTCCACCGCTGCATTTCGAGCCCGAACTTGACGTTGCCGCGGACCGAGCGCCAGGGAAGGAGCGACGCTTCCTGAAACACCACGGCACGGTCGGGACCGGGGCCGGTCACGTCCTTGCCGTCGATCCGGATCGAACCGCGCGACAGGGCGACAAGCCCCGCGACGGCCATCAGCAGCGTGCTCTTGCCGCAGCCGCTGGAACCGACGATGGTGACGAATTCGCCCTTCTCGACCGAGAGAGCCACGCCGTCGACGGCGGAAAACACCTCGTCGCTCTTCGGTTTGCGGTAATCGATCCCGAGATCGCGGATTTCAATCTGCGCCACTTCTCTTTCCTCCTGAGCGGGCCTCCGCCCGCTCGTTATACTATCATACAAACGGAGCTTACGGCTTCCATTCGTTGTAGGTGTCGTGGAACGTGCCGACCCAGTATTTTTCGACCGGCATGGGCTCCTTGTAGGTGCCGTTCATGATGCCGATGTCCCAGAAGGTCTTCATGCCGGCTTCGCTCGGCATGCGGCCGTCTTCGAAGATTTCGTCGATGAAATCGTCGTAACCGCGGCTGAGATAGGTCTCTTCGAGGCCGAGCTTTGCGGCGAGCAGCTTGACCGACTCCTCCTTGTGCTCCTTGGCCCAGCGCACCGCCTTGGCAAAGCCGCGCAGCACGGCCTTGATGGCGTTCGGATCGTTCTTGATGAAATCCTCGCGCGCGTAGAAGACGTGGAACGGAAAGTCGGGAGCGATCGACTTCTGTTGCAGGATCAGGTTGAAACCGCGGTCTGCCGCCATGAACTTTTCCGGCGTCGCGAAGATGTTGACCTCGAGCTGGCCGGCTTCCATCGCGGCAAGACGCGGGACCGAACCGCCACCCTGGACGATCTGCACATCGGTTTTCGGATTGATGCCCTTGGTCGAGAGGGCATAGCGGGTGAGGAAGTCGGTCGATGAGCCGAAGGTCGAGATGCCGAAGCGCTTGCCCTTGGCTTCGTCGAGCGTCTTGATCGACGGCACGGCGTACCAGTCGAAAACCGCCATGTTGAACCCGCCGTAGAAGATTTTTACGCCCTGGCCGGTCTCGACACCCACCAGCGCTTCCGAAAAGGCGCCAACGCCGATATCGACGGCACCGGCGACCATGCCGCGCACCAGTTCGGTACCGCCCTTGAAGGCGACGACCTTCACGTTGACTCCCTCTTCCTTGAAGAAGCCCTGGGCGTCTCCGACATAAATCGGCAGCAGGGTCGACGTATTGAGCGGCAGGCCGATCGTAATATCGGTCTTCTCGATCGCCTGGGCGCTCGCCACTTGCCAGGAGAGCGCGGTCAATGCCGCCGCGGTCGCCAGTGTTTTCAGGAATTTCAGCATTCTCTCTCCTCCTTATGAGATGCCTGCACTCCTCTGCGGGCATCCGTCATGATGTTAAATTCAGAGTCTCTTCAGGCCGCCTCGCTCTTCGGGGCCGGAAAACCGGTCAAGCTCCGCATCAGGCCACGCGCCTCGGCGACCGCCGAGAGATCGGCGCCCGCGAAGGCCGCCTCGATCCGCTGCAACGGCCGCGTCACAGCCATCGGCAAGCTTTCGAGTTTGCGATCGAGGGCGCTATGCAGGTTCTCGTCGGAGTTCTGCGGCCAGACAGCCTCACGTGTCTGGCCCTTCTCCGACACGACAACCCGCGCCGGCCAGCCCTCGACGGGAAGACCATCATCCGCCGTAACGGTGACACGCCTGGCTAGATCCAGGGCATTCCCGTCGAACGGCCGGCTGCGATCCACGTCCATCAGTCGCGGCGGCTCATAGGCGGCGATGCCCAACTGCAGACCGAGATGGGCGATGGTCGCAAGCCTGTCTTCGGTATCGAGCGGCCGGCCGACGACCGGAACCGCAACCGGCGGCAGGAAAACCCGCACGGTTTCGATCGCATCCGGATCAAGGCCCTTGTGCAGCAGACTGGAAAAAGCCTGGATGGCATTCATCCCCTGGCGGGCCGAGACGAAAGGCTTCACGCCTACGCGCGCGATCGCCATCGGGTCGATGCGCTTTGCTTCCAGAGCGCCGGCGGCAGCGGCCTGCCCCTTCATCCAGGCGGGAGACAACAGATCGAGGTCGCCTTTGACGCCGGCCTTTGCGGCCAGTGCCGCGCGGATGCCCTTGGACGTCGCCTCGCCGATCACCAGCCAGCGTGCCGAAGGCATGCCGGAAGGCCGCCCGTTCCGACCGGAACTGCCAGCCATGGCGAGCACCAGCGCCTGTGCGACCCGCTCTTCCGAAAGATCGAGCGCGATCGCCACGCTGACCGCAGCGGCCGCAGGCGCCGCGAACAGGCCGGGCCAGGTTTCCGGCAATGCCGAAACGCCGCCGACGGCTTCCGAAAGCGCCACGCCGACCGAATGACCGGCAACAACGGCTTTCACATAGGTTCCGTAATCCTGCGCAAAGGCCAGCGCCGCCGGCACCGCCATGGCATCCGGCGTGGCGCAGGAAGGCACATGGATCGCATCCCATTCCGTGAACCTGATAACCGCCGACGCGCCCGCAGCAGAGGAGATTGCGTCGCCGGCACCGGTTTCGCGATAGAAGGCAAGCAAGGAGGAGGCTTCTTTCGCACCGGCACCGGCCGCCAGACAGACAAGCGCGTCGACGGTGTGCAGGTTGACGAGATCGCGGAGCTTCCGGTCTCCGCCATCGATCGTCAGAAGAATGGAAACGAGATCGCGTGCGTTCATTCGACGGCCTCTCGCAGAACGTTGTCGCCAAGCCCGACCGGCCGTGAGGTGATGATGGTCTCGCCATCCAGAGAAAACGCCGTCGTCAGGATGCCGTAAGGCACCGGCGCGCCAAGCGACGTTTCAGCATCCGCCACGACCTTGAGAGGCCGTGTTCCAAAGGGTGCTTCGAGATGCCAGTCGACAAGGCCAGCGCCCTCGGGCAGATAGAAAGTCGAAATCGAACCATCCGCCGGAAGGGTGGGAGCAACGCGGTCCAGCTCGGCGCTCACGGAGGCGAGACGCGCGGCGATTTCGGAAACGGAAGAGAAGGTTTCGATGCGGCGGACCCACACTCCGTTATAGGCGACCGAGAGCCGCACCGCGAAGGTCCGGCCGAGCTCGGCCTTGCCTGTGCGGATAAATCGACGGTCCTTTGCAAGGTCAGGCGCGACGGCAACGTAACATTCCTCGGCGCCAGCCAATCGTACGGCGCGCTCCACCGGGCCGGTGAAATCACCGGCATATCTGCTTTTGACATCACCGGCCTTGAATGCCTCGCGAGCGAGATCGTCCGTATGGCGGACCAGATTCAGCTCGGCATGATCGGCCTGACCGCGAACTTTCGTAAACAGGTCGGTCGCATCGGAAAGCTCGACCGGGAGGACGGAGAGAATCTCGTCCACCACACCGCCAGGCATGCGGTCCAGCTCGACCACGCCGAGACGCTTTGCACCGACCATGGCGAGCCGCTCGCCGGCAAGCTTGCCCGGGAAAGGCGAATGCGCGACCTCGAAGGTCGGGGCAACCGACTTCACCCATTCGCCGACGCGCTTGGAGAGCGCGGTGAGGAAGATCGGAGCGCCTTCGCGCAGCACCAGGACCAGTCCGTCCGACCAATAGGACGTGAAGCCGGAAACCCAGGTCACACCGGCCGAGCGCACATGGTTCGTGTAAATCAGCAACCCGTCGAGGCCGGCTGCCGCAATCGCCCGCTGCAACCGCGCCTGCCGAGCTTTGACGTCAGCGCTTGAAAGTTCGTCTTCGCGCCAGAGGATCAGTCCGTGTCTCATGCCGCTGCCCTCTTCGCATCGACCGAGAAGAGCTGGCGCGCCGTCTTCGTCAGGATTTCCGGCCCGTCGGTGCGGACGATCAGCGAGTCGCCATGCACGAAATAACCGATCTCGGGGTTATAGGTGTTCGGATGCACGATCAGGGACATGCCTTCCTCGATCACCGTATTCACGTCTTCGAGAATATGCGGCTTGGTATCCGGGAAGAGGCCGAGGCCATGGCCGCGCACGCGGGTATATTCACTGGTGACATAGTCCCCCAGTCCGTGGGCGCGAAAGATGTCGTTCTCGGCGCGGGCGATATCCGCCGCCGTGACGCCGGGCCTTACAACGGCAAGGCCGGCTTCCAGCGCGTCGTTGTAGATGCCGAAGACCTTGCGCTGCGCCTCGTTCGGCTCGCCGACCACCAGCGTGCGGCAGATCTGCACGTAATAGCCGTTTACGCAGGGCGTGAGCTCGGTGGTCACGAGATCGCCGGGCTTGAGCACCTTGCCGAGCGGCGGCGCCATGCCGCGTACTTCCGGTCCGCCGACGCCGATGATCATGAAATTGTCGTCGACGCCCTCGTTACGGAAGAAGGATTCGATTTCCGCGATCAGCTCGTAGTCTTTCTTGCCGACAGCGGCAGCATTGCGAAACACCGCATAACCTTCGTCCGCAAGCCGGGCAGCACCGCGTATGGCGGCCAGTTCGTCCGCGGTCTTCACCATCAGCAGCCGGTCGATCAACGCGGTCGCATCCTCGAAACGCAGATCACCGCGACGCGCCGCAAGCCCATAAGGCAGATGCCGCTTCGGGCCGGCCGCGATGCGGCTGTTGCCGAGTCGGCCGATGACGCCCGAAACCGTTCCGATCAGGTCCCTTGCAACGACGGTCTTGACCTCCGGGCATTCGAGTGAAGCCCGCTCGCCCTCCAGCTCGTCGTCGAGATAGAGGGTCACGTCACCGTCACGGGTGACGACGGCAAGCCCCTCGCCTTCGAGGATGCCGAAATCGGCGGCATAGCGCAGATAGTCGTTCTGCCAGGCATTGCCGTAGAGCACGAGGCCGTCCAGCCCCGCGTCCACCATCGCCTCGATCAGCCGTTTCCTGCGGATTTCGCCGATCATCGCCACGCTCCTCAGCCGTTCACCGCGATGCGGCGCGGCAAAGCCGGTTCGCCGTAGCCATAGTCGCGGACCGCCGCTTCCGGCGAAACGAGACCGTTGGCGATGTCCTCTTCCAGATCGGTGCGCGAACGGTTGCGCGGATCGCCATACCCCCCGCCGCCGGCGGTGAGGAAAGTGATGCGGTCGCCCGGCTTGAACTGCACGTCGGTCGCCTTGTGGACCTTCTGCTGCGTGCCGTCGGCGCGCTCGATGATCGCGATCGAAATCTCGCCGGTCTTGCCTCCGTGCAGACCCCAAGGCGGGGTGACGGTGCGGTCGAAGTTGATATTGCCGCGGCAGGCGCGCAGGCATCGATAGGTGAGTTCGATGCCGAGACCGCCGCGATGTTCGCCGGCGCCGCCGGAATCCGGCCTGAGCGCATGGCGCTCGATGATGAAGGGATATTTGATTTCCTGCAGCTCGACAGGCGTGTTGCGCACGTCGCCCTGGCAGACGGAGACTGCGGCGGATTCCCCGTCCTCATGCGGCCGGCCGCCCCAGCCGCCCCCAAAAATGTTCATCAGCAGGAAGCGCGAACCGTCGTCGTAGAAACCGAAGAAGGAGCAGCCGCCCATGTCGCCTTTATGAGCCGCCGGAATGAGTTCCGGCACGGCCGGCGCCAGCGCCTTGAGGATCGTATCGATGACGGTGGGCAGCGCGATGCTCCACTGGCCGAGGGCTGCCGGCGGGCGGGCGGACAGAATCGTACCGTCCGGCAGATCAACGTTGAGCGCCCGGAAGCACCCTTCGTTGACGTCGAGTTCCGGCGAGGTGAGCGCCTTGAAGGCGACACGGGCGGCGGCGATGCCGCCCGATCGGCCGGCATTCAGCGGTCCGTTGACCTGCGGATGCATGCCGTGGAAATCGACGGTGATGGTCGAACCAGAGACGATCACCTTGACGGCGATCTTGAGCGGCGTGGCAAGGTCGCGGCCGTCATTGTCGAGATAGCTCTCCGCCGAATAGGTACCGTCCGGAATGCGCTCGATGACTTGGCGGACCGCCTTGTCGGCATGATCCCAGATGGTTTCGACGCAGCTTTCGACCACGTCGCGGCCATAACGGGCGACGAGTTCCGAATAACGCTTGGCGCCGATCTGGCAGGACGCGATCTGGGCGCGCAGGTCGCCGAGGCTGGCGTCCGGATAACGGATATTGTCCTGAATGATCTGGTAGAGCGTGTCGTTCAGCTCGCCGGCCTTGTAGATCTTCAGCGAACGCATCTGCAGGCCTTCGGAGAAGATGTCGGTCGTGGCGTTGGAGCCGAAACCCTGCCGGCCGCCGCCGATATCGACCCAATGGGCGCGGTTGGCGGCAAAGCCGATCAGCTCGCCGTCGTGGAAACAGGGCGCGTAGACGACGACGTTGTTCAAATGCTGGCCGCAGATATGGCCGTGGTTCATGACGAGCACGTCACCCTCGTCAAAACCCTTGAGGCCGTATTTCTTGATCCCGTCCTCGACGGCGATGCCGAGATCGGCGAGGAAGATTGGCAGGCCGCCGCGGTTCTGCGAGATCATCCGTCCCTGGGTGTCGATGAGACCGCAGCAATAGTCGCGGACCTCGTAGATCATCATGTTGTAGGCGGATTTGCAGAGCGCCTCGGCCATCTCGTCGCCATAGGCGACGATGGCATTGCGGACGACTTCGACGGTGATCGGATCGTTCTTCTTCAGAGTCATGTCTTATTCCTCGCTCTGCTTTGCGAGCGTCACCAGGAGATGGCCGGCTTCGTGGACGACCACTTCGTCGCCGGGATGGATCAGGATGGTGGAGTTCGGCTCCTCGATAACGGCGGGGCCGGTGAGCTTGAAACCCGCCGGCAACGCCGGACGCCAGTAGATGGCGGTCTTGAGCGGCTTGGAGGCATCATCGAAGACGACATCGCGGCTGCCGACTTCGGCCTCCGCTTCCGGCTCCCACGGCCGCGACAGCCATTCCTCGGCGACATTGTCCGTACGGGCTGCCGTCAGAACCAGGCGCAGGCTGACGACTTCCAGCGCCTCGGTCGGGGCTGACTGGCTGTAACGGCGATCGTGCTCGGCATCGAAACGCTTGCGGACCTCGCCGGTGTCGCCGAAAAGCTGCGCCGTGCTCTCGATCGGGATCGAGATCGCATGCTCCTGGCCGGCATAACGCAGGTCGGCGAAGAAGCGGTAATCGGCTTCGGTTTCCGAGATGCCGTCGCGCTTCATCTGTTCGCGGGCGCTGGCGACAAGTTCCTGATAGACCTTGTTGACGGCCTCTTCCGTCAGTTCGCCGACGCGGCCGATGAAGGTCTGCACGAAGTCCTGGCGCCACGAAGCCATCAGCATGCCGAGCGCCGAGAACGTTCCCGGCAGTTTCGGGATGATGACCTGCGGGATGTAGATCTCGCGGGCAATGGCGATTGCATGCAGTGGGCCGGCGCCGCCGAAGGCGATCATCGCCGTGTCGCGCGGGTCGATGCCCTTGTGGATCGAGACCGCACGCACCGAAAGCGACATGGACGTGTCCGCGATCTTGGCGACACCGAGCGCCGCCTCCACCGCATTGAGCCCCAGCTGCGTCCCGACCTTGTTCATCATCGCCCGCTCGGAAGCGGCCTTGTCGAGCGGCATGCCGCCGTTCAGGAAACGCTGCGGGTTGATGCGCCCAAGGATCAGGTCGGCGTCGGTCACCACCGGCAGGTCCGCGCCCTTGCCATAGCAGGCAGGACCCGGATCGGCGCCGACGCTCTGCGGACCGACATGCAGGCCTCCGGCATTGTCCACCCAGGCGATCGAACCGCCGCCGGCGCCGACTTCGACGATGTTGACGACCGGCAGCTGCATCGGCTGGCCGTCTGCCTCCTCACCGATCACGTAGCCGGTTTCGATAGCCGGCGCTCCATCGGTGATCAGGCTCGACTTCGCAGTCGTGCCGCCCATGTCGAAGCCGATGCAACGCTTCAGGCCGAGCATTTTTGCGAGACGCCCGGCGCCGATCATGCCGGCGACCGGACCAGATTCCATCATCGAGACCGGCTGTTCCTGCGCCTGCCCGATGGACATGACACCGCCGTTCGATCGCATGATATGGATTTTACCGCCGAAGGCGCCGGAGCGGAGATAGGTTTCCAGACGCTTCAGATACCCTTCGACGCGCGGGCCGACGAAGGCATTGAGCGCCGTCGTCGAGGAGCGTTCGTATTCGCGGTATTCGCGGAGGATCTCGTGCGACAGCGTCACGAAAACATTCGGCAGCGCCCGGCGCAATATCTCGCCGACGCGGCGCTCATGCGAGGGATTGGCCCAGGAATGCAGCAGGCAGACCGCAACGGATTCGACGCCGCCCGCCTCGATTTCGGAGATGATTCCAGCCAGGGCCTTTTCGTCCAGCGCTTCCAGGACCTCGCCGGATGCCAGGATGCGTTCCGGAATTTCAAAGGTCAGGCTGCGTGGCACCAGCGGCTGCGGGCGCTTGAAGAACAGGTTGAAGGCCTGGATGCGGTTCGAACGGCCGATCGCATAGACATCGCGGAAACCGGCCGTGGTGATCAGCGCAGTGCGGGCGCCCTTGCGTTCCAACACCGTATTGATGGCGATCGTCGAACCGTGGAGGATTTCGTTGAGCGTGTTGGGATCGCAGTTCGCGAGTTCCAGGCTGCGGGCGATGCCCTGGGTCGGATCGGCCGGCACGGTCGAGGTTTTCGACGTCACGATCTTGCCGTCGACATAGCCGACGAGATCGGTGAACGTACCGCCAATATCAATTCCGACAATATTCATGCGTCCTCCTGTCCGCACGCGGCAACGTGCGGAATGCTATGTCTCCAGGGATTGCCGAAACTTCGGCTTCGGGTGGCGGGACACTCCGGCTGACGTCAGTGCGTCAGGCTCCCAAACAGATCGTCCTCGTCATTCCTCATCCTCGAACAGCATTTGATCCATCCGAACGATAAAGAGCAACGGGTTGGAGGGCTTTAGGTTTGATAGCCTATAGGCTATAGGTTATCACCATGTTCAATGTCACGCTGCGGCGAATGGAAGTTCTGGTTGCAGTGGTCGAGGAGGGAAGCTTCGCGGCCGCGGCAGACCGTTTCGGCATCGCCCAACCCTCCGTCAGTGCGCATATCATGGCGATCGAGAAGGAAATCGGCGGCCAGATATTCGTACGGCGGCGTGGGCGCAAACCGCTTCTGACCGAGATCGGCCGCAGCGTCCTGCAACATGCGCGCGAACTGCTTGCCGAAGCCGACGACATGCGGGCCGAGGTGATAAAAATTCGCGGAGAGACGGGTCAGCAGGTGGTTCTATCCTGCCAACGCAGCCTCGCGAACTTCGTCTTGAAGAAGGAAATCACGGACTTCGCCCTGTCGCGGCCGGATATCCAGCTCGTTTTGAGAATCGGCAAGCAGGAGGATGTCTTTGCCGAAGTACGCGACGGCTTGGCGGATGTCGGCTGCTTTCTCGGCAACGAGGACATCCGAGGCATGCGCGCCGAGGTCATCGGCCGCGAAAAGCTGGTGCTGATCGCCTCTCCCGATCACCCGCTCGCCCGCCGCAAGCGGAACAGGCCGCAGGATGTGGCGCGCTACGATTTCGTCGGTCCGCCTCCCTCCTCGCAGTTCGGCCGGGGCGTCTCGAAACTGCTCGCGAATGCGGGCATCGCCCATGTGAAAGTGGCGGCCCAGGCGACGGAATATCAGTTCCTGCGCGAATTCGTGGCGGCAGGCGTCGGCATCGCCTGTTCGCTGGAAAGAAGCGTGGCGGCGGATATCGAACGCGGCCTTCTGACGAAACTCGATTTCGCCGGCGACGACCTGACCTTCGACGTGCGTCAGATCGCTTCGCTTCGGCGGCCTTTGTCAAAACCCGCGGCGGATCTGATGGATTATCTCCGCACCAATCACAAATCCCTGGCCTGATCATTGCGGAGGCTTCCGCAAGCAAACCCGGCCGTCATTCAGGCCGTCCGTTGTTTCAAACGTCCCAGGCCGTCTTTCACTTGGCCGGCAGCGCGGATGATCGTCCGCCGCGCCGTCGGCTCGATTGTGCGGGCGATCGCCCAGGAACCGAACAACAGGATGGCGATCAGGACAAGCGCGACGAGCCAGCGGCTCTGTTCCGTGCCGAAACGCGCAAAAACGGCATAACCGATATTCTGGTGGAGCAGGTAGAGCGGATAGGTAAGCCCGCCGAGACCGATCGCCACGGCAGGACGGATGCGCAGCGAAGGCGCCGATGCCGCCAAGGTCATGGCGCCTAGTGCCGCTGGCCCGGACAATGCAAGACCGATGACGGAGTGCCCCAGCCCGTACGTTTCGACGAAATCGGGCTCGGTGAGGAACGGCGTTACAATCGCCCAGCAGGCGGCTGCGCCGAGCACGCAGAGATTTGCGATCGAAAAATGCTTCTGAACCTTGTAGAGGGCTAATCCAAAAGCGAAATAACCCGAATATTCGGTGATCAGCAGCTTCTGGATCGCACCGCTGCCGACCACGGCCTCGTTGACGACGGAAATCGTGAGCCAGGCCAGGACGACGGCGCGCCAGCCACGCTCGAAAAAGCCGGCCGCGATCATCACGAAAACCCAGCCGTAGAAGATGATTTCGTAGGCGATCGTCCAATAAGCGCCATCGAGGAAGGGCTGGCCGAGAGCGCGCGAGATGATGACAAGATGCGCCAGCCACTGCTTGAAAGTTGGCGGTTCGATTGTCGGCATATGCCAGATGGAGAGCACCACTGCCGTAATGGTCGCGCAGACGATGAAGGTCGGCCAGAGCCGGGCGAAACGCCCGACGGCAAAATCATAGGCGGAACGGCCCTCCGCCGACATGGTGATGACATAGCCGGAAATGGCGAAGAAGATCAGCAGACCGGTATCGAACCACATGGCAAGGGGCGCCAGTTCCGGGAAGCCGATCCCGCCGCCCTCGCCGGAAATCCGCATGCGAAAGCCGTAATGGAACGTCAGCACCATCAGCGCCGAAATGAGGCGCAGGATGTCCAGGTTCAACAGCCGGGCTGCCTTCGGGGCCGTCATTCGATCCTCGACGCGTGAAGAAAATCCATTCGAACCTTACCGGACCCGCCCTTTGGAAACGGTGAATCCATCGATGAGAATGTGAACGTTCTGACCGAAAAGGAAGCGGCGGCTTTCCTTTCAGCCGTGGATGGCGTTTCTTATCGGTTTGATGACAAGCGTGGTCGAACCACGCGGGAGGATCCGATGACGATTTTTCTCTGCCGCGCCTGCGGCACCTCTTTCGATGAGGCGGATGAAGCACCGGAAATCTGCCCGATCTGCAGCGATGAACGCCAATATGTGCCCGCCTCCGGCCAGGCTTGGACGACGCCGGAGAAGCTGGCGGGGACTCATCGCAACGCCTGGCTCCAACTTGAGCCGGGCTTGATGGCGATCCAGACGGTGCCGGCTTTCGCCATCAACCAGCGTGCCCTGCTTCTCCAGACACCATCGGGAAACGTGCTCTGGGATTGCATCGCGCTCATCGATGATGCGACCAAGACTATCATCGATGCTCTGGGTGGCCTCACCGCCATCGCCATCTCGCATCCCCATTATTACACGACGATGCAGGATTGGGCCGCAGCTTTCGACGCACCTATCTATTTGCATGCGGCCGACCGGGAGTGGATCTGCCGCCCCTCCGACTATATCCGGCTCTGGGAGGACGATGCCCTTGTCCTTTCCTCCGCGATAACGCTTGTCCGCGGCGGCGGACATTTCGCCGGCGGCACCATGCTGCATTGGTCGGGCGGTGACGGCAAAGGCGTGCTGCTCGCCGGCGATATCGTGCAGGTGACGCCCGGCGCCGACCATGTCTCCTTCATGTGGAGCTATCCGAACATGCTGCCGCTCAGCGCTGCTGAGGTTGCGGACGTCGCCGAGCGGCTGGCACCCTGGCCATTCGAGCGCATCTACGGCGCGTTTTCGCACCAGAACGTCCGGCAGGGCGGGCAGGAGATCGTGGCCCGCTCCGCGCAACGCTACATCGACCGGCTTTCCGGCCCGGCTCAATAGAAAACGCGCGGACGTTTTCTCGCCCGCGCGTTCCACAGCTGGGAGTCCGGCCGCTTACTTCAGGCCGAGCAGCTTCTTGGCATTGCCTTCGTAGATCTTCTGCCGCGTGGCGTCGGAAATGTTCATGTTGTCGAGAACCTTGATGGTTTCGCGGATGTACATCGGACCGCCTTCCGGATCGAACGGCGCGTCGGATGCGAACACTACGCGGTCCTCGCCGAAGAATTCGATCGCATGCTCGATCGCCTTGGTCGAACCGAAGCTCGCTGTGTCGGCGAAGAATTCCTTGAAATATTCGAGATGCGGGCGTTCCAGCGCCTTCAGCACGACTGAAAGATCGCGATCGGACGTGCGCTTGCCCATCTGGTCCCAGCCTGCTCCAACGCGGCCTTCGAAGAACGGCACCATGCCGCCGGCATGGTGGGTGACGATCTTCAGGCCCTTGTACTTGTCGAACATGCGCGAGAAGACGAGACGCGCCATGGCGGCCGAGGTTTCATAGGGCCAGCCGAACGTCCAGAAGATCTCGTATTCCGAACGGTCTTCCGTGAGATAGTCGGGGAAGTTTGCGCCACGCGAGGGATGCAGGAAGATCGGCTTGCCGGCCTTGGCCATATATTCGAAGAAAGGCTCGAACTGCGGCAGGTCGAGCGGCTTGCCGCTGTAATTGGTGAAGATCTGTATGGCGTGCGCGCCGAGTTCCTCGATGACGCGCTTGGTTTCCTTCATCATCCATTCCTGGTTTTCCATCGGCACGGTGGCGATGAAAGCCGGGAAGCGTTCCGGATACTTGCGGCAGAGTTCGGCCATGGAATCGTTGCCGATCTGGCCGAGGTCGTAGGCGCGCTCGGCGCCGGCGAGCTTTTCGAGCGGCGGCGAGGCGAGCGACAGGACCTGCTGATAGTCCTCGCCGAACATGTCCATGACCTGGAAGCGGCGGTCGAGGTCGGTCATCATCGGCACGGCGCCGCTGCGCATGGTGACGTCGGTCATCGTGCCGATATAGCCGATGAGGCGGTCGAAGAACGGCTTCGGCCAGATATGGTTGAAAATATCGATCTTCTTCATGGAATGCTCCTCCGATCTTGTCCCGATGAACCCTGAGAACCCAAAGGTCTCCGTGCCTCGGAAGCTTTTAGAAATCACGCCCAAACGCCTGTCTGGCTTGCACTCACCATGCGAAGGCGAGCGGATCAAGTCAAGCAGTTTTCTTGCAATATGAGATTATTGACTTAAAACTTTGTGACGATGCGAGGCAAGCGCGGCACTGATCTCGTCGGCCGCGCGTTTCACTTCCCGCCCGATCTCCTCGGCCACGGAACCAGACACGAGCTCCTGGGCTATCGTCACGGAAAAGCTTGCAATCGGGCTCTGGCCGGCATCGAAGATCGGTGCCGCAAAGCCCACGACACCCGGGGTCACCTCGCCATAGGCCAAGGCATAGCCCCTCTTGCGGACGGATCTGAGCGCATCCAGAACGGCCTCGACCGTATCGCCGACACCCGCCGCCTGCCACTCTTCGAGCGTGCGCTGGATCAGCGGTACAAGATTGCGGCGCGGCAGGAACGCCACGATGGAGCGGCCGATAGCACCGCGGCTGAGCGGCATGGGGCGACCGCGCGGATAGCTGCTGATCGCCTCACGACTGGAACTCAGGGAATCGACGCAGAGGATTTTCTCGCCATACCAGCGGACCAGAAGCGCGGTGCACTCGTACCGCCCTGTCAGCTGGTGCAGGTAAGGCTCACCGGAGAGGAGGAGGTTGTCGGATTTCCGCAGAAGATAATCCATCTCCACCACCCTCGGCCCGAGAGTGAAGCCGGTATTGGGCATGGAGGTCAGGAAACCTCTATCCTTGAGGATCTTCAGGTAGCGGTAGAGTGTCGGCCGGCTGTAGCCCAGCTCCTCCATCAGCTCTTCCGGCGTCCATTCGAGATGATCCTCGGTGAAAACATCGAGCACCGCTTGCAGGCGTTCGAGACTGTTGACGGCCTTCTTTCTCAAGATGCTCCCGCTCTCTTCAACGGCGCGCGACATCAGACCGGCCGGATACATGCGGGAATAACGATAAGCGCGAATTATGCAATGGCAAGTGGCGCTACTCGGCAGCCTTCAGCGGAGGCAGGTGCGCCCCTTCCGCCGCGCTCACCGTCTCCTCCGCCGCCACGACGCGGCGGATCGCCGCCAGATATTCCGCCTGAAGAGCCGTCGGCTGCCAGTTTCGGCGAGTGGTGATGCCGATCGAAAGCGGCTTTCCCGGAACTTCGTAGTTCAGGAGCGTGAGAAAGCCCGCTTTCAGTTCATGCCTGAGCTGGTGGCGGGAAAGCAGTGCCAGCCGATCCGATTGCATCAGGATGCCACGAAGGGCCGTCAGCGAGCCGGTCTCGACCGTGCCCTGTCTCCGCTGTCCTTCGGGAAATCCCTTGGCCAATGTGTCGAACGTGCTGCGGTTCGGCGTGCCCTTGCGTGCTACGACCCAGGGAAAAGCGGCAAGCTCCGACAGTGACACATCCGCTTCGCCGGAAAGCGGATGGCCGGCGCCTGCGACGACTGCAAGCCGGAAATCGAACAGCGGTTCCTGCACGAGCGACGCCGCGATGCCGCTGCGGAGCGCGCCGATGAGGAAATCGATATGGCCCATTTCCAGATCGCTGATGAGTTGCTCGTAGCTGCCTTCGAGAATCTCGAACCGTGCCATCGGATAGGTGGAGGCAAGCAGAGCGATGGCATCCGGCACGATGGTCGTGCGTGCCATGGGCAGCGCGCCGATCGAAACCAGACCGTCGAACCTGCCGCGCAGCTCCTGCACCTCTTCCGTGGCATTGCCCAGCTCCTTGAGCGAAAGGCCTGCCCATTGGGCAACGGCGCGCCCGGCGCTGGTAAGCCGTGTCGTGCGGCCGTCTGCCTCGAAAAGGCTCGTCCCGAGGACAGCCTCGGCGTTGCGCGCCGTTCGTTGAACTGCCGCCCCGGATTGATCGAGGATGCGCGCGGCCCCAGGGAAACCGCCCGCCTGTGCGAAAGCCTGCAAGGCCCGAAGATGGGAAATCGTCAGCCGTACGTCGGCGCCGGAATCACGGAAGCCGGCATCCGCCTGCAGCTTCTGACAACCGGTGCGAATGAGCTCCAGCGCCCGTTGAGAACGTACATGCACGACACGTCCCTCCGGCGTCGCCATCGCCTGGCCGGGGCCGCGCTCCAGAAGCCGCGAGCCGAAGAGATCTTCGAGACGGGAAATCGCCTGCGATGCGGCGGGCTGGGTAACGCCGATAATATCGGCGGCCTGGGTCAGCGAACCGGTTCGCAGGCAGGCGCAGAACAAACGAATGTGACGCAGATTGGGATAGTCCATCCCTGTCTCCTCCCCTGCCTTCTCTCCTCCCGGCAGCGGCGCTGCGGAACAGGTCCATCACCTGTCCCGCCGTTCAAAAATCACGGCACGACGTGACGCTCGCCGGTGAGTTGTTCGTTCATCCATTCGGCGCTGGAACGGATGCCGCCCAGCGGGAATACGTGGACCCGCTCGATCAGGCTTTCCGGATGGGCGGCCTTGTATTCGGCTATATCCGTCAGAACCTCGGTCGGCTCGTAGGGAACCAGAAGCTTGCTCAGGTCGAGCGCGCGCTTCTGCAGCACGTTGAGCGACGGGCCGACGCCGCAGGCGATCGCGAACTTGATCAGCGTCTGCAGCTTGGTCGGACCGGCAATGCCGAGATGGATCGGCAGCTTCACGCCGGCGGCGGCAATCCGTTCGGCCCAGGCGATGACCGGCTTGGCGTCGAAAGCGAATTGCGTCGCGATTGCCATGTCCGCGTCCGTGCGTTCGGAATAGGCCTGCTTGAATTTGAGTGCCTCATCGACGATCTTCGTGCTGCCGTCGGCATCGATATCCTTGTTGCCTTCCGGATGACCGGCGACATGCAGCCGCTTGAAACCGTAGCGATCGAACAAGCCTGATTCGATGAGCTGCAGCGAGCTTTCGAGATCGCCGACCGGCTTCGGAATGCCGCCGCCGAGCAACAGCGCCTGCTCGACACCTGCTTCGTTGTGGTAGCGCTTGATCCAGTCTTCAAGCGTGGCAACATTTGGAATGATGCGTGCCGGAAAATGCGGCATGACCTGGAAACCATCGTTCGTCAGGCGCTTTGCCGTCTCGACCATCTCCTCGATCGGCGTGCCGTCGATATGGGCGATATAGACCCGCGTGCCTTTCGGCAGCAGCGTCTTGAAATCCTCGATCTTTGCCGCAGTGCGCGGCATGACCTCGATGGAATAGCCATCGATGAGATCCCGAAAGCCGGCCAGCTCGACGGATCTCTCTTCCTGCTTGCTTTTGAAAAGGTTTAACAGTGCCATAATCGATCCTCCCCCCGTTTACACCAATGATGACTGTCCGACCCAAACGGACGGAGCGGCGTGCGAGAAAATGCTTTCTCGCACGCCATGGTGATCAGAGGGCCTTCTTTGTGCGCCAGCTTTCGGCGTAATTTTCACGTGCCTCCTGGGCGTAGGGAACGGCTGCGACGCGGACGCGGATTTCAGCCTGTCCGTGGCCCTGCTCGACCGAGGTCTTGGAAGTGCCGCCATCCGGCTCGCCCCAGACGAGCGTCAGGATGTCGTTTTCCTTGATGTCGGCATCGACGACGCCGAGCGACAGCATGGAACGCTCGTTGTAGCTGTAGCCGTTGAACATCGAGAGGCCGACGACCTTGCCGTTCTTCAGAACCTTGTCGAAGCTCGACGAGGCATAGTTGGAGAGCGGGAAGTCGATCCACTTCTTGGCCTGCTCGCCCGGCTGGAAGGCCGAAGCGATGACCTTTACGACGTCGTCCGAGTTCCACTCGAAGGTGACCTTGCGGCGCTGCGGGGTCTGCTTCTGCTTTTCGAGAGCAGCGCGGCCGACGAAGTCGTGGTCGAACTTCACATAGACGCCGTAACCCAGTTCATAGGGGTTCAGGTAGTAGTCTTCGATATTGTCGGAGACGAAGCTGCCGCCGATCGAACCGCTGGCTTCGTAGCTCTGGGCGGAAAGCCAGTCGCGATAGGCCTGAAGCTCTTCCCCGGTATAGATCGCCGGAAGCGGTGACGGGATCCAGCCCGATTCCAGCGTGTTGGTCGCATAGGCGCGGCTGCCGACCGGACGCAGGTCGACGCCTGCCTCTTCAGCGGCCTTCAGGATGGCGGCGCGGACTTCGTCCTTCTCGGCATAAGGACCCCAGATTTCGAGACCCGGAGCACCGGCCATGCCGTGGCGCAGGGCCTGAACCTTGCGGCCTGCGACGTTGATCCAGTCGACGTGGAAGAACTTGATCTCCGGGATGGGGCCGCCGTTCATCTTTTCGAAGACTTTCGGCGCATCCGGACCCTGGATCTGGAAGCGATAGTGAACACGGGTGACGAGCTTGCCGTCCGGACGCGACGGAGAGCGCGGATCGTGCGTCAGCTTGACGTTATACTTGCCGAGCGAAGCGTTGTAGAGCAGCCAGTTGGCAGTCGGGGCGCGGCCGACGAGGACGAACTTCTCTTCCGTTTCGCGGAAGATGATCATGTCGCCGATGACATGGCCGGCAGGCGTGACCGGAACATAGTGCTTGGCGCGATCGACGCCGAAATTGGCAAAGCTGTTGATCGCCAGGCTTTCGAGAAACTTGGCGGCATCCGGACCTTCGACGATCAGTTCGTCCATGTGGTGCGACTGGTCGAAGAGAACGGCGCCTTCGCGCCATGCGGCCTGTTCCGAACGCCAGTTTGAGAACTCCGGAGCAACAACCGGGTATACATAGATGCCGGTCTTGGAGTTGCGTAGATGCTCGACAGTGTTGCCGGCATCCTTCAAAACTTGCGTGAGATTGGCTTGGGTCACGGAATTCCTCCCTGTGGTTTGAAGTGTCATGTATACATGACGACATCGGAGGACAAATTCAAGGGAAAATATTCGGCAGGCTGACGATCGGCCTCCGGATGGTAAACCGAAGGCCGTCCGCCGGTGGAAAACCGGTGCAGAATGCGTCAGGAGTTGAGGAGGACGAGACCCGGAACGGTCAGCATCAGTTCCGGATTCTCGAAGACGGCATATTCGAGGTTCTTCCTGGCGATCCGCGCGTGCTCGCGGGCGATGAATTCCGCGCGCGCGCCCTCACGTCCGGCAATCGCCGAAACCATCGATCGGTGCTGATCCTGCGCGACATGAAGAGACTGGCGGAAAGCCGCGACATGCGCCCGGCCGGAGAGAAAAGCGGAGGGAGAGGCGAAGGGCAGCCGCGTCGCGCGCTCGACTTCGCGCTGGATCACCGTACTGCCGGAGAGCTCGACAAGTGCGATGTGAAACTTCGCGTTCGCCTCGGAATAAGCCTCCAGATCCACATCATCCGAAGCTTGGCCGAAACAATCCTCCAGTCGCGCCAGCAGTTCGCGGAGTTGATCGAGCCCCGCCTGCAATACGCCGCGTTCGGCTGCAAGCCGGGCAGCCGTGCCCTCCAGCACGCCGCGCAATTCGATCGCATCGACCGCGTCCGCATAGGTGAAGCTTCGCACGACGAAGCCGCCATTCGCCAGACGGTCGAGCAATCCTTCTTCCGCCAGGCGCGACATGACCTCGCGCACGGGCGTGCGGGAAATCTGCAGCGTCTCGGCGAGCGGAACCTCGAAAAGCCGGGTGCCGCCGGGATAGTCGCCGCTGAGGATCTTCTTGCGCAGCTCCATCAGCGCGCGCATCGTGTGGGTCGTTCTTGCACTCTCTTCCAAATCAGCACCTTTGCCTGTGGCGAGGGCGGCGCAACCTGCGCCTGTCGATCCGGAAATCTTAGCGGTATCCGATGATTTGGCCAAGTGTGGTGTATACAGGCAGTCGAGCACGCAAAAACAGCGCGTACTCTGCCCCAAAATGCTGGTGGGTATACAAGGCTGCGCCGAGAGATGCCGGGCGCTATTTCGCCGCCCGGCGCGCCGCAAGAACACTGGCCACGGTGTCTCGAAGATCACCGGAAGGCTTCACGCCGCTGGCCGCCATGGCGTCCTGAATGGCGGCGGTCTCCCGTGCAATCCCGCCGTTGAGCCCGAGCGCATCGAGCGTGACGCCGCTTTCGCGCATTTCGGCAGCGCGGCGGCGGCCGTGGCGGGTCGTGCGTTCGAACTGGTAATCGGGGAATTTCGACCAGTCGAGGCCGGGAAAGCTCTGAGACAGCGAGGAAACGATCTCCTCGAAACAGCCGGATGCTTCCGCGGCAAGCAGCGCCTCGACGGTGATCGCCTCCAGGCCTTTGACGAAGACGGAGCGCACCATCTTGATGGCGGTCGCCGAACCCGGCGCTTCACCGGCGACATCCGCGTTGAAACCGAGGCCGCGAAACCGCTCCAGAAGCGGGGCCGCCGGCTTGCCCGCAATGAGAACGGGGGTAGCATGCCCTTTCGGGTGCACCGGCGCCATGACGGCCATATCGAGATAATCGGCACCCGTTCCGTTGACGAGGGCGGCAGTCTCGCGTTTGCGGCCGGGCGAGACGGAATTGATGTCGATGAAGAGCGCGCCCTGGCCAAGATACGGAGCTATCGACTGAGCGGCGGCAAGGCTCTGGTCGGCGGTGACAGCGCTGAATATCCATTCGGCATCGGCAAGCCCTGCCGGCGATCCGGCGGGCTTCACGCCTCGGCTCGTCATTGCGGCCTGCATTTCTCCGGCGCTTTCGGCCCTGTCGAGCAGCAGGTCGTAAGCCCGGAATTCTCCGCTATCGAGCTTCGGTGCAAGGCTGTCGTGAAAGGCCCGAGCCGCTTCGCCGAAACCCAGGAACGCGATTCTCATATCTCTTGTCCCGTGCTAATCGCCAAAAACCACGCCGTCGAAGAGCTTGCGCGCCGTCCGCAGGACCGCAGCCCGATCGACCTCGCCATTCCTCACGGTAGCGATGACGCTCATCTCGCCCGTCGGATGCTCGATCGACAGAAGCTTTTCGTCCCCAGCCGGAATGACCGCAAGTTCCGATGCCGGGCCTTCGGGCAGCAGGCAGGCCGTCGCGACGCTGACGGCGCCGAGCACCCCGATCGCATCATGACAGGAATGCGGGATGAAGGTGCGCGTGGAAATCGCCCCGCCTGCCGCCGCCGGCGAGACCATCGTCATCTTCGGCACGGATTTCTTGGCGACATCGCCAAGGTTCATCATCGGTCCGGCTTTCAGGCGGATCGCCTCCAGCCTGGCGCGCAACTCCGGGTTCGCCTCGAGCTCCTTGGGGCTTTCCGTACCTTTGATGCCGAGCGCGTCGGCACGCATGACGACGCAGGGCATGCCGTTGTCGATCAGCGTGCAGGCTACGCCTTCGATCTCGTCCACCGCGTTTCCGGTCGGCAGCAGCGCACCGCAGGAAGAGCCGGCCGTATCGGCAAACACAATCGGTACCGGTGCGGATGTCCCGGGCACGCCGTCGATCCGGGCGTCGCCCTTGTAGTTCACCTTGCCGCCGGGCGTCTCGATCGTGGCGATCGCGATCTGCCCGGTATTCTCCATGAAGATGGAAACCTCGGTTTTCTCGCCTTTCACCGGCACCAGCCCGCGCTCGATGGCAAAGGGCCCGATGCCGGCAAGGATATTGCCGCAGTTCTGCGCGTCGGTGACGATCGGCTGATCGACGAAGACCTGCAGGAAGAGATAGTCGACGTCCACCCCTTCCCGCTCGGATTTCTTCACCACCGCGACCTTGGAGGTCAGCGGATGAGCGCCGCCCATTCCGTCGATCTGGCGTGGATCGGGCGATCCCATCACGCGCAGGAGAAAACCGTCACGGTCGGCCGGCAGGTCCTCCGCGAGGAAATACCCGCCTTTCGAAGTGCCGCCACGCATCCACATGCACCGGACGCCGGTTTCGGTTTCAGTCATTGTCATCTCCCTCTTCTCCCCTGTCGGAAAAGGAGAAGCAACCTTCGCTGCCGTGCGTGCCGGAAAAGGCTTCAACCCTCTCCGCCGTCATCCTCGGGCTTGTCCCGAGGATCTGCAAACGGTCGATGCGGGTAGTCCTCGGGACAAGCCCGAGGATGACGGGCAACGGACCACTCAAATATACTTCAAACCCTTTTCGGCGAGCCGCCCGCGCATGTCGTAGATGTCGAGACCGAGTTCGCCGGCGGCAAGCCGCTTGCGCTTGGCGTCTTCCACCGCCACGCGCGCTTCCGCCTTCTTCGCCACCGCTTCCGCCTCTTCGCGCAGCACGACGCACACGCCGTCGTCATCGGCGACGATCACGTCACCCGGTCGGACATAGGCGCCGGCGCAGACGACCGGCACGTTGACGGAGCCGAGCGTCTCCTTGACCGTGCCCTGCGCGAAGATCGCCTTGGACCAGACCGGGAATTTCATTTCGGTCAGATCGGCCACATCGCGGACGCCCGCATCGATGATCAGACCCTTGCAGCCCCGCGCCAATGCCGAGGTGGCGAGAAGGTCGCCGAAATAACCGTCCTCGCAAGGGCTGGTCGGGGCGAGTAGCAGGATGTCGCCGGTCTTGATCTGCTCGATCGCCACATGAACCATCCAGTTGTCGCCGGGAGGCGCCGAGATCGTGACGGCACTCGCCGCCAGACGGGCACCCGGATAGATCGGCCGCATGTAGCTCGCCAAGAGACCCTTTCGGCCCTGCGCCTCATGAACCGTGGCGACGCCGCAGGCGGCCAGCCGGTCGATCACCGACTGATCCGCGCGCTCGATATTCTGAACGACGACCGACATCAGAGCTCATCCCTTATCAGAGTTCATCGACGGTGCGCGGGAAGACCGACTGGAAACCTTCCGCGTGGGTCGACTTGCGGCCGCCGGACTGGCCGCCGGAATTGCGCATGAAATGGTTGCCGCGGTTTTCAGCGACGTTCTTGTAGAAGTCCCACAAGTGCTCCTGGCCCTCCATGCACTGGATTGCCGCCCACTTCTTTTCCCAGACGGGCGAGATATCGAGAAACACGTCCGGCTTCCACTCCATCTGTTCTGTCTGGTGCGGTTCGAAAAGATAGAGCTGCGGCGCGCCGAGAACCTTTTCGCCGGGATTGTGGCCCCAGGCCTGGGCGATCATCCGGGCATCGAGCGCCACCTGCGTCGCATACATATGGTCGGTGTTGTAGGGATCCCACTTGGAATGGGAGAGCATGAATTCCGGCTGCACCTTGCGGATGACGTCCACCAGCTTGAACTTCGCTTCCTGATCAACGACGAGCGGGTAGTCACCGAGGTCGAAGAACTGGATGTCGGTGACGTCGAGAGCCTTGGCAGCCGCTTCCGCTTCCTTGCGGCGGGCAGCTTTCACCTTCTCCAGCGTCATGCCCGGATTTTTCCAGAGCTTGGCGCTTTCGCCGCGCTCGCCATAGGACAGGCACACGACGGTGACCTCGTAGCCCTTCTCCTCGTGAAGCGCGATCGCGCCGCCGCAACGCCAGACGAAATCCGCTGAATGGGCGCTGATGACCAATGCTGTCTTTGCCATGGGATACCTCTTACTTGTGCGCGACGGGGGGCGTGCCGTGCGTATGGAAAGTCTCGATCGTCTTCATGCCCCAGGCCTGGCCCTTCTTGCGGTCCGCCTCGGACCAGACGACCGGCTTCCAGTCCGGACGCAGGATCAGGCGCGCGCTGGCATTGGCGAGCTCGACGCGGTTGCCGGCCGGCTCCCAGACATAGAGGAAGAACGTCCCCTGGATCGCGTGTTTGTGCGGACCGGATTCGATATGCACGCCATTTTCCAGGAAGATGTCGGCGGCACGCAGGATGTCCTCGCGCTGGTCGCAGGCATAGGTGACGTGGTGGAAGCGGCCGTGCGAACCCGTATGATCCTCGGAGCAGGCGAGATCGTAGGTCTTGTTGTTGATGGTGAACCAGCAGCCACCGAGACGGCCGTTGTCGAGCTGGATCATCTCGGTGACGCGGCTGCCGAGGGCCGTCACCATGAACTCGCGGATCTGGCTGACATCGGCCGCAAGCAGGTTCACGTGATCGAGGCGGCGCGGGCAGGCGCCGCGGCCGTGGTAACGCTGGGCGATGTTCTTCAGCGCCGGCTTTTCTTCCGGCGGCGCCACATATTCCCTGGTGTCGAAATAGAGTTCGAAGAGATGGTCATCAGGGCTCTTGAACTGATAGGCGCGGCCATGTCCGAGATCGCCGTCGGTCCAGCCGATACCCCAACCCCTCTCCTCGATCACCTTGACGCGGCGCTCCAGCGCCTCCGGAGAAGCGGCGCGATAACCGATATGCCCGACGCCGGTCGTATGATGCTTGGTGAGCTTCAGCGTGTGGAATTCATAATCGTCATAAGCACGCAGATAGACGCTGTCGCCTTCCCGGCCGCTTTCCGTCAGTCCGTAGACGCGGGTGAAGAAGTCGAGCGTCTCGTCGAAGCGGTCGGAATAAAGTTCCACATGGCCCAGATGGGCGACATCGTAACAGGGTTCGGTCATAGCTTTTCCCAGATGATCACTCACGAGCGCCCGGCAGACAGGCGCATTCTCCTCCAAATCGAACCCGCGTCCTCCACCCGCAACGCGATCGGCGCGCAGGCGCCAAGCTCGGATGAAGACATAAAAGCAGATCAGCCGCCTGACGAATAGGTTCTGCTGCCGCGGCATAAGTTTTGGTTGAGACAGGGAAAACGGTTCGGTGAAAGAGGGGGCGGAACCGGAACGCCCGGAAGGGGAATGGCACGGCGGCTTGCCGTGCCATTCCAAGCGATTACAGGCCGAGATACGGCATGACCTCGTGGGCACCGCGCCAGATCATTTCAAGCGCGACGTAGAGGATGACGGCGAGACCGACATAGGCGATCCAGCGGTGCTTGTTGAGCAGGCGGGCAATGAAGCTTGCCGCAACGCCCATGAGAGCGATCGACAGGACGAGGCCGAAAATCAGGGCCTCGGGATGCTCGTGGGCGGCACCGGCGACGGCGAGAACATTGTCGAGCGACATGGACACGTCGGCAATGATGATCTGCCAGGCGGCCTGGGCGAAAGTCTTGCGCGGCGCTCCGCCGGCGACCGTCCCGTCCGCATTGAGATCGGCATTCGCAAGCGCTTCGCTTGCCTCGTCTTCATGGTGATGCGGGGTGCGCAGCTCGCGCCACATTTTCCAGCAGACCCAGAGCAGCAGGATGCCACCGGCGAGCAGCAGGCCGACGATCTGCAGAAGCTGCGTCGTGGCAAGCGCGAAGCCGATACGCAGAACGGTGGCTGCGATGATACCGACGAGGATCGCTTTCGCCCGCTGTTCCTTCGGAAGGCCGGCGGCTGCAAGGCCGATGACGATCGCATTGTCGCCGGCCAGCACGAGGTCGATCATGATAACTTGCAGGAGCGCGGTAATCGCCTCCGGCGTAAAGAATTCCATCATTTGGCACCCAATCTATTAAAGCGCGGGTGAGTGCCCTCACCGTGGATCGAGACAAGCTTGAAACGCTTACGACCGGCATACCGCCTGTCGTAGGTCATCGCCGTTATCGTCGCGTGATGTCCACGAACTCCAGGCACCCAAGTTGGACAACCAGTCCGACATCACAGTTCAACGATGAACTGTCAGAGGGGCCCGGTCCTGGTGGCGTGAGATTTAGCTGTATGATTGCGGAAACTCAAGTGGCCAGTTTATGAAACAATACCGGATTCTGCCATATTTACTTCGCATCGTTACTGATTGCCCATCGCGTTCCCGACCCACCCTCGCTATCTCCGGCGTTACGAGATGGTCGGGTCGAGCCTGTCGCGAAGCCAGTCGCCGACGATGCTGATCGACAGGGTGGTCAGCATGATCACGATCGACGGCGCGAGCATGATCCATGGGGCGCGGGTCAGATATTCGCGGCCGAAGCCCACCATATTGCCGAGGCTCGTCTCCGGCGGCTGAACGCCCAGGCCGAGGAAGGAAAGACCACTCTCCATCAGGATGATTTCGGGGAAGGTCAGCGTCATCGATACGATCAACGTCGAGGCGACATTCGGCAGAATGTGCCGGAAATAGACCCGCGCAGGCGTTGCGCCGAGCTGCACCACCGAGGCCGCGTAGCCTTGCGCGCCGGCGGAAATCGCAAGGCCGCGGGCGATGCGCGCATAACGCTCCCAGCCGTAGAACCCCATGAGACAGACGAGCAGCACCATGGAGGAACCGAAGAAGGCAAGCACGGCCAGAGACATGATGAGAAACGGCAGCGCTGCCTGAAAGTCGGCCAGCACGAGCACGAGGTGTTCCACGAAACCGCGGAATTGCGCAGCAGCGAAGCCGAGCACTGTGCCGAACACCGCCGAGATGATCGTCGCTCCGAAAGCGATGACCAGCGATACGCGGATCGACTGGATGAGGCGCGAAAGCACGTCGCGGCCAAGCTCGTCGGTACCGAGAAGATGTTTCAACCCGCCCGGATGCGAAAGACGGCTCGTCAGATCCATAGCCGTTATATTGTACGGGCGGATCTGGTCGGCGAAAATCGCGACCGCGACCATGGCGAAAAGCCAGAGAATACCGAGGCCGACGGTGAATGGCAGGTTGCGGCGAAGCCGTGTGATGAATACCGCATACCAGCGCGGCGCCCGCAGGGTCCCCGACAGATCGATCGAAGCCATCTCTCTTCTCCTCAATGCGACGCGGCGGAGCGCAGACGGGGGTCGAGCCAGCCATAGAGGAGGTCGACGGCCAGATTGGAAACGACCATCGCGGCAGCGATGATCAGCAGGATGCATTGCACGACGGCGAGGTCGCGATTGCTGACCGACACGACCAGCAGACGCCCGATCCCGGGCCACGAAAAGATCGATTCGACCACCACCGCGCCGGCGATCAGCGAGCCCACCATGAAGCCGACGATCGTGACGATCGGCACGGCGGCGTTCGGCAGCGCATGGCTCCAGACGACGTCGCGCCATTTGAGGCCCTTGGCGGAAGCGGTCCGGATATAAGGCTGGCCCATGACTTCGATCATCGCACTGCGGGAGAAGCGGGCCAGGATGCCAATTCCTCCGATGCTCATGGTAAGGGTCGGCAGGATGCCATGCATCCAGGTGTCCTGACCGCCGGAGGGCAGCACACCGAGAATGACGGCGAAGATGAGCACCAGCAGAAGACCCATGACGAAGGACGGGATGGTGAAGCCGAAAACGGCAAGCAGGATCACTCCGCGATCGGTGAAGCTCTGGCGGTGCAGCGCCGCATAGACGCCGGCCGGGATGCCGATCATCAGTTTCAGGAACAATGCCGGTACGGTGAGCTGCAGCGTCGCAGGCACGCGCTGCAGAACGAGATCGAGCGCGGATGCCTTGTCCCGCATGGAGACGCCGAAATCACCGGTGAAAATGGATTTGATATAGGCGAGATATTGTATCCACAACGGTTGGTCGAGGCCCCAGGCGCGGCGGAAGGCATCGACGGATTCCTGAGGGGTATCAGGGCCGAGCATCACCTGCGCCGGATCGCCCGACATGCGCAGGACGACGAAAGCGAAGGTCACCACGGCAAGGATGGTGATCGCTGCCCTGAGAATTCGCACGGCTATGAAACGGATCATCCCAACCTCCCCTATGCCGCGATCGCCGCGGTTTCGTCGGTCACCACATGACAGGCAGCCGTCCGGCCGTCGCCGATCTGCCGAAGCTCCGGCACGACGGCACGGCAGACATCCCGTGCCAGCGGGCAGCGCGGATGGAAGGCGCACCCGGGCGGGCGGCTGGCGGGGTTCGGCGGCTCGCCCTGGAGGATGACGCGCCCTTCCAGACGCTTGCCGGGAACCGGCACGCTCGAAACGAGCGCCTTGGTGTAGGGATGCTGCGGCGATTGGAAGATGACGTCGGACGATGCCTCCTCGACGATCCGGCCGAGATACATGACCGCCACGCGATCGGCGATGTTGCGCACGACCTTCAGATCATGGCTGATGAACACCATGGCGATGCCGTTCTCTGCCTGCAGGTCGCGCAGCATGTTGACGACCTGGGCCTGGATGGAGACGTCGAGCGCGGAAACCGGCTCGTCGCAGACGAGAAGCTTCGGACGGGCGGCGAGCGCCCGGGCGATGACCGCACGTTGGCGCTGCCCACCGGAAAGCTCGTGCGGATAGTGCCCCGCCTGATCCGGACGCAGGCCGACCGCGGCCATCAACTCGGCGACGCGAGCGGCCTGATGCTGTTTCGGAATGATCTTGTGAATCTCCAGCGGTTCGCCGACTTGCGCCGCGATCGTCAGGCGGCGATCGAGCGCGGCCAGGGGGTCCTGATAGATAAGCTGCATCTTGGCGCGCAAAGCCCGCCATTCCGGCGTGCGGAGCGGCGGCATGGGTTTACCTTCGAAGCGAACCTCTCCGCCCTGAGCGGTGTCGATGCCGAGCAGCATGCGTCCGAGGGTCGATTTGCCGGAACCGGATTCGCCCACGATGCCGAGCGTCTCGCCCGGCTTGACGGCCAGCGAAATCTCATCCACGGCGCGGACCGGATGCGGCCGGCCGAAAAGGCCACGGCGGACTTGATATACGCGGACGAGATCGCTCGCCTCGATGAGCGCGGTCATTGCAGCATCTCCTCTGCCACTTTGCTCTTCGTCCCGGCACGCTCCTCGGCCGGTACCGGCCGTGTGCAGGCAAGCTGCCTCCCATCGCTCAAGGACAGGAGCGGCGGACGCTCGCTCCGGCAGGCTTCGACCGCCCGCGAACAGCGCGGCGAGAAGGCGCAGCCCTCCGGCAGGTGTTTGGGATTGGGAACCGTGCCGAGGATCGGGATCAGTCTCTGGCGGGGGCCGTCGATCCTCGGGATCGCATCGAACAGGCCGCGTGTATAGGGGTGGCGCGGTTCGGAAAAGAGCTGTGCGGTCGTGCCTTCCTCGACGATCCGGCCGGCATACATGACGCAGACCCGCTCGCAGACCTGACTGACAGCCCCGAGATCATGGCTGATGAAGACCGTCGCCATTCCGGTCTCCGCTCTCAACTGGATCAGGAGGTCGAGTATCTGCGCCTGGATCGTCGCATCGAGCGCCGTGGTCGGCTCGTCGGCAACCAGCAAGTCCGGTTCGCCGGCAAGCGCCATGGCGATCATCAGACGCTGACACTGCCCGCCGGAAAATTCATGGGGATAGAGATCGAAGCGACGGCGCGGATCGGGAATGCCGACCATGTCCAGCAGCCGAAGTGCCTCGGCCTTGCCGGCTTCGCCCTTGAGCCCGCGATGAATAGCCAACGTTTCCGTGATCTGTCGGCCAATGCGCAACACGGGATTGAGCGAGCTCGAAGGGTCCTGGAAGATCATCGCGATCCGCCCGCCCCGCACCCGCTCGAAACTCTCGCGCGTGCCGCCGGAGATTTCATGTCCCTGCAACCGGACCGAACCGGTGACGCTGGCCTTCCCCGGAAGCAGTCCCAGCGCGGCAAGCCAGGTGACCGATTTGCCGCAACCCGATTCGCCGACGAGCCCGAGCGCCTCGCCCCGCCGGACATCGAGGTTGATGCCGTGCAAAACCTGGACGCCGTCGAAGGCGACTTTCAGGTCGCGCAATTCCACGAGATTGGACGATGCTGCACCCATATCCGCTTCCAATCCTGCCTCTTGCCGTCTCCGGCCCTTCAGGCATTTTCATCATAGAAAACAAAAAGGCTCCGGCGGCCTGTCAGGTCGCCGGAGCGGAACGGAGAATCCGGTCAGAGAACCCAGTTCGAGGCACGGAAGTCCATGGCGAAGGCCGGAGCCGCCTTCCACTTCAGGGAGGACTTCATGCCTGTGAACACGGCGTTCTGATGCAGGACCTGATAGACGGGGTCTTCGCGTTCGCAGATTTCCAGCATGCGGGCGATGGCCTTCTTGCGCAGCGCACGATCGGTCGAGGTCTCCATCACCGCGGAAAGCTGGTTCAGCTCGGCATTGGTCCAGTCCTTCTTCTGCTGGACCTCGCCGTTGGGCCCGAATTGCACGACCATCGGCGTGATCGGATCGTTGATGGTGTTGGAGGCAGACCAGTCGCGGACGCCCTTGGCGCCGGCCGGATCGTGGATCTGTCCCCAGTTCTCCTTCATCTCGATCTCGACGTTCAGGCCCACCTGCTTCCACATCTCGACCATGATCTGCGCATTGGCGGTCTGGTTGGTGTAGTAGTTGTTGAGCAGGCGGTAGGGGATCGCATCACCCTTGTAATTGGCCTGCTTCAGCAGGTCCCGCGCCAGTTCGGGATTGTATTCCGGAGGTGCCCAGCCTTCGATGAACATGTCCGCGGCACCGAAGGATTCGAACTGCAATCCCGCCGGGATCACGGTTTTACCTGCCCACAGCGCTTCGACGATCGCCTTGCGGTCGATGGAATGCGTCATCGCGCGACGGACGAGCGGATTGGCAAGAACCGGGTTCTGGACGTTGAAAACCGAAACGCGATGGTTCCAGATGGTCGAGCTCTGGACTTCGAGGCCGGAAGCGGCCTGAACGGCAGCGATCTGGTCCGGCGGAAGGTCGCAGGCAAAGTCGTATTCGCCGGAGAGCAGGCCGTTGACGCGGGAGGCGACTTCCGGAACCTCGACGAAACGGATCTGCTCCAGCGGCGGACGGCCACCCCAATATTCGTCGAATGCCACCAGGGTCAGCGATACGTCCGGCTTGTATTCGCCGACCATGTAGGGACCTGTCGTAACAGGCTTGCGCGCCCAGTCGGTATAGCTGGGAGCCTCGTCCCAGGCCCGGCGATTGGCGATCTGGCTGCCGCCGGAATAGAGGCGGCCTTCCAGCGTCACGTCCGGCGTCGCATTGTGAAGGCGGACCGTATATTTGTCGACGGCTTCGATACCGGCGAGCGCCGGCCACAGGCGACGGCCCACGCCGGGCACGGATGCCGGCAGTTCCTTGACGGTCGCCGGCTTGTGCTCGTCGGCGAAGATGGTCTTGCCACCGGCCGGTTCGGTATTGCCGAAAACGCGCTCCTTGGAGAAGCTGAAGATCACGTCGTCAGCCGTCAGTTCATCACCATTGTGGAACTTCACGCCCTGGCGCAGCTTCAATTCGAGGGTCTTGTCGTCGATGCGCTTCCATTCGGTCGCAAGACCCGGAACAGGGCCCTGGTTACCCATCCAGTCGCGCAGGATCAGGCCTTCCCAAAGGTTCGGAAAGAAAACACGTTCGCCGACATTCGACTGCTCGTACCAGATGTCGAGCGTGTTGTTGTTGGTGATCTTCTGCACGGCGATCGTGACGGAGGGGCGCTTTCCACCCTGGGCGATCGAGAAGCGGGGCAGGATCAGCGAGCCGGCGGCAGCGCCGGCCAGGCCGAGCGTGCTGCGACGGGTAAGGTTGACCATGGAAGTCTCTCCTTTGGCTTCAGGTTGATGATCGGACTCGTCCGGCCCCCTGCACGGGAGCCGAAATGCTTGCTCGGAGAGTCTGGCATTTGCACCTGGGGGATCGCGCCCCTGGCTTGCAACGATGGGAAGAGAATTCTTCGCGCTCGCCACCACCCCGAAATTGCGGGGGTATTTCGCGGGACTGTGTATCAGTTCCGTGACGCTATCTTTGCGATTTGATGAAATTGAACACGGATGCAAATTTCGCGAAACCGTGTTACAAATGTAATATTGCCGACACAAAATTCTGAAATGGAAACTGCGGCCGGATTTCTTCTTCGGCACGTCCCTCCCCGACATTTCCTCTGTCCCGATGGAGTTTTTCCATGTCTTCCCTTCCCGTGATCGGCGCCGCAATGACGCTGAACGAGCTCGAAATTCACCGCAGCTGGCTCTTCGAGAAGCAGCGCGATCTCGAACTGCAGGACTTCACCACTGCGGATGTCCTCAACAGCGATTGGGCGGCACTCGCGGAGCGTGCCAGGAAACTGCTCAACGGCTACCAGGGCCGTCTCGGCATTCACGGACCGTTCTGGGGTTTTACCATCGCCTCGCAAGACCCGGATATTCGTGCCGTCGTTGCCAAACGCCTGAGACAGGGATTGGATGTCTGTGCCGCCATCGGCGCCACCCAGATGGTCGCGCACAGCCCCTATTCCACCTGGTCCTACAACAACCTGGACAACAATAAGGGCGAGCGCGACCGGATGATCGAGCACGTGCATCTGACCATGCGCGACGCCGTCAAGCAGGCAGAAGACATCAGTGCGGTGATCGTCCTCGAAAACATCGAGGACATCGACCAGCACGCCCGCGTGGCACTTGCCGAGAGCTTCAGCTCACCCGCGGTCGCGGTCTCGATCGATACCGGGCATGCTCAATATGCGCACGGCTCCACCGGTGCGCCGCCGGTCGACTATTACGTGAAAGCCGCCGGCAACCGGCTGCAGCACGTCCATCTGCAGGATGCCGACGGTTACGCCGACCGCCACTGGGCGCTCGGCGAAGGCGGCATTCATTGGCGCTCGGTCTTCGCGGCACTGGCCGACCTCACCAGCAATCCGCGCCTGATCGTCGAGATCAAGGACAAGTCGAAGATTCCGGCTTCGGTCGAATATCTCGCCTCGCTCGGCCTCGCCCAATAATCCGCCCGTGAGAAAGATATGATCCCGGAGACCGACCGGGATCAATCCGGGCACATGTCTCGCAGGAGAACCTGGGTGGCAAGAATATCGCCGACCATCAATTCCCTGGCGCGCACGCCATTCCGCTCGCGCAATGCCTCCACGATCTGGAAATGATAGGATGAGAAAGGGTGTACGACACCCTTGTCGAATTCCTTTTCCACGTAGTTGGTCAGCATCCGCATATAGGGACCGAAGCGCAGCCATAACATCTCGATATGCTGCGGCAGCACTTCGGAGCCCGACATCTCGTATATGCCGAAATGGAAGGCCTGGTTCTTGCGCAGCATGCCATAGACATCGCCTGCCTTGCCGGTCTCCTCATGCTCGCGGGCGAGTGCTTCGGAGCGGTCGATGTCCTCGCCGGTCATATGAGCCGCGGCAAGCTCGGTGGCCAATCCCTCGAGGGCAATGCGCGCCCGGCAGAGATCGTCGAGCCGTCGGCGCGAGACGGCCGGGACCCGCGCGGATCCGTTATGGCCGATCTCCAGCCCGTTCTCTGCCGCGAGCCGCCGCAGCGCCTCGCGCACCGGCATGTGGCTGGTGCCGAACTCGGTTGCCAGCGACGAGATGGTGATCGCCTGCGAGGGTGCGAAAGAACCCCACATCAGCGCCCGGCGCAACTGTTCATAGACCGTATCCTGAACGGTCACGCGCGACGTCACCTTCGAAAGCCCGGTCTCCGCCATTCTATCCTCTAATTCTTTCACGTCACAACCAGGCCTCGCATAAGAGGCCGCGCTCTTCAAGTCTTCTCGCTGTCCGGACGCCCTTGTCCGTGACGCGATTCTCCCTTGATCAAATCCCCACGGCACAATAGAACATCTAAAAGTTTGATCAAATGCTCATTCGGCAGATGAGCGAGAAATAACTGAGGGAAGCTTCTTGCTGCCTACCGCCGTTTTCATCCAAAATCTGCTTCCGGGGAGAAATCCATGAACACGCATGTCACGGCCGGCGACAACATCGCCAAGGCTTTTCCGGTCGAAAAGGTCCGCGCCAAGTTTCCGGCGCTGCAAAAATACAAGGACTTCATCTTCTTCGAAAACGCCGGCGGCGCTCAGGTTCCCCAGACGGTCGTCGATGCCGTGGCCGCCCATCTCGTGGACTGCAACGTTCAGCGCATGGCGCCGTACCTGCACAGCCAGGGCGTCGACCGTACGGTGGCGGAAGGCCGGATCAGCGTCGGCCTGCTGGTGAACGCCTATCGGCCGGAAGAAATCTCGTTCGGCCTGAACGCGACATCCTTCATCCGCCTCGTCAGTCTCGGCATCGCCAAGATGCTGGACGAACGCAACGAGATCATCGTCACCGATATGGATCATGACGCCGACATCGCCACCTGGCTGGCGCTCGAAGCAGATGGCGCCAAGATCGTCTGGTGGAGGATGCGCGACGACGGCATGCTGTATCCCGAAGACCTGAAACCGCTTTTGAACGAAAAGACCCGCCTCGTCGCCTGCACCGTCACCGCCCATTCGATCGGCACGATCGTCGATGTCGCAACCGTCGGCAAGCTGGCGCATGCGGCCGGCGCCGAGGTCTTCCTCGATTGCGTGCATTACGGCCCGCACGGCCTGATCGACGTGCAGGCGTGGGATTGCGACTATCTCGTCTGCTCCGGCTACAAGAACTTCTCACCGCATATGGGCTTCCTGTGGGGCCGCTACGACGCATTGGTGAAGCTGCCGACCTTCAAGGAAGATTTCATTCCCAACGTTCCGCCCTACAAGATCGAAGTCGGCACCTTCACCTATGAAAACGTCGCCGGCATGGATGCCGCCGTGCGTTACCTCGAGGAGCTCGGCCGCGAGTTCCTGCCGCTCGGCGAACATTCCCGCCGTGATGCGATCGCCGCCGCCATGGGTGCGATCCGCGCCTATGAACAGACCCTGTCGAGGAAGATGCTCTCGGTGCTGAAGAAGCACGGCGCTGTGATCTACGGCATTTCCGACGAATCCCAGGTGGATAAGCGCGTGCCGACCATCTGCTTCAACATTCCAGGCCTGACGCCGCAATATCTCGCCGCCGAGCTCGGCAGGAACAACATCGGAAGTCGCGACGGCCACATGTTCGCACCGCGCCTGATGAAACGGCTCGGCCTCACGATGGAGGCCGGTTGCATGCGCGTCTCCATGGTGCACTACAACAAGGTCGAGGAGATCGACCGGTTCGATACGGTGCTCGGGGAGATCATCGCCAAGGCGAGGTAAGAAACGAGAGCCCGGCACAGCGCCGGGCCCATTCATTTCAGGTGATGGTAGCGCCTGCGGAAATAGACGAGCGCTTCGTCATTATCCGTGCCGTGGGCGATGCCGATCACGCGGCAGAACAGCACATGATGCGTACCGCTCTCGATCGCATTTTCCACTTCGCAATCGAACGAGACGATGGCATCGACGAGCCGCGGCGAGCCGGTATTGCCCACGATCCAGTCACCGACCGCGAAACGGTCTTCCTGCGGCGTCGCTCCCCCGAAGAGTTTGGACATCGACTCATGGCCGGCCGCGAGCGTGTTGACGCAGAGCACGCGGTTCCTCTCGAACATGCCGGCGACCGAGCTCGACCGGTTGAGGCAGACGAGCAGCGTCGGCGGCCGATCGGTCACGCTGCAGACGGCCGACGCGGTAAAGCCGGCAAGTCCGCCCGGCCCGTCGGTCGTGACGATGTTCACGGCCGCAGCCAGCCGCGACATCCCCTCACGGAAAGCGAGCCGCGTCGCCTCGACCTCTTCGTTGACGGAATCCATCGTCATTCAACCCGCAGCCCCGCCCGTTGCAGAAGCGGCATGACCCGGTCGCAGAAGAAAGGCAGCTCATAAGTGTAGTTGACGAAGGACATGGCGATGCCGGAATACCCCTGTTCGGAAATGGCGATCATATCTTCAACGATCTTCTCCGGCGTGCCGATCAGCGGATAGCCGCCGGCACCACCGGCAAACCGTTTGCGATATCGTTCATAGGATTCCCTATCGTGAGACTGGGAAAATTCCTTCTTGCCGGCCATATGGGCGTCGACTGCCTCATGGTCGGCGAGCGTCACGGCATAGCGCTCGTAATAATCCTCCGCCTCCTGCTGGCTCTCGCGGCAGACGACGTGGCAGACCGTATAGGCGCCGACCTCGCGGCCGAGCCTCTCTGCCCGGCCCTTGATGTCTTCCACATGCTTTCCAGCCTCGGAAATCTCGGTGAAGGTGGTGAAGAGATATTCGCAGTTCTTCGCCGCGAAATCGCGGCCCGGCCCGCCGAAAGCGGCGTTCATCGTGACCGGGCGCGGCGACTGCAGGCTGGCCGGACGGCTCACCACATCCTTCAGCTTGTAGTAGGTGCCTTCGTAGTCGAACGGCATGTCCGATACGTAGGCCCGCTCCATGATTTCCAGCCATTCCGCCGCCTGGTCGTATCCCTTCTCCACCAGGGGGACGCCAAACATGCCGAACTCCTTCGGGTTCCAGCCACAAACGATATTGAGGCCGGCACGGCCGCCGCTGATATGATCGACCGTGGCAAGCGCCTTGGCGGCATAGAGCGGATGCACCAGCGGCACATGCACGGTCATGAAAAGCCCGATCCGCTCCGTGACGGAAGCAAGCCCCGCCGCCCAGGTGAAGGTTTCGAAGGACCATTCGCGCACCCGGTTCTTGCCGCCGAATCCTTTCCAGCGGGCGATCGGCAGAAAGAAATCGAGGCCGCCGCGGTCGGCGATCTGCACGGCGTTGAGATTGTCTTCCCAGCGCGCCTGCCAGCGTTCCGGCACGTCGGTGATGGCGAGGCCGCCATCCGCATTGGCGGAAAACACGCCGAGCTTCAACCTGCTCGGCCCCTTGAGCGGATGCTGCTTGATGATCATGCCGTTCCTCTTCTTCTGTTTTTTCTGCGGGCGGGACGTTCCGTCTCCGCCTCCAACTGGCGCCGGCGAACGGAGAGATAGGCCTCCTCCGCCGCGAACATGAAAAGCATCATCCGGTCCTGCACCATCAGTGGGTCATGCGCCAAAAAGGCCACATGGATACGCGATAGCCCGTCGATATACTGCCCGGCAGTATCAGGGTCGGCAAAAGTTCCAAGCCGCACCGACTGGAAATAGTCCATGAAACGAGAGATCGTCGCTGCCATATGCGGGTTGCGGACGGCCTTCAGCCAGGCATTGCGAAAATCGACATTGGCCGCAAGCAGTGCCGGGATATCGCTTGCGCCGAGCGCCTGTTCGACCCGTCTCATCGCCGCAGTCAGTTCTTCTTCGACTTCGGGTGTCATATCGCGGGCCGCGCTCGCCGCCGCCCGCGGCTCGAGCTGCCTGCGCACTTCGAAGAGGCCGGAAATATCCTCCGGCGACAATTCCCGCACCATGAAGCCGCGAGTCGTGCCGACCAGATAGCCTTCGGCCACCAGCCGCAGCAGAGCCTCGCGCGCCGGCATGCGGGAAATGCCGTTCGCTGCGGCAATCTCCGTATCGACCAATCGGTCCGACGGAGAAATCGCACTCCGTTGCAGCTTCAACCGCAGGTCGGAATAAACGCCATCCACCAGATTGTCATTCGGCTTGAGCATGGAACCTCCTGCAAAATCAGTATACTGTTTTATCCAAATCTCAAGGAAAAACCTGCGATTTCTCTTTATCCTGGTGAAAATCGCCGATAACTAGTATACGGATCATAACCAAAACAAGGAACCCTGCTTTATTCCGAGCGCCTCGTTATTCAGCTTGCGGCTTCAATAATTTTAGGCTTAAACTTTATTTTGATCGCGAGACGCGCCATCGCCCGCCAACCCGCAAAGGGACAAATCTCCAGAGGATCGTCATGAGTGATTTCCGCAAGAAGTGCATCGGCTATGAACGGGTGATAGGCACCTTCGCCGCCATTCCTCATCCCGTTGCAATCGAGGTAACGGCCGCAACGGGGCTCGATTTCCTGTGCATCGACGCCGAGCACTCGCAGATCGATCGCGAGCTGATCGAAAATCTGGTGCGCGCTTCGGATGCGCATCGCGTGCCGGCCATGGTGCGCGTTCCCAGCCACGGATCGGAATGGATCGCCTCGGCGCTCGATGCCGGCGCCGCCGGCGTGCTGGTGCCGCGCGTCTCCACTGCCGCCCAGGCGAAGGCCGCTGTCATGGCGACCCGTTATCCGCCGGTCGGTGAACGTGGCGTCGGCCCCGGCCGCGCCTCCGCCTATGGCTACCGCATTCCCGACTACCTGAAAGCGGCCAACGAAAGCCTCGTCCTGGCGATCCAGATCGAGACCGCCGAAGGACTTGCCAATGTCGAGGAAATCGTCGCTGTCGAAGGCGTCGACGTGATCTTCATCGGCCCGGGCGACCTCTCCGTCTCTATCGATGCCATGGGGCCGGCCGGGGCGGAAAAACTCAACGCTGCGATCACCAACATCACCACCGCCGCCCGCAAGGCCGGCAAGGCGGTCGGCATCTTCCGTCCTTCGGCCGACGATGTGGGCAAATGGGCCGAAGCCGGCATCAGCTTCTACCTGCTCGCCAGCGACACCATGTTCCTCGGGGCGAGCCTTGCCGCCGGCGCCGCAGCCGCCCGCAACGCCTGAGGTGAAACCATGAAGATCATCAAGACCGATGGCATGCTCACCGTCGAACCGGAACAGTTCGCCTATCTCGAAGGTCTCGGCGCCGAGTTCGTCGAAAAGACCCTGCTCACCGAAGACGCCCTGATCGCCGAAGCGAAAGACGCAGACGCACTGATGGTGCTGCGCGAGCCGATCACCGCCCGCGTCCTCTCCGAACTCAGGAACCTCAAGGTCATCGGCCGCTTCGGCGTCGGCCTCGACTCCATCGATGTGGAAGCCTGTACCAGAGCCGGCGTGCAGGTCACCTACGTGCCGGATTCGAATATCGACGAGGTGAGTACCCACGCGCTGGCGCTGATCCTGTCGCTTGCCCGCAAGCTCAAGACCTATGACAGCGCCGTCCGCAAGGGTCGCTGGTTCGCGATGGATGACGGCGCCGGCATTACGAGACCCAGCAAGCAAGTGCTGGGTCTCATCGGATTCGGCCAGATCGGCCGCCTGACCGCCGCAAAGGCGAAGGCCTTCGGCTACGAGATCATCGCCTACGATCCTTATATGCCGGCTGAGAAGATTTCCGCTGCCGGCGCCAATCCGGTTTCTCTGGAAGAGTTGCTCGGGAAGGCCGACTTCGTCTCCCTGCATATTCCGGCAACACCCGAGACCCGCAACATCATCTCCGCGGATGCGCTCGAAAAGATGAAGAAGGATGCCTTCGTCATCAACGTCTCGCGCGGTGGCCTGGTGGACGAGGCGGCACTGGCCGAGGCGATCCGAAGCGGTCATATCGCCGGTGCAGGTATCGACACGTTCGAAAAGGAACCCCCTTCCCCGGACAATCCGCTCCTGGCCCTCGATCAGGTGATCGTCTCGCCCCATGCGGCGCACTACTCCACCCAGAGCTATGCCGAAGTCCGCAGCAAGGTCTTTGCGGATGTCGCTGCCGTGCTGAGAGGCGAGAAGCCGAAATATCCGGTCAATTTCAGGGGGTGAGGACGTGAAGGCCATTCAGTACAGCGAGCACGGCCCGGCCGAAGTCATGCATTGCGTCGACCTGCCCGATCCGGTTGCCGGGCCGGGTCAGGTTCTCGTCAAGCTCGAAGCCGCAAGCGTCACGCCCTTCGACTGGAAGCTCCGCGCCGGCTACCTGAAAAGCCATTTCACGCTGCCGATGCCGAGCGTGCCCGGCCGCGACGGCGGCGGTACGGTGACTGCCGTCGGCGAAGGCGCAAGTGAATTCGGGATCGGCGATAGAGTTGCCGTCATGGCCGGCGTCTTCGCCCAGGGCGGCTATGCCGAAATGATCGCCCTCGACGAGAAGAATGCGGTCAAAATCCCGGAAAATCTGTCAACTGTCGAAGCCGTCGCGCTGACCAACGCCGGCTTGAGCGCCTGGATCGCCGTGCGCACGGCCGAGGTCAAATCCGGCGACAAGGTGCTCGTCCACGCCGGTGCCGGTGCTGTCGGAGGTCTCCTCGTCCAGCTCTGCCACCATCTCGGGGCACGGGTGACCGCCACCTGCCGCTCGACCAACCGGGACTATGTGCTCGGTCTTGGAGCAGACCAGGCGATCGCCTACGATCAGGAGGACTTTTCCGAGCTCCTGAAGGAGCAGGACATCGTTTTCGACCTGATGGGCGGCGACATCCACGACAAGTCCTACAAGGTCCTGAAAAAGGGCGGCCACCTCGTCTGGTTGGTGGCCGACCCGATCAGGGATCGCGGCGCCGAGTTCGGGGTAAAGGTCACCCGTGCCATGGTGACCGACGACAAATCCGCGCTGCAGGCGATGATGGAGCTGGCTGGCGCCGGCGTCATCAAACCGCAGGTCGCCCGCACCATGCCGCTTTTCGAAGCGGCCGAAGCCCACAGGCTGGTGGAAAAAGGCGCCATCTCCCGTGGACGCCTGATATTGGTCATGTAACACTCAGGTCCCGCTCGGGAACAACGGTGTCTGACGGCCCTTGGCGACGAACGTTCGAAAATCCTCGATCGCACCCCCGTTGGCGAGCGCGCAGAACGGCCCGCGGCTGACTTCGATGCCGTTGATCTTCTGGAGCCGCACATCCATTTCGGCGCTCTTCAGAGCCACCGCCGCCGTGTTCACCACCGGCGCATGCAGCACCTTGAACCCGTATTCGCCACCCACCAGCAGGCCGGGAAGCACGCCCGCCGGCACGACCACATCCGCCCCGTCGCGTACCAGCGGCTCCGCACATGCGGCGAAATTTGCAAGCATCCGCCGGCGTGCTTCGTCATCGCCCGCAAAAGCGGCGCTGAAATCCGCCGGTTCGCAATTCAGGCCGGCCACATGCCGCACGCGGCTGCCGAGGCCATAGAGATCGGCCTGTTCGTAATGCCAGACCTGGAAGACGTCGTCGAGCGTGACGAGCGCCATGCGCCGGCCGAGCCGCGCGGCATAGTGCATGCAGACCTCACCCGTGCCGATCACCGGGATCGTCAGGGCCGATTTGAGCTCGTAAAGGCCTGGATCCTGAAAATGGCCGATGACCACGGCATCATAGCCGCGGCTTGCCGCTTCCAGTCCGTTGTCGATGGCGATCGCCGCACAGCGGAATTCCGCCAGCCGCCCGAAATGCCGGTCCGGAGGACTGATGCCGAAGACATCCACCGTCGTGCCGGGTTCGGCAATGCCGTTCAGATAGTCCGAAAGCCGCTTCATATATGCAGCGCTCGCGGTGGCGTCGATGAAGCTTTGCCAGAAGATGCGCATTGTCCCCTCATTCGTTCACTTGTTCGCGCGAATTCGTTCTCGTCAAAACATGAATTTAAGGCTTTACTCCCGGTACTGAAATAGCCCGGAGAACCGCATGACATCGCCGACCACGCCCGAAAACCCGCTGAACGACGCCAGCATCGAATTGTCGGAAGCGGCGCTCACGGAATTCGAATGGTCGCTGTGGCGGATTTCCGCAGCCTTCCTGCGCTGGCAGTCGGAATGCTCGAGCGAACTTGCCGGCGCCGGCTTGAGCGGCCTCGACACCGCCATCCTGCACACGATCCGTTATCGCAACAAGCCGAAAGGACTGGGCGAAATCTCCCGCCTGCTCGGCCGCGACGACACCGCGAACATTCAATACGCCATCAAGAAGCTGCAGACCCTGCAGCTCATCGAACGCGTGAAAGGCAGGTCTCGCAAGGACACGCTTTATACACCCACCCGCAAAGGCACCAAGCTCACCCAGGACTATCGGGCGCTGCGGCGGCACCTGCTGGTATCGCTGATCCAGAAGATGGATCACGCTGAAAAGGGGCTCGGCGACGCGACGGAGATGCTGGAACTGCTGACGAGCTTCTACGACACCGCAGCCCGCCGCGTAGCGAGCGGCTCTCATCCGGTCGAACGCTCCTGAACGAGCGCCAGCACGCGCAGCGGGCTGCCCGATCCGTTCTGGATCTTCAACGGCGCGGACACGATCATCGCTCCGCTCGCCGGCAGTTGGTCCAGATTAGCGAGGCATTGCAGCCCGTATCGCCCTGCACCATGCAGATAGTGATGCGCCGGATAAGGTGGTGAGAAATGCCCGGCCTGCCCGGCATCCGTGCCGATCGTCTCGGTTCCGAAGCCTATGATTTCCCGTTCTCCGACCAGGAAGCGCATCACCTCCGCATCCGGCCCTGGCGTATGGGCGCCATCGGCCAGCAGGTTCGCGTAGGCTGCACCCGTTTTCTTCGACCAGTCGGTACGCAACAGCACCCAGGATCGCGGCGGAATGCGGCCATGCTTCTTTTCCCATTTGGCCACGTCCGCGACCGTCAGCAGGAAATCCGCATCCTTCGCCGCTTCGGCGGAACAGTCGATCACACAGGCGGGCGCGATCATGTCGGACAGCGGCAGCGTATCCACGGAATTGAGCGGCAGGTCGCGGCCCGTATACCAGTGGATTGGCGCGTCGAAATGCGTGCCCGTGTGCTCGCCGAAGGAAAGATTGTTCCAGTACCAGGCAGGCCCGGCCGCATCGTAACGGGAAACCCGCTCCATGCGGAACGGCGCCGACTGGCCGAGCTCCGGCGGCATGACGATAACCGGAAAATCCGGCGAGAGCGTGTGGGTAAGATCGACGACGCGGATCTGTCCGCTCGCCAGCGCACCCGCGAAGGTGGCGAGGATGTCTCCGTTCATTGGCCTGCCTCCCGCTCGACCGCCTTCGGATTGTCGAACAGCCGCGCCTCGATATCCTTGGCGACATCGCCGACATAGATGTCTTCCAATCCGCGCTTCAGCCCGTCCATGATGGCATCGGCCAGAGCCTTCGGCGCCACTTTGGGCGGCGGTACGGTCTGGAACCATTCCGTGTCGAGCGGCCCGGTGAAAGCGTTGATCACTCGCACGCCGCCCTGCCGAAGCTCGCTCCGCAGCCATTGCGACAGCGAAAGACAGGCCGCGTGGGCGGCCGAATGCACGCCGAACTGCGGCACGTTGCTGAGCCCATGAACCGAAAGTACGTTGACCCAGGCAACGGCCCCAGTCTTGCCATCGGCGCCCCGCGACCGCATCACTGGTCCGAAGGCCTGAGCAAGCCGCATCAGGCCGATTACGGTATGGTCCATCGCGTCACGCGCGGTATTGATCGCCCCGGCGTTGAAGAGATGTGTGGGCCGCACATGGTCGGCGGTGTTGATCAGGATTTCTACTTTGGCCCCGATATCCATCGCAAGCTCCTGGACGGAACGCTCGCTGGTCAGGTCCAGATCGACGAACTCGACGCCCTCGATCGCTTCGAGGGCCTTCTGCTCTTCGAACGGCTTCCATCGGTCTGCCACACCGACGAAGACCTTCGCGGCGCCCGCTTTCTTCAGCGCAATCGCCAGCGCCACGGCGACAGGACTGCGGCCCTCGGTGATCAACACCCGCCGGTATTTCGGATCGGCGGTCATTTCCCGCCATTGAGGATCGTCTTCCATATCAGGCGTCTCCGAAACGGGTCTAGCGAAGAGCACGGCCTGGCCGGCGCGGTCGAGCTGCAATGACAAGGAGAGCTGACTGCCCGGCCCGCCGCAATCGCCATGCAGATGTACGACCGCGCTTGGCCCGCAATCGAGCCGCACGAGACCGGTGCGCCAGGGCATGTGCTCGCGAAAATAAGGATCGCCAGTTACCTCGATCCGGGTTTCCGAAAGCAGCACCCCGCCTGTCGGCGCATCTTTGAACGGCAGATCGGCAGAAAGGCAATTCGAACAGGCTTCGCGGACGGGATAACTATACTGCCCGCACCCGCCGCAGCATTGCAGCATGAAGCGGCCCGCCGCCGCGGCAAGGGTCAATCCATGCGCCTTGCAACTGCGGGAAGCAGGCGGCAGAAGCGGCTGCCTCGTTCGGACGAGCGGATTCTTGCGGTTTGGTTTTGAGAGCGGTTCGGTCATCACGCCCTCGCCAGGATGGTGGCCGCCGAGGCAAGCCCGCGGTCGTAATTGATCATGCCGAAACCGGAAACGAGGCCGAGCTTCGCATCCCCAACCTGCGTGCCTCCCGCCGTCCCCAGCAGTTGACGCATCGCTTCGGTGATACCCAGATGTCCGCCGGCCGCACCTGCCTGGCCGACGGAAAGCTGACCGCCCGACGTGTTGTGCGGAAAGGAGCCGTCGATGGTAAATGTGTGCTGCCGCACGAAATCCGGACCTTCGCCCTTGGCGCAGAACCCGAGATCTTCGAACTGCATCATCGAAATCACCGCATAGTCGTCATAAGTCTGGACGAAATCCATATCATCGGGTTTGACACCCGCCATGCCGTAGAGTTCGTCGCGATCGATCACCCAGCCACCGCGCACCTGCACAGGGTCGTCCGGAAAGGCATTGTGCCGCTCAATCACCGAGAGAAGCCGCACGAAAGGCAGCCCGAGCGAGGCCGCGGTCTCTTCACGCATCACAAGAAATGCCTCGGCACCGGCACAGGGCATGACGCAGTCGAACAGATGGAAGGGCTCGGCGATCGGCCGCGCCGAGAGATATTGCTCCAGCGTCAGCGGCTTCTTCATCAGGGCATACGGGTTCTTCAACGCATTGTCGCGCTGGGCGACGCAGAGCTTGCCGAAGTCCTCGCGCGTCGCGCCAAAGGTATCCATGTAGTGCCGGGCGATCAGTGCGAAGCTCGCATTCGGCCCGCCGGCGCCATAGGGGTAAGACGCATCCTGGGCAAAGCGGGAGAAATTGGCGAGTGTCTTCCGGAACGTATCGACTTGGTTCGTATCCGCCGCGACGCAGGCGACGATATCCGCATCACGCGCCTGCACGGCCCGGGCAGCACGGCGGATCGACACGATACCGGAGGCGCCACCCATCGGCACGTGGTCGAGATGGCGCGGCGTGAGACCGAAATGCTGGGTCAGCGCGATGGCGCTGTCCGGCCCCATGGTGAAGCTCGACACCGAAAAGCCGTCGAAATCCCTATGGCTGACGCCCGCACCTTCCGCCAGCGCCCTGAGCGCCTTGCCCATCCACCAATGCGCGGTCTCGATGGAATAGCGCTGGTAAGGCACCGTCACCGGCACCGCCAGCACTACGCCATCGTAAGACTGCCGCGCGCGGGAAAGGACCATCAGGCGACCGTCAGCCTCACGTCAACATTGCCGCGGGTTGCATTGGAATAGGGGCAACGCTCATGCGCGCCGGCGACGATCTCCTCCGCCACGACGCGATCCACACCGGGCAGGGACGCGACGAGTTCGACCGCGAGCGCGTAGCCGACCGGCACCGGACCGATCCCCACCTTGGCGGTAATCGAGGCATCGTCCGGCAACGCGATCTTCCTGTTGCGGGCAACGAGTTTGACCGCCCCGAGGAAGCAGGCTGCATAACCGGCGGCAAAAAGCTGCTCCGGATTGGTGCCTTCGCCGCCCGGTCCGCCAAGCCCCTTCGGGACGGAAAGATTGACAGAAAAATTGCCGTCGAGGCTCTGAGCTTTGCCTTCTCGTCCTCCATGGGCGGTAACGGCAGTCTCGTAGAGAATCTTTTCCGGGGTCATGCAAGCCTCCATATAAGAATTTTAGCTTTGATTTCTCATATACCAAACAATGTCGGAGCGCGAAAGCCGCGTCAGCCCGTCTTGCGGATCGAAGCTTTCAGCTTGCGCAGGTCGATCGCCGAACCATCTTCGACCGCCTTGGCGGCCATCGCTTTGATCTCGCCGCGCTGCAGTTTCTGGGTGGAACTCACCGGCAGCCTGTCGATGAAGACGACGTAACCGGGAAGCTTGTGATAGGCGATATGGGCGCTGGCCGCATCGATGATCCGCTTCGCCCTCTCCGTCGGTTCGCCCAATTCCGCCGCCTCGTTTTCGACAACGAAGGCGAAGACTTCTTCGCCGCGCAACTCGTCCGGCACCGGCGTTACGGCGGAAGCCTTCACGTCCGGGTCCTTGGCAAGGGCTGCTTCGACTTCCAAAACGGCGATATTCTCGCCGCTGCGGCGGACGATGCTCTTCTTGCGGTCGAAGAAATAAAGAAGCCCCTTGTCATCGGCATAGACGACGTCACCCGTATGGAACCAGCCGCCTTCCCAGGCTTCACCCGTCGCCTTCTCGTCCTTCAGATAGCCGCTGAAGAACCCGTCGCGTGGATTTTCCCCCTCGGCGCGCACCAGAAGTTCGCCCGGCTTGCCGAGTTCGACATCGTTGCCGGCGTCATCGACGATGCGGAAATCCATGCCGACGCGCGGTCGGCCGATGCAGCGCAGCCCAGGCGTATATTCATCCGCCGCCGTCGTCGTCACGGCTCGGCCGCCGGTCTCCGTCATCGCCCAAGCCTCGACGATGGGAATGCGATAGCGCTCCTCGAACTCGATCTTGTGCCGCGCATCGACGCCCGGTCCCAGCGCGAATTTCACCCGATGCGCCCGCTCCGCCTCGACGACCGGAAGCTGGAGCAGGATCGCGGGGATGACGCCGAGACAGTGGACGATGGTCGCGCCGGAATCGGCGATCGAATCCCACCAGGAGCTTGAATGGAAACGGTCAAGCGGCACGATCGCGCCACCCTTCATGATCATGCCGACGGCGGTGCAGCCGAGCGCATTCATGTGGAACATCGGCAGCGGCGTCAGCGCCACTTCGGCCCCCTCGCTCATTTGCGCGATACCGCCTTGGGTCGTGTACCATTCGGCGACGGTGACGAAGTAAGCGTTGGACAGAATGCAGCCTTTCGGCTTGCCGGTGCTGCCGGACGTGAACAGCAGCGCACATTCCTGTTCGGGCCCGCCCGGACGCGCCTCGTAAGGCTCCGGAGACGATGGAATGTCGTCGCCAACGGCGATTACCGTTACTTTTTCCGGGCTGATATCCCGCAACTCATCCAGCCGTTCCGCCACCACGACCATCAGCGGCGCCTCGGCCATGTCGAGCTGAAAGAGCAGTTCGTCCCGGCGAAGGTCCGGATTGATCGGCACGATCGAAACGCCGATCGCATTCAGCGCCAACCAATAGTCGAAGAACTCGGGCCGGTTTTCGAGGAGCAGCGCCACTCGCGATCCGATTCCGTATCCGGCCTCCGCAAACCTCCGCTTCAGGAGGCCGGCGCGCGCGAAAACCTCGCCGTAGCTGTAACGGAAACCGTCCGGTGCATATGGCAGCTTGGCGCTCTTCGGTGCAATCAGCATGGGCGCATCCGGATTTTTCAGCGCCCGATGCTCGAAGAGCAGATAGGGAGAATGCATCATCTCTCGTCCTTATGCTCGCTCAAGCAGGCCCTTGATCAGGAACATCTCGGCCTCGTGAATCGTGCCGAACTGGACCCACTCCGCATCCGTCTGCGTCTCCAATCGCCAGGTGAGCAGTGTCACCACGCACTTATCCGGCCCCATGCGCAGCAACTCACCCGGAATGACCCGCGACATATTGCGGAACTGCATGGCCTCCTTGGAGCCGCCGACCTCGTAGTCCACCTGGAAGCGGGCCCGGTCGACATTCAACCGCACGAATGTCTGCTTGCCGGTGAATGTTGACGTGCCGCAGAAAAGTCCTGGCTCCACCTCGGTTCGGTTGAGGCTGCCCCAGGCCCACTGTCCCTGTTTCAGCCCGTCCGACATGAGCTCGAAAGCGGCCGCCGCCGGACGCTCCACCATGATACTGCTGGAATGGCAATGCGGATCGATCATGAGACTCCCCTTGAACCGATGGACGCTTTTCTCCAAAAGACATTTTAAGCATAAAATAACAGGAAAGGACGTCAACGGATTTTTACGAGCGGGGCGTCTCGGATGCCGCCGCAAGATTGCTGGCTGACGAACTTTCAACTTTCCGTTGGCGCGAAAAGCCTTGGCTTTCCGGCCTTTCCGCTCACCTGGAACGCCCTGGTTTTCAATTTTGAACCATCCGAAATTTTAGGCTTGAAGTAATTTATACCTCGTTCTACCATCCCCTCAATTGTTATGGGGACTGCCGCAAAGAACGGCATCGGACAGGACTATCAGAAGCCCCTGGCAGGATTGCAGGCTTGTTTTCAGAAAACCGCCGCAGGTCCGTCGGCTTTGTGCCGATGGAAAGAACCAGAGGGATCGCCATGACTTTCGAAATCGACCGCAGAAATCTCCTGCAGATGCTTGGCCTTGCCGCCGTCGGCGGCTCGGTGCTCTCGCAGGCCACCTTTGCCTTTGCTCAAGGCTCCGACAACGTCACCATCGGCTGGCCCAGCGACGTCCCGTCCTGGGACCCGAACCTGCGCTTCGTTCCGGATGCGCAGCCGATCTTCAAGCTGGTCTTCGATCAGCCGCTCGATCAGGCGCCCGACCTGAAGCTCGTTCCCAATCTCATCACCAAATGGGAACTGCAGCCGGATGGCCTCTCCATGCCCTTCGAGATCCGCAGCGACGTGAAGTTCCACAACGGCGACCCTATGACGATGGAGGATTTCAAGTACACCTTCGTCGAGCGCATCAAATCGGGCCTGAAGCTCGATATCGCCAACTCCTGGCGGACGCTGACCGATATCGAGATCACCTCGCCGACGTCAGGCGTCATGAAGTTCTCCGCTGCTACTCCGACCGCCCCGCAATGGCTTGCCTTCCTCGGCAGCTATCTCGTGCCGAAGAAATATGTCGAATCCGTCGGGCCGGAAGAATTCGCCAAAAAGCCGGTCGGCACCGGTCCTTACAAGCTCGTTGACTACCAGATGAACTCGCGCATCGTGCTCGAACGCAACGACGATTATTTCGGCGCCAAGCCGAAGATCAAGCGCGTTACGATCGACATCATCAAGGATCCGTCCGCCCGCACTGCCGCCATCCAGTCCGGCCAGGTGGACCTGACCGTCAACATTCCGGTTCGCGAAGCCGAACGCCTCGGCAAGACCGAAGGCCTGACGGCCGAGATCAACCCTTTCACCCGCCTGATCCTGCTCCAGATGCGCAATGACATGGGTTTTACCGACAAGGCCGTTCGCCTTGCCGCCCATCACGCCATCGACAAGGCCGCGCTTTCCAAGGCCTTCTACGGCGGTGCCGCCGTTCCGCTCTCCATTCCGGCCACGCCGGGCACGCCGGGTTATATCGAGGACTACAAGTTCTCCTACGATCCGGAACTCTCGAAGAAGCTGCTGGCCGATGCCGGCTACACGGCCGAGAAGCCCGCGACCTTCACGCTGGCAGCCACCAACGGCCAGTTTCCGAGCGATTTCGACATCGCCCGCGCTCTCGTCCAGATGTGGCAGAAGGTCGGCCTGAAAGTCGAGCTGCAGCAGATCGAATATTCGAAATATTTCGAGCTGAACCGCGGCGGCAAGCTGCCGGAAGCAACCCTCTACAGCTTCGACAACGCCACCGGCGACCCGGAGATCTTCTCCGGCTATCTCATGAACCCGAAGATGCCGTTCGGCGCGTGGAAGGGTCAGGAAATCGGCGACAAGATCCTCAAGCTGTTTGTCGAACCCGTCTATGAGAAGCGCATCGCCGGCTACAAGGACGTGGCCAAGGAAGCCGTCGAAACGGGCGCCAACATTCCGATCCTGCAGAGCGTCCAGACACTGGTGCGCAAGAAGAACCTCAACTACGTCAAATACGGCAATGCCTGGGTTCTCGGCAGCACCATGTCCTGGTCATAAGCTGGCTGAATGAAATCTCGAGGGGTCCGGATGCGTCCGGACCCTTTCCCTGACATCGTAATACGGGGCAAACGCATGTTTGCGACCATTGCCAAGCTCTTGGTAAAGCGCGTCCTCACCGCGATACCGATCTTGCTCATTGTTTCCGCGCTTCTCTTCTGCATCCTGCGCATCCTCCCGGTCGATCCGGCCGCCATGTCGCTGCCGCCGAATGCGACCGTGGAGGAAGTCGAGGCCATGCGCACGGAGATGGGTCTCGATCGGCCGCTCTACGAGCAATACGGCATCTGGCTCGGCAAGCTGCTTGAGGGCGATGTGGGCCGCTCCATTCACTTCCGGCAGGATGTGACGTCCCTGATCGGTTCGACGCTGCCCGCCACCATCGAACTTGCGGTCATTGCCATGGTGGTCGCCACCATCTTCGGCCTCGCCGGCGGGCTTTTCCTCTTCTATGTACGCGGTACCCGCGCCGAAGCCGTGATGGACTTCTTCTCCATTCTGCTTCTCTCGTTGCCGGAATTCCTCTGGAGCCTGTTCCTTCTGCTGATCTTCGGCGTGTTCTTCGAGGTGTTGCCCTTCACCGGGCGGCTGAGCCCCGGTTTTGAACGTCCCGTCGTTACCGGTTTTCTGCTGATCGACAGCCTGATCACCGGCAATATCTCGACCTTCTTCAACGCCCTGCAGCACATGATCCTGCCATGCCTGGCTCTCGGCATCGCGCTCTCGCCCTCACTCATGCGCGTGCTGCGGTCGAGCCTGCTCGATGCCTATCAGGACGACTATATCCAGCAGGCGCGGCTGCGAGGTCTCTCCGAAAAGCGCATCCTGATCCGCCACGGCCTGAAGAACGCCATCCTGCCGACATTGAGCCTCATGGGCGTGCAGTTCGGCTTCCTGTTCGGCGGCACGCTTCTCGTCGAGATCATCTACTCCTATCCGGGCATGGGCAACCTGATGGTCGATGCGATCCGCAACGCCGACCTGCCGATCATCCAGGGTGCGGGGCTGACCTATTGTATCGCCGTTCTGGTGATCAGCATCGTGGTCGACAGCCTCTACCTGATCCTCAACCCGAAACTGAGGATGCGCTGACATGCGACCGCTTCCGCTCTGGCTGAAATCCGGCCGTGTCCAGACCGGCCTCGTCATCATCTTCATCCTTGCCGTCTGTGCGATCTTCGCGCCCCATCTGGCGCCGAACGATCCGAACGAGCAGAACCTCTTGAGCATCCTGACGCCGCCGGCCTGGGCGGACGGTGGTGACTCCATGTTTCCGCTTGGTACGGACAGTCTCGGCCGTTGCATCCTGTCGCGGCTGATCTACGGTGCCCGGGTGGCGCTGACTGTCGCCTTCACCGCCTCCATCGGTGCCATGATCATCGGCGCGTTCTTCGCCCATATCGCCGGTTATTTCGGTGGCTGGGTCGACTGGCTGATCGGCCGTGTCGTCGAAATCTGGCTCTCCTTCCCGCCGGTCATCCTCTCTCTCATCCTCATGGTCGGCCTCGGCACGGGCCTGCGCAATGTCGTGCTGGCAATCATCCTGGTCGACTGGACGCGCTTCTGTCGCGTGCTGCGAAGCGAGGTGATCGTCCTGCGCCGGCGCGACTATGTCGCTGCCGCCCAGCTCGTCGGCTTCTCCCACTGGCGGACCATCACCCGTGAAATCCTGCCCGGCACGCTGCCGCTGCTCATCACCCTGATGAGCCTGGAAATGGGCGTTGCCGTCATCGTCGAGGCGATCCTCTCCTTCGTCGGCATGAGCGTCGGCTCGGAAACCGCCGCCTGGGGCCAGATGATCGCCGATGCCCGCCAGAACATCTACGAAGCCCCGTTCAACCTGATCGCGCCGATCTTCGCGATTTTCTTCGCGGTTTTCGGCTTCAACATCTTGGGCGACGGGTTGCGCCGCACCCTCGATACGCGCCTCACGCAGACGGAGCGCACCTGATGACCAATTCCCTTGGGCCTATCCTCTCCGCACACAACCTCTGCGTTGAATCGCTCGGCGGGAAGGAAAGCTTTCCGGTCCTGACCGATCTCAACTTCTCGCTCCAGCCAGGCAAGATCCTCGGTCTCGTCGGAGAATCCGGTGCCGGCAAGTCGATGATCGGCCGCACCATCTCGCAATATCTGCCGAACGGTTTCGCGGTCACCCGGGGCACGCTGGAATTCGACGGCGAAGACCTGGTGAGTATGGCGCCGGAACGCCGCCGCAGCCTGCTCGGCCGCGACATCGCCTTCATCCCCCAGGAACCGCTTTCAGGCCTCAATCCGGTCTTGAGCGTCGGCCAGCAGATGAAGGAACATTTGCTGCGCATCGGCCTTGCCCCCGGCGAGAACTGGCGGGAACGGGCTCTGAAGGAATTCGAGGCGGTGCATCTGCCGCATGGCGCAGCGCTGCTCGATAAATATCCGCATCAGCTTTCCGGCGGCATGTGCCAGCGCATCCTGATCGCCATGGCCTTCGCCAGCCACCCGCGCCTCCTCATTGCCGACGAGCCGACCACCGCACTCGACGTGACGATCCAGGCCCGCATCGTCAAGCTCATTGCCGAAATGCAGAAGCGCGACGGCACGGCGGTGATCTTCATCACTCACGACCTCCGGCTGGCTTCGCAGATCAGCGATGAGATCATGGTGCTTTATGCCGGCCGTCCGGCCGAACGCGGGCCTGCAAAACAGCTGTTCTCTGCACCGGCACATCCCTATACGCGCTGTCTGCAGCTCGCCAACCCGACGATCAGCGGCCCGCGCCGGGGCCTCTTCATCCTGCCGGAACGCATGCCGGGCCTGCGCGTCCTGAAGGAGTTGAAAGGCTGCCGCTTTGCTTCACGCTGCCCGAATGCAGTCGAGGCCTGCACCGAGAGCGAGCCGCCGCTTGCCGATATCGGGCCGAACCACATCGCCGCCTGCATCCGTACGGAGAAGACGCCGGAGATCGTGCCGCCGCCATTGGCTCCCCGCCGCCAGGCCACGTCGGCCAAAGCGCATCTGCTGGGCGAAAAGCTTACCAAGGCCTATACGACCGCCTGGAGCCCCTTCGCCAGGCGCAGCAGCTTCAAGGCGGTCAACGGTGTCGATTTCACCCTCGGCGAGGGCGAATTCGTCGGGATCGTCGGCGAGAGCGGCAGCGGCAAGAGCTCGCTCGCCCGCCTGGTCGTCGGCCTCGATACGCCGACCGAGGGCAGGATCACGCTCGCCGGCCGCGACGTGACGGCAAACGACAATGCGGAAAAGGCCTATCGCCGGGAATATATCCAGATGGTGTTCCAGGATCCGCAATCGGCGCTCAACCCGCGACGGCGGATCGGCAGCATCGTCACTCAGGCGAACGAGGCGACCGGCCTGCACAACAGCACCCGTGAACGCATGGACCGGGCCGCCGAGCTGCTCAAGGAAATCGGCCTGCCGCCGGATGCGGCCATGCGTTTTCCCTCTCAGCTTTCCGGCGGCCAGAAACAGCGCGTCAACATCGCCCGCGCGCTCTGCACCCTCCCGCGCATTCTCGTCGCCGACGAGATCGTCTCCGGCCTCGACGTCTCTGTCCAGGCCCAGCTTCTCGACCTGCTCCTGAAGCTGCGCGACGAACACGGCTTCTCGATGATGTTCATCTCGCACGACCTTTCGGTGGTGCGCTATATCTGCGATCGGGTCATGGTCATGTATCGCGGCGAAGTGGTCGAAAGCGGCAAAACGGAAACCGTTTTTGCCGATCCGCAGCATCCCTATACCCGCAGCCTGCTGGCGGCCGTGCCGCCGGACGACGTCAACATGGAATGGTCGCCGGTGCTTTCGGAGGCGAGCTATCAGGTCGAATAGCTTCGCCCCGGATGACCGCTTTATCGTTCAGGGCCGAATAGTCCGCGTCTCCATCGGATAATGGGAATTGCCGCCTTCGAAGGGCGGAAAGGTCTTGAAATCCTCACGCATGGCGATGCGCGCAGGCGATTGCAGTGCCATCTGCAGCGCTGCCGGGCTGTCGAACATCACCCGGTTTCGCTGCATGTGGTTGACCCGCTCCCACGGCAGGAAACCGCACCAGTCGATGCGCGACAGCACCTCGATCTGCCGGATGCCCGGAAAAGTCCGCATCACCTGAGGATGATGGCTGACATAATGGTGCATCCAGACGTTCAGGTCCTCGGCCGGCCCGGTATAATGTACGACGTAGGAGCAGGGATTGCCGTTCTTTTCGACATCGAGCTTGCCGTCGTCGACCGGAAAAGGCCGCACATACATGGCCTGCTGCGTCGCCCTGGCACCGCGGATGCTGGAGAGCACGCCGGAAGCCGCGAGCTGCTGCAGGTGGCCCGCCGGCGCCATGGCGTCCTCAAGCTCGGTCAGCTCGTTGAAATAAAGCTGCATGCCGAAGACCGGCGGCAGTTCCTTCGCATTGAACATGTCGTCGGTGGTCTCGGGCGTATAAAAATTCGCCGATGTAAGCCCCGGTGTCAGTCTGACGATCTCCGCAACGGTCTCGACATCCGCCTCGCTCACGGCAAGCTGGCTGCCGTCGGTGTTCTCAAAGAAGGCGAAATAGGCAAAACGCATGGCTGGATTTCCTGCTTTTCTAAGGTCGCAACGCTTGGGCGGCGGCCTCGTTCCCCGATCGATTGGCTCACTATCGGACCATAGCCGAGGAAAAACAAGTTTAGGCCTAAACTATTTTTACAATGCGCTTTACCGCCGGTAACACCCATGCGGGACATGATTTAAGCTTCAATCTTTTCGCTTGAAACCGGCCGGATTTTGCATCACGATCCCCTCCAAACGCGCGTTGAAAGAGGATATGGAACGCTTGCGGCATCGCTCTTGGGGGAGAGCCCGATCCTGTTCATTCCATTCATCGCCAAGAAGAAAGAACAGATTGATCGGGAGAGAGCCTCCGGTCACGAACAGAGGGAACGAAATCATGACCATGACCCTTTTCCGCCGCGCCTTCATGGGCCTTGCGGGCGCTGCCGTCTTGTCCCTTGCGGGCGCCGGCCTCGCATCCGCCGAAGCGCTCGTCGTCGGCTCCTATCCGAGCAATCCGCCCTTCGAATACAAGACAGCGGACGGCAAGTTTGAGGGCTTCGAGGTCGACATCGTCAATGAGGTAGCCAAACGGCTCGGCATGACGGTCGAAATTTCCGACCTCGGTTTTCAGGCTCTGTTCGCCGCCGTCTCCTCCAGGCGCATCGACGTGGCGATCTCCTCCATCACCATCACCAAGGAGCGCCTCGCCAGCCAGTCCTTCACCCAGCCCTATTATGATTCCGACATGGGTATCGCCACACGCAAGGAAGCGAACCTTTCCGCGGTCGAGGATCTGAAGGGTAAGGTTGTCGGCGTATTGGCCGGCTCCACCGGCGACAAGTGGAGCAAGGACAACCAGGCGAAATACGGCATCAGCGAAATCAAGAGCTACAATGCCCAGCAGGACCTGCTGATGGATCTCTCCGCCGGCCGCGCCGACGCTGCCGTCAGCGACGTTCCCGGCATGGAATACGCTTTCCTCAAGATGAAGGACCTCGCCGTCAAGGTTCGCATCAAGACCGGCGAACAGTATGGCCTAATGATGAGCAAGGACCACCCGCTGCTTCTCAAGGCGAATGATGCTATCACCGCGATGAAGAAGGACGGCACGCTCGCGGCCATCCACAAGAAGTGGTTCGGCAGCGATCCGGCCGCTGGCTCCGCCTCCGCCGTGGAACAGCCCCTGCCGAAACCCTGAGCCGGCTACCGGTCGCTTCCACTTCAATCATGCCGGCCGGCGACGGCCGGCATTTTCATGACCCATAGGGCAGACGGACATGACCCTCCTTGAAACATTCTTCAATCTCGAAGTCCTGGGCCTCTCCTTTTTCCCGCTCTTGCGCGGATTGGTGAACACCTTCCTGCTCGGCATCGCCGGCATCGGTTTCGGCATTCCCTGCGGCTTGGTGATCGGGCTGCTGCGTCTCTACGCCCCGAAGCCGGTGCGCTACCTTATGGTGCTCTATATCGACATCTTCCGCGCCGCGCCCATGCTGGTCGTGCTGATCATGATCTATTACGCGCTTCCCTTTGTCGGCATCCGGCTTTCCTCCTGGACCTCCGCGGGGCTCGCTTTCTCGATCGTCATGGCCGCCTATTCGGCCGAGGTCTTCCGCTCCGGCATCGAGAGCATTCCGAAGGGCCAGTTCGAGGCCGCCTCCGCCCTCGGCCTTCCTTTTCTCGTGACGCTCCGCAAGGTCGTGCTGCCGCAGGCTATCCGCATCGTCATCCCGCCGATGACGAACAACTGCGTCTCGATGTTCAAGGATACGTCGCTCGCCTCGACGGTCGCCCTTCCTGAACTCCTGAAGGAAGCGACCGATGCCCAGGCGCTGCACGCCAATCCGACGCCGCTGATCGGCGCGGCGCTGATCTACATCGCCTTCCTCTGGCCGATGGTGCGGCTGGTCAGCCTGCTCGAAAAGAAATTCAACAAGGAAAAGAAGCGGTAGTTCGAGAACTATTCGAAGACGGCGCCGGAAAGATGATTGCTCGCTGAATTCTTCACCGCTCCGATTTCGGACCAGAGTGCCGTAATCATGTGCGGATCGACATCCGCCATCATCTCCTGCAGCCAGCTTTCGTGTGCGGCGGCCATCGCGGCAAAAAACGTCGTGCCATTTTCGGTAAGCTTCGCGACGGTAACGCGCCGATCGCCGTCCGGCGTCACCCGCTGGACATAACCATCCGCTTCGAGCCGCTCGACAAGGCCGGTGACATTGCCGTTCGTCACCATGGTGCGCTTCGAAAGCTCTCCGAGGCGCAGGCCCTCCTTCTCGCGGTAGAGCTGCGCCATCAGATCGAATTGCGGCAGCGTCGCGCCGAATTCGGTTCTCAGCCGCCGGCGGATTTCCTGGCTGATCAGCTTGGTGGTCGAGAGCATGCGCAACCAGAGACGCAATTCGGGCTTCGAGCGCCCCTGCGCCCCATGCACGATGATCTCCAGATCGACGTTGATCGCTTCCGCTTCTGCCATTCCGAATGCAGCCTCTTTCACCGGGGAAAGCTCTAAAAGCTGATATTTGAAATGTCAAAGGTTCGTGCGCTCAGCGCTTGCCGGCCAGCATCTTCGCCAGCATGAAGCCCGAACCGGCCCCCGTGCCCGCTCCCGGCCACGTCGAGGCGCCGCAGAGATAGAGCGACTTCACCGGCGTCCTGTAACGCGAATAACCTGCGACCGGCCGGAACAGGAAATTCTGGTCGAGATGGTGACTTCCCGAAAGATTGTCGCCGCCGATGAGGTTCGGGTTTTCCCGCTCGAGATCGAGCGGCGAGAAGACTGCCCGGCCGAGGATTTTTGCTTTCATGCCGGGCGCGTAACCCTCAAGGATATCCAGCGCGCGATCCGCATAAGCTTCCTTGACTTCATCCCAGTCGGTGCCCGCGATCATGCCCGACGCGTCACCGCGGATCTCCGCGGGCAGCACGCGCACTTGCACCCAGAGCACATGGTTGCCTTCCGGCGCCCGGGAGGGATCCAGCGCCGTCGGCTGACCGATCACCAGTGCCGGCTCCGTCGGCAAGAGGCCGGCCATAGCCTCGGAATAAACCCGCGACATCATGGCGAGATCAGGCGCCACGTGCACATAGGCGAAACTCTTCAGAGCCTCGCCAGCCTTCCAGTCCGGCAGGTCCTCCATCGCCAGATGGATCATCATCGTACCCGGACCGGCGCGGAAATTCGCAATTCTGCGGTCAAAAGCCTCACGTGCCGGATCGGTGTCGACCAGTTTGCCGAAGAGCAGTTTGGGATGTGCGTTGGAAATGACCGCCTTGCGCGCAGCGATAACCCGACCATCTGCGAGCCTTACGCCGGTTGCCGTGCCGCTCGACACCTCGACCCTCTCCACCGGTGTGCCGAGCAGCAGTTCGCCGCCCTTGGCCTTCAGAAGTCCCGTCATGGCCTTGACGATGGTATCGGCGCCGCCCTGGCCGATCACCATTCCAAAAGCCTGGTTCGCCATGCTTTCGAGATAAGGGAAGAGCGCACCGCCCGCGACATCTGGAGCGAAATCGAGATGCAGGCCCCAGGCGCTCATCATCGCCTTGACCTTGTCGTTCTGGAAACGGGCGTCGAGGAAATCCCGCGGCGAGGCGAGCAGCATGCGCGCCGTGTCGTAGAGCCAACCGCTTCTCCTCTCGCGCCAGGCTTTCCAGACCACTTTCGCGGCGGCAAGAGAGGGCATGGGCGAACCGAGCAATCCAAAGATATGCGGTGCATCGGCCCCGAACTCGGCAAAAAGCTTCCGCCATGCAGCGGCGTCCGCGGAAGAGATCGCGGCGATTGCGCCGGCGGTTTCCTCGATGTCGGTCGAGACACCCAGACAGGTCCCGTCCCGGAAGACGCTGGCGAAGCAATGCTTGGCCGGAACAAGGCCAAGCCCATGGCTGATCAGCTCTTCCTTATAGGCTGCAAAAAACGGCGAACCGGCGAACATGGAGAGATTCATGGCGGCGAAATCGTGCCGGAAGCCCGGCAGCGTCAATTCGCGGGTTTTCACCGCGCCGCCCGGCTCGTCCCTGCCTTCGATCACCGCCACCGACCAGCCTTGCGCGGCGAGATGGATAGCCGACGCGAGCCCGTTATGGCCGGCTCCGATCACCACCGCATCATAGGCTGTCATCCTCGTCCCCTCAGTTTCTTTATTTATCCATATGCATACATTTTCCCCAAAACACATCAAGAGCCTCAGTCAACCTGCGGGCGTGGAGCCGTGTATGGCGGCAGACACTCCGCATAGCTATGCACCGACTTGAGGCGAGTTCCGCTCCTTCTTCGGTCCGGCTCAGATGGGCAGAAATTGCAAAGAGAAGCTCCGCCGGATTGCTTGCATCCTCATATTTTCTGCAATAGGCTCCGCTATCGGTAAGCGGCACCCGGAGAGGAAACCGGCTGCCGCCCGGCTTACGAAACCGGTCATTCAAGGGGAACCTGATCATGTCTTCCAACGCTCTTTCCAGTCTTGCTTCTGCTCTTCTTTCCGGCTCGGTCAAGGTGGTCGACCTGACGGCGCCGCTTGGTCCGGACACCCCCGTCCTCTACCTCCCGCCGCAGTTCGGCAAGAACACGCCGAAGGTCGCCGTCCACACGATCTCGGCCTACGATCAGGACGGCCCCTTCTGGGCTTGGAACTGGCTGGAACTCGGCGAGCATACCGGCACCCATTTCGACGCGCCCTGTCATTGGATCACCGGCAAGGACAATCCGAAGAACACGACCGATACCATTCCGCCGCAGAATTTCGTCGCTCCCGTCAACGTCATCGACCGCTCCAAGGAAGCCGCCGAAAACCCGGACTACCTGCTGACCGTCGAGAGCATCAAGGAATGGGAAGCCGAGCACGGCGAAATCGAAGCCGGTACCTGGGTGCTGATGCGCTCCGACTGGTATAAGCGCAACGGCTCCACCGAAACCTTCCTCAACGCCGACGAGAACGGCCCGCACTCTCCGGGCCCGACCGCCGAAGCGATCGAATACCTGTTGTCCAAGGGCATCATCGGCTGGGGTCAGGAAACGGTCGGCACCGACGCGGGTTCGGCCGGCGGCATGAACCCACCCTTCCCCGCGCACAACCTCATGCACAAGAACAACAAGTATGGTCTCGCTTCGCTCTCGAACCTCGACCAGCTTCCGCCGAAAGGTGCCGTGCTGATCGCCGCCCCGCTCAAGATCGTCAAGGGCACCGGCTCGCCGGTCCGCGCGCTGGCGCTTATCGCCGGCTGAGCCTTCCGGGCCGGATCGCTCGCGGTCCAGCCCTTTCTGTATCCGGCGGAGAGAAGGCGGCATGGCGGATTTCGATTACATCATCGTCGGCAGCGGCATCAATGCGCTGGTCGCCGCCGCCATGCTCGTCAAGAAGGGCAAAAAGGTACTTGTCCTGGAGCGCAACGACCGCATCGGCGGCTGCCTCCATACGGAGGAGATCACCGAACCCGGCTTCGTTCACGACGTGATGGCAACCACGATGGTGCTCTTCCTCACCTCTCCTGCCTATGGTGCGCTCGGCAAGGATCTTGAAGCGCGCGGCCTCGAATTCGCCCATGCGGACCTGCCGACAGGCGTGCTGCGGCCCGATGGTTCGTCGGTCATCCTTTCAAAGGACCGGCAGCGCAATATCGCAACCTTCGAGGCTCTGGCGGCGGGCGACGGCAAGACGTTCGACAGGGAAATGAACCTGCTCGGAGCGGATGCCCCCTTTCTTTTCTCGCTGCTCGGCGGCGCGCTCTGGTCCGGCACGACCTTGAGAACCGTCGCCAGGCAGGGCTGGGGCAAAGGCCTGCGCCGGCTTGCCGCCTGGTTCGGCGATGCGTTGACGCCGGCGCGCGGCTATCTCGAAACCACATACGAATCGGATGCTACCCATGCCCTCTGGGCTCCATGGGTGCTGCATTGCGGGCTTTCGCCGGAAAGCGCCTATTCCGCCGAAATGATCAAAGTGATCGGTTTCGCGATCGAGCTTGCCGGCTGCCCGATCGTCAAGGGAGGTGCGGTCAATCTCGTCAAAGCCTTCGAGCGGCTGATCGCCGATCAAGGTGGTGCGGTCCGCACCGGCGCCGATGTCGAACGCATTCTCTCCGACGCCGGGGACAAAGCCGCTGGCGTACGGCTCTCGGGTGGCGAAGCGATCGACGCAGCATCGGGGATCATCTGCTCCACGACGCCCCACCAACTCTATGACCGACTGCTCAAGGATTGGCCGCAGCCCGCTCCGGAAGAAATCCGCGAAGGCGTTGCCCGCTACCGCTACGGCAAAGGCAACATGCAGATTCATTATGCCCTTTCCGCGCCGCCGCGCTGGAAGGGTGATCCGGAACTGGGCAAGGTCGCGCTCCTGCATCTGACGCCGGGCCTCGACGGTGTTTCGCGCGCCACCAACGAATGCGAACGCGGATTGCTTCCTGCCGAACCGACGGTCTGCGTCGGCCAGCCGGCGAGCTTCGACTCATCGAGAGCGCCGGAAGGAAAATCGATCCTGTGGCTTCAGCTGCCCGAAGCACCGCGCTTCATCAAGGGTGATGCCGCCGGCGAGATCGAGATACCGGCCGATGGCCGCTGGAGCGAGAACGTGCGCGAGCGCTATGCCGATCGGATAGAGGCGCTGCTCGCCCACCACATCGAGAACTTCTCGGAGATAAAACTTGCCCGCCGGGCCTATTCGCCCGCCGATCTCGAAGGAATGAACATGAACCTTGTGGGTGGCGATCCCTATGGCGGCTTCTGCGGCTTGGACCAGTTTTTCCTCTGGCGGCCCTTCAAGTCGTCTGTTAACCACCGCACCCACGTGCCGGGCCTTTACCATATCGGCGCCTCGACCCATCCGGGACCGGGGCTCGCGGGCGGCTCCGGCTTTCTGCTGGCATCGTCGCTGCGCTGAAGACGCGGCGGCCTGAGACATAAAGAGGGCTTATGGCAGAACGGTTTTCAGGCGTGGTGCTGCGCCGGCATCAGGAAGGCGATCAGGTGGACCGTCCGACCATGGGCGAGATCGGCCTCAACCATTTTGCGCCCTACCTGATGAACCGCATCATCGCCCGCTGGAACTCCAACATGGCGGAGGAGCTGCGGGAATACGACCTGTCGACTGCCAAGATGCGTACGCTCGCGGTCTTGAGCGTCTCCGCTTCGCTCACCATCAACGAACTCTCGGTCTTCGCCGTTATCGAGCAATCCACCATGAGCCGAACGCTCGATTCACTCGAGGAACAGGGCTACATCCGCCGCACGCCGCGGCCGGAGGACATGCGGATCCGCGATGTGACGATCACGGAAGAAGGGCGTGCGGCCTTCGCGCGCTTCTGGCCGGCCATGTACGATTCGCTCTTGAGGATGTTCGACGGCATCGACGAAGAGGAATATCGCGCCTTCACCGGCACGCTCCACAAAATTCTCGTCAACATCCGCAAGCACGAGATCTGAAACATACTGCCGGGCACGGGAGACGCTCCGGGCGACCTGCGAAGAAGAAACCAAAGCGTCTATTTCAAGCGCCCCTGCAGGCTGTCGCGAATCCGCTTGCCGAGCGCCTGATAGTTCTCATCGAAATGATGTCCGCCGTCGATCGGCACGACCTCGACGCCGCGGTCCTTGAGCATGGGGCAGGGATCGTCATCCTCATCCGTGCCGTAGACGCATTGGATGAGCTTCGGATCGATCTCGGCGATATCGTTCATGGGATCGCCGCCCCCGCCGTCCGAGGCGACGCCGAGCCAGCCGGTGACGGAGATTTCATAGTCCACTTCATGGGACAGGCCGAGCAGCGTGATCTGCTTCACTCTGGCTTTGTCGGCGGCCGGCAGGAGATTGTAGGTTGCAGGTATCACGTCGGCGCCGAACGAATAACCGATCAGCATCACGTTCTCGACCCCCCAATGGCGCCGGTAGTGTTCGATGATCTTCGCGAGATCGTCGGCAGTTCCCTGCGGCGTGCGCTCGGACCAGAAATAGCGCAGCGAATCCACTCCGACCGTCGGAATGCCCTGGGATTGCAGGTAGCCGCCCACTTCGCTGTCGAGGTCGCGCCAGCCGCCGTCGCCGGAATAGATGACCGCCATGGTGTTCATGGCCGGCTTGGCGTCGAGAACCGTGAGCGGCAGGTCGAGCGGCTGGCTGTTCTGGCCCGCAGCCGCAATATGCTCCAGGAGGACCCGGGACAAGGCCGCATCCGGTGTCTCGCCGGAATCCACAAGCTCCACTTCCGGATGTTCCTGCTTCAGGCGCTGGCCGTGCGCCTTGCCGGCAGCGTCCCCGGAAATGGTCGAGACGATCGTCACGGCAGCAGGGAGGGCCCCGTCGTCGAAGCCGTAAACAATCCGGTTGCCGACCACCTGCTTCGAAGCCGGCGTGCAGAGCTCCTTGGCAAGTGGAATTCCCGCCAGCGGATCGACTGCGATCGCTTCGCCGATCGTCGCATTGGGACTCTGGGAGATCATCGCCAGCGCCAGAGCGCCACCCTCTCCGATGCCGGCAACGATCGGGTGCCGGTAGTTCGGGTTGCCGATCCGCCGCTGCACCTGCTGAGACACGTCCTCGATGTCGGAGACCATATAGATGCAATCGCCGTCATCGGCGGCGAGCGACTTGATGTAGCTGGGAAAGTCGATGCCGACGACGGCGGCGCCCGCATTCTGCAGCGCCTGGGCCTGCGTCTCCTCCTCGGCGCCCCAGCCCTGCGCATCCGAAATCAGGAAAACGATGCCCTGCAGATCGTTGCCGTTGTTCGGCAGCATGATGTGCGGCGACGGGATCATGCCCGTCTGATAATCCTGCTGCTGGGCAGCAGCCGTTACGGTCCAGAACAACAGACCCGCAAGCACGATGCAAAAAGACCGCAGAGACATCATTTACCGACCACTCCTCTCAAGCCGCCGCCGATCAGAAGCGTCGCGTCCATCATCACGATGGCGGGGCTGACGCCGCCCGCCACAGCCAGATAACGCGGCTCCCAAATGGGATTGAACTTCGACTTGAAAGCCTTCAACCCTTTGAAATTGTAGAACCGTTCACCATGCTCGAACACCACGCTGCCGATCCGGTCCCAAGCGAGCGCCGCCTCGCGTGTGGACATGCCGGAAAGCGGCGCCATGCCGAGATTGAAACGTGCATAACCGGCATCGCGAAGATATTCCATGATCTTCACGAATAGAAAGTCCATCGAACCTTTCGGCGCATCCGGCAAGAAGCGCATCAGATCGACGGTTCCCTCCTGTTTCGTATCGGTGACGCAAAGCGTTGCGAAGGCGACGATCTGTCCCGCCTTGCGCAGAATTGCCACCGGCTGGGAAGCGACATAATCGTCCCGAAAGGCGCCCAGCGAAAAGGTTTTTTCGCGCGTATCATGCTCGGCGAGCCAGGCGTCGGAAACCCGCCTCAGCTCTTCGATCGACGCCATCACGTCCGGCGGATCGATGATGGAAAACTCCAGCCCCTCGCGCACGCCTTTGTTGAGCGCTTGGCGAAGCCCGGCGAGACGCCCGCCCTTGAGATCGAAGCGTGAGAGATCGACGATCGCCAGTTCGCCGAGTCTGAAGGCTCTCAACCCTGCATCGGCGCAATGGGAAAGAAGGCCGGGCGATATCTGGTAGAAGACCGCCCGCCCACCCTGGGTGCGCGCCTCCTCGACGAAACGCCAAACGAGATCGGCCATTTCTTCCTGCGGTCCGACCGGATCGAAAAGCGCGATCCACGAACGGCCCTGGATGCCGTACATGATGAAAGCCTTGCCGCTGTCAGAAAACATCAGCCGCTTGTCGCCCATTCTGACAAGGTTGGCGTCGGCATTGCCCTGCGCCATCGCAATCTCGATCGCGCGGTCGAGATCGCCGGAGGTCGAAAGCGGCGAACGGCGGACAGCCGGCCGCAGCAGGCTGAAAAGCGAGATGCTTGCCGCAAAGATCGCCAGCCCCAGAACGGCACGCAAACCGCGGGGCGCTTCCTCGGAGAATTCGAACTGCCACCAGAGCTGATGGCTATATTCCACCTCGCGGTAGACGAAGAGCAGCATGGTGACCGCCGCAGCCACGATGATGAACATTGCCGCAATCCAGCTCGGCGTCAGCACCTGGCCGAACAACGACGCGCGACGGTCGAACTGCTTTGCGCTGAGAAAAAGACCTGCCAGAAGGACGATGAGAAACGCTGCCTCGAAGGGGGCGATCGCGCGCACGAAGGCGAAGACGAGCGCCAGCGCGCTGCAGATCATCCCTGTCCACCAGGCCCCGTCCAATCGTGCGCCGATCCCGCGTGCTGCTACGAACAGGATGAGGCCGAGAATGCTGGAGATGAAATGCGCGCCTTCGACGAACGGCAGCGGCAGATAGCCGGAAAGGAAATCGAGGTCGGAATCCGGCGTCGGCGTCACGCTGGAAAAGATCAGCATGGCACCGGCGATGATCGCGAATGTCGCAAGCAGCGGCGGTGCAAGCCGGAATTCCAGTTTTCGAAGCGTCGAGGCGACCGGATGATAGGCAAGCTGGCGGATTTCGACGCCGATCACCACCAATGTCGCGATGAGCAGCGGTAGTACGTGATAGATGACACGGTAGAGAACCAGGCTGCCGAGTACCTGATCGATGCTGACCGTATTGCCGAGGGCTGCGACGATCACCGTCTCGAAGACGCCGAGGCCGGCCGGCACGTGGCTCAGCACGCCAAGGCCGACAGCGGTAGCATAGATCGCCAGGAAGGACGGCCAGCCGATCTCCGTCTGTGGCAGGAGGACGTAAAGGACGGATGCCGAGGCTGCGATGTCGAGCGCCGTGATGAGGAACTGCTGCGAAGACGTGCGGGTATCCGGCAGACGGATGCTCAGCCCGCCGACCGAGATCGTCCGCCCGTCTCGTCCGAGGATCACCAGGGCGGAAAGCACCACGATGATCAGGATCGCTCCGGCGCGGACCCAGCCGCCCTCTATTCCCAGGATTGCTCCGATTCTCGGCGCGGTGACGAGGGAGGCAAGCGCGGTGACGGAGAGCAGCCCGAGGCCGAAAGCCAGCGTCACGAAGGCGATGACCCGGCCGACATCGTCCGGCGAAAGGCCGAGCCGCGAATACGCCCGGAAACGTATGGCACCACCGCTCAATGCCCCGAAACCGGCCGTGTTGCCGACCGCATAGGCGCTGAAAGCCGTCATGGCGACCGGCACGAAAGGCAGCGACCGGCCGATATAGGTGAGCGCGTTCACGTCGTAGCCGACGAGGGCGGCAAAACTCAATGCGGTGAAAAAGACGGCAAGACCGATCGAAGACCAGCGTGTATTGCCAAGTGCTTCGATCACATCGTCATAGCTCACCTCGGTGGTCAGATCATAGATCGCAAACGTGGTGAATGCGAAAACCGCCAGCATCGCCAGAGCGATGAGGTAAGGGCGGTACGCCTCAAGAAGGTCTCGAAAGCGGCTAGGCTGACGATCCGTTGTTTCCATTTCAATTGCCGATGCTGAGAAGCTGCGCGTATAGATTTTGATCGGAAGCGCAGCAAAAGCAACGGGATCGCGGCGTAAATGTGTCTGATATGCTTAAAGCGTCGCCACCGTCTTGAGCGCGCCGTCGAGAGCGATGCCGCTTTCATCGAGAAGTGCCGCCTGCCGCAGGCGTTTCATCCAGGCTGCACCGTCCTCACGATCCTGTAGTGCGGTCAGTGCCGACATCACACGATCGAACTTCGAAAGACCGCGGGCATGCGTGTCGGAATAGCCTTTCACCAGCCGGCGATTGTTGATCACCTCGACCGCGAGATCGTAGTTCCGCGGCAGAAGAGAGGCGGCCGCATTGAGCCAGGCTTCCCGATGTTCCCTCTCGCGCATATGCCGCAGCGTGCCGCGGCGCGTGCGGCGCAGCGCCGCGAGCGTATAAAGCGTCAGGAACCAGAAAAGGGTGCCCGTCTGTACCCGCCGGCCCTTGTTGATGCGGCGGTCGAGCCAGGCGAAAAGCTTCGGACGGTTTTCGACCCAAAGACCGAGACCCCTCGGCAACGTACCGCAGACCTCCTCCATACGCGGATGCATGTATTCGGTCATATAGAGGATCTGATCCTGCTTGACGCCGACCTCCTTGCGGACACGATCGAAGCGCGAGCCGCGCGTCTTCAGGTCGGCGACGCGAATGACATCGTCATAGGCCATGGCCACAGCTACATATTTCGCCGATTGAACCGTAAAGGCATAATCCCTTTCCTCACCGCCATTGGCGCGGTCGAGGGCGAGAAGCTTGCCGACGCGGTCGAGATATTCGGCGGCATAGGCCGGGTCCTGAAAATCGGTAAGCTTCTTGATGCCGGCAAAAAGCAGCGGCCAGGCCGCTTCCGGAAACTCGGCGCGCAGGCGGTGCACCAGCCGGTCGAGCTGCGGATGGCCGGCGGTTTCCGGCATGGCGTCGAAGCGTTTCGGCGGTGAGGCGGCGATTTCCTCGCGCGGCTTGGCCTTCGCACGGTCATACGCCGCATTGAAGGCCTTGAGACTCGGCTCGACGCCCTTCCCGCCACCGCGGATCGTCGCCTCGAAGGCCTCCTTGGAAAAGGGCAGCACCTCGGCCGCGGCAAGCGCTCCGAACATCGACGCGGAGATGACGCTGCCGTTCTTCAGCGCCAGGGTATCCATGTCGAAGGCGATGGTGCGTTTGGCCGCGAAGTCCGTGGCGCCGACCACCACAGTCGGATCGCCCGTGCCGTCGCCCGGCTTTTCCTTCTCCCCGACCGCGAAGGAACGATGGGTCGAAGCGATCAAGGTCGTCTTGTCGGGCGTGACGAGGCCGCGCAGCACGGAGCGCCCGGCTTCCATCAGTTCGGCGGCGAGCACGACATCCACGTCGCCGGGCGTCGGCATCAGCGAAAAGATCGGCGAGACGCCGTCCCTGGCAGGCAGCATCTCGATATAATAGATCGTCGCGCCGGTGCGCTGGGCCACGCCCGGCACGGAAGTCGATTGCGCCATCCAGCCCTGTTTTTCGGCAAGGCCGACGATCCAGTCGGCGAGCACCCCGCCCCCCTGCCCACCCATGGCGAGAACGGCGAGCGTGAGCGGCTTGTCCGAGGCAATCAACGTCTTCGGGTTTACGGTCTCGTTCATCGCCCGACCCTCAATCCGCAAAGACGACGCGGCCGGCGGCGCGGCGGGCCTGCAGCCAGCCGATCACCGCATTGCGCACGCGGGAGACGAACCTGTCCCAGCCGGTCGGGTTATGGATGACATCGGCGCGGTAGAAGGACGGACAGAGGACCGCCGCCTCCGAAACCTCGCCGCAATTGCCGCAACCGACGCAGGAATTGTCGATCGCTGCGACCGGATCGTCCTTGAGGGGATCGTCGGTGTGCTTGACCGAAAGCGACGGGCAGCCGGAGAGCCGGATGCAGGCGTGATCGCCCGTGCAGACATCCTCGTCCACGCCGAAGCGCTCCTTCACCATGCGCTGGCCGTCCTTCACCGCCTTGGCGAATTGCGGCTTCACGCGGCGCTGCTTGTTCAGCATGCACTCGGAAGACGCGACGATGATCTTCGGCCCCTTTTCCTTGCTCGTCAGCGCTTCCTTCAGCGTGTCGCGCATCTTCGCGACATCATAGGTGCGGTCGATCTGGCGCACCCAGGTGGCGCCGATGCCCTTCACCGCATTGACGATCGTGTTGTTCGTCTTTCGGTTCGGGTTGTTGGCACGCGAGGACATGATGTCCTGCCCGCCCGTCGCCGCCGAATAATAGTTGTCGACGACGAGAATGACGCCGTCCTGCTTGTTGAACACCGCATTGCCGACCGACGTCGCAAGGCCGTTGTGCCAGAAGCCGCCGTCGCCCATGACGGAGATCGACCGCTTTCCCGCTTCCACATTGAAAGCCGAGGCGGACGCCGGGCCAAGGCCGTAGCCCATGGTCGTGCCGCCGATATTGAAAGGCGGCAGGATGGAGAAGAGATGGCAGCCGATATCGGCGGAGACGTGATGCTCGCCGAGCTCCTTCTCGACCAGCTTCATGGCCGCAAAGATCGGCCGCTCGGGACAGCCCGTGCAGAAACCGGCCGGACGCGCCGGCACCACTTCGGCAAGCGCCTTCACCTTCGGATCGTTGAGGATCGGCGTCGGGTCCGGCACCGGCGGCTGGTTGCCGAGCAGCATCCGGTCGTACATCTCGATGAAGGCCTTCAGGCCCTTCATCATGACAGGCGCGGTATATTCTCCGCCGAGCGGTAGGATGTCCTTGCCATGCACCTTGGTCTGGATGTCACGGCGGCGCATCAGCGTGTGGAGCGACTGCTCGATATATTCCGGCGCCCCCTCTTCCACCATGATGACGGCCTTCTTGCCGATGCAGAAATCGACGACCTCGTCGTCGACCATCGGATAGGCGACGTTCATCACATAAAGTGGGATCGACGAATTGCCGTAGACATCCGCAAGGCCGAGTTGCTGAAGGGCGCGCATGACGCCGTTGTACATGCCGCCCAGCATGACGATGCCGATCTCGCCTTCTTCCGGACCGAAGAACTCGTTGAGCTTTCTCTCCTTGATGAAGTTGACGGCAGCCGGCCAGCGGCGCTCCAGCTTGTCCTTTTCATGGATGAAGTTCGCCGGCGGCAGCACGATGCGGTTGACGTCGCGGACTGGATTCTCCAGCGCCTGCTTCAGCGTATAGGCAGGACGCTTGTTGTCCTTGGCGACGAACTGGCCGTGCACATGGCAGGCGCGGATGCGCACTTCCAGCATGACCGGGGTGGACGAGGCTTCCGAAAGCTCAAAGCCGTCTTCCACCGCCTTGACGATCGACGGCAGGTTCGGACGCGGATCGAGGAGCCACATCTGCGACTTCATGGCAAAGGCGTGGGATCGCTCCTGCATGATCGAGGAGCCCTCGCCGAAATCCTCACCGAGGATGATCAGCGCGCCGCCGTTCACGCCGCCGGAGGAAAGGTTCGAGAGCGCATCCGACGCCACGTTGGTACCCGCTGTCGACTTCCAGGTCACGGCGCCACGTACCGGATACATGACGGAGGCGGAGAGCATGGCGGCAGCGGCGGCCTCCGACGCCGAGGTCTCGAAATGCACGCCGAGATCCTCCATCACGTCCTTGGCGTCGGCCAGCACGTCCATCAGGTGCGAGATCGGTGAACCCTGGTAGCCGCCGACGTAGGAAACCCCGGATTGGAGCAGCGCCTTGGTGATTGCGAGGATGCCCTCGCCACGGAAAATCTCGCCTTCCCCGAGCTTCAAATCTTCCACTTCACGGGCAAAAGATCGTTCGGCCATGGCAGTTCCCCTTTTGCCTTTTCGGCTTCAAGCCATAAACATTTGCAAAAGCATATTTTCCACGTCATGCGTTTGTCAATTCACAAATGGCTGCGGAGATGCCGGGCCTATCGCAGCCTTCCGGGGAGCCTCTTCAGAAGTTTCTAAGAACCATTTTATATGTTTATGCATATTATTTGGATGAACTGCCGCAAGAATCTCTCGCTTTGGTTACAAATAACCCTTGCCGCCGTTCAGCACTTATTTTAACGTTCAACCATTCAACAAACGAGCCTGACACGGACCGCCTGTCCGCAAGTTTGGCCGAGTGGGAACAATGGAGTTGGATCATGATGACGCTCTCCCGGCGCCAGGCCTTGAGCCTGGGCGCGGCCACCTTTCTGACAAGCGTATTTTCCGGACGTAATACAGTTTTCGCGCAGGACAGCTCGACGCTGACCATCGCCTACAACGTCAACCTGCCGTCCTTCGACCCGACGGTCGGTCCCTCCGCCGTCAATCCGACGATCCAGGCGATCTACCGCTCGGTCTTCGACCAGTTCATCGGGCAGGGTCCCGACCTTTCCTTCCAGCCGGGACTTCTCACCGCCTGGGGCTGGAACGACGACAAGACGCAAGTCTGGATGGACGTGCGCGAAGGTGTCAAATGGCATGACGGCTCGGATTTCACGCCGGAAGACATCGTCTGGTCGCTGGAGCGTGCCGCCAGGCAGGAAACTGGCAATCCGATCCAGTTCGTCTGGTCGACCGCCGGCAATTACAAGATCGACGGCAAGCGCATCACCGGAGAGGTGAAGCAGTTCGACCCCACCTTCTTCAAGTGGATGGCCTTCCTCACCGGCTACGTCATGCCGAAAGCCTATTATGAGAAGGTCGGCGCGGAGGGTTTTGAGAAGAAGCCGGTCGGCACCGGGCCCTACATGTTCGACGCCTATGAAGGCAACGCCTTCCTGCGGCTCAAAGCCAACCCGAATTATTTCGGCGGCAAGCCGGCCTTCGACACCGTCGTCTTCAAGTTCGTGCCGGATGCAACGAGCCGCGTCGCCGAAATCGAATCCGGCTCTTCCGACATCACGCTGGAGATTCCCTATGAGGAATATGATCGCCTGAAGGAAAAGGCGGGACTGAAGGGCGTTGCAGCGCCGATTTCCGACATCGGCATGATCTTCATCAACAATGTCGATGCGATGCTCGACAAGAACGTGCGTCTCGCCGCCCATCACGCCATAGACAAGAAAGCGATCGTCGACCGGCTGCTGAAGGGCTACGGTGTGCCGATCGACACGCTCGAGGCGCCGGAATACGACGCTTATGACGCCTCGATCAAGGTCGGCTACGACCAGGCGAAGGCAAAGGAGCTCCTGGCCGCATCCGGTTATTCCACCGATAAGCCGGCAAAGTTCAAGATCCAGACGACGCGCGGCTTCAAGCCGAAGGATTACGAAATGATCCAGGCGATCGTCGGCATGTGGCGCCGCGTCGGAATCGAGGCGGAGATCGAGGTCTACGAGATCGCCAAGCATTACGAGCTGCGCGCCGCCGACCAGCTGGCACCGGCCGCCTTCTACAACTGGGGCAATGCGATCGGCGATCCGACCACCTCGACCGGGTTTGCCATGTTCGGTCCCTCACCGCACTCGGTCTGGAACACGGACGATCTCGACAACATGATCATGCCGCTCTGGGGTGAAAAGGACGAGAAGAAGCGCATCGACGGCTGGAAGGCGGTCAGCAAATACATCGCCGAACAGGGTTACGTGATCCCGCTTCTCCAGTACGTCCAGCCGATCGTCTACAAGGACAAGCTGAAGGTCGTGCCGAACGTCTCCGGCGCGCTGCAGCCGACCTTGGTATCGAAGGCCTGAGATTGAAGTCCCTCTTCTCCCCAACGGGGAGAAGGAGTTCCAATGATCGCCTTATCCATCCTCAACCGACTGATCATGGCCGCCGTGACGCTGTTCGGCGTCGCCGTGATTGTCTTCATGCTGCTGCGAGTCGTGCCGGGCGACCCGATCGCCATGATGATCGCGCCGGGCGCAAGCCCAGCCGATATCGCCGCGTTGCGTGCCAAATACGGCCTTGACTTGAGCCTGCCGGCGCAATTCGCCGTCTGGCTGCAAGCGGTGCTGGTCGGCGATTTCGGCACGTCGATCTCGCTCCGCCGTGACGTTCTGGAACTGCTGCTGGGGCGTCTGCCGGCGACGCTGGAGCTCGCCTTCGCAGCCCTGATCGTCGCGATCCTGATCGGCGGTACTGTGGCGGTCACCGGCACGCTCTTCCGCCGCACGCCGCTGGAACCGGCGATCGATGCCGCCAACGGCGTGCTGCTCGCCGTGCCGGATTTTGTCTGGGCGCTCGCGCTCGTCCTTGTGCTGGGCGTCTTCATTCCGGTCTTTCCGCTTTCCGGCCGCATCGATCCGACGTTCTCGATTGATTTCCTGACCTCCTTTTATCTGCTCGAAAGCCTGGTACGCCTGCGCTTCGACGTTTTTCTCGATGTCGCGGCCCACATGGTCATGCCGGTGCTGGCGCTCGCCCTGCCGCTCGCGACCGTCATCACCCGCATCCTCAAGGAAGCCCTGCTGGAGGCCATGGTGCAGGACTACGTTCTGCTGGCTCGGCTGAAGGGCATGTCGGAATTCCGGCTGGTGCTGCAGGAAGCGTTGCGCAACGCCGTCGGCCCCGCCCTCTCGCTCACGGGTGTGCAATTCACCTTCCTTGCCGGCGGCACTGTCATCGTCGAGCGCATCTTCGCCTATCCCGGCATCGGCAACATGGCGATCGACGCGGTGATCAACCGCGACTTGCCGCTGATCCAGGGCCTGGTCCTCGTCTTCGGCGCGATATTCATCGTCATCAATCTCGCCGTCGATCTTCTGGCCGCCGCACTTAATCCGAGGCTCCGCCATGGCTGAGCCCGTCACCATCGCCGTGCCGAAGACGAAACCTTACCGCGCACCATCACGGCTGAGGAGCTTGCTCACGGAGCCGAAGGTGCTGTTCGGCGGCGGCTTCATCCTGCTCCTGATTGTCATCGCGATCCTTGCACCGTTCATTGCGCCAAAAGACCCGCTGGAACAGGACCTCATGCTGGGCTCGCTGCCGCCCGCCTGGCTCGAGGGCGCCGAACCCGGTTACTATCTCGGCACCGACGACCTTGGCCGAGACGTGCTCTCCCGCCTGATCTACGGCAGCCGGATCGCCTTGCTTGTCGCCTTCGTCTCCGCAAGCCTTGCCGCGCTGATCGGCACGGTCCTCGGCCTGCTCGCCGGCTGGTATGGCGGCTGGACGGACCGGATCGTTTCGCGGATCGTCGACATCTGGATGGCCTTCCCGCCCGTTCTTTTGTCGATACTGCTCGTCGCGGTCTTCGGCTCCGGCGTACATTCGGTCATCGCCGCGATCGTCATCATAGACTGGACCCGCTTCTGTCGCGTTGTAAGGGCCGAGACGCTCGCCCAGGCACAGCTCGATTATGTGACCGCCGCCCGCACCGTCGGCTTTCCACGCATGACAATCCTGACTCGCGAAATCTTTCCGAATATCGTTCCGGTGCTGATCGCATTGGTCAGCCTCGAAATGGGTATCGCCGTCGTGGTCGAGGCCATTCTCTCCTTTGTCGGGCTTTCGGTCTCATCAGATACGCCGACCTGGGGCGGCATGATCGCCCAGGGGCGTCAGCTCATCCATCATGCCTGGTGGCTGTTGGTGGCGCCGCTCGCTGTGCTCTTCGCCACGGTGCTCGCCTTCAACCAGTTCGGCAGCGGCCTGCGCCGGGCGCTCGATCCGGTGCTGAGACGATGACGGAAAACCTGCTCGCCGTGACCGGTCTTTCAGCCGTCTCCGACCGGGAAGGCGGCATGCCCGTGCTGCGCGATGTCGGCCTGACGCTGAGGCAAGGCGAAGTGCGCGGCCTCGTCGGCGAAAGCGGCGCCGGCAAATCGACCATCGCGAAAGCGATTCTAGGCATATTGCCGCGCACAGTCCGCATCACCGGCGGCCGGATCGACTTCAAGGGCCGCGGCCTGCTGACGATGAAGCCGCCGGAACTGCGCAGCATCATGGGTTCGGAAATCGCACTGATCCCGCAGGACCCGCAGACATCCCTCAATCCCGCCCGCCGCATCGGCGCTCAGCTTGCCGACGGCCTGAAGCTGAAGCGAGGTATGTCGGCCAAGGCAGCCGAAGTCCGTGCGCTGCAACTGCTCGCCGACGTGCAGATCCGCGATCCCGACCGGGTGATGAGAAGCTTTCCGCACGAGCTTTCCGGCGGCATGCGCCAGCGCGTCCTGATCGCCGCCGCCTTTGCTGTCGATCCGCTGCTCGTCGTTGCCGATGAGCCGACCACCGCTCTCGACGTGACGGTTCAGAAGGAAATCCTCCGTCTCATCCGGCGGATGCAGGAAGCGCACGGCACCGGCGTGCTCTTCGTCACCCACGACCTCGGCATCGTCGCGCAGATCTGCGACAGCGTCACGCTGCTCTATGCCGGCAAGGTCATCGAGGAAGGCCCGGTGCGCACCGTGCTCGAAAGCCCGAAACATGATTACACCAGGGCGCTGATCGCCGCCGGGCCGCGCTACGACCGGCCCGATGCCGGGCTGGAGCCGGTGCCGGAAGCGGTCTTTCACGAGCTTCGCCGGGAGATCGGGATCAGCTGATGGAGAGCAACCTTCTCACCGCCACCGGCATCGAAGTCACCTATGGCAAGCGTGCCGCCCTGTTCGGCGCCAAGCCGGCGACCCCCGTCTTGCAGGGCATCGACATCCGTATCGGCCGCGGCCAGACGGTCGGCATCGTCGGCGAATCCGGCTCGGGCAAGACGACGCTCGGCCGCGCTCTGCTGCGCCTCGTCGATGTCTCCGCCGGCAACGTCGTTTTCGACGGCAAGGACATCACCCGCATCCCGGAAGGCGAGATGCGGCGGCTGCGCCGGCGCATGCAGATGATCTTCCAGGATCCGATGGCCTCGCTCAATCCGCGCCATACGATCCGCCGCATCCTCACCGGCCCTCTTCTGCTCCATGAGCTTGCGAGCGATACGGCGTCAGCGCTTGATCGGGTGAAGTCTGTTCTCGATCGCGTCTCCCTGCCGATCGCGTGCCTCGACCGTTATCCCCATGAGCTCTCCGGCGGCCAGCGACAGCGCATCGGAATTGCCCGTGCCGTGCTGGTGCAGCCGGATTTCGTGCTGGCCGACGAGATCGTCTCCGGCCTCGACGTCTCCACCCAGGCCCAGGCGTTGAAACTGCTGAAGGAGCTGTCCCGCGAGCTCGGGCTCGCCATGGCATTCATCAGCCATGATCTCTCTGTCATCCGCGCCGTCTGCGACTATGTCTATGTATTGCGGGTTGGAAGGATCGTCGAAGAAGGTCCCTGCGAGCAGGTTTTCGCAAACCCTTCCGCCGCCTATACCCGCGCGCTTCTGGATGCCATTCCGCTTCCCGAATACGATCCGGGCTGGCTGGAGCGGAAAAGCGAAGCGTGAGGAGGCGGCCCGATAAAAGCATGTCGAGGGAATTATCCGCTTGACGCTTCGATCGAACGCCATATAGTTTAAACTTAAAATAATGAACGTCAGGAGGACTAGGATATGCGCATCGTCTGTATCGGTGGTGGTCCCGCAGGTCTTTATTTCGCGCTCCTGATGAAGAAGTTTCATCCCGAGCATTCCATCTCCGTGATCGAGCGCAACCGGCCCTATGATACGTTCGGCTGGGGCGTGGTTTTCTCCGACGCGACCATGGTTTCCATGCGGGCCTGGGATCCCGAAAGTGCAGCCGAAATCGAGGATGCTTTCAACCACTGGGACGATATCGAGCTGCTCTTCAAGGGCACGCGCCAGCGCACATCCGGTCACGGCTTCGTCGGCATCGGCCGCAAGAAGCTGCTCAACATCCTCCAGCGCCGCTGCGAAGCGCTCGGCGTCGAACTTGTCTTCGAGACGGAGGCCAACGGCGACACCGATTATCCGGATGCCGATCTGATCATCGCCTCCGACGGCTTCAACTCGAAGATCCGCAACCGTTATCCGGAAGTCTTCGAACCGGATCTCGTCGTCCGCCCCAATCGCTACATCTGGCTCGGCACCAGCAAGCTCTTCGACGCCTTCACCTTCGATTTCCGCAAGACGGAACACGGCTGGTTCCAGGCGCATATCTACAAGTTCGACGAAAAGACCTCGACCTTCATCGTCGAGACGACTGAAGAGGCCTACGAAAAGCACGGCCTCGGTGAAATGGACCAGCAGGGCTCGATCGAGTTCTGCCAGAACCTCTTCTCGGAAGTCCTCGAAGGCGCCGAGCTGATGACCAATGCGCGCCACCTGCGCGGTTCCGCCTGGCTGAACTTCAACCGCCTGATCTGCGGCAAGTGGAGCCATTTCAACGGCAATTCGCATGTGGTCCTGATGGGCGACGCCGCCCATACGGCGCATTTCGCGATCGGTTCCGGCACCAAGCTCGCGATCGACGACGCGATCGAACTGACCAACCAGTTCAACAAGCTGGGGCATACGAAAGACAAGATTCCGGCGGTCCTTGAGACCTATGAGGAAATCCGCCGCGTCGATGTCGCCCGCATTCAGAACGCGGCCCGCAATGCGATGGAATGGTTCGAAGTCGTCGGCCAGCGTTATGCCGATACGCTGGAGCCGGAACAGTTCATGTATTCCATGCTGACCCGCTCGCAGCGCATCAGCCACGAAAACCTGCGCCTGCGCGATCCGAAATGGCTTGAGGGTTACGAGCGCTGGTTCGCGAAGAAGAACGGCCTCGATGTCAGCGGCAACGGCCGCACCCTGCCGCCGATGTTCACGCCCTATTCGCTGCGCCAAACCCACCTGCCGAACCGCATCGTCATGTCGCCGATGGCCATGTATTCCGCCAGGGACGGCCTGCTGGACGATTTCCATCTCGTCCATCTCGGTTCCCGGGCGCTCGGCGGTGCCGGCCTCGTCTTTGCGGAAATGACCTGCGTCTCGCCGGATGCGCGCATTACGCCCGGCTGCCTTGGCCTCTGGAACGGCGAACAGGCGGCGCGCTGGAAACGCTTCATCGACTTCGTGCATGAAAATTCCGCCGCCAAAGTGGGCATCCAGCTGGGCCACGCCGGCCGCAAGGGCAGCACCAAGGTTGCCTGGGAAGGTATCGACCAGCCTCTGGAGGAGGGCGGTTGGCCGCTGATCTCCGCTTCGGCGCTTCCCTATCTCAGGAACAGCCGGGTCCCGAAGGCGATGGATCGCCAGGACATGGACAGAGTGAAGGCCGATCACGTCCGGGCCGCCAGATATGCCGCCGAAGCCGGCGCCGACTGGCTGGAACTGCACTGCGCCCACGGCTACCTGCTGTCGAGCTTCCTCTCGCCGCTGACGAACATCCGCACGGACGAATACGGCGGCAGCCACGAGAACCGCGCCCGCTATCCGCTGGAAGTCTTCAAGGCGATCCGCGAGGTATGGCCGGAAGACAAGCCGATCTCGGTGCGCCTCTCCTGCCACGACTGGTTCGAGGGCGGCAACACGCCGGAAGACGCCGCGCTCTTTGCCGGAATGTTCAAGGAGGCCGGTGCCGACCTCATCGACTGCTCGTCCGGCCAGGTGTGGAAGGAAGAAAAGCCGGTCTACGGCCGCCTCTTCCAGACGCCCTTCTCCGACAAGATCCGCAACGAGATCGGCATTCCGACGATCGCCGTCGGCGCGATTTCGGAAGCCGACCACGCCAATTCGATCATCGCCGCCGGCCGTGCCGATCTCTGCGCCGTCGCCCGTCCGCATCTGGCCGACCCTGCCTGGGTGCTGCACGAAGCCGCCAAGATCGGCCTGACGAACATTCCGTGGCCGAAGCAGTATTATTCCGGCAAATCGCAATACGAAACCAACCTCGCCCGTGCCGCGGCAGCGGCTGCCGCTCCGGCGCCCGGCCCGACGGTGGTGGCGAAGTAAGGACGCGTCATGGGTGAAGCGATTCCTGCCAGGCTTTCCAGTCGTCATGCCCTCGTCACCGGCGCGGGATCGGGGATCGGCGCCGCGATCGCGACGGCACTCGTCGAGGCCGGCGCACGCGTGACATTGGCCGGCCGCCGGGCCGAGCCGCTCGAAGCGCTGGCGACGGCGCTCGGAGCCGACAGGGCCTGCGTTGCGGATGGTTTCGACGTGACCGACGAGATCGCCATAGACAATGGCTTGAAAACCGCCCGTTCCGCTTTCGGCCCGGTCGACATTCTCGTCAACAATGCCGGCGAAGGCCCGAGCGCTCCCTTTGAAAAGACCTCGCCCGACATGTGGAACCGGGTGATCTCCGTGGACCTCACCGGCGTCTTCCTGGTGAGCCAGGCCGTGCTCCCGGACCTCAAGGCCTATGGCGCCGGAGCCCGCATCATCAATATCGCCTCCACTGCCGGGCTGACGGGCTATGCCTATGTCTCGGCCTATGTCGCCGCCAAACACGGCGTCGTCGGCCTCACCCGGTCGCTGGCGCTGGAGCTCGCGAAAACAGGCATCACCGTCAATGCCGTCTGCCCCGGCTTTACAGATACGCCGCTGATCGCCCGCTCGATCGAAACGATCGTCGCGAAGACCGGGCGCACGGCCGAAGAAGCATTGAAAGAATTCACCAAAAGCAACCCGCAGGGACGGCTGGTTAAGCCGGAGGAGGTCGCGGATACGGTTCTGTGGCTGGCATCCCCCGGAGCGGCATCGATCACCGGACAGGCAATCGCCGTTGCCGGGGGAGAAATCATGTCAGGCTAACGGCCGGCATGATCTTGGTACGAAAGCTGGGAGATCAAGATGGAACTGGAAAAGGGCATCACCAAGAACGGTAGCGGATATAACGGCACCACCTGGAACATCCTCGGCCAGGTCTACTTTCCGAAGGCGGTCTGCGACGACACCTTCGCTTTTGAGACCAACAGCCTGCCGGGACAATTCGTGCCGGTGCATATCCATCCGACCCAGGACGAGTTCATCCTTGTGCAGGAGGGCGAACTCGATCTGAAGCTCGACGGCCAATGGGTCAAAGCGAAGGCCGGAGATCTGGTCCGCATGCCGCGCGGCATTCCTCACGGTTACTTCAACAAATCCGACAAACCGTGCCGGGCGCTCTTCTGGGTCTCGCCGGCACGCAAGCTCCCGCAGCTTTTCGGAGAGCTGCACGACATGACCGACGTGGAGGAAATCGTGAAGGTTTCCGCTGCGCACGAGGTGGATTTCCTGCCACCCGCGGCCAACGACTAATACACGGAAGACGCGTCCCGGCCACCTGATAAGGCGGCCGGCAGGCGACGGGAGGAAACGAGCATGAGCGACGTGATGAGAGAAATGAAACGCAGCTTTCGCGATTACCAGCCCAGGCATTTCCTCTGGGAGGTGAGTGAAAACGACCGTGTCGCGACGATCCGCCTGAACCGGCCGGAGCGCAAGAACCCGCTGACGTTCGAAAGCTATGCGGAACTGCGCGATCTCTTCCGCGATCTCGTTTATGCGTCCGATATCCGCGCCGTCGTTCTGACCGGTGCAGGCGGTAATTTCTCCTCCGGCGGCGACGTCTTCGAAATCATCGAGCCGCTGACCCATATGGCGATGCCGGACCTGCTCGCATTCACGCGTATGACGGGAGATCTCGTCAAGGCGATGCGGAAATGCCCGCAGCCCATCGTGGCCGCCGTCGACGGCGTCTGCGTCGGCGCCGGCGCGATCCTCGCCATGGCCTCGGACATGCGGCTGGCAACACCGGAAGCGAAGACCGCGTTTCTCTTCACCCGTGTCGGTCTGGCCGGCGCGGATATGGGCGCCTGCGGGATCCTGCCGCGCATCATCGGCCAGGGCCGCGCCGCCGAGCTCCTCTTCACCGGCCGCTCCATGAGTGCCGAAGAGGGACGGACCTGGGGCTTCTACAATGCCCTGCATGCAGCCGAAGAGGTCGAGACGGAGGCGGTCAAGCTCGCTCATTCGCTGGCCGACGGCCCCTGGTTTGCGCATACGATGACCAAGACCATGCTGAACCAGGAATGGGCCATGGGGATCGACGAAATGATCGAGTCGGAGGCCCAGGCCCAGGCAGTTTGCATGGCGACCAAGGATTTCCGGCGCGCCTTCGAAGCCTTCGCCGAGAAACGCAAGCCGGTCTTCGAGGGCAACTGATGGCGGCCGCGACCAACCTCAAAGGTCCAAGCCGGGATTTCCTGGACTGGCCGTTCTTCGACGAGAGCCATAAGGCGCTCGCGGGAAAGCTCGATGCTTTCGCGGCGTCGGGTGCGCTTTCGGCCATCGACCATTCGGATACGGACGGCGCCTGCCGATCGATCGTCAAGGCGCTTGGAAAAGCCGGACTGCTGGACGCCGCGACCGGCGCCGGCGGCAAAGAACCGATCGATTCCCGCGCCGCCTGCCTCACCCGCGAAACGCTCGCCTGGCATGACGGGCTCGCCGACTTCGCCTTTGCCATGCAGGGTCTCGGCACCGGCGCGATCGGTCTCTCCGGATCGGAAGAGTTGCGCCGCACGGTGCTGCCGAAGGCACAGTCCGGCGAATGGATTTCCGCATTCGCACTATCCGAGAAGGAAGCCGGTTCGGATGTCGCGGCTATGGCCTGCGCCGCGCGCAAGGACGGCGACCACTATATTCTCGATGGCGAAAAGACCTGGATTTCCAACGGCGGCATCGCGGACGTCTATACCGTCTTCGCCCGCACCGGCGAGGCACCCGGCACGCGCGGTATTTCCGCCTTTGTGGTCTTCGCCGACGATCCGGGCTTCTCGATCGCCGAACGGATCGACGTGATCGCGCCGCATCCGCTGGCGACGATCCGCTTCGAGAATTGCCGCATCCCCGCTGCGCGCCTGCTTGGCAGCCCCGGCGAAGGCTTCAAGATCGCGATGCGGACGCTCGACATCTTCCGCGCTTCCGTCGCCGCGGCGGCTCTGGGCTTTGCCAGACGCGCGCTGGACGAAGCGGTCGTTTATGCCAAGGCGCGGCCGATGTTCGGCAACCACCTTTCCGACCTGCAGCTCACCCAGGCCGCCTTCGGGGACATGGCCGCAGAGATCGATGCCGGCGCGCTGCTCACCTACCGTGCGGCCTGGCGTCGCGACGTGCAGGGTCTGCCGACCACCAAGGAGGCAGCCATGGCCAAGATGGTCGCGACCGAAAATGCCCAGGCCGTCATCGACCGCGCCGTGCAGATCTTCGGCGGCCGCGGCGTGAAGAGCGGGGAAATCACCGAGAGCCTCTATCGCGAAATCCGGGCACTGCGCATCTACGAGGGCGCGACCGAGGTGCAGAAGCTCATTATCGCCCGCGAACTTCTGAAGGCGTGAGGCGATCATGGCTTACACCACGTCCCGCCACTTGAACTTCGGAGATTGCGACCCTTCCGGCATCGCCTACTTCCCGTCCTATCTCAACATTCTCGTCGGGGTTTACGAGGAGTTCTTCAGGGCGATCGGCTTTGCCTGGCCGGAAATGATCAACGAACGGAAAATCGGTCTTCCGACCGTGACGCTGGATCTCACCTTCAAGAGTCCTGGCTTTCACGGCGACATGATGAATTTCACCGTTAGGGTCGTCCGGATCGGCAACAGCTCGGTTGACCTCGAACACGAGATAAAGGCGGGCGGCCGGTTGCTCTGGACTGCGAAGCAGCGATTGGTCGCCACCTCCCTCGAAACACACAAGGCCTGTCATTGGCCGGACGATATGCGCGCAGCGCTCACACAGCATTTGGAGAAGAAAGATGCACATGATTCTGCAGCCTGAAGGCTGGGCCAAACCGATCGGTTACGCCAATGGCGTCGCCGCCACCGGCCGCCAGGTCTTCGTCGGCGGGCAGATCGGCTGGAACGCTGAGTGCCGGTTCGAAACCGACGATTTCGTCGGCCAGGTCCGTCAGACGCTTTCCAACGTCGTGGCCGTGCTTGCCGAAGCCGGCGCAGGGCCGGAACACGTCACCACGATGACCTGGTATTTCACCGACAAGACCGAATACCTCGATAACCTGAAGGGCATTGGCCAGGTCTATCGCGAGATCATGGGCAAACATTTCCCGGCCATGGCCGCCATGCAGGTCGTGGCGTTGGTGGAAGATCGCGCCAAGATCGAGATCCAGGCAACCGCCGTCATTCCGGATTGAAGACCATGAGCGAGACGACCGCATTTTCGTCAACGGTTTCGGCCCCAAACTCGGTTAAAGCCAGTAACGGGATCCTGGTCGTCACGATCGACAATGCCCCGGTCAACGCGACATCCGCGGATGTCCGCACCGGGCTCGAACGTGCGCTTTCCCATGCGGAAGCGGCAGCCGATGTGACGGGCGTCGTCATCACCGGCGCCGGCAAGACCTTCATCGGCGGTGCGGATATCAAGGAATTCGGCAAGCCGGCCATCGAACCGACGCTGCCGGCCGTCATCGAAAAGATCGAGGCTCTCTCCAAACCGGTCGTTGCGGCGCTGAACGGCGTTGCACTCGGCGGCGGACTGGAATTGGCTCTTGCCTGCCACCATCGCGTTGCTTCCGCCGCTGCCCAGGTCGGCCTGCCCGAGGTGAAGCTTGGCATCGTACCGGGCGCCGGCGGCACGCAGCGTCTGCCGCGCCTGATCGGCATACCGGCAGCGCTCGATCTCATCGCCTCAGGCCGCTCCGCGAAGGCCGAAGAGGCCCACTCGCTCGGTATAATCGACGAGATCGCCTCCGGTGACCTTTTGGAAGCTGCCGTTTCGGCCGCGCGGAAGCTTGCCGGCAAACCGCTCCATCGCACGGGCGGACTGACCGTCGCCACAGCCGATCCGGCCGAAATCGAAAAGGCCTCGGCAAAGATCCTCGCCAAGTCACGCGGCCAGAAAGCACCGGCCGAAGTCGTGCGGCTCGTTACCTCTTCGACGCGTCCCCTCGCTGAAGGCCTGGCGGACGAGCGCGCCACATTCCTCGCGCTCCGTGACAGCCGCGAGGCCGCAGCGCTCCGCCATGTCTTCTTTGCTGAACGGGAAGCCTCCAAGGTCGAGGGTCTGGAAAGCGTTGAGGCCCGCCCGGTCTCGACGATCGGCATCTGCGGTCTGGGCCTGATGGGAAGCGGCATCGCGGTCGCGGCGCTTGGTGCCGGATATACGGTCATCGGCCTCGACCAGACGCCGGAAGCCGCTGAAAAGGGACGGGAACGCATTATCGGCCTGCTGGAACGCAACCTTGCATCCGGCCGCCTCGATCAAACCGGTTTCGAAGCCCGGAAGGCCAAGCTTTCAGTGACCGCCTCGGATGCCGATCTCGCTCCTTGCGACCTTGTCATCGAAGCGGTTTTCGACGACCTCGCCGTCAAGACCGATCTCTTCCGGCGGCTCGATAAAGTCATCCGGCCGGATGCGGTGCTGGCGACCAATACAAGCTACCTGAACCCCGACGAAATCGCTGCTGCCACCGCTTACCCGGGCCGCGTGCTGGGCATGCACTTCTTTTCGCCCGCGCATGTCATGCGGCTCGTCGAAGTCGTCCGTTGTACGAAGACTGCACCCGATGTGTTGGCGACCGGGCTCGCCGTCGCCAGGAAGCTGCGCAAACTGCCGGTCGTGAGCGGCGTCACCGAGGGCTTCATCGGCAATCGCATCTTTTCCGCCTATCGCCGTGAAGCCGAATTCCTTCTGGAGGATGGCGCCCTGCCGCACGAGATCGATGCCGCGCTGGAAGACTATGGTTTTCCGATGGGCCTCTTCGCCGTCTATGACATGGCGGGGCTGGAAATCGCCAGGGCGCGCCGCAAGAGGCAGGCAGCCACCCGCGATCCCTCGATCCGTTATGTCGAGATCGCTGATACCCTATGCGAGGCAGGCCGCTTCGGCCAGAAAGCCGGTCGCGGCTGGTACGCCTATCCGGAAGGCAAGAGGGCGATCGATCCCGAAGTGACGGCGATCATCGAAGCTGCCCGGGCGAAGAAGGGCATCACGCCCCGCACCTTCTCCAAGGACGAGATTCTCCAACGCCTGCTGGACGCCATGGCGGCGGAAGGCGAAGCCTTGCTTGCCGAAGGCATCGCCGCCCGGCCGGGCGATATCGACCTCGTGATGATCAACGGCTACGGCTTTCCCGCCTACAAGGGCGGCCCGATGTTCGCCAGCAACTGAGCCCGAGAAAATCTCCTTTAAAATAAAGCATTGAAATTTATCGCATCTTCCCGTCAACTGAGGCGAGCAGAAGGTTTTCCACTGCCTGCACATTTGCTCGCCTAAAAGAGTTTCGCTCATTTGATCAAACATGCTTGCATGTTTCCGGAAATCGCCTATTGTTTGCCCTAAGCCTCGCAAGTAGGCATTCAAGCAACGACAGGGAACGCTGCATGTCCGCACCTTATGAGCTTCCTTCGCACCGGTATTTTAAATTTAAAATATCTGGCACCGTTTGCCCCGCATTCGCATTTTCTCGTGGCGCGCTTAGGAGAGCATGATGTCTTTCTCGTTTTCCGCATTCAAACGTAAGATGCTGCTGGGCACGATCGCCGCAGCCATGGCGACGCCGCTGGCCGCCAATGTTCAAGCGGCAGATTTTAAATTCGCAGGCCCGCTCGATGCCTATACGCTCGATCCTCATGCGGTCTCGAACACGCTGATTTTCGCCGTGCTCGCTAATGTCTATGAACCGCTGGTTCGCCGCGGCGCCGACCAGAAGCTGGAACCGGCGCTTGCGACCGATTGGAAGCAGGTCGACGGCACCACCTGGGAATTCAACCTCCGCCAGGACGTCAAGTTCTCGAACGGCAATCCTTTTACAGCCGATGACGTGGTCTTCTCCCTGACGCGCGGCCAGGCCGGCGGCATCAAGGCCAACCTCAATTCGATAGCCTCGATCGAGAAGGTCGACGACTACAAGGTCCGCATCAAGACCCGCGCCGTCAATCCCATCCTGCCGAACCAGATCACCAACTGGTTCATCATGGACAAGGAATGGGCCGAGGCGAACGGCGCTGTCCAGCCGGGTTCGGCCAACAACGCCACCGAGACCTTCGCCAACCGCAACGCCATGGGCACCGGACCCTTCGTCATCAAGGAACGCGATCCAGGTGTGAAGACCGTTTTCGCCACCAATCCGGGCTGGTGGGACAAGAAGACCGGCAATATCGACAACGCCACCTTCTTCGTGATCCCGAACCCTTCCACGCGCGTCTCGGCGCTGATCTCCGGTGAAGTGGACATGATCGACGGCGTTCCGCCGCAGGATGCGGAGCGCATCGAGAAGACCGAAGGACTACGCGTGCAGGCGGGCCCGGATCTTCGCACCATCTATGTCCAGCCGGATGTCGCCCGCGACAGCCTGATCTTCGGCAGCGAAAAGACCAAGAACCCGTTCAAGGACCTGAAAGTCCGCCAGGCGATGGAACTGGCGATCGACACGGGCGCGATCCAGAAGCGCATCATGCGCAACTATTCGGTTCCGGTCGGCCTGCCGATCGGCAAGGAGATCAACGGCTTCGACCCGGAGCTCGGCGCACCGGTCAAGCCTGACCTCGACAAGGCCAAGGCCCTGATGAAGGAAGCCGGTTATGAGAACGGCTTCTCCGTCACGCTCGACTGCACCAACGACCGTTTCATGAACGACGAGCCGACCTGCCTTGCGGTCGCAGCCTCGCTCGCCCGCATCAACATCAAGGTCGAGCCGCGCGCCCAGGCGACCAGCCGCTGGGCCACCCAGGTCAACCCGCCGGAATACAATACCAGCCTCGCCATGCTGGGTTATTCGCCCGCGACCTATGACGCCCACATCTTCCTGACCTCGATCGCCGCGACCCGCGACCCGAAAAGCGGCCTCGGCGCCTTCAACATCGGCGGTTATTCCAATCCCGAAGTCGACAAGCTGATCGACGCGATCGGCAAGGAGACCGATCAGGCGAAGCGCACGGATCTCATCAAGCAGGCCTTCAAGCTCATCAAGGCGGACGTCGGCTTCATTCCGCTTCACCAGCTCAACATTCTCTGGGGCGTGAAGGACAATGTCACCGTCGTGCAGCCCGCCGACCTTGCTTACCCGCTGCGCTACTTCACGGTGAAGTAATGACCATTGCCGCCGGTATCATGAAGCAGGACATTACGAAGCAGCTCGCGGGACTTGTCTCCTTCCCGACGGTCAGCGCCGTTTCGAACCTCGACCTGATCAAGTATGTCGAAGACCAGACCGCTCCCTTCGGGGGGCGCGTCCGGCGTTTTCCCAATGCCGAAGGCGACAAGGCGAATGTGCTTGTCAGCATCGGGCCGGAAACGCCCGGCGGCATCATCTTCAGCGGTCATACGGATGTGGTGCCCACCGAAGGCCAGGCCTGGACCGGCGATCCCTGGACGCTCAGGGAAGCGAACGGCCGGCTGATCGGCCGGGGCGCGACCGACATGAAGGGATTTCTCGCCTGCTGTCTCGCCGCCGCACCAGTCATTGCGAAAAAGAACCTCAAGAAACCGATCCATCTCGCCTTCTCCTATGACGAGGAGGTGGGCTGCACCGGCGTCGGCAGCATGGCGGAATGGGTGGGACAAAGCGACCTGAAACCGCGTCTCGCCGTCATCGGCGAAGCGACCGGCATGGATCTGATCGCCGCCCACAAGGGCGGGCTTATCGGCTGGTGCCGCATCAAGGGCAAACCGGGCCACTCTTCCCAGCCGGACCGTTACGTCAATGCGGTCATGGCTGCCGGCGACATGATCGCCGAGATAAACCGCATCCGCGAGGACATGCGCAACGGTCCGCAGTTCGAGGGGCTCGACCCGCCCTACTCGACCATTCAGGTCAACGTCATCAAAGGCGGCCTTCACGGCAACATCGTTTCCGAAAGCTGCGAGTTCTTCTGGGAGATGCGCATCATTCCGGGTCAGAGCGACATGGCGGTGCTGGAGCACATGAGACGCTTCGCATCCGAACAGCTCGAACCGGCGATGAAGGCGGTCGATCCGGAATGCGGCATCGCCTTCGATGTGCAGGCGCGCATTCCCGGCCTGAAGCCGAACGACGATCCGGCACTCGACAAGGAGCTCCTGGCGCTTCTCGGACGGGCGGAACCTCGCTATGTTCCCTACGGCACGGAAGCGGGTATCTTCCAGATCGCCGGCGTCCCATCGGTCGTCATCGGTCCGGGCGATATCGCCGACGCGCACCAGCCGGACGAGTCGGTTGCGATTTCCGAGCTCGAACGCTGCGTCGCCTTTCTTGACCAGCTCGGGGATACCTGCTGCTGAGGATTTCGTAGTGCTGAATTATGCCGCGTCACGGATCGTACAGACGATCATCGTCCTGCTCGTGATCAGCTTCATCGCCTTCCTGCTGGTCGCCAATATCGGCGACCCCCTGGCGGCGCTTCTCTCCGCGGACGCGACCGTCAACGAGCGCATGGAACTGATCGCCAGGCTTGGCCTCGACCAGCCGCTCGGGACGCGCTTCCTGCATTTTCTCGGCAATCTCCTGCAGGGCGATTTCGGCATGTCCTACCGCACGCAGGATCCGGTCGCCAATCTGATCGCCGAACGCCTGCCGGCGACGATCGAACTCGCGTTCGTCAGCCTGCTGATCACCATTCTGGTCGGAGTGCCGGCGGGCATTTACTGCGGCGTCCACCCGAATTCGCTGTTCGGCCGCTTCATCATGCTGATTTCGACGGCCGGCATCACCCTGCCGAATTTCGTCGTCGGCCTGCTGCTGATCGCCGTCTTTTCCGTGCAGCTCGGCCTCTTGCCTTCCTTCGGGCGCGGCACGGTCGTCGATCTCGGCTTCTGGACCACGGGCTTGCTCTCCGTTTCCGGCTGGCGGGCGATCATCCTGCCGGCCGCGACGCTCTCCACCTTCCAGGTCGCCTTCATCATCCGCATGCTGCGCACGCAGCTCATGGAGGTCGGCCAGAGCGAGCATATCCGCTTCGCTCGCGCCCGCGGCCTGTCGGAAGCGCGCATCTGGTATGTCTACGCCATCAAGAACACGCTCTTGCCGGTCATCACCATGCTCGGCCTGCAGCTCGGCAATATCATCGCCTTCTCCGTGGTGACGGAAAACGTCTTCGCCTGGCCGGGCCTCGGTTCGCTCTTCCTGCAATCGATCCAGGCCGCCGACATTCCGGTCATCGCCATCTACCTGATCTTCGTCGGCCTGGTCTTCATGATCATCAATCTCATCGTCGAGCTGCTTTATCCTCTGATCGACGCCCGCGTGTTGAGGAGGCAATCATGACGCCTGTCGTCAACACGCCGTCCGTTCCGGCAGCACGCCGCAGCCGTCTGTCGAAACTCCTGCGCGCCATGCGCAGGGCGCCAGGCCCGACCTTCTGCGCTTTCATCATCTTCGCGCTGCTCATCTACGCATTCGTGACGCCGCTGGTCTCGCTGAACCCGTTCGAATTCTCCGGCATGTCGGTGATGGACAGCTTCATTCCACCCATGTGGATGGCCGACGGTATGCCGGACTTCCCTTTGGGCACCGACGATCAGGGCCGCAATCTTCTGACGGCGATGGCCTATGGCATGCGCACCTCGATCATCGTCGGCTTCCTGTCGGTCATCATCGGCCTCGTGCTCGGCGGCAGCCTGGGCCTCATCGCCGGCTTCGTCGGCGGCAAGGTGGACGCCTTCATCATGCGCGTCGCCGATGTCCAGCTCGCCTACCCGGCCCTTCTGCTCGCCATGATCATCGATGGCGCAGCTCGTGCGGCACTGGGTGCCGAGCGCAGCGTCACGACCGCCATCACCATCGTGGTCCTGTCGATCGGCATCGCCTTCTGGGTGCAATATGCGCGTACCATCCGCTCCTCGGTGATGATCGAACGCGACCAGGATTATGTCTCGGCGGCCCGCATCACCGGCCGCAGCAATCTTTCCATCATCGTGCTGCATATCCTGCCGAACGTCATGGCGCCGGTGCTGGTCATCGCCACCATCAACCTCGGCATCGCCATCATCACCGAAGCGACGCTGAGCTTCCTCGGCATCGGCATTCCGGTCACCTCCCCGTCGCTCGGCACGCTGATCCGTAACGGCAACAACTTCCTGCAATCCGGCGAATGGTGGATATCCGTCTGGCCCTGCCTCGTGCTCGTCGCCTTCGTCGTCTCGGTCAACATCCTCGGCGACCACCTGCGCGATGTCTACAATCCGCGACTGAGAGGCCGCTCATGACGACACCGCTTCTCGACGTCCGCGACCTGACCGTCACCATCAATCGCGACGGCCACCTGATCACCGCTCTCGACAAGGTCTCGTTCTCGGTCAATCCGGGCGAGGTGCTCGGCATCGTCGGCGAATCCGGCGCGGGCAAGTCGATCACCGGCGCTGCGATCATCGACCTCCTCGTCCCGCCCCTGAAACGCACAGGCGGCACGATCACGCTCGCCGGTGAACGCCTCGACCGGCTTTCGCCGAAGGCGATGCGCAGCGTCCGCGGCGGCAGGATCGGTTTCATCTTTCAGGACCCGATGACCAGCCTCAACCCGGTCATATCCATCGGCCGTCAGCTCTGCGACACGATTGAGGCGCATCTGAAGATCGGCGGCGAAAAGGCGAAAAGGAAAGCGCTCGAATGGATCGAGCGCGTCGGCCTGCCGAACCCTGAGGTCCAGTTCAGGCGTTATCCGCATCAGCTTTCCGGCGGCATGCGGCAGCGCATCGTCATCGCGCTTGCGCTTTGCGCCAATCCGGCGCTGGTCATCGCCGACGAACCGACCACGGCGCTCGATGTCTCGGTCCAGGCGCATATCCTGCAGCTCATGCGCGACCTCCATCGCGAGAGCAGGGCAAGCATGATGCTGATCACCCATGATCTCGGTGTCATCGCCAAGATGGCCGATCGCGTGGCGGTGCTTTATGCCGGCCGCGTCGCCGAAATCAGCCCTGTCGGCGAACTCTTCAACGCGCCGAAACATCCTTATACCCGTGGCCTGATCCGGGCCACTCCTATGCCTTCGGCCGACGGCGAAGTGCGGCTCGACCAGATTCCGGGCGCCATGCCGGGGCTTGGAGCCGTTGCGCCGGGCTGCGCGTTCAATCCGCGCTGTTTCAAGGCGGAGGGCGACTGCCGCGCGGCGATCCCGCCGCTGACCACGGAGGAAAGCGTTGCGTTTTCCTGTTTCCACCCGTTGGAAAGGGAAACTGCATGAGCGCACAGGATTTCCTCACCCTCAACCATGTAAGCAAGGTCTATCGCCGCAATCAGAGCCTTCTGGAGCGGTTGAAAAAGACCGATACCGGCGGCACCAAAGCGGTCAGCGACGTCAGCCTCACCGTCCGGCATGGCGAAACCGTGGGCCTCGTCGGAGAAAGCGGCTGCGGCAAATCCACGCTGGCCCGCCTCGTCTCCGGCCTCATGGAGCCGACGTCCGGCGAGATCGCCTTCCGCAAGGATGGAGCCGGAAGGACGCCGCGCCTGCAGATGATCTTTCAGGATCCCTATTCCTCGCTGAACGGCCGCTGGACGATCGAGGATATCATTGCCGAACCGATCCGTGTCCATAAGCTGCGCCGGGGCCGCGCGGCGATCCGCACCCGCGTCGACGAACTGCTGACCCAGGTCGGCCTGTCCCCGGCGGATGCGGAGAAGTATCCGCAGGAATTTTCGGGCGGCCAGCGCCAGCGAATCTGCATCGCCCGCGCGCTCGCGGGCGAACCGGAATTCCTGATCCTCGACGAGCCGACCTCGGCGCTCGACGTGTCCGTCCAGGCCCAGATCCTCAACCTTTTGCGCGACCTGCAGAAGAACCTGGCGCTGACCAGCCTGTTCATCACCCACAATCTCTCGGTCGTGCGGATCATGGCCGATCGGATCGGCGTCATGTATCTCGGCGAGCTGGTCGAGGAGGCCCCTTCGGAAGAGCTCTTCCTCAGGCCCCGCCATCCCTATACGCGCCTCCTGATCGATGCGGCCCCGGATATGGATACTTCCGACCGCTCGTTGCACCCGATCGCCGGAGAGCTGCCGAACCCGGCCTTTCCGCCCTCCGGCTGCCGCTTCCACACCCGCTGTCCCTTCGCCAAGGACATCTGCCGCAGCACGGCACCGCCGCAGAAAACGGCCGGAACCGGCGGCATGTTCCGCTGCCATTTCGATCTCGAACTGTCGAACGCACAGGTTATCCCACCGGCCTCCAAGGCCAGGACCGCCTGAAATTCCGAGGATGCCCCGATGACGACTGCCCCCACCCGCCAGGCGACGATCGACAAGGCTGTGGGTTATCTCGATGACGGCTCGTTCGAGACGGCGCTCCGCAAGCGGGTAGCCATTCCATCCGCCAGCCGCGTCGCCGCGCACAAGCCGGATCTTTGGCGCTACGTGACCGAGGATATGCAGCCCTTCTTCGAACGGCTCGGCTTCACCACGAAGATCTACGAGAACGAGTTGGCCCCTGGCCCCTTCCTGCTCGCAGAACGGATCGAGGACCCGAGCTTTACGACCGTCCTGCAATACGGCCATGGCGATGTCGTTGCAGGACTTGAGGGCCAATGGGAAGAAGGTCTCTCTCCTTTCGAGATGACCGAGAAGAACGGCTCCTGGTACGGCCGCGGAACCGCTGACAACAAGGGCCAGCATGCGGTGAACCTCGCCGCGATCGAGGCGCTGCTGGCGGTCAAGGGCTCCCTCGGCTTCAATCTCAAATACCTGATCGAGATGGGCGAAGAATCCGGCTCGCTTGGGCTGGAAGAAATGTGCGCCGCCCACAAGGATGAGCTGAAGGCGGACGTCTTCATCGCTTCGGATGGCCCGCGGCTCGCCCTCGACCGGCCGACCATTTTCCTCGGCGCTCGCGGCGGCATGTCCTTCCATCTGGAGATCAATGCGCGGGAAAGTTTCCAGCATTCAGGTAATTGGGGTGGCATCCTCTCCAATCCCGGCATCGAGCTCTGCCACGCCATCACCGCACTGGTCGAGCGGTCGGGCAAGATCAGGGTACGAGAGATGACGCCCGGCTCCATCCCGGAAAACGTTCGTGCCGCGCTGAAGGATTGCAGGATCACTCCCGCTGCCGATGATCCGCCGATCGAGCCCTGGTGGGGCGAGCCGGGGCTGACGCCGGAGGAGAAGGTCTTCGCCTGGAGTTCTTTCGAGGTGATGGAGATGGAATGCGGCAACCTCGCCCAGCCACTCTACGCCATCCCGCCGAAGGCCCGCGCCCGCGTGCAGCTCCGCTTTCCGGTCGGCGTCGATCCGGATGCAGTCGTCCCGGCCGTCCGCAAGGCCCTGAAGGATGCCGGTTACGACCGGGTCGTGGTGAAGGACCCGACGGATGCGATCTTCCTCGCGAGCCGCCTCGATCCGGATCATCCCTGGGTCAAACGTGTCGTCGCCTCGATCGAAAAGACGCTGGGTGCTCCGCCTGCAATCTTGCCTAACTTGGGCGGCTCGCTGCCCAACAATATCTTCTCCGACCTGCTCGGCCTGCCGACCATCTGGATTCCGCATTCCTATCCCGGCTGCCTGCAGCACGCTGCGAACGAGCACCTGCCGATTTCGATCGTCCGCGAGGGACTGGCGATGATGGCGGGACTCTACTGGGATATCGGCGAGACTGGCGAAGGGGTCTGAAGCCGGAACCAGCCTTTTCCATCACCCGCGTTTTATAAATACGCCGTCCTTCATGATCATCGGCAGGTGCGCGCCCTGCCTGGTCAGGAGCGAGATGTCCTTGAGCGGATCGCCGTCGACGACGATGAGGTCCGCGAAGGCGCCGGGCGCGACGCAGCCGATCTGCCCTTCCATCCGCAACAGCTTCGCCGCGACGTGGGTCGCGGCGGCGATCACTTCATGGGTGGGAAGAACACGGGAGCGGATGACGAATTCTTCCGACTGGTGACGATGCATTTCCCCAAGCAGGTCCGTCCCGAAAGCCATGGAGAGCCCCGCTTCGCGCATGATCGCAAGCGATTCCATGCCGGCAAGCCGCACCGAATCCACCTTGGCGATCGAGGCGGGCGGCAGGCCGAGCGCCGGACCCTCGACGCCGAGTTTCTCGTAGGTCACCAGCGTCGGCACGGCGATGCAGCCGCTCTCGACGGCGAGCTTCGCCGTCTCTGGTGCGATCAGGTTGCAATGTTCCAGTGAGTGGATGCCGCATTCGATCGCCCGGCGGATCGCCTTGTCCGTATAAAGATGCGCAGCAACATAGGTGCCGGCATTCTCCGCCTCCTCGACGGCTGCCATCAACTCCTCGCGCGAAAAGCCGAGGAAGTGAATGGGATCGGTCGGCGAGGCGATGCCGCCATTCGCCATGACCTTGATGAAATGGGCGCCGGACTTGAGTTCCTCGCGAGCCGCTTTGCGAACCTCCGGCACGCCGTCGCAGATCCGGCCGAGATTGCCGAGCGTGTGGCCGGTCTTCGGTGCCGGCGTGTCGTCATAGGGGCCGCGATAGTCGGTATGGCCGCCGGATTGGGACAGCGCCTTGCCGCAGATATTGAGCCGCGGCGTCGGCCATGGCGCTTCGGCTGCGGCCGCAGCGAGACCGGAAGTCGCGCCGCCGAGATCGCGAACGGTGGTGAAGCCGCGCATCAGCATCTCGCCCATGATCTTGAAGGCGCGCACGGTGACGACCGGATCGGGCAGCTTCGCGTTCTGGCCGAGATTGGCCATGCCGGCGATGACATGCACATGCGCATCGATGAGGCCCGGCATCAGCGTGCGGCCGGCTAGATCGATCCGCTCGGCGCTCTCGCTTCTGACTGATGGCCCCACCTCGCGAATGATATTGCCTTCGATGAGCACGCTTGCGGGCTCGCCGGCCTCGGGGCTTGTTCCGTCGACGATGCGGGCGTTTTCGAAAAGATAGGCGGTCACGGTTGTTCCTCGTCAGGCGGTGGGAGGGATGTTGCCGCGGCGGGCTTCGAGGAAGGCCGGGATCAGGAGCGGCGCGAACCGCCGCGCGATCCCGACATGCTCCTCGGTGTAGAAGAACTCCTCGTCCAGCAGATTGATCGTGCCGATCGTCTCGCCGTCATAGACGACTGGAATGTTGATCGCCGATCCGAGCCCGAGACTTTCGATGAGTTCGTGGTCGAAGAAGGCCCATTTGATGGCCTCACGATCGCGGCCGAGAAACGGCTGCTGCCGGCGCAGCACCAGGTCGCCCCAGGGCGTCATCCCCATCGGCTTGCGGCCGAAAACCGGGTAGACGTCCGGCATGTTGGAATAGACGCGCGCCACTTCGTCGCCGTCCTTGTAGAGCAAGGTCAGCAGTTTGTGCCCCACACGGCGGGCAAGGGCGGCATCCAATGCGTCGTAGAAGAAATTCGGCTGGCCGGGCTCGGCAAGAAGTTCGACAAGATCTTCGATCATCATGAAACCCTCTCTAGCGATGATGGCAGGCAGCCGACTGGCCATCAGCTTTCTGTTCAAGTACCGGCTCGACCTGCCGGCAGATATCCGTCGCCAGCGGACAGCGGGTGTGGAAGGCGCAGCCGGTCGGCTTTCGCGTGGCGCTCGGAATATCGTCGCTGACAGCGCTGAACCGGTGCCGGTTATGTGGATCGTGAGACGGTGCCGAACGCAGCAGCAGTTCGGAATAGGGATGCAGGGGCTTCGAGAAGATCGCCCTTTTCGATCCGGTCTCGACGATCTTGCCGAGATACATGACCGCCACGCGATGCGAGACGTGCTCGACCACGCCGAGATCATGCGAGATGAAGAGATATGAGAGGCCGAGTTCCTTCTGCAGATCGGCGAGCAGGTTGAGGATCTGCGCCTGCACCGAAACGTCGAGCGCCGACACCGGCTCGTCGCAGACGATGATATCCGGTTTTAGCGCCAGCGCACGGGCAATGCCGATGCGCTGTCTCTGGCCTCCGGAGAACTGGTGCGGAAAATTGTCGGCCTGATCGGCGCGAAGGCCGACCAGCGAGATGAGCTTGGCCACTTCGGCGCGCCGTTCCTCAGCCGTGCCGATCCCATGGATGTCGAGCGGCGCACGGATGATGTCGCGCACCCGCTGGCGGGGATTGAGCGAGGAGAACGGGTCCTGGAAGATGATCTGCATGCGGCGGCGATGCGACTTCGGCACCGACCGCATCTGTGTCACGTCCTCGGCGCCCTTCATCGCGATACGGCCGTCGGTGGCCTTCACCAGCCCCATGAGGGCGAGCCCGGTCGTCGACTTGCCACAGCCGCTTTCGCCGACGAGGCCCAGCGTCTCGCCGGCATTGATCGAAAAGGAGACGCCGTCGACGGCTTTCACCTCGCCGACACGCTGTTGGAGGATGCCGGCGCGGATGGCGAAATGCACCTTCAGGTTCTCGACCGCAAGCAGGGGAGAGGAGGCGCCGTCAGACATTGTCATGCTCCCAGCAGGCGGCAAAATGGCCGGGTTTCTTTTCGATGAAGGGCGGGCGCTCTTCGAGACACCGGACCGAGGCGCCCGGACAGCGCGGCGCGAAGGCGCAGCCCTTGGGCAGATCCCAGAGCGGTGGCACGGTGCCCGGAATATCGGTCAGCCGTTCGGAGGCTGCGTTGGGATCGCCTCTATGCGGAACGGCGCCCATGAGGCCGATCGTGTAGGGGTGGATCGGGTTGTCGAAGAGCTCGTAGACGCTGCATTCCTCGACACGTCGGCCGGCATACATGACGATGACGCGGTCGGCGATCTCCGCCACCACGCCAAGATCATGGGTGATCAGGATTTGCGCCGTGCCGAGTCGTTTCTGAAGGTCGGAAATGAGACCGAGGATCTGTGCCTGAACCGTCACGTCGAGCGCCGTCGTCGGCTCGTCCGCCACGATGATCTTCGGTTCGCAGGCAAGCGCCAGGGCGATCATCGCACGCTGCCGCATGCCGCCGGAAAGCTCGTGCGGATATTGCCGGGCGCGTCGTTCCGGATCCGGCATCTGCACCAGTTCGAGGCACTTGACCGCGCGCGCAAAGGCCTCGCGTTTGCCTGCCTTGCGATGCTGGCGGACGGACTCGGCGATCTGCTCGCCGATCGTCAGAACGGGATTGAGCGCGGTCAGCGGCTCCTGGAAGATCATGGCGATCTTGTCGCCTCGAAAATCCTCGACGTGCCGCTGGTCCATGGCGAGAAAATTCTCGCCATGGATTCTGACGGAGCCGGATGCGATGCGGGCGCTGTCGGGAAGGAGACGCAGGAGCGACAGAGCGGTCATCGATTTGCCGCAGCCGCTCTCCCCGACGATGCAGACCGTCTCGCCGGATCGCACCGAAAGGCTCATCTCCGAGACGACGGGGAAAGAGCCCGCTTCGCCCAGGATCTCGACATTCAGGTCGCTGACGGCCAGCACCGGTTCGGCTGTCTCTGTTGCCCGATTTTCCATCCGTTCACCCCAAAAGCGGCGGCCGATACTCAGTCGGTCGCGCCCTCCATGTTGCCGACCATGTAGCCGTAGTCCCCGGACTCCACGAGGTTGCGGGAAAGGTGCTGCATGATCATGATGCCGTTTTCGAAGGGCGTCGGGATCTCTTCCAGGACCTCGAAAGTATAGGGGCTGACGACGCGTCCGAGCAGCTGACCCTTCCTGATCAGCTCGCCGTTTGCGGGCGCCAGCGGTTCAAGCCATCCCGCCTGCGTCGGACGAATGCCGGCGATCTCGTTCACCACGACCTGCTTCGGATTGGGCTTCACGTCGCCCGAGATCACACCGAGATGGCGCAGCATGTTGAGAAGACCGGCCACTGTGCGGTCGACATAGGGCCCCTGATCGACGATACCGCCGCCGAGCTCCACGACCACGACCGGAATGCCGCGTTTGTCGATCGTCACCGACTTGGTCGTGCCGGAATAGACGGTCCCGTCCTTGCCCTGGACCGGACGGTACAGAACCTTGGAACCGAAAGCGCGCGACAGCGGCTCGTCGTTCCAGATGTAGACGTAATCGACAGTCGGACGGTCGGTGCCGGAATGCAGGTCGAGATGTATGTCGATCTTGTCGAGGAATTCGGCGGCGATCGCATGGGCAAGCTGCTGGGTGTAGTTGCCCTTCGGATTGCCAGGGAATTCGCGGTTGAGATTCAATTCGTCGATCGGCGTGAAGCGATGGTTGACGGCAAAGGCGCGCGGATTGGCGACCGGCAACAGAAGGATGCGGCCCTTGAGCGGCTGGTCCTTGAGGATGCGGTAGAGATCGACGATCGCCTGCGAGCCGGCATTCTCGTTGCCGTGGATCGAGCCGGAGATACCGATGGTCGGGCCGTCTTCCTCGCCCACCAGCTCATGCAGGAAGAGCACGGCATCGCTGCCGTCCGCATGGGTGGTGAATTTGGGGCGGAGCTTGTTGATCGACTTGACCATGGACATTTCCTTTCACTGTCATTGTCGGTGTGATCCGAAGGATTGCTATTTCTTCCGGCCGGCCGCGCGGGAGAGGTGGCGCGGATCGAGCGCGTCGCGCAGGCCGTCGCCCAGCAGGTTGAAGCCGAGCACGGTGATCATGATCGTCGCGCCGGAAATGATCGCCAGCCACGGTTCGTCGCGCATGAAGCGGGTGCCGTAGGCGAGCGTCCAGCCCCAGGTCGGCGCCGGCGGCGGCAGGCCGAAGCCGAGAAAGCTCAAGGCCGATTCCGAGATGATCGCCGTGCCGAAGCCGAGCGAGGCGAGCACGATGATCGGGCCCATGGCGTTCGGCAGGATTTCCTTGACGAGGATGCGGAGCGGATGCGCACCGAGCGCCTTGGCCGCCTGCACATAGTTCTGCTCGCGCAGCATCAGCGTCGTGGCCCGCACCACACGGGCATATTCCGTCCAGGCGACGACGATGATGGCGATCGCGACATTGACGATGCCGGGGCCGAGTACCGCGACGATGGCAAGTGCCAAAACGATCGCCGGAAAGCCGAGGAAGATGTCGGTGATGCGCATCAGGACCAGGTCGGTCCAGCCGCCGAAATACCCCGCCGCCAGTCCGACCGCCGTCCCGATGATGGCCGAGGCAAAGACCGAGATGCAGGCGATCAGGAGGGAGACGCGCGCACCGTAGATCAGCCGAGACCAGAGGTCCCGGCCGAAATTGTCCGTGCCGAGCCAATGCGCCAGCGTCGGACCGGAGAAGCGGTTGCGCATGTCCATCTGCTCGATGCCGTGGGTCGAGAGATAAGGTGCGAAGACGGCGCAGACGACGATCGCCAGCACGATGATCGCGCCGAGGATCAGGGAGATGTTGCGGAAACGCTTGGGTAATCTCATGAACCTAGCCCAAACGGATGCGCGGATCGACGGCCGCATAGAGAAGATCGACGACGAGGTTCACCAGCGCGAAGATGATCGCGAAGGTGAGCACGATGCCCTGGATGAGCGGCAGGTCGCGCTGCGAAATCGCGGTGATGGTGAGCTGGCCGAGACCCGGCCAGGCGAAGATCGTTTCCGTCAGTACCGCGCCGCCGAGCAGCGCGCCGAAGCGCAGGCCGATGACGCTCAGCACCGGCAGGAGCGCATTGCGAAGCGCGTGGCGGATGACGACCCGTCCACGGCGCAGACCCTTTGCATAGGCGGTGCGGACGAAATCCTCGCGCAACACTTCCAGCATCGAGGTGCGCACCAGGCGCGAGATGATCGCTGCCGAATTGGCGGCCAGCGCCAGCGCCGGCAGGATGATGTGGGAAAGCGAGTCGAGGAATACGCCCGGCTGACCTGTGATCGCTGCGATCAGGGCTTCGGGAAGCGGAACTCCCCTCCCGATCGATGGCAGCCAGCCGAGCGTAACGGCAAAAAGGAGCATGAGAAGCAAACCGAGCCAATAAACCGGCATCGACACCCCGAGCTGGGCGAAGATCATCGAGGCCGTGTCGATCAACGAGCCCTGTTTCGTTGCGGCGAGCACGCCGAGCGAGATGCCGATCAGACAGGCGAGGATGAGGGCGACGACCGCAAGCTCGATCGTCGCACCGAGCCGGCCGGCGATGATCTCCGAGACGGCCTGGTTCTGGAAGATGGAGCGGCCCATGTCTCCCTGGAGAAGCGCGGCGAAATAGGAACCGAGCCGGATATACCAGGGATCGTTGAGGCCGAGCGTGGTGCGCAGATTGTTGATCGCTTCCGCTGAGGCTTCCTGCCCGAGGAGTACGGAGGCCGGATCGCCGGGGATGAGCAGGAGCAGGCAGAACGTAACGATTACCATGCCGGCAGCCATCGGGATCAGCAGCAGCAGACGGCGGATCACATAGCTCAGCATCGGCGGCCTCCGCCTTCCATGTCGATCGATGGCGGAAAGCGCGTCATTGGATGACCACCTCGTCGATACGGCGGGGATAGACGGTCATGCTGTCCGGCCCGTCGGCGGTGATCAGCACGGTGTCGGCGATGCGGTAGCCGGCAAAGCCGGGCACGAAAATCGCCGGTTCGCTGGAGGTGATCATACCGGGTTCGAGGACCGTCTGATCGCCGCCCTCGACCCACGGCGGCTCATGGAACATGATGCCCATGCCATGGCCGACACGGTGGAGCAGGTATTCGCCCATGCCGCTGTCGCGGATATAGGCCAGCGCCAGATTGTCAGCCGAAGCGCAGGTCTTGCCGGCGATGAGCGCCGCGGTCGCCATCCGCTGCGCCTCGAAGGCGACGGCATAGTGCTCCTGCTGGACCTTCGACGGCTCGCCGATGAAAAGGGTTCGCTCGCTTTCGGCTGCCCGCCCGCCGACGCGGCAGCCGAGCGACAGAATGATGCTCTCGCCGGCTTTCACCGGATTGCCGGTCGGCATGCCGTGCGGGAAAGCGGAACGGGCGCCGGAATAGACGAGTCCGCTTGCCAGCCCCTGAACCAGCAGGACGTCCTCATGCTCCTCGTGCATCGTCCGCATGGCATGCCGGGAGACGTGAGATTCGATCTCGACCTCGCTCGGCAGGGACCCGCCCCTGCGCATGGCCTCGCGGATCAGCTCGACCCCCACCTCGACCATCCGGTCCGAAAGGCGCGCGGCCTCCCGGTGGAGCGCAATCTCCTCCGGATGTTTCCTGAGCCGCATCTGCTGAACGATATTGCTCGGGATCACCCGCTCGGCATTCGCAAACGCCGCCTCGATCGGCTGGACACGAGCGAGCGATATGGTGTGGCTATAGGCGACTGTGCCCTTGAAGCCCGGAAAGGCGCGGCCGAGCACGTCGAACGGTTTATCGATGCCGGGAAACTCGAAATAGACGATCGGTTCCGCCGCGATCTTCTGATGCGCCGCATGCGTGCGCTCGAGCTCCGGGATCAGCAGGAAGGCATCCGTGGCAGTGATGGCGAAGACGACGGGCCGCTCGGTCGTATAGTGCGAGAACCCGGTCGTGTAGATGACGTCGTCGTTCGAATCGAGGAGCAGCAGATCGATGCCTGCCGCTTCCATCCGGGCGCGGATTTCGCGGTGTATTTTCGCATAGAAGTCCGCGCCGAGACGCTGTGAGAAAGCCATCGGATCACCCTGAGCTGCAATGTCTCTGACAGGCCGGGGCCGAACGCGCCGGCCCCGGCGAGTTTCAGTCCTTGAGGCCGATCAGGCCGCGCATATTGCCGCGCGGTGTCGCCTGCACTTCGAAGGGCAGCTTCTTGGAATAGAAGAGCTGATAGCCCTGATAGGAGACGATGTAATAGGGCAGTTCGTCCGCAAGGATCGCGGCGGCTTTCTGGTAGGCCGCAGCACGATCCGCCTGCGCGGTTGCCGAGCGGCCCTGCTTCAGAAGGTCGTCGACGGCGGGGTTGGAATAGCCGCCCCAATTGGTCGAGCCGCCGGTGGTGAGCTGCGCGAACAGCAGCCGGTCCGGATCGACGATGTTCAGCCAGCCGAGAAGTGCGATCTGGTGCTGGCTCTTCTGGACATAATTGGCGGAGAAGGACGGCCAGTCGCTGATCTGCGTCTTGGCATCGACCCCCGCCGCCTGAAAGATCGCCTGCAGGAATTCGACCGTCTGGACGCGGTTGGAATCCTCGCTATGGGTCGAAAGCGTCACCGTCAGCGGTTTGCCGCCCTTGTCGAGAAGGCCGTCGCCGTTCGTATCGGCCCAGCCTTCTTCCTTGAAAAGCGCCGCGGCGCCTTCGATGTCGAAGCCGGGCTGCTTGATATCGGCGGAATAGGCCCAGGACGACGGCAGGATGATCGAGGAAGCGACCTGATCGACACCCTGATAGATGTCGTCGACGATGGTCTTCTGGTCGATCAGCATGGAAAATGCCTTCCGCATCTTCGGGCTGGAAAGCAGCGGATCCTTGGTATTGAAGTTCACGTAGGTGACGCCGAGGCCGGCCTGGATGGCATGGCCGAAACGGTCGTCCGCTTCAAGGCGTTTCACGTCCTGAGGGGCGAGCGGCGACTGGATGACATCGAGGTCGCCGGCCTCGAAGGCCTGGGCCCGGGCGGAACCATCGCCGATGATCTTGAGGCTGACCTTGTCGGCTTTCGGCTTCTCACCCCAATAGTTCGGGTTGGCTTCGAGCTCGATCGCGCTGCCCCGCGTCCAGGAGGCGAGTTTCATCGGCCCGGCGCCGACCGGCTTCAACGCGATATCGTTTCCGCCTTCCACCAGCGCCTTCGGCACGATGCCGATGTCGAGATAGCTCAGGAGCGGCGCATAGGGCGCCGACAGCGTGAACTTCACCGTCTGCGGATCGACCGCCTCCACCGCGGAGATCGGCGTGTAAAGCGCCCGCATCGGCGCGTTGAAGTCCTTGTTGAGGATCGTGCTGAACGTGAAGACCACGTCGTCGGCCGTGAGCGGGCTGCCGTCCGAAAATTTCAGGTTCGGGCGAAGCTTGAAGATCCAGGTGGTCGGGTCGGGCGTCTCCCAGCTTTCGGCAAGGTCCGGTCTGGCTTCCAGGCTCGGCGTCACATGGACGAGGCCGGAATAGATGAGATCGGTGGCGCGATAGGCCGTCGTATCGCGGGCAAGCCGCGGGTCGAGCGTGCCGGCGTCCACGTCGGTGCCGATGGTCACGGTCGCCGCCTTGGCCGGAGACAGCGCGGTGAAGGAAAACCCTGCAAGCAATAGGGCCGTGGTGATCGATAATGCTTTGCTCATGTCTGTTCCCTTTATTGTTTATGATCCGTTCAAAGCGTCGAGGTTCAGCGGGTTTTGGCTCTCCGCGACGCCAGATCGGAAACCTTGGCCGGCGCATTGCCGCCGCCGGCGATCTTGTTGTGGCGCAGCTCGGCGAGCGCCGGCGCCAGAAGGTTTTCGAGGACGCCGGGATCCGGCGCATGCCGATATTCGAAGCAGCGCTTGTTCGGACCGGCGAGATCGGCGACATGATCCGCACCGGAAGCGTAGATCACCACGTCGCAGCGGGCGATGATGTCGGGAAGGTCCTCGTCATAGGACCATGCGACGGTAATGTCCGAGATGTGCGGCGCGAATTCGCGCACGCTCGGACGCATGATGGCGATGTAGTCCTTAAGCTGCGTGACGGCCGCAACCCGCATGCGGGGATCCAGGAGAGCGAGCGACTGGCGGGTGCGTTCGGAGGGAATGAAGCGCAACGCGAGGATGTTGGCGTCCGGCACGAGGCCGCGCAGCTCCGCCTCGCGATGCACGAAGGTGAGGACGAGATCGGCCTCGCTGCATTGCCGGCGGAAGTCTTCGCTCTCGCGAACCTGATCCACTGTCACGAGACCAATGACGTCATTCGCCGCGAATGTCGGCCGGATCTGTTCGATATAATCCCGCCCCGGCGCCTCGAAGATCGCGACGAAGACGACATTGAGATGGGCGCGAGGCTTTCTGAGCTTCGCCTGTGCCTGCACCATGGATGCAAGCGTAACCGGCGAGATGCCGAGCCCCTCCGCCTTCTCCAACAGATGGTCGATATCGGCGCCGAGCGCATTTGCCGGAGCGATGCGGCCGACCTGCCGGTTCGGCTCATAGACCGTGAATGCCCCAAGCCCCGGCCTGATTTCCACCAGTCCTTCGGCGCGCAGCTGCTTGTAAACCTCCGCCACCGTCATCGGCGCGATGTCGAGCTCCGCCGCAAGCTGGCGCACGGACTGCAGCTTCACCCCCTTCGGCATGTCGCCGAAGGAGAGCACGTAACTCAGGAGCCCATAGAGCTGCTTGCCGACCGGAACCGGCAGAGAGCGGTCAATGCTGGAAGCGTCGATGGTGAACATACGTGTATTACTCGATTGATACACCGACCGTATCACGCGATGAGAAGATGACAAGCCCCCTGATAAAAATTTGCATATTTTAGGAGCACGCCAATTGATTGCCCCGAAATCTTCCAATTATATGGCGCATCCAACACAAAGACCGCGCTAGCAGGTCATTCCCGAAGCATGAGGTGTATCGATGGATTATGTCAATCTGGGCCGCACGGGGCTCAAAGTGTCGCGCTTGGCTCTGGGTTGCATGACCTTCGGATCGAGTGGCTGGGCGCCTTGGGTGCTCGATCAGGAAGAGAGCGCCAAAATTCTCCGGCATGCGGTCGAACTCGGCATCAATTTCTTTGATACGGCGGACATGTATTCGCTGGGCAAGAGCGAGGAAATCGTCGGTAAAGTCCTGCTCGATCTCGTGCCGCGGCATAAGCTCGTCCTCGCAACGAAGCTCTACAATCCGATGAGCAGCGACGCGAATGACCGCGGGCTGTCGCGCAAGCATGTCTTCGAGGCCGTCGACGGCAGCCTGAGACGCCTCGGAACCGATTACATCGACCTCTACCAGCTTCACCGGTTCGACTACGACACGCCGCTCGAAGAGACGCTGGACGCGCTGAACGACGTCGTGCGCGCCGGCAAGGTGCGCTATCTCGGTGCTTCCTCCATGTTTGCCTGGCAGTTCATGAAGGCGATAGGCCTGCAGCGCCAGCATGGCTGGGCGCCGTTCGTATCGATGCAGCCGCATTACAATCTGATCTACCGCGAGGAAGAGCGGGAAATGCTGCCGCTTTGCCTCAGCGAGGGCGTCGGCGTCGTGCCGTGGAGCCCGCTTGCGCGCGGCAGGCTCGCCGGACGGGCGGACACCGACACGAAGCGGGGCCAGACCGACAACACGGCCCGCGCGCTTTATGATCGCTCCAGGGCCGCGGACGATGCGGTCATCGCAAGATTGCGGAATGTCGCGGAGCGGCACGGCAAACCGATGGCGCAGATCGCCTATGCGTGGGTCGCGAGCCGCCCGGCAATCACGGCGCCCATTGTCGGGATCTCCCGTATCGAACAATTCGAAGATGCCGTGGCCGCGCTTGAGATCAAGCTGACCGATCAGGATGTCGCCGAATTGGAGCAGGATTATCTCCCAAAGCCGATCGCCGGCCACGCATAAGCCGCATATTGGCCGTGCCGAGAACGTCCTGTTCGATACCGTCGCATCACGGCGATGGTATCGGATACGACACAATTTTCCTTGGGCTATTCCCTGGTAGGTTGGCTTGAACCAAGGCCGCGCTCGCACAGAAGCGGAATAGGGATTGATCCCGACGAATTCCAAGTTGCTGGAGGGCGGGCGCTCCCACTCTACAAGCCCCGCAAACAGCCCTCCCGTTTTGTGCTGGGGTAGAAACGACTTCGGCCTCCACTTGGGAGGCCGCGAAGTCATTGATGTCGTGCTAGACTTTGGTTGCGGGGGCAGGATTTGAACCTGCGGCCTTCAGGTTATGAGCCTGACGAGCTACCGGGCTGCTCCACCCCGCGTTATAAGGTTTTTGCCCTGGGCAAAATACCGGTGCGGTAAATCCGTGCGGGATTTATCGCGGCGATGTGAGTGCGACGCACTTACATCTACTGCCGGAGCAAGTTGCGGAGCAACTTGTCTCCTGTAAGGAGGGCACCGGCAAGATCCTGTGCGCTTCCTCGCATTTCAGTTTGTCTGCCATGTGCCCCAAAACGACAAAAGCCGCCTTTGGGGCGGCCCTTGGGATCGGCCAGGGGCCGTTGTTTTCGTGCGAGAAGATTATTTGATCCACATTTCCATGTGGCATTGCCTTTAACAGACCTGGCAGCGACCTACTCTCCCGCGTCTTGAGACGAAGTACCATTGGCGCAGGGGTGTTTCACGGCCGTGTTCGGAATGGGAACGGGTGCAGCCACCCCGCAATGACCACCAGGTCGATTAAGGGCAATGTTTGTTTGAGAAGCTGGAGACTGTCAGGCCTTAGTCAATAGGCATTAGGCAATAGTCTTTTTTGAACACGTCCTGGAGCGGACCGAGGCTACTGCCTACTGCCTAACTCCTACTGGCTGCTCATGAGCGGACGAACGCTTTGCGTTCGCCGCGAGATGAGCATGAACAATGAGAACGATCAAGCCGATCGAGCGATTAGTACCGGTAAGCTTCATGCATTGCTGCACGTCCACACCCGGCCTATCAACGTGGTCGTCTTCCACGGCTCTGATAGGGAATACTCGTTTTCAGGGGGGTTTCCCGCTTAGATGCCTTCAGCGGTTATCCCGTCCATATATAGCTACCCTGCTATGCCCTTGGCAGGACAACAGGTCCACCAGAGATATGTCCATCCCGGTCCTCTCGTACTAGGGACAGATCCTGTCAATATTCCTACACCCACGGCAGATAGGGACCGAACTGTCTCACGACGTTCTGAACCCAGCTCACGTACCGCTTTAATTGGCGAACAGCCAAACCCTTGGGACCTGCTCCAGCCCCAGGATGCGATGAGCCGACATCGAGGTGCCAAACAACCCCGTCGATATGGACTCTTGGGGGTCATCAGCCTGTTATCCCCGGCGTACCTTTTATCCGTTGAGCGATGGCCCTTCCACGCGGGACCACCGGATCACTATGACCGACTTTCGTCTCTGCTCGACTTGTCAGTCTCGCAGTCAGGCGGGCTTATGCCATTGCACTCGACGAGCGATTTCCGACCGCTCTGAGCCCACCATCGCGCGCCTCCGTTACTCTTTCGGAGGCGACCGCCCCAGTCAAACTACCCACCATACACTGTCCCGGACCCGGATGACGGGCCGCGGTTAGACATCCATGACGATAAGGGTGGTATTTCAAGGATGGCTCCACGAAGACTGGCGTCCCCGCTTCAAAGCCTACCACCTATCCTACACATGCCGACACGAATGCCAGTGTAAAGCTATAGTAAAGGTGCACGGGGTCTTTCCGTCTGACCGCAGGAACCCCGCATCTTCACGGGGAATTCAATTTCACTGAGTCTATGTTGGAGACAGCGGGGAAGTCGTTACGCCATTCGTGCAGGTCGGAACTTACCCGACAAGGAATTTCGCTACCTTAGGACCGTTATAGTTACGGCCGCCGTTTACTGGGGCTTCGATTCAGAGCTTGCACCCCTCCTCTTAACCTTCCAGCACCGGGCAGGCGTCAGACCCTATACGTCGTCTTTAGACTTCGCAGAGCCCTGTGTTTTTGATAAACAGTCGCTACCCCCTGGTCTGTGCCACCCCAAAATGGTTGCCCAAATTGGGGTCACGCTTCTTCCGAAGTTACGCGTGCAATTTGCCGAGTTCCTTCAACATAGTTCTCTCAAGCGCCTTGGTATACTCTACCTGACCACCTGTGTCGGTTTCGGGTACGGTCTATAAGGTGGAGCTATTTCCTGGAACCGCCCCACTGCCCACCCAATCCAATAAGGATGAACAATTTTTGCGATCCGTCACTACCACCAGGCCCACGAATATTAACGTGGTTCCCATCGACTACGCATGTCTGCCTCGTCTTAGGGGCCGGCTAACCCTGCTCAGATTAACTTTAAGCAGGAACCCTTGGTCTTTCGGCGAGAGGGTCTCTCACCCTCTTTATCGTTACTCATGTCAACATTCGCACTTCCGATACCTCCAGGAGCCCTCACGGGTCTCCCTTCACAGGCTTACGGAACGCTCCGCTACCACTCCTCGGTTAAGAGGAATCCTCAGCTTCGGTGCATGGCTTCAGCCCCGTTACATTTTCGGCGCAAAGACCCTTGATTAGACCAGTGAGCTGTTACGCTTTCTTTAAATGATGGCTGCTTCTAAGCCAACATCCTGGTTGTTTTGGGATCCTCACATCCTTTCCCACTTAGCCATGACTTGGGGACCTTAGCTGGAGGTCAGGGTTGTTGCCCTCTTC
>NZ_CP128416.1:1770000-1995000 GCF_030378245.1 Neorhizobium sp. CSC1952 | reverse complement strand
CGGCCAGGAACTGGCCAGGCAGCGGGGCCTTATCCTCGTCGACACCAAGTACGAATTCGGCACGGACAGGGAAGGCAATATCGTCCTCGCCGACGAGATCCATACGCCGGACAGCAGCCGCTACTGGATCGCCGAGAGCTACGAAGAAGCCTTCCGGAACGGCACGCGCCCGAAAAGTTTCGACAAGGATTTCATCCGCGCCTGGGTGGTCGAGCGCTGCGACCCATATAAGGACGAGATCCCCCCGATCCCGGCGGAGCTGGTCGAGGACACTGCGAAAGTCTATCGCACCGCCTACGAAACGATCACCGGAGAGGTTTTCGTCCCCGACACCAGCGGCACGACCGTGCTCGATCGCATCCGCGGAAACCTGAAGCCCTATTTCAGCGCGCGTTGAACGGCCGTCCGAAAGCCGTCCGGCAGTTTTTGAAGAGGTGAGAGTGCGAAGACCCAGGCGCAAGGCTGAAGAGACGCGGGAGGATATCCTCGCTACGGCGGAAACCCTGTTCCGCGAGCGGGGCATCGCCAAGTGCTCGATCGCCGATGTCGCCCATGCGCTGCAGATGTCGCCCGCCAACGTCTTCAAGCATTTCCACTCCAAGGCGGCGCTGGCGGACGCCATCTGCGACCGGCATATCAGCCGCATGATCGGCCGGTTCGGGACGCTTGACGAACCGGCGCCGGCGCCCGAGCGGCTTGCGATCGTCGTTCGCAGGCTCATGGAGGCACATCTTCAGGACATTCGCGAAAACCCCTTCCTGTTCGAAATGATCTTCCTGATGTCCGAAGCCGATCTGCCGAGCGGACGGCACTACAAGGCCTTGATCGAAGACCTGTTCTTCGATCTCATCCGCCAGGGCGTCGAGAGCGGCGCCTACAAATGCGCCGAACCCCACGCGGTCAGCCGGCATGTGGCCGCCGCCTTCGCGAGCGTGCTGCATCCCGTCATTCTGGCCAAGTCCGACGAAGCCGAGCTCTACGACCGGTGCGAAGGTCTTGCCAGGCTTGTGAATGCTGCGCTGCAAAATCCTCTTGTAAAGTGACGATTTTTAACTTACGTCACTTTCCCGCAATGGAACGCTGGTTGGATCGTCTTTCGGCCACCACTGGTCTGACCGCTTAAGACGGGTTAACTTCCCCGACCTCCGCCCCGGCATATCGTCTGCCGTGGCAACTGCCCGAACGCTTTGCCTTGGATGACGCCATGACCGCACGCAAATTGATCCTTCCCCTGCTTCTTTCCGCGCTGCTCGCGGCTTGCAGCGATTCGGGCCAGCAGACCGCCGAAGGCGGCGGCGCGCCGCAGCGCCCGCCTCAGCCGGTCAGCGTCGTCGCCATGAAGAAATCCGTGCAGCCGATCACCGCCGTCCTGCCTGGCCGCGCTTCCGCCTTCCAGATCGCCGACATCCGGCCGCGGGTGACGGGAGAGATAAAGGAGATCGCCTTCAAGCAGGGCAGCGAGGTCAAGGCCGGCGATCTTCTCTACAAGATCGAGGACAGCACCTATGCGGCCGAGGTTGCGCAGGCGCGCGCCAGCGTTTCCAAGGCGGAAGCGAGCATTCCGAGCGCCCAGGCCAACCTTTCCCGCTACGAGCGGCTGGTCAACAGCGGCGCGACGCAGATCGAATACGAGAACGCGCGCGTGACGCTGCTTCAGGCCGAGGCCGATGTCGAACAGTCGAAGGCCGCGCTCCAGGCCGCCGAGATCAATCTCGGCCTCACGGAAATCCGCGCACCCTTCGACGGCGTTACCGCGATTTCCAATGTCAGCATCGGCAATATCGTCACGGCCAATCAGACGACCGCTCTGACGACGCTCCGCCAGCTGGATCCGATCTATATCGATCTGATCGATTCGAGCACCAATCTTCTGGAACTGCGCTCCGCCATGGCTTCGGGCCGGCTGAGCGGCGACCCGCGCAAGGCGGACATACGCCTCACCCTGGAAGACGGGACGGAATATTCCCACACGGGCAAGCTGGATATGTCGGAAATGGCGGTCAGCGAAACCACCGGCACCTACCAGATCCGCGCGCAGTTCGACAATCCCGATAACATAATCCTGCCGGGCATGTATGTGCGTGCGACGGTCACGCTCGGCAACGAGAATGGCTACCTCATCCCGCAGCGGGCCGCGACCCGCAACGCCCGCGGCGAGCTTTCCGCCAAGTTCGTGACCGCCGACAGCAAGGTCGAGACCCGTATTTTCCCCACCAGCAATGTTTCCGGCAACAATTGGCTCGTCACGGAAGGAGTTGCCGATGGCGACCGGTTGATCGTCGACGGCTTCCAGTGGATCGCCGATGGCGCCGCCGTCCAGCCGGTCGAGGCGACGGTCGACGATCAGGGCTTTGTCGTCGAAGCGGCAAAGCCTGCAGCCGCCCAGCCTTGAGCCAGCGTTGAGAATGACAGCAGAACCGGCAACGACGAACGCCGCAAGGAACAATTGAATGGCCAACTTCTTCATCCGGCGACCGGTCTTCGCCTGGGTCATCGCGATCGTTATCATGCTGGGAGGCGCGCTTGCCATCGCGACCCTGTCCATTTCGCAATACCCTGAGATCGCCCCGACAACGGTTCGCATTTCCGCGTCCTACAACGGCGCGAGCGCCGAAACGGTCGAGAAATCGGTAACGAGCATCATTGAGGACGGCATGACCGGGCTCGATGACCTGACTTACATGACCTCTTCGTCGTCGACGGGACGTTCCGAAGTGAGCTTGACCTTCGGCAACAGCATCCTGCCGGACATCGCCCAGGTTCAGGTGCAGAACAAGCTGCAGCTTGTGCAGTCCCAGCTGCCGGACGTGGTCCAGCAGGCGGGCATTCAGGTGGCGCGCTCCACCTCCAGCATCCTGATGGTCGGCGCGCTCGTTTCCACGGACGGCAAACGCAGCTCGGTGGATCTCGGCGACGTCTTCGCCACGCAGATCGAAGACCAGGTGAAGCGGCTCGAAGGCGTCGGCAGCATCGATATCTTCGGCTCCGGCTATGCCATGCGCGTCTGGCTCGATCCCTTCAAACTGCAGAAGTACCAGCTGACCGCAGCCGACGTGACCTCCGCCATTGAGGCGCAGAACACGCAGGTGTCGGTCGGCGCCCTCGGAGGCCTTCCGGCGACGGAAGGCCAGCAGCTGACCGTCACCATGACGGCGCAGAGCCAGTTGACCACGGTCGACGAGTTCGAGCGGATCATCCTGAAGGTCGAGCAGGACGGCGCTACCGTACGCCTGAGCGATGTCGCCCGTGTCGAGATCGGCCAGGAGTCCTATGGCGGAAGCTCGCGCCAGAACGGCCTTCCCTCCACCGGTTTTGCCGTCAACCTGGCAACCGGCGCGAATGCTCTCGATACGGCTGCCCGCGTGAAGGCGCAGCTGGCTGAGCTTGCCCCCAATCTCCCTGACGGCGTGGAAATCACCTATCCCTATGACACTACGCCATTTGTTCAGCTTTCCATCGAAAAGGTCGTCCATACACTGATCGAGGCCATCATCCTCGTCTTCGTTGTGCTTTTGATCTTCCTGCAGAACCTCAGGGCAACATTCATTCCGATGATCGCGGTGCCGGTGGTGCTGCTCGGCACCTTCGGCATCCTGGCGATCACCGGCTATTCGATCAACACGCTCACCATGTTCGCCATGGTTCTGGCGATCGGCCTGCTGGTCGACGACGCCATCGTCGTGGTCGAAAACGTCGAGCGCATCATGGACGAGGAGGGCCTGGGCCCTCTCGAAGCGACCGAAAAATCCATGGGCGAGATCACCGGCGCGATCATCGGCATCGCGCTCGTATTGACCGCCGTCTTCATTCCGATGGCTTTCTTCGGCGGTTCGACAGGCGTCATCTACCGCCAGTTCTCGGTTACCATCGTTTCGGCCATGCTCCTGTCGGCGCTGGTCGCCATCGTGCTGACGCCGGCGCTCTGCGCCACCATGCTGAAGCCGATCGATCATCACAAGAAGCGGCGCGGCATCGGCGCCTGGTTCAATCGCGGCTTCGACCGCACGACCAGGGGATACGTCTCTACGATCGGCTACCTGCTGAAGCGTCCGCTGCGGGTGATGTTGATGTTCGCTCTAGTCATCGGCGGCTGCGCCTGGTTCTTCACAAGGCTTCCGAGCTCCTTCCTGCCGCAGGAGGACCAGGGCGTCTTGCTGACCATTATCCAGACGCCCACGGGCTCCACCACCACGCGCACGGATGAGGTCGTCAAGAAGGTCGAGGCCTATTTCAAGGAGCAGGAGAAGGATAGCGTCGACACCGTGTTCGGCGTCCTCGGCTTCAGCTTCGGCGGCAGCGGGCAGAACAATGCGATCGTCTTCACGAAACTCAAGGACTTCGCGGAACGCACGAGGCCGGAACAATCGGCTGCGGCCGTCGTGCAGCGTGCCAGCGGCTACTTCTTCACGCTGCGCGATGCCCAGGTTTTCGCGCTGCTGCCGCCCGCCATCCAGGGCCTCGGCACGTCGAGCGGCTTCTCCATGTATCTCGTGGACAGCGGCAACAACGGCAATGACGCCCTGACGCAGGCATCGCAGCAGCTCATGCAGGCCGGCACGGGCAACCCGAACATCAGCTCGCTGCGCAGCAGCACCCAGCGTTCCGAAACCCAGTTGAAAATCCTGCTCGACCAGGAAAAGCTCGGTGCCATGGGCGTCGATCTGGCGTCGGTCAACTCGATGCTCGCCACCATCTTCGCCGGCCGCGACGTCAACGATTTCACGTTGAACAACGAGCTGAAACCGGTCTACGTCCAGGGCGATGCGGCCTATCGCATGCAACCGGACGACCTGAAGCACTGGTATGCGCGCAACAACCAAGGCGAAATGGTTCCCTTCTCGTCCTTCAGCACCGTCGAATGGATCAGCGGCACCCCGCAGCTCGCACGCTTCAACGGCACGAGCGCGATCCCGCTGGAAGGCGCGGCAGGTCCCGGCGTCAGCACCGGTCAGGCGATGGACGAAATGGAACGGCTGACGGCGCAACTGCCGGGCGGCTATTCGGTGGCCTGGCAGGGGATCTCCTATCAGGAACGGCTTTCAGGCTCGCAGGCGCCGATGCTCTATGCGCTGTCGGTGCTGATCGTCTTCCTCTGCCTGGCGGCGCTCTATGAAAGCTGGTCGATTCCCTTTTCGGTCATTCTGGCAGTCCCGGTCGGCGTGCTCGGCGCGCTCACCGCGGCGCATTTCTTCGGGCAGGAGAATGACGTCTACTTCAAGGTCGGTCTTCTGACGACGATCGGCCTGGCGGCGAAGAACGCGATCCTGATCGTGGAATTCGCCAAGGACCGTCAGGAGGGCGGAATGAGCATGATCGAGGCGACTTTGGAGGCGGCGCGGCTGCGTCTGAGGCCGATCGTCATGACCTCGCTCGCCTTCATTCTGGGCGTCGTCCCGCTGGCGATCGCCACCGGCGCCGGCTCCGCCGCCCAGAACGCGATCGGCATCGGGGTGCTGGGTGGTATGCTTTCTGCAACACTCCTCGGAATTTTCTTCGTTCCGTCCTTCTTTGTTGTCGTTAGACGGTTATCAAACCGTGAAAAAGCGTAGCATAAGGCATACGTTCGTTAACGTATTGGACGTTTAATGCCGTCAGGGGCCGCACGAATCGCTCCTGACGGTGCAAATCGGAAGCGGCATGAATGTCTGACTTCCACGCGTTGTAGGGCACCGGGACAGAAAAATGTTATTCATTCGTGTTGTCGCTCCTCTGACCACCGTACTCCTCCTCTCGGGCTGCGTTGTTGGCCCCAACCACACGCCGCCGGAAATCGCCCTTCCGGGCAAGTTTGCGGAAGCCGGCGCCACCAGCAATGGAGACGTGTCGCAGGTCGCCTGGTGGAAGGCCTTCAACGACAGCCGCCTGAACGGCTATGTTCAGCAGGGTCTGGGCCAGAACCTGGACGTGCTGCAGGCACTGGAGCGAATCAATCAGGCCCAGGCCTCCGTCGTCAGCGCCGGCGCCGGCTCCCTGCCGTCCCTCGATCTCGGCGGTTCGGCTGAACGGAGCGGCACCAAGGACATCGGAGGACCGCTCAGCCCGACATCGGCCAGCCCCCAGACGACGGTCAGCGGCAATCTGACTGCCTCCTGGTTCCTCGATCTTTTCGGGCTTTATCGCCGTTCCAAGGAATCGGCCCTCGCAAACCTCGATGCGGCCTATGCCAATGTCGACGTGGCGCGGCTGACGCTCCTGTCGCAGGTCGCTTCGTCCTATATCGATGTGCGGTATTATCAGGAACGGATCGCCATTGCCCGGCAGAACCTCGAATCACGCCGCGAAACGCTGAACCTCACGAAGCTGCAGCTCGAAGCGGGCGCCGCATCCAGGCTGGACGTCGTCCAGTCGGAAGGTCTCGTGAACTCGACGCTTGCGGAGCTGCCCGGCCTCGAGACCCAGTTCCGAACTGCCGCCCACCGCATCGCCACCCTTCTCGGCCTGCCGGCGTCGTCCCTCGTTCCCGAGCTTCAGAAGGGTGCGCGCCAGCCGGTCGCACGCTTCAACGCAAGGGCCGGCATTCCGGCGGACCTCATCCGCAACCGGCCCGACATCCGGGCTGCCGAACGCCAGCTCGCAGCCGCCGTTGCGCAGATCGGCGTCGCGGAAGCCCAGCTTTATCCGGCCATCACGCTCGGCGGCTCGATCACTCCGTCCTACACCAGGATTGCCGCAGGCGAGAGCGGCGTTCTCGGCTGGTCGTTCGGACCGGGTCTCAGCCTGCCCATTTTCGATGGCGGCGCGCTCCGTGCGAACCTGTCCAGCTCCGAGTCCGCGGCCCGCGAACAGTATCTCGCCTGGAAGCAGACGGTGCTGAACGCCGTCGAAGAGGTGGAAAACGCGCTTGCCGCCGTCGCCCGCGACCGCCGTACGGTCGAGGCCCTGCAGGCGACCGTAAGGTCCTACCAGGAAGCGCTGCAGCTCGCGACCGCGAGCTATCGCGACGGCGCGTCCTCGCTGCTCGACGTCCTCGATGCCCAGCGCCAGGTCTCGACCGCTCAGGCAAACCTGGCTCAGGCGGTGCAGCAGGTCGCCCAGGACTTTGTCGCCCTCAACGTGGCGATCGGCGGCGGCTACGGCTTCGGCCAGGTCGATGCCAAGGTCGCCGCGGCACTCGCCAAGAAATAAGTCCCGGCATCCGCCGGCAAGAAAAAACCTCCGGAGCCGCGGCTCCGGAGGCTTTTTTGTGTCAGCTTGAAGAAGCCGGAGAAATCAGTTCTTGGCGCGCTCGACGTAGGAATTGTCTTCCGTCGCGATGACAACCCGGGTGCCGGCATCGATATGCGGCGGCACCATGGTGCGGATGCCGTTGGAGAGGATGGCCGGCTTGTAGGAAGAGGATGCCGTCTGCCCTTTGACGACCGGTTCCGTCTCGACGATCTCGAGCGTCACATGGCGGGGCAGTTCGATCGCCAGCGGCACGCCTTCATGGATCGAGAGGATGCAGGTCATGCCTTCCTGCAGATAGGCCTTCTGATCGCCCATGGTATCGACATCGACCACGACCTGATCGTAGGTTTCCGGGTTCATGAAATGGAAGCCTTCGCCATCCTCGTAGAGATACTGGAAGTTCACGTCCTCGACGAAAGCGCGCTCCACCTGCTCGGTGGTCCGCCAGCGTTCCGACACCTTCACGCCATCGACGATGCGGCGCATGTCCACCTGGGTGACGGGCGTGCCCTTGCCCGGGTGGAAGTTCTGGGCAGTGAGAACGACATAGAGCTTGCCGTCGACTTCGAGGACATTGCCCTTGCGGACGGAAGAGGCGATGATCTTGACCATGATATTCCCTTGTGGTGCCGGCTTGTCACTGCCGAAAATGCATCGTAGAGGACCGGGCGATAACCGGCCCGAAGGACGGCCTTCGTGACCGAGTGTGTGTTTTCCGGGCGGAACTACCCTAAAACCGCGCGAAGTGGAAGCCTTGCCGGCAAGAACCGGCGAAGAAAGCCGCAAATGAGCCTGTCCCGAGCCGCTCCGTCCCGTTCGTCCTGGTGGACGCCGGAAAACCATGCGGACCGCCGGCCCTTCCTGATGGGCCGCAATGCGGTCCAGGCGGCGCTGCGCGGTTTCTTCACCCGCAACGATTTCATCGAGGTGGACACGGCGGCGCTGCAGGCCTCGCCGGGCAACGAGACGCATCTGCATGCCTTCGCGACGGAGGCGGTGGCGATCGACGGCACGAGAGCACCGCTCTATCTGCACACCTCGCCGGAATTCGCATGCAAGAAGCTGCTGGCGGCCGGCGAGACGCGCATCTTCACCTTCGCGCATGTCTACCGCAACCGGGAGCGCGGGCCGCTGCACCATCCGGAATTCACCATGCTGGAATGGTATCGCGCCGGCGAGAGTTACGGGCAGCTCATGACCGACTGCGCCGAGATGCTGGCGCTTGCGGCAGAGACCGCGAAGACGAAGCGCTTTGCCTTCCGCGACATGGAGATTGATCCGTTTGCAGAGCCGGAGCGCCTGACGCTCGCGGAAGCCTTCGACCGCTTCGCGGGCATCGATCTGCTGGCTTCCGTTGCCCCGGATGGCGGGACCGACCGCGATTTGCTGGCGGCGGGTCTGCAGCAATCCGGGATCCGGTTTGCCGCGGACGACACCTGGGCCGATCTTTTCAGCAAGGTTCTGGTGGAAAGGATCGAGCCCCATCTTGGCCGGGGCCGCGCGACGATCCTTTGCGAATACCCCGTTTCCGAAGCGGCCCTTGCCCGGCCTTCTGGCCGCGACCGACGCGTGGCGGAACGTTTCGAGCTCTATGCCTGCGGCGTCGAACTGGCCAACGCTTTCGGCGAGCTGACCGATGCCGGCGAACAGCGCCGCCGCTTCGAGCACGAGATGGCGGAAAAAGCGCGTATCTACGGCGAGCGCTATCCAATCGACGAGGATTTCCTCGACGCGCTTGCGGTCATGCCGGAGGCGAGCGGCGCCGCGCTCGGCTTCGACCGGCTCGCCATGCTGGCGACGGGCGCGACCCGTATCGACCAGGTGATGTGGGCGCCCGTCGCGGAGGTGTTCGAATGACGGCGGCCGCACGCTCGCTGAAAACGCCCGAGGATCTGGCATCGGCCGGGCTGATCGAGCCGGCGAGGCTCGACGGCATCCGCGCCGTGGCCGACCGCTATGCGATCGCGCTGACGCCGACGGTCGTCTCGCTGATCGACCGCGCCGATCCGGAAGACCCGATCGCGCGCCAGTTCGTGCCCGATCCGGGTGAGCTGCTGACCACGCCGGAGGAACGCCTCGACCCGATCGGCGACCATGCGCACAGCCCCGTCAAGGGAATCGTGCATCGTTATCCCGACCGGGTGCTGATGAAGGCGGTGCATGTCTGCCCGGTCTATTGCCGCTTCTGTTTCCGCCGCGAGATGGTCGGCCCCGAGGGCGACGGCACGCTTTCGCCGGACGAGCTTGCGGCCGCTCTCGGCTATATCCGCGAACACGCGGACGTCTGGGAAGTCATCCTCACCGGCGGTGACCCGCTGGTGCTGTCGCCGCGCCGGCTTTCCGCCATCATGCGCGGGCTTGCCGACATCCCGCATGTGAAGATCGTCCGCTTCCACACCCGCGTTCCTGTGGTCGAGCCGGATCGCGTGGACGAGGCGCTGATCGCCGCGTTGAGGGAGAGCCGCAAGGTGGTCTATGTAGCGCTGCACGCCAACCACCCGCGCGAACTGACCGAACCGGCTCGGGCCGCCTGCGCCCGGCTGATCGATGCCGGCTTTCCGATGGTCAGCCAGACGGTGTTGCTGAAGGGCGTCAACGACGATCCAATCGTGCTCGGCGAATTGATGAAAGCCTTCGTCGAGACGCGGATCAAGCCCTATTACCTGCATCATCCGGACCTCGCGCCCGGCACCGGCCACTTCCGGCTGGACATCGCCGAAGGCCAGAAGATCGTCTCGGCGCTGCGCGGCAATATTTCCGGCCTCTGCCAGCCGACCTACGTGCTGGATATTCCAGGCGGCCACGGCAAGGCGGTGATCGGCGAGAGCGCCGCGCGGCGCGAAGGCGGCTGTTATTCCGTCAGCGATTTCCACGGCGAAGAGCATATCTATCCTCCGAGATGACGAGCGCCGGCGTTCACGCGGCAGATTCTACCCGTGTTCTGGAGAGCCCACACGAATGCGGAACCTCATTGTATTTGTATAAAGCGGCTCCGCATTCGCGTGGCCTTCGGCGTTCTCTCGGGGCTTCCGGCCCCTACAGGTGATCATCTCGCCTCGCTGCGTGGCCTTTTCAGACCACTTGCACGGCTCAACCGAACCTGGCCTGGCGACCAGGGGGAGGCTTGATAGGAAAGCCCGTCTTTCGACGAACTCTCCATGGCTTTCACCTCTTCCATCTTCCCCGCACGTTACGGTTCCGATGGAAGCGCCGGCCCCCGCCTGCCCGCGAACGTCTCGCGAAACACTCCGGCGACGGAAGCAAGCGGATTGTAGGCATGGGTTCGGAGGGCGGGGATGAGAAAGAGGTTAAGTGGTTGATAAGACTTGAGTGGCCTTGAATTTTATCCATCAGTTCGGTGGATGCGGCCACACCCCCCTCTGCCCTGCCGGGCATCTCCCCCTCAAGGGGGGAGATCGGATGGGCACACCGGCTTCCCCAAACAAATAACAGCAAACTCCTACGAGCCGGTAGTTGGGCGGGAAGGTCATGCCGCTTGTGATCTCCCCACCTGTGGGGGAGATGTCCGGCAGGACAGAGGGGGGCGGAACGGTACGCCATTCATCCGCTCGCGGCTCGGCGCAGTCAGCCCCCGTCCGCAAGATAGCCCATCAATCCTCCCCGACCGGCATATAAAGATCGCCGCCGTCGCGATATTTGGCGGCCATGGCTTCCAGTCCTTCCTTCTGCGCCTCGGAACGGATGTCGTGCGAGATCCGCATCGAGCAGAATTTCGGCCCGCACATGGAGCAGAAATGCGCCACCTTGTGCGCCTCCTTCGGCAGCGTCTCGTCATGGAAGGAGCGCGCCGTTTCCGGGTCCAGCGACAGGTTGAACTGGTCTTCCCAGCGGAATTCGAACCGGGCGCGCGACAGCGCATCGTCCCGGATGCGCGCCGCCGGATGTCCCTTGGCGAGATCGGCGGCATGCGCTGCGATCTTGTAGGTGACGACGCCCGTCTTCACGTCGTCGCGGTCCGGCAGGCCCAGATGTTCCTTGGGCGTGACGTAGCAGAGCATGGCCGTGCCGAACCAGCCGATCATCGCCGCCCCGATGCCGGAGGTGATGTGGTCGTAACCGGGTGCGATGTCGGTCGTCAGCGGTCCGAGCGTGTAGAAGGGCGCCTCGCCGCAGGTCGCAAGCTGCTTGTCCATGTTCTCCTTGATCTTGTGCATCGGCACATGGCCGGGACCTTCGATCATCACCTGGCAGTCCTTCGCCCAGGCGATTTTCGTGAGCTCGCCAAGGGTTTCCAGTTCCGCGAACTGCGCCGCGTCGTTGGCGTCCGCGATCGAACCGGGGCGCAACCCGTCGCCGAGCGAGAAGGAGACGTCGTAAGCGCTGCAGATGTCGCAGATCTCCTCGAAGTGCTCGTAGAGAAAGCTCTCCCTGTGGTGATGCAGACACCACTTGGCCATGATGGAGCCGCCGCGCGACACGATGCCGGTGACGCGGTTGACGGTGAGCGGGATATAAGCGAGCCGCACGCCCGCATGGATGGTGAAATAGTCGACGCCCTGTTCCGCCTGCTCGATGAGCGTGTCGCGATAGACCTCCCAGGTGAGGTCCTCGGCTATGCCGTTCACCTTTTCGAGCGCCTGGTAGAGCGGCACGGTGCCGATCGGAACCGGCGAGTTGCGGATGATCCATTCGCGGATGTTGTGGATGTTGCGGCCGGTCGAGAGATCCATGACCGTATCGGCGCCCCAGCGGATCGCCCAGACCATCTTCTCCACCTCTTCCGCCATGGACGAGGTCACGGCCGAATTGCCGATATTGGCATTGATCTTCACCAGGAAATTCCGGCCGATGATCATCGGTTCGGATTCGGGATGGTTGATGTTGGCGGGGATGATCGCCCGACCCTCGGCGACTTCGCGGCGCACGAATTCCGGCGTCACGAAATCCGGAATATGCGCGCCGAAGCTTTCGCCATCCCTTGCCAGGGCTTCCTTGGCCGCTTGCCGGCCGAGATTCTCGCGAATGGCGATGAATTCCATCTCCGGCGTGACGATGCCGGCGCGCGCATAGGCGAGCTGGGTGACGGCTTTTCCGCTCTTTGCCTTGAGCGGTGCATTGCGAAGCGGAAATTCCGGCGTCAGGCGGTCGCCGGTGGCAAACCCGTTGTCTTCCGGCTTTACGATGCGGCCTTCATAGGATTCCACGTCGCCGCGTGCGCGAATCCAGCGCTCGCGAAGCCGCGGCAGGCCGGATTCGATCGCCGGCGTGTGAGCGGGATCGGTATAGGGACCGGAAGAATCATAGACGGTCACCGGCGGTTCGCCAGCCGTCGGATGCAGGGCGATCTCGCGCATCGGCACCCGGATATCCGGATGCATGGTGCCGGGCTTGAAGACTTTCGTGGAGGCCGGAAGCGGGCCGGTGGTGACGACCGGGGTGAGCTTGGGTGGGACAATATTCATGGTCGAGGCTCCAAGGTTTGACGTTTGGAGACCCAGTTCCAGTGTTGGAATGATGGAAAAGCGCCTGAGCGGATGAAACGGGAATCCCGCCATTGCCGTGAGCGCTCGCACCGTCCCTACGCCAGTATGAACTGGATCAGGTTCAACGGGTCACTGCGCCGCAATCGGCAAAGCCTGAATTGCCCAGCAGTATCTCAGCCCCTTGCCGGGACCCCCCTGGTGAATACCGGCATCAAAAACCCCGGCGCCTTCGCTGTCAAGCCGGCCTCTTTGCGGCCGGTCGCTCGAATTTGAACGAATCCCGCAGCCCTAATTTCATTACGTTTCTTACCGGAATCTTATGCTTTCCGGCCTAAACATGCACCCAGCGATGAACGCAACACCATCCGGGGGATGTCTGATGAACGAGACCATTCGCGAATTGCTGACACGGGTTGGCGGCCTCCCCGTCGCCGTGAGCGAGCTTGAGAACGGCGGCGACCTTTATGCGGCGGGCCTTTCTTCGTTCGCATCCGTGCAGCTCATGCTGGCGATCGAAGAGGCCTTCGATATCGAGTTTCCCGACAATCTCCTGAATCGCAAGTCTTTCGCCAGCATCTCGGCGATCGAAGAGACCGTATCCCGGATCCTGAAAGCCCGCGAGGCCGCGTGATGAGCCTCGCCGCCGTCGCAACCGATATGAGCCTTGGCGCACGCGCCCATCGTGTTGCGATGGTGGCCGCCGAATTCGCCGACCGCGTCGATCAGGAAGGCCGCTTCCCGCGCGAGGCGGTCGAGGCCCTGAAGGCCGAGCGGCTGCTGGGCATCCAGATTCCCTCTGCCTTTGGCGGCGAAGGCGCAACGACGCAGGAAATCGCCGAAGTCTGCTCCATTCTGGGCCAGGCCTGCGCCGCGAGCGCCATGGTCTTCGCCATGCACCAGATCAAGGTTTCCAGCCTTGTCGAGCACGGAACGGAAAGCGCCTGGCATAAGGATTTCATGCGCGAGCTCGCCGCCCGGCAGCTTCTGGTCGCCTCGGCGACGACGGAAGCCGGCATCGGCGGCAACATGCGCAACTCCATCTGCGCGATCGAAATCGACGGCGACATCTGCCGGCTGACGAAGGACGCGACCGTCATCTCCTACGGCGCCCATGCCGATGCGATCATGGTCACTTCGCGCAGCCACGAGAAGGCCGCTTCGGGCGACCAGGTCATGACCGTTTTCAGGAAGGGTCAGTACACGCTCCAGAAGACGGTCGACTGGGATACGCTCGGCATGCGCGGCACCTGCTCCGACGGCTTCCTGTTCAAGGGCGAAGCGCCGGCGGTCCAGGTATTCCCGAAGCCTTTCGCCGAGATCGCCGCGCAATCCATGCTCGCGACCTCGCATCTCCTCTGGAGCGCGGTGTGGTACGGCATCGCCGCCGACGCGGTCCTTCGCGCCCAGGCCTTCGTGCGCGCCGCCGCCCGCAAGGCGAACGGCGCCCAGCCGCCCGGCGCCGTCAGGCTGGCTGAAGCCTCGAACCTGCTGCAGCTCCTGAAGGCCAACATCCTTTCCGGCCTGAAGGTCTATGCGGATGCCAAGGCCGACCCGGACCAGCTCTCCTCGATGGCGTTTTCGATCGCCATGAACAACGTCAAGCTCGCCTCTTCCGAGACGATCCTGACGATCATCAACCAGGCTATGATCATCTGCGGCATCATGGGCTACAAGAACGGCACGCCCTACAGCCTCGGCCGGCACCTGCGCGATGCCCATTCCGCCCAGCTGATGATCTCCAACGACCGCATCCTCGGCAACACGTCGACCATGCTGCTCGTGCAGAAACCGGACACCAGCCTGCTCGGCTGACGCCCACCCGTCAAATGAATTGCCCTCAAGCGAATTGGATGAGGTGAAGCCATGGATATGCAAGTTTCCTTTCTCGACCGCCTGTTCGATGCGGGCCTTCTGATCGAGACCGGCGTCGACGGGCTCTATGGCCGCAGCGGCCAGTTCGAGGACGTGATCGCCGCCTTCGAACGGCTGATCGACAAGGTCGGCGGCGCCGATGGGGCGGAAGCCATGCGTTTTCCGCCCGGCATGAACCGCGAATTCTTCGAGACGAGCGGCTATATGAAGAGCTTCCCCCAGCTCGCCGGCACCGTGCATTCCTTCTGCGGCAGCGAGCTCGACCACATGAGCCTCCTGAAATGCATGGAGGTCGGCGACGACTGGACCAAGGACCAGCAGGCGACCGACATCGTGCTGACGCCGGCCGCCTGCTATCCGCTCTACCCGACGGTGGCGCGCCGCGGCAGGCTGCCGAAGACGGGCGGCCTCTACGACCTGCAGAGCTACTGCTTCCGCCATGAGCCCTCCAAGGACCCGGCCCGCCAGCAATTGTTCCGCATGCGCGAATACGTCTGCATGGGCACCGAGCAGCATGTCACCGATTTCCGCCAGCGCTGGATGGATCGCGGCGTCGAGATGATGAAGTCGGTCGGCCTCGACGTGACGATCGATGTCGCCAACGACCCCTTCTTCGGCCGGGCGGGAAAGATGCTCGCCAACAACCAGCGGGACCAGAACCTGAAGTTCGAGCTCCTGATCCCCATCACCTCGACCGCCAAGCCGACCGCCTGCATGAGCTTCAACTACCATCAGGATGCATTCGGCACGAAATGGGGCCTCTACCTGGAGGACGGTTCGACGGCGCACACCGCCTGCGTCGGGTTCGGCCTGGAGCGCATCGCGCTAGCCCTCTTCCACACGCACGGCCTCGACGTGAAGACATGGCCCGAGAACGTGCGCGCCGTCCTGTGGGGCTGACGCCATGACGGCCGTCTTTCCCGCTCTCGATCCGGCAGGCTACAAGCCGCATGCGCTGCATGCGGCCGAGCGCATGTGGCCGGAGACGAACTGCTACGTCGATCTCTGGATCGAAGTGCTTTCGGCCCAAGGCCTGCCGCCGGAGGCCATGCTCGGCTTCACGCTGACCCAGGATTTCGAAGGCGACCAGTTCACCTTCTTCAAGGTGCCGCTGGAGGACCTCGAAGCGCTTTACGGCATTCGCGTGACGGAGCTGGCGATCTTCGACCGGCCGGAACGGCATGTGACGGAGCAGATCGCCCGCGGCCGGCTGACGCTGATGGAACTCGACAGCTATTACCTGCCGGACACACGCGGTGTCACCTACCGCCAGGAGCACGGCAAGACGACGGTGGCGATCAACCGGCTCGATCTCCAGGACCGCACGCTGAACTACTTCCACAACGGCGGCTTCTTCCATCTGTCCGGCGAGGATTTCGACGGGCTGTTCCAGATGAATGCCGCTCCGGACGCGCTGCCCTTCCTGCCCTATACGGAATTCGCGAAATTCCCGGCCACCCATCCGGACGCCCGCGGGATCCGCGAGACGGCGTGGAGGCTGCTGCGACACCATTTTTCCCGGCGGCCCCGGGAAAACCCGATCCGCGCTTTCGCCGAAGTCTTTCCGGCACAGGTGCAACACGTGGCGGAGCGCGATTTCGGCTTCTTCCACAAATACGCCTTCAACACGCTGCGGCAGGTCGGCGCGAATTTCGAGCTTCTGGCGAGCCATCTCGCGTGGCTGAACGGCCAAGCCTTTGCGCAAGCGGAGAAACAGGCCCTGAAGATCTCGGAAGTGGCGAAGTCCACGCAATTCCAGCTTGCCCGCGCCGTCACCCGCAAGAAGTTCGAACCGCTGGCGGCCGCGCTCGACCCGGCCGCCGAAGCCTGGGACGTGCTGATGGCCGACCTGGCGCTGGCGGCCGCCGAGAACCGCGAGGCAGCGTGAGCGATCTTTCGGTCATCGGTGCCGAAGCCGGCCTTCTCGACGAAGGCTGGTCGCTGGTCTTGACCGAGCCGGGCGCTTGCGCGCTGCCCGGCGACCTCCCTTCGATGCTCGAAAGCATTCCGGCCATCGTGCCGGGAACGGTGGCGGCCGCACTCGAAGCCGCCGGCCGTTTCGGCCGCGATCATCCCGAACCGCTCACCGGCAAGGATGTCTGGTATCGCCGCTCGCTGGCCGGCGAGGCACCGGGGCCGGCAATCCTCCGTCTGGCCGGCCTTGCGACGATCTCCGAGGTCTTTCTCGACAACAGACTGGTTCTCACGTCCGGGAGCATGTTCGAAAGCCATGATGTGCCGGTGGATCTCGCCGGCGGCGAGACGCTGTCGATCTGCTTCCGGGCGCTGGAACCGCATCTGGAAAAGACGGGCCCACGTGCCCGCTGGCGGCCGCGATTGATGAGCCGCCAGGGCCTGCGCCTCATCCGCACGACGGCGCTCGGCTTCATGCCCGGCTGGTGTCCCGAAATCCATGCAGCCGGGCCGTGGCGGCCGGTTTCATTGGTCAGGCCGGGAAAAAACAGGATTTTCGATCTTTCCGTCTTTGCCGGATTGGCGAATGAGGAAGGTATCGTCAGGGTCAGCTTTGCTTACGAAGGCCCGGGCAGAAACCTCAGTCTTGCCTGCGACGAACGTGAAGCAGCGTTTACCTGTATCGAAGGACGGTATTTTGCCGAATTGCATGTCCCCGACGTAAAGCCCTGGTGGCCGCACACCCATGGCGAGCCGGCGCTTTATGACGTGGCACTTCGGATCGACGGCGAAGAGCTTCCGCTCGCCCGTACCGGCTTCCGGAGCATCGCGGTCGATCGCGGCGCCGATGGCAACGACTTCGCCGTGATCGTCAACGGCGAGAAGATCTTCTGCCGCGGCGCGGTCTGGACTTCCGCCGATGTCGGGACGCTGCCGGGCAACCGGGCAGCCTACGAACCGTGGCTGAAGCTCGCGAAAGAAGCGGGCATGAACGTGATCCGCATTCCCGGCATCGCGGCTTATGAGAGCCCTGAATTCTTCGCGCTTTGCGACGAGCTCGGCCTGATGGTCTGGCAGGACTTCATGTTCGCCAATTTCGATTATCCGGCCGCCGATCCGGATTTCGTGATTCACGTGAAAAAGGAAGCTGCGCAATTCCTGTCGGCGACGCAAGCCTCCCCTTCGCTCACCGTCCTTTGCGGCGGCAGCGAGATCTGGCAGCAGGGCGCCATGCTGGGCCTGCCGGAGCGCATCTGGAAAGTCCCGCTCTGCGGGGAAATCCTCGCGGAGCTCTCCGCCGAACATCGGCCGGACCTGCCCTATGTGGTGAATTCGCCTTCCGGCGGCGCGCTGCCCTTCTATCCCAATGCCGGCGTCGCGCATTATTACGGCGTCGGCGCCTACAAGCGCCCGCTTGAGGATGCCCGCCGGGCGAATGTGCGCTTTGCGGCCGAGTGCCTCGCCTTCTCCAACCTCTCGGGCAGCGAGACGCTTGGCCGCGGCAAGGCCGGCATTCCGCGCGATGCCGGCGCCGACTGGGATTTCGAGGACGTGCGCGACCATTATCTGGGCATGCTCTACGATGTCGATCCGCAGGAGCTCTGCCGGACCGATTTCGAACGCTATCTCGCGCTCTCGCGCGCCGTCACCGGCGAGGTGATGGAAGCGACATTTGCGGAATGGCGCCGGCCGGGCTCGACCTGCAACGGCGCACTCGTCTTCACCTTCCAGGACGTGATGCCCGGCCCGGGCTGGGGTGTGATTGGCGGGGACGGACAACCGAAACCCGCCTGGCATGCGCTGAGACGCGCCTTCCGGCCGGTGCAGGTCATGTTCGCCGACGAAGGCACAAACGGCCTAGACGTCCATCTGCTTAACGAGACCGCTGCCGAGATCCCGGTCGCGCTGGAAGTCGCCTGCCTGCGTGACGGAAAGCTGCCGGTGGTCTCCGGGCGGCGGGAGCTGACGCTCGGCTCCCGCCGCAGCGAGAGCATCGCCTGCACCGACCTGTTCGGCGCCTTCTTCGATACCAATTATGCCTATCGCTTCGGTCCACCCTCGCATGACGTGACGGTGGCCCGGCTGCGGCATGCGGAAACGGGCGAGCCGATTGCCGAAGCCTTTCATTTCCCGCTCGGCCGCGCAAAAGCCATGTACCCGGCGGAGATCACCGCATATCTGACCGAGGATCAGGGGAAATTCTGGCTGGAGCTCTCGGCCGACCTCTTCGCCCAGTCGGTCAACGTCGACGCGGCCGGCTATCGCCCCGGCGACAACTGGTTCCATCTGGCCCCCGGAAAGCCGAAACGGTTGCGCCTCGACCCGTTGCCCGGCAATGCCGGCCGGCCGAGCGGCGCGATCCGCACACCTAATAGCGATCGCATCGCGCGTTTCTGAGAACCCACTTCGTGAGGGGTAAGCGAAAGGCGATCCACCGGATGGGCTCAGGCGACGGCGATGCGCAGCCGGACGCCGCAAAAGGAACGGAGTTTTGGCCCGCGAGCTTTAAGCTCCCCGAGAAAAGGAAGCGAAAGCGAACGGCAGGCTGTACACATTTCGAGAACCGGAATCGAACAAATGCGGCATTTTTCCTTTTCTCTTCGGACTGGATATTGTCCGGCGCCAATTTTATGTATACACGCAATAGCCACCGACGTGGAGGAGGGAGATTTTAGATGAAGAACTATGTGCTGACGGTATCCTGCAAGACGACGCGCGGCATCGTGGCTGCGATTTCCGGCTTCCTGGCCGAGAACGGTTGCAACATCATCGACAGTTCGCAGTTCGACGATCTCGATACCGGCAAGTTCTTCATGCGCGTCAGCTTCCTGTCCGAGGAAGGTGCGGAGCGTCCCGCACTTGTCGAGGGCTTTGCGCCGGTCGCCGAAAGGTTCGCCATGGACTGGGACATCTTCGACGCGGAAAACCGCATGAAGGTGCTGCTGATGGTCTCCCGCTTCGGCCATTGCCTCAACGACCTGCTCTACCGCTGGAAGATCGGCGCGCTGCCGATCGACATCGTCGGCGTCGTCTCCAACCATTTCGACTACCAGAAGCTCGTCGTCAACAACGACATTCCCTTCCACCACATCAAGGTGACGAAGGAGAACAAGCCGCAGGCCGAGGCCCAGCTGATGGAGATCGTCGAGGACACCGGCACGGAACTCATCGTGCTCGCCCGCTACATGCAGGTCCTGTCCGACCAGCTCTGCGCGAAAATGTCGGGTAGGATCATCAACATCCATCACTCGTTCCTGCCGAGCTTCAAGGGCGCCAATCCTTACAAGCAGGCCTACCAGCGCGGCGTGAAGCTGATCGGCGCGACGGCTCATTACGTCACGGCCGATCTCGACGAAGGTCCGATCATCGAGCAGGACACGGTGCGCATCACCCATGCGCAGTCGCCGGACGACTACGTCTCGCTCGGCCGTGACGTGGAGGCCCAGGTGCTGGCCCGCGCCATCCACGCGCATATCCACCACCGCACCTTCATCAACGGCAACCGCACCGTCGTCTTCCCTCCGAGCCCGGGCTCCTACGCCTCGGAACGCATGGGCTGAAACCCGGCCAAGCTTGGCCGAAAGCTCCTATGGACGCGCGGTTTTGCCGCGCTATCCTCTTCGGAAGCGATCATCCGGAGAGGTTCATGTCCGACACGCAGCCAGACCAGCCGGAACCTTCTTCAACCGATCTCCCGATGGAGGCGGTGGAGGAGGTTCTGCGCGAGCAATACGGGCTTTCCGGACAGGTCTTCCCGATCGAGGGGCGGCAGAATCCTTATTTCCTGATCGACAACGGCCATATGCGCTACCTTCTGAAGATAGCGCCCGCCGACGCGCCTCTCGAGGAAATCGAGGCCGAACATGCGCTGATGCGCCATATCCTGCGTGAACCCGACGGCCCGCACGTTCCCGAGCCCGTCGCTACGAAGGATGGCGCGGATACGATCGTACTGCCGCTTGGAGGCGAGGACCGGCGCATCCGCCTGCTGACCTTTATCGAGGGCACCTCGCCGCCGGCGGATGAAAAGCTGTCGGAACAGGCGGTCGCCGCCTTCGGCTCGATCGCCGCCACGCTCGCCAGGAATCTCGAAGGCTTCGAGCACCCGGTCCTGGACCGGGAGCCGGAGAACGACCTGCGCAAGGCAGGTCCGCAGACGGTTTCGCTCCTCTCCACCGTCAGCGATCAGGAAATCCGCGACGTGATCGCCAAGGCCATGGTGACGATGCTGCGGCGCATCCAGCCGCTCGCACCGGACCTGCGCACAGCGGCCGCACATCAAAGCCTCGACGCCGATGCCGTGGTCGGCGATGTCGCGGATGGTTTCTGGCTGCCGACCGGGGTGACGGATTTCACCGGCATTTCGAGGGGCTGGCTGGTCGCAGGCCTCGCCAATACCTGCGCCTATCTTCTGTCGAACCAGGAAGGCGACCCGTTCGCCCTGCTGCCGGCGATCCGCGCCTATCACGACATGCACCCGCTCACCTCCGTCGAGTTCGAAGCGCTCTGGCCGCTCGTCGTCGCCCGCACAGCGCTTCTCGCCGCCAAGGCCGAGAACAGGCGCGTCCAGCTCCCCGATGACCGTCAGGCTGAGGAGGAGGCGGAAAAGCGCCGCATGCTCCTGGATAGGGCGACCGAAATCTCTCCGGCACTGATGTTTGCGGCGATCCTCGATGTGGCGGGACTGACGAAACCGCTGCCCGACATTGGCCGTCTGCTGCCCGGCGTCGATCCCGACAGCATCCGGCTCGTCGATCTGAGTGTCACGAGCCCGCTTCTCTACGGCGGCAACTGGACCGACCCGGAAAACGACTGGAAACTGCTTGCCCGCATCGCGTGGGAGACCGGCCGCGGGAGCACGCGCTACGGCGAATACCGCCTGTCGAAGACGACCGCCGATCCGCAGCGGGAGCCGGAGAGCTTCTCGCTCCATATCGACGCCTGCGTGCCGGCCGGCACGGCGGCGGTCGCGCCCTTTGCGGGGACGCTTCGGAGCACCGGCCCGCGGCTTGTTCTCGCGGGCCGCGACCTCACCCTGCATATCGAAGGCCTGGACTGCATCGCAGCCGAGGATACGGAACTCGAGGCGGGAGACCCGCTCGGACAGGTCGCCGGCGCCGAAAATTCGGTCGGCGGCCTGCGCCTGCGCTTCTGCCGCGATCCGGATCTCGTGCCGCCGCTCTTCTGCGTCGCCGACAAGGCCGGAACATGGTCGAAGCTGTGCCCCTCGCCGTCGGCTCTGCTCGGCTTCGATGCGGATGCGCCGGCGCCGAAACACCTCGGCCAGCCGGTCCGCGGCTGGAAGGAGTATCTTTTCGACGCGGCAGGCCGCACCCGTTTCGATCTTGCGGAGAATGCGCCGTTGATCGGCCATGGCCATTCGCAGATCGCCGTCGCGGCCTACCGCCAGCTTCTCGTGCTGGACGCTGCGCTCTCCGGCCCGTCCGAAGCCGAGCAGCTCCTCACGCAGCGCCTCCGGGAACTGGCTCCGGAAGGACTGGAGGCCGTGCTTGTCCTGCCGGGATATCGCGAGGCGCTGGATTACGCCCTGAAACTAGCCCGCTCGCATACCGGAAAGAACGATATCGTTCACCTCAACGGCCCCTTGCCGGAGATGGCCGGTGATGCGGCAATCCTCGGGACCGGAAGCATCCAGGACGCGACGGCCGCGCTCGAAGACGACGGCAAGGCCGGATTGCTGATTTCCGGCTTTCCGGATTCCGTCGACAGTCTATCCGAAGCGATCGACGCGCTTGCCCGGAATGAAGGTCTCCTCATCGCCGAGGAGACCCGCACGGGATGGGGAAGGCTCGGCCATCACGCCTGGGGCTTCGAGGCACGGAACCTCTCACCCGACATCGTCATCGCAGGCCTCTCAGGCGGGACGATCGGGGTTCTGTTCACACGCGAGAATATCGCGGCCGAAAGCGAGGCCCTGCCCCGGATAAACCCGGTCGCCTGCGCGACCGCAGCCGCGATCCTCGACGTCTGCGAAGAGGAAGCGCTCCGGGAAAATGCCCGCCTTGTCGGCGATCACCTGAGATCGGCCTTTGAAGAGCTTGCAACCCGTAGCCCGGCAATCCGCTCCATCCGGGGCATGGGGCTTTGCCTCGTTCTCGAGTTCGCGGATGATGCGGCGGCAAGTGCCATTCATGGCGGTCTGGCGCAAAGGGGTATTTTCACCACCTGGCATGGCCATGCCGAGCTGCTGATCGCGCCGCCGCTTTGCTTCAGCCGGGAAAGCGCCGACCTGCTCGTGGCTCGCCTCGAAACGCTTCTCTCGGAAAGTTGATCTTGCCTTCCGGCTGGAATTTTCAGAGGCGATCCTTGCGCCGGCCCAAACACCACCTATTTAAACCGGGACGGACGATGGCCGCGAATGTGCGAACGAAATTTCACAATTCCGCCTTCTTCCTGTCATCGGTAAGAAAAAAATTCTAGTTATACCGATTTTCATTGATCGCGCTGTGGGACTCGCTTACAGACGGTCATGGTTCGACCGGAGTGAGTCCGATCGATTTTCGCGCAACACCATGAGGGAGAGTGACATGTCTGAACCTGTTATCGTCGCCGCCTTCGGTGAAGGTGCGTCCAAAATGATTGGCACGGATCGCCGCTCCCTTCCGTGCTGTCGAATGTAACGCTTTCGGTTCAATCGTTCCTGAAAATTTCATTCGCCAAAGCTGCATTCAAGCGGCCATTGCGGGAGTCTGCCATGCAGAAGCAAGTTATTGAATTCGGCGGGGAGCCCGTCGGTATTGTCATCCCGGACGAGGATCGGCTGAAGTTCATCGCCGTCAAATTCCACGTCATCGATCTCGACGAGCGGCGCTTCAATTCCGCCGACGAAGTGCGCCTCGCTATTCGCGATCTGGTGCGCTCGCGCAACCTCGCGCCGACGGCGCATGTCTGACACTTTTTGAAACCCCTGAAAAAGCCGCCTCCGGGCGGCTTTTTCATTTGGTTGCTGCGATAAGGAATCAGAACGCGGTGAACGTGATCGTCGTCAACGACCGCTCGATGCCGGGAATTGCCGCGATCTTCTCGTTCACGAACCGGCCGATTTCATCGTTTTCCTTGATATAGACCTTGAGCAGCAGGTCCCAATCGCCGCTGGTGGAATAGAGTTCGGACACGAGTTCCGTCTTGTAGATGGCATCGGCAACCTCATAGGTCTTGCCGGGCTTGCAGCGGAGCTGGACGAAAATGGGTTTCATCGGACGTCTTCCCGTCGGTCGGATCGCCTTTTTGCGATCATGATGGATATGAAACGACTATTGGCCGATGCGGCCGCCGTTCGCAAGCCGCTCCTTCTCGATCTCCATCGTGATCCAGCTCCGGAAGGCGGCAAGCGGCGGATAGGTGGCGCGATCCGGAGGATAGGCGAGATAGTATTGCCCCGTCTCCATCCCCTCGGCTTCCACGGCAGGCACCAGAAGGCCCCGTTCCAGTTCCCGGCCGATCAGGAAGCGCGGCAGAAGCGCCGCACCAAGGCCCGCGGCGGCGGCCTCCACCATCGGCATGAACTGGTCGAACAGCATGCCGTGCAGCGCATCGAAAGCGATCCGGTTCGTCTTGAACCACTGTTCCCATGCGTCGGGCCGCGTATTGAGATGCAGAAGCGGCGCCTTCAGCACGTCCGCGGGCGTTTCGAGGTCGTGCCGCAGCCTGAACTCGGGGCTGCAGGCCGGCAGCACGTCCTCGTCCATCAGGAAGGTGAGCGCCGCGCCCGGCCAGCGCGCCGCGCCGAAATGGATCGCCGCATCCAGCGTATCGAAACGAAAATCGAAGGGCTCCAGCCGCGTGATCAGGTTCACCACCATGCCCGGATGGGCATCGAGAAAATGCCTGATCCGCGGGGTCAGCCAGCGGGTGCCGAAGAACGGCAGGATGGCGAGGTTGAGCGTGCCGCCGGCGGGATTGGCCCGAAGGTTGAGAGAGGCATTGGAGATGCGGCGAAGCGCCTCCCGCACCTCGCGGGCATAGGTGTCGCCGGCGATCGTCAGGCGGATCGTCTGGCGCTCGCGCAGGAACAGCGCCACGCCGAGCTGCTTTTCGAGCGCCGATATCTGGCGGCTGACGGCGCTTTGGGTGAGGCCGAGCTCGTTCGCCGCCGCCGTGACGCTGCCGGTGCGTGCCGCCGCTTCGAAGGCCGCCAGAAGCGAGAACGAGGGAAGGAAGCGCCGGGGCGGCAGCATGTCATTCCTCCGGCGAATGACCTGTTGAGAACATGTCGATATTCATCGATAACAGCCCTCTGTAAAGAGTTGGTGAGTGCTGCCTCCGGACAATCCATCATGCTGAACGATCCCCGCTCTCACGGCCTCTGGGAAAAGACCGCGCCCCCGCCGCCGCCGGCGCCGCGGCTGGAGGAGGGCGTTTCGGCCGATGTGGTGATCGTCGGCGGAGGCTACACGGGTCTTTCGGCGGCGCTGCATCTGGCCCAAGCCGGCGTCGATGTCCGGCTGCTGGAAGCGGCGGAAATAGGCTTCGGCGGCGCCGGCCGCAATGTCGGCCTCATCAATGCCGGCATGTGGGTGATGCCCGACGACTTTCCGAAGGAGCTCGGCCCGGTTTACGGTGAGAAGCTGCTCGATCTGCTCGGCAACGGCCCCTATCTCGTCCGCGAGCTGATCGAGAAGCATGGCATTGCCTGCGAGCTCGAAAAGAACGGCACCCTGCATTGCGCCGTCGGCCCGGGCGGCATGAAGGAACTGGAGGAACGCGCGAGGCAGTGGCAGAAGCGGGGTGCGCCGGTGACGCTTCTCGACCGTGCCGAGACCGAGCGGCGCATCGGCACCAGGGCCTATGCCGGTTCCTTGCTCGACATGCGCGCCGGCACGCTGCAGCCGCTCGCCTATGCCCGCGGCCTGGCGCATGCGGCCGTCAAAGCCGGCGCGAAACTTCATACCGGCAGCGCGGTGACCGGTGCCGGCGAAGCGAATGGCCGGAAAGTCGTGAAGACGGCCGAGGGAGAAGTCTCCGCCGACTGGATCATCGTCGCGACCGACGCCTACAGCACCGGCCCCTGGGAAACCGTGCGCCGCGAGCAGGTGCATCTTCCCTATTTCAATCTCGCCACGGCGCCGCTCGGCGACAATCTGCGCCGATCCATCCTGCCTAGCCGCGAAGGTTGCTGGGATACCAGGGAAATCCTCTCCTCCTTCCGGATGGACCAGGCGGGCCGGCTGATCTTCGGTTCGGTCGGCGCGCTGCGCGGCACGGGCACGGCGATCCACAAGGCCTGGTCGCGGCGATCCCTGAGGCGCATCTTTCCGCAGCTCGGCGGCGTGGAATTCGAGGCCGAGTGGTACGGAAAGATCGGCATGACGGACAACGCACTCCCGCGCCTCCACAGGTTCGGCCGCAAGGTGATCGGCTTTTCGGGCTATAATGGCCGCGGCATCGCGCCCGGCACGAGTTTCGGCAAGCTCCTGGCGCGCCATATCCTCGGCCACGTGGCCGAAGCCGACCTGCCCTTGCCGTTCACCGAGCCGAAGGAACCGGGCTTGCGTGCGCTGAAGGAAGCCTATTACGAGGCGGGCGCGCAGTTCGCCCATTTCGCCGGCGAGCGGTTCTGATTGTAAAACCGCCGCCCGATTTCTAAGATTGACCGAAATTCGATACCGGAGACTGACATGACGCTCGCCACTCTCGATCTCGCCGCTGAGGTGAAAACTATTCTGGGCGGTCTCGGCGTGAAGGCCGAAAGCTATACGGGCGGCACGCTCGCCGTCCGCTCGCCGATCACCGGCGCGGAGATCGGCAGGCTGCCGGAAGAGACGCCCGCCGGCGCCGAAAAGGCCATCGAAGCGGCCCACGAGGCCTTCCTCGAATGGCGGCTGGTGCCGGCGCCGAAGCGTGGCGAGCTGATCCGCCTGCTCGGCGAGGAACTGCGCGCCGCAAAGAGCGCGCTCGGCCGCCTCGTCTCGATCGAGGTCGGCAAGGTCACCTCGGAAGGTCTTGGCGAAGTGCAGGAAATGATCGACATCTGCGATTTCGCGGTCGGCCTCTCCCGCCAGCTCTACGGCCTGACGATCGCCACCGAGCGCGCCGATCACCGCATGATGGAAACTTGGCATCCGCTCGGCGCGATCGGCATCATCTCGGCCTTCAACTTCCCCGTGGCCGTCTGGTCGTGGAATGCGGCGCTCGCGATCGTCTGCGGCAATTCCACTGTCTGGAAACCCTCCGAAAAGACGCCGCTGACGGCGCTCGCCACCCAGGCGATCTTCGACAAGGCGCTTGCCCGCTTCGTGGCCGACGGCGGCAAGGCGCCGAAGAACCCCTCGACCCTCCTGATCGGCGGCCGCGAGGTCGGCGAGGTGCTGGTCGACCACGAGAAGGTTCCGCTGGTTTCGGCCACCGGCTCGACCGCCATGGGCCGCGCCGTCGGGCCGCGGCTGGCGCAGCGTTTCGCCCGCTCGATCCTCGAACTCGGCGGCAACAATGCCGCAATCGTGGCGCCTTCCGCCGATCTCGATCTGACGCTGCGCGGCGTCGCCTTCGCCGCCATGGGCACGGCCGGCCAGCGCTGCACGACGCTTCGCCGCCTCTTCGTGCACGACAGCGTCTACGACGCCTTCGTGCCGCGCCTCACCAAGGCCTACCAGTCGGTCTCGATCGGCAGCCCGCTCGAAAACGGAACGCTCGTCGGTCCGCTGATCGACAAGACGGCCTATGACAGGATGCAAAAAGCGCTGGAAGCCGCCAAGAGCGAGGGCGGCAAGGTGACCGGCGGCGAGCGCGTCCACCAGAACGAGGCTGCCGATGCCTATTACGTACGCCCGGCGATCGTCGAGATGCCGGACCAGGCAGGGCCGGTGAAGGAAGAAACCTTTGCGCCGATCCTCTATGTGATGAAATATTCGAGCTTCGACGAGGCACTGGCGCTGCACAACGACGTGCCGCAGGGCCTTTCCTCGTCGATCTTCACCAACGACATGCGCGAGGCCGAGACCTTCGTCTCCGCCCGCGGTTCGGACTGCGGCATCGCCAACGTCAATATCGGCCCGTCCGGCGCCGAGATCGGCGGAGCCTTCGGCGGCGAGAAGGAAACCGGCGGCGGTCGCGAATCCGGCTCCGATGCCTGGAAGGCCTATATGCGCCGCGCCACCAACACGCTGAACTACGGCCGCACCCTGCCGCTGGCGCAGGGTGTCAAATTCGATATCGAATGATGACGGCCGGCCCGCTGAACCTCCTGACCGACATCGAAGGCGTGGCCGTCGGCCATGCGACCGATCTTGCGCTCGGCTCCGGCGTAACGGCAATCGTTTTCGACGAACCGGCGATTGCTTCCGGCTCCGTGCTCGGAGGCGCGCCGGGCGGGCGGGATACCGCGTTGCTCGACCCGTCGATGACCGTGCAGGCGGTGGACGCCTTCGTTCTCTCCGGCGGCTCGGCCTTCGGGCTCGACGCGGCGGGCGGGGTGCAGGCGGGCCTGCGCGAGATCGGCCGCGGTTTCCAGGTCGGATCGGTGCGCGTGCCGATCGTGCCGCAGGCGATCCTGATGGACCTGCTGAACGGTGGAGACAAGGATTGGGGCCTGCATTCGCCCTATCGGGAAATGGGCTACGAAGCCTTCAGGGCGGCGGGGGCGGGACCGTTTGCGCTCGGCACCGTTGGCGCCGGCACCGGGGCCACGACCGCGACCTTCAAGGGCGGCATCGGCTCGGCAAGTGCGAGGACTTCGGCGGGTCATAGCGTTGCGGCGCTGATGGCCGTCAATGCCATGGGGTCGGCGACGGTAGGCGATGGCCCGCATTTCTGGGCGGCCCCTTACGAGCAGGACGGAGAGTTCGGTGGACTCGGCCTGCCGGAAAAATTCACCGAAGGCCATTCGGCGCTCAGAATGAAGGGCGTCAACCTGAAAGCCACCACGATCGGCGTGATCGTGACCGATGCGGCGCTCACCAAGGCGCAGGCACATCGCCTGTCGATCATGGCGCATGACGGGCTCGCCCGTGCCGTGCTGCCGGCGCATCTGCCGGGCGACGGTGATACGATCTTTTCCGCCGCCACCGGCGCAAGGCCGCTCGGCGACATGACCGCCTTTGCCGAACTCTGCCATCTGGCGACACTGGTCACGGCTCGCGCGGTGGCGCGCGGCATCTACGAAGCAACGGCTCTGCCGGTGCCGAATGCGCAAGCCGCATGGCGCGATAAGTTTTCTTCGCCAGCTAAATAGTTTTCAGGGCCGTTTCCACCCGTGACCAACCCGCTTCACCGGGAAGGCCGATGCGCAGATCGTGCGGCCGCTCCTCGAAACGCCGCGTGATGATGCCGCGCTCGCCGAGATGCCGGTAGATAGCCTGCGCACGCGGATCGCGGATGAAGCGGAAGAGCGACGTGCCGCCCGCGACCGCAATTCCAGCTGAGATCAGCAGCACGTCCAGCCGTGCGGCATCCTGTTCCAGCTTCGCTCGCGTCGCTTGCCGCCAAGGGACATCTGCCAGCGCCTCGCCGGCCACATGCAAAGCCGGACCGGAAACGGCCCAGGGGCCGAGCCGACTCTCGATCTTCGCGATGATATCCGGATGCGAAATCGCAAAACCGAGCCTTAGGCCCGCCATGCCGTAAAACTTGCCGAAGGAGCGCAGGACCAGAAGACCTCCTTCATCGACCATGTCGGCCATGCTTTCGGCCTCGGACACCTCCATGAAGGCCTCGTCCACGACCAGAAGACCGCCCTTCGCCCGCATCGCGGCCGCAAGCGTGAGGAGATCGCTCTTCGGGACGATGCGGCCGGTCGGGTTGTTGGGATTGACGACGACGGCGAGATCTGCGGAGGCCAGCCGGTCCGGATCGTCCGTTTCGATGACGCCGAAGCCGGCCATTTTCGCGGCACGGGCATGTTCCGCATAGGTGGGCGACAAAACCGCCGCCGAACTCCCGCTTCGGAGAAGGCCGGCGATGATCGGCAACAGGATCTGCGTGCCCGGCCCCGCCGCGACATGCGCCGCCGACGGTGCGCCATAGGCATTGGCTGCGATCGCCTTCAGCTCTTGCGCCAAAGCCGGCTCCGGCAGTCGCGCGAAGGCATTGCCGGGGATTGGCGAATGCGGATAGGAATGCGGGTTGATGCCGGTCGACAGGTCGATCCACGGCTCGGGCGCCTGCGGAAACAGCGCCCGTGCTCTGGCGAGATTGCCGCCGTGCCGGATCGGATCGCTCGCTTCATCACGAACCTCAAGGCTTGCCACCGCTAATGTTCCTTCTCGCATTCGCCGCGCTGATCGTGGAGCGCATATTCGGATACCCGGATTGGCTGTTCCGGGCGATCGGCCATCCGGTCACCTGGTTCGGCCGGCTGATATCCCGGCTCGACAGGGACTGGAACCGCGAGGCCGACGATTTCGCGGCCCGCAAGCGCATGGGCGCATATGCCCTGCTGACACTGCTCGGCATTGCGATCGCGGCCGCGCTGGCCGTCGAATACGGCCTGTTGACGCTGCCTTTCGGTCCGGTCCTGCTGGTCCTGATTGCAGCCAGCCTTCCCGCCCAGAAAAGTCTCGAAAGCCATGTCGAGGCGGTTGCCGATGCGATGAAACATGGCGGGCTCGAAGCCGGCCGGAAAGCAGTCTCGATGATCGTCGGCCGCGATCCGGAAAAGCTGGACGAGGCCGCCGTCTGCCGCGCGGCGATCGAAAGCCTGGCGGAGAATTTCTCCGACGGCGTCGTGGCGCCCGCCTTCTGGATGGGTGTCGGCGGACTTGCGGGCGGAGCCGCCTACAAGGCGGCCAATACCGCCGACAGCATGATCGGCCACCGCAGCCCGCGCCACGAAGCCTTCGGCTGGGCTGCTGCGCGTTTCGACGACCTGATCAACCTGCCTGCCTCGCGGCTGAGCGCGCTTCTTTTCGTCATTGCGGCTCTTTTCATCGACAAAGCCTCGCCCCGGAATGCCATCAGGGCCGTGTTGCGGGACGCCGGATACCATCGCTCGCCGAATGCCGGCTGGCCGGAAGCGGCGATGGCCGGCGCGCTCGGCATCGCTCTGGCGGGACCGAGAAGCTATGGCGGGCAGATGATCGAGGCACGCTTCATGGGCGAGGGCGGCCGGACGGAACTGACCCATGACGATATCCGCCGTGCGCTGAAGCTCGCCCGCGCGGCAGACGCGCTGCTGATCGGCCTTTTCGGCCTGCTGGCATGGATCATCTGGCAAGTCTGAGCAGTCCGTCGAGATCGAGATGCTGTTCCATATGGCCGGCAAGCCGGTCCAGCACCTCCTCCACGCCGGCTTCGTAGTCGAGGCCTGAGGCCGTGCCCCCCAGCCGCATCAGCCAGGCGGAGCGTTGCCGGTCGTCGGCGAACAGGCCGTGCAGATAGGTGCCCCAGACCCGGCCATCGGCGGAGCTCGCGCCATCCGCCTCGCCGCCGATCATCGAGAAGGGCCGGGCGCAATCCGCGCCAACTGTTCGCCCGACATGCATTTCGTAGCCGGCCAGGGAAACTCCGTCGAAACTGGTGCCGGAAACCGCCTCCAGCCGCTTGTCGGCGGAAAGAACCGTCTCGACATCGAGCAGACCAAGCCCTTCCACCGATCCGGGAGGGCCTTCGATGCCGTCCGGATCGGAGATTTTCTTTCCAAGCATCTGATAGCCGCCGCAAAGTCCGAGAACCCGCCCGGCGCGGCGGACATGCGCGGCGATATCGACGTCGAAACCGGCGGCTCTGAACGCAGCCAGATCCGAGATCGTCGCCTTCGAGCCGACCAGCAGAACGAGATCGCAATCGCCGGGGATCGCCTGACCTGCGCGGACCCGAACCAGCTCCACATCCGGTTCGGCTTCGAGCGGGTCGAGATCGTCGAAATTCGAGATATGCGGCAGGATCGGCACCGCGATGCGGATCTTCGCTCCGGTCTTGAGGGCAGAAGGACCATTCAGCCCGAGCGCATCTTCCGCCGGCAGCCGCGCGGCATCGGGAAAATGCGGCAGCAGGCCGATCGATCGCCAGCCGGTCAAGTCCCCGATCATTCGCATGCCGTCCGCAAACAGGGCCGGGTCGCCACGAAAACGGTTGACGATGAAGCCGCGGATCATCGCCGCATCGTCCGGATCGAGCACCGATTTCGTGCCGGCAAGGCTGGCGATCACCCCGCCGCGATCGATATCGCCGATCAGCACGACCGGCACGTTGGCGGCACGCGCGAAACCCATGTTGGCGATATCGTTTTGGCGCAGGTTGATTTCGGACGCGCTGCCGGCGCCTTCCACGAGCACCAGATCGGCCTGGCTGCGGAGCAGATCGAAGCTTTCCAGCACCCGCGGCATCAGCTTCGGTTTGAGCTGCTGGTATTCCGCCGCTTTGGCATTGCCTTCCACCCGGCCCTGCACGACGACCTGTGCGCCGACTTCGCTCTGGGGTTTCAGCAGGACCGGGTTCATATGGACGCTGAGCGGCACTTTCGCAGCGCGCGCCTGCAGCGCCTGTGCCCGGCCGATCTCGCCGCCATCCGCCGTCACCGCCGCATTGTTCGACATGTTCTGCGGCTTGAAGGGCAGGACCTTCAGGCCGCGCAGGGTGAAGGCGCGGGCAAGCCCGGCCACCACCAGCGACTTGCCCACATCCGAGCCCGTTCCCTGAAACATGAGAGATCGGGCAACCATCGCTCAGAACTCGATGCCGGCCTGGGCCTTCACGCCGGCCTTGAAGTGATGCTTCACCAGCGTCATCTCGGTTACCATATCGGCGGCCTCGATCAAGGCCGGCTTGGCGTTGCGGCCGGTGACGACCACATGCAGGTCGGGCCGCCGGGCCTGCAGCGCGGCAACCACCTTGTCGAGATCGAGGTAGTCGTAGCGCAGAGCGATATTGAGCTCGTCGAGGATGACGAGGCCGATCGTCTCGTCGGCCATCAGGTCGAGCGCCTTTTCCCACGCTTTTTCGGCAGCGGCGATGTCCCGCTTCAGGTCCTGCGTTTCCCAGGTGAACCCTTCGCCCATCGTATGCCAGACGACCCGGTCGCCGAACACGGCGAGCGCCGGCTGCTCGCCGGTCGACCAGGCGCCCTTGATGAACTGCACCACGCCGACGCGCCGGTTGTTGCCGAGCATGCGGAGCGCCAGGCCGAAGGCGGCGGTGGATTTGCCCTTGCCGGGACCGGTGTGGATGATGAGAAGACCCTTTTCGAGGGTCTTCTCCGCGACTTCGGCATCTTGAACCGCCTTGCGGTTCGCCATCTTGACGCGATGGCGTTCGGCTGCCGCCTGATCGATCTCCTTCACCGCGGAGCCAGCCCCGCCAGCGGACGCGCCGCGGCGTCTTCGCCGGCCCGGAAACGTTCGCGGACCACGCCGGCAAGCGCGCCCAGCGCCGCCCAGAACACCAGATTGGTGACGTAAACGGCATTGACGAAGCGGGCATGCAGCTCCAGCGGCACCGCCGTTTCATGCGTCGGCGGCAACGGGGCGCCAACCACATGCGGCGCGATCAGCAGAACGATCGCCGGTACGGCAAACACGACGGAACGGGTATAGGCGAGCAGGCCGAGGCCGAATGCTGTGCAGACGGCTGTCGAAATCCACCAGACCTGGCGCGGACCGAGCTCGGCGGCCGGCATGCCCGGCAGTTCCGGCGGCAGGCCGAGGCCAGGTGCGAGGCTGACGGCAAGAAAGCCGGCCATGCCGAACATCAACCCGCCGTGCCAGCCCTTGAGGCCTCCGAGGGCTTCCGAGATTGCGATCAGCACAAGGCCGAAGCCGATTGCCGAGAGAATGTTGGCGGCGGCAGTGTAGATGAAGCGCTCGAAACCGTCGGCGGGAGCCCAGGCTTCCTCGCCGTGACTATGTTCGGCAGCCGCAGGAGCCGCGGCACCGGCAGCCGGGGCAGCCTCATGGCTGTGGCTGTGACCGGCCTCGGCGCCGCCGGCATTTTCATAGGTCTCCGCCTGCAGGATGAGCGGCACCGTCGAGAAGCTCTGCAAGACGGTCAGCAGAAGTCCGGCCACAAGCCCGGCGATCACCGCCGTTAGGACGATGTTGCGAAACAGCGACATTTGGAAATTCCTCTCAGTGGCAGGGGAAGGCCAGCGAGTGGCGCGTATCGTGGGCGGCGTTGTGGACGACTTCCAGATGCGAGAAGCCGACAAAACCGACGATGAACAGGCCGAGAATAGCCGTCATGCTGAGGGGGATGATCTTCGAAGCGGAAACGCCGACTGCACTTGCGGCAGAATTCGTGACCATGTGTTTCGTCCTTTCGCCCTCCACCCGAGGGCCGTTCAAGTTCCGTTTGCCGAAGGCAGGTCTCCTGGCTCGCGAATCAGGCGCCTCGCATCCGCCTTCCCGGGAAAACCCAGTGGCATTTGGATGGAAGCTCTCCGCTTACAGTTGCGGGGGCAGCCGCGGGTTCGACGGGTCCCTCCGTCTCACCGCATTCCCTCTCGGCCCTTCCGGGCACCATCGACCGCTCCACTATAGCCGAATTCCGCCTTCCCGCAATCGCCTTTGCGACACCCGCTGCACTCCATTGACATGGACCTGCGACCGGGCTTACTTGGAAGGGAGACGGTCCTTCTCCGGCAACGGAGAAGGTCAAGAGGGAATGCGGTGCGACCCCGATGAGGGTCAAAGCCGCGGCTGCCCCCGCAACTGTAAGCGGAGAGCCCGAGCCAAGAAGCCACTGGAGAGACGATCCGGGAAGGCTGGCTCAGAGGCGAGGACCCGCGAGCCAGGAGACCTGCCGTCGAAAGACATCGTGCTCGCCGGGCGGGGTGCTCCGGGTCGAGGATTTCGTTCACGGCCGAACCGGCGAGAGCCGGACGTGCCCGCACCCCGACATGTTTTACGTGGCGGACAGGCGGCCGAGTGACGAATGATGATTGACGAGCAGCCCGGAAACGAAGCGGACGTGACGATCTTCGTGTGCACCAACTGCCGCGACGAATCGAACGCCGAGATGCGCCCGGGCGTGGCGCTGATAGCGGCGCTCAAGGAAGCGACGGCCGGCAAGCCGCTTGCCGTCAAACCCGTCACCTGCCTTGCCAATTGCGAAAAAAGCCCGAGCGCGGCCTTCAACCACCGATCCGGCTGGTCCTATGTGTTCGGCTATCTCGCGCCGGAAAACGTCGAGGACATCGTCACCGGTGCAATGATGCTGGCCGAGGACGAGCGCGGTTTCCTTCCCCTTCGCGGCCGCCCCGCCTGCCTGCGCGGCAAGGGCATGACGGCCCGCATTCCACCCTTCCATCATCACGAGGACATGCCTTCATGAGCGTCAATTTCGATCGCGTCCCCTGCACCGTCGTCACCGGTTTCCTGGGCGCCGGCAAGACCACGCTGATCCGCAACCTGATCGAGAAGCTGGACGGCAAGCGGCTGGCGATCATCGTCAACGAATTCGGCGATGTCGGGATCGACGGCGAGGTGCTGAAGGGGTGCGGCATCGAGACCTGCCCCGAGGACAATATCATCGAGCTCGCCAACGGCTGCATCTGCTGCACCGTCGCCGACGATTTCGTCCCGGCGATCGACCAGATCCTCTCCCGCGAGCCGCGCGTCGACCATATTCTGATCGAAACCTCCGGCCTCGCCCTGCCGAAGCCTCTCGTTCAGGCCTTCCAATGGCCGGATGTGAAGGCGCGCGTCACCGTCGACGGTGTCGTTGCGGTCGTGGACGGCGTGGCGCTTGCGGAGGGCAGGGTCGCCGACGACCATGACGCACTGGAAGCTCAGCGCCAGGCCGATGGCTCGATCGACCACGACGATCCCGTGGAGGAGGTTTTTGAAGATCAGGTCGCCTGCGCCGACATGATCGTGCTGACCAAGACCGACCTTCTGGATTCCGGCGGGCTTGCGAGCGCGAAAGACAGGGTGGCGGCCCATTTGCCGCGAGCGGTCAAGATCGTGCCGGCGGCCAACGGCGCCATCGATCCGGCCGTGCTCATCGGCCTCGGGCTCGCGGTCGAGGACGATATCGAGAACCGCAAGACGCATCACGACGACGAACTCGACCACGATCACGACGATTTCGACAGCTTCGTCGTCGACCTGCCGGCCGTGGCGGATCCGCAGGAACTCGCCGCCCGCATCTCCGCGACGGCGGAAGCGCAGAACGTATTGCGCATAAAAGGCTTCGTGGAGGTCGCGGATAAGCCGATGCGCCTGCAGGTCCAGGCTGTAGGATCGCGCGTGAACCATTATTTCGACCGCGCTTGGACGCCCGGCGAAACGCGGCGGAGCCGCCTTGTCGTGATCGGCGAAAAGGGGATCGACCGCGCGGCGATCGAAAGGATGCTGGCTGCCTGACAGGGTCTCGGTAGAAGGATGCACATACTCGCCACCACATCGTCGTCGCTCGACGACCTGATCGAGCCGGTCGACCTCGACCAGCCGCCGGCCGATGTGGTGGTGCTGTCCTTTTCGGGCAGCGATCTGAACGGGGTTGCCGCGGCCTGGGATACGGCAACGGACGGCAAAGGTGACGCCCCCGGTCCCTCTCCGAGCCTCTGCCTCGCCAACCTGTCCGATCTCCGTCACCCGATGTCCGTCGATCTCTGGGTGGAGAAAACGGCAGCGCATGCCAGGGTCATCCTCGTGCGCATTCTCGGCGGCTACGACCGCTGGGCCTACGGCGTGGACGAACTTTCACGCATGGCGAAGCGGAAGAAGATCGCGTTGGCCCTGCTGCCGGGTGAATGCAGCATGCGTGACGATAGGCTCGCTGCTGCCTCCACGGTATCGAACGAGGAGCTTGCCGGCATTCTCGCCTGCTTCCGCGAGGGCGGACCGGGCAATATGCGGCTTCTGACACGGCGGCTGGCAAGGCTTGCGGAAGGTGGGGCGCAGGCGTTGCCGCAGGCCGTTCCGATGCCGAAGGCCGGCTTCTACAGACCGGGTCAGGGCATCGTGGGGGCCGACGCATTGCTGGCCGACCTCCCAGCCGAGACGCCGCGCCTGCCGATCCTCTTCTACCGCTCGATGCTGCTCGCCAATGATGCGGCGCCGGTCGACGCGTTGTTCCAGGCGCTCGCTGCGCGCGGTTTCGCGCCGATCCCGATCTTCGTCAGCGGGCTGAAGGATGGAGATGCCATCGCTTTCGTAGAGCAGACGATCGCGGACCTTGAGCCTGCAGCGATCATTGCCACGACGGCTTTCGCCAGCGGCTCGGATGAAAAGGGCGAAACGATCTTCGACCGGACCAGCGTGCCGGTTTTCCAGGTTGTCGTCGCCACGACCCGCCGCGAGGGCTGGGTGGAAGGCCGACGGGGCCTGAACCCGGCCGACCTCGCCATGCATGTCGTCCTGCCGGAACTCGACGGCCGCATCCTTGCCGGCGCGATCTCCTTCAAGGCCGGCGAAAACTCCGCCAGCCTCCTTAACCAGCCGGAACCGGATCGGATCGAACAGGCGGCCGATCGCATCGCCGCCTTCCTGCGGCTGAAGGCGGCACCCCGCGCCGGGCGGAAGATCGTCATCCTCATGCCCGACTATCCGAGTGCGCCCGGCCGCACAGGTTATGCCGTCGGGCTGGACGTGCCGCAAAGCGTGCTCTCGATGCTGCATGAACTTTCCAAAGCCGGCTATGCGGTCGAAGATATTCCCGAGACGTCGCGGGAGCTTCTTGATCTTCTGGACCGGAAATCCGGCGCCCTGCAGCTTTCCGATTACATCCCGGCACCCGGTGCAGAAGCAGCCTGGGGTTCGCCTGAGCTCGACGCCGATCTGGAAGGCGGCACCTATCGCTTCCGCGCTGCGCGGTTCGGCAATATCACGGTCGCGCTGGCGCCGGATCGCGGCCGAAATGCCGACCGGCGCGCCGATTACCATAGCCCCGATTTGCCGCCGCGCCATGCCCTGATCGCCTTCGGACAGTGGATGCGCAAGCAGCTCGGCGCCCATGCGATCGTGCATGTCGGCGCGCACGGCACGCTGGAATGGCTGCCGGGCAAGACGGTGGCGCTGTCGAAGGGTTGCTTTCCGGAACTCGTAACCGGGAGCCTGCCGGTCATCTATCCCTTCATCGTCTCCAACCCTGGCGAGGCGGCCGTCGCCAAGCGGCGGATATCCGCCGTCACCATCGGCCACCTGCCGCCGGTGCTGACCGGAGCCGGCCTGTCGGACGAGCAGAAGAAGCTCGAACTGCTGGTCGACGAATACGCGCAGGCCGACGGGCTCGACCGCCGCCGCCGCGATAGATTGGCCAGGCTGATCGTCGAGACCGCCCGCGACACCGGCCTGGCTTCCGAAGCCGGCGTTTCCCGCGATGACGATCCGGACACGGCGCTTACCCGCATCGACGCCTTTCTTTGCGACCTGAAGGATTTCGCGATCAAGGACGGTCAGCATGTCTTCGGACATGTGGCATCCGGCGACGACGATCCGCGGCGGATTGCCAGTGCTGAAGCCGAGCGGACGGCCCTGCTCGACGCGCTGGATGGCAGACATATCCGCCCCGGCCCCTCCGGCGCGCCCGCCCGCGGCCGCCTCGACGTGATGCCGACAGGCCGCAATCTCTTCGCCAGCGATCCACGGACGCTCCCGACGCCGACCGCTTTCGAACTCGGCAAGCGGGCTGCCGACGAAATACTGCGCCGCTATCTGCAGGATCACGGCGAATGGCCGAAAAGCCTCGTCTTCGACCTTTGGGGCAGCGCGTCGCTCCGAAGCGGCGGCGAGGAGGTGGCTCAGGTTCTGGCCCTGATGGGCGCCAGGCCTATACAGGATGCGGCGACCGGCCGCGTCACCGGCATCGAGGTTCTGCCGCCGGCACAGCTCGGTCGCCCGCGTATCGATGTGACGCTCAGGATTTCCGGCCTCTTCCGCGACATGTTTCCGGCGCTGATCGCGCTTCTCGATGCCGCTATGCGCGCCATCGCCGCCCGTGAGGAAGCACCGGGCGACAATCCGCTGGCTGAAGAGGCGCGCAGGCTCGGCCATGTGCCGCCGCGCATCTTCGGTTCGGCTCCCGGCACCTACGGCTCCGGCATCGAGGAAAAGCTTGCCGACGGCAGCTGGGCGGAGCGGGAAGAACTCGGCCGCATCTATCTCGATTCTACGAGCCACGCTTTCGGCGGCCCGGAAGGTGACGCTTCCGAGGTTCCGGGCCGTTTTGCCGAGCGGGTGGGAAGCGCCGACCTCCTGGTCCATACGGGAGACGACCCCGGTCGCGACCTGCTTGACGGTTCGGCCGACGTCGCCTTCATCGGCGGGTTTTCCGCAGCCGTTGCAGCTCTTGGCGGCAAGGCGGACGTGATCGCTCTGGACACGACCGATCCGCAAAAACCGAAAGCACGCTCGATCTCGGAAGCGGTGACACGTGTGGTGCGCGCCCGCGCGGTCAATCCGCGCTTCATCGCGGGCCAGATGCGCCATGGCCCGCGCGGTGCGGCGGAGCTGGTGGAAACGGTTGACCGGCTCATCGGTTTTGCCGAGACCACCCATGCCATTCCGCAATCCCTGATCGACGCCACCTATGATGCCTATCTGGGCGACGAGACCGTGCGGGATTTTCTGCTGTCCCAGAATCCGGAAGGTGCGCGCCATATGGGCGAACGCTTCCGTTCGGCACTTCGCCGCGGCCTATGGCATCCGCGCCGCAACGCGGTCGACGCCGAGCTGGAAATGCTGACGGAGGAGGTCGCATGACGGCGCTCCCGCTCGATCGCACGGCTCTGGACCCGCTGTCCGATTCGAACATGCAAAGGGGAGCCTGCCCGGCGCTTTCCGCACCGATGATGACCGGCGACGGACTTCTCGCCCGCGTGGCGCTGACGGATGCGATCACGCCCGCGCAGCTTGCAGGCCTTTGCCGGCTCGCCCTTCGCCACGGCAACGGCATTCTCGATATTTCCGCCCGCGGCAATCTGCAGGTCCGAGGATTGACCGAGATGTCGGCACCTTTGCTCGACACGGATGTCCGCGCGTTGAATCTGCCGTTGCGGGAAGGCCTCGCCGTGGAAACCCCGCCGCTCGCCGGCCTCGACGATGGCGAGATCGCCGATCCGCGCCCGCTCGCCGAGGCTATTCGTCAAGAGGCACACGGTATCGATGGGCTGGCTCCGAAAATGTCCGTGGTCGTGGACGGGCAGGGCACACTGCGCCTTTCCCATCTTCTGGCGGATATCCGGCTGAGCGCCGTTCGGTCGGATGGAGGCATTCGCTGGAAGCTGCTGCTCGGCGGCGCTGAAGCGACGGGCAGGATCTATGGCCTGTTCGGCGAGACCGACGCCATCGAGGCCGCCATCCTTCTGCTTCGAGAGCTTGCCGTGACGGGCAGCAAGGCCCGCGGCCGAGATCTGGCAAGCGGCCTTCCCTTGAACGATGGCGCCGCGCCTTCCGCCTCCCCCTTCGGCATATTCGCGCTCTCAGATAATCTTTGTGCCGCCGGCATCGGCCCTGCCCTCGGCCAGGCACAGGCTGAAGACCTCATCGCGCTTTGCACCGAAGCCGAGCGGCTGGGGGTAAGATCGCTGAAGCCGGCGCTCGATCATTCCCTGATGTTCTTCGGACCACGCCCGGCCTGCAAACTCCTGGTGGATTTTGCAGGACGCAAAGGCTTCATCACCGCCCCGGGCGATCCGCGCGGAAACATCGCCGCCTGTCCCGGAAGCCCGGCCTGCAGTTCCGCGACGATCGCCACGCACGAGATCGCGGCCAATGCCGCCGGCGAATACGCCGATCTGCTGGACGGTTCGTTCAAGCTGCACATCACCGGCTGCCCGAAAGGCTGCGCTCATCCGCAGCCCGCAGCGCTTTCTCTCTGCGGCACGGCCGACGGCGTTTCGCTGGTCGCGCAGGGAAAAACCTCGGAAAAACCCTTTGCTTCCGTGGCATTTGCCGATACCAACGCCTCCCTTGGCCGTATCGCCGAGCTCGTTCGGGCGGAACGAGACGAGGGAGAGAATTCGGCCGCTTGTCTCGCCCGGCTGGGACCGGGCCGACTTGCTGCCGCCGTTATGTCAGGACGATCATGAACAGTTACGACTATATCCGCGAAGGCGACGCGATCTACGAACGATCCTTCGCGATCATCCGCGAGGAAGCCGATCTTTCCTCCTTTTCCTCCGAACAGGCGGAAATCGCCGTGCGCATGATCCACGCCTGCGGGCTTGTCGAGGCGGCCGGACATTTCCGCTTCTCGAAGGATTTCGTCGCCAGGGCGCGCGGCGCGCTTTATGACGGCCGGCCGATCTATTGCGACGCCGAGATGGTGGCGCACGGCATCACCCGCGCCCGCCTGCCGGCCGACAACGACGTGATCTGCACGCTGCGCGACAGCCGCACGATCGAGCTTGCCAAGACGATCGGCAACACCCGCTCCGCCGCGGCGCTCGATCTCTGGGACGAGATGGAAGGCGCGCTGGTGGCGATCGGCAACGCGCCGACCGCGCTCTTTCGCCTGCTCGAAATGCTGGACGCCGGCGCGCCGCGGCCCGCCGCGATCATCGGCATGCCGGTCGGCTTCGTCGGCGCCGCCGAATCCAAGGAAGCGCTGATGGAATCGGGGCTCGGCATTCCCTATGCCGTGGTGCGCGGCCGCATGGGCGGCTCTGCGATGACGGCAGCCTGCATCAATGCGCTTGCGAGGGCGGGGCTTTGAACGCGGCGATCCTCAAAGGCAGGCTGACTGGCGTCGGCACCGGGCCGGGCGACCCGGAACTCCTGACGCTGAAGGCGGTACGGGCCATCAACGAGGCGGACGTGATCGCTTTCTTCTGCAAGAAGGGGAGCAACGGCAATGGCCGCGCGATCGTCGAGGCCCATATCCGCCCCGGCACGCTGGAACTGCCTTTGGTCTATCCCGTAACGACGGAGGCCAACAAGGAGGAGGCGGAATATCGCGGCCCGATCTCCGACTTCTTCGACCGCTCGGCGGAAGAGATTGCCGCCTATCTCAATACGGGCAGGAACGTCGCCGTCCTGAGCGAAGGCGATCCCCTGTTCTACGGTTCCTACATGCATCTGCATGTGCGGCTGGCTTCGCGCTATCGGGCCGACGTGGTGGCCGGCGTCACGGCCATGTCCGGCTGCTGGTCGATGACCGGCCTGCCGCTGGTGCAGGGCGACGACATCCTGAGCGTTTTGCCGGGCACGCTGCCGGAGGAAAAGCTTGTCGAACGGCTGAAGGACACCGACGGCGCCGTCATCATGAAAGTCGGCCGCAACCTTCCGAAGATCCGCCGGGCGCTGGCTTCGGTCGGAAAACTCTCCGGCGCGCTCTATGTGGAGCGCGGCACCATGGCGAACGGCGCGGCACAGCGGCTGGAGGAGCGCGACGAAAGCCCCGCACCCTATTTTTCCATCGTGCTCGTACCCGGCTGGAAGACGCGGCCCAGGGGGGAGCGGGGAGCGGATCGATGAGCGGCTCTCTCGTCGTTGTCGGCCTCGGCCCGGGAAATCCCGACCAGATGACGCAGGAGGCGCTCGCGGCAGTGACCGCAGCGGAGGATTTTTTCGGCTATTTTCCCTACATCGACCGCCTGAACCTGAGGCCCGATCAACGCCGCCACGCGTCCGACAACCGCGAGGAGCTGGCGCGCGCGAGGGCGGCGCTCGAAACGGCCGCCGGAGGCGGCAAGGTCTGCGTCGTTTCCGGCGGCGATCCCGGCGTCTTCGCCATGGCGGCTGCGGTCTGCGAAGCGATCGACGTGGGTCCGGCAGAATGGCGCGATATCGATTTTTCCGTCGTGCCGGGGGTGACGGCCATGCTGGCGGTCGCGGCGAGGGCCGGCGCGCCGCTTGGCCATGATTTCTGCGCTATCTCGCTCTCCAACAACCTGAAACCTTGGAAAGTCATCGAAAAGCGGCTCGTGGCCGCCGCAACGGCAGGCTTCGTGATGGCCTTCTACAATCCGGTCAGCAAGGCGCGACCGCACCAGCTCGGCGACGCCTTCGCGCTTCTGCGCCGGCATCTGCCGGGCGAGGTGCCGGTGATCTTCGGCCGGGCGGCCGGGCGGCCGGACGAAGCGATCCGCATCGTGCCGCTTGAAGCGGCCGAAAGCGGCATGGCCGACATGGCGACCTGCGTCATCGTCGGAACGGCGGAAACGCGGATCGTCGAACGGCAAGGAAAGCGCCCGATCGTCTACTCGCCGCGTTATTTCAAGGATGGTTTCGGGGGTGCCGGCGCATGAGCGAGCCAGGCCAGCATATCCTCGACGATCTCGACGGACGGCACGTCCGGCAGGTCCGGCCGGCGCACCAGTATCACCTCGATGCCGAGCGTGCGGGCGGCGGCGATCTTGCCGTAGCTCGAAGGACCCCCGCTGTTCTTGGCGACGATCGCCTCAATCGCATGCTCTTCGAGAAGCCGCGCCTCGTCCGCTTCTGCGAAGGGACCGCGCGAGGTGAGGTAGACCGCATGCGGTACATCCAGCGGCGGCTCGACCGGATCGACGCTGCGGATCAGGTAATGGTGCCGAGGAGCGGCTTCGAAGGGCAGAAGCTCCTGGCGGCCGAGGGTGAGAAAGACCTTTCGCGGCACGCTGCCAAGAGCCTCGACGGCCTCGCCGACGCTGCCGACTTCCCTCCAGCGGTCACCCGCCTGCCGCTGCCACGGGGACCGGCGGAGCGCGATCAGCGGCACGTCCGCCAGTCTGCTCGCTTCGGCCGCATTGCGGGAAATCTGCGCGGCGTAGGGATGTGTGGCGTCGATCAGGATCGAGATGCCCTTTTCCCGGATATAGGCCGCCAGACCCTCCGCGCCTCCGAAACCGCCGACGCGCACCGGCACCGGCTGTTCGGCCGGCGCGCGGGTGCGCCCGGCCAACGAGAGTTCCGTGGCAAAACGCGGATCGCCGGCGAGCTTTTCGGCCAATTTTCTGGCTTCCGCCGTTCCGCCGAGAATGAGGATGGAGTGTTTCAAGGTGCCTCCTGATTCAGCGGAAAAAGCTTTAAACCAAAGCCGCTGGCTGTCCATCGTCGGTATTGGCGAGGACGGCGTAAAAGGACTTGGCGAGAACGCCCGCAATGCGATTTCCTCCGCCTCGGTTGTCTTCGGCGGCAAGCGGCATCTGGAGCTGGCCGCACCGCTGATCACCGGCGGCTCGCGGGCCTGGCCGACGCCTTTCGATGCCGCCATGCGCGATGTCGTGGCGCTGCGCGGGCAGAAGGTATGCGTGCTGGCCTCCGGCGATCCGTTCCTCTTCGGTGTCGGCGCCACCCTTTCGCGCCATGTGGCGGCCGAGGAGTTCACCACCTATCCGGCGCCTTCCGCCTTCTCGCTGGCTGCCTCGAGGCTCGGCTGGCCGCTGCAGGAGGTCGAAACCGTATCGCTGCATGGCCGGCCGCTCGATTTGATCCGGCCGCTATTGCATCCCGGCCGGCGGGTCATCGCGCTGACCTCGGACGAAAAGGGTCCGGTAGAGCTGGCGGAACTGCTGGCCGCCAACGGTTTCGGTTCGTCCCGTTTGACGGTCCTGGAAGCGCTGGGCGGCGAGGCGGAGCGCGTCCGTTCCGCGCAAGCAAACCGGTTTTCACTGCCGGCTATCAATGCTCTGAACGTAGTTGCCGTGGAGGTGGCCGCAGGTGACGACGCCCGTATCCTGCCTCGTGCTTTCGGGCTGGACGACGCTTTGTTCGACCATGACGGGCAGATCACCAAACGGGAGATCCGCGCACTGACATTGTCCGCGCTGGCGCCGCGGCGCGGCGAGCTTCTATGGGATATCGGTGCCGGATCCGGCTCGATCGGCATCGAGTGGATGCTGGCCGATCCGTCGCTCAAGGCCGTTGCCATCGAGGCCGATGCTGAACGGGCGGCGCGCATTCGGAGAAATGCTGTCTCCTTTGGCGTGCCCGGCTTGCGGATCGTCGAGGGCGAGGCTCCGGCAGCCCTGGTGGGTCTGCCCGCACCGGACGCGATCTTCATCGGCGGCGGGGGCAGCGATCCCGGCGTTTTCGACGCCGCCGTCGATGCGCTGAGACCCGGCGGACGGCTGGTCGCCAATGCCGTGACGCTGGAGATGGAGGCCCTGCTGCTCGCGGCTCAGGCGAGACTCGGTGGCGAACTTATCCGCATCGAAGTGTCGCGTGCGGGACCGATCGGATCGATGCAGGGCTGGAAACCGGCCATGCCGGTGACCCAATGGCGCTGGAGAAAGCCGGGAGAACCGCAATGATCGTCGCAGGCCTGGGCTGCCGCAAAGGGACGTCAGCCGAATCCATCCTCTCCGCACTGGACGCAGCCTGCGCCGCGGCCGGTATTCCACGTGAATCAGTAACGGCACTGGCGACGGGTGAGATCAAACGACATGAGGCCGGCATTGTCGAGCTGGCCGGAAAACTCGGGCTGTCGCTGCATGTTCTCGACGACGCCATGCTGAAACAAGCCGAAGGCCGTACGAAAACCGTATCGCAACATAGCCTCGCGCAGACCGCCACGCCAAGTCTCTCGGAGGCCGCGGCACTTGCCCTCGCCGGCGAGGAAGCCGAGCTCATCGCTCCCCGGCTGATTGCCGATGGCGCGACCTGCGCGCTGGCGCGCTCGAAGGAATTGTTCATGAAGGACGGGGCATGACCGTGCATTTCATCGGCGCCGGACCGGGCGCCGCAGACCTCATCACCGTACGCGGACGCGATATCCTCGCCCGCTCGCCCGTCTGCCTCTATGCCGGCTCGATCATGCCGAAAGAGCTGCTCGACTACTGCCCGAAGGATGCGCGGATCGTCGATACCGGCTCTCTTTCGCTGGACGACATCGAAGCGGAATATGTCGCGGCCCATAAGGCGGGAAAGGATGTTGCGCGGCTGCATTCCGGCGATCTTTCCGTCTGGAGCGCGGTGGCCGAGCAGGTCCGCCGGCTGGAGAAACACGGCATCGATTATACCCTGACCCCGGGCGTGCCGTCCTTCGCGGCAGCCGCGGCGGCGTTGAAGCGCGAGCTGACGATCCCGGAAGTGGCGCAGAGCCTGGTACTCACCCGCGTTTCCGGCCGGGCGTCGAAGATGCCGGAGGGGGAAACCCTTGCCGCCTTCGGTGCGACAGGTGCAACGCTGGCGATCCATCTCGCCATCCATGCGCTCGGGAAGATCGTCGCGGAACTGACGCCGCTTTATGGGCCGGATTGCCCGGTAGCGATCGTCGTGCGCGCCTCCTGGCCGGAGGAGCGTATCATCCGCGGCACGCTTGCCGACATCGAGGCAAGGCTTGCAGAAGAACCGGCCGAGCGCACGGCATTGATCTTCGTCGGCAAGGGGCTCGGCTCCACCGACTTTGTCGAGAGCCAGCTTTACAATGCCGACTATGTAAGACGCTTCCGGCCCGGCTGGGCTCAGGCGGACAAGGGTTCCGAATGATCCGAGGGAGTGAACGGAGTTTGGCCCGCCAACCGGCCTTCGCGATCGAAGACCAGGATTTCCAGCGAGATTGCCGGGTCCTTGAGCGCCCTGGCGGCCGTCGTCCAGGCGAGCGTGGCGATGCGATCGCCGAGCGCCAGCCCGCTTTCACCGGCAAGGCCGAAGGCTTGCGAAACGGTATTGGCCGTCGCGATGCGTTGAACCAGACCGGCATCCGCGCCGGCTTCCGCCGCGACCTTTGCGAGCGCTTCGAGATCGGCAAGGCCGCGTTTGGAATGAACGTCGAGCATGCCCTGGGCGAGCTTGGTCATCTTGGCAACGCCGCCGGCGATCGTCACTTTCGGTACGGGATGGTCCCGCAGGTATTTCAGCATACCGCCGACGAAATCGCCCATGTCGATCAGCGCGATCTCCGGGAGGCCATGATGCGTCTGCACCGCCTTTTCGGACGTGTTGCCGGTGGAACCGGCCACATGGGTAAGACCGGCGGCCCGCGCCACGTCGATGCCGCGCCAGATGGAATGGATCCAGGCCGAGCAGGAAAAAGGAATGACGATCCCGGTCGTGCCGAGGATGGAGATGCCGCCCAGGATGCCGAGCCGGCCATTGAGCGTCTTCTCGGCGATCTTCTCGCCGTCCGCGACGGAAATCTCCACCTCGAAATCGGCTTCACCGCCCGCTACCTCGGCGATCGCTTCGGCAATCATCTTCCGCGGCACCGGATTGATGGCAGGCTCGCCGACGGCGAGAGGCAAGCCGGGGCGGGTGACGGTGCCGACGCCTTTGCCGGCCTTGAACGTGATGCCGCTGCCACGTACGCCGCGCCGGATGGTGCTGATGATGAGGGCTCCGTGGGTGACGTCCGGATCGTCGCCGGCATCCTTGACGATGCCGGCCCGGGCGAAGCCGTCACCCCTTTCCTCCAAAGCCAATGCAAAGCTCGGCCGCTGACCGCCAGGCAGCGTCACCTCCACCATGTCCGGAAATTTGCCGGAAACGAGCGCAAGACAGGCTGCCTTGCTGGCTGCCGCCGCGCAGGTTCCCGTGGTCCAGCCACGGCGCAGGTTCTTGCCATCCGCTTCCATGGCCGTTTCTATAGCCCGACCGATGGCACGCGTCATCGGCCAAAGGTCCGCATATGAATGAAAGCATTGAAAAGATCGTCGACGCACCCGTCTTCGGACCCGGCCATGTCTGGCTCGCCGGCGCAGGCCCCGGCCATCCGCGCTACCTGACGCTGGAAGTGGCCGATGCGATCGGCAAGGCCGACGTGATCGTGCATGACGCTCTGGTCTCCGATGCCGTGCTCTCGCTCGCAAGGAACGGCGAGTTGATCTTCGTCGGAAAGCGCGGCGGCAGGCCGTCGGTTGCACAGGACGACATTATCGGCCTGCTGATCGATCTCGCCCGGCAAGGCAGGCGCGTCCTGCGGCTGAAGGGCGGCGACCCCTTCGTCTTCGGACGCGGCGGCGAGGAGGCCGAAGCCCTCGCCAGGGAAAACATTCCCTTCCGCATCCTGCCGGGCATGACCTCCGCTCTGGCGGCGCTCGCCGCGGCCAATATCCCGGCGACGATGCGCGGGCTCAGCCGCGCGATCACGCTCGCGACCGGCCACGCCGCCGGCAGCCCTGACGATCTCGACTGGAAGGCGCTGGCAAAAACCGGCGAGCCGATCGTCGTCTATATGGGCCTGAAGACCATCGGTGCGATCGCCCGGCTGCTGATGGATGGCGGATTGCCGCCGCAAACGCCGGTCGCCGTGCTGATGGCCGCCACCACGCCGGACGAACGCACGCTCACCGCGACACTCGCGACTGTCGCAGCCGAGGTCGAGCGCCAGAATTTTGCCGCGCCCGCGCTGATCGTCATCGGCAGGATCGTCTCGATGCAGGCGATACTTTCGGGCCAGAACCGATGACCGCGCGCGCCCTCGTCATCGGCGCGCCGCGCTCCGGCTCCGGCAAGACCAGCGTCACGATCGGCCTGCTGCGGGCCTTCGCCCGGCGCGGCGTGAAGGTGCGCGGCATCAAGACCGGGCCGGACTATATCGATCCCGGCTTCCATGAGGCCGCGACGCATCTGCCGGGGCTCAATCTCGACAGCTGGGCCATGGCGCCGGACCTGCTGCGGCATCTGGCGCGGCAGCAGGCCGACGATGCCGAGCTCATCCTGATCGAAAGCGCCATGGGCCTGTTCGATGGGATTCCGGGGGAAAAGAACCGTTCCGGCGCGGCTTCCGATCTCGCGCGCCTCTTCGGCCTGCCGGTTCTGCTCGTGCTGGACGTCTCCGGCCAGTCGCAGACGGCGGCGGCGATCGCCTACGGCTTTGCTCATTACGATCCGCAGGTGAAGATCGCCGCCTGCATCCTGAACCGCGCCGGCAGCGAGCGGCACAGGAAACTGAGCGGCGAGGCGATCGAGGCGATCGGCCTGCCGGTCGTCGGCACGATCCTGCGCGACCCGACGCTGATCCTTCCCGAACGGCATCTCGGCCTCGTGCAGGCGAGCGAGCATCCGGAAATGGATGCGCATATCGAGCGGCTGGCGGATGCCATGGAAGCCTCGCTCGATCTCGATGCGATCTACGCCGCCGCCAAACCTTTCGATATCCCGCCCGGATCATCGGAAAAAATCTTGCCGCCGCCGGGGCAGCGGATCGCGTTAGCCGAAGACGCCGCCTTCACCTTCCTGTACCCGCATCTGAAACGCGGCTGGCGGGAAGCCGGCGCGGAGATCGTCCCCTTTTCGCCGCTCGCCGACGAAGCGCCGCCCACCGGCTGCGATATCTGCTGGTTGCCCGGAGGCTACCCGGAATTGCATGCCGGACAGCTGGCATCGGCCGAAAACTTCAAGAGAGGCCTGAAGCGGTTCGCCGATACGAAGCCGGTTCATGGCGAATGCGGCGGCTACATGGTTCTCGGCGAAACCCTGGAGGATGCCGAGGGCATCACCCATGCCATGACCGGCCTCCTTTCGCATCGGACCAGCTTCGCGAAACGCAGGATGAATCTCGGCTATCGCCAGGCCGAACTCATGGCCGATAGCCCTGCCGGCCGGCAAGGCACGGTCATCCGGGGCCATGAGTTCCACTATGCCAGCGTGGTCTCGGCTGGGACCGATGCGCCCTTCGCGGCCATTGCGGATGGCGCCGGCCGGCCGATCGGCCAGACGGGCGGCCGGCGCGGATTGGTCAGCGGCGCCTTTTTCCACGCGATCGCCCGCGCGTAAGCGGGTAAAAGTCACCTTCGGTTGCAACCGTTTTCCGATGCGCAGGGAACCGTCGCATCGGCGTCACTTTATGTCGCTCAGAATGCAGCGCACGCGCGGGATACGCACCTTAATCCTCTGAAAGGCTTTGCCCGAGGGCAGGAAGCTAAATCCGGTGCGGCCTTGACGGCGAATAGCCGCAGGAATCGCGCTCTCTGAAAGGACGGAAAGACCGGCGGCAACCGGAGCATTTCCCAGACATCGATGACAGGCGAATTCGACCACGCGGAAGAGGAAACCGCCGGATGCGCCTGAATATGCAATTTCAACGCTCAACGATAAAAGGAACAGGGGAATGAACGATTTTACCAAATATCTCGCCGGCCGGGTGACGGCAGGAGGCATGAACCGCCGCGAATTCATGGGCCGCGCCATGGCTGCGGGCCTGACGCTGGCAGCCGCAAGCCAGCTCTTTACCGAAAGCGCCGAGGCGCAGCAGCCGAAGAAGGGCGGTCACTTGAAACTCGGGCTCGAGGGCGCCGCCGCCACCGACTCCAGGGATCCCGCCAAGGCGCTCTCGCAGTTCATGTTCGTCGTCAGCCGCTGCTGGGGCGACATGATCGTCGAAGCCGAGCCGCTGACCGGCAAGCCCGTGCCGGCGCTCGCCGAAAGCTGGGAGCCTTCCCCGGACGCCGTCACCTGGACCTTCAAGATCCGTTCCGGCGTGAAATTCCACAACGGCAAGACGCTGACCGTCGACGACATCGTTGCCACGCTCAGACGGCACACGGACGAGAAGGCGGAATCCGGCGCGCTCGGCGTCATGAAATCGATCAAGGACATCAAGGCGGACGGCGACAATCTCGTCCTGACGCTGACCGAAGGCAATGCCGACCTGCCGCTCCTGCTCACCGACTATCACCTCGTGGTCCAGCCGAACGGCGGCGTTGACGATCCGAACGCGATGATCGGCACCGGGCCTTACAAGGTGGCGAGTTTCGAACCCGGCGTGCGCGCCACGTTCGAGAAAAATGCCGACGACTGGCGTTCCGACCGTGGTTTCGTGGATTCCGTCGAGCTCATCGCCATGAATGACGCCACGGCCCGTATTGCCGCTCTGTCCTCCGGCCAGGTGCACTATATCAACCGCGTCGATCCGAAGACCGTCGCGCTTTTGAAGCGCGCGCCGACCGTCGAAATCCTGTCGACCTCCGGCCGCGGCCATTACGTCTTCATCATGCATTGCAACACCGCGCCGTTCGACAACAACGACCTGCGTCTTGCGCTGAAATATGCCATGGACCGCGAGAACATGGTCAAGACCATCCTCGGCGGTTACGGCAAGGTGGGCAACGACTTCCCGATCAACAGCACCTACGCCCTCTTCCCGGAAGGGATCGAGCAGCGCGCCTACGATCCGGACAAGGCCTCGTTCCATTACAAGAAGTCGGGCCATAGCGGTTCGGTCCTGCTGCGCACGTCGGAAGTCGCCTTCCCGGGCGCCGTCGATGCCGCCGTGCTTTATCAGCAGAGCGCCAAGAAAGCCGGCATCAATGTCGAGGTGAAGCGCGAGCCGGGCGACGGCTACTGGACCAACGTATGGAACGTGCAGCCTTTCTCGACGTCCTACTGGGGCGGCCGTCCGACCCAGGACCAGATGTATTCCACCGCCTATCTTTCCACTGCCGACTGGAACGACACCCGTTTCAAGCGACCGGACTTCGACAAGCTGCTTCTGGAGGCACGCTCCGAGCTGGACGAGACGAAGCGCAAGGACATGTATCGCACCATGGCGATGATGGTGCGTGACGAAGGCGGCCTGATCCTGCCGATGTTCAACGACTTCGTGAACGCCGCCAGCAAGAAGGTGAAGGGCTACGTCCACGATATCGGCAACGACATGTCGAACGGCTATGTCGCGACCCGCGTCTGGCTCGACGCCTGATTTCTGAAACCGCGGCTTCGCCGCATGACCGAGGGATCGCAGATCCGACTGCGATCCTCCTTCCGTTTCAGAACGAGGGCCTTGCCGATGTCCAACTCCACGGAAACAGAGAGCCTGCCGGGACAGCGTTTCAGGGAGCGGTTTCCGCTTCTCGCGCTGGTGATCGAGCGGATGCTGCTGTCGGTCCTGCTGCTGTTCGCCGTCTCGGTGCTGATCTTCGGCGGCGTCGAGGCGCTGCCGGGCGATTTCGCCTCGACCTATCTCGGCCAGTCGGCAACGCCCCAGGCGGTCGCCAACATCCGCGCCGAACTCGGCCTCGACCGGCCGCTCGTCACCCGCTATTTCGAATGGCTGGGCGGGGCCGTGCAGGGCGATTTCGGCACGTCCTGGGCGAGCCGGAACTCCGTCTCCGAACAGGTGGGCAACAGGCTCGGCAATTCGCTCTTCCTCGCCGGTTTCGCGGCGGTGATCGCCGTGCCGCTCGCGGTCGGGCTCGGCATGCTGTCCGTCCATTTCCGCGACCGCCTGCCGGACAAGATCATCAACGTCATTTCGCTCGCGGCGATCTCGTTGCCGGAATTCTTCATCGGCTATCTGCTGATCCTCTATTTTGCGGTGAATTTCGGCGTCGCGACCTTCCCGGCGACGGTTTTCGAGGGCATGGGCCTGATTGAACGGATCAAGGCGATCGCGCTTCCCACCGCAACGCTGGTGCTTGTGGTCCTTGCCCATATGATGCGCATGACGCGGGCAGCGATCCTTTCCGTCATGTCGTCGGCCTATATGGAAACGGCCGAGCTCAAGGGGCTTTCCGCCTGGCGGGCGATTGTCAAGCACGCCGCACCCAATGCGCTCGCGCCGATCATCAATGTCGTGGCCCTCAATCTCGCCTATCTCGTTGTCGGGGTCGTGGTGGTGGAGGTGGTCTTCGTCTATCCCGGCATGGGCCAGTACATGGTCGACGCGGTGACGGTGCGCGACATGCCGGTGGTGCAGGCCTGCGGCCTGATCTTCGCCGCCGTCTACATCTTCCTCAACATGCTGGCAGATATCCTGGCGATCGTCGCCAATCCCCGCCTGAGGCATCCGCGATGAGATTGAGAGACATTTCCATCACCGCATGGATCGGCATGATCGGCATCGCGCTGGCCCTGATCTGCGCCGTCTTCGCGCCGCTGATCGCCCCCTACGGTGAAACCGAAGTGGTCGGCGGCGTCTGGCAGGAGGCGGATGCGCAATTCTTCTTCGGGCTCGACAATCTCGGCCGCGACATCCTTTCGCGGCTGATCTACGGCGCCCGTACCACGCTCTTCGTGGCGCTGGCGGCGACCGTCATCTCCTTTTCGCTCGGCATCCTGCTGAGCTTCATCGCCGCCGTTTCGGGCGGCGTCATCGATACGGTCTTTTCGCGCTTCAACGACCTGATGATGTCGATCCCGACGCTGATCTTCGCGCTGGTCGTGCTGGCCGTGCTGCCGCAGCACCTGGTCGTGCTGATCCTCGTCATGGCGATTCTGGATTCGACCCGCGTCTATCGCCTGGGCCGTGCCGTGGCCTTGGATGTCGCGGTGATGGAATTCGTCGAGGCCGCCAGGCTGCGCGGGGAAGGCACCACCTGGATCATCTTCCGCGAAATCCTGCCGAACACGCTTTCGCCGCTGCTTGCGGAATTCGGCCTTCGCTTCGCCTTCTCGATCCTCTTCCTCTCGACCCTCTCCTTCCTCGGCCTTGGCATTCAACCGCCGACGGCGGACTGGGGCGGCATGGTGAAGGAAAACAAGGACGGCATCATCTTCGGCATCTCGGCAGCCCTGGTGCCCGGCTCCGCGATCGCGGCGCTCGCCGTCTGCGTCAACCTCGTCGTCGATTGGCTGCTCAAGCGAACCTCCAGCCTGAAGGGAGGCCGCGGCGATGCCTGAGACTTCGTCAAACCTTTTGACCGTCCGCAATCTCAAGATCGAGGCGACCAGCTACCCGCCCGGCGAACCGCCGAAACGCATCACCATCGTCGACGGCGTGTCCTTCGACCTTCAGAAGGGCAGGGTGCTCGGCCTAATCGGCGAATCCGGCGCGGGCAAATCGACGATCGGCCTTTCCGCTCTCGCCTACGGCCGTGGCGGCGCCGAGATCACCGGCGGCGAGGTCATCCTCAACGGCACGAATATCCTGGCGCTCGGCAAGGGCGGCATCCGCAAGGTGCGCGGAGCCCGCGTCTGCTACGTCGCGCAATCGGCCGCCGCCGCCTTCAATCCCGCCCACCGCCTCGGCGATCAGGTCATCGAGGCCTCCGTCAAGCACGGGTTGATGACGAAGGAGGAGGCGAGGAAACGTGCGCTCTACCTCTTCCGTGTTCTGGGCCTGCCAAGCCCTGAAACCTTTGGCGACCGCTTTCCGCATCAGGTTTCCGGCGGTCAGCTCCAGCGTGCGATGACCGCCATGGCGCTGTGTCCCAATCCGGAGCTCATCGTTTTCGACGAGCCGACGACAGCGCTCGACGTGACCACCCAGATCGACGTGCTGGCGGCGATCAAGCACGCGATCGAGGAAACCGATACCGCCGCACTCTACATCACCCACGACCTCGCCGTCGTCGCGCAGATTTCCGACGACATCATGGTTCTGCGCCATGGCAGGACGGTGGAATATGGTTCCGTAAAACAGATCATCGAAGCTCCGACGCAGGATTATACCCGCGCCCTGGTGAATGTCCGCCAGACGGCCCGGCAGGAAGCACCGGACCAGTCGAAGCCGCTGTTGAAGGTCGACAATATCAGCGCCCAGTATTCCAACGGCTTCAAGGTGCTGCACGGTGTCTCGCTGCACCTCTGCAAGGGCCAGACGCTGGCGATCGTCGGCGAATCCGGCTCGGGCAAGTCGACGCTCGCGCGCGTCGTCACCGGCCTCCTGCCGCCGAGCGAGGGACGGATCACTTTCGACGGCAAACCGCTGACGCCGGCGCTCAAGAACCGGCCCCGCGAGGATCTGCGCCGCATCCAGCTCATCTACCAGATGGCCGACACCGCCATGAACCCGCGCCAGACGGTGCGCGATATCATCGGCCGGCCGCTCGCCTTCTACGACGGCCTTCGGGGCGCGGCGAAGACGGCGCGGGTCAAGGAACTGCTGGACCAGATCGAAATGGGCAACGGCTTCATCGACCGTTATCCGGCCGAGCTTTCCGGCGGCCAGAAGCAGCGCGTCGCGATCGCCCGCGCTCTGGCTGCCAGGCCGGAACTCATCCTTTGCGACGAACCCACCTCGGCGCTCGATCCGCTGGTGGCGGAGGGTATTTTGAAACTCCTGATGAAACTGCAGGAAGAACAGCAGCTCTCCTATGTCTTCATCACCCATGACATCGCGATCGTCCGCGCGATCGCCGATTCCGTCGCCGTCATGCATCGCGGCCGGCTGGTGCGGTTCGGGCCGAAATCGCAGGCGCTCTCGCCGCCCTTCGACGATTATACCGACCTGCTGCTGAAATCCGTGCCGGAGATGGAGATCGGCTGGCTGGAGCGTGTGCTGAACACCCGACGCAGGGAAAGCGCCGGAAACTGATCGCAAAACATTGAAAGTGCATATGGCATGGCTGAACGCTCCTTCGCCGTCATCGAAAACCAATGCATCACGCTGAAGGACGGAACGCGGCTTTCCGCCCGAATCTGGATGCCGGATGGCGCCGAGGCCGATCCGGTACCGGCGGTCTTCGAATTCCTGCCCTACCGCAAGCGTGACGGGACGAGCGCCCGCGACGAATCGACCTATCCCGTCTTCGCGGCGGCGGGCATTGCCGGTATACGCGTCGACATCCGCGGCTCGGGCGAGTCCGACGGCGTGATCGACGGCGAATATACCGAACTGGAACTGACCAACGCCTGCGAGCTGATCGCCTGGATCGCCCAGCAGCCCTGGTCGAACGGCAATGTCGGCATGATGGGCATTTCCTGGGGAGGCTTCAACAGCCTGCAGGTCGCGGCGCTGCGCCCGCCGGCGTTGAAGGCGGCGATCTCGATCGCCTCGACCACCGACCGCTACAACGACGACATCCATTACAAGAACGGCTGCCATCTCTCGGCCCAGCTCTCCTGGGCGGCGACCATGCTCGCCTACCAGTCGCGCCCGCCGGATCCGGAACTGGTCGGCGACCGCTGGCGCGACATGTGGATGGAGCGGCTGGAAAACGAACCCTTCTTCATGGAGGAGTGGCTGTCGCATCAGCGCCGCGACGCTTTCTGGAAGCATGGCTCCATCCGCGAAGATTACGCGGCTATCGGAATCCCGGTTCTGGTGATCGCCGGCTGGGCCGACGGCTACCGCAACACGCCGCTGCTTGCGGCGGAAGGTACCGGTGAAAAGTCCAAGGCGCTGATCGGCCCCTGGGTGCACAAATACCCGCATTTCGCCTGGCCGAAACCGCGTGCCGATTTCCACGGCGAAGCGATCGCCTTCTGGAACCGCTGGCTGCGCGGCGAGAAGAACGGCATCGACAACCTGCCGCAGGTGCGCGCCTACATTCTCGACGGGCCGAAGCCTGCACCGCGCCGCGACCACGATCCCGGTTTTTGGATTGCAAAACGGACATGGTCCGAGCCGGACATGCAATGCTTCTATGTGGAGCAATTCGGAACGCTCGCCGAGGGCCTCCCGATCCCGCATGCTCCGGCCCACGAGGTCTATCTCAAATCACCGCTCGACACCGGCACCGCATCCGGCGAATGGTTCACGCTGAAGCCGGATGCCGAAATGGCCGGCGACCAGCGGGTTGACGACGCGGGATCCCTGACGTTCGAAACTCCGCCGCTTGCCGAAGCTCAGACCTATCTCGGACGGCCGGTTCTGACGCTTACCCTCCGCTCGGATGCCGAACTCGCCAATCTCTGCGCCCGCATCGTCGACGTCCATCCGGATGGGGCAGCGACGCGCGTTTCCTTTGGCGTCGTCAACCTCGCCCACCGCAACGGCAATGCCGAGCCGGAACCATTGAAGCCCGGTGAACCCGTAACGGTCCGGCTTGAGCTCGATGCCTGCGGTTACCGTTTCGGCAAGGGCCACCGCATCCGGCTGTCGCTGTCGAGCGCCTATTGGCCGACCGTACTGCCGCCGCCTGCCGATACGGGCCTGACCATCGACATGGTCTCCTTGGGCCTTGGAATGCCGAAGCTCGGCGCGCACGAGATGTTCGAGATGAGAGAGCCGGACGATCCCGACCCACTGCCGGAATATATCGAGCACGCTCCGCCGGAAACGAAGCGCAGCGTCACCCGGGACCTTTCCGCCAACCGCACCGATTATCGCATCCACGAAGATACAGGGCTTCACGAGCATCCCGGTACCGGACTTGCGACCCGGCAGACCCGCGAAGAGCTCTGGTCGATCGAGCCGGATGATCCGCTGTCCATGACCGGGATCTCCACATGGACCTGCGATATGCAGCGACCTGGCTGGTCGGTCAGGACGGTTTCGACCTCGCGTATCGCCTGCACGGCAAGGGACTGGCTGATCAGCGCTTCGGTCACCGCTTATGAGGGCGAAAAACAGGTATTCCGGAAGACCTTCGAGAAGGTCATTCCGCGCGACTTGATGTAGCGAAGCGCCGAACCGCCTGGCAAAGCGCCTGAAAACCTTCGCGGGCGCCGTCGCTCATGTGCCGGGCGCGCAGCCAGGCATGCACCATCTGCGGCTCCTCCCGGAAAGTCACATCCACCCCGGCCGTTCGAAGCCGCTCGGCATACATCCGCCCGTCGTCCCGAAGCGGATCGAAATGCGCAACGGTGATATAGGCCGGCGGCAGGCCGGAGAGATCTGTGGAAAGCAGCGGATGCGCCACGGGCTCGTCCGCCGGCGCTTTCAAGATCGCGCGGTAATAAGCGACATCGGCTGTCGTCAGGCCCGGCGCCTCAGCCATTTCCGTGTAAGAGCCCGAGACCAGATCGCCGCCGAGCGCCGGATAGATCAGCACCTGTCCGGCAATGCCGGCAAGCCCTTCGTCACGGGCGCGAAGAGCAAGCCCGGCCGCCAGATTGCCGCCGGCGCTGTCGCCGATCACCACGACTTTTTTCCCCTGCCCGAGAAGCTGCTTCAGCACCGCGAAACAATCGTCCGTCTGGGCCGGCCAGACATGCTCCGGCGCGAGACGATAATCCACGGAGACGAGTTCCGCGCCGGCAAAATCGGCGATCTCCGCGCAGATGGCATGATGGCTCTGCAGAGAGCCGACCACGAACCCGCCGCCATGCAGATAGAGCAGCATCGTTCCGGTGCGGATATTCCCCGGCCTGTAGCGGCGGATCGGCGTAAACAGCATCCCGTCCTGAAACGTGAGACCTTGCGGCAAGGGGCGGTCGAAGCGAGCGCAGAGCGCGTCATACCAGGCGCGTTGCTGCTCGATCGGCGCATTCACGGCATCCGGCGGATAGAAGCCATCGCAGATTCTCAGGAATTCCAGGATTCCCGGTTCTTCCGGGAACGGTCCTGTCTTTGGAGGGGAAGGAGCCACCGTCGTGCGCCTCGATCGGACATCGCTAAAGGCAGGTTAAGGCGGCAAACGATTGCCCACAAGACCGGATTGCGCCGGCAGATGGTCGGATTCCATCTTGCATGACCCGCATGAGCTTCTAGTCTGCGTTGCTTCAGTGGCATTGGTTCGGAAAGGTGGCTCGTGACGGATTTCGAAAAGACCCGCTCGCTCTTCTATCTGCCGGAGGGCGTTATCTATCTCGACGGCAATTCGCTCGGGCCGCTGCCGCTCGCCGCCAAGGATCGCGTCGCCGGGCTGATGACCGAGGAATGGGGCGAGCTGCTCATCAAGGGGTGGAACAAGGCGGGCTGGATGACGATGCCGCGCCGGATCGGCGACCGGGTGGGCAGACTGATCGGCGCGGAGCCGGGCACTGTGGTCATGGGCGATACGCTGTCGATCAAGGTCTATCAGGCGCTTGCCTCGGCACTGGAACTCGTTCCCGAACGCAAGGTCGTCCTTTCCGACAGCGGCAACTTCCCTTCCGACCTCTATATGGCGGAGGGCCTTATCGGCTCGCTCGGCAAGGGCCACGAGCTGAAGATCGTCGAACCGGAAGAGGTCGAGGCGGCGATCGACGAGACCGTCGCCGTGTTGATGCTGACGGAAGTGGACTACCGCACCGGCCGCCTGCACGACATGAAGACGCTGACGAAGAAAGCCCATTCCGTCGGCGCCATCGCCGTCTGGGACCTCGCCCACACGGCCGGCGCCCTGCCGGTCGATCTTGCGGGCGCCGAGGCGGATTTCGCCGTCGGCTGCACCTACAAATATCTGAACGGCGGACCCGGCGCGCCGGCCTTCATCTATGTCGCGCCACGGCATGCGGAGAGGGTGCGGCCAGCGCTTTCCGGGTGGCTGGGGCACGAATCACCCTTCGCCTTTGAGCTCGGTTATCGCCCCGGCGGCGGCATCGACCGCATGCGCGTCGGCACGCCGCCGATCCTCGGGCTCGCGGCGCTCGATGCGGCACTCGATGCCTGGGAGGGCGTCGACATGCAGGATGTGCGCCGGCAGTCGATCCGGCTGTGCGATCTCTTCGTCGCCGAAGTCGAGGAACGCTGCCCGTCGCTCAAGCTCGGTTCGCCCCGCGATGGCGAAAGGCGCGGCAGCCAGATATCCTTCCTGCACGAGGAAGGCTACGCGATCATGCAGGCTTTGATCGCCCGCGGCGTGATCGGCGATTTCCGCGCCCCGAACGCCATCCGTTTCGGCTTCACGCCGCTCTATATCGGCGAACAGGACGTCATCAAGGCCGTGGATATCCTCCAGGACATCATGACGAACAGGCTCTGGGACACCGCGGAATACAGACAGCGGGCGCTGGTGACCTGAGTATGACCGATGAACAGCCCTCTTCGCCCAGGAAACTCTCCAAGATCGTGCCTTACAGGCTCGCCCGCAGCAATGCGGAAATGGTCAAACTGATCAGCCTTCTTTGCGAGATCAACGGGTTCAAGCTGAACATCTGGCGCGTGATGTCGGCGGTCGGCAGCTACCAGCCGATTTCGCCGATGGAAATCGGCCGGCACACGACCATCGACAAGGCAATGGTGTCGCGCGCAATCCGCGAGCTCGTCGATCGCGGTCTGGCGGACCGCCGTTCGGACGAGCGCGATGCCCGATGGGCGCAGGTCGAGCTGACCCCCGAAGGCACGGCCATCTACGACAAGATGGTCGCCGCGATCGATGCCCTTGAAAAACACCTCTTTCGCGACCTGCCTGCCGGCAAAGTCGAAGAGTTCATGGACATGCTGGGGCTCGTGGAACGGCGTGTCCGTCGAATGCGCGAAAGGGTCGAACTGAACAGGAAAACGGATCTCGCGCAGCTGCTCGGAAAGGACGAGGCCTGACGGCTGCCGCCGGCGAAACCCGAGGCGGAGTGCCGTGACGTGTTTGGATTTACCGCGCGCCAAGATTGTTTACAAAGAAACAATCTCCATGTAAACAAACAGGCGGGCGGGAGGAGATCGCCCCGCTGTTGATCTGGGAGGATCCTATGAAGAACCGTTTCTTTGCTGGGGTAGCGGCGGTTGCCGTCCTGTCCCTTCCGTTGATTGCCGCCCCTGCGCTGGCGGACGTGACCATCGGGGTCACCGTATCCTCGACCGGCTCGGGCGCCGCGCTCGGCATCCCGCTCAAGAATTCCGTCGAACTCTGGCCGGCCGAGGTCGGCGGAGAGAAACTCAAGGTCATCGTCCTCGATGACGCCGGCGACCCGTCGATCGCCACCACCAACGCCCGCCGCTTCGTCAACGACGACAAGGTCGACGTGATCGTCGGTTCGGCGCTCACCCCCGCATCGATCGCGGTTGCCGGCGTCGCGGGCGAAACCAGCACGCCGCATCTTGCCGCATCGCCGGTTCCGCCGAACATTTCCAAGGGCAAGTGGACCTTCATCCTGCCGCAGGATGCCGGCCTCATCGCCAAGAATCTCTTCGCCAGGATGAAGGCCGACGGCGTCAAGACAGTCGGTTACATCGGCTTCTCGGATTCCTACGGCGACCTCTGGGTGAACCAGTTCAAGGCAATCGGCGAGCAATACGGCCTGAAGATCGTGGCCGAGGAACGCTATGCCCGCCCCGACACCTCCGTTTCCGGCCAGGTGCTGAAACTCGTGGCGGCACGTCCGGATGCCGTCTTCATCGGCGCCTCGGGCACCGGTGCTGCCCTGCCGCAGATCGGGCTTCGGGAGCGTGGCTTCACCGGCAAAATCTATCAGACCCACGGCGCCGTGACCTTCGATTTCCTGCGCATCGCCGGCAAGGCGGCAGATAACACGATTTTCGCGTCCGGGCCGGTCATGGTGCCGGAAGCCCAGCCGGACAGTTCCGAAACCAAGCAGGAAGGCCTCGCCTATGTGACGGCTTACGAGAAGAAATTCGGCGCCGGCACGCGCACGCAATTCGGCGCTCATATCCACGACGCCATGGCGATCCTCAAGAAGGCGATCCCGGCCGCGCTCAAGACCGCAAAACCGGGAACGCCGGAATTCCGCGCTGCATTGCGCGATGCGATCGAAACCGGCGGTCCGTTCCCGGCAAGCCAGGGCGTCTTCGAATACAAGCCCGACGACCATCTGGGCCTCGACGATCGTGCCGTGGTGCTGCTGACGGCCGAGGACGGCAAGTTCGAACTCGTCAAGTAAGGCGGCAATCCGGCGAGGCCCGGCGCCCGCGCCGGGTCTCTCTAAAAGGACCGCCGGACATTCCGTCGTCATGCTCGGGCCTGTCGCGAGCATCTGCCCGCATCGGACGTGGATAGATCCCCGGCGCAAGCCGGGGATGACGCCGAATACGAGGCCAAGCCTGTCGACAAACCATGACCCGGCAGGCGTGACAGGCATTCCATCTTTCGCAATCGGAGGAAATTCATTTGGACGCGATGATTGCGACCTTCCTGATCCAGGACGGGGTCACCAGCGGTGCGATCTATGCGCTTCTCGGCCTGGCGCTGGTTCTCGTCTTCTCGGTCACGCGGGTGATCTTCATTCCTCAAGGCGAGTTTGTCGCCTATGGGGCGCTGACGCTGGCGCTGCTCGACAACGGCCGCATTCCTCCAACCATCTCGCTGCTCGTGTGCTTCGGTGCGGTCGCCTTCCTGCTCGATCTCTGGGACATGCGGCGGAGAACGGACGCGCGCACCTTCCTGCGCAGCCTGGGGCTCAATCTCGTCCTGCCCGGCATCGTCTACGGCATCGTGACCGTGCTCGCTCCACTCGGGCTGCCCTCCTTCGCCAGGGCCTTGCTGACCATCCTGGTCATCGCGCCCATGGGGCTCTACGTCTACCGCATCGCCTATCGGCCGCTTGCCGATGCTTCGGTCCTCGTGCTGCTGATCTGCTCGATCGGCGTGCATCTGGCCATGATGGGGCTTGGCCTCGTCTTTTTCGGCGCCGAGGGCCTCCGCGCCCAACCGCTCGACGATGCGAACTATACGATCGGATCGCTGATGGTGCCCGCCCAGAGCCTCTGGATCTACGGCTCGACGATCGCGATCATCGTCGCCCTCTACATTTTCTTCGAACGGACGCTGCTTGGAAAGGCCTTGCGCGCGACCGCCGTCAACCGCCTCGGCGCGCGGCTGGTCGGAGTGCGCACGCAATTGACCGGCGTCACCGCCTTCATGCTGGCCGCGACGATCGGCGCCGTCTCCGGCGTACTGATAGGACCGATCACCACCATCTATTACGACACGGGCTTCCTGATCGGCCTGAAAGGCTTCGTGGCGGCCATCATCGGCGGGCTCGCGAGCTTTCCCGTCACCGCCGTGGCAGCGATCGGCGTCGGTCTGATCGAGTCCTTCGCCTCCTTCTTCGCCAGCTCCTACAAGGAAGTCATCGTTTTCGGGCTGATCGTCCCCGTGTTGATCTGGCTGTCGCTCAGCCACACGTTCCATGAGGAGGAGTGATCGATGATCTTCCGGCGCCTGCTTCCCGGCCTTGCCGGCATCCTCCTTCTGGCGGTTGTCCCGATCCTCCCGGTCCCGCCCTTCTGGATCACGCTGCTCAACAATATCGGCCTCGCCTCGCTGGTGACGATCGGACTCGTGCTGCTCACCGGCGTCGGCGGCCTCACCTCCTTCGGCCAGGCCGCCTTCTGCGGTTTCGGCGCCTATACGACGGCCGTGCTGAGCACCCATTACGGCGTCTCCCCCTGGCTGACCCTGCCGCTGTCGCTGATCGTCGGCGCGGCGATAGCCCTGCCGCTCGGTCTCATCACGGTGCGTCTTTCCGGCCATTTCCTGCCGCTCGGCACGATCGCCTGGGGCCTCGCGCTTTATTACCTTTTCGGCAAGATCGATCTGCTCGGCCGCTATGACGGCATTTCCGGCATCCCGCCGATCGAATTCGCCGGCTATCGTTTCCTGAGCGACGGCTCGATCTACTATCTCATCTGGTTCTTCGTCATCGCGGTGGCGATCGGCGCCCGCAACCTGCTCGATTCCCGCACCGGCCGCGGCATAAGGGCATTGCGGGGCGGCGGCCAGGCAGCGGAGGCCTTCGGCGTCAACATCGTCCGCGCCAAGCTCACCGTCTTCGTTTTCGCCGGCGTCGTCGCCGCGCTCTCCGGCTGGCTCTACGCCCATATGCAGCGCTCGGTGAATCCGACACCCTTCGGCCTTTCCATGGGCATCGAATATCTGCTGATGGCGGTCGTCGGCGGCTCCGGCCATGTCTGGGGAGCGATCTTCGGCGCCGGCATCGTGCTGATCCTGAAGGACGTTCTGCAGCGCTTCCTGCCGGGGATCATCGGCACGACCGCCAATTTCGAGATGATCGTCTTCGGCATCCTGCTCGTCATCATCCTGCAGCTCGCGAGGGAGGGGCTCTGGCCTTTCGTGCTGCGGCTTCTGCCGAAGCGGCAGCCGCCGCCGGTGCCGGCTTCGGGGCGGAAGCTCGCGAAGCGCACGCTCGCGCCCGCCGGCTCGCCGCTCATCAAGGTGGAAAAGGCGCGCAAGACGTTCGGCGGACTGGTGGCGGTCAACGACGTCAGCTTCGAAGTGCAGGCAGGCCGGATCGTCGGGCTGATCGGTCCGAACGGCGCGGGAAAAAGCACGACATTCAATCTCATCACCGGCATCGCATCGCTCACCACCGGCTCGGTCTTCTACGAAGGCCAGCCGCTCACCGGCGACAGTCCGCGCCAGATCGCCAGGCACGGCATCGCCCGCACCTTTCAGCACGCGAAAATCCTCCCCGACATGTCGGTGCTGGAAAACGTCGCGCTCGGCGCGCATCTGCGAGGCTCGGCCGGCGTCTTCCGCAGTTTCCTGCGGCTCGAACGGGAAGAGGAGGCAACGCTGCTTGCCGAAGCCGCATACCAGCTCGAGCGCGTCGGCCTTGGACAGTATCGCGACCGCCCCGCGGGCGACCTGGCGCTCGGCCAGATCCGCATCCTGGAGATTGCCCGCGCCCTTGCCGCCGATCCGGCGGTTCTGCTCCTGGACGAGCCGGCAGCGGGCCTGCGCCACGGCGAGAAGCAGGAGCTTGCAAGCCTCCTCAGGAAACTCCGCGAGGAGGGCGTCAGCGTGCTGCTCGTGGAGCACGACATGGGCTTCGTCATGGGGCTGGTCGACCATCTCGTCGTACTCGATTTCGGCACGTTGATCGCCGAAGGCAAGCCGGCGGAGGTGCGTAGGCACCCGGCCGTGGTTGCCGCCTATCTGGGAGGTGCAGCTTGACCGGGAACCTGCTCGAACTCTCCGGCATTCACGCCTCCTACGGCCGCGCCGAAGTGCTGCACGGGATTTCGCTTTCCATGAAAGCCGGCAGCATCGTCACCGTGATCGGAGCCAACGGCGCCGGCAAGACGACCTTGCTCAATGCCGTCATGGGAATCATGCCCGCGAGAGGCACGATTCTCTACGACGGCGTCCCGGTGCCACACTCGGTCGAGGCTCGGGTCGCCGCCGGCCTCTGCCTCGTGCCGGAAAAGCGCGAGCTTTTCGCCAGCATGTCCGTCGAGGACAATATCGAACTCGGCGGCTTCCTGCGCAGCGCCTCGGAGAGAGCCGAAACGCGGGAGGAACTTTACGCGCGTTTCCCCCGGCTGGCCGAACGGCGCAGGCAGCTTGCCGGCACGCTCTCCGGCGGCGAACGGCAGATGCTGGCGCTCGCCCGCGCGCTGATGAGCCGCCCGCGCCTGCTGCTGCTCGACGAACCGAGCCTGGGCCTGGCGCCGAAGATCGTTACCGATATTCTCGATATCGTCTCGGAACTTCGCAAGACCGGCGTCTCGATCCTGCTTGTCGAGCAGAACGCCCGCGCCGCGCTTGAGATCGCCGACGAGGGATATCTCATCGAACTCGGCGAAGTGCGCCGCTCCGGTCCCGCAGCGGAACTCGCCGCCGACCCGGCCCTGATGGAGAGCTATCTCGGCACCCACTCCTGACGGGGATCGTCAGTCAAAGCTCTCGACGAATTTCCGGCGAAACTCGTCCATCCGATAGACTTGCGTGTCCTTGGCCGGGATCATGCCCTCATGCCAGTTCCAGCCGTCCAGGCGCTTCAGCAGTTCCGGATTGCCGGTGACGATGTGCATCGGCACGTCACGCGATGCGCCCTCGCCGGTGACGATCGATGCCGGCTGATGGTCTCCGAGCAGGACGAACAGCGTGTTCCGGCCGTAGCGTGCCATGTAGGAGCCCAGGGTTTGGAGCGTGTAGTCGATCGACGCGATATACTGCGCGCGGACACGGTCCGGATTGGCCCAGACGACGGAAGGCGGGTCGCCGCTTTCCGCCTGCGCATCGAACACAGTGCCGTCGCCGACCTTCTCCCAATCGACCAGCGTCGGAACCGGCGTCCAGGGCGCGTGGCTGGAAATCAGCGCTATTTCCGCCATGACCGGCTTATCGCCGGGCCTGTCTCGTCCTTGGCGCTCCAGCCGCTCGAAGGCCGAAAGCGTGTACTGATCCGGCATGGTGATCCAGTTGAACGGTTTGCCCCTGTAGCCGAGCCCTGCGGCGGCATGCACGCTGTCGTAGCCGAAATAGCCGGCTTCCGGCCAGTCGAACGTGATCGCCGGCATGACGGCTGCCGTCCGCCACCCCGAGGCGCGGAACAGGCTGTTGAGACTCAGGCGTTCGCTGGTGATCATCCGGTCGTAGCGCGCCTGATTGTTGATCCAGAGGCCGGAAAGCAGGGTACCGTGGGCAAGCCAGCTCATGCCGCCGACAGTCGATGAGGTGAGCCAGCCGCTGCGTGCTTGAAGCCCTGCGGCCTCCAGCTCCCCTTCCATGGAAGACAGCCGGCCATGGATGCGCGTGGCATAACGGGGATCCTCGATGGCGCTGCGGCCATAGGATTCGATAAAGATCAGCACGACATCCGTGCCGGCAAGCGCGGAAAAATGTGGCCCGTCCGGCACAGGATCCTGCTTCAGTTCGTCCTCGAACCGCTCCAGATCGGCGACCGAGTCTTTCACCATCGCGACGCGGTTGAGCAAATAGGGGCCCGCAGATGCATCCACGCCCAAGTTGCGGCGCCCGCGATCCTGCACCGTAAACGCAGCCAGCCCGGCAAGGAGGATGATGCCGCTGACGAGAGCGGACGTCCGGCGACCTTCAGCCGTCAGGTGCCGGAAGCCGCCGAGCGACCAGTAAAGCGCGGCCACCGCCAGAAGCCAGACGAGCAGGCCGGCGCAGACGATACCGGCGGCTTCCTTCACCCCGACGGCACCGCTCAGCAGATTCCACCCGTCGGTCAGGATTTTGAGGTCGAGATAGGGATTGAACGGCCTCTGGAATGCGATGCCCGTGCCGATATCCGCAAGCTTCAGAAGCAGCATGATAGCGAGGAACAGCGCGATGACGCCTCGCAGAAGGGTGAAAGCGCCCCCGGTGAACACCGATGCGAGCAAAACAATCCCTGCGATCTCCAGCGGGAACCGCCATTCGGAGAAGTCGGAAAACGCAGCGGGATTGGAAGGCAGCGACAGGATCGCCAGGGCGATCATCAGCGAGATTGCGATCCGCAATGAGGAAAACCTCGCGGAAGTCGTGGGAGATCCAAGCTTCGTTCCCGTCGCGCTTGGAGCCATGAACCGTCGGCCGGCCATCATGCATCGAGCCGGGCATAGATATCGCCGGACGATCGACGACCGGCCATTCCGGCAAGGTCGGCGAGCATCGCCTCGGCGGACACCCAGTCGCGATTGACGAAACGATGCCGCTCGCCTTCGACGCGGTTGAACCGATAGGAGCCGAGCCTCCGGATGTGGCCGATCGCTTCTTCGGCGATTTCCATCACCGCCGGAACATATTCGAAGGCGATGAGAGGGATGGGATGGCGCAGGCCGGCAAGAATATCGGCTTCCGCCCCTTCCACGTCGATCTTGCAGAAGAACGGTAGCCCGTATTCATCGATCAGCGCGTCGAGCGTCGTCATCTCCACGCGCTCGACCCGGTCCCAGGCGACCCTCCTGAACCCGGAAGTCTTCTCGACCTTTGAGATCCAGGAGGACGAAATGCTCGTCACCGTCGGGTGGCGGCTCGAAATGTGGAGGTCGGCGCTGCCCTTCTCCCTGCCCACCGCCTTGCGCAGCAGGACGAGGTCCTCGCCGGCAAGGGATCTCGCGATGAAATCGGCGAACAATGGCTGAGGCTCCAGGGCGATGACCTTGGCCCCGAGCGAGAGAAGCGTGCGGCTGCGGCTGCCGGCATGTGCGCCGATATCGAAGACGAGATCGCCGGGTTTGATGAAGCCTCCGTAAAACCGCCTGAGTCCGGTGCGGCGCCAGGGCTGGCCGTAATAGATCAGCAGCGATCGCGTAAGCCCCAGCGAGGCGGAGAAATCATACCGCATGCCTGTCGCCCCGGCCTGCCTGCATGAGAAAGACCACGTCCACGGCAAAGGAATAGACGAGCGAGGCGAGCGCTCCCGCCGCGAGCGCCGTCGAAACCGGCGGCATGACGGCCGGAAACAGCACCAGACAGAGCGCCACGCCCTGAATGACGCAGATCGCCTTGCGGCGCGTGGAGGGCGGCAACTCGCGCTGAAGCGGCGGGAAAATGAACTGCAGTGCCACATAGGCATAGCGCATCAGGCCGATCAGCAGCACCCAGACGCCTGCTTTGGCGAGCAGGAAGGCCGCAAGCGACAGGAAAAGGATCAGCAGGGCATCCACCTCCATGTCGAAGCGGGCGCCGAAGCGCGAAGCGGTCCCGGTGCGGCGGGCAAGATAGCCGTCGACGCCGTCCAGAGCGAGTGCGACGGCAACGACGACACCGATGAGCCATAGAGAACCCGCATCGGAAACCGCCCCGAACTCGCCGGAAGCCAATACCAATCCCCCCAGTGTGGCTGCGATAGCGGCGCGTAGGGTCGTGATGCTGTTCGCCGCGCCGAAACGGCCATGTCCATGCGCGTGCAGATTGCCGAGAGCGATGGCGGACACCGCAGCATAGATGATGAAGGCCGTTCCGGCCGCGGCGGTATCCATGCCCAGGTAATCACCAAGGGAATGCATCGAAACAATCAGAAGCGCGGCAACCGCCAGTGTCGTCGCGCAGGCATCCAGGGAAAGGGAGCGATAAGCCTCGCGCGCCGCCGTCTCGTCCGGATAGGCTGCATTCACCCACTTGGTCATCGAGGCCGCCTCCCCGGCATCATGTGAAGCATTCGTGACATTCTCCTTACAAAACAATACATGGAGGAGACGGTGCCAAACCGCCATGTCCCGCTGGAGAGCAGATCGCGTCAAATAAACGTGATACCGACATGGTCTTCTCGCGGAAGCGCTCCCTTGCCGTCATCGTCGGGGCCCCTAGTTGAGAATTGTTTGGCTTGAAAGGGCTGATTTGTGACAAGGCGTGAGACAGCTCCGCGATCGGCGCCGAAGACCGAGGGACGGGCCCTTTGGTTCGAGGAGGCAGGCCGCTGCACGCTTCGCCGCGAGCCGCTGCCGCCGGGATGCGAGGGCGAGGTTCTGGTTCGCACGCTGTTCAGCGGCATCAGCCGCGGCACAGAATCTCTCGTTTTCGGCGGCCGCGTGCCGGAAAGCGAATACGAGCGCATGCGCGCGCCGCACCAGAGCGGGCAGTTCCCGTTTCCCGTGAAATACGGCTATGCCGCCGTCGGCATGGTCGAGGAGGGGCCGCAACACCTTGCCGGCAGGGCGGTCTTCTGCCTCTATCCCCATCAGGACCGCTTTCGCGTGCCGGCTTGTGCGGTACATCCGTTACCCGATGCTCTTCCGCCGCACCGTGCGGTTCTGGCCGCAAACATGGAGACCGCGCTCAATATCACCTGGGACGCCGGCATCCAGCCGGGCGACCGGGTGGCTGTTTTCGGCGCGGGCGTGGTCGGGCTCCTCGTTGCTTATCTGGCCTCGCGCGTCATCGGCACGGAAGTCGTCATTTCCGATATCGAACCTGAACGCGCCGATACGGCTCAGGCTCTCGGCCTTCGTTTCACCTCCCCTAAAGCCGTGCCGGATGAATGCGACGTGCTGATCAACGCCTCCGCCTCTTGCGAAGCGCTCGCAACCGCGCTCGATCGCGCCGGCTTCGAGGCACGCGTCGTCGAGGCGAGCTGGTATGGCGAAAGATTTGCGGAAATCCCGCTCGGCGGCGCCTTCCACGCCAAGCGGCTTTCGATCGTCAGTTCGCAGGTCGCCGCGCTGCCGCCGGGGCGGCGCGCCCGCTGGGATCCGCACCGCCGCATGGCAAAAGCGCTCGGGCTTCTTGCCGACGAGAGGCTGGACCGGCTGATTTCGGGCGAGACCCCGTTCGAAACCATAACCGCCGACTATGCCGATATCATCGGCTCGGGCACCACGCTCTGTCATCGTATCCGCTATTGAGGAATCTCCGCATGTTCGCCGTCGAAGTCCGCGATCACATCATGATCGCGCATAGTCTCCCCCGCCCCGTTTTCGGCCCCGCCCAGGGTCTGCATGGGGCGACCTTCGTGGTCGACGCGGCCTTCTTCACCACCGATCTCGACGACGACGGCCTGGCGGTCGATATCGGGCTCGCGACGGAGATACTCAAGGAAGTGCTGGCTCCGCTGAATTACCAGAACCTTGATGCGCTCGATATCTTCGCCGGCAGGGTGACGACGACGGAATTCCTTTCCAGGCATATCTTCGACGGGATCGCCGAGGCGATCGGCAATGGGCGGTTGGGCGAAGGCGGCAAGCGCATCCGCAAGCTCCGGGTCACGCTGCATGAATCCCACGCAGCGCGCGGCTGGTACGAGGCCGAGTTATGAGCCGCAATCTCGTTTTCGCCTATCCCGGCGACATCGAAACCCGCACCGGCGGCTATGGTTACGACCGGCGTGTGATCACGATACTCGGCGATCTCGGCTGGGCTGTCGAGTTGATTTCGCTCGGCGAAGGCTTTCCCAATCCCAGCGCCGCGCAACTCGAAGCCGCGGGGCGCAGGCTTTCGGAGCTGGACGACGGCGCTCTCGTGCTGGTGGATGGCCTTGCCTTCGGCGTCATGGACGAATGGGCGCGCCACGAAGCCAAGCGTCTGAAGATCGTGGCATTGGTACATCACCCGCTGGCCCTGGAAACCGGGATTGACGAAGACCGGAAAAGGGCGGTTTTCGCGAGTGAAAAGGCCGCACTGGCGCAAACACGCGGCGTCATCGTGACCTCGCAGACGACGGCTGCCGAGCTTGCCGCCCACTACGCGGTGCCGGGGGAAAGGATCGTCGTTGCCATTCCCGGCATGGATCCCGCGCCCCTGGCGGCCGGTGGCAACGATCCGCCGCTCATCCTCAGCATCGGCACCCTGACCCGCCGCAAGGGCCATGACGTGCTGATCGCGGCGCTCGGAAGGCTGCGCGATCTTTCCTGGACCTGTCGAATCGTCGGCAGCAGGATCCTCGACCCCGGTGTCGCGTCTGAACTCGAACGACAGGCGGCACAATCCGGGCTCGGCGACCGCATCGACCTCGCCGGCCAGATCGACGACACGCGAACCGAATATGCCAGGGCCGACATCTTCGCACTCGCCAGTCGCTACGAGGGCTACGGCATGGTGTTCGCCGAGGCACTTGCCCAGGGTCTGCCGATCGTCGGCTGCGCGACCGGCGCCGTGCCGGATGTCGTGCCGGAAAATGCCGGCCTCCTCGTCCCGCCGGATGATCCGGAGGCGTTTGCCGCCGCGCTGCGCCGGCTGCTGGAGGAGCCCGAGACCCGCATCGCCATGGCGGATGCCGCGGCGATCGCCGGCGCAAAATTGCCGTCCTGGCGGGATACGGCCATGATCATCTCCGATTCTCTGGAGGCGGTATCATGAGCGGCTTCGACAGGACCTGGCTGGCATTGCGGGAACCGGTAGATGCCCGCTCCCGCGACAAGGCTTTGCTGGCCGGCGCGACCGAAGCCATCGGAAATGCGTCGAGAAGGACCGTCCTCGACATCGGTTGCGGCACCGGCTCGACCTTCCGTGCGCTCTCGCCGGAAGTCGGCAAGGATGTCCGCTGGCGGCTCTTCGATCGCGACCCGCATCTGCTTGACGAAGCGGGGCGACGCCATGGCCATGAGCTGGAACTCATTCAGGGCGATCTGAACGACATCGAGGCTCTGCCCCTGACCGATGTAGGCTTTGTGACGGCTTCGGCGCTTTTCGATCTCTGTTCGAAGGAATTCGTCCATCGTTTCGTCGATCGCATTGCCGAGGCCGGTATCAGCCTTTATGCTGCGCTGAGCTATGATGGCCAGATGCGCTGGTCCAAGCCTCACCCGCTCGATGAGGTGATCACCGCGATCTTCAACGCGCATCAACTGAGTGACAAGGGTTTTGGCGTGGCGCTCGGCCCGGCGGCATGGGAATTTCTGGCGGACCGGCTCAGGGAGAACGGCTATGCGGTGCGGATCGCCGGAAGTCCCTGGATCATGACGGCCGCCGAGGCGGATCTGCAGCGGCTGTTTCTCGCCGGCGTCATGCGAGCGGTTTTCGAATACGGGGAGCTCGATGAAGCCGAGATCGGCGAGTGGGCCGATTTCAGGCACCGGATGATCGATCGGGAAGGCAGCCTATGCCATGTCGGCCATCAGGACGTTCTGGCGCTCCGGTGAGGCGGCCTTCCGTTGCGCTTCGGCGCGCAGATTGCAGTCGAAGACGATATCGGTGCCCAGATTGTAAACCTGAACCTCGGGCCTGCGGGCTTCGGACAGCCGATCGATCGGCGAAAGCCGGATCCCGGCCGGACCGGAACCGATGATGATCGGCGCAACCGAGACATGCAGCCTGTCGATCATGTCCGCATCGACGAAACGGGAGATCGTGTTCGCGCCGCCCTCGACGAGAACAGTGGCCAGGCCGCGTTCGGCAAGAGCATCGAGGATGTCGCGCGGCGCCAATCCGCCATCCGTCTGACGCGGCAGCCGCACGATTTCGTGCCTGCCGCTTCGGGTCGGCGCGTCCTCCGCCTGCAGGAGCAGCACGGGCATGCCTCCGTCGTGCAGCATCTTCGCCCGTTCCGGCATGCGGCCGTTGCAGTCCACCACGACACGGATCGGGCTTTTGCCGCTGACGGCGCGCACGGAAAGGCTCGGATCGTCGGCAACGACGGTGCCGACGCCGACGATCACCGCATCCACAAGGGCGCGGCATCGGTGCAGATGGACAATGCCGTCGCAACCCGAAACGTCCTGGGCGTCGCCGCTGGGCGTCGCCACACGGCCATCCAGCGATTGACCGACCTGCGCCAGGACGAACGGGGCGCTGCGGGATGCGACCGGCCTGTAGAGCGACAAGCAGGAGGCCTCCGTCTCGGCCGACAGCGCGACCGGACGGACCGAGCCCTCGCGAAGCGAAAGCAGATGCTCCCACAGATCCTCGGTCATATTGACTGATTGCATCTCCCGCCTCGTCTTCCGGCCGATTGATGAGAATGCCGGCCTGAGCCAAAGGTTCCTTGCCTGCGTACTCATATAGAGCTGTAATACGTGCGGAAAATTTCACCAGATCAACAATCCGTCAACGGGATGCCGGACACCGGGTCCTGAAAGATGCCTGGCGGACCGCCATACCTGGAGGAGGCCGGCTTGAGAAAAGAAGCAATGCATTTGCCGGAGAGGGTGGGCCGAACTCACGATAGGCTTGCCCATCCGCATTTCGAGTTGCTACGGTCATCCCCCATGCATACTGTAGCGACCATGCGGTCCATTCTCAGGCATACCCGGGTGTATTCTTCTGTGGAACTGGAAGCGGGATGGCGGAAATGACGGGATCGCCATCCAGTCGTACTCCTGCCGGAGCGCTCCTCCGGATCCTGGTTTTCGCAACCATGACGCTGTCCTTCTTCATCGGACCTGCGATGTCGGAAACGAAAGACAAATTGCTGTTGGATGCTTCCAAGAGGGGTGACGGCAAGGCTGTCGCCTCTCTTCTAAAAGAAGGCGTTGCGATCGATGCCCGTGACGAACGCGGCCAGACCGCGCTTCTGATCGCAACCCGCGCCAATGATATCGAGACAGCGCGGCTTCTCATCGAGGCGGGCGCCGACGTTAACGCAAAGGACGCCATCCGGGACAGCCCCTATCTTTATGCCGGAGCCAGCGGCTATCTCGAAATCCTTCGAATGACATTGTCCCATGGCGCGGATCTTCAGAGCACCAATCGCTTTGGCGGGACGGCGCTCATTCCGGCTTCCGAACGAGGGCATGTCGAGACAGTAGAGACTTTGATCAAGGCCGGCGTGGATGTGGATCACGTCAACGATCTCGGATGGACTGCGCTTCTCGAGGCGATCATCCTGGGCGACGGTGGCGCACGTCAGCTATCGGTCGTAAGGCTTCTTGTCGCTGGCGGAGCGAGGATCGATATTGCTGATAAGGACGGCGTAACTCCGCTGCAACACGCACGGACTCGCGGCTACAAGGACATCGCGGCCGTATTGGAAGCGGCACAGCGATAGCCCGTACGAGCTTGCCACGCCCTGGCTTTCCGCATTTCATCCTCGATCGATATCGGGAAATGACCAATGGCTGGCAATCAAAGCAGCGAGGGCAGCTCGGGACCTGGCAGGTAAGCTGGATTGAAACAGCTGTAACGGGAGAACCTTGGCAGAGGTTCAGATTGGCGGAGAGGGTGGGATTCGAACCCACGATACGGTTGCCCGTATGCCGCATTTCGAGTGCGGTGCTTTCGACCACTCAGCCACCTCTCCACGGAAACTGATGACGCGTTGGTCAGCGCGGCGTTCTCATAACGAGAGTTTGGAGTGGCGAGGTCGTGGCTCTTTCAAGGGCTCAGCCGTGACTAAGCCACCAACGCATCAGCCTTTAGGCGTTCATAGGCCAACTTAATCACCTTGTCGTTGAAAGAATTACGCTTGCCGTCATTCCAATTGCGCATCTCTTCAATGATCTTCTCAACAGGATAGTGCTGCTCCTTATCCGCAAGCCAATGAACCGAAGAAAGCAGCTCAAGTCCGTAGGGGCTTTCATACCCTTGGATTAATTTGCTCAGGCGCTCAATCACGCCGAGATCGGCTGGATCCTTGAGATACTCATCCGCAGCTGCATAGGCCGCTGGAGTGACATGCGATTGTCGATCAGAAGATGTAAAACCGCTTATCATTCCAAGCTTCTCAAACGCAATGAAGGCTTTACGAAGCGACTCTGAATAAGGTCCGTGAAGGTTTCTGGAGAATTGAAGATTGAAAGGCGTTCCAAAGACTTGGAGAAAATAGACTATTTTCTGAAGCGAGATCCGATCAAACCTTCCATCGAAATATCCTTCAAAATCTCCCAGCGTCTTCAAAAGTATTGCGCGCTGGCGATTCATACCCATCTTCACCTGAGCATGTTCGGGCTCGTCCTCGGCGTCCTTCGGCGCAAGCACAACAACTTTCACATCGGTGAGCTCCGCTAAGCGCGACTCGATCAAGGGGCGAACGTCTTTCCAGTCAAGGCCACCATTGCCACAACCAAGTGGCGGCATAGCGATAGACGAAATGCCTCGCTTGCGAATTTCCTCAATGAGAGCATCAAGACCGGCGCTCACATATTCCAGCGTCGATTTAGAGCGCCAATGATTCTTAGTCGGAAAGTTGATGATGTAGCGCGGCCCTTCATCTCTGAAGAGCTTGCCTCGATCAAACACGAACATCCGACCTGGTGTCAGCTCACGTGCGTCACAAACACGCTTATAGGCTTTATAGTTGTCCGGCCAACGACGCTTGAATTCCAGCGCCACACCCTTGCCCATAACACCGACACAGTTGACCGTATTCACAAGCGCTTCAACTGGCTGCGCAAACAAATCGCCCGTTTCGAATATAAGAGTCATCAGAAGTAACACCCACGCTTCGTTATTGTCGGAATATCCCAATGAGAAGCGGCCATCATTTTTGCCACGTTATCACTTATGGCTTCTGATTTGGCAACAATGCAGCATGCCAGATCGAGCGGCACAGCGTCCCTGACTAGAAATTCCGCCATTCTTTTCTGGCTTCGAAGCTGACGCGATGCCGGAGTCGCCATATTGTGAAACCAGGAGCAAACCCCCTGGTATCCAATCTCGGGGATTGCACCCTTATATGGCGCCTCATCGAAAACGTTCCAGTGGACGTGCTCCTCAAGCTTCTGCAAGTCAGTCTCTATCGAAGGCAAGGGCGCTTGTGAATTCAGCGCAAAATCGCTGAAGCAGTAATCCAGTCCGGATGCAGGGAAGATATCGACTGGAGCAACAATGAACACTCGGTCATCGTCTTTTGCCATACCGAGGCTTTCTCCAGACGGAGAGAATGATGGAACGTTTCCTTGGTTTATAGTGAATGTGAAAGAGGTTATGGGAGAAAAATAAAACGGCACATAGTCATTGACGACTCCGCCTGGCAATTCAAACTCAGACGTGCCCCTGCGATTAACGATCGCTTGGTATGAAGCTTGATGGCAAGCCTGCGGATTTTTGTGGTTCTTTGCACGAATTTCCCCATCGTTAAGAAAAGTCGGAATATCCGCAAAGTGAACCTGCCGAAATATAAAACGTTTTGGCAAGGGCTTACTCCATCAATATTTCTTGTAATCAGTCGGCAATTCAGCATCTACATGCAACAACTCCGTTCTGAAACTACCCACCCTCATACGCCCGTCGCAACAACGGCTGCGCCTTCTCGAAGTCCGCCATAGTCCTCAACGTCACCTGCAGATCTCCGGTCCCAAAGTGGCCGACATTGCGCACGTCACGCGTAAATCCATTTTCCAGGTCGACCTGATCCGGATCCAGCTTGAGGAACAGTGTCACCGTTCGCGACTGGGGATAGATCTCCGCGCAGACGAAATTCTTGAGCCGTTTAAAAGCGGTGTAGAGTTTGAGCTCCTTCACCTGGACATCGTCGCCGAGGCCGACAAGGAACTGGTAGACCGCATCGTAGATGTCGCGCAGCTCTGATGACGACTGGGAAAGCCGATAGCTCATGCGCTGGCTGAGATAGGGATCGTTTTCCTGGTCCAACTCAGTTGTTTGCTCCGGCTGGCCGCCGGCCTTGGTTTCCGTCACCGTCTTCGTCAACGCCAACTTGGCCGTCTTCGGCGCATGCACAAGCTCCATCATCAGCAGCGCATCGCCAAACCTCCGATAACGGATAAGTTCGATATTGCGGGCGATCTGCTTAACGGCGTGCTCGTCATAGCGAGTAAAATCACCCGCGATACACAGCAGACGAGGTGCCGACCAATCGACGGCGTTCGCGGCCTCCTGACCGAGCCGCTCCATCACGATCCATTGAAATTCCCTGCGATGATCGAGCAACCAGTCGAGATAGAAGAGACCCTGATTGATGACATTCTCATTCACCGAGCGCTTGTATTCGATGATGACGGGTGAATTGTCCTCATCGAGGCCGAGTGTGTCGATCCGCCCGCCGTGGACGGGGCCTGTCGAATGCTCAGTCGCAACGAAACGGATGCCGAGCAAGGCCTCCAGATTGGTCTCGAACAAGACCTGCAGCGACTTCTCGACCTGAATGGCACTGCCAGGCAGCTCGGTCACCTCGGCACCCCCAACGTGAAACAGTTTGATATCACTCAAGATTCACCCCGAATGTGACCGCAGATTGTGCTCAAATTTCTAATCGCTTTGCAGCCCTTGTCCAGATAATTTGCCGGTGCGCGGCGATTTGGTAGGATCGGCCTGCGGCTGATGTAAGGGATGAGCATACATGACGACGTTGAGCCTGGCGCAGCTGGAAAACCATCTCTGGCGGGCGGCGGATATCCTGCGGGGATCGATCGATTCCGGCGATTACAAGCACTACATTTTCGGTCTTCTGTTCTTCAAGCGCCTCTCGGATGTCTGGGAGGAGGAGTATGAGGAGCGACTGGCGCGCTATCACGATGCCGATCTGGCGGCCGATCCCGATGAACACCGGTTCGATATCCCCAAGGGCCATTTCTGGAAGGATGTGCGCAAGCACACGACCGATATCGGCACCCATCTGAACGCCGCCTTCCGCGCCATTGAAGACGCGAACATGAGGCTGCGCGGCGTCTTCCAGGATGTCGATTTCAACAACAAGGAACGCTTTCCGGATGCCATGCTGGAAAAACTGCTTCAGCATTTCGAGACCTATCGCCTACGGAATTCCGACGTCGAGCCGGATGTGCTGGGCCAGGCCTATGAATATCTGATCGCGCAGTTTGCCGATGATGCCGGCAAGAAGGGCGGCGAGTTCTACACGCCGAAGATGGTCGTGCGGCTGATCGTCGAGTGCCTGAAGCCAGAAGAAGGCATGTCGATCTATGACCCCACCTGCGGCTCGGGCGGCATGCTGCTCGAAGCGGTGCATCATCTGGAGCGGCAGGGCAAGAACCCGAAAAGCCTGTCGCTGTTCGGCCAGGAGCGCAACCTCAATACCTGGGCCATCTGCCAGATGAACCTGTTCCTGCACGATATCGACGATGCGCAAGTGGCGCGCGGAGATACGCTACTGGAGCCGAAGCACCTGACAGGCGACAGCGTGAAGGCCATCCGCACCTTCGACCGGGTGCTGGCCAACCCGCCGTTTTCGCTGAAAAGCTGGGGCCATGATGTCTGGTCGAAGGGCGATGCCTATGGTCGCGACCGCTATGGCTGCCCGCCGAAGTCCTACGGCGACCTCGCCTTCGTGCAGCATATGGTGGCGAGCCTGAAGGAAGACGGCGTCTGTGGCGTGGTGCTGCCGCATGGCGTGCTGTTTCGCGGTGGTGCCGAGGGTAAGATCCGTGAGGGGCTGATCCGGGATGATCTGATCGAGGCGGTGATCGGCCTGGCGCCCAACCTGTTTTATGGCGCGGGCATTCCGGCCTGTATCCTGATACTGTGCAAGAAAAAGCCTGCGGCGCGCAAGGGACAGATCCTGATCGTCAACGGCGCCGAGCAGTTCGTTGAAGGCAAGGCGCAGAACCACCTGTCGGATACCAATGTCGCCACGCTGGCAAAGGCCTATGGCCACTTTGCTGATGCCGAGCGACTGGCGCGGGTGGTGCCGGCAAGCGAGATCGAGGCGAACGATTTCAACCTCAACATCAGCCGCTATGTGCATCTGGGCGAAGAGGCGGCGGAAGTGGATGTGGCTGTCGAGGTGGAAAAGCTGGTCGAGCTTCAGACCGAGCGGGATGCAGCGGAAGCGCGGATGATGGGCTTTCTGCGGGAGCTTGGTTATGTCGCCTGATGGTTGGAATCGCTACAGACTAGGCGACATCTTCACCGTCGCGAGAGGCGGATCACCACGTCCGATTGACGCATATCTTACCGACGATCCCAACGGGATAAACTGGATAAAGATCGGAGATGCGACTGCTAGCGGAAAATTCATTCGCACCACCAAGGAGAGGATTAAGCCAGAGGGGCTGTCCAAGACTAGAAGGGTAATACCTGGGGACTTCATCCTTTCGAATTCTATGAGCTTTGGTCGTCCTTACATCATGGCGATAGACGGCTGCATACACGACGGCTGGCTTCTCCTTCGCCCTAACGATGAAAATAGTATCGATCGCGAATTCTATTTTTACCTGCTGGGCTCGGATATTTTGCAGCAGCTTTTCTCTAGCCAGGCTGCTGGCTCAGCGGTTCGCAATCTGAACATCGATTTGGTCGCAGCAGTCGAAGTGCAGGTTCCCCCACTCCACGAACAGCGCCGCATCGCCGAAATTCTGTCCAGCGTCGATGAGGCCATTGCGGCAACGCGGGCGGTGATCGAACAGACCAGAAAGGTCAAGCAGGGCGTGCTGGAACGCCTGCTGACCAAAGGCATCGGCCACACGCGCTTCAAACAGACGGAGATCGGGGAGATCCCGGAGGGGTGGGAGGTCGTTGAACTGCAAGATGTTGCGTCAGTTCGCACTGGGCTTGCTAAAAACAAGAAGGAGATCCTCGACGCAGTGGACTTACCCTATTTGCGGGTCGCCAACGTGCAGGACGGGTATGTTGATCTTTCCGATCTACAGACCATCTCCGTCAGCCGTGGCCAAATCGAGCGTTACAGCCTTCGGAAGGGCGACGTCCTGATGACTGAGGGCGGTGATTACGATAAACTCGGGAGGGGCGATGTCTGGGACGGCTCAGTCGAGCCGTGCCTGCATCAGAATCATGTATTCGCAGTTCGCGCTGACCAGGAGCGTCTTGTCCCAGAGTTTTTGGCAAACCTCACCGCGTCTCGAAGCGGCAAGGCTTATTTCCAGTCGTGCTCCAAGCGAAGCACCAACCTAGCCTCAATCAATTCGACACAGGTGAAGCAGTTTCCAGTCAGACTACCGGACCTCAGTGAGCAATCCGAAATCGTTAGGATTTCAAAGTCGTTCGATGCAGCGATTTCGGTTGCGACCTCGAGGCTTAGCCAGCAGTTGCAGTTGAAATCCGCCTTGATGTCCGACCTCCTCACCGGTCGCAAGCGCGTCAACAACGCCCTGCCGATTGCTGCGGAGTAAGCGCCCATGAGCTATGGCCCTGAATGGCATTTTGCCGAGCGCCCCACGATCAAGCATCTCAAGGCTATGGGCTATGGCTTCGTGGCGCCGGCGGATCACGCGACCCTTCGCGAAGGCGAAAACCAGGTTCTGTTTCGCCCTCAGCTCATCGACGCGCTGATGCGCATCAACGGGATCGACCGCGCCTCTGCCGAGGCCGCCTATGGGGAACTGGCTGCGATCAGCGACAACGAGGCCTGGCTGAAGGTGCTGCGCGGGGACTATGCCCGCAAGCTGACCGGCCAGGAAACGCGGCAGACGCTGCGGGTGATCGACTTTCTCGAACCCGGCAACAACCAGTTCTCCGTGACGCATCAGCTGCGGGTGAAGGCTGAGAATACGCGCAAGCCCGATGTCGTGATCTATGTGAACGGCATTCCGCTTGTCGTGATCGAGGCGAAAAGCCCCCTGAATGTGAAAGACAAGACCGGCGAGGCCTTCGAGCAGATCCGGCAATATGAGCAGGATATTCCGCGCCTGTTCTTCTCCAATGTCTTCAACATCGTTACCGATGGTGCCCTGGTGCTCTATGGTGCGACCGGCTCCGGTTCCAAATACTATGCCGAATGGCGCGACCCCTGGCCGAAGGTGGAGGGTGATTTTCCCGATACGCTCGCCAAGGGCCTCTGGTGCCTGCTGGAGCCGGGGCGGTTGCTGGACCTGATCGCGCATTATGTCGTGTTCGAAAAAACAGAGACCGGCACGATCAAAAAAATCTGCCGCTACCAGCAGTTTCGCGCCGTCAACCGCATCGTTGAGCGCGTGATAGAGGGCAAGCATCGGCAGGGGCTAATCTGGCACACCCAGGGTAGCGGCAAATCGCTGACCATGGTGTTTGCCGCACTGAAGCTGAAGACGCACCGAACAATTCAATCCGAGGCGCTGACCAATCCGAACATTCTCGTGCTGACCGACCGAGTGGACCTGCATTCCCAGATCTGCGGCACCTTCACCGCCTGCGGCCTGCCAAACCCAACAGCAATCGAGAGCATCAAAGATCTGCATGCGCTGATCCGCAGCGGCAAGGACGGGCACACGGCGCTTTCCACCGTCTTCAAGTTCCAGGGCTCGAAGGAAGCAATTGCAAATTCGCAAAACTGGATCGTGATGGTCGATGAGGCCCACCGCACCCAGGAAAAGGATCTCGGCGCCTATCTGCGCGCCACGCTGCCCAACGCCCGCTTCTTCGGCTTTACCGGCACGCCGGTGAAGAAGGACGACAAGAACACCTACGAGAACTTCGGGGTGCCGGGAGAAGGCTATCTCGACAAATACGGCATCGACGACGCCGTGGCCGATGGCGCGACGGTGCCGATCTATTATACCGGCCGCAAGACCGACTGGCATATCGACGAGGCCAAGATCGACATTCTGTTCGACACCTGGTTTGCCGAGCTGGACGACGACAAGCTGAACGAGATCAAGAAGCGCGGCGTGCAGATCGAGGATCTGGTCAAGCATCCACCCCGCATCGCGCTGATCGCCTACGACATCTGGACCCATTTCAAGCAATATGCCCGGCCTGATGGCTTCAAGGCCCAGATCGTCGCCATCGATCGCGAGGCGGTGATCCTCTACAAGCAGGCGCTGACCAAAGTGATATCAGAGGATCTGCAATCCGAGGGTATGGAGCCCGCCGATGCGCTGGCACGTGCCGACGCCATGTCGGCTTGCGTCTATTCGATCAACCAGGAAGACAGCAAACCGAGCGAGGATCCGCATAAGCAGGCTATCCGCACCGATCTGAAGGCGCATTATCTTGATGCCGAAGCCGAAAAGCTGGCGAAGAAGGCTTTTGGCCGCAAGGGGGAGGCCCCGCAGTTCCTGATCGTCTGCGACAAGCTCTTGACCGGCTTCGACTGCCCGATCGAAAGCGTGATGTATCTCGACAAGCCGCTGAAGGAGCACGGGTTGCTGCAGGCGATCGCCCGCACCAACCGCGTTTCGGATGCCAAGAAGCGCAACGGGCTGATCGTCGATTACATCGGCGTTTCCGGCCATCTGGAGGCAGCGCTCTCCTCCTACCGCGCCGATGACGTGAAGAATGCCATGCGCGACCTGGACGATCTCCGTAATCAGTTCCGGGCCGCGCATTCGGCTGTCGCCGCGTTGATGAAGCCGCTGAAGCGCAAGGCGAGCGACAAGGACGCGCTGAAGGCGGAATATGATGCTTTCGTGAAGCTGCTCGGCACGGAGGACAAGTGGTTCGACTTCAAGGCCAAGGCCCGCAGTTTTATCGCGCTGTATGAGACGTTGAGCCCAGACCCAAGCGTGCTGGAGTTCACCGCTGACTTGAAATGGGTCGCCAACTTCCTGCTCTATGGCACCCAGCACTTCGAGAAGCGCCAGGCCTTCGACCAGATGAACTACAGCGAGAAGATCCGCGAGATGCTGGAAGAGCATCTGGAGGCGACGGGGCTGAGCGTCACCGTGAAGCTGCGCCACATCACCGATCCGGAGTTCTGGGAGGATTTCGATCCCACGGCCAAGACCGAGGAAGATCTGATGACGGCCGCGATCCGCAAGACGACGGAGCTGCGCAAGACCGTGACCGAGCGGATCGATGACAGTCCGCATCAATATGGCAAATTCTCCGAGCGACTGCGCCAGCTCTTGGAAAAGCTCGAAAGCGCGCAGCTCTCCTGGGCGGAAAAGCTGAAGGCAGCCGAAGAGCTGGCGAAGGACATCACCGCCGAAGATGCCGCCCATGTCGAGGCGGGTCTTTCTCCCGGCGCCTATGGCATTCTGCAGATCCTCAACGGCTTCACCTCGGGGCCTGAAGGCGAGGATCTGGCGATCCGGCTGGAGAAACTCTACACCGACCCCGTCACTGCGCCTTTCGGCTGGTGGGAGAAGGATGGCCTGCGCAAGAACCTGCGCCAGCAGGTGCGGTCCATGGCGCATCTGGCGGGCCTCACCCAGCTGAGGGAGATCCCGGAGGAGGTCGAGGCCTACGCGCTCAAGCATTTTGCGAGGCAGTGACATGGCCGTCTATCGCATCGGCAGCCGCGAGATCGAATACACGCTGCGGCGCTCGGCGAAGGCCCGCAGGGCGAGCCTCAGCGTCACGCTGAAATCCTTCGAGCTCCTGGTGCCGGAGAGCGCCACCGACGAGCAGATCCGCGCGGTGCTGGACCGCAGGCGCGCCTGGATCATCGAAAACCTTCAGCATATGGCAGAGCGCGCCAAGGCGCAGACGCGCGTCTACCAGTTCGTGACCGGCGCCAAGATCCCTTATCGTGGCCGCATGACGAGGCTCACCATCGAGCCCTTCGACGGCTCCCTGGTCGAGGTAAGCTTCCGCAACGGATTCCAGATCCGCAAGCCCGCCGACCTGTCGCCGGAAACATCCGACACCATCATCGAAAGCGCTCTCCGGCTCTGGCTGAAGCGCCGCGTGCGCGACGACGCCCGCGATTTTGTCTGTCAGTATGGCGAGCGCCATGGGCTGAAACCGCGCGGCGTGCAGATCAAGGACCAGAAGCACATGTGGGGCAGCTGCGGCCAGGATCGGCAGATCAACCTCAACTGGCACCTGATCTTCGCGCCTAAGCCGGTGCTCGAATACGCCGTCGTCCACGAAATGTGTCATCTGGCGCATCGCAATCATGAGCCGGAGTTCTGGGGCCTGGTGGGGCGCGTGCTGCCGGACTGGCAGGAGCGCAAGGCTTGGCTCGACAAGAACGAGCATATGCTGGGGTGGGAGAAGGTGAGACCGAATCTCGCATTGGAGTAGCTAAACAAATTTAACTTCTAATGTGGATGACGCTATGTTGTTCAACCTAAGGAGAACCACGCGTGTCGGCTCAATACTTCTTCTTCAGAATAGCAATCGTAGCTCTTGTGGCTCTATCCTCGTGCGGTTCGAAAGAAGGCGCACCCACCAAAGAGGAAGCTATCCAAATATTAGGGGACGATTATCGGGGGATCTCCGATTTTGAGTGCGGTCCCGCGACCTGTATCTCGCTTATCATTGCACATACAAATTGAGTGGGCAGACCCAGAAGGTGTCTTTCACAAGGAACGAAGGAAAATGGGTTGCGGTTGGTGTGTTTAAATAGCTGGCTTTCGTTCAGGCATTGGCAGCTGACATGTGTCCTTCAGCCCCATGCTGGCACAAGGATGCGCTTCAGCGGCACCAGCTGCTGTGTCTCCAGATCGAGCTTTTCATATTGTTCAAGCAGGCTCTTCACCAGGTCGTCCAGGTCCATGAGCGCCAGCGGGATATTGGCTCGCTCGGCCTCGTAACGTGCCTCTCGGGTAAAACCGCCGGTGCTGACATATAGACCCTTGTCCTGCGGGTGACGACCACCTAGGAAGCTCCGGACATCAGGCGCGCCCATGGCTCCCTTACGATGCTTCACCTCGACCACGATCCGTGGCGACTCGAAACCGAAACCGTCCGGCGAGGCAACGATATCTTTTCCGCGGTCTTGGCCCACCTCCGAAACACGCGTCTTGTAGCCAAGCGAGCACAACAGGCCGGCAACAAGCTCTTGCATGTCATCCCAGGGGAGCGTGCTGACCTTGTCCTTGATGAACTCGTGCGCGCGGCTTTCCATGGATTTGAAAAGATCTTCCTCTGTGGCTTCCGTCGTCGCAGCAACAGTTTCGGGCCTTGCCGGCTGCCCCGAAACCATCGCCTTCTTGAGCTCCGCAGAAACTTCACTTGAAATCCGGAAGAGAGTAGATATGGCGCCAAGGCTGTTACGGCTCTCGACGGACAGAAGATCACGACTGACCTCGCCCTGCCACCGCACAGGCCGGTATTGCGCGTCCTCAGGATCTACCGAGGTATCATACCGGTAAGGACCGGCGATCTCGCCCAGCAGATAAACACGGCGGGACGGATTGTAGGTGACGACCATGTCACCTACCTCTATCTCATTCACGAAGCGGTGCAACTGTCCTGCAGCCATAGCGTTCGACTGCGGCTTTGTCTCGGGCCAGGACGCATTGACGAGATCTGCGATCGCCTTGCGCGATTTGACGTTGGAAAGATCCCCGACCTCATTCCAGCCGATTGCGACGGCTGATTTGTCCTTGAACGCCTCAAAGAGCCGTCCATCGCGCTCAGCGCGCACCATCCATGCTTTGCCCATGCCCTACCCTTCTTTTCGAAGCTGAACATCGCCGAAGGAAGCGACCACCGCAAGATCATGATGCGGGATGACGTCTTTTGACTCGCAGGCGCTCACAGGCTGGCTCCGTCAAACGCACACGTCGCTTCGCAGCTCCCGGCATGCGGGACGCGCAGGTGAGTCGTCTCAAGCTCCGTGTGGGTATCATTCGCCCTCTGAATAGATTGCGAGTTCAGCAAGTGTCGCCTCATTGCGGCGACGAAGGTTGGCAAGCCATTCGTCAATGGAAATTGCCGCTTTAGCAGCCTTAACAGGTTCAATATAAAGCCCCTCCTTCCCTACCCGAATAGTAGGCTTGGGAATTTCACAATCTGGACAAAGGTTTCTCGCAACAATCCAGGCGCGGCGGAAGGCAGCCGCATAAGCGCGCCAGGTTGCAAGAGTTCGCGCCTCCGAAAACTTCTCCCAACATCCATCCATCGCTGCAATCGTTACTTCGAGAAGGTTGTGCTCATCCATCAAGTGGTTCCCCTGGACGCCTAATGTCTGGAGTTATAGCGTTGGACCGGTGGGACCGCTTCTTGTGACAATCACCAAATGTTACAGAGCCCTTGTTGCCGTTCTTGACAGATAACGCTAGCCCGAGATGAGCGACTAACGACCGCTTAAGGGCCCTAATTGTGCATGCATCTGGCAGAGAGCGGCAGCCTTCGCCATCTTCTCTTGATTGCCGGCATCCGGAACCGGAGCCGCGACAATGAAGCTGACATCGTTCAGTCCACTGCCAGGCTTAGCTGAAACTCGCACTGACATCCCGCTGCCCCAATGGCGCACAAACTCGGATACCTTGTCTCCGAGATCGACATACATCACCCGTTCCCGGCTAACCTTCGTCGAAGAAAGATCCGTGCCAGACATCTTGAGACTGCCGCCGAACGCGGCAACGTCTGCCTTTGTGCGGAGATCTTCATCCTGCGAAGGCCAAACATCGTTGTCGAGTGGCACCGAGATCATGACGTATTGTTTCCCGTCATCTCCGCAGCGAAGCATGAAGGTGCCAGAGCCATCAATCGGTCGATCGTTGACTTTCATGTTCTCAAGATTGCTAGACCAAGTTACCTCAGATGCCTTTGCCTTCACCGACATCTGGTCGGCGCCGATAAATGCATGAACCTGTGAGCTTCCGGCGAACGCCGTGGTGGGAATGATGAGGGCTGCGAGCAGTATGACGGCGACGGATTTCATGAGAACACCAAGGCATGAAGTTTCTGAACGATCGACCGCACAAAAGGGAAGGGTTCCGTCATAACGAACCCGCGTTCTTTCGCCCCGCGCTAACATGCTGATTTTCCAGAATGCCATTTCCGTGGTGCACAGAAATCCCACCGCGCACAAAAAGGTTCCTTTTAATCAATGGCTTGGCGAGTATTCTGCTGGAAATTCCGAACGCCATCGAACGGCACCAGGCAGGAGCAGGATGAGCAATATTGGATATGCTCGTGTCAGCACGACCGAGCAGAACATGGATCTTCAACTTGCGGCACTGAAAGCAGCAGGCTGCGCAAAGATCTTGACCGATGAGGGCTTCTCCGGTGCGAACTTTTCGCGTCCAGGCTTGACCAAAATGCTGCGGGCTCTACGACGTGGCGACACTCTTACTGTCTGGCGTCTGGATCGCCTCGGTCGGTCGCTGTTCGAGCTTTTGAACCTGGTTCGCGACCTCAACGAACGTGGTGTCGAATTTCGCTCGTTGAGCGAGAGTTTAGATACGAGCACCTCAGCCGGACGACTGCTTCTACACATCCTGGCGTCGATGGCTGAGTTCGAACGCTCGCTGATCAGCGAGCGGACGCGGGCGGGCATGGCTGCTGCGCGCGCTCGTGGCACTAGGATCGGAAGACGACCGGCTATGACGTCTGAGCAGCTTGCGGACGCCAAATCCGCGATCGAAGGCAACCGACGCGCCGTTGCGGATGTCGCGGACGAATACAAGATCCATCCGCGCACCCTCGGACGACTGTTAAGAGAACAGCGAGCCAGTCAGATCCAATCAGACTGAAGGCTGCCTGGTGCTCGCCAAAACAGCATGCACCCACCGTCCTCCGATGCGCGGCATGCTTCCATTCTCTCCCGCCAGCTTCCGGTTCATTAAGCGAGCAACGTCGCCGTAAGTGCGCTCCTCGCGAAACCAGGTGAGATATTCATGGCCGCAGATCTTCTTCATGTCGGGATCGTAGCGACGGGGGAAAGGCTCCATATCAGCTTCCAGAAGTTCGCAGACATCCTGCAGCGAAAGCTGAACTTCGTCGCGGACGCCCACGCCGGAAGCGTCCTTATTGTCCACGTAGTATTCGAAGCGGTTGCGGAAGAACCGGCGGATATCGATGATGTCCATTCTAAGGAACTCCTTTTGAGGCGGGAAGGAGTGCGCCGAGCAGGCGCGCTCCAACCTGTTAAGTGTGCGTGTGAACGGCTCGCCGGAGGAGTATCCTGTTCCTGTAATCAGTCCCTATGTTACTTCCTCTTTCAAAAGAGAGGTATAACATAGGGAGTGATTACATCCCCGGCGAGGGATATTTAATGAAGCTGTTCAGAAGCTCCGGAAGAGGTCTTCTTGTTGCTGCGGAAGCTCTTAGTGTTCCGGCGGATCCGTTCCCTGCTCTCCGTCAGGACAGGAGATGCTGACCCCTTCCTGCGGATGGTGATTTCGATCGCCTCGGCAGCCGCCTGCTTGCAACGAGCCGCCAGGACGCAGGTGTCGCAAGGTGCGCGACTTTCGTTGATCGTCTCCGCGACAGCAAAACAGCTGGGGAGGAGATCGGCCTCATCGAGCTTGGTAATGGGCTGAATTTCCCATGCACGGTCCTCGGCAATCGCCTTGGCGCGCTGCTCGACTTCGATACGGTCCGCATCAGCAGGTGCTAATGAAAGGGCCTGGTCCAGAGTAAGATGACGCTTAACAAGCACGCGGTCGGCAATCTGTTCAGCAAGCATCCGGTTCTCATGCCGCATCTCCGACAACATCAGAGTGCGGAAATGCCTCTGAGGCGGCAAGTCGAGGTCATTCTCCATCCGATAGTGAGGCATTTCGCCCACCCGCTTCATGCAGATCGGCAGCAGATCCTCAACCCTTTCGAGGAACACAGCCCACCAGGCCTCGGCGTTCCTCTCCGACGCGTGTAACTGCTGCGGGAGCATATTCCAATAGCGCTTCCGCCGAGAGGAGAAGTCGAAGCTGAAGTCGATTAGAAGATCGTAGGGAACGAAGATGGCATCAGTGCGAGCCCGCGCCCGCCACAGGCCAGTGAACCACGCAGCACGAACTGCCGGTAATCCCTCCTTGATGCCAGTGATCTCCCCCGCGCGCTCCGCGTCAAAGTGCTTTCGCATATGGCTCCGAAGTCCGGCAATGTAGTGCTGGCCAAAGAGCAGAGTGGCATCCAGGGGTGACATGAAGCGATAGTCGAACCACCGCGTCATCATCAACTGGCTCTCATCCAGCCAATCGTTCGGATGCAGAATGGACCGCATTCGCACTACATCATCGATACGCTTATTGAGCTTTGCCTGATCCATGGGCATGGGTTCTCCTTCGGACGATAATCGTCCGTCAAACTGCTGTTAGATGAGGGCGAGCGCTTGCCTATCTACTGTATAGCGACATCACGATCGGAGCGCATAAGGTCGCGGAAGAAATGTTTTGATCCCGGTAGGACGCCTTTGACTCGAGGATTCGCGCTGCTTCGCTCCGTCGAGGGTAGATGCAGAAATGACAGCATCCGCTTCCTGGCGCTCGCCTGTGCGCTTCCCTGTCGATTTCCAACATGGGAGGTTCCAGATGCCGGACGCTTCCGGGCACTGAATCAATCCCCATCATGCTCCTTGCATTGTTCTAAGACTTCGATGTCTGGCACCGACATCAGCATGCGCGTGATGATGAGGTTGGACTTACATGAGGAGGACAGGCGGCACCGAGAGGCGGCGCACGAAACGAAGTCGCGCTGCAGGTCCGCTATTCACCGGCTGCGAACACTATCGCTATCGATGGATGCGGCGTCGATGACGGGAGGTTCCTCTATCGGAATATGCGCGCCACTTGGCAGGTAGATTGATCAACGTTCAGCCTTGGTGGATCCTGCGTGGAAACGTTTTCGCCACTGAGGATTAAGGCGATCCGCGTCAAGCCCAGACGAGTTTGCCACGCTCACCTGCAGTTCGACCCGTCTGCTGTGCTGAAGCTGGACGCAGCTCCGACGATGACGCACGCTCTACAACCTGAAGACGCTTTATAACCTTGACAGATCGGCCAAAAACGCGATTTCGGAGGGGTTTTGTCAAGGCCGCGTAAACGAAATGCAAGGTTTAGGCTTAAATCCGCAACGATTTCGCATTTTGAGCAGGTGACTTTGCAACCAGGAGGCGGTTATATCTTGACGGAAGCAAGGCTCGCAAGGCTTCCGTCAAGGTTCGTCAAGTCGTCTGTCAAGGCAGGTTGCGCGGTGATCGATCCTAACCAAGCCTGGCAACGAGATCGTCGACGCTTAGATGCGTATACCTTTTCAACATACGCAGTTCGCGATGCCCTGAGATGCTGCTGACCTCGATCATGTTCAAACCGCGTTCGAATAGACGGCTAACGCCCTCGTGACGCAAATCGTGAAACCTCAACCCGGTGACACCGGCACGCTTGAGGAGCCGATACCAAGCTTGTTCCAACGCGCCGGCGGTCATAGGAAAGATGGTAGATTGATCTACGTCAGCACGAGACTTCCAATCCGCCAGCGCATCGAAAGCACGCTGAGACAGCGGCACCTCGCGACTGGTCCCGTTCTTGGTCATTGCCAACCTGATTACTCGGCGATTGTGGGATACGTCTGACCACCTGAGCCCCAGGAGCTCTCCTCGGCGCATCCCGGTCTCGATTGCGACGATCAGCAACGTGCGAAAGTAAGGTATTTTGCCACCGTCGCAACCATCGAGAAGGCGCTGTTCCTCATCGCCGGTCAAACGCCGGCTGCGTTCGTTCTGAATAACCGGGCGCCGCACCATCTTCACGACGTTCTTCGCAAGCGGCAATCCCCAATCGCGGATCGACACTTCGATAACGTGGCTGAGAATCGCAAGCTCACGGACGACGGTAGAAGAAGCTACCGACTGGAGGCGCTCATCTCGGAACGACGCAATGTCCTGCTGGCTCAGCCCGATCATCGTCCGGTAAGCAAGTTCATGACGGCGGAGCACCTCAATTCGCTGGATCTCCTGCACCGAGCCACGCTTGTTTGGCGACACTTCGCGCTGATAGCGCTCCAAGAGTTGATCGAGCGTCGTGCTCTCCAGGATCTTTGTATCTGGCGCGGCGCCAAACCGATCGACTTGGGCTTCCAGATCGCGCGCCCACTTCTCGGCTTCGAGCTTGCTGTCGAAGGACTTGCAGCGGGGCTTCATCCCTCGCCGGCGCACCTGCGCTTGCCAGCGCCCTCTGAGCTTTCTAATTGTTGCCATGTGATCTCCAATCGATATTGAAGATCACGCGTAGGATGCCCCTGAAGGGGTGCCAAGGATTATCCCGGCACGATGATAGCTCGTGCCTCTACAAGGCCGATCCATCTCGTTTTCAACACCATGGCGCGATGAAGAAGACGATGACAGCAGGCACATAGTAGAGCCAAGTCAGCCAACTTCGTCTTTCGCTCACCGGCCTCAGCGAGTGGCACCAGGTGATGCGCTTCAAACATAGCGTCCTGGAGAGGCTCCTTTAGGTCGGGCCGTGCCAAATCACAGATCTCACAGCGCAATCCTGCGGAGCGACGATCGTCCAGGAGCATCTTGCGCACCTTAGGATTCCGTTCCCGCCGAACATGCAAGGCGGTCAAGAGTCGCCCCTCGCAAAGCTCCTGCTCGATTTCCGGCAGTTGCTCGGCACCAGCGACGGCAATACCTACCCTGATTGCAGCCGCGAGCGTATGAACCTCGTCTTCCCTCTCCCCAAACTCCTTCCATATCTGGCGATCCATGGTGGAGACGTTGCCCAGCCCCTTGCCGGTGGCTACCTGACGCAGGTTCATCAATTTGAAGCCTACACCATCCGGATTGCGAAAAGTCGGCTGCTTGGCTGCCTCCGCATGATAGGGCAACGATCGGAGGAGGTTCGACAAAGCTATGATCTCGGGAGCTTTGGGTGACGGGATCAGCCCCTTGAGAGTGAAATATAGATCGAGCGCGAGGAGCGTCTCGTCGCGCGTCCACTTTGGATTGCCGTGCCCCTGCGTGACTGCCATTATCCCCCTACCTCGCCTGTTACCGTGATCACTAACCTTGCCCTCCAGCAACCTACAGAATATGCAGCAGAGCGCATGTAAAGACCTTGTCAGCCCTCGGCATTTATAGTTTGATAATGCCGGGCTGGGAAATTGTTCATGCGTAAATTACTTCGATCTGTCGCCGCGGGTGCTGTGCTGGGCGTGACTGCGATGGGCACACCTGCCATCTCGGCTGAGAAGAACTTTGGGCCCTTTATCGTGGATGACGCCAAGCCGGATGTCATAACGATGAACGGCGATATCGACGTCGGCTCAGCACTCAACTTCCGGCGGGCTCTTCACGCTGCGCCAGGCGCCAAGCTCGTTATCCTGAACAGTCCAGGCGGCACCGTGCAGATGGGTCTGCTGATGGCGGACGACATTCATGAACGGAAGCTCGCAACTTACATCCCGAAAGACAGCGCATGCCTATCGGCATGTGCTTATATGTTCCTTGCGGGTGTCGAGCGGAGAGTCGACGGCAAGCTCGGCGTGCACCAGATCTCGTCTGATACGTCGGATCTTGTCGGAGCACAGCTCACGATTTCCGACATTATTGATCTCCTCAACCGCTTCGATACTCCGGTTGACGTGTTGAGCGTCATGTTCAAGACGCCGCCGAATGACATGCACGTCTTCACTCCAGAAGAGATCGAGCGTTACAAACTTAATCGAACCGGCGAAGAGTCAAAGCCCTCGGCTGTTGCTGGCCCGCCGACAGCGCCAGAGATAAATCCGTCGCCTACAGACGTGGAGAGCACCCCGAAACCGGCCGCACCGGGTCAGTCGCAGCCAGCCGACACAGCTGCCGTCACGTCAACGACCACGCCGCAGACGCAAGCGAAGCTCTCTCCGATCGAAGAGTTCACGAAGCGCCCAAACCGGATCGCCATCTACACCGGGCTGGATCTCTTCGGCGACGACCTTTCCTCGATCCGAGCAAGCGACGCTGCCGAATGTGCCCAGAACTGTCTGGTCATGAACGGTCAATGCAAGGCATTCACCTTCAACACCAATCCCAAGATCACAAAAGGGCCGAACTGCTTTCTCAAGTCCAGTGCCGGCCGGGCAGATGGTAATAGCGTCGCCTTTTCGGGCAGATTCCTCAGTGGTGTCGATGCTGATCCGCCTATATTTACGCTCGGAATGATCGACCCGGAGAGCGCACTCTTTCACGACGTTGATCTACGAGGAGGCGATCTCTCCTCGCGCCCCCACCGCACTGCCAAGACGCCCCTCGATTGCCGCCTCGCCTGTGTCGACGACAATCGCTGTCTGGCCTTCACCTATAATTACCCGAAGAAACAGTGTTGGCTGAAAAGTGCGATCGGCACACCGATGCCAGGCAACGGAATGGTAAGCGGCGTTAAGAAATTTCAGAGCTTCTCGCCGGCAAAGATCATTAGCTTGAATTGAGAGACGGCGGTGCGATTTTCTGAAGAAGTATGTGAGCGGCTTGACAATTACGTCTACCGCCTTATCGATCCTCGAAACGGCGAGACGTTTTACGTCGGCAAAGGGCGGAACAATCGCGTGTTCGATCACGCAGCCGGCGTTCTGGATGTGGCTGACGACGACAATCAAACACTGGGGTCGAAGCTTGATCGCATCCGCGCGATAAAGAGCGCTGGGCTTGAGGTGCTACACATCATCCATCGGCACGAGATCCCTGACGCAGCGGTTTTCGAGGTCGAGGCTGCACTCATCGATGCTTACCCAGGACTCACGAACCTTCAGGGTGGGCACGCCAGCAGTGACCGCGGCCCCATGAACCATCTGGAGCTAATCGACAAATACAGCCTGCCGCAATTTCCCTCGAACCCCGAGCATCGGCTCGTTTTGATCAATATCAATAAGCTGGAAGACCGCTTCGATCGTCGAGCTATCTACAACCTGGTTCGCTACTGCTGGCGGATATCGAAATCCCGCGCCGAAAAGGCGGAGTATGTGCTTGCCGTGGTGCGAGGTGTGGTTGTTGGAGCCTTCAAACCGGAGAATTGGATGTCTGCGACGAGGGAGAACTTTCCAGATATCCCGTATGCCAATGGTTCTGAACTCCATCGAATCGGCTTCACTGGCATCGAGGCGCCGGGGGACATTTGGAACCTCTACGTGGGACTTCGGGGCAAACGTGTCAGCGATCCTCGGCTCAAGCACAGTCAAAATCCCGTTCGCTTTTGGAACTGTTAAATCCCCCTCAACGGTGGACCGAAAAAACATCCAGCAACTCGCCGCTGACGTGATCCGAACTTTGAACACCCGACGACTCCAGTGTCGGTAACGTTGGTTCGGTTGAGCTTGACTGCGTCCTCTGAGCTTTCTGATCGTCCCCATGTGATCTCCCGAAATCGGTGGAGACCTGGCTTAGGACCGCCCCGGATTGATAACCAAGTAACATCCCGTGATATCGAGAAATCCCGCGAACTCGTAAGCGAGCGTTATAAGTAACGTTCGCGTTTTAATTGTTGCTTTAGAGTCAACCGCTACACCACTACGCGGGAGGGCCGAGAAAATGATTGCCAATGAAGTTACGCGACTAGAGAAGAGCGCCAAGAAATTGGCGCAGGAGAAGGGCTGGGGATTCGGCAAGTTACTTGGGCACGGAGCGAGTGCTGCGGTTTTTGAAGTAATAACTGATGATCAAACCGCAGCTCTTAAAATTTATCATCCTAATTTCCTTAAAGGTAACGAGGGAGTGGTTAGCAGAGCGCGCCTCGATATTGTTCGAGAGAAGCTCCTAGCGCACGCCTGCCCGACACTAGTTCGCACTTTCGATTGTGGTGAGTCCGAGGGCACCGTTTATATGTTGATGGAGCATGTCCCGGGCCTTTGCCTAACCGATGCTCTGAAGCTTGTGACTGGAGACAAGATCGAAGGTCTCGTGAAGCAAGTAGCAGACGCTGCGAAATATTTGGAGGACTTAGGTATATGCCACCGAGACATTAAACCGGACAATATCGTTGTTTCCGCGGACTTTAAAAAGGCCACGCTACTGGATCTGGGGGTGGTCCGCCTGATCGATAGCGTAGAGGGTTCAGGCACCGATGATTCGGGCCAACTACCCTTTGTCGCAACCGCGCGCTACAGCTCGCCGGAGTATATGTTTCGCCTGTGGCAGCCTGGGCCTGAACTATGGCGTGCACTAACATTCTATCAGCTAGGCGCTGTCATCCACGATCTACTCGCAGGAGAGCAGCTTTTTGAAGAGGTCGTAAGCAAGGGTGCGGGAAATCGCTATCTGATAGCTCACGCGGTGGCGGCGACCGTGCCCGCCGTTCCCTTCCGATCAGATGCTCCATCCTACCTTACCGTTTTAGCCCAGCGGGCTCTTCAAAAAGATCCAAAGACGAGACTTCAGGTAGTGACTTGGGATGATTTCACTCAGAATCGCAAAAAGCAAAATGAACTACTTCTGGGCATAAGGAAGTCTCAACCTTCATCCGTAGCCGCGCAATCCATAGATGTTGGAGACCTTAGCCGCTACATCCGCAATTTCATCAACAAGAAACTGACAGACAATAGAATAGACTGCTCACACAAGGTTGCATTCCTCGGGAAAAGCAGTTTTTGTGTATCAGTAACTTGGGACGCGGATCTACCAAACCAAGCTAAATTGAAGTTACAGACGGAGCTGACTTTCGAATTGAAAGACGGAACCATCACCATACACGGTGCAGCACGCTCCAAAGAATATACAGCAAAGACTGCCGAAATGACGATTTTATGCACTTCGGCTGAAGACCCGTCCGTCGCCGAACAGTCCTATGAGACGTTTCTCGAAGTGTCTGCAAAGGTATTTCAATGTCACTTGGATAATCCTGGAGAAAAAACGCAATGAGCTTATTATGGCGACGTCGACGCGATCTTCATCAAGATCAGATCCACGCAATCGAGGGTCTACAGCCGAATGGAAGGTATATCTTAGTAGGACCGCCGGGGAGTGGCAAAACCAGCATCCTACTCCACAGAGGTCAATACCTGCGCCTTCCTCCGCACCAGCTCGCCAACACTAAACTAATTACGTTTAATCGAACTCTTCGAGAGTTTATTTCTCTAAGCGGAGACAACCGCTTCCCGCCAGAGCTAATTATTACTATGCGATCGTTTGTTGATCACTTTTTTGCATCCTATGGCTCTATTCCTCCCTCGCCAACAGGAAATCTTCTTGATGTGAACAGGGAGCGCGCCCGAGTGGCCATTGAGTTACTACAGTCTCGCGGACGACTAATGTCGTTTGACGCCCTACTTGTTGACGAGATTCAGGATCTTGCTTTTGAGGAGCTTGATTTTCTGAATCGGCTTACAGATCGTCTTATGCTGGTCGGCGATGATCGGCAGCGTGTCTATGACGGGGGAACAAGTTTCGATCTCGCCACCGAAATTTGCGATCAAAGAGTTGACTTAAGGCATCACTTTCGCATCAGCGACGACATCTGTTTATTGGCGGATAGGATTCTAGTTCAGGGCGATTATTCGCTGTCGGAATATTGCCACTATAATGGCCCGACACCGACTCCTCCCCGATCAATTGGCCCTCTTTCAAGGCAAGCACAAATCACCGCTCTCATCAGCGCCCTAGACATTCAGCTAGACACGTATAATGAACCAGGGGATCTAATCGGAATCGTTGTTCGCCGCCGAGCTGACTGCGACGCGATCTTCCAAGCCCTTGAACAGGTGACAAAAATGGCGGGAAAGTCAGCAGTCTTTCACTCGGGAATTGTGGATCGCCATTTCAGCGAGCAATGTCGAATTTGTATCACAACCATTCAATCTTGTAAGGGACTGGAATTTCGGGCGCTGCATTGGCTCTTTGCCGACGACGACGCTTATCTAACGCGCCAGAAAGCCTACACGGTGGTAACTCGCGCAAAGACGTCGCTGGCAGTTTATTACGATGATGCTCTTCCGGAGATCTTGGCGGCCGCCTTCCCGCCCCCAGCACAGGGACTATTTGATGATGATGAGTAATAAAGACTTATCGTTCGCCCTCGTGGAACGTGAGGAGTTGGCTCAGGTTCTTCGCGGAGAAAGCGATGTCCGGGACCGAGCTACGCCGGCAGCATTCGCAATGCGCCACGAGATTTCGTCGAAGTCTCACCTCCTTGTCTGGCACGAGCAAAGCCCACGGCCAATCGCGATTGTTGTGCCGCCGCAAAGCCGAGACGATCTGCTCGCGTGGCTAGTAACATTTCACTCCGACTTAGCGCCGCTAACAAGCTGGTGCTACTTGGTGTCGACCGAAGATTTTACCCGTTATCATCAAGAGGTCCTGCGCTTCCCTTCTTTGAATGGCTTAGAAACGGGTTGGCTGGGCGCAATCATTGCCGAAGCAATGGCTTCATCGAACCGCGATGTCGACACGCTTTCGCTTTCAACATGTCTGGCAACCGACACGTTCGCTGTCGCCCGAACCGCGGCGTTGTATGGTGCCAAGAACGCATTGAGTTCGCTTGAGCGGCTGGAAGCAGCGAAGCAAGCGCTCCAACCTAAGCACGTGGGCGAGCGCTCTAGATCGCGGCTTCCGATTGAGGTCTTATTAAGCCTGATGCCAGGAGGCCCGGCTCCTTCCTCAAGAAATATCTCGATCATAGTAGATGCCTGCAAGTCGCTTGCTGTATCCGGCGATGATGCCCCGACGATAAACAACCTGGCCATCCGCGAACTAGTTCAGGCCTCGCCGCTCTTTGATCAAGTGGCTGGGATTGAGAAGATGCCCGCGGAGAACCGCATTCGCCTCTTGAGAAAAATTAGAGACGCGTCTCTTGGCGCCTTTCCTGGCGACAATGAGCTATATAACTTTGTCTCTGGCTATATAATTAGCCGTGTAGGCGGTGCAGAGCGCGACTTCAGGCTTGCTGATGACTTTCGAGATCGAGGAGAAGTCCTCGCATGGACCGCAATCTCGGGTGGGCTTGGCGTGGAAACGTTCTGGACGAACGCATTCGGGGGATTAGGGCGACTTTTGGCAAAGGAGCTTCTAAGGCCTTTCTCTCTTTGCGAATTTCCCGACGCTGACATCTCGGGCGATGAACTCCGTCATTTAGGGGTAAGGGCTGGCCGACCATCATTCAGGACTTCTAGTCGAAACGCAGCAGTGATTGCGCTGCGACCCGGAGTCAACGTGACCATAGCTTTGGGTGAGGTAGACAGGCCACCTACCAGAATCTCCAGCCCCCCACTGAAAGAATCAGCACAGTCGCAACTGACTTTTGATCTCAATCAGAGCCAGATTGAGATGCTCGTAGAACGTCTGCTGCCACTGCTAGAAAGTAGGCTCGCCACATCGCTGCCGAAATCAGGCCGGTATTCGAAGGGATCCAAATCGCAGAAGTAATTATGGCGGCCGGGCGATAAGGTCGAGCATTAGTGCAAAGGGTGCTCAGCAAGCAGGCACATGAGCTCTCTTGTGGAAAATCGCATCATTCTTCACTATGTGATTAACAGAAAAGCGCAGCGGCGAGGCGTCACTGCGCTCAAGTATGGCCTCTGGGAGCAAGCGAAGCACTCTGCAAGCGCACCAGAACCGAATGATCCGGATCCCCGGGAAGCTCTTAGCGCGGCCAATAAATTTCATATAGACCTGGTTCGGGAAACCAACCGCCATCGCGACCAAATGGCACGTGGAGAGCGCGGCTGGCTTGGCTGGTTTGTTGGAGGCCGAGCAACGCTACCAAGCATTTATAGCATTTCTCGCCGCTTCGCGAGGGCTGCTGATAGCTACGTGGTGCTTAACACAAGCGGCGACTCCAGAGGCCGAGCAGGAATTCTGGTCTAAGCAAGCCCAGAGGGGATTTGGCTTCGCAGCGACAGCCGCCGGCTTATTTTCGGCAGAAGCCTCAAGTGATCGTGCCGATAGTGCGGCCCTGACCAATACCGTCACCGGCATCGAAGATCGATAATATTCAGCAGATCGCGGGAAAGCCTTACGGCCGAAGGACCAATGTGGCGGAGAGGGTGGGATTCGAACCCACGATACGGTTGCCCGTATGCCGCATTTCGAGTGCGGTGCTTTCGACCACTCAGCCACCTCTCCGCGGAAACTGATGACGCGTTGGTCAGCGCGGCGTTCTCATAACGATGAAAGATGGGGCTGGCAAGGGGCGAATATCAAGACTTTATATCCTTTTGCCTTGACAGTTTTTTGTCTGTCGCGTATCCCCGCACGCGATCAGGCGTGGAAAAGTGTCCATGCCTCTTTGTTTGTGTGGAGGCAATCAATCTTCCGCGCAGATTTCACCGGCAGACAAGTTAAAAAGATCCCTCTTTCGAACCCCTGCCAGAGCCCGACTGATAAAAAGACGGCCGTCCCTTAAAGGATAGAGCCGGACCGAACATGAAAGGATAAAGAATGTTCGCAGTCATCAAGACCGGCGGTAAGCAGTACCGCGTGGCAGCCAACGACGTGCTTACCATCGAGAAGCTGGAAGCCGAAGCTGGTGCAGTGATCGAGTTCAACGAAGTCCTGGTCGTCGGCGAAGGCGCCGATGCCAAGATCGGCGCCCCGTTCGTTTCGGGTGCGACGGTCAAGGCCGAAGTGGTCGAGCATAACCGTGGCAAGAAGGTCCTTTCCTTCAAGAAGCGCCGCCGCCAGAATTCCAAGCGGATTCGCGGCCATCGCCAGCATCACACGGTTGTCCGCATCACGGACATTCTCGGCTAATCAGGATTTCGAAGGGTAAAGGAGAACACCAATGGCACATAAGAAAGCTGGCGGTTCGTCGCGTAACGGTCGCGATTCTGAATCCAAGCGCCTTGGCGTGAAGAAGTTCGGCGGCGAAGCCGTCATTCCGGGCAACATTATCGTGCGTCAGCGCGGCACGCAGTGGCATCCGGGCCAGAACGTTGGCCTCGGCAAGGACCACACGATCTTCGCACTCGCCGCCGGTAATGTGTCCTTCCGCACGAAGGCTAACGGCCGAGTATACGTGTCCGTAATGCCGAAAGCGGAAGCAGCGGAATAAGCCGGTAGCGCTCTAAAACAGCCGGCGTCTCATCGACCCGGCTGGCGCACAAGGTCAGTCTAAAGAAAAAAGGGGAGATGGGGCGCCACCCACCTCCCCTTTTTCTTTAACCCCGTAGAGGAGACTGACCATGCAAGGCGAATTACTGAGGGCGAGCCAATCCCGGCCGCCGGAGGAACGGTCCAAGGAACCGCTAAGACCCGAGCGGTTAAGAAGCGATTGCCCTGTCTTACTGTCGCAGAGACTGGTTCTCCGCGCTCCCCATGAAGAAGACATCGACGCCCTTGCCCATCTCGCCAACAATGCGAATATCGCGACCATGGTGTCGCGTATGCCGCATCCCTATACGGCAAAAGACGCCGCCGATTTCGTACGACGTGCGAAAGCCGGCGAGATCGGCAAGTGCGTCTATGCCATCACGCGAGGCGACAACGGCGCTTTCCTCGGTTGCTGCGCGCTGGAACCCCAGCGGGACGAGCGAACGCTCGAGATAGGCTACTGGCTGGGCGAACCCTATTGGAACAGGGGCTACGCGACGGAAGCCGCCCATGTGCTGATCGACATGGCCTTCCGCACCCGCAACAACATCGACCACATCGATGCGCGTTGCCGGGTGACCAACGTCGCCTCCAAGCGGGTGATCCAGAAATGCGGCTTCCAGTACCAGGGCACCGGCATGATCGATTGCCTGGCGCTCGGCGGCATGGTTGCCGTCGAATGGTTCCGGCTCGACCGCAAGACCTGGATGTCGCTCAGAAGCTGGGGAGAACTGAGATGAACGCCGCCGTTCTCCAGAAGACGAATGCGGCCGTAACGATGCCGGGCCCCTGCCCGGTCATTACCACGGAAAGGCTGGTCCTGCGTCCGCACAAGCTCTCCGACGCGCCGGCGATCGCCGAATCGCTCGGCGATTTCAAGGTCAGCCGCATGCTGGCACGCGTGCCGCAGCCCTATGACCGCCAGGATGCACTCGACTGGCTCGTGCCGCAGGCCTCCGGCCTCTTGCCGGACTGGATGCTTGCGATCACCACGGGCGACGACATCCATGTCGGCGTCGTGGGTCTGGAGCAGAGGCATGGCGGATGGCGCCTCGGTTACTGGCTGAACCGGCTCTACTGGGGCCGCGGCTACATGACGGAAGCGGTGGCCGGCACGCTGGAGCGCTTCTTCCGGCGCATGCCGGAGGTGCGGATATATTCCGGTGCATTCGCGGACAACCTCGCCTCGCTGAATGTCCAGAAGAAGCTCGGTTTCCGTATCATCGACGCGAACCAGATCTTCAGCATCTCCCAGAACCGCATGGTGCCGCATATCGAAACCATGCTGCTGCCCGAGGACTTCCGGCCAGCCGACCGACCGTGACCCTCATATGAAAACATCCGGCGGAGGAAACTCCGCCGGCCCTCACTCGACCTCGACCCAGAGCGGAAAATGGTCGGAACCAGACGCCGCATGGTCCACCCAGGCGTTTTTCAGACGCGGCGCCAGCCCGGAATTCACGAAGCAATGATCGAGATGCATCTTCATCGGCCCGTCGCCCGGCGGCTTCGCCCAGGTATAGCTTTCGGGCGTGAGCAGCCCGAGACGCTCCAGCACGTCGACCGGCTCGTTGGCGCGCAGGATGCGGCCGTAATAACGGTCCCGCTGCCCTGCCATGGCGATATATTCGGTCGATTCCGGTTCCATGTTGAAATCGCCCATCAGCAGAAAATCCTCCGGCAGCGGCGGGTCGGGAAAACCCTCTTCCGCGGCGCCGGTCAACGCACCGCCTTCGGCCACGAAATTCAGGACCCTTTCCTTCAGATAGCGGATTTGGGCAAGCCGCTCGTCCGGCGAAACGTGATCGAGATGCACGGAATAGACGCGCAGCGGCCCGCCGGGCGCGACGATGACGGCTTCCAGGGCGCCGCGCTGCAGGTTGAGCTTCTCGATCGTGCGGCTGCGCGGCAGGAGAAGATGGCGGGTGGCGAGGATCGGCCAGCGCGACAGGATCATGTTGCCGAACTGGAAGCGGCGCTCGACGCGGCGGCCGCTCTCGACGGAAACGTCGAGCAGCAGATCGCAAGGCGCGGCATAGACATGGAAATGGTCCGGGAAGAGATCGTCGAAACGGGCGACGAGATCGACATGGCCATTCTTCGGAAAACCGCGCGTCACTTCCTGCAAGGCGATAACGTCGGCCCCGGCGATACTTTCGGCGATGCGTTCGGGATCGAACCGGCCATCCATGCCGATCCCGTATTGGATGTTATAGCTGACGAACTTCATGATAGTCTTTGACCTCTGCCCCAACCGGCGATATCGAAACCCACCGGATGCCAACATAAAACAAGGCGCTCCGACTAACACGAGACTGACGGCAGTAAGATGAAATTTCTCGACGAGGCAAAGGTCTACATACGCTCCGGCGACGGCGGCGCGGGCGCGGTCTCGTTCCGCCGGGAAAAATTCATCGAGTTCGGAGGTCCGGACGGGGGCGACGGCGGCCGCGGGGGTGACGTCTGGGTGGAGGCCGTCAACGGCCTCAATACGCTGATCGACTTCCGCTTCCAGCAGCATTTCAAGGCCAAGACCGGCATCCATGGCATGGGCAGGAACCGCACCGGCGCCAATGGCGGCGACGTGACGCTGAAAGTGCCGGTCGGCACGCAGATCTTCGAGGAGGACAACGAGACCCTCATCGTCGATCTCACCAGGGAAGGCCAGAAATTCCGGCTCGCCAAGGGCGGCAACGGCGGCTTCGGCAATGCCCATTTCAAGACCTCGACCAACCAGGCGCCCAACTGGGCAAACCCGGGTCTCGAAGGCGAGGAAAAGACCATCTGGCTGCGGCTGAAACTGATCGCGGATGCCGGTCTGGTCGGCCTGCCGAACGCCGGCAAGTCCACCTTTTTGGCGGCCGTGACGCGGGCCCGGCCGAAAATCGCTAACTACCCATTCACCACGCTGCATCCGAACCTCGGCGTCGCCACGATCGACGGACGCGAATTCGTGCTGGCCGACATTCCGGGACTGATCGAAGGCGCTCATGAAGGTGTCGGCATCGGCGACCGGTTTTTGGGCCATGTGGAACGCACCCGCGTGCTGCTGCATCTGGTTTCCGCAGTCGAGGAGAAGGTCGGCAAGGCCTACAAGACCGTGAAGGCAGAGCTTGAAGCCTATGGCGGCGGACTGACCGACAAGCAGGAAATCGTCGCCCTGTCGCAGATCGACGTGCTGGACGAGAAGGAATTGAAGAAGAAGGCGAAGGAGCTGGAAAAGGCCTCGGGCCAGACGCCGTTCCTGATCTCCGCCGTGACGGGCAATGGCATGACCGAGGTTCTGCGCGCACTCCGGGACGTGATCATCGAGGCGAGCGAAGGCGAGGAGACGGCGCTTCCCGACCGCTCCATGCCGGTCGGGGATTTCGACGAGGATGACGGGGAATGACCGCCGTCCGCAAACCGCTGGCCAGCCATCGCCGGATCGTCATCAAGATCGGCTCTGCTCTGCTCGTCGACCGCAAGACAGGCCTGAAATCGCAATGGCTGGATGCCATCTGCGCCGATATCGCTGCCTTGAAAGCGAAGGGCATCGACGTTCTGGTCGTCTCTTCGGGAGCGATCGCCATGGGCCGTACGGTTCTCGATCTGCCCTCCGGCGCCCTGAAGCTCGAGGAAAGCCAGGCGGCGGCGGCCGTCGGCCAGATTGCGCTTGCCCGCGCCTGGTCGGAGAGCCTGTCGCGCGATGGCATCGTGGCCGGCCAGATCCTGCTGACGCTGGGCGACACGGAAGAGCGGCGCCGTTATCTCAATGCCCGCGCGACCATCAACCAGCTCCTGAAAATCGGCGCCGTGCCGATCATCAACGAGAACGATACCGTCGCCACGACGGAAATCCGCTACGGCGACAACGACCGGCTGGCCGCCCGCGTCGCGACCATGACCAGCGCCGATCTTCTGGTGCTGCTCTCGGATATCGACGGGCTCTATACCGCCCCGCCGCATCTCGATCCGGAAGCGAAGTTCCTGGACGTCATCCCGGCGATCACGCCCGAGATCGAAGCGATGGCCGGCGGCGCCGCCTCGGAACTGTCGCGCGGCGGCATGCGGACGAAGATCGACGCCGGCAAGATCGCGACGGGCGCCGGCTGCGCCATGATCATCGCGTCGGGCAAGACCGACCATCCGCTGCGGGCGATCGAACAGGGCACGCGCTCCTCCTGGTTCGCGCCTTCCGGCACGCCCGTGACGGCCCGCAAGACGTGGATCGCCGGCCAGCTTCAGCCGGCCGGCCGGCTTTTTGTAGACGAGGGTGCGGAAAACGCCCTCGGCACCGGCAAGAGCCTGCTGCCCGCCGGCGTTCGCCGCATCGAGGGCCATTTCCATCGAGGCGATACGGTCGCAGTCGTGGGCGTCGACGGGCACGAGATCGCTCGCGGGCTCGTCAGCTACGATGCCGAGGAAGCCCGCCAGATCACCGGGCGCAAGTCCGGCGAGATCGAAGCGATCCTTGGTTATGCCGGCCGCGCCGCCATGGTCCACCGGGACGATCTGGTGATGACCGGCTCGATCCGCCGCAAGACGAAAAAAGAAGATCACAGGGAGGATGCCGCCCATGCTTGACAAGGTTGCAACGACCGGCGTCGCCGCCGTGATGAACGAGATCGGCCGTAACGCCAAGGCGGCGGCTCAAGCGCTGGCGACGGCGTCGACCGAAGCGAAGAACAAGGCGCTCAATGCCATGGCGGACGCCATCCTCGCCGGCAAGGACAAGATCCTTGCCGCGAACGCCCTCGATCTGAAGAATGTCGAAGGCAAGGACCTGCTGCCTTCATTCATCGACCGGCTGACGCTGACGGAAAAGGGCATCGCAGGCATGGCGGAGGCCATCCGCGAGATCGCCGAATTCAGGGATCCGGTCGGCGAGGTCATCGCTGCCTGGGAGCGGCCGAACGGACTGAAGATCGAACGGGTTCGCACGCCGCTCGGCGTCATCGGCGTCATCTACGAAAGCCGCCCGAACGTGACGGCGGATGCCGGCGCGCTCTGCCTCAAGGCGGGCAATGCGGTGATCCTGCGCGGCGGCTCCGATTCCGCCCTTTCATCGCGGGCGATCCATGACTGCCTCGTGGCCGGCCTGAAGGCTGCGGGACTTCCCGAACATGCGATCCAGATCGTGCCGACAACGGATCGTGCCGCCGTCGGCGCCATGCTGTCGGGCCTCGATGGCGCGATCGACGTGATCGTTCCGCGCGGCGGCAAAAGCTTGGTGGCCCGCGTCCAGAGCGAGGCGCGCGTGCCGGTCTTCGCCCATCTCGAAGGCCTCTGTCACATCTATGTGGATGCCTCCGCGGACCTCGAAATGGCGAAGAAGATCATCGTCAACGCCAAGATGCGCCGTACCGGCGTTTGCGGCGCGGCCGAAACGCTACTTGTCGACAGCGCCGCGATCGGCACCCATCTGATGCCGATCCTCGAAGCGCTGACCGAAGCCGGCTGTGAAATCCGCGCCTCCGCTGCCGTCCTGAAGGTCTTCCCCGGCTTCAAGCCGGCGACGGAGGAGGACTGGCGCACGGAATATCTCGACGCGGTGATCTCGGTCGCGGTCGTCGACGGCATTTCCGGCGCGATCCGCCACATCAACACCTATTCCTCCAATCACACGGAAGCTGTCCTCGCCGAGGACCCGGCGGTCGTGGCGCGCTTCTTCAACGAACTCGATTCGGCGATCCTGCTGCACAATGCTTCCACCCAGTTCGCAGACGGGGGCGAGTTCGGCATGGGCGGCGAGATCGGCATCTCGACGGGCAAGATGCACGCCCGCGGCCCGGTCGGCGTCGAACAGCTCACCTCCTTCAAATACCGCGTGCATGGCACCGGACAGATCCGGCCCTGATCGCACGTGACGGAAGAGACGATCGACCGCCGCTACTTGGTTATGCCGCATGTGGAACGCGGCATGGCCGTCGGCCTTTTCGGCGGCTCGTTCAATCCGCCGCATGAAGGGCATCTGCTGGTCGCCGAGATCGCGCTGCGCCGTCTCGGTCTCGACCAGCTCTGGTGGATGGTGACGCCCGGCAATCCGCTGAAAAGCCGCTCGGAACTCGCTTCCCTGGCGGATCGGCTCGCCATGAGCGAGAGGCTGATCCACGATCCGCGCATCAAGATCACCGCGTTCGAGAAAACGCTTGGCGGCTCCTATACCGCCGATACCCTGGCTTTCGTGAAGGCGAAGAACCCGCATGTGCATTTCATCTGGGTCATGGGCGCCGACAGCCTGAGGACCTTCCATTTCTGGCAGAAATGGCGGGAGATCGCCTCGACCTTCCCGATCGCGGTCGTGGACCGGCCGGGTTCGACCCTGTCGTTCCTGTCGTCGAAGATGGCCCGCACCTTCGATTACGCCCGCGTCGACGAGGATGATGCCGGCACGCTCTGGAAACGTCGGGCGCCGGCCTGGACCTTCATCCACGGTCCACGCTCCGCCTTAAGCTCCACTGCCATCCGCGCCACCAACGACAAGAATTCAAGCCATGGCTGACCGGATTCGTACCTCCTGTGACGCAACCATGAAGATTTCGGTGGTGGCGATCACCTTTTCGGACTCTCCCTTGAAAGATTAACCATTCGATGCCACCTTTCATGAAGCGGCCGGGCATGAATCGGATTCGCTGAAAGTGCATGTTGCTGTTACCTGGAAGAAAGGACAGACCCTGACAACAGTACACGCCAAGGGAAAGACGGCCTCCGTCCTCCCGCAGAGCCTGGAACGCGGCGCCGATGCTGCTGCCCGTGCTCTCGAACTGGTCCTCGCAAGCCTCGAGGACTCCAAAGCCGAAGATATTGTCACCATCAACATCGCCGGAAAATCAGCGCTCGGAGACTATATGGTCGTCGTCTCCGGACGATCGAACCGGCATGTCATGGCCATCTGTGATCACCTGATTTCCGACCTGAAGGACGAAGGTCTTGGAACGGCCCGCGTCGAAGGTCTGGAGGCTGGTGACTGGGTGCTGATTGACACCGGTGACATCATCATCCATGTGTTCCGACCTGAAATCCGCGAGTTCTACAATATCGAAAAGATGTGGGCCGCTCCGGATATCGACGAAGGAACGCTGCTGCACTGACGGGAGTTCGGGCACGTCCTGAACCGGTCGGGGCCGAGGTAGGAACCAAGGCCGGGCGTAAGCTCGCTGCCTGACGGTCTTGTCGGCCGATAAAATCAACGGATCAGGACATGCGGATAAGCCTTTTTGCGGTGGGACGGTTGAAGGCCGGACCGGAAAAGGATCTTGCTTCCCGTTATCTGGACCGCTTCGCCAAGGCTGGCCCGGCGGTGGGTCTGGAATTGTCGAAACTCGTCGAGGTTCAGGAAAGCCGGGCGGCGAACGCCGAAACGCGCAAACGCGAGGAAGCCGGCGCGCTGGAAAAGGCATTGCCCGAGGGCGCGGTCCTCATTCTTCTCGACGAACGCGGTAAAACCCTCGACAGCGAAGCCTTTGCCGGACTTATCGGCCGATACCGCGATGGCGGCAAGCGCGATCTCATGCTGGCGATCGGTGGCGCCGACGGTCTTGATGCGGATCTGCGCTCGCGCGCCGACATGGTGCTCAATCTCGGCTCCATGACCTGGCCGCACCAGCTCGTGCGCATCCTCATTGCCGAGCAGCTTTATCGCGCCGTGACCATTCTTTCCGGCCATCCCTATCACCGCGCGTAAACACTTCATTTAGATTCAAACACGATGTTGTTTGTAGCCTCGTCGGGCAAATCAGCTTACGCTTCCTCGATCCGGCAAACATCGGAGCGGGAATGAGGATAACAGGGATGACATCGTACCGGCATGCGCTGCTTCTGGCGGCGGCTTTCGGTTTCGCCCTGATCCCGCCGCCCGATCTTCCCGCTTCCGCACGCGCGCAGGAAACCGATCTGCCTCCGCGAGCCGCGCCACCTTCCCCCGTCGATCCCACCGCCGATCTGCAACGCCGACGCAACGAGACGCGCGGAGAGCTGGAAGTTCTGACCAAGAACATGAAGCTCTCGGCCGACAAGGCCGCCGCCATCGAGAAGAACATTGCCGACATCAGGAAAAACAGCGCCGATATCCGTCAGGCGCTGATCGATTCCGCCACCCGCCGCAAGAATCTCGAAAAGAAGATCCTGGAGAGCGAGAAGAAGATCGCCGAATTCAAGGTCAAGGAGGACGGTATCCGCGCCTCGCTGCACGGCCGCCGTGCCGTGCTGGCCGAAGTGCTCGCCGCACTCCAGCGCATGGGCCGCAACCCGCCCCCCGCCCTTCTTGTCACGCCCGAAGACGCGCTCGCATCCGTGCGGAGCGCCATCCTGCTCGGCGCCGTCGTACCAGGCATGCGCCACGAGGCGGACAAGCTCATCGCGGATCTCCAGTCGCTCACCTCGCTGCAGGCGGCGGCGCTGGCCGAGAAAACCGACGTCTCCAATACCATCGCCGCAAGCCTGGAAGAGGACCGGCGCATGGATCTGCTGCTTGCCGAAAACGAAAAATTGAACAAGCGCAACATAACCGATCTGGACGCCGAACGCCGCCGCTCGGAAGAGCTCGCGGCGCGCGCCGGCACGCTGGACAACCTCATCCAATCGCTTGAGGGAGAGATCGCTTCGGTGCGCGAGGCGATCGACCGGGCCAGGGCCGAGGAAGAGCGGCAGCGCATGCTCTCCGAGGCCGAGCGCGAGAGGGCAAAACAGCTCGCCGAAAGCGGAGTGCCCGACAAAAACCGCATTGCGCCCGCATACGCGTTTTCAAGCCTCAAGCAGAAGCTGGAGCTTCCGGTGGCCGGAGATGTATTGCGTTGGTTCGGCGATGCCGACGGGACGGGGCATACGGCGAGAGGAATGACGATCGCTTCGAGCCCCGGGGCAGTGGTGACGGCGCCGGCTGATGGCCTCGTCGTTTTTGCTGGGGCCTTCCGAAGCTATGGACAGATGATCATCCTGAATGCCGGAGACGGGTACCATCTGGTTCTGACCGGCATGGATGAAGTGAATGCGCGGCAGGGCAAGTTCGTTTTCTCAGGCGAACCGATTGCCGTGATGGGTGAGAAAAGAGTCGCAAGCGCAACGGCATTGGCGCTGGAAACAGATCGTCCAACGCTTTACATTGAATTCCGAAAGGACGGCACTCCGGTCGATTCCAGGCCGTGGTGGACCGCGAAAGAAACTGGAAGGGCACGAAATGATTCGTAGGGCTTCTCTTGTCATCGTCGGTGCACTCATGGGTGCGACTGCGATGAGCGTTATTTATTCAGCCGGGGTGCCGGCTCAGGCCGCCGGCCCCTCGACCTACAGGGAATTGTCGATCTTCGGCGATGTGTTCGAACGGGTTCGTGCCCAGTATGTAACGCCGCCGGACGAAGAGAAACTGGTCGAAAATGCCATCAACGGCATGCTGAGCTCGCTGGATCCCCATTCGAGCTTCATGAATGCCAAGGATGCCGAAGACATGCGCACCCAGACGCGCGGCGAGTTCGGCGGCCTCGGCATCGAAGTGACGATGGAGAACGAGCTCGTCAAGGTCATCGCGCCCATCGACGACACTCCTGCTTCCAAGGCGGGCATTCTCGCAGGCGATTTCATCTCGGAGATCGACGGCCAGCCGGTTCGCGGCCTGAAGCTCGAGGACGCCGTGGAGAAGATGCGCGGCGCCGTCAACACGCCGATCAAGCTGACGGTTATCCGCCAGGGCGCCGACAAGCCGCTCGAAATCACCGTCGTACGCGACATCATCGCGGTCCGTGCCGTGAAGTCCCGCGTCGAAGGTGGCGATGTCGGCTACCTGCGCGTCATCTCCTTCACCGAGAAGACCTATGACGACCTCGAAAAGGCGATCAAGAAGATCAAGGCGGACGTGCCGGCCGACAAGCTGAAAGGCTATGTTCTGGACCTTCGCCTCAATCCCGGCGGTCTCCTCGATCAGGCGATCAATGTTTCCGATGCCTTCCTGGAGCGTGGTGAGGTGGTCTCCACCCGCGGCCGCAACGCCGACGAAACCCGCCGCTTCAACGCCGGTCCCGGCGATCTGACGGACGGCAAGCCGGTCATCGTGCTCGTCAACGGCGGCTCGGCTTCCGCTTCGGAAATCGTCGCCGGCGCGCTGCAGGATCTGAAGCGCGCAACCGTCCTCGGCACCCGTTCCTTCGGCAAGGGCTCGGTCCAGACGATCATTCCGCTCGGCGATGCCGGCGCGTTGCGTCTGACCACCGCGCTCTATTACACGCCGTCGGGCAAGTCGATCCAGGGCACCGGCATCAACCCGGACATCAAGGTCGAGCAGCCGCTGCCGCCGGAACTGCAGGGCAAGGTTCGCGCCGAAGGTGAATCGAGCCTGCGCGGCCACATCCAGGGCGCTGCCGAGACCGAGGAAGGCTCTGGCTCCGTCGCCTATGTGCCGCCGGAAGCCAAGGACGATATCCAGCTCAATTACGCCCTGGATCTCTTCCGCGGCGTGAAGACCGATCCGGCTTTCCCGGCCAGCCCCGATAAGGCTGCCGCTGCCGTCAATAAATAAGCCGCTTGTGGACCGGCCAGCATAGCGTTCGGAAGCGCTCTGCTGGCCGGTTCTTCTTATCTGCAGACCTGACGCGGACTTGACCCTTGGGCACCGATCTCCACGCCCCGCTCGGACAAAACCGGCCGGCCGCTCGGCGACGGACCAGAAAAGTTTCCCTCGCAGTCGTCGCTGTGGCTCTCGCCGCTACTGTCATCCTCGGCCTTTCGATCTATGCCATGCAGGGGGACGACGCCTTGAAACAGGCCGCGTCCGATGCTTCGGCGACGCCCAAGCCGGAACAGGTTCAATCTCCTGCCGGGAACGATCCGGACGCTGCCGCGCAGCAAACCGCCGGCATGTCTCGCGTCAATCCGACGTCCGGCGCCAGGATCGAGCGTACGCTGACCGACGACGGCAGCATCGTGACGAAATATACGCCCGGCACCCGTGATGGCGGCGGACCGGTCCTGATCGATGCGCAGAGGATCGGCCAGGATCCCCGCATGGCCGCCCAGCCCAATGAAGCGCTGCTCGAAGATTCGCCTTATGGACGGCTGCCGATCGTCGGGCCTGATGGTTTCCGGCCGATGGATCAGTATGCTCGGCCATGGTCCGGCGCGCGCGGCACGCGGATCGCGATCGTCGTGGGCGGCCTGGGCCTCAGCCAGACCGGCACGCAGAGAGCGATCCAGCAATTGCCGCCGGCCGTCACCCTTGCCTTCGCCGCAAGCGGCAACAGCCTGCAGCGCTGGATGCAGGAGGCCCGCCGCAGCGGCCACGAGATCCTGATCCAGGTGCCCTTCGAGCCTTTCGATTACCCGGCCAACGATCCCGGTCCCGGAACGTTGCTCACGCAGACACCGCCGAAGGAGAATCTCGGCCGCTTGCATGAAGCCATGGGCAGGATCACGAATTACACCGGCATCATGAATTATCTGGGCGGCCGTTATCTTTCCGATGCCGGCGCGCTCGAGCCCGTTCTGCGGGATATCGCCAAGCGCGGCCTGCTGTTCCTGGACGACGGAACGTCCGCCCAATCGAAGACCGAAGCGATCGCCAAGGCAATCGAGCTGCCTCACGCTTTCGGCAACCTCGTTCTTGACGGGCAGTTGCAGAAAGACGCGATTCTCAAGAAATTGGACGAGCTGGAACGCATTGCCGGCCGCAAGGGCACGGCGGTCGGCATCGCGTCCGCTTTCGATGAGAGCGTGGATGCGATAAGGCAATGGGCCGAAGAAGCATCGCAGCGCGGTATCGAAATCGTCGGCATTTCGGCCCTGGCGAACGAGAGTACCAGGCCCTGATCGATGGGAGTGCGCATGAGCAGCAAAGACAAACGCCCCGTGCGGGCCGAGGATCTGCCCTACAGGCCCTGTGTCGGCATCATGGTGCTGAACCGCGAGGGCCTTGTCTGGGCGGGCCGCCGCATCTCGGAGGGCAACAGCGAATACGATGGCTCGCCACAACTTTGGCAGATGCCGCAGGGCGGTATCGACAAGGGTGAAGACCCGCTTCCCGCCGCTTATCGCGAGCTTTACGAGGAAACCGGCATCCGCTCCGCGACGCTACTGGCTCAATCGCGCGACTGGATCAACTACGATCTGCCGCCGCATCTGATCGGCATAGGATTGAAAGGCAAGTATCGCGGCCAGACACAGCGATGGTTCGCGTTCCGCTTCGAAGGCGACGAAAGCGAGATTGCCATCAACCCGCCGCCGGGCGGCCACGAACCGGAATTCGACGCCTGGGAATGGAAGCCGATGGCGGATCTTCCCGCCCTGATCGTACCGTTCAAGCGCGCGGTTTACGAAAAGGTCGTCGCCGAGTTTGCTCATCTGGCCAGGGCGGCGGCCTAAAGTATTTCAGGTCTCGGGAGGGGCGAACCGGTTCTGCTGGCTTGGCCGGCGGACACGAGGAGGGGAGCGCCTGCAAGCGGGATGAAAAGCAATCACCCATGGATACAGTTCCGCTCCAGTCACCCATTTCAGGTGGCTGCCGCCTCCCGTTGCGAGACGGTGTGATCGCCGGCCGGGTGGTTTACATCCACCCATCCTCAGCCCCGCCTCAACACATACGGAAAAGCAGCTCGTCGCCCTGAAGGCGCGGCCTTTCTTCAGATACGGGCGTATCCGAATTTCCAAAATGCCCGTTACGTTTGAAACGGATGGAAGGTGGCCGCCCCAGGAGAACCCGCCGCATATGACGCCGGGTTCTTTGATCTATGACTATGTCAAGCCTTATTCGGCTTCGTCGGCGGAAGCGGCGTTGAGGAGACCATAACGCTCCTCGCCGATCTTCCCCAGAAGGTCGAGCTGCGTTTCGAGGAAATCGATATGACCTTCCTCATCGGTCAGAAGTTCTTCGAAGAGCTTCATCGAAACATAGTCGCCGGCCGCGTGACAGATATCGCGAGACGCTTTGTAGGACGTGCGGGCGTCGTATTCGCCGGCGAGATCGGCTTCCAGGACTTCCTTGACATTCTGGCCGATACGCAAGGGTGCGACGGTCTGCAGATTGGGATGGCCTTCGAGGAAGATGATGCGCGCGACCAGCTTGTCGGCGTGTTGCATCTCTTCGATGGACTCAGCGCGCTCCTTCTTGGCGAGCTTGATATAGCCCCAGTCTTCAAGAAGGCGATAATGCAGCCAATATTGATTGACAGCGCCAAGTTCGAGAAACAATGCCTCGTTAAGCCGCTCGATGACCTTTGAGTCGCCTTTCAATGTCCGCTCTCCTGTTTTCTTCATGTAATTGCTTCAAGCGGGACATATATACAACGACTTCGGCTTCCGTCGAGTGGCGCTCGGCGTGATATTCCTCGGTTGTGCGGATGATCAGATCGACGACGTTCGGAAAGCAGCCGCAACAGCGGCCGCGCTTCGCCATGGCATGGTAGACTTTTGCCGGAACGATGAGCTGCCAACAGTCTTCGTCAAGGAGCTGGACGATCGTGTCCCGGATTTCCCTGTCGGTAATGTAATTGCAACTGCAAACCAGCATTCTCGGTCGACCTGCGAAACATGACCATTAACATCCTCTTTTTTGCGAAAGAGGACAGGTGATGTCAAGAAAAAATCGGACATCTGCATCACTTCTTAAGGAAACCTGCCGATGCCGCGAGCTTGCAGAGACGGCTGGAGGCTGGCGATCCGCATCATCTGCCGAAAAATGGCTGCCGCAGTAACCAAGAGCATCCCCTCTCCCGGCAATCAATGGAAATTGCGGCCTTTCGGCATGACGCTTCCCGGCTCGTCTGCATAGGAATGCGGGGGCTCTGCCGTGGCATGGCTTCGGGTGCGGATTTCCTCCATTCCGTTGGAATGCCGCTTTTGCCGATGGTCGCCGCTGGACTGCAGCACCTCGTCGGAGCGGGCTGATACGCCGAAGTGCCGCGCTTCCCTCTGAAGAAGTCCGAGCATCGGCGTGATATCCTCGATATGTTCGACGATGGTATGGATGACGCCGCTCGCACTTTGCAGCTTCCCCCGGATTTTAACGAGCCGCGCACCCATGACGACCGGCCGGAAACGCTCGAAAACCTTCGGCCAGACGATCGCATTGGCAACGCCGGTCTCATCTTCCAGCGTCATGAAGATCACACCGCTGGCAGACCCCGGACGTTGCCGCACGAGCACGATTCCACCGATCGTGACCCGCTTTCCATTCGGAACCTTCAGAAGATCGACGCTGCGGGTAATGCCCATAGCCTTGAATTCCTCGCGCAGGAAGGAAACCGGATGCGCTTTCAGCGATAGGGAAAGATATCGATAGTCTTCGATGACCTCCTCGCCCGGCAGCATTTTCGGAAGCCTCGCCGCCGGTTCGGATCGAAGATCCGTGCCGCCCGCCACATCGAACAGCGGCAATCTCTCGGTAGCACTTCTCATTTCGAGAGCCCGGACGGCCCAAAGCGCCTCACGACGGGTAAGACCAATGGAGTTGAAGGCATCGGCATCCGCCAATCGTTCGATATCCGACTTGTCGAGACCCGACCGCTGCCAGAGATCATGAACGGATGTGTAGCCGGTTCCCCGATTGGCGATCAGCTTTTCGATCATGTCGTTTTCGGCAAGTCCTTTGACCTGCCGAAAGCCGAGCCGCACGGCGTGCTCCGTCTTGATGACATCGCACATGGACCGATGGCGCTCATCGATCGCTTGCCTGTCGAAGACGGCCTTCTCCAGCAGGCAATCCCAATCCGACAAGTTGATGTCCACCGGACGGATTTCGATCCCATGCTCCCGTGCATCCCGGATGAGCTGCGCCGGCGCATAAAATCCCATCGGCTGCGAATTCAGCATCGCCGCACAGAAGACATCCGGATAGTAGGCCTTGATCCAGGAAGAAGCATAGACAAGCAGGGCGAATGACGCCGCATGGCTTTCCGGAAAACCGTATTCGCCAAAACCTTTTATCTGGTTGAAGCAACGTTGGGCGAAATCTCTCGGATAGCCCTTTTCGACCATGCCGTTGATCATGTCGTTTTCGAACTCCTTCACGCGCCCCGAGCGTTTGAAGGTCGCCATGGATCGGCGCAGGCTGTCGGCTTTCGCGGGAGAAAATCCGGCCGCCGTGATCGCGATCTGCATCGCCTGCTCCTGGAACAATGGCACGCCAAGCGTGCGCTGCAAAATCGGGATCATCTCATTCTTGGGATAGTCGACTTTGAAATTCTCATCTTTTCGAGCTTCTTCCCGTCGCTGCAGATACGGATGCACCATGTTTCCCTGAATAGGACCCGGTCGGACGATCGCGACTTCAATCACGAGATCATAGAAGGTGCGAGGTTTTAGCCGCGGCAGCATGCTCATCTGCGCCCTGCTCTCGATCTGGAAGACGCCGATCGTATCAGCGCGACAGATCATGTCGTAGACGGGCTTTCCATCCTCATGATCCTTGTTGCCGAGGTCGGCCAGGGTCTTTTTCACGTCGTAATGAAGCAGAAGAAGATCGAAAGCCTTAGCCATGCAGGTGAGCATTCCCAGAGCGAGCACATCGACCTTCAGGATATGGAGCGTATCCAGATCATCCTTGTCCCACTCGATCATATAGCGGCCCGGCATCGCCGTTTTCATGATCGGCACGACCTCATCCAGCCGATCGCGCGTAATAACGAAACCCCCGACATGCTGGGTCAGATGGCGGGGAAACCCCATCAGCTCCTTCGCATGCGAAAGGACCTGTTTGGTCACGAAATCGGTCGTATCCAGGCCTGCCGCCTTTGCTTCCCGTTCCGATGTGCCCTCCTCCGACCATCCCCAGACCGTGCTCGAAAGCGCGTTTTGCACATCTTCGGACAAGCCGAACGCCTTGGCGACTTCACGACCGGCCATGCGGGTCCGGTAACTCGTCACCGCAGCCGTCAGACCCGCATGGCGGAAGCCATATCTCTGGTAAATGTGCTGAATGACCTCCTCGCGCTTCGCATGTTCGAAATCGACATCGATATCGGGCGGCTCGTCACGATCCGTCGAAAGGAAGCGGTCAAAGAGAAGCGAAACCTTCTTGGGATCGACATCGGTAATACGAAGACAGTAGCAGACCGTGGAATTGGCCGCGGAACCTCGTCCCTGGCAAAGAATATTTGCGCCTCGCGCAAACTCCATGATGTTCCGGACAGTTAGAAAATAGGGCGCGTATTTCTTATCCTCGATAAGCTTCAACTCGTATTTGATCTGGCCTTCTATTTCTGGGGGTATCTCTCCATACCGCCATACAGCTCCTTCGTAGGTAAGCCTCTTCAAAGTCTCGAACGGGGTCTCGCCCGGAACACTTTCATCCGGATAGTTATGGCTGAGTTCATCCAATGAGAATTTCAGCGACCGGAAGAACTTTTCCGTATTGGCGACAGCCTCCGGATATCTCCTAAAAAGCCGCACCATTTCGGCACCTTGCTTGATGTGCCGCTCTCCGTTCGAAGCGAGACGAAAGCCTGCCTCCTGGACCGTCACGTGTTCGCGAATAGCCGTCACGACATCCGAAAGCGATCGCCGAAAAGGAAGATGGAAAAGGGGTAGATTGGTCGCGACCAATGGCATACGAATGCGTGAAGCGGTCCGCGCAAGAGTGGCAAAGACAACCACGTCCCGCCCATCGTAGGTCGACGACAAGACGAGATAGATGTTCCTTTGGAATTTATCTCGATAACGGCCTAGGCGCTCCTCCAAGTCCGCCAAGTATGCACCATCTTCCGCGCGGGAGAAATCCGGTACGACAGCGAGCATCATTTCGCTGCACCATTCGAGCAGATCCCATTCCTCAAGGATACAAGAACCCTTTTCAGTCCTGAGATTTCCCCGGCTCAACAGACGGCAGAGATTGGACCAGCCCTTTCGATTCCGGGGATAAGCCAATACATCCGGTGTACCATCGGCAAAAACAAGGCGTGCTCCAGGCTGAACAGACACCGGCCATAAGATTGGCTCGTCGTCCTCCTTCAGGACGGCTTCCGCACCGATCTCCTCTGCACGCTTGAACCGTGCTTTCATATCGCGGACCTTTGTAAAGGCCCTCACCACGCCGGCAACGGAATTTCGGTCGGCAATTCCGAGCCCCGAAAGACCGCGCGCACTGGCCGTAAAAACCATCTCCTCAGGCCTCGCCGCGCCTTCCAGGAAGGAGAAATTCGTCCGGGCGCCGATCTCGAAAAAAGCAGGGGTGTCCTTCATGCGAAAATCCCATGAATATGCCAGTTTGGCGGCGTCTTGCCGTCGTAATGACCTTCGCGGAAAACCCAGAAACGGCGGCCTATCTCGCTTTCCAGACGGAAATAGTCACGTTCCGGCGCGTCTTCCGGGTCTACCCACCATTCCGGCGAAATCCGTTCAGGGCCTTCGGCCCGGATGACCTGATGAACGATATGGCGCCAGCGGAACCGCTCGGGAGGACCATCCGGCACCGCTGCCGCGAAAGCATCGATCGGCTCGGGGTGACGGAAAAGCCGCAAAGGCCGATCTGTTCTGGGCGCGAAGGCAAAAACTTTCTCGACTTCCGCCCGCATGTTTCTCGCAGTCATCGCCGGCACGAAAATTCTCGCCCGTTCCGGCAGGTGGCTTTGCCGCAGTTCGGCGACCTGCAGACACTCCGCCCCGAGCCTAGCCGAGACCCGATCGATGAAATCGACAAGGGAAATCCCATCCTGGCCATCGCCGGTAAAATCATCCTGGATCGTTTTGAAGGTGTCGTGCTGCAGCACGTTGAGGCGCAAAAGCTCGAAGCCGAAACCTGCATCGAGATCGTCATGCACGGCGGTCAAACGTTCGGAAAACAGCGACGAGATGCGTTTCGGATCGCGGAGCGGCTGCGAAGCGCCCGCGGTGATGCGGAAAACACGGCCATCGACGCGAAACAATACCAGTTCGAAAAGCCGTCCGCCGACGCCACGCGATTCCAATCCCGATTTCAGCGAAACCGCGATCTGGCCTGTCAGTTGAAGGATATGCTCTTCCGCCTGTATCGGCTCGGCGAGCTGCCGCTCGGCCGAAAGAGCCGCTACCGGCCGGCGGGGTGAAATGGCTTCTTCATCTGCTCCAAGCGCCTGGTCCAGCCGGAGCAGCAAATGCGTGCCGAAACGGCGGGCAAGCGGCGCGCGCGGCATGGGCATGAGATCGCCCACCCGCTTCAGTCCGAGTTTATAGAGCGCTTTGACTGTGCCCTCCTCGATGCGCAAGGCATTGACCGGCAACGGCGCCAGCACATCTTCCATGTCGTCATCGGCAATCACGCCCCCGCGCCCGAAACGGCAGGCCGCCCAGGAGAGGCCGGAGGACGACGAAATCGCCCCCTTGGCATCGAAACCCATGTGGAAGAGCCGGCCGAGAACATCCTTGAGCAAGGCCTCCTCGCCGCCGAAGAGATGCGCGCAACCGGTGATATCGAGGAAGAGGCCCTCGCGGCCATCGAGCGCCACGAGCGGGGTGTAACGGTCGCACCAATCGGCAACCGCTTCGAGAAGCACCCGGTCGGCAGCTTCGTCCTCGTCCGTCACATCGATCTTGGGATACATGGCGCGCGCTTCCGCAAGTCCCTGCCCCCGTTTCAATCCAAGGCGCTCGGAGACTTCGTCCAGCGCGGTGAGCCGCATCGCATTGTCACGCCGGCCTGCACAGAGGATCGGCGGATGGTCAGGACGCCCTTTCGAACGCCACGACAGACCCCAGAGCCGGCGAGCGATCCTGTCGGTCGGCAGGTGCGGGAAGACGAGCGCCAGGATGCGCTGACGGGCTGCGGAAAGAGGAAATTTCTGCTGCTTTTCGGGCGAGGGAAAATTGACGGTCACGGGGATTCCACTCCAGAAAGAAGGAGAGCGGAGCCGGATTGCGACTCTTCTCCAAGATCAATCGGAAAATCGGATGGCCGATACTGCCGCCAAGTACGGATCCATCCGGAAGGCGCCGCTCGGAAGCCGGCGCCGGTTCGGCAAGAAAGCGGAAGACGGCACAGCTTGCCTCTTCTTGCGCTCCATGCCGCAGCACAAAAAGCGGCCGCCCCGCCGCTTTGGCCCGAAGGCCGAGCCTTCGGCTTTCGGTAAGACCGAAATGTTTGGGATTGTCCCGGATTTCGAGGATGGTGGCGCAAAGCGCCCCGCTTGCCGCCGCGGTTTCCGCAAGCCACAACGCGTCCTCCAGCTTGCGCGGCCACGCATAGAGAATATCATCAGGGTTCAATCCGAATTGCTTGAGGCCGGCGGCATAGGGAACGCCCGCCTCCTGGGCGGAAACGACGTCGCCGATCCACAGAACAGGCGCCTCGCTCCTTTCTCTGGTCTTGAGATAGGCTGAAAGCGCGAGAACGAATCCGCTCGCCGAACCGGCATTCCCCATCAGGGAAGTGCGGATTTCCGTTAGGCCGTCGAGCGGCAGACCGCCTTCCAAAGCCGCATCCACCGGTTCTATGCCGAGCGGCAGGCGAGGCCGGCCGGTCTTGGCTCCGTGACGGTCCGGGTCCTCGGCGGCCCTTGCCTGCTCCGCCGCCACGAGCGCCGGCAGGGGTTTTCCCTCCAGTCTGGCGATCTGTTCACGCAGGGCAAAAAGCGTCTCCTGCGCCGTGGCGTTCCCGGCCATGGCGTCAACTCCATCCGCATATGTTCACTTTATGTTCTTATGGATTCCAGAGCTCCCGACAAGAGTCAACAGGCAGGCTCCGGGAATCTTTTCCTCCGGCAATAGGCCGATGATTCTTCTCTCGAAAAATATCGCTGAAGGCACTATATGGGCCTGATAAGAAGGAGAGCCTATGGCCCGTATTGACCAGACCGACGATTGGCAGGATCGCCACGCGCCGACGATCAGCACGTTCGAATCGCTGGCGATCGAGGCCTATGGTCACTTGCCGGAAGAATTCCGGGCACTGACGACCAATCTGATCATCGAGATCGAGGATTTTCCGGACGACGAAGTGTTTGAGGACATGGCGCTGGAAACCCCATTCGATCTGCTTGGCCTTTTCGAGGGCCGCGGCATTTCCGAACGTTTTACCGTCGAAACCGGCGAACTGCCGAACCGCATCCGGCTCTATCGCCGGCCTATCCTCGATTACTGGGCCGAGAACGAGGAGACGCTGGGCGACATCATCACCCATGTCCTCATCCATGAGATCGGCCATCACTTCGGCCTCAGCGATGCCGACATGGAGCGCATCGAGGCGAGCGCCGAAGAAGCCGCCCAGCGCTGAACCCTGACAGGTCCTATTGTTCGCCGAGTTTCATCTCGGGATCATAGTCCTTGCCGTGCACGGTCTTCGTGACCGCCTGGCCGCATTGCATCTCACCGGTCGTGGCGTTGAAGGCATAGGCCGGCGACCCATGAAGCTCCCAGCCCTTGTTCAGCGCGGCCGTCACCTTGTGGCAAAAGGAGGAATCGTCCGAGCCGGTGAGAAAACGGTAGAGCTTCATGAGGTTTTCTTTCGTTCAGCGATGGTCCGAGCCTTGGCGACAAGCTTTTCCGCTTCCGCCAGGTGAAGGCGCTCGACCATCTTGCCATTGAGATTGATGACGTTGAGGTGCTCCGCCTCCGGCTTTGCGAAGGCGGCAATCACCGTTTCGGCCTCTTTCACCGCCTGCGGATCGGGACCGAAATGCCGGTTGGCGGGTCCGATCTGGACCGGATGGATCAGCATCTTGCCGGAAAAGCCCATGGCCCGGCCTTGAGCGCATTCCGCGTCGAAAGCCTCGGCATCCTTGAAATCGTTAAAGACGCTGTCGATGACGTCGAGGCCGTGGGCGCGGCCGGCAAGCACCGCCTGCATCAGCCAGGGTACGAGATAGGTGCGGCCGGGCTGCGGCGGCACGCCGGTTTCCTTGCGCAGGTCGTTGAGACCGACCACGAAACATTGGAGGCGCTCGTCCGTTCCGGCAATCGCTGCCGCGTTCAGGATTCCCTTCGGCGTCTCGATCATCGCCCATATGGCAAGGTTGTCCTGAGCGCCGGCGTCGGACAGCATATCCGCCACTGCCTGCACTTCGGAAATGCGCTCGACCTTGGGGATCAGCACCGCATCCGGCGAAGCTTCGAGAACGAGCTCCATGTCGGACCTTCCGAAGTCGGTTTCGAGCGGATTGATGCGGATGATGATTTCCCGGCCTTGAAGCGGCTTCTCCTTGAACAGCCGGCGCAGATTGTCGCGGGCCTCGGCCTTCTTTTCCGGCGCGACGGAATCTTCCAGATCGAAGATCACCGCGTCGCAATCGAGACCAGGAACCTTCTCCAGTGCCCTGACGTTACCGGCTGGTACGCTCAGAACAGAGCGGCGAAGACGAACAGTAGAAGAATTGATGTCGGTCGAGGCGATCATCACCGCTTTGTGCCAATCTTTTGAGCCTGCGACAATACCATGACAGCGTAAACCTCTTGCAAGAAAGGGCGGGAGGGCCCACATTCCTTCCTGAGAAAGGTTTGGACCATGCAAAACATTCGTGCATTTTTCGTCATCGTTTCGGCAATTGCCGTGCTCGCCATGGCAGCGCTGCTGACGGCTTCCCTGACTGTCGCCTTTGCCGGCATTCTCGCAATCCTGTCCATCGGGCGCGCGCTTTCGGCGCGGCTGAAGCCGGTACCGGTGCGAGCGAAGACGGATAAGCGCGAAATGCGCGTCTGGAACGACGGTCGCGGCACGATCATCGACCTTTGATCGACAAAAACCGATAAATAGGCCGATTCAGGCCGTCTTGGCGTACCGGTTGAGGGCAAACAGCCCTTCAAATCCGCGCAGATTTGCTTTATGGCAGCTTCCGCAGATGAAGTCCCACGTGGAGGCAGATCATGGAAAAGTTCACCAAGCTCACCGGCGTCGCAGCGCCGCTTCCGGTCGTCAATATCGACACGGACATGATCATCCCCAAGGACTACCTCAAGACGATCAAGCGTACCGGCCTCGGCAAGGGTCTCTTTGCGGAAGCCCGTTATAACGAAGACGGTTCCGAAAACCCGGATTTCGTGCTGAACAAGCCTGCCTATCGCAACGCCAAGATCCTCGTCGCCGGCGACAATTTCGGCTGCGGCTCCTCGCGCGAACATGCGCCCTGGGCGCTTCTCGATTTCGGCATCCGCTGCGTGATCTCCACGAGCTTCGCGGACATCTTCTACAATAACTGTTTCAAGAACGGCATCCTGCCGATCGTCGTCGCCCAGGAAGACCTGGACAAGCTGATGGATGATGCCGAACGCGGTTCGAACGCCATCCTCTCGATCGACCTGGGGGCCCAGGAAATCACCGGGCCGGACGGCGGCTCGATCCATTTCGACATCGACCCGGGCCGTCGCCACATCATGCTCGAAGGCCTCGACGACATCGCCTCGACGTTGAAGAGCGATGCGGCGATCAGCAGCTTCGAGACCAGGAACCGTAGCGAGCGTCCCTGGCTCTGATTTCAGGAACGCCCTGATGATCAAGCGGATTTCCTCCGGATCGCCCTTCGAAGCGCGGATCGGTTATTCGCGCGCCGTGGTGGACCGCGACATGGTCTATGTCTCCGGCACGACCGGCTATGACTATGCCAGGATGGAAATGCCGGACGACGTCGCCGATCAGACGAGGAATGCGCTCGGCACGATCGAAAAGGCGCTGAAGGAGGCCGGCAGCGGCCTGCAGGATGTGGTGCGGGTGCGCTACTATCTCACCGACATGGCGGACTATGATGCCGTGGTCGAGGTGCTTGGCGCGGCTTTCTCCGAAATCCGTCCGGCTGCGACCATGGTCGTCTGCGGCCTGACCACTCCGGAAATGAAGATCGAAATCGAAGTGACGGCCCGCATCGGCGCCGGCAGTTCTTGAACCTTTCCGGCCTCGTCCTTCGGCAGGCTCGGACGAGGTTTTGCCAGGCGCGGGATAATCATCTCCGCGCGGGAGGATGGTGAGCCTGCTGACGCATGCCGCCCGAAAGCGAAAGCCGGTTTCGGGATAAAGACATGCGTAAACGATAGAGCAAGGACACCATAAGATATGGCAAAGAACCTCTTCCTCCTTCCCGGCGACGGCATCGGCCCTGAGGCCATGGGCGAAGTCCGCAAGATCATTGCCCATATGAACAGCGCCATGAAGGCCGATTTCGTGCTCGACGAAGGCCTGGTCGGCGGCTGCGCCTACGATGCGCATGGCGCCGCCATCTCCGAAGAGGACATGGCCAAGGCCATGAAGGCGGATGCCGTGCTCTTCGGCGCCGTGGGCGGCCCGAAATGGGATCACGTGCCCTATGAAGTACGTCCCGAAGCCGGCCTCCTGCGCCTGCGCAAAGATATGGAACTCTTCGCCAACCTGCGGCCGGCGATCTGCTATCCGGCGCTCGCCTCCGCGTCCTCGTTGAAGCCGGAACTGGTGGAAGGCCTCGATATCCTGATCGTCCGCGAGCTCACCGGCGGGGTCTATTTCGGCGAACCAAAGGAAATCATCGACCTTGGCAACGGCCAGAAGCGCGGCATCGATACGCAGGTCTACGACACTTACGAGATCGAGCGCATCGCCGGCGTCGCCTTCGAACTCGCCCGCACCAGGCAGAACGCCGTCTGCTCCATGGAAAAGCGCAACGTCATGAAGTCCGGCGTGCTGTGGAACCAGGTGGTCACCGAAACGCACAAGCGCTCCTATTCGGACGTGAAGCTCGAGCATATGCTGGCCGATGCCGGCGGCATGCAGCTCGTGCGCCAGCCGAAGCAGTTCGACGTCATCGTCACCGACAATCTGTTCGGCGACATGCTCTCGGACGTGGCTGCCATGCTGACGGGCTCGCTCGGCATGCTTCCCTCCGCCTCCCTCGGCGCACCGGATGCCAAGACCGGCAAGCGCAAGGCGCTTTACGAGCCGGTGCACGGGTCCGCGCCGGATATCGCCGGCAAGGGCATTGCCAATCCGATCGCCATGATCGCCTCCTTCGCCATGTGCCTGCGCTACTCCTTCAACATGGTGAAGGAAGCCGACAACCTGGAAAAGGCGATCGCCAACGTGCTCGACCAGGGCATCCGCACCAGCGACATCATGGCCGAAGGCTGCAAAAAGGTCGGCACGTCGGAAATGGGCGATGCGATCCTGAAGGAATTCGTCTCCCTTTCGGCATGAGGCAGGACAAAGCCCTCTAAAAAAGGGCTCCTGTTTTCATGCTGTCATCAAATCCCGCTATGTCAGCGACCAGGGACTGGCCGCTGGCATCGGATACGGGATGAGGAAGACGATACAGGCATTGAAGCGTCGTCGGCTCCGCTGCCAGGAGACGGGCTCCATTCCGTGTTACTGGTGGTCCTATGCCCTGATTACGGGCAACCTGATCCTGGTCGCCTTTCTGCTTCTCGATGCGCCGGTGGGTTCCTACATCACTCGCACCCCTCGATTGCTGGAATCCGTCGGCGAAACCATCACCGATCTCGGCAAATCCGGCTGGATCATTTTCGCAACCCTTCTCATCTTCTTCGAGGCCGTCGCGGCCTACCGGCTTTCCGACCGGATGAAAGGGCGTTTTCAGGCGCTCCTTGTCGCCCATCTCGCCGCCTATGTCTTCTTCTCCGTGGCACTCTCCGGCCTGCTCGCCAATCTGCTGAAACGGATGATCGGACGAGCCAGGCCGATGCTGTATGACGAATGGACCTCGTTCGGTCTTCACTCCTTTGCCGGCAGCCGTTTCGAAAGCTTTCCCTCCGGCCACGCCACGACGGCCGGAGCACTCATGATGGCCATGGCGCTGATCGCACCGTCCTATCGCCTGCTTTTCCTGATCATGGCCCTGTGGGTCGGCTTTTCCCGCGTCATTGTCGGAGCCCATTATCCGAGCGACGTTATCGCCGGCCTTGCCCTCGGGGCTGGCTTCTCTGTCGCCATGGCCATCGTTTTTTCCCGCCATGGACTGCTCTTCCGGCAGCGCCAGGATGGCTGGCCGGTCCTGCGCCGGCCGATACCGCTCGTCATGCGCCCCGACAGGGCGAACACGGTCTTCCCGCCGCGCGGAATACCGTTGAGACCGGAAATGGCGCGAAGGACCGAACAAGAAACCCGGCGCAGCAGGCTGCGCCGGGTTTTTGTTGGCGGATGGTATCCCCGGGTAGGGAATGGAACGCTTATTCCGTTGCGTGGATATCGCGGTCCTTGGTTTCCGGCAGGAAGATCACGCCGATCACCAGAGTGATCGCCGCAAAGACGATCGGATACCAGAGACCGTAGTAGATATTGCCGGCGGCCGCACTCATCGCGAAGGCCGTTGCCGGCAGCAGACCGCCGAACCAGCCGTTGCCGATGTGATAGGGCAGCGACATGCCGGTATACCGGATACGGGTCGGGAAGAGCTCCACCAGCAGAGCCGCGATCGGTCCGTAGACCATCGTGACATAGAGCACGAGAATGAACAGGACGGCGATCGTGCCGATCCAGTTCACCCGGGCCGGATCGGCCACCATCGTGAACGTGCCGCCCTTGGCGATCGTGTAGACCGGCATTTCGGTAACGCCGGTCGCCTCCTGGGCGGTCAACAGCTTCTGGGAGACGAGGTCGGCGGCCGAGACGGTTGCCTTGTCGCCGGCACGGACGGCCTCTGCATTGAGGTTGAGTTCCGGATTGGCCGCAATGAAGGCATCGAGCTTGGAATCCGGCACTTTCGCCGCTCCGCGGTTCAGCGGATAGCCCGCATTGTGAAGCGCGACATTGACGCTTTTCTCGAACGCCCTCTGCCTTGCAGCCGCATCTGCACCGGCTGCCACTGCATCATAGCTGGTAATGGTTCCTTCGCCGATCTTCACCGTTGCCGGCTGGCCGGCCGGGCCTACGACCACTTCATAGGGCACCGAGTTGCGCGTGAGGAACGAGGTGGCGATATCGCAGGAACTGGTGAATTTCGAGGTGCCGGTCGGATTGAACTGGAATTTGCAATCCGCCGGATCGGCCGTCACCGTTGCCTGGATCGTCGCCTGGGCTTCGGCAAGCGCCGGGTTCGCCATCGACGTCAATGCCTTGAACAGCGGCATGTAGGTCACCGCCGCGATCAGAAGCCCCGCCATGATGATCGGCTTGCGGCCGATCTTGTCGGACAGCGCACCGAAGATCACGAAGAAAGGCGTTGCAAGCGCCAGCGCGATCGCGACCATGATGTTGGCCGCTTGCAGATCGACCTTCAGCACGTTCTGCAGGAAGAACAGCGCGTAGAACTGGCCGCCGTACCAGACGACCGCCTGGCCCATCGTGGCGCCGAGGAGCGCGATCAGGGCGATCTTGGCATTCTTCCACTGGCCGAAGGCTTCGGTCAGCGGCGCCTTGGAGCCCTTGCCTTCCGCCTTCATCTTCTGGAAGGCCGGAGATTCGTTCATCTTCAACCGGATCCAGACGGAGATGCCGAGCAGGACGACCGAAACGAGGAACGGAATGCGCCAGCCCCATGCCGCGAATTCGGCGGAACCCATGATGGACTGGATGAAGACGATGACGATCAGCGACAGGAAGAGCCCGAGCGTCGCGGTCGTCTGGATCCAGGATGTGAAATAGCCGCGCCGGCCATGCGGCGCGTGCTCGGCGACGTAGGTGGCTGCACCGCCATATTCACCGCCGAGAGCGAGACCTTGAAGAAGGCGCAGGATGATGAGGATGATCGGCGCCGCGATGCCGATCGTGGCCGCGCCGGGCAGGATACCGACCAGGAAGGTCGAGAAGCCCATGATCAGGATGGTCATGAGGAAGGTGTATTTGCGGCCGACGAGGTCGCCCAGACGGCCGAAGACCAGTGCACCGAACGGACGGACCAGGAAGCCTGCCGCGAAAGCTAGCAGCGTGAAGATGTTGCGCGTCGCTTCCGGGTACTGGGTGAAAAAGGTCGCGCCGATATAGGTCGCCAGCGACCCGTAAAGATAGAAATCGTACCATTCGAACACGGTGCCGAGAGAAGAAGCGAAGATGACCTTCTTCTCCTCCCGCGTCATCGGGCCGGCCTTTGCTTCCGGCGCCGCTGCGACATTTGCCATTGTCGTCCTCCCTCAAGGTCAAAACTCGCGCGCGCCGGTCCGTGCCCGTTCCCTCCTGAACATGGATATGGCGACGCATTGTCGCAGATTGGCAGAATTCGGCACAAAGGAAGAGAGATGCTTTGGGATTATGACTTTCGTCTAATGCCACGCCTGGCGTGCGGGGGAATTCCGCAACGCGGCATGAGAGCACGCACTGCGCCATCGCGCGAGCCTTCGCTTGACTCGTTCCGAAAATCTTCTAAACAGCTTCTCCGAACGGGAAGACACCCATATGCGTGCCTGCGAACTCCACATCGCTGCTTCTGCACTGCCGGCCATCGAAGCCGCGCAGCGGGCATGTTTTTCCGCTTTCTCCAAAACCACGGCCAAAACGACGACGAAAACCGTCTGACGTCTCTGGCCCGCCGCTCTCTCCCCGGCAAGGCCGGGGACAAGGAACACCGCGACTTCAACCGCGCGGCTTCCCCCTCACCGGATCGAGGAGAGACAGAAAGAGAGCATAAAATGGGTTTCAAGATCGCAATCGCCGGTGCAACCGGCAATGTCGGCAGGGAAATGCTGACGATCCTTTCCGAACGCGGCTTTCCCGCGGACGAAGTCGTGGCGCTCGCCTCTGCCCGCAGCCAGGGCACGGAAGTCTCCTTCGGCGACCGGACGCTGAAGGTCTCCAATCTCGAGAATTACGATTTTTCCGACACCGATATCTGCCTGATGTCGGCCGGCGGCGACGTGTCGAAGAAGTGGTCGCCGAAGATCGGCGCACAGGGCTGCGTCGTCATCGATAATTCTTCCGCCTGGCGCTACGACGCCGAGGTACCGCTGATCGTGCCGGAAGTGAACCCGGATGCGATCGACGGCTTCTCCAAGAAGAACATCGTCGCCAATCCGAATTGCTCGACGGCCCAGCTCGTCGTGGCGCTGAAGCCGCTGCACGACGTCGCAAAGATCAAGCGCGTCGTGGTCTCGACCTACCAGTCCGTTTCCGGCGCCGGCAAGGAAGGCATGGACGAACTCTTTGCCCAGACCCGTGCCGTCTTCGTCGCCGATCCGATCGAGACGAAGAAGTTTACGAAGCGCATCGCCTTCAACGTCATCCCGCATATCGATGTCTTCATGGAGGACGGATATACCAAGGAAGAGTGGAAGGTCCTCGCCGAAACCAAGAAGATGCTCGATCCCAAGATCAAGGTGACCTGCACGGCCGTGCGCGTTCCCGTCTTCATCGGCCATTCGGAATCGGTCAATATCGAATTCGAGAACGAGATCACCGCCGACCAGGCCCGCGACATCCTGCGCGAGGCTCCGGGCTGCCTTGTCGTCGACAAGCATGAGAACGGCGGCTACGTGACCCCTTACGAATGCGCAGGCGAGGACGCCACCTATATCTCCCGCATCCGCGAAGACGCCACGGTCGAGAACGGCCTGAACATGTGGGTCGTTTCCGACAACCTGCGCAAGGGTGCGGCGCTCAACGCCGTTCAGATCGCTGAACTGCTCGTCAATCGCGGGTTGATCAAGCCGCGCAAGGCAGCCGCCTGATCGATAACGGATTTATTAAGCATGTTCGGATAGAAACCCCGTCGGATGTGGCGGGGTTTTCCTTGCGAATCGCCGCACATCACGAACTGTTCATAAACGGGTGAGTTGCGAATATCGGCAACCATCGCCATAAGGCCGAATGAAGCACATTTCCCGGACGCTTACGGCCGAGCGATCCGGCATTCACGACGGATTTGACCGCATGAAGAAGATTTTGCTGGCAGGATTGATTGCAACCGGTTCCATGATGGCCACGCCGGCCTTCGCCGCCCCCCAATGCGGCAACGATTCCTCCGGCTTCGCCCGCTGGGTTGAAGAATTCAAGCAGGTCGCTCCGTCGAACGGCATCAGCCCCTCCGTCGTCGAAAGGGCCTTTGCCAATGTTTCCTACAATCGCGAGACGATTCGCGCCGACCGCGGGCAGAGGAGCTTCAAGCTCTCCTTCGACGAGTTCATGAAGAAGCGCGGCGGCCAGGCCATCATTTCCCGCGGCAAGAAGATGAAAGCCGGCAATGCGTCGCTCTTCGCTTCGATCGAACGCCGCTATGGCGTGCCGGCCGGTCCCTTGCTCGCCATCTGGGGCATGGAAACCGGCTTCGGCGGCTTCATGGGCAACCAGCACACGCTGTCGGCCGTCGCCACGCTCGCCTACGACTGCCGCCGCTCCGCCTATTTCACCGAGCAGCTCTATGCTGCCCTCACGCTGGTCGCCCGCGGCGATCTGAGCCCTTCGGCCCGCGGCGCCGCCCATGGCGAGATCGGCCAGACCCAGTTCCTGCCCCTGAACGTCGTCCGCTACGGGGCCGATGGCGATGGCGATGGCCACATCGACATGGTCCGCTCGCGCGCCGACGCACTTGCCTCCACGGCCAACTTCCTGCGCGGCCACGGCTGGAGGGCGGGGGCCGGCTATCAGCCGGGAGAGCCGAACTTCGTCGCCATACAGGGCTGGAATGCCGCAAGCGTCTATCAGCGCGCAATCGCCTATATCGGCGCCGAGATCGACGGTCGCTAAGGGCTCAGCTGTCCGAAAATCTCAGGCCGAGGCCTGCTCGGCCTCGGCGGGTGGCTCGTCGAGATTCGGCCGGACGAAATCCCCCTTGCTGTTCATCACCCACAATTCCCCGGTCGAGATGTCGAACCAGGCGCCGTGAATGCTGAGTTCGCCTTTCTCTCCGCGATTGCGGACGAAAGGAAATGTCTGCAGGTTGGCAATGGAATTTCGGATCGAAACCCGTTCGAGCGCCGTCTGCCGCTCTGTCTGGGTCATCAAGTCGTTGCTCTGGATCTGTTCGGCGGCCGGCTTTACCAGCGCCATCCACCGGCCGATGAAATCGCCGGGCGAAAGCGGCTCCATGGAAGGATCCAGTGCCGCGCGGATACCGCCGCAACGGCCATGGCCCATGACCACGATATTGTCGATCTCCAGAACCTGGACCGCATATTCCAGCGCCGCCGAAGTGGCGTGGAACTGGCTGTCGGGCTCGTAAGGCGGCACCATGTTGGCGACGTTGCGCACCACGAAAAGCTCGCCGGGGCCGCAATCGAATATCGTTTCGGGTGCGGAACGGGAATCGCAGCAGGCGATGAGAAGGGTATGGGGTTTCTGCCCGGTCTCCGCCAGCACGCGGTAACGCTCGCGTTCGTCGCTGTAGCGCCCGTTCATGAAGTTGCGGTAGCCCGCCAGAAGTTTGGCCGGAAAGTCTGTCATGGAGCAAGCATTATCGCGCTGCCCTGCGAAGATCAACGCCATTGTGCGGCGCGAAGACTCCTGCCGGCCGGATCGAACCTAACGCCTGCCTTTCTGCAAGGGATGGATCAGCCGGCGCATCTGCACCATGGCCATGGGCGTGGAAAGGCTGGACGCGTCGGTTTCCAGCGTCAGCTCGTCCCCGCCCCGCTTTGCCGTACGGGCGAGAATCTCGAAGACGCTGGCAGTAGCGAGCTGCAGGGCCTTTTCCTCGTCCATGCCGGCGAGGATGCGGCCGAGAAAGAGCGCGCCCAGGAGGTCGCCGAGACCGTTCGGCGGATTGTCGATCAGCCGGTGCTCCGCAAGCAGCGCATGCTTGCCGGTCAGGTAGAGGTTACCGGTCCCGCCCGCCATCATCGGCACGGCCGACGTTACCAGGATGCGCGGCGGACCGAGCGCGACCGCCGCGTCCATGATCGCATTGTTGGTCTCGAGGGGCGCACCGGACAGCCAGGCGAGCTCGTAACGGTTCGGCGTCACGATCGTCGCGAGCGGGATCAGTTCGTCCCGGATCGCCTCCGCCGTGGCTTGAGGAATGTAGAGCCCGCCGAGATCACCCATCACCGGGTCGCAGACATAGAGGAGGTCCGGGTTCTTCTCCTTCAGCGCCCGGACGAGCCGCGCGACGGAACGCGGCTGGGCCGCATTGCCGAAATAGCCGGTCAGCACCGCCTTCACCTCGCCGAGCCATGGCGCGCGGATGAGATCGTCTATAGCCTTGTCGAAATCTGATTCGGGAAAGGTCAGCCGCGTGGAGGGGCCGTGACCGGGATGCCAGGGAAGAACGACGGTAGGCATTGCCCAGACGGGAAATCCGAGTGTTTCCAGCGCGAAAACGGCGGCGCGATTGCCGACCGAACCGCGGACGACATGGCTGGAGATGACGATGACGGCGCTGCTGGTATCCTGCATGGGTCTGGTTTCCGGCTTCGATGGCCCTGTTGATGGTTTCTTCGCCATGTCATGTCAACAAGGCTTCACGGAAGAATGAAACGTCTATCGGGGCTGACATGGATCGGCCACGTTGCAGCATGATGACATGAAATGAAGTCATTCGGTCTTTGAACGGAAAAGGAGAGAGGGGCATGGCCGCCAGGCAGAATCCGAAACGGGACAAGCAGATCGAAAGCGCGCGCAAGATCGCCGCCGAGGGCAAGGGACCGCATCTCGACCCGCTCATCCTGTTCAGCCGGGCAAGCAATGACGACCTCGAAAACTACACGCCCGAAATGCTGGCCCGCTCGGCCATGCATGCGGCAGAGCGGCTGAACGCCTGGACGCGGATCAGAGCGGATATCACGGTGCAGGCCGTGCCCGGCATCGAACCGAACGGTATGCCGGTCTCCGTATTGACCGTGGTTGACCGGAACATGCCCTTCCTCTTCGATTCGATCATGGGCGAAGTGGCCGCGACCCATCGGGATCTCACGATGGCGGTTCATCCGATCCTCCTTCTGGAGCCGGGCAGGGAGCCGGTGCTGCGTTCCAACGAGCAGCCGGGGAATCCGGCTCATCACGTGAGCCTGATCCAGATCCATATCGCGCCGCTGACCGAAGAACAGGCTGCATCGCTGGTCGAACGCATCCGCTTCATCCTCGATCAGGTGCATCTGGCGATCACCGATTGGGCGTCGATGCTGGACGTGCTGGACGGCGCCGCCAGACAGCTCAACAACTCGGCGAGCCGCCGGAAGGCCGATCGCGACGAGGCGCTCGCATTCCTCGATTGGCTGCGCGACGACAATTTCACCTTCCTCGGCATGCGTGAGTATGTTTATTCCGGCAAGGGTCCGGAAGCCAGGCTCGAACGGGGCAAGGGCCGGGGTCTCGGCATCCTCTCCGATCCGGACGTGCTCGTGCTGCGCCAGGGCAAGGACGCGGTGATGACCACGCCGGAGATCCTGGAATTCCTGGACGGGCCGGATTTCCTGATCGTCACCAAGGCCAATGTCAAATCCGTCGTCCACCGCCGCGCCTACATGGATTATGTCGGCGTCAAGCGCTTCGACGAGAAGGGCGAGGTCGTCGGCGAGCTGCGCATCGTCGGCCTTTTCACCGCGACGGCCTATACCCATTCCGTCCGGGAGATTCCGCTGTTGCGGGCCAAGGTTGCCCGGATCGAGGAGCACTTCGGCTTCGACCCCGACAGCCATTCCGGCCGGATGCTGGAAAACACCCTGGAATCCTATCCGCGTGACGACCTTTTCCAGATCGACGTCGAACTCCTTGCCCGCTTCTGCGAGCAGATCATGGAGCTCAGCGAACGTCCGCGTGTCCGCGTCCTGCCGCGCATCGATCATTTCGACCGTTTCGTATCCGTCATCGTCTACGTGCCGCGCGAGGATTACAATTCCGACGTCCGCGAGAAGGTCGGCAACTATCTATGCAAGGTGTATGAGGGTCACGTCTCGGCCTATTACCCCGCCTTCCCGGAAGGCGGCATCGCGCGCGTTCACATGATCATCGGCCGGCGCGGCGGCAAGACGCCGCGTATCCCGCAGGCGAAGCTCGAGGAGACGATCCGCCTGATCGCGACGCCCTGGGAAGAGCGTTTCGCGGCACTCGCGAAGGAAGGCCCTCGCCTCTCCGTGACCCAGGCCTTCCAGGAAACCTTTCCGCCTGAGGAGACTTTCGCCGACCTGGCCGATATCGCCGCGTGCGCGGCCGGCGAGACGATCCGCATCGCCTTTTACCGGCGCCCGATCGACGCCGCGAACATCGTGTCTCTGAAGATCTTCCACAAGGATCGCCATCTCTCGCTGTCCCGCCGTGTGCCGCTTCTCGAAAATCTGGGTTTCCACGTCGTCAGCGAGCAGACGTTCGAAATCCATGTGGGTGCGGAAAACAGGCTCGTCGTGCTGCACGACATGGAGCTGCAGCTCGACGACGGGCGCGAGATCGATCTTTCCCGTGAGGGACCGCTGCTCGAAGAGGCCTTCCTCTCCGCCTTCCACGGACTGATCGACAATGACGGCTTCAACCGCCTCGTCCTGCTGGCCGGCCTTTCCGCCCGCGAGGTCACGGTTCTGCGCGCCTATGCCCGCTATCTCCGGCAGGCCGGCATCGTCTATTCGCAGACCTATATCGCCGATACGCTCAACAAATATCCTTCCATCTCCGCTGCCATCTTCCGGCTCTTCCGCGACGGGTTCGATCCCAAGATCGCCGAAAAGACCCGCACCAGGAAGCTCACGGATTGCCACGCCGGGATAGAGGAAGCGCTTGGCCAGGTGCCGAACCTCGACGAGGACCGGACGCTCCGCCGCTTCGTCAACGCGGTCGACGCGACGCTCCGGACCAATTATTTCCAGCGCGAAACGGATGGCTCGCCGAAAAGGATGCTGGCCTTCAAGCTCGACCCCAAAGAGCTCGACGGCTTGCCGGAACCTCGTCCCTTCCGCGAGATCTTCGTCTACGGCACGGAAGTCGAAGGCGTCCACCTGCGCTTCGGCAAGGTGGCACGCGGCGGCATCCGCTGGTCCGACCGCGGCGAGGATTATCGAACCGAGATCCTCGGCCTCGTGAAGGCCCAGCAGGTCAAGAACGCCGTCATCGTGCCGGTCGGCGCCAAAGGCGGTTTCTTCCCGAAAATGCTGCCGGCTGGCGGTTCGCGCGACGAGATCTTCAACGCCGGCAGGCAAGCCTACATAACCTTCATCCGCACGCTGCTCTCCATCACCGACAATATCGTCGGCGCCGAGGTCGTCGGACCGGAAAAGACCGTCCGCATCGACGGCGACGACCCGTATTTCGTCGTTGCAGCGGACAAGGGCACGGCGACCTTCTCCGACACGGCCAACGGCCTTGCGCAGGAAGCCGGCTTCTGGCTGGACGACGCCTTTGCATCGGGAGGCTCCGCCGGTTACGACCACAAGAAGATGGGCATCACCGCCCGGGGCGCCTGGGAAGCGGTGAAGCGGCATTTCCGCGAGAAGGACATCGACATCCAGACGACGCCGTTTTCGGTGGCCGGGGTCGGCGACATGTCCGGCGACGTCTTCGGCAACGGCATGCTGCTCTCGCGCAAGATCAGGCTGATTGCGGCCTTCGATCATCGCGACATCTTCATCGATCCCGATCCGGATATCGAAAAGTCCTTTGCCGAGCGCGAGCGGCTCTTCGCGCTGCCGCGTTCGAGTTGGCAGGACTACGACCGGAAAACTCTGTCCGCCGGTGCGATGATCATTTCCCGCACCGAAAAGTCGGTGAAGCTGACCAGGGAAGCGGCAGCGGCGATCGGCATCGACAAGGCGGTCGCGACACCTTTCGAGATCATGACCGCGATCCTGAAAAGCCCGGTCGATCTGCTCTGGTTCGGCGGCATCGGCACCTATATCAAGGCCGCTTCCGAGACCGATGCGGAAGTAGGCGACCGTGCCAACGATCCGATCCGCGTGACCGCCGGCGAAGTGCGCGCCAGTGTAATCGGCGAAGGCGCCAATCTGGGCGTCACCCAGAAGGGCCGCATCGCCTATTCGCTCAATGGCGGGCGCTGCAATTCGGATGCCATCGACAATTCCGCCGGCGTCAACTCCTCGGACGTCGAGGTCAATATCAAGATCGCGCTCAATCCGGCCATGCAGGACGGCCGCCTCACCCGCGACAAGCGCAACCGGCTTCTCGCCTTGATGACGGACGAGGTGGCCGGTCTCGTCCTGCGCAACAACTACCTGCAGCCGCTGGCGATTTCCCTGACGGAAAGGAAAGGCGCCGCCAATCGTGAGGAGCTGTCACGGCTCATGTCCGTGCTGGAGGCCCAGGGTCACCTGAACCGCAAGGTGGAGACCCTGCCCGACGATGCGGAACTTGCCGAACGTTATATTTCCGGCCGGCCGCTGACGCGGCCCGAAATCGGCGTATTGCTCTCCTATGCGAAAATCGTGCTCTTCGACGCCCTGATCGAAAGCGCCATTCCGGACGATCCCTATTTCTCCGCCGTGCTGAACGCCTATTTCCCGACCAGGATGCAGAAGGCCTATGGGGCCGATATTCAAAACCACCGCCTGCATCGCGAGATCATCGCCACGGCGCTCGCCAATGAGGCCATCAACCGCGGCGGGCCGGGTTTCGTGCAGCAGATGAGCGACATGACCGGCGCGACCGCCGCCAATGTCGTGAAAGCCGCTTTCCTCGCCCGCGACGGTTTCGACCTGCCGAAGCTCTGGGCCGAGATCGATGCGCTCGACGGCCGGATTTCCGGCCAGATCCAGAACGATCTCTATGCCCGGACGACGGCTATCTTCGCGGAGGCCACGCGGCTCATCCTTCAGACGCAGGTCGGCACCGGCGACATGGATGGCGCCATGAGCCGGCTCAGAGCCGCGATCAAGGGGCTTCGCTCCTCGATCAGCGGCGCCGGTGCCGTGGAAATGGCCGCCCGCGCCGCCGAGCTCGAAGTACAGGGCGTTCCGGCTTCGCTTGCCCGGGAGATCACGCTGCTTTCGACCCTCGTCCTCGTGCCGGAGATCATGCTGATCGCCGATCGCACCGGAGAAACCATGGCGCGTGCCGCCGAAAGCTATTTCGCTGTGACCGAAACCTTCCGCGTCAACCGGCTGATCGGCGCCGGCGAGCGGATCGGCACGTCGGACCATTACGAGAGTCTCGCGCTCTCCCGGAGCCTGCAGCAGATCGCTTCGGCCCGCCGCGATATCGTCATCGCCGCGCTGACGAGCCATCCGAAAGAGAAGAAACCGGTGGAAGCCTGGCATGGCAGCGATCGCATCCGGGTAAACCGCATCGGCACGGAACTGGTGACCCTGAGCGAAAGCGGCGATCTGACCCTTCCGAAGATCACAGTTGCCGCCGGCCTTCTCGGCGACCTTGCGCATGGGCGTTCGATATAGGACAACCGCAAGACAGGCTGATCCGGGGGAAGAATGGCCGTTTCTCATGAGCACGATGCGCCGGCGAAAACCACCCGGCGCGGCATCTGGGGCTGGATGCTCTTCGATTGGGCGGCCCAGCCGTTCTTCACGGTCGTGACCACTTTCGTCTTCGGCCCCTATTTCGTCTCGCGTCTGACCCAGGACCCGGTTTCGGCGCAGGCCGCATGGAGCAACATGGCGACGGTCTCGTCGCTCGTCATCGCCGTGCTTTCGCCGGTCCTCGGTTCGATCGCCGACCAGTCCGGCCCGCGCAAACCCTGGATCGCCTTCTTCGCCGTCATCAAGATCGTCTGCGTTTCGGCCCTCTGGTTCGCCGCACCCGGCTCTCCGATCATCTGGCCGATGATTTTCATGATCTTCGCTTCGATCGCCGCCGAATTCTCGACGGTCTTCAACGATTCCATGATGCCGCGGATCGTCTCGAAGGACGAGGTCGGCCGGATTTCCAACATCGCCTGGGGTCTCGGTTATCTCGGAGGCATGATCGTGCTGATCGCGGTCGTGGCGCTGCTGGCCGCCAGTCCGGACACGGGCGTGACGCTGATCGGCATTCCGCCGCTCTTCGGCCTTGATCCGCATCTCGGCGAGGATGCCCGCATCACAGGCCCCATCTCGGCCCTCTGGTATTTCCTCTTCATCCTGCCGATGTTCTTCTTCACGCCGGACGCCGGCAAGGGCCTGCCGCTCGGCGAAGCGGTACGCTCGGGGCTCAGGGAACTCGGCGGCACCCTGCGGGAGCTGAAACGACGCACCGGCCTCACGAAATTCCTGATCGCCCGCATGCTCTATCAGGATGGCGTCAACGGCCTCCTGATCCTCGGCGGCGCCTTCGCCGCCGGCATGTTCGGCTGGGCGACGATCGAGATCGGCATCTACGGCATCATATTGAATGTCGTGGCGATCTTCGGCTGCATCGCGGCCGGCTGGCTGGATCGCCGGCTGGGATCGAAGATCGTCGTGATCATCAGCCTCGTGCTGCTGCTTGTCGCGACGCTCGGCATCGTCTCCACCGGCCCCGGCTTCGTCTTCTTCGGCCTCGTGCCCCTGTCGGCGGAAGACGGCGGCGGCCTGTTCGGAACGGCCGCCGAAAAAGCCTATATCCTGTTCGGGCTATTGATCGGCATCGCCTTCGGCCCCGTCCAGGCCTCGTCGCGTTCCTACCTCGCCCGCAGCGTCGACCTGTCGGAAACCGGCCGCTATTTCGGCATCTACGCGCTGTCCGGCCGGGCGACGAGTTTCCTCGCCACCCTGTTCTTCTCGATGATGACCTATGCCAGCGGCTCCGCGCGGCTCGGCATGGCAACGCTGATCATCTTCCTCGCAGCGGGACTGCTGCTTCTGTTGGCGACACCCTATCCGGCGTATAAATCGGACAACAATCCCGCCCGGTAAGTCAGTGCCGGAAGTGGCGCATGCCGGTGAACACCATCGCGACGCCGTGCTCGTCGGCAGCGGCGATCACCTCGTCGTCGCGCATCGAACCGCCCGGCTGGATGACGGCCGTGGCACCCGCCGCAATCGCCGAAAGCAGGCCGTCCGCAAAGGGGAAGAAGGCTTCGGAAGCGACCGCTGAGCCCTTGGTCATCGGTTCGGCCCAACCCATGGCCCTGGCCGCCTCCTCCGCCTTGATGCCGGCGATGCGGGCGGAATCGACGCGGCTCATCTGACCGGCGCCGATGCCGGCCGTCTGGCCGTCCTTGGCATAGACGATGGCGTTCGACTTCACGTGCTTCGCCACCTTATAGGCGAACTTCATATCTTCGAGTTCGGTCGGCGTCGGCGCCCGCTTGGTGACGACGCGAAGGTCGATATCCTCGATCATGCCGTTGTCGCGGGTCTGGACAAGCAGGCCGCCGGAAACCGTCTTGGCCGTGATGCCGCGCGAGCGCGGGTCCGGCAGGCCGCCGGTGACGAGCAGACGCAGGTTCGGCTTCCTGGCGATGATCGCCTTCGCCTCTTCCGAAACTTCAGGCGCGATGATGACTTCCGTGAACAGCTTGACGATTTCCTCGGCCGTCTCTCCGTCGAGCAGCTGGTTCAGCGCGATGATGCCGCCGAAGGCAGACGTCGAATCGCAGGCGAGCGCGCGCAGATAAGCGTCCTTCAGCGTCGGGCCGGTCGCGACACCGCAGGGATTGGCATGCTTGATGATCGCGCAGGCCGGCGCCTTTTCCGGCGAGAATTCGGCGATCAGCTCGAAGGCGCCGTCAGTATCGTTGATGTTGTTGTAGGAGAGCTGCTTGCCCTGCAGCAGCGTGGCGGTCGCGACACCCGGCCGGTTCTCGCCGGTCACGTAGAAGCCGGCGCTCTGGTGCGGGTTCTCGCCGTAACGCATCTCTTCCTTGAGGACGCCGCCGATGGTGCGGTAGCGCGGCATCTCGATGTCGAGCGCCTCGGCGAACCAGTTGGAGATCGCCGTGTCATAGGCCGCGGTGCGGGCATAGGCCTTGGCCGCGAGCTTCTGGCGGAAGGCATAGACGGTCTGGCCGTCGTTCGTGCGCAAAGCCTCGATCAGCGCCGGATAATCGGAGGGATCGGTGACGATCGTCACATAGGCATGGTTCTTGGCGGACGCGCGGATCATCGCCGGGCCGCCGATATCGATGTTTTCCACCGTTGTCGGATAATCGCCGCCCGCGGCGCGCACTTCCTCGAAGGGGTAGAGGTTGATGACGGCGAGATCGATGCCCTCGATGCCGTGTTCCTTCATGGAGTCGGTGTGTTCCGCATCGTCGCGAATGGCGAGAAGCCCACCATGCACGGTCGGATGCAACGTCTTGACGCGCCCGTCCATGATCTCCGGGAACCCCGTGACCTCCGAAACGTCGGTCACGGCCAGGCCGGCGGCTGCGATCGCCTTGTGCGTGCCACCGGTCGAAATAAGCTTCACGCCCTGCTCGGCGAGCGCCTTGGCAAGCTCGACGATGCCCGTCTTGTCGGAGACCGAAAGCAGCGCCGTGCGGATCCTGATGCGGTCGGGAGCGGGGATTTTCTTGGAAACGACGGCCATCGGTCTCTCCTCAAAACGCGCCACGCAACCGGGCGCCATCAAAAGATGGCCGCCGGTTAGCACAGCTTCGCTCCGGATGAAATGGCTATTCGCCCCGCCTCAGCATCCAGCGGATCTCCAGGGTTTCGGGCGGAGAAAACTCGATCACGAGCTGCTGGCTCGGCCGCACCCCGGAAACATCCGCAAAGAAAATGTCTTCGTCGATCAGGAGATCGAGACCGGGGGCGGCAAAAATCCAGCTCTCGCCGTCGGCGGCGCGCATTGTGACGCTTTCCTCGTCCCGGCGCGAAAGCATGATCGCGGGATGGATGTGGAAACGCGCCACGGCCGCAACGGGCTCGCCGTTGGCCTCCTCGCCTTCCGGCAGGAACAGCCGGTCGTGCCCCTTGATCTTGTCGCCACTGCGGTTGAGGCCGATTTCGCGCTCGTGAAAATAGCCGAGTTCAGTAAGATAGCCGTCATGGCTGGCGCGCAGCCAGTCGTTGCCATGCACATCGTCCCACCGCTCGACCTGTACGTCCGAAACGCCGCCAAGCATCAACGGGCCGGTAAAGCGGGAACGGGCGAAGCGGCTGGACGAGGTCTCGTTCAGCGTCACGGTGGAATGGGCGGCCGTCGAGCGGGCGATCTGCCGGTAATTCTTTCCCGCATATTTCGGCGCGCCGCAATTGACGATGAAGCGATGCCGGCCGGACGACATTTCGAAGGAAAGGCAACCGGCATGAGCACCCCGCGAAAGCGCCGGGGAAAGCGGACGCCCCGTATCGACGATCAGCGTGGTCCCCTCCGCCGAAAGCCTGTGGTAATTCATATGCGGCAGGGCCTTGAACGGCTTGCCCGCCGTTTCGTCGTATCGCAGCACCGACAGCAGCTCGCTCGCCGGCGTGGCGCTTGCACCGTTGAAGAGCGCGAGATCGCCATCCTGGTGCCGGAAGAACCGCAGCGCCGGATACATGCGGTCGATCGTCGGGATGAGCTTCGGCGGCAGGTCGTGGCCGAGATTGATATAGGTCTGGCGGAGCGGCAGAAGGTCGATCAGAAGGTCGAGGACGGTCCGCGGATTGCGCGATACGTGCCCGCCGTCCGCCATGATCTGCCGCTCCAGCTCGCGGTCGAGCCGCATGCCCTCCCGGCGGATATAGGCGGCACGCGTCGGCATGGAGATGGAGGCCATGGCAAGCGCGATCCTGAGTTTCAGCCGCGTCTCGCCTTCCGGCGTGCAGCCGGCTATCTTTCTCAGATATCGGACCTGATAGGCGAGGCTTCGCATGAAACGCCGGTAGAATCCGGCTTCCGCTCCCTGCAGCACGACGGTCGAGTGGGAGAGCCAGGCAACCACCCGCTCCGCAGCGACATTCGGCTCCCACGCCATCCCTTTCGGGCGCCGGCCGTGCAATGCGATCCAGTCCGCCACGATCTGCCTGGCGTGGGCGCAGGCCGCTTCCGTCTTGTTGGTGCGAATGTGCCGCAACCAGGCGAAGGAATGGAGCCGCTCCGCAAAGGCGCGGGACGGGAGCTCGACCGAAAAGGGCGATTCGCCATAGGTCTCGAGAATGCGCCCGGCCAACGGGAAGCGGCCTTCCAGGATTTCCTCGGCGACGAAGGGATCGAGCGCCCTCAGATCCGTCGGCGCGACGATCAGCCTTTCCGGCACCTGCAGGGCGGACGACGTCACGGCGAGGCGGAGTCCGGCGGACCGCCGGCAAAGGCGGCGCCAGATTTCCCGAATGCCGAAGGAGAAAAGTCTCCGGCGATCCGCGAGCCGCATCGTCAATCTGAAATACTCCGCAGGAATCGGTCTCCGCCCGGTCGGCGGGAATCACTTTAGATTATTCGAAAGAATGTGCCCGTATGGTGAATAAAGCCTTACTGACGCCGGAGCACGCTCGCGAAGAAGCCGTCCATGCCGCCTGCGAATTTTTCGTCTCCGGGCAGCATCGCCGGCGTGGTGCGGAATTCGCCGAGCGGCGAAACCGCCTCCTCCAGCCCCGGCCAGTGATTGCGCTCGACGGGCAGGCGCCTCAGTTCGGGATGATCGTCGAGGACACGCGCCACCAGTTCCTCCCCTTCCGACGGATCGAGAGAGCAGTTCGAGAAGACGATAATGCCGCCCGGCTTCACCAGCGTGACGGCGTGGCGCAGCATCCTTTCCTGCAGCGCCGCGAGCTTGGCTATGTCCTCCGGTCCCTTGGTCCAGAGCACGTCCGGATGCCTGCGCGTCGTGCCCGTCGAGGAGCAGGGTGCGTCGAGCAGCACGCCGTCCAGCAGTTCATCGGGCCGGAAATCGAAAAGGTCGCCGCCGATCAGCTCGGCCTCCAGCCCCAGCCGCGCCAGGTTCTCCTTGAGCCGGGCAAGCCGGTTGGCGGATTGTTCCACCGCCACGACATGTGCGCCCGCCTGGATAAGCTGCGCCGTCTTGCCGCCGGGCGCGGCGCAGAGATCGGCCACTTTCTTGCCCTTGAGATCGCCGAACAGCTTGGCGGGAATGGCGGCGGCCGCGTCCTGCACCCACCAGGCTCCTTCCGCAAAACCTTCGAGTGCCGAAACCGCACCTTCGAAAACCGGCATGCGCACGCTGCCGGTCGGCAGGACCTTGCCGCCGAGCCTGCCCGCCCAGGCCTCCGGCTCGGACTTCACCGTCAGGTCGATGGCCGGCGGCACGAGCTGCGCTTCTGCGATACGCTCTACCTCCTTCTCGCTGTAGCTGGCGATCAGCCGCTCCCGGAACCATGCCGGCACCGGAGAAACAGCGGCAACCTTCGCAAGAACCCCGTCCTTCTCCCGTACCAGCCGGCGCAGCACGGCGTTGACCAGCTTGGCAAAACGGCGGTTGCGCGGGTCGCGATTGGCCTGCTCGACCGCAAGATCGACAGCCGCATGCGAGGGAATGTCGAGATACAGGATCTGCGTTGCCGCAACGACCAGCACGTGATGCAGGGCCCGCGCCCCTTCCGGCAGAGGCGTATCGATCAGCGAGGCGATCGCCGCCTCGATCCGCGGCAGATGGCGAAGCGCCGTCGTGAGGATCGCCCGCGTCAGCGCCCGATCGGCTTCGCCAAGCGCCTTGTAGGCCGGATTGCCGTGCGTGAGGTCGAGCATGCCGTCGAGCGATATCCTGCGATCGACGACGGCCGCCAGCAATTTGGCTGCCGTGGCCCGAACCTCAAGCCCGGGCTTCCCAAGACCGTCGCCCTGAACGGGCGAGGCCGGCTTTCTGCGATATTCCGATGGTTTGGAAGGCTTCTTGTTCTTCTTGTCGTTCAAGACCAGGGACCTTTGCGCGATTCGTCCGAACCGCGGCCCCAGCCGATATTCGGAACGGAGCGCGCGGTGCGCTGCGGTCTATCAGTGCTGAACCCCGCCGTCGAGGCGCCGCCGCGGAACTCGCCGGCCATCTGCTGCAGGGCGGCAATGCGGTTCTCGGTGTTGGGATGGGTCGAGAACAGATTGTCCATGCGCTCGCCGGACAGCGGATTGATGATGAACATATGGGCGGTTGCGGGATTGCGCTCCGCTTCGTAGTTGGGGATCGCATGTGCGGCACCCGCGATCTTGGCGAGCGCCGAGGCGAGCCAGAGCGGATTGCCGCAGATTTCGGCGCCGCGCCGGTCGGCGGAATATTCGCGCGTGCGGCTGATCGCCATCTGCACCAGCATGGCCGCCAGCGGCGCGACGATCATCGCCACCAGCACGCCGACGAAGCCGAGCGGATTATTGTTGTTCTCCCGGTTGCCGCCGAAGAAGAAGGCGAAATTGCCGAGCATGGAGATCGCACCGGCAAGCGTTGCAGTGATCGTCATGGTCAGCGTGTCACGGTTCTGGATATGAGCGAGTTCGTGCGCCATGACACCCGCGACTTCCTCATGCGTCAGCCGCTGGAGAAGGCCGGTCGAAGCCGCGACGGCGGCATTCTGCGGATTGCGGCCGGTCGCAAACGCGTTCGGCTGCGGATTATCGTAGATATAGACCTTCGGCATCGGCAGGCCGGCATTGGCCGCCAGATCCCGGATCATGGTATAGAATTCCGGCGCGGTGCGCTGATCGACTTCCTGCGCATGATAGGCCGAAAGCACCATCTTGTCGGAATTCCAATAGGAAAACAGGTTCATGCCCGCGGCGATGACCAGGGCGATCATCATGCCGCTTGTGCCGCCGATCAGGAAGCCGACCCCCATGAACAGGGCCGTCATGAAGGCCAGAAGCATGGCGGTGCGCATCACATTCATCGTCATCTCTCCCGTTGCCAGGTCGCCCGAGGGTTTTCCCGCGCCGGCGAACGCCCTATGATGTGGTCAATTCAACCGCAATTTTCAATAAACCATCCGGTGATGGAAAAAATGCAGAACGCAGACAACGACAATAGCGAAACAGTACCCGAAGAAGGCGGTACGAAGAAGCCGCTTTCGCCTGCCGCCCAGCGAGCGCTGAAGGAAGCCGAAGAGCGCCGTCAGGCAGCGGCAAAAGTCGCGATGCCGGAGGAATTCGGCGGCCGCGGCGGCGCCGACCCCGCTCGCTTCGGCGATTGGGAGATCAACGGCCGCGCGATCGATTTCTGAGGTAAATATTCCTATTGACTTCATCCGGTGATCGGAATTTATTCCTTTCCATGATGAAGACGGGCCTGATTCTCGCTGGATTTGCCGCGGTGTTCGCCACCGCAGCCCCGGCGCGCGACGAAATCTCCGGGCCTGTCGCCGCTGAAATCCTGCGCATCATCGATGGCGATACGCTGCTCGTCGAAGCGCAGCCCTGGCCGCAGCAGAAGATGGAAGTTTATGTCCGCATCCGCGGCATCGACGCGCCGGAGCTGAAGTCGAAATGCCTGCGCATTCGCGAAGCCGGGCTTGATGCGCAGCATGCCCTCGAAGCGCTCACGGCAAAGTCACGCGGAATTCAGCTGACCCGCATCGCCGGGGACAAATATTTCGGCCGCATCGTTGCGGACGTGAAGCTGCTCGACGGCCGGAGCGTTGCAGATGATCTGCTTCTCGCCGGTCTCGTGCAGACCTATGACGGCGGCCACAAGCCAAGAGAGATTTGCCCCGCCGACTGAGAGGCCGCCCGGTTTCGCGGACGGCCTCTCGCAACATCAGCCCGCCTTGTTCTGGCGGTTGGCGATCAGGTCGTCCACGACGGCCGGATCGGCAAGGGTCGAGGTATCGCCGAGCGCGCCGAAATCGTCCTCGGCGATCTTGCGCAGGATGCGGCGCATGATCTTGCCGGACCGGGTCTTCGGCAGGCCGGGCGCGAACTGGATCTTGTCCGGCGCCGCGATCGGGCCGATCTCGTTGCGGACATGCTTGACGAGCTCCTGGCGTAGCGCATCACTGCCTTCATGGCCGGCCATCAGGGTGACGTAGCAATAGATGCCCTGCCCCTTGATATTGTGCGGATAGCCTACGACGGCCGCTTCCGACACGAGATTGTGCGAGACGAGCGCCGATTCCACTTCCGCCGTGCCGAGGCGGTGGCCGGAGACGTTCAGCACGTCGTCGACCCGGCCGGTGATCCAGTAATAGCCGTCCTCGTCGCGGCGGCAGCCGTCGCCCGTGAAATATTTCCCTTTGTAGGTCGAGAAATAGGTTTGCACAAAGCGTTCATGGTCGCCATAGACGGTGCGCATCTGGCCCGGCCAGCTGTCGGAGATGCAGAGATTGCCGTCGGCGGCACCCTCCAGCACATTGCCCTCGTTGTCGACGAGCTCCGGCTTCACGCCGAAGAAGGGCTTGGTGGCCGAACCCGGCTTTAGGTCTGTGGCCCCCGGCAGCGGCGTGATCATGTGGCCGCCGGTCTCCGTCTGCCACCACGTATCGACGACCGGGCAGCGGCCGTCGCCGACCACATTGTAATACCATTCCCAGGCCTCCGGATTGATCGGCTCGCCGACCGTGCCGAGCAGGCGCAGGCTTTCCCGGGAAGAGCGCTTCACGAATTCGTCCCCGGCGCCCATCAGGGACCGGATGGCCGTCGGCGCCGTGTAGAAGATGTTGACCTTGTGCTTGTCGACGATCTCCCAGAAACGCCCCTGGTCCGGGAAATTCGGCACGCCCTCAAACATCAGCGAGGTGGCGCAGTTCGCCAGCGGCCCGTAGACGATATAGGAATGGCCGGTGACCCAGCCCACGTCCGCGGTGCACCAGTAGATATCGCCGTCATGGTAGTCGAAGACATATTCATGGGTCATCGCGGCGAAGACGAGATAGCCGCCGGTCGTGTGCAGCACGCCCTTCGGCTTGCCGGTCGAACCGGACGTGTAAAGGATGAAGAGCGGGTCCTCCGCCTTCATCTTCACGGGCTCGCAATGCGGCTTCACGCTGGCCGTCTCCTGGTGGTACCAGAGGTCGCGGCCCGGCGCCCAGCCGGTCTTGCCGCCCGTGCGGCGCACGACCAGGACCTTGTTGACGATCACGTGCTGGCGCGCGGCGATATGGATCGCCGTATCGGTATTGTCCTTGAGCGGCACCGGCTTGCCGCCGCGCACGCCTTCGTCGCAGGTGATCACGAAAGTGGACTGGCAGTCGATGATGCGGCCGGCCAGCGCCTCCGGCGAGAAACCGCCGAAGACGACCGAATGGACCGCGCCGATGCGGGCGCAGGCGAGCATCGCATAGGCCGCTTCCGGGATCATCGGCATGTAGATCGTGACGCGGTCGCCCTTCTTGACGCCGTGCTTCTTCAGGACGTTCGCCAGCCGGCAGACCTGATCGTAGAGCTGGTTATAGGTGATCTTCTTGTCGATATAGGGATTGTCGCCTTCCCAGATCAGCGCCGTACGTTCGCCATGGGTCTTCAGGTGGCGGTCGATACAGTTGTAGGAGACGTTGGTCAGCCCGTCCTCGAACCACTTGATCGAGACCTTGCCCTTGAACGACGTGTTCTTCACCTTGGTATAGGGCTTGAACCAGTCGATGCGCTTGCCGTGCTTTCCCCAGAACTTGTCCGGATCCTCGACGCTCTCCTCGTACCACTTTTCGTATTTGTCCTTGTCGATGAGGGCCCGCGTTTTCGCGGATTTGAGGACCGGATAGACTTTTTCGGACATGAACTCCTCCCTGATTGCCACTGAGGACGACGCATCGGACCGTCAGCGGATATGTGCCGCATTCATAACAGGTGAGGCAAGAGCGGCAATTAGACAAACGGTCCATTTGGTTTGAAGACATCCGGTTTGAAGATTTGCAATTCTGTCCCATTTCGATTATAGGGCGGTGAATTCCCGGAAATTGTGGTTGATACCCACGGCCCGCGACACCGGCGCGGACGGACAGAGGAACTATACCCATGGCCCAAACATTGCTCATGCCGAAGGCGACGGCTGTCTGGCTCGTCGACAACACCGCTCTTTCCTTCGATCAGATCGCCCAGTTCTGCAAGCTTCACCCGCTCGAAGTGAAGGCGATCGCAGACGGCGAAGCGGCACAGGGCATCAAGGGCCTCGACCCGATCGCCACCGGCCAGCTTTCCCGCGACGAGATCGCCCGCGGCGAGGCCGACGTGAATTACAAGCTCAAGCTTTCCGAACCGAAGGTCCGCGTACCGGAATCGAAGCGCCGCGGCCCGCGCTACACGCCGGTCTCGAAGCGTCAGGATCGCCCGAACGCCATCCTCTGGCTGGTCCGCAATCATCCGGAACTCAAGGACGCACAGATTTCCCGCCTCGTCGGCACGACCAAGTCGACCATCGAGCAAATCCGCGAACGCACCCACTGGAACTCGGCCAACCTGACGCCGATGGACCCGGTTACCCTCGGCCTCTGCAGCCAGATCGATCTCGACCTCGAAGTGGAAAAGGCCTCCAAAGGCCGTCCGCTGCCCACGGCGGCCGAAGCCGGCGCATCGCTGCAGCCCGCGTCCGAGACCGAGAACCTCGATTTCGGCTATCGCGGCGAGCGCGAGGAAGAAAAGGAAATCGACGCGGATGCGGTCTTTGCGAAGCTCAGCTCGCTCAAGTCCAACCGCCGCGACGAAGAAGAAGACGAGGACGGCCGTTTCTGAACGAGCCGCCATCCGATCATCGGAAAGCCCCGGGGAACCTCTCCGGGGCTTTTTTCATGCGCTCTGCTTCAGGCCATTTCCCTCGCGTGCATAGCCGTTTGCCTTGAGGATGGCGGTGATTTCATCGAGGATTGCCGGATCGTCGATCGTCGCCGGCATTTTCCAGGGCATGTCGTCCGCGATTTTCTGCATTGTGCCGCGCAGGATCTTTCCCGACCGGGTCTTCGGCAGGCGGTTGACGATCATCACCGTCTTGAAGGCCGCCACGGGGCCGATCTCGTTGCGCACCAGTTCGGCGACTTCCTTCGCGATGATCGAGGTTTCCCGTGAAACGTGGTTCTTCAGCACCATGAAGCCACAGGGGATCTGCCCCTTGGTGGCGTCGTGCACCCCGATCACGGCACATTCCGCGACGTCGGGATGCTTGGCGCAGACCTCTTCCATCGCCCCGGTCGAAAGCCGATGGCCGGCGCAGTTGATGATGTCGTCGGTGCGCGCCATGACGAAGATGTACCCCTCCTCGTCCATCATTCCGGCATCGGCCGTCTTGTAATAGCCGGGGAAGTCTTCGAGGCAGGCCTCGCGGAATCTCTGGTCCGCGTTCCAGAAGGTGACGAGGCAGCCGGGCGGCAGAGGCAGCTTGACGACGATATTGCCGAGCGTGCCGCGCGGCACCGGATGGCCGGCATCGTCCAGCACGTCGAGCGTGTAACCCGGCATCGGCCGCGTCGCGGAACCGTGCTTCACCGGCATCAGGCCGAGCCCCACCGTATTGGCGGCGATCGGCCAGCCGGTCTCCGTCTGCCACCAATGATCGATGACCGGGATCTTGAGCTTTTGCTCGGCCCATTTCAGCGTTTCCGGATCGGCGCGCTCGCCGGCGAGAAACAGGGCCCGCATGCCGAGCAGGTCGTAGTTTGCGACGAGTTCCCCCTCCGGATCGTCGCGGCGGATCGCGCGGAAGGCCGTTGGCGCCGTGAACAGCACCTTCACGTCATGATCGCTGACGACGCGCCAGAAGGTCCCCGCATCCGGCGTGCCGACCGGCTTGCCTTCGAAGATGACGCTCGTATTGCCCGCAAGCAGCGGCGCGTAGACGATATAGGAATGGCCGACCACCCAGCCGATGTCCGAGGCGGTCCAGAACACCTCGCCGGGCTTCATCCCGAAGATGTTCTCCATGCTCCAGTGGAGCGCCACCATATGCCCGCCATTGTCGCGCACGACGCCCTTCGGCTGGCCGGTCGTTCCGGATGTGTAGAGGATGTAGAGCGGATCGGTCGCCTTCACCGGCACGCATTCCACCTCAGTGCCTCGAGCCTTCCCGACCGTCTCGGCAAAATCCAGCTCGCCGCGATCGGGCCGCAGCGCCGCCTGGAGCTGCTCGCGCTGCAGGATCAGGCAGTGTCGGGGCTTCACGCGGGCAAGCTCGATCGCCTGATCGAGCAGCGGCTTGTAGGCGACGATCCGTCCGGGCTCGAGGCCGCAGCTGGCGCTGATCACCAGTTTCGCTTCCGAATCGTTCAGCCGTGCCGCGAGCTCCTGCGCCGAGAAGCCCCCGAAGACGGCGGAGTGGACGGCGCCGAGCCGCGCACAGGCCAGCATGGAAAAGATCGCTTCCGGCACCATTGGCATGTAGATGACGACCCGGTCGCCCTTCTCGATGCCGAGATTGCGAAGGGCTGCGGCGATCGCCTTTACCTCGGAAAGCACGTCTTCGTAGGTGAAGCTCTTCTTGGCACCGGTCATGGCGCTGTCGTAGATGAAGGCACGTTGCCCGCCGCGGCCCGCAGCCACATGCCGGTCCAGGCAATTATGGCAGGTATTGGTCTCCCCGCCGGTAAACCAGCGGCCGTAGACGCCCTGCTCTCCGTCGAAGATCTTCTCCGGCGCCTTGAACCAGTCGATAGCGGCGGCGGCATTCCTCCAGAATCCCTCCGGATCCTTCTGCCAGCCCTCATAGGCTTCGAAATAGCGGCTTTGCATCTGCACCTCCCGTTACATCGCGCTGCCTGGATCGAATCAATCTAGGGTGCGCGGGAGGTGCGGGAAAGCCCGACGAAAGCTCTAGTTTTCTTGTCTTCGCTACCGGGCGCCGAAAATCGCCGAGCCGACGCGAACACTGGTCGCACCGAACTCGATCGCCGTTTCGAAATCGCCGGACATGCCCATGGAAAGCTTTTCGACGCCGCATTCCCGGGCAAGCTTCGCGAGCAGTGCGAAATGCGGACCGGGGTTTTCCTCCGCCGGCGGAATGCACATCAGCCCTTCGATCGGAAGGCCCAGTTCCCTCCGGCAGAGATCCACGAAGGCTTTGGTCTGCTTCGGCTCGATCCCCGCCTTCTGCGGTTCCAAACCGGTATTCACCTGCACATAAAGCTTCGGGGCCTTGCCCTGCTTCTTCATCTCGTCGGCGAGCGCCCGGGCGATCTTGTCACGGTCGACCGTCTCAATCACGTCGAACAGCGCCACGGCATCCGCCGCCTTGTTGGATTGCAGCGGACCGATCAGATGCAGTTCGATATCCGGCGTTTCCGTTTTCAGCTCGGGCCATTTCGCCTGGCTCTCCTGCACGCGGTTTTCACCGAAAACCCGCTGGCCGGCGGCAATCACAGGCCGGATGTGCTCGGCATCGAACGTCTTGGAAACGGCGACCAGGGTCACCGCCCCTTTTGGCCGCCTGGCCTGGCGCTCCGCCTTCTCGATCCGTGCCTTCACATCCTGCAGCCGTTCTTCGACGCTCATGACCGACCTTCCATGTTTCTTGCGAAGTCAGCGCATAGCTCTCATATAAGCCTCTGCCAAGGGTGTTTGCCCGAAACTTGGCCCTTCCCGGCCCTGTAAAACTTGACGCTTGCGGGCTTTCGTGGTGAAGGTCTCGCCCGACTCTTGATCCTATTTTCCCGGAATATCATCGAAATGGCGACTGAACGTTACAATCCGCGCGATGCCGAGCCCCGCTGGCAACAGACGTGGAGCGAGGCCAAGGTTTTCGAAACCGACAATGGCGACCCGCGCGAGAAATATTACGTTCTTGAAATGTTTCCCTATCCCTCCGGCCGTATCCACATGGGACACGTCCGGAATTATGCGATGGGAGACGTCGTCGCCCGCTACAAGCGCGCCCGCGGTTTCAACGTGCTTCATCCCATGGGCTGGGATGCCTTCGGCATGCCGGCGGAAAATGCCGCTCGCGACAACAAGGTGCATCCGAAAACCTGGACTTACCAGAACATCGAATCCATGAAGGCGCAGCTGAAGGCCATGGGCCTGTCGCTGGACTGGTCGCGCGAATTCGCCACCTGCGATGTCGAATATTATCAGCAGCAGCAGCATCTTTTCCTCGACATGATGGAAAAGGGGCTGGTCTACCGCAAGCAGTCCAAGGTCAACTGGGATCCCGTCGACCAGACGGTTCTGGCCAACGAGCAGGTCATCGATGGCCGCGGCTGGCGTTCCGGCGCGCTGGTGGAGCAGCGCGAGCTGGTGCAGTGGTTCTTCAAGATCACGGATTTCAGCCAGGATCTGCTCGATGCGCTGGATACGCTCGATCAGTGGCCGGAAAAGGTCCGGCTGATGCAGAAGAACTGGATCGGCCGTTCCGAAGGTCTGACGATCCGTTGGGAAATCTCCCCGAACAGTCAGGCGCTTCTTGCCGAACTGGCTGCCGACGACGTCGTCAAGAAGGAAATCGAGGTCTATACCACCCGTCCCGACACGCTGTTCGGCGCCTCCTTCCTGGCGATCGCCGCCGATCATCCGCTGGCCAGGGCGGTTGCCGAGACGAATCCGGCTATCGAAGCTTTCGCTGAGGAGTGCCGGCATCAGGGCACATCGCTCGCCGCGCTGGAAACGGCGGAGAAGAAGGGCATGGATACCGGTATTCGGGTGAAGCACCCGCTCGATCCCTCCTGGGAGCTGCCGGTCTATGTCGCCAATTTCGTGCTGATGGAATACGGCACGGGAGCCATTTTCGGCTGCCCGTCCGGAGACCAGCGCGACCTGGATTTCGCCCGCAAATACGGCCTGCCCGTTGTTCCTGTCGTCATGCCGAAGGACGGCGATGCCGCGGCCTTCGCGATCGGCGATACCGCCTATACGGACGACGGCGTGATGATCAATTCGCGCTTTCTGGATGGCAAGAGCACGACCGAGGCTTTCGACATCGTCGCCGACAAACTGTCGAACACACCGCTCGGAAACCGCCCGCAGGCTGAACGGAAGGTCAATTTCCGGCTGCGCGACTGGGGCGTTTCCCGCCAGCGCTATTGGGGTTGCCCGATCCCGGTCATCCACTGCGACGACTGCGGCGTCGTGCCGGTGCCGAAGAAGGACCTGCCGGTGAAGCTGCCGGATGACGTGACCTTCGATCAGCCCGGCAATCCGCTTGACCGTCACCCGACCTGGCGCCACGTCGCCTGCCCGCAATGCGGCAAGGACGCACGCCGGGAAACGGATACGATGGACACGTTCGTGGATTCCAGCTGGTACTTCACCCGCTTCACCGCGCCGTGGGAAAGCGAACCGACCGACCCGGCCGTCGCCAATCGGTGGCTGCCGGTGGACCAGTATATCGGCGGCATCGAACACGCGATCCTGCACCTTCTCTATTCGCGTTTCTTCACCCGTGCCATGCGGGAAACGGGCCATGTCGATGTCAAGGAGCCCTTCAAGGGCCTCTTCACACAGGGTATGGTCGTCCATGAAACCTATCGCCGCGGCTCCGGTCCGAACGGCGAGTGGGTTGCTCCCGCCGATATCCGTATCGAGGAAGCCGATGGCAAACGGCGTGCAACGCTGCTGTCCACCGGCGAGGAAGTGGCGATCGGCGCCATCGAAAAGATGTCGAAGTCGAAGAAGAATGTCGTCGATCCGGACGATATCATCGCCTCCTACGGCGCCGATACCGCCCGGTTCTTCGTGCTCTCCGATTCGCCGCCGGATCGTGACGTCATCTGGTCGGAAGCGGGTGTCGAGGGCGCTCACCGTTTCACGCAGCGCCTCTGGCGGCTGATTTCGGAAGCTTCCGGGAACCTGGCGAATATCGATCCGACTCCGGCTAAGGAAGGTGAGGCCCTGGAGATTTCCCAGCTCGCTCACAAGACGCTGAAGGCTGTCCAGGGCGACTACGACAAGCTTTCCTTCAACAAGGCGGTGGCGCGGATCTATGAGCTCGTGAACGCGCTTGCCGCGCCGCTGGGCAGGGTCGCAGCCGGCGAGGGCGATGTCGCCTATCGCGCCGCTGTCCGCAACGCCGCCGAAATCCTGATCCAGATCGTCGCTCCCATGACGCCGCATCTGGCCGAGGAATGCTGGGCGACGCTCGGCAACAGGGAACTTCTCGCCGAGACGGCCTGGCCGCAATACGACGAGGCCCTGGTCGTCGAGAACGATGTCACACTGCCGGTCCAGATCAACGGCAAGAAGCGAGCCGAATTGACAATTGCGCGCGACGCGGATCAAAGTGCCGTCGAGGCTGCGGTTCTGGCGCTGGATGCGGTGAAGGCGGCTCTTGATGGCCGAGTGCCGAGGAAGATCATCGTCGTTCCACAAAGGATCGTGAACATTGTCGTCTGACCGCTTTCTTCGCCGCATCGGGTTCGTTTCCGGCCTGGTCATGCTTGCATTTCTTGCCGGTTGCCAGGTGCGTCCGCTTTATTCCGAGGCGTCAGGCACCGGCGAACGTCTGGCAGCGGTCGGCTTTTCTCAGCCTCAGAACCGGATCGATCAGGTTGTCCGCAACCATCTGGTTTTCCTGACATCCGGCGGCGCGGGTGAATCCGTGCGGCCCGCCTATGACGTGAAGCTGAGCGCCAAAAGCACGGCGACGAGCATCCTCGATGACGAGGATGAGGACAACGTATCTTCGACCGGCGTGCCGGTTCCGGGTCGTGTGCAGGTGGAGGCGACCTACACGCTGACGCGCGTGAGCGACGGCCAGGTGTTGAAATCCGGCAAGCGCGATGTCGTATCGCTGATCGACGTTTCGGGGCAGGGCTTCGCAAAGCTGCGGGCTATTCGCGATGCGGAGAACCGTGCTGCTCGAGAACTCGCTGAATTCATCCGCGCCGAAATCGCCATCGCGCTGGCGCGCGAACCCCAGCCGCAGACGGTATGGCAGAAGTAAAGTCCCACGAATTCGACCGCTTTGCCGGGAAGGGCGCCGAGCTCTACAGGATTTTCGTGATCTATGGTCCCGACCGGGGCCTCGTCTCGGAGCGCGCAGCGGTTGTCGCCGGCAAGACCGGGGTCTCCCAGGACGACCCCTTTGCCATGCTGAAGCTCGACATATCGGATCTCCAGGGCGATCCGGGACGCCTGCTGGACGAGGTCAATTCGCTCGGCCTCTTCGGTGGTTCGAAGCTTGTCTGGCTACGTGGCGCCGCCAACGAGAAGCCATTGCTGGACGCGATGCAGGTACTGGCTGACGGACCTCCGCCCGCCAACATCCTCATCGTTGAAGCCGGCGACCTCAAGAAGGGCAGCGGCCTGCGCAAGATCGCCGAGCCGGCAAAGACGATTGCCATCGTCCCGTGCTACGCCGACGACGTAAAAGCTCTGAACGGCCTCATCGATACCGAACTCGGCAGCGAAAACCTCGGAATAACTCCTGCTGCCCGCCAGAGGCTCCTGGAGCTGCTCGGGGGAGACCGAGTGGCCTCCCGCAACGAGATCCGCAAGCTCGCTCTCTATTGCCGCGGCAAGGGGATGGTGGAGGAAGAGAACGTCGACGAAATCATCGGAGATGCAAGCAGCGTCTCCGCAGACGAGGCGGTCGATGCGATCCTCAGCGGCGATCTACCTACCTTGCAGCGCGCTATCCAGAAGGTTCTGTCTTCGAAAACGCCCGTTTTCCTGGTTCTGCAATCCTGCCTCAGGCAATTCCAGATGCTGGATCTGATGAAGGCGGAGATGGAGGAAAAGAAGCTGCAGACCGGCCAGGTCATGATGACGCTCGGCCGGCATATTCACTTCAAGCGGAAACCGATCGTCGAAAAGGCCCTGAGAACCTGGAATTCGGCAGCACTTGCCCGTGAAACGGAAAGATTGCAGGCCGCCATTCTGATGTCGCGCCAGAAGCAGGCCCTGGAGCCCAGCATTGCTCTTCACACGCTGATGGCTACAGCTCTCCAGTCGAGCCGCTAGACGATACTACCGGCGCTCCAGAAGCCGGCAGATATCCTCGAGCTGCTCCAGCGTCCGGTATGCGATCCGGATGTGACCGCCGCCATTCTTGTGATTGATCCTGACTTCGAGACCCAGCGCGTCCGAGAGCGTTCGCTCCAGAGCAAGGGTATCCGAATCCTTTTGTTCCGGCTTCGAAACGGATGCCGGTTCCGACTGAGCCTTGATATCGTTCTGAGCCAGCCGCTCCGCATCGCGAACCGACATGCCTTTGGCGACGATCGTACGGGCGAGCGCTGCAGGATCAGACGTGGTGATCAACGCCCGGGCATGTCCTGCCGATAAGCTGCCGGATGCGAGCATCTCCCGAACCGGTTCCGGCAGCTTCAAAAGGCGAAGGCTGTTCGCCACATGGCTTCGGCTCTTGCCGATAATTTCGCCGAGGTCGTTCTGGGTATAGCCATGCTCCGCGATGAGCTGCTCGTAACCCAATGCCTCTTCTAAAGGATTGAGATCCGAGCGCTGAACGTTTTCCACAATCGCGATTTCGAGCGCGGTCCGGTCGTCCACATCGCGAACGATGACCGGAATCTCGATCAGGCCCGCAAGCTGCGCGGCCCGCCAGCGTCGCTCTCCGGCGATGATCTCATATTGATTGGAGCCCGTCGGGCGAACGACGACCGGTTGAACGATGCCGTGCTGGCGAATTGAACTCGCCAGATCCTGCAATTCGTTCTCATCGAAATTCCGGCGCGGATTCTTCGGATTGCGCGAAACATGCTCGATCGGCACCATGCGGTCCGGATTGACGCTTCGGGGAGCGCTGTCCACCGGCAGCGGCTGATCCATTTCGCCGATAAGTGCTGCAAGGCCACGCCCAAGGCGGCGCTTCGAGAGATCGTCACTCATTCTTCTTTACCCGTCTGTCTAAAGGCCGTCAGGCGGCCTTGCGGCGGCGTTCCCGCTGAATCACTTCCGAAGCCAGCTGCAGATATGCCTGGCTGCCTGCACATTTGAGATCGTAGAGAATTGCGGGCTTGCCATAGGAAGGCGCTTCGGACACGCGAACGTTGCGCGGAATCAACGTATGGTAGACTTTTTCCCCCAGATAGGTTCGAACGTCGCTCACGACCTGTTGCGCGAGATTGTTGCGCGCATCGAACATGGTCAATACGATGCCCTGGATGTCGAGCGACGGGTTTACCGTGCGACGCACCTGATCGACAGTTTCCAAAAGCTGGCTCAAGCCTTCGAGCGCGAAAAATTCGCATTGCAGCGGCACCAGCACCGAATGGGCGGCAGCCATGGCATTCATCGTCAGAAGGTTGAAGGAAGGCGGGCAATCGAGAAGGATGTAGGAATAGGCCATCGCCTCGTCGCTGCCGAGGGCGCGCCGCAGCTTGAAAGCGCGATCGGACGCCTGGGAGATTTCCATCTCGAAGCCCAAGAGGTCCATGGTCGAGGGGACGATGGAAAGGTTCGGAACCGCCGTCTCCAGGGCGATTTCCCCAATCCTGTTGTAACCCATGAGAAGATCATAGGATGATAGCTTGCGGTCCCTGCGCTCAATCCCCAACCCGGTACTGGCATTGCCCTGAGGGTCCAGATCGACGATCAGCACACGCTCTCCGATGGCAGCGAGCGCGGTGGCGAGGTTGATGGCGGTCGTCGTCTTGCCAACGCCGCCTTTCTGATTGGCTATGGTGATGATCCGGTTCTTCTCGAACATGCCGCACCTAAGGATCTAGGGTTCTTTGTGCCTTAAATGACTTATCTCGAGAATCACGGAATCCGGCTCGACGGCACTCTTGTGCTTTATCAGATCGAACGCCCAGCGGCCACGGGCTTTTTCGATTTCAGCGGAGTAATCCCGGCCTTTATGAAAAAATGCCCTTGCATTTGTCCCGATCATCCAGCCGGACGCATAAGAAAGCAGCTGATCGAGCTCAGCCAAGGCCCGAGCGGAGATCCGATCACAGTCGGGGAGAGCTTTGGGAGCTGCCTCGATTCGCAAAGGATGAACAGAGCCTCGCGCGCCGGTCTCGTTCAGCGCAACCCGGAGAAACGCCGCTTTCTTCTGGTTGCTCTCCACCAGATGAACCCATCCATCCTGTGCCTCGGCCAGGAAGATCGCCGTGATGACGCCCGGAAAGCCTCCGCCGGAGCCCAGGTCTAACCACCGCTGCGGTTCCGGAGAGAGCTGAAAGATCTGCGCGCTATCGGCTATATGGCGTTGCCAGAGCTCGTCGATCGTGGAGGGAGCCACGAGATTGATCGTCTTTGCCCATTTCTGGAAGAGTGCCGCAAAATGCTCCAGTTTCTGCTGCGTTTCACGTGAAACACTCTTGCCGTTCAACAGCATTACGAGACTCGTTTAAGATGATTGCCTGCAGCGTCTTCTTTTCGAAGGAATGCAAGGATAAGCGCAAGAGCCGCCGGCGTCATGCCATCCACCTTGGAGGCTTGTGCAAGATTTGCGGGATTGGCAGCCGTCAGCTTCTGCTTCAACTCGTTGGAAAGGCCAGGAAGCGCATTAAAATCAAAGGCTTGCGGGATTATTCGCGCCTCGTCACGGTAGGTTGCCTGGATATCCGCCGCCTGCCGATCCATGTAGACCGCATAGGAGGCTTCGATCTCCAGTGCCTCGCCGACCTTCGCCGGAAGCTGCGACAGCTCAGGCCAGATCGAGGCGAGAGAGCGCAGCGTTTGCTCCGGATAGGCCAACAATTCATAGGCCGTACGGCGCTGACCGTCCTGATTGAGCCTAAGACCATGACGAGACGCTTCGTTCGGGGTAACGGCAAGGGAACGAAGCACCTGCCGTCCTTCATCCAACACCCGCCGATAATCTCCGAACCTGTCAGCGCGTTCCCGGCCCACGCACCCAAGCGCAATCCCGCTCTCCGTCAGCCTGACATCGGCATTATCCGCCCGCAGCGAAAGGCGATACTCCGCGCGCGACGTAAACATGCGGTAAGGTTCGGTCACACCGCGGGATGTCAGGTCATCGATCATGACGCCGATATAGGACTCCGTCCGGCTGAAGTGATGAGCTTCGCCGCCAGCGGCGCGGCGGGCCGCATTGAGGCCGGCCACCAGCCCTTGCGCCGCCGCTTCTTCATATCCGGTCGTGCCATTGATCTGGCCGGCGAGGAACAATCCTGGAATCTTCTTCACTTCGAGACCCGCCGTCAATTCCCGCGGGTCCACATGATCGTATTCGATGGCGTAGCCGGGCTGAAGTATGGAAACCTTCTCGAGCCCGGGAATGGTCCGGATGAAGGCTTCCTGAACATCCGCGGGAAGGGATGTCGATATGCCGTTCGGATAGACCGTATCGTCATCAAGCCCCTCAGGCTCCAGAAAAATCTGGTGGCCGTCCCGCTCGCCGAACCGGACGATCTTGTCTTCGATGGAAGGGCAATACCGCGGGCCTACTCCCTCGATCTGACCGGAATACATGGCAGAGCGATGAATATTGTCGGAAATGATCTTATGGGCCGCATCCGTCGTCCGGGTCACACCGCAGGCAATCTGGGGCGTCGTGATTCGATCGGTCATGAAGGAGAAAGGCACCGGGTTCTCATCGGCCTCCTGACGGCCGATACTTTCCCAGTCGATCGTCTTTCCGTCCAGCCGCGCCGGCGTCCCGGTCTTGAGGCGGCCGAGCCGCAGGCCGAAGCGCATCAGGGTTTCCGAAAGACCGAGAGAAGGGGCTTCGCCAACACGTCCAGCCGGAATCTTCCGATCCCCGATATGGATGAGACCGCGCAGAAAAGTGCCCGTCGTCAAGACGATCGTTCCGCATTCGAATCGACGCCCGTCCTTGAGTTCCACGGCGGCCACTCGGTCCCCGATGACATCGATATCGTAAGCGTCGCCTTCGATGACGGACAGATTCGGGTGCTCCGCAATCTCCTGCTGCATCGCCAGGCGATAAAGCTTCCGGTCCGCTTGTGTTCTGGGTCCGCGTACGGCAGGACCTTTTTTTCTGTTGAGAAGGCGGAACTGAATACCCGCGGCGTCGGCGACCCGGCCCATCAACCCGTCCAGCGCATCGACCTCGCGCACAAGGTGACCCTTGCCAAGCCCGCCAATGGCCGGATTGCAGGACATAACGCCGATCGTTTCTCGCTTGTGAGTGACCAGCGCGGTCCTCGCCCCCATGCGGGCGGCGGCGCTGGCGGCTTCGCAGCCGGCATGCCCCCCACCGATCACAACCACGTCGAATGCCATGTCCATTTCCATCACCTTACGAGACAGCGATGTTTCACGTGAATCATTTGCCGATGCAAAACTGCGAAAAAATCACATCCAAAAGCTGCTCGACATCCACGCGGCCGGTAATACGACCCAAGGCTGAAGCAGCGGCACGAAGATTCTCTGCCCTGAGGTCCAGTTCGGTGCCGTTTAGCGCTTCCGAGAGGGAATTGGAAGCCTCCTTCAGATACTGAATGTGCCGGAGACGGTTGGGAACCAGCGATCCGGACCAGGTGTTCTGCAATTCGGTGAGAATGCGGGCACGCAGCTGCTCCAGTCCTTCCCCCGTTTGGCTGGAAATGCAAAGGTCATAGCTCGCTGATGGACCGTGCTTATCGAGCTTCGTTCCTATGCGCAACGCGTTCGGGGAGACGATATCGATCGTATGTTTCGATTCCGAATCGATCTCCTCGAGCTGCAGGATCATATCTGCCTGCTCGATGGCTATCCTGGCGCGGCGAATCCCTTCCTGTTCCACCCGATCGACACTTTCCCGAAGGCCGGCCGTATCGAAGAAGCGGACAAGATAACCGTCCATATCGATGTCGACATGCAGTATATCGCGTGTGGTACCGGCGATTTCCGTCACGATCGCCACGTCCCGCTTTGCCAAGGCATTGAGAAGGCTGGATTTTCCGGAATTGGGAGGGCCGGCGATGACGACCTTGTAACCGTCCCGGATGATCTCCGCGGCTTTTCCCGCCGCTATATGCTCTTGGACGTCCAGAAGGAGATCGGCCATATCCGTCCAGACCCGATCAGACACTGCGCCGGGAACATCTTCCTCATCCGCAAAGTCGAGTTCCGCCTCGATGAGCGCTCTGGCCCGTGTAAGGCGCTCCGCCCATTCCATGTAGAGAGCGGACTGTCCGCCGAAGCTCTGCTCGATTGCAAGGCGTCTCTGCATCTCGGTCTCGGCTGCGATGAGATCCGCAAGCCCTTCGGCCTCGACGAGATCCAGCTTCCCGTTCTCGAAAGCGCGTCTCGAAAATTCTCCGGCTTCCGCCAGGCGCAACCCGGAAATGGCGGCAAGCTCCGCATAGACCGCCGAAATCACCGCCCGGCTTCCATGCAGATGGAGCTCTACGCAATCTTCACCTGTGAAGGAATTCGGCCCGGGAAAGCTGACAATCAGTCCCTCGTCGATGACGAGACCGTTCCGACCCCGGATTGTGCGCAAGCCGGCTTTCCTCGCCGGCGGCAGATTGCCTGCGAGAGCCTTCGCCGCCTCGAAAGCCTGGGAACCGCTCAGACGCACGACAGCCACACCCGCCGGCAACGTGCCGGTGGAAAGCGCAAAAATCGTGTCGTCTAAGCGGGTCATCGGGAAACTCTAGCAAATCAGACCATAAACTCAAAAGCGCCCGGACCAGCCGAGCGCCTGAGCTAAGGAATGAATCCGGCTAAGGATCAGGTATTCATCGAGTCGAAGAAATCGCCGTTGTTCTTCGTCTGCTTCAGCTTGTCGATCAGGAACTCGATCGCGTCCGTCGTGCCCATCGGAGCGAGGATACGGCGCAGCACGAAGATCTTCTGGAGATCCTGCCTCGGGACGAGCAGGTCTTCCTTGCGCGTGCCGGACTTCAGGATGTCCATGGCCGGGAAGATGCGCTTGTCCGCGACCTTGCGGTCCAGCACGATTTCCGAGTTGCCTGTGCCCTTGAACTCTTCGAAGATGACTTCGTCCATGCGGCTGCCGGTGTCGATCAGCGCCGTCGCGATGATCGTCAGCGAACCGCCTTCCTCGATATTGCGGGCGGCACCGAAGAAGCGTTTCGGCCGCTGCAGGGCGTTGGCGTCCACGCCGCCGGTGAGGACCTTGCCGGAAGAGGGGACGACCGTGTTGTAGGCGCGGCCGAGGCGGGTGATCGAATCGAGCAGGATGACGACGTCGCGGCCGTGTTCGACGAGACGCTTGGCCTTCTCGATCACCATCTCGGCAACCTGGACGTGGCGCACGGCCGGTTCGTCGAAGGTGGAAGACACCACTTCGCCCCGCACGGAGCGCTGCATGTCCGTCACTTCTTCGGGACGCTCGTCGATCAGGAGAACGATCAGATAGCATTCCGGATGGTTGGCGGTGATCGAATGGGCGATGTTCTGCAGAAGGACGGTCTTACCGGTGCGCGGCGGCGCCACGATCAGCCCGCGCTGGCCTTTGCCGAGCGGCGCCACGAGATCGATGACCCGCGCAGAAAGGTCCTTCGAGGTCGGAACCTCGAGTTCCATCTTGAACCGTTCGTTCGGATAGAGCGGTGTCAGGTTGTCGAAATGGACCTTGTGCCGGATCTTCTCCGGATCGTCGAAATTGATGGTGTTGACCTTGAGGAGCGCGAAATAACGCTCGCCTTCCTTCGGGCCGCGGATCGGGCCCTCGACCGTATCGCCGGTCTTCAGCGAGAAACGGCGGATCTGGGAAGGAGAGATATAGATATCGTCGGGACCCGGCAGATAGTTGGCGTTCGCCGAACGCAGGAAGCCGAATCCGTCCTGCAAGACCTCGACCACGCCTTCGCCGATGATCTCGACGTCCTGGCTCGCCAGAACCTTGAGGATCGCGAACATCAGCTCCTGCTTGCGCATCGTGCTGGCATTCTCGACCTCCAGCGATTCGGCGAAGGTCAGCAAATCGGTCGGAGATTTGCTCTTGAGTTCTTGAAGCTTCATTTCAGCCATGAAGAGGGGACCACGTTAGGAATTTTAGGGAGAATCTAGGCGTGTCGGTGAAATTCGCTACCGCGGAAGATGATCCGGGGACGACGGGAAATTACACGCATGCCACGAGATGAGATGGCGGTGAAAATAGCGATTCACGTGGTAGGCCGCAAGGGGCAACACGGAAATCTTGTCAAAGAAAGAAAGTCAGAAGGGTTTCACGATCACGAGAATGACGATGCCGATCATCAGAAGCGTGGGAATTTCGTTCATCATCCGCCAGTAGCGCGGTGACTTGCGCGGTCCGTCTGCGGCAAAGTTCCGCACGGCGCGGCTGAACAGGACATGCACCATGGTCAGCAGCACGACCAGCCCGATCTTGGCATGCAGCCAGCCGCCCTGGAACTCGTATACATCCCAGGCAAGGAAAAGACCCAGCGCCCAGGTGATCATCATCGCCGGGTTCATGATGATCTTCAAAAGCCGCTGTTCCATCATCTTGAAGGTTTCCGACTGCGCCGAGCCGGGTTCGGCATCGCTGTGATAGATGAAGAGCCGCGGCATGTAGAGAAGCCCTGCCATCCACGATATCACAGCGATGACGTGGAAAGCCTTGATATAGAGGACGAAATCGTCCGGCCGTGCGACATAGACCGCCACCAGGATGGCAGCGAATACCGCAAGCGCGACGACGGCCCGGATCGCGGATCGCCTTCCGGCCGCCCTGCCGGACTGCAATTCCGGGGCGCTCATGCCTTCGCTCCCCGCACGCGTTCGACCAATGCCGTGACGTGATCCGGATCGGCCTCCGGCGTGATGCCATGGCCGAGGTTGAAGATCAGCGGCCCGTTGCCGAGCCTGTCGAGAATGGCGTCGATGCCTTCCTCAAGAGACTTTCCGCCCGCCACGACCCGCATCGGGTCGAGATTGCCCTGGACCGGACCGTCCTTCTGCAGCTCCGCCGCAAAGGAAAGCGGCACAGACCAGTCGAGGCCGATCGCGTCGGCCTTGGTCTTCTGACGATAGGATTTCAGGTTGGGGCCGGCCCCCTTGGCAAAGGCGATGATCTTCGCCTTCGGCCGGGCGCTTCGTACGAGCTCGATCATGCGCGCGACGGGTTTTGTCGCGTAAGCCTCGAACTCCCGCTCCCCGAGCACGCCTGCCCAGGAATCGAAGATCTGCACCGCGTCGGCGCCGGCATCGATCTGCGCGATCAGGTATTCCGCGGATATCTCGGCGAGAACCGAAAGCAGCCTCTCGAAGGCTTCGGGGTTACGATAGGCAAAGAGCCGGGCAGGGGCCTGATCGGGCGTGCCGTGGCCGGCGATCATATAGGTCGCGACCGTCCAGGGCGCGCCGCAGAAGCCGAGCAGCGTGGTTTCCTCGGGCAATACCCTTCTCAGCCGGCCCACCGTCTCGATCACCGGCGCCAGATGATCGAGAACCCCTTGGCTCCTCAGCCTCTCGATACCGGGGACATCGATCGGGTCCATCCGCGGGCCTTCGCCCTGCACGAAGCGCACATTCCTTTTCAAGGCATCGGGAATGACGAGGATGTCTGAAAACAGGATCGCCGCATCGAAACCGTAGCGACGGATCGGCTGGAGGGTCACCTCGACCGCCAGATCGGGCGTATAACAGAGATCGAGGAAAGTCCCGGCCCTGGCACGGGTTTCCCGATATTCCGGCAGATAGCGTCCCGCCTGTCTCATGAGCCAGATCGGTGGCGGGGCAATGGTCTTGCCTTCCAGCACCTCGACGATCTTGCGGGTCACGCCGGTCAATGGGTTCTCCCTAAACAAAGAAAAGGATTTTAAAAGGGTTTCTATTTCTTAGAGTCGGTGAGTAGCAAGGATTAAAGTCAAATCACAGCCGACGCGACGATCCGCCGCCCCCGGACCTGTCCGGGAACAATATTCGCCTCTGGCATCGGGATTTGTGGGATAAGCAGGATTCATCCAAGGCTTCCAAATAGATAGAACACATGGATTTTCTTCTCTGGCTGTGAATAAGCTGGGGAGAAGGAAAGTGCTTGATGCAATTGTCCCCAGAGCGCACAAGCCTCTCTGTACCGTGTCCGATGAATTTGCGGATGTGGAAAACGAGCCGGTTTTCCCGGAGGCGGAACGGGCCCCTCAATATGCCGATCGTCTCTCCCGAGTTGTCAACAAAGGGTTAAGTTTAGCGTGGAGAACAGAAAAAACTTCTTCCATCTGCACCTGATATCTGACTCGACGGGCGAGACTCTCATCTCCGCCGGCCGGGCCGTGTCGGTGCAGTTCCAGTCGTCGCTGGCGATCGAGCATGTCTACCCGCTGATCCGGAACCGGAAGCAGCTCCTGGCGGTACTCGATGCCGTCGACGAAGAGCCGGGGATCGTCCTTTATACCATTGTCGATCAGGAGCTCGCAGGGTTCATCGATCAGCGATGCCGCGAGATGGGCCTGCCTTGCGTCAACGTGCTCGAGCCGGTCATGGCGACATTCCAGGCCTATCTCGGTGCGCCGTCGCGCCGTCGTGTCGGAGCCCAGCATGCGCTGAATGCCGATTACTTCAAGCGCATCGAAGCGCTCAACTTCACCATGGATCATGATGACGGGCAGCTGCCCGAAGATTACGACGAGGCGGATGTCGTGCTGATCGGCATCAGCCGCACGTCGAAAACGCCGACCAGTATCTATCTCGCGAATCGCGGAATCAAGACGGCCAATATCCCGATCGTTCCGGGCGTCGATCTGCCGGAAAGCCTCTATCGGGCCACGCACCCGTTGATCGTCGGCCTGGTCGCGACGACGGACCGCATCAGCCAGGTGCGCGAACATCGCGAGCTGGGGGCGACGCAGGGCTTTGATCGTCGTCATTACACGGACCGTGCGACGATCAACGAGGAACTGAAATATGCCCGCGCGCTTTGTGCCCGGCACAATTGGCCGATCATCGATGTGACGCGGCGCTCGATCGAAGAGACGGCGGCCGCGATCGTTGCGCTGCGCCCGAAGCTGCGTTAAGCGGACTGCCATCGCCTCAGGGAGATTTTTTCGTGTCACCGCCCCTTGTCCTTGCCTCCTCCAGCCCATTCCGCCGGATGCTGATGGAAAATGCCGGTCTCGCTTTTGAGAGCCGTGCTGCGGATATTGACGAGCGGAAGATCGAGGCGGGCCTCGAAGGCGCCTCTCCCGATGAGGTGGCCTTGTCGCTTGCCAAAGCCAAGGCTCTGGAGGTTGGCAGCCATTTTTCGGGGGCATTGGTGATCGGCTCGGACCAGACCATGTCGCTCGGCAGCCGCGTCTATCACAAGGCGAAGTCTCTTGCGGAAGCGAAGGAAAGCCTGCTGTCGCTCTCCGGCAAGACCCACCGGCTGAACAGCGCGATCGCACTCGCCAGGAACAATGAGGTCGTCTGGGAGCATGTCGCCCATGCGGATCTGACGGTCCGGACGCTGAGCGAGAGCTTCGTGGATCGCTATCTGTCGCGGGTCGGCGAACGGGTGTTCGGCAGCGTCGGCGCCTATCAGCTGGAAGGCGAGGGCATCCAGCTCTTCTCGAGGATAGAGGGCGATTATTTCACCATCCTCGGCCTGCCCATGCTGCCGCTCCTGGAGAAGCTGCGCGAACTCGGAGCCATCGATGGCTGATTCACGTGAAACATTCTTGGTTAACGCCTTCGTCACGGGCTGGCCGGTGAAGCATTCGCGATCGCCGCTGATCCACGGATATTGGCTGAAGCAGTTCGGCATCGCCGGCACCTATAGGGCCGAACCGGTCTCCGAAGAGGATTTTCCGATCTTCATTCGGTCCTTGAAGAATGGCACATCCGGATATCGCGGCGGCAATGTCACGATCCCGCACAAGGAACTGGCCTTCAAGCTGTCCGACCGGCCGGACGCGCTGGCCGAGGAGCTCGCAGCGTCGAACACGCTCTGGATGGAAGACGGCCTGCTCCACGCCACGAATACCGACGGCTACGGTTTCACGGCCAATCTCGACGACCGCCATCCTGGCTGGGACCGGGCCCGGCATGCCGTGGTCTTCGGCGCCGGCGGCGCAAGCCGTGCGGTCATCCAGGCCATCCGCGATCGCGGCATCGGTGAGATCCATGTGGTCAACCGCACCGTTTCCCGCGCGCAGGAACTTGCCGATCGCTTCGGTCCGAAGGTGCATGCCCACCCGATGGAAGCGCTGGGCGAGGTGATGTCGGGTGCCGGCCTGTTCGTGAACACGACCTCGCTCGGCATGGACGGCGGCGAGGCGCCCCGGATCGACTTCTCGCCGCTTCTGGATGGCGCCGTTGTCACCGATATCGTCTATGTGCCGCTGAAAACGCCCTTGCTGGCCCAGGCCGAAGAGCAGGGATTTGCCACCGTCGACGGGCTCGGCATGCTCCTGCACCAGGCCGTGCCGGGTTTCGAAAAATGGTTCGGCCGCCGACCGGTGGTCGACAAGGCGCTTCGCGATCTCGTCGTCGCCGACATGGAAGGACATGGATGATCGTCATCGGCCTCACCGGCTCCATCGGCATGGGGAAATCCACGACCGCGAAAATGTTCGCGGACGAAGGCGTGCCGGTGAACGATTCCGATGCGGTGGTCCATGATCTCTACCGCACCGATGCGGTAGGGCCTGTCGGTGAAGCCTTCTCCGGCACCGTGAAGGATGGTGTCATCGACCGGCAGGAATTGTCCCGTCAGCTCGCTGCCCAGCCGGAAAAATTTCCCGTTCTTGAAGCGATCGTGCATCCGCTTGTGCGCCGCCGTGAACTCGATTTCCTGACGCGTCACCGGGAAGCCGGCGCCGATCTCGTGCTTCTCGATATCCCGCTGCTCTTCGAGGTGAAGGGCGAAGGCCGGGTCGATGTAATCGTCGTCGTGACCTGCGATCCACAGATCCAGCGCGAAAGAGTGCTTGCGCGACCGGGCATGACGGGGGAAAAATTGGCAATGATTCTCTCCCGCCAGATGCCCGATGCGGAAAAGCGGAAAAGAGCCGACTTCCTGATCGATACGGGGCTCGGACTGGAAGCGGCGAGGGAGAGGGTGCGGGAAGTCATCGCCTCCCTGAGAGCCGGAAAGACGAGCGAAAAGTCAGATGCGTGAAATCATCTTCGATACGGAAACCACAGGTCTCGAAACGAAATCCGACCGGGTGATCGAGATCGGCGGCATCGAGCTGATCAACAATTTTCCGACCGGGAAGACGCTGCACCTCTATATCAATCCGGGCAACCGGAAGGTTCATCCGGATGCGCTCGCCGTTCACGGCATCACCGACGAATTCCTGAAGGACAAGCCGAGCTTCGCCGACGTCGCCGGGCAGATCGTCGAATTCTTCGAAGGCGCCAAATGGATCGCCCATAACGCGACATTCGATATCGGCTTCATCAATGCGGAATTCGAACGGCTTGGGCTTCCGCCGGTGCAGATGGACCGGGTCGTCGATACGCTGGCCATGGCCCGCCGCAAGCATCCGATGGGGCCGAATTCGCTTGATGCGCTCTGCCGCCGGTACGGCATCGACAATGCCCACCGCACCAAGCACGGGGCGCTTCTCGACTCCGAGCTTCTGGCCGAAGTCTATATCGAGATGACCGGTGGCCGGCAGGCTGCCCTCGGCTTGACGGGCGCCGAGCAGTCCACCACGGTGATCGATGTCGAGGAAGTCGTGGTGAGCGTTACCGGCCGTCCAAGGGCTTTGCCGAATCGGCTGACGGAATTGGAGCTCGAAGCCCATGCAGCCATGGTCGCATCCATGAAGGGCAAGTCGATCTGGCTCGAATACGAGCCCATCGAGCAGGCCGCCGAATAAAAAAGCCCGGGGTCGTGCCCGGGCTTCCTGTCATGATCGGCTTTTGACCGGCTCAGCTGTTGAGCGCCTGCACCTTGGAGCGGGCCTGTTCTTCGGCCATGCGCTGCGTGAACATCTGCGCGAAATCGATCGGATCGATCATCAGCGGCGGGAAGCCGCCGTTGCGCGTGACGTCCGCAATGATCTGGCGGGCGAAGGGGAAGAGCAGCCGCGGGCATTCGATGAAGAGAAGCGGCAGCATGTGCTCCTGCGGGAAGCCGGTGATGCGGAAGACGCCGCCATAGACCAGTTCGGCGGCGAAGACGACCTTGTCGCCGTCCTTGGCTTCCGCGTTCAGCGTCAGCACGACGTCGAAATCCGCCTCGGAGAGGGGGTTGGCGTTGACGTTGACGTTGATCGTGATCGCCGGCGCCTTGTCGCGCGCCTGCAGCGAGCGGGGTGCGCCGGGGTTCTCGAAGGAGAGATCCTTGGTGTACTGCGCCAGGATGTTGAGAGACGGCGTGGCCGCCTGGTTGTTTTCGTCTGCCATGGGACTTCCTCGAGGCTTTGAGCGTTGAGGCCCTCTAACATCTAGGGCCGGAACGTTTCAAGGCCAAATGGGGCGTTCCGGCTTATTGGCTTGGCAAACCCGGCCGGGCGCTCAAGGTTCCCCGCTCAAGGTTCCCCGCTGCGTGGCCCGGCCCAGGGAGAAGAGGAATTGGGCGGGGGCGAATTGGGATTGCGATGAAAGTCCTGTTCGTCCAGATCGACCACCGGACCCGGCGTCCTTCCCTCCGGCGCAGGTCTTCCGCCGTCGTAGCGGTAGCTCGTGCTGCCGGGCGACCGTACCACCACGATGCGCCGGCCGATCAGCGACCAGAGGAGGCCGCGCACGAAGGGAATGAACAGCGCCAGCCCGATGATATCAGTGATGAAGCCCGGCAGGAGAAGCAGAATGCCGGCAACGACGATCATCGCGGCATCGATGAGGGTTCTCGCCGGCATGCGGCCTTCGCGGCCTTCGGTGGAGATCTGCCGCAGGATATGCATGCCCTGGCTGCGGAGCAGCACCGCGCCGAGCACCGCCGTGCCGATCACCAGGCCGAGCGTTGCCCAGAGCCCGAGCGCGCGCCCCACGAGCACGAAGCCCGCGATTTCCGCGAGCGGCCAACCGATGAGAATGAGGGGCACGAGAAAGAAACGCATGATGTTCCCAGTTCTTACAAGCCGGCGGCATCCCGGCGCTAACATCTTCGCCATTTGAATGATCGGCGGATGCGGACTATATGAGAAGGTGCACCGAACATTTAAACGGCAATTGCGGGTTAAGATGGGCTCCAACGATTTTATAACACTCTTTTTTCTTGTCGCCGCTGTTCTGATCTTCCTGCAACTGCGCAGTGTGCTTGGCCGGCGGACGGGAAACGAGAAGCCGCCGTTCGATCCCTTCAGTTCCCGGGATGTCGCGAAGAATCCGAACGGCGACGACGGGAAGGTCGTGACGTTGCCGCGCCGTGATTCGCAGGACGATGAGCAGCGCTATGCGGATATCGATGCCGTGGCGAAGCCCGACACGCCGCTGAATGCAGCCCTTCGCGAAATGGTCAAGGTCGATCCCTCCTTCCGCCCCCGCGATTTCCTGAATGGCGCCGGCATGGCCTACGAGATGATCGTCATGGCCTTCGCGGACGGCGACCGGAAGACGTTGAAAGGCCTTCTGTCCAAGGAAGTCTATGACGGGTTCGATGCGGCGATTTCCGAACGTGAAGCCAGGGGTGAGGTCGTGAAATCCACCTTCGTCGGCATCGACAAGGCCGATATCACCCAGGCGGTGATCAAGGATACCGAGGCGCAGATTACGGTCCGCATCGTCAGCCAGTTGATCTCCGCCACCTACGACAAGGCCGGCACGCTGATCGAGGGCGACCAGGAAACTGTCGCGGAGGTCACGGATATATGGACCTTCGCCCGCGATATCCGCTCGCGCGATCCGAACTGGAAGCTGGTCGCCACCGAATCCGAGCAATGACCGGCAGTTTCGCGGATTTCACGCTTCGGCCGGTTCCCTTTTCCGACCTCGCGGGGTGGGAGAATGACGACCCTGCTGTACTCTTTGCCGGTCTGCGGGCCTGCCTGGAGCATATCCGCAAGGTCAAGCCTTACCGCATGGGCTTGCTCGGCCTGACGGCGGACGAGCTTGCCGATTTCATAGAAGGCGTTGGCGATGCGCCGGCGGATCCTGCGTCTGCCCGCGCCCTTTTCGAAGACCGTTGTACGCCGTTCCTCATCTCCCGTACTGACGGCCGGCGCGGCTTCGTCACTGCCTTCTACGAACCCGAGGTCGAGGTATCGGAGACCCGCGACGCGGTCTGGGCCCACCCCTTCTACTATCGGCCGGACGATCTCGTCGATCTCGATGAAACGAACCGGCCGGCCGGAATGGACTCCGGCTACATGTTTGGGCACCGTACGCCTGATGGCATTGGGCCCTATCCGGATCGCGGCGAGATCGATCGCGGCTTTCTCGAGGGCAGGGGTCTGGAGATCGCCTATGCGAAATCGAAGATCGATGTCTTCTTCACCCATGTGCAGGGCGCGGCGCGGCTGAAGTATCCCGACGGAAGAGTGCGGCGGATCACCTATGCGGCCAAGGCAGGCCATCCTTTCTCTCCGGTCGGCAAGCTCCTGATCGATCGCGGCGAGATCGATCCTGCGGAGATTTCCATGCAGAGCATCCGCGCCTGGCTCGCCCGGAATCCGGCTAAGGTCGACGAAGTTCTCTGGCACAATCGATCCTACATCTTCTTTCGCGATGCGGACGTTTCCGATCCGTCGCTCGGGCCCGTCGCCGCCGCCAAGGTGCCGCTGATTGCCGGCCGGTCGCTTGCCGTCGACCGGCAGATCCACACCTTCGGCTTTCCCTTCTTCATCCGCTCCGAAAGCCTCACCCATCTGGATGGCGGAAAGCCGTTCGGGCGGCTGATGCTGGCGCTCGACACCGGTTCGGCGATCGTCGGTCCGGCGCGCGGCGATATCTTCACCGGTTCCGGCTTCGAGGCCGGAGATCTCGCGGGAACGGTGCGCAACGACGCGGATTTCTATATCCTCATCCCCAAGGCGGCAGCCAGCAGGTACGGCGGATGAAGAGCGGTCGCAAACTCGATCCGGAAGAACGCATCCTTTGGGGCAAGGTGGCGAAATCCACCCGTGCGCTGCCGGGCCGGATGAAGGAGATTCTCGAATTCGAGGAAGAGGAGGCGGCAAAGCTTGCCGCTGAGGAAGCGGCGAAGCCGAAACCTGCTCCGGCGCCGGAAAGCCAGCCTGCGGAGATTGCGGCTCCGAAGGCGAGGAAACCCGGCGGCTTTCACCATCCTCTCGAAAAGCCGGTGAAGAAAAAGCTCGCTAAGGGCCGCCTGCCGATCGAAGCGCGCCTTGATCTTCACGGCCTGTTCCAGTCGGAGGCACACGATCTCCTGCTCGATTTTCTGTTCAGGGCGCATGAGCGCGGGCTTCGCCACGTGCTTGTCATAACGGGCAAGGGCAGCTCGATGGGCAGTGAAGGCGCTCTCCGCCGGGCGGTTCCGCTCTGGTTCTCCAAGGCGGAGTTCCGCTTCCTGATCTCGTCTTATGAATGGGCGGCGCGGCATCACGGCGGCGAAGGCGCCATGTATGTGCGGCTCGCCCGCAACCCCAGGGACAATCGGGGAGGTCGGACCCGGGAGGATTGGGGTCGGGAGGATTGGGAATGACGCCTTTCGGTCAGGCACTCAGGGAGCTTCGCCGGCGCAAGGGCGTCACCCAGTGCAAGCTCGCTGAGGCGATCGGCGTCACGCCGGCCTATCTCTCCGCTCTGGAACATGGCCGGCGCGGCAGGCCGACCTTCGAGCTTCTTCAGCGGATCGCCGGCTATTTCAACGTCATCTGGGATGAAGCGGAGGAATTGTTCCGCCTTGCGGATGCGTCCCGGCCGAAAGTGGTGCTGGATACGTCGGGACTTCCGGCCGCATATACGGCCTTCGCCAATCGTCTCGCGCAAGGGATTCGCACTTTGCCGCCGGACGTGATAGAAGAAATGGACACGCTGCTGAAGAAAAGCCGTCTTTCCGGTTAAATTCGGCACGCATCCACGGCTTTCCTGCCGCTTTCACAGGGCTCAACCTTTAGAAACCGCCCCGATTTCCCTATATCTAAGGGTGGAATGGCCGGTGATTCGCTAACCGGCATCTCAAACGAATTGGAAGATATTTGATGACCGATACACCCGTCAGCGAGAATGGCGCGAGTGCCGAATATGGTGCCGACTCGATCAAGGTTCTGAAGGGCCTCGATGCCGTCCGCAAGCGCCCCGGCATGTATATCGGCGACACCGACGACGGCTCCGGCCTGCATCATATGGTCTACGAGGTGGTCGACAATGCGATCGACGAGGCGCTGGCCGGCCACGCCGACCTCGTGACCGTCACCCTCAATCCGGATGGCTCCGTCACCGTGACCGACAACGGCCGCGGCATCCCGACTGCTATCCATAGCGGCGAAGGCGTTTCCGCTGCCGAAGTCATCATGACCCAGCTCCACGCGGGCGGCAAGTTCGACCAGAATTCCTACAAGGTCTCCGGCGGCCTGCACGGCGTCGGCGTTTCGGTCGTCAACGCGCTCTCCGTCTGGCTGAGGCTGCGCATCCGCCGCGATGGCAAGATCCACGAGATCTCCTTCACCCATGGCGTTGCCGACGAGCCGCTCAAGGCGGTCGGCGATTACGAAGGCCGCTCGGGCACCGAGGTCACTTTCCTCGCGAGCCCGGAAACCTTCTCGATGACCGAGTATGATTACAACACGCTCGAGCACCGCCTGCGCGAACTGGCCTTCCTGAATTCCGGCGTCAGAATCCGGCTCACGGACAAGCGTAAGCCGGATATCAAGGAAGAGGAGATGATCTACGACGGCGGCCTCGAAGCCTTCGTCCGTTATCTCGACCGCTCCAAGAAGCCGCTCGTCGACAAGCCGGTCGCCATCAAGGGCGAGAAGGACGGCATCACCGTGGAAGTGGCCATGTGGTGGAACGACAGCTACCACGAAAACGTGCTCTGCTTCACCAACAACATCCCGCAGCGGGACGGCGGCACGCATATGGCCGGTTTCCGCGGCGCGCTGACGCGTCAGGTCACGTCCTATGCCGAGACTTCCGGCATTACCAAGAAGGAAAAGGTTACGCTGCAGGGAGAAGACTGCCGTGAAGGCCTGACCGCCGTCTTGTCCGTCAAGGTTCCGGATCCGAAATTCTCCTCGCAGACCAAGGACAAGCTCGTCTCCTCGGAAGTCCGCCCCGTGGTCGAAAGCCTTGTGAACGAGGCTTTGAACACCTGGTTCGAGGAACATCCGAGTGAAGCGAGGGTCCTGGTCGGCAAGGTGGTCGAGGCCGCCGTCGCCCGCGAGGCGGCCCGCAAGGCCCGCGAGCTGACGCGCCGCAAGGGCGTTCTCGACATCGCCTCGCTGCCCGGCAAGCTCGCCGACTGCTCGGAGCGCGATCCGGCCAAGTCCGAACTCTTCCTCGTCGAAGGTGATTCGGCCGGCGGCTCGGCCAAGCAGGGCCGTTCGCGCGAAAACCAGGCGATCCTGCCGCTGCGCGGCAAGATCCTGAACGTCGAGCGCGCCCGTTTCGACAAGATGCTGTCGAGCCAGGAAATCGGCACGCTGATCACCGCGCTCGGCACGTCGATCGGCAAGGACGAGTTCAATGCCGAGAAGCTGCGCTATCACAAGATCATCATCATGACGGATGCGGACGTCGACGGCGCCCATATCCGCACCCTGCTCCTGACCTTCTTCTTCCGCCAGATGCCGGAGCTGATCGAACGCGGCCATATCTATATCGCCCAGCCGCCGCTCTATAAGGTCACCCGCGGCAAGTCGATCCAGTATCTGAAGAACGAGGCGGCGCTGGAGGAATACCTGATCAGCATGGGCCTCGAAGAGGCGACGCTGACGCTCGGCTCCGGCGAGGTGCGCGCCGGCCAGGACCTCCGCGAAGTCATCCAGGACGCGCTGCGGCTCCGCTCGCTGGTCGACGGCCTGCATTCCCGTTACAACCGGTCGATCATCGAGCAGGCGGCGATCGCTGGCGCGCTGAACCCGGAACTGACGGACAACCGCGAGCGCGCCCAGCAGACGGCCGACGAAGTCGCCCGCCGTCTCGACATGATTGCGGAGGAAACCGAGCGCGGCTGGACCGGCCATGTGACGGGCGAGGGCGGCCTGCGCTTCGAGCGCATGGTCCGCGGCGTCCGTGAGGTTGCGGTTCTCGACGTGGCGCTGATCGGTTCGGCGGATGCCCGCCATATCGACCAGATGACGAAGCGCCTGCAGGAAATCTACCACACGCCGCCGGTTCTTGCCCGCAAGGACGGCGAGCAGGAGATTTCCGGCCCGCGGGCACTCCTCGACTCGATCTTCGCGTCGGGCCGCAAGGGTTTGTCGATGCAGCGCTACAAGGGGCTCGGCGAGATGAATGCCGAGCAGCTCTGGGAAACGACGCTCGATCCCAATGTCCGTTCGCTGCTGCAGGTGAAGGTGAGCGACGCGACCGACGCCGACGGCCTCTTCTCGCGCCTGATGGGCGACGAGGTCGAGCCCCGCCGCGAATTCATCCAGGACAATGCGCTGAGCGTCGCCAATCTCGATATCTGACGAGGTGCATCGCGAGAACAAGGTGGCTCGCGAATTGCCAGGCGATGTCTGGTGGCAAATGTCGCCGAACACTTATCGTCATCCTCGGGCTTGTCCCGAGGATGACGGCGGAGACTTTAGCGGTCGCCCGGCAACGCCGCCTTTATTTGTCCAGCCGAAAAATGTTTCACGTGAATCTTTCCTGTGGATATGGATTCACGTGAAACACATCAGAAAGGAACCGGCCGGCCCTCAAGGCTCGCCGGTGAACTTCCCTTCGAAGGCGATCTCGGAAACCGGCTTCCGCTTGCTCGGCACTTCCCGTTCCCTGAGGTCGTCGGGCAGGGTGCTCTTGTCGGCGATCCGGCCGATCGCCGCCGCCGCCTCGACGCGATACCCTTCCGGAATGCCGAGCACCTCCACGGCCTTCTCCTTGTCGAACCCTTCCATGCCGTGCGCATGATAGCCGAGCTTCATCGCCTGGCAGATGACGGAGAACCAGGCCGCACCCGTATCGTAGGAATGGGTATAGGCGAGCTTCCGTTCGCCGTCCTTGGAAACCCGGTAGGTCTTCGAGACGACAAACATCAGCGCCGCCGCGCTTTTCGCCCAGCGCTGGTTTCCGGGGCTCAGGATGTCGACGAGGACAGGAAAGGCAGGCTTTCCGCGCAGGGCATAGACGAAGCGCCAGGGCTGGTTGTTGCCGGAGGAGGGCGCCCAATGGGCTGCATCCAGTATGGTCAGCATCGTCTCCGGGGTGATCGTCTCGTCGGTGAAGGCGCGCGGCGACCAGCGGTCGAGGAAAAAGACGTCGATCGGGAATTCCGAGTCGCGGGTATTGCTGCTGGTCATGGCATCCTCTTGAAATCACTGTTGCCGATCTGGCCGGAAGGAAAAGAATAGGCCGGTTTGTCCCGTTGGCAACACGCTTCGTTCCCGATGCAAAACGGGGGTGACAAGCCGGGAGGCTTGCTCCATAAAACTCACCGACCAAGTGGAGGGATATCCTTTGAAATTGATGCGCGTTGGCGAGCCGGGCCATGAAAAGCCGGCAATTCTGGACGGCAAGGGCAAGATCCGCGATCTTTCGGGCCATGTGGCCGATATCGCCGGCACGGCCATTTCTTCGGAAGGCCTGGCGAAGATTGCCGCTCTCGATCCGGAAACCCTGCCCGAACTGCAGCCGGCCCGCATCGGCCCCTGCGTCGCCGGCACCGGCAAGTTCATCTGCATCGGTCTCAACTATTCCGATCACGCTGCCGAAACGGGCGCCACCGTTCCGCCGGAGCCGATCATCTTCATGAAGGCGACGTCGGCCATCTGCGGCCCGAACGACGACGTGGTCATTCCGCGCGGCTCCGTGAAGACCGACTGGGAAGTCGAGCTCGGCGTCGTCATCGGCAAGACCGCGAAATATGTCTCCGAAGCCGATGCCCTGGACTATGTTGCCGGCTACTGCCTGACCAACGACGTTTCCGAACGCGCCTTCCAGGCGGAACGTTCCGGCCAATGGACCAAGGGCAAGTCCTGCGATACCTTCGGCCCGATCGGTCCCTGGCTCGTCACGAAGGACGAGGTTGCCGACCCGCAGAACCTCGGCATGTGGCTCACCGTCAACGGCGAAAAGATGCAGAACGGCTCGTCCCGCACCATGGTCTATGGCGTCCGTTATCTCGTCTCCTATCTCAGCCAATTCATGTCGCTGCATCCGGGCGACATCATCTCCACCGGCACCCCGCCGGGCGTCGGCCTCGGCATGAAGCCGCCCCGCTATCTCAAGGCCGGCGATGTCGTCGAACTCGGCATCGAAGGCCTCGGCACGCAGCGCCAGACTTTCGTCGCCGACGTCTGAACCGGAAGCCGCCGACAAGGCATCAAATGATGAGAGGACCCGTGCCTGAGGCGGATACGGGTCCTTGACCGCCATTGGAAGACGGAACTTTAAGCCTTGAATGTCATTGTAAGGACACCAGATGAACTGGGCGTCCACCTGATTTCTTCCCTCGGCAAATCCGGCCGGTATTTCCTCATATGTTGCACCGCAGTAAAAAAGTGCTAGCTTATCCCGCAATTGCTGCTGAACCGATCGGTTCGATATCTCCGTCGAACGCGCTGTCGGAAATCACGAGAGGTGGCACGTCGATGTTCTATCAATTCTACGAGATGAATCACGCGGCCATGGCGCCGTTCCGCGCTGCGGCGGATGCGATGCGCTTCTTCTACGCCAATCCGCTCAATCCCGTGTCGCAGACCGAATTCGGCCGCACGCTGTCGGCAAGCCTCGAAGTCTTCGAGCGCGTGACGCGCCGTTACGGCAAGCCGGAATTCGGTCTTCCCGAGACCGTTGTGGATGGCCGGACGGTGGCGGTCACGGAAGAGGTCGTCTGGAAAAAGCCCTTCTGCGATCTCCTGCATTTCCGCCGCGACCTGCCGGCCGGCCGGGCGGCGGACCAGAAGATCCTGATCGTGGCGCCGATGTCGGGCCACTATGCGACGCTCTTGCGCGGCACGGTCGAGGCGCTTCTTCCGCATGCGGATGTCTACATCACGGATTGGATCGACGCCCGCATGGTGCCGGTCACCGACGGCCGTTTCGACCTCGATGACTACATCGATTACGTCATCGAAATGCTGCATGTCATCGGCGCCGGCACCCATGTCATCGGCGTCTGTCAGCCCTCCGTGCCGGTTCTGGCCGCGGTGGCGGTGATGGAATCGCAGCGGGATTCGATGCTTCCGGCCTCGATGATCCTCATGGGCGGCCCGATCGACACCCGCATCAATCCGACGGCCGTCAATCGGCTCGCGGAGGAACACCCGCTCGAATGGTTCCGCGACAACGTCGTCATGAACGTGCCCTGGCCGCATCCGGGCTTCATGCGCCGCGTCTATCCGGGTTTCCTGCAACTGTCCGGTTTCATGTCGATGAACCTCGACCGGCACCTGATCGCCCATAAGGAATTCTTCGAACACCTGGTCCAGAACGACGGCGAGTCCGCGGAAAAACACCGCGACTTTTACGACGAATACCTGGCGGTCATGGACCTGACCGAGGAATTCTATCTCCAGACGGTCGATACGGTCTTCATCAGGCATTCCCTGCCGAAGGGCGAGATGATGCACCGGGTCACGCCGGTCGATACCAAGGCGATCCGCCATGTGGCGCTGCTGACGATCGAAGGCGAGAACGACGATATCTCCGGTCTCGGCCAGACCAGGGCGGCGCAGACCATCTGCCCGAACATCCCGGACGACATGCGCATGCATTACATGCAGCCCGATGTCGGCCATTACGGCGTCTTCAACGGCTCGCGTTTCCGCCGCGAGATCGCCCCGCGCATCGTTGCATTCACCCAAAAGCATGCCAAGGCGCCGGCCAGGAAAACCCCGGTCAAGCGGGTCATCAAGGGCGGCAAGGCGGGCTGAGCCGGTCCGCATTGCGAATTCCGGCTTATATTTCAGCATTTTCCCCGATTTAATGTTCCGTCTTCTTGAAGGCGGATCATGGTCTCACCAAATCGGATTCAGTCGGGCTGGCACAAGGGCCACCCGCAGAAAACTAGGGTGTGACCTATGAACCAGTCAGCATTGATTCGTCCGGATTGGACGCCGGCCACCATCGCTCTCATGGTGCTCGGTTTCGTGGTCTTCTGGCCTCTGGGCCTGGCCATGCTCGCCTATATCCTCTTCGGAGAAAGGCTCCGCGGCTTCAAGCGCGATGCGAACGATCGCGCCGATCGCATGTTCGCCGGCTGCCGCCGTGCGGGCCGTCGCTACAACACGCATTTCTCCACCGGCAACGTCGCCTTCGACGACTGGCGCAAGGCCGAGCTTGAGCGCCTCGAAGAAGAGCGCCGCAAGCTCGACGAGATGCGCGAAGAGTTCGACAACTACGTCCGCGAGCTCCGCCGCGCCAAGGACCAGGAAGAATTCGACCGCTTCATGCGCGAGCGCAAGAACGGTTCCTCCGGGCAGAACCCGGTCGTGGATCTCTAACGGACGGCTTGGATTCACGTGAAACGTGGTCATGGGCCGGCGTCTTTCGGACGCCGGCTTTTTTATGCTCGGGAATCGGCTAGAAAGGGTTCATGTTCGCGCTTCTGAAAAAGCCTGTCCGTTCGAAATCGAGACCGCTCGAAACGGTGAAGCGCACCCTTCATGTCGGCGACCGGGCGATGCCCCTGACGATCAGGGAAAACCGCCGCGCCACCCGCATCACGCTCAGGATCGAGCCGGGCGGCCGGGCGCTCAACCTCACGGTGCCGGCGGGGCTACGAAGCCGGGAGATCGACGATTTCCTCGACCGGCATCAGGGCTGGCTGTTGACCAAGCTCGCGAAGTTCTCGACCGACAACCCGATCCGCCCCGATGGCCGCATCCCCTTCCGCGGCGTGCCTCATCGCATCGAGCATACCGGCACCCTGCGCGGGCTGACCGAGGCGGTGGTGATCGACGGCGAACCGGTATTGCGGGTCAGCGGCCTCGAGGACCACATGGGCCGGCGGCTCTCCGCCTTCCTCAAGAAGGAGGCGCGCAGGGATCTCGAGGTCCTGGTCGCCCGCCATGCTGCCGCCATCCGCAAGCCGGTCGCCTCCATCGCCATGAAGGATACCCGCAGCCGCTGGGGTTCCTGCTCCTGGGATGGAAACCTGAGCTTTTCCTGGCGCATCGTCATGGCGCCGCCGCTGGTCATCGATTATCTCGCTGCCCACGAGGTGGCGCATCTCAAGGAGATGAACCACGGCCCGAAATTCTGGGCGCTCTGCCGGGAGCTCTGCCCGCGCATGGAAGAAGCCCGCAAATGGCTCAGGCAGCACGGCTCGCAACTGCACGCGATCGATTTTGAATAGTGAGAAGCGGTCGGGCTTTGGTACCCCCCTCTGTCCTGCCGGACATCTCCCCCTCAAGGGGGGAGATCACAAGCGGCATGGCCTTCCCATCAAGGCAATGGCTCGCCGACCTGTACCGCAGTTGTTTGAGGAAGCCCGCGCCCCCACCCGATCTCCCCCCTTGAGGGGAGATGCCCGGCAGGGCAGAGGGGGGTACCACAAGGCAAATCAATGCCTTGAAGAAAACCGCCAGAAAAAACCGCCTCCGTTCATCCCCGCCCCCTCAAACCCGTGCCATCATTCCCCCGTCCCGTTTCGGCTACACCGGTTCAAGCATCGCCGGCGAGACGGGACCGGTGCCCTGGCGGCCTGCCGTTGATGCAGGCGGGCCATCAGGGGCTGCGCAGAAAATGGTCCCCCTCTCGCCTCAAGGCGGGGCGTGCGTGTGTCGCACACAACCCGGCTGGCATCCGCAAGGACGTAAGACCAGACCGCCGCAGAGGGACCGGAGTTGCGCGGAAAAACTGACCGAACGGGACACGTCGCGTGTCACATATAAAAATTCAATACGAGGCACACGACGTGTCCCGGCCGAAACAAGAAATACCGAGATCGCCAAGGGACGAGTCTGTGCGATCCTGCCATTAGTTTTTGGCTGAGTTCGTTTGGAAAAGAGGATTTGCCTCGACTCCGGCAAGATTTCGTGCCACTCCGCACGTCATGAAACCTGACATCAAAATCTGCGGTTTGAAGACGCCGGAGGCTGTCGATCGCGCGGTGGCGCGGGGCGCCACGCATATCGGTTTCATCTTCTTCCCCAAGAGCCCGCGCAACATCCATCCGGATGTCGCCGGCGAGCTTGCCGACCGCGTTCGCGGCCGGGTGAAGATCGTCGCGGTGACCGTCGATGCCGTTGACGAGGAACTCGACGATATCGTCTCGCTGCTGCGGCCGGATATCCTGCAGCTCCACGGTAATGAGAGCCCGGAACGGGTGCTGCATGTGAAGGCGCTTTACGGCCTGCCGGTCATGAAGGTGTTTTCGGTGCGGGAAGCCGGCGATCTCGGCCGCATCGATCCTTATATCGGCGTCGCTGACCGCTTCATGTTCGACGCCAAGGCGCCCAAAGGTTCGGAACTGCCCGGCGGCAATGGCGTTTCCTTCGACTGGAGTCTCATGGCTTCGCTTGACGAGAGCGTGGATTACATGCTTTCCGGAGGATTGAACAAGGATAATGTCGCTCTTGCGCTCGCGTCCACGAAGGCAAGGGGTATCGATACGTCGTCCGGCGTGGAAAGCGCGCCGGGCATCAAGGACCTTGGAATGATCGATGCGTTTTTCGATGCCGTCGCAGCCGCGGGGCGCAAAAGCGTATGAGGAGTTGAGAGTGAACCAGACGCCAAAACCCAATTCGTTCCGATCCGGCCCCGATGAGGACGGCCGGTTCGGCATTTTCGGCGGGCGCTTCGTCGCCGAAACGCTGATGCCGCTGATCCTGGATCTCCAGGGCGAATGGGAAAAGGCGAAGAACGATCCGGCCTTCCAGAAGGAACTGGCCGATCTCGGCGCCCATTACATCGGCCGCCCGAGCCCGCTCTATTTCGCCGAACGCCTGACCGAGCATCTCGGCGGCGCGAAGATCTACTTCAAGCGCGAAGAGCTGAACCACACGGGTTCGCACAAGATCAACAATTGCGTCGGCCAGATCCTGCTGGCGAAGCGCATGGGCAAGACCCGCATCATCGCGGAAACCGGGGCCGGCCAGCATGGCGTGGCCTCCGCCACCGTCTGTGCCCGTTTCGGCTTCCCCTGCGTCGTCTACATGGGCGCCACCGATGTCGAGCGCCAGGCGCCGAACGTCTTCCGCATGAAGCTCCTGGGCGCCGAAGTGAAGCCGGTCACGGCCGGCAGCGGCACGCTGAAGGACGCCATGAACGAGGCGCTGCGCGACTGGGTCACCAATGTCGAGAACACCTATTACCTGATCGGCACCGCCGCCGGCCCGCATCCCTATCCGGAGCTCGTCCGCGATTTCCAGTCCGTCATCGGCAAGGAAGCCCGCGAGCAGATCCTTGAAGCCGAAGGCCGGCTGCCCGATCTCGTCGTTGCCGCCGTCGGCGGCGGCTCGAACGCGATCGGCATCTTCCATCCCTTCCTGGATGACGAAAGCGTGCAGATCGTCGGCGTCGAGGCGGGTGGCCGCGGTCTCGAAGGCGTCGAGCACTGCGCTTCGATCACCGCCGGCAGCCCCGGCGTTCTGCATGGCAACCGCACCTACCTCCTGCAGGATCCCGACGGCCAGATCCTCGAAGGCCATTCGATCTCGGCGGGCCTCGATTATCCGGGCATCGGCCCGGAACACAGCTGGCTGCATTCCACCGGCCGTGTCGAATACGTGCCGATCATGGACCAGGAAGCGCTCGATGCCTTCCAGACCCTGACCCGCCTCGAAGGCATCATTCCGGCGCTGGAGGCGAGCCACGCGATCGCCGAAGTCATCAAGCGGGCGCCCAGGATGCGCAAGGACCAGATCATCGTGATGAACCTCTCCGGTCGCGGCGACAAGGACATCTTCACGGTCGGCAAGATACTCGGAGTGGAACTCTGATATGACAGCTCGTATGGACAATCGTTTCGCGGCTCTCAAGTCCGAGGGCCGCCCCGCCCTGATCACCTATTTCATGGGCGGCGATCCGGATTTCGACACTTCGCTCGGCATCATGAAGGCGCTTCCTGCAGCCGGCGCCGATATCATCGAGCTCGGCATGCCCTTTTCCGATCCGATGGCGGACGGCCCGGCGATCCAGTTGGCCGGCCAGCGCGCCCTGAAGGGCGGCCAGACGCTCGCCAGGACGCTCGAGCTCGCCCGCAAGTTCCGCGAGAGCGACGACGAGACGCCGATCGTCATGATGGGCTACTATAACCCGATCTATATTTACGGCGTCGACAGGTTCCTGGACGATGCGCTTACCGCCGGCATCGATGGCCTGATCGTCGTCGACCTGCCGCCGGAAATGGACGACGAACTCTGCATCCCGGCTCTGAAGAAGGGCATCAACTTCATCCGCCTTGCGACGCCGACCACCGACGACAAGCGCCTCCCGGCGGTTCTGAAGAACACCTCCGGCTTCGTCTATTACGTCTCGATGACTGGCATCACCGGGTCTGCGCTGCCGGACCCGTCGCTGGTCTCGGGTGCCGTCAACCGGATCAAGGGTCATACCAGCCTTCCGGTCTGCGTCGGCTTCGGCGTCAAGACGGCCGACCATGCCAAGGCGATCGGCGCTGCGGCCGATGGCGTCGTCGTCGGCACGGCGATCGTCGCCCAGATCGCCGGCAGCCTGACGAAGGACGGAAAGGCGGGCCCCGATACGATCGCTTCCGTTGCGACGCTGGTAAGGGGGCTCGCGACCGGCGTGCGGGCCGCGCGCCTTGTTGCCGCCGAATAGTTTCCCACATAAGGCAAAGTTTAAAGCGGAGTACGCCAAGTGAACTGGATCACCAACTACGTCCGGCCGCGCATCAACTCCATGCTGGGCCGCAGGGAAGTCCCTGAGAATCTCTGGATCAAGTGCCCGGAAACCGGGGAGATGGTCTTCCACAAGGACCTGGAAGAGAACAAGTGGGTCATTCCCGCCTCCGGTTTCCACATGAAGATGCCGGCCAAGGCCAGGCTTGCCGATCTCTTCGATGGCGGCGTCTACGAATCGTTGCCGCAGCCGAAGGTCGTTCAGGATCCGCTGAAATTCCGCGATTCGAAACGGTATATCGACCGTCTGAAGGACAGCCGCACCAAGACCGAGCAGGAAGATACGATCCTGGCCGGCATCGGTCAGGTCCAGGGCGTGAAGCTCGTCGCCGTCGTGCATGAATTCAATTTCATCGGCGGTTCGCTCGGCATGGCCGCCGGTGAGGCGATCGTGAAGGCCTGCGAGCGGGCGCTTGCGGAAAAATGCCCGCTGGTCATCTTCCCCGCTTCCGGCGGCGCCCGCATGCAGGAAGGCATCCTGTCGCTGATGCAGCTTCCGCGCACCACGGTGGCGGTCGACATGCTGAAAGAGGCGGGCCTGCCCTATATCGTCGTGCTGACCAATCCGACGACCGGCGGCGTTACCGCCTCCTATGCCATGCTCGGCGATGTCCATATCGCCGAGCCGGGTGCCGAGATCGGCTTTGCGGGAAAACGCGTCATCGAACAGACGCTGCGCGAAAAGCTTCCCGAAGGCTTCCAGACTTCGGAATATCTGCTGGAGCATGGCATGGTCGACATGGTCGTGAAGCGCCACGATATTCCCTCGACGCTCGCCAGGCTTCTGAAGATGCTGATGAAACAGCCGGTCAGGCAGCCGGCTTCCGCGCCGGTCGCGATCAGCGCCTGATCATCGGGATCATTGAAAGCCGGAGCGGCGGGATGACCACTATGAATGAAGCCGCGGCAAGCGAAGCCGAAAAGGAAATCGAGCATCTGATGACCCTTCATCCGAAGGGCTTCGATATGTCGCTCGAGCGGATTTCGCGGCTTCTGGAGGTTCTCGGCAATCCTCATCTGAAACTGCCTCCGGTCATCCATGTGGCCGGCACCAACGGCAAGGGCTCCGTGACCGCCTTCTGCCGCGCGCTTCTCGAAGCGGGCGGTTATTCGGTCCATGTCGATACCTCGCCGCACCTGGTCAACTGGCATGAGCGGTATCGGATCGGGGTGAAGGGTGGCCGGGGCCAGCTTGTCTCGGATGCCGATCTTGCCGATGCGCTGCGCCGGGTCGGAGAAGCGAATGCCGGCCAGACGATCACCGTCTTCGAAATCCTGACCGCCGTCAGCTTTCTTCTCTTCTCCGAGAAACCGGCCGATGCCGTGATCCTGGAAGTCGGCATGGGCGGCCGATTCGATTCCACCAATGTGGTTCCGAACCCCGCAGTCTCGGTGATCATGCCGATCTCGCTCGATCACCAGGCCTATCTCGGCGATCGGGTGGAACTGATTGCCGCCGAAAAGGCCGGCATCATGAAGCGGGGTTGCCCGGTTGTCATCGGCCAGCAGGAATTCGAAGCCGCCCGCGAGGTGCTGGTTTCGACCGCCGAAAGGCTCGGCTGTCCGGTGGCCGTCTATGGCCAGGATTTCTCGGCGCATGAGGAGTTCGGGCGGCTGCTCTATCAGGACGAATTCGGCCTCGCCGATCTTCCGCTGCCGAGGCTGCCTGGCCGGCATCAATATGCCAATGCGGCGGCGGCCATCCGCGCGGTCAAGGCCGCAGGCTTCACCGTCACCGAAGCCGTAATGGAAAAGGCGATGGCGATGGTCGAATGGCCCGCCCGCCTGCAGCGTCTGACGGAAGGCAAGCTGCTGCAACACGCGCCGGCGGGTGCCGAAATCTGGGTGGATGGCGGCCACAATCCCGGTGCCGGCGAGGTGATCGCCGAGGCCATGGTGGCTTTCGAGGAGCGCCAGCCGCGGCCGCTCTATATCATTGCCGGCATGATCAACACGAAAGACCCCGTCGGTTATTTCCGCGCCTTCGCGGATATCGCCGAACATGTCTTCACCGTGAGGATCCGCGGCAGCGAGGCGGCGCTCGATCCGGTGGTTCTCGCCCATTCTGCCTTCGATGCCGGGCTTGTCGCCGAGCCGGCGGGCTCGATTGCGGAAGCGCTGCAGGAAATCACCCGCAGGCAGCTGCCGGGCAGCCCGCCGCCGCGCATCCTGATCGGCGGCTCGCTTTATTTCGCCGGCAATGCGCTCGCCGACAACGGCACACCCCCGACGTGACCGGATAATCCGGGAAAGATCCGGCGCGATTTTTCCGCCGGCCAGGCAAAGAAAAAGCCCGGCTGCAGGGAGAAGCCGGGCTTTTTCATGAGGTCACTGCACTGCACTTACAAGTTATGCCGCGCTGGAGATCCAGGCCGAAAGGGCGGTCTTCGGAGCGGCGCCGACCTTGATGTCGGCCACTTCACCGTCCTTGAACATGGCGAGCGTCGGGATCGAACGCACGCCGAACTGGGCGGCAAGTTCCGGGTTTTCGTCGATATTCAGCTTCGCGACCTTTACCTTGCCGGCGAGTTCGGTGGCGATTTCCTCGAGGCTCGGAGCGATCATCTTGCACGGACCGCACCATTCGGCCCAGAAATCCACGACGACCGGCTCGGCGGAGTTGAGGACTTCGGTCTGGAAATTGCTGTTATCGACCTTAACGGTAGCCATAGGGCTCTCCTTCACGATTCTCTGTTGAGTTAAATGTGAGACGCGCGCTCAAAGTTTTCAATGGCCCTCATCTCACTTTGTTTTGAGTTCCGCAAGCGAACGTGACAGCAGGTCCGGCGGCAGCGTGATCACCCCGGCCGATTCGGTGTAGACGAGCACGCACTGGAAGGTCTTGCCGGGATAAAGCGGCTTCAGGATTTCCCGGTAGATGGCGAGCTGGGCACGATGCGCCGGCGGCACTTCCTCCGGTCCCTTCGGCGGCACGCGGTTGGTCTTGTAGTCGAGGATGATGACTTCGGTCTCGGTCACCACCAGCCGGTCGATACGGCCGGAAATCGCGTAATCCTTCCCTTCAAGCGCCAGCGTGCCCATGATCGAGACTTCCGACTGGCTTCGCTCGGAAAAGACCGGCACGAGCTCCTCATGGGCAAGCACGGACATCACGGAGGCCACGAGGTTGTCGCGCTCCGCAGCCGGCCAGAAGCGGGCGGCGCGCTCCGCATAGCGCCGAGCCGCTGCCTCCCGTTCGTGATTGGGAAACTCGGTCAGCATCTGCAGCATGCGGTGGACGAGCTTGCCCTTCTGGAGCGCAAGGCCGGCACTTTGCTTTTCCCCGAACAGCCGCGATGTGACGATCAGGTCGTCCGCCTCATCGTCGATCATCGTGCCGGCACCGGAGGGCGAAAGCGGCCGCGGCAGCATCTTTTGAGCCGGCAGGGGCCGGAAAAGGGCAGAGGGCAGCGGCCGGTTCTCGTCCGGCCCGGCCTGCTTGTGCTCCGCCTTGCCAATACGGGTGGAGGAGGCGGGCAGCCGCCATTGGAAGCCGGCCCATTCGCCGTCCGGCCCGTGGAATTGCGCCGGGCTGCAATGGTGTTGGTCGGCCGAAAGAGCCTTGGAGATCATCGCCTGCCAGGTGTCCGGATTTTCGCGGGCTCCCCGGTAGCCGCAGACGATCAGACGGTCGGCGGCGCGGGTCATGCCGACATAGAGCAGCCGGCGATATTCCTCCTCGGTCGATTTCCTGATCCGCTCGTCATCGGCCGCGGTGACGGCATTGCTCAGCGTCTTGCCCGGAACCCAGGCCGGTACCTCCTCGTCGCCGATCCGGAGCAGCCGGAATCTCGGCACATGCGAGGAGATGAAAGCTTTCGAGCCGCTATCGACCAGGAAGACGACCGGTGCCTCCAGGCCCTTGGACGCATGCACGGTCATGATCCGCACCTCGTTGCGGCCGCCGTCCTGCTCGCGCTTCACCTCCGGCGATTCGAGTTCCAGCGTCGAAATGAAGGCCTGCAGGCCGGGCAGGCCGTTGGTTTCGTGGTCGAGCGCGAAAGTCAGGAACTCGTCGAGGATGTCACCTGCCTCGGTGCCGAGCCGGCCGAGGAATTTCCGCCGTCCGCCGTACTGGCCGAGGATCCGGGCGAAGAGATCGTGCGGGCTGAGCTGCCGAGACAGCAGGAGCAGATGCTGCAGCCGGTCCGCGGCGTCGCGGAAACGCAGCGGCTGTTCGTCGGCTAACCGGTTGAGCTGCGCCCAGGCGCTCGCATTGTCCGCTCGCAGGGCTGCGACCTCGAAGACATCCTCTTCGGAAAGGTTGAACAGCGGGCTTTTCAGCAGTGCCGCCAGCGAAAGGTCGTCCTGCGGCAGCAGCAGGAAGCGGCCGAGCGCCAGAAGGTCCTGCACGGCGATATGGCTCGTCAGCCGCAGCCGGTCGGCGCCGGCGACGGGAATGTTGTCGCGGCGTTTGAGCGCCCGGGTCAGCGCATTGACGAAGGCATCGCGTTTGCGGACCAGGACGAGAATGTCGCCGGGCTCGATCGGCCGCCCAACAGGACCATTCGGGCCCTTTTCGATGATCGTTTCCTTGCCGATCATCTCGCCGATCCGGTTGGCGATCCGGCCTGCGAGAATGGCCGATGGGGCCTTGTCCGGCGTCGAATCGAAGGGCGCGGTCCAGTCCTCTTCCTGCTCCGAGACCTCCGGCACCACCACATCCCAGAGATCGACGGCGCCCGGATGGCCGATCCGGTTGGAACGGTGCTGCACCGGATCGCCGGTCGCGCTGAGGCCTTGCGCATTGTCGTCCAGCGAGAAGACCTGGTCGACGGCCGCAAGCACGTCGGCCGTCGAGCGGAAGGAGAGCGGCAGACGGATCGCATGGAACGGCTGGTCGCTGCCGCGTACCCGCTTTTCCGTCTCCCTGCGCTCCTCCGCGAACCGTTCCGGCCGCGCTCCCTGGAAGGAATAGATCGACTGCTTCTCGTCGCCCACGGCAAAGATGGTGCGGCGCGTCTCGCGGGCGCTGGTGCCGGAATAGAAATCCTCGGCCAGCGACTTGATCACCGTCCACTGGATCGGGCTGGTATCCTGCGCTTCGTCGACGAGGATGTGGTCGATGCCCTGGTCGAGCTTGTAATGCACCCAGGCGCCGACGCCGTCGCGTGTCAGAAGATCGGCGGTGCGGGCGATCAGGTCCTCGAAGTCGAGCAGGCTTCGCTGCTTCTTCAGGTCCTCGTAATCGTCGTTGAGCCGCTGGGCGAGCGTCAGCGCCGCCTTGGTGGCGGCAAACATCCGCACGAGCCGCAGCCGGCCGCGGCTTTCCACGACATGGCTGCGGGCGGCATCGATCGCGCCGGCAAGTTCCGGTGCCGTGGTCACCATGGCCTTGGCGATGAGAGGGCTATCCGCCTTGGGCTTGCCTTCGCGGGTAAGAAAAATCTGGTCGAGATGCTGGGCGCGCTTGAAGACATCCGGCTCTCTCGCGACCAACCGCAGCCCATAGGCGACTTCGCCGGCCTTCGATCCGCCCTTCTGGTCGGCCAGCGCGAGATAGAGATCGAGCGTCAGGCCGGAAAGGCCCGGCAGGGGCCAGTAGCCGGCTGCAATGCTCTCTTCCGTATCGACCGGATCGAGACCGAGGGCGCGCTTGAGCTCGACGCCGATGCCGCCATGCCGTTCCGCTTGAGCGACGAAGCGGCGGATCGCCGTCCGGTTGGCGACGATGTCGGAAAGCAGGGTTTCCAGCCCGGATTCGTCGCCGAGATCGAGCACATGCGCGAAGGCTTCGGCAAGCTCGGGATCGTCTTCGGCGGATGTCGCCGTCAGCAGCGAGCGCCTCGCCTCGGCAAGCAGGGAGGAAGCGGCCCGGTCGTCGAGCACGGAGAAGTGCCCCGCGACATTGGCTTCCAGCGGAAACTGGTGCAGCAGCGCCTCGCAGAAGGCATGGATCGTCTGGATCTTCAATCCGCCGGGCGTTTCCAGCGCCTTGGCGAACAGGCGCCGCGCTTCCGCGAGCTTGAAGGAATCCGGATCCGAACCCTCGATCGCAGCGATCTTTTTGCGAAGCTCCTCGTCCGAAAGCACCGTCCATTCGGACAGCCGCTGGAAGACGCGGTTCGACATTTCCGAGGCCGCCGCCTTGGTGTAGGTGAGGCAGAGGATGGAAGAGGGCCGGCAGCCGGAAAGCAGCAGCCGGATGACACGCTGGGTCAGCACATGCGTCTTGCCGGAGCCGGCATTGGCCGAAACCCAGGCGGAACTCACCGGATCGGAGGCGAGCGATTGCTGTACCGTCGTCCAGTCGATCCATTTGATCGGATCGTCGCTCTCGGGGAGTTTAAGGGGAGAAAAGTCACTCATCCGCTTCGGCCTCCCCCTCGTCGTCCGCCGTCGACCATTCCGCCACGCGGGCGAGATGGTCGTATTCGCCGCCGAAATCGCCTTGGCTGAACGGGATGAGCCGCGCTGCGAAACCGGCTTCGCCATTGCGCAGCGTGATGACGAACCGCGTCAACTGTTCGAGCGATTCCTGCGCCAGGTCGAGCGCCGATTTCGGCTGGCGCTTTGCGGTGGCGCCTGAACCCTCGTTGTTGACCTTCTCCGCCTTGAAGCGGTCACCGGGTCGCAGCCGGACATAGAGGAGGTCGCCCGGCGTCAGGGAACCGACGTTCCGGAATGCTCCCGCCCGCAGGGCGGCTGCTTCCAGGGCAAGCTGCGGGTCGAGCAGCGCCCGCGCCTGGGAGACGGAGGGGCTGAGGCCCGTCTTGTAGTCCACGAGATCGGCGAGCCCCGACCCCTTGATGTCGATCCGGTCGGCAATGCCGGTGACGCGGATGCCGGCGGGCTCCACCTCCCAGCCGGCGCCGGCTTCGGTCAGCGTCCTGCGGATATCCGGCGCGCGCTCCGCCTCCCAATCGAGGAAGGCGCGGGCGACCTGCCGGAAGCGCGGCCGCCAGACGCGGTCGATATACGGCGGCAGCTGTTCGGCATCGAACAGTTCTTCGGTGATCCGCCCCATCGCCTCAATCGCCGCCGGCGAACCGGGCTTGTGGCCCTCGCGCGTATAGTGGTCGATGATCGCGTGATAGAGCGTGCCGCGCTCGGAGGCGCCGGGATCGCGGTTGAAGGGATCGAGCGGATCGAGCTTCAGGATGCGCCGGGCATAGACGGAATAGGGGTCGCGGCGCAGCCGGCCTACCTCGCTGAACGAGTAGCTCCTGGGCTGCAGTTCCGCAGGCGGTTTCGGAGCAGGTCTTTTAGCCGGCTGCTGGTTCTCGCCCGCATCGACCGCCGAGGCCCATTGGCGATACTGTTCGCCGCGGGCTTTGAGCTCGTCTGCGAATGCCTTGCCGCCGAGCGCCAGCAATCTCTGCAGCCAGCGGGAGGCGACGGTCGGCGTCGATCCCTGCCGCATCGAGCGGGAAAGGATAAGGTTGCGCGTGCCGCAGGCCATTTCGAAGTCATGGGCGAGCTGGCCGATCCGCCGTTCGGGCGGTTCGAGGCCCATATCGGTTTTCATCGTGCGGGAGAGGAATGGGTTGTTGACGGTCTGGCCCGGCCAGGAACCTTCGTTCAGACCGCCGAGGATCATCGTATCGACGCTCTGCAGCCGCGCTTCCAGAGTGCCGAAGATGAAGACGCGCGGATGGCTGAGCGAACGGGGTTTCACCGCCTCGCCGGTCGTCAGCGCCATGACGATGTCGATCCATTGCGGACCGTCCGCCTCCATCTGTCCTTCGGTCGCGATGACTTCCGAGAGCAGCCCCGCCAGTCTTTCGCCGGCTTCGCCGGACCAGAGGCCGGCAAGATTGTCCCGCTCGTCGATGGTGACGGCTTCCAGCGCCCGGCCGGTGCGCTCCGCCCAATCGGAAAGCGTGAGCTTCGTGGTCAGGCCGCGGCCGTCGGACCGGCGGCGCACGAAAGCGGACGCGAGCGGTTCGACGGCCTTTGCCAGCCGCCGGGCGAGATCGCGGACTCCGTCCGCGGCATCCTCCGGCAGCGACAGCCGCCAATGTGGCGGATGTCTGTCTTCGCGCTGCGCGGCAAGCTGTTCGTCGAGCAAAGGCTCCAGCGCCGAGATGTCCATGTCGCCGGTGCCGCCCCGCAGCGCCAGCACTTCCAGCGCTTCCACGGCCGAACGCAAATCGGGTGCCGGCAAGCCGAGGCGGACGAGGGGGTGCTTGAGCAATCCCACGATCGCCACGGGGTCGCCGGGCCTCAATGCCGCTTCGAGGAGGAGTTGAGTGAGCGTGCCCTGCAGCGTGCCGGAAAGGGCCGAACCGGCCGAATCGTCGGCGACGACGCCGAAGCGCGCAAGTTCGGCGGTGACGCGGCGGGCCAGCGCGCGGTCCGGAGTGATCAGCGCCGCCTGGGCCTCGCCGCCCTCTCTGCCGGGCTGCTCGAGCGCCAGCCGCAACGCTATCGCGATGGCGACCGCTTCTTCGCGCTCGTTCGAGGCCTCGATGAGCGAGACATCCGCGAAGGCCTGGCTGAGGAAGTGCGGATCGGCCGCCTCTCGCCAGGTGCTCCAGCGGTCGGTGGCCTTGGCCGGCACCAGCGCCTGGGAAATCGCTTCGGCCCGGAAAGCGAGGTCGGACGGCACGGCACCCAGCACCTCGACGTCTTCCCGCGTCACCTCCAGCTTCCTGAGCAGCCGCGACAGGCCGAATTGCGGATGGCTCCGGCTCGCGGGCTCCAGCTTGCCGTCAGGGGTTTCTTCGCCGATCATCGCCCATTGTTCGGCCGGCATCGAAAGGTCGAGGCCCGGCAGCACGACGGTGCCGTTCGGCAGCCTGGAAATGGCGGCGATCAGATCGGCGGCCGCCGGCACCGAACCGGTGGAGCCCGCGACGATGACCGGCCCCTTGTGATCCCGGGAAGCGATCCGCCGGGCCTCGCCGCGCAGGATCGCCGCCTGGTGCTTTGCCGGCGAGGAACGGCGCAGTTCCTCGAGCCTAGCCGGCCAGAAGGCGCTGGCGATCGACAGGAATTCGGCGGTCAATTGCCACCAGAGCGCATGTTCGCCGGTATCGAGCTTCTTGAGGTCGGTCCAGTCGCGCTCTTCCGTCTCGACGGCATCGATCAGTTCGGCAAGCGCCCGGGCAAGCCAGATGGCATCGGCGGGGCTCGCCGGCGCCACGAGCGGCGATTGCGAATGCACGTCGAGCACGATCTTCGGGAGCTGGTTGCGCCAGGCGAGGATCAGCTGCCCGAGTTCCAGGAGCCTGGCCGTGCCGCCGATCGGCAGTGCCAGATCCATTTCCTCCGGCGCCACGAGATCGAAATAGCCGCTGTCGTCGTCGGTCTCGCCAAGGGGACGGATGACCGGCAATATGGCGGAGCGCCCACCGAGCAGATCGACGAATTCCGAGCGCAGCACGCGGGCCGACCGGCGCGTCGGCACGAAGATCGTCACGTCGGCGAGAGAGAGCGGATCGGAGGGATCGTAGCGGAAGGTTTCGTTGAGCCGGCCGTCGCAGAGTGCCGTGGCAACGGTCTTCAGGAACGGCGCCCCGGCGGGAATGGAGAAGACCCGTTTCTGCCGGGCGGACATGGGCCTCAGGCCTCCGCCATGTGGCGTGCGATCACCGCTTCGGCTTCCGGCAGCGCCTCCGGCGTGCCGACGGTGATCCACTGCCCGTCCATCACAAGGCCGTAGAGCCGGCCACTTTCGATCGCCCTGTCGAAATAGACGTTGAGGTTGAAGGCATCTGCCGGTGCGTCATCCAGGAGCGACGAGTGCATGACGATCGCGCCGGCATAGACGACCGGATTGTCGCCGCCCTCCCTGTAGCGGAAAAGCCGTCCGTCCGGATCGAGCTGAAAATCCTTTTTGCCGTTATGGCCGGTGGTGCGATCGAGCGGCACGCAGAGCAGCGCCATGTCCATCCTCGGCGGATCGAAGAATTCGGCAAGGCGCTCCAGATTGGTCTTTTCGCCGGGTCTTTCGCCGATCCAGAAAAGGTCGGCATTCATCACATAGGCGAGGCCGGGATGGAGAAGTTTCAATCCCCTGGCAAGTCCGCCGCCGGAATTCATCAGGGCGGCCCGCTCGTCGGAAACCAGGATCTCCATGCGGGGATAGGCTTTTAGATGCGCTTCCATCCGGTCCGCGAAATGGTGCACGTTGACCGCCGCGCGCGTGACGCCCGCATCGGCCAATGCGTCGAGTGCATAGTCGATCATCGGCTTGCCGGCGACGGGCACCAGCGGCTTCGGCATCGTATCGGTGATCGGACGCAAACGGGTGCCGAGACCCGCAGCGAGCACCATGGCCTGATGAATGGTCGTCATGGCTCCCGTTTTAGAGCCCTGCTCACGATTCGGGTAGCTCTATTCCGGTTTTCAGGCACCATTCCCGCAAGGGAGCGAGCGCCTCGTGCTGCAATGCCGTGGACAGATAACGGAGCGTGCGCGGCATATGTTTCAGATAGCCGGGCTTTCCGTCGCGCTGCAGCAGCCGCACCCAGAGGCCGGCAAGCTTGCAGTTTCGCTGCGCCGCCATGATCGCCCAGGCCTTCAGAAAAGCCTTCTCGTCGAAGGGGCCGAGCGAACGGCGCAGCGTCACGTAATCCACCATCATCTGGTCGGCGAGCGGTTTGGGGATGTCCACCCGCGCGTCCTGCACGATGGAGGCGAGGTCATAGGCCGTGGGACCGATCATCGCGTCCTGGAAGTCGATCAGCCCGACGCGTCGGACACCGGATTCCTGCGGCCGCCAGATGATGTTCGGCGAATGGAAATCGCGGAGCAGCAGGTTCTTCTCGGCGCTTTCGAGTTCGCGGATCAGGCCGTCCCAGATGGCGAGATAGTCCTGGCGCTCCTCTTCGGTCGCCTGCGTGCCGCGTTTCCAGGGCAGGTGCCAGTCGAGGAGCAGCCGCGCCTCCATCTTCATCGCCGTCGGATCGAAATCGGGAATGTGGTGGACATGGGTCTTTCCGACCGGCAGATCCTGCTTCATCTCGTGGCTGTGCAGGAAAGCGAGGCAGACGACGCTTTCGCGGTAACGTTCCGGGATCGGTCGGCCCTCGGCGTCGAGAACGCCTTCTTCGCCGAGATTCTCGATCAGCAGGATGCCCTGACCGTAATCCACATGCAGGACCTCCGGCGCCGCAAGCCCCATCTCGCGCAGATAACTGGCGATCGCCACGAAGGGGTAGGCATCTTCTGCGAGATGCGCGACTTTTGGGTAGGGTTTCCCGTCGAGGACTGGCGGGCCTTCCGGCGGCTTCGGCCAGTCCATCAGGATCAGCGTTTCGCCGGCGGCCGTCCTGACCTTCTCATAGGCGCGCAACGAGGCATCGCCGGTCAGGAAGCGGCGGCGGGCGCCCCTGTAGCCGTGCTTGTCGAGAAATTCGCGGATCGCCAGCGTGCGGCGGATGCGCTTCATCCGGGCATCCGGTCCGGCAATCGTCGCCGTCCGGCCGCTGCCCTGGTGCTCGAACCTCAGCGAGATGCGCGTGTCAGGCAACAGGTCTTCCGCCATTTCCGGCCATTCCACCAGGCATATGCCATTGGAAAGCGCCTCGTCGAAACCGAGTTCATCGAGTTCGGAAGCATCGCCGAGGCGGTAGAGATCGAAATGCGCGGCGGGAATCCTTAGGTCGTAGCTCTGCACAAGCGTGAAGGTCGGGCTCGGCACTTCGAGCTCGTCGTCATCGGCAAGCGCCCGGAGGAGGGCACGCGCCATGGTCGATTTGCCGGCGCCGAGATCGCCGGACAGGGCGAGGCAATCGCCCGTCTTCAGCGCAAGCGCCAGATCTTCGCCGAGAAGAACTGTTTCGGCTTCATCCGCGAGCGTCAGGGTAATGGTCGTATCGCCGTTCATTCTGCGGCTACCGAGCGCGCCGTCGTCGCGCTCGGAATGCGGCAGGTGACGGTCGTGCCAAAGCCCGGCCTGCTGTCGATCGTCACTTCGCCGTGGTGCAGGTTTACGAAGCTCTCGACGATCGAGAGGCCGAGGCCTGCGCCGCTGCGCTTGCCGCCCTTGGCGCTGGAGGAGAAGCGGTCGAACACGGTCTTCAGGACATCTTCCGGAATGCCCGGCCCCTTGTCCGTGACGGAGAAGAACACGTCGTCATGGGTGCGCCAGCAGGTGAGCGTGATAGCGGAACCTTCCGGCGCGAAATTGGCGGCATTCGTGAGCAGCTTGAGGAGGATCTGCTTCAGCCGCTGATGATCGGCGACGATCGTGCCAAGCCCGGCCGGCGCGGTGATCGCGAGCGTCACGCCGTTCTCGTGCAGGCGGTCGGCGATCTGCATCGCCACCTCGTCGAGCAGGTCGTCGATCGCGAGTTCCGAATAGTGGAGCTGCATGATGCCGGCGTCGACGGTCGCAAGATCGAGGATATCGTTGACGATCGTCAGCAAGACGGAGGAAGAGGTGGAGATGTGATCCACATATTCCGCCTGCCGCTCGTTCAGCGGCCCGACGCCGGGGGTCTTCAGGAGATCGGTGAAGCCGATGATGTTGGTAAGCGGCGAACGCAGTTCGTAGGAAACGTGCTGGACGAAATCGTTCTTGATCTCGTCGGCCTTCTGCAAGGCTTCGTTCTTTTCCTTGAGCGCCCGCTCCGCGCGCGCGCTCGCCGTCATGTCGACGAAGGTCAGCATGGTCTGGGCGTTCGGCAGCGGGGTCACGGCATAATCGAGGATCAGGCCGGAATAGAGCTCGAACGTCCCCTGTAGCGAGGGCCGTTCGTCGTCGAAATTGGTGAGCATCTGGCCGAAACGGCGCCAGCCGTCCGCCTTGTCGTAGGACGGCGCGCAGGCCGTCTCGATGGCCTTGATATGGGTGCCCGGCTTCGCCTCCTCGGCGGTAATGCCCCAGAGCGCCCGGAAGGCCGGATTGGAGAGGCGGATGCGCCCGTCCGGGCCGAAGACGGCGACGCCTTCGGAAAGATGGTCGATCGTCTCGCCCTGTACTTTGACAAGCGTGTTGTAGCGGGTCTCGAGATCCACCTGTTCGGTGAGGTTCTCGAACACCCAGGTGGCGCCGCCTTGCGGATGAGCTGTCGCGATCACGCGCAGCGTCTGGCCGTTCGGCAGGTGCCAGAGATTGGTCTGGGTATCCGGTGCCCGGTAGACGGAAAGGGCGGTTTCCTTCCAGCTCCGCCAGTTGAGCTGCTCCGGCAGCTTGCCCTCGCTGCGCAGCTTATCGAGCAGCTCGCTGTTGTCGGGCTTGGATTCCAGGAAAGGAAGGGAGAGGTTCCAGAGCTGCACGAAGGCCTGGTTGTAGAATTGCAGCCGGCGCTCGCCGTCGAAGATGGCGACCGGCGTCGCCAGATGGTCGAGGGTCTCGGCATGGCTCTTGAGCGTGCGCTTGAGTTCCTCGCGCACCGCCTCCGCTTCCGAAACATCGATCGCCATGCCGGCCGAACCGCCGGGCACCACGACATCGACGACATCGAACATGGTGCGATTGCCGTGAACCACCGTGGAAATGCGGTCATGGAACGGCGATGTGGAGGTCGCCGCCGCCTTGATCTTTTCGCGCGCGATCGTGCCGAGGAATTCGCGCTCCTCGTCGATTGCCTGCGCTGGCGCCGAAGCTTCCACCGCATCGCCATAGGCATGGTTCACCCAGGCGAGCTTGCCTTGCGCATCGCGGCGCCAGACCGGCTGCTCGATCGCATCGAGCAGCGAATGGAAAAGCGCGATCGAATGCGTCAGCCGTTCGCGTTCGATCTTCAGTTCGGCAAGCTCGGCGCGGAGATTGTTGAGCGCGATGAAGCGGATGAAGGCCTTGCCGCCGGAAACCCGGCCCTGGACCTCCAGAATCTCGTCGCGAAAGGTCTCGACCACCATGTCGAACGAGCGCGCCTGGCTCCGGAGCAGTTCGATCGACCTTTCAAGCTCTCCGGCGGACGTGCCGCGCAGCCAGCGGCCGAAGGCGAGGAAATCGCGATCCTCCTGCGGGGCGCCGGTCTCGGGCGGGAGCTGGCCCAGGAATTCCGGCTTGGAGAAGCCGCTTTCCCAGACGACGATGCGCCGGTTCTTGTCGGCGATCAGGGCTTCGTATTTCGATATGCGCTGCTGCGCGTCGGAAAGCGCGCTGCGCATTTCCTGCGTCTCGGCTTCCATATTGCCGCGCTGACGCACCAGCCAGACGGCGGACAGCAGGGCAGCGCCGAGGGCGCCCATCACCACCGACGACACGATCACTTCCGTGGAGGAAAAAAGCCGAGCGGCCGGATTGCCCGATGGCTGCGCGATTGCCGCCGTCGCGAGCCCGCAAATGGCTGTGCCCGAAAGAAAGGCGCTGCCGAAGCGCGCAAGACGGCCGAACCTTCCGGCTGTCGCATCGCCGCCCGGAGCCCCGGAAGCGGATCGCGAAACCGGAGTTCCAGCTCCGTCGCAAGAGGGGTCGGCCTGCTTGAACAGGCTCGTTTTTTTTACCGACATGCCCGGTCTGTCTCCGTCCAATTGCCGCTCATCGACAAGACATACCATTCCGCGCCTTGCCCGGAACCGACGCTCCGGCAGGCGCGAATCAACCTCGAAACAATACCTGCTGAGGGAATCGCCGGGAAGGGAGGCGCCCAAAAAAGAAGCCGCAGCCTTTTGTCAAGGCTGCGACTACCATATCTTGTGGATTAACCGGCTAGCGATTAGTACCGGTAGTGTTCCGCCTTGAACGGACCCTGCTGCGAGACGCCGATATAGGCAGCCTGTTCGTCGGACAGCTCCGTCAGCTTTACGCCGAGCTTGGCGAGATGCAGGCGCGCGACCTTTTCGTCGAGGTGCTTCGGCAGGATATAGACCTCGTTCTTGTACTGGCCCTGCTTGGTGAAGAGCTCGATCTGCGCCAGCGTCTGGTTGGTGAACGAGGCGGACATCACGAAGGACGGATGGCCGGTGGCGTTGCCGAGGTTGAGCAGACGGCCTTCGGACAGAAGGATGATGCGGTTGCCCTTCGGGAACTCGATCATGTCGACCTGCGGCTTGACGTTGGTCCACTTGAGGTTCCGGAGAGCCGCGACCTGGATCTCGTTGTCGAAGTGGCCGATATTGCCGACGATCGCCATGTCCTTCATCGCGCGCATGTGCTCGATGCGGATGACGTCCTTGTTGCCGGTCGTGGTGATGAAGATGTCGGCGGTCGAAACGACGTCCTCGAGAACGACGACTTCGAAACCGTCCATGGCGGCCTGCAGCGCGCAGATCGGGTCGACTTCGGTGACCTTGACGCGGGCGCCGGCGCCGGCAAGCGAAGCAGCCGATCCCTTGCCCACGTCGCCGTAACCGCAGACGACCGCGACCTTGCCGGCCATCATCACGTCGGTGCCGCGGCGGATGCCGTCGACCAGCGATTCCTTGCAGCCGTACTTGTTGTCGAATTTCGACTTGGTGACCGAGTCGTTGACGTTGATGGCCGGGAAGGGCAGCAGGCCCTTCTTGGAGAGTTCATAGAGGCGGTGGACGCCGGTCGTGGTTTCTTCGGTGACACCCTTGATCGCGTCGCGCTGCTTGGTGAACCAGCCCGGCGAAGCCTGGAGGCGCTTCTTGATCTGCGCGAAGAGGATTTCCTCTTCTTCCGAACCGGGATTGGACAGCACGTTCTCGCCGGCTTCGGCGCGGGCGCCGAGCAGGATGTACATCGTGGCGTCACCGCCGTCGTCGAGGATCATGTTGGAGAAGCCGCCATCGGCCCACTGGAAGATCTTGTCGGTATATTCCCAGTATTCGGTGAGCGACTCGCCCTTGACGGCGAAGACGGGGATGCCGGCAGCGGCGATCGCGGCGGCGGCATGGTCCTGCGTCGAGAAGATGTTGCACGAAGCCCAGCGGATTTCAGCGCCGAGTTCCCTGAGCGTCTCGATCAGGACGGCCGTCTGGATGGTCATGTGGAGCGAGCCCGAGATGCGGGCGCCCTTCAGCGGCTTCGATTCCCCGAATTCGGTGCGGCAGGACATCAGGCCCGGCATTTCGGTTTCGGCGATGTCGAGTTCCTTGCGGCCGTAGGCGGCAAGATTGATGTCCGCGACGACGTAATCCTTCTCAGTGCTCATAAAGCTCTCCAAGCGTTCGGTGGCGCCTTCTCCGCGGAAGACCGGCGGACGTGGCAAGGCCCGCCCTGACAGGCGGAAGCTGGCCAGCGGTTTAGCAGGCTTCCTGCAAGCTGGCAACGGGATATAAAGAAGTCTTTATATCTTTATGTCCGTGGAAGGTTAAGGGTGCTCAGGCCTCTTCGCCGAATTTGTTGGCGACGAGCTGTTCGAGCGCGTCCAGCGCTTCGGTGGCCTGGCTGCCGCTCGCGGAGACTTCGATCGTGCAGCCGGTGCTGGCCGCGAGCATCATGAGGCCCATGATCGAGTTGCCGCCGACGGTCGTGCCGTCGCGGGAAACGGTGATCTGTGCGTCGAAACCTTCGACCATCTGCACGAATTTGGCGGAGGCACGGGCGTGGAGACCGCGTTTGTTGACGATCAGGAATTCACGGGTGAGGGGGGATGACATCCGGTTCGGGTTCTCATTTGCCGCTTAATACGCGGCTTGCGACATTGATGTATTTCCGACCCGCTTCGGAAGCCTCGACAAGCGCCTTGTCCATATTGTTGTCGCTGCGCACGCCGGCCAGCTTGATCAGCATCGGCAGGTTCATGCCGGCGATGACCTCGGTCTTGCCGCTGTCCATGACGGAAATGGAAAGGTTGGAGGGAGTGCCGCCGAACATGTCGGTGAGGATGATGACGCCGCTGCCGTCGTCTGCCCGGGCAACGGCATCGACGATGTCCTGCCGCCGCTGATCCATGTCGTCTTCGGGGCCGATCGATACGGTCTCGATGAATTTCTGGGGCCCGACGACATGCTCCACGGCATGACGAAATTCCTCAGCCAGCTTGCCATGGGTGACAAGCACAAGTCCGATCATGAAAACTGCCCCCTGCTATGGAAACTCGCGGCCATTATCGCATTGCAACAAAGCCGTCCAGCGGTGGGAAGCCATCTTCTCCAAGTAGAATTGAAGTGCAAGTCAAAAAACAGGCTCCCGGATGATCAAAACGGCATCTCGCCGTGAAAACCGGGTGCCAAAGCGGCGAGAATGGCCAGGGGATCGGGTGCTCCTTGCCATATCCGCAGAAGGGGAAGCCCGCCGAGGCCGGAGACGGAAAACCGCTCGTCTTGGGGAGGGAGGCGATCGCTTTCGGGCAGCGAGACGACTTCGACCGCGAGGTCCAGCACCGCCGCCGGCACGCTTTCGACGGTCGCAATGCCGCTGCCGCGCAACTCGATCAGACCGGCGATGGATTCCGGCCGGCTGGCGAGGAGCCGGCCGCCGTGGCCGGAGATCAGGACCTGGTCGTCGGCGACAAGGGCGGCAAACGCTCCCTGCCGTTTCGCCGACGCGATGCAGGAGAAGGCAAGCATGGACTTGCCGCTGCCGGAAGGCCCGGTGAACAGGATGCCCCTGGTGCCGATGACGACCGCCGTGCCGTGGACATTGACGGCGTCCGGGCTCATGGGGTTTCGCCGCCGGGCAGCGACAGCGTGAAGCGGGCTCCGGCCAAGGCGCCGGTCTTCGGATCATGCAGGTTCTCGGCTCGGAGCGAACCGCCGTGGGCTTCGGCGATCTGCCGGCTGATCGACAGGCCGAGGCCGGAATTCTGCCCGAAACTCTCCCCTTCCGGCCGATCCGTATAGAAGCGTTCGAAGATGCGGTCGATATCTTCCGCCTGAATGCCGGGGCCGTTGTCGTCCACCGTGATCGTGACGCGGTCCTTCACCCGCGACAGCCGGATCGAGATGCGGCCGCCTTTTTCGGGCACGAAGGACCGGGCATTCTCGATGAGATTGGTGATGATCTGGCCGAGGCGCAGGTCGTGGCCGTTGACGAGATAGGCCGATTTGCTGCCGCCCTTGCCGTCGACCGCGAGCTCGATTTCCACCGGCTTGCGCCCGGTGCGGATCTGCCGGGAAATGTCGACGAGATTGCCGAGCAGGCTTTCCATGTCCACCGGCGAGGAGTCGGAGCGGGCGAGCTCCGCATCGAGCCGCGAGGCGTCGGAAATGTCGCTGATGAGGCGGTCGAGACGGCGCACATCATGGAAGATGATCTCCGTCAGCCGCCGTTTCGACTCGTCCGACTTGGCGAGCGGCAGGGTTTCGACCGCGCTGCGGAGCGATGTGAGCGGATTCTTGAGCTCGTGGCTCACATCGGCGGCGAAACTTTCGATCGCGTCGATCCGGTCGTAGAGCGCCGTGGTCATTTCGCGAAGCGCGATGGAGAGGTTGCCGATCTCGTCCTGGCGATAGGAGAAGTCCGGGATCTCCTCGCGCTGCTTGGCGCCGCGCCTGACCCGGATCGCCGCCGCTGCGAGACGCCGCAGCGGATTGGCGATCGTCGAGGACAATAGCAGCGAAAGCAGGATGTTGACGAGCGTCGCCACGCCGAAGACGCGCATGATGGCGAGCCGCTCCGCATGCACGATCTTGTCGATATCGCCGGCCTGGGTCGACAGGAGAAGCACGCCGAGCACGGCGCGGAAACGCTGAATTGGCACGGCGACCGAGACGATCAGCTCGCCGCGCTCGGTCACGCGCACCAGGGCGCCGCGAACGCCGGTGAGCGCGTTCATGACTTCCGGATAGATGGAGCCGTCGCCGCCCGGCGCTTCCTTGTAGACCGGCAGGTTGCCGGGCTGCAGAAGGCGGTTGAAAAGCCCCGCGAACCAGTCGCTCCAGGTCTGGGATTCGTTTTCCACCGGCGGCAGGTCGAAGCGCAGCACCTGGCCGCGCGAATAGAGATGGCGGGAATCCAGCAGCAGGTTGGCGTCGGCATCGAAGATGCGGGCGCGGGTGCGGGTGGGCGAGATGAGGCGACGCAGGACCGGTGCCACGCGCTCCGGATCGATCGGGAAATCGAGGTCCTCGTCGTTCGGCACCGGCGTGATGCTTTGGCCTGCCTGAAGTTCCAGAAGCTTCTGCGGATCGATGGTGATCGAATTGGTATCGACGGAGGCGGAGGCGGAGATCGCGCCTGCGATGATTTCGCCCTGCGTCAGGAGGCTTTCGACGCGCGCGTCGATCAGTCCCTCGCGGAACTGGTTGAGGTAGAGAATACCGGCGACGAGCACCACCGTCGCGGCGATGTTGAAGAACAGGATGCGGCGGGTGAGGCTCGAAAAGACGGCGTGGCCGAAGACCCTGCGGATGAGCGTGAAAGGCCGCGACCAGAACCGCCGCGGCGCGCGGCGGATCTCGGCCTTCTCGATTCCGGCCATTTCGCTGTCGAACGTCTGATCTGCCACTGCGGTCCTTCCACCGGATCAGTTTATCCCCGATCCGGCCGTGGCCTCAAGTTAAGCTTTCGCAAGGAGCCGGTCAGGCAGCCTCGCGGAAGCGATAGCCAACGCCGTAGAGCGTTTCGATCATGTCGAAGTCGCCGTCAACCATTTTGAACTTCTTGCGCAGCCGCTTGATGTGGCTGTCGATCGTACGGTCGTCCACATAGACCTGCTCGTCGTAAGCCGCATCCATCAACGCGTCGCGGCTTTTGACCACGCCCGGCCGCTGCGCCAGCGAATGCAGGATCAGGAACTCGGTCACCGTCAGCGTCACGGGCTCACCCTTCCAGGTGCAGGTATGACGCTCCTGGTCCATGAGGAGCTGGCCGCGCTCCAATGTTCGGGCCGCCTGTTGGTCCGGCACCGTCTTCGTGCCGCCGACTTGCGCATCGCGGCTGCCCGCGCGGCGCAGGATCGCCTTCACCCGTTCCACCAGCAGTCGCTGGGAGAAAGGCTTGGTGATGAAATCATCCGCACCCATCTTCAGCCCGAACAGCTCGTCGATTTCCTCATCCTTGGAGGTGAGGAAGATCACCGGCAGGTCGGATTTCTGCCGCAGCCGGCGCAGCAGCTCCATTCCGTCCATACGCGGCATCTTGATATCGAAGATCGCCAGTTGCGGGGGACGGGCAACCAGCCCGTCGAGGGCGGAGGCGCCGTCCGTATAGGTTTCGACCTTGTATCCTTCCGCTTCCAGTGCGATCGACACCGACGTCAGGATGTTGCGGTCGTCATCTACGAGCGCGATTGTCTGCATACTCTCCGTCTCCGTCACCATTTATGCGCATCTCCTGGAATCACCCCAGCCCAGGCGCCATAAGCCGACGCGCTTCTTGAGTATAAAGGTGGAACAAATTGTGGCAAAGTTAAAGGGGCGGCCTACGGTCGCATCATTTAGGCCTTCATATTGCGCCATCCCGGATGAGGATCAAAAAAGTTCCTAAACCGATTTAAAGAGGAATAAAGTTTTTTAAATCGATTAATTAATTGATATTATTAAACAATTCCATGCCTCCCTCTTGCCCTTTCAGAATTCTGTCATTAATTTCGCAGCACGTTCAACGGTTAGCGGAAGGAATGCGCGCATGGAGGAGTTTGGACTTCACAACCCGTCCAATGGGTTAGCGGCGATCGGTCTCGGCGGGGTGTCGCGCGTCAATTACAACCTTTCCGAGGTCGAGCTTTACGAGGAAGCCATTCGCCGCGGTGAAGCCGATGTCACTGCCGACGGCGCGCTGCGGGCGATCACCGGCCAGCATACGGGCCGTTCTCCGAAGGACAAATTCGTCGTCCGGGACGCCGATACCGAAAACCGGATCTGGTGGGACAACAACAAGCCCATGTCGCCGGAACATTTCGAAGTGTTGCGGAAGGACATGCTGGCGCATGCGGCGGGCAAGACGCTCTATGTGCAGGACCTGATCGGCGGCGCCGACGAGGAAAACGCCCTGCCGACCCGGGTGGTCACGGAGCTTGCCTGGCACGCGCTCTTCATCCGCAACCTTCTGATCCGCCCGAACCGCGACACGCTGACGGGCTTCCGGCAGAAGCTGACGATCATCAACCTGCCGAGCTTCAAGGCCGATCCCGCCCGCCACGGCTGCCGCACCGAGACGGTGATCGCCTGCGACCTGACGAACGGCCTGGTCCTGATCGGCGGCACGTCCTATGCGGGCGAGAACAAGAAGTCCGTCTTCACCGTTCTCAACTACCTGCTGCCGGCCAAGGGCGTCATGCCGATGCATTGCTCGGCCAACCTCGGCAAGGACGGGGATTCGGCCGTCTTCTTCGGCCTTTCGGGCACCGGCAAGACGACGCTTTCGGCCGACCCGAACCGCACGCTGATCGGCGACGACGAGCACGGCTGGGGCGAGAACGGCATCTTCAACTTCGAGGGCGGCTGCTACGCCAAGGCGATCAAGCTTTCGGCCGAGGCCGAGCCGGAAATCTATGCCGCAACCCGCCGTTTCGGCACCGTGCTCGAAAACGTCGTTCTCGATGAAAACCGCGTGCCGGATTTCAACGACGGCTCGCTGACGGAAAACACCCGCAGCGCCTATCCGCTGCACTTCATTCCGAACGCGTCCGATACCGGCCTTGCGCCGCATCCGAAGACGATCATCATGCTGACCGCCGATGCCTTCGGCGTCATGCCGCCGATCGCCAAGCTGACGCCGGAACAGGCCATGTACCACTTCCTTTCCGGCTATACCGCCAAGGTCGCCGGCACGGAAAAGGGCGTGACCGAACCGGAAGCCACGTTCTCGACCTGCTTCGGCGCCCCGTTCATGCCGCGCCATCCGGCCGAATACGGCAACCTGCTCAAGGAGCTGATCGCCCGTCACGGCGTCGATTGCTGGCTGGTCAACACCGGCTGGACCGGCGGCGCCTACGGCATCGGCCGCCGCATGCCGATCAAGGCGACCCGCGCTCTTCTGGCGGCCGCACTGAACGGCAGCCTCAACAACGCGGAATTCCGCATCGATCCGAATTTCGGCTTCGCAGTGCCGGTTGCCGTCGAGGGCGTCGACAATTCCATCCTCGACCCGCGCTCGACCTGGGCGGACGGTGCCGCCTACGACGCCCAGGCCCGGAAGCTGGTGTCGATGTTCATCGCGAATTTCGAGAAGTTCGAAAATCACGTCGACAGCAAGGTCCGCGACGCCGCCCCGGGCTTGCTCGTCGCCGCCGAATAGTTCGCATTAAGGATTCACGTGAAACCGCCGGCCCTCGCGCCGGCGGTTTTCTTTTGGGCGGCTTTGTGGGAAAAGATGCGGCCTGCCGTTACCGCTCGAATATGGATGCGAGTTTCGGGCGGCATGCGCCTCAGGAAAACGATCAGACCGCCATGGCCAGCAATCCCCTCGTCATCAACAGCCGCATCACCATTGCAGGATGGGAGCTGACCGAGCAATTCGTGCTGGCGGGCGGCCCGGGCGGCCAGAACGTCAACAAGGTATCGACCGCCGTCCAGCTTTTCTTCGATATCGCCGGTTCTCCGTCGCTGCCCGATCGCGTCAAGCAGAATGCCATCAGGCTCGCCGGAAAACGGGTGTCGAAGGAAGGCGTGCTGATGATAGAGGCGAACCGTTCCCGCAGCCAGGAGCGCAATCGCGAGGAGGCGCGCGAGCGGCTGAAGGAACTGATCCTCGAAGCCGCCAAGCCGCCACCGCCGCCGCGCAAGGCCACCAAGCCGACGAAAGGTTCGGTCGAGCGCCGGCTGAAGGAGAAATCCGGCCGCTCGGAGGTGAAGAAGATGCGCGGCCGCCCGACGGGAGAGTGAATTGGCGACGCTTGCGAATGGCATCCGGCATCTGCCCGGCTATCTCGATCGCGCGGCGCAGGAGCGGCTGGTCGGGCTGATCCGCGGCATCGTCACGGAAGCGCCCCTGTACGTGCCCGAGATGCCCGGCACCGGCAAACCCATGTCGGTGCGCATGACCAATTGCGGTCCGCTCGGCTGGGTGACCGACAAGGAGAAGGGCTATCGCTATCAATCCTTCCATCCGGCGACGAAGAAACCCTGGCCGGCCATGCCGGAAGAACTGCTTGATCTCTGGCAAAAGCTTGCCGGCTATACGAAGCCGCCGGAGGCCTGCCTGATCAATTTCTATTCCGACGATGCGAAGATGGGCCTGCACCAGGACAGGGACGAGACCGACCTCGCAGCGCCCGTACTATCCATCTCGCTCGGCAACAGCTGCCTTTTCCGGGTGGGCGGGCTCGACCGCAAGGGTCCGACCGGTTCGTTCCGGCTGTCGAGCGGGGATATCGTCATTCTAGGCGGAGACGGGCGCCTGGCTTTTCACGGCGTCGACCGCATCTACCCCGGCACCTCGACGCTTCTCAGGAACGGCGGCCGCATCAACCTCACGCTGCGCCGGGTCAACAGCTGAGCCGAACCCCGATAGCCGGGAATGGATCGCTACAGTTTTCGCAGCGAAACGGTTTCGACCAGATGGTTGCGGCCCTTGCGCAGGATGAGATCGGCGCGCGGCCTGGTCGGAACGATATTCTGCCGGAGATTCTTGAGGTTGATGTTTTCCCAGAGCCCCTCGGCGACGGCGCGCGCCGCGTCCGCGTCGATCGCGGCATATTTCTTAAAGTAGGAGGTCGGATCGCGGAAAGCGGTCTGGCGCAGCTTCATGAAGCGCTGGACGTACCAGTTGTGGATCTGCTCCTCGTCGGCATCGATATAGATCGAGAAATCGAAGAAGTCCGAGACGATCGGCACGATCTTGCCGTCCGCCGGAAGCGCCCGCGACTGCAGCACGTTGATGCCTTCGAAAATCAGGATGTCCGGCCGGTCGACCAGCGTGAACTCGTCCGGCAGCACGTCGTAGGTGAGGTGCGAATAGCGCGGCGCCTTGACGTTCGGTTCCCCGGCCTTGATGGCGGAGAGGAAGCGTAAAATGGCGCCGACGTCGTAGCTTTCCGGAAAACCCTTCCGCTCCATGAGGTTTTCGCGATGGAGCACGGCATTCGGATAGAGAAACCCGTCGGTGGTGATGAGATCGACCTTCGGGCTGGAAGGCCAGCGGGCAAGCAGTTCTTTCAGGATGCGGGCGGTCGTCGATTTGCCGACCGCGACCGAACCGGCGATGCCGATGATGAAAGGCGTCTTTGCGACGTTCGAAAGGCTGAGGAAACGGTTCCTCTGCTGGAAGAGCAGCTGGGATGCCTCCACATGCGAGGAGAGCAGGCGCGAGAGCGAAAGATAGATCCGCCGCACCTCTTCCAGATCGATCGGGTCGTCCAGGGAACGCAGCCGCGCGACCTCGTCGGCGGTGAGCGTCAGCGGCGTATCGGCACGGAACTTGGCCCACTCTTCCGCGGTGAAGTGATGGTAGGGGGAATAATATTCCGTACTGCTGCCCACGGTATCCGGCATCTCAGGTTGAGTTACGACGTTCATGATGTCTGCCGGCTCGCCTTTTCCTGAAGACCGGACTGGCCGGTTCTCCTCTGGAGTTCATCCAGTACATCCTGTAGCGGCACGGCCGCGATATTCAAGACGACCAAAAGATGATAGAGCAGGTCCGCGCTCTCCGCCGTCAGATTCCGGCGATCCTGCTTGATGGCCGCGATGACGGTTTCGGTTGCTTCTTCGCCGAGCTTCTTGGCCGCCTTTTCCTGGCCGGCGGCAACAAGCTTGGCCGTCCAGGATTCCTCCGGCGAAGCCTGGGCTCTCGTCGCGACGATCCGCTCCAGGTCGTTCAAGGAAAATTCACTCATAACGCTCTTCCCGCTCGTTCAGTCGAGCCGCATGGCGATCCCGCGTTCCGCCATATAATGCTTTGCCTGGCCCACCGTATAGGTGCCGAAGTGGAAAATCGAGGCGGCGAGAACGGCAGTCGCATGGCCTTCCGTGATGCCCGCGACCATATCGTCCAGCGTGCCGACGCCGCCAGACGCAATTACCGGCGCCCGGACGCTGTCGGCGATCGCCCGCGTGAGGCCGAGATCGTAGCCGCTCTTCGTGCCGTCGCGGTCCATCGAGGTGACGAGCAGCTCGCCGGCGCCGCGTTCGACCATCTTCACCGCGAATTCGACCGCGTCGATTCCCGTGGGGGTGCGTCCGCCATGGGTGAATATCTCCCAGCGGTCCGTCTCGCCGGAGGCCGAGACCTTCTTGGCGTCGATCGACACGACGATGCACTGGTTGCCGAACTTGTCGGCGGCTTCGGCCACGAAATCCGGATTGCTGACCGCCGCCGAATTGATGGAGACCTTGTCGGCACCGGCAAGCAGCAGCTTGCGGATATCGGCGATGGTGCGCACCCCGCCGCCGACGGTGAGCGGCATGAAGCAGTGCTCGGCGGTGCGGGCGACGACGTCGAAAATCGTCTCGCGATTGTCGGAGGAGGCGGCGATATCGAGGAAGCAGAGCTCGTCGGCACCGGCGGCGTCATAGGCTTTCGCGGCCTCTACGGGGTCACCGGCATCGATGAGATCGACGAAATTGACACCCTTGACGACGCGACCGTCTTTCACGTCCAGGCAGGGGATAACACGGGCTTTGAGGGTCATGCTGCACGTCCTTGCCTGCTGCGGATCAGCGCCAGCGCTTCCTGGGGGTCGATGCGGCCGTCATAGAGCGCGCGGCCGGAAATCGCGCCTTCCAGCCGTGCCGCGTCGGGCTCCAGCATGCGGCGGATGTCGTCGAGGGAGGCGAGCCCGCCGGATGCGATGACGGGAATGGAGACGGCATCGGCGAGCTCCAGCGTCGAGGCCCAGTTGATGCCGGCAAGAATGCCGTCGCGGTCGATATCCGTATAGATGATCGCCGAAACCCCGGCGCCTTCGAACTTCCTCGCGAGCTCGATGACGCCGAGTTCTGAAGCTTCCGCCCAGCCCTCGACCGCCACCTTGCCGCCCTTGGCGTCGATGCCGACGGCGACCTTGCCCGGAAACTTCCTGCAGGCCTCGACGACCAGCGCCGGATCGCGCACGGCCACGGTGCCGAGGATGACGCGGGCAAGGCCGCGCGCCAGCCAGTTTTCGATGTGATCGAGGGTACGGATGCCGCCGCCGAGCTGGACCGGGTTCTTCGTGGCTTTCAGGATGGCATCGACGGCAGCGCCGTTGACACTCTCGCCGGCGAAGGCACCGTTGAGATCGACCACATGCAGCCATTCGAAGCCCTGGTCCTCGAAAGCCTTTGCCTGGGCGGCGGGATCGGGATTGTAGACGGTCGCCTGGTCCATGTCGCCGAGCTTCAGGCGAACGCATTGCCCGTCTTTGAGGTCGATTGCAGGAAATAGGATCATTCTGTTTTCGAGTCCTTGGCAGTCTGCGCGAGCCGGGTTTTCTTCCTCAGGGCTTCCAGCGCAGGAAATTGGAGATGAGTGCAAGACCTAATGCCTGGCTTTTCTCAGGGTGAAATTGCGAGCCGGCCATGTTGTCGCGCCCGACGAAGGCGGTCATCGCTCCGCCGTATTCGGTGGTTGCGATCACGTCGTGCCGGTGTTTTGCGGCAAGATGGTAGGAATGCACGAAATAGGCGTGCAGACCGTCGGGTCCCGTCGGGATGCCGTCGAAGAGCGGGTGCGGGTGGTGCAGGTCGAGCGTGTTCCAGCCGATCTGCGGGATTTTCAGGTCCGGATCGCTCGGCGTCATCTCGACGACATCGCCCTCGATCCAGCCGAACCCTTTGGTGACCGTCTTTTCGAGCCCGCGCGACGACATGAGCTGCATGCCGACGCAAATGCCGAGGAAAGGACGGCCCTTGTGCTCGACGACGTCGATGACGGCCTCCCGCATGCCGGGCACGGCATCGAGGCCGGCGCGGCAATCGGCATAGGCGCCGACGCCGGGCAGCACTATCCGGTCGGCGGTCGCCACAGCATCCGCCTTGTCGGTGAGATCGATCACGGCGTCGATGCCGGATTCGCGGGCGGCCCGTTCGAAGGCCTTGGTCGCGGATCTGAGGTTGCCGGATCCGTAGTCGATGATTGCGACGCGCATCAGCGTCCTCCTTGATGGTCGAAAAGGCCGAGATGCGGCTCATTCCAGCCCTTGGGCAAGCCGGCGGCGGGCGGCTTTGCCTGCTTTGCCCAACCGGCCGAAGCCGGCAGCTGTTGTTTTTCCGGCTGCGGCAGGCCGGAGAAGTAAATCTCCTCCGCCGTATCGAGGTTCGGTGCGAAAATCACCGTTTCCAGGGTCCATCCGCGGCGAACCAGCGCTTCGGAGCGATAATGTCGGCCTTCGAAGGCGACGAGCAGACCGACCGCCAGCCCCAGAAGGATACCAGCAATCTCGAATTCCGGCATGCGCACCAGGAAACCGCTCAGCCCTTGCAGGAGAAATACGACGAACCCGGCGAGCCAGAGCCGGTTCCAGAGGAGCCAGACCCAGGGAAAGAAGAACGCCGTCCACGAAAACCCGTCCGGCAGGACGAGTGTCGAGCGGTGATCCCTGTCCGGGGCCCGTGTCGGATCGTCGGGAGGCGTCAGAACGAGATAGCTTCTCAAGGAATTTCTCCCGGAAGCGGTTAGACCAGCATTCCCTTCGTGGAGGGGACGCGATTGGCCTGCCGCGGATCGATTTCGGTTGCCGTGCGCAAGGTCCGCGCCACGGCTTTGAAGCAGGTCTCGGCGATATGATGGTTGTTGGCGCCGTAATGGTTCAGCACATGCAGCGTGATGCCGGCATTCTGGGCGAAGGCCTGGAAAAACTCGCGCACCAGTTCGGTATCGAACGTACCGATCTTCGGCGCGCTGAAAGCGACGTTCCAGACGAGGAAAGGCCGGCCGGAAACGTCGATCGCCGCCTTGGTCATGGTTTCGTCCATGGCAAGATCGAGCGAGGCGTAGCGAGTGATGCCGCGGCGGTCGCCGAGCGCCTTGGAAATCGCCTGGCCGAGCGCAATGCCGGTGTCCTCCACCGTGTGGTGGTCGTCGATATGCAGATCACCCTTCACGGCGATATCCATGTCGATGAGCGAATGGCGCGAAAGCTGGTCCAGCATATGGTCGAAGAAGCCGACGCCCGTCGAAATCTTGGCCGTGCCGGTGCCGTCGAGGTTGACGGAAACGGAGACGGAGGTTTCGTTGGTCTTGCGGGAAATGCTTCCCGTGCGCGCGACTGTCGTTTCGCCCATAAGGGTCTGCTCCATGCTGAGGACCGGGTTCCGGCCCTGGATCACGGCTCCTTATCAGGGGCCAAGCCAAATATCCAGCAAAAGCCGGGCATTTTGTCCGGCGGCGTATCGCAAGATTGCATTCGGCCAAGCTCCTCTTACATAGGGCTCAACGAGGCCGGCAAGTGCCTCCAACCCATGCCCCCGATGGGGCCAGACAGGTGCCGAATGACAACGATTATTACTGTTCGCAAGGGCGGCAAGGTGATCATGGCCGGAGATGGCCAGGTGAGCCTTGGCCAGACCGTGATGAAGGGCAACGCCCGCAAGGTGCGCCGCATCGGCAAGGGCGAGGTGGTCGCCGGGTTCGCCGGCGCGACGGCGGACGCCTTCACGCTGCTCGACAGGCTGGAAAAGAAGCTCGAACAATATCCGGGCCAGCTCATGCGCGCGGCCGTCGAGCTCGCCAAGGACTGGCGCACGGACAAATATCTCCGCAACCTCGAAGCGATGATGCTGGTCGCCGACAGGTCGATCACGCTTGCGGTCACCGGCAACGGCGACGTTCTCGAGCCGGAACACGGAACCATGGCGATCGGCTCCGGCGGCAATTTCGCCTATGCGGCCGCGCGCGCCATGATGGACACCGACAAATCGGCCGAGGAGATCGCAAGGCAGGCACTCGATATCGCCGCCGACATCTGCGTCTACACAAATCATAATCTCGTGGTGGAAGAGCTTGACGCCGATTGATCCCGCCCGAATTGGTTTCAAGCCGGTAGAGCCGGCCCATTACCCGCTGCTTCTCCGGTGGCTGAACGAGGCGCATATGCTGGAATGGTGGGGTGATCCGGACGAAGAGCTTGGCTTCATCAAGGACATGGTGGAGGGGAAGGATACAACGCGACCCTTTATCTTCACGCTCGATGCCGAGCCGGTCGGTTACATCCAGTACTGGTTCCTGGGCCATCACCAGAACGACGAATGGACACGGGACAATCCCTGGCTGCTCGAACTGCCGTCCGACGCGATCGGCGTCGATCTTTCGATTGGCGATGCCGGCAAGCTCTCGGCGGGGATCGGTTCTGCGGCTTTGAGCGCCTTTGCCGCCATTCTTCGCAACCTCGGCCACGAGACCATTGTCATAGACCCTGATCCTGCCAATGTTCGTGCGGTTCGCGCTTATTCCAAGGCCGGGTTCCGGACTGTTCCCGAACTCGAAGGCCGAACCGGCAACGACGTGCTGATCATGCAATACGATCCGAAAGCGAACGAGATATCATGACCAATTTTTCCCCCCGAGAAATCGTCTCCGAACTTGACCGGCACATCATCGGCCAGCACGACGCCAAGCGCGCCGTGGCGATCGCGCTCCGCAACCGCTGGCGCCGCCAGCAGCTGGACGAGAGCCTGCGCGATGAAGTCATGCCGAAGAATATCCTGATGATCGGCCCGACCGGCGTCGGCAAGACGGAGATCTCCCGCCGCCTGGCAAAGCTCGCCGGCGCCCCTTTCATCAAGGTCGAGGCGACCAAGTTCACCGAGGTCGGCTATGTCGGCCGGGACGTGGAGCAGATCATCCGCGATCTCGTCGAGATCGGCATCGGCCTCGTGCGCGACAAGAAGCGTGCCGAAGTGCAGGCCAAGGCGCATATGAGCGCCGAGGAACGCGTCCTGGACGCGCTGGTCGGCTCGACCGCTTCGCCCGCCACCCGCGAAAGCTTCCGCAAGAAGCTCAGGGCGGGCGAGTTGGACGACAAGGAGATCGATATCGAGGTGGCCGATACCGGTTCGGGCATGCCTGGCTTTGAAATCCCCGGCATGCCGGGCGCCAATATCGGCGTGCTGAACCTGTCCGAGATGTTCGGCAAGGCCATGGGCGGCCGCACCAAGAAGGTCCGCACCACGGTCGAGAAGTCCTATGGCGAGCTGATACGCGACGAATCCGACAAGCTGATCGACAACGAGGTCATCCAGCGCGAAGCGGTACATGCGGTCGAAAACGACGGCATCGTCTTCCTGGACGAAATCGACAAGATCGCCGCCCGCGACGGCGGCATGGGCGCCGGCGTCTCCCGCGAAGGCGTGCAGCGCGATCTGCTGCCGCTCGTCGAAGGCACGACGGTTTCCACCAAATACGGGCCGGTGAAGACGGATCACGTCCTCTTCATCGCTTCCGGCGCCTTCCATGTCGCCAAGCCCTCGGATCTTCTGCCGGAGCTGCAGGGCCGCCTGCCGATCCGCGTCGAACTGAAACCGCTGACGAAGGAGGATTTCCGCCGCATCCTGACGGAGACGGAGGCAAGCCTCATCCGCCAGTACAAGGCGCTGATGGGAACGGAGGAGCTGACGCTCGAATTCACCGAGGACGCGATAGACGCGCTGGCGGACGTGGCCGTGCACCTCAACTCCTCGGTGGAGAATATCGGCGCCCGCCGCCTGCAGACCGTCATGGAACGCGTGCTGGACGAGATTTCGTTCAGCGCTCCGGATCAGGGCGGCACATCGGTCACGATCGACGCGGAATATGTGCGCAGGCATGTCGGCGATCTCGCCGCTGATACCGACCTGTCGCGCTACATTCTCTAAGGACGAACGTGGCAGCCGGGCAACGTCCGGCTGCCGTTCATTGGAATCTGACGGGATTTTGAATATCGTCGTCTCGACACGGAGCTTATGCTTCACGTAAGGGAGACGCGTTTTCATGGAAATGGCCGCCTCCCAAGACCTGAGTCGGTCGGAATGGCTGCAAGCATCTCCTGCCGGCGATCGGCATACGAAATCCTGGACACGCAAATCTTGAAACGCCTTCTTCTCGCATTTCTTCTTGTCGTCGCGACATCCGCGGCCTCTTCCGCTTTCGCGGGCGGCCTCGTCATGGTGCCGGAAGGCAACCGGCACGCGGAACAGCCGAAAGTGCCCGGCGCCTCGATGCGCCGCACGCGCGCGGCGCGTTCGACGTTCGACGACAAATATGAGAAGATCCGCGACCTGCTTGCGAGCGACAGGAGGTTGATCGCCAAGATCAAGGCGACGGCGGCCGATTACGGCATCGATCCGATCCATATGATCGGCGCGATCGTCGGCGAGCATACCTACAATGTGGATGCCTACGACCGGCTGCAGACCTACTACGTCAAGGCGGCCGCCTATGCGGGCAACAGCTTCCGTTTCGGCTATGGGGACGAAACCATCGGAGATTTCCTCGCCCGGCCGGAATTTGACCGGTGCGGCGATCTTTCCGACTCCTACAGGCTCTGGACCTGCCGCGAAAATGTCTGGGAAAAGAGCTTCAGGGGCCGCGCCGTCGGCGGAAAATCCTTCCCCGACAACCGTTTCAGCGCCGTTTTCTTCCAGCCCTTCTACGCCGGCCAGACCTTCGGCCTCGGCCAGGTCAATCCACTGACGGCGCTCATGCTGTCCGACATGGTGGCGAAGACATCCGGTTATCCGAAACTCGACGAGAACAAGGCCGCGGCGGTCTACGACGCGATCATGGATCCGGACAAGTCGCTCGCCTATATGGCTGCCAATATCCGCCGCGCGATCGACGACTACAAGACCATTGCGGGCATGGATATCTCTCACAATCCGGGCGTCACGGCGACGCTTTACAACACCGGCGGCTCGGCTGCCCGCGCCGCGGCTCTCAAGGCGAGAGGCGGCCTGCCGGAGGAAAACTATTACGGCTGGCTGGTCAACGACAAGATTGCCGAGTTGAAATCCCTTCTTTGAAGGCTGATATTCGTCCCGTAGGAAACCTCCTGAGGAGGGTTGTCGATGGACATGCGCCCCGAACCCTTCACTCCGCCGGCCCCCGTGCCGCGGAACCGGCTTCTCACCCCGATCGAGGTGATCTGGATCGCGCTGCGCAACCCCTTGGAGCTTTGGGGAAAACCCTCCTATACATTGCCCTGGATCCAGACGAAGTTCTTCAAGGAACGCACGCTCATCGTCAACCATCCGGGTCTCATCCGGCATGTGCTGGTGGACAATGCGGGCAACTATGAGATGTCGGAAATCCGGCAGCTCGTCCTGCGTCCGATCCTGAGAGATGGTCTACTGACGGCAGAGGGCGAGGTCTGGAAACGGTCGCGCAAGGCCATGGCGCCCGTTTTCACGCCGAGACATTCCAAGGGTTTTGCCGGCCAGATGCTGAGGAAATCGGAAGAGTTCGCCGAGCGGTACGCGACAGCCGGGACCGAAGGCAAGGTCTTCGACATTTCCGTCGACATGACCGACCTCACCTATGCCATCCTGTCCGAGACGCTGTTCTCCGGCGAGATTGCCGGCGACAAGGAGTCGGTCTCCGAAGATGTCGATGCGCTCCTGCATCGCATGGGCCGGATCGACCCCATGGACATGATGCGCGCGCCGCCCTGGGTGCCGCGGCTGACCCGCATCGGCGGCAGGAAGGTGCTCGACAAGTTCCGCGGGATCGTGGCCGAGACCATGATCGAACGGCAGAGGCGCATGCGCGAGGAGCCGGATAAGGTCCCGCAGGATTTCCTGACGCTGCTGCTGCAGCTCGAAGGTCCCGACGGCCTCACCATGGACGAGATCGAGGACAATATCCTCACCTTCATCGGCGCCGGTCACGAGACGACGGCCCGCGCGCTCGCCTGGACGCTCTATTGCGTCGCGCAGTCTCCGCAGGTGCGCGAGCGCATGGAAGAGGAGATCGACCGGGTTCTCGCGTCCGGCGCGGAGCCGGTGGAATGGCTCGATCTGATGCCCTGGGTGCGGGCGTCATTCGAGGAGGCGCTGAGGCTTTATCCGCCGGCGCCGTCGATCAATCGCGCCGCGATCGAAGAGGATTCCTGGACAAGTCCCGAAGGGCAGACGGTGAAGATCGACGCCGGCGTCACCGTGCTGGTCATGCCCTGGACGCTGCACCGTCACGAGCTGCTGTGGGAAAAGCCGCGCGCCTTCATGCCAGAGCGCTTCCTGCCGGAAAACCGGGGCAGCATCAACCGTTTCCAGTATTTGCCCTTCGGCGTCGGCCCGCGCACCTGCATCGGCGCGACCTTCGCCCTGCAGGAGGCGGTCATCGCGCTCGCCGTGCTGATGCACCGCTACCGTTTCGACGTGACGCCGCAGACGAAGATCTGGCCCGTCCAGAAGCTGACCACCCAGCCGCGCGACGGCATGCCGATGCGGGTCGGTCTGCGACGCGACGCGTCTCCTCTGGCGAATTGAACTTCGCTGGCTATGCGTTATTGATCCTGTAGACCATTTCCAGGATTTTCGTGTGGCTTTACCCTTCCTTCTCGGCATCGATACCGGCGGCACCTATACGGATGCGGTTCTGTTCCGTGAGGGAGAAGGCGTCCTCGCCAAGGCAAAGGCGTTGACGACACGGCACGATCTGGCAGTCGGCATTGCCGGTGCCGTCGACGCGGTGCTGGAAAGAAGCGCAGCCGCGGCATCGCAGATCGGCCTCGTCTCCCTGTCCACGACGCTCGCCACGAATGCGCTGGTGGAAGGGCAGGGCGGCAGGGCGGCGCTGATCATGATCGGTTTCGGTCCGGACGATCTCGCCCGCGGCGGGCTTTCGGAAGCGCTTGGCAATGATCCCGTGATCTTCCTGCCTGGCGGCCACGATGTCCACGGCAACGAGACCCAGCTCGACATGACGGCTTTGGAAGAGATCATGCCGGATCTTGCAAGGACGGTGTCCTCCTTTGCCGTCGCCGGCTATTTCGCGGTCCGGAATCCGGCTCACGAGATGCGGGTTCGGGATCGGATCCGGGAGCTTTCGCATCTGCCGGTCACCTGCAGCCATGAGCTTTCATCGAAGCTGGGCGGTCCGAAGCGGGCGCTGACCACGCTTTTGAATGCGCGGCTGGTTTCGATCATCGACCGGCTGATCGGATCCTGCGAGGGCTTTCTGGCCGGCCGAGGCATATCCGCGCCGATGATGGTGGTGCGCGGCGACGGCGCGTTGATCTCCGCCGCCGAGGCACGGCTGAGGCCGATCGAAACCATTCTTTCCGGCCCGGCCGCAAGCCTTGTCGGCGCGCGCTATCTGACCGGCCTCGACCAGGCCGTGGTTTCCGATATCGGCGGAACGACGACGGATGTGGCGGTGCTCGACGGCGGGCGCCCGAAGCTTGCGGAAGAAGGCGCCGTGGTCGGCGGCCATCGTACCATGGTGGAAGCGGTGGCCCTGCGCACCTACGGCCTCGGCGGCGATTCCGAAGTGCATATCGATGACCGGGGACTGGAAGCGCGGTTCACGCTTGGCCCCCGCCGTCTGCTGCCGCTCAGCCTCGCGGCCATGGCGCACGGCGACATCATTCTCGCAACGCTGGAAAGGCAGCTCCGTGCCGGCCATGCCGGGCGCCATGACGGTCGTTTCGCCGTTCGCACCGGTGTGCCTGATGCGGTGGCGCAAGGCCTGCCGCCGCAGGAACAGGCGCTTTATGCCCGAATCGGGATGGCGCCCACGGCACTCAATGATCTCCTCACGATGAATTCGCAAAGGACGCTGCTCGACCGGCTCGTGGCGCGCGGGCTTGTGCATCTCTCGGGGATCACTCCCTCGGATGCGTTGCACGTGCTCGGGCAGCAGAATCAATGGCGGGCGGATGCGGCACGTCTCGGGCTTGAATTGGCGGCTCGCCGCAAAAACGGCGCTGGAAGGGAGATCGCCGCCTCGCCGGAGGATCTGGCGGAAAAGATCGTGAGCCGGCTGACGCGACAGTCGGCCGAGGCGGTGCTTGCCGCATGCCTTGCCGAAGACGGCGCGGAGGCGATCGATCCGGCGGTTTCGCTCGCCGTCGACCGGGCTCTCAGGAGAACGCCAGGCATCGCGCGGTTCTCCGTTTCGCTCGATCGGCCGCTGATCGGGCTCGGCGCTTCTGCACCGGTCTACTATCCGGCTGTCGCCGGCATGCTCGGAGCGGAACCGGTCATCCCGGCCGATGCGGATGTCGCCAATGCGGTCGGCGCCGTGGTCGGGCAGGTGCGCGCGAGCGTCACGGTGGTCGTGACCTCGCCCGATGAGGGCCGGTTTATCGTGTCCGGCGCCGGCGAGAGGCTGTTGGTTCTCGGGGAGGAAGACGCTCTCGCGGCCGGACGCGAGCGTGCCATCGCCGCGGCGCTCGCACAGGCGGAGGCGGATGGCGCGGCGGATGCCGTTGTAACCCTTTCGCAGGAAGCGGATGCGCCGGAAATCGAAGGCGCGCGAAAGCTGGTCGAAGCCCGTATCGTTGCCACGGCTACCGGCCGGCCGAGGATTGCCGCTGTCTGACGCTTGCCGCTGTTGCCGCAGCCATATTTGCGATATTGCCTATAGTGGCTCGCCATTCATGCCGATCAGGAACAAGTCACTGTGATCACCAATCTCGACGACCTCGAAATCTTCGTCAAAGTCGTCGCCACGGGAAGCATGTCGGCCACGGCCAAGAGCATGGGCCTTTCGCCGGGGGTGGTTTCGAAGCGCATCAAGCGGCTGGAGGAGCAGCTCGGGGCACGTCTTCTGCAGCGGACCACGCGCCAGATCGGTCTGACGGACGCCGGCAAGGGTTTCTACGAGCGGATTGCGAACGTTCTGACGGGTATCGAGGAAGCCGAGAAATTCGTCTCGGGGAAGTCGACCGAGATCGCCGGCAACCTGCGTATCTCCGCTCCGACCTCTTTCGGGCGGATGCACATAGCGCCGCATCTGCCGGCATTCATGCGGGCGCATCCGCATCTGTCGATCGATCTCATGCTCTCGGACGAATTCACGGACATCATCGCCGAAGGCTATGACGTCGCGATCCGCATATCCGAACTGAAGGATTCGAGCCTTGTCGCGCGCAAGCTTGTCCAGGTACGGCGTATCCTCTGCGCATCTCCTTCCTATATCGAACGCTACGGCCTCCCGGAAAGAATGGAGGATCTGGCGCACCATCATTGCCTGACCGCCCATAACGGCGAACCCTGGAGGCTGGAAGGCCCGCGAGGTCCCCTGGTGTACCGCCCGGCCGGAAGGCTGAACACCAATTCGAGCGAAGTGATCCGGGAAGCGGTGATCGCGGGGCTTGGCATCGCGCTGAGATCCACATGGGACATCGGCAGCGAGCTGAAGGAAGGACGCCTGATGCGAGTGATGCCGGGTTACGAAGGATCGAGGAACGTCTCCGTCTCGGCGGTCTACCCGAGCCGCCGGCATCTTCCCTCCAAGGTCCGGGCGTTCATTGAATATCTCGCGGAACTTTACGGGCCGGTGCCCTATTGGGAACGGCATGGCGAGGTTGCGGCATAGGCCGGACCGGGCTGGTTCCAGGAAGCGATTGTCTCCGATATTGCACAAGTCATTTGAAATTTGTGCGATTGCAATTTCCCGGCCCGCAAATGAGACTTGAAGGACTATCGCAAATTGGAGAAACCGATGGCTCGGATGCAGAAAAATGGTCTCTCGATCGACGAAACGCTTTACGAATTCCTGGTGAGGGAGGCGCTGCCGGGCACCGGTGTCGATGCCGACCGGTTCTTCTCGGAATTTTCGAAGATCGTCCACGACCTCGCTCCGAGGAACCGCGAGCTGCTTTCGAAGCGTGACGCCTTCCAGGAAAAGCTCGACGGCTGGTATCGCAAGAACGGTGCGCCGGCCGATCTTGCCGTCTATGAAGCCTTCCTGCGCGACATCGGCTACCTTCTGCCCGAAGGGCCGGATTTCCGGGTCTCCACGGAAAAGGTCGATCCGGAAATCGCCGAGATCGCCGGCCCGCAGCTCGTCGTGCCGGTGATGAATGCGCGCTATGCGCTGAACGCCGCCAATGCCCGCTGGGGCTCGCTCTACGATGCGCTCTACGGCACCGACGCCATCTCCGAAACGGATGGGGCGGAGAAGGGCAAGGGTTACAATCCTGTCCGCGGCGCCAAGGTCATCGCCTGGGTACGCGATTTTCTCGATCAATCCGTGCCGCTCTCCGGAGCGAGCTGGAGCCAGGTGACCTCTTTCGTCGTCACCGGCGGAAAACTCACCGCCGCCGCCCAGGACGGCAAGACGGTCAATCTTGCCGATCCGGACCAGTTTGCCGGCTATCTCGGCGAACCGGCCGAGCCGACGCATCTTCTGCTCAAGAAGAACGGCCTTCATGTCGAAATCCTGATCGATGCCACGACGCCGATCGGCAAGGATGATCCGGCGAAGATTTCCGATGTCTGGCTGGAATCGGCGATCACCACGATCATGGATTGCGAGGATTCGATCGCAGCCGTCGATGCGCAGGACAAGGTCGTCGTCTATCGCAACTGGCTCGGGCTGATGAAGGGCGATCTCTCGGAGGAGGTTTCCAAGGGCGGCAAGACCTTTACGCGCAGGCTCAATCCCGACACGGATTACAAGGCGCCGGACGGTTCGAATTTCGTGCTGAAGCGCCGGTCCCTGATGCTGATCCGCAATGTCGGACACCTCATGACCAACCCCGCCGTCCTCGACCAGAATGGCAACGAGGTGCCGGAAGGCATCATGGATGCGATGGTGACGGCATTGATCGCCATCAATGACATCGGCCCGAACGGCCGCCGGCAGAATTCACGCACCGGCTCCATGTATGTGGTGAAGCCGAAGATGCACGGGCCGGAGGAGGTCGCCTTCGCCTGCGAAATCTTCTCCCGCGTCGAGCAGGCGCTGGGTCTTCCGGCCAATACTATGAAGATGGGCATCATGGACGAGGAGCGCCGTACGACGGTGAACCTCAAGGCCTGCATCCGCGAGGCGCGCGAGCGCGTCGTCTTCATCAATACCGGCTTCCTCGACCGTACCGGCGACGAGATCCATACCTCGATGGAAGCCGGGCCGATGATCCGCAAGGGCGACATGAAACAGGCTGCTTGGATCGCGGCCTACGAGAACTGGAACGTCGACATCGGTCTCGAATGCGGTCTTTCCGGCCACGCGCAGATCGGCAAGGGCATGTGGGCCATGCCGGACCTGATGGCGGCGATGCTGGAACAGAAGATCGCCCATCCGAAGGCCGGCGCCAACACTGCCTGGGTGCCGTCGCCGACCGCTGCAACGCTGCACGCCACGCACTACCACAAGGTGGACGTCGCTGCCGTTCAGGAAAGCCTCAAGAGCCGCGGCCGGGCCAAGCTTTCGGACATCCTTTCGGTGCCGGTGGCGCAGCGGCCGAACTGGACGCCCGAGGAGATCCAGCGCGAGCTCGACAACAATGCGCAGGGAATTCTGGGTTATGTCGTCCGCTGGATCGACCAGGGCGTCGGCTGCTCGAAAGTGCCGGACATCAACAATGTCGGGCTCATGGAAGACCGGGCGACGCTGCGCATCTCGGCCCAGCACATGGCGAACTGGCTCCATCACAAGCTGGTCAGCGAGGAGCAGGTGGTCGAGACCATGAAGCGCATGGCGGCGGTCGTTGACGGCCAGAATGCCGGCGATCCGCTCTATAGGTCGATGGCGAAGGATTTCGAAGACTCGGTGGCGTTTCAGGCAGCCCTCGACCTGGTGCTGAAGGGCCGCGAGCAGCCGAACGGTTACACCGAACCCGTGCTGCATCGCCGCAGGCAGGAACTGAAGGCCAAGCTTGCCGGCTGACCGGCGAGCGATCTTCTGCCCCATTGCCAACGAAAAGGCCGCCGGAGATTTCTCCGGCGGCCTTTTTCGATTCTGATCGGTTTTCGCGGTTACTGGATCACGACGACCTTCGTGTTGCGGCCGGGACGGACCCGGCTGTAGAGGTCGATCACGTCCTGGTTCATCAGGCGGATGCAGCCGGACGAAGCGGCGGTGCCGATGGAATTCCATTCGGGCGTACCGTGCAGGCGGAAGAGCGTGTCCTGGCCCTTCTCGTTGAAGAGATACATGGCGCGGGCGCCGAGCGGGTTGTTGAGGCCGGGGCCCATGCCAGCTTCCACGTAGCGGGCGACGTCCGGCCGGCGGGCGGCCATTTCCTTCGGCGGGTGCCAGGTCGGCCACTCCTGCTTCCAGGCGACGTAGGCGGTGCCGGACCAGGCAAAGCCCTGCTTGCCGACGCCGATGCCGTAGCGCACGGCCTTGCCGCCCGGCAGGATATAATAAAGGAAGCGCTCGCGCGTATTGACGATGACGGTGCCGGGCTTCTCGCTGGTCGAGTAGCTGACGATCTGGCGGACGAACTTCTTGTCCACGCGGTTGATCGGGATCGCCGGCAATGTATAGCCGGCATCCTTGATGGAGCCGTAGGAGTCGGTGAAGATCTGTTCCGTGTAGGTGGTGCCGGCGACCTGGGTTCCGGGAGCCGTCGTGGAGCAGCCGGCCAGGGCGACAGTCGCCAACAGGCCGAGTGCGAGCATGCTATTGCGGACGCGCATGGAAATCTCTTGGGATGAATGAATCGAATGAGGCAGGTGTGTGACCACCTTTGATCACCGTTTATTTTCGATTACATTGGTCTTGGCAAGCCGCTGCAGCGCGTCCGCCGGGAGCCGGCGCATGATTGAAAATTGCCATTGCGTTTTTGCAACATTACCGAAAGCGGCAACGGGAATTCATGACTATACTCAACGTTGTCAGTAACAATCCGTTAATAGATGGACGCCAGTCGGCGCGGGCCATGATGGTGCGCAGGGGCGTGCAGATTCTGTTGCACGACATGCGGCACGCGATCCTGCCGGAACTCGTTCTTTCGAGCGGAAGACGTGCCGATCTGGTCACCATTTCGGAAAAGGGCGAGATCTGGATCGTCGAGATCAAGACTTCGATCGAAGACTTTCGCGTCGACAGGAAATGGCCGGAATACCGCGCCTATTGCGACCGGCTGTTTTTCGCCACCCACAAGGACGTGCCGCTCGACATCTTCCCGGAAGATTGCGGGCTCTTCCTCTCGGATGGTTATGGCGGCCATCTCCTGCGCGACGCGCCGGAGCATAAGCTGCCGCCTGCCACCCGCAAGGCGATGACGCTCAATTTCTCGCGCGCCGCCGCCCAGCGGTTGATGCTGGCCGAATGGGCGAACGGCAAGAGCTTCGAAGAGATGTGATTATTTCGGCGCGCGCTTGGCGAGGATGCGCTGCAGCGTCCGGCGATGCATATTGAGCCGGCGGGCCGTTTCCGAGACATTGCGCTCGCACATCTCGTAGACCCGCTGGATATGCTCCCAGCGCACCCGGTCGGCCGACATCGGATTTTCCGGCACATCCGCCTTTTCGCCGGGACGCTGCGTCAAAGCGCTGAAAATGTCGTCGGCGTCGGCGGGCTTGGCGAGATAATCCAGCGCACCGAGCTTTACCGCCGTCACGGCGGTGGCGATATTGCCGTAGCCGGTCAGCACGATCACCTTGGTATCCTCGCGGTTCTGCCGGATCGCCTCGATCACGTCGAGACCGTTGCCGTCTCCAAGGCGCAGGTCGACCACCGCATATTTCGGCGGGCGGGCTTTCGACTTGGCGATACCCTCGGCCACGGATTCCGCCGTATCCACCACGAAGCCGCGGCTTTCCATCGCGCGCGCCAGCCGGCGCAGGAAGGGGCCGTCGTCATCGACGATCAGCAGGAAAGGATCGGGCCCCAGTCCGTGGTCGGTATGATCCTTGGTCTTTTCGAGGTGCGTTTCCATCTTCTCTTCTTCTCCGCAGGTGTTCGGGACCTGCATTCCTTTTCATTATGATCCCTTGCCACGATCACGCAAAATCATTTTGAATCCTGCGTCTCCATGACCGATCGCGGCCATTCGATATGAATGCGGGCGCCCGCTTCACCGCTGTTGCGGTTGCCGAACCGGATCGAGGCGCCGGACCGTTCGAGCAGCGTCTTGGCGATGAAGAGGCCGAGGCCGAGACCGCCGGCCCGCTCGTCCTCCCTCGGTCTTTTCGTCATATAGGGTTCGCCGATCCGGGAAAGAATATCCGGCGCATAACCTTGTCCGTCGTCCTCGATGGTGATCGCCACCTGTTCGGCATTGTGTTCGACGGTGACGGTGACCTTGCTCTTGGCGTAGTCGACGGCGTTTTCGATCAGGTTGCCGAGCCCATAGAGGATGCCGGCATTGCGGTTGCCGACCGGTTCGGTGGCGCGATCGTCCTTCTCGATGAGCTCGATCTCGATACCGAACTGCCGGTGCGGCGCCACGACCTCCTCGATCAGCGAGGAGAGCGGCAGGCGGCGCATATGCGCGTCGCTTTCGGCCGAGAGCGACGTGAGCCGGCGAAGAATGTCCCGGCAGCGCTCGCTCTGGCTTCTCAGAAGTTGCACGTCCTCCCGGAACCGGTCGTCACCGGCGAGCTCGCGTTCCATCTCCTTGGCGACGACGCTGATCGTGGCAAGCGGCGTGCCGAGCTCGTGGGCGGCCGCGGCGGCAAGCCCGTCGAGCTGCGAGAGGTGCTTTTCCCTTTCCAGAACCAGTTCCGTGGCGGCGAGCGCATCGGAGAGCAGGGTGGCCTCGTGGGAGACGCGATAGGCATAGAAGGCGGCAAACAGCATCATCGAGGCGATCGAGCACCATACGGCTACCTGCAGGACCGGCTGAATGCGCAGGTTCTCGCCCTCATGCCAGGGCAGGTCATAGGGCGAGAAGGCGAGCACGGTGGTGCAGACGAGCGCGAAGACGATCAGCGCCACGGAATGGCGCAGCGGCTGCGAGGCGAACGAGATGATGACGGGAACGCAGATCAGCGGTGCGAACGGGTTGGCAAGGCCGCCGGTGATGTAAAGCAGCGCCGCCATCTGCAGGAGATCGAAGCCGAGCAGAGCCAGGGCCGATTTCGGGCCGAGGCGATGCGTCGGTGGAAACCAGACCGAAAGGGCGAGATTGGCGACGGCGAGCGCCGCGATCAGGATCGCCGCTTCCATCAGCGGAAAGGGGAATTGCAGCACGAAGGCGACGATCAGGACCGTGATCGTCTGCCCTGCGACGGCAAGCCAGCGCAGCCGCACGAGGGTCTGGAGCCGGATGCGGCGGCTCGAAGGACCGAATTGCGCATAACGCACGGAAGGACTGTCTACGCTCACTGCCTGAACCTGCTCTTTCGACCTGTTGTCCGTGCCTGCTTCATAAACCGGCTCGACCTAAGGTCGCAGGCGGCATTCTGTCACGTCCCGCGCGGTTTGGCACGCGTCGTCGGCAAAGCCTCTGCGGGATCCTCCGGCCAGGGATGTTTCGGATAGCGCCCGCGCATCTCGGCGCGCACGTCCTTCCACGACCCCGCCCAGAAACCTGGCAGGTCGCGCGTCGTCTGGATCGGCCGGTGCGCCGGTGAGGTGAGCTCGAGCAGAAGCGGCAGCCTTCCGCCGGCCACGGCCGGATGTTTCTTCAGCCCGAACAATTCCTGCACGCGGATCGCCAGGACCGGCTCCTCGCCATCGTAGCGGATCGGATGCCGCTGGCCGGTCGGCGCTTCGAAATGGGTTGGCGCCAGCCTGTCGAGATCGCGCGCGACCTCGTGCGGGACGAGCGACCGCAAGCCTTCCGAAAGGCTGCCGGGGTTGATCGAATCGAGCCCTGAAGCATTCCCCTGGAACGGCACGAACCAGTCGTCGAGCCGGGCGAGCAGCGCCTCGTCGCTCACGTCCGGCCAGGGCTCGCCGATGGAGCGATGCAGGAAGCCGATCCGCTCGCGCAGCTGCATGCCGTCTTTCGAGAAGGGCAGGATCTGCAGCCCCAGTTCGCGCACGCCTTCGGCCAGAGCTTTTGCCGCCCGTTCGCCGGTGGGGCGGGGAAGAGGCTTTTCCTCGAAGACGATCGCGCCGAGCCGTGTCGCTTTGCGGGCGCGCACCTGCCGGCTTGCCCGGTCGAAGAAACATTCGTCGCTCTCGCGGATCGCCCCGGAAAGTTCCGCCTCCACGTCGGCGCGGCTGATTTCCGCGGCCGCAAGGATACGGGCCTGTGCGGCCCTTCCGGTGAGGTCCGCGATGACGAGCATCTGCGCGGCTGCGAGACGTTCCGTTTCCGGCAGCTCCGCGCCGCGGCCGTTCGCCATGACGAAGCGCCCGCGCCCGCCGCGCTGCAGCGCGATCCGGTCGGGATAGGCGTGCAGCAGAAGCCGGCCGGCCGGCACGGAAGCACTCGACTGCTTCCCCTTCGGCAGCCCGGAGGCGATTCGCTCCGCGAGCTTGCGGGCCGAATCTGCCCTTTCGCCGCGCTCGTTGCGGAAGCGCCGCAGCCGTTCGTCCAGATCGACATCGTTTCCGCCCAGCCCCTGTTCGGTCAAAAGCACGGCCAGCAGGCAGGCCTGCTTGCCAAAACCTTCTTCCGCCGCTGAGATCGCCATGGCCGAGAGCCGGGGAGGAAGAGCGAGTTCCCGCATCAGCCGGCCCTTCTCCGTCAAGCCACCCTGAGGGTCGAGCGCACCGAGCTCCGTGAGCAGCGCCTTCGCCTCGTTGAAGGCCGGTCCGGGCGGCGGGTCGAGAAAGGCGAGCGTTCTCGGATCCTGCACGCCCCAATGGGCGAGATCGAGCGCAAGCCCGGAGAGATCGCTTGCGAGAATCTGCGGCGGCGCGAAGGGTTGCAGCGCCGCCGTCTGTCCCGGATGCCAGAGCCGGATCGCAATGCCAGGCTCGGTACGTCCGGCGCGGCCGGCGCGCTGATCGGCCGAAGCGCGCGATACGCGCACCGTCTCCAGCCTCGTGATTCCCGTTGCCGGCTCGAAGACCGGCAGGCGCTGCAATCCGCTGTCGATGACGATCCGGACGCCGTCTATGGTGATCGAGGTCTCGGCGATCGAGGTGGCGAGCACGATCTTGCGGCTGCCGGCAGGGGCCGGCCTGATCGCCAGATCCTGTTCCTTCTGGGAAAGGTTGCCGTAGAGCGGCACGACGGTTGTCTCCGGTCCGAACCGGCCCCCCAGCCGTTCGGCGGTGCGCAGGATTTCCGCTTGTCCCGGCAGGAAGGCGAGGATCGAGCCTGGCTCGCTCGCATGCGTTTCGAGGATGGCGCGCGTCATTGCGTCCTCGGTGCGCTCGTTCGGCGCCCGGTCGCGATGCCGGATATCGATCGGAAAGCTCCGGCCCTCGCTCTTGATCACCGGCGGATTGTCGAGCAGTTCGGCGACCCGCTCGACGTCGAGCGTTGCCGACATGACGAGGATGCGAAGGTTTTCGCGCAATGCGGATTGCACGTCGAGCGCCAGCGCCAGCCCGAAATCCGCATCCAGCGAGCGCTCGTGGAATTCGTCGAAGATCACCGCCGAAACGCCCGCGAGCTCCGGGTCGTCGAGGATCATCCGGGCGAAGACGCCTTCGGTCACCACCTCGATCCGGGTCCTTGCCGAAATGCGGTTGTCGAGCCGCATGCGGTAGCCGACCCGCTCGCCGACGGCCTCGCCAAGCAGGAAAGCCATGCGCGAGGCGGCGGCTCGGGCGGCGAGCCGCCGCGGTTCGAGCAGGATGATCTTCCCGGTACACCAGGCCTGGTCCAGCAGGGCGAGAGGGGCGAGCGTCGTTTTGCCGGCGCCCGGCGGGGCGGAGAGCACCGCCCTCGTGCCGCCCGCCAGGGCATCGGTGATGTCTCCCAGAACCTCGGTGACGGGCAGCTTGGGCAGGTTTTTGACAATGGGGCCTGCCTCGGGCGAAGCGGCCATCAGGAGGAAACCTGTCCGCTGGCACGGCGATAGGCGAGGATCGCGCCGGCAAGGTCCTCGAGCGCCGCTCCGACCGACTTGAAGAGCGTGATCTCGTCGGGGCCGGTGCGGCCGGGATGTCTTCCATGGAGGAGCTCCGCGAGTTCGGCCTTGATGCCGTCCTTCGTCAGAACGCCGCTATCCAGCGGCTGGACGATGTCGCCGCCTTCCTTCATCGCTCCGGCTCGCGTATCCACGAATACGGAAGAGCGCCGCACGGCCTCGTCGTCGCTCTCGCGCATGCTCGGCTTGAAGGCGCCGACGAGATCGAGATGTGCGCCCGGCTTCAGCCATTCGCCGCGGATCAGCGGTTCGCTGGAAAGCGTTGCACAGGAGATGATGTCCGCCTGGCGGGCTGCGGCCGCGAGATCGCCGGCGGCGGCCGCATCGAGGCCGAGCGCCCGCGCATCCTCCGCCGTTTCCTCCGCCTTCTCCTTGTTCCGGCCCCATATCAGGAACCGTTTGAGGGGCCGCGTCACGGCATGGGCCTGCATCAGGTTCAGGGACAGCCGGCCGGTGCCGGCCATCAGCATGACCTCGGCGTCCTGACGCGCCAGATACTTTGCGGCCAGTGCCGAGGTCGCGGCCGTGCGTCGCGCGGTGAGTTC
>NZ_CP128416.1:0-1765000 GCF_030378245.1 Neorhizobium sp. CSC1952 | reverse complement strand
GAGGGTGAGAGACCCTCTCGCCGAAAGACCAAGGGTTCCTGCTTAAAGTTAATCTGAGCAGGGTTAGCCGGCCCCTAAGACGAGGCAGACATGCGTAGTCGATGGGAACCACGTTAATATTCGTGGGCCTGGTGGTAGTGACGGATCGCAAAAATTGTTCATCCTTATTGGATTGGGTGGGCAGTGGGGCGGTTCCAGGAAATAGCTCCACCTTATAGACCGTACCCGAAACCGACACAGGTGGTCAGGTAGAGTATACCAAGGCGCTTGAGAGAACTATGTTGAAGGAACTCGGCAAATTGCACGCGTAACTTCGGAAGAAGCGTGACCCCAATTTGGGCAACCATTTTGGGGTGGCACAGACCAGGGGGTAGCGACTGTTTATCAAAAACACAGGGCTCTGCGAAGTCTAAAGACGACGTATAGGGTCTGACGCCTGCCCGGTGCTGGAAGGTTAAGAGGAGGGGTGCAAGCTCTGAATCGAAGCCCCAGTAAACGGCGGCCGTAACTATAACGGTCCTAAGGTAGCGAAATTCCTTGTCGGGTAAGTTCCGACCTGCACGAATGGCGTAACGACTTCCCCGCTGTCTCCAACATAGACTCAGTGAAATTGAATTCCCCGTGAAGATGCGGGGTTCCTGCGGTCAGACGGAAAGACCCCGTGCACCTTTACTATAGCTTTACACTGGCATTCGTGTCGGCATGTGTAGGATAGGTGGTAGGCTTTGAAGCGGGGACGCCAGTCTTCGTGGAGCCATCCTTGAAATACCACCCTTATCGTCATGGATGTCTAACCGCGGCCCGTCATCCGGGTCCGGGACAGTGTATGGTGGGTAGTTTGACTGGGGCGGTCGCCTCCGAAAGAGTAACGGAGGCGCGCGATGGTGGGCTCAGAGCGGTCGGAAATCGCTCGTCGAGTGCAATGGCATAAGCCCGCCTGACTGCGAGACTGACAAGTCGAGCAGAGACGAAAGTCGGTCATAGTGATCCGGTGGTCCCGCGTGGAAGGGCCATCGCTCAACGGATAAAAGGTACGCCGGGGATAACAGGCTGATGACCCCCAAGAGTCCATATCGACGGGGTTGTTTGGCACCTCGATGTCGGCTCATCGCATCCTGGGGCTGGAGCAGGTCCCAAGGGTTTGGCTGTTCGCCAATTAAAGCGGTACGTGAGCTGGGTTCAGAACGTCGTGAGACAGTTCGGTCCCTATCTGCCGTGGGTGTAGGAATATTGACAGGATCTGTCCCTAGTACGAGAGGACCGGGATGGACATATCTCTGGTGGACCTGTTGTCCTGCCAAGGGCATAGCAGGGTAGCTATATATGGACGGGATAACCGCTGAAGGCATCTAAGCGGGAAACCCCCCTGAAAACGAGTATTCCCTATCAGAGCCGTGGAAGACGACCACGTTGATAGGCCGGGTGTGGACGTGCAGCAATGCATGAAGCTTACCGGTACTAATCGCTCGATCGGCTTGATCGTTCTCATTGTTCATGCTCATCTCGCGGCGAACGCAAAGCGTTCGTCCGCTCATGAGCAGCCAGTAGGAGTTAGGCAGTAGGCAGTAGCCTCGGTCCGCTCCAGGACGTGTTCAAAAAAGACTATTGCCTAATGCCTATTGACTAAGGCCTGACAGTCTCCAGCTTCTCAAACAAACATTGCCCTTAATCGACCTGGTGGTCATTGCGGGGTGGCTGCACCCGTTCCCATTCCGAACACGGCCGTGAAACACCCCTGCGCCAATGGTACTTCGTCTCAAGACGCGGGAGAGTAGGTCGCTGCCAGGTCTGTTAAAGGCAATGCCACATGGAAATGTGGATCAAATAATCTTCTCGCACGAAAACAACGGCCCCTGGCCGATCCCAAGGGCCGCCCCAAAGGCGGCTTTTGTCGTTTTGGGGCACATGGCAGACAAACTGAAATGCGAGGAAGCGCACAGGATCTTGCCGGTGCCCTCCTTACAGGAGACAAGTTGCTCCGCAACTTGCTCCGGCAGTAGATGTAAGTGCGTCGCACTCACATCGCCGCGATAAATCCCGCACGGATTTACCGCACCGGTATTTTGCCCAGGGCAAAAACCTTATAACGCGGGGTGGAGCAGCCCGGTAGCTCGTCAGGCTCATAACCTGAAGGCCGCAGGTTCAAATCCTGCCCCCGCAACCAAACAAAATGCCCGCCCCGCGCGGGCTTTTTCTTTGGTAACAGGGCCGAGGATCTAGCAGCCCCAGCGCAATGCAGCGGTTGAAACGGGCGAATCCCACAGAGAAAACTCCTCGTCGCTGAGGAAGGCGAGCGTGACGGAAAGGCCCTGCATGTCGAGCGACGTGGCATAAGTGCCGACAAGCGAGCGCTGGATCCGCAGGCCGTGCGCGACCATGAACTCGTGAGCAATATTGTAGGCGAGATAGAGTTCGGCCGGTGGCGTGCCGCCAAGTCCGTTGACGAGTAACAATCCTTTATCCGTGGCCTGCCTGATGTCGTTGACGATTGTTTCGCTCAGATGTCTGACGATCGCGTCGGCTTTGGCGAAGGGCTCTCTTGAATGGCCCGGCTCCCCGTGTATGCCGACGCCCATTTCCATCTCGTTCGATCCGAGCGTGAACGTTGTGCGTTGCGTGTGCGGCACTGCTACACCCGTCAGAGCAACGCCCATCGATCGAATGCGCGGCGAGAGGCTGTCGCCGATGGCCTTCAGCTCGGAGAGCGGCGCACCCTGCTCTGCTGCGGCGCCAAGCAGCCTTTCGGTGATAAGAGTACCGGCAACGCCGCGCCGTCCGCGACCCTCGCCGGCTCTCACCGTTTCAATGTCGTCGCAGGCAAGAACGATTTCAATGCTGTGCCGGTCGGCCGCCATCTCTGCCGCCATTTCGAAGTTCATCACGTCGCCGTCATAATTCTTCACGACCAGCAGGCACCCGGCGCCCGTGTCTGTTTCCTCTATCGCGCTGAGGATCTGGCTTGGCGTCGGAGATGTAAAAATATGCCCGATACAGGCGGCATCGAGCATGCCGTGACCGACAAAGCCGATGTGCATTGGCTCGTGGCCTGCGCCGCCGCCCGAGATGATCGCGACCTTTCCGGGAACCAGGTGGCGACGGCGTATGCATTTGCGGTCGATGCCGAACGCAACGAATTTCTCATGGGCGCGCACAAAGCCTTCCATGCTTTCAGCGACCATGGTCTCCGCCGTGTTCATGAATTTCTTCATCAAGCCCCTCCCAAGGCGATGATCATCTCAGTCCTGTTGCCCTATGTGCAATGCCCATGTTCACTCCGGCGGCCGGGAAAGTGTAGCAATCTTCAGCACAAGATCCGCGATTGCTTCCTCCAGCAGCCGGTTGCGTCGCTCGTCGCCGAAATCGGGGACCATCAGCGAAAGGTGCCGCAGTTTGTCCGAGGTGCCAAGCTCCGGCAGCTTACCTGGGTGGGCGGCCTGGTAAGCGTGCAGAAAACGCTCCTGTTCGGCGCCGCTGAAATGGCATACCCGGAAGATCGTCGCGAGGTGCCGGGCAGGAAGCGGCGTCGCATAGGTCGGGCTTGTTATCTGTGTCACGAAGCTGCGGTGCTTGCCCAGTTCCATGGCCAGCCGTTGACGTGTTCCGGACGGCCGGTTGTCGATGATTTGCGCCAGAATGGACTTGTAGGCGATAATGGCGTCTTCGGTGTCTTCGCGCGCCATCTTATTCTCCGGCTGCCTTTGTCCCATCGGCATTCAGACCGACGATTGCCGATCTTATCGCGGGAAGCCGAGCTGCCGCCACGGAAAAATGACGTATGCCCGCGGCAAGAAGATCTGCGGTCCGGGATGGATCGCTGGCCATGTCGCCGCAGATGCTGACCGGCTTGCTGCCGGCAAGCTTCACGGCCTGCGACAGCAGGCGCAGCACGGCCGGCACCGTGCGGCCCTGATGAGGAGCGAAGCCGGCATCCTCGCGTGCCGAAGCGAAAAGATATTGCGTAAGGTCGTTTGTACCGAACGAGAAGAAGTCTGCGCTTTCGAACCGGTCGAGCATGAGAGCTGCAGCCGGAACCTCCACCATCATTCCGATCGGTGGGATGCCGTGCGGTACGCCGCGGCGCGTAAGCTCACTGGCTTCTTCACGATAGATTTGCCGCAGATCGTCGATCTCGGATGGAAAGGTCACCATCGGCAGCAGGACGCGGAGATTGCTGAAGATTCCTGCGCGCAGGAGCGCGCGGGCCTGGACACGCGCAATTTCCGGCCGTGCGAGGAGAAGGCGGACGCCACGCAAGGAAGACGCTCCGGTGAGGCCGGCGAGCGGCTTGTCGCCACCGATGTCCAGCATACGGACCGTTACCGTTCGGCCATCCGCCCAATCCAGGAGCCGGCGGTAGATCGCGAATTGCTTTTCCTCGTTTGCGGCATCACTGAGGGACGTCACCGCGAATTCCGAGCGCATCAGCCCGATGCCAGCGGTTGTTGCGGCAGGGATCGAATCGACTTCACCGGGAGCGTTGACGTTGATGGACAACAGTACCTGCTCACCGTCGGCCGTATGCAGACTACCGTTATCGGCTATTGGTGCCGTGCTTGTCGCCGGATGGCCGAACTGGGCCGGCGTTGCGTTCTCCCTGGCTGTCTGAAGGACGACGACACCTGAATCGCCATCAACCTCTATGTGCTGGCGTCCCTCCGTCGTGAACTGGCCGACGCCGACTACCATCGGAACAGACCGGGATCTGGCAAGCAGGGCGACATGGCCGACGGCGCTGCCGGCATAAAGGGCGATGCCGCCGCCTGCCGACCAGTCATGAGCGAGGAAGCGACTCGGTTCCATGTCCCTTCCGACATAGATGGACCCGGCCGGAAAGTCGTCGAGCGACGTCCCCGTGAGAACCGACAGGACGCGATTCTTGATGTCGAGAATGTCGACGGCGCGCGCCCGCAATCGCTCCTCTTCCGAGCATTCCAGTTCACGGATGTAGCTGTCCAGCGTTCCGGCCCATGCGAATGCGACGTTCTCGCCTGTGTCGATCCGCGCGCCAGCCATTTCCGTCAAAGTCGGATCCTGCAGGACTTCTATCTGAAACTCGATGATATCCATGCCCTCGAGATCTGGTCCGGCCGCAAGGTTCTGTAGTTCGCGGATGGCTGTTTTGATCGCATTGCCGAGCTCGGCATGTCCGGAAAGGTTTGATGGCGGTGACGCGGCGGCAGCCAGCGGCTCCGCTATATAGGCAGGCCCGGTTGCAACGCCTGGCGATGCGCTTGTGGCTTTCAATCTAAGCGGTGCGGCCATGCTTCTTTTCCTCGTCGAAGTTGCGCTCGACGAGGTCCTTCAGCGCACGGATCGCTTCTTCGGCGAGGATTCCATCGGCGCGGATCTTGATGACCGAACCCTTTCGGATTCTCGCACCCATGATCTTGATGATGCTCTTGCCGTTCAGCCAGATGTCGCTGCCATTGACCGCGACTTCTATAGAGCAAGGAAACGATTTTGCCAGCCGCGTGAACGTGACGGAAGGCCGGGCATGCAGTCCCACGCCGTGCTTGACCTCGACCTCAGTCTGACAACTGGCATGCACCTGCTCGGCCTCCCGGCTTCCTATGCGCAACCCGCCACTCATCGGGGTGACAGTTCCTCTGCCGTTGCAACCACCCTGCTTAGCGGTGCGCCACCAGAGGCCTCGGCCGCTGCGATGACGGCTCCTTCCACGACAGGGGCGTTGCAGATCGATACCTTTTTCGATCGCGGCGGGCCGAGCATCTCGATTGCCATCTCGCTGTTTGTCTCAGCCCCACCCAGATCGACGAAGACGGCGACGCCCGCTTCCGACCAGGCCTCCTCGATGGCCTTGAGAATGCCGCCGGCATCCGTGCCAAGCTCGCCATGGCGGTTGCCGCCGGACCAGGCAAGCGGTACGCTGTCGCCGGCCATCTGCCGCACCATGTCGGCAGTCCCACGCGCGATCAGCGGCGAGTGGGAAACGATTACAATCCCAACGTTTGGCGTCTTCCCATTCATACCGGGCGGTACTCCTCAAGGTAGCGGCAGATCGCGGCTGTCAGGAGCGCACAACTTGAGGCGCCCGGATCAACATGGCCGATCGACCTGTCTCCGAGATAGGCGGCGCGCCCGCGCATAGCCTTCATTGCAGCGGTCAACTCGGCGGAAAGTGCGGCCTGACGTGCAATATCCGTCAAAGGTAAGCGGTGTGCGAGTGCGTCTTGGACCGGATACAGGACATCGAGAAGGGTCTTGTCCCCGGCATGTGAGCGGCCGCGACGCGCGACCGCGTCAATTGCCTGCTTCAGTGCCGAGGGGAAATCCTGTTTGCCGTCGAGCGCGCGGAGCTCGCGACCTATCTCCATGAGCAGCGTTCCGTAAAGCGGGCCTGCCGCTCCGCCGATGTTCATCACGAGCGTCAGCCCAATTTTCTCAAGCGCGTCCGGCAAGGGGAGCAGCGAAACGAAAGCTTCCTCCGCACTGACTGCCTCGCAGCCGCGGCGCATGTTCGTTCCGTGATCGCCGTCACCGATCGCGCGATCGAGCCCACAGAGATGGTCGCTGTTTGCCGCGATCGTTGCGCGGCAGGCTTCGATCAATCCCGCGACAAGAACCGGTTCTGCCTGCACCCAAAATCCTCCCGGCGCTCGCTCATACCAGCGATGCCACCATTTCGAATACACCTGCAACGGCTACGGCGCCCGGATCAGGCACTCCTTCCAGATCCCTCTCGCCGACATAGGAGGCCCGTCCTGCCTTTGCCTTCCGCATCGCCTTTGTCGACTCTGCCCCCGCTGCTGCTGCCCTTGCCGCGGCCGCGACGCCCCCTGCTGCCAGAGCGGCAAGCGCCGGAGCGAGCGCATCGACCATTGTGCGGTCGCCGACACCCGCCCCTCCATAGAACGTCATCCGATCAAGCCCTGCAAGCAGGGCAGCAGCGATATCTTTCTTTTCGGCCATCGCCTTGGATGCGGCGGTGAAGAAGATAGAGAGAAGCACGCCGCTGGAGCCGCCCATGCTCGTGCTCAGGATCTCGCCGATCGAGGCCATCGTGGCGGCGGGGTCCTCCAGCGGCAGAGTGTCCATGCGCAAAAGAATGCTGCGGGCGCCCGTCGCGACCGTAGAACCGGTATCGCCGTCACCGACGCGGCTATCCAAGCGATTCAGTTCTTCTTCGAGGGAAATCAGATGCTCGCAAAGTGTCGTCAGGAGACGACGGTTCTGCCGGTTGTCGCTGGCCAGGGTCGCCTCTTTCTGTGCAAGCGCTCTTTGAGGGGCGGGAATGACGGCGATCTCATGCCGCTCGATCGCGGGCGGCCAGGCATGTGGTCCAACGGCAGCCGTCAGCGCGGCTTCACGGCTAGCGTCCAGGCGGATCAGCGACAGCGAGAAGCCGTTCATGTTAAGCGCGGTCATCATCGGCGCCGGCCCGATGACAAGCCGCACGCAGCGGCTGAGGGGAGACGACAGCACGGCATTGGCTATCACACTCATCTCAAGTGGCGGTACGGCGCCGAGGTTGTTGATCAGCAACGCATGGTCGTGCGAACTATCCAGTTTGGCGGCCAGCCGCTCGGCCATGGTGGCGACAAAATCGGCAACCGGCTGCAGGACGATGCGCTCGACCCCTGGCTCGCCGTGGATCCCGAGACCGAGTTCTCCCTCGTTGGTGCCAAGCCGATCCTCATGCACCAGACCCGGCACACTGCAGGTCGACAGTGACATGCCAAGCGAGGCGATGTCGCCTGCGGCGGCGGCGGCCTGCGCAGCGACTGTCTTGAGATCGGCGCCGGCCTCGGCGTGGTAGCCGGCGATCTTGTGCACGAAGAGCGTACCGGCAACGCCGCGAGGCTGGTTGATTCCGGGGATGGCGATGTCGTCGGCGACAATCGCCATTTCGACGTGGAAGCCTTCGGCACGCGCCTTCTCGGCGGCAAGGCCGAAGTTCAGACGGTCGCCCGTGTAGTTCTTGACGATGAGCAATGCACCCTTGGGCCCTGTTACGGCGCGGATTGCCGTCAGCACCGCATCGACACTGGGCGAGGCAAAGATTTCGCCGGACACCGCTGCTGTGAGCATGCCCTTGCCGACGAAGCCTGCATGCGAGGGCTCGTGTCCGGCACCACCGCCGGAGATGAGTGCAACCCTGGACTTGTCCCAGTCCGCACGGAGGATCACCTTGATGTCGGGAAAGGTATCCAGACGGGCCAGTCGGGAAGGGCCGCTCGTCAGGAGCAGGCCATCCAAGGCTTCGGTGACGATGGTTTCCCGGCGATTGAAGAAGTGTTTCATGGAGTGAGGCCCGTCGTTTATGCCACTGTTGTCCGTGTCGTTCCGTTTTATCCGAGGCGCTGGCCGCTGGCATCGAAATAGAGCGGATCGCGCAGCGTCAGGCTGATTCGATCACCCGGCCGGATCGCAAAATATGGATCGGCAAGCGTGACCAGCTTGTGGTCGCGTACCCTGATGTGCAGGTGGTTCTGGTCCCCCAGGTGCTCGATCCAGTCTATTTGGGCATTGGCGTTCTGATCGAGCACGATATCGAGATGCTCGGTTCGCGCCCCGATCGTCTTGGTTCCAGGCGGCGGATTGGCGCCGGGAAGAAGATCGGTCGGCAAGAGGTTGATGTGCGGCTGGCCAAGGCGTGCCGCGACATGAAGACTGGCCGGATCGCCATAGATTTCGCGGGGCGTTCCGACTTGCAGCAACCGTCCTTCAGCAACGATGCCGATCCGATCCGCCATCGTCATGGCTTCGACCTGGTCATGGGTTACGTAGAGCAGGGTCGAACCGAGTTCCTTCTGGATACGCTTCAGTTCCAGACGAAGCTCCGCACGCAGCTTGGCGTCGAGCGAAGAGAGCGGCTCGTCCATAAGATAGATAGCGGGACGGCGCACCAGCGCCCTGCCGATCGCAACGCGCTGCATTTCGCCACCCGACAGACGTGTCGAACGGTTCTCCAGCTTGTGGTCGATCCTGACCATGCGCGCAATTTCCCTGACGCGGCGGTCGACCTCATCGTTTGCGAGCTTGCGCACCGGCGCTCGCAGTGGAAAGGCGAGATTGTCGTAGACCGTCATGTGCGGATAGAGCGAATATTGCTGGAAGACGAAGGCGACGTCCCTGTCGGCCGGAGCTTCGCCCGCGACATTGCGTCCGCCGATTTCGATGCGTCCGCCGTCGGGGCGTTCCAAGCCCGCAATGAGGCGCAGCGTGGTTGTCTTGCCGGCGCCGGTTGGCCCAAGGAGCACGACGAACTCACCGTCTCGGATCGAGAGGTCCAAATCAGCCAGAGCCTGCGTATCGCCGAAACGCTTGCTAAGGTTCTTGAGAACAACATCAGCCATGGCCAACCTCCGAATAGAGTGCCGAAGCAACGGCGCGACCCGACTTGCAGTCGAACAGCGAGAGCTTGGCTGGATTGAACTCAAGACCAACCGTCTCGCCGATGCGGAAGTTGCGATTTGCGGGAACGCGGGCTTTGATAACCCCGCTCGATGTCTCGATTGCCACGACCTGATTGGTTCCGAGATATTCGCTGCCGTAGACCGCGCCCCGCAACGGCGAGGCATCGCTGAAGCGGATATGTTCCGGCCTGACGCCAAGCGCCAACTCGGTTTCGGCCAGGTCCTGGTGCACCATCGGAACGCTGACGTCGACGCCTTCAAGCGAGACTGATCGTGCCCCCCTCTGGAGGCCGGAGATGAAGCGCATGAAATTCATCGGCGGCGACCCGATGAAATCCGCGACATACATGGTGGCCGGCTTGCTGTAGATTTCCTGCGGCGTGCCGAATTGCTCGATGACACCATGGTTCATGACAGCGATCTTGTCGGCCATTGCCATGGCCTCGTGCTGATCGTGCGTCACGTAGACCGTCGTTGCATGGATGCGATTATGCAGTTCGCGCAGCTCGTGGACCATCACTTCGCGGAATTCTGCGTCGAGCGTGCCAAGGGGCTCATCCATCAGGAAGCACTTCGGGCGGCGCACGATCGCGCGGCCGAGAGCCACGCGTTGGCGATCGCCGCCGGCAAGTCCGGAGACGGATCGGTTCAGGATATGACCGATCTGCAGCAGTCGCGCGGTTTCCTCGACACGTTTTCGGATCTCCGCCTTCGGCATCCCTTGCGAGAGGAGCGGAAAACCGATGTTCTTGCGCACGTTCATATGCGGATAGAGAGCAAAAAGCTGGAAGACGAAGGCAATGTCGCGGGCGCTGGCGCGGTTGAAGGTGACGTCTTCGCCGTCGAGGTAAATCTTGCCGCTGGTCGGCAGTTCGAGTCCGGCGATCATTCGAAGCGTCGTCGTCTTGCCACAGCCGGAGGGGCCCAGCAGTGCCAGGAACTCGCCGTCATGGATGGTGAAGCTCGAATCCTCGACCGCGACGAAGCTGCCGAATTGCTTGCGGAGGTTTTCTATCCTGATGTCTGCCATGGCTCACTCCGGAAACTTCGAGACGATGATGAACATGGCCGTGCCGGCAAGCAGCGTCACCAGCGAGTAGGTGTAGAGTACCAGCAGGAATGGCTGGAACAGCATGAGGAAGCCGATCGCAATCAGCGTGGTCGCGATGTTCTCCATCGGGCCGCGGCGCAGGAAGAAGGGGCGCTTCGGACGGGATGGCCGCGGTGTTTCAACGAGATGCGTCATTTGCGGACCGCTCCGAAGGTGATGCCACGCAAGAGCTGCTTGCGCAGGAGAATGGTGAAGACGAGGATCGGGATCAGGAAGATCGTCGTTCCCGCAGCGACGGCTGGCCAGTCCTGACCGCCTTCGCCGATGATCGTTGGAATGAAGGGGGGCGCCGTCTGGGCTTCACCCGAAGTCAGCAATGCTGCGAAGGCATATTCGTTCCAGGCAAAGATCAGGCAGAAGATCGCGGTGGCCGCGATCCCGGTCGTCGCCTGTGGCAGGACGACTTTCCAGAAGGCCTGCAGCCGGGTGTAGCCATCGATCATCGCCGCCTCCTCGTATTCCCGCGGGATCTCGTCGATGAAACCCTTGAGCAGCCAGACCGCAAGCGAGACATTGACTGCGGTGTAAAGCAGAATCATGCCGAGTGCCGTGTCGGAAAGACCAAGCTCGCGGTACATGAGATAAATCGGGATGGCGACCGCGATGGGCGGCATCATGCGCGTCGACAGGATAAAGAACAAAAGATCGTCGGCAAGCGGTACCCTAAAGCGGGAGAAGCCGTAGGCGGCCAGCGTTCCCAGCGAGACGGCCAGGAACGTCGAGCCGAAGGCAATCACCAGGGAATTCGCAAAGCGCGGCAGGAAATTCGAGGGGCCTGCAATCACCATGTTCCGCTTGCGGGTCACCTCATCACAGGTGCCAGTCGGTGCCGGCAGGGAGGCGATATATTCCGGCGTCTGCCGCGTTCTGGTCGTCAGAAGGTTACAATAGCCTTCAAGCGTCGGCGTGAAGACGACCTTCGGAGGATAGCTGATGGAATCCGGTGGGGACTTGATGCTGGTCAGGAAGATCCAGGCGAGCGGGATCAGGGTGATCAAAGCGTAGAGCATCACGATGGCGCCGGCGATGCGCTTGCTGGTGGGGCTCGGCTCGACGACCGAGTGGGCTGAGGTGACGGAGCTCATCGTTGCTTCACCTTGTTGAGCGCTTTGACGTAAATGTTCGCGAGGCCGAACACGGCAACGAAGAGGACGATGGCAAAGGCCGACGCCCTTCCGGTAGCCCAGCTCTCAAAGGCGGCACGTTTCAGGGTGATGGAGGCGACCTCGGTGATCGAACCCGGACCGCCTCCCGTCAGCAGCGTGACCATGTCGAACATCTTGAAATTCTCGATGCCGCGGAAGAGCACGGCGAGCATGATGAACGGCAGCGCCATCGGCACGGTGATCGACCAGAATTGCCGCCATGCGGAGGCGCGGTCGACCTCCGCAGCCTCATAGATGTAGTCGGGGATGGAGCGCAAACCCGCCAGGCAGATCAGCATGACGTACGGCGTCCACATCCAGGTATCGACGATGATGATCGCCCAGGGCGCCAGCGAGACGTTGCCGAGCATCTGGATGTCGGCGGTCGGGATGCCGGTGACGAGGGAAACGGCGTAGGCGAAGAGACCGATCTGGGGTTCATAAAGGAAGCGCCAGAAGTTGCCGACGACGGCCGGAGACAGCATCATCGGGATCAGGATCAGTGTCGTCCAGAACGCGTGGCCGCGAAACTTCCGGTCGATAAGATAAGCGAGCGTAAAGCCGATCACCGTCTGCAGCAGGATCGTCCAAAACACGAAGTGGGCTGTCGCCTGCATGGCCTGCCAGATATCAGGGTCGGTCAGAACGCGCTCGTAGTTGCTCAATCCGACGTTCTGGACCGGCGCATTTGGGCGGTTGGCGCGATAGTTCGTGAATGAGAGATAAATCGCCCAGATGAGCGGGAAGATGTTGATGGCAAGAAGAAGGGTGATGGTCGGGGCGATAAACAGCCAGGCGATCGCTCGATCCGACAGACCGCGGACACGGTGAGCGACCGATGTGGGCGTCGCTCTTGCGGTTGCGTCCGCTGCCTTTTCGACCATGGAGGAAGAGGAAATGTTCAAGATATCACCTGGTCTTTGCGTGTGTGCGACACGTGGCGGCCCGGTAGTCTTGGCGATCCGGGCCGCCATTCCGGCAAGGATGCTGCGCCTCCAGTCGGGCACTAGATCTTGCCGTCGTCCTTGAAGACCTCGGTCCAATCCTTCACAAGGCCATCGAGCGCCTCCTGCGCCGTGCCGTTGCCGGCCACGACATAGTTATGGACACGCTTCTGCATATCCTGGAGAAGGATTGCGTAGCTCGGCTCGGCCCAGAAATCCTTCACGATCGCCATCGAGTCCAGGAATGCCTGGGCATAGGGCTGGCTGGAAGCAAAGTCCGGAGCGTTCACGACCGATTTCAGGCAGGAATAGCCTCCGAGTTGCCACCATTTGGCCTGGACCTCAGGTTGGGCGAACCACTTGATGTACTGAAGAGCGGCGTCCTTCTTGTCGGAATAGGAGACGACCGAGATTCCCTGTCCGCCAAGCTGCGCGAAGTGCTTCTTTTCAGCCGGATTGGGGAAGAAACCGATCCTGTCGCCGCCGACCTTCTCGTCCTTGTGGAGGCCCGGCCAGGTGAAGGCAAAGTTCATCTGCATCGCGACCTGGCCGGATTTGAAGGCGTCCGCGGACTCCACCATGTAAACGTTGGAGCTGCCGGGCGGCGTGCAGCAATCATAGAGTGCCTTATAGAATTCCAGACCCTTCACTGCATCGGGTGAATTGACGAAGCCATCCATTTCATAGGGCTTGTCCGGGTTGTCGTACTGGAAGCCCCAGTTGTAGAGGACGTTCGTCACGCCCATCGTGATGCCTTCAGAGCCGCGCTCGGTGTAGATCGAAGCGCCATAGACGGTCTTGCCGTCGATCTGGCGCTTTTGGAAGAATTCGGCAATCTGCTTCAGCTCGTCGTAGGTCTTGGGGGCCGCGAGTTCCCGACCGTACTTCTCCTTGAATTCCTTCTGCAGTTCCGGCCGCTCGAACCAATCCTTGCGATAGGTCCAGCCAACCACGTCGCCCATGGCAGGCAGCGCCCAGTAGTTCGGCGTATTCTTCGGCCATTCGGAATAGCCAACGACCGTCGCCGGCACGAAGTCATCCATCTTGATGCCTTCCTTGTCGAAGAAGTCGTTGAGTTTGACGTAGTGGCCGTTTTCCGCCGATCCGCCGATCCACTGGCTGTCGCCGATGATCAGATCGCAGAGCTTTCCGTGTGAGTTCAACTCGTTGAGGAAGCGATCCGCGTAGCTCGTCCACGGGACAAACTCGAATTTCATCTCCGTACCGGTCTTGGCGGTGAAGTCTTTCGACAGCTCGACGAGTGCGTTTGCAGGATCCCAGGCGGCCCAGCACAGCGTTAATTGATCGGCTTTTGCAATAGTGGGCAACGCCAGCGACATGGTAGACGCCGAGGCCAGCCCGAGAAGGGCTTTCAATGTTTTCTGCATGAGTTCCTCCCAGAACCAAAGGCCGGCTCCCCGCCGACACGCAAGTCCACCAATGTCAGAGAATGCCTACATGAACTCCTCAACTTTCATGTTTAGCAATATGTTTAGTGATAGACATTTTTATAAACATTGCAAGGGACAATCGTTGCTGCGTTGCACATGATGAAAGGACATACCGCGCTCCCCGTTTAATATCGATGCAGGGATGCTCTCGGCCCGTTCGCGTGCGTCAGTCGAGAGGCTCGCTCAATGGCTGATCATCCACGGCCGCCCCGAAGGGAAGGTCTTGGCGCCGTCGGCGCGATAGACCGCCTTCGATTTGGCCTTGCCGCTACAGCAGCCGCATCCGGGGGCGTGACCGAGGCTTTTCGAGGTTTTGGGCTCGTGCGCCGCCTTCTCGTTGGTCTGATGCGCCACCCGTGCGCCCGTTTCCATCGTGGCGAAGAAGGGCGCGGTGAAGAAGGCGCGCGGTGCCGGCGTGCCGCAGGTCGGGCAGTCGCAAGGTTCGGCCGAGCGCGCCATGGGGCGCAATTCGGTGAAGGGGCCGCAGGCGTCGCAGGAATAGTCGTAATAGGGCATGGCTGGCTCCGGGTCGTCGAGATGCGCAAATCAGGGCGGCGACATCGCCGCCCCGATTGCCTCGTATGATCAAAGATCGGGGGCGAGCGGCACGTCGGCCTTGCCGTCAAGGAATATCTTCGGACCGTCGGCGCCGGGCTTCATGTCGAATTCGAAGATGTCGAGCGGCAGCCACAGCGTCGCGCAGGCGTTCGGGATGTCGACGACGCCGGATATATGGCCCTGGACCGGCGCCGTGCCGAGGATGGCATAGGCCTGGGCGCGGGTGTAGCCGAACTTGGTCATATACTCGATGGCGTTGAGGCAGGCCTGGCGGTAGGCAATGTGCACGTCGAGATAATGCTGCTTGCCGCCCTCGTCGACCGAGATGCCCTCGAAGATCAGGTAGTCGTCGTATTTCGGCGTGATCGGCGAGGGTCGGAAGATCGGGTTCCTGATCCCGTATTTGGCCATGCCGCCCTTGATCAGCGACACCTTGATATGCAGCCAGCCCGCCATCTCGATGGCGCCGCAGAAGGTGATCTCGCCGTCGCCCTGGCTGAAATGCAGGTCGCCCATGGAAAGACCGGCGCCGTCGACATAGACCGGGAAATAGATCTTCGAGCCGCGCGACAGGTCCTTGATGTCGCAATTGCCGCCATGCTCGCGCGGCGGGACCGTACGGGCGCCCTCGGCGGCCGCCCTGTCGCGGGCCTCGCCCTTGAGAGCGCCCATATGCGCGGTCGGGCCGCCGTCCGGCAGGGTGGCAAGCGCCGGTATGCGTGTGGGATCGGTGTCGAACAGCGCCTTTTCGCGGCTGTTCCACAGGTCCAGCATTTTGCGGTCCGGCAGGCAGCCGATCAGGCCGGGATGGATGAGGCCAGCATATTTGACGCCCGGCACGTGGCGCGAGGAGGTGAACATGCCGTGGAAGTCCCAGATCGACTTCTGCGCTTCCGGGAAATGCTCGGTCAGGAAGCCGCCGCCGTTCTTCTTGGAGAAGAAGCCGTTGAAACCCCACAGGCTGTTGTCGAAGGCGCCGATGTCGAGGATGTCGACCACCAAGAGGTCGCCGGGCTCGGCACCTTTCACGCCGATCGGGCCGGACAGGAAGTGGACCTGCGAGAGATCGACGTCGCGCACGTCGGAGGCATCGTCGTCGTTCTTGATCTGGCCGCCGGTCCAGTCATAGGTCTCGACCCGGAAGTCGTCGCCGGGTTCGACCCAGCAGGCCATCGGAATGTCGGGATGCCAGCGATTGTGAATCTTCTCGTTGCTGTAGGCGGATTCGCTTAAGTCCACCTTGATGAGGGTATCGGGCATGCCGTTGTCCTTCCTTGCTTCGTGAATGTATCGGGTGGCGGAATGTGGTCAGACGGAAAGGAAGGCGGAGACCTTCTCCTCGTCGATGCCGGCGCGCGGAGACTCGTGGACGATCTGGCCCTTTTCGATGACGAGCACCCGGTCGGCCATGTCGAGGGCGAAGCTCAGCACCTGTTCGGAAACAAGGATCGAAAGGCCCATCTCGTCGCGGATGCGGCGGAGCGTGCGCGCCATCTCCTTGATGATCGACGGCTGGATGCCTTCCGTCGGTTCGTCGAGGATCAGCACTTTCGGCCGGGAGGCGAGCGCCCGGGCGATCGCCAGCTGCTGCTGCTGGCCGCCGGAGAGGTTGCCGCCGCGCCGCCCCTTCATTTCCAGCAGCACCGGGAACAGTTCGTAGATTTGGTCCGGCACGGTGGTTTCACCCGTCACGGTGAGACCGGTCTCGATATTCTCCCTGACGGTCATGGCCGAGAAGATCATGCGGCCCTGCGGCACATAGGCGAGGCCCGCGCCGACGCGCTGGTAGCTTTCGAGTGTCTCGATCGGCCGGTCGGCGATGCGGATCGTGCCTCGGCTGGACGGCACGATGCCGATCAGCGACTTCATCAGCGTGGTCTTGCCCATGCCGTTGCGGCCCATGATGGCGACGATTTCGCCGGGCGCGATGGTGAGGTCGAGGCCATGGATGACCTCGCTCTGGCCATAGGCGACGTGAAGGTTTTCGACTGCGAGCATGGCGTCCTCCTAATGGCCGAGATAGACTTCAACGACCTTCGGGTCGTTCTTGACGCGCTCCATCGACCCCTCCGAGAGCACCCGTCCCTGGTGCAGCACCGTGACCCGGTGGGCGATGTCCTCGACGAATTTCATGTCGTGCTCGATGACGATCACGGACTGGTTGCGGATGATGGTGTTCAGGAGTTCCGCGGTCTTCCTGCGCTCGGCGATGCTCATGCCGGCGACCGGCTCGTCCAACATCAAGAGCTTGGGGCTCTGGATCAGAAGCATGCCGATCTCCAGCCATTGCTTCTGCCCGTGACTGAGGATTGCCGCCTCGGTGTTCAGGTGGTCCTTGAGGAAGATCATCTCGGCGATCTCCTCAACGCGGTCGCGCACCTCGGCGTCGCGGCGGAAGAACAGCGCGCCGAACACGTTGCGGCCCCGTGGGAAGGAGAGTTCGAGGTTCTCGAACACCGTCAGGTCCTCGTAGATCGACGGGCTCTGGAATTTGCGGCCGACGCCTGCATGCACAATCTCGTGCTCCCGCATGCCGGTCAGTTCCTGGCCCCTGAAGCGGATCGAGCCCTCGGTCGGTCTGGTGCGGCCGCAGATCAGATCGAGCACGGTGGTCTTGCCGGCGCCGTTCGGGCCGATGATCACGCGGATCTCATTCTCATCGACATAGAAGGAAAGGTCGTTGACCGCCTTGAAGCCGTCGAAGGAAACGGTGAGGCTTTCGACACTCAGGAGGAAGTCGGCAGGTGCATACGGGTCCATCGCCTTGGCCTTTCACTTCGAGGAGGATGGTGCAGCCGCGGCGCCGGGGCGCAGCAGCGCCACGCTCCGGGTGAATTTCAACAGCGCCGGCTCGACATGCTCGCGGATGACCCCGGCAAGGCCGAAGGGGAAGGCCATGACCACGGCGATGAACAGCCCGCCCATGGCAAACAGCCAGAGTTCGGGGAAGCTCTCGGAAAACGAGGTCTTGGCGAAGTTGACGAGCAGCGCGCCGTAGACCGCGCCGAACAGCGACAGGCGCCCGCCGACCGCGCAGAAGATCACCATTTCGATCGACGGCACGATCCCGACGAAGGAGGGTGACATGAAGCCCACCTGCAGGGTGAACATCGCCCCGCCGACGGCCGAGAAGGCCGCCGCCAGGCAGAAGACGAAGATCTTGAAGTTCGACACGTCGTAGCCGGAGAAGCGCACGCGGTCCTCGCGATCGCGCATCGCAACCAGCAACCGACCGAATTTCGACACGCGGACGAACTGGGCGAGAACCAGGCAGCCTATCAACAGCACCGCATTGACGAAATAGAGCACGAATTTGGCGTCGTCGGTTCGGATGTCCCAGCCAAGCAGCGTGCGCAGGTCGGTGATGCCGTTGACGCCGCCGGTATAGCCCTGCTGACCGATGATCAGGATGGTGAGGATGGCGGCCACCGCCTGGGTGATGATGGCGAAATAGACGCCGCCGACCCGCCGCTTGAACATCGCTGCACCGATGACATAGGCAAACGCGGTCGGCACCGCGATGATTGCGATCAGCGTGAAGCCGAAGGAATGGAACGGCTGCCACCAGAAGGGCAGTTCGGTTACCTGGTTCCAGTCCATGAAATCAGGAATGCCGGGCGTCGACTGGATCTTCGTCGCCTCGGGGGTCGAGGCCTCCAGCTTCAGGAACATCGCCATGCAGTAGCCGCCGAGGCCGAAGAAGATGCCCTGGCCGAGGCTCAGGATACCGCCAAGGCCCCAGCAGAGCACGAGGCCGAGCGCGACGAAGGCATAGGTCAGGTATTTGCCGACCAGGTTGAGCCGGAAGATATCGACGGTGGCGGGCAGGACGAGGAGGATCAGGGCGGCCAGGATGGCGAGCGCCACCCATTCGCGTTGCTTGAACAGGAAAGTCTCGGAGGTCATGGTTCGGTATTCCTCAGCGGCGGATATTGAACGTGAACAGGCCTTGCGGGCGCAGCATCAGGATGCCGACGACGGTGAGCAGCGTGAGTACCTTGGCCATGGAGCCGCTCATGAAGAATTCCATCGCCGACTGGGCCTGGGAGATGGTGAAGGCGGAGGCGATCGTGCCGATCAGGCTGCCGGCGCCGCCGAAGACGACCACCAGGAAGGTGTCGACGATATAGAGCTGGCCGGCGGTCGGCCCGGTCGAGCCGATCATGGTGAAGGCGGAACCGGCGATCCCGGCGATGCCGCAGCCAAGCCCGAAGGTCATACGGTCGACGCGCTTGGTGTCGATGCCGACGGCGCCGGCCATCACCCGGTTCTGCAGCACGGCGCGCACCTGCTTACCGAAGGTGGAGCGCGCCATCATCAGATAGACGGCGAAGGCGATCAGGACGGTCAGACCCATGACGAACAGGCCGTTGATCGGGATTTCGATCATGTCGGTCAGCGCGACCGAGCCCATCATCCAGTCCGGCAGGGTGACGCCCACTTCGCGGGCGCCGAAGACCGAGCGGTAGACCTGCTGCAGGATCAGCGACAGGCCCCAGGTGGCAAGCAAGGTATCGAGCGGCCGACGATAAAGATGCCGGATCAGACCCCATTCGACCAGCACGCCCAGGCCGAAAGAGGCGCAGAAGGCGAGCGTCATGGCCGCGAAGAAGTAGGCCGGAAACAATACCGGCGCATATTCGGTCACCAGATGGGAGCAGAGATAGGTCACATAGGCACCGAGGATCATGAATTCGCCATGGGCCATGTTGATGACGCCCATCTGGCCGAAGATGATCGCAAGACCTAGCGCCATCAGCACGAAGACGGAAAACAGGCTGAGGCCTGCGAAGCCCTGCATGGCCAAAATCGAAGTGAACTCGCCAAAGGTATAGTCGCCAATCATCGCGGCCTCGCCGTTCGCAATTGAGGATGGAAGGAAAGGGGCGCCGCCCGGCCGGGCAGGCGGGGCGGCGCCTGGCGAAGCTTATTGATAGCCTTCGGGGAAGGGGTTCGGTTCCATCAGGTCGGTCGTCTCGTAGACCACCTTGTACTGGCCATCGAGCTGGGCATGGCCCACGCGTGCTTTTGACCAGAGGTGATGGTTCTCGTGGATCTTGACGTAGCCTTCCGGTGCCGTGGTCAGTTCGATGCCCGGCGACGCGGCCTTGACCTTGTCGATATCGAAGGAACCAGCCTTCTCGACGGCGGCCTTCCACAGCCAAGGGCCGAGATAGGCCGCCTGGGTGACGTCGCCGATGACGATATTGTCGCCCCACATCTTCTTGAACTCGGCGACGAACTGCTTGTTGTTGTCGTTCTCCAGGCTCTGGAAGTACTTCATCATCGCATAGGCGCCGGCCATGTTCTCGCCGCCGATGCCGAGGATTTCGTCCTCGGTCACCGAGATCGTCAGGAGAAGCGGCTTTTCCTTGGACAGGTCGATGCCGGCGGCCTTCAGCTGCTTGTAGAAGGCGACATTCGAGCCGCCGACCACGATCGCATAGATCACGTCCGGCTTCTTCAGCTTGATCTTGTTGATCACCGAATTGAACTGGGTGTGGCCGAGCGGATAATATTCCTCGCCGACGACCTCGAGGCCGAGTTTCTCGATATGTTTGCGGGCGATCTTGTTGGAGGTGCGTGGCCAGATATAGTCGGAACCGAGCAGATAGAAGGACTTGGCGCCCTTTTCCTTCACCACCCAGTCGATGCCGGCGAGAATCTGCTGGGTCGCTTCCTGGCCGGTGTAGATCACATTCGGGCTCTCCTCGAGGCCTTCGTAGAAAGTCGGGTAGTAGAGCATGCCGTTATACTGTTCGAAGACCGGCAGCACGGCCTTGCGCGAGGCGGACGTCCAGCAACCGAAGACGGCCGCCGTCTTGTCCTGAGCGAGCAGTTTCTTGGCCTTTTCGGCAAAGGTCGGCCAATCGGAAGCGCCATCTTCCTGGATGAATTCGATCTTGCGGCCGAGCACGCCGCCCATGGCGTTGATCTGCTCGATTGCCAGTTTCTCCGCCTGGACCGAACCGGTCTCGCTGATCGCCATCGTGCCGGTGACGGAATGCAGGATGCCGACCTTGACGGTATCGTCGGTGACGGCGAGCCCGGTCGTGTTGACGGCGGCGGTCGGATAGTCGGCGGCCATAACCGGCGCGACGCCCGTGGTGAGGAAAGGCATTGCGGCAATGCCGGCCAGCAGCGTCCTGCGGGTCACGGGCATCAGTCTTTTCGATGGTTCGTCCTTCATGGCAGAGCCTCATTTCGCTTGGGTTCGGAAGGTGCTGGCTCGGTCCGGCCAACTGACGCGAGTGTCGCGGCGGTGCTGCAACGCAACAATGGAGCGTTTGACGTATTTGTCCTTGCCCATTTTCCCCCTAGCATCGGGCCAGATGACGGGTTGAAGCCATCGGGGGACGGAATTTATTGAAAAAAGAGGGCGGTCCGGATCCGGATATGACGGTCGGCGGCAAATGGTTTCGGCCACTTTCGCCGCGCGGCGACGCGGCTGGAACGTTTCTTGCTTCGCAGTTGCAGCAAATTCGGGACGCGCCTCATACGGCGGACGGGCCTGCAACCCGGCGGAGTGACCTGTCGTGACCACAGCGGAGAGGATCCCGAGAAATCGCCGGACTTACAACAAGTGGGTCGCCAACCAGACCCTGGAAGACTATGCGCTGCGCTTCACCGCCTATCGCGTGCGTCGTTTCTCCAGCGGCCGCATCGCCAACACCGCGATCGGCGCAATTTCTTTCCTGGCGCTGGAGGCGATCGGCGGATCGATTACGCTCAACTACGGCTTCCCCAACGCGGTCGCGGCAATCCTCGTCAGTTGCACGATCATCTTCCTGATGGGGATACCGATTGCCTACAACGCCGCCAAGTTCGGCGTGGACATCGATCTCCTCACCCGCGGCGCAGGTTTCGGCTATATCGGGTCGACGATCACTTCACTGATCTATGCTACCTTCACCTTCATCTTCTTCGCCATCGAGGCGGCGATCGTGGCGACCGCGCTGGAACTCTGCACCGGCCTGCCGCTGTCGATCGGCTATATCGCCAGCGCACTGATGATCATCCCGCTGGTGACGCACGGAGTGACCTTCATCAGCCGTTTTCAGGCGTGGACCCAGCCCTTCTGGATCGTGCTCCAGCTCGCACCCTTCATCTTCATCGCGGCGCAGAGCCACGTCTCGGTGCGCCAGTGGACCGGCTATACCGGCCTGTGGGGCCAGCCGGACGGCTCCGCCGACCTCGCCCATTTCGGCGCGGCCTCCGCGGTCCTGTTCTCGCTGGTCGCGCAGATCGGGGAACAGGTGGACTTCCTGCGTTTCCTGCCGCGCCAGGACCGAAAGAACCGGCTGCGTTGGTGGGCGGCGCTGATGTTCGCCGGCCCCGGCTGGATCCTGATCGGCGGCCTGAAAATTCTCGCGGGTTCCTTCCTGGCCTTCTACGCCTTTCAGCACGGGGTCGGCTACGCCGATGCCGCCGACCCTACCCAGATGTATCTGAGCGTCTTTCGCGAGATGCTTGCCTCGCCGGAACTGGCCCTGGGGCTGACCGGCATCTTCGTCGTGGTCTGCCAGGTCAAGATCAACATTACCAACAGCTATGCCGGTTCGATCGCCTGGTCCAACTTCTTCTCGCGCCTGACCCACAGCCATCCGGGCCGCGTCGTGTGGCTGGTGTTCAACGTGCTGCTCGGCCTGCTGCTGATGGAATTCGGCGTCTACAAGGCACTCGAGCAGACGCTCGGCCTTTACGCCATCGTCGCCGTGTCCTGGATGGCGGCGATCGTCGCCGATCTCGTGGTCAGCAAGCCGATGGGCCTGTCGCCGGCCACCATCGAGTTCAAGCGCGCCCACCTCTACGACATCAATCCGGCAGGCTTCGGTGCCATGTGCATCGCCGATCTCGCCGGCCTTCTCGCCTATCTCGGTTTCTTCGGCACTTTCCTGGCCCAGGTCTACATCTACGTGGCGCTTGCCTCGGCCTTCGTGTTGGCACCGCTGATCGCGGCCGCCACGCGCGGTCGCTACTATATAGCCCGGGAAACCAAGGCTGACTGGGCCAATCAGCCGATGATCCAATGTTGTATCTGCGAGCACAGCTTCGACCGCGAGGACATGGCCGGCTGCCCGGTCTATTCCGGGCCGATCTGCTCGCTCTGCTGCTCGCTCGATGCCCGCTGCGGTGATCTCTGCAAGACCGATGCCCGGCTCATGGACCAGGCACGCAGCGCCGCCGCCGCCCTGCTGCCGGTCCGTTTTGCGGTTTGGGTGGAGGGCCGGCTGATGCGTTATGCCGCCATCCTGACGATGGTCACGCTACTGATCGGAGCGCTATTCTGGCTGATCTATTTCCAGAGTACGATCGACCGGTCACTGCCGGCCGGGCCGATCTCGGCGGTGCTGTGGAAACTGTTCATCATCGTCTTCATCATCTCCGGCATCATCGTCTGGCTTTTCGTGCTGGCCCAGGAAAGCCGGAAATTCGCCGAGGAGGAATCGCGCCGTCACACGCGCCTGCTCATGGACGAGATCAAGGCGCACGAGGAGACCGACAGGCTGCTGCAGAAGGCCAAGGAGGCGGCCGAGTCCGCCAACGTCGCGAAGAGCAAGTATGTGGTGGGCCTCAGCCACGAGCTGCGCACGCCGCTGAGCGCCATTCTCGGCTATGCCCAGTTGCTGGAGCGGCAGAAGAACATGCCCGGCTATGTCCATAATGCCGCGCGTACCATCAAGCGAAGCGGCGAGCATCTGGCCGACATGATCGAGGGCCTGCTCGACATTTCCAAGATCGAGGCCGGAAAGCTGGAGATCTACCGCCACAAGATCGCGCTCGGCCCTTTCCTCGATCAGATCGTGGACATGTTCAGCCTGCAGGCGCAGGCCAAGGGCATCAGCTTCGAATTCCGCTCGACCTCGACCATGCCCGACTATGTCTATACCGACGAGAAGCGGCTGCGCCAGGTGCTCATCAACCTGCTCTCCAACGCCATCAAGTTTACCCATGCAGGCAGAGTTTGCTTCAGCCTGTCCTATCGCGGGCAGGTGGCGACCTTCGAGATCGAGGATACCGGCGTCGGGATAAAGGCGAGCGATATCGAGCGGATCTTTCTCCCTTTCGAGCGTGCCGAGGTTGCGGTCGGACACATCAGTCCGCCCGGCACCGGCCTTGGCCTGACGATCACCAAACTGCTGGTGGAGATCATGGGCGGTGAGCTCATCCTGAAAAGCACGCCCGGGAAGGGTACGCATTTCACCATCCGGCTCATGCTGTCTTCGGCGGCCAAGCCGGACGACATGGCGGGACTGGCGCTCGCCATCACCGGTTATGAAGGGCCGCGCCGGACGGTGCTGATCGCCGACGATGACCCGGCCCAGCGGGCGCTGATGGAGGACGTCCTGGTGCCGATGGGCTTCTCGGTCATCACCGTGACCGATGGACCTGCCTGCCTGTCGCAACTGGCGCTTCATCGCCCCGACATCGTCATCCTCGATATCGCCATGTCGACGATGTCCGGCTGGGAAGTGGCCCGGCGGATTCGGCAGCGCCTCGGCCGCGACCTGCCGATCCTCATCCTGTCCGCCGATGCCGGCACCGAGCGGACCAGGCCCGAGTACGCGGACCTCTACGATTCCTACCTGATCAAGCCCTTCGGCTTCGAGGAGCTCTTCGAACGACTGGCAGCGCTCGTTCCGCTGAGCTGGACCTATGACGATGGCCGGCCGGAGGAGGTCGAGGTGCCGCCGCGCTTCCTGGATGCGGAACTGCCGGACAGGCAGAAGCTGCGGCAGTTGCGCACCCTCGGCCAGACGGGTTTTGTCCGCTCGATCGAGGCCATGCTGAACGATCTCGAAGTCTCCGCGCCGGAAACGGTGCGGTTCTGCAGACACATGCGTCATCTGGCCACGAGTTATCGCCTGCGCGATTTCCTCGCCGTGATCGAGGAGACCAAGAACAATGCCTGAGACATCCGATTGCAGCAAAGTCCTGATCGTCGACGACTCCCCCGACGCGCTCGCCATGCTCTCCGACGCGCTGAGCCTCGAGGGCATGGACGTGGTTGTCTCCAGCAGCGGCAGGCAGGCTATCACGCTTGCCAACACGACAGTCCCCGATATCGTCCTGATGGATGCGATCATGCCGGGCATGGACGGATTCGAGACCTGCCAGATCCTCAAGGCCGCGCGGGGGTTCGAAGACCTGCCGATCATCTTCATGACCGGATACAACGAGAGTGAACACGTGGTGAAGGCGCTGGCTTCGGGGGGCGTCGATTTCGTCAGCAAGCCGATCCTGCTCGACCAGCTCTTCGCCCGGATGCGGGTGCATCTCGGCAATGCCAGACGCGCCCGGTCAGCCCGCAATGCGCTCGATTCCACCGGACGCTGGATCGTCGCCTGCGACGGCAACGGCCGCATCCGCTGGTCGACGCCACAAGCCAGCGAACTGCTCCTGCGGGTCGGGGTACGGCCCGACGCCGGTGCCTACCTGCCGTGGGAGGTGGCCGGCTGGCTGAGTGAACCGCAACCCCAGGACGGACCACCATTGCCGCAGGCATTGCGCTACTCGCGCCATTCCCAGGATGTCGAGTTCCGGCTGTTGTCGCATAGCCGGGACGGGGAAATCCTGCTGAGGCTCGTCGACCGTCACCGCGGCACCGACGAGGAACAGCTCGTCAGGGCCTTCGGCCTGACGCTGCGCGAGGCCGAGGTGCTGCTCTGGGTCGCGCACGGCAAGTCGAACAAGGAGATCGCCGACATCCTCGACATGTCGCCTCGCACCGTGAACAAGCACATGGAGCAGATCTTCAACAAGCTCGCCGTGGAAAAACGTACTTCGGCCGCCACGCTGGCGGTCAAGGTCTTGTGGCGGGAGTGATGGCGATGTCACAATGCCAATAATGTCGGCGTCGCGAAAGCTGATGCGGCCGCGGCCTGAACGGCTACGCAGGAATGCGCCACTACGCTCGGCGGCTGCTAAACCCTTGGCAGCGCGGGCGGCGGCACTTCCAATGTTACCAAACGCTTCGCTGCGGCGCAGCAGAATATTCATAAAATGATATTTTTCGTTGGACAACAAAAAAATATCTGCTGATATTTATTGGCGTAAATTCCTCGACTGGAAGGGCCTCCGCCATGTCTCTCGCTCGTACAGGAAGTGCATTCTCCGCAGCATTCATCTCCCTTTTCATCGGTTATACGACGACGGCCGCGGCAGTTGACTGCCCGATCAAGGTCGCCGATTCCAGCCTTCTCACTCCCGGCGAGGCTGTCGTTTCGATCAACCCCGTCTCCCCGCCCATGCAATATGTCGATCCCAAGTCCGGCGAACTGAAAGGCATGCGCGTCGAGGTGGGCGACGCCATCCTTGAAAGGTTGTGCCTGAAGCAGAAAAAGATCCGCGTCGATGATTTCGGCACGATGATTCCGGGCCTGCAGGCGGGCCGCTGGGACATGATCAACACCGGTGTCTTCTTCACCGACGCCCGTATCAAGATCATCTACATGGTGCGCTACGAAAACCAGGCGATCGCCGTTTCGACACGCCCGGGAGACGCTTCCAAGTTCAAGACCGTCGAGGATCTCGCGGGCAAGACGATCGGCGTCGATATCGGCGGCTATGAGGAAAACAAGCTCAAGCAGCTCGATCAGGAGCTGCAGGCGAAAGGCCTGCCGGCGATCAAGATCGCCATCTTCAACGACACCAATATCGACTACCAGGCGCTGAAGGCCGGGCAGGTGGATGCGAACTTCACCATCGAAGCCGTCGCCAAGGAATATGCCGATCGCGGCATTTCCCAGGTAGCGCTGAAGGGCCTCTATCCGTCGCCGGTCGCGCTGGCATTCCGCAACAAGGACTTCGCCCAGGCGGTTGCCGACACGCTGACGAAGATGAAGGCGGACGGAAGCTACCAGGCGATCTTCGACAAATACGGGAAGAGCATCTGGGATGGACCGTTCGACGTGAAGGGCCCCGGTATCTGACAAGGCCAGCCATCCGACAAAAGATTGGGTGGCGGGCCAGGGCTGCGCCGCTCGCCGATTTCCGGAGAACGTTCAGATGACGGTTTGGAGCTGGTCCGCCTTCTTCGAATATCTGTTCAGCCCCTTTCTGCTTTACGGGGCCTGGACCACGATCTGGCTGACCGTCGTCTCGGCGCTGCTCGGGCTTATGCTGGGGGGCGTTGTGGCCGCGGCCCGGATGAGCGGCATAGGCTGGCTCGAGAAGGTCGCCTGCTTCTATGTCTGGCTGATGCGCGGCACGCCGCTGCTCGTCCAACTCGTCATCATCTATACCGGCCTGCCGCAGATCGGCATCAAATTCGAGGTCGTGACCTGCGCCTTGCTGGGCCTCGCGCTGAACGAGGCTGCCTATCTCTCGGAAATCATCCGGGGCGCGGTGCAGTCCGTCGGCATAGGCCAGCGCAACGCGGCCACCGCACTCGGCCTCACGAAGTTCCAGGCGATGCGCGACGTCATCCTTCCGCAGGCGACGCGCGTCATGTTGCCGATGCTCGGCAACAGCGTCAACGGGCTGCTCAAGACGACATCGCTCACCTCGGCGATCTCCATGGAAGAGCTCTTGCGCCGGACCAACCTCCTCATTCAGGAGCGGTTCCTGACGCTGGAACTCTTCGTCGTCGCATCGATCTACTATCTCGTCATGACCTCCGCCTGGTCACTCGTCCAGAACTGGCTGGAGCGTCGTTTCGGTCGGGGTTTCGAAGAGGAAGCGAGGTTGGAAAATGCCGAACAGCGTTGATCCGGTCATTTCCGCCGAAAAGGTCGGCAAGCATTACGGCCACTTCCGGGTTCTCCAGGATTGCAGCTTCGAGGTGAAGAACAGCGAGGTCGTGGTCATCTGCGGCCCGTCCGGTTCCGGAAAATCGACGCTCATCAAGTGCCTGAACGGCCTGGAGGGGTTTGACGAGGGCCGGATCGTCGTCGATGGCGTGTCCGTGGGCGATCCCCAGGTAAACCTTACCAAGCTGCGCTCGCGGGTCGGCATGGTCTTCCAGCAGTTCGAGCTCTTCCCGCATCTGACCGTCGAGGGCAACGTGATGCTTGCCCAGCGGCGCGTGCTGGGGCGCAGCACTGCCGAAGCGCGCGAACGGGCGCGGATGCTGCTCGACCGGGTCGGCCTTCTGGAGCATTCGGCGAAATACCCGAAAATGCTCTCCGGCGGACAGCAGCAGCGGGTTGCGATCGCCCGCGGCCTGGCGATGGATCCCAAGGTCATGCTGTTCGACGAGCCGACCTCGGCGCTCGATCCGGAAATGATAGGCGAAGTTCTCGACGTCATGGTGAACCTCGCGAAGGCGGGCATGACCATGGTCTGCGTCACGCATGAGATGGGTTTCGCGCGCCATGTCGGTAGCAAGGTCCTGTTCATGGATCAGGGCAGGATCGTCGAGACAGGCACGCCCGAGAGCTTTTTCAAGAACACGCAGTCCGAACGGGCGCAGCGTTTCCTGAAGAACATCCTTCACCCGATGGGTATCTGAACAGAGAGGGTTTCATGTCGCAGAAGATTCAATGGGTCCGCCAAGAGGACGTCGAAAAGGTCTGGCTTTATCCGGACAAGGAATACAGCTACCGGCTGATTACCGAGGCGAAGAACGGTGCGCCGCTCTCCTTCCACCTGACGACTTACCTGCCTGATCTGGATTCGCTCGTCGAAGGCGACGGCCTGCACGATACCGTGCTGTTCTGCCTGAGTGGCTGGGCGCGCCACGTCGATCTCCTTGAAGAGCGCGAATGGGAGTTCCGCCCCGGACAGGCCGTCTATCTCCCGAAGGTCTACAAATATCGCCGCATCGTCGGCTCCGCCGGAATGACCGTCGCGGTCGCCTGTACGCCTTCTCGGTAACGGCGAGGAAAATGCAAGGGGCCCGCACAAGCATCATTGCATAAAAATATTACGTGATATATCAAAATGGGCGGCCAGTCCGGCCGCTTTTATGATTGAATTGAGCCAGGGTGGCGGAAATGATTGCTGGAATTCAAATGGACGTCGACGCGTGCTTTTCCGATGATTACAAGGGAGCGCGTGCCCTTTTCCGGGAACGCGCCGCTGCAGCGGGCGGCAAGCTCTCTCTTTATGAGAATCCCAATTCCGGCCCCTATGGCGAAGCGCTCGCCACCGATTGCGCCTGGTTCGGCCCCGAAGACGCCGCCAAGGTGATGGTCCTCGTTTCGGCCACGCACGGGGTCGAAGGCTTTTGCGGTTCCGGTGCTCAGATGGACTGGATGGCGACCGGCCGGGCTGGTCCGGACCAGCCCGATACGGCCGTGCTTCTCGTCCATGCGATCAATCCCTATGGCTTCGCCTGGCTGCGCCGCACGACGGAAGAGGGCGTCGACCTCAACCGTAACTGCATCCCGTTCGAAAATGGGCTGCCGGCGAACGAGGGATATTCCGAGCTGGCCGATGCCTTTCTTCCCAGAACGAGGGACGAGGCAACGCTGAAAGCAGCCAAGGAGGCGTTGGAAGCCTATCGCACGAAACACGGCGCCAAGGCTTTTTCGGTTGCGCGCAGCAGCGGCCAGTACACGCATCCCGAAGGTTATTTCTACGGCGGCACCGGCCCGACCTGGGCACTGCAGACGATCAACAAGATTTGCGATGATTTCCGGCTGCCTGAGCGCAAGAGCGTCGCCGTCATCGACTACCACACGGGTCTCGGCTCCTTCGGCTATGGCGAGCCGATCGCCGGCCATTCGCCGGGCACGAGCGGCCAGGCTCGCTGCCGCGCCTGGTACGGCACCAGCCTCGGCGAGCCCATGCTCGGCAAGTCGTCTTCGGTGGTCATTGCCGGCCTGACGCAATATGCCTGGGCGCGCAAGATCGGCGATGAGAAGCTGACATTCATTGCCCTGGAATACGGCACGTTCGATCCGGAAACCGGCGCCGAGGCGCTTCGCGACGAACATTGGCTGCATGCCTATGGCAAGGTGGATTGGTCGTCGGAGGAAACGCTGAAGATCAAGAATGCACTCAAGCATTTTTATCATCCCGGCACGCAGGATTGGAAGGAACTCGTCCTGATGCGCAGCCGCCAGGTCATAGCACAGACGTTGGGCGGCCTGGCTTCGCTCTGATCAGCCAAGCTCCATTCCCTTGACACCATTTGCTTCGGCGGCCTCGAGAACCAGAGAGGCCGCCGCAAGATCCTCGATGGGCCGACCATCCGACAGGAAAACGCGTATGCCTTGGTGTGCTGGGGAACCGCCGTCGGCTATCGCAGCTTGCATATCCACGAGACGATCAAAATGTCCGCCGAGTTCCGCGCTTGCGGCAGACCACTGGTCCTGCAGCCGCTTCGGCATGTCCGACATGACGGCCGTGGCCATGCGAACCAAGGCAGGGTCGATTTCCGTGCTGCCGGGATGAAAAGGTCCGACCGACGCTACGATCGCATCGGGTTTGACGTCCTCAGAGCGGACAAGAGGAACGTCCGACATGCTGGTCAGGACGATCGTGTCTGAACGGCGAAGCAATTCGGACCGCGATACCGCCTGAACAGGTCTTCCCAGAAGCGCGGAAATTGCCGCAGATGCGCCGCAGGCACGCTCCATGTCTTCATTGGCCGAGGCGATTAGAATGGTTTCCCATTCGGCGACGCAAGCCATCGTCTCGGCATGCGCCCGCATCTGCACGCCGGTACCGGTCAGGCCAAGCACGCCGTTCGGCTTGATGCCGAGCGTCCGGCAGGCCAGCGCCGTGGTTGCGGCGGTGCGCAAAGCCGTGATGCGCCGCCCGTCCATCATTGCTCGGATGCGTCCTGTCACTGCGTCCATGACGATGATGACAGCATCGATCTTGGGCAATCCCCTGGCGGGATTGCCGAGCACACCCGACAGAACCTTCGTCGTGGCGATGCCCGCCGCGGGCCAGTAGGCCGGAAAAGCCACGTAATTCGCGCCATGCTCATGGGCATCGATGCGCAGCGGCCTCGGCTCGGTCAAAAGGCCAGCGTCCGCATCCTTGAATGCAGCCTCCAGACGCGCGATGAGCGCAGCCGGCTGAAGCAGCCGGGTTACCTCCTGCTCGCTGAACCAGACGGGAGCACTCATCCAAAAAATCTCCTTGATGGGAGTAGTGGGCGTTACATGTCGCCCGCTTCCTTGCCGGGTCAGGGGGCGGCCCCGGTTTCGAAACCGTCGAGGATCGCCGCCTCGACATCCCGCGCCGCATAGGCGTCGCCGATGATGGTGGTCTTGATCGATGCCGCCTTGAGAGCTTCCGCCAGGCCCGCCTGCGGTACGCCGGGTGCGGCGATGACGATCGTGTCGTAGCACTCGGTGCGACAGTCCGTGCGGGTGAAGACATTGTGGAAGATGACGCTTCCGCCATCGAAGCGGCGCGGTACCACGGTCGGCGTGAAGACGATCCCGGCGGCGAGCGCCTTGGCGTAGAAATAGGTAATGTTCTGGATCTCGAGCTTCTGGCCGACGTGGAAGGACGCGGTGCTCATCTCGACGCTGCGTCCCATTTCCGCAAGCATGATAGCCGTCACCATCGCCGGCTGACGGTCGAGGTAATCGACGACCAGCACTTTCCGACCTGCCTTGGAGGGGTCGGCGACAACCTCGTCGACGGTCAGAATCGGGGCTGAGCTCGCACCCTCCACATCCAGCGGCTCGAATGACGTGCCGGTGGCGAGCACGACTTCGTCGGGCTGCAGCGACCGGATGAGCTCCGGTGTCGCTTTGGTGCCGGTGCGGATATCGACGCCGAAGCGGTCGAGAAGATCGAGTTTGTGCGCGAGCAGTTTCGACCACTCCTCGCGGCCCTTCGGCTTCATCGCAAGCCTCATGCGTCCGCCGAGCTGATCGGACTGTTCGATCAGCGTGACGCGGTGACCGCGCCGGGAGGAGACGACCGCAGCCTCCATCCCGCTCGGCCCGCCACCGACGATGACGATGTACTTGGGTGTTTGAACCGGTTGCAGTTGGGCGTAGGCCAGTTCCCGGCCTGTCACGGGGTTGCCGATGCAACTGATGTGGCGGCCGCGGTAAAGCCGTCCGAAGCACGCCTGTTCGCAGCCGATGCACGGCGTAATGTCATGCGCCTGGCCGATGCGGGCCTTCTTCGGCAGGAAGGGATCGGCGATCAGAGCGCGGCACATGCCGGCCATGTCGGCATCACCCGCGGCAATCATCTCATCCGCAAGCGCCGGGGTGTGAATGCGCGTGCCGTGGATGACGGGCACGTCGATCTCGTCCTTGATGCGGCGCGCCACGGATTTGAACGGTGCCGGCTCCAATCCCATCGGCGGTTCGTGCAGCATGTTGCTGACCAGATCGCCGTCGGTCCCGGCACTGACATCCACATAGTCGAGCGCGCCGGCCTTGACCAGAAGCGGCACGATCTCGGCCATGTCGGCGGCCGTCAGCCCGCCTTCGACCAGTTCGTCGCCGGAGCAGCGAATGCCAACAGGGATATCGGGACCGACACGCTTGCGAACTGCCGCCAGCACCGCCTGCGGAAAGCGCACCCGGTTTTCCACCGGACCGCCATAGAGGTCTGTGCGCTTGTTGGTCAGGGGAGACAGGAACTGCTGGATCAGCAGACCGTGGCCGCAATGCACCTCGATCCCATCCATGCCTGCCTCGACGCAGCGGGCGGCGGCATCGGCATGGGCTTCGACCAGCTCTTCGATTTCGTCCACGGTCATCGGGTGGGCGACCTCGCCATATTTCTGTTCGTAGACCGCTGATGCGGACCAGAGCGCGGTGGGGCGCGCCGAAGTCGCCAGACCCATATGCGAGAGATAGCCGAATATCCTGGTACCGTGCAGATGGACCGCATCCGACACGGCCCTGAGGCCCGGAATGATCGTATCGTCGTAGTTGCACAGCAGGCCGGTAATGCCGGGGGAGGAGGGGTGGACCTGCTGCGAGCCCAGCATGATCAGGCCGACTTCGCCCTTCGCACGCTGTTCGTAATAGGCGATCATCTGCTCGTTCGGCCGCCCATCCTTGGGCATGCCGGTGCCGTGCCCCGTCAACACCACCCGGTTGCGGATCTCGACCTTTCCAAGCTTGATGGGCGACAGCAGATGATGGAACGCGGTCATCGGCAACGAACTCTCAACAGGCGATCGGCTCGGCAATGAAGGCGGAGACCTTTGCAGGGTCGATGCCGTCATGGCGATGCGGTGCGAATGGCGCAAGCAGCGGCTCCTGCCCGGTGAGGATGTCACTTGCGACGCAGGCGCCGATCTGCGGCGAGATCTGGAAGCCGTGGTTCGAGAACCCGGCGGCGAGATAAAGGCCGCCGATGCGGGTGCGGCCGATGAAGGGAAGGCTGTCGATGGATTGCGCCTCGACGCCCGACCACGCCTGTGCGAGCTTGCGGCTCCGGAGCGCGGGCAGAATAGCCGCGGCGCCGCTCCATTGCCTTGCCACATGCGCATCGACGCAATTGCTGCCAACGCCCGTTGGCGCAGGGGCGGCAATCCAGCGCCCACCGATCATGAATTCGCCCGATGGCGTCTGCTTGAGGGACAGATTGCGCCCGACAGCCGTCACGGTCGGCGCCAGCATCTTCTCCGCCATATCGGAGAGAAGCATTTGCAAGCCGCGCCAACGCAGCGGCAACGCAATGCCAAGCTTCGACAGAAGGTCGATGCTCCAGGCGCCCGTCGCGAGAATGAGTTGACCGCTGGACAAGATCGTGCCGTCTGCCAATACGACACCACTTGCCTTTCCGCCATCCATCTTCACCGTCGCGGCCTGGCCGAAGATCGTCTTCGTGCCGCGTCGTGCAGCGGCGCGGGCGAAGGCACGCGCCGTGCGGCCTGGATGTGCCTGACCGTCGCCGGCCGTATAGGCGCCGACGATGGCGTTTTCGGTCAGTGCCGGTGCGATCGTCCGGAGACGGTTTCCTTCGACCCTTTCGATGGGAAGCCCGGCAGCTGTATCACTTGCAAACCGCTGCTCGATGACCGGAACTTCACTCTCGGTTTCGGCGATGTGCAGATGTCCGCCAAACGAGACCTCAAGGTCGGCGTCGAGCTCTTCCGACAGGGTTTTCCAACGTGCCGCAGCGAGCTTGGTGATGGGCTGGTCTTCCGCATGGCGGCCCTGCGAACGCAGGCCGCCGGCACTCGCCCATGTGGCCGCCGGCTTGGTGGCGGCGTCAAAAGCCTGGTCCAGCAGCGTCACATTCGCTCCGTCACGCGCCAGATGATAGGCGATCGAGGTACCGATCACCCCGCTGCCGATGACGATCACGTCGCTCATGCCGCCGCTCCCGTGTTCTGGCTGATGATGTGATCCGCAGCGCGCAGCGCGAGCGCAAGAATGGTCAGCGCCGGGTTGACCGGCGGCAGGGAGACGAAGCTCGATCCGCCGAGCACGACCAGACCGGGGGTGTCGTGCACTTCACCGAACCCGTTGGTGACGGAGGTCGCCGGATCGTTGCCCATGCGCGTGCCGCCGACGTCATGCGTGCTGATCGGCCCGGTAAGGAACTGGCGGCGCCAGGTGCGGGTCGCGCCCATGCCGAGCGCGATCTTTTCGGCCCGGTCCTGCAGGTATTGCATCAGCTTGCGCTCGTTGTCGCCGATGTCGAACGTGATGCGGATCACCGGCCGGCCGAGCTTGTCCTTGACGTCCGGATCGAGATCGAGCCGGTTGTTTTCGTAAGGCAGGATTTCCGGGTCGATGAACAGCATCGCCGTGCTGTTGTAGGACGACAGGAAAAAGTCGCGCCAGGCCTCGCCCCAGCGCGGCACGTCCGGCGGCAGCACGCCCGATGCCTCGATGGGAAGATACTGGTTGAAGGCTGCGATGCGACCGCCGCGAATGAAATCGACGTCGCTATGGTCGAAATGGTCGCCGGAGAGGTCGGCAATCGCCATGGCCTGCGCCGTGGGTCCGATGAAGCGGTTCAGCCGCTTGCCTTCGAAGATCGCATAGACGGATGGCTGCTGCCGGGTCATGTAGTGGCGGCCGACCTGATCCGTCTCGTTGCCAACGCCGCGGCCGTGACGCCTGCTGCGAGACAGCAGAAGCAGGCGGCTATTCTCGAAGGCATAGGCCGCGACCACGACGGTACCGCCCGCCTGGAAGCGGGTCTCGCCGTCCAGGCCCAGATAGTTGACGCCGACTGCGCGGCCGCTCTCGTCGGTGACGATTTCCATAGCCCTTGCACCGGAAACGATATGCAGCCGGCCGCTTTCCAAGGCTTCCGGAAGCACCGTGTTCTGCGCGGAAGCCTTGGCGTCGACATGACAGCCGAACCGTGAGCAGAAACTGCAATAGGTGCAGGCGTGGCGGCCATTCCACGCCGTGGTGGCGATGGCGGCGGGCAGGGGGAAGGGATGATACCCTTGCGCCTTCGCGCTGTCCGCGAAGAGCTGCCCGAGACCGCTCGTCCTCAGCGCCGGCATCTTGTAGGGATTGGCGCGCGGCGCCTCGAATGGGTTGCCGCGCGACCGATCCGGGTTCTCCCGATTGCCGGCGTGGCCGGATACGCCGAGCAGATCCTCGGCCTCTTCATAGAACGGCTCGAGTTCGGCATAGCTCATCGGCCAGTCGGCGAGCGTCGAGCCTTCCGGAATGCGATGGTCGCCGTATTTCGCGGCCGTCGCGGAGCGGATGCGGAAATCGTCTTCGTAGAAGCGCATCGCGACAGCGCCCCAGGCGATCGAGTTGCCGCCGAGCGCCGTCTCCAGGCCCTGGGACATGACGGCGCGCCTGGCCTTCTCACCGGGTCGTGTGCGCCATGTCGGCACTTCGTCGTTGAATTTAGCCGCGCCGCCTTCGTTGCGGAAAGCCGTTGCCAGCAGCTCGTCCATGGAGCGCTCGCGGCCCGTGCGAGGAGGACCTGCTTCGAGGATGACGACCTGAAGTCCGGCGCGCACGAATTTCAGGGCCATGAAATTGCCCACCGCACCCCCGCCGACGATCAGCACATCCGGATTGGCGGGAATGCCGGCTGTCGAGGGTATCGTCCTCGGCAGGCCGGGAAGGCGGGCATCCTGCGAGACCTGTGTCAGGCTCTGCGGCTGGCGGTCAACCTTATAGTCGAGCTTCTGCTCGTCTTCCCGGAAGCCAAACTGTGCGCCGGGGAACCCGACGGCCTTCCAGCCGGCAAAATCCTTGTTGCCGCCGTGAATCGGGTCGGAGAACAGGCCTTCCCGCAGGTGACGGATGACAAGATCGAAGGTCGTGCGGTCCGGGTTGCGCAGGAGGCCGGGCAGTTCGTCGCGTTCGAGAGCGGCGACGACGGCAAGCTTGTCCGTCGCGCCGACGAAGGAGCCGCCTGCCGCCTGATCGAGGCTGCCCAGCATCGCGCGGTATTCGCTCACAAAGACAGCGTAGGGGCCTGCAAGGGCCTGGTCGATATAATCCGAAGCGCCGATGGTCACCGCACCGGGCGTTGCCGCACCGGGCGGGAACAGACAGTCGCAGAGTGCGTCCAGCGTCGCGCGCTCGCCGGCGGTCAGCGCCGTGATCTTCGGCCCAATTCCCACATTCATTGTCCGCGCCTCAAAAGTCTCTGCATGAAGGCCTTGGTCCGAGGCTGCGCAGGATTGCGCAAAACTTCGGCAGGCTTGCCTTCCTCAATGATCTTGCCCTTGTCGAAAAACACCAGCCGGTCGGCCACATCCTCCGCGAAGCCCATTTCGTGGGTGACGACCAACATGGTCATGGACTCACTCGCGAGTTTGCGCATGACGCGCAGCACCTCGTCGACCAGTTCCGGATCGAGCGCCGAGGTCGGCTCGTCAAAAAGCATGACCCGCGGTTTCATTGCCAAAGCCCGGGCGATGGCGACACGCTGTTGCTGGCCTCCCGACAGTTCGGACGGAAAGGCATCCAATTTGTCCGCAAGCCCCACGGAGGCGAGAAGCGCCTTCGCCATCTCGACAGCCTCCGCACGCGCGATCTTACGGACGGCCATCGGCGCTTCGATAAGGTTCTGCAGCACCGTGAAATGCGGAAACAGGTTGAAGTGCTGGAAAACCATGCCGATATCGGCGCGATGCCGACGGATTTCGCGTTCGGTCGCCTTGCGGGTTCCGCTGACGGTTTCCACCATACCCATCAGATGGCCGCTGACCCACACGTCTCCCTTATCGGGCGGGTCGAGATAATTGATACAGCGCAGCAGTGTGCTCTTGCCCGAACCCGAAGCGCCGACGATCGCTACGACCTGGCCGCTTGCAACAGTGATGTCGACGTCATCGAGCGCCTTGACCTGCCCATAGGATTTGAACAGGCCTTTCGCCTCGACCATCGCGCTGTTGTTGCTCGGGTATTCTTGTTCGACAGAGGCCATTGTCATCCTTATCGGGGTGCCAGCCGGTAGGCGCGTGCGATCTTCGCTTCCGCCCAAGACTGCAACAGCGCCAGGAAGCCGCTGATCAGCAGATAGCCGAGCCCCGCGAAGACGAGGAAGAGAAAGGGTTCGTAGGTGATCGACGTCGCCCGCGATGCCGCTGCCGTCAGGTCCGCGACGGCGACCATCGAGGCGAGCGACGTTGCCTTCACCATGATGATGGCGCGGGTCATGTAGGGTGGGATCGCCAGGGGAAACGCCTGTGGAAGAATGATGCGTCTCAGCGTATGCAGATGCGAAAGACCGAGCGCCTTGGCCGCCTTGTATTGTCCCGAGTCGATAGCCGCGATGCAGCCACGGAAATCCTCGCTCATATAAGCGGCTCCCATGATCGACAGGCCGATCATGGCCGCCGTTAACGGCTGCAGCCGGTAGCCGAGTTGCGGCGTGGCGTAGAAAACGAAGAACAGCACGAGAAGCGCCGGTAGAAGCCGGATGGCATTGACGAGAATTGCGAGCGGTATCGCGACCCAGCGGCTTCCGGTCTCGCGGATCAACGCGATGGCCAGCGCAAGTGGTGTCGCGATCAGGAGCGTCACGGCGGAGAGAAGCAGGGTCGTCCACAGGCCCTTGAGCAGGGAGGGATAATATTGAATGAAGAGGTCGTGGTAGCTCATGGCTATCTCGCCGCTCTGCGTCTGGCGGCCCAACGCTCGCCATACAGCTGGAGAATGAGAAGGCCGGCATCGAGTACCGCATAGATCGCGCCGGCCGCGAGCAGGATCTCGAAAGGCCGGTAAGTAACGACGAAGACCTGCTTGGCCGCATTGGTGAGTTCCGGCACCGCGACCGCCGCCGCCAGCGCCGTCCCCTTCAATATCTCCGTCGCATGCGAGATATAGGGCGGCAATGCGGCGGGTATCGTCTGCGGCAGGATGATCCGGAACAGGGTGCGAGCCGGCGATAGCCCGAGAGCCTTGCAGGCCTGCCATTGGCCGTGCGCTACGCTTTGCAGCCCGGAATGAAAGACTTCACCGAAGTAGAAAGACATATAGGCCGTCATGGCGATCACCGCCGAGGGCATCGGCGGCAATGTCAGGCCGACCACCGGCAGGCCGAAGAAGGCCAGGAACAGCAGGAGCAGCGGCGGTACACCGCGAAAGATCCAGCTCGCCGCGCGCACGATGGTCCGCACCGTGGGTGACGGTGCGGACCGAAGCAGCGCGACGGCAATGCCGCCCGGCGTCGCGCAGAGGAGCACGATGGAGGTCAGGCTGATCGTGACCGTGGTCCCGCGCAGAAGCGCGGGCCAGACAGTTCCCAATATGCTGAAATCCAGTGTCACCTGCGCGTTCCGATCCGGCCTGGCTTAGTAACCGATGCGGGTCAGCGCATCGACTTCTGCAGCGGAACCGCCGTATTTGACGACGAGGTTCTTCAGCGTGCCGTCGGCGCGGTAGTTGCCGAGCAGGGTGTTGATGGCGATCAGGAGATCAGGCTGCTTCGGGTTGACGCAGAGACCCTGCGGGAAGACCTGGAGGGCGGGGCCGACAAGCTGCAGCTCCGCCTTGTTCGGCGCCGTGTTCAGGACGTTCAGCGCGTTGGACAGGTTCATCGCGACGAGCTTGACCTGGCCGTTCTGGAGCCCGATCAGGGATTCCTGCATGCCCGGGAATTCGGTCGCCGCCGCATCCGGAAGCGCCTTCTTGGCGCCCTCGAAATAGACTTCACCGCGCACGCCGCCGAGGTCTGCGGACTTGGCGTCCGCAAAGGTCTTGATGTTGGTGTCCTTGCGGGTCACGGCCACGGTGGCGTTGACGGCGGTCGGCGAGGTCATGAGGAACTGGTCGGAGGCAAGGCGTTCCGCCGTCCAGGATGCGCCGTCGCAGGCGATGTCGAAACGGTTGGCGGCAAGACCCGGAAGAATCCCGGCCCATTCCAGCTGCACGAATTCCGGCTGCAGATCGAGATCCTGTGCCAATTTGGTGAACAGCTCGACATAGCTGCCGGTCAGCTTGGATGTCGCCGGATCGACGAACGTACGCGGCGGAGAGGCGCCGGTCGTTCCGATGGTCAGCTTGCCGGGATTGACGAGGGCGCGGAACTTCCAGGGCTTGGGAAGCTGCTGATATCCCTTGGTTTCACCCAGTACGGCATTGAATGTGGAGGCATCCTGTGCCAGCGCCGGCGCATGGACGGCTGACATGGCCAGCACGGCAGCGGCGACGGTGGCCTGCAAGAATCGTTTCATCATGTTGGTTCCCCTTTTTTGGTTTGCTGAACTCTCGTGGTCCGCCAAGGCCGTTCGAAAGCGTCACTTCGGCAACAGGCCGGCCATTCCGAGATGCTTTTCGTACCAGTCCCATTCCTTATCGAGAAAATCCCGAAACGCCCGGCCGGGCAGGAAGGCGTCCGCCTGTCCGTTGCGGGCGAGATAGGCCTTCCACGCATCGGATGTGCGCATCTTCTCGATGATCACGTGCCAGCGCTTCTGGTCGGCTTCCGGCAGATCCGGCGGCCCCATCAGCCCACGCCAGAGATGGAAGGTCACGGGAACGCCCGCTTCGGCAAGCGTCGGAACGTCCGGGAACGCCTCCGACCGCTCCTCGCTCAAAACGGCGATGACGCGCAGCACGCCGGATTCCACATGCGGCAGGATTTCGGCCGCGACGCCGCAACCCCAGTCGATCCGTCCCTCTATCATCGCCGTCCAGACGGCAGGTTCGCTTGGCACGACGACAAACTCGACATCGGCCTTGGCGCCTTCGGCGATCGAAAGCCCGAGCAGATGATTGATGCCGCCCTTGAAATAACCGCCGGTGCGGGTCGTCCGACCGGCGATCCCGGCGAGGAATTCCTTGGCGTCCTTCCACGGGCTGTCGGAACGCACGACGAGGAAAAAGCTGTCGGCGACAAGCCGCGCGACCGGCGTCAGCCGACGATGCGTCAGCGTCATTCCCCGCAAAAGAGGGGCCTGAATGAAGACGGGCGTGCAGGTGGAAATGCAGTTCGGATCACCGCCGCGGGTGATCAGCAGGTTCATCGCATCGACACCCGGATCATCACCCTTGGGGGTCGTGGACCATGCCCGATCATCGGCCGCGGTCTCACGTACGCCCTTTAGCAGGGCTTCCGCAAGGACGGGCGGGGCGCTTCCGGGAGGGCCGTGGATGATGAAATCTACCTTCTCCATGGTCTGCAAAATGACCCTCACTCAAAGATTTCCATGATATTATTTCTGATATCTCAGTTGTCAATCGAAAGTCTGTAAGCACTTGCGATTTTTTGTAATTTTGCGAAAATCGGTATGTGGATTTTTTAGGCAAACAGGTGCCTTTTGGATCGGCACTCCACAATGCCAGTCCGCCTGGGCGATCATCTTGCTGCATGCAATGCGCTGGGCCGCTTCACCAAACGGCCCAGCCGTCCTTCGTCAGAAATTCGCGCATGTGCCTATTTTGTAGCACATCATCAAATTGAGGCTCTGCTTTCCTGTGCGCCTGCGCCCCGGAATTCGCTCAGGCGCGGATGGCTCAGAGCGCGATGCTGCTGATGTTTCGAGACGAGGCGAGGGCCTGGAAAAGCCCCTGTCGGGTAAGTTCGTTATGGCGGATCATGACCGCGCGCGCCGCATCCGGATCGCGTTTGCTCAGGATATCAACGATGGCATGGTGGTCGCTCTGGGTTTCGCCGCTGACGTCGCGCAGGCGGGCGCCGAGATAGAAGAAGCGCTCGAGCTCATCGATCTGCCGCGCCAGGAGCTGGTGAAGACGCTCGTTGCCGGAAGCCTTCGCGATGGCGACGTGAAAATCGCGGTTGGCCTGGATGAAGCGCTTCAGGCTCGGCTGCTCCGAACGGTCGTAGACGACGTCCGCCAGCCGGTTGAGATTGTCAATGTCGGCGTCTGTGATGCGCTTGCAGGCGAGTTCCGCCGCGCCGGCCTCCAGGATCGTGCGCAGGTCGAACAGTTCGTTCATGTCGCCGAACGTCACTGGAACGATCTGGTAGCCGCGCCGCGGGAATGTCCGCACCAGCCCTTCGGAGCGCAGCGTTGCGAGCGCCTCGCGCACCGGCGTTTTGCTCACGTCGAAACGCTCTGCCAGTTCCGCTTCGGAAACTTCCTTGCCGGGCTCCAGAATGCAGGTCAGGATCTCGGTACGCAGCATCGTATAGACTTTTTCGGTCAGCGAACCGGACTTCTTCTTCCGACGGCCAGCGGCATCTGCCTTTGCGTCGGACCGAGCCCGTTTGATCGTATCTTTTGCGACTGCTGTGGCCATCTGCTCTGCTTCCCCGATCTCGAACCGTTACAGTTTTCTCCAAAACTGCCGGTCTTCACACTTTTTACATATCGTACGATCTTTGATTCGCATATCCACTGATATTCCAGATGTGGAGATGCAAAGGCAGGAAGGGCGTTGTTCCAAACGCCTGTGGCATAGGCTTGAGAGAGCCATTAAAATATTACGACATATATGACGGTTATGCCGCTGGCAACCGGATTTTCAAATATGGTGGATAATTTTCCATATCGTCCATGAAACATGACATCGCTTTGACAATCATATTTTCGTGGCATATCACAAAGAATATTTTAAGCCTTTTTCTTGCAGATGGCGTGTCCGCCGGGAGGCCCTTTGGCTCGAATTCTCATCATCAATCCAAACAGTTCGGCTTCCGTCACGCGGTCGATGGAGGCCTGCCTGGAACCTGTCTTCGAGGCCACGCGGCACGACATAGCGTGCACGGAGCTCGCCAAATCCCCGCCAGGCATCGAAACCGACGCGCATGTCGCCGAAGTTATTCCTCATCTGATCGAGCGGGTCGGCGAGGTTGACGCGGATGCGATCGTCGTCGCCTGCTTCTCCGATCCCGGCATCCGGCAGGTCCGCGAAGCCGCAAAAGTCCCGGTGGTCGGCATCGCCGAGGCCGCCTATCTCGCGGCGCTCGGTCTTGGAGAGAAGTTCGGGATCGTTTCCCTCGGCCAGTCGTCGATCGACCGGCACCTGCGCTACCTCAAAAGCCTGAGGATCGAGGAGCGGCTGGCGGGTGACAGGTCCATCGACATGACCGTCGTCGAACTGATGGCCGGCAATGTGGTCGACACGATTGTGAAGACCGGAAGGCTGCTGCGTGACGAGGATGGCGCCGACGTCATCATTCTCGGATGCGCCGGGCTTGGCGGATATCGCGAAGCCCTCGAGGCGGAACTCGGCGTTCCGGTGGTCGATCCCGTTCAGGCGGGCGCCGCTCTCGCCTGCACCAATGTCGATCTCAAATACCGGAAGAAGGCATCATGACTGCTGAACTTGTCAATCGCGGCCGCAAAGGCGGCCGGAACCGGCCGGTCGTGGTCGGCGTCTCGGCAGCGGCACTGCAAGCCACGCTCAGACCTAGTCGTCCTATTCATCTTTTCGGTCCATCGCGAAACTAATCGTCTCACCGATCTGCCAAGGGTTCCGTCTTTGCGAAAGTGAAGTGTTCCTGCCAAATTAAAGGCGAGGGAAACTTGGCGAGTTGGGAAACGCCGAGCATACTTTCGATAGCCGGAAAACTTCAATAATCAGTCATCGAAAGAGCAGCGCTCGCTAGATCCCTCGCTCACCCGCAACAATTTTCATTCCGGCCGTTCCGGGGCTTTCGTCGGGGTGAAGTGTATTGTATACATGACGAGGCTTTCGGGAGGAGCCAGCCGCGTATCAGGGTGCCTGACGGGATTCCGGCGTGGTGGAGGAAAAGCGCGTCAGTCAGCCGCATTTCACATGTTCATCATGCGGGTGGCAGGCCGACAGGGGAGGAGCAAGGCCGGATGCAGCAGCTCGCCGAGGCCACGACGGCCGGTCAGGATACGCTTCTGGATATTCAGAACCTGACCTTGTCACTGCGTGACGAGTGGGGGTGGGTTGAGGTCCTCAACAATGTTTCGCTTTCGATAAAGCCGAAGGAGATCCTCGGCGTCGTTGGCGAGAGCGGATGCGGCAAGTCGATGACCGCGCTCTCGATTCTCCGGCTCCTGCCGCCGCGCGATTCCCGGCTTGGTGGAAGGATCATGTTCGGCGGCCAGAATCTCGTTTCCTGCCCGGAATCACAGATGAATCGGATTCGCGGGCGGCATATCAGCATGATTTTCCAGGAGCCGATGAGCGCTCTCGACCCGGTGTTCACCGTGGGTTACCAGATCGAGGAAACCCTCAGGCGACATTTCAGGCTCGACCGCAAGGAGGCTGCGGAGCGCGCCGTCGAGGCGTTGGATTCGGTCGGCATCGCATCGCCGCGCCACGTCGCCACGCTCTATCCGATGAACCTTTCGGGGGGCATGCGCCAGCGCGTGATGATCGCCATGGCGCTGGTCTGCGAGCCGCGTCTTCTCATCGCCGACGAGCCGACCACGGCTCTCGACGTGACGATCCAGGCGCAGATCATGGATCTGCTTCTGGGCCTTGCCGACCGCACCGGCACCGCCATCATGTTCATCACCCACAATCTCGGCCTGGTCGCGCAGAGCTGTCATCGGATGGTCACGATGTATGCAGGACAGGTCGTGGAGAGCGGTCCGGTGAAGGACGTCATCGCGGGTCCTCGACACCCCTATACAGCCGGGCTTCTGCATTCGATCCCCGACAGCAATCGGGCGCGCGGCACGCTGCCTTCCATCGCGGGCCGTGTTCCCTCATTGCGCCATATGCCAAAGGGCTGCCGTTTCGGACCGCGCTGTAGCTATTCCGTCCAACCCTGCGAACTGTCGCAAAGCATCGAGAATCTCGGCCGCAGGGAGGTGCGCTGCAACCGCTGGGAAGAACTTGAATTGAGGAGGATCGAAGCATGAGCGGAAGTGCTTCTCCCGTCCCGATGGCCCTGCAGGCCGAGGACCTGCATGTCAGCTTCGGCAATGCGCGGCGGGGCTCCCTCATCCGCGCTGTCGACGGCGTCAGCTTCAGCGTGCGCAAGGGCGAGATCTTCGGCGTGATCGGTGAATCCGGTTCCGGAAAGTCGACGCTCGGACGCTGTCTTGTCGGCCTGCTCACGCCGAGCGGCGGCGGGGTGCGGCATGGCGGCATCGACCCGTTCAGGTTTTCCCGCCGTGAACTCAATCGCCACCGGCGCAAGTACCAGATCGTCTCGCAGGACCCGAATGCGGCCTTCGATCCGCGCATGACCATCCTTCAGAGCGTTTGCGAACCGTTGAACATAGCGGGCGAAGGTACGAGGGCGGAGCGGCGCGAGAAGGCGTTCGAGATGCTGGACCGGGTTGCGTTGTCGCCCGAGATGGCCAATCGCTATCCGCACGAGATTTCCGGAGGTCAGAAGCAGCGCGCCAATATCGCGCGGGCGCTGATGCTGGATCCGAACGTGATCGTCTGCGACGAGGTGGTGGCGGCGCTCGACGTGTCGATCCAGGCCGACATGCTGAACCTTTTCGCCAGGCTGCAGGAGCAGTTCGGCCTCACCTACGTCTTCATCAGCCACGATCTGAGGGTCGTCAGCCACATCAGCGACCGCGTGGCGGTGATGTATTTCGGCAAGATCGTTGAGGTCGGCCCTGCTCATGCCGTGATGGAGGCGCCGCTGCATCCCTACACGGAGGCGCTACGGTCGGCCGAACCCGAGATTACCCCGGCGGGGGCCGATGCGCGCAGCAGGATCATCCTGCAGGGCGAGATACCGAGCGCGGTCTCGCCGCCCGGTGGCTGCCGCTTCCACACACGCTGTCCGCGCGTGCGGGACGTCTGTCGCATCCAGGAACCGCAGCAGCGCGAATTGCTGCCCGGCCGGCATGTCGCATGCCACTTCGCCGAGGAGATGCTCGTCGAACAGGAGAGGAAGGGTCTTTCTGCAGGACGGAACCGCGTCCAGGACATGGCGTCCGCCACGCAGGCCTTGACATAGGACGATGCGGACAAAGGCGCCCAGCGGCTTTCCGTCCGGAAACACGTGGAAGCAGGCAGATGGGAGCCTTGGCGATACGGAGATCAGCAGAACACGCATAATGGCCAGACGTGGCCGGTCATGGATGATGGAGGAGAAGACGTGACCAGAAATCTGTACGAAAGGATACCGAACCTTACCCGTCGCTCGCTGCTGGCCGGAACGGCGGCCGCGGGCGGTATGGCTCTGCTGCCGGCAATGGTACGCGCTCAGGCTCCGCAGCCCCGATCGGGTGGAACCCTCAGGGTCGTCATACCGTTCAACCCGGCCGCGCTCGATCCCCTGACCGGCCGCAACAATCCCGACTTCAATACGCTTCTGATGATGTTCGACGCGCTGATCGGCTTCGATCCGCAGACGCTCGAACTCCAGCCGATGCTGGCGACGTCTTGGACGTTCACCGACCCGACCACGCTGGTTCTCGAACTGCGCGAGGGCGTCGAGTTCCACGACGGTACGCCGTTCAATGCCGAGGCGGTGGTCTTCCATCTTCAGCGCTGCATGGCTTACGAGCGCTCGAACGTCAAATCGGACCTCGCGGTCGTCAGCAAGGTCGAGGCCACCGGTCCGCATCAGGTTTCGCTGAAGCTGAAATATCCGGACGCCACCCTGCCCTCGGTCCTGACCGACCGCGCGGGCCTCATCGTGTCGCCCGCTTCGGTCAAGGCTGCGGCCGACGGCAATGTCGACCGCGCGCCGGTGGGCACCGGACCGTTCAAGTTCGTGGAATGGCAGGACAATACGCTCATCAAGGTCGAAAAGAACGCGAATTATTGGGGAGACGCACCCTATCTCGACGGGATCGATGTCCGCATCGTCAACGAGTTCAACACGGCTGTCCGCACGGTGACCGCCGGTGAATCCGATATCGTTCTCAACATGAGCGCACAGCAGATGGCGGTCGCCAAGCGCGATCCGAAACTGGTCGCCGAAGCGACGCCATCGATGATCTACTACACTTCCTTCCTGAACTACGGCGAGGGACCGCTGAAGGACGTGCGTGTTCGTCAGGCGATGAACTGGGCGCTCGACCGTCCGGTTCTCAACCAGGTTCTCTGGGGCGGCCTCGGCGGCGGGCACTGCAGCATGTTCCCGACGGGCTTCTGGGCCAACGATCCCGAGACCGAGAACTTCTATACGAAGGATATCGATCGTGCGAAGTCGCTGCTGAAGGAGGCGGGGTTCGCCAACGGCATCGAGATCGCGACCTTCACCTGGGCGGATCAGGCGGCGGTCCAGCGTCAGGAAGTCCTGAGCGCCCAGCTTGCGGAGGCAGGTATCCGGCTGAAGGTCACGCCGGCACAGCCGGCGCAGACGATGCAATACTTCCTTACCGAAAAAAAGGGGCAGATGCTGATGACCCCGACGGGCGGTCTTCCCGACCCGGCCACTGCCTACGACCGGCAGTTCTCCGCGACGGCCTACCGCAACGCGGCCAAGATCGAGCTGCCGGGTTACCGCGAACTCATGGATGCGTCCATGAATACGTTCGATCAGGCAAAGCGTCAGGAAGTTCTCTATAAGATGCAGCGTTTCGTGCTGGAAAACGCGCTGCACCTGCCGCAATTCGCGTCCGCCGGCATCATCGTGCGCACGCCGAAAGTGCATGGTTTCAACTTCAGCCTGCTGCAGCGCCCGCGCTTCCACAAGGTGTGGATGGAGGCGTGAGGCCGAGCGATGCGATACCGCGATGCTGGAGCGCATCGCGGTGTCGCCCGGAACCGGAGCGGGACAGGTCTGCCTGCCTCGCCTCCTCATGGTTCGGGGGCATGCCCGCGAATCGGATGTTTCTGCCGGCTGTGCAAATGGCCGGCGCCAATTGCGGATCGACGGAGTGTAAATGATGGACGGTGTCCCCGGGATGGTCGGGCGAAGGCTCATGCAACTTCTGCCCGTGATGATCGTGGCGACCTTTGTCGTGTTTTCCCTCGTCTATCTGATGCCGGGCGACCCGGCCGTGATGATTGCGGGCGACTATGCGACGGCGGAGCGCATTGCGGAAATTCGCCATATCTACGGTTTCGACCGGCCCATGCTCGTACAATATTTCGCCTGGGTGGGGAGTGTCCTGCAGGGCGATCTCGGCCATTCGCTGTTCTCCAACGAAGCGGTCCTGCGGCTGATCCTTGCGCGCCTGCCCCATACGATCCTGCTCGTGATCTATGCGCTGCTGCTTGGCGCGGTGATCGGTATTCCGCTCGGCATCCTCGCCGCGACGCGTCAGGGTACCGCGCTCGACAAGATCATTACCAGCATCGCCTCTCTCGGTGTCGCCGTTCCCAACTTCTGGCTCGGCATCATTCTGGTGACGCTCTTCTCGCTCGGCTATCGCTGGTTCCCGGCGACAGGAGCGGTATCCGTCTTCGAAAAACCGCTGGAGGCACTCTACTACGCGACCCTTCCGGCGATAGCCCTGTCGACCGGCGTTGTCGCCGTTCTGGCGAGGCAGGTGCGCAGTGCGCTGCTCGAAGTGCTGGGCTCCCAATATATCCGTACGCTGCGCGCCAAGGGGCTGAGCTCGAGCTCCATCCTGTGGAAGCACGGGCTTCGCAACGTGGCGGCGACGATGCTGACCATCGCCGGCCTGCAGGTGAACCGGTTGTTCTCCAGCGCCGTCATCATCGAGGCGGTGTTTGCCATACCCGGCGTCGGCAATCTCATCAGCTACTCGGCGCTCAACAAGGATTTTCCGGTGGTGCAGGGCGTGGCGCTCGTTCTTGTGCTTGTGGTGATCCTCACCAACCTTCTGGTCGACGTGCTCAACGCGACCTTCGATCCCAGAGTGGCGGCCTCGACATGACCGATACCAACATGACCGTGATGACCGAAAGCTCTGCCGCGCCGGCAACCCGGCCAGCACTTCCTCCCCCTACTCGCTTCCGTTTCTGGGCGTGGCTGTGGTCCGACAAGCGTGCGCTGATAAGCCTTGCCTACCTCTCCGTTCTGGTGCTGGCGGCGATTTTCGCACCGCTGCTCGCGCCCTATCCGCCCAACGAGCAGAATCTGATGGATCTGCTGATGCCACCGAGCGCCGAACACTGGCTCGGCACGGACGATCTCGGTCGCGATACGCTGAGCCGTCTCATGTACGGCTCCTACAACGCTCTCTACGCCGCCGGCCTGGCTGTCGGCATCGGCGTGGCGATCGGGGTGCCGCTCGGTGTATTCATCGGTTTTGTCGGCGGCTGGATCGACGAACTCGGCAGCCGCATCATCGACGGTGTCCTGGCGTTTCCGCCGCTCGTGCTGGCTGTGGCCGTCACCGGAGCGCTCGGCATCGGTCTCACCAATGCGATGATCGCCGTCGGCTTCGCCTTCGCGCCGGTGCTTGCCCGGACGATGCGGGCGCAGACGCTGGTGGTGAAGAACGCGCTTTACGTCGAGGCGGCGACCGGCTTCGGCGCGTCGCGCCTTCACCTGATCCTGCGCCATATCCTGCCCAATGCGATCCAGCCGGTGATCGTGGAAATTACCCTGATGCTGGCCGTGGCGCTTCTGGCGGAAGCAGGCTTGAGTTTCCTGTCGCTCGGCGTCCAGCCGCCGGAGTCGAGCTGGGGCGGCATGCTGGCGCGCGCCTACCACTATGTGGAAGTGGCGCCCGCCCAGATGTATGCGCCGGGCTTCGCCATCCTTTTCACGGCGCTTGCCTTCAACACGCTGGGCGAGTCGATCCGCGTCCTTCTCGATCCGACCATCAAACGCCGGTGAACCCGTCTTTTGGGCGGCTCCGGATATAGAACAGCCCGGCCTTGCGGTCGGGCTGTTTCAGTGTTCACGCCTGTTTGATATTTGGCGTGGATCAGGCGCTCTGGTCGAGCCAGACGCGGTGGAAACGCGGCGAGTGCAGCCGGTCGTAATGGAAATCCCTGACCTTTTTGTTGCGGATCGACATGGCGGCCGAGGTCACCAGCGGCAGGTGCAAAGCCTGTTCTACGACGAAACGCTGAAGCGCGGCGAAGGCTGCCTTGCGTTCGCCCGCATCGGCCGAGGAACCTGTTGCGTCCAGCAGTTTGCGGAATTGCGGGTCTTCCACCTTGCCCGCGTTGAACTGCCCGGTCGCACCGAAAAGCCGCTCGTAGGTCTGGCTCGGATCGAGCCAGCCACCCTGCGGATTGAGGATCATCGCCCCCTTGCCCTCGATATAGAAGAGCTGGTTGACCACCTGGGGCGGCGAGGGTGTGATCTTGAGGCGGATGCCGACCTGCTCAAGCTGGTTGCCGACCAGTTCGATGCGCTGGATCGACGTCTGATCCGGCCAGCTCCAGGTTTCGATCTCCAGACCGTTCGGATATCCGGCTTCCTTGAGAAGGCTGTGTGCCTTTTCCGGATCGTGCTGGTAGAAATGCGCAGTCTCCGCGTCGACCGCCCAGAAATCCTTCGGGAACATGGTCGAGGTCGGCTCGCCCAGGCCAAGCATCAGGACCTTGTTCAGCTCGTCGCGATTGATGGCGTAGTTCATCGCCTGCCGGACCCGGACATCGTTGAGCGGCGGCTTGGCGAAGTTCATCATCAGGGTGAAGAAGATCATCGAAGGATTGGCCTCGGCGACCAGGTCCGGCATCCGGCGCGCGGTGGCGATCTGTTGCGCGGCCATGTTGAGCGAAAGATCGGTTTCGCCGGCGGTGACCGTCCTGGCGGCGGTGTTCAGTTCGTTGATGATGCGGAAGTCGATCCCGTCGAGATAGGGCAGTCCGGTCTGCCAATAGTCGGGGTTCTTCTCGACGCGGATCAGGTCGTTGTCGCGCCACTCGACGAACTTGAACGGTCCGGTACCGACGGGACTGCGATCGACATTGCCGTTGGCCGCGGCCTGGATGGAGGCGGGCGACACGATGCAGCCGACGCGGCCCGTCAAGATGGTCGGCAACGAATAGTTCGGCTGCTTCAGCCGGAGCGTCACCTGGTTCGGTCCGGTGGCCTCCACAGACTTCACCGAAACCAGGTCCGACCGCACGTTGGAGCGCGGATCGTTCATCGAGCGGTCGAGGTTAAACTTCACCGCGTCGGCATCGAATGGTGTGCCGTCGTGGAATTTCACGCCCTCGACAAGGTTGAGGACCAGCGTCGCAGGGTCCGTGAACGTCCAGTCCTTCGCCAGCATCGGCCGGAGTTCGAGCGTGGCCGGATCGAATGCGATCAATGCGTCGAAGATCGCGTAAAGGGCATTGAAGTCCGGCACGTTGCGACCGGTCATCGGATCGAGCGCTGCCGGATTGAACGGCATGGCGATACGCAGCGTGCCGCCCGGTCTGGGCTGCGACGCCTGGGCGAACGTCCGCCTGGGCAACAGCATGGCGCCTCCGAGCGCCGCGCCCGACGCAAGAAGCGTTCTTCGATTGATCCTGCTGCTGCTGAATGGTCTGCCGCTCTGCTTTTCGCTCATCCCTTGGGCTCCTCCCCGATGAAATGGATTGATGGAACAGATTCCTGTCTGGCAGTAGGTATGCATACATGAAATATCCGTTGGCCGGCCTCCCCTCCGGCTCCGCGGCCTCCTGCCGTGAAGAAACTACAATAGGACCTCCTTCATGTATACTTTTTCGTGAAGTTTTGCGGCGAACGGCTTTCTTCGAGCGGGCTCGTGTGCCATGATCAGGCCGGAGGTGGCGTGGCCCTGGCGGTTGCGTCTTTGCGCCTCCGGTCCTGGGTCTGGCGTGTAGGCGCCGGCCAGACCGGTTGCGACAAGTGGAGGAGCATGCCATGGGTACGTTCGAACGTTCCCGTACCTACGACTATGTCATCGTGGGCGGGGGTACGGCGGGCTGCGTTCTAGCCAACCGGCTGTCGGCCGACCCTGCGGTCGATGTGCTGATGATAGAAGGCGGCGGCGAGGGGCGCGGTTTCTACGTGGACATGCCTCTCGGTCTCGCCTACCTCATCGGCAGGCCGCAATATGACTGGCTCTACAAGAGCGAGCCCGAACCCTATCTCGACGGACGACAGCTTCCCCTGCCGCGCGGAAAAATGCTCGGCGGCAGTTCGGGCATCAACGGCCTGATCTATGTGCGCGGCCACGCTTACGATTACGACCAGTGGGCGCAGCTCGGCAATCGCGGCTGGTCGTGGGAAAGCGTGCTGCCCTATTTCAAGCGCTCCGAAGCTTTCCACCGTGCGGATTCCGAGGCACATGGCACCGAGGGCGAATGGGCGGTTTCCGATCCGAATGTGCGGTGGGAAGCCCTGGAGGCCTATCGCCAGGCGGCGATCGAGCAGGGCATTCCGGCGGCCGAAGACTATAATTGCGGCGACAACGAAGGGGTGGCCTTCTTCGTGGCGACCATCAAGAACGGCGTGCGCCACTCCACCGCCCGCGCATTTCTCGAGCCGGTCCGCAACCGCCGCAACCTGACCGTCGTCACCGGCGCTCTCGTCGATCGCGTGACCTTTGACGGCAGGCGGGCGAGCGGGGTCATATTCAGCTTGGATGGACAACAGCACGAGGCGAAAGCCGGACGGGAAGTCCTTTTGTCCGCCGGCGCCTATAGCTCTCCGTCCATCCTCGAACGGTCGGGGGTCGGCGCGCCGGAAGTGCTCGCGTCCGCTGGAATAGAGGTGCTGCATGCATTGCCCGGTGTCGGCGAAAACCTGCACGATCACTGGCATATCAGGGTGCAGCACCGTCTTTTCAATACGCATACCCTGAACACCCGTGCCGGCACACGGTTCGGCAGGATGCTGCTCGGCATGCAATATCTGGCGACGAAACGCGGCCCTCTGGGCGGTTCGCCGACGCTGCTCGGTGCCTTCATCAGGACCACGCCCGATGCTCCGGCGCCGGAGATCCAGATTCATGTTTCCGGCTCCACGTCGCCGAGTTTCGGCGGTGCGATGCACCCCTTTCCCGGCATCACCTCGTCGGCCTGCATCCTCAGACCGGAAAGCCGCGGCTATTGCCATGTCGCGGCGGGCGATCCTTCGGTGCAGCCGCGCATTCTCCACAATTTCCTCAAGGAGGAAGCCGACCGGCAGATCCTGATCAAGTCGATCGAAGCCGTCCGGCGCATTGCCGCAAGCCCGGCCATGGCCCGTTTCGAGCCGGAGGAGATCGCCCCGACCGCCGCCGTGCAGTCGCAGGACGAATTGCTCGATTACGCGCGCCGAACCCTCAACACCACCTTCCATCCCGTGGGCACCTGCAAGATGGGCAGCGACCGCATGGCGGTGGTGGACGACCGGCTGAGAGTCCACGGCCTCACCGGCCTGCGTGTCGTCGACGCGTCGATCATGCCGGTCATCGTATCGGGTAACACCCAGGCTCCGACCGTCATGATCGCCGAGAAGGCGGCCGATTTCATCCGCGAGGAGAGGCGGGAAGCGCAGGCGGCATGATGCCGTCACTGCGGCGGCGCGCGCAAAGACAATTCACAGAGCAACCATGAACGAGATGTCGAGAAACATGCCTAGATACAATACTGCTGGCGCGATCGACTGCGACGTGCATCCGCCGACACCCCGTCGAGCGGACCTGCTTCCCTATCTCGACGATTACTGGCAGGAGATCGTCACCTCCCGCGAAGTCGATGTCCTGGAGCTGATGGGTTATCCCGAACGCACGCGTCCCTCCATGCGGCCCGACTGGGCCTGGAGTGGCGATCCGCTGGCGCAGATGCAGAAGAACCTGCTCGATCCGCTCGGCCTCGAACACGCCATCCTCAACGTGGTTTCCGGCGCGCACGCCCTGTTCGACCCCTACCTCGCGGCTGCGATCTGCCGCGCCACCAACGACTGGCTCGCCGACAAATGGCTCGACCGCGATCCCCGGCTGAGGGCTTCTATGCTGGTGCCGCTCCAGAATGTCGATGCGGCCGTGGAGGAGATTGAACGCCGGGCGGAAGACAAGCGCTTCGTGCAGATCCTGACGCTTGCCATGACCGAATTGCCGCTTGGCCGCCGTACCTATTGGCCGATCTACGAGGCGGCCGAGAGGCACGGGCTGCCGATCGGCATCCACGCCGGATCGAATTTCCGTAACGCACCGAGCCATAGCGGATTCCATTCCTTCCTGATCGAGGATCACGTGGTGCAGCCGCAGGGCTTTTCCACACAGGTCGCGAGCCTCATCGCCGAAGGTGTCTTCGTCAAATATCCGAACCTCAAGGCGGTATTGATCGAATCCGGCGTCACCTGGGTGCCGGCGCTCATGTGGCGCATGAGCAAGGACTGGAAGGGCACGCGCATCGAGGTGCCCTGGGTCAAGGACGCCCCTGCCGACATCATCCGCAGGCATGTCCGCATGACGTCGCAGCCCTTCGACGGGCCTGACGATGTCGAGGACGTCGCCAAAACGCTCGATCACCTGCTCAGCGATGATATGCTGCTCTTCTCCTCGGATTACCCGCACTGGCATTTCGAGGGACTTGAGACGCTGCCGGAAGGCTTTCCGGAGGCGAGGCTCGGCAAGATTCTTCGCGACAACGTGCTTGCCACATATCCGAGGCTTGGAGGCTGACATGGAAACTCCCGTACTCGAACGTAGCCAGGAAAAGACCCAGACGCAGGGCGTGGTGGATTGCGACGTGCATCCCGCTTTTTCAAGGCCCGACCAGTTGCTGGATTATCTTCCCGAACGCTGGAAGAGCCATGTGCGCGATTATGCCATCCGCTCGGCGAACCCGCTCTACGGCACGCTGCCCTATCCGCGCATGACGCCCGGAAACGGCATGCGCCGCGATTCCTGGCCGCCGAATGGCGGCCCGCCGGCGTCCGACCTTGATTTCCTGCGGGAACAACTGCTCGACCAGTGCAATATCGATTACGGCATCCTCCAGCCGCTTGCAGCGGGCAGCATGGCCTTCAACCAGGAACTCGGCGCAGCGCTCTGCGCGGCCTTGAACGATTGGCAGATCGACAAATGGGCGGGACCGGAGCCGCGCCTGAAGGCTTCCATCTGCATTTCCCAGGAAGACGCGAAGGAATCGGTCGCCGAGATCGACCGGCGCGTCACCGACCGCCGCTTCGCCCAGATTGCCATGCCGCCGCGCACGATGGAGCCCTGCGGCCGTCGCCGCTATTGGCCGATCTACGAGGCAGCCGAGCATTACGGCTTGCCGATCGGGCTGCATACCAGCGCCTTCGGCTACCGCGCGAACACGCCGTCAGGCTGGACCTCCTTCTATCTGGAGGAGCACTACGCCGCCTCCAACAGCCTTCAGACCGTGCTGACCAGCATGATTCTCGAAGGCGTGTTCGAGCAGTTCCCGAAGCTGAAGATCGTGCTCGTCGAGGGCGGTTTTTCATGGCTGCCGTCGCTGGTATGGCGTCTCGACCGCGAATGGAAGCGCATGAAGAGCGAGGTGCCGCATGTGAAGCGCAAGCCTTCGGAATATGTGCGCGAGAATTTCTGGTATACCACCCAGCCGATCGAGGAGCCGGAAAACAACCGGCATCTTCTCGATATCCTGCGCTGGATCGGCACGGACCGGCTGATGTTCTCGACCGATTACCCGCATTGGGATTTCGACGATCCGCGCTATGCCTTCAAGGTGCCCCTGACGCCGGTCGAGCGCGCCGCGATCTTCCGCGACAATGCGGTTGCCTTGTTCGGCCTCCAGTGAGCAATGCTGAAAGACGTTGCGCTGAGGTTGCAGGCTCGGTTTTTTGAACTTAGTTTCCCGCCCGGCATCTGACCTAGGCGTAAGGGAGCTGTTTCGTGAAGTCTTCGTTGGCAGCAGCTCCTGAGGTTACGGGCGACGATGCGCGCGGTACGCCCGGCGAGGTTCTCCGCGCCTTCCTGAAGCTCGGGCTGACCTCCTTCGGCGGCCCGATCGCCCATCTCGGCTATTTTCGCGACGAGCTTGTGGTGCGCCGCAAGTGGATCGACGAAGCCGGTTATGCGGATATCGTGGCGTTGTGCCAGTTCCTGCCGGGGCCGGCCTCCAGCAAGGTCGGCTTCGCGCTCGGCCTCCTTCGCGGCGGACCATTGGGCGCGCTCGCCGCCTGGTCCGCCTTCACCCTGCCTTCGGCGATCCTTCTGGTCGTCTTCGCCTATGCCGCCACCGCCTTCAGCGGACCTGTCGGGTCGGGGCTGCTGCATGGCCTCAAGGTGGTCGCCGTGGCCGTCGTCGCACAGGCCGTCTGGGACATGGCGCGCACTTTGGCGCCCGATCGGGAACGGGCCGGCATCGCTTTGGCGGCGGTGCTGATCGTCGTATTCGCGGCAGGCGCCGTAGGTCAGGTCGCGGCGATCGTCGTTGGCGGCCTCGCAGGGCTGCTGTTTTGCCGCAATGGCCCGGCAGCCGGTGCCAATCACCTGTCCTTTCGCGTGTCCCGCCGCGTCGGCGTCTTTTGCCTCGCCGCCTTCTTCCTGCTCCTGTTCCTGCTTCCCGTCGCCGCCGCCGCCAGCAGCTCGCAGGGGCTGTCGCTGGTGGACGCCTTCTATCGTGCGGGCTCGCTGGTATTCGGCGGCGGGCACGTGGTGCTGCCCATGCTGCAGGCCGAAGTCGTCAATCCGGGGTGGATCACGGATGACGCCTTTCTGGCGGGTTACGGCGCCGCTCAGGCGGTGCCGGGCCCCCTGTTCACCTTCGCCGCCTATCTCGGGGCGGTGATGGGACCGGCACCGAACGGCATTCTGGGGGCGATGATCTGCCTCGTCGCGATCTTTGCACCGGGCTTCCTGCTGCTGGTCGGCACCTTGCCGTTCTGGGACCGTTTCCGCAGGCGTCCTCTTGCCCAGGCCGCGATGCGCGGCACCAATGCCGCCGTGGTCGGCATCCTCGGCGCGGCGCTCTACAGCCCGGTGTGGACAAGCGCGATCCTGCGCCCCCATGATTTCGCCCTGTCACTGACGGGATTCATCCTGCTCACCGTCTGGAAGGCGCCGCCATGGATCGTGGTTGTCGTGATGGCGGCGGGAGGGATCGGCCTGGCTTTCATCTGACCGTATCGCCTGCCGAGCAGGCTGACGCGAGGGTCAGGGGCGACCGAAGCGGCGGAGGACTTCTCTGATTTGCTCGTCCTGTTCGTCATTCGGCAGCAGCGCCGGTTGCCGGCTGGCGCCGACCGAAGAGTCCTGAAGATAGAGCGAGCGCTTCACCATCGCGGGCGCGAAACCGAGTGCATAGAGATCCTTGCGGAAGGCGGAATAGATCGCCTGCTGCCGTTCCGCTTCGGGAATGTCGCCTGCGTTGAATGCGTTCACGATGCCCGCCAGAACGTCGGGCATCGCGTTGCCGAGGCCCGAGATGCAGCCGGCCGCCCCGTTCTGCAGGGCCCATAGGACGAGATGGTCCGGTCCCGAATAGACTTCGAATCCCCGCACATCCTTTGCCACCTCCAGATATGCCTCGAGTGTGTCCTGGGCTCCGCCGGAATCCTTGATGCCGGCGATGTTGCCATGGCCCGCGAGCTTCCTTGCCGTTTCAGGCTCTATATGGTTCTGGGTCCGGGCCGGGATGTCATAGAGATAGACAGGCGATTTCACCGCGTCGGCGACAGTCGAGAAATGGCGCACGAGGCCGTCCTGGGTGCAGGCGATGAAGAACGGCGTGATCACGGCAATGCCGTCCACCCCGATCCGGTCGAACTCCCTGGCGAGTTTCAGCGTCTCGAAGGTCGCCGGCATGCCGGCATTGACGATCACCTTCACCCGGCCGGCGACTTCGTCGACCACCTCTTCGGTGAGCCTCACCTTTTCCTCGAAGGTGAGAGCGGTGAAATCCCCGTTCGTGCCGGCGCACATGATGTTGTTGCCGGCCGCAACCTGGCGCCGCACCTGCGCTCGCGTGGCTTCGTAATTGATGGTCTCGTCCTCATTGAAGCAGGTCACGAGGGCGACGAAAGCGTGCTTGGGCATCGAAAACTCCGACTTGATTTGTGAGATGCCTTATGAGGCGTGTTCCATCCGGGCGGCGCGAAGGGCCGCCTGCACGTCCGGATCCGGATCGAGACTCGCGGCAAGAAGGGCGCGCGTATACTCCTGCTGCGGTGCCTCGAAGACCTCGCGGACCGTGCCGAGTTCCACGACCTCGCCCTTCTGCATGACCATGACGTGATCGGCGAAGTCGCGAACCACCGGCAGGTCGTGTGCGATGAAGATGAAGGCGATACCCATCTCCTTGCGCAGCCTGTCGAGCAGCGCGATCACCTGGGCCTGGATCGACACGTCGAGCGCCGAGACGGCTTCGTCGCAAACGATGAGCTGCGGTTCGAGCGCCAAGGCCCGGGCAATGGCGATGCGCTGGCGCTGGCCGCCCGAGAACTGGTGCGGATATCGCTTCATGTGGTCCGGGCTCAATCCCACCTGGACCAGAAGCTCGGCAACCTTCTCGCGCCATTTGGGGCGGGGAAGGATATCCGGATGGATGACCCACGCTTCGGAGATCAGCTGGTAGACCGTCATGCGCGGATTGAGTGACTGCGTCGGATCCTGGAACACCATCTGCAGGTCGCGCCGAAGCTTATAAAGTTCGGCGGGCGCCAGCGTGAACAGGTCCCGCCCTTTCCACAGGGCGCTGCCGCCGTCGGGTTCATCGAGGCGGAGGAGAATGCGCGCCAGCGTCGATTTGCCGGATCCGCTTTCGCCGACCACGGCGAGGGTCTCTCCCGGCATCAGATCGAAGGATATGCCCTTCAGGGCCTGGAAGCCGCCATAGGCCTTTCTGACGTCCCGGACCGACAGCACCGGCTCGCCTTTGGAATGCGGCTCATGCATCTCCCCCTTGCCGGGCGCCGCGGCGATGAGCTTGCGTGTGTAGGGATGCTGCGGGTTCTTGTAGACTTCGCGGACGGTGCCGCTTTCGACCAGCGCACCCTTTTCCATGACGACGACGCGGTCGGCGATCTCGGTGACGACGCCGAGATCATGCGTGATGATGATCACCGCCATGCCGGTCTCCCGCTGCAATTCCTTGAGCAGCGCCAGCACTTCCGCCTGAACGGTCACATCGAGCGCCGTCGTCGGCTCGTCGGCGATGAGCAGGTCCGGCCGCAGCGCGAGCGCCATGGCGATCATGATGCGCTGCCGCTGTCCGCCGGAGAACTGGTGCGGGTATTTCTTCAAGGCGTGTTCGGGATCGGGAATTCCGACGCGGGTCACCAGACGCAGGGCCTCCGTCTGCGCTTCGGCGAAGGACTTGCCGTGCGCCGTCAGGGTCTCCCGGATCTGCCAGCCGACCGTATAAACGGGGTTGAGATGGCTGAGCGGGTCCTGGAAGATCATGGCGATCCGCTTGCCGTTGATCTGGCGGCGCTGTTCGGCGCTCATCCTCAGGAGATCGGCACCGTCAAGCAGGATTTCGCCCGAGCTGATGCGGCCCGGCGGCATGTCGATCAGGTTCATGATCGCGGAGGATGATACGGACTTGCCCGATCCGCTCTCGCCTAGGATGGCCAGCGTTTCGCCGCGGTCGACATGATAGGATATGTTGTCGACCGCCTTCACCATGCCCATGGCGGTATGGAACTCGACCGAGAGGTTGCGGACTTCGAGAAGGTGATCAGCCATTGGTGCTCCCCTTCATTTCGAGCCGCCAGCGCTGCACCGGATCGAAGGCGATGCGCATCCAGTTCGACAACAGGTTCAGCGACATGGTCGTCAATATGATTGCAAGCCCGGGCCAGAAGGAGAGCCACCAGGCATTGGTGAGGTACTGCCGTCCCTGCGAAATCATGAGGCCCCAGGTGATTTCCGGCGGCTGGATGCCGATGCCGAGGAAAGAGAGGGCGCTCTCGGCCAGCATCACATAGGCGAAGTCGAGCGTCGCCAGCGTGGTGAGAGTCGGGAAGACGACCGGAAGGATGTGGCGGAACAGGATGCGCTTGCTCGATGCACCCATGACGCGGGCAGCCTGCACGAACATCCGTTCCCGGATTTCGAGCACTTCCGCCCGCGTCGTGCGCAGATAGACGGGAATGCGGGTGATCGCCAGAACGAGCATCAGGTTCAGGATCGACGAGCCGAGGAGATAAAGCACGATCACCGCGATCAGCAGTGACGGGAAGGACATGATGACGTCCGCCAGCCGCATGATGACCTGGTTGACCCGCGGCGACGAGAGCCCGGCGATCAGTCCCAGCACCGTTCCGACCACTGCGGAAATGACCACCGCACCGGCTGCCACCATCAGCGTGTTCTGGGTCGCGACGATGATGCGCGCCAGCAGGGGGCGCCCCAGGGCATCTGCGCCCATCCACCAGATCCATCCGCGTTCCCAGTCGAAAGGCGGGAGGTTTCGGCCGCGCAGGTTCTGCTTGATGGCGATGTCGCCGAACCAGCTTGGTCCGGCGATGGCGAGCAGGATCATCACGATCAGGAAGATTGCGGCGCAGAATGCGAACTTGTCCGCCCAGAGCATGCGCCCGAACCGGCGGATGACGCCGGGTTCCTCTGCGATCGGAGATTCCGTGGTATGTGCCGTCATGATCGCCTCCTCAATGCCGGATGCGCGGGTCGAGAAGCGCATAGGCGATGTCGATCAGCAGGTTCATGAGGAAGATCGCCAGCGCCGTGACCAGAATGGCCGCGAGTACGACGTTGAAGTCCCGCTGCAGGATGGAATCGATCATCAGCTTGCCGACGCCCGGAAAGCCGAAGATGGTTTCGATGACCACCGCGCCGTTGAGGAGGCTTGCCGCCTGGTCGCCGATGACGGTGATGACCGGCAGCATGGCGTTCCGCAGGGCATGGATGAAGATGATCGGCCCGGATCTGATCCCCTTGGCGCGCGCGGTTTTCACATAGGCCGAAGAGAGCGCGGTGATCATCGAGCCGCGCACAACCTGTACGATGATGCCGAAGGGACGGATGAACAGCACGCAGATCGGCAGGATCCAGTGCAGCAGCGTTCCGGTGCCGGAGGTAGGCAGCCAGGCAAGCTGCACCGAGAAGATCACGATGGCGACGATGGCCAGCCAGAAGTCGGGTACCGAGGCGCCGATCAGCGACAGGATGGACGACAGGCGGTCGAAGAAGCCGCCGGCTCTGAATGCGGCGAGCGATCCGACGACGATCGCGGCGCCCGCCACCAGCGACATGGTGATGGAGGCGAGCCACAGCGTCCAGGTGAAAGCCTCGGTCACCACGTCGAGGGCCGGACGGGCCTTTCTCAGCGACTGGCCGAGGTCGCCGGTGAGGACATCCCCGACATAGCGCGTGAACTGGACCATGATCGGATCGTTGAGCCCATGCAGTTCGCGAAACTGCGCCTTCATTTCCTCGGAGGCCTCGACAGGGAGAAACAGCGACGCCGGGTCGCCTGTCAGCCTGGACAGGAAGAAGACCAGCACGAGCAGCCCTACGAGCGAGATCAAACTGGCGATGGCGCGTTTGCGTATGAAGCTGAGCATGAGTCCCTCAAGTGGCTAGGGCGGCAGTTTGAGCTGCCGCCTTGCTTTCGTACGGCGGTCTCCGCCGGGGATAAATCACTTGATGCCGATCTCTGAGAGCTGGAGCATCGAGTTCGTTGCCATCGTAGGCTTGAAATCGAGCTTCTCGGAGACGCGCGAGAAGCCTACCATGTGGAAGAGAAGAACGTCCGCGACGACTTCGTCATGCAGATAAGCGATCAGCTCCGACCAGAGCTTGGCCCGTTCGTCGCCGACGGCCGCCGAAGCGCGCCGGATCAGGTCGTCGACCTTCGGATCGGAGAAGCCGGACTGCGTGCCCTCCGAAGCATATTTGAAGAACATGGAGAAGGAAGGATCGCCCTTGGAGTTGTCGTGCATCGCCGCGACGAGCAGCGGACCGCGGCCTTCCTTGAAGGGCTTCGAATAATAGCCTTCGTGCTCGGCGACTTCCACGAACTTCAGATCGACCTTGAATCCGACCTCCTGAAGCTGCGATTGGATCGCTTCCATGATCTCCGTCACATTGGGAAAGTTGGCGGTGCGGGCGATGATGGTGATCGGCGTCTCGACCTTCACGCCGTCAGCCTTGGCCTCTTCCAGAAGCTTCTTGGCGCCTTCGGGATCGTAAGGGAACACCTTTACGTCCGGATTCCAGCCGAGCGTCGGCGGCGGGACGATGGCCGTGGCGAGAAGTGCGCCGTCTGGAACGAGCGTTCCGATGAAGGCTTCACGGTCGATTGCCAGGTTCAGCGCCCGACGGACGCGGACGTCGTTCAGCGGCTCGATGTTGTGATCGATGCGCAGGTAGACCGTTTCGCTGTCGAGATAGGAGAAGTCGGTCGCCGGATTGGTGGCATCGAGCTGGGAAATCGACGGCGAGATATCGGCCTCGCCCGTCTGGACCATCGCGGCGCGCACGGCCGGGTCGGCCCGGAAGAGGTAGGTCGCCTCCGTGACCTGCGGCTTTTGCCCCCAATAGTCGTCGCGCGCCGTGAGCACGATCTGCTGGCCCGGCGTCCAGTTCGTCAGCTTGTAGGGGCCGGTGCCCACGGGCTCGCGTACGAACTCCAGAGGGGTGCCTTCGGGGACGATCGTCACCAGGGACAGCAGCAGGGGAAGGATCGGCTGTACCGGATCCACGTTGAAATCGATCGTACGATCGTCCACCACTTGGGCGTTGACCGTCATGCCGCCGAAGTATCGCCGCGACTCGCAGGCGTTCTTGTCGCTCATGATCCGGTCGAAGCTGTATTTGACGTCCTTGGCATCGAAAGCCGTGCCGTCCGAAAAGGTAACGCCCTGGCGCAGGTGGAAGCGCCAGCTGCCGTCTGCCTTCTGTTCCCATTTTTCGGCAAGGCGCGGCATCAGGCCCTTGTCCCCGCGCACATCCAGCTCGGTGAGTGTCTCGCTCACGTTCTGCATGATGACCCGCCCGATGTTCGACCGCGTTGCCATGCAGGGTTCGAGCAGGTCTGCTTCCTCGGGCAGTACGATCTTGATCGGGCCTGACGCTGCGTAGGCCGGCGATAGCGCCGAGCCCAGAATCAGCGCCGCCAGCATAATGGTCTTTCTCATTTTCATTCCTCCCTCTTTCCCTGGATAATCAGTCGTCAGTTGGCCGCTGCACGCTTTCCCGCGCATGCTGCGATGAAGGCGGTCACGCAGATGAGGGCTACGTCAGCAACGGCTGACTCACTGAAGGTCGCGGTTCCGCCCGCGGCGGTTGCTGCCTGGCGGTCATGGCGGCTTGCTGGCATTGCGGCTCCTCCCTTGGCGTCTCCGGCAGGGTGTTTTGACCATCGGCCGTTCGGACTACTTTGTCAATTGTTTTATGAATGTAAGAGGATCAAAAAATATCTAGTTAAATAAAAACAATTAATATCAAGCGGATAAATGGATATATCGAGCGCCTCCGCGTGTTCATCATGACATTTTAAAACTTGACAACTTGAAAATTGGTGCGATGGTCCAGCTCAAATGAGGAGTGCCTTGATGAGTCCAGACGACATTGTCCGCCTGATGACCGGCGAAGTCCGCGAAGTGGCTGCGGGCCGTGATGAGGCCTTTCTGCCGTCTCCCATGGTGCAAAATCATGCCGCTTTTCTGCACCCGCTGGAGGATGGTTCGATTGTGTGCGCCTGGTTCGGCGGGACGCTGGAGGGCAAGTCCGATATTTCGATATTTGCGTCCGTCCTGAGGCCGGGGTCGCGGACTTGGGGCGGGCCGCAGCGGCTGAGCTTCGACTCCGATCATTCGGAGCAGAATCCGGTTCTGTTCACCGCGCCGGACGGACGGCTCTGGCTGTTTCATACATCGCAGCCGGCAGGCAACCAGGACGAATGCCGAATCCGGATGGCCGAGGTGATCCGGGACGAAACCGATCCGCTCAGGCTTGCCGTCGCAGAGGAGCGCTACCTCGATCTGCCGCTCGGCTGCTTCGTCCGTGCTCCGCTGGTGGTGCGTGATGACGGGGCTTGGCTGCTTCCTATCTTCCGCTGCGTCCAGCGTCGGGGGCAGAAATGGAATGGCAGCCACGACCACGCGGCAGTCGGGATATCGTCGGACGGCGGTCGCACCTGGATCCTCGAGGAGGTCGCGGGTTCGACGGGCTGCGTCCATATGAATCCGGTTCCGATCGGGGAGGCGCGTTATGCGGCCTTCTTCCGGCGCCGGCAGGCCGACTTCGTCTATCGGACGGAGAGCCTGGACGGAGGCCGTTCATGGTCGGCTCCCGCTGCGACCGATCTACCCAACAACAATTCCTCGATTTCCGTGACGGCATTGAGGGGTGGCCGGCTGGCGCTGATCTGTAATCCCGTCAACGCAATGCTTTCCGAGGAGCGCCGCAGCTCGCTTTATGACGAATTGGGCGAGGATGACTTCAGGCCGGACGCCGACCCCGCGGGCGGTTGCGTGCCGGTCTGGGGCGTGCCGCGGGCGCCGGTTGCGGTCTGCCTGTCCGAGGACGGCGGGCGAAGCTTCCCCCTGCGGCTGGTCATCGAGGACGGCCCCGGCACCTGCCTGTCGAACAATTCCACGGACGGACGCAACAAGGAGCTCTCCTATCCTTGGCTGCTCGAAGGAGCGGATGGCAGCCTCCACATCGCCTACACCTATCACAGGCGCGCAATCAAATACGTACGGCTGGCACCCGGTTGGGCCGGCGCGAGCGAGGCACGAAGCTGATGAGCAACATTGTCGGAATAACGATGGGGGATCCCTGCGGCGTGGGTCCGGAAATCACCGTCCGGGCACTGGCGGAAATGTCCGGCGCCGACCGCGCCGCGACACGCGTCTACGGCAATCTGAAAACCCTGGAGGCGGCGCGCCGGGCCGCCGGCATCGAGCTCGATCTCGCACCGCTGGTCGTCGATCTGGCAGTGGAGGGAGCGCCCCTGCCCTGGGGCCGGCTGTCGCCTGTCGCCGGCGATGCCGCGTTCCGCTTCATCGAGAGGGCGGTGCGGGATGCGATGGCCGGAGAGATCGGCTGCATCGTCACCGCGCCCATCAACAAGGAAGCTCTGAACCTGGCCGGCCATCATTACGACGGCCATACCGGCATGCTCCGCAGCCTGACGGGCTCCAAGGCGGCTTATATGCTGCTCGCCTCGGAGCGGTTGAAGGTCATTCATGTCTCGACCCACGTCTCGCTGCAGGAAGCCATCCGGCGGGCCACCACCGAGCGGGTGCTTGCGACGATCAGGGCGGGGGATGCACACCTCAAGCGGATCGGCTTTGAAAAGCCGCGCATCGCGGTTGCCGGCATCAATCCCCATTGCGGGGAAAACGGTCTGTTCGGCACCGAGGACGACGACCAGATCGCGCCGGCCGTGGCTGCCGCGCGGTCGGAAGGCATCGACGCATATGGACCGATCTCCGCCGACACCGTGTTCCACCGTGCCTATTCCGGCGCCTTCGACCTGGTGGTGGCCCAGTATCACGACCAGGGTCACATCCCTATCAAGCTTGTCGCCTTCGACACGGCGGTGAACGTGTCCGTCGATCTGCCGATCGACAGGACCTCCGTCGATCACGGCACCGCCTTCGACATCGCCGGCAAAGGCATCGCCAACCACGGCAACATGAACTCGGCCATCGCCTATGCGCGCAAGCTCGTGGCGGGCCGTGCCCAGCAGGGACGCTAGTCATGACGATTGCGACGATCACCATTCATCAACCCCGCCGCCTGATCGTCGGCGCGGGGACTATCGGCGAGGTGGGTTCGTGGGCAGGCGATGCCGCGCGCACGCTCGTCGTCGCCACGCCTTTCACGGCCGGCTTCGTGGATCGATTGCGCCTGCCCGGTACCGTAACGGTATTCGATGCTATCCCGGGAGAACCGGACATTGCGATCTTCGATGCGGCGATCGAAGCCGCCCGCCGTACAAATCCCGATCTGGTCGTCGGCGTCGGCGGCGGCTCCGTGCTCGATGTGGCGAAACTCGTCGCCGCGCTGTGGAATTCGGACCAGACGCTATCCGACGTGGCGGGCCCGAACCGCGTTGCGGGCCGCAGCACCCGTCTGGCGCAGGTCGCCACCACGGCAGGGACCGGTTCCGAGGCCGGAATCCGTTCGCTCATCACCGATCCCGGCAAGGGTAACAAGATCGCCGTCGAAAGCCCGCATCTGATCGCCGATCTCGCGGTTCTCGATCCGGAGCTGACCTTCTCGCTGCCGCCTGCCGTCACGGCTGCGACGGGGATCGACGCCATGGCGCATTGCGTGGAGGCGTTCACCAATCGCCGCGCTCATCCGATGATCGACGATTTCGCGCGGATGGGCTTCCGCCTGGTGGGCCGATATCTGGCGAGAGCCGTCAGGGACGGGAGCGACACCGAGGCGCGCGAAGGCCTGATGCTGGCGTCCTATTACGGCGGTGTCTGCCTGGGGCCGGTGAATACCGCCGCCGGCCATGCGATCGCCTACCCCCTGGGAACGCTGCTGCATCTTCCGCATGGCCTGGCGAACGCGATCGTCTTCCCCCATGTCCTGGCCTTCAACCAGCCCGCGGTGCCGGCAAAGACCGCCGAGGTGGCGGAGGCGCTCGGATTTGGGCAGGAGCTTTCGCAACGCGACCTGCTGGGGTCAGCGCATGCATTCTGTGCCGGGCTTGGTGTCGAAATGTCCCTTTCCGCACACGGGGCGACGGAGCCCGATCTTCGGCGCTATGCCGAGGATGCCCATGCGATCAGGCGGCTGATGGACAACAACCCCAGGGACATGAGCGTCGACGACGTGTTCGGGATCTACAAGGCCGCCTTCTGAGGCAGTGTCGATCATCCGAGGCAAGCGGCTGTTCGAGCCATCCGCTTGCCTCGACTGTCACGGCTTCGAGGATTGGAAGAGGCGATCTCGTGATCCGGTCAGGTGATCGCGCATCAGCTTTTGCGCGGCCTCGCCATCCTTGGCCTCGATGGCTTTTGCAATGGCTTCATGCTCTGCAAACACCCGCAGAAGCCCCGCGGCCTCGCGTTTGACGGAAACGCCATGGAACTTCATCCCGACGGCGATATGATCCTTCAATGCCTCCATCGCCGTCGAGAAATAGTTGTTTTGAGCAGCCCGGGCGATGGCGAGGTGAAACTGGAAGTCGGCATCCTCCCGGTGGGATTGGCGGTTGGTCGCGTCGCGCATCAGTTCCAATGCTTGCCGGATTGCCGCAAGGCTGTCCTTGTCGTGCCTTGTCGCCGCGGCCGCCGCGGCGGCGGGTTCCAGCGTCAGGCGGAACTCATAGCAGTTGAGCAGGTCGGCGATGTTCTCTAACTGGCCGAAGCCGAGTGGCTCCTTGAGGCCGACCGAACGGACGAAACTTCCGGCTCCACGGCGTGAATAGATCAGGCCCTGGTCGCGCAGGCGCCGCAAAGCTTCGCGGATCACCGGCCGAGACACTTCGAACTCCGCCGCCAGGTCATGTTCCGTGGGCAGGCGCTCGTCAGGCTGGTAGGCCCCCGATTTGATGGCGCGGTGCATGCGCTCGAAGACGATGTCGGGCAGCCCCTTGCGTGCGGTTCCGTTCTCCAGCCCCATACCTACCCCGCCTTCCGAAGGATCATGCTTGTAATTGACGTCAGCGTGTCCGGTCCTCCGAATCCGCCGGATTTTGCGATTATGCATTGGCCGCCGGCATAGGCCAATCCCAGCCCGGGCAGACACTCGCCGATCAGGCGAAGGCGGGAAATGCCCATCCTCCGCAAGACCGCCTCTGCGGTCGCTCCGCCGGAAAGGAGAAGCGTTTTTGCGGTATCGGTAAGGCTCGGGGCGATGCCTGCTGCAAGCGCTTCGGAAACCTCCTGCGGACTGCGCGCTTCGGTTCCGGGTGTCGCCTGCACGAGAGTTATGCCCGTCCCGCCGATGGAGGTCTCCGCCAGCATACCATTTGGAGCCTGCAGGCAGTGCACCGGATAAGAACGTCTGAGCTCGTCTATCTGCGCGAGTGTGATCGGATCCCGGGATCCGATGACGAAGAGTGCAGCGCCTGCGGGTATTTCGGCCGGCACGGCTTCCGCCCTTCCGGTCATCCCGCGGGCAAGGGCATCGGCAAGCCCTCTTGCGCCGATCAGGAGGTCCACCCCTGTTGCTTGGGCCGTTTGCAATGCCTCATCCATGTCGGCCGCCGAGCGGATGTCGGGAATGATCGCACGAGAGGCGTGACGACCGAGCTTTTCACGGATGGAGATCGGCTTGTCGACGCCGAACCCCTCCAGACAGCCGGCCGCCACGAACCGGCCGAATTCGGGAATCGCCGGGGCGACGAGAGCGCGGTCGAACGGCGTCGCATCGAGTTCGGCGGCAATATGGCCCTTGAGGCGGGAGTCTATTTTCTTGAAGAGCGATGTCCCCGGCGAGAGCATGGAAATGGCGCGAGCCGCCGCCTCTCTTGCGGCATCTTCGTGAAGCTCGCGGCATGCCAGGTTGATGGCCAGCACGTCGGGCCTGTCCTGCAGGACGAGCGGGATGACGTCCGGGTTCAACGCCACCTCGGTATGCTTGCCCCTCCCGGCAAAGGGCGCGGCCGAGTCGAGAGCGCCTGTCAAATCGTCCGCGAGGATGGCAATCATATGGCAGTACCGCTGTAATGTTGTAATCTTTAGTCGGATGGAAACAGCTGGAATGTCAAGTCATCATGCAGAGAATATTACAAATATAGTGATCTCCGCCGGGAACCTCGAAGGACGCCCTTGCTCCGAGGCAGGCAAGCAGAAACGAACTGGTGCGCCACAAAACCACTTGATTAAAGAACGAACGTTCGTGTATACATGACGGCTTCCTCATATGTGGGGCCGTGATGCCAAGAGACCGCAAGATCGAAATCGATGACATTCTGGACGCAGCTGTCCGTGTCGTGCTTCGGGCCGGCGCGGCCGGACTGTCGATCGACGCGGTTGCGCGGGAGGCCGGCGTCAGCAAGTCCCGTGTCGTCTATGATCACAAGTCCAAGTCGGGGTTGCTCGAAGCCCTGGTCGAACGGAAAATCAGGGCCGAACAGGAGCGGACGCAGGCGGCGGTGACAGCCAGCAAGGATACCCCGCATCCGGAATTGTACGGCCGCATCGCCACCGCGGCCGCCGGGCCTGATGACGAGGATAAAGCCGTCACGCTGGCCATCAGTGCCGCCATGTCGAGTGAAGACAAGGTCAGGGATCTTATGCGGGAATGGTTCGCAGAAGACCTTCAGGCCGTCAAAGCGACGCCCAGGCCGCAAGCGGCGCTCCTGGCCTATCTGGCGCTCAGCGGGTTCCTCTGTTTCGAGTTGTTCGATTTTCATCGCTGGGACGAGGCGGAGAGGACGGTAATCCTTGAAGGGATCAGGACGATGTTCGTCAGCTTTCCCGAACCCGCCTGATATCGACGTCCCATCGGCTGAACGATTGGCGATTCATTTTATTTGCAGGTGACTGAAACGATGAAAAATTTCAAATCTAGGCCGCGTGCAGGCGCCGTTCTGATGGCTGCTTCGATCATCGTGTCGATGAGCGGCAACGCCTTCGGGCAATTTGGCGAAATGCCGCCGCCGGCGGTGAGTGTATTGACGTTGCAGGAACGCGCTGTCCCGGTCATCAGCGAATTGCCCGGCCGCATTGCGGCTACGCGGGTTTCGGAAGTGCGGGCGCAGGTCTCGGGTATTCTGCAGGAGCGTGTGTTCGAGCAGGGCACCCTCGTCGAGCAAGGCGATATCCTCTATCGCATCGATCCCAAACTTTTCCGGGTTCGCGTCGCGAGCGCTGAGGCGGCTCTGCAGAGAGCGAAAGCCACCCAGGCCAATGCCCGCCAGCAGCTGGAGCGGCAAAAAACCCTCCGGAATCGCAATGTGGCAAGCGGGGTCGATTACGACACCGCTGCCGTCGCGCTCGCCCAGGCCGACGCGGATGTCGCAGCCGCCGAAGCAGCTCTCGATGAGGCGAGGATCAATCTCGATTATACCGAGGTGAGGGCGCCGATTACCGGGATCATCGGCGCAGCGCTCGTCACGGAAGGTGCATTGGTCGCAGCCGACGGTGCGCAGAACCTTGCGCTGATTCAGCAGATCGATCCGGTTTATGCGGATTTCACCCAATCGTCTTCGCAATTGCTCGCCCTCAAGCGCGCGGTGGATGAAGGAAGACTTGCGAGCCCGGCACCGGGCCAAGCGAGCGTCCAGCTCGTCTTCGATGACGGCAGCGTCTATTCGCAGCCGGGCAAGCTTCTGTTTGCCAGCGCCAGTGTGGACGCAACCACGGGGCAGGTGACGTTGCGCGCCGAGTTTCCGAACCCGAAGGGCGACCTTCTTCCCGGCATGTATGTTCGCGTTCGTGCCGAACAGGCGGTCCGTCAGGGGGCGATCACCATTCCCCAACGCTCCGTCGTCCGTTCTCCGGACGGCAAGGCCCAGGTTTACGTGGTGGGGGACGACGCGACTGCGCAGGTCCGCGACATTACGCTTGGAGAGGCGATCGGCAACGAATGGGTGGTCGAAAGCGGGCTCAAGAACGGCGAGCAGGTGATCGTCGATGGCGCGCAGAAGGCGCAGCCCGGTGCGAAGGTGGTTCCGGAGCCCTGGAATCCCGATAATGCGGCCGAAGCGGCCCCTGCCAATTCCGGTAATCAGGTGCGGTAATGGCCCAGTTCTTTATCAGCCGGCCGATTCTGGCGTGGGTTTTCGCGATCTTCATTTCGCTTGCCGGGATTATCGCGCTGCCGTTCCTGCCCGTGGCGCAGTATCCGAAGGTCGCTCCGCCGCAGCTGACGATCTCGACCAACTATCCGGGCGCCTCGCCGCAGGAAATCTATCAGGGCGTGACGCGCCAGATCGAGGAAGAGCTGAACGGCGTGGATGGCCTGATCTATTTCGAATCCACGTCGGACGCCTCGGGCTACATCACCATCACCGCGACCTTCGTGGCCGGGACCGATATCGATCAGGCCTCGGTGGACGTGCAGAATGCCATCCGCCGCGTCGAGCCCCGCCTGCCGCAAGCGGTGAAGTCGCAGGGGATCAATGTCGAGGAAGCCGGCGCCGGCTTCCTGATGGTGGTCTCGCTCAACTCGACCGACGGCCGGCTGGACGACGTGGGACTGGGTGATTACCTGACCCGCAATGTTCTCGGCGAATTGAGGCGCCTGGACGGCGTCGGCCGCGTGCAGCTTTTTGCCGCCCAGCGCGCGATGCGCGTCTGGATCGATCCCGACAAGATGGTCGGCCTTAATCTCTCCACGGCGGATATCAGCGCAGCGATCGCCGCGCAGAATGCGCAGGTTGCCGCCGGCCAGATCGGCGCCGCGCCTAATCCGGTCAGCCAGGATCTCACGGCGACGGTGCTGGTGCATGGGCAGTTGAGCGATCCGCAGCAGTTCGGGGACATCATCCTGAGGGCGAACCCGGATGGATCGACGGTGCGGCTTCGCGACGTGGCGCAGATCGAGATCGGAGCGGAAGCCTACAGCTTCGTGAGCCGGTTGAACGGCAAGCCGACCGCCGCCGCCGCCGTCCAGCTTTCCTCCACGGGCAACGCGGTCGCCACCGCGGCTGCCGTGGAAGCGAAAATGGAGGAGCTTTCCCGGTTTTTCCCGCAGGGTATCGAATATTCGATCCCTTATGACACAAGCCCCTTCGTGTCGGCTTCGATCGAGAAGGTCATCCATACGCTGGTCGAGGCGATCATCCTCGTCTTCGTCGTGATGTTCGTGTTCCTCCAGAACTTCCGATACACGCTCATCCCCACGCTGGTGGTGCCGGTCGCGCTGCTCGGTACGCTGGCTATCATGCTGGCGACGGGCTTCTCCATCAACGTTCTGACCATGTTCGCCATGGTGCTGGCTATCGGCATCCTGGTCGACGATGCGATCGTCGTCGTCGAGAATGTGGAGCGCATCATGGCCGAGGAGGGGCTGCCGCCGAAAGAGGCGACCCGCAAGGCCATGGGCCAGATCACGGGAGCCATCCTCGGCATCACGCTGGTCCTCTCCTCCGTCTTCATCCCGATGGCGTTCTTTCCCGGATCGACAGGCATCATCTATCGGCAGTTCAGCCTGACGATGGTCGTCTCGATCCTGTTTTCCGCTTTCCTGGCGCTTTCGCTCACTCCGGCGCTTTGCGCCACCCTGTTGAAGCCCATTCCCAAGGGGCATCACGAGAAACGCGGGATTGCAGGCTGGTTCAACCGGAGCTTCGGAAGGCTCACGAACGGCTATTCCGGCAGCGTCGCAGGCCTAGCACGCCGTGCCGGACGGATGATGGTGGTCTATCTCGCGCTTCTCGTCGGGCTCGGCTATCTGTTCGTCAATCTTCCGGGCGGCTTTGTTCCGAACGAGGACCAGGGCTTCCTGATCGTCGACGTACAGGGACCGCCGGAGGCGAGCCGAAACCGCACGCTCACCTCGCTGGAGCAGATCGAGAACGTGTTTCGGGCCGAGCCCGCGGTCGAAAACACCGTTGCGATCCAGGGGTTCAGTTTCTCCGGCACCGGCCCCAACGCCGCGCTGGTATTCTTACGCTGAAGGACTGGGCGGAGCGCGGCGAGGGCAATAGCGCCCAGGAAATCGCCAACCGCGCCAACATGCAGTTGTTCGCGCTGAAGGACGCGACGACCTTTGCCCTTTCGCCGCCGCCGATCGAAGGTTTCGGCGTTTCGAACGGCTTCACCTTCCGTCTGCAGGATCGCGGTGGAAACGGCCAGGCCGCTCTCAATGCCGCCGCCGGCGAATTGATGGCGAAGGCATCGCAATCCGGCCTGATCGTCGGCATCCGCCCGGAAGGCATGCCGGATGCCGCACAGCTTCTGCTGGTTATAGACCGGGAGAAGGCAAACACCTTCGGCGTCACCTTCGCGGATATCAACGACACCATCACGGCGAATCTCGGATCCTCCTATATCAACGACTTTCCGAACACGGGCCGCATGCAGCGCGTCATCGTGCAGGCTCAGGACAAGGCTCGGCTGCAGGCCGAAGATCTGCTGAAGCTGAATGTCCGGAACGTGCATGGCGGAATGGTCCCGCTGTCGTCCTTCGCCATCGCCGAATGGCAGAAGGGGCCAGCCCAGATCGTTGGCTACAACGGTTATCCGACCGTTCGTATTTCCGGTGAGCCGGCCCCGGGCGTGTCCTCGGGCGCGGCGATCGCCGAGATGGAACGGCTTGCATCTGAGCTGCCGGAGGGTTTCGGCTTCGAATGGACGGGCCAGTCGCTGGAGGAGATCACGTCGGGCAATCAGGCGCCGATCCTCTTCGGGCTCAGCATCCTGTTCGTCTTCCTGCTGCTCGCCGGTCTCTACGAAAGCTGGTCGATTCCGCTCTCGGTCATGCTCGTCGTGCCGCTCGGCGTCATCGGGTCCGTTCTTGCTGTGATGGTGCGCGACATGCCGAACGACATCTACTTCAAGGTCGGCCTGATCGCGATCATCGGCCTCTCCGCCAAGAACGCGATCCTGATCGTCGAATTCGCCAAGGACTACTTTGCCGAGGGGAAATCGCTGGCCGAATCGGCCGTGGCGGCGGCTCGCGTCCGCTTCCGCCCGATCATCATGACCTCGCTCGCCTTCACGCTCGGCGTGGTGCCGCTTGCCATCGCGACAGGGCCGAGTGCGGCGAGCCAGAATGCGATCGGCACCGGTGTTCTCGGCGGCATGATTTCGGCCACGGTTCTGGCGATTTTCTTCGTTCCGGCCTTCTTCGTGTTCGTCCTCACGGTATTGCGCACGAAGCGGCCAGAACCGGGACATGGCGCCGCTCCTGCGGCCGCGCCACCGGAGCCGGTGTCTTCCTCTCATTAGGAAACTCGGAAAGCCTTGAAGTCTTCTTCAAGGCTTTCTGTTTTGGATTGGGTTTCAGGCCATCAGCTCGCTCATCCTGGCGACAAGGTCGTCCAGGATCGCTATGCGCCCGGCTCCGGAAGGACGGATGGCGAAATACGAGACGTCGATGCTCGGCTGAAAGGGAACCGCCACGATCGCCACCTCGGCCGCACGGATGCTGGTTTGATCGACGATCCCCACGCCGATGCCGGAAGCGGCGAAATGGCAGCAGTTCAGCATGGATGTTTCCATCGTACTTGCCGGCGGGTGATCCGCGCTCGCAAAGGCACGGTCGAGTGCAAGCCTGAGCGGCGAGTTCCGGCCCGGGATCAGAACCCGCTGATCCTGCAGGTCGGCCGGCGTGACGACATGTCTGGATGCCAGCGCGTGACCCGGCGCCATGGCGGCGACCGCCTGTGAGCTGTGCAGCAGAACCGCGTTCTTGTCTGCCATGCGCGGAGAGCTGAAGACGAAGCCGAGATCGTACTGGTTCTTATCGACCATATCCCAGATATGCCGGCTGTTCTCGACGTCGATGACGAGCGGGAGATCGAGGCGGTTGCCGATGACATCGATGATGGCCTGATGGAGATAAGGTCTCATAAGGGATGTCACGCTCGCAATGCGCAGGACGATGTTCTTGTGTTTGCGGATATCGTCTGCGGCTTGGGCGATCTGGTCCAGACCGAGATAAAGCCGTTCGACTTCGCGAAAAAGCTGGGTCGCTTCTGCCGTTGGCACCAGCCGCGTGCCCTGCCTCTCGAAGAGGGTTATCTGAACCACCTCCTCGAGATCCCGGATGAGCCTGCTGACGGCAGGCTGCGTGACATTCATCGCTTCGGCGGCCGCGGTAATTCCGCCGGTCATCATCACGCTTCGGAACGCCTCGACCTGGCGAGGTTTCAAACGCACTGCCTTATCCCTTCATAACATTTGCGCATGAACCGTGTACTAAATGCAATTTTTCTTTTGCTGGCGAAAGCTTTATTTGCACCTTAATCCGCAGGGAGAGCGCGGATTTCGGACAACCGGAGGAGCTCCATCATGAAATTCCTTACGATCGCAGCCGCACTGGCAGCGTCTGTTTTCGCCGTACCGTTCGCAACCCACGCGAAGGACCTTACCGTGGGCTTGGCGGCATCCACGACATCCATGGATCCGCAATTCTATGTGGTCGGCCCCAATAGCGCCATGGCGCGCAATATCTTCGATGGCCTCGTCAACCAGGATGCCAAGCAGCAGATTCAGCCTGCGCTTGCCGTATCCTGGCAGACCATCGACGACACTACCTGGGAATTCAAGCTGCGCCCGAACGTCAGGTTTCATGACGGCAGCGATTTCACTGCGGAAGACGTCGTGGCAAGCATCAAGCGCGTCCCGCTGGCGTCGACCAACAGCCCGAGCTCCTTCGCGGCCTATGTGAAGGCGATCACCGAGGTAACGGCGGTCGACCCGCTGACGGTCCGCATCAAGACCGACGGCCCGACGCCGCTGCTTCTCAACAATCTCAGCCGTATCGCCATCCTCCCGGCGGAGATGGAGAAGACGACGACGGAAGAGATGAATTCCGGCAAGGGCGTCATTGGCACCGGCCCGTTCAAATTCGTCTCCTGGACGCCGGACGACAATGTCGTGGTAGAACGCAACGACGGCTATTGGGGCGAGAAGGCTGCCTGGGACAAGGTCACCTTCCGGGTTTTCAAGAACAGCAGCGCCCGTGTGGCGGCCATTCTCTCCGGCGACGTGGATATGATCGAGAGCATCCCGACCGCCGACACGCGAAAGCTTCAGGCCTCCGACAAGCTGAAGGTCGTCAACGTTGCCGGCAACCGCATCATGTATCTGCATATGGATCAGGATCGCGAAGTGTCGCCTTTCGCCAAGGGGCCGGACGGCAAGAACCCGCTCTTGAAGCCGGAAGTACGCCGTGCGCTCTCGCTTTCGATCAACCGCGAGGCGCTCGTCGACCGCATCATGGACGGGCAGGGCGTGCCGGCCGGCCAGGTCGTTCCGGAAGGCTATTTCGGCTACGATCCGTCGATCAAGGTCGACCCCTACGACCCGAACAAGGCCAAGCAACTGCTCGCCGATGCGGGCTACCCGGAAGGCTTCTCGCTGACCTTCCATGCGTCGAACGACCGGTATCCGAACGATTCCAAGGTCGCTCAGGCGATCGGCCAGTTCTTCAGCCGCATCGGCGTCAAGACGGAAGTGGCCACGCTCCCCGGCAGTGTCTATTTCACCCGAGCTTCCGCGCTTGAGTTCAGCTTCATCATGGGCGGTGCGGCCGTCGAAACCGGCGAGGCATCCGGCGTGCTCGGCCCGATCCTGGAAACCTATGGCGAAAAGGCCGGGCAGGGCAATCGCGGCCGTTACTCCAATCCGGAATTCGACAAGGCTTTGACCGAAGCCCGCAGAACGCTGGACGATACCAGGCGCGAGGAACTTCTGAGGAAGGCGACGGAAATCGCCATGACCGACCTCGGCGTCATTCCCGTCTTCTATCTGGCCAACACCTGGGCGGTCAAAGACGGGCTATCCTACGAAGGCCGCTCGGATGGTTACACGCTTCCCTACTATGTGAAGCCCAACTAATCCCGGAAAGGACGGTCCATCATGTCTTTCAGCGGCGTATTCCCCTATCTCGTCTCGCCGGTCGATCAGTCCGGCAAGGTCATGGACGGCGTGCTGACGGATCTGGTGGATCACCTCGTCGAGGCGGGCGTCCATGGTTTGACGCCGCTCGGCAGCACCGGCGAATTTGCCTATCTCTCCCAAGAGCAGAGACGTCACGTCGTCGATACGGTGATTTCGGCCAATCGCGGCCGGGTCCCCGTTGTCGCCGGCGTGGCGTCAACGTCGACTGCCGATGCCGTTGCCCAGACGGAGTATATGGTCGAGGCCGGTGCCGATGGCATTCTGGCGATCCTGGAAGCCTATTTCCCGATCAGCGACGAGGGTGTCGAAGCCTATTTCACGGCGATCGCCAGAGCCGCGAAAGGACGTCCGGTCGTTCTCTACACCAATCCGCAGTTTCAGCGCTCGGATCTGACATTGCCGGTCATCGAACGTCTGAGCCATGTCGAGAACATCCGCTACATCAAGGATGCCTCTACCAATACCGGGCGCCTCCTCTCCATCATCGAGCGGACCCGCGGCCGGATGGACGTGTTCGCCGCTTCCGCTCATATTCCGGCTTGCGTGATGATGATCGGCGGGGTCGGCTGGATGGCCGGTCCCGCCTGCATCGTCCCTCGGCAGAGCATTGCTCTCTATGAGGCCGCAAGGGCAGGCGACTGGGCTAAGGCCATGGAACTGCAGCGGCCTCTCTGGAAGGTCAACGAAATCTTCGCGAAATATTCGATCGCCGCATGCATCAAGACGGCGCTCGAACTGCAGGGCTTTCCGGTCGGTGCGCCGATCGCTCCGCAGGCTGCGCTCGGTGAGGCCGCCCGTGCGGAGATCGGCGCCGTGCTGCGCGATGTCGGCGCTCTCTGAGCGTCGGTTTTCCCATTCGATACACCACAGGCAATTTCAGAATGACTGCAATTCCGATCATCATCGACTGCGATCCCGGGATCGACGACGCGATCGCGCTTCTCACTGCGTTCGTCTCTCCGGAACTGGAAATCCTCGGCATCACGCCCGTCTGCGGCAACCAGCCGCTCGAACGGACGGTCCGCAACGCCCTTCAGGTTTGCGAGCTCGGCGGCCGGACCGACATCCCCGTCCATGCCGGTTGCTTCCGGCCGATGTTCCGGGAGCCCATCTATGGCCAGTTTCACGGCAAGAACGGCCTCGGCAACACCACGCTGCCGGAACCGGTCAAGACTGCCGAAAGCAAATCCGCGGTTGATTTTCTCATCGAGACGCTGAGTGCTGCAGGAAACGAAGGCAAACGGATTACAATCTGCTGTCTTGGACCGATGACCAATCTGGCGGTCGCCTTGCGGATGAAGCCGCAGATCGCCGAGGGCGTCGAGCGGGTGGTCATGATGGGCGGGGCCTATCGCGAACCCGGTAACCGTACCATGACGTCGGAATTCAATGTTCTTGCCGATCCGCATGCGGCGCATGTGGTCTTTTCCAGCGGCGTACAGATCGTGGCGCTGGCGCTCGACGCGACGCATCAGGTCATGCTGAAGCCGGAGCATGTCGCGCAGTTTTCCGAAGTGAGCGGGCGTATTTCCGAAACCCTGGCCGAGCTGATGGCATTCTGGGACCGCAACGACGTGCGCCGCTACGGATCGCGCGGCGGTCCGCTGCATGATCCGCTCGTGATCGCCTATCTGCTCGCTCCCGGCCTCTTCGAGACGCAGCGTGCCCGCGTCTTTGTCGAGCATGAAAGCGAATTGTGCATGGGGCAGACGATTGCCGACTGGTATGGCAAGAGCGGTCTGGAGCCCAATGCGGATATTGTCACCAGGGTCGATGCCGAGGGCGTGATCGAATTCTTCCTCGAGCGGCTTTCGCGCTATGCCGAGAAGGCCGTGGCATGAGCATTCACAAGGTCATCATCGATACCGATCCGGGCGTCGACGATGCCGCCGCCATCCTGATGGCGCTGGCCTCGCCGGAAATCGATGTGCTTGGCCTCACCGTCGTCGCGGGAAACGTTCCGCTGGACGACGCTGTCGCGAACGCGTGCAAGATCGTTGGCCTGTCCGGCCGGAGCGACGTCCCGGTCCATGCGGGCGCGCCGGGTCCGCTGGTCAGGGATCAGGTCTTCGGCAAATATGCGCGGATCGGCTCGTTCGGCGATGATCTCGTAGCCGGAAGCGGCGTCAGGCCGGCTGACGAGCATGCGGTGCATTTCATCGTTCGGAAGGCTCGCGAGGCGGCCGAAACGGGCGATCCGATCACCATCTGCGCCATCGGGCCGCTCACCAATATAGCGCTCGCGCTGATCCAGCATCCCGATGTGGCGCGCGGTATCCGCCAGGTCGTCTCGATGGGTGGGGCGTTCACTGCGCTCGGTCACCGCACGCCCTGGGCCGAGTTCAACATCTATGCGGATCCGCACGCAGCCGAGATCGTCTATCGGTCCGGCGTACCGGTCGTGGTCATGCCCCTCGACATGACGTTCCAGGCGCTGTTCACGCAAAAGCATTTCGAGCGTTTTGCCGAAGAGGGTGGGCCAGCGGGCACCGCGCTCTTCAATTTGTTTTCCAGATTCGATCGCAGTGACATCGACCGCTTCGGACGGCCGGGGGGCCCCATTCACGATGCCACCACGATCGCCTGGCTGATCCGGCCCGATCTTTTCAAAAGCCGGAAGGCCGCCGTCGGCGTGCAGGTCACCGGCCTCACGAAGGGCCACACCTACGCCGATTTCCACCGGAAGATCGCCCATGTCGCGGATGCGACCGTCGTTACCGATATGGACGAGGCGGGCTTCATCAATCTGCTGATCGAGCGGATATCGCGCTATGGACGCGTTGCCCCGCCCGAGGCCAAGTTGCTGGGAGGCTGATCCCTATGAGCGGTTATCTGCTAAGCCGGTCGATACAGACCATTCTGACCCTTTTCGTCATGTCGGTCCTGGTGTTCGTCGGACTTTATCTCGTCGGCAATCCGGTCGACGTGCTGCTGAGCCCGACGGCGACGCCGGCCGAGCGCCTTCAGGTCATCCAGTCCTTCGGGCTCGACAAGCCGGTCCTGGAACAATACTGGCTTTTCCTCACACGTGCATTGTCGGGCGATCTCGGCAATTCCTTCGTCTTCAACCAGCCAGCCCTGACCCTGATCCTGAACCGCATGCCGGCGACGCTGGAGCTTGCCTTCGTGGCGCTGGTCATGGCGCTGATTGCCGGAATTCCGCTCGGCGTCTATGCCGGTCTGAAGCCGAAGGGATTGATCTCGAAGTCGATCATGACCTTCTCGATCCTCGGCTTCAGCCTGCCGACCTTCTGGATCGGCCTCGTGATGATCATGTTGTTCAGCGTACAGCTCGGCTGGCTGCCGGCATCGGGCCGTGGAGACACGGTGCCGGTCTTCGGCGTCCCGGTCAGCCTCTTCACGCTGGATGGCCTCTCCCACCTTCTGCTGCCCGCGTTCAATCTGGCGCTCTTCAAGATCTCGCTTGTCATCCGCCTGACCCGCGCGGGCGTCATGGAGACGATGCAGCTCGATTTCGTGCGCTTCGCCAGGGCCAAGGGGCTCACCGAACGCCGCATCGTGCTCGTCCACGTCCTCAAGAACACGCTGATCCCGCTGATCACGGTGATCGGCCTTGAGCTCGGCTCCCTGATCGCTTTCGCCGTCGTCACCGAGACCATCTTCGCCTGGCCCGGAATGGGCAAGCTGATCATCGACGCCATCGCCGTTCTCGATCGCCCGGTCATCCTCGCCTACCTGATGATCACGGTCGTGATGTTCAGCGTCATCAACCTGCTCGTCGACATCCTCTATTCGATCGTCGATCCACGCGTTCGTCTTGAAGGGAATTCGTGATGAACCAGGAGACAAACACGACCACCTCCGTTCACGTCGGCAATAATGGTGGCAAACCGCCCGTATCCCGCTCGCCCTTCCGCCAGACGATCTCGGCCTTGCTGCAGGATAAACTGGCGCTTCTCGGCATCGTGCTGGTGCTGATCTTCGTCATCGCGGCAGTTCTGGCGCCGGTCATCGCGCCCCAGAACCCTTACGATTTGTCGCAGCTCGACATCCTCGACGGTCGCTTGCCGCCGGGTTCGGAAAGCATGAACGGGCTGGCCTATGTGATCGGCACCGACGACCAGGGCCGCGATCTTCTGAGCGCCATCCTCTATGGGCTGCGTACCAGCATTCTCGTCGGCATATCGAGCGCCGCGATCGCGCTGGTCGTCGGCGCGTCGATCGGGCTTGTGAGCGCTTATGCCGGCGGCCGTGTCGATTCCGTCCTGATGCGCATCGTCGATATCCAGCTCAGCTTTCCGGCGATCCTGATCGCCCTGATCTTCCTCGCCATCCTTGGGCAGGGCGTCGACAAGATCATCCTCGCGCTCATCGTGACGCAATGGGCCTATTACGCCCGCACCATCCGTGGATCGGCGCTCGTCGAACGCAAGCGTGCCTATGTGGATGCCGCCCGCTCCATGGCGCTGCCAGACCGGCGCATCCTCTTCCGGCATATCCTGCCGAACTGCCTGCCGCCGCTGATCGTCGTGGCCACCATGCGCGTCGCCTATGCCATCATGCTGGAAGCGACCCTCTCCTTCCTCGGCATCGGTCTGCCGGTGACGGAACCGTCGCTCGGGCTGCTGATCTCGAACGGCTTCGAATATCTTCTCTCCGGGGATTACTGGATCAGCTTCTTCCCCGGTCTTGCGCTGCTGCTGCTCATCGTCGCGATCAACCTGATCGGCGATGCCCTGCGCGATATCCTCAATCCCCGGCGGGAAGGCTGAGTCATGACCAAACCGGCACTTTCTATCTCCAACCTCACCACCTCCTTCCGCGTCGACGGCGAGTGGCAGAACGTCGTCCGCGACGTGAGCTTCGATATCGGCGAAAAGGAAACCGTCGCGGTCGTCGGCGAGTCCGGCTCGGGCAAGAGCGTGACCGCCATGTCGATCATGCGGCTCCTTTCGCCGGCCAATTCCCGCGTCACCGGCAGGATCGAGTTCGAGGGCAGAAACCTCCTTGATCTTCCGCTTGGCGAGATGCAGTCCATTCGCGGAAACCGCATCGGCATGATCTTCCAGGAGCCAATGACCAGCCTCAATCCGGTGCTGAGGATCGGCCAGCAGATCACTGAGGTTCTCGTACAGCATCGCGGCATGACGTATTCTCAGGCGGAAGCCGAAGCCGTCCGGCTTCTGGAGAAGGTTCGCATTCCGTCGGCCAGGTCGCGCCTCAACGAATACCCGATGAACTTCTCCGGCGGGATGCGCCAGCGCGTCGTGATCGCGATCGCGCTTGCCTGCGATCCGAAGCTCCTGATCGCCGACGAACCCACCACGGCGCTCGACGTCACTATCCAGGCGCAGATCCTGGAGCTCATCAAGACGCTGCAGGAAGAGGAGGGCATGTCTGTTCTCTTCATCACTCACGACATGGGCGTGGTGGCCGAAATTTCCGATCGCACCGTGGTCATGTATCGTGGCGAGGCCGTCGAGAGCGGCACGACACGCGGCATCTTCAAGGCGGCGAAACATCCTTACACCCGCGCGCTTCTGTCCGCGGTTCCGCAGCTCGGTTCCATGCGTGGCCTCGAACGGCCACTCCGCTTTCCGCAGGTTGATATGAAGACCGGCGAGATCCAGCCGGTTAAACCGACCGAGGACACGGTGAAGCGGAATGCCGATCCCATCCTCAAGGTCGACAATCTCGTCACTCGCTTCGCCATCAAGAAGGGTTTCCTGCGCAAGACGATCGGCCGCATCCACGCCGTCGAAGGCGTTTCCCTCGAATTGCGGCAGGGCGAGACGCTGTCGCTCGTCGGCGAATCCGGCTGCGGCAAGTCGACGACCGGCCGATCCATCATCCGGCTCACCGATCCGACAGCCGGCGAAATCCGCATCGACGGAAAGAATGTGCTCGGCGCCGGAAAGTCGCAGTTGGCGGATATACGCCGCGAAGCGCAGATGATCTTCCAAGATCCGTTCGAAAGCCTCAATCCGCGCATCAGGATCGGCGAGGCGATCGCGGAGCCGATCATCGCGCATGGGCTTGCCACCGCTGCGGAGGCGAAGAAGCGTGTCGGGGAACTGCTGGAACGGGTCGGTCTCTCCGCATCGATGGCGAACCGTTTTCCGCATGAGTTCTCGGGCGGCCAGCGTCAGCGCGTCTGCATCGCAAGAGCCCTTGCGCTCGAACCCAAGCTGATCATCGCCGACGAATCCGTTTCGGCCCTCGATGTCTCGGTCAAGGCCCAGGTCATCAATCTCATGCTCGACCTGCAGGAGAAATACGGGCTCGGCTATCTCTTCATCTCCCACGATATGGCCGTCGTGGAACGGATCAGCCACCGGGTGGCGGTGATGTATCTCGGTGAAATCGTCGAGATCGGCCCTCGGCAGGCCGTCTTCGAAAATCCGCAGCACGAATACACGAAGCGGCTGATGGCGGCGGTGCCGATCGCCGATCCCTCGCGCCGGCAGACGCGCCGGATTTCGAGCGACGAGATCAAGAGCCCTTTCCGCACGGTCGACTATGCACCGCCGCAGCGCCGCTATCAGGAGGCCGGGGACGGGCATTTCTTCCAGGTCGCGTAACAGGAGATTATGCCGTGATAGTCACCTTCGGTTCGATCAATGTCGATTTCGTCTTTTCGGTCGCGGCCATGCCGCAGCCGGCGCAGACGCTGTTGGCGACCTCATTCCGTACGGAGGCAGGCGGCAAGGGTGCGAACCAGGTACTGGCGGCGGCACGCGATGGCTCCGAAGTCGTCATGGTCGGTGCCGTGGGGGATGATCCTCTCGCCGAGGTCGCGATGAAGAACCTTGCCGGCATTGTCGATATCCGCCGTGTTGAAAGGGCGCCCGTTCCAACGGGTTGCGCGTCGATTTTGATCGACGGTGAAGGTCGCAACATGATCGCGGTCGCCGCCGGTGCCAATCTCGCGGCTTCCTCGGATGCCCTGAACGATGATCTGCTCGGCAGAGCCGATATCGTGCTGATGCAGATGGAGAACGACCGCGAGGAAACGGCCAAACTGATGCGGCGCGCCCGGAACGCCGGCAAGATGTCGATCGTGAATTTGGCGCCGGCGGTTCGGCTTGAGCCTTCATTGCTCTCTCTTTGCGACCTGCTGGTCGTCAATGAAGACGAAGCGGCTGCTCTGGCGGATTGGCTGGACTGCGGCCCCTCGGCATCCGAGATTGCGCGCAGGTTGAATACCGGGGTCCTCCGCACTCTCGGTGGTGACGGTGCCGAAGCCTGCTTCAAGGGCGAAGAAATCCGCGTCTCCGCCATGCCCATCGACGTCGTGGACACAACTGCGGCGGGAGACTGCTTCGTCGGCGTTCTCGCATCCGCGCTCGATCGTGGCTTGCCACTCGAAGCGGCCATGCAACGCGCCGCTGTCGCGGCGGGGATTGCGTGTTCCCGGGCCGGAAGCCAGGCGAGTATTCCGGTTGGCGAGGAGACCGATCGGATGATGATTCTGCAGAGCACGGATCGGCATGCCGATGGTCGGGCAAGGCTCATTCGTCCTCTATGACGTCGGCGATGTAGCCGCCGGTCTGCCGTTTCCAGAGCCTGGCATAAAGCCCGTCACGCGCGAGCAGCTCGTCGGGCGTTCCTTCTTCCACGATGCGGCCTTTGTCGAGCACCACGATCCGGTCCATCTTCGCGATCGTCGAGAGGCGGTGGGCGATGGCGATCACGGTTTTGCCGTCCATCAGCAGGGCCAGCTTGTCTTGAATGGCAGCTTCGGATTCGCTGTCCAGTGCGGACGTTGCTTCGTCGAGCACGAGGATGGGAGCGTCCTTGAGAAGCACCCTTGCAATGGCGACGCGTTGCCGCTGGCCGCCGGATAATTTGACGCCGCGGTCGCCGACAAAGGCTTCATAGCCGGTACGGCCTTCTTTGTCGGTAAGCTCGGCGATGAATTGATCCGCCTGCGCAGCCTTGGCTGCCTGCTCGATTTCATGGCGTGACGCATCCGGGCGGCCGTAACGGATGTTGTCGCCTACGGAGCGATGCAGCAGCGAAACCTCTTGGGAAATGACGCCTATGTTCTCTCTCAGGCTCGCTTGAGTTACCGAGCGGATGTCCTGGTTGTCGATGAGGATCGAGCCGCTCTTCAAATCGTAGAACCGCAGAAGCAGGCTGACCAATGTCGTCTTGCCGGCACCGGAAAGACCCACCAGCCCGACCTTTTCGCCGGCATGCACCGTTAGTGTCAGGTGATCGATGACCCTTCGGCCCGCCCGGTATTCGAAATGAATGTTCTCGAAGCGGATTTCGCCACGGGTGACGGCAAGCGGCGCGGCATCCGGCGTATCGATCACAGTCGGAGGCGTCGTCATTACCGGCATTGCGTCCCGGATCGTGCCTACCGCCTGGAAAATCTGCTGGCCCATCTGCAGGAAGGCCCGTGCGTTGCCCGACAGCCGTTGTGCGATGTAGATCGCGGCTACGAACTGGCCGGTGCTGATGAACCCGTCGATCATGCCCCAGAAGCCGACAGTCAGCATGGCGAACCACAGAGAAACATTGAGGGTGAGGATGCCGGTATCGGTCGTAAGGTAGATACGCCGCTCCTTCTGCTGGGTTTCCACCGCATTCACGAAAACGCGGCGCAGCGCTCCCGCTTCGCTATCTTCGGCGGCGAATTGTTTCACCATCTGGATATTGCTGTAGAGGTCGGTCATGGAGCCGACCACCAGGCTCCGCTGCCGGGCGGAAAGCCGGGACCGTTCGGCAAAATACGGTACTGCGATCACGGCAATGCCGACACTTGCGACGATCCAGAGAAAGACCGGCAGGGCGAGCGGCCAGGCAACCGTACCGAGCAGCAGCAGCGATCCGGTAAACTGGACGAGGAAATGCGGTATGGTCTGGAAGGCGACGACGACCTGCTGCTGGACGGCGGAGGCGACCTGCGACAGGCGCGAGGCGACCTGGCCGGCAAACAGGTCGTGGAAAAAGCCCAGATCCTGCTTTTCGACGGCCTTGTGCCCCTGCCACTGGATCGCCACCGGCATGCAGACGGCGACCGCCTGCGAGGCGAGCGCATTGGCGAAGAATGCGAAGAGGGGCAGAACCGGAAAGATCAGCACGCCGAGGATGGTGAGCAGAGGCCACTCGTCCTGCAGGAAAGCCCCCGCTCCCTTCGAGGTAACACCATCCACGATGATCGACAGACCCCAGATGACCGTGAGATTGATGCCTTCCACCAGCATGGCGAAGACGGCGATCGAAATGAGGATCCCGCGGAACATCCGGACGAAATGGAGAAGCAGGGTGAAAGGGCCTCGCGAGGGTAGCGGCTTATAAGGGATATCGAGCGGACGGATCAGCGTCTCGAAGGGCCGGTAAATGAAATCCAGAAATGACATGGCACCCAAGGCAAAATGCAAAAGACGGAGAATCGCCTGCATTTAACCATGAATCGCGGCGAGCGCGAAAACGCCGTCAGCAATTGCGCCGAAATCGCTTCATGCGATCGCGGTGAACGACACGCGCATCGAAGCGGCCCGGGCGCAATCGATCTCGGCTTACCGTTGATCGGGAACGACAACCAGTTTGCCGATGAAGTTCTTGGCCATGAAGTCGCCCTGCGCGCGATGGAATTCGGACAGCGGATAGACGCCTCCGACGATCGGCCGGATCTTCCCGCTTTCGATATAGCCGACGAGGCGGCGGAAATCGGCGCGGCTTCCCTGGCTGGAGCCGTGCAGCTCAAGCTGCTTCAGATACATCGTTCTGAGGTCGAGCTGCACGACCGGTCCGGCGATCGCGCCGGCGGTCGTATAGCGGCCTTCGGGGCGAAGAATTTTCAGGAGATCGTTGAACATGGGGCCGGCCACCAGATCTGCGATCACATCGATCGGCGCACCGCCCGCCGCCTGGGCCACGGCTTCGACAAGATCGCCTTTGCCGCGCGTCACCACGGCTTCGGCTCCGATATCGATGAGCGCCTTTTCCTTGCCCGGGCCGACCACGGCGATCGGAATGGCGCCGCGCGCCCGAGCCAGCTGAACGATCGCCGAGCCGACGCCGCCCGAGGCCCCGGTAACGAGCACCCGCTCGCCGGCTGAAAGCCTTGCCCTTTCCAGCATCCGCTCGCCGGTGAGGTAAGCGCAACAGAAGGTCGCAAGCTCGATATCGCTCATATCCGTATCGACCACATGGGCGTTTTCGGCGGGCAGCGCCATGTACTCGGCATAGCCGCCGTCGCGGCCATGGCCCATGTAGTCGATATCCGCAAGACTGTCGTCCTCGCGATTATAGATGGAGAAATCGACCATCACCCGCTCGCCGATCCGCGCCGGATCGACACCCTCTCCGACGGCGACGATGTGACCGACCGTGTCGGTGCCCTGGATGCGCGGGAACGTGAGCGTATTGCCCTGCCGCCGCCATGTGGAGACGGCGCCCGGATCGTCCTCCGTCCCATAGGCGCCCTCCCGTACCCAGACATCGGTGTTGTTCATGCCGCAAGCGGTCACGCGGATGAGGACTTCGCCGGCTGCGGGCCTGGGCACGGGAACATCCTGCCGATAGACGAGCTTGTCGAGGCCGCCATGGCCGGTCAGCAAAACGGCTGCCATCGTTTCCGGTATGGAATTCATCTTTCTGCCCCGTCAGCGGTTTGCAAGGATACTATCGATTGCATCAGCCGTGGCCTTCACGACGATATCCGCCTCCTCCCGGGTGAGGCAGAGCGGCGGCGCGAAGCCGAGGATATCGCCTTGCGGCATGGCGCGGCCGATGACGCCCCGCTCCAGCAGTGCGGCCGCGATCTGCGGACCGATCTTTTGAGAAGGATCGAAAAACCGGCGGTCGTCCTTGTCTTCCACGAATTCCACGGCCGCCATGAGGCCGTCGCCGCGCACCTCGCCCACATGCTTGTGGCCGCCGACCGCCTTCGCCAGCTCGGACCGGAAATAGGCGCCGGTCTCGCCGGCATTCTGCACCAAACCCATCTCATCGATCAGTTCGAGATTGGCGATGCCGGCCGCCGCGCAGATCGGATGGGACGAATAGGTCCAGCCATGGCCGATCGCGCCGAGCTGATCGGAACCCTGCACCAGAACCTGCCAGAATTTCTCGGAAATGATCGTGCCGGAGAGCGGCGCGTAAGCCGAGGTCAGTCCCTTGGCGATGGTGATGAGATCGGGCTTCATGCCGTAGTGATCGGAGCCGAACATGGTGCCGAGGCGGCCGAAGCCGGTCACGACCTCGTCGGCCACGAGCAGGATGTCGTACTTCTTGAGCACGGCCTGGATCTTCTCCCAATAACCCTTCGGCGGCGGCACGATGCCGCCGGTGCCGAGGATCGGCTCGCCGATGAAGGCAGCGATCGTCTCAGGACCTTCCGAGAGGATCAGTTCCTCCAGCTTGTCGGCGCAATATTGCGAGAACTGCTCCTCGTTCATCGAACGATCCGGCCGGCGGAAGTAATAGGGTGCTTCGGTATGCAGGATCGGCACGCGCGGCAGGTCGAAGGCGTTGTGAAAGAGTTCGAGGCCGGTGAGGCTGCCGGTCATGACGCCGGAGCCGTGATAGCCGCGCCAGCGCGAAATGATCTTCTTCTTTTCCGGCCGTCCGAGGATGTTGTTGTAATACCAGATCAGCTTGATGTTGGTCTCGTTGGCGTCCGAGCCCGATAGGCCGAAATAGACCCTGGACATGCCTTCCGGCGCGCGGTCGATGATCATCTTGGCAAGCGTGATCGAGGCTTCCGTGCCGTGCCCGACATAGGCATGGTAATAGGCGAGGTTGCGTGCCTGTTCGGCGATCGCATCGGCTATCTTCTGGCGGCCGTAGCCGACATTGACGCAGTAAAGCCCTGCAAAGGCATCGAGGCTGGTGCGGCCGTTCTGGTCGGTGATGTAGACGCCTTCGCCGCTGCCGATCACCCGCGTCGGCGTTTCGCCGCGCGCGTGCATGCCCATATGGGTCGAAGGATGGAAGAAATGGTCCCGGTCCCAGGCGGTGAGTTCGTTGTTTCTTTCGAGCATTGGCTTTTCCTTCAGGATTGCGGGACCGCTCAGCCGGCGGTGTCGATGCAGAGATATTTGAGTTCGGTGAAGGCCTCGATGCCGTGGCGGGAACCTTCCCGACCGAGACCGGACTGTTTCCAGCCGCCGAAGGGGATCGGCCCGCCGGTGATCTTCACGCGGTTGATCGCGACCATTCCGTATTCGAGCGCGCGGCCGAGGCGCATCTGCCGCGCGCCGTTTTCGGTGACCGCATAGGCGACAAGGCCGTATTCCGTGTCGTTGGCGCGGGCGACAGCCTCCTCCTCGGTATCGAAGGCGGTGACGGCGGCGACCGGTCCGAAGGTCTCCTCGCGCATGATGGCCGCATCGGCCGGTACGTCGGTGAGCAGTGTTGGTTCGAAGAAAAGGGAGTCGGCCTCGTGGCGCTTGCCGCCGATAAGCAGCTTGGCACCCTTGTCGAGCGCGTCCTTCACCTGCGCCTCGACTTTCGTCACCGCCCGCTCGTGCATCAGCGGGCCGATTTCGACGCCTTCGGTCAGACCGGCCCCCACCTTCAAGGCGGCAATCCGCTCGGCGAAAGCCTTGTTGAAGGCATCGAGGACGGGTCGCTGGACGAATATCCGGTTGGCTGCCAGGCAGTCCTGTCCGGAGGTCGCAAATTTGGCGGCAATCGCGATATCGGCGGCCCGATCGATATCGGTGTCGTCGAAGACGATGAGAGGCGCGTGCCCGCCGAGCTCCATCACGAGCCGCTTCATCGTCGGCGCGCACTGCGCGGCGATCAGCCGGCCGATCTCGGTGGAGCCGGTAAAACTCATTGCCCTGACCCGCGCATCTTCGCAGAGCCGGCCGACGATGGGCGCAGCGTCACCGGTGACGACGTTGAACACGCCCGCGGGCATTCCTGCGCGTTCGGCAAGTTCGGCAAGCGCCAGTGCCGAAAGCGGCGTTTCGGAAGAGGGATGTGCGACGACCGTGCAGCCGGCGGCAAGTGCGGCGGCGACCTTGCGGGTGACCATGGCAGAGGGGAAGTTCCAGGGCGTCACGATGCCGGCGACGCCGAGCGCTTCCCGCCGCACGATCATCTCCGCGCTGGCAAGATGGCTGGTGACGCTCTCCGCGTTCACCCGCTTGCCCTCTTCGGCATACCACTCGATGAAGGAGGCGGCGTAGTCGATCTCCCCGCGGGATTCGGCAAGGGGTTTGCCCTGTTCCAGCGTCATGAGGAGGGCGAGGTCTTCCCTGGCGGTGAGCATCAGACGGTGCCACTCCTTCAGGATCGCCGCCCGTTCCTGCGGCAGCTTCGACCGCCAGGCAGGAAAGGCGGCAGCGGCGGCGTCGATTGCGGTACCGGTCTCCTCGGCGCCAAGGCTCGCGACCCAGGCAAGGGTTGCGGAGGAGGCGGGATCGGTCACCTGAAAGCTGCGGCCTTCGGCGCCGGAGACCCAGCGCCCGCCGACATAAGCGAGATCGCGCAGCAGCTGGCGGTCGCTGAGCCGCGTCAGGGCCTCGTGATAGGCGGGGCGTGCAAAAATTGCGGTCATGGCCAGATCCTCGTTCGGCTCGTGGCTCAAGTATCGCCTTGCCGGAGCGAGAGATTGTCCATTCCGCGGCAGGAAAAGAGAGAGATGGTCTAAACTGGCCGGGCCTCGAGGAGAAACTGTCTATGGCCGCTCGCCGGCATCCGTCTCGAAGAGAGCGGTGACAGGCACGCCCGTTTCCTCCTTCACCGTCTTCGTCACGATATAGGTGAAGTAGCGCTCGATACCGAGCTCGCGGTCGAGCAGGCCGTCGATCAGGCGCTGATAGGCGTCGATGTCGGGGGTGACGACCTTGGCGATGTAATCGACGCCGCCGCCGACCGACCAGCACGCGGTGATCTCGGGAATGGCCGCCACGGCCCGTTCGAAACGGTCGAAATCGCTCTGGCGATGGTTGGCGAGCGTGATCTCCACCATGACGCTGGCGATCGGCGCGATCTTCCGGGGGGCAAGCCGGGCATGATAGCCGGTGATGATGCCCGCCTTCTCCAGCTTGCGCAGGCGCATCCAGCAGGGCGTCGGCGAAAGGCCAACCTTTTCGGCCAGCGCCAGCTTGGTGATCCGGCCATCGCCCTGGACCGCTTCGAGAATTCGGAGGTCGATGGCGTCGAGTTTCATGCGGTTCCCTTGTGCGGTTGTTGAGAAAGACAATGAAAATTCGTTTTGCCATTGTCAATTGAACTGATTTTAAGCACAGTCAAAATCATGACAAATTGGCGTCCCGATCCGTCCCAGCTCCGCCGACCGGCCTATCTTTCGCTTGCCGAGCAGATCGCGCGCGCCATCCAGGAGGGAAAGCTCGCCAACGGGACCAAGCTGCCGACCCATCGCCGCATGGCGGACGATCTCGGCCTTTCGGTCCAGACGGTGAGCCGCGCCTATGACGACCTCATCCGCCGGGGGCTGATCTCCGGCGAGATCGGGCGGGGCAGCTTCGTGCAGACGCAGACGCCGGAGCCCGAACCACCCTATCTGCCCGAAAGGCTCGGTGAGGTCATCGATCTTTCGATCCTGAAGCCCGTTTGCGAGCAGATCCATGTCGAGCGGATGCGGCAGGCCTTCGCCTGGCTTTCGGAAAACCTGCCGGCGAGCTCGGCCCTGTCGTTCCGGCCGAACATGGTGTTTCCCCGCCACCGCGCCGTTGCGACCGAATGGCTGGCGCGCTGCGGCCTGGACGTGTCGCCGTTGAACGTCAGCCTGACGAACGGAGCAACGTCGGGAATGACGGTTGCATTGATGAGCGTCGCGCCTCCCGGCTCGACCGTCGCCACGGAAGCGGTCAGCCATCATACGCTCGTGCCGCTGTCCACCTATCTCGGCCTGCATCTGGAAGGGCTGGCGATCGATGAGGAAGGGATGATCCCCGAGGCGCTGGACGAGGCCTGCCGCAAAGGGCCGATCCGGGCAATCTTCCTGCAGCCTTCGGTCATCAATCCGATGGCGGCGCTGATGAGCGCAAAACGCCGGGAAGCGCTGGCGGCGGTAGCCGCCAGGCATGACATCGCCATCATCGAGAACGACATTCTCGGCCCGATGGTCGAGGATCGCCCGCCGCCGGTGGCCGCCTTCGCGCCGGAACGCACGCTCTATGTGACGACTTTCACCAAGACGACGGTTCCCGGATTACGGATCGGCTATCTTGCCGCGCCAGACCGTTATGTCGCGGCCGTCGCCAATCGCCATCTGGTTTCCAACTGGATGGCAACGCCGGCAATGGCGGAGATCGCCACGCGCTGGGTGAGCGACGGCACGGCAATGGAACTGGTCAACTGGCAGCGACGCGCACTCGCCAGCCGTCATGCCATCGCCGCTGAAATGCTGGCGGGTCTGTCCTACCGCACGCATCCGCAAAGCCTGCACGTATGGCTGCCGCTCTCCTGCGGTCATACGGACGAGGCCTTTGTGGCGCAGGCGCGGTTGCGCGGCGTCGGTATCGCGCCGGGCAAGTCGTTTCACACGACGGATCACGGCTGGACGCCGGCCGTACGCATCTCCCTGGGATCGACGACGGAAAGCGAGCTGCGCACGGGGCTCGGGATCGTCGCCTCCCTGGCACAGGGAAATCCCGAAGAGCTGCTGCTTGCGATTTGACGCAAGCGCCTGCAGTTTGTGCAGGTGGATAAATATTGTCATGATATTATTTTCCGAATTGACATGATTTCCTGACCCCGTCATCGTTGATGCATTGCTTGTCTCAACAGGGAGAGACATGAATGGCGTCGCCCATCATCCGCATCGACAACATCGTGAAGAGGTTCGGTCCGCTGACCGTTCTCGACAGCCTGTCGATCGATGTGATGCCGGGAGAGAAGCTGGCGCTGATCGGGCCTTCCGGCTCGGGCAAGACGACGATCCTGCGCATTCTGATGACGCTGGAAACGATCAGCGGCGGCCATATCGAGGTCGATGGAGAGCAGCTCTATCACATGAAAAAGGGGGCCGACCTGGTTCTCGCCGACGAGCGCCATCTGCACCGCATGCGCAAGAAGATCGGCATGGTCTTCCAGCACTTCAATCTGTTTCCCCACAAATGCGTCCTCGACAACGTCACGCTCGCGCCGATGCTGACCCAAGGGGTATCGCGCGCCGATGCGGAGAAACGAGCTATGGAACTGCTCGACATGGTCGGCATGGCGGATAAGGCCAAGAGCGTGCCGGCGCAGCTATCAGGCGGTCAGAAACAGCGTGTCGCGATCGCCCGCGCTTTGGCGCTCTCGCCCAAGATCATGCTCTTCGACGAAGTGACGTCCGCGCTCGATCCGGAACTGGTCGAGGAAGTGCTGAGCGTCATGAAGCGGCTCGCGGCCGAGACCGACATGACCATGCTTCTCGTGACGCACGAGATGGGGTTCGCCCACGATTTCGCGGACCGCGTGCTGTTCTTCGATCGCGGCAAGATCGTCGAGGAAGGCAGGCCGGAGGAGATCTTCCGCAATCCAAGGCAGGAACGCACCCAGATCTTTCTGCGCAAGATCATAGCGGCGGGGCACCGCGTCTGACCGCCGGAGGCGGTGACATAGCCCGAAGAATAAATAGGAAAACCAGAGGAGTAGGGAACAATGAAAACGAGAATTCTCGCGACCGCTGCCAGCATCGCGGCCCTCGTCGCCGTTGCCGGCGGCATGTCTGCATCCGCAGCCGACCTGGAGGAGCTGAAGGAACAGGGCTTTGCCCGCATCGCCATCGCCAACGAGCCGCCCTATACGGCGGTCGGCGCCGATGGCAAGGTTTCGGGCGCGGCGCCCGATGTCGCCCGCGTCATCTTCGAGCGTCTCGGCGTCAAGGAAGTCGTGGCCTCGATCTCCGAATATGGCGCGATGATCCCCGGCCTGCAGGCCGGCCGTCACGATGCCATCACCGCCGGTCTCTTCATGAAGCCGGAGCGCTGCAACGCGGTCGCCTATTCCGAGCCGATCCTTTGCGACGCGGAAGCCTTCGCCGTCAAGAAGGGCAATCCGCTGAAGCTGACGAGCTACAAGGACATCGCGGACAACGCGAACGCGAAGATCGGCGCGCCTGGCGGCGGCACCGAGGAGAAGCTCGCGCTCCAGGCCGGCGTGCCGCGTGACCGTGTCATCGTCGTTCCGGACGGCCAAAGCGGCATCAAGATGCTCCAGGACGGCCGCATCGATGTCTATTCGCTTCCGGTCCTTTCCATCCATGATCTCATGGACAAGGCGAAGGATCCGAACCTCGAAGTCGTCGCACCGGTGGTCGGCGCGCCGGTCTATTGCGACGGCGCGGCCTTCCGCAAGCAGGACGTGGCGCTCCGCGATGCCTTCGATGTGGAACTCAAGAAGCTGAAGGAATCGGGCGAGTTCGCCAAGCTCATCGAGCCCTACGGCTTCTCCGCCAAGGCCGCGATGTCGACGACCCGCGACAAGCAGTGTGCTGCCGCGCAGTAAGATTTGCCCTTATCCTGGCTCTCTCCCCGTCCCGATCTTGTCGAAGGCGCGGGGAGGAGCTGCCGGCAGGCGGATGAGGGGCAGACCCACCGAAAGAGACTAGGAACCCAGGCCTGATGATCGATTGGTCCGGCTATTTGTCGCTGATTCTGGAAGGCGCACTGGTGACGCTGCAACTGACCGTCATGGGGTCGGCTCTGGCGCTGGTGATGGCTTTCCTGGCCGGACTCGGCCGGCTCTCGCGCTTCTTCGTCGTGCGGGCGCTCGCGACGACCTATATCGAGTTCTTCAGGGGCACGTCGATCTTCGTGCAGCTCTTCTGGGTCTATTTCGTCCTCCCCTTTGCGGGTTTCACCCTTACGCCGCTGCAGGCAGGCGTGCTGGCGCTGGGGCTCAACGTCGGCGCCTATGCAGCCGAAGTCGTACGCGGTGCCGTCAAGGCGGTCGGACGGGAGCAGACGGAGGCCTGTACCGCCCTCAATCTCTCCCGTTACCAGCGCATGCGCCATGTGATCCTGCCGCAGGCGCTGCCCCTGATGCTGCCGACCTTCTGCAACAATGCCATCGAGCTCCTGAAAGGCACGGCGGTCGTGTCGCTGATCTCGCTGACGGACCTGACCTTTCAGGCGCAGGTCGTCCGCGCGCAGACCGGCAACACGCTTATTCCCTTCACGACGATCCTCATTCTCTACTTCGCCATGGCCTGGGTCATCTCGGTTTCCATGCGCTGGCTCGAACGGCGGATGACGCGCAACCTCGATGGCGTGAGGATCTGACGATGGAGTGGGATTGGGATTTCGTCTGGCAGATCATGCCGACCCTGCTCGAAGGGTTCAAGATCACCATTCTGGCCACCGTTCTCGGTGCGGCCGTGGCTGCGGTGATCGGCCTCGCGCTCGCCATCGCGCGCCGTTCGCCGGTCGCCGCAGTCTCGCGCACGGTCGGCTTCGTCTCGGAATTCATCCGCGGCACGCCGCTTCTCGTACAGCTCTATTTCATCTTCTACGTGCTGCCGGATGTCGGCATCCGCCTGTCGCCTTTGGTGGCCGGCGTGATCGGCATCGGCGTTCATTATGCCACCTATACGGCCGAGGTTTATCGGGCCGGCATCGAAAACGTGCCGCGCGGCCAGTGGGAAGCGGCGAAGGCAGCCAACCTCACCACGCGGCAGGCCTGGATCCATGTCATCCTGCCGCAGGCCGTGCCGCCGATGATCCCGGCACTCGCCAACTATTTCATCGCGATGTTCAAGGAAACGCCGCTGCTTTCGGCGATCACCGTGCTGGAACTGATGAACCAGGCAAAAAGCATCGCCAACAGCAACTACCGCTACATCGAGCCGATGACGCTTGTCGGCGTCTTCTTCCTCGTCGTCAGCCTGATTTCGGTCGTCGGGCTAAGGTGGCTGGAAGAGCGGTACGCCCGGATGGATGACTGACATGACTTCTGTCGACATAAACCTTGCCGGCCGGAAACCGCGGCTGGACGACCGCCCGCTCCAGAAACGGATCGGCCTCGTCATTCTCGCCACCGACCACACGACGGAAGTCGACTTTCAGCGCATGGTCGCGAGCGACCGTATTGGCGTCTATGTCGGCCGTATTCCCTATGCCAATCCGACGACGCCCGAAAACCTGATGAAGATGCAGCCGGTGCTGACCGAAGGCGCTTCGCTCATCCTGCCGGACGAGACGCTGGATGCCGTCATGTATTCCTGCACGTCAGCCTCCGTGGTGATCGGCGATGCCCGTATCGAGGAGGCGATCCGTACCGCCAAGCCGAGTGTACCCGTCGTGACGCCGACGGCGGCCTCCGTGAAAGGCCTCAAGGCCGTGGGCGCAAGCCGCATTTCGATCCTGACGCCCTATACGGTGGAGACGAGCCGCCCGATGGCCGATTACTTCGCCGGCCTCGGCTTCACGATCGATCGGTTCACCTGCCTGGGTTTCGAGGACGATCGCGAGATGGCGCGCATTGCGCCGGAAGAGCTCGTTTCGCTCGCTCGTGAGGCAATAGCGCCGGAGTCGCAGGCGCTTTTCATCTCCTGCACGGCTGTCCGCGCCGCGCAGGTCGCGGCCCGGATCGAGGCCGAGATCGGCAAGCCGGTCGTCAGCAGCAATCTCGCCACCGCCTGGGCCTGCCTGCGGCTTTGCGGCGAAACCGCACCGCGTCCCGAACTCGGCACGCTGATGACGAAGTCCTATCCGGAAGGTTGAGGCCATGAGCGGGAAGACCTTGCCGGTTCAGCTCGACGATATCCATGCCGCTGCGGCGCGCATCGAGGGGCGCGCGCTCCGTACGCCCATGGTGGAATCGGCAATGTTGAGCGAACGCGTCGGCGTGCCCGTGCATCTGAAGCTTGAGCACCACCAGACCACCGGCAGCTTCAAATTGCGCGGTGCGGTCAATGCCGTTCTTTCCCTTTCCGCGGAAGAGCGGGCGCGCGGTGTGGTGGCGGCGTCCACCGGCAATCACGGGCGGGCGCTTGCCTTTGCCGCGCGAGCGGAAGGTTCTGTCGCGACCATCTGCATGTCGTCGCTTGTGCCCGAAAACAAGGTCTCGGAAATCCGCCGCCTCGGCGCACGTGTCCGCATTATCGGCCGTTCGCAGGACGAGGCGCAGGAGGAGGTGGATAGGCTGGTCGCTGAAGAAGGGTTGGTCATGGTGCCGCCCTTCGATCATCCGGCCGTCGTCGCAGGACAGGGCACGTTGGGCATCGAGATCGTCGAACAGGTGCCGGAGGTCGATACCGTTCTTGTGCCGCTGTCGGGTGGCGGACTTGCCGCCGGGGTTGCGGCTGCTGTCAAAGGTCTGAAACCCTCGGTTCGGGTGGTCGGCCTGACGATGGAGCGCGGCGCGGCAATGAAGGCAAGCCTCGATGCCGGCGGGCCGGTGCCGGTCGAGGAACTGCCGAGCCTTGCGGATTCGCTCGGCGGCGGCATCGGTCTCGACAACCGCGTTACGTTCGCCATGTGCCGGGACCTGCTGGACGACGTCGTCCTTCTTTCCGAAGCCGAGATCGCAGCCGGCATGCGGCACGCCTATGCGGTCGAGCGCGAAGTCGTGGAAGGTGCGGCCGCCGTGGGCATCGCGGCGCTTCTTGCAGGAAAGATCGAAAGCCGCGGCCCCGTCGTTGTGATCCTCTCCGGCCGCAATGTCGATATGGAGCGGCACCGGCGGGTGATGAACGGCGAGACCATCTACGGAAAGGACGCCGCATGAGCCGGATGGTCATCCTCACCGAAAGGGAACTGCGCAGCCTTGTCCCGCTCGACGGCGAAGCCGTTGCCTGCGTCGAGAATGCCTTTCACGCACTTGCCACCAAGCCGGTCGCCATGCCGCCGATCCTGCGTCTCGACATTCCCGAACATCGGGGCGAGGTGGACGTGAAAACGGCCTACGTCCCGGGTATCGAAAGCTTCGCGATCAAGATCAGTCCCGGTTTCTTCGACAACCCGAAGATCGGCCTGCCGAGTACCAACGGCATGATGGTTCTTTTGTCCAGCCGCACGGGGCTGGTCCAGGCGCTGCTGCTCGATAACGGGTATCTGACCGACATACGCACGGCCGCCGCCGGTGCCGTCGCGGCAAAACACCTGTCGCGTCCGGATTCGGCCGTTGCGGCGATTTTCGGGGCGGGTATGCAGGCTCGATTGCAGCTTGAGGCCCTTTCCCTGGTCCGGCCGATCCGGGAAGCGCGCATCTGGGCGCGCGATCTGGCAAAAGCCGAGGCCGTGGCTGTCGGGTTGTCTGCCAAACTCGGTTTCCCGGTGAGCGCGGAAGCCGATCCCGAAACTGCGGTCGCGGGCGCAGATATCGTCGTCACCACGACGCCGTCCGAAACCCCGATCCTGAAAGCCGGCTGGCTTCGGCCAGGCCAGCATGTGACCGCCATGGGTTCGGATGCCGAGCACAAGAACGAGATCGATCCGGCGGCAATCGCCAAGGCCGATATCTACGTCGCCGACAGCCTGAGACAGACGCGCCGGCTCGGGGAACTGCATCACGCCATAGAGGCCGGATTCATCTCGCCGGATACCGCCTTTCCGCAGCTCGGCGAGGTCGTCGCCGGCCTGCACCCGGGCCGCGAAAGCGCCGGCCAGATCACGCTCGCAGACCTCACCGGCACGGGCATTCAGGATACCGCCATCGCCACGCTCGCCTTCGTGCGGGCGGATGTCGCCGGCGCCGGCACCGCATTCGAAAGCTGAGCCGGCTTTGCGCCGGACAAGAAGGGAAGAAACATGACCCAGCCCAATCTCAAATTCTCTCTTGGCGAATATGCCGCGCGGCTGGAAAAGACGCGGAAAGCCATGGAGGCGAAGGGGATCGACCTGCTGATCGTCAGCGATCCGTCCAACATGGCCTGGCTGACGGGTTATGACGGCTGGTCGTTCTACGTGCACCAGGCCGTCATCGTGCCGCCGTCCGGCGAGCCGATCTGGTTCGGCCGCGGCCAGGACGCCAACGGCGCCAAGCTCACCGCCTATCTGAAGCACGAGAACATCATCGGCTATCCCGATCATTATGTGCAGTCCACCGAACGCCATCCGATGGATTATCTTTCCGGCATCCTGACGGATCGCGGCTTCGGCAAGCTGACGATCGGCGTGGAGATGGACAATTACTGGTTCTCGGCGGCCGCCTTCGCCTCGCTGCAGAAGCATCTGCCGAATGTCCGGTTTGTGGATGCGACGGCGCTCGTGAACTGGCAGCGGGCGGTGAAAAGCGAAACCGAAATCAAGTATATGCGCAACGCGGCACGCATCGTGGAAGCGATGCATGCCCGCATCTTCGACAAGATCGAGGTCGGCATGCGCAAATGCGATCTGGTCGCCGAAATCTACGACGCCGGCACGCGCGGCATCGACGGCATCGGCGGCGACTATCCGGCGATCGTGCCCCTGCTGCCATCGGGCGTCGAGGCGTCGGCGCCGCACCTGACCTGGGACGACCGGCCGATGAAGAAGGGCGAGGGCACCTTCTTCGAGATCGCGGGCTGCTACAACCGCTATCATCTGCCTCTGTCGCGCACGGTCTTCCTCGGCAAGCCGACGCAGGCCTTCCTCGATGCGGAAAAGGCGACGCTGGAGGGCATGGAGGCCGGCCTTGCGGTCGCAAAACCCGGTAATACCTGCGAGGACATCGCCAACGCCTTCTTCGCGGTTCTCAAGAAATACGGGATCGTCAAGGACAACCGTACCGGCTATCCGATCGGTCTTTCCTATCCGCCGGACTGGGGCGAGCGCACCATGAGCCTGCGCCCGGGCGACCGCACCGAGCTGAAGCCCGGCATGACCTTCCATTTCATGACCGGCCTCTGGCTGGAAGATATGGGTTTCGAGACGACCGAAAGCATTCTCATCACCGATACCGGCGTCGAATGCCTGGCGAATGTGCCGCGCAAGCTGATGGTCAAGGATTGAGGCCCATGGGCGAAATAGCTTTGCGGCCGTCCCCGATCAGCCCGACGGTGGATTTCGAGGCCGAAGGAGTGCAGCACGGTTTCCTGCGGCTGCCCTACAGCCGCGACGATTCCGCCTGGGGATCGGTCATGATCCCCCTCACGGTGATCCGCAACGGCAAGGGTCCGACGGCGCTCCTGACGGGCGGCAATCACGGCGACGAGTACGAAGGGCCGATCGCGCTCTTCGATCTCGCCCGTAGCCTCAAGGTGGAGGATGTCCGCGGCACCGTGATCATCGTTCCGGCGATGAACTATCCGGCCTTTCTTGCCGGTACGCGGACCTCGCCGATCGACAAGGGCAATCTGAACCGCAGCTTTCCCGGCCGACCGGACGGGACGGTGACGCAGAAGATCGCCGACTACTTCCAGCGTGAATTGCTGCCGCGGGCCGATATCGTGCTGGATTTCCATTCTGGCGGGAAGACGCTCGATTTCTTGCCCTTCTGTGCCGCGCATATCCTGCCCGACAAGGAGCAGGAAGCCCGCGCCTTCGAATTCGTGAAGGCGTTTTCCGCTCCCTATTCGATGAAGATGCTCGAGATCGATGCGGTCGGCATGTACGACACGGCGGCCGAGGAGATGGGCAAGGTCTTCATCACCACGGAACTCGGCGGCGGCGGCACGGCGACGGCGAAAAGCGCGGGCATCGCCAAGCGCGGCGTCATGAACGTGCTCCGTCATGCAGGCATCGTCGCCGGCCGGGCCGAAACCGGGCCGACGACCTGGCTCGACATGCCGGATGGCGATTGTTTCTCCTTTGCCGAGGAGGACGGCTTGATCGAGCCTGTCTTCGACCTGGGCGACGAGGTCCGTGAAGGAGCCGTCCTGGCCCGTATTTATCCCACCGGGCGGACCGGCGCCGCACCGGGTGAAATCCGTGCGAAGATGAGCGGCATCCTTTGCGCCCGGCATTTCCCTGGATTGGTCAAGGCAGGTGACTGCGTGGCCGTCATTGCCATCGTTGTCGGCTGACGCTATCGGAGGCGGTACCTTCCGCCTTCTGCTTCCGGGGCTCCCATGGCCTATGCAAATCTGCTTTCCGATCGGCGGCATCTTCCGCTCCTGGCTCTGATTGCCGGAGGCATTGCCATCGGCGGGTCGCCGATCTTCGTCAGGCTCTCCGAGCTCGGGCCTGTGGCGACGGCATTCTGGCGGCTTGCATTGGGCCTTCTTCCGCTATGCGCCTTCGCGCTGATCTGGCGGCCTGAGGCCATGCGCCTGCCGGAGCGCCGGTCGGACTATGCGTTGCTGATGCTGCCGGGGATTTTCCTGGCCGCCGATCTCGTGGCATGGCACCTTGCCATCCATTGGACGAGCATCGCCAATGCCACGCTGCTGGTGAACCTTTCGCCCGTCTTCGTCACGCTCGGAAGCTGGCTATTCTTCGGCGCCAAGGTAAGCCGGGGCTTCATCGCCGGCCTGGTGATCGCGCTGGTGGGCGTGGTGGTCCTGAAAGCGGGTGATGGAGGTGGCCTTGGCGGCGGCCATTGGGTGGGTGATCTCTCCGCCGTCATCGGCGCCGTCTTCTACGCCGGCTACATGTTTGCGCTGGGTAGCGCCAGGGGCCGGTTCGACACGATGCGGGTGATGCTGTGGAACACGGCAACCGCGGCGCTCTCCATCCTTCCCGTCGCACTTGTGATGGAAAGCGCCATCCTTCCTTCGACCCTGCGGGGCTGGGAAATCCTGCTGGCGCTCGCACTGATCAGCCATGTCGGTGGACAGGCTCTGATCATCTATGCGCTGGCATTCCTGCCGATGAGCTTCTCGTCGCTCACGCTGCTGCTCCAGCCCGTGGTTGCCTCATTGCTGGGCATTGTCGTGCTCGGCGAGCTTCTCGGCCCATTGGGATGGGCCGGAGGCGGGATTGTCCTGACGGGCATTCTGATAGCGCGAAGGTCGCGCGCGTCGTAGGGAATGGCATCGACCGAATATGGTCGATTGCCGGTCCCATTTCAGCGCCATCCGAGAGCAGGGGCTACATGCTTCAGGATGGATTCGATGACATGCGCGTTGTAGTCCACGCCGAGCTGGTTCGGAACGGTCAGAAGAAGCGTGTCGGCCTCGGCAATCGCCTCGTCCCTCTTCAGCTCCTCGATGAGGGCGTCGGGCTCGGCGGCATAGGAGCGGCCGAAGATCGCCCGGGTCTTCTCGTCGATGAAGCCGATCTTGTCCTCGCCATCATTCCCATATCCGAAATAGGCCCGGTCGCGATCGTCCACCAGCGCGAAGATGCTGCGGCTGACCGAGACCCGCGGCTCGCGCGCGTGGCCGGCCTCCTTCCACGCCTCGCGGTAGGCGCGGATCTGAGCCGCCTGCTGGACATGGAAAGGTTCGCCGGTCTCGTCGTCCTTCAGCGTGGAACTCTGCAGGTTCATCCCCAGCTTGGCCGCCCATGTCGCGGTGGCATTCGAGCTCGAACCCCACCAGATCCGTTCGCGCAGGCCCTCCGAATGGGGTTCCAGGCGCAGGAGGCCGGGCGGATTGGGGAACATCGGCCGCGGATTGGGTTGCGCAAAGCCCTTGCCGAGCAGCACTTCGAGGAAGACCTCCGTGTGGCGCCGGGCCATATCTGCCTCGGTCTGATCGTCGGGAGGGACGTAACCGAAATAGCGCCACCCGTCGATCACCTGCTCGGGCGAGCCACGGCTGATGCCGAGCTGCAGGCGGCCGGAGGCGATGAGGTCTGCCGCACCGGCATCCTCGGCCATGTAGAGCGGGTTCTCGTAGCGCATGTCGATGACCGCCGTGCCGATCTCGATCCGGCTCGTCTTCGCGCCGATCGCGGCAAGCAGCGGGAAGGGTGAGGCGAGCTGGCGGGCGAAATGATGGACGCGGAAATAGGCTCCGTCCGCGCCGAGCTCCTCGGCCGCGACCGCGAGATCGATGGACTGGAGAAGCGCGTCGGATGCCGACCGCGTCTGAGATTGAGGCGAGGGCGTCCAGTGCCCGAACGAGAGGAAACCGATTTTCTTCATAATCCTGCACCGGAAAGTGTGACACCTGCAACTCATGCTTCATCGCATGTTTGGCAATCGGGATACAGGCGGGATCTAACTCTTTTGAGGTGACGCTCAGTTCACCACCTTCGAACGTCGGTCGTCATGAGATTGGAACATTACTTGATTAAAGGCAAATGTATCCGCTATTTCTTGTTTATCGGGAACTTTGGCTGAGGCGGTGAATACCCTCGGCCGATTTGAAAGGGAGGGTTCCATGGCTGAGGTCGTCGTCAAAACGCCGCTGCAATATCTCGATAAGGCAATGTCTACCCTGCGCGATCTCGGCCTGGTCAGCGATAAAAAGGAGGACGCGCCGATCGTCGGTCTCCTTGAAAAGATCGCCGATATCGAGCCGGAAAAGATTGCGATCATCACCCGCACCCTGCAGCAGATGAGCGTCTTCAACGAAGTCGTTCGCGAACAGGTCGCCGAGATGTCGATCGGGCAGCGCTACGAAAAGATTTCGAAAGCCTTCGATTCGATCCGCGATGATGCGAAATCCATGGTCGACCAGATCGAGGACGGCAAGATCAACATCTTCGAGCGCGCCACCAACGTCTGGATGAAGATTTCACGCGGCGACATTGCGACCCGTTTCGACGAGATCAAGGAGACCTATCTCGCAGTCTCCAAGGACACCAAGGCCAATATCGAACGCGAGCAGACCATCCTGGAGGCCTACCGCGATTTCCGGGGCGCCCTGAAGCATGGCGAAGTCGCGGCACTTGAAATCCTCAAGGCCGCCCAGGCAAAGCTCGACGACGCCAAGGCCGGATTGAAGGGGGCGTCCGATGCGGTTGCCGCCTTCCCGGAAGGTGGCGACCTGACGGAAAGGGCCAAGCTCGAACTGGTGCGCGACGAACATCTCCGCAGGGTCCAGAACGAGGAGGGACGCTATCAGGTGGCCAAGGACCTCGCCGACAACCTGACGATTAGCTACAACACGTCGGAAGTGGTCATGGCGCGTCTCGTCCAGACCACTAATGCCAAGGAGCGGGTCTACCAGCAGGCTGTGTCCTTCTTCTCGACCAACGAATCGGTTCTGACCGCGCTGAAGGCATCGTTCACCGGCCTGTTCGGTCTGCACGAGGCGACGCAGACCCTGAACGAGATGAAGGAAGGCGTTTCGAAATCGCTCGAAGTGCTGGCCGAGATCGGCGGCAAGGTGCAGGAAGAGGCCCTGAAAGCCGGCTACGGCCCGACCATCCGCGCCGATGCCGTTAAGAAGCTGGTCGATAGCGTCGTCAACTTCCAGACCCGTTCAGTGGAGATCATCGCCGAGATGCGGGAGCTTTCCACGAAGAACAGCGAGGAAATCCGCAATGCCGTCGAGGACGGCAAGAAGCGGATCGCCCGGCTTGCCGAACAGGGGAACGCCCTGGTGATCGGCTGAGCCTCAGGCGCTGGATTCGACCATGGCCGAAACTACCGCCGCGGCAACCTCCTCCCCTTCCGGCGCCAAGGGACCTGCCCTTGACGAACTGATGCTGGCCATGGACGTGGTCGATACCCTGCGCCACCAGGAGGATGTCGCCCTTCGCGAGCTGGCGCAGGACGGGCGCGACGATGTCCTGAAGGAAAGGCTGCGGCGCATCTACGAAAGCCAGGGCCTGACCGTCTCCGACCGCATTCTCGACGAGGGCATCAAGGCTCTCAAGGAGAGCCGCTTCACCTATGAACAGACGCCACCCGGTTTGTCGCGGACGCTGGCCGGCCTCTGGGTAAGGCGCGGCGCCTTCGGCAAGGCGCTAGCCGTGCTCGTCGTGCTCGCCGTCGCCTGGATCGGATGGTCCGTCTGGCAACAGACCGTGGCCGAACGGACGGCAGAGGCGGCGCGTATCGAGCTGACGGAGACGTTGCCGCGGCAGATCGCGGCCGCGGGTCAGGCGGCACTCGCCGAGGCCAGGACCGACGACGCGCGCGAGCGTGTGGAACAGCTGCAATCCGATGCTTCGGCCGCGCTGGCGCGTTCGGATGCCGAGGCGGCGCGGGTCGCTTTGGCCGACCTCGATCGGGTGCGCGGCGATCTCATGCGGGTCTACGAACTCAGGATCGTGTCGCGGCCTGGAGAGCAGAGCGGCATCTTTCGCATTCCCGACGTCAATAGCGGCGCGCGCAACTACTACCTGATCGTCGAAGCAGTGACGCCCGACGGACAGCTGCTTTCCTTCCCGATCCGGAGCGAGGAAAACGGCCAGACGAAGACCGTGTCGAAATGGGGCGTTCGCGTGCCGCAGCAAACCTATGAGGCTGTGCGGCGGGACAAGACGGATGACGGCATCCTGCAGGGCGAGGTTCTTGCGACCAAACCGCGGGGCGCGCTGGAGCCGGTCTTTTCCATGGCAGTTTCCGGCGGCGAGATAACGGAGTGGTAGGGCGGCGATGATCAGTGCATTCGAAGCCTTGAACTCCATCGAGCGGGCCGGCCGCGGACTTCGCGAGGACGAGGACCGGCTGGCCCGGATCGTCGAGGCGGCTGCAGCCGAGACGGCGCGCCTGAGGACGGAGCAGGCCGGATTGTTCAAGTCTCTCGCCCGCATCCGGCTGGACGCACTCAAGCAGAACCGGATACTCGGCACGCTCGACGAGGCTGAGCGCAAGGCGCTGTCCATCGTCGAGGACCAGCAGCAGAAGCTGGAGGCGCTTTCGAAGCGCCGGGAGGCGCTTCTCTCCGCACTTGCAAAGACACGCGACGAGCGCACGGACAGGGCGAAGAAAGTGGCCGAGGCGGCCGAGGCGATCACGGGTCTTGAGGAAGCGACGCAGAAACGGATGGCGGAGGATCTCGCCTGGCAGGCGCAGGCCGCCAAACTGTCGGGTGCGGAGGCCAGAGCCCAGGCTGCCGACGTCAAGGCGAAGCAATCCGAGACAGACCGGGATGAGAAGTCGAAGCCTTATCTCGCCGATCGACTTTTCGTCTACCTCTGGGAACGCGGATACGGCACGTCGGCTTATCGCGGCGGCCCGATCGCCCGGCTGGGCGACGGTTATGTGGCCCGCGTCGTCCAGTACGAGCCGGCCCGGCAGAACTACTTCACCCTCACGGAGATCCCCAAGCGGTTGCGCGAACATGCCGATCGGCTGAAGGCGGAGGTCGCGGAGGAAGAGGCGAAGCTGACCGCGATCGAGCGTGCCGCGCTGGAAGCCGACGGCATCGAGGGGCGCGAGGCGGCGCACCGTAAGGCGGAAGAAGAACTTGAGGCTTCCGACCGCCGCATCGCCGACCTAGAACGCGAGGATGCCGCGCTGGAGCAGGAACGGGCAGTCCTGCTCGGCGAAGACGGGGACAAGGGGCTGGCCGGTGCGCTGGCCGAGCTTGCCGAATCCATGCAAAGGGAGGATCTGCGGGTCCTGCTGCGCGATGCGTTGCAGACGCCGACGCCCGAGGACGAGCGGATCGTCCGCCGGTTGCAGAGCATCGAGAGCGAGCTGATCCGGCATGCGGAACAGGCCGATGAAGCCCGCCGCACCGCCCTCGACCTGGCGAGGAAGCGCGCGGAGATCGACCGTTCCCGCGATGAATTCCGCCGCTCCGGCTACGATCGGCAAGGCGGCGGCTTCAGCAACGACAAGCTGATCGGCGATGTGATCGGCGGCATTATCGGTGGCATGCTTTCCTCCCGCGAGCTCGGAGATGCCTTGCGCAGCGGCTATCGCCCCGGCGGGAGCCGCTCCGGCTTTCCCTCTCGCCCCGGCGGCGGGATATTCGGCGGAGGCTCGCGAGGCGGTGGCGGCCGTATCGGCGGCGGATCGGGCGGAGGGTTCAGAACCGGCGGCGGTTTTTAGAATAAGTGATTGAAGTTGTTCATGAAGGAGAAGAGAGAAAATGTACAGGTTCGAAATCTACAAGGATAAGGCCGGTGAATTCCGTTTCCGTTTCCGGGCTTCCAACGGCCAGATCATGTTCAGCTCGGAAGGCTATGCGAGCAAGGCATCGGCCGTGAACGCGATCGAATCGATCAAGGCGAACGCTCCGGGCGCGACCACCGACGATCAGACCACCGCGATGGCATGAGTCCGGATCTCCGGCGGTCTTATGTCATTGGCCGCCGGATTGAAGGATCATATCAGCCGTTTGCGGAGCCAGGCGGAAGCCGCGTCGATGCAATAGACGGTCGCGATAATCAGAAAGATGATCGACCACGCTTCCGGCCAACGGAAGGCGTGCATGCGATCGGCCAGCAGGAAGCCTATGCCGCCGGCACCGACAATGCCGAGGATGGTGCCCGAGCGGGCATTCGATTCGAAATTGTAAAGGATGATCGACAGGATAACCGGCAACGCTTGCGGCATGATCGCATAGCGTATCGCTTGCATATTGCTGCCGCCGGACGCCTTCACTCCGTCGACCGGCTTGCGCGACGTGTTCTCGATCGCCTCGGCGAAGAGCTTTGCGAACGTGCCGATCTCCGACACGGCGATGGCAAGGATGCCGGCCATTGGACCGAGGCCGAAGGCGCGGATGAAGATCAGCGCGAGGATGATCTGCTCGACCGCGCGCAGGGCGTCGAATCCGCGGCGGGAAAGAAGCCTGAGCCAGCTGAACGGCATGATGTTCTTGGCCCCGAGCAGGGCGAGCGGCAGTGCGGCGAGAGCTCCCAGCAGCGTTCCGAGGAAAGCCATGACGACGGTTTCGCCGAGGCCTTCGAGGATTTCGCTCCATTCCTGCCAGGTGGTCCAGATATGGGGTGGGAACATGAAGCTGAGGATATTGCCGAGCCGTGTCAGTCCCTCGATGAACCGGGCCGGCGTGGCGCCGAAGGCCACGGCGCTGTAGGTGAACGGAACGGCGAGTGCCGCAACGATCGCCGCCGGCATCATGCGGTCGAGAAGCGGTCTCTCGAAGGCGCCGGGCAGGCGGGCTTTCGCGCCGCTGACGAAATCCGCATCGGAATGAGGATGGGTGTCGGTCATGTCCAGTGCTCCGAGATACCGATGATCCTGTGGCGCAATCTTTCGCTTAGAAAATCGATGACTGTCACGCTGAAGAGGATGATGACGAAGAGTGCCGAGAGATCGGTATATTCCTGCAGCGACATGGCTGTGCGGATTTCCTGACCAAGCCCGCCGGCTCCGACATAGCCGATGATGGAGGATGACCGGACGTTGATCTCGAATCTCAGCAGCGTATAGCTGATGACGTTCGGGATGACCTGCGGCACCGCACCGTAGCGCATCTGCTGAAACCAGTTGCCGCCAGACGCCTTGATTCCGTCGAGTGGCCGCATGTCGATGTTTTCATTCGCTTCCGAATAGAGCTTGCCGAGTGAGCCGGTCGCGTGAAGGCCGATCGCCAGGACCCCGGCAAGCGGGCCGACGCCGAAACAGAAGACGAAGATCAGCGCCCATACCATTTCGGGAACGGTGCGGATGATTTCGAGATAGCGGCGGACGACGACCGATACCGGACGCCCGGGGCTTAGATTGCGGGCGGCCAGAAAGCTGAGCAGGAAGCCGCCAGCAACGCCGAGAACGGTCGCCGCGTAGGCGATCAGGATGGTTTCCCAGAGCAGGCGCAGCCAGGTCTCCCAGCGCCAGAACCATTCGGCGAGATCGGAACCGAGCGTCGCAAATCTAAGGGTGGGGATCGTCTTTTCCAGATATTCGCCGAGCCTCGGCAGGCCGGCCCAGATCTTCAGCATCGATACGCGCTCGCCCGAGGGCAGGGTTACGTCGGTCAACGCGAAGAAGCCGCCGACATAAGCGGAAAACAGTACGGCGCCGAGGAAGAGCAGCGTCGAGACGGCCTGCACCCGCCGCGCGCTTTTCCGCGCATTGGCATAGTCGGTTTCGAAGTTCCGGATCGCAAGGGAGAGATCGGTCATGATCTTTTTCCAACAGGCCGGCGGCTCCGGAACGTCCGGCGCCGCCCTGTATTGACTCCCGGATCAGCCCTGGCGGCGCTGCTGGCGCAGCCAGTCGCGCATTTCGACGATCCATTCGTAGCGCTGATGGTCGACTTCGATGTAACCATTGGCGGTTTCGTCGCCGGAGGTGATCATCTTGTAGACTTCCGGATCGTTCTTCGGCAGGTCCTTGACGGCTGCCTTCATCGCCGCGATGAGGTCGGCGGGCAGGTTCTTGCGGGCGGTCAGGGGGCCGTTGGTGATCTCGGGAGACTGCCAGATGCGGCAGATCTGACCCGACGGGATCATTCCCTTGGTTTCCATCCGCTGCGGGATGCCGCTCTTTTCGGTATTGATATAGGTCGCTGCGGCGTCGAACTGCTTGTTGAAGACGCCCATGACGCCGGTTTCATGCGAACCGGAAAAAGGCACGGCAGAAAAGAAGGTCTTCGGATCGTATCCCTGCTTCACAAGGTTGAAGTAGGGAACCGCATAACCCGAAGTCGAATCCGGATCGGCAAAGGCGAGAACCTTGCCCTTCAAGTCGTCGATCGACTTGTAACCGGAATCGCAGCGCACGGTGACCACCGAGTAGTAGCCGCTGGCGCCCTCCTTGTCGACCTGTGCAAGAAGCGGCTCGACACCGCCATTCGTCTCGGTATAGGCGGCCGCATAGGCGGACGAGCCGAGCGAAGCGAATTCGATCTGGTCGGAGGCGAGCGCCTGGATCACGCCGTCGTAGCTGCCGGCCGTGAAGATCTCCACTTTCACGCCCAGCTGCTTTTCGAGATAGGCCTGGAAACCCTGGTAACGGGCGATACGATCCTTTTCGTTTTCGGCGGAGGTGACGCCGTAGCGGATCGTCTTGTAGCTCTGCTTCCATTCCTGCGCATGGGCGGAACCCGCCAGGACAAGCGCGGCCGTTACGGCCGTCAAGAGGACGTTCTTCATCGTGTTTCTCCAAGGGTGATGGTTGCCCTGCGCTATTGCAGGGCTGAGGCGTCAGGCCATGGTCTTCTGCCGGCTTTGGCTGGTCGTCAGAGGAGCAATGGCCGTCGATGTCACGGATTCGTCGAGCTCGAAATCGGGGCCGTCTATTCCGTAGATGGCTTGAAGACGCTCGCGCGTCAGTTCCGCGGGCAGCCCTTCGAAGACGATGCGGCCCGCCCGCATGGCGATGATGCGGTCGCAATAGGTGCGCGCCGTATCGAGCGTGTGGAGATTGACGAGGACGGTGATGCCGTCCTCCTTGTTTATCTTGCGCAATGCGTCCATGACCCGCGTGGCATTCGCCGGATCCAGCGAGGCGATCGGCTCGTCCGCGAGCATGATCTCGGGGCGCTGCACGAGGGCCTTGGCGATGGCGACCCGCTGCTGCTGTCCTCCGGACAATGTTCCTGCCTTTTGCAGGGCCTGGGACAGCAGATCGAGGCGATCCAGCGCCTGGACGGCCAGCGCCCTTTCCTCTTCGCGGAAACGCCGCGCCACCGTCGAAAGCGGTCCCTGATGGGCAACGCGGCCGATCAGCACGTTGGTGAGGACATCCATCCGTTCCACCAGATTGAACTGCTGGAAGATCATGGCGCAGGAGGCACGCCAGAGGCGCAGATCCCGGCCCCTGAGCTTCGTGATGTCCCGGCCGTTGAAGAGGATGCTGCCGTTGGTCGGCTCGATCAGGCGGTTGACGAGGCGGAGCAATGTCGATTTGCCAGCGCCGCTGCGGCCGATGATGCCGACCATCTGGCCGGCCTCGATGGTAACGGTGACGTCATCGACGGCGTTCACCTGCCCGAAGGACTTCTTCAGCGAGTATAGTTCCAGCATCTATCCCACCCAATGCAATCATTGAACGTCCCGTTTTGACGGGAGGCAGGCCCTGTCTTCTAGTAATCTTCAATAAACGCTGTTTATGACAGGAATATAATATTTTGATAGTTTGTAGAAATTCATTCTTATTTCCTCAAGAAACATCCGGAAAATTCAGACGATACATTAAAATCATAGAATAAAATTCAGAGGCCGGGCTTGCTGCCTGGCCTCGTCGATCTCAGGCTGCAATCCTGCGAGCGTTGCCAATGACCCCATCCGACCAAACCTGCCGTCCGCCGCGGATCGTGGAACGCAGGCGGGGAATTCGCCCGCGCTCGGCGATGACGAGATCGGCTCGCAAGCCTTCCTCGATGCGGCCGCGATCCGAAAGTCCGAGGGCGGTCGCCGGGTTGGCGCTTGCCAGCGCCACGGCGGAAGGCAATCCCCCTTCGCCGGCTTCCGCAAGCGCCAGCACCGCCGGCAGGATCGCCGAGGGATGATAGTCGCTGGCGAGAATGTCGAGCACGCCGGCTGCGAAAGCCTCGCGCGCCGAGAGATTTCCGGAATAGGAAAGGCCGCGCAAGGCGTTCGGCGCCCCCATGGCGGTAGCAAGACCCAGACGATGCGCCTCGACGGCGGCTTCCATCGTCACCGGAAACTCGCTGATCCTGGCGCCGAGACCATGCAGCAGCGTCACCTTTTCGATGCTGTCGTCGTCATGGGATGCCAGCGTCAGGCCGCGCTCCCGGGCGAGGTTGGCGAGCGCATGGACGACGTCGTTGGCGTCACCGTGTTCCACCCGGCTGGCGATGCGCTGCCGGACGAGCTCCTCGGCTTCGGTTTCGCTGATCTTCTTCGTCTTCGCCATATTGGCGATATGCGTTTCGATGTTGCGGTACTGGCCCTGGCCGGGGGTGTGGTCCATCAGCGAGATCAGGTCGAGCGCTCCGGCCTTCGACAATTCGTCTGCGGTGGCCAGCGCAGGGAGGAACGTTACTTCGAAGCGGCCATGGACGCGGTGATCGACAAGAAGCTCATCCCGCATCGACGCGAGAGCCTTGATCATCGTCGTGGTGTGATCGACGGAGCGCATATGGCCATAGGTGGCGGGCGTGAAGGAAAGCGCCGCATAGGCCGTGGTGATGCCGCTCGTGGCAAGTTTCTTGTCGAGCTCGTAGATGCCGAGTTCGATCGGCATGCGGACGTTGGCGCGCGGTTCTATTTCCTTTTCGATCATGTCGCCGTGCATATCGACGAAACCGGGCAGGAGCAGCCGGCCTTCACCCTCTATGTCCGCGCCGGTTACCGGCGTGCCGCGGATCTCGGCAATCAGGCCGTCCTCGATTTTAAGGGCTCCCCGCTCGATGATCCGGTCCCGAAGGACGATCTCGAAATCACTCAGCCACATCGTCTGGCTCATCTGCAATCCTTATCGTTTCCAATTGAATTTCCCGGTCGATTAGGTGGGCCACATCTTCCGGATGGTGGAAGACCCCGATCATCGCCACGCCCGATGCCTTGAGTTCCACCAGACGCTCCACCAGTGCCCGCCGCGCCGACCGGTCGAGCGAGGCCGTAGGCTCGTCCAGAAGCAGCAGGCGCTGCGGCAGGATGAGCGCCCGCGCCAGATTGACCTTCTGCTGTTCGCCGCCGGAGAAGGTGGAGGGATAGGCCGGCCAGAGCTGCGGTTTCACGCCGAAGGCGGCGAGCCAGCGTCGGGCTTCCGAAAGTGCCTCCGCGTGGGGCATCCCGGCGAGCCGCAAGGGCTCCGCGACGATCTCTTCGGCGGCCACGCGCGGCCGGGCATTGAGGAACTGCGTCACGAAACCGATCTCCCGGCGGCGCAGCACGGCGATATCGACATCGGCAGCCGAGGCGAGGTCGATGACGCCTTCGCTGGTATGGTAATAGGCGTGGCCGGCCCGCGGCAGGTAGGAGCGGTAGAGGGTCCGCAGCAGGGTCGACTTACCCGCCCCGTTTTCGCCCCTGAGGAGGATGAATTCGCCTTCGCCCAGCTCGAACTCGATGTTTTCGAAAGCGAACAGCGTACGCTTCAGGTGGTGCATCTCGAATTGCTTCGAGAGCCCCTCGACACGCAGCACCGGCGCGGGAGCGCGCGGGGTGGATACATGAGCGTTCATTGTAGCATCTTCCTTCAAAGCTTCGCGTGAACGAGCTGCTGGGTATACTCGTGCTGCGGATCCTGAAAGATCTGGTCCGCGAGCCCCTGCTCCACCACCTCGCCCCTGCGCATCACCATAACCCGGTCAGCCATCGTGCGTATGACACCGAGATCGTGCGAGACGAGCACCATAGTGATCCTGCGGTCTCGCTGCAGCCGTTTCAGCGTGTCGAGCACCAGCGCCTGAACGCTGACGTCGAGACCCGTCGTCGGCTCATCCAGAAGCAGCACGGCGGGCTCGAGCGCGATCGCCTTGGCAAGCTGCACGCGCTGCTGCATGCCGCCGGAAAGCTCCCGCGGCCGGGCGTCCATGCGCTCGATCGGGAATTCCGAGGCATCGAGCGATTCCCGGGCGCGCTCGCGCAGCTCGGCGAAATTGCGCTTTCCCGCGATCAGCATGCGCTCGGCGACATTGCCGCTGCTGGTATGGTTCATCAGCAGGCCGAGATGTGGGTTCTGGTAGACGATGCCGATATGATGGGCCCTCAGCATGCGCCGCTCGAACCGGTCGAGGGTGAAGAGATTGCGGTCCTCATGGCCCGGAAGAGCGAGATGATAGGTCCCGGCATCCGGCGTGTCCTCCAGGTTCATCATCCTGAGCAGCGTGGATTTGCCCGAACCGGATTCCCCGACGATGCCGAGCACTTCGCCCGGATAGACGGTGGCATCGACGCCGGCGAGTGCTCGCACGTCGCCATAGGAGCGGGCGATGCCGCGCATCGTCAGGATCGGTTCGGCCAGCATCAGCCGGGGCGGCTGGCGTTCGACACCTGTCGCCCGGCCATCAAAATATGCGGCGGCCATCACTTCATCCTTCCGTTCTTGTACCAGGTCTCGCCGATCTCGATCGCCTCGCCTTCGGACTTCCGGATGTTCTTGACACCGAAATGGCTGTCGGAGAGTTCGTAGAGCGATGAACCGTCGTCCTGCGGCAGCTCGTTCATGAAGAAACCGGTGACATCGCTGCGGTGGCAGGTCTTGTCCCGATGATCCTCGACCCGGTAGGGCACGTCGTCGAAGACCAGCGGTTCGACGCTGGTATAAGGCGGCACCGCGAAGATGCGCTTCTCGCGTCCCGCCGAAAGGATCGTCAGGTGATCCGCCTGGTTGAGCTTCGGCACGTCCCAGCGCGGGATCGGCGACGGCGTCATCACATGGCGGCCGTTGACCATGCTCGGATAGCTCGATCCCTGCATGATGCGGCCGGCCTTCACGAGCTGTTCGTAGAGGATCAGCCAGAGCTGTCCGTAATCGGCATCGCCGTGCATTTCGCGGGCGGCCGACATGTCGGGCTGTACCGGGCGGAGCGGCTCCGGGTTCGGCACCTGCAGCACGAGGATCTGGTCCTCGCGCAGCTTTTCCTCCGGAATGCGGTGGCGGGACTGGATGATTGTCGCCTCCATCGTGTCTTCGGTCTCGACGGCGCCGCCGACGCGGCCGACGAACTTGCGGATGCTGCTGGCATTGACGGAATCGTCGGCGCCCTGGTCGATGACTTTCACGACCGAAGTGGGTTTCAGGAGCGTCAGCGTCACCTGCAGGCCGCCGGTTCCCCAGCCGCGTGCGATCGGCACCTCGCGGCTCGCATAGGGCACCTGATAACCAGGCACCGCGATGGCTTTCAGGATGCGGCGGCGCAGTTCGCGCTTGGCCGACTCATCGAGAAACCCGTAATTGAAGGCCGTCCACGGCCTGGTCAGTTCCTGGAGCGTCACAGCGCCACCTCTTCTTCTTCCGATTGATCTTCCGCCTCGGCCACGATCTTCCGGGCGGTCGCCTCCTCGCGGTCCGTCTTCACGCGCCGCAGCGCGTCCAGGCTCGATTGGAACGTGACGTAGTGGGGAAGCTTGAAATGGATGCAGAAGCCGGAGCTTTCGACCGGTTCGGTATGGTAGAGCACGAATTCCTCGTTGGAAGCCGGATGCGGGTTCGGCTGGTTGGAGGCGAGGTCGAGCGTCGCGGCGGCGATCACCTTCACCTCGTTCCAGCCGAACGTGGCGGAAAAGCCGAGTTCCAGTTCCCTCGCCTTGGAGATCACTTCGGTCTGGCTGACGCGGACGCGCCCGGCGCTGAAGATCGTGCCGCACGGATGGCGCATGCGCACCGGCGCTTCGGCAAGGCGCAGCTCGTTGACCGTCGGATGCACCGATCCGTAGCCGCGCATCGTCGAATAACCGAGCGCCAGCGTGCCGCCGGTATCGGCGCGGGCGAGGCTCTGCAGCTTGTGCGCCCGGCTTGCGGGAAAGAGCAGGGGCTCGCGCGTCAGGTCCGGGATATCGTCCGGCGCGACCGTCTCGGCCGGATAGTCCTTGATCAGCCCCTGCGCCTTCTGCCAGGTCGCGAGCGAAGGCTGTACCGCCGGTGCCGGCTCGGCGGCGGGGATGACCGGATCGGGCGTATAGCTCTCGCCCTTCAAGACGCCGACCTGCAGCAGGCGATGCGAATAATCGAGCGTCGGCCCGAGGATCTGGCCGCCCGGGATATCCTTGAAGGCGGCGGAGATGCGGCGGACCGTGAACAAGTCCGTCTGGGCCACAGGCTCGGCGACGGTCAGGCGGGGCTGAGTCGTACGGTAGGCGCGAAGCAGCAAGACCGCTTCGTAAAGGTCGCCGCCGGCCTGTGCCAGCGCGAGCGCCGCGAGGTCCGGTTCGTAGAGCGAGGCCTCGCCCATCACGCGATCGATCAGATAGGGAAGGCCATTGCGCACCGCCTCGACCCGCTCGCGGGTGATCGTGCCGAGGTCGTCGCGGAACAGCCTCTCGGCCTGTTCGATGGCGCGTTCGCCGCCGCGGGTTGCTACATAAGCCATCAGAGCACCTCGATTTTCGTGGAACGGGGAATGCCGATCAGCCGGTCGCCGTCGACGAGATAGAGATCCCAGCCGAGCGGATAGCGGATCGCCTTTTCGCGCATCGGCCAGAAGGAAGGATCGACGCCGCCGATCTCGATCGTCAGAATGTCCTTGATGCCCGGTCCGGAAAGGCGCAACGCCTGTCCCGAGCCGATCCGGGCCGGCGCAAAGAGCGTTGCGGCCTCGTCCGGATAGGCAAGCGTTCCGATGCGCAGCGTCGAAACTGCCGCAACGTCTCTTTCCGAGCCGAGCGTGGTGAATACGTAATCGGCCTTGTCGAGCGACACCGGGGGTGCACCGGTCTCGGCAAGCCTTTTTGCCAGTACGGAGTCACTGCCCGCGTGAAAACTGCATTCGCGGTCGATGAGGCTTTCGGCAAGCGTTTCGAAGCCGGCTAAAGGCAGGATGCGCACGAGGCCCGGCCGGGCGAGCGCCCACATCAGCTCGGCGAAGGTTGCGTTGGTGCGGCTGTCGTCCGCGGTGGGAAGAATTGAAAGTGCCATAATCAGAAGGTTTCCATCTGTACGCGCGTCGCCTCGACCTTTCTCAGCCGTTCCCGGTCGTGTTCCTCTTGGCGGCGCTGTTCGGCGTTGAGAAATTCGAGAACGAGGTCGGTCCTGTGTCCGGCTGCGATCGCGGCGTCGATGACGGCGATCGCCATGGCATGTTCGAGGTCGCGGCCGGTGACGGCGCCATATCCTTCGACGCCGCGGTCCGGCACGCGGATATGCGCCTCCGCCACCAGGACCTCGCCGAGATGAAAGGCCGTGTTGCGGACGGTGTCCACGAATGGCAGCATGGCGAGCCCGGTGCGGTTTGCGAGCACAGTCACGCCGCCGAGATCAGTCAGTACGTCTTCGGCGCAGGCCTTGATCGCCTCGGGCCGGCTGGCGGCGAGAATGTCGAGGGCTTGTGCGTGAGCATAGCCTCCGATGACCGGACTGCCGGTCGTAATCTCAGTCATAACCTTTCCTTTCCTGGGACTTTTCGTTTGTCTGGCCCTGGCCGGGCGCGTCGTCGTCGTTGTCGATGACGAACTGCATCCTCTCGCCCGCCCAGACGACGTCGGAATAGGCGATCGGGCAGCCTTCCATGTCGACGTCGATCTTCTGGGTGACGAGAACCGGCTGTTCCTGGGATTGGGCGAGCTGGCGTGCTTCTTCCGCGCTCGGCAGGCGGGTGAAGATCGCGGTGCTGTGGCGCAGGTAGTCGGAAATGCCGAAATCCTTGTAGATGTCGGTCACCGAAGCGCCCGTGCGCCGGCGAATATGCATGTTGGGAAAGCGGCTGACCGGATGATAGCTGCAGCCGAGACTGATAGGCACGTCGTCGGCGAAACTGCGGCGCATGATCATGTAGACAGGCGAGCCTTCGGGAATGCGGAGCGCGGCGGCGACGACCGGTGGTGCCGCGATCTCCAGCTCGTTCACCGGCTGTCCGGAGGGGATGCGCCCTTGCTCCTTGAGGTTACGGCTGAATCGCGTCCGCCGCGCGATGTTGTAGCGGATCACCGAATGTTCTTCGACGAAAGTGCCGCGCCCCTGCTCGACGCGTACCTTGCCTGCCTCGGCGAGTTCCGCGATGGCGCGCCGCACGGTATGCCGGCCCACTCCGAACCTGCGCATGATCTCCGCCTCGGTCGGCAGCTGAGAGCCGGGAGCCAAGGTTCCGGATGCGATGTCGCGGCTGATCTGCTTTTCAAGGAGCTGCCATTGCCCCCATCGGGGCCGGCTGCCGGATGCTTCGTTCGCCTTATACATTCGGATGAACTCTAAATTCATTCGGATGTTTTATCTCTAACAGCTCTCCGTGACAATTGTATGTATGAACAGGCGATTTGCGTCGGACGGGCGAGCCCCAACATTCCAGAATTCCGGCAGCCGGCGAGGCGATTTCCGGCGTAGGCCGCGTCAGGCAGGCTGACGCCGGCGCAGCCAATCCGCCGTCAGGCGGCTCGCTTCGGCGGCAGCGGAAGCCGCATCCAACCCATCGAGCAATGCAAAGAGGAAGGCGCCGCTGAAACGGTCGCCTGCACCGATCGTACTGGCGACTTTTACGGCCGGTGCCGGATCGACCGTGATCGACCGGGAGCCGTCGTAAAGCGTGATCCGGCGTGGCCCGTCCGTCAGAACCAGCATCTTGAGGCGCGGGCCGGCAAGCTCCATGGCGCGGCGCCACACCGCCGGCGCTTCCTCGCCTGCGTCGTCGCGCGATGTGACGACATAATCGGCCGGCCGAGGCGTGGCTGGCCGCAGCGGCAATTGTGAAACCACGAGAGGGATATCATGAAGCCTTGTGACGAGGCCCTCTTCGAGCAGGAGGGCATTGAGATAGGCGGCCTCGCCCGTCAACGCACCGCCGATGGAAAGGGGCGCGCGGCTTCGGCCGGCAGGCGCGATAATCGTTCTTTCGCCGTTCGGTTCGAGCAGGATTTCCAGCGGCTCGGTCTCGCCGGGCAGCATCGCCACGTGAGCCGTGTCGAAACCTGCCGTATTCAGGGTCTTCAGTGCCGATAGGCCCTTCTCGTCCTGCATGAGGCGCGTAACGAGCGCCACATTCGCCCCCAGATCCAGAAGCTGGCAGCCGGTGTGGAAGCCTCCGCCGCCGAGATGGACCTCGCGTGCGGAAAAGCGCAGTCGTCCGCCCGGCGTCAGCGCGTCTTCGAGCTGCCAGATGCGGTCGTGATTGACGGAACCGATGACGATGACCCGATGCATTTGGCGGTGCCTATCTCTCGTCGAAGCCGGGAGCGAGCGCATCGACGATGAAACGCTGCGCGGCCAGGAATATGACGAGGACGGGCACGATCGACAAGAGGCTGGTCGCCATCAGCGGTCCCCAGGCGCGTTCGGTTCCCTCAAGATCGGCAAAGGTCGCTATCCCGGTGGTGAGCGTTTTCTTGAACCGGTTTTCGAGAACAAGCTGGCCCCACAGATGGATGTTCCATGCGGCGATCCTGAAATCCACGCTGGCCAGAATGGCCTCGTAATTGTCGAGCCCGGCAAAGCGGACGTCGGAAGACAGAAGATTCCAGTCGAGCACCGAAAGCAGTGCCGAAGCGATCAGCGAGCCGTTCCGGCGGCTGATCTCGATCATTCTTCGTCCCAATTCATTCGAATTTATTAGAAAATATTCGAATATTTCTGTAACGGCGATCGATGACATCCATATGAAGTAACCGGCGTATTTACGCTCCTCTTCCTTCTATCGCCGATCTTCTACGGGTGGATGACAGGAGAGTGACCGGCAATCCCGATTGAAACCGGATGCGCCGAAAGGTATCGACATCCGGACGACATGAGCGGATCAGACGAAAGAGAGACATGGAGAAGAAATCGTCGCATGGGCAGTGGCAGCAGGTCGAGGAAGATATTGCTGAAGACATCCTGACCGGTCGGCTCTCCCCCATGACCCAGCTTCCGAAGGAGGCCGACCTCATGGAGCAGTTCGGCGTCGGCCGCCACACGATCCGGCGGGCCATCTCCAGTCTTCAGAGCCGCGGGCTCGTGCAGGTCGAGCAAGGCAGGGGCACTTTCGTTCGCGAGGGGCGTCTCGAATATCGTCTTTCCGAGCGCACCCGCTTTTCGCAGAACCTTCTGGACCAGGGCAGGGAGCCTTTCGGCCAGGCCGTCCGCGAAGAGGAGATACCCGCTTCCGCCGCGGTTGCCGAGGCGCTTCGGCTGCCGCGGGGCGAGCCGGTCTATCATATCGTCCGGCGCGGCTTTGCCGATGACGAACCCATCAACCTATCGAATGCCTATTATCCGGTCCGCCGTTTTCCCGGTTTCGACAAGGCGCGGCGTAGCGGGCGGAGTGTCAGCGTGATCCTGGCCGAATACGGCGTTCCGGACTACATCCGCCTGCGGACCGACATTCTGGTCCGGATGCCGACGCCTGAAGAGGCCCGCCAGCTCGACCAGAGCATGTCCCAGCCGGTCATTGTGTTGAAGAAGGTTGATGTGGATATGAAGGGAACGCCCATCGCCTATTCGGAAACGGTCTGGCCGGGCGAACGGGTGCAGTTTTCGATCGACAACACCAACCAGCTTCTTGATGTGCTCGCACGGAACAAGGACGTCTGAGGTGCATCTGGGACAAGCCTGCAAAAAAGAAGGCCCGCCGAAACGGGCCTTCCTGATGGTGAGGCACCGGATCCGGTATTAGGCAGGCTCGGCTCCCGCGATGCCGCGAGGAGATTCACCCGGTGCGAGGAGCATGCTCCAGATCAGGCCGCCGAGCGTCGCGCCGACCAGCGGCGCCAACCAGAACAGCCAGAGCTGTCCGAGAGCGCCGTTCTCCGCGAAGAAGACCACCGCGGTCGACCGGGCGGGATTGACCGACGTGTTTGTCACCGGGATCGAAATCAGGTGGATCAGCGTCAAACCGAGTCCGATCGCGATGGGAGCAAAACCCGCGGGCGCGGCTTTTGCGGTGGCCCCAAGGATGATAATCAGAAACCCTGCGGTCAGAACGATTTCAGCCACGAGAGCCGCTGTCAGGCCGTAGCCGCCGGGTGAGTTGACGCCGTACCCGTTCGAAGCAAAGCCGCCCGCAACGAAATCCGCTTTGCCTGATGCGATGGCATAGAGCACAGCGGCCCCGACCAGCCCGCCGACGACCTGGGCTATCCAATAGGGCACCAGATCCTTCCACTCGAATCGGTGGGCTACGGCCAGACCGAGCGAAACGGCGGGATTGAAGTGCCCTCCGGAAATTCCTCCCACCGCATAAGCCATTGTCAATACTGTCAATCCGAACGCAAACGCAACGCCAACGAAGCCGATGCCGAGATCCGGGTAGCTTGCCGCAAGCACGGCGCTGCCGCACCCGCCGAACACAAGCCAGAATGTCCCGATCGCCTCGGCTGCCAATTTCCTGATCATTGCGAATCACCTCCTCGTGAGTTCCAACGCATATTTCATAATCCCTTGTTGTTCCGAAGGGAAGGTAGGCGGCTATCGATTCCAGGACGGCGGGTGGCGCCGTCACGACGAGGCGGATTGGAAATCCAGGCCGATATCGAGGGTGGGGGCGCTATGAGTGATCCACCCGACCGAGAGGAGATCCACGCCCGATGCCGCGACGGCCGCGGCGGTCTCCGGCGTAATGCCGCCGGACGCTTCCGTGATCGCCCGACCGGCGACGATCGCGACGGCCTCGCGCAGTTCATCGGGTGTCATGTTGTCGAGAAGCACGGCGTCCACGCCGATCTCCATGGCTTCGTGAAGCTGGGTAAGCGTATCGACCTCCACTTCGATCTTCACCATGTGGCCGACACCCGTCCTGGCGCGGCGTATGGCTTCAGCGACACTGCCGGCGATCGCGACGTGGTTGTCCTTGATCAGCACGGCATCGTGAAGTGCGAAGCGATGGTTCATGCCGCCGCCGGCGCGTACGGCGTATTTTTCCAACGCCCTGAGCCCGGGCGTCGTCTTGCGGGTGCAGACCACCGAAACCTTGCTGCCCTCGACCGCCGCGACGATGCCCGCCGTCACGGTGGCGATACCGGAGAGATGGCCGAGGAAGTTGAGCGCGGTCCGTTCGGCCGTCAAAAGCCCGCGGGAAGGGCCTTCGATCGTGGCGATCGTGTCGCCCCGCTTCACCGCCGTCCCGTCCGGAACATGGCGTGTGACGCTGATTGCGGGATCTACGAGCTGGAAGGCGAGCTCGGCGGCGTCCAACCCGGCAATGACGCCGGCCTTGCGGGCGGCCATGATCACCGTCGAGCGATGCTCGGCCGGGATGACGGCGGTCGAAGTGATGTCGCCGGCAAGACCGAGATCTTCGAGAAGCGCTGCGCGGACCGGCGGCTCGACGATCAGTCGGGGAAGGGGAGCAAGGCTCATGTCGGGGACTCCTTAGGCACTCCGGGCAATGGGATGGGAAGCAGCCGCTCGAGCGATATCCAGCGCCTCGGCAAGGCGCATCCTCCGCCGCTCCGCATAGGCGAGCTTGAGCGGGAAATCCGTGCGGGCATGGGCGCCGCGCGATTCCCGCCGGAGCGAGGCGAAGACCGCGACCAGCAGCGCGACGATGGCGGGATCGGAGGCCTGCCCCTCGTCTTCGACGAGCGGCAGCAGACTTGCGACCGCGCCATGGATTGCGCCGGCATTGCGCAACACGCCGAGATGGCGGGAAACGATCGGCTGAACGGGGGAAACATCTGCCGATGGGGGGAGGCCGGTCACAGGCAGAACGCGAGCGCCGTCGGCGGACGTCCCGGCGATGTCCCGGGCTGCCCGCATGCCCATGACGGCGGCTTCGAGCAGCGAATTGCTGGCAAGCCGGTTCGCTCCATGCAGACCGGTGCAGGCCGTCTCGCCCACCGCCCATAGGCCTTCGACCGAACTGCGGCCGTTCATGTCGGTCGCTACGCCGCCCATGTGGTAATGAACGGCGGGACGAACGGGAATGCGGTCCTGCGACGGAGCAATGCCGGCCTCCCGGCACAACCGGTCGATAGCCGGGAAACGGCCTGCGAACCTCTGGCCGAGCGTTTCGCGGGCATCGAGAAAGACACGGCCGCCGCGGGCGATTTCGGCGCTGATCGCCCGGGCCACGATATCCCTCGGAGCGAGTTCGGCTCCGGGTTCGCGGGCGAGAAACCGTTCGCCTTTCTCGTTGACGAGCACGGCGCCCTCCCCCCGCACCGCCTCGCTTACCAATGCCAGCGGCCGCCGGGGAAAATCGAGCGCTGTCGGGTGGAACTGCACGAATTCCATATCGGCGAGCTCGGCACCGGCGCGTGCGGCGAGCATGATGCCCTGGCCGTAATTGCCGACGGGATTGGTGGTCGCATCATAAAGCCCGCCGAGCCCGCCGGTCGCGAGGACCACGCGCGAAGTCGGGAGAAACGCCGCGCCGTTGCCGGTTGCGCAGAGCAGGCCGGATAGCCTGCCGTCGTCGGTGAGCAGGCGTCGTACCTCGACACCGGCCAGTACGGTGATCGACGGCGTTTCGAGAACGGCATCGGCCAGTGCCCGGACGATCGCCGCACCCGATCCGTCACCTTCCACATGCACGATGCGGCGGCGGCAATGGGCTGCTTCCAGGCCGAGCGCCAGCGCCCCGTCCGCTGTCCTGTCGAAGCGCACGCCGAATCTTTCCAGCATCGCGATGGCGGCAGGCGCCTCATGAAGAATAGATGCGGCGATCGTTGCGTCGCATAATCCGTCGCCGGCGGCCAGCGTGTCGGCAAGGTGGAGTTCGGGGCTGTCATCCTCGCCAAGGCTCGCGGCAATGCCGCCCTGCGCCCAGGCGCTGGACGTTTCCCCACCCAGGCCGGCGCGGGTGACGAGCACGACCGGCCGCGGCGCCAGCATCAGCGCCGTCACCAGTCCAGCCAACCCGCTGCCGACGATCGCGATACGGCCCGCGAGGTGATCAAGCCCGTCGATCATATCGCCAGCATCCTTTCCACCGCCAGACGCGCCGCGGCCGCAACCGCCGGATCGACGGTCACCTCATGGCGGTTCTCCTCCAGCGCCTTGCGGATGTTGGAAAGGGTGATGCGTTTCATATGTGGGCAGAGATTGCAGGGCCGTACGAATTCCACATCGGGATGATGCACGGCCACATTGTCGCTCATGGAACATTCCGTCAGAAGCACGACGCGCGCCGGCTTCCTGCTCCCGACATAGTCCGACATGACTGCGGTCGATCCGGCGAAATCCGCCTCCGCCACCACATCCGGCGGACATTCGGGGTGGGCGAGCACCAGAACGCCCGGATGGGCTTCGCGCAGGTCGCGGACATCCTGCGCGTCGAACAGTTCATGCACTTCGCAATGGCCGTGCCAGGCGATGATCTCGACATCGGTCTCGCGCGCTACGTTCTGCGCCAGATACTCGTCGGGGATCATCAGCACCTTCGGGACGCCGAGCGACTCCACCACCTGCTTCGCGTTGCCGGAGGTGCAGCAGATGTCGGAAGCAGCCTTCACGGCGGCGGACGTGTTCACATAGGTGATGACCGGCACGCCCGGATGCGCTTGTCGGAGCAGCGCCACGTCTTCCGGAGTGATCGATTCCGCCAGCGAACAGCCTGCCCCCATATCGGGGATCAGTACCGTCTTTTCCGGGTTCAGGAGCTTCGCCGTTTCCGCCATGAAATGCACGCCGGCAAGCACGATCACGTCCGCATCCACCTCGACGGCCTTGCGGGCCAGCGCCAGGCTGTCGCCGACGATATCGGCGACGCCATGGAATATCTCCGGCGTCTGGTAGTTATGGGCGAGGATGACGGCGTTGCGGCGACGCTTCAGATCGAGGATCGCCTCGATATCGGCCTCGTGAGCCATCCATTCGGCCTTGGGAATGACGCGGCTGACCCGGTCGTAGAGCGTCGATGCGGAAATCAAGGAATTCACGGGCGCCTCCTTTATACTCGTGTTGAGTATATCTGGCGCAAAGACATATTCTCGAATCGAGTTTATGTCAATTGCGCGAGAGAGGAAGTTTCGAGCCGGAAAGCGCCCGTTCCTCGAGCACCGCGTGCCGGTACCGGAAGAGCTTGGCCGGCCGGCCGCCCGTTTCGGTGGTCACTTCGCCCGTCTCTTCGATCAGCTCCTGCTGGTCGATCAGCCGGCGGAAATTCGGCTTGTGCAGCGTCAGCCCGGCCAGCGCTTCGACGGTGCGCTGCAGTTGCAGGAGGGTGAATTTCTCCGGCATCAGTTCGAAGACGACCGGCCGGTACTTGATCTTTGCGCGCAGCCGGGCAATCGCGGTCGCGAGAATGCGGCGGTGATCGGCGAACATCTGCCGGCCGAGGCTCTGCTCCCGCGAGCAGCCGGCCTCCGTCACAAGTCCGGCTTCGTACATCAGCTCGTAGCGCTGCAGAGCGAGATCCTCGTTCCAGGTTGCGTCGTGAAGGCCGAACGTGAAATCGATACGGCGCCGGCGATGCTCGCGATGTGCCGGCGCCGCATCCGCCCAGTCCTGCAGCCGGCCGGTTATGCCGGAAAGAATATCCGGCCTTCCCTTCCGGTGGTCCTCCCAGGGAAAATATTCGTACCAGCCGTGCCATTCCGGCCTTCCGGCCCCGGGTGCCGCCTGCTCGCGCACCAGCCCGAGATAGCTGATGGAAATGGTCCGGCTGCCGGCATTCTCCCGCGTGCGGTCGCGATCGGCAAAGGTGTAGAGCTGTTCCAGATATCCGACCGGGTGCCCCGTCTGGTCGCGGACCCATTCCCTGAGGCCTGCCTGAAGACTTCTGTGCCCCAGTTCGAAAGGTCCTGAAGGCAGGGCGTCCCCGGACCTGATCGTCATCACACGCGGTTCCTCGCGCGTGACGGCGGAAAGAACCGCGATCAACTCGGCATGGGCAAGTCCGATGGTCAAGAAAGCTCCCTGTTGGCTGGCGTCGGATATGCGTGCGGCATGGACCTCAGTTTACGCCGACTCGGGAAGACTTTGCCAGCGGTCTCGGCAACCGGAAATTTTACCGGCAGCCTTCAGCCGAGTGGTCCTAGTCCTCGATCCTCTCGTGGGCATCCGCCTTGCCCTGTGCCCAATATCCGGCAGCCTTGATCCAGGGAAGCGGATATCCGCGCTTTTCGACCAGATGGGTGCGTATGGCACGCGCGACGGAAGCTTCCGCGGCGATCCAGACGAAGGTTTCCGGTTCAAGGGTGATCTTGTCGAGCACCGAGATCAGGCCTGAGGCATCCGTGGCTTGCGCAAGCGGGCGGTGCACCCAGAACGTCTCCAGCCTAGCGCGCGTGTCGAAAGCCTGCTCCTCTTCGGGGCCGGCAATGGCCGCTATGGTCGTGATGGCGATGTCCGCATCCGATTCTTCGATACGGCGGCCGATCGCCGGAAGCGCGGTCTCGTCGCCGATCAGCACCCAGCGCTTCACGCCCGAGACGACAGCCGAGCCGCGCGGGCCACCGATGGAGAGCCGCTTCCCGGTGCCGCCTCCAGCGCCCATCGGGTCGCAGGGCCGGCATCGTGGACTGCAAAATCGAGTACCAACGATTTGGCGTCCCGATCGAACCGTCGGGGCGTATAGTCGCGCCGTTCCGGCTCGCCGGCTGCAGCGAGGAGGAATATCTTGACGTGATCGTCGGGCGCGGCGCTGACGAAATCGGCAAGATCCTCCCCGGTCAACGTGATGCGCAGCACCTGCGGCGTTATGCGCTCGACGGTCGTGACCGTCAGCACGCGCCGCTTGAGCTCGTGGCGGATACGCTCGATCTTTGGAACGGAGAGGGTGGCCCGTTGCGATGTAAGCTGGTTCATCTGTGTCCTTTCAGGGATTGAGTTCGACCTGCCGGACACAACCGCGCAGATCGAAACCGGCAAACCCGGTCGATCATGCGCGTTGAGTGACGTTAACGCTTACGTGCGGAGGCTGCGGCCTCTGCAGTGTGAAAACTACGTAAGCAAGCGAAACGGGGAAGACAAGAGTTTTCGGATGTTGGCTCCGGCAATTTCCATCGGGTGGACACCGCACTTCCATGAAGCTATGCGGCGAGCCGGCGGCCGTCCTCCGAGGCTTCGAAGAAATGCAGTTTTGAGACATCCGCCGATAACCAGACCGTTTCACCCAGCTTCAATCGCGAGCGCTCCTTGATCACGACGGAGAGTCGCGTTCCGCAGCTGTTGGCGATGACGATTGTCTCCGGTCCCGTTGTCTCCACGACCGAGACCATACCGGGAAAAGCTCCCGGAGTATTTTCCGCGACGATCGACAGATCTTCCGGGCGGATTGCCAACACCGCAGGACTTCCTTTCAGGATGCCGAGCCTGGCGGAGACGGGGATCGCCGTACCGTCCGATGCGATAAAGCGATCGGCACCCGAAGCATCCACCTGCCCCTCGATGAAATTCATCGCCGGCGAGCCGATGAAGCCGGCAACGAAGCGGTTGGCCGGGCGGTCATAAAGTTCGAGCGGATGGCCGATCTGTTCGATATGGCCGTCGCGCATGACGACGATCTTGTCGGCCATGGTCATGGCTTCGATCTGGTCGTGGGTGACGTAGACGGTGGTCGCGCCGAGCCGCTGGTGCAGTTCCCTGATCTCCGCACGCATCTGGACCCTCAGCTTAGCATCGAGGTTCGAGAGCGGCTCGTCGAACAGGAAGACCTGCGGATTGCGGACGATCGCCCGGCCCATGGCAACACGCTGGCGCTGGCCGCCTGAAAGCTGTTTCGGCTTGCGGTCGAGCAGCGGTTCGAGGCCGAGTATTGCTGCAGCGCGCTCTACGGCCCTGTCGATCTCGGGTTGTGCGACGCCTGCGAGCTTCAGGGCGAAGCTCATGTTCTTGCGAACGGTCATATGGGGGTAGAGCGCGTAGGATTGGAAGACCATGGCGATGTCCCGCTCCTTCGGCCGGATCGTGTTGACGACGCGGCCGCCTATGCTGATTGTACCGCCAGAAATTTCCTCCAGCCCGGCGATCATCCGCAGGAGAGTCGATTTTCCGCAGCCGGACGGCCCGACCAGCACGACGAATTCTCCGTTCTCCACGGTCATGTCGACTTCATGGAGCGCCTGATAGGCCCCGTATCTCTTCACTAGCTTGTTCAATGCAACCTGAGCCAAAGGCTATCCTCCTCCCAATTTCGTTTTCCGTCAGCCTTTCGTCGCGCCGGACATGAGGCCGCTGACGAACATGCGCTGCATCACCAGGAAGATGAGCGCGATCGGTAGTGTCATGACGAAGGAGGCGGCCATGACCGCGCCCCAGTCGGTGTCGAACTCCGTCGAAAATTCCGCGAGCCCGATCGGCAACGTCTTCATTTCCTTCTCGGTCGCGAAGGAAAGGGCGAAGACGAATTCGTTCCAGGTGGCGACGAAGGAATAGAGCGTCACCGCAATGATGCCCGGAGTGACGAGCGGTAGGGAGATGCGGAACAACACGCCGAGCTGCGAAGCGCCGTCGATGATGGCCGCATCCTCGAGCTCCTTGGGAATGCCGCGGAAATAGCCTGTCAGCATCCAGACGCTCAAGGGAAGGGTGAGAATGAGATAGACGAGGATCAGGCCGAGATAGGTATTGATGAGGCCGAGATAGTTGAGAACGATGTAAAGTGGCACGATGACGGTTGCCGTCGGCAAAAGCTGTCCGATCAGCACGAAGGCAAGCGCCGCCGGGCGGCCACGGAAATCGAAGCGGGCAAAGCCATAGGCGGCGAAGACGGCGAAGACGAGCGCCAGGAACGTGGAGCCGATCGAGATGATCAGGCTGTTGACGAAATAGCGCGGGATGTTCGATTCGAAGAGGACGTTCTTGAAGTTTGCAAGCGTCGGCGGATCGGGCAGCCATTGCGGTGGTATGGTATAGAGCTGCGAGAGCGGCTTGAAGGCGGAAACGGCCATCCAGAGGAACGGGAAGACAGCGACGATAACCAGGATCGAGACCGGCAGGGAGATGAGAAGAGTGCGGCGTGAGTCCTTCATGGCTCAGTCCTTTTCCTGCGCCGCGAAGACGCGCATGTAGAGCACGATGATGACCGAAATGAACAGGAAATAGAGCACCGAGAGAGCCGCAGCGCGGTTGAACTCGAAATACTCGAACGCCTGCACATAGATCTGGATAGGGAAGATCATCGAGCGGTTGGCGGGACCACCGCCGGTGATCGAATAGATGATCGTGATGCCGTCCAACGCCCATATGGTGAGGAGCAGTGTGATGGACACAAGCACCGGCCTGAGCTGCGGCAGCATGATATGCCAGATCTCGTGCCAGAAACTCGCGCCATCGACCCTGACCGCCTCGTACAGCTCTTCCGGTACGGATTGCAGGCCGGCGAGCACCATGACCGCCACGAAGGGGAACATCTTCCAGGCGTTGACGGCGATCAGCGCCGGCATCACGGTGTTGGGATTGGTGAGCCAGCCGATGGGTTCGGAGATGATTCCGACCTGCATCAGCATATAGTTGATGATGCCGTAGTCCGTATGGAACATCCAGGCCCAGGTCATGGCGGCGACGATGCCCGGCACTACCCACGGGATCAGCATCAGGGAGCGCACCAGCGAGCGGCCGGCAAAATGCTGGTTCAGCAGGATGCCGGCCAGGATCCCGAGCAGGAGCTGGAAGACCACCGAGCCGATGACGTAATAGGCCGTGTTGAAGAGGATCAGCCTGGTCGACGGCGCACTGATGGCGACGTTGAAATTCCGCATGCCTGAGAAGGCGCCGTTTGCATCTGTGACGCTAAGTTCGGCGGTCGAGAGCATCGGATAGACGATCAGGGCCGCCAGAAGCAGCATGGTCGGCAGGATGAACCAGACGCCGGGGCTGATATTTCGCAATGTCATGGGAAGTCCGAACGTTATGCGCCCAACCGGACGAGGCCGGGCGCTTCTATTTTGTTTCCGGGATAAGCTGCGATGCGCATCACTGCGACAGAAGCGTCTTGATCTCGGTTGCCGCGGCGTCCATCGCTTCCTGAACCGTGCTGCTCTGCAGCAGCGCTTCCTGGAGGTGATTGTAGTAGATCTGGCCGATCTGGCCCCATTGCGGGATCGTCGGCTGCGGCCGGGCGTATTTCAGCATTTCCTTGTGCGCGTCCATGATCGAATCGGCGAAACGCTTGTCGTTCAGGCCCGACATGGCGGCGGGGAAGGTGGTCGTATAGGCGGCCTGCCGCTCCGGCTTCGACATGAAGGCCGCAAGCTTGATCGCCGCGTCCTTGTTCGGCGCATCTTTCGGAATGATGAAGTTCCAGCCGCCGAGTATGACAGCGGGGTCCTTGCCTTCCGGATGCGGCAGCGGTCCGACGCCGAGCTCGATATCCGGCGCGGCTGCACGAATGCGCTCGATATCGGAGGTGGCGCCGGGGATCATCGCCACGTTACTCACCTGGAAAAGACGGCGCAGGGCATTGGAGTCGTTCTCGAGCGTCGAAGGTGGCGAGACCTTGTAGGTGGTGAAGAGATCGACATAGAGCTTCACGCCCTCCACGGAGGCTGGCGAATTGATGATGACTTCCTTGTTGTCGGGACCGAGAATGCCGCCGCCGTTCATCCACATGAAGGGCAGGGAGCGGAACAGTGCGTTGCCGGGCTGATCGGCACCACCGCCGGAGACCCCATAACCGTAGACTTGCTGGCCCTTGCTGTTCTTGCCGGTCAGTTTCTTGGCCGCGTCCACGAATTCCGCCCAGGTTTGCGGCGGCTTTTCCGGATCGAGCCCGGCCTCCTTGAAGGCACCCTTATTATAGATCAGTGCATGGGCTTCCGCCTGGAAGGGCAGGCCGTAGAGCTGTCCGTTGTAGGTGGCTGTATCGAGACTGGCGGGCAGGATATCGTCGAACTTCACGCCGGCCGCCGTCAGCCGGTCGCGCAGGGGCTCGAGCTTGCCGGTCTCGGCGAGCGGGACGTTGGCGCCGTTCTGAACGTCGATCAGGTCCGGCGTGCTGCCGGATTGCAGCGCGACAAGGATCCGGCTCTGCAGGCCGCCCGCCACGTTAGCCTCGACGCGGACATTGACGCCCGGGTTCTCTTTCATGAACTCGGCGGCATAGTCCTTCGCTTTCTGCTCGTTCCAATTCATCGTCCACCAGACGAGATCGGCCGCGGACGCGTGAGCTGCCTGCGACAGCAACAGGGCAAGGCCCGTAACGAGCATTTTCGTTCTGCGCTTCATGACATTCTCCTCCCTAGAATTCGGTTTGGCTGAGGACGGCTACACCGCCTCCCTGGTGATCGCGTCGTGGATGGAAATCGGCGTCGCGGACGCACCGAGCAGATGGGCGTGGCCGACGAGCGCCCGCATGTAACCGATCGTATAGGCCATACCGGCATGCCAGGGGGCATTGCTGTGCACGTCGGGCACGTGATCGGGGACCATGACACCGTCGAAATCCTCGTCGCGCAGAATGCGGACGATCTCCGCCATATCGACATCGCCGTTGTCGATGAAAGTCTCCTCGTAGTGGGGAACCTTGCCCCTGACGTTGCGGAAATGGACATAGGCGATCCGCTTGGCGCGGGCGAAACGGCGCGTCGTCTCATAGACGTTGCCGGTGGTCATTTCCTGCAGCGAGCCGATGCAGAATTCCAGAGCGTTTGACGGGCTGTCCGCGATCGACACCAGACGGTCATATTTCGACGGCTGGTTCACGAGGCGTGCCGTGCCGCGAAGCGTTTCCATCGGCGGGTCGTCCGGATGAGCGGCAAGGCGAACTCCGGCCGCTTCCGCGACCGGTACGAGTTCCTTCAGGAACCATTCGAGCCGCTGCCACAATTCGGTTTCCGAAACCTTCAGTGGCATGGCGCCTGCCACGCTCGGGCGATAACGCATGTTCCAGACCATGCCGTCCGGGATCGGCGCCTGTGCGTCGAAACTCGCGGCATCGAAGACCGAAGTCACGGCGCCGCCGCGGCCGACCGGCAGGCGCCGCCAGCCCCAGACGCCGGCGATCGAGAAATTGTAGCCGATGACCTTGATGCCGGCACGGCCAGCGTCCTCGACGAGACGCTTGAGGCCATCCATCTGCCGCACCTTTTCCGCACCGTCGAGCAGGATGTCGGACCAGAAGTTCGGCGCGAAATTCTCCATCGCGGCAATCTTCAGCCCGTATTCGCCGAGCATGTCGACGACACCCTTCATGTAGTCGTAGGTCCACAGGGTCTCTTCGCTGCAATCTCCGAGGATCGGCCCGGGCTGACCGCCCGCAAGATAAAGCTGGGGGTCTTCGACGCGCTTGTAGCGGCCGAGGTGAACGACGACGTCCTCGATGCCGAGCTGCTGGGCGAACTTCGCGTTGTCGCGGTTCAGCCGTTCGCCTGAAAGCGTCATTCCGACTCGGATGGGCATGCATTCCTCCTTTGCATCCCGGTCCGATCAGTTCAAATATGAACTCATCGTGTTCTAAATAGAATGAGTTTGGTTTCTTGATCTGTCAAGCGGCATTAGCGGGAAAAGCGAAAAAGACCGGATAAGAGGAAATCTCGCTTATGCGGTATAGTTCTGAACGGCAGGCCGCATCGGGCCACTCATCGCGGCGTTGCACCTGATCGAACGGTTTCCTGCTCGGGTTCAGTCGAAGAAGCCGCGATCCTCTTCGGCAAGGTAGGCAATCGCCTTGTCGACGATGAAATCGACGCCCATTCCCGGTCGATCCCAGACGTCGACGAAACCGTCCTTGACGATCGGATTCGGCAGGCCCTCGACGACCTCATACCACCAGCCCGGTTCGCCGATCGGGATTTCGAACGCGATGTAATTCTGGGGAAGGGTGGCGGAGACCTGGACGAGCGCCGCAAGCCCGAGTAAGCCGTTTGCGGTGCCATGCGGCGCAAACAGAAGCCCGTGGATTTCGGCATATTCGGCGACGCGTTTCAGCTCGGCGATGCCGCCCACATCGCAGGGATCGGGGCCTAGAATGTTGACGGCGCGCGTCTCGATCAGTTCCCGGAAATTCTGGCGCAGATAGATCTGCTCGCCGGTGTGGATCGGTGTCGACGTGCTCATCGTCAGGTCGCGATAGGCAGGAGCTCCCACATAGGGCGACTGGTCGCCGGTCAGGATATCCTCGATCCACATCAGGTTGAGCGGTTCCACCGCCTTGGCGAATTTCTTCGCGTCCGGCAGCGTCCAGCCAGGGCCGCAGTCGAGCGCCAGCCCCACCTTGTCGCCGGTGACCTCCTTCATCGCCTCGACGCAGGCGACGACATGATGGAACCCCTTTTCGGTCAGATAGCCGGTATCCCTGAGCCCGGGCATGGGCCTCGTCGTCACTTCGCCATAGTGGAAATCCGGCACCTGGCGCGCCATCGGACTATGGAAGGCGATGGGCTGCTTGATGATGGTGAAGCCTTCGGGCGAATCCATCATCTTCTTCACGTCGGCCGCATAGTCGTCCGGTCCCCAGCCGTTCATCGGGAACCGGACCCCGCCGTTGTAGACGCGGACCCGGTCGCGCACCTTGCCGCCGAGCAGTTTGTAGACCGGTATGCCGGCCGCCTTGCCGGCGAGATCCCAGCAGGCCATCTCGATCGCGCTGATCGCGCTGCCCCAGGGCTTGAAGGCGCCGCGGTGGCGGATGCGCAGCATGATACGCTCCACATCGGTCGGGTCCATGCCGAGGATCATGTCGCGCAGCAGCAGGATGTGCTCCTTGGCATAGGGTTTCCAGAACTCGACCTGTCCGTAGCCGGAAAGCCCTTCGTCGGTCACAAGGCGCACGACAGGGTGGCGCCCCAAGAGCGCGCATTTGACGTCGATGATCTTCAATTCGTCCTCCCGCTGAGCCGGTTCGGCGGCTCGATCAAATATCCGGAATACGGCTGGAAATTTCGGCCGCCGCGTCGATCACCATGTCGCGCAGCCTGTCGCGCTCGTCGTTTTCCTTGTCGGCGGCCAGATAGGGAATGCTCAGCGCCGCGATGACACGTCCCGACGGGGTGGTGACCGGTGCCGCGACCGCCCAGACGCTGCCGCCATGCTCCCCGCGGTCGCTTGCCCATCCCTGCCTGCGGATGCGGTTGAGTTCGGTCGAAAGCTTGGCGGCGTCGGTAATGGTGCGCGGCGTATACTTCTTCAGCGGGGTCGCCAGGAATTTGCTGATGATTTCCGGCTCCATATGGGCAAGCAGCATCTTGCTGGCGGCGCCGGCATGGAGCGGGAAGGACTGACCGATCGCCGGATTGAGAGCATATTGTCCCTGCCCGGCGAAGGATGCGACCACGACAACGGCCTGATTGTCGAGCACCGAGAGCTTGTTAGCCTCGCCGCTTGTTTCCGCGAGCTTCTTCATGACGGGCTGGGCGACCGCCACCAGATCGAAAGCTGCCTCGGAACGCACCTTGGAGGCGAGGCTGAGCAGCCGCGGGCCTAACACATAGGTGCCATCGAGCCGCCGCTGGACCATGTTATGGGCATGCAGCGTGTTCAGAATGCGGTAGACCGTGCTGCGGGGCACCGAGAGCTGTTCTGAAAGATCGCGGATGGTTTCGCCGGCCGGCTGGAGTTCAAGGGAAGACAGAATCTCCATCATCCTCTCCAATACCGGGACACCGTTCTTGTCCTTGTCGTCTTGGCTGCTCTCGTCGCTCATCAGATATCCCTGGTCATCATTCAGTTTCGAATGAAGCAAATTCCCATTTGGAGCAATATCCGATTTTTTCATCGACGACACCATTCCCTCATTGACACCGGCTTTGTCAACATTCATTCTGAAATGAATAGTATCAGTTTAAATATGAACTGACATGAGTTGGTGGGAGCCGACCTCTTGGGAGGGATGACATTGAAATAGCTCGAATGAGGCCCCGTTCCGCCGCGCTCGGCGATTCGTCAGGAGGATGGCGGGTGCCGTTGCGGCTCGGAATTTTCGACCACCTGAACCCCTTTTCATGCGGCTCCCCCGAGGGAGCGGCGAGGACGAAAACACAGGAAATACCATGATCGAGACACAGGACATCAAACGACCGCCGCGCGAATGGATCGAGGCGATCAAGAAGATCGGCGCTGCAACGTCATCGAGCCAGCTCAGCAAGATGGGCATCCGCAATACGCATATCTACGGGCCGGTTTCCCGCCGGGAGGGGACCGTTATGTGCGGTCCGGCACTGACGCTGCAGTTCGTGCCGAAGCGCGAGGATCTTCAGGACGCGGACGAATATGCCCAGCCGGAAAAGCAGCTTCACAGACACGTCCTCTACCACACTCAGCCGGGTGATGTCGTGGTCGTGGACGCCCGCGGCGACATGAAGAGCGGCATCTTCGGCGAGATGATGCTCACCTATTTCAAGGGAAAGGGGGGCGCCGGGGTGGTGATCGACGGGTGTCTGCGCGATTATCCGAATGCCAAGCATCTCGACATTGGAATGTGGATCCGTGGATTGACCCCTAACTTCCACACTCAGACGGATCTAATGCCCTGGGGCGTCAATGTGCCGATCTCCTGTGGCGGCGTATTCGTCATGCCGGGAGACATAATCGTCGCAGATGACGATGGCGCCGTGGTCGTGCCGGTTGGCCATGCCGAGGAGCTTATAAGGCGTGCTTCGACCCATCACGAATGGGAGGAGTTTTCCAAGGAGAAGCTTCTCGCGGGCGGCGAACTCAAGCGCTACTACCCGCTGCATGACGATGCGCGGCCCGAATACGAGGAATGGCTACGGAACAAGGCCGCGAAGTGAGGCCTCTGCCCATGGAAAAAGCCACGCTAAATGACAAGGCATTCGGTCTCGTTTGTGACAGCCGCTCTCAACTCGGTGAAAGCCCGGTTTGGAGCGAGGCCGAACAGGTGCTCTATTTCGTCGATATCCGTGGTCCGTCGATCAATCGTTTCGATCCTGCGACCGGCGAACTCCAGCGCTTCATGCAGTCTGAAGAGATCGGCTGCATCGGCCTGGTCCGCGGCGGTGGTTTCGTCGCCGGCCTGAGGTCCGGTATCTGGCGGCTCGATCGGGAAGGCAGGCCGATCGCAAAGCTTGCGGACAATCCCGAAGGCATCGAATTCAGTCGCTTCAACGACGGCCGGGTCGGCCCGGACGGCCGCTTTTATGCGGGGACGGTCGACGAATCCCGTCAGAACAAGGCGAAACTCTACCGCTACGACCGAGATGGCCTCGTGCCGTTGATCAATGGGTTGATGACGTCGAACGGCCTGGCATTTTCGCCGGACGGCAAGACGCTCTATCACGTGGATTCGCCGGTTTCGAAGGTCACGGCCCGCGATTTCGACAGGACGAACGGCACGGTTTCCGGGGAGCGGGTAGTGATCGACATCCCGGACAATCCGGCGGCAAGGCCCGACGGGGCCTCGATCGACGTCGAAGGGTGCTATTGGGTGGCGATCTTCGGTGCCTCCGTCGTCCGGCGTTTCTCGCCGGAGGGCAAGCTGATGGCCGAATATCCCGTGCCGGTGAAATGCCCGACCATGCCGGCCTTCGGCGGTCCGGATATGCGCACGCTGTTCGTCACGACGGCAGGAAGCCGCAGGCCTCCGGAAGAGATGGCGCAGTTCCCGACATCCGGCAGCCTCTTTGCCATGCGAGCGCCGGTCGCGGGGGTGCCGGCCCCGCTCTTTGACGAAGATATATGACAAGCCGGCCTAAGGGCCGGTTTTCAGTATTCTCCGGGTGTAAAAAGGGCCGGCCACTTTGGGTGGCCGGCCTTCTTCTCATTCGAAACCCATGATCTTATGGGGTACGTAGTGCTCCGTAAGCTCCTTGATGTCTTCCGGCGTCAGCTTGATCGAAACCGCCTCGACGGCGTCGACGATCTGGCTTTCGCGGCTGACGCCCACGATCGGTGCGGCAACGGTCGGGTTGGAGAGCAGCCAGGCGATGGCGATCCGGGCACGCGGAACGCCGTGGCGCTTGGCAACATTGGCAACCGCATTGATGACCCTCGCATCGGCCTCCTCTGTATCGCCATAAAGGACAGGCCGCAGGATATCGGTGCCTTTGCGGACAGATTCATGGCCTTCCTCGCGGGCGAGAAGACCACGGGCGAGCGGGCTCCATGGAATGAGGCCGACGCCTTCCGCAGCGCAGAGCGGCACCATTTCCCGCTCTTCCTCGCGGTTGAGCAGGTTGTAGTGGTTCTGCATCGAGATGAAGCGCGCCCAGCCTTTCCGGTCCGAGAGGTAGAGCGACTTGGCGAACTTCCAGGCATGCATGGAAGAGGCGCCGATATAACGAACCTTGCCGATTTTGATGAGATCGGTGAGGGCCTCGAGCGTCTCCTCGATCGGCGTCACCGGATCCCAGCGATGGATCTGGTAGAGATCCACGTAATCGGTGCCGAGACGGCGCAGACTGTGATCGATCTCCTGCATGATCGCCTTGCGCGACAGGCCCTTGGCATTCGGACCTTCGCGGAGCGGCGAATTGATCTTGGTCGCGAGCACGATCTCGTCGCGCTTGGCGAAGTCCTTAAGCGCCCGGCCGACAATTTCCTCGCTCGAACCGTTCGAATAGATATTTGCCGTGTCGAAGAAGTTGACGCCGAGCTCGATCGCTTTCTTGATCAGGGGGCGGCTGTCTTCTTCGGCAAGCGTCCATTTGGGGTTGCCGCGATCGGGTTCACCGAAGGTCATGCATCCGAGGCAGATGCGCGAGACCTCAAGCCCCGATTTGCCGAGTTTGGTATATTCCATCGTCAAAACTCCGAGTTACTTGCTTTCCTGGATGAGCTCGATGCGGTAGCCGTCTGGATCGTCGACGAAGGCGATGACCGTGGTGCCGAACTTGACCGGACCGGGCTCGCGGACGATCTTGACACCCTCTTTGCGCATCGCTTCGCAGGCCCCGTAGATATCCGGCACGCCGACGGCGAGATGGCCGAAGCCGGTGCCCTTTTCATAGGTTTCCACGCCGTAGTTGTAGGTAAGCTCGATCATGGGATCGGTTTTCTCGGCGCCATAGCCGATGAAGACGTTGGTGTACTTGCCTTCCGGCACGTCGATCGTGCGGATGACATCCATGCCGAAGTGCTTCGAGTAGAAGTCTATCGAACGCTGTAGGTCCCCGACCCGGATCATCGTGTGCATGATCCGCGGGGGCCTGGCAGTTTGGGCGGCTGTCGCCATGGTCTATCTCCTTCTGGGTTGTGCAGCCGCTGCGAGGCAGTGGCCTTTTGGAAAGAAAATCTTTCGAAAACAAAAACTTATTCTGGAAAACGAACAGAATGTTTTGTAAAAACATCTGCATGTTGCGAAAAGGAATAACAGATTTTTTCGCTCAATCCGGATGGAGGATCGGCTATGGATTTGCTGGGGAAGGTAGCGTTGGTGACGGGGGCGGGATCCGGCATCGGAAAGGCGTCGGCGGTCATGCTGGCGTCCCGTGGCGCCAAGGTCGCAGTCCTCAGCAGGACGGAGGGCGAGATACGCAAGACGAAAGAGGAGATCGAGGCGGCCGGTGGCAAAGCGCTGGCGCTCACCGCCGATGTCAGCCTCGAAGGCGACATGAAGGTCGCGATCGATACTATGGTTTCGGCCTGGGGAAAGCTCGACATCGTGGTTGCCAATGCCGGCATCAACGGGGTCTGGGCGCCGATCGATGACCTGCAGCCACATGAATGGGACAAGACGATCTCCGTCAACCTGCGCGGCACCTACCTTACGATTCACTACGCCGTGCCGCATCTGAAAGCATCCGGAGGCGGATCGGTCGTGGTGGTTTCCTCGATCAATGGCACGCGTACGTTCACGACCGCGGGGGCGACTGCCTATGCCGCCACCAAGGCGGCGCAGCTTGCCATGGTGCAACAGCTTGCCCTGGAACTCGGCAAGTCCCGTATCCGAATCAATGCGGTCTGCCCCGGCCTGATCGCCACGAACATTCCGGACAGCACGATCAAGCGGAACCAGGATGCGGCGCGCATTCCGGTCGTCTGGCCGGAAGGCGACATCCCGATTACCGGCGGCAAGGCCGGCACGAGCGAAGACGTCGCCGAAATCGTGACCTTCCTGGCATCCGATCGCTCCCGTCACATCACCGGTTCGCCGGTCTGGATCGACGGAGGCCAGAGCCTGCTGAGGTGATGGCGGCCGCGCATGCCGGAGATTATGGGGGAGGTTCTTCACAATCTGTCCCCCGCCTCGTCGAACAGCGATGCCTGAGCCATGTTCACGTAAATATCGGTCTTCGCACCGATGACCGGCGTCTGGTCCGAAGAAATCCTCACTGAGAAGCTTTCGCCGGCAAGCGTGCCCCAGAGAAGCGTATCCGGCCCCATGGGCTCTTCGATAGTGAAAACGGCCTCCAATCGGTCCGGATGCTGGTGTTCGGAGGGGCGTAACAGAGCTTGTTCCGGACGAATTCCGAGCGTCGCCGGTTGCCCGTCGGCGAATGGTCGCGAAAACACGTAGCCTGTCAGGTTCACTTCGCTGCCATCCCGGAGGCGGAAGCATGTGGCGTTTTCTCTCCGGACCAGGGTGCCGGGCAGGAAATTCATCTGCGGCGAGCCGACGAAACCGGCGACGAAGCGGTTGATCGGCCGTTGGTAGATTTCCTTGGGCGTCGCAAGTTGCTGGATGACGCCCTTGTGCATGACCGCGACGCGGTCGGCGAGCGTCAGTGCCTCGACCTGATCGTGGGTGACGAAGATCATCGTCGAGCCGAGGCTCTTGTGCAGCCGTTTGATCTCGACACGCAACTCGGTGCGCAGCTTGGCATCAAGATTGGAAAGCGGCTCGTCGAAGAGCAGCACTTTCGCGTTACGGACCAACGCACGTCCGATAGCGACGCGCTGGCGCTGGCCGCCTGAGAGCTGTGCCGGCTGGCGTTGCAGCAAGTGTTCGAGCTGGAGAATGCGCGCCGCTTCCAAAACGCGCCGGGCGATCTCGGCCTTCGGCATTCCGGACATCTTCAGCCCGAAGGAGAGGTTTCCTTCCACCGTCAGGCGCGGATAGAGCGCGTACGACTGAAACACCATGCCGATGCCGCGTTCATGCGGTTCGGCCCAGGTGACGTTTCGGCCGTCGATCCAGATCTGTCCCTCGGTGATGTCGAGAAGCCCCGCAATCGCATTGAGCAAGGTGGATTTGCCGCAGCCGGAAGGGCCGAGCAGCACGATGAACTCGCCTTCCTGCACTTCGAGGTCGAGCGTTTCGAGCACGTTCAGAGCGCCGAAGGAGATTTGCAGATTCCGGATGGAAACGCTGGACATGAATGCTTACCCTTTGACCGCGCCTGCCGCGATGCCGCGCACGAACCAGCGACCCGAGATGAAATAGACGACGAGCGGAACGGCGGCGGTCATGATGGTGGCCGCCATGTTGACGTTGTAGGCGATCTCGCCTTCCGTCGGCGCCACGAGGTTGGTGAGTTGCACCGTCATCGGGCGGTTGGCGAGACCGCCGAAGGTGAGCCCCATGATGAAGTCATTCCAGATGCCAGTGACCTGCAGGATGAGGGCGACGACCAGCATCGGGATCGACATCGGCAGCATCAACCGGAAGAAGATCGAGAAGAACCGTCCGCCATCGACACGCGCCGCCTTGAAAAGGTCGACCGGTATGCCGGCATAATAATTGCGGAAGAGCAGCGTCATCACCGGCAGGCCGAAGATGACATGCGTCAGCACCAGCGCGTAGATCGTGCTGAACAGGCCGGTCGCCGAATAGATGCGAACCAGCGGATAGATGAAGACCTGATAGGGCAGGAAAGCTCCCAGCAATAATGCGGCGAACAGCAGGTTCGCACCGCGCACGCGCCAGAAGGAGAGGGCGTAACCGGTCAGAGCGCCGACGAAGATCGAGCAGATGACGGATGGGACGAGGATTTTCACCGAATTCCAGAAGCCCGGGCTGATGCCGCGGCAATCGAGGCCGGTGCAGGCGCTGGACCAGGCCTTGACCCAGGGTTCGAATGTCACAGTCGTCGGCAAGGCGAAAATACCGCCGAGGCGTATCTCCTCCATGGGCTTGATGGACGTGACGACCATCACATAGAGCGGCAGCAGGAAGAACAGTGCCGAGATGAAGAGAAAGGCATAGATGCCGATGCGGGCGGTGCTCAGGCTCTTCGGAGCCGGGCCGCTCGGACCTTCTCCCATCGGAACGCTGTGTATCCTGGTCTCAGGAGCGGTCATCGGCCTAGTCCTTGCGCTTCTCGGCGCGGAAATATTCCGCGTAGAGCCAAGGGGTCAGGACGCAGAGCACGGTGATCAGCAGGGTCGTGGCGGCCGCCGTCGCAAGGCCGATATTCTGGCGCTGGAACAGGTAATCCATGACGAATTTGGCCGGAACGTCGGATGAGAAGCCGGGGCCGCCGCCGGTCAACACCAGAACCAGGTCATAGAGCTTGACGACACCGAGCGAGAGAAGAACCGTCGCGCTGATGAAGCTCGGCCGCAGGATCGGCACGACGATGTGCCAGTAGAAACGCCAGGGCTTGATGCCATCGATGCGCGAGGCTTTCCATAGATCGGGATCGATCCCGCGAAGGCCGGCCAGCATGATTGCCATGACGAGGCCCGCCGCGTGCCAGACGCCGGCGAGTACGACACAATAGATCGCCGTCTCCTTCTGGATGATCCAGTCGAAACGGAAACTTTCGAAACCCCAGCCTCGTACGGTCTGCTCGATGCCGAGCGTCGGGTTCAGGATCCATTGCCACACGAGGCCGGTGACGATGAAGCTGATGGCATAGGGGTAGAGGATGACGGTGCGCAGGGCTCCTTCGGCGCGGATGCGCTGGTCGAGCGCGACGGCAAGCAGGAAACCGAGGACCAGCGAAATGCCGATCATCAGCACGCCGAAGATCACCATGTTCTGGATCGAGGTCAGCCACCGCTCGGTGCCGAAGAGGCGGATGTATTGGTTGAAGCCGGCGAAACGGGCGACGGGCAGCATGCGGGAATCGGTGAAGGATATGCCGACCGTCCAGACGATCGTGCCGATATAGGCGAACACGACGATCAGGATCGCCGGCGTGAGACCGGCATAAACGCTCCAGCGGATGGGACGCTGCTTCATCGAAATTTCCTGGGGTATTGTCTACGAAAAAAGAGCGGCAGTCGCCTGCCGCCCCGGGGGCTGAGAGGTCGTCATTCCTGGAATTCGGAAAGCACCGCCGCATATTTGGCGGCGAACTGATCCGGAGTCTCGGAGGGTGTCGCCCAATATTCGACCACGACATCGGCGAGCGAATTCAGCATATCGGCGCCGGCCAGCCAGTCGGGACCGGCGAGCTGCTTGCTGGGATCCTTGATCACTTCAAGGCCGATCTTCGAGCAGGCATCGAGGCCGGACGTGTCGACGTCGTTGCGGACGGGCATCGAGCCCTTGAGATTGTTGAACTTCACCTGCACGTCCCTGTCCAGCATGACCTTCGCCATCAAAGCCTGTGCCTTGGCTGCGCTTTCCGACCTGCCTTTCGGCATGATGAAAACGTTGGAATCCATCAGGAAGTTCTGCTGGCCGAGGCCGAGCACACAGCCATAATCCTTGCCGGCCACCCAGCCGGCGGCGGTGAACTCGCCCTTTTCCCAGTCGCCCATGATGTGCATCGCGGCCTTGCCGGTGATCAGCATGGATGCGGCCTCGTTGAACGAGCGGTTGGGAGTGCCCGGGTCCGTATAGTCGCGGATCTTCGCATAGGTCTCGGCGACGCGTTTGAATTCCGGCGTCTTGGTGGCGTCGGGATCCTTGTCGCGGAAGACGGCGAGGTAGAGATCGCGCCCGCCGGCACCGGCCAGCACGCCGTTGAAAAGCTGATGCTGCTGCCAGGGCTGAGCGCCGAAAGCGAGCGCAATGATGCCACCGGCCTTGAACTTGTCGGCTGCTGCGAAGAACTCTTCCCAGGTCTTCGGTTCCTGCACTTGGAATTTGTCGAAGAGCGCCTTGTTGTACCAGAGCCAGTTCGGCGTCTGCAGGTTCACCGGCACGGCATAGATATGCCCGTCGCGACTCACTGCTTCCAGCACGTCCGCGGGAAGCGATTTTTTCCAGTTGTCGGCGGTGGCGACGTCATCGAGATTGTTGAGCAGGCCCTGGTCGGCCAATTCGCCGAATTGCTTGCCGGCATTCATCATCATGACGGTCGGCGGGTTGCCGCCGACGATGCGGTTGATGCCGGTCGGCTTGGCGACGTCGCCGTTGACGATCGCGTTGTCGACCCATTCGCCACCGGCGGCGTTGAACGCATCGGCGAAAACCTTCACGGCCTTCGACTGTGCTTCCGTGGTCCACCAGTGCAGGACCTCCGCTTTTTCTGCGCCGAAGGCGGGCTGAGCCAGAGCGAAGGCCAGCCCGGTTGCGCCTAACAATGCACGATATTTCTGCAGCATTACGATCTCCTCCCGATTGCCATGCGGGCACGCAGCCTCCGCAGCGCGCCGGCCTCGATGAATCCCCTTGTGGATAAGGTCTTCCTCCTCCTCATCCCCGCAATCAGCATAGGCGCCATTTGCGCTTTAAGTCAACATTTACCGCAATATTATTGCGCCAAAGCGCGTCTGATCGTTAGGTAGCGTTCTCTTTGGCCATCGTCGCCCTGCAACTCCGAATCTCTTGAGGCGCCAAACTCACCCTCAAAATCGTTCCTGTTCAAATATGAACCTTATTAATTCTAAATAGAATTGCAGTGCGATCGTCAAATGTCAAGCCGCAGAGATGTACGACCAGGCGAACATGACTGGGGTGATCGGATAAACGGGTGCTCGGGCGATAGGCTCGGGTCAGCCTGCGATCGCGAGAACGCGCGGCAGCCAGTCGGTCTTGCCGGCCTCTGCGGCGGATTCGCGCTCGATGATCTCGGAAACCAGTGCAAGGCGTACCGGCGGCCGGTTTCGCGCTTCTGTGCTTGCCAGCCTCTCCGCGATGCAGCGAACCATGGCGGCGCCCATTTCCACCTGAGGCGTCCGAACCGTTGTCAGGCGCGGCGACATATGCATGGCGGAGGCGAAATCGTTGAAGCCCACGACCGAAATGTCTTCCGGGACGCGAATCCCGAGACGCAGAAGTTCGGATATCACCGCAATGGCGATGCCGTCATGCGCACAAAAGAGAGCCGTTGGCTCCTTCCCGGAGCGTAGATAGCGGAAAAAGGCGCTGCGGAAGCCTTCCGATTCGTCAAAGACGATATCGTCCACATGGGTGTCGTCAGCCGTCGAGGCGCCGTCGCGAAAGCCGCGGAAGCGTTCGGCGCGGCCCATCGGTGTTGCACTGCCGTGCACGAAGGCCATGTTGCGGTGACCGAGTTCTAGCAGCATCTGGGCGACGCCGTAACCGGATTCCCAGTCCGCGCCGACCACTTGGTCGATCCTTTCCATCGGGCTGGCATAGCTGGCGCAAACGACCGGCAAGCCGGTCCGGGCGGCAAGCGTGGACCATTCGGACGGCCGCGGCACGGCCAGGATGATCCCTACCACGGAGGATTCCAGCTGGGTGGTTTCGTTCAAGTGGCGCGCCTGGCGGGGAAGGATCGCAAACCCGAGCCTTTCGCCTTCCTGCTCCGCGCCGTGCATGATGTTCAACCAGAGTTCGCTGCTGACGGGATCGATTTCTTGACGGATGAACAGGATGTGCCCAATCGTGTAATTCACATCCTGGTTGACACGATAACCCATCGAATGGGCTGCCCGGATGACACGGTTTCGCGTCGCTTCTCCCACGCCCGGCTTGCCGGAAAGAGCGCGCGACACGGAGAATTTGGAAAGGCCGAGATTGTCGGCAAGATCCTGAATTGTTACGCGATTGGAGGCCATAGGCGAGCTCGTTCCTGTTCGATTTTGTTGTGCCGCAGGAGAGGCTCAACGTCAAGTCGCACGCTAAATTACAAAACAATATTGCGCATAATGTTTTTCAATGTTAGCTTCCGTCCCTAACAACGCCGAGGAAGTTGTGGCGCCGGGGAGGAGTAGTCCGGCGATCGTTGGGATGAAATATCGTGGGAAAGCATATCGTCGCCGCTCTGGCGGAAATCCCGCCGGGATCGCAGAAGCTCGTCCATGTGCAGGGCCGGGCAATCGCAGTCTTCAACGTCAACGGCGAGCTGTTCGGCATATCCGATACCTGCCCGCATCAGGGCGGCAGCCTCGCCACCGGTGCGACGGTCGGGCTGACGACCTCGGAGAAGCCGGGGAAATTCTGCCATTCGCGGCCGGGCGAGTTCGTCCGTTGCCCCTGGCATAGCTGGGAGTTCGACCTGCGCACCGGCCAGTCCTGGTGCGACCCCCGGAAATTCCGGACGAGGCCTTACGATCTCAGCGTCGAGCCTGGCGAGGCGCTGGTCGCAGGCCCCTATGTCGCCGAAACCTTCGGCATCTCGGTCGAGGACCAGTACATCGTCGTGGAGCTCTAGCCGCCACGCAAGTCCGGAATGAGGAGGTTCCGTCTTGTCGATTTCGAATGCCATCGATTGCGATATCCATCCTGGCATGCCGACCATCAAGGTTTTGCTGCCCTATATGAGCGACTATTGGCGCGAATCCTTCACTGCCCGCGGCCAGGATAATTTCCAGCCGGCGAGCTACCTGCCGAATGCGCCGATCGCCTGCCGGCCGGATTGGCGCGATGGCGACGCCATTCCCGGCAGCAATTTCGACCTCCTGCAGAAGCACGCCCTCGATGGCTTCGGCTCCCGGTTGGCGATCTGCAACGTGCTTTATGGCGGTTCGTTTTCGATCAGCGAGACGATGGGAGCCGCGATCTGTTCGGCGGTCAACGACTGGGTGAAGGCGGAATGGTTGGCCCGCGATCCGCGGCTGCGCGCTTCGATCGTCGTCCCGACCCAGAACCCCCAGCTTGCCGTCGAGGAGATCGAACGGCTCGCCGACGATCGCCGCTTCGTCCAGATACTGATGCCGGTGGCGCTCGACATGATGCTCGGCAAGCAGCATTACTGGCCAATCTTCGAGGCGGCGGTCCGCCACAGCCTGCCGATCGGCCTGCATGCGGGCAGCCTCTATCGTTATGCGCCGACCACGAACGGCTGGCCGAGCCACTACCTGCAGGACTATGTCAGCAACAACCATGCTTTCGAAAGCCAGCTTCTGAGCCTCATCGCGCAGGGTGTCTTCGTCAAATTTCCCGACCTCAGGATCGTCCTGATCGAAAGCGGAGTGACCTGGCTGCCGGGCTTTCTGTGGCGCGCGCGCAAGACCTGGCGGGCCGTGCGGCCGGAAGTGCCGTGGGTCGACGAGTCGCCGATCGACATCGTCCGCCGGCACGTGCGTCTGACTGCGCAGCCGATCGATGCTCCCTCCGATCCGGCTGTTCTCGAACGGGTGCTGAACCAGATCGGCTCGGACGACATGCTGCTCTTCGCCTCCGACTATCCGCATTGGCAGTTCGATGGAGAAAGCGTGCTTCCCGATGGCGTGCCTGCCCGGCTCATCGAAAAGATGGTGAACGACAATCCGCTTGCCACCTATCCGCGGCTGAGAGAGACGATCCAATGAATGTGCCAGATCAAGTCCTGGAGCGATCGGCGGAAACCGCCGCCAAACTCCAGCTCGTCGATTGCGATATCCACCCGTCGCTGAAGCACAGGCAAGCGCTGCATCCCTATCTCGAAAAGCGCTGGCGGGATCATCTCGATACCTACGGAAGCCTGGCGCACTGCGTCTATGCGGGCCGCGGTGGCCCCTATCCGCGCTTCACGCCTGAGACCGCGCGCCGCGATGCCTGGCCGCCGAACGGCAATCCGCCGGGATCCGACCTCGAATTCATGAAGGTCCAGCATCTCGACGCACATGATATCCGGTTCGGTATTCTGGAGCCGATCGTCGGCGCCAACAACGCCCGCAACACGGACCTTTCGGCGGCGCTTTGCACGGCCACCAACGATTGGCAGGTGGACGAGTTCACCTCGAAGGACAAGCGGCTGAAGGCGTCGATCCATATCGGGGCCGAGGATGCGGAACTTGCCGTCGAGGAGATCGAGCGCCGCGCCGGCGACAGGAATTTCGCCCAGATCCAGCTCGGCTCGCGGTCGGTCGAACCGATCGGCCGCAAGCGATACTGGCCGATCTTCGAAGCTGCGCAACGCAACGACATGCCGATCGGCTTCCACGTCGGTGGGCCATCCCCCTATGCCCCGTCGCCGAGCGGCTGGCCCGACTATTACATCGAGGATCATCACGTGCTCACCCACAGCGCCCATGCGCAGGTGGCGAGTATGATCCTGGAAGGCGTGTTCGAGCTCTTTCCCAAAGTTCGCGTGGTGATGATCGAGGCCGGATTTGCCTGGGTGCCACCGCTTGCCTGGCGGCTCGACAATCACTGGCGGAAGATGCGCAGCGAAACACCACTCTGTAAAAGGCCGCCCTCGGAATATCTCAAGCAGAATGTCTGGTTCACCACCCAGCCGGCCGAAGAGCCGGAGCATCGCGAAGACCTGCGTCTGCTTTTCGAACTCATCGGTTTCGATCGCATGATGTTCGCGACCGACTATCCGCATTGGGATTTCGATGACCCGCAGCGGGCGCTCGCCATGCCGATGAGCGATGCCGAACGGCGCATGCTCTTTCACGACAATGCCATGAATTTCTATGCCAATCTCGACTGAAAGACCTGTTTTCATGAAGAAGCTGATCAATGATCCCGCCCGTTACGTCGATGAGTCGCTCGATGGCTTGACGCTTGCCTTCCCGTCGCTCGTTCGCGACGGGGCTGCCGGCCGGGTCGTCCGTCGTGCTGAAGGCATGACGGAAGGCAAGGTCGGCATTGCTTCGGGTGGCGGCTTTGGCCATCTGCCGCTCTTTACCGGCTATGTCGGCAGGGGACTGATCGATACCTGTGCGATCGGCAACGTCTTCGAGGGGCCGAATATCGATAGCTGCATCGATGCGATCCGGCTCGCAGATGGCGGGCGCGGGGTGCTTAGGCTTTACGGCAATTACGGCGGCGACCGGATGAATTTCGACATGGCCGGCGAAGTGCTGGAGGATGAGGGCATCCGCTGCACGACCGTGCTTGGCACAGACGACATTGCCAGCGGCGGACCGGGCGAGATCGGCAGGCGCCGCGGTGTTGCCGGACTGATCTATGCCTATAAGACTGCCGGTGCTGCCGCCGAAGCGGGTGCCGACTTGGAGGAAGTGACGCGCATCGCGGCAAAGGCTGTCGCCGCAACCCGAACGATCGGCGTCGGCCTTGCGCCCTGTCGCTTGCCCTCGGCCGCCAAGCCGAGCTTCGAGCTCGCCGAAGACGAAATCGAAATGGGCATAGGCATCCATGGCGAACCAGGCATATGGCGCGACAGGCTCCGGCCTGCCGATGCGATCGCGGACGAGATGGTCGACCGGCTGCTGGCCGACCTGCCTGCCCAATCCGGTGGCGAAGCCTCGGTTCTGGTTAACGGCCTCGGTGCGACGCCTCTGGAGGAGCTTTTCATCCTTTACCGGCGCATTAGAAGCCGCTTCGATCAGGCCGGGCTCACGATCGCTCATCCTTTGGTCGGCAATTACGTGACTTCGATGGAAATGCAGGGCGCGTCCGTCAGCCTCTTCCATCTGGACGAGGAGTTGAAGGCCCTGCTGCGTGCGCCGGCCGAATGCGCGTTCTGGAGGGTCGATTGATGGAACTGACCGTCTTTCAGATCGCCGTGGGCGTTCGTCGCGCTGCCGATGCCATGGATCGTCTTGAGCAGGAACTCAACGCTGCAGATGCGAAGCTCGGGGACGGTGATACCGGTTCCATGCTCGCCCGCGTCATCGCCGCCATGGCGGCGGCCGAACCACAGGCGGCGGCGTCTGTCAGCGATGCCTTCGGCAGGCTGGCGCGGGCCGGCATGTCGGCAACGGGTTCGAGCCTGGGTACGCTTTTCGCCAGTGCCCTGCTTTCACTATCGAAGCAGACGAAAGGGCGGGAGATCCAATGGAGCGACCTTTCCGACCTCATTGCCGTAGCGCGTGATGGAATGATGGCGCGCGGCGGGGCGAAACTGGGCGACAAGACTGTGCTCGATGCTCTCGATGCCGTCGTGGTTGCGATCGCCGGCCGGACGGATGCGGGAAGCGTTGGGGCTACGGCCTGTGAGGCGCTTGATAGGACTCTGGTGGAATTCCGGGACAGGCCTTGCCGGATGGGACGGGCCAAATTCTTCGCCGGGAAAAGCGTCGGTCTTGACGATCCCGGCATGCTGGCATGCGCCTCGCTGGCAAAAGTATTGGCAAGTGAGGGCGCCGGCGCACATTACCTAACAACCTAACAAGCCGTGAGAAGACGGACGTATCAGCTTTCAAAGTTGGCTTTCGTACCTCTGGCAGGGAGGTTTTGGAGGATTCTCCTGTCATGCAAAGCAAGTTACATAACAAAAATCAAATTATCACTTGCTTTTTGTTATGTTTTGATTTGAGTAGGGAAGCGAGCCGTTAGGTTGACGTAAGGCGGCGCCGGGTCTGGAGGGACCTGCCGCGCGAGGAGGAAAGAGAGAATGGTGGCCCAGCAGTTCGAGCCGGCGGGCAGCTATGCCGGTATTATTGACGAGGATGTCACGTCAGAGCGCCGCAATGCATGGATCAAATTCCAGGACCGCATCTTCGTACCGCTGACGATCGTACCCACGATCGTCGCAAGTCTTCTCGTCTTCGGCATTCCGCTGGCGTTTTCACTGCTTCTGAGCTTCCAGGGCTGGACGATCGACAGCGGGTTGTTTGCCGGCAGGTTCGTCGGTTTCGCCAACTATCAGGACCTCTTCACCGATCCGCTGTTCCGCTCGAGTCTTGCGCTCACGATCGGCTACACGATCGCGACGGTAACGAGCGAGTTGCTGCTTGGGCTCGGCATTGCGCTCCTCCTGAACAGTCGTGTGCCTTTCGTGCGCATCTTCCGTACTGCGCTCATCATTCCGATGATGATCACGCCGATCGTTGCGGCGCTCACTTGGAAACTGTTGCTTGATCCGAGCTATGGTCTCGTCAACGCCATTCTCGGCACCAGGACGGTCTGGCTCGGCGACCCCGATCTCGCGCTCATTGCGGTCGGCGTCGTCAATATCTGGCAGAACACGCCGTTCGTCGCGATCCTGCTCCTTGCCGGGCTGCAATCGCTGCCGGCCGAACCGGTCGAAGCGGCGGCAGTCGACGGCGCGAATTCCTGGCAGACCTTTCGCCACGTCACGCTGCCGCTGCTGATGCCCTATGTGGTCGTCGCAGTTCTGCTCCGCACGATTTTCGAATTCCGCTCGTTCGAGAACATCTGGGTGATGACGGGTGGAGGCCCGGCGAACGCCACCAAGCTGCTCTCCGTCTACACATTCGAGGCGTCGTTCCTGTCCTTTGACTTGACGCTCGCGGCCGCCTCGTCCTGGGTCATGCTCTTCATCGTACTGATCTTCTGCGTGTTTTTCATCCTCGCCACCAAGCGGAAGGAGATACAGTGATGTCCGGTTTTGCCCGCGGCAGGCGCCGCAAGTTCATCCGTTACGTTCTGACCTATGCGGGACTGATCAGCCTTTTCCTGGTTTTCGTCTTCCCGCTTCTGTGGATCGTCGGCATCTCGCTCAAGACCCGCGAGCAGATCTTCACAAACCCGCCGGTCTTCTTCTGGATACCGACCTTCGAGAACTATGCGCAGGTGCTGACGCAATCGGATTTCCTGGCGTCCTTCGGCAATTCGCTGGTCGTCACGACGGCCTCGGTAACGCTCTCCCTGCTCATCGGCATCCCGGCATCCTACACGTTCGCGCGCTTCCGCTTTCCCGGGCAGGGCGTTGCGATGATCACTCTGCTGATCATGCGCATGCTGCCGCCGGTCGCGATCCTTCTGCCGCTCTTCGTGCTCTTCAAGGCGGTCGGCCTGTCGAACACCCGCCTTTCGGTCATCATCGCTTACACGACCTTCAGCTTGCCGCTGATCGTTTGGGTGATGAAGGACTATTTCGCCAACCTGCCGAAGGAGCTGGAGGAAGCCGCCTATATCGACGGCGCCTCGCGCATGCTCGCCTTCCGAAAGATCGTGCTGCCGCTTGCCCGGCCGGGCATCGTGACCGCCGCGATCCTGTCGCTGCTGCTTGCCTGGAACGACTTCATCTTCGCGGCGATCCTCACGAACAATGCGACGCGCACCTCGCCGGTGCTGCTCGCAAGCTATGCCGGCGGGGAGACCGGCACCAACTGGGGAGCGATCACCGCTTCGGGCGTGCTCGTCGTCATCCCCGTCATCATCTTCTCGCTGATCGTCCAGAAGCACCTGGTGCAGGGGCTGTCGTCGGGAACGGTGAAGTGAACGCGAATGCATCAACGGAGGAGGAAATGGGAATGGAGAAGAACAAGGGAATTCCGGGCGGACCATCGATCAGCCGCCGCAATATGATGATCGGTTCAGCCGCGACGATCGCCGGCGCCGGCCTGATGAGCTCGACGCTCTTCACCCCGGCGCTTGCCCAGAGCAAACCGGCCAAGCTGACCGTCCTCGGCGACAGCGCGCCGTGGAAGGGCACGATCATCGAAGATGCCATTCCGGCTTTCACCAAGGAAACCGGCATCGAGGTCGAATATATCCAGTTGCCGAACGAACCGCTGATCACCCGCGCCCGCGCGGAACTGACGAGCGGCAGCACGACGAGCTTCGACGTGATGCAGATGGGCGCGTCGATGATCGGCTGGATGCATCCCTACATGGAGGACGTCAACGAGTTGCTGAAGAAGGCCGGCGGCAAATACGCGGCCGATTTCGGCATGAACGAGTTCTCGCAAGCCTCGCTCGATCTCGCCAGCATCGATGGCGTCCTGCGCGGTGTCCCGTACCGCAGCACCACCTATATCCTGCACTATCAGCCGGCTCTTTTGGAAGCGGTCGGCATAAAGGCGCCGCCGACGACCTTCGCCGAATATCTCGACGCAGCGCAGAAGCTCACCGAGGCCGGCAAGCCGAACCGCTTCGGCGTCGGCTATTGCGCCCGCCAGGGCGGCGCGATCGTCGATCACTTCGGCCCCTATCTCCTGTCGGCGGGTGGCGGTTTCTACGACAGCAAGACCAAGGACATCTGGATCAACAACGAAAAGTCGCTCGCAGGTCTGGAATTCTATGCAAGCCTGCTCAACAAATACAATGTCGTGCCGCAGGACGCCCTGACCTGGGAATGGGACGAAATCATCGCCAATGGCCAGAACGACCGCTATGCCATGGCGATCACGCTCAATGCTTCCGCAACCCCCATCAATCGTTCCGACAAGTCCAAGACCAAGGGCAAGTGGAAATGGGCGATGGTGCCGGGCCGTGAAAGCGCCGCCGACAGCCGCTCCTCACTTGGCGGCTGGAGCTTTGCGGTTCCGTCCAAAGGCGCCAACACCGGCTGGGCCTTCGAATTCGTGCAGTTCATCACCAGTCGTGAATGGGCGAAACGTTCGATGGAAAAGGGCAATGCCTCGGCGCGCCTCTCCGTCCTCACGGATCCCGAGGTCGTCAACACTTACGGCTTTACCGGCGTTATGGCCGACCAGCTCAAGACTGCGATCGCCAATCCCCGCGACGCCTATTGGGGTGCCGTCGAAGCCCAGCTTCGCGCGGGCCTCTCCAAGACACTGCTCGGCCAGGCTTCCCCGAAGGATGCGATGGACGAGGTCGCGACCGGCTGGGAGCGCACCATGCGCCGCGCCGGCTGATGAAACCTGCCGGGCGGACAACCGCCCGGCACATCCGATCAAGACAGGAGAAAGCCATGGCTTCCGTTCAGATGACTGGTGTCAAGAAGACCTTCGGAGCGCTGGACGTCATTCACAGCCTCGATCTGAAGATCGAGGATGGCGCCTTCGTCGCGCTGGTCGGCCCATCCGGGTGCGGAAAGTCGACGCTGTTGCGGATGATCGCCGGACTGGAGGAAACTACGGCCGGGGAAATCTCGATCGGCAGCAAGGTGGTCAACGACCTGACGCCGCGCGAACGCAATATCGCGATGGTCTTTCAGAACTATGCGCTCTATCCGCACATGACGGTCGCCGAGAACATGGGCTTCAACCTGAAGCTTGCAAAGAAGCCGCAAGCGGAGATCGATGCCCGCGTCAATGAGGCGGCTCGCATGCTCGGCCTGACCCCGCTGCTCGGTCGGCGGCCTTCCCAGCTTTCCGGCGGCCAGCGCCAACGCGTCGCAATGGGGCGCGCCGTCGTGCGCAAGCCCCAAGTCTTCCTGTTCGACGAACCCTTGTCCAATCTCGACGCGAAGCTGCGCGTGCAGATGCGTTCCGAAATCAAGGCCTTGCACCAGAAGGTGGGGACGACCTCGATCTATGTTACCCATGACCAGATCGAGGCCATGACGCTCGCCGATCATATCGTCGTCATGCATGGCGGTCGCATCGAGCAGCAGGGGCATCCGCTGGAACTCTATCGCAAACCCGCCAATCTTTTCGTCGCGGGTTTCATCGGCACGCCGGCCATGAACTTCGTGGATGCGGTCGGCGGCGGCGACGATCGCGGCCCGCTCGCGAAATTGCCGAGCGGAGAGGCTATCCGCGTCGATGGCATACGTCTGGAAGAGGGCAGACCCGTGACGCTCGGCTTCCGTCCGGAACATCTTACCGCACATGGCAGCGGCACCCGGCTTGCGGGGCCGGCGCGCTTCGTAGAGCCGACCGGAGCCCTCACCCATGTGACGTTCGATCTCGGCGGGCGCGATATCGTCGCCGTCGTCGACGGGGAACGCCAGGTCCTGACCGGCGAGGCTTTTGAGGCCTCGGTCGCGCCGGAACTCGTGCATGTCTTCGACCGCCAGTCGGGTGCCCGATTGAACGCGGCCTGAAGCCGCGGCGCTTTTTCAGAAGCCGGGTTCCCAAGACTGGCTTTCAAACCAGGAGAATGAGAGTGAACAAACCCATCGACGCGACGGCAGCCCTGGAGGCTGTGGAAAACACCGTCCGGGCGCATTCCCGTCCGTCCGACATCCGCATCACCGACATGCGCATCGCGGTGGTGACGGGGATCTGCTACTATCCGATCATCCGGATCGACACCAATCAGGGCGTCTACGGTCTCGGCGAAGTCCGCGACGGTGGACACCCGGAGAGTGCGCTCCGGCTCAAGCATTTCCTCCTCGGGCAAAACCCCTGCAATGTCGACATGATCTTCAATGCGCTGCGGCTCTATGGCGGCGACGGCCGCGAGGGAGGCGGCATTTCGGGCATCGAGATCGCGCTATGGGATCTTGTCGGCAAGATCTACGGCGTACCCTGCCACCAGTTCTTCGGTGGCAAGTATCGCGACCGGGTCCGCATCTATGGCGATACGCCCGCGCCTGAAAAGCTGACGCCTGAAGCCTATGCAAAGGCAGTCCGGGCACGGGCCGATATGGGGCTCACCTTCATCAAGTTCGACCTGCCGCCCCGGCTCTTCGAAACCACGGAAGGCGCACTCGTCGGTTCCGCCACAAAATACGAATACGATCTCGGACGAAGCACCCGCGCGCCTGGTTCCGGCCGCGGCGCCAAGATTTCCGAAAAGGGCATCGAAACGGCCGTCGAGATCGTGCGTGCTGTCCGCGCCGAGGTCGGCAGTGAGATATCGCTCTGCGTCGATCATTTCGGCGAAGGTTATGTCACCGCCGACGAGGCGATCCGTATCGGCAAGGCGCTGGAGCCTTTCAACCTCGCCTGGATCGAGGACCCGGTCATCTGGCACGATATCAAGGGGCACAGGAAGGTAGCCGACGCCCTGCTGACCCCGGTCGCCGGCGGTGAGGACCTCTATCTCGTCGACGGCTTCCGCGAAGCGATCGAAACCCAGGCATTCGACGTTCTGCATCCGGATCTCCTGACGTCCGGCGGCATGCTGGAAACCAAGCGCATCGCCGATTACGGCGCCCGCTATGGTCTCGCGACCGCGCTGCATTCCTGCTGCTCTCCGATCGGCTTCATGGCGAACGTCCATTGCGGGGCGGCGATCAACAGCCTGATGGCTGTGGAGCATCACGGTCTGGACGTTCCCTTCTGGGAGGATCTGGTGACGGGGCTTGCACCCAACTATCTCGACGAAGGTTACGTGAAGGTTCCGGACCTCCCGGGCCTCGGTCTCGATCTCAATCTGGAAGCCGTGAAGGCCAATTTGAGGGAACCGGACACGCTTTTCCTTCCGACTGAAGAATGGAACAAGCGCAAGGCAGGCTTCGAGCGGGTCGAGCCGCCGCGCTATCAGACCCAATTGATGCGGAGCCGCCCCTCGCTATAGGGCACTCGGGGCTTGATCCGAGCCACCGCATGGAACCGAACTCAGAACGCGCTCCGGTCGTGATGCCCTGGCCCGCACTTACCTCTTCAATGACCGGTCCAAGGCGCCCTTTGCCGTCTGTGGAACCCGCATCGGTGCGCGATCTCGTCGCCGGGCATCGGCACGGTGGAACATTCTGGCGGGCAAACCCTGCGGGAATGCGGAAGGTTTTTATGCCGATATGAAATACTTATTTCGCAGAATTCTTCAAAATTACGATACGCCTTAAGTACTAGCCGCTGCCCGATGAAAGGAGTTCTTGCCGCATAATCATGTAATATATTCAGTAAAAACATGGGGAGGGGAATTAGACATGCCGATATCGGTTGCGTTTGTCGACGATCATCCGATCTTACTCGCGGGGCTCGTCAGTCTCTATTCCGGCAAGGACGATCTCCTTGTCTCGGCGCAGGGCGAGAATGCGATAGATGCCTTGAGGATCGCCGAGGAAAATCGTCCCGATGTCCTTGTTCTCGATCTCAACATCCCCGGTGACATCCTGGCGACGATCGAGAAGATCGTGCGCAACTGTTATCCGACGAAAATCATCGCCTTTACGGAAACCGCCAATATCGAGATGGCGATCCGCGTCCTCCACCTCGGCGTCTGCGGCTATGTGCTGAAAGGCAGCACGGCGAGGGATCTGCACGAAGCGATCAGGATCGTTCATGGCGGCAACACCTTCATAACCCCGGGCTTTGCCACAAAAATCATCCTGTCGATGAAGGCGTCCGAACTGCACCGGCGGATGCGGGTGGAGAAACGGTTGAGCGTGCGCGAAGAGCAGATCGTCCGCTATCTGATGATGGGCAAGACGAACCGGGAAATCGCCCAGATGCTCGATATCAGCGAGAAAACCGTCAAGCACTACATGACGGTGCTGATGCAGAAGCTTGACGCGCGCAACCGGCTCGAAGTCGTGCTTGCGGCCCAGAAGCTGGACAATTCTGCGGAATTGGCCCTTGCCGAGGCGCGATTCAACTGACGGCCGCCACACTTACACGCGGCTCGCTCCGGACCGTCGAACATCTAGCGCTGGGCGGAAGCATCCGCGCCACGGCGCTGAGCGAGGCGATGATGCTGCGCGGCCAGCGCTGCTTCGATGCGGTTTTTCACCTTCATCTTCACGAGGATCCGTGAGACGTGGAACTTCACCGTCCTTACCTGTATGCCCATTTCGGCGGCTATTTCCGGGTTGCTTGATCCGCGCCCGAGGAGACGGAATATCTCCCGCTCCCTTGGCGACAGCGTCTGAAGCAGATGTGACGTGTCGCGCTGATGGGATTGCGCCTTGATCGCATTGAAGAGGAGTGCGCCGACTTTGGGGTCGAGATAGGTCTCGCCTCGGCCGATTGCCGTCAGCACGGCGACGAGATCCGGTGCGCCGATCCCCTTCAGTATGTAGCCGGTGGCGCCCGTTTCCAAGGCCTGCAGCACGTCGTCCTCGTCCTCGGAAACGGTCAGCATGACGATCTTGACGGCGGGCCAGCGGCTATGAATCTCGCGGGCCGCGTCAATGCCGCCGCCGGGCATCGATATGTCGAGCAGCGCGATGGAGGGCGAAAAGGCTTCGGCGAGGGCGATAGCCTCGGTTTTCGACGATCCCTCGCCCACGACTTTGATTTCCCCGTTGTGGGCGAGCGTCTGCGCCACGCCCATCCTGAAAAGCGCATGATCGTCAATGATGATGAGCGACGCCGGTTTGTCCAAGACAGGCTCCTTCTCCAAGTTCGAAAACCATCTTCAATCGGGCACCTCGACCCGGCTGGCGCTCGAACGAGAGCCTTCCTCCGAGACTTTCGATCCGTTGCCGCAATCCGTAAATTCCCATTCCGGTATTATTGCCGATATCCGATCCGGTTCCGGCCGGCCTGCCGCTGTCGTGCACGGACACTTCCATGATCCGCGCATCGATACGGCACTGGACCCGCTGACCGTGGCCGCCTGCATGGCGGTAGGCGTTGTTGAGACCCTCTTGTACGAAGCGGTAGAGACAGGTCTTTATCGCCGGCGGCAGATCGATATCGGCGCCGCCCGGTTCGAACGCCACCTGGGAATCGGTGCGCGCCTCGTGCAGTTTGATGGCACGGGCGATGATCGCCTCGGCGCCCAGATGTTCGATTTCCGGAAGCACAAGCGCCTTGGCGATGATGCGTATTTCGGAAAGCGCGCTGTCGAGCGCGTCCTTCAGGGCGGCAAGCGTAATCCTGCGTCGTGCGGCAGTCTTGACGGTGCGAACCTGCTCGATCTGAAGGATGGCGAAGCCCAGCAGCTGCGAAGGGCCGTCATGCAGGTCCGCTCCGATGCTTCGGATGAATTTTTCATTGAGGTCGGCGAGCTCCAGCGAGGCGAGCCGTGCGCGGTTTCGCAGCTCCAGGAGTTCGGCTGACGTGGCCTCGGCTTCCTCCGCGCGCTGTATGAGGTGGCGTTTCTGCAGCTCGATCGTCCTGCTGCCGCGCTGGACGATGCCGAAAAGGCCTGTCATCAAGAAGGCGGAGACGAGGGCCACCGCAGCCCAGCTCATCCATCGCAGCCTGGCGGCCTCGTCCGCCAGCACCGCCTCGTGGATCTCCGCGACGGCTATGATCCGGCCGGACGTATGCTCCCTGAGCGGGCTGTAGATTTCCAGATAGGGGATGCGAAAGTTGCGCGTCGTATGTTCCGGCGCCGTCAGGTCGGCGCGGTAGACGGCCACGTCGCCGGAAAGGGCCTGCATGAGTCCGGGCGGTGGAGGGAATTCCCGGTTTATCAGCTCCTTCGACAGCGAATAGGCGACCTTTCCCTCCGGCCGCCACACTTCCAGATGCGGGAAACGCTGCCGGAACGAGGGGTCGGCAAGAAGCGCGTCCAGCTGCTCGATGGCCTCTGAGGGAAGCGTGTTTTGTATGGCGAGCGCCTGCACGATCGGCTCGGTCATGCTCTGGACGAGGACGGCCGCCGCACCCGCCTTGTTGCGTACGGCGCTGCCGGACGTGATCTCGGATATGAGATAGCCGGCGACCAGGGTCGTGAAAAGGATGAGCATGCCGCTTCCGGCGAGGAATTGCATCGAAAGCGTCTGCGCCCGGAACCAGTCGAGCGGGAGCGATATGTTCCTCGGCCCCGCGGCTGCAGGCATGGCATCAGTCTCGGTATCAGACATTTCGAGCAAGGCTCCTCTCCCCGCCGCCATAGGTCAATGATGACAATATATTAGAGAAAATGAAAGTCCCTCCGGCCCTGGCCGAAGGGCTGAGAAGTTCCTGTCCTCTAGGCCAGTTGGCTGCCTGTCCGCCGGCCATCGCCATCCCGGCCGGTCGGCCGGCGCCAGACTGCGACGAAAATCGAAAACTTCGTCCGACCATCTGCCGTTCACGCGTCGCCGGCTTTGGGTGAGGATGGCATCACGGCGTAAAGCTGCTGGAGAGGGAAACCGTCCAGATCGAAGGGAAATTGGCTGTCAGCGGAGCTTCGAGCTCTTCTGGCCGAGGCGACGCTTTGACAACGCACGGGCACTGCCGCGCAGCCGGCGCCCAGGAGGGGAAAATGGTACAGATCAACACGCACGACCTGACGTTCATTCTGAAGCAGATCAAGATTGCCGAGGCCCATTCGGCCGGCACCGCGCTGACGGAAATCTACGTGGACGAGGCAGGCAATGTCGTGCCCGCCGGCACGGCAGGAGCCGTTCAGGCGATCAGCCATCCGTTGGCCCCCTATGGCCTGAGGACCGTCAACGGCAGCTTCAACAACTTGATCGAGGGGCGCGAGGAGTGGGGTGCTGCGGACAATCCGTTTCCCTACGTCACCCATCCGGTCTATCGCGACGAGGATGACGACGCGATGCCGTTTCCGGGTTATGTCGGGCCCGACGCGACCATTCCCGACGCGAGCGGGCCGCTTGTAGACCAGAACAACGACTATGGTACGCCGGGAAACGTCGTCGATGCCGATCCGCGCATCATATCCAATCTGATCGTCGACCAGACGCTCGGCAATCCCGCCGCGATCTATTCGGCGCTACTTTATTCGGGCTATTCCGGGGCCGTGCTCAATACCGCGCTCAACGCTATCGTCCAGGCTAAATCCGCCCTCGACACGGCGATCGAGAATTCCGGTACGGCGGGAGGAAACATTCCCGCGCTTCAGGCCGCGGTGACGGCTTCCCAGAGCCAGGCCGACCAGGCTCAATCCCAGGCGAATGCCGCGGCGGCCCAGGCAGCGGCGGACCAGGCACTCTATGACGCCGCGCAGGCCGACGTCGCAACCGCCGGGGCCGGTGTCTCGGCGGCGACTGCCGCCCTCATCGCTTTGTTGACGGATGGAATACCGCAGCCGGAAGCAGAGGCTGCGGCTGTCGTCGCCTTGACCCAGGCTCAGGCGGTACTCGATCAGGCCGAAGCGACCGCCGAGCCCCTCGGCGTCGCAGCCGCGGCCTCCGCAGCCGCGGCCGCTGCTGCGGCTCAGCAAGCCGCGAGCGCCGCGCAGGCACTGGCGAGTGCGCAACAGGCTCTGGCTGATGCCCAGGCCGCGAACTCTGATGCATCCGCGGCCGTGGTGGCCGCCCAGACGGCGCTCGACACCCTGCTCGAGACACACGGCATCGAGATGGAGGGGAATACCGTCGTCATTCCCAACGTCGCGCCCGACGAAGGGCTTTCCGCGCCCTATAACTCCTGGTTCACGCTTTTCGGACAGTTCTTCGACCACGGCCTCGATCTCGTGGCCAAGCAGGGCGGTACCGTCTTCATCCCGCTGCAGCCGGATGACCCGCTCTACAATCCCGACAGCCCGCGTACCAACTTCATGGTGCTGACGCGAACGACCCCGGATGCCGAAAACCTGACGACGCCCTGGGTCGACCAGAACCAGACCTACACCTCGCATGCCTCGCATCAGATGTTCCTGCGCGAATATGCGATGGTCGATGGCAAGCCGCTCGCGACGGGCAAGCTTCTGGAAGGCGATCGCGGCCTCGCCACCTGGGGCGACGTGAAGGAACAGGCGGCCACCAAGCTTGGCTTCCAGCTTACCGACGCGGATGTCGGCAATATCCCGCTCTTCGCCGTCGATGCCTATGGCGAGTTTATCCGCGGATCCAACGGCTTTCCGCAGCTCGTCATCGGCCTCGGTGCGGACGGGGAATTCGGCACGGCCGACGACGTCCTGCTGGAAGGCAACCCGGCCGCCAATGGAGGCCTCGGCGTCGCCATTCCCGCGGAGGCGTTCCGGACCGGCCACGCCTTCCTCGACGATATCGCGCATGCCGCCAAGACGGTCAATGATCGCGGCCAGGTGCTGACTGCCGATGCCGACGATCAGGTGGGCCTTGCCGCCGGACCGCTCGTCTACGACGACGAGCTTCTCGACGCGCACTACATCACCGGCGACGGACGCGGCAACGAGAACATTGGCCTTTCGGCCGTCCACCACGTCTTCCATTCCGAACACAACCACATGGTCCAGCAGGTGAAGGACAAGGCGCTGGCCTCCGGCGATCTCGCCTTCCTCAACGAGTGGCTGCGCGTCGACGTGACGGCGATCCCGACCGATCCCGCCGCTATCGCCGCCCTTCAATGGGATGGCGAGCGTCTCTTCCAGGCGGCGCGCTTCACGACGGAAATGCAGTACCAGCATCTGGTCTTCGAGGAGTTCGCCCGCAAGGTGCAGCCGGATGTCGATGCCTTCGTCTTCAATCCCAGCACCGACATCAACCCGGCGATCTTCGCGGAATTCGCTCATGTGGTCTATCGCTTCGGGCACTCGATGCTGCGTGAGCAGGTCGCCGCGACCAATAGCGACGGCAGCGACGCGAGCCTCGACCTCTTCGACGCGTTCCTCAACCCGCTTGCCTTCGGTTCCGATACGATCGATCACGACGCCGCTGCCGGCGCGATCGTGCGCGGCATGACCAACCAGGTCGGGAATGAGATCGACGAATTCGTCACCCACGTTCTGCGCAACCAGCTTGTCGGCATTCCGCTCGACCTGGCGGCGATCAACATCGCCCGCGGCCGCGATACCGGCATCCCTTCGCTCAACGAGGCGCGTGCGCTGTTCAAGGAAGCGGCCAATGGCGATACGCAGCTCGACCCCTACAAGAGCTGGGTGGATTTCGCGCTCAATATGAAGAACCCGGCGTCGATCGTGAACTTCATCGCCGCCTATGGCACGCATGCCACGATCACCGGCGCCACCACCGTCGACGCCAAGCGCGATGCGGCGATGAAGCTGGTCTTCGGCGACGCGTCGCTCAACGAGGCCGATCGCCAGGACTTCCTGAACGGCCGCAACGCCTATGCGGGCAACCTCGGCGGCCTCGATCTCGTCGATCTGTGGGTTGGCGGTCTTGCCGAAAAGAAGATGGCCTTCGGCGGCATGCTCGGCTCCACCTTCTCCTTCATCTTCGAACTGCAGCTTGAAAACCTCCAGAACGGCGACCGGTTCTATTATCTTTCGCGCGTTCAGGGGCTCAACCTGCTCAACGAGCTCGAAAACAACTCCTTCGCCAAGATGGTGCTCAGCAACACCGATCTCGGCGAGAGCGGCTATGCCGTTCCCGGCGACATCTTCTCGGTGCCGGATCATGTGCTCTACATGGATCACGCCAAGCAGAACGCCTTCGGCTACGTTGATCCGCAGCAGGAGGACCCATTCCTCCAAGCTATCTCGCCGATGGTGGAGCGCCGCGATGCGAGTGGCAATCTCATCAACCCCGTCGCCGATCCGACGGCGGTCGCAAGTTATATCCGCGTCAATACCAATGACCACGTCCTGATCCAGGGAACCGAGAGTGCCGACGAGATCGTCTCCGGCGGCGGTGACGACTCCGTCTGGGGACGCGGCGGCAACGACCGCATCGAGGCCGGCTACGGCGTCGACAAGATCCACGGCGGCACCGGCAACGACATCATCACCAACAACGGCACCGACATCGGCGAAGTCGACATGCTGCACGGAGAGGAAGGCAACGACGTCATCCACGGCGGTTCCGGCCTTGCCCTGATCTTCGGCAACCAGGGTCAGGATTTCCTGATCGCCGGCCCTGACGGCAAGGAGATATTCGGCGGTGAGGGCAACGACTTCATCCTCGGCGGCGACGGCGGCGACTTCCTTCTCGGCAACGAAGGCGACGACTGGATCGAAGGCGGCAACGGCTTCGACACCACCGCGGGCGACAATTCGGAGCTTTTCTTCAACTCCACGATCATCGGCCACGACGTGATGTTCGCCGGCCAGAACGAGCACGATTTCGATGCCGAATCCGGCGACGACATCATGGTCCAGGGCGAAAGCGTCATGCGCAACGAAGGCATGCTGGGCTACGACTGGTCGATCCACAAGGGCAACAGCCAGGCGGCGGATTCCGACCTCACCGTCCCGATCTTCACCACCGACGAGCAGGATATCCTGCGCGACCGCTTCGATGCCGTCGAGGCATTGTCGGGCTGGGAAAAGGACGACCATCTCAGCGGCGATAATCGTGGCGACACGAGCGCGGAAGGTGAGATCGAAGGCAATCCCGGACTGGCGGGAGCGGAAAACACGATGGTCGGCCATGAACTGAGCCAGGCCGGCGTCGACCGCATCGCCGGATTGCGGCAGCTCCTGGGAAGCTGGGCGCCGGCCGCGCCGACCGGCCCGGGTGTCGATCTGGAAAAGGTCATCGCCTTCGACGGCGGCAACATCCTGATCGGCGGCGGCGGTGACGACACGATCCGTGGCCGTGGCGGCGACGACCTCATCGATGGCGACGCCTGGCTCAACGTCCGCATCAGCATCCGCGACACCAACGGCACCCAGCTTGCGACCGTCGACAGCATGGCGGCCGTTATCGTCCTGCCGCAGAACCATCCTTATTACGCCCAGTGGAACGGGCGCACGCTGCAGTCCCTGATGCTGTCCGGAGCGATAGATCCGGTGCAGCTCAACATCGTTCGCGAAATTCTCGACGGCGAGGTGGCGGGGGACATCGATACCGCCGCCTATTGGGACGTCCGCAACAACTACAGCTTCTCGCTCGACGCGGATGGGGGGCTGTTGGTATCCCATACCGGCTTCGATACGGCGAACGTGCCCGACGGCGCCAACCTGGTATCCGACGGCATAGACAAGCTGCGCAACATCGAACGGCTGCAGTTCAATGGCAGCTCGCTGAACGTGATCACCGGCACGCCAGGCAACGACGCGGGTGCGACGGCGCTGAACGGTACGGTGGGCGACGACTTGATCCTCGGGCTGGGCGGCAATGATACGCTCAACGGCAATGCCGGAAACGACATCCTGATGGGCGGTGCCGGCAACGACACGCTGAACGGAGGCATCGGCGACGATACCTATGCCTTCGGGCTTGCCGACGGTTCCGACGCGATCAGCGAGACGGGCGGCATCGACCGGATCACGATCGCCGGCGGGACGCTGACTGGCCTCGCTTTCTCCGAAACGGTGGCGGGAGCCGGAAACGACGATCTTGTCATCCAGTTCAACGGGCAGCAGATCACCGTCACCGATCACTTCGATGCTGCCGGCGAGGCTGTCGAACTCATCAACTTCGGCGGCGGCACATATGAAGGCTATGCTTTCGACGGCGACTATGCGCTCAGCACCGACGATGTCGGAACACGGAGCGCCCAGGCCGGCGTCAACACGGTGCTTGCCGGCACGACCGCCGGTGACGACCTTCTCGGCAATACCGGCAACGACCTGCTGTTCGGTCATGGCGGCAACGACGATCTCGACGGCGAAGCGGGCGACGACCTGCTGGTCGGCGGCACGGGGAACGACGAGCTGATCGGCGGCACGGGTGCGGATACCATGGTCGGCGGAGCCGACAACGACACCTATTCGGTCGATGACGCCGGCGATGTCGTGGTCGAAGCCGTGGGTGGCGGCACCGATGAAGTTGAAACGACGCTCGGCGCATACACGCTGGCCGCAAACGTCGAAAACCTCACCTATACCGGCGCGGCCACCTTTACCGGCACGGGCAATGCGCTGAGCAACCGGATCGAAGGCGGAGCAGGTGTCGATACGCTGACCGGTCTCGCCGGCAACGACACCTATGTCGTCACCGCGGGCGACGTCATCGTCGAAGCGGCGAACGGCGGCATCGACACGGTCCAGTCGGCGGCGAGCTATACGCTCGGCAACGAACTGGAAAACCTGACGCTCACCGGCAACGCGGCCGTCAACGGTACGGGCAACGCACTCTCCAACACCATCACCGGCAATTCGGGCGCCAACCAGCTCTTCGGCGGCGGCGGCAACGATGCGGTCAACGGCGGCGACGGCAGCGATCTCATCGACGGCGGCACGGGCGACGATACGCTGAGCGGCGGAGACGGCAACGACACCGATACGATCATTGGCGGCGCGGGCAATGACACGATCGATGTCGGCAGCGGCAACGATGTCATCGTCTACAATGCCGCAGGCTTCGGCAACGATACGATCAACAACTTCGATGCCTCGGGCGGGACGGCCACGACGCAGGATCGTATCGATCTCAGTGCGCTCGGTATCACGGCCGCAAACTTCGCCAGCCGCGTGACGATCCAGGATGTCCAGGATGCCGGAACCGACGATACCCGCATCACCGTTCGCGACGCGAGCAACGCCGTCATCGGTACCATCTTCGTCGAAGAAGTGGACGGGTTGGACATCACGGCAAGCGATTTCATTCTGGCGACCACGTCGGCCCCAATCGGCGGCGCGACCAACGGCAACAACACGCTGAACGGCGGGAACGGCAATGACACGATCGACGCCCTTGGCGGCAACGATACGGTCAACGGCAATGCCGGCAACGATACGATCACCGGCGGCACCGGCAATGACACGATCGCCGGTGGTGCGGGTGACGACACGATCGTCTGGAACGCCAATGCCGGCGCAACAACCGACGGTCGCGACATCGTCAACGGCGGCACGGAGACGACAGCGGGCGATACTTTCGTCATCAACGGCAATGCGACGGCCGAGGTTTACCGCATCTACACGCGGCAGGCCTGGGACGAGATCCCCGGCAACAACATCGCCAGCCTCAATCCGGCGACCGAGATCGTAATCACCCGCAACGGCGTGAACAATGCATCGATCGTCGCCGAGCTGACCGAGATCGAGGAGATCCGCATCAACGGCGCCGATCCCGCCGGCAATGGCACCGCCGGCAATGACAGCTTCGAGCTCATCGGAGACTTTTCAGGCACGCATCTACGCCTGAATACCGTTACGATCGACGGCGACGCGGGCGACGACACTGTCGATATCTCGGCGCTGACTTCCGCGCACCGGATTGTCTTCCGCTCCAATGGCGGCAACGACACGATCGTCGGCACGCTTCGTCCGCAGGACGTGATCGAACTCCCGGCCGGCACGACGGCGGAGGAATACACGGTCAGCGAAGCCAACGGCGTCAAGACGATGACCAACGGCACGCATACGATAACCTTCGTAAGCGACGGCATGCCAACCTTCGAGGAAATCGACCATGAGGAAGAGGACGACGATGACGATCATCCCGATGGCGGCGATGACGGCGTCGAGGATGACGGTTGCGGCGGGCAGAAGGATGACGGCAATGGTCAGCCCTCGCCTGTTGCGGCGCGGACCCTCCTGGGCACCGCAGGTGCCGACGTGCTGCTCGGCGCCGCAGCCGGAGACACCATCCTGGCGGGAGCAGGTGCCGACCTGCTGGCCGGCGAGGATGGCGACGACATCCTGCGCGGCGAGGACGGCGATGATCTTCTGACCGGAGGCGGCGGCGCCGATGTCGCTTCTGGCGGTGCCGGCAATGACGAAATCTACGGTCACGCGGGCAACGACATGCTCTTCGGCGATGCCGGAAGCGACCGGATCCACGGCGGAGACGGCAACGACATCATCGAAGGCGGCGACGGCGACGATCAGGTCTGGGGCGGTGCCGGCGACGACACGGTCCTGGCAACCGGCGATGGAGCGTCGGATTCCTATTGGGGCGGAGAGGGAAGCGACACGCTGAACTACGCCGCGGCCGCGAGCGGACTGACGGCCGATCTCGGCAGCGGCTACATGCAGCGCGGCAGCGTCTCGGGTGGAGGGGTCGGAACGGATATCTCTTACGGCTTCGAAAACTTCGTGGGCGGGTCCGGCCACGATGTGATCACGGCCTCCGCCGTCGCCAACATCATCGATGGTGGTCTCGGCGACGATGTCTTCCGCTTCACCTCGGCAGTGGCGGCGCAGGGAGACAAGATCTACGGCTTCCAGCCCGGCGACAAGATCGATTTTTCGCAGATCGATGCGAATGCCGGGGCAAACGGAGTGCAGCACTTCACGCTGACCTCCGGGACGCTGACGGCCGTGGGCCAGATCGCGGTCAGCCATCAGACCGTCGGCGGCGAGGAACTCACGCTGGTCCGCGGCAATGTCGACGGGGATGCTGGAGCCGATTTCGAGCTCACCCTTGCCGGCACGCACAATCTGCGCGCCGCCGATTTCAACGGCGTGTCGTAACCGCCGGAGGGGGCCCCATGGCCGGCAGGTCCGGCCATGGGGTGGAATTTCCGTATTGGGATGGGGCGTGTCATGACCGAGAAGAAGACGACATCACATACCAGGATCGAAGGGCTGCGCGGCATTTTCGTCTACCTCTTCGGCCTGTCGGGCATCATCAATATCCTTGCCCTCACGGGCGCTTTCTACATGCTGCAGATCTATGATCGGGCGCTGACCAGCGGCAGCATTTCGACCTTGATAGCCCTCTCGGTGCTGGCGATCGGGCTCTATCTCTTCCAGGGCATTTTCGACATCCTGCGCTCGCAGATTCTGGTCCGGCTCGGAGCACGGCTGGATTCGCGGCTCGCGCCGCTCGCGCATGAAGTGGTGATCGAGATGCCGCGCTACGGCTATTCCACCGCCGAAGCCGCCGAGCGAGGCCGCGACGTGGACACGCTGCGGAGCTTCCTGGCCGGCCAGGGGCCGGTGGCGCTCTTCGACCTGCCCTGGATGCCCGTCTATCTGATCTTCGTCTGGCTGCTTCACCCCATGCTCGGAATGCTGACTGTGGGGGGAGCGCTGGTCCTGGCGCTCCTGACGCTCGTGGCCGAAGTCCTGACACGACGGCATGCCCGGTCCATGGTCAAGATATCGGTAACGCGAAATGCCGTGCTGGACTCCAACACCCGCAACAGCGACGTGCTGCACGCCATGGGCATAACCCGCCGGGCCGTCGAGCGGTTCGAGCGCGCCAACCGCCGCCATCTGGAATGTCAGACCCGGACGTCCGATATCGGCGGCACGCTTTCCGGCATTTCCAAGGTCCTGCGCATGATGCTCCAGTCGGCGATACTGGGACTTGGCGCCTATCTCGCGATAAAGGGCGAAATGTCCGCCGGCGCCATCATCGCCTCGTCCATCGTGACGGCGCGCGCGCTCGCGCCGGTCGACCAGGCGATTGCGCAATGGAAGGGCGTGGTCGCGGCCCGCCGCAGTTATCACCGCATCAGCGAAACGCTGGCCGTGCTCAAGGACAAATCGGCCTTGATCGACCTGCCGGCTCCGCAGCAGAACCTGGTCGTCGACAACATAACGACGGTCGCGCCTACGACCGGCGCCGTGCTGCTCAGCGACGTCAGCCTGGAGGTGAGGGCCGGTCAGGCGCTCGGCCTTATCGGGCCCAGCGGCGGCGGTAAGACGACGCTCGCCCGCAGCATACTCGGAATATGGCCGGTCCTGCGTGGTTCGGTGCGTATCGACGGAGCCGATCTAGGCCAGTGGACGGATGCGTTCTTCGGAGAACATGTCGGCTATCTTCCGCAGGATGTCGCGCTCATGGACGGGACGATCGCGGAAAACATCTCGCGCTTTGCCGAAACGCCCGATGCCCGGAAGATCATCCATGCGGCAAAGACGGCGGGCATCCACGAAATGATCGTCCATCTGCGGGATGGCTATCAGACCGAGCTCGGCCCGCATGGAACGGCGCTTTCGGCGGGCCAGCGCCAGCGCATAGCGCTTGCCCGCGCGCTCTACGGCGATCCCTTCCTCGTCGTGCTGGACGAGCCGAATTCCAATCTGGATGCGGAAGGCGAGGAGGCCCTGACCAAGGCGATCATGGCGGTGCGGGAGCGCGGCGGCATCGTCGTCATCGTAGCCCACCGGCCAAGCGCGCTTCAGGCGGTCGATATGGTGGGCCTGGTGCAGGGCGGGCGGCTGACGGCCTTCGGTCCAAAGGAACAGATTATCCAGCCTTTGAAGGCGCGCCCTCTCGTCGTCGAGAAGAGCACGGGTGGCGAGCGCCAGAAGTCGCTGGTTGGCGAATAACGCGAAAACGGCGAGGAGGGATGAATGGAGACGAAGCTGGTTTTGGGATTGCCCGACGCGCAGTCGGCGATCGCTCCCATGAACAAGTTCGAAATCGCCGAGAAGACGGGCGGCCGCAGGAAGATGCTGCTTTTTCCCGCCGTCCTCTTCGGCGCCATGGGTGCGGTTCTGAGCAAGGTCCAGCCCGATCAGTCTCGGGAGGACGGCCAGCCGGCGGTCGAGCCGGAAGAAGCGCCGCCGCAGGAAGCGGCCAGATCGGATATCGAAGTGATCGAGGAGGTCGCCGCCTTCCTCCGCGAGATGGCCGTGCAGATAGGCCCCGCGGCGGATGAGGTCCAGTCCGCCCGTAACGTCGCTTCTGCGCGCCTCGCTTTTGCGGAAACCGCCGGTTTTTCGGCCGGCGGCCGTATCCTCCGCGCCGGGAGTGCCAACGACAACGATTGGGGCGTCGTCGATCGAACTGAAAATTTCGGGTATCCCTCCATGCCGCCTGGCCGGAAACCGCCTGCGGTGGAGAATGGAGGGCCGCCTGGCCATGGAAGGGACGACGATCCCATCCCCGAAGACGATGATGATCCCTTGCCGGATACCGACGATGACGACGACGGAGGTGCGCGCGCCAATCGGCTGCCTTTCTCGCTTGGCAGGGCCCAGCTCGCGAACGGTCTGATGAACCTGTCCGTGGTGATTATGCTGGATGACCTGCTGGCGATGGTCCGCGATCTCGATGGGGACGCGCTGATGGTGGAGAACCTGACCGTTTCCAGCGGCACCATCCGCGCTTACGGCGACGACGCCTGGATCTATACGCCGGAGCGCGGCTATCTCGGGCAGGTAACCTTCTCTTACGGCGTCTCGGATGGCAAGGGCGCGATCTCCTCCGAGGCCGTCTTCGATCTCCTGAAGCATCCGCCGCGCGAACTCTTCGGCACCGAAGGCGACGATGTGCTTCTCGGGACGCCTCAGGAAGACATCGTCGCGGGGCTGGACGGCAACGATACCGTCTACGGCCGCGAGGCCGGCGACATCCTTGTCGGCGGCGATGGCGACGACAGGCTGCTCGGCGGGGATGGCGACGATCTGCTTTATGGTGACGCCGGCCGGGATCATCTTTCCGGAGGGCGGGGCAGGGATATCCTCTTCGGCGGGGATGGCGACGACATGCTCTTCGGCGACGAAGGGGATGACCAACTCCTCGCCGGTCTTGGCGACGACTGGCTCGATGGCGGCAGCGGTGACGACAGGCTCTTCGGAGACGACGGCAGCGACCAGCTCTTCGGCGGGAAAGGTGAGGACCTTCTCGACGGCGGCGAAGGCCGCGACAGCCTGACCGGCGGCGGCGGGAACGACGTCGTTGTCGCAGGCGCGGGTGACGACAGGATCGCCGCCGGCAAGGGTGGCGAGGAAGGGCGTGCCGGAGAGACTGCCGCACCGGATGGCGACGACATCTATTCCGGCGGCGAAGGCCTCGACGTGCTCGATGTGAGCACGGCGCAACAATCCGTTGCTGTCGATCTTGCCGCCGGCACGGCGACGGGCAAGGAGATCGGCAACGATCGGCTCGAAAGCATCGAAGCGGTTGTCGGCGGAGCGGGCGGCGACCTGCTGATGGGCGATGCCGGTGCGAATCATCTCGACGGGCAAGCCGGAAACGATGCGATTGCAGGCGGTGACGGGGACGATCGGCTGAGCGGTGATAGCGGTGACGATATGGTCGCCGGCGATGCGGGCGACGACACGATCGTCGCTGGCCGGAGCGGCGAGGAAGCGCCGGCCGAAAACGTCACGACATCGGACGGCAACGATGCCTATTTCGGCGGCGACGGGTTCGATACGCTCGATCTGACACCGTTGGTGCAGGCGGTGCTGGCCGATCTCGAAGCCGAACTTGCTCGCGGCGGCGAAATCGGCACGGACCTTGTGAACGGCTTCGAGGCTGTTCTCGGCGGTCGCGGCGACGACCGGCTGGCCGGAGATTCCGGGGCGAACCTTCTGGTCGGCGGCGACGGGGATGACCGGCTGGCCGGCCGCGGCGGCGACGATATTCTGGCCGGCGGTCGCGGCAACGATATGGTCTCCGGCGGTGCCGGCAACGATACCATCGTGGTCGCCGTGATTTCCAGCGCCGGATCTGCTGGCGACGGCGACGACGTTTATTGCGGAGGCGCGGGCAGTGATACCTACGATGCCTCCGCCGCGGTGCAGGCGGTCGTGATCGATCTCGAGCGCGGCACGGCGAGCGGCTGCGATATCGGCGCCGACCGCCTCGAAGGCTTCGAGGCGGCGATCGGCGGAAATGGAGCGGATACCATCGTCGCCAATAGCGCGGTCAACTTTCTCGCGGGTGGCGGGCAAGCCGACGTCTTCGTCTTTCGCAATTTCGATTCCGTCTTGAACCAGGGACTTGGCCGGGACGAAATCAGGGATTTCGGCGTAGGCGACCGGATAGATTTCTCCGAAATCGCATCGCAGGTGGGCGGACTGGTGTTCCGTAGCCTGGTGGACGAAGCCGAAGGCACAAATGTCCAGCGCGTCACCTTCTACCACCAGACGCTTGCCGACGGCGAGCGGACGATTGTCAAGGCGATCGTCGATCTGGAGCGCGACCAGGACATCGAGATCCTGCTCTACGGTCGTCATGAACTGACGGAAAGGGATTTCATCCTCGCTGCGATGCAGAACGCGACGGATGATCTGGCGGGGCGCGGCTGAAGGCTTGGAGCGCGGACGCAGCAGCTGGGGAGGCATGGAAATGACTGAGGACGCAAGGAAAACGACGAAAAAGGAACAGTTCGGCATCTCAGCGAGGGTGTATCTCTCCACTGTGCTTGCCGGCTTGCTCGTACTCGGCGTCGGGGGCTGGGGGGCGCAGGCCAAGCTTTCGGGGGCCATCATCGCGCAGGGCCAGGTAGTCGTCTCGCAGCAGGTGAAGATGATCCAGCATCGGGACGGCGGCATCGTTTCGGAGATTCTCGTGCGCAACGGCGACGCCGTCCGCAAGGGAGATGTGTTGCTGCGGCTGGACGAAACGCAAACCCGGGTCGAGCTCGCGATCGTCAGAACGCAGCTTCAGCAGCTTGTCGCCATGGGAGCACGCCTCACGGCGGAGCGCGACGGCAGGGATCTGATCGATTTCTCCGGCGGCACGCTTCCATCGGCGCTGATCGAAAGCGAGACCAAGCTCTTCAAGGAAAACCGGCAAATGCTCACCAATCAGCGTGAACAGCTCCGCCTGCAGGTGCGCCAGTTGGAGGAGCAGGTACGCGGGTTCAAGGCGCAGGACGAATCGAACGACCGCGAAAAGGCAATCGTCACGCAGGAGGTCGCCAAGATGGAGCGGCTGGTCAAAAGCGGCCTCGTGCCGGTTGCCCAGCTGCGCGACATGCTGCGCCAGATGGCGCGCATAGAAGGCACCCACGGAGAGCTTGCCGCCCGCATCGCCGAGGCCGAAAGCGAGATCAGCGAAACGCGGATGAAGCTGCTCTCCGTCGATCAGAACATGCGCAAGGAGGCGCAGGGTGAGATTGTGGAAATCGAGTCGAAGATCGCCGAAATGCGGGAGCGCGAAATCGCCGCTCGCGATCGCCTGTCCCGGATGGAAGTCAAAGCCCCCGTCGATGGCTTTGTATATGACCTCCAGATCCACACGATCGGCGGCGTCATCGGCGCCGGCACGACGATCATGTCCATCGCTCCGAAAAGTGAGGACATGAATGTGGAAATCCGCGTCGCGCCGGTGGATATCGACCGGATCGCGTCTGGCCAGCCCGCTCGGATGCGGTTCACGGCCTTCAATCAGCGCACGACGCCGGAGGTTCATGGAGCAGTGAAAATCGTCGCCGCCGCGACCTCGACGGATCGAAGCACCGGCCAGCCGTTCTACCTCGCGACGCTTTCGCTCGACGATGTATCCAAGTTGGGCGATCGGGAGCTGATGCCGGGAATGCCCGTGGAGGTCTATGTACAAACCGGCGAACGCAGTGCTCTGTCCTACCTGACGAAGCCGTTCACCGACCAGATGATGCGTGCCTTCAGGGAGGAGTAGAAACCGTAGAGAGCTTTCATATCCGGCACTGTCGGGAATGGCGATCCGCAGGACGTGGCCACAGTCCGGCGGCGACTGGAGCAAAAAAGGCCCGGCGGTCGCCCGCCGGGCCCTTACGCATGACGGCCGTCAATGCGCGCGTTGCGACCCATACGCGAAATCTTTTTTAGACGGCGCCGTTTCAAGGTCAATAACCTGATTTTCACAGTGTGGGGGTCGGCTTCCATCCTTTCGGATTTTCGCCGGTCCTGGCCATGAATGCTATCCCTCTTTTCGTGGTACGAGGGCGGCGGGAAGGTGGATAAGGCTGGTTTCCGGTCTACGGCAACCGGGCATAGACCAGCGCGAGTAGTTCGGGAAGCCGGCGAGTCCTGGCTTTTCGGTGAATGGTGCCGATATGGTTTTCCACCGTTCGCTGGCTTACCCCTAATTCATAGGCGATTATCTTTGCGGACTTTCCGACCAGGATCCTGTCGAGAATGGCGACCTGTCGGGGGGTGAGACTTGAGAGGAGTTCCTTGGCTCGCAGGGAGGCTTCGACTTGCGACGGGGAAAGGATGCATATCGCATGAACACCGTCCCGATCTTTCTCACTAAGTGAGATGAGGCATGGGAGGTTCTCCAGCGGAATCATGCCTCGCTCCAGGTCCTCTGCAAGTTTGCGCAAGCCCCGTATGAGTTTTTGCTTTTCGGTATCAGAAACTAAATGCTCTGATTCCTTGGTCAAATACATAACCGTCCCCGATTACTCACCATTATATTACGTTGAATTAAATTAAGAAGTAACTAAAGCTTTGCAAGCCGCGAAGCCTTCATAAAGATTAATCCTTAGGCGTAGATCAGGGCTTCTGGCCGCTAGCCGAAAGTCGAAGCCGCAAAAATCAAAGAAAAAACCCGGCATCGGATGGAGCAACTTGGCGCCTCGGCTCTCTCGACCGCCTGCTTGAGAACTGCGGTCGGCCGCCGGCGATGCTGAAGATGGGCAAGTGGTGAAGAGCCGCAATCCCATGCTCCTGCTCGGCAATAACGCAGGCGAGCATTTCGCTTTGCCCAGAATCCGAGCAAAAGTTTTTGTTGCACAATTGCTGGATTATGCAATTCTTGAATTGATGTGGATCAATGCTGCAATTTATGCATTATGGATTGAGCGATGGAAATCAAGCAGCTTGAAGTGTTTCTCGCGGTCATGTCGGCCGGGAGTATCACTGCTGCCGCGCGGCTGCTCGACCGGTCGCAATCGCAGGTGACGCGGCTGATCCAGGAGCTTGAGGCTTCGATCGGTTTTGCGCTCTTCGAGCGGAACGGACCGCGTATCACCCCGACGCCCAAAGCGGTCACCTTCCATGCGGATGCGGAGCGTTTCCTGACCGGCATCGGTCAGCTCCAGGAGCGGGCCAAGACGATCGCTTCGGAAGAGCTCGGGCCTATCGAGATTGCCGCAATTCCGGCCTTTGCGGGGGGCCTGGTGCCGCTTGCGCTTGCCGAGATGCCGGAGGGCCTCCTGCCGCGGAACGTTCACCTGCGCAGCATTTCCGCCGAGGCCGCGGTTCAGTCGGTGCTTGCAAGGACTGCCGATTTTTGCGTTGCCTCTCTGCCCGTCGAACATCCGGGTCTCGAGATCCATGGGCTTTTTCAGTCGCCCTGTGTGGCGGCGGTTGCCTCGGACGATCCGCTGGCGGCGAGGCAGACGATTTCCATGCACGATCTCGCCGGCCGCAATCTGATCACCATGGCGAATCCGTTCCGGCTGCGCCGGCGCGTCAATCAGGCCCTTCAGGCAGCCGAGGTCAGGCCGTCGCGGCTCATCGACACGAATACGGCGCTGACTGCGGTTCGGCTTGCCTCGACCGGTTTCGGCGTCGCTATCGTCGAGCCCGCGACCGCTTATGGCGTCGAGCTCAAGAATGTCGAGATACGCCCCCTCGACATGAATATTCCCTTCCTCTGGGGAGTTTTCTCCGCCGCGTCCAGACCGCTTCCGGACAATGTCCTTGAGCTCATCCAATTGATCATCCGGATTTCGGCCGCCCGCATGCCGGGCTTCGTGGCCCATGATCCGGGCCATATCGAGCGCGTCGCCGACGCTACGTTCGGCGCCGATCGGAATACACAGGAGCATTGATTTTGACCGTGCAGAACCCCCGGCCGGCGAATGGTCTTGCAAACCTCGAAAAACGGTTGGCGGAAGATCTTTCTCTGCTGGAACTTCCTCCGAAGGACTGGGTACCGGCAACCGAATACGACGGAAGGCGGGTTTATGACGCCGTCGTCATCGGCGCCGGCATGTGCGGGCTGGTGGCTGCCGCATCGCTGAAGATGCTCGGCATTTTCAACGTCATCTGCCTCGACCGTGCGCCGGAAGGGCTCGAAGGACCCTGGATTACCTACGCCCGCATGGAGACGCTCCGCTCTCCGAAGCAGCTCACCGGTCCCGCGCTCGGCCTGCCGGCCTTGACCTTCCGGGCCTGGTACGTGGCGCAGTTCGGTGCGGAAGCCTGGGAAGCGCTCGGCAAGATTCCCAAGGACCAGTGGATGGAATATCTGGTCTGGTACCGCAAGGTGCTTGCCCTGCCGGTCCGCAATCTCGTCACCGTCACCGATATGGCACCGGTCGGCGAAAACCTGATCGCGCTCGACGCAACCGATAAGGCGAGCGGCAGGGAAGAGTGGATCTACGCACGGCATGTCATCCTGGCGACCGGCCGCGACGGTCTCGGCTGTGGTTACGTGCCGGAATTCGCCAAAGATGTGGACCGCAGGTTCTGGGCGCATTCCGCCGACGATATCGATTTCGCGGCGCTCAAGGGCAAACGGGTTGCGGTGATCGGGGCGGGCGCCTCGGCCATGGACAATGCCGCCACCGCGCTTGAGGCGGGAGCGGATGGCGTCGACATGATCATCCGGCGCAAGGAGATGCCGCGCGTCAACAAGTTCACCGGAATTTCCAGCCAGGGCGTCGTGCAGGGCTTTGCGGGCTTGAGCGACGACTGGAAATGGAAATTCATGGATTACGTGCTCGGCGCCCAGACGCCGCCGCCGCGAGATTCCACGCTGCGCGTGTCCCGCCACCCGGGTGGCCGCTTCTTTCTCGACACCGCCGCCCGCGGCCTGCGCCAGAGCGGCGACCAGGTCGTCGTCGAGACAAATCGAGGCGCGCTGGAATATGATTTCGTCATCTTCGCCACCGGCTTTCGCGTCGATCTCGACCGGCGTCCCGAACTGAAGAACTTCGCGCCCTTCATCCGCTTCTGGCAGGATATCTTTACGCCTGCCGAAGGCATGGAGAACGGCGAGCTTGCGACCTCCCCCTATCTCGGTCCGGATTTCGAATTCCTCGAAAAAGTGCCGGGAACCTGCCCGGCACTGCGCCTTGTCCACTGCTTCAACTATCCGGCATCGCTGAGCCACGGCAAGCTTTCCGGCGATATTCCCGCCGTCAGCGACGGCGGCCGGCGGCTGGCGCGTGGCATCGCCCGCAGCCTCTTCGTCGCCGATCGGGAGCACCATTTCGCCAGCCTCATGGCCTACGAGACGCCGGAACTTCTCGGCGACGAATGGACCGATTCCGCCGCGACCCTCGATGAACTCCGCAAGGGTGCCGCCGAATGAAGCGCGCTGCCTTCATAACCGGAGGGCTCCGGCCGTGACCCGCTACCTCCTCGTCAAGCTGGTGGAAGCGCTGGTCGCCATCTGGGGCGTGGTGACGATCGTCTTCTTCGTCAGCCGCGTGCTGGGGGATCCGGCGGTCCTGCTGCTGCCGGTCGGCGCGAGCCAGCAGGATCTGGATACGTTGCGTGCAGGACTTGGTCTCGACCGGCCGATCCTCGAACAATATGCGATTTCCCTGTTTGCCATGCTGCGCGGCGATTTCGGCATTTCCTTCCAGCACAACCGGCCGGCGATGGACGTGGTGCTGGAGCGCATGCCGGCGACCTTCGAGCTAGCCGGCACCGCACTCCTGTTCGGAACCCTGATCGGCGCGGTCGCGGGCGCGATCGCGGCGCTGAAGCGCGGCACGATATCCGAATTCATCGTCATGATCGCTGCGCTTCTCGGGCAGGCGACGCCGGTCTTCTGGCTCGGCATCATGCTGATCCTCCTCTTCTCCGTCGATCTCGGCTGGCTGCCCACCGGCGGTTCGGGCACGATCGCCCATCTCGTGCTGCCGGGCCTAACGTTGTCGGTCTTCGTCTCCGCCTCCATCGCCCGGCTGCTGCGCTCCTCCCTGCTCGACATCATGCGCGAGGATTATGTCCGCACGGCCCGCGCCAAGGGCCTCATGCCGCGCACGGTGTTTTTCTGGCATATCGCGCGTAATGCGCTGATTCCTGTCGTCACCATGATCGGCATCATCGCCGGCGAACTTCTCGGCGGCTCGGTCGTCATCGAGACGGTGTTCGCCTGGCCGGGCGTCGGCCGCATCATCATGCAGGGCATCCAGGCGCAGGATTTCCCGGTCATCCAGGCCGGTGTCGCGCTGGTCGCCGCCATCTTCATCCTCGTCAATCTGCTGGTCGACCTGCTTTACGGCGTGCTCGATCCGCGCATCCGTCGGCGATAGGAGCGGCTCATGAAGTCTTTCTTCCTCGCCCTCCTCAAAAGCCGCGCCGGATTGTTCGGTTTCGTCCTTGTCGTCATCTTCGTTCTGGCGGCGCTGCTCGCACCCTATCTCGGCCTGCCGGTGCCGACGCGCTCGAACCTCGTCGCCCGCATGTCGGCGCCCACCTGGACGGGTCTTTTCTCGCCGGGCGCCCATCCGCTTGGCACCGACGAGCTCGGCCGCGATATCCTCTCCCGCATCGTCTATGGGAGCCGGGTGACGTTGACGATCGCTGCGGCAGCGGTCGTTCTGGGCGGTATCGCGGGAACGCTGCTCGGCATCGTCGCAGGCTATTATCGCGGCATGGTCGATCGCGTGCTGATGCGCATCGTCGATATCCAGCTCGCATTGCCGCTGATGCTGCTGGCGCTTCTGGTGATCGCGGCACTCGGGCCTTCCACCACGAACCTCATCATCGTGCTCGCGCTGACGAGTTGGCTGCGTTACGCCCGCATCATCCGCGGCCAGGTTCTGGCGCTCCGGGAGCGGGAGTTCATCCTCTCGGCGCATGCGATCGGAGCAAGCACCTGGCGCATCATGATCAAGCACCTGCTGCCGAACGTGATCACCCCGGCACTCGTCATCGCGACGCTGGAGCTTGCCCGCATCATCATCATGGATGCCGCGCTTTCCTTCCTCGGCCTCGGCGTCCAGCCGCCCAATCCGAGCTGGGGCCGCATGCTCGCCGACGGTCGCGTCTACATCTCGACGGCCTGGTGGATCGTCACCTTCCCCGGGATCGCCATCCTTCTCACCGTGCTCAGCGTCAACCTTCTGGGTGACTGGCTGCGCGATTACTTCGATCCGAAATTGAGGACCACGCGATGAACCAGCTTTCTCGTTCCACCCTGCCGCCCCGCGTCGGACGCCTGAAGGCCGGCATGGCCAAGCAGGACATTGATGTCATCGTGTCCTTCAAGCCGGAAAACAGCTTCTATTTCACCGGCTTCAATCCGATCATCTATTCTCATCCGGTGATCGCGATCCTCACCCGCGATCACGACCCCATCATGCTGGTGCATGCGCTGCGCGACGACCATGGCCGGGCGAGCGCCTGGGTGCCGGATATCCGCCTTTACGGCGCCTGGTCCACCAAGGTGACGATGGGACCGAACTGGCAGGATGCGCTGGCCTCGATCCTCGGCGATCTCGGCGTTGCCGGAAAAACCGTCGGCATAGAGGAGGAATTCGTCTCGATCCAGCGCCTCAATCAGCTTCGCAAGGCGCTGCCGGAGGCGAAATTTACCGATGTCAGCCATCTCATCGACCATTGCCGCCTGATCAAGGATCCCGACGAGATCGCCCACGCCCGGATCGCCGCGAAGATCGCCGACGTTGGCATGGATACCGCCGTTGCGGCACTCGCCGCCGGTGGCACGGAGCGGGATGTCGCGATCGCCTCTATGCACGAGATGAACAAGCTCTGGGCCGCAAACTATCCGGATGTCGAGGTCTGCGACTTCGGCTCTCTCGAAGGCGGCGTACAGAACGGCCTGTGGACCTGGGTTCTTTCAGGCCCGCGCATGTTCTTCAATTGCGACAACCCGACCCAGCGCAAACCTGAGCGCGGCGAAACCGTCTCCGTCCTCATCTGGACGATTGCCAACGGCATCCATGCGGAGAACGAGCGCACCGTCGCGATCGGCCCGCTGCCGGACGTCAACAAGCGCGCGCTCGACGCCATCCTCGAAATCCGCGAGGAGGTCGACGCCTACATCAAGCCCGGCACGCCTTACAAGGAGCTGTTCGAGCGCACGCGCGAGGGCCTGAAGGCGCGCGGCTACGGCGCCAATATCCCGGGTCGCATCGGCCACGGCATCGGCCTTGGCGCGCACGAGCATTCGTCGCTCGATGCCGCTTCGCCACTGGTCGTGGAGCCCGGCATGATCTTCACCTTCGAACCGAATATTCGCGTGCCGGGCGTCTGCGCCACGCAGATATCCGACACCGTGCTCGTCACCGGGACCGGCCGTGAATACCTGACCCGCTCGGCCGGCGGCTATCTGGAGGTCTGAGCGTCCGATGGCTCCGCTGCTCGAGGTCCGCAATCTCACTGTCGCGTTCGACACGCCGTCCGGCACGGTGCACGCCGTCAACGATGTGTCCTACAGCCTTGAGGAAGGCGAGACGCTCGGCATTGTCGGTGAATCGGGCTCGGGCAAGAGCGTGCATGCTCTCTCGATGGTCGGGCTGATCGCCTCGCCGCCCGGCCGCATCGTGCGCGGCGAGGTGATCTTCAATGGACGCAACCTGCTGGCCCTTTCGCAGCGTGAGCTTTTCGACCTGCGCGGCAAGGAGATCGGCTTCGTCTTCCAGGATCCGATGACCTCTCTCAACCCGGTGCTGACCATCGAGCGCCAGATCGCGGAGCCGCTTCGGCGCCATTTCGGTATGTCGGCGGGCCAGGCGCGCGCGCGCGTCGTCGAACTCCTCGAACTGGTCGGCATCCCCGATGCCGCCCGCCGTGCCCGGCAATATCCGCACGAATTCTCCGGCGGCATGCGCCAGCGCGTGATGATCGCGATCGGCATTTCCTGCAATCCGAAGCTCTTGATCGCCGACGAGGCGACGACCGCGCTCGACGTGACCGTGCAGGCGCAGATCCTCGACCTGGTGCGCGACCTGAAGCGGAAGATCGGCACGACGGTCATCTGGATCACCCACGACATGGGCGTGGTCGCAGGCCTCGCCGACACCGTTCAGGTCATGTATGGCGGCCGCATCATGGAGCGCGGCCCTGTCCGCTCCGTCTTCCACGATCCGCGCAGCGCCTATACCTGGGGCCTTTTGAAATCCCTCGCGCATGGCGGCAAGCGCGGTGTCAACCGGCTCTACCAGATCCCCGGCAATCCGCCTGACCTGACGCAGGAGCCGGTCGGCGATCCCTTTGCGCCGCGCAATCCCTTCGCGACTGAACGCTGCCTGATCGAGACGCCGCCGCTCCTTGACGCTGCCGACAGCGTACCGGGCCACAAGGTCGCGGCCTGGTACGATCTGCGCGCCGAGCTCGCGCGCATGGAGGACCGGCCATGACGGATGCCCCCATGGATGCCCCCATGAATGCGCCGCTCGTTTCGGTCAGCCGGCTCAGCAAACATTACGGTGGCGAAAGACGCCTGATCGGCGGCACGGTACCGCTGCTGAAGGCGGTCAACAATGTGAGTTTCGACATCTCACCCGGCGAAACGCTCGGCCTCGTCGGCGAATCCGGCTCGGGCAAGAGCACGACCGGCCGCGTCCTGCTGCAGCTCGAAGCGCCTACAAGCGGCGACATTCTCTACAAGGGCGAAAACATCACGGGCCTCTCGAAGCCGGCGCTGAAATCCTATCGGCGCGACATGCAGATCATCTTCCAGGATCCCTATGCCTCGCTCAATCCGCGCATGACGGTGGGCGAATTCGTCGCCGAGCCGCTTGATGTCCATGGTCTGTCGGGCTCCAGGTCGGAGCGCCAGGATCGCGTCGCCTCGCTCTTTTCGAAAGTCGGCCTCGATCCATCCTTCATGAAGCGCTATCCGCATGAGTTTTCCGGCGGCCAGCGCCAGCGCGTCAGCATCGCCCGGGCGATCGCGCTCAACCCCGCCTTCATCGTGGCGGACGAGCCGATCACGGCGCTCGACGTCTCGATCCAGGCGCAGATCGTCAACCTATTCCAGGACCTGCAGGACGAGCTCGGCCTCACCTACCTCTTCATCGCCCACGACCTGTCGATGATCCGCTATCTCTGCCACAGGGTCGCGGTGATGCTGCGCGGGCGCATCGTCGAAATCGGTCCCTGCGAGGCGATCTTCGAAAATCCGCAGCACCCCTACACCAGGGCGCTTCTTTCGGCGATCCCGGTTCCCGATCCGGACATCGAACGGAACCGCCGGCCCATCGCTTTCGACGTCAATGCCAATCTGCCGCCCGAGGAGGCCGTTTTGCGGCCTGTCGGAGACGGGCACTTCGTTCTGGGAGTCTAGGCAGCATGCACCTATTCGCTACCCATTTCGGAACCTATGAGGTCGGCGCGGATGCGAACGGAAAGCCGCGGCTCCTGCCTTTCCGGCACGATCCCGATCCGTCGGAAATAGGGCTTGGCTATCTCGACCTCGCCGATCATCCGGAACGCATCCGTGCGCCGATGGTGCGGCGATCCTGGCTCGAAAAGGGGCCGCTCGCCGGTACGGGCGGTTTGCGGGGCCGTGAGGATTTCGTGGAGGTGGACTGGGACAGGGCAACCAGCCTCATTGCGGACGAGTTGCGGCGCGTCCGCTCCGCTCATGGAAATCAGGCGATCTTCGGCGGCTCGTACGGCTGGGCGAGCGCCGGCCGTTTCCATCATGCGCAGAGCCAGCTCAAGCGGCTTCTCAACCTTGCCGGCGGCTTCACGTCCTCGGTCAACACCTATTCCTACGGCGCGGCCGGCGTGCTTCTGCCGCATGTTCTGGGACCTGATTACAAGGATGCTTGCGATACCTCGCCCTCCTGGAGCGATATCGCCGACAATTGCGAGCTTCTCGTCGGGTTCGGCGGCCTCCGGCTGACGAATGCGCAGGTCGAGGCCGGCGGCACGGGAAGCCACCGCGCCGTCGAATGGCTCCGACGCAGCCAGGAAAAGGGTCTGCGTATTGTCGTGTTCAGCCCGACGGCAAGCGACGCGCCCGAAGGACCGAATGTCCGCCATGTTCCGCTGCGGCCCAACACCGACGCCGCCGTGATGCTCGCCATGTGCCACACGCTGCTCACCGAAGGTCTGCTCGACTGCCCGTTCCTGAAACGCTGCACGGTCGGTTTCGGGGAGTTCGAGAGCTATCTCATCGGTGAGGCGGACGGCATTACGAAGGATGCCGAATGGGCCTCGAAGATTTCGGGAGTGCCGGTCGGGACGATCGTCGAAATCGCCGAGGATCTTCATGACCTTCGCAGCCTCGTCAACGTTGCCTGGTCTCTGCAGCGCGCCCGCTTTGGCGAACAGCCTTTCTGGGCGGCGATCGCGCTCGCTTCGATGGCGGGCCATGTCGGCCAGCGGGGCTGCGGTTTTGCCTTCGGCCTCACGGCGGTCAATTCCGTCGGCCAGCCGGTGCGGCGTCTGAAAGGCCCTGCCTTCGAGCAGGGCGTCAACCCGGTCCGCCACTTCATTCCGGTGGCGCGCATCACCGAGCTCCTGGAAAATCCCGGCGGCCGGATCGATTACGATGGCCGTCCCCTCGAACTGCCGGATATCCGGCTCGTCTGGTGGGCGGGCGGTAACCCTTTCCATCATCACCAGGACCTCAACCGGCTTTCCGAAGCCTTCCGGCGGCCGGAAACGGTGATCGTCACCGAGAACATGTGGACGGGCACCGCCCGCATGGCGGATATCGTCCTGCCGTCCGCCTTTCCCTTCGAGCGGGACGATATCGCCGCCTCCTCGCGCGACAATTGGCTGGTCTATAGCCGCCGGGTCATGGACCCGCCCGCGGGCGTGCAGACCGACCATGAGGCCTATCGGCTGGTTGCCGAAAAGCTCGGCTGCCGTGAACGGTTCGACGAAAACCTCGGGATCGACGAGTGGCTGGCACGCATCTACGAGGGCTATCGCGAACGCTATCCCGAACTGCCGGATTACCAGGCTTTCCGTCTCCGGGGTTTTGCGGCGCTGGACGAGGGTGAGATGGCCCCCGCACCCGCCGATCATTTCCGCCGTTTCGTGACGGATCCGGCGGCCGCGCCGTTGAAGACGCCGAGCGGCCGGATCGAAATCCGTTCCAGCACGGTCGGCAATTTCGGTTATCCCGATATCGGCGTCCACCCCGCCTGGAGGGAGCCGGAGGAATGGCTCGGCGCGCCGCTCGCCTCCCGGCATCGCTTCCATCTTCTCTCCCCGCAACCGGCGCACCGTCTGCATGGACAGCTTGAATACGGCCCGGCGAGCCAGAACGCCAAGCTCCATGGCTACGAAAGGTTTCAGCTGAGCGCGGCCGATGCCGAGGAACTGGACGTCAAGGACGGCGAACTCTGCGAGCTTTACAACGACCGGGGCAGCACGGTTGCCGCCCTGGCGGTCGACGACCGCCTGATGCCAGGCGTGGCCGTCCTGCCGACGGGCGGCTGGTTTCGGCCCGATGCCGCGGGCATCGACCGTGGCGGCAATCCCAATACGCTCACCGCGATCACGCCTGCCTCGCATCTGTCGCAGGCGACCGCGCCGAATTCCTGCCTGGTTTCGATCCGCCCCTGGCGCCGTCCTGAGGATGGACCGTCAGGCGAGTAGCATGAGGACTGAAAATATGGATCAGATCGACATCCTTTCCGGCCTCAAGCCGGACTCCGAAGTCTACAGGGCTCGCCGCGAGCGGCCGGAATTCGTGGAAGGCGCGGAGCTTTGCCGCGAGACCGTGCTTGCGCCGCGCAATGGGTTCGGCATCAGTCATGCCATGCGCGCCGCCCTTGCCGCCCGCATGGCGCGCCTCATCGGCCGTGAAGATCTCGCCCGCGCCTATGACCTGATGCTGGAGGAAGCCGGTAGCGACGACGAACTTGCCGCCATCGCCGCGGCGGAGGATCTGTCCTCCGACGCCGATGCTTTCACGAAGGCGCTTGTCCGTCACGCCGACTTCGTCACCAGGACGCCGCGTGACAGCACGAGGGCGGATATCGAACGGCTCGAAGCGGCCGGGCTCACCAATCCGCAGATCATCGCGCTGTCGGAACTGATCGCCTTTGTGAATTTCGAGGCCCGCGTCATCGTCGGCCTCAGCGTTCTGGAGCTGGTGGCATGAGCGGGGCGGGCTTCAAGGTCAAGGCACTTTCCTGGGCGCCCTATATCGAGCCGGTGGACGTCGCGACGGCGACGGAGGAACAGCTCGCCGCCATGCAGGTGACGCCTTCCAACACGAAGGTATCGCCCTATGTGCGGACCCTTGCGCACGACCCGGAATCCTATGTGGCGCGTACGAAGCTCTTCAACGCCATCATGTATGCCAAAGGAGGGCTCGACCGGGCGGAGCGGGAACTCGGCGCGCTCACCGCCTCGGCGGTCAACCGCTGCGTCTACTGCGCGTCCGTGCACGCCCGCCGTTATGTCGAACTCTCCGGCCGCTCGGATGTCGTCGAGGAAATCTACATGCGGGGGCTCGACGGCCCGTTCGAACCGAAGGTCCAGGCGATCGTCGATTTTTGCAGGACGCTTTCGGAGACGCCCTCCCGCGTGACGAGGGAGCAGGTGCAGGCCTTGCGCGATCACGGCCTGTCGAAAGCCGAGATCATCGACCTCATCCATTCGGCGGCGATCTTCGGCTGGGCCAACCGGTTGATGCATACGCTCGGCCATTCCACTCCCGTGGAGGCGAAGTAGTCACCTCCGGCGGACAAGGGCATGAAATCAAACGAATTTTCGATTCAGAAGGAGCTGGAGCATGAATAGGAAACTGATATCGGCGGCAATCGCCGCCTTTTCGCTGAGTGCATTGATATCGACCACGGCACTTGCTCAGGGCAAGACGCTGACCATCGGCATCACCAACACGGTCAACACGTTCGACCCGCATATGACGGCCTCGGTCGGCACCGACCTGAGCCTGCTCAGCCACATCTATCCGTCGCTCGTGCTGCGCGGGCCGGACATGAAGATCGTTCCGTCGCTCGCCACCGAGTGGAAAAGCGTCGACGACAATACCTGGCGGATCACGCTGCGTTCCGACGCGGTGTTCAACGACGGCGAGAAGATCGACGCCGAGGCGGTCAAGTGGAACTTCGACCGCGTTCGCGATCCCGCCGTCAATGCCCGCATCAAGGCGTGGTTCACGCTGATCTCCGATGTGAAAGTCGTGAGCCCGACCGAGCTCGAGATCAAGACGAGTTCTCCCTATCCGGCGATGATCGAGCAGTTGTCGATGTTCTTCCTGCTGCCGCCGAAATGGGCTGCCGAGCACAAGCCGGCGACCGAGACCGCGTCCGGAGGCCCCTACGTCCTGACGGCGGTCAAGCCGGGCGAGAGCTTCACGCTCGATGCCAATCCACAATATTGGGGGCCGAAGCCGGATTTCGATCAGGTGGTCGTCCGTGTGATCCCCGAGCCGGCGAGCCGCGTCGCAGCCCTTCTAGCCGGCGAAGTGGATTTCGTGAACTCGATCCCGACCACCGAGATCCAGCGCATCCAGGATGCCGGCAGCGCCCAGGCGGGCGCGGTGCCGAGCACGCGCACCGTGTTCATCAAGTTCAACACGCAGAAGCCGCCGCTCGACAACAAGCTCTTCCGTCAGGCGCTGAACTACGCGATCGACAAGGAAGGCATCGTCAAGGCGATCTTCAACGATCAGGCGGAGATTGCCCGCTGCGAAGTGATGTCGAAGAACTACTTCGGCTTCAATCCGGACCTGAAGCCCTATCCATACGATCCCGACAAGGCGGCCGAGCTCCTCGAGCAGGCCGGCGGTGCGCCGTCCGAGCCGATCGAGTTCGACGTTCCGAGCGGCACCTATCTCAACGGCGAGGAAGTCGTGCAGGCCGTCGCAAGCCAGCTCGAGGAGATCGGCGTTAAGACGAAGATCGTCGAGATGCAATTCAGCGCCTATATGGACAAGTACCTCAAGACCAAGGATCTGGCCCGTCTGAGCCTGCTCAGCCAGGCCTGGCCGACGATCGACGCGGACGGTCTGCTGACCCTCTTCGCGCCGGGCAATATGTACGCCTATTGGGACAATGCCGAGTTCGGCAAGGCTCTCGAAGAGGGCCGTTCGACCATGGATAAGGAAAAGCGCCTGGCCGCCTACAAGAAGGCGACGGAAGTCATGTGCGACGAGGCGCCTGCGCTCTTCCTCTACACCCAGCCCGCGACCTTCGGGCTCTCCAAGCGCATCACCTGGACGCCGCGCGGCGACGACTGGGTGCGCGCCTTCGACATGAAGCCCGCCAACTGATGATCCCGCATCCCGCGTTCCTTTCGGACGCGGGATGCTTCCCGCCAGACCCGAGGATATCCCATGCCGACAGTGACCTTGAACGATGCGACCTTCGTCTATGACGATATCGGCGATCCGAATGCGGAAGCCATTATCGCGCTCCACGGCGGGCGGGGCATCGGCGACCGGCGGGGCGAGTTCAACGCCTACAAGGTGCTCGCCGACAAGTATCGGGTGATCGCCTACGACCAGCGCGGCTGCGGCGAAACGAGCCTCACGCCTCCCTATACGTTCGAGCAGCTCGCCGATGACGTCGAAGCCTTCCGCGTGAACCTCTGCGGCGGCCGCAAGATCATTCTCGAAGGCGGTTCGTTCGGCGGCATGATCGCGCTGACCTACGCCGTCAAGTACGGTCACAATCTTTCACGGCTGATCCTGCGCGGCACGGCGGCGAGCTATCACCATGAAGACGATGCGATGGTGGTGTTCAAGGAACGCATTCACAAGGCGACCAGCGCCTCCCTGTCGATGCTCGACAAGATGTTTTCCGACAAGGTGAAGGACGATACGGAACTGCGCCTCATCTGGCTGGCGCTGCAGCCGCTCTACTACGAAAAATTCGATCCCGACGCGGCCTTGGAGCGGACGCGCACCATGCATCTCCACGCGGAGACGCACAACGCGCTCTTCAAGGAGCGGCTTTATGACCTGCGCGACCGTCTCAAGGATATCCCCGTCCCGACACTCGTCGTCTGCGGCGCCGAAGACTGGATCTGCCCTCCCAACCACTCGCGCTTGATCGCCGAACGGATCCCGAAGGGCGAGCTTCTGGAAGTGCCCGGCGCCAACCACGCAGTCCACATGGAAGCACATGAGACGGTCATCGCGGCCATTCGGGAATTTTTGGCCCGAACCGCAAGTCCTGTCTGAGTGAATTTGCCCGAGTGAACCTGCTTGAGTGAAGCCGTTTGCGGGGCGTCAGCCGCGCAACAGCGGCAGCAGTTGATCGCCCTGCCGTTTGATTTCCTGGAGATAAGGCGTGTCCGAGAGCACGAAATGCGTGATGCCCAGATCGCGGTACTTGCGCAGCGAACCGGCGACGTCTGCCGCCGAACCGACCAGCCAGGTGGTGCCGGCGCCGCCGCCGCCGAACTTGCCCGGCGCGGTATAGAGATTGTCGTCGAGCACCTCGCCGCGCTCGTGCAGATCGAGCAGCCGCCGCTGGCCGACCGCGACCGCCCGTTTGTGATCGTTCCAGCCGGCGCCCTTGGCCTTCGCCATCTCGGCCACCTTCGCCTCGGCGTCGGCCCAGGCCTCTTCCGTCGTGTCGCGGACCAGCGTGGTGATCCGCAGCCCGAACTCCAGCGGCGGCAGGTCGCGGTCCAGCTTCCTGCTCAGCGTCTTGAGCCGTTCGATCCGCTCGCGGACGCCGTCGAGCGGTTCGCCCCAGAAGAGCTGGACATCGGCCTCGGTGGCGGCGACCCGCTCGGCCGCCTCCGAAGCGCCGCCGAAATAGAGCTTCGGATGCCGACGCTCGCCGCGGACCGCGATGGGCGGCACCACGGTGGACTCGGTGACCCGGAAGTGCTCGCCCGCATAGGTGACGTTCTCTTCGGTCCATAGTCTGCGGACCAGCCGCATGAATTCCCTGGTGCGGGCATAGCGGTGCGCCTGATCGCCTTCGCTGTCGCCATAGGCTGCGAGGTTGTCCTGGCCCGATACGATATTGACCCGCACGCGGCCGCCAGTGAGGTGATCCAGCGTGGCTGCGGCGGACGCGAAGTTCGCCGGCCGCCAGTAGCCGGGGCGGATCGCGATGAGCGGCTCGAAAGTGGTGGTCCGCGCCGCGAGTGAGGCCGCGACGGTAAAGGTGTCGGGCCGGCCCCAGCCTGTGCCGATGAGCGCGCCCTTCCAGCCGTGTTCCTCCAGAGCCTTCGCGTGGCTCGTCAGCGTCTCCAGGCTGTTGTGGCCTTCATTGGCCGTATCGCCGCGATGGCCTGCTTTGACGTCGTTGGGGATGTACCAGAGAAATTCGGAATTGCTGCTCATGCGGTAGGCCTGCAGTTCTGTGTGGTTGGCTTGGTGAAATCGCCGGGAGGCATCCCGGCTGAATGCTATTGATGATGACCGGCGAACTCAACACCGGAAACGGGCAAGTTCTCCCGTGGAGCAGATTCAGGATGGATCGTCATCCGGCGGCCCGTGCCTCCGGCTCCTTCCGTGCCCGAAGCGCAAAGCCGTTCCGCGGACGCTTGAGGCCCAGGTTTTCCCTGAGCGTCGAGCCTTCGTATTCCTCTCGGAACAGTCCTCGCTTGCGCAGGATCGGGACCACCTGGTCCACGAAGTCGGTCAGGCCGGTGGGCAGGATCGGCGGCATGATGTTGAAGGCATCCGCCGCGCCGTTCTCGAACCATTCCTGCATCGCGTCGGCGATCTGTTCCGGAGTGCCGACCACCGTGCGATGCCCGCGAGCCGTGGCGACCGCCAGATAGAACTGGCGCAGTGTCAGGTTATTGCGCGAAACCAGGTCGGAGACCAGCTTCAGGCGGCTCTTGTTGAGTTCGGTGCCCTGCGGCAGCGGAGGGGCGGGATCGTCCAGCGAATAGCCGGAAAGATCGACGCCCTTGTAGTGGCGGGCAAGGATGTTCCAGGCGATGGAAGGGTGAACAAGCGACTGGATATAGTCGTAATTTGCCTGGGCTTCCGCTTCGGTCCCCCCGAGGACGGGGAAGATGCCGGGGCTGATCAAAAGTTCGTCCGGCCTGCGTCCATAGCGGGCGAGCCGCCCCTTGACGTCGGAATAGAATTCCTGCGCATCCTCGAGCGTCTGGTTGGCGGTAAAGATCATCTCTGCAGTGCGGGCGGCCAGTTCTCGCCCGGGCTCCGATGCGCCGGCCTGCACGATGACGGGATAGCCTTGTACGGGACGGCCGACATTGAGCGGGCCCGTGACGGAGAAGAACTGCCCCTTGTGATCGACGAGATGCACCTTGTCGGGATCGAGATAGACGCCGCTTTCCTTGTCGCGGATGAAGGCGTCGTCCTCGTAGGAATCCCACAGGCCCTTGACGAGATCGACGAATTCCTCGGCCCGCGCATAGCGGTCGGCATGGGCCGGATGGCCCGGGATCGAAAAGTTCTTCGAAACGTCTGCGCCTGTCGTGACGACGTTCCAGGCAGCCCGTCCCTTCGAGATATAGTCGAGGGAGGCGAACTTGCGGGCCAGAAGATAGGGATCCTCATAGGTGGTCGATGCGGTGGCGACGAAGCCGATATGGCTCGTGGCCTGCGACAGCGCCGCCCATAGCGTGACCGGTTCGAAATGCGCTCCCTGGGCGGTACGGCGGAATGCTTCGGGGTCCTTGGCGCGTTCCCAGCCCGCCGGGCTGTCTGCCACGAAGACGAGGTCGAACTTGCCGCGTTCCGCAGTCCGGGCCAGCTCGCGGTAATGGTCGATGTTCAGGCCTGCATCGGCTTGTGAGTCGGGATGGCGCCAGGCGGCCACGTGATGGCCGGTCGCCATGATGAACGCCCCGAGCCGCATCTGTCTCTTCTGTCTGCTCATTGGCTTGCCTCCGTTGGCTTTTATGCTGCCTTGCGGCCCGAGACGTCTACTCCGAGCCGGCTCAGGAGGTGACTGCGGATCTGCACGAACCGCGGATCGCCATGGTCGCGCGGCGTCGGCAGGTCGATCCTCAGATCCTCGATGAAACGGCCCTCGTCGAGCACCAGTATCCGGTCGGCGAGAGAGATCGCCTCGTCGACATCGTGGGTGACGAGCAGCACGGCAGGACGATGCCTTGCGCACAATTCCCGCAGCAGGTCGTGCATCTTCAGCCGGGTCAGCGCGTCCAGCGCGCCGAACGGCTCGTCCGCGAGGAGCAGGGCCGGATCGCGCACCAGGGAGCGGGCCAGAGCAACCCTCTGCTGCTCTCCGCCCGAGAGCTGGTTCGGCCAGGCGTTTTCGCGCCCCTGAAGGCCGACTTCCGCCAGGGCCTTCCGTCCCGCCTCCTGGCCGGACGTGCCGGGCAGTCCGAGCGTGACGTTCTGGACGACGCTGCGCCACGGCAACAGGCGGGCGTCCTGAAACACTACCGAAAGGTTCTCCGGCACGTCGAGCGTGCCGGTTCCCTCGACTTCGTGGTCGAGACCGGCCAGGGCCCGCAGGAAAGTGCTTTTGCCCGAGCCGCTCTTGCCGAGCAGGGCGACGAACTCGCCCCTTTCGATATCGAGATCCACGCCGTCCAGGATCGTCTTCGTTGCAAACCTCCTGACGAGGCTTTCGACATGAACGGCTTTGGTTGCAGGCATCAGCTGGCCAGAGTGCGGCGCCATGAGAGAACCCTCCGTTCGAGCAGGCGGACGAGACCGTCCGAGACGAGGCCGAGCAGCACATAGACCACCAGGCCGACGAGAATGACGTCGGTCTGCCCGTAGGTGCGGGCGAGATCGATCATGTAGCCGAGGCCGCTGGTGGCGTTGATCTGCTCGACGACGACGAGAGAGACCCAGCAAAGCGTCACGGCAAACCGCAGTCCCAGGAGGAAGCCGGGCAACGCGCCGGGCAGGACCACCTGGAAGATGAAGTCCTTCTGGCTCATGCGCAGCGTCTCCGCCAGTTCGACATAGCGGCTGTCGATGCTGCGGAGCGCATTGTGGGTGTGGATGTAGATCGGCACGATCACGGCAAGCACGATGGTCGTGACCTTCATGCTTTCGCCGATGCCGAACCACAGGATCAGAAGTGGGATCAGGGCAAGCGTCGGAACGGCGCGCTTGATCTGGACGGGGCCGTCGATCAGCGCTTCTCCGATCCGGGAGAGACCGGCGGTGACGGCGAGGATCGTGCCGATCACCAGCCCGATGCTGAGGCCGAGCAGCGCGCGCGTCGCCGACGTCACGAAATTGTCCTGCAGGCGGCCCTGTTCTATGAGCCTCCCGAAGGCCTCGACGACCGTCCATGGCGCGGAGAGGATGCGCGGGTCGATCCATCCGAGAGCCGAGCCCGCGACCCAGATCAGCACGAGCAGGGCCGGTCCGATCTGCAGGCCGAAAGGTATCGCGGGTCCGGGACCCAGTTTGCGGCGGGCGCGAGGGCCGGCCGGTTTTGTTGCGGTTGAACCCGCATATGCAATGTCACGATGGGGCGTCCGGACCGATTTTCCCCCATCCACATCCCAGGTGGTCGCCATGTTCATATCTCCTCTTGGAAGGGACGGGGATTACTGGCTCTTGGCCAGAGCCGCGGCGCCGAGCTTTTCGAAGCGGTTGTCGAAGATCGTTTCCACGTCGTAGGGCTTGTAGCCGAGCTCCTCCGCCAGCAGGTCGATGGTCTCCTGGTGGCGCTTCTTCACGTCGCTCCAACTGTCGGGTACAACCTGTTCGCCGGTCAGTTTGACGAGATATTCCCCGTCCTCTCGGCTGAGACCCTGCTGGCCGACGTAATATTCCTTGATCCAGGTCTCCGGGTTCTCGTTGACCCATTCGGTGGCCCGTGCCCACAGGCCCACGTATTCGGCGAGAGCCGCCGCCTTGGCGGGATCGTCCAGCACCCATTGCGGCGCGTAGAGATGGCCGGGATCGTCACGCAGGCCATGTTCGACGAGCGTTGCGCCGTCCGGGCCGTATTGGGCGATGTAACGGCGTATGTTCACCCCGCCGAGCGGTGCGATGTCGACCTGCTTGCTCGCCAGCGCCTTCGGGTAGACGTCGCCGGTGCTCGGCAGTTCGACCAGCGTGACGTCGCTTTTCTTGAGGCCGGCGGCATGAATTGCGCGCAGTACGAGGGTACCCTGGGCCTGGCCGGGGCTGAACGCGATTCGCTTGCCGCGGAAATCCGCCAGGGTCTTGACCTCGACGCCCGGCGCGATGCCGAAGCGGTAGATCGGGTTTGCGATCGGATCGCGCCGTTCGCGATAGGCGATGTTGCGGACGGGCAGGTTGTTCCAGTTGGCGAAGATCGACGGGATCTCGGCGACCGATCCGACATCCAGTGCCCGGGCGCGAAAAGCTTCCGAAGTCTGAGGCCCGCCGCTGATATTGGCCCATTTCACCTCGAAGGTGAGCTCCTTGATGAGACCGGACAATTCGAGGGCTTTTTGCGTCGTCGGATCGCCGATGGTCAGCACCGTCCCCGGCGGCACTTTGGGAAGAAGGGGCGCATTTGCCTGGGCTGCGGCCACACCGTGGATCGCGCCGATGGTAAGCAGACCGAACAGGGCGGTTTTCAATGTCTTTGCCAATGTCATCGTTGATCTTTCCCGTTATTTGGTTGCAGATTGCAGGGAGCGATGCACGGCAGGGTGGGATATTTTCTACTAAATAAATAGACTATATATTCCCTTCCTCGGTCGGTCGGGAGAAAGTAATTCTACATATTGGTGCGTTCGACGGTTTGCCCGATCGGGCTTTCGGTTTTAAGACATGCAGACGACAATCCGGGAGAAACCATGCGGGCAGTTCTGGGAGAGGTGGAGAAGCGCCGGGCGGAGGCGAGGCTCGGCGGAGGCGGGAAGCGCATCGAGGCGCAGCATGCCAAGGGCAAGCTGACGGCGCGCGAGCGCATCGAGGTGCTCTTGGACGAAGGCTCCTTCGAGGAGTTCGACATGTACGTCACCCATCGTGCGGTGGATTTCGGCATGGCCGAACAGAAGGTCGCCGGCGACGGCGTCGTCACCGGCTGGGGCACGATCAACGGCCGCCAGGTCTACGTCTTCTCGCAGGACTTTACCGTGCTCGGCGGCTCTCTCTCCGAGACGCATGCCCAGAAGATCTGCAAGATCATGGATATGGCGGTGCGCGTCGGCGCGCCGGTGATCGGGCTCAATGATTCGGGCGGCGCCCGCATCCAGGAAGGCGTCGCCTCGCTTGCCGGCTATGCGGAAGTCTTCCGCCGCAATGCCGAGGCGTCGGGCGTCATCCCGCAGATCTCCGTCATCATGGGTCCCTGCGCCGGCGGCGCGGTCTACTCGCCGGCGATGACCGACTTCATCTTCATGGTGCGTGACAGTTCCTACATGTTCGTCACCGGCCCGGATGTGGTCAAGACGGTGACCAACGAGATCGTCACGGCGGAAGAGCTCGGCGGCGCCCGTACCCATACCCAGAAATCCTCGGTCGCCGATGCCGCCTTCGAAAACGACATCGAGGCGCTGGAGGCAGTCCGCCAGCTTTTCGATTTCCTGCCGCTCAACAACCGCGAGAAACCGCCTGTCCGGCCATTCCATGACGATCCGGCCCGCATCGAGATGCGCCTCGACAGCCTGATCCCCGACAGCCCGGCAAAACCCTACGACATGAAGGAGCTGGTCGTCGCGATCGCCGACGAGGGCGATTTCTTCGAGATCCAGGAAGCCTTCGCCAAAAACATCATCACCGGCTTCATCCGCCTGGAAGGGCAGACGGTCGGCGTCGTCGCCAACCAGCCGATGGTGCTGGCCGGCTGCCTCGACATCGACTCGTCGCGTAAGGCGGCCCGCTTCGTGCGCTTCTGCGACGCCTTTTCGATCCCGCTGCTGACGCTGGTGGACGTGCCGGGCTTCCTGCCGGGCACGGCGCAGGAATATGGCGGCGTCATCAAGCACGGCGCCAAGCTCCTGTTCGCCTATTCGGAGGCGACCGTGCCGATGGTGACGCTGATCACCCGCAAGGCCTATGGCGGCGCCTATGACGTGATGGCCTCGAAACATATCGGCGCCGATATCAACTATGCCTGGCCGACCGCCGAGATCGCTGTCATGGGCGCCAAGGGGGCGACCGAAATCCTCTACCGCTCCGAGCTTTCCGATCCGGAGAAGATCGCCGCGCGCACGAAGGAATACGAGGAGCGTTTCGCCAACCCCTTCGTGGCGGCCGAACGCGGCTTCATCGACGAGGTGATCATGCCGCATTCGTCGCGCCGCCGCATCGCCCGCGCCTTCGCCTCGCTCCGCAACAAGCACGTGACGACCCATTGGAAAAAGCACGATACGATTCCGCTATAGGGGCGGCAAACCGCCCGTGCGGCGCCTATATTGACTTCGTCGTGTTCGCAGAGCGCGAAGCTTTCCCGAAAAACAAGGACAGATTTTCATGACCGACACCAAGTTTCCGCCCGAAAAGAATTTGCCTGCAGGATATGTTCCGCCGAAGGTCTGGAAGTGGGAGAGCGAAAGCGGCGGCGCCTTCGCGAGCATCAACCGGCCTATCGCCGGCCCCACGCATGAAAAGGTCCTGCCGGTCGGAAAGCACCCGCTGCAGATCTATTCGCTCGGCACGCCGAACGGCGTGAAGGTCACCATCATGCTGGAGGAGCTTCTGGCGGCCGGCCATAAGGACGCGGAATACGACGCTTGGCTCATCACCATCGGCAAGGGCGACCAGTTCGGCTCCGGCTTCGTCGAGGTCAATCCGAATTCGAAGATCCCCGCCATGATGGACCGCGCGCCGAAGGGCGGCGGAGAGCCCGTGCGCGTGTTCGAATCCGCCTCCATCCTCGTCTATCTGGCGGAGAAGTTCGGCGCCTTCCTGCCCTCCGACCTGAGGCTGCGCACCGAGACGTTCAACTGGCTTTTCTGGCAGATGGGCTCGGCGCCCTTCCTCGGCGGAGGCTTCGGCCATTTCTATTCCTATGCTCCGATGAAGATCGAATATGCCATCAACCGCTACGCCATGGAGGTGAAGCGGCAGATGGATGTGCTCGACCGGCATCTGGCGGATCACGAATTCATGGCCGGCAGCGAATATACGATCGCCGACATGGCGGTCTGGCCCTGGTATGGGCGGCTCGCCGCCAAGGACGCCTATGACGACGCGGGCGATTTCCTCTCGGTCGACGAGTATAGAAATGTCCAGCGGTGGAGGAAACAGATCGGCGAACGGCCGGCGGTGAAGCGGGGATCGATGGTCAACCGAACCTCGGGCGACCCTTCAACGCAACTTCACGAACGTCACGACGCCTCGGATTTCGAGACGAAGACCCAGGACAAGATCGGCAAGGCTTGAGGAATCCGCATGGCCAAGCTGCCCGACATGACGAAGCACCGGGGCTTTCCGTCCGGCATGCCGGGCACGGGCATCCAGTTCACCATCCGCCGCGCCAATCCGAAAGGGGTGACGCCGATCAAGGCTCTGCCCCGCCGCGCCCGCCCCGGCTCGGCGGAGCATTTGGTCGATGCGGCCTTCCTGCATGCGCTCTGGCACCATTTCGGGCCGGAGCCATTTGAGCGCGGCAATCTCGATGCCGCGCGGCTCAGCCTCCTCTTCGGGCGCGAAGTGGTGGCGGCGGAAAGGGATTTCGACCCGTTGTCCTACGACGCACTGCTGGTGATCGACGAAAAAGTCGCTCGCCAGAATTTTCCGGAGGCTTTCGAAGACGTGCTGGAGATCTAGCGGTGCCGTTCAAGAAAATCCTGATCGCCAACCGTGGCGAGCTCGCGGCCCGCGCGGGAAATGATGGGTGACGTCTTCCGCCCAGCACCAATGTGCTCGATGCCGCCAGCTCCATCCTCGATCTGCTCGAAGGCAAGCGAAGGAATGTTTGACGTTCACCTCGCCGCCAGCAGGGCCCTGGCGCTGTCGGCATCGGTGATCAGCACGTTGACGAGGCCGCTTTGCGCCACGGCATGCAGGATCCTGTGCTTGTGCGCGCCGCCGGAAGCGACGATGCGGCAGCCGATCCGGCGGAAATCCTCCATCTCGGGCGAGAGCACCTGACGGTTCAGCGGATGGTCGATCTCCTTGCCGGCGGCATTGAGATAACGCCCCATCAGGTCGCCGACCGCACCGGCCTTCTGCAGGATCTTTTCGCTCATGCCCTCCGGCAGGCCGTAGCGGACCTGCAGCGACTGCTGCGACACGTCGCCGACGCTCAGGTAAGCGACATCCACCTCGCAGATCTGCTTGAATGTCTGCTGGAAGACGGCCTGCGAGATGATCGCGTCGCGCGATTCCGCGCTTTCCGCATAGATAGGGGCTGCGAAATAACGGCACTGGGCGTTGAGCACCTGGGCGAAGCCGCGGACGATCTCGAACGTGTTGATCTCCGAACCGTGGGTGAGGCCGCCCATCATCGAGCGCACCTTGATCTGCGGTTCGTTCAGGGAAAGCATGTGATGGATCGTCTCGCGTAGCGTCGATCCCCAGCCGACGCCGATCGAAGCCGGCTTCTGTGTCTGGATCAACCGCCCCAGAAACCCCGCCGCACCGCGCCCGAGCACCGAATGGATGAGCGCCGGATCGCTTGGGCTCGGCACCACGACGGCATCCTTGAGGCCGAAGCGCTGCCTGAGCTTCGCTTCCAGCTCGACGCTCTCCGCCAGCACCGAATCGAAGCTGATCCGCACCACGCCCGTTTCCAGCGCTTCCGAAAGGATCTCGTTCACCCGCCGCCGGGTGACGTTCATCCGCTCGGCGATCTGCTGCTGGGTCAGACCTTCCACGTGATAGAGCCAGGCAGCCCGCACCATCAATTCACGATGTTCCATATTCCCAACCACCCACTTTATCCAAATGTCACATCGATGTAACATATGTAACGTAACCCACACCTGTCATGGCTAACCCAGACTGAGGGAGATGGCCAGAACCGAAACAGGGCGGGTCGTGAGGAAAGACCCGATAGAAGGATCCGAAACATGGCTTCGACATATGTGAAATCGGTGACCAGCCTGCTTGCCGCCGGCGCGTTGCTGATGGCAGCAACGGGCGCTTCGGCCGAAGAACGCGTCAAGATCGAATGGTGGTATGCGATCTCCGGCAAGCTTGGCGAGACCGTCCAGCAGCTCATCTCGGACTTCAACAAGTCGCAGGACAAATACGAACTGGTGGGCACCTACAAGGGCAATTACGAGGAGACCATGGCGGCCATGGTCGCCGCCTACCGCGTCAACCAGCAGCCGGCCATCCTTCAGTCGGCCGAACGCGGCTTCATGACCATGCTGAATTCCGGCGCCGTCATCCCGGTCGACCAGCTGATGGCCAAGCAGGGTTATAATGTTGACTGGAATGATTTCATCAAGCCGGTCGCGGGCTTCTACATCGTCAACGGCAAGCCGGCGGCGCTGCCCTTCAACTCCTCGACCCCGATCCTCTGGTACAATGCCGATGCCTTCCAAGCGGCCGGCTTCGATGCGCCGTCCGATACATGGCAGGGTCTCGAAAAGCAGCTCTATGCACTGAAGGAAAAGAAGATCACAGATTGCCCGATGGCGTTGCCGGGTGATTTCCAGTGGAGCTTGATCGAGAACTATTCCGCGATCAACAACTATCCCTTCGGCACCAAGGCGAACGGTTATGCCGGTCTCGACACAGAATTCGTCTACAACAAGACGGGCGTGGTCGGGCAGGTCGCTCGTCTGAAGAAGTGGGTGGACGACGGCGTTCTGAAGATCGCCGGCCAGGGCGTCGCGCCGATCAGCCTCTATACGTCCGGCACCTGCGCGACGATCATCAATTCCACCGCCAGCCACTCGGCGGTCGAGGCGGATGCCAAGTTCAAGTGGAGCGCGGCCGTCATTCCGCACGAGGAAGGCGTTCAGCCGAAGAACGGCACGATCGGCGGCGCCTCGCTCTGGGCGATCAAGGGCAAGCCGGAAGAGGTTCAGGCCGGCGTCGCCGCCTTCTTCAACTATGTGGCCCAGCCCGACGTTCAGGAATGGTGGAGCAAGGCGACCGGTTACGTGCCGGTGACCAATGCGGCCTATGAGAAGATGAAGGCCGAGGGTTATTTCAAGGATCATCCGACCCGCGAAATCCCCATCGAGCAGCTTTCGCGCGGCGAGCCGACCGAAAACTCGCGCGGCTTCCGCTTCGGCAACCACAACCAGTCGACCGCGATCCTGATCGAGGAGATCCAGGCAGTCTGGACCGGCAAGAAGACGCCGCAGGAAGCGCTCGACAACTCCGTCAAGCGCGGCAACGAAATCCTGCGCCAGTACGAGAAGCTCCATGCCGGCAAGTGATGCCATCGATATGAACGTGGGCGCGGCGTCGCGCCCACGTTTCCGGTTGCGGCGGAGCCTGGGCTCCCTTGTCGGGCCGTCGGAGGCGGGGCTCAAGGCCTCGCACTTCCGGCGGCCCTGGCTGGCGGCGGGCTTCGTCGCGCCGCAGCTCCTGATCCTGCTTTTCTTCTTCTTCATTCCTACCTGGAAGGCGCTGTCGCTCGCCTTCGTGCAGGTGGATCCGTTCGGCGGCACGATGATCTTCGTCGGGCTCGACAATTTCACCAGCCTGTTTTCAAGCCCCGAATACCGCGACAGCGCGGTTTTGACGCTCTGGTTCACGGTCGTGCAGTGCTTCGTGACGCTCTTCATCGCCGGCCTGCTCGCCTTCGCGACGGATCAGGTCATGCGTGGCCGGGCGATCTACAAGGGCGTCATCCTGCTGCCCTATGCGATCGCGCCGGCGATATCGGGCGTGCTCTGGGCCTTCCTCTTCAACCCGACCGTCGGCCCGCTCGCCCACATGCTGCACGATCTGGGCTATGCCTGGGACCCGAACCGCCGCCCGTTCGATGCGCTTCTGCTGGTCTCGGTGGCGGCGATTTGGAAGCATATCTGCTACGATTACATCTTCCTCGTCGCAGCTTTTCTGGCTGTACCCACGTCGGTCATTGAGGCCGCCGCGATCGACGGTGCGCGGCCGGTCCGGCGCTTCCTGACAGTGACGCTGCCGATGGCCGCGCCGACCATCTTCTTCCTGATCGTCATGAACTTCGTCTACGGCCTCTTCGAGACCTTCGGCATCATCGACACGATCACCCATGGCGGTCCGGCGGGCAGCACCAATACGCTGGTCTACAAGGTCTACCAGGACGGTTTCCGCCAGCTCGACCTCGGCTCGTCGGCCGCGCAATCCGTGGTGCTGATGGCGATCGCGGTGCTCTTCACCATCCTGCAGTTCCGCGCTGTCGAGCGCAAAGTCAACTATCAGGTGTGATCATGGTCGAACGTCACGTCTGGCTCTCGGTCTTCTGCCACGTGGTCCTTCTGATCGGCGCCGCGGCCGTCTGCATGCCGCTCTATTTCGCCTTCGTCGCCGGTTCGCTGACGGTCGGCGAGGTGCAGCAGGTGCCGTTTCCGCTTCTGCCGGGCGACCATTTCGTCGAGAACGTTGTCGGTGCCTGGAACGAGGGCGATTTCGGGCAGCTCTACATCAATTCCTTCATCGTCACGCTCGGCATCGTCGTCGGCAAGCTGGCCGTCTCGATCATCGCCGGTTTCGCGGTCACCTATTTCCGCTTTCCCTTCCGCATGACGGCCTTCTGGCTGATCTTCATATCGCTGATGCTGCCGGTCGAGGTGCGCATCATTCCGACCTACGAGGCGGTGGCGGATGCCGGCGGGCCGCTTCGTTCCTTCTTCGGTGCCATCGGCCTGACGGGCTTCCTCGCCGATACGACCGGCTACGAGCTCGATACGGCACTGCAATGGAACATGGTCAACAGCTATAGCGGGCTCATCCTGCCGCTGATCGCCTCCGCTTCGGCGACCTTCCTGTTCCGCCAATTCTTCCTGACCGTGCCGGACGAGCTCTGCGAGGCGGCGAAGCTCGACGGCGCCGGCCCGTTGAAATTCTTTCGCGACGTGCTTCTGCCGCTGTCGAGTTCCAATATCGCGGCCCTGTCGATCATCCTCTTCCTTTACGGCTGGAACCAGTACCTCTGGCCGCTGCTCTTCACCACCGAGAAGGAAATGTACACGGCGATGATCGGGCTGAAGGATCTTATCCCGGTGGCCGATGCCCAGCCGGCCTGGAACATCGCCATGGCGGCTTCCTTCTTCGTCATGGCGCCGCCCGCACTCGTCATTCTCCTGATGCAACGCTGGTTCACCAAGGGTCTGGTGGATTCGAGCAAGTAAACTTGGCAAGCAAGAGGTATTTTGAAATGACCAATCCCATCATCGTCGGCCATCGCGGCGCGCGCAATCTCTGGGCCGAGAACAGCCTCACCGGCTTCCGCAACCTGCTCGGCCTCAAGGTCGAATCCGTCGAATTCGACGTGCATCTGAGCGCCGCCGGCGAGCTCCTCGTTATCCATGACGCCACCCTCGACCGCACGACCGAGCGCTCCGGCCGCGTCGCCGATCTCGCCGCCGGCGAATACCGCTCGGTGATCCTGAAGGGCACGGACGAGCGCATCCCGACGCTCGAAGAAGTGCTGGAAATCTATGCGCCTACTGGCCTCGAACTGCATGTGGAGCTGAAGGCCGGTGCCGAGGGCAAGCCTTACGAAGGCCTGGAAGCCCGAGCGGCTGCGGAAATCGACCGCTTTGGTCTCGCCGGCAAATCCTTCCTGACGAGCTTCAACAGCGAGGTCCTGAAGGTGATCGGCCAGGTGGCGCCGCATATCCGCCGACTCTCCTCGCTCAACCACAAATCCGTCGAAGCCCGTGGCCTGAGACAGTCGGTCGAGGCGATGCTGCAGGTCTCCGACGTGCTGGCCATCGAGAAGGCGCTGCTGCGCGAGGAATGGGAGCTGCTGACGGCGCTGATCCCGGCGGAAAAGCTCGGCGTCTGGGTTCCGAACGAGCTGGAAGACCTGTCCTTCTGGCTGAAGCAGCCGCTGCGCCAGATCACCACCGACCGGCCGGATCTGGGCGTGAAGGCACGCGAAGGACTGTTCGATGCCGCGCATTGATCGGCGTAGCTTTCTCGCGGGCGGGCTTGCGGCGGCTGCCATCTGGCGGCCGCCGGGATCTGCCCGCGCGGCAAGCTTCAAGACCGATCCCTTTTCGCTCGGTGTCGCCTCCGGCTCGCCGAGGGCCGATAGCGTCGTCCTCTGGACCCGGCTGATCCTGGAGGAGACGGCCGTCGCCGTATCCGCCGATCCCTTCGCGCCGGCCCCGCAGCCGGTCACCGACCCGATCGACGTGGAATGGATGGTTGCCGAGGACGAGGCGTTCTCAAAGCCGGTTCAGTCCGGCCTTTTCCGCGCCGTGCCGGAATTCGCCCATTCGGTGCATGTGGAGGTGAAGGGGCTGCAGCCCGGCCGCTGGTATTTCTACCGCTTCCGCTCCGGCAATGCGGCAAGCCCCGTCGGTCGCACCCGCACCGCGCCGGAAAGCGCCGATGCCTTCCGCTTCGCCTTCGCCTCCTGCCAGCAATACGAGCAGGGGTACTACAGCGCCTATGGCGACATGGCGGGAAAAGACCTCGATCTCGTCGTGCATCTCGGAGACTACATCTACGAGCGCAGCTACGGCGCCCAACTGGTGCGGAAGCACGGAACCGGCGTTCCCTCCATGCTCTACGAGTATCGCGACCGCTACGCTCTCTACAAATCGGACCCGCAATTGCAGGCAGCCCATGCCGCCTTTCCCTGGCTTGCCGTCTGGGACGACCACGAGGTCATCAACAACTATTCCAACGATCACGCTCCCGACGCACCGGACCAGGCGGCCTTTCTGGCCCGCCGCCGCGCCGCCTACCAGGCCTGGTTCGAACACATGCCGGTCTCTCTGGGTTTGGCTGCGGGTTTCGACGCCCTGCGCATCTACGATCACTATCGCTTCGGCAATCTGCTTGCGCTGACGCTGCTCGACACGCGGCAATATCGCTCGCCGCAGCTTAAGGGCTCCGCCGCCGCGGACCAGCCTGAGCGCACCATGCTCGGCTCGGCGCAGGAGGAATGGCTCGGCAGGACGCTCGGCGGCTCGCAGGCGAAGTGGAACATCATAGCCCAGCAGACGCTGCTTTCCGAACGCGACACCAGGGCGGGGCCGGATACGGGCTACAACCTCGATGGCTGGGATGGCTATCGCGCCGCCCGGGCCCGCCTGCTGGACGCCGTGCAGTCTTCGGCAATCCGCAATCCGGTCATTATCGGCGGCGACTTGCACGCTTTCTACGCGGCCGATGTGAAGCGCGACTTCGCGGATGAAAAAGCAGCGCCCATCGTGACCGAATTCGTCGGCGGCTCGATCACCTCCGATGCGCCGTCGGCGGCGAGCCTTGCGACGGCGCTTGCCGAAAACCCACATCTGAAGTTCGCCTCGGACAAGCACGGCTATGCCGTCATGCGTCTGAGCGATCGGTCGGCCGAGGTGGATTTCATCGGCATTGCCGACCGCAAGCAGCAGAATTCTCCGGCCAATGTCTTCCAGAGTTTCGCCGTCGCCGACGGCGCGGCGGGCGTCAACCGGCTCTGACGCAACACTGAAATTGGATTCCCATGCAAATAGACCTCCTGATTTTTGATTGTGACGGCGTACTGATCAACAGCGAGCCGATCGCCAGCCGCACGCTCGCCAAGGCCTTGCAGGATGCCGGCGCCGCCATCACCGCCGAGGAGGTCCTGGTGCGCTTCACCGGCAATTCGCCGGGCGCCATCCGCCGCATCTGTACGGAAGAACTCGGTATCGAAAACCTCGATGCGGTCTTCGCGGCCTGGCATCTCGACATCTATCCGGAATTCGCCCGTTCGCTGGAGCCGATGCCGGGCATGGAAAGGCTCGTCCGCTCGCTGCCGCATAGGAAATGCGTTGCGTCCAACAGTTCGACGGATCGGCTGTCGAAAAGCCTCGGTCTGCTCGATCTCTGGCACGCTTTCGCCCCCGCCGTCTTCAGCTCCGACAGGGTGGCACGGCCGAAACCGGCGCCCGACCTCTTCCACTTCTGCGCCGAAACCTTCGCCGTCGATCCGAAGAACTGCGTGGTGATCGACGACAGCAGCCACGGCATCACGGGGGCGAAGGCCGCGGGCATGGTGGCGATCGGTTTCGTCGATCCCGCCGACCCGCGGCCCGACCGCGCCCGCGTCCTAGCGGAGGCCGGTGCCGCTCTCGTGGCGAGGGGCGCGGAAGAGCTGGAAAAGGCGCTCGCCAGCCTTGAGGCGCGGCAGGCTGCCCGGGCCTGATCGGCGAGTCCGCCACGACTGAATCCGCGAAACAAAATCGAAAGGTGTCATCCGGCTGTAAAACTCAGGTCCTAAGAAATGCCCGGCAAGATTGCACGGCTGTGCAAAAGGGGTTTCGATGGAGCGGGACGGATTTCTGGAATTGCGCGGCGTCGCAAGCCGTTACGGTTCCAATGAGGTTCTGTCCGATATCGATCTGTCGATCGCCAAGGGTGAGTTCGTCGCGCTGCTCGGCTCCTCCGGCTGCGGCAAGACCACGCTCCTGAGATTGTTAGCCGGCTTCATCAGCCCTTCCGCCGGCCAGGTGAAGGTGCGCCACCGAGACGTCACCCATCTGTCGCCGGACAAGCGCGGCATGGCGCTCGTCTTCCAGTCCTACGCGCTCTGGCCGCATATGACGGTGGCGCAGAACATCGGCTACGGGCTGAAGCTGAAAGGCGTGTCGCGCGCCGGGATCGCCAGCCGCGTCGCCGCCATGCAGTCGCTTCTCGGCCTCGAGGGACTGGAATTGCGAAAACCCGCAGCGCTTTCGGGCGGCCAGCGCCAACGCGTAGCGCTCGGCCGGGCGCTTGCGATCGATCCGGAAATCCTGCTGCTCGACGAACCGCTGTCCAACCTCGATGCGCGAATCCGCCTGACGGTGCGCCACGAACTGCGCGCGCTGCAGAAGCGGCTCGGCATCACCGCCATCCACGTCACCCACGATCGCGAGGAGGCCATGGTCATGGCCGACCGCATCGTCATCCTGAATGGGGGAAAGATCGCTCAAGCCGGCACGCCGGAGGAGGTTTACAACCGCCCGGCCTCGGCCTTCGTCGCGGCCTTCATGGGCGCCGAGAACGTGCTGTCCTTGAATGGGGCGCCCGAGGGCGGCGAGTTCGCGGTCGCCGCCGGTCCGGCCAGCGCGGCGGGCAGCGTGCCTCTTGCCGGCCGTCCGCTGACTGCCGGTCCCGTCGAGGCCCGTTTCCGCCCCGAGGCGGCGCGCCTCTTCGCCGAGAGCGAGGTTGCGGTCATCGGCCCGGGCATCACCTTCAAGGGAGAGGTCGCCGCCGTCAGCTATCCCGGCGGCCACTGGCGGCATGTGGTCCGGCTCGGGCAGGCCGAGGTCATGGCCGATGCTGGCCACGCCTTCGAACCCGGTACCCGTGTCGCTGTCCACGTGCCGGCCGAATCCCTCTTCCTCTTCAATTCGCCGTCGGCAGCGCCGGCTTCCACGGTTTCCCGGGCGCCGGCCGGGAAAGTTTACGCCTGACTTTGAATGACCTGATCTTTCAACTTACGGAGAAGCACCCATGAAGAGAATGTCCTATGCAGCCTTCGCCGTCGCTTTCGCGGCCCTTCCGGTCCATGCCGGAGAGCTGACGGTGGCGACCGCCGGCGACCAGAACATGGTCGATTACATCAACCAGTATCTCGGTCCGCTCTTCGAAAAGACCTATCCGGGCAACACCGTCCGCGCCGTCGGCACCGGCCCGGGCGATGCCGGTTCGCAGAAGATCCTCGAGCGCTTCGACGCCCAGGCTGCCGCCAAGGCCGAGAAGTGGGACGTCGACGTTGCCGTCGTCCACGAAAAATTCGTCGGTCCGATGGTGACCAAGAACTATCTCGACAAGTATCGCGGCGATATCGAAACCGGTTCGCTGGTGACCCGCGCCAATGCCAAGATGGCGCTCGGCACCAATGTCGACGGCTATGTCATGCCGATGTTCAACAGCCAGACCGCGATCGCCTACAATCCTGCGCTCGTTCCGAACCCGCCGAAATCCTATGCGGAACTCGCAGAATGGGGCAAGGCCCATCCGAAGCAGTTCGGCTACAACGGCATCAAGGGCGGCGCTTCGGGCGTCAGCTTCGTCATGGGCTGGATCTACGCCTTCGGCGGCGGCGATGCCGGCACGCTGATGAACGGCCCGTTCAAGGAAGAAGAGACGAAGAAGTGGGATGCGGCCTTCAAGAGCCTCGCCGATTTCACCACAAACGCGACGCTGACCCCGGGCAATGCCGGCACGCTCGATCTGCTTTCCCGTGGCGAAATCGCCATGGGGCCGGTCTGGGTGGACATGTTCTATTCCTGGCAGGCCAGCGGCCAGCTTCCGCCGACCATGAAGCTCGTCCTGCCGGCTCCGGGCATGCCGGGCCAGCCGATGCACTACGTCGTTCCGGAAAAGGCGGCGAACAAGGATCTCGCCGAGAAGTTCATCACGCTCGCCACCAGCCCGAAGGTCCAGGCTGAAGGCATCGTCAAGCGCTTCAACTGGTATCCGGGCATCGACGCCGACAAGGTGAAGGCCGAGCTCGACGATGCCACCTGGAACAAGCTCTTCGTCGACATCACGCCGGAAGACCTCGCCACCAAGGGCAAGCCCTTCCCGATCGCGCCCTACAACAATGCGATCCTGGAAGCCTACGAAAAGTCCGTGAAGTAAGCGGGAGCTCCCCTTCTCCCCTTGGGGAGAAGGTGGCCCGAAGGGCCGGATGAGGGGGGCGGTGCGGCACATTCGGCTATGCCAACGCAGTGCCAGCCGACCCCCTCATCTGTCCTGTCGGACATCTTCTCCCCGCTGGGGAGAAGAAAGGACGCCGCAATCGCATCGAGATCAACCCCATGCCCCAACGCCTCCTTGGTCTCCCCCTCGTGCTGCCCGCACTCGCGGTGATCGCCTTCCTGTTCATCCTGCCGTTGATCCTTTCGGCGGTCGGCGCTTTTCAGGTGGAAGGCGCCTTCGGCTGGGGCAATTTTACGAAAGCCTTCGATCTTTATTCGAAGGATATCGTCTTCACCGTCGTGATTATCACGCTTTCGACCGTCTTGATCGGCATCGCGTCTATCGCCATCGGCGGTTACCTGACACTCGGCGAGCATCCCGTCGCGGTGGCGATCCTGCGCTGGCTCTATCGCTGGCCGATGTTCATCCCCTTCATCGTCGTCGGGCAGATCCTCCGGACCTTCCTCGCCAAGAACGGCATGATGAACAACGCTTTCATCAATCTCGGCCTGCTGACGCCGATCGACGCGCAGAGCTTTCTCGACTGGCGCGGCATCGTGATCGCCTTCGTCTGGAAGCAGACGCCTTTCGTGGCATTGCTCGTCGCCGGCGCCATGGCTTCGGTCAATCGCGACACGATCGAGGCGGCTCGCAATCTCGGCGCCTCGCGTTTGCGCGTGCTGATCGAGATCCTCGTGCCGCAGGTAGCGATGACGCTGACGGTGGGCCTCATCCTCTCCTTCGTCACCATGATGTCGGTTCTGTCCGTACCGTTGATGATAAACGCCCAGACGCCGACCATGATCACCGCCGACATCGCCTTCCGGGTCAATTCCTATGGGGACTATGGCGTCGCCAACGCGCTCGGCATTATCTCGCTGGCCCTCGCCTCCTCCGTCGCATGGATTTATCTCCGCGCCAGCCTGAAGGAGCGCGCATGACCGCCTCTGTCATGGCCGCATCCCGCAATCCGCTCGCCGCACTGTGGTGGGTGCCGCGTGGCGTCGTCTTCGGGCTGATGGCCTTCTTCATCTTCGGACCGCTCTTCAACATGTTGCTCTGGACGGTGGCGGAGAAGTGGTATTTCCCCTACAGCCTGCCGCTGGAATACGGCTTCAGCTCCTGGGCAAAGGTGTTCGCGCCGCGCGGTGGCGCGGTCGAATCGCTCACCAACTCGCTGGTCGTCGCGCTGTTGACCGTCGTGGTCTCGCTCGCTTTGGCGATCCCCGCGGGTTATGCACTGGCGCGGCTGAAACTGCCGCTGCGAGGCCTGATCCTGCTCGCCTTTCTCATCCCGCAGGCCTTCCCGAATTTGACGGTCTACGTCAATGTTGCCCGTATCTTTTACGAGATCGGGCTGAACGGCACGATCCCCGGGGTAGTCCTCGTGCATGTCTTGCACGGCCTCGTCTATGCGGTCTGGATCGCTACGGCCGCCTTCTCCGCGATCGACGTCGAGCTGGAACAGGCGGCGCGCAATATCGGCGCAGGCGCGATGCGGACCTTCCTGGACGTGACCTTGCCGCTCGCGGCACCCGGCCTGATGGCGAGCGCCATCTTCGTGTTCCTGGAATCGCTCGATGAATTCACCGGCAGCTATTTCGTCGGCGCGCCCGACGTGAACATGCTGCCTCTGCTGCTCTATACGGCCGGTGCCGGCGGCAATTACCAGATCGCATCGATCACCGCTCTCCTGCTGCTCGTCCCGTCCATCCTTTTCATGTTGATCGTCGAGCGCTTCCTGAAGGCTGACGTCCTTTCGCGCGTGGGGCACTGATGAGCATGAAGGACGAAAAGAGAATGCGCTTCGTCAGCGCCGAACAGGTCGCCCGGCTTGCCGGCGTCTCCCGCTCGGCCGTCTCCCGCACCTTTACCCCAGGAGCGAGCGTCGCGCCGGCAACGCGCGAAAAGGTGCTGAAAGCCGCCGAAGAGCTCGGATACCACGTCAACGATCTGGCGCGCGGCGTCCTCGCCAACCGGAGTAGGCTCGTCGGCGTTGTCGCCACCAAGCCGGAACTCGGCTTCCGCGCCCATTTGACGGCGGCGCTCGCCAAGGCGCTTATCCGCCGCGGCAGCATCCCGATCCTTATCAATACCGGCCAGACGGAAGAGGAGCTTCTGGCCGCCCAGGGGATGCTGATCGGGCATCGGGCCCAGGCGACCATCATCCTTTCCGGCTCTCCGCCGGCGAGTTTCTTCGAGCTTGCCCAGCGCAACGGCCAGCCTCTGGTGGTGATCGGCCGCTCCGAGCCCGATGCCGACCACGTGCGCGTCGGCAATTCCGAAGCTTCGCGCAATGCCGCCGGTGCTTTCCTCGGGGCGGGCCGGCGGCGGCTTGCGGTGGTCGGCTCCCTGTCGGGGACGCCGAGCATTGCGGAACGCGAAAGCGCCTTCCTCTCGGCGGCGCATGCGCTCGGTGCCGAAGTGGCGGCGGCCAAGGCGCCGGATTCCGATTACGACGGCGGCATCGCCGCCGCGCGCGAACTGTTTGCCGGGCCCCGGAAACCGGATGCTGTCTTCTGCGCCAACGATCAGATCGCCTTCGGCCTGATGGATTTCATCCGTACCGAACTCGGCCTGCGCATCCCGGAAGACGTGGCGGTGATCGGCTTCGACGACGTGCCGGAGGCGGCCTGGCTGAGCTATGGCTTGACGACCTTCCGCCAGGATCCGGCGACCATGGCGGCCCGCGCCGTCGAGCTCTTGGAGCGGCGGCTGGCAAGCCCGGACGCTGCGCCGGGTTACGAGCGGGTCATTCCCGAGCTCGTGGTCCGAAAAAGCTTCGTGCCCACCTGATCAATTCCAGCAAACCGGATAGGGGCGATTAGGTAGAGGATAAGCTTTGCAACGCCCTCGACGTCATCCTCGGGCTTGTCCCGAGGATCTACCCACATCGACCGTTTGCAGATGCTCGGACAGGCCCGAGCATGACGGAGGAATGATCGGCCCCGTCTAAATTTTCAGAAGCTTGCGGGCGTTTTCCTTGAGGATCAGCGGCCGCACCTCGTCCTTGATCGGAATGGCCGCGAAATCCGCCAGCCAGCGGTCGGGCGTGATCGCCGGCCAGTCCGAGCCGAACAGCATTTTGTGCTTCAAGAGCGAATTGGCGTATTGCACGAGGATCGGCGGGAAATATTTCGGCGACCAGCCGGACATGTCGATATAGATGTTCGGCTTGTGGGTCGCGACCGAGAGCGCCTCCTCCTGCCATGGGAAGGAGGGATGCGCGAGAATGATCGGCATGTCAGGGAAATCCGCCGCCACGTCGTCCAGATAGATCGGGTTGGAATATTTGAGCCGCATGTTCATGCCGCCGCGCATGCCTGCGCCGACGCCCGTTTGGCCGGTATGAAAGAGGGTGATCGCACCCTCTTCGGCGATCGCCTCGTAGAGCGGATAGGCCATCCGGTCGTTGGGATAGAAGGCCTGCATGGTCGGGTGGAACTTGAAACCCTTGACGCCGAATTCGCGCACCAGCCGCCGCGCCTCGCGGGCGCCCATCTTGCCCTTGGCGGGGTCGATCGAGGCGAAGGGGATCATGACGTCGCTGTTTTCGGCGGCGATCATCGCCACCTCTTCGTTGTTGTAGCGGCGGAAGCCCGTCTCGCGCTCCGCATCGACCGGGAAGATCACGCAGCCGATCTTGCGTTCACGGTAATAGACGGCCGTCTCGTTGACAGTCGGCAGCATGCCCTTGTGGCCGGCCGGATTTTTGAAATATTTCGCCATGCCGGCCTGGAATTCGTCATAGCCGTCGTCGCGCGGGCCGCAGCAGGGCTCTTCCGCATGGGTGTGGATGTCGATGGCGACCAGTTCGTCGATGTTCATGGCGTGCTCCTCCCGGTCCCGGTCTCAGTCGAGACCGGTGAATTTCTGCAGCAGCACCATCAATTGCTGGCGCTCGGCGGTAGTGAGGTTCGAGCCGACGGAATCCTCGTAGGCGAAGAACCAGTCGCCTGCCTGCTCCACCATCGTCCTGGCCGCCGGCGTCAGCGTGATTTCGACGGCGCGGCGGTCGTCGTCAGGGATGCGACGTGAGACGAGATCCTGGTCCTCCAGCGAGCGGATGAGCTTGGTCATATGCGCCCGCTTGATCATCAGCCGCTGGCCGAGCGCGCTCTGGCGGATGCCGGGATTGTGGAGGATGACCCAGAGGACCGAGAATTCGCCGGGTTTCAGCCCGCGTTCGCCGCATTCCTCGAAGAAATGCTCGTAGACCTTGATCTGGGCGAGGCGCACCAGAAAGCCGAGCGCCGTATTGAGCCGGCCGAGATTCACCTCGTCAGTCGTTCGGGTCGGCATATCCATCGGAAAAATCCTTTCAGGCGGAACCCGGCGCCTTCAGCCGTGCGGCGCGTTTTTCCAGGAAGGCGCGCAGCCGCTCTTCCGCCTCCGGACTGGTGGCGGTGAAGGAGGCGATGAAGGATTCGACGAAAAGTCCGTCTTCCTTCGCCATGTCCTGAATGCGAGGCAGGGCGTTGATGACGGCGTAGTTGGAGATTTCCGCATTGCTGGCAGCCGCTTCGGCAAGCTCGTGCGCTTTCCTGCGCGCCTCGCCCTTCTCGACCACGTATTGCGCGAGGTTCCAGCGCTCGGCTTCCTCTGCGGAAGCGACGCGGCCGGTCAGCATCATGTCCGTCATGCGGGCGACGCCCATCAATCGTGCTGCGCGCACCGAACCGCCGCCACCGACGAAGATGCCGCGCTGGCCTTCCGGCAGGGCGAAGAAGGCGGATTTGTCGGCAACGCGGATATGCGTGGAAGCCGCAAGTTCCAGGCCGCCGCCGACCACCGCGCCATGCAGGGCGGAAACCCACGGGATCGTGCCATGCTCGATGCCGGCGAACACGGCATGCCAGCGACGCGAGCCATGAACACCCTGGATCGGCGTCTTCTTGACGTGTTCCGCGAGATCGAGACCGGCGCAGAAATGGTCGCCATGGCCGAAGAGCACGACGGCTTTCGCTTCGCTTTCCGCGCGCGCCACCGCCTCGGCGATCATCTCGACGAACCGGTCGCTGATGGCATTGCGCTTTTCCGGCCGGTTGAGGCCGATATGGGCGACATTGCCCCTGAGCTCATAGGTGACGAAGCTGGTTGCCGTCTGATCGGCCATTTTCTGTATTCTCCTCCGAGAGAGCGGGCGCCGAAAAGTGCGAGCGGTTTTCGGCTTGAGTCCCGCTCCAGTGCTCCGGCGGACGCTCCCATCGCCCGCTTCGAGTTTTTGATCGTTTACATGGAGATTGTTTCTTTGTAAACAAATTTTGGGAATTAAGGAGCGCTGACATCTGGGAGGAGAGTCATGACCGGAAAACCTGTACGCGATGTTAAGCTGTGGTCGCCGGTGGTCGGCTGGGAAGAGCGGCCGAACGGCGAGTTCCTGGTCTGGCGGGAGGATCCGCTCGGTCCCTATCCCGGCAAGATCAACGAGCGGCTGGTCCATTGGGCCAAAGTTGCGCCGGACCGCACCTGGATGGCGGACCGCGAGGGAACGGGCGAATGGAGCAAGATGAGCTATGCCGAAGCGCTCGACAAGGTGCGTCGCATCGGTCAGTTCCTGCTCGACCTCAAGCTCTCGGCGGAAAACCCGCTCGTCATTCTCTCCGAAAACTCGATCGAACACGCGCTGATGGCCCTCGGCGCCCAGCACGTCGGTATTCCCTCAGCTGCGATCGCCCCGGCTTATGCGACCATCTCCTCCGATTTTGCCAAGCTGCACGATATCGCCAGGCAGATCACCCCCGGCCTGATCTTCGCCGACGATGCGAGCGCCTTCCGCAAGGCCGTCGATACGGCCTTCGGCGCCGACATTCCTTTCGCTGCCACCCGAAATCTGCCGGAAGACCGGCCGAACACCTATCTCTTCGAGGACATTCTGAAGACCGGGGCGACGGAAGCGGTCGACAAGGCGTTCGATGCGGTCGGGCCGGACACCGTCGCAAAATTCCTCTTCACCTCGGGTACGACAGGTTCGCCCAAGGCTGTCATCCAGACGCAGCGCATGCTCTGCTCCAACCAGGAAATGGTGGCCGACTGCTATTCCTATTTCCGCGACGAGCCGCCGATCCTGGTCGATTGGGCGCCTTGGAACCATACGGCGAGCGGCAACAAATGCTTCAATATCGCGATCTATAACGGCGGCACCTATTATATCGACCGTGGCAAACCGTCCCCGGCGCTGATCGGCCAGACGATCGCCAATCTCAGGGAAATCGCGCCCACCTGGTATTTCAATGTGCCGGCCGGTTTTGAAATGCTCATCCAGGCCATGCGCGACGACGAGGCGCTGCGGAAGAACTTTTTCAAGGACCTGAAGCTGCTGATGTATGCCGGCGCCGGCATGGCGCAGCATACCTGGGATGCGCTGCTTGAGCTTTCGGAGATGACCATCGGCGAACGGGTGCCGCTCGGAACCGGCATCGGCTCCACAGAGACCGCGCCGTTCGCGCTCTTCTGCACCGATCCCCAGGAAAAACCCGGCAATATCGGCGTGCCCGCCCAGGGCGTCACGATGAAACTGGTCCCGATCGACGAGAAATACGAACTGCGTCTCAAGGGCCCGAACGTCACGCCCGGCTACTGGCGCAACGAGAAGCTGACGAAGCAGGCCTTCGATGAAGAGGGATTCTACCGGATCGGCGATGCGGTGAAATTCGCGGTGCCGGGCGATCCGCGAAAGGGCTTCTATTTCGATGGCCGTACGGCGGAGAATTTCAAGCTGCAGACCGGCACCTGGGTGGCGGTGGGCGTGCTGCGCGCTCAGCTCGTCAACCAGTTCGGTGGCCTGATTCGCGATGCGGTCATCACCGGCGAGAACCGCGCCGAGCTCGGCGCGCTTGCCGTGCCCTTCATGCCGGCGCTGCGGGAGCTGCTTGGCGGCGGCGAAGGCTTTTCGGACAAGGACGTAATCGCCCATCCGAAGGTGAAGGCCGCGATTGCGGAGCGGCTGAAGGAGCATCAGAAACAGGCGAGCGGTTCCGCAACCCGCGTCATGCGCATGATGCTGATGACGGAACCGCTGCGTTTCGAAAAGGGTGAAGTGACGGACAAGGGCTCGATCAACCAGCGCGCCGTGCTCGCCCAGCGCGGCGATCTGGTCGAGGCGCTTTATACGGATGCGCCGGGCGTCATCCGCGTAGGCAAGGAGTTGGCGGCATGAAGATCGCGGGAAGCAGTGCATTTGTCACCGGAGGTGGATCGGGGCTCGGCAAGGCGACCGCCCGCCTGCTCGCGAAGCTCGGCGCCGCCGTTCACATCTTCGACCGGAATGGCGAAGCGGCGGAAAAGGTGGCCGCAGAGATCGGCGGGGTGGCGCTTTCGGGCGACGTGACCAGCGAGGAGGACGCGGCGAAGGCGCTGGATGTCGCGGCAAAGGCCGGCGACGGATTGCGCATCCTCGTGAATTGCGCCGGCATCGGCACGGCGGGCCGCATTCTGAGCCGCGAAGGCCCCATGCCGCTTTCCGATTTCGAAAAGACCATCCGCATCAACCTGATCGGCACGTTCAACATGATGCGGCTGGCTGCCGAACGCATGGCTCAGGCCCCCGAGCGGGATGACAAGGCGCGTGGCGTGATCGTCAACACCGCCTCCGTCGCGGCCTTCGAAGGCCAGATCGGCCAGGCAGCCTATTCCGCCTCCAAGGGGGGCATCGTTTCGCTCGGTCTGCCGGCAGCGCGCGAATTCTCCCGTTTCGGTATCCGGGTCAACACGATTGCGCCTGGGCTTTTCCTGACGCCCTTGCTCAAGGGGTTGCCGCAGGAGGCGCAGGACAGCCTTGCCGTTGCCATTCCCTATCCGGCGCGGCTCGGCGATCCGGCGGAATTCGCCGATGCGGTGCGCTTCCTGATCGAGAACCAGTATGTCAACGGCGAGGTGATCCGGCTCGACGGGGCACTGCGCATGCAGCCGCGGTAGGCCCATGTCTTTTGCGGATCAGGCGAACCGGACATTGGAAATCCTGGCTCTGACGCCGGGCTGGCATCGGCTGCGCGATCTGCGGCAGGATTGCGACGACGAGACGGTTGCCGCGATCGTCGAGGAGGCCGCGAACTTTGCCGAGGGCGTGCTGGCGCCGCTGAATGCTGCCGGCGATCGAATTGGCGCACAGGTCGTAAACGGGCGTGTGAAGACGCCGGACGGTTTCGCGGATGCTTTCCTTCAATATGCTCAGGCCGGCTGGCTTGGCATGGACGTACCGGAGGAATTCGGCGGGCAGGGCGTGCCGCTGACGCTGCATGCGGCCTGCGCGCCGCTGTTCGAGCGCGGCTGCGTGGCGTTGATGATGGCGGCGGGCTCCACCCGCGCCGCCGCACACCTACTTGCCGAAGCTGCTGACGACGCGCTCGCTGCCGAATGGGTGCCGAAACTGGCCGCCGGCGAATGGGCGGCAACCATCTGCATTTCCGAACCGGAAGCCGGCTCGGATGTCGGACGCCTGCGGACGAAGGCGGAGCAGCGCGACGGCGAATGGTTCGTCACCGGCCAGAAGATATGGATTTCCTTCGGCGATCACGACATGGCGGAGCGCATCGGCCATTGCCTGCTCGCCCGAACCGGCGATGAGCCGGGCACGCGCGGCATCAGCCTCTTCCTGGTGCCGAACCTCATCGAGGGCAGGCCGAACGGCGTTGCGGTCGATCGCATCGAAGAGAAGATGGGCCTGCACGGTTCGCCCACCTGCGCCATGCGCTTCGAGGATGCGAAGGGCGTAATGCTCGGCAAGGAAGGGCGCGGCCTGCCGCAGCTCTTCGCCATGATCGAACTGATGCGCCTTCTCACCGGCTGCCAGGGGCTCGGCATCGCCTCCGCCGCAGCCGATATCGCCGAGGATTATGCGAAAGAACGCCGCCAGGGCGGAAGGCCGGACCGGCCACCGGTACCGATCGCGAGCCACCCGGACGTGCGGCGGCAGCTTCACGAAATCCGCAGCTCCACCGAAATCCTGCGCGCCGCCATCGTGGAGCTCGCGACCGTGATGGACCTTGCCAGGATCGAGGAAGACGCGGGCCTCGACGATTTCACCGGCTGGATGCTGCCGCTCGTCAAGAGCTTCGGCGCCGAGACGGGGTTCAGTGCAGCCAACGCGGCGATCCAGGTGCTGGGCGGCGTCGGTTATACGAAGGACTGGCCGCTCGAACAGTATCTGCGCGACGCCCGCATCATGACGATCTACGAAGGCACGACGGGCATGCAGGCGCTGGATTTCCTCACCCGCCGGCTTTGGCGCGACGAGGGCAGGGGACTGGCTGCCTTCCTCGAGAAGGCGCGCGACGAGATCGACGCCTATATGGCCGAGCATCCGGAAGCATCCGAGGCGGTGCTCGATATTCTCGATGACTTCGAGGCCCTCAGCGAAACAATGACGGCGATGCAGGACGATCCGGATGCCGCGCTTTACTGCGCCGACGCCTATATGCGCGCCGCCTGGACTGCCGTTTCCGCCTGGATGGCGCTGCGCATCTCCGAGACGAAGGCCGTGGACGAGCTCGCGGCGCGGTTTGCCTACCATAGTGCGCGCTGCGGCTGACCGTTCGTGATTCGAGAAAAGAGAGCGGATCGTTCCGCACGTTCCCGCTCACCTTCGGAGTTGGTAATTTTATCGAGAAATCGAGGTCGGAGAGGAGGCGGTCATGACAAGGAGACAGCTGCGCAGCAATTTCGAACCGGGCACGTCGCGCTGGGCGGTGCGCCGGGCGCAATGGCGGGCGCTCGGCCTCACCGACGAGGACATGGAAAAACCGAAGATCGCGATCGTCAACACCTCTTCGGAGCTTTCCATCTGCTTCAGCCATCTCGACCAGGTCTCCGCCCGCGTCAAGGAGGCGGTGCGCGCGGCGGGCGGCATTCCTTTTGAAATCCGCACCATCGCGCCGAGCGATTTCATCATCAGCGCCGGCCGAGCCGCCACCTATATCCTGCCGAGCCGCGATCTCATCACCAACGATATCGAGGTGGCGGTCGAGGGCGCGCAGCTCGACGGCATGATCTGTCTTGCTTCTTGCGACAAGACCACGCCCGGCCAGCTGATGGCGGCCGCCCGCATCGACTTGCCGACGCTGGTCGTGCTCTGTGGCTACCAGGCGAGCGGCCGATACCGCAACCATCACATGGATATCGAGGAAGTCTTCCTGCATGCCGGCCATCATGCCGCCGGCAAGCTCGGCTTCGAAGAGCTGAAGGAGATGAGCGAGAATGCCATCAAGAGCCCCGGCGTCTGTTCCGGCATGGGCACGGCCAATTCCATGCATTCGGTCTGCGAGGCGCTCGGCATGGCGTTGCCGGGTGGTGCGCCGGTGCGCGCCATGAGCGACAAGATGATGGATTATGTCGACCGGGCGGGAAAACGCATCGTCGACATGGTCTGGGAAGACCTCCGTCCACGGCAGATTCTGTCGCCGGGAGCCTTCCGCAACGCCGCGGCCACAGTGCTTGCCGTCTCCGGATCGATCAATACGATCAAGCATTTGCAGGCGATCGCCGTCGAAGCCGGCCTCGATGTCGATGTCTACGGGATGTTCGAGGAGCTGAGCGGGGAGGTTCCGATCCTCGCCGCCGTCCGTCCGATCGGAGCGAACTCGATCGAGGAATTCGAGGATGCCGGCGGTGCGCGCGGCATCATGAAGCGGCTGGAGCCGGTTATCGATGCGTCGGCCTTCACGGTTACGGGACGGACCTGGGCCGAGGAGCTGAGGGATGTCGAGATCGCCGATCCGGACGTCATCCGCCCGCTCGATCGGCCGTTTGCGACGAAGCCCGGCATCGTCCTCCTGCGCGGCTCGCTGGCACCGGACGGAGCCATTGCCAAGGTTGGACTGCGCGGCCCTGGCCGGCCGATGAGCTTCGACGGCCCAGCGCGCGTCTTCGACAATTCGCCTTCGGCGGAGGCGGCGCTCAAGGAAGGCCTGGTGAAGCCCGGCGAGGTGCTGGTGCTGCGGGGGATGGGCGTCAAGGGCGGTCCCGGCATGGGCGGCGCCTCGCGCCTCGTCTTCGCTCTGGATGGTTCGGGCCTCGGCCCCGACGTTGCGGTGGTGACGGATGGGCAATTGAGCGGTCTCGTCAATGTCGGGCTCGTCATCGGCGAGGTGAAGCCGGAAGCCTTCACCGGCGGACCACTCGGCCTCGTGAAGGACGGCGACCGCATCACCATCGATATCGACAGCCGCTCGATAGAGCTGCACGTGCCGGAGACGGAGCTTGCCGAAAGGCGCAAGGCTTTCGTGCAGAAGCCGCTCTCGGCCGAGAAGGGCTGGCTCAGTCTCTATGGCAGCACCGTCACGCCGCTGGAGAAGGGGGCAACGCTGATCGCGAAATAGGTGTGGGTGACACAACGCTGCGGGAGTTGCGGAAACGCTGAAAATATGCGCCTGATGCCGGGTCCCATTTTTTCTCGAAACGAGAAAGACAGTGAACATACTTCTCGATATCGGCGCATTCCTGGCGACCGCCCGTGCCGGCAGTTTTTCCGCCGCCGGCCGTGATTTGGGGGTTGCGACCTCCGTCATCACCAAGCGCGTCAAGCGGCTGGAAGAACATCTCAACACGCAGCTTTTCGTGCGCACCACGCGGCGGCTGGCGTTGACGGTGGATGGCGAGCAGCTGCGGCCACGCCTGCAGCTCCTGGTCGGCGAGATCGAGGACACTCTGGCCAGGCCCAGCACCCACGAACTGGGTCTGACGGGTTCGCTGCGCATCAAGGCGCCCACGACGCTGGCCTCCATGTTCTTCGGCGATGTCTGCGCGGCCTTCCAGGCAGAGAATCCGCGGGTCAAGATCGAGCTCGTGCTGATCGACCGCTCGGTCAACCCGCTGGAAGAGGGCTTCGACGTGGCTGTGGGTGCGCTGCCGCAATCCTATGCCTACGTGATCGACCACCCGCTTTGTCCCTATCCCCGCCTGCTTTGCGCGGCGCCGAGCTATCTGGAAAGCCGTAGGCGGCCGAAGACCCCGACCGAACTCGTCGGCCACGAATGCATCACCTTCCACACGGTCGGCACCACCTGGACCTTCCAGATGGAGACGAGTGCGCTGAACGTGGAGATCACCTCGAACTTCACGGCCAATGACAGCCGCATTTTGCTCGCGGCCGCGCGGCAGGGCCTGGGGCTTGCTATCCTGCCGCGCTTCCTGGCGCAGTCGGATCTCGACAGCGGTGCATTAGAGGAGGTGATGCCGGAATTTCCGGTCGAGCCGCTTTGGGTGAAGGCTTCCGTGCCCCGCATCAAGATGAACAAGAACGTGGTGGCGGAATTCATATCCTACGTGCAGAAGCGCTTTGCCGAAGGCATTCCGGACCAGGTCATTCCCGCGTTCTGAGGCGGAAAAGCACCGCGATGCCGCCTCCAGCTTTCTCGAAATACGAAAGCTGATCGCATCACTCGCCAGGTTTTTGGAGCGGCCGCTTAGGATATTCTCCCGGAGAGCGCCAATGGCGCGGCATTTCGAGGGAGGAGTTCATGGCGGAAACGCTGAGCAGGGAAACGCGGATCGTGCGGCGCGAGAAAGATGCGCCGTTCCGAAAGCTGAGGGCGGATATCTGCGTCGTCGGCGCCGGCATTGCGGGCATTTCCGCGGCACTCGAAGCGGCACGCCTCGGCAAGAAGGTCGTGATCGTCGATGGCCAGGCGGCGCTTGGCGGACAGGCGGTCAACTCGATCATCGCCACCTTCTGCGGCCTGTTTTCCAACGGCACGCACGGCTACCAGTTCACCTATGGCGTGGCCGACAGGCTGCTCGCCCATCTCGAAGCTCAGGACCGGTCGATCTACTACCGCCATGGGCCGAACACGACGGTCGTCTATTACGACGAAGTGGTCCTCGGCCGCTGGATGGAGCAAAGCGTGCTGGAGGCCGGCATCGAGGTTGTGCTCGGCGCCCAGATCTTCGATGTGCAGGTGGAGGGCCGGCGCATCGTCCGGACGGATTTCATGACCCGCTACGGCGGCGTCTCGATCGAGGCGACCGGCTGGGTCGAGGCGAGCGGCGATGCGGCGCTCGTCTGGCAGGCCGGTTTCGCCTGCCGCCAGCCGGAAAAGGGCGGCGTCTTCGGCACCCAGATGGTGGTGCTGGAAAACATCGACGAGGCGAAGCAGCCCACCCGCTACGAGATCGCCGACCGCATGAAGGAAAAGGCCGCGAGCTACGGCCTGCTGCGCCGCGAGGGCCTCGGCTTCACCATTCCGGGCCGCGGCATCGCCGCCATGAACATGACCCATGTGGAAACGCCGCTCGATCCCGTCGAGGCCTCGAAGAAGGCGCTGGAGGGCAAGGATCAGGCGGCGCGCGCCGTGCAGTTCCTGAAGGACGAGTTCCCGGAATGCTTCGGCAATGCCCGCATCCGTTCCTTCGGCCTGCCGGGCATTCGCCAGACCCGCTGGATCGCCGGCAGCCACCACCTGACGGTCGACGAGATCAGGGCCGGCACCAGGTTCGACGACGCGGTCGCCCGCACCGCCTGGCCGATCGAGCTGCACGACCATGGCGACGGCCACCACTGGATCACCTTCGACGAGGAACATGCCCATTACATCCCGCTCGGCAGCCTGACACCGGACGAATGCGACAACGTCGCTGCCGCCGGCCGTTGCATCGATGCGGATTCGGCTGCTCTTTCCAGCGTCCGCGTCATGGGTCCCTGCATCGCCATGGGCATGGCGGCCGCCAATGCGCTCGATCTTGCCGGCACCGGCAGCGTGCACCAGATCGACCTTGCTGCGTTGCGCGAGCGGGTTTCCGACAACGTCGAAAAGAAGCATTATCGCTGGACGGATGAAGAGATGCGCGCCGCATCGTGAGGAGGAAGCGATGAAGCTGACAGATTATGAAAAGGCCATGTATGACGGTGAGTACGGCCGCGCCAAGGCGCGTGCCATGGACCTGCTCGTGCGGTATGGCGAGGCGCTCGGCGCCGAACGGCTGGTCGAGACCAACAATGTCGCGGGCGCCTTCAACGCCTCGACGCCCTCGGTGCAGCCGATCGCCCAGAAGGGCATGGAACATGTCTATTCCGAGCTGAACCTCGACAGCGACGAGGTGGTGGAAGTGCCGCATATGGTGGCGCATACCTGCCAGCTCATCACCGGCATCGACAACGACAACTGGGAACTGCAGGGCGTCGACAAGTCGCTGGTCGACATGCAGCGGGAGAACGAAAAGTTCCTCGGCCGCCGCGGCGTCAACATGTTCGCCACCTGCACGCCCTATCAGGTGGGCAACGTGCCCGTGAAGGGCGAGCATTGCGCCTGGATGGAATCGTCCGCCGTCATCTATTGCAATTCCGTGCTCGGCGCCCGCACGAATGTCGAAGGCAAGGAAAGCACGGGAGCTGCGGCGCTGACCGGTCGCATCCCCTATTGGGGCTTCCACATCACCGAGAACCGCCGCGGTACCCATCTGGTCGAACTCGATATCGAGGTCGACGACATGATGGATTGGGGTCTGCTCGGCTATTACATCGGCGAAGTGATCGGCGAGGACATTCCGGTCATCAAGGGCAGAAGCCACCAGCCGGATCTCGTCAAGCTCAAGCATTTCGGCGCGGCTGCCGCGTCCTCAGGTGGCGTCGAGATGTACCATATTCCCGGCATCACGCCGGAAGCCGATACGATCGAGGAAGCCTTCGGTGGCCGCAAGATCAAGGGCACCTTCCGCTACGGTGCGGCCGAGCGGCGCGAGGCTTATGAGAAGCTGCAAAGCTCGACCGAAAAGAAGGTCGATTTCATCATGCTCGGCTGTCCGCATAATTCGATCGATCAGGTGGCGCTGATCGCCCACCTGCTGGAAGACAAGAAGATCCATCCGGACGTGCAGCTCTGGGTGCATACGCCGCGCGCCATCAAGCAGGTCGCAGAGCGCAACGGTTATCTCGACGCCATCAAGGATGCCGGTGGCGTCGTGATGAGCGATACCTGTCCCGCCATTTCGAGGCGCCTGCCGCAGGGAACGCGCGTCATCGCCACCGATTCCGCCAAACAGGCGCATTACCTGCCGGCAATCACCGGCGTGCAGGGTTGGTTCGGCTCGGTGCGCGATTGCGTCGATGCCGCGCTGACCGGAACATGGAGCGGGAGGGCCTGATGGATATCGCGACCGAAATGAAACCGGAAACCGTCGTGCTCAAGGGCCGCAAGGTGGTGGCCGGCCGTGCCGAAGGCGAGGCGCTGGTAACGACCGAGACGATCTCCGGCTGGGGCGGCATCAACGAGCGCACCGGCACCGTCATCGAGCGCCGGCACGAGATGCGCGGCGTCTCCTTCGCGGGAAAAATCCTCGTCTTTCCTGGTGCCAAGGGTTCGTCCGGCTGGTCCGCCTATTTCCACATGACGCGATTGAACGGCGTCCAGCCGCAGGCAATGATCTTTACACGGATGACGACCAAGATCGCGCTCGGTGCCGTCGTCACCCGCGTTCCGGCGATCACCGAGCTGGATCAGGATCCCCTGTCGGTGATTGAAACCGGCGACTGGGTCGTGGTCGATGCCGATGCCGGCACGGTGACCGTGACCAAGAAGAAACCCGCCTGACCTCATTTCCAAGCGCCGCTGGCTGCGGCGTCTCTGGCATAGTCGGCAAAATCCTTCGGCGGACGGCCGAGCGCGCGCTCCACCCCGTCGGTCAGGTATTCGTTGCGGCCGTCGAGCACGACGGTGAAGAGCTCCACCAGCAACTCGGCAAGATCCTCCGGAACCTCGGCCGCCCTCAATTCCTCCACGAAAGCCTCGTTCGGGATCGTGTGGAATTTGACTTGCCTGCCGCTGGCACGGCCGATTTCCCCGATTGCTTCGGCAAAGGTGAGAAGACGAGGGCCGGTCACTTCGTAAAGCTGACCGATATGGCGCGGGTTGGTGAGCGCCGCGGCGACGACGTCGGCGATGTCGTCCGCATCGATGAAAGGCTCGCGTACGCGGCTCACGGGCAGCGCCATCTCGCCTTCGAGGATCATCGGTGCGAACTGGCCTTCGTCGAAATTCTGATTGAACCAGCTCGCCCGGACGATCGTCCAGTCGGCGCCGGAGGCGATCAGTCGTCTCTCGCTCTCCTGCGCTTCCGGTTCGCCGCGGCCGGAGAGCAGAACCAGCCGCCTGACGCCGAGCGAGACTGCGAGTTTGGCGAGCGCTTCGATATCGTCCGGCGCACCTTTTACCGCAAGGTCCGGATAGTAGGTGATGTAGGCGGCCGATGCGCCTTGAAGCGCCGCAGCCCAGGTCCCGCGGTCGGTCCAATCGAAGCCGGTGGAGCGCGAGACAAAGAGGATTTCCTTGCCCTTTGCCTGCAGGCGTTCGGCAACGCGCGAGCCGGTCTTGCCCTTGCCGCCGATGATGAGGATTGGCTGTTCCATGTTTCATCTCCTTTAAACGCGAGGTTTCCTCATGTTTTAATGTGGTAGATCCTCGTGTTGAATCTGTCAACAAAAAATGCGAACATTTCTCGTGTTAAGAATTCAAGACGTGGAAAGACAATGGAAATTTCTGCATCGACACCCCGTCGGCCGCAGCAGAAGCGCAGCCGCGAGCGGGTGGAGCGTATTCTCGCGGCGGCAAAGGAACTGATTGCCCGGGGCGGCAGCGACGCGATGAAGATGGGCGAGCTCGCGGAGAAGGCAGAGGTGCCGATCGGCTCCCTTTACCAGTTCTTCCCCGACAAGGGGTCGGTGGTGCGCACCCTTGCCGAGCGTTACAACGAGGAAGGGCGCGCCTGCATCCGCGAGGCGATCGAGCCGGTGCGCAGCGAGGCGACGTTCTCCGAAGCTTTTCGGGGGTTGATCGATACCTATTATGGTCTGTTTCTGGCCGAACCTGTCATGCGCGACATCTGGTCGGGCACCCAGGCGGACAAGGCGCTGCAGGATGTCGATCTCGCCGACGCCAGGGAGAATGGCGCGATCGTCGCAGCGGCCCTCCGGCACATCCACCCGCAGGCGGATCCCGAAGAGCTCTTCAACCGCGCCATGCTCGTCATGTATCTCGGTACGTCGACCATGCGGCTGGCGATCTCCGTCGGCCGTAAGCAGGGGGACGCCATGGTGGAGACCTATAAGCGCATGGCTCTCGGCGAACTGCTGAAGGCGGACTGAGTGGCCGTCCTCGACGGGTGCTCCCGTAGCCGATTGCAATATGCCGTGACGACACGGCATGCCTTTCGGGGACGCATCGGAAAGCGCCTTGATCCCGCCCCGAATGTCGGCGAAGCAGAAGAAAATAATCGAAGGAAAATATCCCATGCAGCAGGCTCTGGTACTCGAGAAAAAAGGCGTTCTCTCGTTGCGGGAGATCGATCTCCCCACGCAGGTCGGCCCTGGCGATGTGAAGATCGAAATCGACACCGTGGGCGTTTGCGGCAGCGACGTGCATTATTACACCCATGGCGCGATCGGTCCTTATGTGCTGCGCGAGCCCATGGTGCTGGGCCATGAGGCGGCGGGGACCGTGGTCCAGGTGGGTGCTGACGTAAAGGGCCTGAAAGTCGGTGACCGCGTCTGCATGGAGCCCGGCGTGCCGAACCTCTCGTCGCGGGCCTCCAAGCTCGGGCTCTACAATGTCGATCCGGATGTCCGCTTCTGGGCGACGCCGCCGATCCACGGCGTGCTGACGCCCTATGTCGTCCATCCGGCCGCCTTCACCTATAGGCTGCCGGACAATGTCTCCTTTGCCGAAGGGGCGATGGTCGAGCCGTTTGCGATCGGCATGCAGGCTGCGACCCGCGCCCGCATTCAGCCAGGCGATGTCGGTGCGGTGATCGGCGCAGGTCCGATCGGCATCATGGTGGCGCTGGCGGCACTCGCCGGCGGCTGCGCCCGCGTCTTCATCTCGGACCTGAGCGCCGACAAGCTGAAGATCGCCGGCCAGTATCCGGGCATCATCCCGGTCGATGTCACCGAGCGGCCCTTTGCGGAGGTGATCGCCGAGAAAACCGGGGGCTGGGGCGCGGATGTCGTCTTCGAGGCGAGCGGCAGCTCCAGGGCCTTCAAGGGCATGTTCGACCTCGTGCGGCCGGGCGGCGCTTTCGTGCTGGTCGGCCTGCCCGTCGAGCCGGTCGAGTTCGATGTCGCGGGTGCGATCTCCAAGGAAGTGCGCATCGAGACGGTCTTCCGCTACGCCAATATCTTCGATCGGGCGCTGGAGCTGATCGCTTCGGGAAAGGTCGACCTGAAGCCGCTGATCACCGGCACGTTCGGTTTCAGGGATTCGATCAAGGCCTTCGAACGGGCCGCAGCCGGACATGCCTCGGACGTCAAGCTGCAGATCAAGGTTAAGGAATAACGGTCAGGCGGCGCGGACGACGCGGCTCGAAAGCGAAGACGGCTTGTGGAGCGGCACGCGGCGGAGCATTTCCAGCGCGAAGAGGCGGGCGTTCTGCCGGGCCTTGTCGAGATTGCTGATGCGGTTCTCGTCCATCGTGTAGAGCGTGCCGCCGAGATCGAAAATGTCGCGGAAGGCAGCGCGTTCGATGATGGGCGTGTTGAGCACGTCGACATTGCGCTCGGCAAGCAGCATCTTGACCGTCAGAAGGGCACGCGTCGTGACCATCGAGTTGACGCGGGTCAGCACGACCGAATGGGGCACGTGCAGGTTCGCCTTCTCTGCGAGATAGCGCAGCAGTTCCAGCACGTTCGCACCGCCTTGCGCGTCCATGGCGCAGCCCTGGATAGGGATCAGCACATGGTCGGAAAGACCGATCGCCTTGGCAAGCAGCGGGCTCTGGGCGCCCGGCAGGTCGAGCACGAAATAATCGGTCTTGTGCCGGTTTTCGGAAATGTGGCGCTCGATCGAAGCGTGAGTCACATAGGAGATGACATTGAGCCTGTCGTTCGGCGGCGAGAGCTGGTGCCAGCGGGAAATCCAGTATTGCGGATCGGCATCCAGGATGGTGACGCGATAGCCTTGCTCAACGAGTTCGGTTGCGAGGAGGAGCACGGCGGTGGTCTTGCCTGCTCCGCCCTTGGTGTTGGCGAAGGTAATGACTGGCATCTTGAATTCCTGTTCGGCTGCGAGCGGAAATCGCTCTCTCACAGCACCCTCATGATGCGCTGCGTCATTCTTGCCAAACATGGTTAACGGGGTGTGAAGATCGTATCCGCAGATTTTACCGGCGACGGTCTGCGGCGAGGATTTCCCGGGCGATGTGATCGAGCGGCACGACCTTGTCGACCCCTCCATGGGCGATCGCTTCCTTCGGCATGCCGAAGACGACCGATGTCGTCTCGTCCTGCGCGATCGTGTAGGCACCCGCCTGATGCATCTCGTTCATGCCGCGCGCTCCGTCGTCGCCCATGCCGGTCATGATGACGCCCATCGCGTTGGCGCCGGCCGATCGCGCAGCCGAACGGAACAGCACGTCGACCGAGGGGCGATGCCGGCTGACGAGCGGCCCGCTGCGGATCGACACTTCGTAGCGCGCGCCGCGCCGTTCGAGCAGCATGTGCCGGTCGCCGGGGGCGATCAGCACGTGACCGCGCAGCACGGGGTCGCCGTCAGCGGCTTCCTTGACTTCGACCTCGCAGAGCCCGTTGAGCCGTTTGGCAAAGGCGGCTGTGAATCTTTCCGGCATATGCTGGACGATGACCATGCCCGGCGAATTGGCGGGCAACGCTTCGAGAAGCTCTCGAAGTGCCTCCGTGCCGCCGGTGGAAGCGCCGACGCAGACGACCATTTCCGTCGTCTTCGCCATGGCGCCGATCTTCGGCGGCGGCAGCACGGCGTCGGCGGTCAGCTTGGCCGTCGTGCTTCCTTCCGCCATGCGGGATCTGCGCAACTTGGCGACGCGCGCCCGGGCAGCACCCTTCACGACGGTGCGGATGCGGTCGGCGGATTCGGCGAGATGATCGGCCGCGCCGATCTTCGGCTTCAGGATGATGTCGACGGCGCCCGCCTCCAGCGCCTGCATCAGCGTTTCCGATCCGCTCTCGGTCAGCGAAGAGCACATCACGACGGGGATCGGATGCTGCGCCATCAGCTTGCGCAGGAAGGTGATGCCGTCCATCTGCGGCATCTCCACGTCGAGGGTGATGACATCAGGCACCTCGTCGCGGATTTTCCGCGCCGCCATGAAGGGATCGCTCGCCGCGCCCATCACCTCGATGTCGGGATCCGCCGACAGGATCGCCGTCAGTGTCTGCCGGACGCTTGCGGAGTCATCGATGATCAGAACACGGATCTTGTCGCCCATGACGCCTCATATCCGCTTGAAGATGGTGTTCGCGACCTGACGGATCGGCAGGTTGAAGCCCGCGACCGTCTCGGAATGGCCGATGAAGAGATAGCCGCCGGGAAGCAGGCAGTCGCAAAGCCGGCTCAGCACATGCTGCTGCGTCGCCTTGTCGAAATAGATCAGCACGTTGCGGCAGAAGATGATGTGCATCCGGTCGCCGATCGGGTAGGAGGCATCCATCAGGTTGAGGCGGGCGAAACCCACATGCGACCTCAGCTTCGGTGTGATGCGCATTTCCTGACGTCCCTTGTCGACCGGCCGCAGGACATATTTCCGCATCATCTCCGCCGGCACCGGCTCCAGGAGTTCCGGGGAATAGATGCCCCGCTGCGCCTTCTGAAGCACGTCGGTGGAAAGGTCGGTGGCAAGGACGAAGAAGTCCCGTTCCGGCGTGGTGGAGGCCAGGAATTCCGAGAGCACCATGGCCATGGTATAGGGCTCTGCGCCGGTGGAGCAGGCGGAGCTCCAGGTGCGGATGCGCCGCTCGCCGTAGCGCTTGACGATGTCCGGCAGCGCATGTTGCATCATGTAATCGAAATGCTTCGGCTCGCGGAAGAAGTCCGTCTTGTTGGTGGTGACGGCATCGATGAGATGGATGGCTTCCGCTTCGATGCCGCCATGCTTGAAGAGATAGTCGCAATAGCTGTCGAAGGTCGGAAGGCCGGTTGCCCGAAGACGCCGGCGCAGGCGCCCTTCGAGCATCGTCACCTTGGTGATCGGCATCTTGATGCCGCTATAGTCGTAGATGTATTTCGCAAGGAGATCGAAGCTCTTCTTGCTCAGCCGGTCATCCAGCGGCTGACTTCTGGCTGCTGCATTCACCCGTCATTCCCCCGGAATTATTACGCTACTGCTGCTTGCGGGCTCATTTCGGTCAGGGCCGTGCCCGAATCCGAGAAGAGCCGGGCGAGGTCGACGATGACCACGAATCCGCCGTTCCGCCGCACGACGCCGGCGATATAGTCAGACCGCCAGCGTATGCCGATGTCCGGGGCCGTTTCGATCTGGTCGCCGCGGAAGGGGACCACTTCATAGACCCTGTCGGCGACGAGCCCCAGCACCAGCACCCGGTCGGCGACCGGCACGTCCAGCACCAGGATGCGCGTATGCGGCGTCTTGACGGTGCGGCTCAGGCCCAGCCGCAGCCTCAGATCGATCACCGGCACGCCCTGGCCGCGGACGTCCCGCAGTCCCAGCAGATAATCCGGGCCGTGCGGAATCTTGAAGGGCTCCTCATGGTCCAGGATTTCGCGGACGACCTCCACGGGAACGGCGAAGATTTCCTCACCGAGACTGAAGGTGACGAACTGGGATTCGGAGGATGTGGTCGCCATTATGCGCTCTCCTTGAAGTTTTGGTCGTCGGGGTCCGGTCCGCCCATGGACATGTCGAGTGCGAAGCCCTTGGCGCGGGCCTGCTGGGCTGCGACGGACTGGTCGGTTGCCGGGCGTGCGGTTGCGGACGCTTTCTGAGCCGGCCTGGCGGCAGGCTTCGCCGCCGGTGCCGGCTTTGCGGCTGTCTGCTGCTGGCGTGCCTTGGCCGAAGCCTGATCGACCCTGAAGAAGGCGATGGAGGCCTGCAGTTCCTCGGCCTGTGCGGCAAGCTCTTCGGATGTCGCCGACATCTCCTCCGAGGCGCCGGCATTCTGCTGCGTCACCTTGTCGAGCTGCTGGATCGCCTCGTTGATCTGCGCCGCACCGATATCCTGCTCACGGCAGGCGGCGGAGATCTCCGAAACCAGTTCGGCGGTCTTCTGGATGTCCGGCACCAGCCGGTTCAGCATCTCGCCGGCCTCGGTTGCGACCTGGACGGTCTCGCCGGAAAGGGCGCTGATCTCGGCTGCAGCCGCCTGCGAACGTTCGGCAAGCTTGCGCACCTCGGAGGCGACGACGGCAAAGCCCTTGCCGTGCTCGCCGGCACGGGCTGCCTCGACGGCGGCGTTGAGGGCGAGGAGGTCGGTCTGGCGGGCGATCTCCTGGACGATGGAGATCTTCTCGGCGATGGTGCGCATGGCGGTGACGGCGCGGCCGACGGCCTGGCCGGAGGTTTCCGCGTCCTTGGAGGACTGGCGGGCGATCTTCTCGGTCTGGGCTGCGTTGTCGGCGTTCTGCTTGATGTTGGCGGCCATCTGCTCCATGGAGGCGGAGGCTTCCTCGGCGGAGGAGGCCTGCTCGGTGGCGCCCTGCGAAAGCTGTTCGGAGCTTGCCGAAAGCTCCTGGCTGCCGGATGAGACGTTGTTGGATGCGGAAAGCGCATCGGCGACGACACCGCGCAGGCGCTCCACCATGCTTTCCAGCGCCAGCCCCAGCGTATCCTTGTCCGACAGCGGCTTCGGCGAAACCATCAGGTCGCCATTGGCGATCTGGTCGGCGACATCCGAGGTGGCACGCAGGTTCGAGACCATGTTGCGCATCGAAATGCCGAGCGTGTCTTTCGCCGACAGAGGCTGGGGATCGACCGAAAGATCGCCGTTGGCGATCCGGTCGGCGATGCCCGCGGTGTTGCGCAGGTTGGCCGTCATCCGGTTGACCGTCTCCACCAGATCCTTGATCTCGTCATTCGTCTTGACTTCGACGGACTGATCGAGGTCGCCGATCGCAACCGCGTTGGCGGCCGTGGCGATTTTCGCCAGCCCCCTGTTGATCGTGAGCGCCATCCAGACGGCGGCGGCGAAGCCGATCAGCAGCGATCCGGCCGCAAGCCCGATCATCATCATGAAGGCGGATTCGAAGAGCCTGTCTGCAATCCCGTCGGATTCCTTGATGCTCGCTTCGGTGAGCGAGCCGATATCGGCAACCAGCGCATCGAGCTTGTCCGACGCGATTGCCCCTTCCGTCTGGTTGACTTCGATGGCGGCCATCGTCTGCCCGGATGCCGCCAGCGACAGGACGCGATCGCTGATGGTGACGTAGCCGCTCCAGAAGTCACGAACGGCTTCCCATTTCGGCTTGAAGGCATCCGGGGCATGCCGCAATCCCTCGGAGAGCGTTCGCTCGAAACCCTGCCGTTCCTCGGCAACGAGAGCGCGGGCCTTGGCGGCGCGCTCGGCATTGGTCGCCAGGAGGAGATCGCCTTCCGCAAGGCCGAGACCGTCGAAATGCGCCGCGAGATCGTTGGCGAGATCGTCCTGATGGATCGGTCCTTCGATCATTTCGTTGCGCAGATCGTTCATGTGCTGCAGGCTCGAAATGCCGAAATAGGCCGAGGTCGCACTGCACAGGATAAGAATACCGAAGGCTGCCGAAAGCTTCGTCTTGATCGTCAGACGCATGTGATTCCCTTTCTTCCGCTTTGACTGCGTGTCCGTTCAGAGAATTCGTGGTTTGCCGGCTACCCGTGGGCAGCCGGCATAGGGATCAGGCGCTTGCGCGGAAATTCTCGTCGTCGGAGTCCGGTCCGCCCATGGACATGTCGAGAGCGAAGCCCTTGGCGCGGGCTTGCTGGGCTGCGACGGAATGATCCTGCTTGTGGCTCTGCGGCACAGAACGCTGGGCGGGTTTCGCCGAGGGCTTTGTCGCGATCGGAGCCGCTGCCGCCGCATGTTTCGCCGTCTTGGCGGTTCCGGCCTGATCGACCCTGAAGAAGGCGATGGAGGCCTGCAGTTCTTCGGCCTGCGCGGCAAGCTCTTCGGATGTCGCCGACATCTCCTCCGAGGCGCCGGCATTCTGCTGCGTCACCTTGTCGAGCTGCTGGATCGCCTCGTTGATCTGCGCCGCACCGATATCCTGCTCGCGGCAGGCGGCGGAGATTTCAGAAACCAGTTCGGCGGTCTTCTGGATGTCCGGCACCAGCCGGTTCAGCATCTCGCCGGCCTCGGTCGCGACTTGCACCGTCTCGCCGGAAAGGGCGCTGATCTCGGCTGCCGCCGCCTGCGAACGTTCGGCAAGCTTGCGCACTTCGGAGGCGACGACGGCAAAGCCCTTGCCGTGCTCGCCGGCACGGGCTGCCTCGACGGCGGCGTTGAGGGCGAGGAGGTCCGTCTGGCGGGCGATCTCCTGGACGATGGAGATCTTCTCGGCGATGGTGCGCATGGCGGTGACGGCGCGGCCGACGGCCTGGCCGGAGGTTTCCGCGTCCTTCGACGACTGGCGGGCGATCTTCTCGGTCTGGGCTGCGTTGTCGGCGTTCTGTTTGATGTTGGCGGCCATCTGCTCCATGGAGGCGGAGGCTTCTTCGGCGGAGGAGGCCTGCTCGGTGGCACCCTGCGAAAGCTGTTCGGAGCTTGCCGAAAGCTCCTGGCTGCCGGACGAGACGTTGTTGGATGCGGAAAGTGCATCGGCGACGACACCGCGCAGGCGCTCCACCATGCTTTCCAGCGCCAGCCCCAGCGTATCCTTGTCCGACAGCGGCTTCGGCGAAACCATCAGGTCGCCATTGGCGATCTGGTCGGCAATCGTAGCCGTGTTCCGGAGATTGCCGGTCATCCGGTTCATGGCGTTGACGAGATCGCGGATTTCGTCATTGCTCGGATGCTGGACGTCCTGGTTGAGATCGCCGATGCTGACGGCGTCCGCGAGGCCGACGGCGCGCTTCAATCCGCGGGAGATGTTGAGCAGGATCCAGACGGCACAGGCAAAGGATGCGACGATCAGGATACCGGTCATGGTGACCAGCATGTTGCGCGACTGCAGATATTGTTCGTTCGTCGAGGCGTCCGTTTCGGCGACGTTACCCGTCACCGTATCGTTCAGTTTTTCCAGCACGGTCAGGAGCTGCACCGTGACCTCTTGGCCTTCGCCCATGGAGATCATGCCCGCCTGGTTGTTGGATTCAAGCGTGTTCTGCCGGGCGAGTTCCGCGACGCGGTCCTGCAGAGCGATCCACTTGGCGGAAAGATCGGTGAATTCGGACATATAGTTCCGGATTTCCGGATCGTCGGAGCGGCTCAGGTTCTCGTGCAGCTTCCTGATCAGGTCGCGCTGCTGCGAAATCTCGGCGACGTAACCGGCGATCTTCTGCGGATCGGTATTGATGATGGCGTCTTTTTCCGAGCGGATGGAGCGCAGGACGGCATCCGACAGATCACCGGAATCGCGCAGGTTGGCGACCGGACCGGACACCATGACGGTGATATCGCTGTTGAGCGACGACAGATTGTAGATTGACAGACCGGCCATGGCCAACGTCAGGGCGACGATGAAGCTGAAAACCAGTCCGAGCTTCAATTTGATAGTGAGGCGCATCGGATTTCCTCTGGATTGCGATCGAAATCAGGTCGGACCACCGCAAAGCGGCGGTCCAGCAATAGAGAAGACCGATACATTCACCCTTCTGCCATTATCCGGTTTCCCGGATGGTTGCCCGTCTGCATGCGGGCAGCGATTCCCGGGCCTTTCATGTGGCCCGGGATTGTTTTTCTTTTGTCACGCGCTTGCGCGGAAATTCTCGTCGTCGGAGTCCGGCCCGCCCATGGACATGTCGAGAGCGAAGCCCTTGGCGCGGGCCTGCTGGGCTGCGACGGAATGATCCTGCTTGTGGCTCTGCGACACAGAGCGCTGGGCGGGTTTCGCCGAGGGCTTTGCCGCAATCGGAGCCGCTGCCGCCGCATGTTTCGCCGTCTTGGCGGTTCCAGCCTGATCGACCCTGAAGAAGGCGATGGAGGCCTGCAGTTCCTCGGCCTGTGCGGCAAGCTCTTCGGATGTCGCCGACATCTCCTCCGAGGCGCCGGCATTCTGCTGCGTCACCTTGTCGAGCTGCTGGATCGCCTCGTTGATCTGCGCCGCACCGATATCCTGCTCACGGCAGGCGGCGGAGATCTCCGAAACCAGTTCGGCGGTCTTCTGGATGTCCGGCACCAGCCGGTTCAGCATCTCGCCGGCCTCGGTTGCGACCTGGACGGTCTCGCCGGAAAGGGCGCTGATCTCGGCTGCAGCCGCCTGCGAACGTTCGGCAAGCTTGCGCACCTCGGAGGCGACGACGGCAAAGCCCTTGCCGTGCTCGCCGGCACGGGCTGCCTCGACGGCGGCGTTGAGGGCGAGGAGGTCGGTCTGGCGGGCGATCTCCTGGACGATGGAGATCTTCTCGGCGATGGTGCGCATGGCGGTGACGGCGCGGCCGACGGCCTGGCCGGAGGTCTCCGCGTCCTTGGAGGACTGGCGGGCGATCTTCTCGGTCTGGGCTGCGTTGTCGGCGTTCTGCTTGATGTTGGCGGCCATCTGCTCCATGGAGGCGGAGGCTTCCTCGGCGGAGGAGGCCTGCTCGGTGGCGCCCTGCGAAAGCTGTTCGGAGCTTGCCGAAAGCTCCTGGCTGCCGGACGAGACGTTGTCAGAGGCGGCCAGCGCATCCCCGACGACGCCGCGCAGGCGTTCGATCATGGTGTTGACGTAGCCGAGCAGTTCACCGATCTCGTCTTTGGTGGTGATCGTCGCAAAGCGCGTCAGATCGCCGTCGGAAACGTTCTGCACGGCGGCCACGGCGTTGCGCAGGCCCTTGTTGATCGAGAACGCGATCCAGATGGCGGCCAGAACGGCGATCACGAGGGCGAGGCCGGCGACCGAGATCATGATCGTACGGGTTTGGACATAGTCCAGGTCGGCCTGGTCGTCGGCCTGAGCGAGCCGCGTTTCCTCCAGGTTCACGACCTCCGTCAGAAGCGCGTCGATCTCGTTGGTGACGGTGCGCGCCTCATTGGTCGAAACTTGCTGTGCGCCGGCCGTGTTGCCGGCCAGCATGAGTGCGCGGATACGATCGTCCTGCTTGCGGAATTCCGTGGTGAAGCCTTCGAGCTTCGCCCAGTTCGCCTTGCCCTGCTCGGTCGCCAGCGCCAGGACCGACTTGAAGGTCTCGTCGAAATGCCGGCGCGCATCGTCGGACGAGGAGATGTAGCCCTGCATTTCGCTGGGGCTCGTCGCCATCAGAAGGTTTTTCTGCTGCCGGATCTGCTGCAACTGGGTGACGTTCAGCATCTGCGCGAGCTTGAGGCGTTCTGCCGGACCGGTGATGACGTCTTCCAGTGCCGTGTTGAGGTTGCTGAGGCTGAAAATGCCGTAAGCTGCCGTGGCGAGCAGCATCAGGATGATGAAGCCGAATGCCGAGGCCAGTTTCAATTTGATCGTTGCGCGCATCTCTGAATCCCTCGCTGAAAATCGCTAAGCGTGATTGCTCACGGCTGCGGAGTGATCGTGCTGAGCAGAAAAAATGACTTGAAGATTGGGTATGATGATGAATTCGGTTCCCCGCTTGACCAGGCAGTCGATGAAGTCCGGACGCCAGCGCATGCCGACGCTCGGCGGCGGTTCGCCGGCGGCGCGCAAGAGGGTGGTCACTTCGTGCACCTTGTCGGTCCGGATGCCGGCAAGCACCGGCTCTCCGTCGATATCGATTTCGATGACGATGATGCGGCTGTCGATCGTCGGCTTCGTTGCTTCCATGCCGAACGCAAGGCGGATATCGGCGAGCGGGATGACCTTGCCGCGGAAGTTGATGACGCTGCCGACGAAGGCTTTGGCGCCGGGCACGATCGTCTCCGGCAGGAGATCGAGGATTTCCTGCACGGTGACGGCCTCGAGCGCGAACATCTCGCCGGCGATGTCGAATGTCAGGACTTCCAGCTCGTCGCGGCCGTCCCAGAGGTCTTCGGAAATCTTTCTGACTGCTTCGTTCATCCCGCCGCCCGCAGATGCGCCTCCTGCTGTTGTCCTTCCGCCACCAGATGGCCGACATCAAGGATCAGTGCCACGTCGCCGTCGCCGAGAATGGTCGCACCGGAGAAGGTCGCGACGTCATGATGCAGCTTCGACATGGCCTTGATGACCGTCTGGTGGTCTCCGATGATCTGGTCTACCACCAAGCCCACGCGTTCCGAACCGGTCGAGATGACGACCACCTTCTGGAACGGGTCCGGCTTGGTGCCGGTGCGGAAGAGATCGCGGAGCCTCAGGAAAGGTACGAGGCTGTCTCGCAGCGAGATGAAGCTGCGGCCGCGCGAGCGCATGTCCTCCTCGATCGAAAGCTCCAGGCACTCTTCGACCGCCGAAAGCGGGATGACGTAGCGGCCGGAACCGACGCGGACGAGCAGGCCGTCGATGATGGCGAGCGTCAGAGGGATCGCCAGCGAAATCTCCGAACCCTTGCCCGGATGGCTCGCGACGTTGATCGTGCCGCGCAGCGCGTCGATCGTCCGCTTGACGACATCCATGCCCACGCCGCGGCCGGAGAGATTGGTGACCTGGCTTGCTGTCGAGAAGCCCGGCTGGAAGATGAGCTGGTAAAGTTCCTGATCGGTGAGGCTGGCATTGGCCGCGATGAGGCCGGAGGCTTCCGCCTTGGCCCGGACGCGCTCCTTGTTGATGCCGCGGCCGTCGTCCTTGATGGTGATGATGACCTCGCCGGCCTGCTGGCGGGCGGAGAGCAGGATACGGCCGGCCTCCGGCTTGCCCGCAGCAAGGCGCTCGTCCGGTGTTTCGAGGCCGTGATCGCAGGAGTTGCGAACCAGATGCACCAGCGGATCGGCGAGGCGCTCGATGACGCTCTTGTCGACTTCCGTGCTTTCGCCTTCGGTCACAAGCTCGATCGTCTTGCCGGTCTCATGGGCGAGATCGTGCACCAGCCGTCGGAAGCGGCTGAACAGATGCGCGACCGGCACCATGCGCAGCACCATCATCGTATCGCGCAGCTCGCCCGAAAGGCGTTCCACGTCCTCCGAAACAGCACGGAGCTGAAGATCGCCGCTGCCGCCGGCGAGCTGGCTGAGCCGCGACTGGGCTATGACGAGTTCGCCGACGCGGTCCATCAGCTCGTCGAGCTTCTCGGCCGGCACGCGGACGTTTTCGGAGGCCTTGTTCTGCTTGGTATCGACCGGAGCGGGAGCAGCCGTAGCGGGAACTGCCGCGCGCGAAGGTTCCACCGCAGCCGCAGCGGCAGGTTTTGGTGCTTCGACCGGTGCTTCGGGTTTGGCGGAGGTCTCGGCCATCGGAGCCGGCGCCATTTCCGTGGTGGTGATGTCGAGCTGCATCTCGTCCATGACGAAGATGAAGACGTCCTCGATCGCCGAGCGCGGCTGAGAAGTCAGAAGCTCCACATCCCAGGAGATGTGGAGATCGGTCGGCACCAGAAGATCGAGCGACGGGATCGCGGAGCGGTCGGCGACGATCCTGCATTCCCCGAGTTCGCGCAGCTCGTCGAGAAGCGGCAGCGGATTGGTCCCGTTCGCCATCGCGTTCTGCGGCAGGCTGAAGCGGATCTTGAAAAGTGTCTGTCCCGGCGCGGCTTTGGCGGCAGGGGTGGCGCCCGGGTTTTTGGCCGCTTCCACGGCGGTCCGGAGATTGGCGAGAAGCGCTTCGCTCATCGCCTCGTGATCGCCCGTCGGCGCCTCGATGAGAGCCCGCATATGGTCCTTGGCTTCGAGGACCGCGGTGACCAGTTCCTGCGTTGCGGGCACCTCGCCCTTGCGGACCCGGTCGAAGGCCGTTTCGCAATGATGGGTAAAGGCGGCGAGGGCATCGAAGCCGAACATCGCGCCCGAACCCTTCAAAGTGTGGAGGCCGCGGAATACCGCGTCGACCTGATCCTTGTCGCCGAGGTTTACGTTGAGATCGAGAAGGCCCGACTCGATCTGCTCGAGAAGCTCGGCCGCTTCCGTTCTGAAAACCGCGATAGGATCGGGAAAGCTCATCTGCCCAGCACCTTCCGGACGATCTTGACCAGGCTTTCCGGGTCGAACGGCTTGGTGAGCCAGCCGGTGGCGCCGGCGGCCTTGGCCTGTTGCTTCAGGTCGTTGTCGGATTCCGTCGTCAGGAAGATCACGGGAACGCCCGTATGGGCAGGCATCTTGCGCAGCTCACGGATCATGGTGAGCCCGTCCATGTTCGGCATGTTGAGATCGGTGACGATCATGTCGAACTGGCCGGCGTTCAGCTTGGCGATGCCGTCCATGCCGTCGACCGCCTCGGTGACCTGATAACCGGCATTGCTCAGCGCAACGCGCGTCGTCAGGCGGATGCTTGCCGAATCGTCGACTGTAAGGATGCTGGCGCTCATTGCATTCCCCCTTGATGAAGCCAGAATTTCGCGTCCTCTTCGGACATGCCTTCGAGAAAACCGCCACGCTGCAGGGTGTCGAGTACCGCGCCGCCGGCGGGCTCTGCGAGCGTTATGTGTTTTCCCGCTGTGCCGGCGTAGATCCGTGTTGCTTCCATGAGCTGGATGAAGCTGATGTCGGCTTGACAATCATCCGCAATTTCGATCGTCGCGGATGTATTTTTGTCGATGAACTGAAGAATTTCCTGCTGGACGGCTGCAATGGAGCGAACAGTCAAGTTCTGCGGCAACTGGAGGAAATCGTCTTTAACATTGGAAGCCGGCATTTTTACCCCAATATAATTCTTGAAAAGCTGAAATAGCTTTGCGAATCTGGACTTGCATCGTTAATGGAACGTTAATCGGCGGCCGCGATTTCTCACGAAATAATAGTCATAGATTGCATTGCGCACCGGCCGTGGCCCGGAAAATTAACCACAAGTCGCAAAACCAAATGTCCGTTTTGCAGGAATTAACGCCTGGCCGCCCAGAGTGGTTTTCGCACGGGACGAACCATGCCATGCGCTTGCTGGTGCGGAGCTGTCCCGGAACGATACGGCGAGTTCTTCGTCGTTTGTATTTTCGGCAGGCAGGAGCCCGGCGGGCTTGAAAGGTGAGGAAAAGTGGCGGTCAGGACATCCATTCTCGACGTCGCGGCAGGTTCGACGGGCGTGCTGGCTTTCGTCGATCGGATGGAGACGGCTCGCTCCCGCATCGAGGAGCGCTTTCTCGAAGGTGGCGCCGCGCTCCTGTCGATCCTCGACGTGCTGAACAAGCTGATCGCCTCCCTCGACCAGTTGACCGGGTCGCTGGATGAGGGAACCGCGAATGCCACGATGGCCGAACTGAAGAGCACGGTCGATCGTCTTTCGCAGCTCACCGGCCTCGAAGCCACGCGTCAGGCGGGGTTCCAGGATATCGCCAGCACGGAGCGCAAGCTCGAGCCGCAGATCGGGGAAATGCAGGAGACGTTGCGCTACCTGCGCACCTTTGCCGTGACCGCCAAGATCACCGGCGCCGGCATCGCCGATTTCTCCGGTTTCGCGGAAGAGATCCTGGGAAGGATCCAGGAGGGCACGCGGCAGGTCAACGATTTTGCCGGCAAGCTCTCGACGCTTGGCCACGGCCTCGGGCCGGTGATGGCCAAGGGAAAGGTGATCCTGGCGAGCTACGACGAGACGGTGCCGCAAATCGTCGCCGGGCTCTCCGAAGGTGCCGCCGAGATCGCCAGGCACCGCAAGCTGCTCGTCGAGCGCGCCGCCAAGGTGCGCGCCGTTGCAGGCGGTATCCAGACGAAGCTCGCCTCGACGCTCTCGGCCATGCAGGTGGGGGACATCACCCGCCAGCGCATCGAACATTGCCAATCCGGCCTTCAGATCCTTTCCGATTATCTGGACTCCCCGGCAGGCGCCGTGCTCGGGGCCGAACAGCGCGAGAGCCTGTCGTTGATCGTCCGCAAGCTCGTATCGCTGCAGCTCGACCGGTCGATCTTCGATTTCGACCGTGACACGGCCAAGATCGTTGCCACCGTTGCGAGTTTCCGTTCCGACCTGTCGGAAATCGAGGCTCTGCGCGCCACGATGAGCGATGACGACGGCAGCGAGAACGACAATGCCATCCGCCAGCTCGAAAACGGCGTGGCAGCCGCCCGCGGTGCGGTGCGCGAGATCGAGGAAGTCGCCCGTCAGGCGGATGAACTCAGCCGCGCGACCTGTGATATCGTCCGCGAGCTGCTCGAAGGCATCGGCATCGTCCGTGCGGTGCGTACCGACATTCATTATATGGCGCTCAACACCAACCTGCGCTGCGGCAAGATCGGCGAGGAAGGCAAGGCGGTCAACGTCGTCACGGCCGAGTTGCGCAATTTCGCCGGCCAGCTCGACGAGACGGCGGAGAAGATCCTGACCGAACTTCAGGCGCTGGAGGCCGCCGCCAACAAGCTGATCGGCGTGCAAGACGGCGAGGAGAAGGAATGTCTCGACCAGCGCCTTGAAAAGGCACTGGAAAATATTCGAGCCGTCGGCGATCGCATGGATGCCCAGATGGCCGCTCTCGGCGAGCAGAGCAGGACGGCCGTTGGCGAGATGGATGCTTCGCTGGCGAGATTGAACTTCAATGCCGAGCTCGGCGAAGTGCTGCGCACCTGCGCCGAGGAAATGGAAATCGTGGAGGAGGTGTTTCAGGCACCGGGCCTCGAAGACGCGCTTGCCGATGTCGGCGGCCGCATTTTCCGCCTCTATACGATGGTGGCCGAGCGGGAACTGCATGCCGAAGTGCTCGGAACCGCTCCGCCGGTGGAAGCGCCCGCGGTCGCAGGCGCCATGTCCGACGAGGATATCGAGGACGCGCTCTTCTGATCCGGAAGGCGCTGCTACGGGTTGAACAGCAGGTTCGGGACGTAGAGCACGATCCCCGGCATGAAGATCAGAAGCAGCGTGACGAGCGACACGGCGATCAGGAACGGGATGGACTCCCGCGTATAGTCTTCGATCGGGCATCGCAATATCTGGCAGACGACGAACATCGCCCCGCCAACCGGCGGCGTATAGTTGCCGATCGTGGCGGCGATGATGAAGACCAGCCCGAAATGCACCGGATCGATGTTGTACTGCTCAAGGAGCGGCATGAAGATCGGTGTCAGCATGACGATCAGCACCGAGCCCTCCATGAAGGTGCCGGCGATCAGGATGAACAGCACGATGATCACCATGACGATGTCCGGATCGTCGGTGATGCCGAGCATCCAGCTGGAGATGACCTCGGGAATGCGCTCGAAGATGATGCCGTAGCCGAAGACCGCCGACAGCGCCAACAGGAACATTACCGCTCCGACATCGATGAGGCTTGCCTCGACCGCCTGCTTGAAGCTCGTCCAGGTCAGCATGCGATAGGCGAAGACGCCGACGAGAAAGGCGTAGACGACTGCGAAGGCGCCGATCTCCGATGGCGTGAAGACGCCGAAACGCAGGCCGATGATGAGGATGATGGGGAACAGGATGGCCCAGATGCCCGCAATCGAGGCCTTGGCGATCTCCGACGGCGTCGGCGCCCGGTCAAGTTCGGGCTTGTAGCCGCGCCTGCGGGCGGTGATCGAAATGGTGACGGCAAGCGCCGCCCAGAGCATGAAGCCCGGAATGATGCCGGCGGCGAAGAGCCGGCCGATCGAGACCTGCCCGACCGTACCGTAGAGGATGAAGCCGATGCCGGGCGGGATGATCGGCGCCATCAGCGAACCATAGGAGAGCACGCCTGCCGCATAGCCTTTCGAGAACCCGCGCTTCAGCATCTCGAAGCCGAGCAGGCGGGTGTTCATCGCGGCATCCGCAATCGAGGAGCCGGTGACGCCGCTCATCAGCGTCGAAAGGGCGATCGAAACCTGCGCCAGCCCGCCCTGCAGCCGCCCCGTCAGCACCGAGGCGAGCTTGAGCAGGTTGTGGGCGATGCCGGACGAGTTCAGGAAATTGCCGGCGAGGATGAAGAGCGGCACGGCGAGCAGCGCGAAATTCTGGGTTTCGGTGACGGTGAGCTGCACCGTCATGGTGCGCGGCAGTTCCGGGTTCTGCAGGAAGAAGACGACACCGGAAATGCCGACCGCAAAGGCGACTGGCATGCCGATGACCATCAGGATGGTGAAGACGATCGCGACCAGCAGCATGGAAACGCCTCAGACCACGTCGACGGCGGTATTGGCGACATATTCGCCGCGCAGTTCCGCCCGAATCCTGAGGATCGTCGTGGCGAGCAGCAGTGTGGCACCCACCGGAAGGCTCACCGTCACCCAGGAATAGCTGACCCAGGGAATGCCCTGGAAGGAGCGGATGCGGCTGATCCAGGTGAGATAGAAGCCGTAATACATGAGGAAGAGCAGGAAGGCGACGATCAGCAGGTAGTTGATCATGCGGAGCGCTTTCTGGGTCTTCTCCGGGAGCCGCTGCGTGACGACGTCGAGCGCCATCATGCTGTTGCGCCGCCATGCGATGTCGGCGGCAAGGAAGCAGGACCAGGCGAAAAGGCAGGTCGCAACGTCGATCGTCCAGTTCTGCGGATGACCGAAGAAACGGGCGAGCCCGCCCGTGAAGATCAGAACCGCCATGAGAATCAGAAACGAACCCGCGACGACAGCCTCGATCCTTCCGATGAAGTCGTAGAAGCGCATCATGATGTCTTCCTTTCGCGGACCGTTTCTGATCTCACCCCCCAGGTCATTTCTTGCCGAGTTCGGCCTGCACGGCATTCTTGGCATCGGTAATGCCGAGCTTCTCGTAAGCCGCCTCGCCGGCCTTCTTGAAAGCGGCGAGATCAATGTCGCTCACCACTTCCATGCCGCGCTTCTGCAGGTCCGCCTTGATGCTGTCGGCTGTCTCCGCGATCTTCTGCGAGGTCTCGCGGCCGGCCGCCTTGCATTCCTCGACGAGTGCCGCCTGGTATTCCGCCGGCAGCGTGTCGAACCACTGCGCGCTCACCACCTCGAAATTGATGAGCATGATGTGCTTCGTCTCGTTGGCGTATTTCAGCACCTCGTAGAAACGGCCGCCCGGAATGTTGGCGTAGACGAGCTCGACGCCGTCGATCGCCTGCTGCTGAAGCCCGGGATACATCTCGCCGAAAGCCATGGCGGTGGGAGCGGCGCCGAGCGCACGGATCGATTCCTGCCAGATCGGCGCCGGCGGCGTGCGGATGCGTAAGCCGGCCAGATCCTGCGGCGTCCTGATCGGCTTGTTGGTGAAGAAGTGGCGGAAGCCCTGCACCCAGTCGAAGCAGACGACCTTGAGCCCGTGTTGCGTGGCGAGCTCCTCCTGCCATTTCTTCAGCGACGGCGAGTCGGAAAGCTTCCAGACATCCTCCAGCGTATCGACAAAATAGGGACCGTTCATCACCGCGATGCTCGGGACGTAATTGCCGAGACGGGCGGAATCGGTGTTCTGGCCGACATTGGCGCCCTGGCGGATCTGCTCGATGATATCCTCTTCGACTCCGAGCTGGGCGCTGTGGAAGATCTCGATCTTCAGCCCGCCCTTGGTACGTTCCTCCACGCGCTTGGCCCAGTTCTGGAAGCCCGCATGGAAGGGCTCGCTCGGCGCCAGCACGTGGTTGAACCGCAGCGTGAATGTCTCCTGGGCGCCTGCGGGCGCGGCTGCGAATGCGGCAAGACCGGCGGCTGCCAGCAAACGCAGAAGTCTCTTGGCAGAAATGCGCATGCTTTCCTCCTTCATGTCGTTTCGACATTGTTTCATCCCGGCTCCTCGGCTGGGCTGTTCTCATGGCATTGTCGGCGGTGCCTTGATCCCGTATCGCTCCGCCAGTTTCGCAAAGGCTTCCTGCGTTGCCGGATCGAGCGGAATGCCGTGCGTCTCGCGCTCCTCGGCGATCGCCCATTCCCGGTCTCCCGGCGCCATGACCTTCATGCCTTCCCGTGCCGGCGAGCTGCGAAGCACCCCGACATAGCGCTGCATGCCGGCTTGGAACACGTCCTGCGGCACGAAGGCGCCTGGTTTCATCGCAAGCACGAAGGCGCCGAGGCCGCGCGGCGTGGAGAAATCCGGTCCGTTCATCGGCAAAAGGTCGAAACTCAACCGCATGCCGGAAAGAACCGCGCTAAGGATTTCCACCAGCCCCGCCAGGCCTGCACCCTTGAAACCGAACTCGCCGCCGACCGGCGCCAGCATTTCCACCAGCCAAGGGTCCTGCGTATCCCTGCCCTCGGCATCGGATGCGACGCCGGCCGGAAGTTCATGGCGCAGGCTGCGATAAAGCTTGACGCGGTTATAGGGGATCGCGCTGGTCGCCATGTCCAGGAACCATGGTTTCTGGCCCTCGATCGGAACGGCGAAGGAAATCGGGTTGGTGCCGTGGAAGCGCATCGCGCCGTCGTGCAGCCGCACGAAACTGTCCGAATTGCAGAAGGCGGCGCCGATGTACCCCTTGGCCGTAGCCTCCAGCGCATAGGCTCCGGCCGGTCCGAAATGCGAGCTGTTGCGGATCGAGACGGCCCCGATGCCGGCGGTTTCCGCAAGCTCGATCGCCTTTTCCATGGCGCGGTAGGCGGCGAGCGCCCCGTGGCCATGATCGGCGTCGAGCGAGGCGACGGCAGCGGTCGTCTGCGTGATCGCGAGGCTCGGCCGCGGGTTGACGCGCCCGCTGGTCATCACGTGGATATAATGGTCGAGAAGCCGGACACCATGGCTGTCCACCCCGAGCCGCGAACCGTGCATCATCGCCCGTGTCGCCGTATCCGCCGTCGCCTCGTCCGCGCCGGCGGCCAGAAATACGGCTCGGCAGAACCGCTCCACTTCGGCTGCCGGTGCATGGACCACGGCGTCTTCCAGGGATGCCGCGACGCTCATAACGTCTGTCCTCCGTCGACGATAAGCACCTGCCCGGTCATGAACGCCGTCTCGTCGCTGGCGAGGTAGACGGCGGCCGCGGCCATTTCTCCGACCGTGCCGAGCCGGCCCATCGGCTGGCGGGATATGAAAGTGCGGCGCATCTCCTCCGGATCGGCGCTTTGGTCGATCCGGCCTTGGAGCCCTGGAGACAGCGTCGTGCCGGGGCAGAGCGCATTGACGCGCACGCCGGCTGAAATCACGTCGCGGGCGACGGCCTTGGTCAGGCCGATCAGCGCCGCCTTGCTGGCGCCGTAGGCTGCCCGGTTCGCCACGCCGGTAATGCTGGAGGCGACCGAGGCGATGTTGACGATCGCACCGTTTTTCCGCTCGATCATCTGCGGCAGCACCGCCTTCATGGTGCGGAAGGCGGAGGTGACATTCTGATCGATGCTCTTTTGCCAGTCGTCCTCGTCGCAATCGAGGATCGTGCCGTTATGCACCCAGCCGGCACAGTTGACGAGAATATCGAGCCGCCCGGCTTCGGCGATGACTTTCTGCACGGCAGGCGCGTCGGTGACATCGAGCGCGGCGGTCCGGATAGCGGGGGAGTGATCCCGAAGATCGGTCATTTTTTCGGCCGTGCGGCTCGTCGCGACGACCTCCGCGCCTTCTGCGGCAAAGGCGATGGCGATCGCGTGGCCGATGCCTTGGCCCGCTCCCGTCACCAGGGCGCGCTTCTTGACCAATCGACCCACCATCCATGCTCCTCCCGCATCCGGCCAGTTCGAAGTCAACTAAAACGTATAAAGTGTACACTAGACGTCTTTTCGGTTTTGACAAGCGGATTTTTGGCTGTCGGAAAAGGTCTGGCACGGGCCCTACGAATTGAAGGAGCCGATCCGACCTGTTACTTTTCAGGGGGACGAGAGCTCGTTTCCACATGGATCGACGATCGGAAAACTTATCCCTTGGATAGAGGAAAGCGGGAGGAGACATGGCGCTGGAACGCTTGGCCGAACCAGGCCGGCAGCGGCCGAAGGCGACGGGCGGTGCTGCCCCCCGCCTTTACCAGCAGGTGTTCGAGATCATCGCCGGCCAGGTTTCCCAAGGGATGCTGGCGCCGGGAACCCGGGTGAACGAATCCTCCGTGGCCGAGCAGTTCGGAATCAGCCGCGCGCCGGCTCGTCAGGCGCTTGTCGAGCTCGAACGTCGCGGGTTTCTGGAAAAATCCCTGGGCCGCGGTTACGCGGTGCCTGTCTCGGCGCCCGACAAGGCGGCGGCCCCGGCGCCGCCGGCCGAGGCCGCCGAGGAATTGCGCCTGACCCAGCTTTCGAGCTGGGAGAAAATCTATGGAGAGGTGGAGAGCGAGATCGCCGCCCGCTGTTCCTTCGCCGGCTGGCGCGTCAACGAAACGGAACTTGCCCGCTTCTACGATGTCAGCCGCACCGTGGCGCGCGACGTGGTCGGCCGGCTCCAGCAGCGCGGCATCGTCCGTAAGGACGATCGCTCCCGCTGGATCGCACCGGCCATGACGCCCGACCATGTGGGCGAGCTCTATGAGTTGCGCTGGCTTCTGGAACCGGTGGCGCTCGAAAAGGCGGCGCCCCACGTGCCGCCCGCGCTGCTTGCAGCGATGCGCGCCGATCTCGAGACCGCGGTCGAGAATGCCGGCGAGCTGACCGGTCCGGATCTCGACCGGCTGGAAGAGGACTTGCATGTGACCCTGCTTGGCCATTGCCGAAATCGCACGCTGATGCAGGCGATCAGTCTGCCGCAGGCGCTTCTGGTAACGCATCGTTTTCTCTATCAATGGATGCCGCGGCTCTTCGGCACCGAACCCTTTCTGGCCGAGCATATCGAGGTCGTCGGCCGCCTGCAGGCCGGCAGGATAGAGGAAGCGGCCCAATTGCTGAAACGGCACCTGCAGGTCTCCCGCGAAAGGGCGATCGACCGCATCATCATGGTGACCCGGCAGGTGCATCCCCATGACCTGCCCTATCTCGAAAAACTCGATTGAGGCTGCGGCGGCCGATATTCGATGTTGATATAAAGCGGTCTTGAAGCCTTGACCTTTGGCAGCATCTCAGCCATTTGGACCGCCTTTGCTTGACGAAGCGCCCGGTCGGGACGAACCCCGCCGGCGTTATGGAAGAGAAACAAGATGACCAAGGCTACATCCTCGGCGCCCTCCCAGCGCATGCTTCGCGTTGGCGAACAGGTCCGCGCCGCCATAACCCAGGTCCTGCAGCGCGGCGAAGTGCGCGATGACCTGATCGAAAAGACGGTGATCTCGGTCTCCGAAGTGCGCATGTCGCCGGACCTCAAGATCGCCACCGCCTATGTGACGCCGCTCGGGCTTCCGGACCATGCGGCCGTCATCGAGGCGCTGAACCGCCATGCGAAATTCATTCGCGGCCGTCTCGGCGGCCAGCTCCGGCAGATGAAATACATGCCGGAGGTCCGCTTCCGCGACGATACGAGCTTCGACAATTACAAGAAGATCGACGATCTCCTGCGCTCGCCCGAGGTTCAGCGGGACCTCGAAGACGGCGACGAAGACAAAGAATAACCAAGAGTACGCATGTCCAAACCAAAGAAACCCAAGGGCCGCCTGGTCTCCGGCTGGCTGATCCTCGACAAGCCGGTGGATTTCGGCTCGACCGAAGCCGTCTCCAAGATCAAGTGGCTGTTCAACGCCCAGAAGGCGGGCCATGCCGGCACGCTCGATCCTCTCGCCTCCGGCATGCTGCCGATCGCGCTCGGCGACGCCACCAAGACCGTTCCCTATGTCATGGACGGCCGCAAGATCTATGAATTCGCCGTCACCTGGGGCGAGGAGCGTTCGACCGACGATCTCGAAGGCGAAGTGACCGCGACCTCGGACAAACGTCCGGCGGAACAGGCGATCCGTGACCTTCTGCCGAGCTATACCGGGACGATTACGCAGGTTCCGCCGCAGTTTTCGGCGATCAAGATCGCCGGCGAGCGGGCTTATGATCTTGCCCGCGACGGCGAGACGGTGGAAATTCCCTCCCGCGAGGTGGAGATCTTCCGCCTGACGCTGCTTGGAGCCACGGCCGACAAGGCGCATTTCGAGGTGGAATGCGGCAAGGGCACCTATGTCCGGGCGCTGGCGCGCGATTTCGGCCGCGAACTCGGCTGCTATGGACATATTTCGGAACTGCGCCGCACTTTCGTGGCGCCGTTCGCGGAAGACCGGATGGTACCGCTCGCCGATCTCGTGGCGCTCGAGAAGATCGAGGACCGCGACGAACGTCTGGCCGCTCTCGACGAATACCTGATCGACACGGCCGAGGCGCTTTCCAACCTGCCGCATCTGCCGGTGACCGACGATCAGGCGCACCGGCTGAAGATGGGAAATCCGGTGATCCTGCGCGGCCGCGACGCGCCGGTGGCGGAGACGGAAGCCTATGCGACGGCCCGGGGGAAACTGATCGCCATCGGAGAGATCGGCCAGGGCGAGTTCCGCCCGAAGCGCGTGTTCGGCTGAGCGAAACATCGGCTCTTCCAATCCGCACATGAATGGTTTATAGGCAGCGCCAGCATAAAGGCGGCTTTTGGCGCTCCTTTTGCTTTTAACGGCCAAGGCTGGACGACATCCCGGCTTTTGGCGTCCTCAACTCCTCTCCATAGAAAGGATCGTTCGATGTCGATCACTGCCGAGCGCAAGGCTGCGCTCATCAAGGAATACGCAACCGCCGAAGGCGATACCGGTTCCCCGGAAGTCCAGGTCGCAATCCTCACGGAGCGCATCAACAACCTGACCGAACACTTCAAGGACCACAAGAAGGACAATCACTCCCGCCGTGGTCTTCTGACGCTGGTTTCGAGCCGCCGCTCGCTTCTTGACTATCTCAAGAAGAAGGACGAAGCGCGCTACACCAAGCTGATCGGCAGCCTGGGTATCCGCCGCTGACAAATCTTCCGGCGGGCCTGGAGACAGCGCCCGCCGGACGTTTTCGGGTCAGACCCGATGAAATGCTCAAGCCGCGCGCTAGATTCGCGCGGTATGAACCGACGGCGGGCCCGGATGGGCCGGATCCGCCACCAATCACCGACCTGTCATGGGGCAGGATTGCCGGATGCTTTCGGCCAATGATCCAGGGGAAACCCAACGGAGCTTTGGCCAGGTTTCTCCGTAAAGGGGAGCCGATGATCGCAAAGCCTCCCGTTGTCTTGCCCATGATGAGTCACATTGATTGCGGTCGATCATGCGCTGCGCCGGAATTGGCGATGCGCGTCGCCCCGCATTGAAGGACAAGACATGTTCAATACTCACTCCGTCGAAATCGAATGGGCCGGCCGCCCGCTCAAGCTGGAAACGGGCAAGATTGCCCGCCAGGCTGACGGCGCCGTCCTCGCCACCTACGGCGAAACCGTCGTTCTCGCCACCGTCGTTTCCGCCAAGGCGCCGAAGCCGGGCCAGGACTTCTTCCCGCTCACCGTCAACTACCAGGAAAAGACCTATGCCGCCGGCAAGATCCCGGGCGGCTACTTCAAGCGCGAAGGCCGTCCGAGCGAAAACGAGACCCTCGTTTCCCGCCTGATCGACCGCCCGATCCGCCCGCTCTTCCCGGAAGGCTACAAGAACGACACGCAGGTCGTCGTCACGGTCGTTCAGCATGACCTGGAAAACAATCCCGATGTACTGTCCATGGTCGCCACCTCGGCGGCCCTGACGCTCTCCGGCATTCCCTTCATGGGCCCGATCGGCGGCGCCCGCGTCGGTTACATCAACGGCGAATACGTTCTGAACCCGCATCTCGACGAGATGGACGAGTCGAGCCTCGACCTCGTCGTCGCCGGCACCTCCGACGCCGTCCTGATGGTTGAATCGGAAGCCAAGGAACTCAACGAAGAAGTCATGCTCGGCGCCGTCATGTTCGGCCATCGCGGCTTTCAGCCGGTCATCGACGCGATCATCAAGCTCGCCGAAGTCGCCGCCAAGGAGCCCCGCGACTTCCAGCCGGAAGACTATTCCGAGCTCGAAGCCGAAATGCTGCAGCATTTCGAAGCTGAACTCCGCGAAGCCTACAAGATCACCCAGAAGGCCGAACGCTACGCTGCCGTCGACGCCGTCAAGGACAAGGTGAAGGCACGCTTCCTGCCGGAAGAAGGCGAAGCCAAGTATACGGCTGAAGAAGTCGGCGCGATCTTCAAGCACCTGCAGGCCAAGATCGTCCGCTGGAACATCCTCGACACCAAGAGCCGCATCGACGGCCGCGACCTCGAAACGGTCCGCCCGATCGTCGCCGAAGTCGGTCTCCTGCCGCGCACCCACGGTTCGGCGCTCTTCACCCGCGGCGAAACCCAGGCGATCGTCGTCGCCACCCTCGGTACCGGCGAAGACGAGCAGTATGTCGACAGCCTCACGGGCATGTACAAGGAGCAGTTCATGCTCCACTACAACTTCCCGCCCTATTCCGTCGGTGAAACGGGCCGCATGGGTTCGCCGGGCCGCCGCGAAATCGGCCATGGCAAGCTCGCATGGCGCGCCATCCATCCGATGCTGCCGACCGCCGAGCAGTTCCCCTACACGCTGCGCGTCGTCTCGGAAATCACCGAGTCCAACGGTTCGTCCTCCATGGCGACCGTCTGCGGCACCTCGCTCGCTCTCATGGACGCCGGCGTTCCGCTGGCAAAGCCGGTTGCCGGTATCGCCATGGGCCTGATCCTCGAAGGCGACCGCTTCGCGGTTCTCTCCGATATCCTGGGTGACGAAGACCACCTCGGCGACATGGACTTCAAGGTCGCAGGCACGGAAAACGGCATCACCTCGCTGCAGATGGACATCAAGATCGCCGGTATCACCGAAGAGATCATGAAGGTCGCGCTCAGCCAGGCACAGGGCGGCCGCAAGCATATCCTCGGCGAGATGGCCAAGGCCATCACCGAAAGCCGCGGCCAGCTCGGCGAATTCGCACCGCGCATCGAAGTGATGAACATTCCGGTCGACAAGATCCGCGAAGTCATCGGTTCGGGTGGCAAGGTCATCCGCGAAATCGTCGAGAAGACCGGTGCCAAGATCAACATCGAGGACGACGGCACCGTCAAGATCGCCTCTTCCTCCGCCAAGGAGATCGAAGCGGCCCGCAAATGGATCCACTCGATCGTTGCCGAGCCGGAAGTCGGCCAGATCTATGAAGGCACGGTCGTCAAGACCGCCGATTTCGGCGCTTTCGTGAATTTCTTCGGCGCCCGCGACGGCCTCGTGCATATCTCGCAGCTCGCTGCCGATCGCGTCGCCAAGACGACCGATGTCGTCAAGGAAGGCGACAAGGTCTGGGTCAAGCTGATGGGCTTCGATGAGCGCGGCAAGGTTCGCCTGTCGATGAAGGTCGTCGATCAGGCCACCGGCCAGGAAATCGTCCAGGAGAAGAAGAAGGCTGAAGGCGAAGCCGCCGAATAAGCTTCCTTCCTCTTCAAGAGAAACGAGGCGCGGAAGCTTTTTCCGCGCCTTTTCTGTATCCGTGAGCCGAGAACACGCCATGAGCCGAGACGCCCTGAAAACCCTCTTCCATCCTTTCGCCACCGAGGCTGTCCGAATTCCCGGTGAAGGTGAACGCGTGATCTTCCTGGGCGCCGAGGCCGGCAATGTGCTGCCGGACGGGTTTAATGCGGACATCACGGCGGTGCAGCCGTTCCGGCCGCTTTTCCGCGCTTTGCGGGAAGGCGCCGTTCCCGAAGCCGAGGGCGGAGATTACGACGCAGCGCTGGTGCTCTGCGGAAAACATCGCGGCGAAAACGAGAACCGCGTTGCCGAAGCCCTGGAGCGGGTGAGGGCAGGCGGCATGATCGTGGTTGCCGGCGGCAAGGAGGACGGCATTCAGCCGCTTCGCAACACGCTTCTGAAGCTTGGTCTGCAGATCGACTACACGCCGAAATATCATGGTGTGGCGATCTGGTTCGCCTGTCCGCAGAATGCCGAAGCGGCGATCGCGGCATTGAAGAAATTGCCTGTCGTGGTCGAAGGCCGCTTCGAGGCGGCGCCCGGCATGTTCTCGCATGATCGGGTCGATGCAGGCTCGGAACTGCTCGCGGGGCGCCTGCCGACGGATTTCGACGGCAATGCCGCCGATTTCGGCGCAGGCTGGGGCTATCTCTCGGTGATGCTGAAAGAAAAGTCGCCGCGCGTGAACCGCATCGATCTTTATGAGGCCGATTACCGGGCATTGGAATTCGCCAAGCGCAACCTTGAGCGCGATTGCCCCGACCTCGATGCCCGCTTCTACTGGCAGGATCTCGGCGCAGAGCCGGTGAGGGAGAAATACGACCTCGTCGTCATGAACCCGCCCTTCCATGAGACGCAGGCCGCCGATCCGGAGCTCGGCAAGGCGATGATCCGCAGCGCCGCATCTGCGCTGAAGAACGGCGGGCGGTTGATGCTGGTCGCCAACCGCGGCCTGCCCTACGAGCCGGTACTGGCGGAAGGTTTCCGCGAGCATGGCGAAACCTGCCGCAATGCTCGCTTCAAGGTGCTATGGGCCCGGAAGTAAACAACAAAAAGCCCCGCATTTGGCGGGGCTTTTTGTTTGACCGATTCGGGCTCGCCTACTCCGCGTCCGCCTTGCGCAGCTTGTCGAGCGTCGGCAATGACGTGATGCTGTAGCCGGCGTCGACGTAGTGGACTTCGCCGGTGACGCCGCGGGAAAGATCGGACAGGAGGTAAAGCGCCGAGCCGCCGATATCCTCGATCGTCGCGGTGCGACGGAGCGGCGAGTTCTGCTGGTTCCAGGAATAGATGGCGCGGGCATCCGAAATCCCGGCGCCTGCCAGCGTGCGCACCGGGCCGGCGGAGATCGTGTTGACGCGGATATCGCGTGGGCCGTAGTCCGCGGCCAGATAGCGCACGGAGGCTTCCAGGGCCGCCTTGGCGACACCCATGACGTTGTAGTTCGGGATCACGCGCTGCGAGCCGTTATAGGTCAGCGTCAGCATCGAACCGCCGTTCGGCATGAGTTCTGCGGCCCGCTTGGCGATTTCCGTGAAGGAGAAGCAGGAAATCACCATAGTGCGGCTGAAGTTCTCGCGGGTGGTGTCGGCGTAGAGGCCCTTCAGCTCGTTCTTGTCGGAAAAGCCGATCGCATGGACGAGGAAGTCGAGTGTGCCCCATCGTTCCTTGATCGCCGCGAATGCTGCGTCGACCGAGGCGATGTCCTCCACGTCGCAAGGCACGACGAAATCGGACCCGAGTTCCGCAGCAAGCGGCTTGACGCGCTTGCCGAGCGCTTCGCCCTGATAGGTGAAAGCCACCTCGGCGCCCTGGGCGGCCACGGCCTTGGCAATCCCCCAGGCGATCGAATGATTGTTGGCGACCCCCATGATCAGGCCGCGTTTCCCCTGCATGATTCCGCTCATGGAATTATCCGTTATAGCGCTGGAAGACGAGCGTGGCGTTGGTGCCGCCGAACCCGAAGGAATTGGAAAGAACCGTGTCGATCTTGGCATCGTCGATCCGCTTACGGACGATCGGCACGCCATCGAATTCCGGATCGAGATTGTCGATATGGGCGCTTTCGCCGATGAAGCGCTCCTGCATCATCAGAAGTCCGTAGATCGATTCCTGTACGCCGGCACCGCCGAGCGAATGGCCGGTGAGAGACTTGGTGGACTGGATATACGGCATCCTGTCGCCGAACACTTCGCGGATCGCTCCGATCTCCTTGGAGTCGCCGACCGGCGTCGAGGTGCCATGGGTGTTGATGTAGTCCACATCGCCCTTCACGGTCGCAAGCGCCTGCCGCATGCAGCGCACCGCGCCTTCGCCTGAAGGTGCGACCATATCGTAGCCGTCCGAAGTCGCGCCGTAGCCGACGATCTCGGCATAGATCTTGGCGCCGCGCGCTTTCGCGCGCTCCAGCTCTTCCAACACCAGCACGCCGGCGCCGCCGGCGATCACGAAGCCGTCGCGGTCGACGTCATAGGCCCGAGAGGCCCTTTCCGGCTGGTTGTTGAACTTGGTGGACATGGCGCCCATGGCGTCGAAGAGATTCGACATGGTCCAGTCGAGGTCCTCGTGGCCGCCGGCGAACATCACGTCCTGCTTGCCCCACTGGATCATTTCGGCGGCGTTGCCGATGCAATGCGCCGAGGTCGAGCAGGCCGACGAGATCGAATAGTTCACTCCGTGGATCTTGAACCAGGTGGCGAGCGTCGCCGAAGCCGTCGACGACATGGCCTTCGGCACCGCGAACGGGCCGATGCGCTTCGGGCTGTTGTTCTTGACGGTGATTTCGGCGGCTTCGATCAGGGTTCGGGTCGAAGGGCCGCCCGAGCCCATGATGATGCCGGTGCGCTCGTTTTCGCTGATGTCCTTTTCCTCAAGGCCGGAATCGGCGATCGCCTGTTTCATGGCGACGTGGTTCCAGGCACCGCCCTGGGAGAGGAAACGCATGGCGCGGCGGTCGACCAGGTCGGTCGGATCGAGAGCGGGTCTGCCCCAGACCTGGCACTTGAAGCCGTGTTCGGCGAAATCGGGGGAGAATGAAATGCCGGACTTTGCCTGACGCAACGATTCGGTGACTTCGGCGGCATCGCTTCCGATCGAGGATACGATACCGAGACCCGTGACAACTACCCGTCTCATCTCATCAAAACCTTTTCTCTCTGTTCTTCTTTCGGCGCCATGCCGTATCAAGCGGTCTTGTCTTTCGACAGGCCCACGCGAAGGTCGGTCGCCTGATAAATGGTTTCGCCGTCGGCCTTCAGCCAGCCGTCGGCGGTGCCAAGCACCAAGCGGCCGCGCATGACGCGCTTGAAGTCGATTCCGTATTGGAGCAGCTTCGTATGCGGGCGAACCATGCCCTTGAATTTCACTTCGCCTGTCGACAGTGCCATGCCGCGGCCTTCTTCGCCGAGCCAGCCCAGAAAGAAGCCGGTCAGCTGCCACATGCCGTCGAGGCCGAGGCAGCCAGGCATGATCGGGTTGCCTTCGAAATGGCAGGGGAAGTACCAGTCATCGGGACGCACGTCGTATTCGGCACGAAGATAGCCCTTGTCGAAGGCTCCGCCGGTCTCCGAGATATCCGTGATGCGGTGGACCATCAGCATGGGCGGCAGCGGAAGCTGCGCGTTGCCGGGACCGAACAATTCACCGTGGGCGCAGGTGAGGAGTTCTTCGTACGAAAAGCTGGACTGTCTGACTGCCATAAAATTCCGTTCCCCCCGTTGAGCCTTGGACCTTCTGTTTTCCGAACCACTATTGCAAGATCGGTCGAAATTGAAGTGACGATGTCCAACGCTTCGCTTGGGGTGGTTTGCGAAGTGGTGGAACATCCATCTGTTCAGGTCCGCATATAGGAAGCTATGACCGCAAACCAGAGGCTTGTGGCGGAAATAACGTGATTTTGGCCATCCTGCGGACAGTATCCTCCGGAAACTATTGAAAGCCCTGGCTGTAAAAGTTATATCGGAAAGTCAAGATACCTTACATTTGCGTGAACGTGGGGAGCTGACGGGCATTATGGCAGAAGCCATTACGGACATCGAGACGAGACTGCGCCATTGCGGCCTGCGTCCGACGCGACAGCGCGTGGCGCTTGCCGACCTCCTGTTTGCCAAAGGCGACCGTCACCTGACCGTCGAGGAACTGCACGAGGAGGCCGTCACCGCCGGAGTGCCCGTTTCGCTCGCGACCGTCTACAATACGCTGCATCAGTTCACCGAGGCCGGCCTCATTCGCGTGCTGGCCGTCGAAAGTGCCAGGACTTATTTCGACACCAACATCTCGGACCATCACCACTTCTTCGTGGAAGGCCGCAACGAGGTGCTCGATATTCCGGTCAGCAATCTGGAGATCGGCAACCTGCCGGAAGCGCCGGAGGGCATGGAGATTGCCCATGTGGATGTCATCATCCGGCTGCGCGAGAAGAAGGCCTGACCCGGCCTGATCCTTTCTTTCCCCTTGATGCCTTTTCGAATGCCGGCCCGGCCACGGTCAGCGTCGCGCAAGTGCTTGGGCTTAGCATCGCCGCCGATCATCGCGCTCGTCGTCCGCGAGCGTCTGCCGTGAACAGGTGAATTTTATCGGGGTGCAGCCGTGAAGAAGCTCTTGATCGTGTTTGTGCAAATGATGGCGCTGATCTTTGCGCCGGCGCTTGCCTTCGCGCAGCAGCAGCTCATCACCGATCCGGAGATTTACGAGAAGAATCACTTCCGCACCGAGTGCAAGACTGCGGATTTCGGGCCTGACTTCATCAGCCGCTTCGACATCAACAACGACGGTATCGTCGATGCGGTCTCCAACCACGGCGAATTGACCTGCGACGGTGTGAAGGGGCCGGCCTGCAACAACGACGGCTGCCCCTATAATTTCTACCTCCAGGCCAAGGAGGGCGGCTATTTCATGATCGCCACCGCGCAGCTCTACGGCTATGATTTCGTCAAGTATTTCGGCAACATGGTCTTCCTTCTGAAGATGCATCCCCGCTTTTGCGAGCGCGCCGATGCCGAGCCCTGCGAGATGCGCGTGCGCGTGCGGGGCGGCCGCTTCCTCACCATTTCCAAGAAATAGTCAGCGCGGAAAGATGTCGCCGATGCGTCCGGCGAAATGGTAGGCTGCGAGGCTCATCCATTCGCGCGCCGCGGTCGTGGTAAGCTGGGCATTGAGCGCGGGCTGGGTGAAGTCGAACGACAGGCCGACGATGCCGCTCGTCCGATAGTCGGCCGGCCAGGGCGTGACGGTCATTCCTGCCGCCCTGAACAGGCCGATCGCGCGCGGCATATGGTAGGCCGATGTGATCAGCAGGCAGTTTTCGAGCCCCTGATCTTTCAGGAGCTCGGCGGTGTTGAGGGTATTCTCGTAGGTCGTGCGGGAGGCATTCTCCTTGACGAGGCGATCGGGCGAGATGCCGAAGGCGGAGAAAAGCCGCTCCGAAGCCTGCGCTTCCCCTTCATAGATGCCGCTGATCGAACCGTCGCCGCCGGAGATCAGAATCCGTGCCTCCGGATGGCTGCGGGCAAGCCGCAGCGCTTCCACGAACCGGTCCGCCGCCTGATTGAGCTCGATGCCGCCGCGCGCGGTGTTGATCTCGGTATCCAACGCGCCGCCGAGCACGATCATACAGGAGAGCATCTGCGGATCCTGGGCGGGCTTGGGAAAGCGGGCCTCCAGCACCTGCAGCGCAACCGTGCCGGTCGTGGTGAAAAGGGTCACAAAGAGGATCAGGGCGGCCAAAAGCGCGGAAAGGCCGCCAAGCCTACGCCAGCCTGCGAAAACGAGAAGCGCAGCAAGGGCGCAGAGGAGGAAGGCGGCGGACAGCGGCTGGGCGAAAACCCAGAAAAGCTTGGAAACCAGGAACATGATATCTTCCGGAACGATTAGATGCGGCGCCGCGCGGGCGAGATCCGCTGCTGGAAATGCAGATGCAGCGGGCGCGGCAGCATCGCCGTCGCCAGGGCCACCACAAGGGCGAGGGCCGATACGAACCAGAGCGCGTCGCTGCCTGCATATTTCGTCAGGAAAGCGCCGGTGACGGCTCCGCATGCCATGCCCGTCCAGGGGATCGTCTGAATGAGCCAGCCGGTCGGGTTGCGGTCGCCGACGAGCCAGCGCCCGATGCCGCGGCCGAACCGGGAAAGCGCACCGGTAACATAGGTAAGGCCGATCGGCAGGCCTTCGATATGCTCGACGGTCGCATTGATCATCCCCATCGACAACACGATGAGATAAAATTGCACGCGTGGATAAATGTCACCGGGAACCGTGGAGGCCGCGGCAAGCAGGATGGACACACCGGCGAGGACCACGAAGGTGCGTCTTGCGGAAACGGTATGGGCGAGGACGATGCCGAGCGCATTGCCGAGAATGAAGACCCAGAGCGCTGAGAAGAGTATGAGCGCGTGCGTGTAGTTGCCGTCGGCGAAAGAGAGAGCCGCGCGCGTCGTGTTGCCGGTCATGAAGGAAACGAAATCGCCGGAAAGCAGGAGGCCGACGGCATCCGTCATCCCCGCCACGAAGGAGATCGCGGCAACGAGCGACAGGCCCGTGACGGTCCTTCGCGTGCGGATGATGCGTCTGCGTCTTGCTCTGGTCATGGAGGCCCTTTCCTCCCGAGGTTTTGCGCGAATCAAGGCATTCAGCCCTGATCCGGAACAATGCCGGTGAGAGTAAAAGAAATCGCAAATCCGTTGCGGAAGCGAGTCCTATCCGGCATTGAGCCAGGCTTCGATACCCTTTGCCGCAGCGCTGCCGGTGGCGAAGCAGGCAGTCAGCAGATAGCCGCCCGTCGGCGCCTCCCAGTCCAGCATCTCGCCAGCGGCGAAAAGGCTCGGGATCGACTTCAGCATGTAATTCTCGTCGAGGGCGCTCCAGGCGATTCCACCGGCCGACGAGATGGCCTCCGCGAGCGGCCGGGGGCGGGTGAGCGGGATCGGCAGAGCCTTGATGAGCGTTGCCAATTCCTCCGGCGCCATGCGGTTGGCATCGGGGAGAAGCTCGCGCAGCAGGGCCGCCTTCACGCCTTCCAGCCCCGCACCCTTGCGCAACCGGTTGGAGAAGCTCGCCTTCGCATCCTGCCGCGCCAGATCGCGAACCAGACGCTCGATGGTGCGGCCGGGCATCAGGTCTACGACAAGCGTTCCCGCGCCGTCGCGGCGGAGCCTATCGCGCAAGGCGGCGGAATGGGCATAGACGAGGCTTCCCTCGACCCCGTGTTTCGAGATCACGAACTCACCCTGGAACGTGCCGGCGCCGGAGGTTGCCGAGACCGATTTCAGCGGCTCGCCGGCGAAGCGCTCGCGAAACGTCTCGCTCCAGGTAACGTCGAAGCCGCAATTGGCCGGCCGGAGATCGCTGATCGCGACGCCCTTTTCCATGAGCCACGGCACCCAGGCGGCATCCGATCCGAGCCGCGGCCAGCTTGCGCCGCCGAGCGCCAGCAGCGCCGCATCCGGCCGGGCGAGGAGTTCGCCCTCCGGCGTTTCGAAACGATAACCGTCTTCCGCAAAGCCGGTCCAGCGATGACGCGTTTTCAACGTCACGCCCTGCGCTTCCAGCCGGCGCAGCCAGGCGCGAAGCAGCGGCGAGGCCTTCATGACCCTGGGAAAGACGCGGCCGGACGTGCCGACGAAGGTTTCCGTACCGAGCCCCGCTGCCCATGCGCGCACATCGTCCGGCGCGAACGCATCGAGCGCCGGGCGCAACCGCGCGGATGCTGGACCGAAACGTCCGGCAAACCTTGAAAACTCTTCCGAATGGGTGATGTTGAGTCCGGACTTGCCGGCCAGCAGGAATTTCCGCCCGAAGGTCGGCATGGCTTCGTAGACGGTCACGGCGCAGCCGGCGGCGGAAAGCACTTCCGCCGCCATGAGCCCCGCCGGCCCGCCGCCGATGATCGCAACTTGCTTCGTCATGATCTCCGGTTACGGCAGATCAGTGCGCTTTGCCATAGCCTCCGGCAGTCGGCGTGATCACCGTCACGGCTTCACCGGCCTCGATGACGGTCTGCGCACAGCCACCAAGTTCCTCGAAGGTCCCGTCGAGGCGCCGCACGGTCGTCCTGCCCATCGCGCCCGCTTCGCCGCCGGCAAGCCCGTGCGGCCGGATCGTCCGGTGCGAAGAAAGAATGGCGCAATCCATCTTTTCCAGGAAGCGGATCGTTCGCGTCGTGCCGTTGCCGGCGGTGAATTTGCCCCTCCCGCCGGAATTTTCGCGGATGTGGAAGTCTTCGAGCAGCACCGGATAGCGCGTTTCGAGGATTTCCGGATCGGTAAGACGCGAATTGGTCATGTGGACATGCACCGCATCCGTGCCGGCAAACCCCGTCCCGTCGTTGAAGACGCCGGCCGGCGAGCCCGAGCACAGCGTTTCGTAATACTGGTACGTCGCGTTGCCGAAGGTGAGGTTGTTCATCGTGCCCTGGCTTGCGGCCAGCGCGCCCAGTGCACCGAACAGCGCATTGGTGACGTGCTGGCTGGTCTCCACATTGCCGGCGACGACGGCGGCCGGATATTGCGGCTTCAGCATCGACCCTTCCGGCACGACGATCCTGATCGGCCTGAGGCAGCCGGCATTCATGGGGATCGAGCTTTCCACCATGACGCGGAAGACATAGAGCACGGCGGCGCGCGTCACCGGTTCGGGGGCGTTGAAGTTGTTTTGCCGTTGCGGGCTCGTACCCGTGAAATCGACCACCGCCTCGCGCTTTTCCCTGTCGACGGTGATCTTCACCCGGATCACGCTGCCCTGGTCGGTCGAATAGGAGAACTCGGCATCGTCCAGTTTCGCGATGACGCGGCGAACGCTCTCCTCGGCATTGTCCTGCACATGGCCCATATAGGCCTGCACCACATCGAGCCCGAACTGCGCGATCATCTTGCGCATCTCGTGCACGCCTTTCTCGTTGGCGGCGATCTGGGCGCGCAGGTCCGCGACGTTCTGGGCGACGTTGCGGGCGGGGTAGGGGTGTTCGGAGAGAAGCCTGGTGATGCCTTCCTCGTCGAAACGGCCGCGGTCGACGAGCAGCACGTTGTCGAACAGCACGCCTTCCTCGTCGACGGTGGTCGCAAGCGGGGTCATCGATCCAGGCGCGGTGCCGCCGACATCCGCATGATGACCGCGCGAGGCGACGTAGAAGAGGATTTTTTCGCCTTGCTCATCGAACACAGGTGTAACGACAGTGATGTCCGGCAGGTGGGTGCCGCCGTTATAGGGCGCATTCAGTGCGAAGACGTCGCCGGGACGGATCTTGCCCTTGTTGGCGGCGATCACCGTCTCGACCGAACGATCCATCGAGCCGAGATGCACCGGCATATGAGGAGCGTTGGCGACCAGCGCGCCGTTCTCGTCGAAGACGGCACAGGAGAAGTCGAGCCTTTCCTTGATGTTCACCGAAGAAGCGGTGTTCTGCAGCGTGACACCCATCTGCTCGGCGATCGACATGAAGAGATTGTTGAAGACTTCGAGCAGCACGGGATCGGCCTGCGTGCCGATCGGCTTGGCGCGGGAAAGCTCGGTGACGCGTTTCAGCACGACATGATTGAGCCTGGTGATCTCGAAGGCCCAGCCGTCTTCCACGACGATCGTCTGGTGCGGCTCGACGATCAGGCAGGGACCGCTCGCCCTTGTGCCGGGCTTGATGTCGGCGCGGCGATAGACCGGTGCCTCGCGCCATGCGCCGCCGGAGAAGAATTTCGTCTCCTCGGCTGTGGCGGGAGCTGAGGTATCCAGTGAAAATTCCGGCTCGTCAGGATCGGCACCGCCGCCGATCGCCTCGACCTCATAGGCTTCGAAGATGATCTCGCGATTCTCGAAGATGAAGCCGAACTGCTTTTTATGGGCTGTTTCGAATGCGGCCGTCATCTCGGCCGTATCGCTCAAAGCCACGGGCAAAGTCGTATCCGTGCCCTGGTAGCGCAGGTGAGCGCGGTGCAGCACGTCCGTCTCGGCTTCGGAAACGCCCTGTGAGGCCATTTCCGCGACGACGCTGGCCGTCAGCTCATCCCGGATCGGACCGAGCGATCGGAGTGCCGCCGCAAGTCCTTCGGAAATCGTACGCTGGCGGGTGGCGCGGATGTCGGCGAGGCCCATGCCGTAGGCGGAAAGAATGCCCGAGAATGGATGGATCAGCACGGTCGAGATGCCGAGCGCGTCGGCTGTCAGGCAGGCATGCTGGCCGCCGGCGCCGCCGAAGCAGGTCAGCACGTAATGGGTGACGTCGTAGCCGCGCTGGACGCTGATCTTCTTCACCGCATTGGCCATGTTCTCGACGGCGATGGCGAGGAAGCCGTCGGCCACCTCTTCCGGCGTGCGGCCGTCGCCGATCACCTCAGCCATATTTTCGAAGGCGGCGCGTACCGCATCCGCGTCGAGCGGCTGGTCGCGATTCGGCCCGAATATGGCCGGGAAAAGTTTCGGCGAGAGCTTGCCGAGCATGACGTTCGCATCGGTGACCGTCAGCGGCCCGCCGCGGCGATAGGCCTTGGGGCCTGGATTGGCGCCCGCCGAATCCGGGCCCACGCGGAAACGGCCGTTCTCGAAATGCAGGATCGAGCCTCCGCCTGCCGCCACCGTATGGATGGACATCATCGGTGCCCGCATGCGCACGCCGGCCACTTCCGTCTCGAAGGAGCGTTCCAGCTCGCCGTCGTAATGGGAGACGTCGGTGGACGTGCCGCCCATGTCGAAGCCGATCATCCGGTCGAAGCCCGCAAGCCTTGAGGTTTCCACCGCACCGACCACGCCGCCGGCCGGGCCTGAGAGGATCGCGTCCTTGCCCTGGAAGAGCCGTGCGGCAGTGAGGCCGCCCGAGGACTGCATGAACATAAGCTGCGGCCCGTTCTCCCCCCCGGCGCCAAGCTCTTCGGCGACCTGCTCCACGTAGCGGCGCAGGATCGGCGAAAGATAGGCGTCGACGACGGTCGTATCGCCGCGGCCGACCAGTTTGATCAGCGGCGAAACCTCGTGGCTGACGGAGACTTGCGTAAAACCGATCTCGCGGGCGATCCGAGCAGCGAGCTGTTCGTGAGCCGGGTAACGATAGGCATGCATGAAGACGATCGCGATGGCACGGAAACCCGCTTCGAATTGCGCCTGCAGTTGCGCCCGGATCGAGGCTTCGTCCGGCGAAGCTTCCACCGCGCCGTCGGCGCGGACGCGTTCGTCCACTTCGACGACGGCGCTGTAAAGCAGTTCCGGTTTGATGATCTTCTTGGCAAAGATGTCGGCGCGGGCCTGGTATCCGATCGCCAGAGCGTCGCGGAAACCGCGTGTGGTGACGAGCAGCGTGCGCTCGCCCTTGCGTTCCAGCAGCGCATTGGTGGCGACGGTCGTCCCCATCTTCACGGCGCCGATCGCGTGCGAGGGGATCGGCATGCCCGCAGGGACGCCAAGAAGTTCGCGGATCCCCTGCACGGCCGCGTCCCGATAGGCCTCCGGATTTTCCGAAAGAACCTTGTGAGCGATCAGCGATCCGTCAGGTTTGCGCCCGACGATGTCGGTAAACGTGCCGCCGCGATCGATCCAGAAATCCCACTTGCTGTCGATCATGTCCCGCCTCTGTTTGGAAATCGATTTGCATTAACGAAAACATTTCGTCGATAAAACGTCAATGATTAGTTGACAGGAAAATGCCTATTGAAGCATCATGCTCATCGAACGGGCAAGGAAGCCGAAAGAGTTTCGCCCGAGTAACCGGCAACCGAGGGGAGCCGACCATGATTTTTTGCCGCTCCGTGTCGCGGAGGACGCCCTATGTCCACCGTTGATACCCGTCACAGCATCTTTCCCGAATGGCTGCGCCGCACACTCGACGGGCTTTACCTTGTCTCCGGCTGGCTGGCCGGACTTTTCCTCGTCGCGATCTTCCTGATCATGATGGCGCTTTCCGCCGGCAGGCCTCTCGATATCGACGTGCCGGCGGGCGACGATTTCGCTTCCTGGTGCATGGCGGCGAGCGCCTTTCTCGGCCTCGCGCATACGTTCCGCTCCGGCGAGATGATCCGCGTCGGCCTACTGGTCGAGCGCATCAAGGGGCCGGCGCGGCAGGTAGTCGAGATCGTCGCTCTGGCAATCGGAACGATCGCGGCCGTCTATTTCGCATGGTTCGCCTTCGACATGACGCGCACGTCCTACCGGTTCAATGATCTCTCGCAGGGCGTCATCGCGGTGCCGCTATGGATCCCGCAGCTCGGTTTCTGCGGCGGTCTGGTCATTCTCGCCATCGCCTTCGTCGACGAGCTCCTTCACGTGCTGTTCGGCGGTTCGCCGCGCTACGAGAAGCCGGCGCCGGAAACCGCCGAGGAAGTCATCGAACGCGCCATCCAGAGCGGGGCCTGACGAATGGGAACGATCGAACTCGTCGAAATCGCCGGTGTCGTCCTCGTCGCCCTGCTGGCGCTGCTGGCCGGTGGCGTCTGGATCGGCATATCGCTTCTGATCTGCGGCTTCATCGCCATGCTCTTCGTACCGGGCATCCCGATCGGCGCGGTGCTCGCCACGAATTCCTGGAGCGGCGGCGCCTCCTGGTCGCTGGCAGCGCTGCCGCTCTTCGTCTGGATGGGCGAGATCCTGTTCCGCACCCGATTGTCGGAAGAGATGTTCCGCGGTCTGTCGCCGTGGCTCGGTTGGCTGCCCGGCCGGCTAATGCATGTCAACGTGCTCGGCTGCGGCCTGTTCGGCTCGATCTCGGGCTCCTCGGCCGCCACCACCGCGATGATCGCCAAGATCGCCCTGCCGGAATTGAAGAAACGCGGTTACGACGAGATGGTGAGCCTCGGCTCGCTTGCGGGTGCGGGTACGCTCGGCATCCTCATCCCGCCGTCGATCACCATGGTGGTCTATGCGGTCGCGGCGAACGTCTCGATCATCCAGATCTTCCTCGCGGGCTTCCTGCCGAGCGTCATCGTCATGGTGCTTTATTCCGGCTACATCATCGTCTGGTCGATGCTGAACCCGGACAAGCAGCCGCCCGCGCCGCCGAAGATGAGCCTCAAGCAAAAGCTGAAGGAATCGGCCAACCTCATTCCCGTCACGCTGCTGATCGTGCTTGTCTTCGCGACCCTTCTCCTCGGTTGGGCGACGGCGACGGAATGCGCCGCCTGGGGTGTGCTCGGGTCGCTGGCGATCGCTGCCTGGTCCGGTTCGCTCACGGTGAAATCCTTCTGGGAAAGCGTCATGGGTGCCATGCGGCTCACCTGCATGATCATGCTGATCCTGACGGGGGCCGGATTCATGTCGATCGCCATGGGCTATACGGGTATTCCGAACGCACTCGCCACCTGGGTCGACAGCTTCGATCTCAGCCCTTACGCCCTGATCGCCGTGCTGACGGTCATGTATATCCTGCTCGGCGCCGCGCTCGACGGGCTCTCCATGATCGTGCTCACCACGGTCGTGGTACTGCCGATGATCCAGCAGGCCGGTTTCGACCTCATCTGGTTCGGCATCTTTCTGGTGCTGATCGTCGAGATGGCGGAAGTCTCGCCGCCGGTCGGCTTCAACCTCTTCGTGCTGCAGACGATGAGCGGCCGCGACAGCCTGACGGTCGCGAAAGCCTCGCTGCCCTTCTTCTTTCTGCTTGTGGCGACGGTCGCCATCATCACGGTCTTCCCGGATATCGTGATGGTTCTGCCGAAAATGGCATTCCCGGGATAACGTCTTGAAAAAGGGGAATGGAAAATGACCATGCACTTCAAAGCCATAGCCCGCCTCGGCCTGACGGCCGCTGCGCTGATTGCCGGTGCCGGCGCCGCGCTGGCCCAGACCGCCTGGGTGCTGCCCTCGGCCTATCCGCCGGCCAACTATCACGTCCAGAATCTGAGCCAGTTCGCCTCCGACGTGGACGCTGCCACCAGCGGGGCGCTGAAGATCACCATCCATCCGAACGCCTCGCTCTTCAAGGCGCCGGATATCAAGCGCGCCGTCCAGACCGGCCAGGCTCAGGCAGGCGAGGTTCTGATCTCGCTGCACGAGAACGAGAACCCGGTTTTCGGCATCGACGTCGTGCCTTTCCTGGCGACCAGCTTCGATCAGTCGAAAAAGCTGTGGTCGGCCTCCAGGCCGGCGATCGAAAAAGCCCTCGATGCGCAGGGTCTCAAGCTCCTCTACGCGACGCCCTGGCCGCCGCAGGGCATTTTCACCAAGAAGGACGTCAACAGCGTCGCCGATCTCAAGGGGCTGAAATGGCGCGCCTATAATGTCGGCACGTCCCGCATCGCCGAGCTCGTCAGCGCGCAGCCGGTCACGGTTCAGGCCGCGGAACTGCCGCAGGCGCTTGCGACCGGCGTCGTCGATGGCCTGATGACCTCCAGCGCCACGGGCGTCGATTCCAAGATCTGGGAATCGCTGACCCACTATTACGACACCCAGGCCTGGATCCCGAAGAACGTCGTCTTCGTCAACAAGGCCGCTTTCGAATCTCTTGATCCAGCCGTCCAGAAGGCCGTCACCGATGCGGCCGCGGCCGCCGAAGCCCGCGGTTGGGCGCTCGGCGTTGAAAAGACCGCCGCCTACATGGACACGCTCAAGAAGAACGGCATGCAGGTTGTCGAACCGAGCGCCGATCTCAAGAAGGGTCTTGCGGATGTCGGCGCCAGGCTGACGGAAGATTGGTCGAAGAAGGCCGGCGCCGACGGTGCCGCCATTCTGGACGCCTACAGGAAGATGTGATTTGAGAGGCGCCGCGGCCGGCCGGTCGCGGCGCGCTCGTTCCCGGGAGGAGAAATCATGTCGTCGGAGAAGAATGAATTCGGCCCGATCGTGTCCTCAGGGCATCTGGCGAGCGGCGCATTGCCGGCCCTGTCGGAAATCGAGTTCGGCCTGATCATGCTGAACCACGCCTTCAGCCGCTGGATGGTGCGCTGTATGGCCGCCGCCGGTGTGCCGGATCTTTCGGCCATCGATATCCTCGTCCTGCACAACATCAACAGCCGCAACAAGCCGAAGACGCTGGCAGACATCGCGCTCGTCCTCAATATCGAGGATACCCATGTGGTCACCTACGCGCTGAAGAAGCTCGAACGGCTGAAGCTCATCAAATCCGGTCGCCGCGGCAAGGAAAAACTGGTCATGGTGACGGAGGCGGGCGCCGATGCCTGCAGGCGCTATGCCGCGGTGCGCGAGGCTCTGCTCGTCAAGTCCGTGCTTGCGACCGAAGTCACCGGCGAAACGCTTTCGGCGATCGCCTCCCGCCTGCGCGCCCTTTCGGGCCATTACGATCAGGCCGCCCGCGCCGCTGCCTCGCTCTGATTTCAGGCGAAGAGTGCTTGCATCAGCGGATGGGCAGGGTCCGCCATGCCATCCAGCACGTTGAAGTGGTGTTTGTCCGGTTCCTCGACGGCTTCCGTTTCGGCGCCGAGCCCTTTCCAGATGCTGGCGAGCAATGCGTTCTGCCGTACGAATTCGGCGCGTTCCGCAGCCCCCACCCAGCAGGTGACGCGGGCGTTCTGCATGGGCTCCAGGAGGGCCGGGCTTTCGGCCAGCGCCTCTTCGCGGTCGATCCGCATCTTGGCGTTCGAGGAGAGATTGATAAGCGGCCGGAGATCGTGCAGGCCGGAGAGCGAGACGGTATTGGCGATGCGGTCGCGCACCGCTTTCGGCAGCGGCGAGGTGGTGCAGATCATCCGCGTCACCAGCTGCCCGCCGGCGGAGTGCCCGATCAGCCGGATCGGACCGGCGATCATGCCTGCAGCAGCTTCGATGGCTTTGCCGATCTCGATCGTAATGCCGGCGATGCGGTTTTCCGGCGCAAGCGTGTAGCCTGGCATGGCGACGGCATGACCGCGATCCACGGCGCCTTTGGCAAGATGCGACCAGTAGCTGTTGTCGAGCCCCACCCAGAAACCGCCATGCACGAAAACCACGAGGCCCGAAGGTGCGGATTCGGGCAGGAAAAGGTCGAAGCGGTTGCGCGGCTTTTCTCCGTAGGAGAGGCCGAGTTTCGCACGTCCGGCCGCAGCGAGTTCTTCCCGATAGTGCCGCGCCGGGTCTACCCAGGCTGCCGGCCAGCGGTCGCCCTGGGGGATGTTGATGCCGTTGGCATAGGCATTGTCCCAGTCGCTGATCCGATGGCGCATCTTCGTTTCTCCCTCGACCCTCTCCTGAATTTGGGCACATACTGGCATTTCAGCTTCCGGCTTGGAAGCCGCCTTGCGGGCGAGAATGGCGGATGGAGAAAATTATTACAAACTTAAAATTTCTCTCTTGCAACCGGAAGGAAGCAGTGCTTTTCTGAACGAAAGGCGAAAAGCCGCTATGATAAAAAATGCATTGGGGAATTCAGACATGCTGGGACCGTCAGGCCATCAGGATACGTTTGCCCGCGACAATCTCCCCCCGTTCGATCAGTGGCCGGAGATCAGGCTCGAAGGCTTCGAATACCCGGAATGGGTGAATGCGGCGGTCGAACTGACCGATCGAATGGTGGAGAAGGGCTTCGGTGATCACACCGCCCTCATCGGCAACGGACGCCGCCGCACCTACAAGGAACTCGCCGACTGGACGAACCGCATCGCCCGTGCGTTGACCGAGGATTATGGTCTCAAGCCCGGCAACCGCGTTCTGATCCGCTCCGCCAACAACCCCGCCATGGTCGCCTGTTGGCTGGCGGCGACAAAGGCGGGTGCGGTCGTGGTCAACACCATGCCGATGCTGCGGTCCGGCGAGCTTGCGAAGATCATCGACAAGGCTGAGGTCTCCATGGCGCTCTGCGATACGCGCCTGATGGACGAGCTGGTGTCCTGCGCCAAGGAGAGCCGGTTCCTGAAACAGGTGATAGGCTTCGACGGCACGGCCAACCATGACGCGGAGCTCGATCGCGCGGCGCTGAACAAGCCGGTGCGCTACGACGCCGTGAAGACCGGCCGCGACGACGTGGCGCTGCTCGGCTTTACCTCCGGTTCCACCGGCGTGCCGAAGGCGACGATGCATTTCCACCGCGATATCCTGATCATCGCGGATGCCTATGCGAAGGAAGTGCTCGACGTGACGCCGGATGACGTCTTCGTGGGCTCTCCGCCGCTTGCATTCACCTTCGGTCTCGGCGGCCTTGCGGTCTTCCCGCTGCGTTTCGGCGCTGCTGCGACGCTTCTGGAGCAGGCGACGCCGCCGAAGATGATCGAGATCATCGAGACCTACAAGGCGACGATCAGCTTCACGGCCCCCACCGCCTATCGCGCCATGCTGGCGGCAATGGATGCCGGTGCCGATCTCTCCTCGCTTCGCATCGCCGTTTCGGCCGGCGAGACGCTGCCCGGCCCCGTCTTCGAGGAATGGGTGAAGAAGACCGGCAAACCGATCCTCGACGGTATCGGCGCCACCGAAATGCTGCATATCTTCATTTCGAACCACCTAGGGGATGCCAGGCCCGCCTGCACCGGCAAGCCGCTGACCGGCTACGAGGCGATCGTCGTCGACGACGACATGAACGAGGTTCCGCGCGGCACGATCGGCCGGCTGGCGGTCAAGGGGCCGATCGGCTGCCGGTACCTGGCCGACGAGCGGCAGAAGGATTACGTCAAGGGCGGCTGGAACATCACGGGCGATTCCTTCGTGCAGGATGAAGACGGCTATTTCCACTTCGCCGCCCGCTCCGACGACATGATCATCTCCGCCGGCTACAACATCGCCGGGCCTGAGGTGGAAGCGGCCCTTTTGAAGCACGAGGCGGTGCTGGAATGCGCCGTGATCGGCGTGCCGGACGATGCCCGTGGCATGATCGTTGAGGCGCACGTCGTTCTCGCGAATCCTTCGGCTGCCTGCGATGCCCTGGCGAAACTTCTCCAGGAGCATGTGAAGAGCGTCATCGCGCCGTATAAATATCCGCGCTCGATCGTCTTCGCCGAGGCTCTGCCGAAGACCGAATCCGGCAAGATCCAGCGTTTTCGGCTGAAGCGGAAACTGTCGGCGTAACCATGTTTCCTTGCGGTTGAATTTGGCCGCATGTGCGGAGTGGAAGTTTCCACGCAAATGTGGAAGGTAATGAAAACCTTCGGCGGATCGCTGGCCGCCGTCGGAAAAATGAAAAATATGGGAACGACACAACAACAAACGGGAGTTCGTCACATGAAGAAAATGCTTGCTGCTGCCACGCTGGCGCTGAGCATGAGCACCTCCGGCCTCGCTTTCGCCGAACCGCTGAAGATCGGCATGATCACCACGCTTTCGGGCGGTGGCGCCGGCCTCGGCATCGATACGCGCGACGGCTTCATGCTGGCGATCAAGAATTCCGGCAACAAGGACATCACCGTCGTCACCGAGGACGACGCGCAGAAGCCGGAACTCGCCGTCCAGATCGCCGACAAGATGATCCAGAGCGACCAGGTGGATATCCTGACCGGCATCGTCTGGTCGAACCTTCTGATGGCGGTGGCTCCGAGTGCGGTCGCACAGGGCAAGTTCTATGTTTCGACCAATGCGGCCCCGGCCGCGCTTGCCGGGGCCAACTGCAACAAGCTTTATTTCAACGCCGCCTATCAGAACGACAACCTGCACGAGGCGATGGGCGAATACGCCAACCGCGCTTACAAGAAGATGTTCATCCTCGCCCCGAATTATCCGGCCGGCAAGGATTCCCTGACCGGCTTCAAGCGTTACTACAAGGGCGAACTCGCCGCCGAAGTCTATACCCAGGTCGGCCAGACGGACTATGCCGCCGAGATCGCGCAGATGCGCGCTTCCGGCGCCGACGGCATCTTCGTCTTCCTGCCCGGCGGCATGGGCATCGCCTTCATGAAGCAGTTCGCCCAGTCGGGCGTGAACATTCCGGTCATGGGCCCGGGCTTCTCCTTCAGCCAGGACGTGCTGCCGGCGATCGGCGACGCTGCGCTCGGCGCAAAGGCCTCCGGCCAGTGGGCTCCGGATTTCGACAATGAGGCCAGCAAGAAGTTCCTGGCCGACTTCCAGAGGGAATACAATCGCCTGCCGTCGATCTACGCCGTCCAGGCCTATGACGCCGCGCAGCTCATCCTGTCGGCCGCCGCCAAGGCGAGCGTGAAGGACGCCGATGCCTTCGGTGCGGAACTCAAGAAGGCGGACATCCAGTCGCCGCGCGGCAATTTCAAGTTCAACATCAACCAGCATCCGATCCAGGACATCTACCTGACGGAAGTGATCAAGAAGGACGGCGTCCTCACCAACAAGACGGTTGAGAAGATTTTCACCGACCATGGCGACGCCTATGCCAAAGACTGCAAGATCTAAGGTCTTCTCGTGACCGTTGCACTTGCTCTCGAGCAGTTGCTCAACGGCCTGCAGCTCGGCGTCATGTTGTTTCTCATGGCCGCCGGGCTGACGCTGATCTTCGGCGTCATGGGCCTGATCAACCTCGCTCACGGCTCGCTCTACATGGTCGGCGCATTCGCCTGCGCGGCGACGGCGGCCTGGACCGGTTCGTTCTGGATCGGTCTGGTCGCGAGCCTCATCGCCGCGGCGGCGGCCGGTGCGATCGTCGAGCTCGTGGTCATCCGCAGGCTTTATGATCGCGATCACCTCGACCAGGTGCTTGCGACCTTCGCGCTGATCCTGATGTTTTCGGAAGGCATGCGCTGGCTGTTCGGCTCGTTTCCGCTTTATCTGGATATTCCTCCGCTGCTGCAGGGTGCGGTGCCGCTTCCCGGCGGCACGGAATATCCCGTCTATCGCCTGGCGATCATCGCAGCGGGTGCCCTGGTCGCTTTCGGGCTCTACCTGCTGATATCCGGGACGCGGCTCGGCATGCGCATCCGCGCCGGCGAGAGCGATCGCGAGATGATCGGCGCCCTCGGCGTCGATATCCGCACGCTCTATACGGTCGTCTTCGCGCTCGGCGCGGCACTCGCAGGTTTTTCCGGCGCCATGGTCGGTGCCATCCAGTCGGTACAGGTCGGCATGGGCGAACCGGTGCTGATTCTTGCCTTCGTGGTGATCGTCATCGGCGGCATCGGCTCGATCAAGGGCGCTTTGCTCGGCGCGCTGCTGGTCGGCGTCACCGATACGATGGGCCGCTTCCTGCTGCCGAAGCTGATGGCGCTCTTCGTCCCTCCGGCTCAGGCCGGCATGATCGGCGGCGCGGCCGCCTCGATGCTGATCTATATCGTCATGGCGGTCATTCTGGCGGTGAAGCCGCGCGGCCTCTTCCCGGCAGCACATGCGTGAGGTCGGAATGCTGAGCCGCGAAAACCTCGTCAATCTCGTTCTGGCTGCGGCTCTGCTGGCGGCGCCGCTGGCCGCCAATGCACTCGGCCAGCCTTTTTACGTGACGCTGGCGACCCGTATCGCCATCCTGGCGCTCGCCGCGACCGGGCTGAACCTGGCGCTGGGTCTCGGCGGCCTCGTCTCCTTCGGACACGCGGCGTTCTTCGGGATCGGCGGTTATGCCGCCGGCATCCTGGCGACGCACGGTTTTTCGGGGGACCCTCTGATCTTCGGTCTGCCCGGAACGAACCAGATGTGGGTGATCTGGATCGTCGCCGTGGTGGTTGCCGGCCTGGTCGGGCTGGCGATCGGCGCGATCAGCCTCCGCACATCAGGCGTCTATTTCATCATGATCACGCTCGCCTTCGCGCAGATGGTCTATTATTTCGCAGTCTCCTGGCCGGCCTATGGCGGCGAGGACGGGCTGTCGATCCTCGTCCGGAACCAGTTTCCGGGCGTCATGACCATGCGGCCCCTGAGCTTCTTCCTGATCTGCTATGTGATCCTGTTGATTGGTATCGGCCTCTTCGCGCTGATCCGCGCCTCGCGGTTCGGCTCCGCCCTGCAGGCGGCGCGGCAGAACGAGGTGCGCGTCGCGACCGTCGGTATCGAGCCCTATCGTATCCGGCTGACGGGCTTCGTCATCTCGGCGATGATGACGGGCCTGGCAGGCGCACTGTTTGCCGATCTAAACCGCTTCGTCAGCCCGTCCATGCTTTCCTGGCACATGTCGGGGGAACTGATCGTGCTGATCATCCTCGGCGGCGCTGGCCGGCTGTTCGGGCCGTTGGCGGGTGCGGCGCTCTACGTCGCCTTCGAATATGCGCTCGGCGGCTTGACCGAACGCTGGCAGTTCTTTCTCGGCCTGATCCTGCTCGTTGTGGTACTCTTCGCCCGTGGCGGCCTGCTTGGGCTTCTTGCCGGAAAGGCCAGACATGGTTGAGCCGGTCCTTCAGATTTCCAACCTCGTGAAGAATTTCGGCGCGCTCCGGGCGACCGACGGGGTGACGCTCGATCTTCGCCCCGGCGAAATCCATGCGCTGATCGGCCCGAACGGTGCCGGCAAGTCGACGCTGATCCATCAGATCTGCGGCACGCTTCGGCAGGATTCAGGCTCGATCCGCTTCGCGGGGGAGGATGTCGGGGCGTTGAGCGTCGCCGGGCGCGCCCGGCTCGGCCTCGGCCGCACCTTCCAGGTCTCGTCGCTGGCGCCGGAATTTTCCGCGCTTCGCAACGTCATGCTGGCGGTGCAGGCGAGGGAGGGTTCGAGCTTCCGTTTCTTCAAGCCCGTGATGCGCGACAAGGGCCTGATCGACACGGCCATGGCAATGCTGGAACGCGTCGGGCTCACGGCCCGTGCGCGCATCCCCGCCGCCGAGCTCTCGCATGGCGAACGCCGCCAGCTCGAAATCGCCATGGCGCTCGCGCTGCAATCGAAGGCCTTCCTGCTGGACGAGCCGATGGCCGGCATGGGCCCGGAGGGCTCGAAATCGCTGACGCGCTTTCTCGATACGCTGCGGAAGGAAGCGCCGATCCTTCTGGTCGAGCACGACATGGATGCGGTCTTCGCGCTCGCCGACCGCATCTCCGTGCTCGTCTACGGCCGCATCATAGCGACCGGCACGGTGGAGGAGATCCGCCGCGATCCCGCCGTGCGCACCGCCTATCTCGGAGATCACGCCTGATGCTGCTCGACGTCGCGAAGATCGAAGCATTCTATGGCGCGAGCCAGGCGCTGTTCGGGGTCGACCTCTCGGTGGCGGAAGGCGAGGCCGTGGCGCTGATGGGCCGCAATGGCATGGGCAAGACGACGACGATCCGCGCCATCTGCAATCTCACCCCCCCGAGGGCCGGTAGAGTGAAGATCGGCGGTGTCGATATAAGAGGCAAGCGGCCGCATCACGTGGCGAAGCTCGGCATCGGCCTTGTGCCGGAAGGCCGCCGTTGCTTTCCCAATCTCACCGTGCGCGAAAACCTCGTAGCCGCCGCCCGGCCGGGCACATGGACGCTGGAGCGCGTCAACGAACTTTTCCCCCGCCTTGAAGAGCGGCACGCACAGATGGCGCGGTCGCTTTCCGGCGGCGAGCAGCAGATGCTCGCGATCGGCCGCGCGCTGATGACCAGTCCGCGCCTGCTGATCCTCGACGAGGCGACCGAGGGCCTTGCCCCGGTGATCCGGCAGGATATCTGGAAAGCCATACGGCGGCTGAAGGAGGAAGGCCTTTCGATTCTTGTGGTGGACAAGACGCTTTCGGAGCTTTTGCCGGTTGCGGATCGCTGCGTCATTCTGGAAAACGGAAAGAGCGCCTGGAGCGGCAAGCCCGCCGACCTGACGAGCGAACTGCAGGATCGATATCTCGGGGTGTAAACGATGGATGGAGAAGCGGCGAGCGCCGATCTGGAACTGATCGCCCACGGCCCGCACGGGAAGAACAAGCCTGAAACGCGGCTGTGGTTGCGCATGCTCTCCACGACCAAGCTGATCACTACGGAAATCCGCCGCCGGCTGCGCGTCGAGTTCGGCGCGACGCTTCCCCAGTTCGACCTGATGGCGCAGCTCTATCGTGAAAAGGACGGCTTGAGGCTCGGCGAACTTTCCAAGCGCACGATGGTCACCAACGGCAATGTCACCGGCCTGGTGGAAAGGCTGGAGGCGGACGGTCTTGTGCTGCGGGTAACGCCTGATGGAGATCGCCGCGTCACCGTCGCCAAGCTGACGCCGCGGGGAACGGAGCTTTTCGTCGCGATGGCGGCGGCCCACGAAGGCTGGCTGCGCGACATCATGGCGGATGTCGATCCGGCGGCGATCGCCTCATTGTGGTCGGATATCGGCGCGGTGAAGGCATCCGCCAGCAACCATCTTTCCGGCAGCGCCTTCGAATAGTAAGGCTCGTCCGGGCGCGGAACGAATTCGGGGTGAAAGATGGCAGACCTGCAGGCGATCGTCGACGAGATCCACGAGGAGCTGACGCCGCGGCTCGGCGAAGGCAAGGTCGCCGATTACATTCCGCAGCTCGCCCATATCGACCCGAAGAAATTCGGTATGGCGATCGTCACCGTCGATGGCGAAATACATACGGCCGGCGATGCCGAGGTGCCCTTTTCGATCCAGAGCATTTCCAAGGTCTTCACCCTGACGCTGGCGCTCGGAAAGCATGGAGAAACCACCTGGAACCGCGTTGGCCGCGAGCCATCCGGCTCGGCCTTCAATTCGATCGTCCAGCTGGAGCATGAGGAAGGCAAGCCGCGCAACCCCTTCATCAACGCCGGTGCGATCGCCGTGAGCGATCTCGTGCTTGCGGGACATACGCCGCGCGAGGCGATTGGCGAGATCGTCCGTTTCGTGCGTTATCTTGCCGATGACGAGACCATCGCCATCGATCCCGATGTGGCGAAGTCGGAGCAGGCGACAGGTTACCGCAACTTCGCGCTCGCCAACTTCATGCGCTCCTTCGGCAAGCTCACCCACCCGGTGGAGCATGTGCTGGGCGTCTATTTTCATCACTGCGCACTTGCCATGACCTGCACGCAGCTTGCCCGGTCCGGCCTTTTCCTGGCAGCATCCGGACGCAACCCGCTGACCGGGCACACCGTCGTATCCCGGCAGCGGGCACGGCGCATCAACGCGCTGATGCTCACCTGCGGCCATTATGACGGGTCGGGGGATTTTGCCTATCGCGTCGGCCTGCCGGGCAAGAGCGGCGTCGGCGGCGGCATCCTGGCCGTGGCGCCGGGCAAGGCATCGGTCGCGGTCTGGTCGCCTGGCCTCAATCGCAACGGCAATTCTTTGCTTGGCTCGCTGGCCCTGGAAATGCTCACGACGCGCACCGGCTGGTCGGTGTTCGGGCCCTGATTTCGAGCAAATAACAAAGGGCGGCACCGCCGGCGCCGCCCCTTTTACGTCTCCGCCTTACTGCCTCGGAAGGCTGAAGGCGATGATGTAGTCGCCGCGGTCCGGCGACTGACGCGACCCGCCCGCGGAAACCACGACGAACTGCCGCCCGCTTTCCGGCGAGATGTAGGTCATCGGGGTCGCCTGCGCGCCGACCGGAAGGCGTGCCTTCCAGAGCTCCTGACCTGTGCGGACGTCGAGTGCGCGAAGGTAGTAGTCCTGGGTACCGGCGTAGAAGACGAGGCCGCCGGCCGTCGTCGTCGGGCCGCCGAGCGACGGCATGCCGACCGGGAGCGGCAGGCCCGTCTTCATTCCAAGCGGACCCGTATCCTGCAGGGTGCCGGCCGGAACCTGCCAGACGAGCTGGCGGGTCTTCAGGTCGATCCCCGAGATCGTTCCGTAGGGCGGCTGGTGGCAGGGTACGCCGAGCGGCGACATGAAGCCGTTCTTCCAGGCGGCATAAGGCGTGCCCGTCTGGCTCGAAAGGCCGTCGTGGGCGGCAGCGCCGCCGCGGCCTTCGACCTCGGCCTGCGGGATCAGCTGCACGAATTGCGGCATGCGGATGTCGTTGACGACCAGCATCGCATTCGCTTCGTCGATCGACGCGGAACCCCAGTTCATCCCGCCGTAATAGCCCGGCATGATGAGCGAGACGTCGGTGCCCGGAGGCGTGAATTCGCCTTCGTAGCGCATCTTCTTGAACTCGATGCGGCAATAGAGCTGATCCCACGGGGTTGCGCCCCACATCCGGGCTTCCGTGAACGGCTCGGTGCCGATCGACGGCATGCCAGTCGAATAGGGCTGGGTTGCGGAGACATGGTCTTCCGGAACGCCGCCCGTCTGCGGAACCGGCTTTTCCTCGACGGTTGCGATCGGCTCGCCGGTTTGGCGGTTCAGCATGAAGATCTGGCCGCGTTTGGTGATCTGGATCAGCGCCGGCTGGGTGCCGCCGTTGCCGTCCGGAACGTCGTAGAGCGCCGGTTGCGAGGGAACGTCGTAGTCCCAGATGTCGTGATGGACCGTCTGGAATTTCCAGCGTTCGCGGCCGGTGGCGATGTCGAGGGCAACGACCGAAGCGGAATATTGCTCGGCCGCTTCCGAACGATGCGCGCCGAAGAAATCGGGCGTTGCGTTGCCGGTCGGCAGGTAGACGAGACCGAGCTCGTCGTCATAGGCGGGCGTCGACCAGACGTTCGGCGTGCCGCGCGTATAGCTTTCGCCCTCGGGCGGATAGCGGGTAATGTTCGGGTTGCCGAGATCCCAGGCCCAGGCGAGCTCGCCGGTACGGGCGTTGAAGGCGCGCACGGCACCGGAGGGCTCGTTGACCTCGCGGTTGTCCCAGACCCAGCCGCCGACGAGGATGAGGTCGCGCATGACGGTCGGAGCGGATGTCTGGAAGTAGAACCCGTCCTTGACCTCGCCCATGCCGTCACGAAGGTTGACCGTTCCGCCATTGCCGAATTCGGCGCAGGGCTCGCCCGTCTTGGCGTCGAGCTCGATCAGCCGGGCATCGATGGTCGTCATGACGATGCGCGCGGCGCATTGGGCCGGTGTGGCAGGCGCGACCGGTGCGGCGGGAGCCGCCTGCGCCGGCGGTGCTTCGGGAGTAGGGGCCGCAAGTGCCGGAGCCGTCGGATCGGCCGGTGCCGCAGGCGCTGCCGGGGCCGGTTCCGCCGGCTGCACGGCGGCGGTGACCGGCGGTTCGTAATAGCTCACGCCGCGGCAACGCTGCCAGACGGGAGACTTCGCCTGCGGATCGAATTTCCAGCGGACCTCGCCGGTTTCGGCATTGAGCGCGTGAACGATGTTGTGCGCGGTGCAATGATAGACGGTGTCGCCCACCTGAAGCGGCGTATTCTGGTCTTCCGCGCCCTTTTCCGCGGGATCGCCGGTCCGGAAGGTCCAGGCGACTTCCAGGTTCTGGACGTTGTCGCGATTGATCACATCGAACGGCGCATAACGCGTCCCGTGCGGCGTACGTCCGTAATGGCGCCAATCGGAAGCGGAACCTTCCGCGGCGGCCTGGCCCTGCGGAGCCGGAACCTCGGCCACTTCGTTACGGATGACCTGATGAGGCTGGAAAGCCAGATAACCGGCGCCGACGAGGCCGAGCGCCAGGATCGCGGCGATGCCGAAAGGGACGGCCTTCGAGGAAGGGCCGCTCGCCGGGAAGAGGGGAGCAAGCAATGCGACGACGATCGCCAGCACGGTCGGCGCGACGATGCGCGGGACGAGCGGCCAGAAATCGAGGCCGGCTTCCCAGAGAGCCCATGCAATGGTGGCTATGTAGAGGAGCGCGAAGAGCCAGACTGCAGCCTTCCTGCGCAGGAAGAAAAGAATGCCGACGATGAGGAGTGCGGCGCCCGCAAGCGCATAATACCAGGAGCCGCCGAGCGTAATGAGCTGAATGCCTCCGGCGAGCAGGGGCAGGCCGCCGAGAAAGACGAGTATGCCGACGATTTTGAGGAGCCAGCCGCCGGAGCGGGCGGTCTGTGGAGAGGATGATTGTAAGGACATAGCGATTCCCATTTGCAGGCGTTCGCCGGAGAAGTGGCGAAGAGGACCGGAAAGGACTCAAAAAGAATCGGCCGGGCGGCCGATATTCGGCCTTGGCGGAAGCGGGCTGACAGATGCCGGAAAGCTGAGTAACTGGCAGGTGATAGCCGTTTTCGGAAAGGCCGATAACGCACATAACGCCATTCTAAATTATGGCAAGAATGAGATGGCCATTTTTTTGCCTTAATGCCCACCTTTGCGGCTCGAAATAAAAAAGAGGGGCAGTTTCCGACCCCTCTCAGCTTGATGACAAACCGTGCTTCTTACTTGGCGTCATCCTCGGCCTGGTGCCGAGGATCTATAAACGTCAATGGCTTGCAGATGCTCGGGACAGGCTCGAGCATGACGATCAGAGATTTTCGAACCTTTGTCAGCAGTCTCAGAGGGGTAGTTTCCTGCCCCTCTTTTTGCCGTCCGTGGATCGGATCAGTCCTCGCTGGCTGCCATCTGCGAGAGCACTTCGCCGCGTCCGCGAGCACGGAGAATCAGCGGAACGACGAGTGCCAGCGCCGCAAGCACGAGCAGCACGGCGGCGATCGGCGAGGTGAAGAGCACTGTCACGTCGCCCTGGCTGATCGCCAGCGCACGGCGGAGCTGCTGTTCGGCGAGCGGCCCGAGGATCAGGCCGACGACGACCGGCGCGATCGGATAGCCGAAGACGCGCATCACGTAGCCGAGCAGGCCGAAGGTGAGCAGCATGCCGAGCTCGAAGACGGATGGGTTGGCGCCGATCGTGCCGAGCGTCGCGAAGAGCAGGATGCCCGCATAGAGCCACGGCTTCGGAATGGTCAGCAGCTTCACCCACAGGCCGACGAGCGGCAGGTTCAAGACGAGCAGCATCAGATTGGCGATGAGCAGCGACGCGATCAGGCCCCAGACGAGCTGCGGGTTGGTCGCGAAAAGCAACGGGCCTGGCTGCAGGCCGTATTGCTGGAAGCCGGCGAGCATGATCGCCGCGGTCGCCGTGGTCGGCAGGCCGAGGGTGAGAAGCGGCACCAGCGTGCCTGCCGCCGAAGCGTTGTTGGCAGCTTCCGGGCCGGCCACGCCTTCGATCGCCCCGTTGCCGAATTCCTCCGGATGCTTCGTGAGGCGCTTCTCGGTCGCGTAGGAAAGGAACGTGCCGATTTCGGCACCACCCGCCGGCATGGCACCGATCGGAAAGCCGATCGCGGTGCCCCGCAGCCACGCTTTCCACGAGCGCGCCCAGTCCTGGGCATTCATCCAGACCGATCCCTTGACGGCTTCCACCTTGTCAGGCCCCTTGTCGCCCTGGGCGGCGATGAACAGCGTCTCGCCGATCGCGAACATGGCGACCGCCATGGTCGTCACCTCGATGCCGTCCAGCAGGTCCGGAATGCCGAAGGAGAGGCGGTTCTGGCCCGTGAGCTGGTCGATGCCGACGATCGAGAAAGAGAGGCCGATGAAGAGGGAGGTCAGGCCGCGCAGCGTGGAATCGCCGAACGCCGATGAAACGGTGACGAAGGCGAGCACCATCAGCGCGAAATACTCGCGCGGTCCGAAGACCAGTGCCAGCCTGACGATGTAGGGCGCGATGAAGGCGAGCAGCAGCGTGGCGATCAGACCGGCGACGAAGGAGCCGATCGCCGCCGTTGCCAGCGCCGGCCCGCCGCGCCCGTTGCGGGCCATCTTGTTGCCCTCCAGCGCCGTCACGATCGAGGCACTCTCACCCGGCGTGTTGAGCAGGATCGAGGTGGTCGATCCTCCATACATGCCGCCGTAATAGATGCCGGCGAACATGATCAGCGAGCCGGTCGGGTCGAGCCTGTAGGTGACGGGCAGAAGCAGCGCCACGGTGAGCGCCGGGCCGATGCCGGGCAGCACGCCGACGGCGGTGCCGAGCGTCACGCCGATCAGTGCATAGAGGAGGTTCATCGGCTGTGCGGCCGACATGAGCCCCTGCAGAAGAAATTCGAATGTGCTCATAATCTTACTCTCGTGGCCCGATCACCAAAACAGACGTTCCAGCGGACCCGCCGGAAGCGAGAGCTGCAACATGCCTGCGAAGATCAGCCAGATGACGAGACAGAGGACGATGCCGACCGGAATGGTGATCCACAGCTTGCGCTTGCCGAAGCCGGCGGCCGTCAGCCCGAAGAGAACGCCGGTGGCGATCGAAAAGCCGGCGAGACGCAGAAGCAGCATCTGTGCCGCGAGGCCGGCGACGATCCAGACGACCGGGCCGAGCTCCTGCTTCTCGCGCTCCGGAAAGTCGCGGCGGAAGGCGGCGACCACGGTCCAGATCGCAAGGCCGATCAGCGCGAAGCCGATCCAGTCCGGAATGGTCGCAGGACCCACCTGCGAATAGCCGGCCATGCCTTTGAGCCGCGACACGTCGACGAAGATCACGGCGGCGATGGCGACGAGGACGGCGGCAATGGCAAGCGCCGCCCCGTCGGGGCGGCGCTGTTCGGCGGTCGTTTTGTTGTTGTCGAGGCTCATTTGACCAGTCCGATGTCCTTCAGGACGGCTTCGGTGGCGGAAACGTCCTTGGCGAGCTGTTCTTCGAAGGCGGGACCGGCGAGATAGGTATCGGCCCAGCCCTTGGTCTTCAGCGTCTCCTGCCAGGTCTTGGACGTGGCGAGCTTTTCGACATCCGCCAGAACCGTGGCTTTCTGTTCGTCGGTCAGGCCCGGAGCCGCAGCGACCATGCGCCAGTTCTGGAGCACCACGTCGAAGCCGGATTCCTTCAGCGTCGGTGCATCGATGCCTTCCACCTTGGCGTCGGAAGAGATGGCGAGCAGGCGCAGCGTGCCGGCCTTCACCTGGGATTCGAATTCGCCGTAGGACGAGACGCCGGCGGTCACCTGGGCGCCGAGGATGGCGGCCAGCGCTTCGCCGCCGCCCGAAAACGCGATATAGTTGATCTTGGTCGGATCGACGCCGGCAGCCTTGGCGAGCAGGCCGACGAGAATGTGGTCGGTGCCGCCGGCCGAACCGCCGCCCCAGGAAACGGCACCCGGATTTTCCTTCAGCTTGGCGATCAGGTCTCCGATCGTCTTGATGTCGGACGAGGCGGGGACGACGATTGCTTCGTATTCGCCAGTAAGCCGGGCGATCGGGGTGACGTCCTTCAGCGTGACCGGCGAGTTGTTGGTGAGGATCGCGCCGACCATGACGTAGCCACCGACCATCAGGGCGTTCGGATTGCCCTTCTGCTGACTGGCGAACTGGGCGATGCCGATCGTGCCGCCGGCGCCCGGGACATTGATGACCTGCACGTTGTTGGAGATCTTCTCCTGCTGGAGCGCGGTCTGCAGCGAACGGGCCGTCTGGTCCCAGCCGCCGCCCGGCGCTGCCGGAGCCATGATCGTGTAGTCGGCCGCAGCAGCCGGCAAGGCGAGCGCACCCGTAAGCAGGGAAGCGAGGAAGAAATGTTTCAAGGGTCGATCCTCCGTTGGCGTCTTCGGCGACGCGAATGTTTCTTTTGGCGAAACGATAGATGGAACGGTCGGCAAGAACAGCCGGCCCGAAGCCCTCCCGTCGTTGATCGGGTCCCCGCCTCCGAACGGGGCCGATTAGACCTAAGCCAGCATATGAAGCTGACATCTACCTGACATTTTTCGCGAGGCCGGTTTTTGACAAGGGGTAAGAGGCTGCGTCTCTCGAAATTTATCCTATTGCAGCCTCAAAACCTCGTTCCAGCGGGAAATCAGCCGCGCCCGCTTCACCTGGTCGAGATAGACCATCAGGCCGAGGCTCACCGGGACCGGCTTCAACTGCCCGCCGAGCATCTCTCTCAGCGTCGTCGCCGTATTGTTGCCCGCGACCTCCGGGCTGACGGCGGGAATCTGCAGTTCGCGCGCCATGATGGTCTGGCCTTCCTTCGACATGAAGAACTGCAGATAGCGCTTGCCGAGATCCGGCGCGGCAGCCGCCTGCGGCACGAGGCCGATGCGCGACATGACCACGGTATAGTCCTTCGGCAGCACGATGCCGACATCCGGATGGCGCGAGGCCCAGTCGGCGGCATAGGAGCCGAGGATGTTGTAGCCGAGCAGGAAGCGGCCATCGGCGACGCGCTCCAGGATCGCCTGGCTGGTGGAGTAGAGCTTCACGCCCGCCGCACCCATGGCCCGGATCACCGACCAGATGTCGCTGAATTGCTCCTGGTCCCGCGACATGAAGAGGAAGCCGACGCCGGAACGCTCGATGTCGTAGGTGCCGATCCGCCCGTAGATCGCATCGCCCTGCTTCTGCAGGAATTCGACGAATTCCGCCCGGGTCGAAGGCGGGGCCACGTCCTTGAAGCTCGGCTTGTGATAGACGAAGACGGCCGGTTCGAAGGTGAGGGCATAGGCCGTGTTGCGCCAGTTCGCCCAGGCGGGCCATTGGCCGCTCATCGGCAGGTCGCTACGTTGCGCGTATCCGTCGTTGGCGAGCTTCACCTGCAGGTCCATGGCTGAGGAAAAGGCGAAATCGGCCGTTTTCTGGCCGGCATCAGTTTCCCGCACGATCCGGTCGTAGATCTCGCCCGTCAGCATGTCCTCGTAACGCACCGCCACATCCGGATTGGCGGCTTGAAAACCGGCGATCATCGGTTTCGCGAGCGGCTCGTCGAGAGACGAATAGACCGTCAGCAGCCCCGCATCTTCCCGGCCGGAAAGTGCCGGAAACAGCGTCGTACCCGCGGTCGCCATGCCGGGCGAGAGGACAAGACAGAAGAAGAGGAGCGGGAGCCTTTTCATGGGCGCACAATAGCCCCACGCCCAGTGCCGCGACAAGCCGATTGGGAGGACGTGTTACATCTCCGTCACGATCGCCTGGATGCAACGTCCGACCGCTTGCTTTCCGATCCGCTGCCATTACCTGTGGGCGGTCTTCTACGCCGGAAAGCCGGCAACCGCTCCGCAACAAAGGTCAGAACCCATGTCGCTCTCGCTCTACGACATCACCGTACCGGTCTTCATCCGGGCTTTCGGCAATCTCACGGAAATCCTGAAGAAAGGCGAGGCTTTCGCCGACGAGAAGGGCATCGCACCCAGGGAACTCCTGGAGACGCGGCTGATTGACGACATGTATCCGCTGACCGCGCAGATACAGCGTGCCAGCGACACGGCGAAATTCGTCCCCGTCCGCGTCGGCCGGATAGAGAACTTGCCGATGGCCGATGACGAGGTCACCTTCGCCGATTTGCATGCCCGCATCGACAAGACCGTCGCGTTCCTGAAAAGCGTCGATCCGGCCAGCATGGCGGAACGCGAAGACGCCGAAGTCGTCGTGAAGACCCGCAGCAGCTCGACCACCTTCACGGGCAAGAGCTATGTGCTCGGCTTCGCACTGCCGAACTTCTATTTCCACGTCACCACGGCCTATGCGATCCTGCGCCACAAGGGCGTTCCGGTCGGCAAGATGGATTATATCGGCCGCTCGCAATAACCATGGCCTCAACGTATTCGTGACTTCCCCGTCCGCCGCCTATAGACTGGCGAAAAAGGGAAACATCGGGTGCGTATTCTTCTGGTGGAGGACAATCAGGCGCTGGCCGAGGGGCTGGCGGCTATCCTGCGCGGCAGCGGTTATGCGGTCGATGCGGTGGCCGACGGCGCTTCGGCCGAGGCGGTTGCCGCCGCCGAAGCCTACGATCTCGTCATACTCGACCTGAACCTGCCGGAAATGGACGGGCTCGACGTGCTGCGCGCCATGCGTGCGCGGCAGAACAAGGCGGCCGTGATGATCCTGACGGCCCGGGGCACGCCGGAGGAGCGGGTGAAGGGTCTCGATCTCGGAGCCGACGACTACATGATCAAGCCCTTCGACATTTCCGAGTTCGAGGCGCGCATCCGGGTGCTGCTGCGCCGGCACGCGGGGCTGAGAAGTTCGATCGTCAGCTATGGCGGCGTCACCTTCGACCTCAATTCCCGCACCTTTTCCAGCCACGGGACGCCGCTCGACATTCCGGCTCGCGAAGTCGCTCTTCTGGAGCTGCTCTTCCTGCGCGCCGGCAAGGTCGTCTCCAAGGATGCGATCATGCGCTCCATGACCGGCTTCGACGACGATCTCTCCGCCAATGCGATCGAGCAATATGTGAGCCGCCTGCGCCGGCGTCTGGCGTCGCATGGGCTGACGGTGAAGACGGCCCGGGGCATCGGCTATTATCTCGAGACCGTGGCCTCCGTCTCATGACGCCCGCAGCCGCCTATTCGTTGCGCCGCCGGCTGCTCGCCTGGCTGCTCGCCTCGACCGCGGTGATCGGCTCGGCTGCCATGATCGACACCTGGGACGAGGCGGTCGACACCGCGAACGAGGTCTCGGACCGTGTGCTCGCCGGGTCGGCGCTGGCGATCGCCGAGCGGGTGATCGTGTCCGAGAACGGTTCGCTGGAGGTCGATATCCCCTACGTGGCTCTGGAGATGCTGACCTCGGCCGCTCAGGACCGCGTCTTCTACCGGGTCGACGGCCCGCCCGGCACCTTCATCACCGGATACCAGAACCTGCCGTCGATCCCGCGCCGCGAAGGACAGGCGGCGGCCTTCGAAAACGCCACGTTCCGCGGTGAGCCGATCCGGGTTGCCGCGCTTGCGCGATCCGCCTCGACGGGCATCAATTCCGTGCCCTTCATCGTCACGGTCGCGGAAACGACGATCGCCCGCCAGCAGTTGACGCGCACGATCCTGATCCGCTCGGCACTGCGCCTGCTCTTCATGATCGCCGGTGCTGCGGTGATCGTCTGGGTGGCGGTGACGCTGTCGCTCCGGCCGCTTTACCGCTTCAGCGAGGCGATCGCCGAGCGCAGCCCCGACGATCTCCACCCGATCGGCGAACGCGTGCCGAACGAGGTGCAGGGCCTCGTCGATACGGTCAATTCCTTCATGGTTCGGCTCGAAGGAGCCCTTGAGGCGCTCCGGCATTTCACCGGCAATGCCAGCCATCAGCTTCGCACGCCACTCGCCATCATCCGCACCCAGCTTGCGCTGGCGGGTCGGGCAAGCGAACTCGACGAGGCGAAGGAGGCGGCGCGCAAGGCGGACGAGGCGGTGGCGGACGCCGAACGCATCCTGGCCCAGCTCCTGCTGATGGCGAAGATCGACGCCGCCACCCGTTCGGCCTCGATGCAGCGGATCGACCTGACGGCGCTGGCGCAAGGCGCGACCGCCGATCATGTGCCGCTCGCCGCAGAGGCCGGCATCGATCTCGGCTTCGAGGGCGAGGATGAGGTTGCGGTTTCCGCGGAGCCGCTATTGATCGGCGAACTCCTGAAGAACCTGATCGGCAACGCACTGCTCTATGCCGGCAGCGGTGCGGAAGTGACGGTGCGCGTTACAAAGGACGGCGGGACTGCGGTGTTGGAAGTCGAGGATGACGGGCCGGGCATACCGCCGGAAAGGCGGGCCTCTGTGCTGAAGCGCTTCGAGCGCGGCGACCGCACCGACAAATCCGGTACGGGTCTGGGTCTGCCGATCGTCGAGGAGATCGTTCGCTTGCATGGAGCGACCTTGACGCTTGTGGATGGCCGAGAGGGCAGGGGATTGAAGGTCGAAATACGGCTTCCGATAGCCGGCTAATTTTATCCCTGATGCACTCTTTGGCCGCCGATCCAGGTGCTTTTCATGCCCAGATCGTCGGTGAGGATGACGAAATCCGCATCGTAACCGGGTTTTAGCGCCCCTTTGCGGTCGGCAAGCCATGCCGCCTCTGCCGGATAGGCGGATGCCATGCGCAGCGCCTCTTCGAGCGGCAGTCCGAGCGTTTCGTGTACGAAACGAACCGACGTGATCATATCGATATCCGCGCCGGCAAGCGTGCCGTCGGCGAGTGTCAGCCGTCCGTTCCGGCGCAGGATCTCCCGGCCGTTCAGCGTGAAGCTCTTCATGTCCGTACCGATCGGCGACATGGCGTCGGTGACGATGAAGATCTTGCCAGGCCCCTTCTTGGCGCGGAGCGCCACGCCCATCGAAGCCGGATGGACATGAATGCCGTCGGCGATGATCCCGGCATGAAGCGATCCGATATCGAGGGCTACGCCCACCACGCCGGGCTCGCGGTGACCGAGCGGGCTCATGGCGTTGAAGAGATGCGTCACCGTCCGCGCGCCGGCTTCCGCATAGGTCTTGACGGTCTCGTAGGCCGCATCCGTATGGCCGAGGCTTACCATGAAACCGGCTTCCGCGAGCCGCACCACCTGCTCCGGTGTGACGCTCTCCGGCGCGACGGTGATCATCATCGCATCGAACTTGCCGCGGCAGGAGAGCATGAGCTCGATGTCCTTTTCCTCCATCGGCCGGATGAGCTTCGGATCGTGGGCTCCCTTGCGGGCGACGGAGAGATGCGGGCCTTCGAGATGCAGCCCGAGGAACCCCGGCACGCGCTCCGCTTTCGCTCGCTTGCCCGCCTCGATGGTCTTCGCGGTGATCTCGAACGCGTCGGTGATCAGCGTAGGCAGCAATCCGGTGGTGCCGAACCTGGCATGCGCGGCACAGATTGTTGTGAGCCCCTCGACCGTCGGCTCCTCGTTGAGCAGCACGCCGCCGCCGCCGTTCACCTGCAGGTCGATGAAACCAGGGACGATCATCCCGCCGCCGGCATCGATCGTTTCGAGGCCGGAAGGCAACCGGTCCGCGGCTTGGAGCGCCTCCACGTTGCCGTCCGCAAGAATGAGCGCGGCATCGTCATGCCAGAAGGTCCCGTCGAAGATCCGGGCGCCGGTGAGGGCCTTGCGAGTCGTCATAGGGTTTCGGTCACTTTCTTCAGAGCCACAGGCGCATCCGGGTTGAAGCCCTTGGCACGCGACCAGGCTTCCACGAACCCGTAGAAGGGCAGGATCAGCGCCAGCGCGTCGGTGATCGGGTGGGGGGTCGCGACGAACGGCAGCTTGCGGGCGGCCTTGACGTTGTCGGAGGTGGCAAAGACCAGAGCCCCCTTGGCTGCAAGGTTTTCGGCAATCTCGACGGCCGAGGATTCGGCTGCGTCGCGCGCCGCGAAGCTAACGATCGGGAAGCGTTTTTCCACCAGCGCCACGGGGCCGTGCAGCACTTCCGCCGCCGAATAGGCCTCCGCATGCATGTTGGAGGTCTCCTTGAATTTCAGCGCCGCTTCGCTGGCGATCGAAAGCGCCGGGCCGCGGCCGAGCATGTAGAGCGACTCCGCATCGCCGAGTTCGCCTGCAAGTTCGCCCCAGTCGAGCTTGACCGCTTTTTCGAAATGCGAGGGCAGATCGCGAACGGCGGCTTTCAGGCTGTCGTCGCCGACCCATTCGGAGAGTATGGCAAGCCCCGCGACGATCGAGTTGACGAAGGACTTGGTTGCCGCCACGGCGAGTTCCGGGCCGGCATTGATATCGACCGCGTGGGCGGAGGCGCTGGCGATCGGCGAGGGCAGGGTATTGGTGAGCGCGATCGTCACTGCGCCGGCCTTGGTCGCAGCCTCCGCCATCGCCACGATATCGGGGCTCTTGCCGGATTGTGAAATCGCGATCGCCGCGCCGCCGTCGAGCTTCAGCTTTGCGCCGTAGATCGAGGCGAGCGACGGGCCGAGCGAGGCGACCGGCCGGCCGGCCGTCAGCTCGACCGCGTACTTGATGAAGGTTGCGGCGTGGTCGGAAGAGCCGCGTGCGATGGTGATCAGAAAGGCGGGGTCCTTGGCACGGAGCGCCAGGCCGGCCGCCGCAAGCTCCGCCGCCGACCGGTCGAGCAGCCGGGCCGTCGCCTCGGGTATCTCGTTGATCTCCTGCCGCATATGGGTCTGCATCGTCTTGTCCTCGAATTTGTCAGTTTCCGCTGAGCGAGAGCTCGGCCACGAAATCATAGGCATCGCCGCGATAGAGCGAGCGGGTGAGCTCCACCACCCGGCCGGAGGCCAGATAGGAAACCCGTTCGATCGAAAGCCCTGCGGCGCCCACCGGAACGGCTAACAGCCCGGCATCCGGGTTCTTCATATTGCAGGCGGATATCCGTTGTATGGCGCGCACCGGTCGGGCATTCTTCTTTTCCAGTTCCGCATAGAGCGAATTGGTGACCATCGAAGGATCGGGCAGGAATTCGGCGGAAATGCTGGCGCGCTCGATCGCGAGCGGCATATCGTTGGCGATCCGCAGGCGGCCGATACGGGCGACCCTGGTCCCGGGCGCCAGCCCCAGCATCATCATCTCTTCGGGCGACGGATGGAACAGGCCGCGTTCCAGCCATTCGGATTTCGTCACCAGCCCGCGCCGCGCCATATCCTCCGTGAACGAGGTGAGCTTCGTCAGGGGCTGCTCGACGCGCGACAAGGGCTTGACGACAAACGTGCCGGAACCGTGCTTGCGGGTGAGCAACCCGTCCTTGACGAGATCGTCCACCGCCTTGCGCACCGTCACACGGCTGACGTTGGCATAGTCGGCAAGGTCGCGTTCGGCCGGAAGCGCATCGCCGTGTCCTAGCTTGCCGGAACGGATCGCCTCCTCCAGCGTCTGGCGGAGCTTGCGATAAAGCGGGCCGGTCCCTGCCGATTGCAGGCTGTCGAGCGGCAGGATGGTGGACAGCGTCTCGTTCATGCCCGCGCCTCCCCCGTCGTGCCGTACGTCTTGACGGCAAGCGCCACGGCGCCGGTCAGCGCATCCGCCAACGGTTCCGACAGCCGCACACGGTGCCGCTCGGCAAGATATCCGGGGTAAAGGGAAGCGAGGCCGCCGAGCAGGCAGAGCCGCCCCTTGCCTTTGGTAACCGCATTCACCGCATCGAGCGCCTCGTCGATGTTCTCGGCACCGGCTTTCAGGATACGGATCGCCGCCTCGTCGCCCTGTCGCGCGAATTCGAAGACCTTCGGCGTATGGCGGCCGAAATCGCCGGGTTTGGCTAATCGGGCGAAGTCCACGACGGCTTCGGGATTGTTGCCGAATTCGGCGAGGATCGCTTTCGAAAGGCCGGTCATCGGGCGGATGTTGTCATAGGCGAGCAGGCTTTCCTGCAGCGCAAGCTGGCCGAGCCGCGCGCCGCTGCCGAGATCGCTCACCTGGAAACCCCAGCCGGCGACCGAATGAAGCTTGCCTTCGTTGCGGGCTATATAGACGGTTCCTGTTCCGACGATGCCGATAGCGCCGTCTTCGTCGCCGATCGCGCCTTGCAGGGCGATGACGCCGTCGGAGACGATATCCGACTGCCTGAAGGGAAGTCGCGCCGTCACGTAGTCCACCGCATCGCCGACATTGTTGCCGGCGAGCCCGAGGACGGCGGAGGCGGAGGAAAGGTCCGGCTCGAGCCCAGCCTCGATGAAGGCGAGCCGCGCGGCCTCCGCGATATGCTTCAGGGCCGTATCCGGATCGGTCAGGATATTGGAGGCGCCGCTTTTTCCCCGGCCGAGAACCGTGCCGTTTCCGTCAGCCAATGCCGCACGGCAGCTTGTTCCGCCGCCATCGATTCCGATAAAATAAGCCGCCATGGATACCTCCATTTCGGATAATACCAAAAAAATACCATTAACCAAGGCCGATTTCCAGATTTCAGATCGGTGCTCCGTATACAATTGAAAAATAAAGAATATTTCCAGAATGGCTGTAACACTTAGGCGATCCGTTCATAAAAGTTAATTTTCCTTCTGGACAATTGGTATTTTTTTGGCATCATTTTGGTAGAGGGAGAAGCGGATGAGCAGCAACGCCACCGAAGCGAGACATGGGAAAGCGGAAGGGCTCGACACGCTCGCGCCCGCCGAGATCCTGCGGCTCCTGGCATCCGGTCAGCAGGAGGCGGCGAAGGCCGTCGACAGTGCCGTCCCATCCATTGCAAGGGCGGCCGATCTGGCGGCTGCAACATTGAGATCCGGCGGGAAGCTGGTTTATGCCGGCGCCGGCAGCGCGGGTCTCGTGGCGATCGCCGATGCGCTCGAACTGCCCGGAACCTATGGGATCGCACTCGGACAGATAGCTGTCCTGTTTGCGGGAGGTCTTTCCGGCACTGTCGATCTGCCCGGCGGGCCGGAAGACGACGCCGCACTTGGCGTACGCGATGCGGGCATCATAGCCGCGGCGGATTGCGTCATCTGCGTCTCGGCCAGCGGCTCGACGCCTTATACGCTCGCGATTGCCGAGGTCGCGAAGGCGCGCGGTGCGAAGCTGGTGGCGATGGCCAACAACGCCGGTGCCAGGTTGCTGGAAGGCGCCAACGTGGAGATACTGCTCGAAACGCCGCCGGAAGTGGTCGCGGGTTCCACCCGCATGGGAGCCGCCACCGCCCAGAAGATCGCCTTCAACATGCTGTCCACCTTGACCGCGATAAAGCTCGGGCACGTGCACGATGGCCATATGGTCAACCTGCGCGCCGATAACGACAAGCTGCGCATCCGCGCCGCCCGCATGGTGGCGGAGATCGCGGATATCGGTTTCGATGAGGCCCGTGCCTGGATGGAGGCCGCGGACGGTTCCGTGAAGGTCGCCGTATTGCTCGCCGCCGGTGCGGCCGATGCCGATGCCGCAAGGGCGCTGCTCGCGCGTTCCGGCCAGGTGCTGCGTACGGCGCTCGATGAATTGCAGGCAAAGAAGAGTTCCATGAAACGCGCCTGAAGGCGCAATAGAGGGAGAACATCATGACCCGCATCTTGAAAGGCATGCTTTTTGCCACGACCGTGCTCGCGCCTGCGGGCATGGCGCTCGGGCAGGACGCCCAGCTCACCATCGAGAGCTGGCGCAACGACGACCTGCCGATCTGGCAGGAGAAGATCATTCCGGCCTTCGAAGCGAAGAACCCGGGCATCAAGGTGACCTTCGCTCCGATGGCGCCGACGGAATACAACTCCGCCGTCAACGCCAAGCTGGAAGCAGGCACGGCGGGCGACCTCATCACCTGCCGTCCGTTCGACCTGTCGCTCGCCATGTTCCAGAAGGGCCAGCTCGCTTCGCTGAACGACCTGCCCGGCATCGAGAACTTCTCCGACGTCGCCAAGTCCGCCTGGACCACCGACGACGGCAAGACCACGTTCTGCGTGCCGATGGCCTCTGTCATCCACGGCTTCATCTACAACAAGAAGGCCTTCGAGGACGTCGGCGTCGAGGTGCCGAAGACCGAGGACGAGTTCTTCGCCGTACTCGAGAAGTTCAAGCAGGACGGCAATTACATTCCGCTCGCCATGGGCACCAAGGACCAGTGGGAAGCGGCCACGATGGGCTACTACAACATCGGCCCGAACTACTGGAAGGGCGAGGACGGCCGCAAGGCCCTGATCGCCGGCACCGAGAAGCTGACCGATCCGCAATGGGTCGAGCCCTACGCGACGCTCGCCAAGTGGAAGCCCTATCTCGGCGACGGTTTCGAGGCCCAGACCTATCCGGACAGCCAGAACCTCTTCACGCTTGGGCGTGCAGCGATCTATCCGGCCGGCTCATGGGAAATCGCGCCGTTCAAGGCGCAGGCCGATTTCGAAATGGGCGCCTTCCCGCCCCCGGTGAAGAAGGCGGGCGACGCCTGCTACATCTCCGATCATAACGACATCGGCCTCGGCCTCAACGCCAAGGGCAAGAACCCGGAAGCGGCGAAGAAATTCCTCGCCTGGGTCGCCTCGCCGGAATTCGCCGAGCTCTATGCCAACGCTCTGCCGGGCTTCTTCAGCCTGAACTCGACGGCGGTGAAGATGAATGACGAACTCGCCCAGGAATTCGTCTCCTGGCGTGAGAACTGCAAGACGACGATCCGCCCGAGTGCGGCCATCGTCGGCCGCGGCCAGCCGAACCTCGACCTCGAAATGTGGCGTGTCTCGGCCAACGTCATCAACGGCACGGAAACCCCGGAACAGGCTGCGGCAGAAACCCAGAAGGGCCTCGACAGCTGGTACAAGCCGGCGAAGTGAGCCGTTCCATCTCGAAGATTGCCCTTCACCCTAACCCTCTCCCCGCTTGCGGGGAGAGGGGACTTGCCCCACCATGCCCTTGGGAGCACGGAGACGGCGCTGCATATCCCTTCTCCCCGTCGAGACGGGGAGAAGGTGGCGGCGGCCGGATGAGGGGCCATCGTCGCAAAGTCGCTATCAAGCAATCACCGGAACCAGCGCCATGAGCGATACCGACATGACAGAGACCGAGATCGCTCCGGTGAAACGCCCCGCCCGCTGGCATATCCTCGTCTTCCTGGCGCCCGCTTTCCTCGTCTATACGGCGGTGATGATCCTGCCGCTGATCGAGACGCTCAGGCTTTCGCTCTTCAACATGGTCGAGGGCCAGCTTTCCTTCGTGGGCTTCAACAATTTCAAGGTCCTGTTCAGCGATCCGCGCCTGTCCGCCGATTTCTGGAACGCGCTCGGCAACAACGTCGTCTTCTTCGTCATCCATATGCTGGTGCAGAACCCGATCGGCATCGCGATTGCCGCCATGCTGTCGGTGCCGAACCTGCGCTTCGCCGCCTTCTACCGTTCGGCGATCTTCGTGCCGACGCTGCTCTCCTTCGTCATCGTCGGCTTCATCTGGAAGCTCATCCTCTCGCCGATCTGGGGCATCGCGCCGGGCCTGATGGACTGGGTGGGGTTGAAATGGGCATTCTCGCCCTGGCTCGGCCGGCCGGACACGGCGTTGGTGACGGTTTCGCTGATCTCCGTCTGGCAATATGTCGGCATCCCGATGATGCTGATCTACGCGGCGCTCCTGAACATCCCGGACGAGGTGCTGGAGGCGGCGGAATGCGACGGCATCACCGGCTGGAGCCAGTTTTGGAAGATCAAGCTGCCGTTGATCCTTCCGTCGATCGGCATCGTCTCGGTCCTGACCTTCGTCGGCAATTTCAACGCCTTCGACCTGATCTACACGGTGCAGGGCGCGCTGGCCGGCCCGAATGGCTCGACGGATATTCTCGGCACGCTCCTCTACCGCACCTTCTTTGGTTTCCAGAACCAGATGGGCGACCGATCCATGGGCGCCACCATCGCGGCGGTGATGTTCCTCATCATCCTCGCCGGCGTCTCGCTCTATCTCTTTGTCATTCAGCGGCGTATGCGCCGCTACCAGTTCTGAGGAGACGGACATGTCGAAAGCCCGCTCCGCCCCTCTGCGCACCGCGCTCATCCATCTGGCGCTGATCGCCTATACGCTCGTGGCGCTCTTTCCGGTCTTCCTGACGCTGGTCAACTCGTTCAAGAGCCGCAACGCGATCTTCCGCGAGCCGATGGCTTTGCCGACGCCCTCGACCTTCAGCCTTGTCGGTTACGAGACGGTACTGAACCAGGGTGATTTCGTCGGCTATTTCCAGAACAGCCTGATCGTCACCGTGGCCTCTATCGCTCTCGTCCTGCTCACCGGCGCCATGGCGGCTTTCGCGCTCTCCGAATACCGTTTCCGCGGCAACACGCTGATGGGGCTTTATCTGGCGCTCGGCATCATGATCCCGATCCGCCTCGGCACGGTGGCGATCCTGCAGGGCATGGTGGCTGCCGGCCTCGTCAACACGCTGACCTCGCTGATCCTGGTCTATACCGCGCAAGGCCTGCCGCTGGCGATCTTCATCCTGTCGGAATTCATGCGCACCGTTTCCGACGACCTGAAGAATGCCGGCCGCATCGACGGGCTGTCCGAATATGCGATCTTCTTCCGCCTCGTCCTGCCGCTGGTGCGTCCCGCCATGGCGACGGTCGCGGTCTTCACCATGATCCCGATCTGGAACGACCTCTGGTTCCCGCTGATCCTGGCGCCCGGCGAAGACACCAAGACGGTGACATTGGGCGCCCAGATGTTCATCGGCCAGTTCGTCACCAACTGGAATGCAGTGCTCTCGGCCCTCTCGCTCGCCATCCTGCCCGTGATGGTGCTCTACGTCATCTTCTCGCGGCAGCTGATCCGCGGCATTACGTCGGGGGCGGTGAAGTGACGGCTCTACTGTTTGAGGAAATGGCACACCCCCTCACCCGGCCTCCGCTTTGCTCGGCTACCTACCGGGGACGGGTCGACGGCCCCGTCCCATCCTCCGGACCCCCAAGGGGAGAGGAGGGAATAGCAACGGCGCGGCAAATCACCTTCTCCCCGGCGGGGAGAAGGTGGCCCGAAGGGTCGGATGAGGGGGCTGCCTGGCACGCCGCCTCTTACCAAAGGACTAGCATATGAGCTCCTCCGCAAACCCCATCCGCGTCCTGGTCGCCGGCCTCGGCAATATGGGCCGCAGCCACGCCGTCGCCTATCACAACAATCCGGGCTTTGAGATCGCCGCCCTAGTCAATCGCTCGAAACGCGGTCTGCCGTCCGAACTCGACGCCTATCCACTTTTTACCGATTTCGAGCAGGCATTGCGTGAAACGAAGCCGGATCTCTGCTCGATCAACACCTATTCCGACAGCCACGCGGATTATGCCGTCATGGCCTTGGAGGCCGGTTGCAATGTTTTCGTGGAAAAACCTCTCGCCACAACGGTGGCGGATGCGGAACGTGTCGTGGCGGCTGCGAAGCGGCACGGCCGCAAGCTGGTGGTCGGTTATATCCTCCGCCACCATCCCTCCTGGATGCGGCTGATCGCCGAAGCCCGCAAGCTCGGCCCGCCCTATGTCTTCCGCATGAACCTCAACCAGCAGTCCTCCGGCGACAAATGGGACGTCCACAAGGCGCTGATGCGGACGACGCCGCCGATCGTCGATTGCGGCGTGCACTATGTCGACGTCTGGTGCCAGATCACCGACGCCAGGGCCGTCGAGGTGCGCGGCATGGGCCTCAGGATGACCGACGAGATCGCGCCGGACATGTACAATTACGGCCACATGCAGGTCCTGTTCGAGGACGGTTCGGTCGGCTGGTACGAGGCCGGCTGGGGGCCGATGATGTCGGAAATGGCCTTCTTCGTGAAGGACGTCATGTCGCCCAGGGGCTCGGTCTCGATCCTCGTCGACGCCAAAGCGAAATCCGACGACATCGACACGCATACGAAGACGTCCGTGATCCGGGTCCACTCGGCCGAAACCGGCCCCGATGGCTTGTTTCTCCGGCCGGACGAGGATCTGTCCATGTCCGGCGAGCCGGACCACCAGAAGCTCTGCGATCTCGAACAGGCCTATGTGCTGAAGGCCATTCGCGAAGATATCGATCTCACCCGGCACATGGACGACGCCGTGCAGTCGCTGCGCATCTGCCTCGCGGCGGATGAGAGCGTGCGCACCGGCAAGCCCGTACGCCTGTAAGCCGTCTCTGAAGGAAAACGCCCTTGGGTTCCCTGCAACTGAAATCCATCCGCAAGGCCTTCGGCACGCATGAGGTGCTGAAGGGCATCGACCTGGACGTGAAGGACGGCGAGTTCGTGATCTTCGTCGGTCCCTCCGGCTGCGGCAAGTCCACGCTGCTGCGCGTCATCGCCGGCCTGGAGGACGCGACTTCCGGCAGTATCCGCATCGACGGCCAGGAAGTGGCGGCCGTGCCGCCTGCCAAGCGCGGCATCGCCATGGTCTTCCAGTCCTACGCGCTCTATCCGCATCTGACGGTGAAGGACAATATGGGCCTCGGCCTTAAACAGGCCGGCACCGAAAAGGCCGAGATCGACAGGAGGGTCGCCAAGGCATCCGCCATGCTGGCGCTGGATCCCTATCTCGCCCGCCGTCCTGCCGAATTGTCCGGTGGCCAGCGTCAGCGCGTCGCGATCGGCCGCGCCATCGTGCGCGAACCAAAACTTTTCCTGTTCGACGAGCCGCTGTCTAATCTCGACGCGGCACTGCGGGTCCAGACGCGCCTGGAGATCGCCGGCCTGCACCGCCGCCTGAAGGCGACGATGATCTACGTCACCCACGATCAGGTCGAGGCGATGACGCTGGCCGACAAGATCGTCGTGCTGAATGCCGGTGCGATCGAACAGATCGGCTCACCGATGGATCTCTATAATAAGCCGGCTAATATTTTCGTTGCAGGTTTCATCGGCTCGCCCCAGATGAACTTCATTCCGGCCGGGAAGCTGGGCGACACCGAAGCAAAGACGATCGGCATTCGCCCGGAACACATTGCCCTCTCACGCGAAAGCGGCGACTGGAAGGGCAAGGTGATTCATGTGGAACATCTCGGCGCCGACACGATCGTCTATCTGGAAACGGAAGCCACCGGCCTGCTGACCGTCCGCCTGTTCGGCGAACACGCCTACAAGCCGGACGACGTGGTTTTCGCCACGCCCGACAAGGCGAGCCAGCGCCGTTTCGACGCCGGCGACCGGGCGATTGCCTAGAGCGTTTCCTTGTTCGATTGAAGCATTCTGTTGGCTCAAACGGAGTCGGATGGTCGGCCGGCTGGCGCAGGTCGTAGCCCCGCCTTACGGCCGAGCCAGCCGGTCGATCAGGCGGCCCGTTTCAGCCAACCCGCAGGGCCGGGCATCTTTCCGTTGGCAAAGGCGATCGGCTCGGACGTACCAAGGGGTATGCCCTTCGCCAATCGCCTTTGCCAACGAAAACCTGCTCCGGCAGAATGTTTCAATCTAACAAAGAAACGCTCTAGTCCCCTGTCGTCAGCAGCTTGGCGCCGCCGGCTGCCTGCACCGCCAGACTGCCGAAGCGGATGCCCGCTCTCAGGCAAGCCTCTTCGGAATTGCCGTTCAGCCATGCGTGGATGAAGCCGGCGTTGAAGGCGTCACCGGCGCCGGTCGTATCGACGACCGGCACGGTCTCGGCCGGCGCATGCAGCATCCTTCCGTTCGACATGGTCCAGGCGCCCTTCGCGCCGCCTTTCACGACGACGAGCGGAAAGGCGAGCGACAGTTTTCGGATCGCCACCTGCGGATCGGCCGAACCGGTAATCGCCTCCGCCTCCTCGAGGTTCGGCAGGAAGAGGTCGACGCCCTCGCAGGCCCGCAGGAGGCCGCGGTCGTAGATCAGCGTCGCATCCCAGCTCGGATCGAGCGAGACGGTGAGACCCTTTTCCTTGGCGCGGGAAACGAGGTCCGGGATTTCGTGCAGCGTCGCATATTCGGCGATGTGTAGGTGCCGCAGCTCTTCCCAATCGAGAGCGTTCTCCAGCGTCGCGGGAAGAGCCGGTCCGGCGCGGCGGGTGAGGAAGGCGCGATCCTGGCCGACGACGGCAGCCACGGTGATCTGCGGTCCCGCATCCTCGGCATGTTCGACGAAGCGCAGGTCGACGCCGCTTTCCCGGATCTGGGTCTCGACGCCGGCCGAAAGCGAATCCGTTCCGAGCCGTGCGGCAAGCGCCACCTTGCGGCCGGCATGGGCGAGATGGGCAGCCGCGATGAAGGCGCCGCCGCCGGCAGCTATCTCCATGCCGCTCGCAAAGAGCTCGCGCCCGAGCACCGGCAGGTGGTCGAGGCCCGTGAAAATAAGGTCGCAATAGACCCGCCCGATGCTGAGCACCGCGGATCTTGTCTCGGCATGCATCATCATGAACGGCCCAGAAACTTCTCTGTGCTGGCGTCGAAGAGGTAAAGGCTGCCGGGTGCGGCTTCGCAGGCGAGCTCGCTGCCGACAGCAGGGATGAATTTCTCCCGCGCCGTGGCAATAACAGATGTCTCGCCGGCTTCAAGATGCACCAGCGTTTCCGGTCCCAGCGGCTCGACGGCGGTCACCGTCCCCTTGAAGCCGAAGCCGCTGCCGTTTGCCGCATTCGGATGGGCGACGAGGTCGTGCGGCCGGACGCCGATCAGGATGTCGCCGGCCGCCGCCATATCCACACCGGAGCCGTTGCGCCTGCCCCGCACGAGGTTCATCGACGGGCTACCGATGAAGCGGGCGGTGAACACGTCGACCGGGCTCTCGTAAAGCTCGGAAGGTGTGCCGACCTGCAGGATATTGCCGTCCTTCATGACGACGATCCGGTCGGCCATGGTCATGGCCTCGATCTGGTCGTGGGTGACGTAGACGATCGTAGTCTTCAGCCGCTGGTGCAGGCGCTTGATCTCGATGCGCATCTGGGAGCGGAGCTGGGCATCCAGGTTCGAAAGCGGCTCGTCGAACAGGAAGGCGGCAGGGTCGCGCACCATGGCGCGGCCGATCGCGACGCGCTGTCGCTGGCCGCCGGAAAGAGCGGCCGGCCGGCGGTCGAGCAGGGCTTCGAGGCCGAGGATCTTGCCGGCCTCCTCGATCCTTTTGTCCTTCTCGGCCTTGCCGAGCTTCGACGTGTAGAGCCCGAAACCGATGTTCTGGCGCACCGTCATATGCGGATAGATCGCGTAGTTCTGGAACACCATGGCGATATTGCGCTGCTTCGGCTCGCGCTCGTTGACGACCGCGTCTCCGATCTTCAGCGTCCCGCCGGAGATCTCCTCCAGCCCCGCGATCATCCTGAGCGTCGTCGATTTGCCGCAACCCGACGGGCCGACGAAGACGACGAATTCCCCGTCGGCGATCGAAAGGTCGATGCCTTTGACCGCTTCGACCTTGCCGTAGCGCTTTACGATTTTTTCCAGTTCGATCGTCGCCATCAGCGGGCTCCCACGAGAGCGGTGAATTTCTCTTCCAGTTCGGCAGCGGCGGCGGCTTCGTGATCAGCCGCCTTCTTCGCCTCTGCCTCGAACGCGGTGAGTTTTTCGCGATAGGCGGCGAGTGCCTCTTGCATCGGTTCCGGCGCCGGACCGCCGAACCGGCCGCGCACGGCGACGAAATGCTCCGGCGAGACGATTTCCCTGAATTTCGCGGGATCGACGGATGGCTTGCGGCCGGTCAGATGCTCGAAGGCCTTGAGGAAGGGCTCGTAACCGTCGTCCGTCAGGCTGCCCTTGGCGGCAACCACGCTTTTCGCGGTCGCGGCGGCGATCTCATGCGCCTCGCGGAAGGAAAGCCCCTCGATGCGCACCAGCGAGTCGGCGAGTTCGGTGATGGTGATGCAGGAGCGTCGGATGTTCTGGTCGACACGCTCCGGATCGATGCTGATCTGGCCGATCAGGGCGGCGAGCAGATCGAGCACGCGCGACGCCGAGGCGAAGGCCTCGTAGCCCATGCCCTGGGTCTCGCCCTCGCTGTCGTTCATATCGGTGAAGGGCGTATTGTGCATCACGTCGAGCACGGTTCGCGCCCGGCCGAATGTCTGGCTGGCGAGATGGCGCAGGTGCTCGATCGGCACGGGATTGCGCTTCTGCGGCATGATGGAGGAGATCTGCACCAGCGCGTTCGGCACGTAGATCTGCCCGACTTCGAAACTCGTCCAGAACTGGAAATCCTGGATCAGCCGGCCGAGATGCAGGAACATCAGTTCGATTGCCGAATAGGTGGAGGTCGTGTAGTCGACCGCCGCGATACAGGAGTAGGAGTTGCGAAGCGGCGCGGAAAAGCCGAGCAGTTTCGCGACACGGGCGCGATCGATCGGAAAGCCGGACGTGGTGATCGCCGCCGCCCCCATGGGTGACAGGTCGACGATCTTCCGCGCTTCGGCAAAGCGTTCGATGTCGCGGATCAGCACTTCGATCGCCGCCGAGAGGTAATGGCCGAACGTGGTCGGCTGGGCCGGCTGACCGTGCGTATAGGCGACGATCAGCGTCGATTTCTGCCGCTCGGCGGCGTCGATCATCGCGGCCAGCAACTTGCGGGCCTTCTCCATCAGCGTGTCGATCTTCTCCTTCAAACTCAATTTGAAGAGTGTGTGGTCGATGTCGTTGCGCGAGCGGGCAGTGTGGAGGCGCCCGGCGATATCGACGCCGATCCGGGCCTTCAGCTCCTTCTCGATCAGGAAGAAGAAGTCTTCCACCTCGCCGGTATAGACGAGCGTCGAAGGATCGATTTCCCTGTCGATGGCCTCGAGGGCGTTGGCGATCTTCCCAGCCAGGTCCTTGTCGAGGATACCCGTCTCCACCAGCATGACGAGATGGGCGCGGTCGATCCTGCGGAAGCCGTCGACATGGTGGCTCTTGGCGCCGTCGAAGAGAGGTCGGAGAACCGTCTCCTTGTAGACCGGATCGGGGAACTTGCTGGTGTCGGAAAGGCGCGGGTCCGCCATGGCATTATCCTTTCAGGCCCGCCAGCATCACGCCGCGGACGATGTAGCGCTGCAGGACGATGAAGACGAGAAGCGTGGGAATGGTCGCGATGGCCGCCCCGGTCATGATCATCTCCCACTGGATGGACTGTTCGACGGCGAAGCTCGAAAGCCCGACCGGCAGCGTATAGAGTTCCTTGCTTGTGGTGACGATGAGCGGCCAGAAGAAGGCCGTCCAGTTGCCGAGGAAGGTGAAGATCGCGAGCGCCGAAAGGGCGGGCGTCACCAGCGGCAGCGCCACCTTCCACCAGATCTGGAACTCGTTGAGGCCGTCGACGCGGGCCGCCTCGATGAAGTCGTTCGGCACGGTCTCGAAGAACTGCTTCATCAGGAAGGTGCCGAAGGCCGTCATCATGCCGGGGAACATGATGCCCCAGTAGCTGTCCAGCCACCCGAGCTGGCTCGACATGAGGTACCACGGGATGACGAGCATCTCGGTCGGGATCATCAGGGTGGAGAGGATCGCCAGGAAGATGAAGTAGCGGCCGCGGAACTCGAACTTGGCGAGCGTGTAGCCGACGAGACTGTCGAAGAAGCAGTTCGACAGGGTGACGATGACCGCGACCAGCATCGAGTTGAAGAACCAGCGCATGAAACGCCCGTCTGCCAATACGGCGATATAGTTGGCGAGCGTCGGCGCGGCCGGAATGAGTCTGAGATCGTAGACCTGATCTGCGGTCTTCAGCGAGGTCGAGAACATGAAGGCGAGCGGCGAGACCATGATCAGCCCGCCGATCAGAAGCAATGTCCAGACGACGATCCGGCCGGGGCGGATATTGGCCCTGTAGAGCGGAGGGGAGAGAGTTGCGGCGTCGCTCATTTCTTTTCCCTCAGGATCCAGAGCTGCAGCAGCGAGACGATCAGCAGGATGGTGAAGAGCACCACGGTCTGCGCCGCGGCGTAACCCATGGCATAGGAGTTGAACGCGGTCTGGTAGATCATCAGCACCAGCGGCTTGGTCGAGCCGAGCGGGCCGCCGGGATCGTTGGTGGTCATGTTGTAGACCTGGTCGAAGATGCGCAGGAAGCCGATCGACGAGAAGACCACGAGGAAGACGGTGGTGGGTTTCAGGAGCGGCAGGGTGATCTTGCGAAGGATCGCCCATTCGCCGAGACCGTCGATTCGCGCGGCCTCGTAGAAAGTGGTCGGGATGGCGCGAAGTCCCGCCATGAAGATGATGATCTGGAAGCCCAGCCCGGCCCAAATCGCCGTCACCATGATCGAATAGAGCGCCTGGTCGACCGAGCGGATGAAAGGCTGCTGAGGAATGCCGATCATGCCGAAGACGTCGTTGATGACGCCGATTGGCGGCGGCTGGTAGAACCAGCGCCAGACCCAGGCCATGGCCGCGGCGGTCGTGAGATAGGGCAGGAAATAGAGCGCCCGGATGAAGCCGTGCATGAAACGCACGCGGTCGAGATAGAAGGCGATCGTGAAGGCGACGACGAGGCTGATCGGCGTGCCGACGATCAGGTAGGTGAAGGTGTTCTTGAACACCTTCCAGAATTGCGGATCCTTGAACAGCTTGGCATAGTTGGCGATGCCGATGAATTTCGCCGGACGCAGCAGGTCCCAGTTGGTGAAGGACAGCCAGAAGGCTTGCGCTGTCGGATAGAAGCGGATCACCGTGTAGAAGAGGATCGGCAGCGCCAGGAAACCCCAGACCCAGAGGAGCCGTTTCGTCCGCATGGAAAGGCGGTCCCCGAAGGATCCGCCGGGGCGGCCTGCCGCCGCCCCCTGCTGTTCAATCGTTGCCATGGCCGGCCCCGTCAAAGATGGAGTCGGATTACGGCTTGGCCGCGTCGATGATTTCCTGCTCGGCCTCCGCGGCCTGCTTGATGGAGTCCTCGACGGACTGGCCCTCGAGCAGCACGCGGTTTGCCATGTCGATCGCGTTCTGGCGCTGGGCGGCTTCGTCCAGGAAGAGCGTGGTATGGGCGTATTCCAGGCCCTTGAGGAACGGTCCGTAGATCGGGTCCTTGAGATTGGCCTCCGTGAGAGCTGCGGACCGGCGCGCCGGCAGTTCGCCGACCGTCTTCAGCCAGATCGCCATGGCCTCCGGGGAGGTCAGATAGGCCAGGAACTTCTTGGAGGCTTCCAGCTCCTCGCCGGTCGTCTTGGCGCTGATGCCGTTGGCGAAGTAGCTGGCATAGTTGGAGCGCACGCCCTCATTGTTGGCCGGCAGCTCCGTCACGCCCCATTCGAAATCCTTGATCGAGCCGAACGCGCCGAGGCGGAAGGTGCCGTCGATCGTCATGCCCGCCTTGCCGCCGCGGAAGGCAGCCTGGCCTTCGTCCATGAAGCCGGCGGCGCCAATCTTCTTCTCGAGCTGCAGGCTGGTATAGAACTTCAGGGCCTTGATGCCGGCCTCGCTGTCATAGGCGACTTTGGTGTCGTTGTCGGTGTAGGGAGTGCCGCCGAACTGGCGGATCAGCACTTCGCGCCACCATTGATGGTCCTGGCCGCCCATGTCGAGCGTGGAGCCCGCGACGGTGAGATTGCCGGATGCGTCGTGCTTGGCGATCTTCTCGGCTGCCGCGACATATTCGTCGAGCGTCTTCGGCGGATTGTTCGGATCGAGGCCGGCTTCGGTGAAGAGCTTCTTGTTGTAGAAGAGGGCGAGCGAGCGCACAGCCGTCGGCAGCCCATAATAGTCGTCGCCGCGCTTCATGGCGGAGACGATCGGGAAGAATTCGCTTTCGATCTTGTCATGCGGGAAGGCGTCGGTCGGCATCGGCTGCAGCAGGCCGCCGGCCGCGAACTTGTCGAGCCAGCCGTAGAAAAGCTGCAGGACGTCAGGGCCGTTGCCGGCCATGTTGGCCGCGATCACGCGGGTCTGGTAATCGGCATAGGGAAAGGTGACCTGCTTGACGGTGATGTCGGGATTGGCCTTCTGGAACTCGGCGATGAGCTGGTCCATCGCCTTCACGCGCGTTTCGAAGACATATTGCCAGTATTCGATCTCGACCGCCTGTGCGGCATTGAATGCGAATGTGCTGAAGCCGGCGACGAGACCGGCCAACAAGGTTGCCTTGCGCATGTGAGCCTCCATTTGCCCCGCCGGGTCAGCCGGTCTTGGGGTCTGATTGTTCCCTGCATCCGTCCGCATGTCGCGGTCGATGCGTTTATTGATTTCCGGAAGGTAGCCTTCCGTCCGAGCACTGCGGCCCCTTTTGCCCCAGTCCTGTCTCTTACGGTTCCCTGACGGCGCTCGTTTGTCAATAAGATAATTTACTTGAATTATTCTATTGCGGGAAACCGTTTTCCGGCGTTATGAATTCCCGAAACTGGAAGTCGGCGACATGACGATACAGACGATCGGCACGCACCCGGTGGCCATCGGGAAGAATCCCGAACGAAGCCGCGATCACAACCGGCGCGTCGTGCTAGACGTGGTGCGACGGCACGGCTCGCTGGGCCGTGCCCATATTGCCAAGCTGACCCAGCTCACCCCCCAGGCCGTCGCCAATATCGTCGATGAACTGGTCGGCGAGGGGTTGCTGATGGAGATGGGGCGCCTGCGCTCCGGTCGCGGCCAGCCGCCCATCCAGTTTGCCGTCAATCCCGAAGGCGGCGCGACCATCGGCGTCGAGATCGCCGCCGACCATATGGTTACGGTCGCGCTCGATCTCTCCGGAAGGCTGAGGGCGAAGCGGATCACCTCCCTCAAGGATACGACGCCCCGGCATATTCTTGCATCCTTCACCTCGGAGCTTTCGACCGTCAGAAAGAGCGTGGGGTCGAAACTGCTCGGCACCGGCGTCGTCATGCCGGGCCCTTTCGAGATCGACGGCATGACGTCGGTCGGCCCCACCACGCTGCCCGGCTGGGCCGGCATCGATGCCGCCCAGGCGCTCAGCGAAGCCTGCGGCCACACGGTCGTCGTGGAGAACGACGCGACGGCGGCGGCCGTCGGCGAGCGCCTGTTCGGCGCGGGCCTGGCGATCTCCAATTTCTGCATGATCTATTTCGGCGTCGGCATCGGTTTGGGCATCATTCAGGACGGGGCGCCCTATCGCGGCGCTTTCGGCAATGCCGGGGAGATCGGCCATGTCACCGTCGTGCCGAAAGGGCGGCCGTGTCCCTCCTGCGGCCAGCTCGGCTGTCTGGAAGGGTATGCCTCGGTCTATGTGCTGAAGGAGAAGCTCGGCTGCGCCGGCATTCCGGAATGCGAATTCGCCGATCTCGAAAGGCTGCACCGGGCGGAGCATCCGGTCGTCGAGGAGTGGATCGACGAAGCCGCCACCTATCTCGGCCCCATGGTCGCGATGCTCGAAAACATACTCGATCCGCAGACGGTAATCCTCGGCGGCGCGCTTCCGGACGCCATCATGGATGACGTCATCGCCCGCATGGGCAATTTGCCGACCTCGGTCGCGAGCCGCCGTCAGCGCGACCTGCCGCGCGTCCTGCGCGGTCAGACCGGGCAGCTGACCGCCGCCCTCGGCGCCGCCGCCCTTCCGCTGTTCGACATGGTGACCCCCAAGCTCGAAACCTCGCTGGCGGGGCTCGCCGATATTCCCGCATGACATATTGAGGAGAGATTTCATGCTGACCGCCCGCGAACGCATCGAACGGCAGATGTCCGATCCCTCGCTCGTCCGGCTTCATCGCAAGCTTTCGCGGCTGAAATCGACGGTCACGATGATGAACACCGGCGCCCATCCGGACGACGAGCAGAACGGCATGCTCGCCTGGTTCCGCCTGGGCCTCGGCATGCGGGTCGTCATCGCCTGCTCCACGCGGGGCGAGGGTGGTCAGAATGCGCTTGGGCCCGAGCGGCTCGGCCCGCTCGGTGTGTTGCGCTCCCGCGAGCTGGAAGAGGCGGCCCGCGCCATCGATGGCGATGTCTGCTGGCTGGGCCACGGCCCGGCCGATCCGGTACATGACTTCGGCTTCTCCAAGGATGGCGACGCGACCTTCACCCGCTGGGGCGAGGCCCGTATCGTTGAGCGCCTGGTGCGCGCCTATCGCATGGAACGGCCGGATATCGTCATCCCGACCTTCCTCGATGTGCCGGGTCAGCACGGCCATCACCGCGCCATGACCCGTGCCGCCGAAACGGCGATTGCACTCGCAGCCGACCCCAATGCCTACCCCGAACATCTCGCCGAAGGCCTGAAGCCCTGGAAGGTCGCCAAATACTACCTGCCGGCCTGGTCGGGCGGCGGCGATACCTATGACGACGAAGTGCCGCCGCCGGATACGACGGTTACCGTCGTTGCCGAGGGCCGTGAACCGGCAACGGGTGCCGATTACGACCGTATCGGCGAGTGGTCGCGTTATTACCACGCCTCGCAGGGCATGGGCCATTGGCCGAAGCGGCCGGACACGGCCTGGCCACTGCACCTGAAACTCTCTGCGGCCGGCTCGAAGGCGGAACAGTCCGTCCTCGAAGACCTGCCTGCATCGTTCGCCGTGCTTGCCGGTCTTCCCGGCTTGCCCGCCAATGTGGCGGAGGCCCTCCGTTCCGCCGATGCGGCGATCGCCGTGGCAATCGCGGCTTTCCCGGATCGCGACGCAATCATGAAGGCGCTGACCGAAGCGGCGGGCTGGCTGGACGTTGCGGTGTCGTCCGCCCCGGAAGAATTCAAAACCCTGCACGGCCACCGGATCGCCCGCAAACAGGTGGAAGTGGATGCCGCAATCCTGGATGCCGCCGCCATTTTCGAGCGCGCTTACGTTGATCCCTCGACCATTTCGCCGGGCTCCGTCTCGGAGATGACGGTCGAACTCGGCGACGGTGCCAAGGGCCGCAAGGTCGATGTCACCCCGGTCCTGCCGGCTGGCATATCCGCTTCGCCCCGGTCGCATGGTGACGAGCGTGTCTTCACATTGACCGCAGCACGCGCCGCGCCGCTTTCCGGTCTCTATCTGCCGGCCTGGTCGGCGCTCGGCGGCAATGGGCATGCCTGTGTGAAAGTGTCCGCAGAGATCGGCGGCCGCATGGTGACCGGCGCTTTCGACCTGGAAGAGCCGTTTGCGGTGGCGCCTGCCCAGTCGCTCACGCTGCTGCCGGATGCGCTGGTGGTTCCGCTCGGCACGAAACGGGCCGAATGGCCGATCAAGGCCAGCATTTCGGGCGTCGATGCGCCCCTTTCCTTCAAGACGCCGGCCGGCTGGGTGATGAAAAAGACGGACGGCGGCTGGACCGCCTCGCCGACCGACGCCGCAAAGCCCGGCTTGGCCGAGATCGAGCCGCAGATCGACGGCCGCCCGGCGTTCCAGGTTACGCCGATCGTCTATCGGCATATCGGCCGCGCCGGTTTCCGCGCCCCGGCTGCGCTCAAAGTCCTGTCACTCGATCTGAACCTGCCGGAAGGCGCCCGCGTCGGTTATGTCGGCGGCGGTGCAGATCGGGTCGGCATGTGGCTGGCGCGCATGGGTCTCGACGTGACCGAGCTCGACGCGCAGGCGTTGAGCGGCGACCTGTCGCAGTTCACCACGATCGTCGTCGGCATCTTCGCCTTCGGCATCCGCAAGGATCTCGCCGCGGCGACCGGGCGCCTGCACCGTTTCGTCGAGGAGGGCGGCCATCTCGTCACTCTCTATCACCGCCCGAGCGACGGCTGGAATCCGGGCGAGACGCCGGTGCGCCGCATCGAGATCGGCTCGCCGTCGCTGCGCTGGCGCGTTACCGATCCGAAAGCCGAGGTCACCGTGCTTTCGCCCGATCATGTTCTGCTGCAGGGTCCCAACGTCATCGGGCCCGAAGACTGGCAGGGTTGGGACAAGGAGCGGGGCCTCTATTTCGCCTCCCGCTGGGATGATGTCTACGAGCCGCTGCTCGCCATGCACGATCCGAACGAACAGCCGCTCAAGGGCGCGCTTGTCTCCGGCGCGATCGGCAGGGGCCGCCACACCCATACCAGCCTCGTACTGCACCATCAGCTCGACAAGCTCGTGCCCGGCGCCTTCCGGCTGATGGCCAATCTCGTGCAGCCGGCGTGAGCACGCAGGCAGCGCCAGAAGCGGAAAGCGAGCGGACCTCCAATGCCCGCATCGGTATCGGCTGGCTGCTTCTCGACATGACGCTCGTCTCCGGCGGCATGACGGCGCTCGTCAAGGCGCAAGGGGCGACCTATCCCGCCTTCCAGCTCGTCTTCATCCGGGCGATGATCGGGTTGCTCTTCATCCTGCCGCTCATCTGGCACCATCGGGCGGAGATGACGCGCATCAAGCATCCCTGGCGCAATATCTTCCGCATCTCCTGCAATGCGATCGCGCTCACGAGCAACTTTCTGGCCATCACCATGCTGCCGCTCGCCATGGTCAATGCGGTCGGCTTTTCCCGGCCGCTGATCACTATGGCCATGGCGGTTGCCATGCTGGGAGAGACGGTGAGCCGCATCCGCTGGCTCGGCGCGGCAATGGCCTTTGCCGGCGTGCTGATCGTCATGGCGCCGGGAACCGAGAGCTTCGATGTCGAGGTGCTGGTCGTCCTGGTTTCGGTGGTCTTCGGCTCGCTTGCGATCATCCAGACGCGCGCCCTGAGGGACGAGAACACCACCGTGATGATGGTCTTCTATACCGTCGGGCTCGCGGTCATCACCGCGATTCCCGCAGCCTTCACCTGGCAGCCGGTCGTGCCTTTCGACTGGATACCGCTTCTCGGCATCGGCTTCCTTGCCCAGCTTGGGCAATATTGCTTCCTGCGTGCCTATCGCATCGCCGATGCCAGCGTGCTCGCGCCTGTCGGCTATCTCTCGATCGTTTTCGTGACGGTTGTCGGCTATGTCTTTTTCGACGAGGTGCCGGAAGTCCGCGTCGTCATCGGGGTGATCGTCATTCTCGCCTCGTTGCAGGGAGCGGCCTGGCTCGAGCGGCGCCGCGGCCGCATGACGGGCAAGGCGATGTGAACCGATGTGAACGGGAATCGGGCGGAATTCTCGAACTTTCCGCCGTTCTCGGCGTTACGGATGAATGAGGAGGCGCATATGGTCGCTCTGGTCTTCATTCTGGCATGCATCGCGGCTCTGAGCGCCGTTTTCACGGTCGTCATCCGGCAGATGGCCAAAGCGCATCGGCAGCACTATCTCGAAGAGGTGGCAGTCAACGAGCTGGCATGCGCATCGCCCACCGAACCGGAACGGAAGGCAGCATACAAGGCGCGGCCTCGGGCGCGTTCCGCCGGATCGCGCCACGGCCGGGTCGCTCGCGGGCTGGCGGCCCGTCTGCATTCCGGCCCGATCATGCGATAACTCGATCCCCGCTTCCCGGGGTTCTGCATATCCATTCGAAGAGAAGGTTTGGTGGAGCTAAGCGGGATCGAACCGCTGACCTCTTGCATGCCATGCAAGCGCTCTCCCAGCTGAGCTATAGCCCCATCAGGGTGGTCCGGTATTTCCGGTCCTGGGAAGCTCCGCGGCGCTGTGCCTTGCGGAGTGGCGGCTTATTACTTCCGGTTTTCGGAGAGTGCAAGCCGAAATTTCTCTGCCCGGCAATTTTTATGGAATTGCCGGGCCTTACTCTTGAAATCGATCAGACTTCGTCGTCGTCGCCGGTCACGCCGATGATGCCGGACATGTCGTCGTCCTCGTCGTCCTCGTCGGCTTCGAGGAACGTATCGTCGTCATCGTCGCCGAGATCGACGTCGTCGTCGCCCATATCCGGCAGATCGTCGCTGCCCGAAGCCTCATCGCCTTCTTCCAGCGAGACGAGTTCGACTTCCTGGTTTTCGGTATCGACTTCCTGGACGTCTTCCTCCTCGGCCTGTTCCATCTTCACGGCCGCGCTGTTCTCTTCGAAGAAGGAAAGCGGCCAGGATTTGCCGGTATAGGGGGAAACGACCGGATCGCGGTTCAGGTCGTAGAATTTCTTGCCGGTATCGGGGTCGGTGCGCTTGGTTCCGAGTTCCGCTTTTGCCACAGTCAGAGCCTCATGAGGATGGCCGAATAGATCGGCATGCCGCTTTATTGCGGCTTTGTCGGGTGAAAAATCTAAGCCGGTCCCCATAAGGCCTGCGCCTCTTGATGTCAAAGGCAAACTTTCATCGCTTTCATCAAGGCTCTGCGGGTGATCGCTGGCCGGCTTTGTGGTAAGCACCGCAGGTGACGATCGAAGGAGCCGCCCATGTACCAGCCGCCGCATTTCCGGGAAGAGGATCTCGGCACCCAGCATGCGCTGATCCGTGCTCATCCGCTCGGTCTCCTGGTCACCGCCGGCAATTCTGGGCTGCTTGCCAATCCGGTGCCCTTCCATCTGGATTCTGCGGTTTCCGGAAAGGGCACGCTGAGGCTGCATCTCGCCCGTGCCAACGGTCAATGGAAGGACATCCGCGACGGCGCGTCTGTGCTTGCCGTCTTTCAGGGCGCGGATTCCTACGTCACGCCCTCCTGGTATCAGACGAAGCGCGAGACCGGAAAAGTCGTGCCGACCTGGAATTACGCGATCGTGCAGGCGCGGGGACCTGCACGCATTATCGAGGATGCCGACTGGCTGCTCGCGCAGATCGATGCCATCACCAGCCAGCATGAGGGCAGCCGCGCTGCGCCCTGGGCGGTCGGCGACGCGCCGGAGGATTTCATCCGCGCCCAGCTGAAGGGCATTGTCGGCGTCGAGATCGAGATCGCCGAGATCGAAGGCAAATGGAAGGTCAGTCAGAACCGTCCGGCCGGAGATCGCGAAGGTGTCGCGGCGGGACTTGATGAAATGCCCGGACAAGGACATATGGCGGAACTTGTCCGCCGCTACGGCGCCATGCGCAACACTTGAGTTTGAGAAATTGACGCCTGCAATGATCATCGCCATCGACGGACCAGCCGCCGCCGGCAAGGGCACGCTTTCCCGCCGGATCGCCGAGGAATATGGCTTCCATCATCTCGATACGGGGCTCACCTACCGCGCCACCGCCAAGGCGCTGATCGATGCGGGCCTGCCGCTGGACGACGAGAGGGTCGCCGAAAAAATGGCCAGGGGGATTGAACTGGCGGGTCTCGATCGCGACATATTGTCGAGCCACGCCATTGGCGAGGCGGCATCGAAGATCGCCGTCATGCCGCTCGTGCGCCGGGCCTTGGTGGAGGCGCAACGCGCTTTTTCGAGGAAGAAGCCGGGAACGGTGCTGGATGGCCGGGACATCGGCACGGTCGTCTGTCCCGATGCGCGGGTCAAGCTCTACGTCACCGCCTCGCCCGAGGTGAGGGCGAGGCGCCGCTACGACGAAATCGTCGCCGGGGGCGAGGCGGCTGATTACGCGGCGATCTTCGCCGACGTGAAGAAGCGCGATGAGCGCGACATGGGCCGCGCCGACAGCCCGCTCAGGCCTGCGGAGGATGCGCACTTGCTTGATACCTCGGAAATGAGTATAGAGGCCGCGTTTCAGGCTGCGAAGACGATCATCGACGCCGCCTTGAAGAAAGATTGACGATGTGGCCGGCTGAAGCCGGCTTCGTCTTCGAAGAATAGCCTGACGCTCTGTCCCCGCGCCGGATTTGCCTCCAGAAAACAGGGAGGCGGACATGATGCTCAGGCGTGTACAACACGAACCACCGGCGCAACACGTGCCTCCAGGGGCACTCTAGGAGATTTCATGGCAGTATCTAACCCCACGCGGGAGGACTTCGCAGCCCTCCTCGAAGAGTCCTTTTCCAAGACCGATCTCGCCGAAGGCTATGTCGCCAAGGGCATCGTGACGGCGATCGAAAAGGATGTTGCGGTCGTTGACGTCGGCCTCAAGGTCGAAGGCCGCATCGCGCTGAAGGAATTCGGCGCCAAGGGCAAGGACGGTTCGCTGAAGGTCGGCGACGAAGTCGAAGTTTATGTCGAGCGCATCGAAAACGCGCTTGGCGAAGCGGTTCTCTCGCGCGAGAAGGCTCGCCGCGAAGAAAGCTGGGTCAAGCTCGAAGCCAAGTTCGAGGCCGGCGAGCGTGTCGAAGGCGTCATCTTCAACCAGGTCAAGGGTGGCTTCACCGTCGATCTCGACGGCGCCGTCGCCTTCCTGCCGCGTTCGCAGGTCGACATCCGTCCGATCCGCGACGTCACCCCGCTCATGCACAACCCGCAGCCCTTCGAAATCCTCAAGATGGACAAGCGCCGCGGCAACATCGTCGTTTCGCGCCGCACGGTTCTCGAAGAGTCCCGCGCCGAGCAGCGTTCTGAAATCGTTCAGAACCTCGAAGAAGGCCAGGTTGTTGACGGCGTCGTCAAGAACATCACCGATTACGGTGCGTTCGTCGACCTCGGCGGCATCGACGGCCTGCTGCACGTCACCGACATGGCATGGCGCCGCGTCAACCATCCGTCGGAAATCCTGAACATCGGCCAGCAGGTCAAGGTTCAGATCATCCGCATCAACCAGGAAACCCACCGCATCTCGCTCGGCATGAAGCAGCTCGAGTCCGATCCGTGGGATGGCATCTCGGCCAAGTACCCGGTCGGCAAGAAGATTTCCGGTACCGTCACGAACATCACCGACTACGGTGCGTTCGTCGAGCTGGAGCCGGGCATCGAAGGCCTGATCCACATCTCCGAAATGTCCTGGACCAAGAAGAACGTACATCCCGGCAAGATCCTGTCCACGAGCCAGGAAGTCGATGTCGTCGTTCTCGAAGTCGATCCGTCCAAGCGCCGTATCTCGCTCGGCCTCAAGCAGACGCTGGAAAACCCGTGGCAGGCATTCGCCTACAGCCACCCGGCCGGCACTGAAGTCGAAGGCGAAGTCAAGAACAAGACCGAATTCGGCCTGTTCATCGGCCTCGAAGGCGATGTCGACGGCATGGTCCACCTCTCCGATCTCGACTGGAACCGTCCGGGCGAACAGGTCATCGAGGAATACAACAAGGGCGACGTCGTCAAGGCTGTCGTTCTCGATGTGGACGTCGAGAAAGAGCGCATCTCGCTCGGCATCAAGCAGCTCGGCCGTGATTCGGTCGGTGAAGCTGCCGCTTCCGGCGACCTTCGCAAGAACGCGGTTGTTTCGGCTGAAGTCATCGCGATCAACGATGGCGGTATCGAAGTGAAGCTCGTCAACCACGAGGACATCACCTCCTTCATCCGCCGCGCAGATCTCTCGCGTGACCGCGACGAGCAGCGTCCGGAGCGTTTCTCGGTCGGCCAGATCGTCGACGCCCGCGTCGTCAACTTCTCCAAGAAGGACCGCAAGGTCATGCTGTCGATCAAGGCTCTCGAGATCGCCGAAGAGAAGGAAGCCGTCGCTCAGTTCGGTTCGTCGGACTCGGGCGCTTCGCTCGGCGACATCCTCGGTGCGGCTCTGAAGAACCGCAACAACGCCGAGTAATCGACGTTACGCAGAAAAATAGAAAACCGCCGGGCGAAAGTCCGGCGGTTTTTTCATGCCGTTTCCGATGGGTGGGGTCAGGTCCAGCCGGCCATGCGCCAATAGAGATCGTTCGCCCGGCCTGCATCCCCGGCCTCTTCGTCCGGGGCTTCCTCGCCGGCGTCTTCCTTCGGGCCCTCGTTCGAACCATCCTCGCTGGATGCCTGCTGGCCGGAGTGCTGCTGCTCGCCGTCCTCGTCGGTTTCCGAGATCGCCTTCGTCTTGCGTTCTTCCGGATCCCTTTCGCGTTCCTCGGGCGGATAGGCCACGTAAGGCAGGGGCACGCCCTCGCGCAGGACATGCGGCAGCGGCAAGGGGAGGGCGAGCTGTTCGCTGAGTTCCGCTGTGCCGGCAGGCTGGCCGTTCGGGTTCGCCGGTGCGCTGGCGGTGCGAGTAGAGGGAGCCGAAGTCTCCGGCTCTGCGGCGGCCTGCGCGGCCGGTCTGGCCACGGCACCGGCGGCCTCTTCCTTTGCCCGCGCGGCAGTGTCCGGCAATTCGCCGTCCAGCAGTTCCGCCAGCGTCTGCTGCTCGGGCAACGGTCTTGCTGCGGCCGGTAGCGGCTCCATGAGCTCGCCTGCGCCTTCGGCGAACACTTTCGCCAGCAATTCCGTCATGGCACCAGCCGCTGCCTTGTCGCCGTGAAGCACTGCGCGTTCGATGCCGCGCTGGGAAAGCCGGGCAAGCGCCGGGCCGTCATAAAGGATAGGCGAGGATGTCTGCCGGTCGCCTGAAGCGGAAGGGGTGGCTCTCCGCCCGTCGCCTTCGAAACGTCGCGTGACGGATGGAGCCTCCGGCGTTTCGTCCGCCAAACCTTCCGTCCCACCGGACAGGCCGCTTTCGGCAAGCTCCGCCGTGATTTCCTGCTCTTGCATCGTCACGCCGGAGCTTCCGGTCTTCGAGCCGTTCTCCGCATGCAGCGTATTTTCTTCCGCGGAGGGGAGGGGTGCCGTTGCGAGGGTTGCCGTTCCGGCATTGAACCCAGACATAGCAGTTTTTCCGGGAAGCATGTCCGGATCGTTCGCCGGGGCGGCAATGGCCGCTCGCCCGGTGTCTCCGGCTTGCCCTGCGGCGGTAGAGGTGCCGTTTGCGGAGGTCGGCAATGCCGCCTGGGTCCCGGCCGTCGAAGACGGGGTCCCGTTTCCGGCGGGTTGGCCGGATGGAGCCGTGGTACTGTTGGCCGGCCGCGGTGGCGGGGTGGCCGACTGCTCGGCCCCGGCGTTCTGGCGGTAGGAGCTGACGACGGCCTTGGCGGCCAGATCGCGGGGGTCGAGCAATTGTGCGGTTTCCATCCGCATCGCGAATCGCGCCGCATCCGGTCCGGCCGGATTGTTGAGGATGTCCGTCATCAGCCGCAGCGAGACACCCTTGACGAGCTGGTTGAGGATGCGTTCGAGCGCGGCCCTTTCGGCCGGGTTCATCGCCTTGACCGCCTCCGAAAGACGCTGCGCGTAATCGAGCAGCGCCTCGCCTTCGCGGCGGGGGAGCTTGATCAGCTTGCCGATGGTTTCCGCAAAAATGGAGAAGCCCTGCGCAAGCCGCAGCTGGGCCGAAAGCGAAAGAATGTCCAGCCGTCCGCCCGACAGATAAGGGGAGGTGATCGTTTCCGCGGTGACCGCGCTGTTGGCCACATCGATCCGCTGCCGCGGCATGGGCTGCTGCGACGGCGTCTGATAATCGACGAATGAACTTAGCGTGGCACGAACTGGAGGCAGCATCGTACGCTCCATATCTGATTGCGACGATAGGGACAGTTCGGCTAAGCGATTTGTGTTTTCGCAACGAAACGGCGCTGCGACCGTAACGCCTCATGGCGTTCCCATGCCGATAGATAGCATCTACCCTGAGGTAAAAAGGTTAATGCCTCGCTAACATATTAGCGGAAAGTGATCTCGGGCGGGGCAGGTGGGCGGAAGACTTGGGCGCTTGGAGGACTACGCAGCCAGTTTCCTCTTCAGCAACTCGTAGACGCCGATATCATCCACGCGCACCGGCAGGATATCGGCCTCTTCCCCTTCAACCGCCTTCTCGGCAGTGAGCTCTTCGATCGCCGGGGCATTGAATTCGTTTGCCGGAGCCTCGCCTTCGACCGGAGCCTCGGCGGATGCCGTGCTCTTGTCGTCGATCGAAGCCTCATCAGAAGCAAGATTCTCCGTTGCTTCGGCGGTGTCGGAATTGGCAACCTGTTCCGCCGCGGCGGCAAATATGGCCAGCAGTGCGGCATCATCGACCGGCGCCGCTGTGTCCGAGCCTTCCGTGCCCGGCTCCCCCACCGGCAGCTCGTTCTTTTCCTCGATGACGTCCTGAACCTTCTGGACATCCTCGAGCTTCTTCCCCGCCTCTGCGGCTTCGATGTCTTCCCGGCGCTCGGCGCGGGTTTCCTCGTCCTCGACGCGTGTGGGATCGTAACCCTGGGGACCGAGTTTCAGCTCTTCGAGCGTCTTGGGATCGGCGACGTCTTCGAGACGCTGCACCACGCGCTCGACTTCCGTACCGAGCTTGCCGCCGTTGGCCTTCTTGTTCAGGCCCTCCATCAGGCGCTGGTTGTCGTCGCCATAAGGGTTCTTGATCGCCGCCAGCAGCGTCGCCATCGAGACACCGATCTCCTTGAGGCCGAGTTCTTCCGCAAGCTTGGCTGCTCCGGCTGGCCCCATGTCCTTCAACGCGTCTTCCAGCGCCCTGCCGAGCCGATAGGAAGAGCGTGCCTCGTCCGTATCGATGCCGAGTTTGGCGGCAAGACGGTCTATGAGTTCGATCTTCAACTCGTTGGGATCGGTGCGGTTGACGCCGAAGAGGGCGGACGTGATCTTTTCCTTGGCCCGCTTGGCTTCCTCGCTGGCGCTGATGCGCGCCTCGCTGACCGGATCGCGTTCCTTGCCGGATCTTTCGGCTTCCTCTTTCTTGCGCTGCTCCTCGATGCCGTCGAGCATCGATTGCATCACGTTGGTCGCGGCAAGCCCGTAGGACTGCTGGGTGGGAAGCAACATGGCCCGATATCCGGTCTCGTTGAGAGGTATACCTCGGGCAAAAATAGGTTCCGAAGGTTAACGGAATATTACCGGGAGATTAGGACTTGTCTCCCTGAGAAATAGGAGGCCGCGGCTTCAGGACCAGTGTCACCAGCACGAAGCTGACATAGAGCAGCAGATACCACGAACCGAGTTTGCCGAACGAAACCGCATGCCAGGTCTTCTGTGTCGGATAGAGCCAGGTGCCGGTCAGCGTGCCTATGTTTTCCGCAACCCACAGGAAAACCGACGAAAGAAATGCTGCCGCGACCAGCGGCATGCTGAGGGTCGTCCGGTCTGTGGTGAAATGGATGCTGACGCGCCGGAAGACGATGACCGTTGCCGCGAACAGAAGATAACGCAGATCGGGCAGATAGTGATGGCTGAAGAAATTGACGTAGATCGCGATCGCTAGAAGCCAAGTCTGCCACATGGGCGGATAATGGGTAAAGCGCATGTCGAAGATGCGGATGGTGCGGGCCATGAAGGAGCCGACCGAGGCATACATGAAGCCGGAAAACAGCGGCACGCCGGCGATCTGGAAGATCGCCGGCTCCGGATAGCTCCAGGATCCCATGTGGACCTTGAAGATTTCCATCACCGTGCCGGTGACGTGATAGACAAGGATGACCTTGGCCTCCTCCCGGCTTTCCATCTTGAAGCGCAGGAAAAGCGCCTGAACCGCAAGCGCGGCGGCGAACAGAAAGTCGTAGCGATGGAGCGGCCAGCCCGGCTGCCAGACGAATTTGGTGACGATCAGCAGCGCGAGCATGATCGCCGCGAACAAACAGGCCCAGGCCTGCTTCAGACCGAACAGGATGAATTCGGAAAGCCACCAGGGAAGCGGCGCCAAGGCGCCCCGGACGGCGAGGCGCAGGGGCTCGAGATAGGGCCCCGTCTCATGTGCCGGCGGACGTTCCCGATGACCCTGTTCCATCAGCTATGGGCGAAGATGTCCACCTCTTCCCAGCCGAGCAGGTCGAGCTTCGCGCGCGTCGGCAGGAAATCGAAGCAGGCCTCGGCAAGTTCGAGACGGTTGTCGCGCACCAGCCGCTCGTTGAGCTTGTCGCGCAGCGCATGCAGATACAGCACGTCCGATGCCGCATATTCGAGTTGTGCCGGCGAAAGCACCGCCGCGGCCCAGTCGGATTGCTGCTGCGCCTTGGAGACGTCGATGTCGAGCAGTTCCTTCAGATTGTCCTTGAGCCCGTGACGGTCCGTATAGGTGCGGACGAGCCGCGAGGCGATCTTCGTGCAGAAGACCGGTGTCGTCGTCACGCCGAACGTATGAAAGAGGACGGCGATGTCGAAGCGGCCGTAATGGAAGATCTTCTGACGCGAGGGGTCGGCAAGCAGGGCGACGAGGTTCGGCGCCTGTTTCTGGCCGGCGGCGATCCGGATCACGTCGGCGGAGCCGTCGCCCGGCGAAAGCTGCACGACGCAGAGGCGGTCGCGGCGCGGCACGAGGCCGAGAGTCTCCGTGTCGATGGCGATCGCCCCCGTGTAGCGGGCTGCATCCGCCGCCGAAATATCGCCCTCGTGATATCGAATCTCTGCCATCTCCGTCTCCGTCTGCCCATATTTCGGCATTCGCTATAGACCACGTTCTTCGTCAAGGATACCGTCATCTTGGAACGCCCGCCACGGAAGCCGAAAAGGGCATTGGTGAGCGACGGTTTGACCCTTGGGCATTTGCTCAAGCTCTGCGCCTGACGCATTGCTGCATTGCAACAGAGGGGATTGGCGCGCTTAATCGATTAGCCTATATGTTTGTCCATCGAACGACGCACTCCTCCTCCCAGCGTCGTTTGATACGGATCGACAACATCCTCCTCCTCCCAGTTGTCGATCAAGTTTAAAGCCTGGCGCATCCTCCTCCCGCGCCAGGCTTTTTCATTTTCAGCTCCTCCCCTTTGATATCGCCCGTTCGACGCTCGGCACACCGGGCCGGATTTCGTTCGCGCTCGTCGGAAGACGAAGCCCTCTCGAAAATCGAGGATTCGACGTCGGTAACCTTCATTGACGGCTTGGAGGCTAAGCCAGAGCCTTGATCGCGGCGACCACCTCGTCCTCGATATCGAGGCCCTTTTCGATTGCTGCGCGCCGTGCGTTCCGCCCGCGCCGTCCGGGCAGCCGGACACCTTCTTCCGAGGCCATTTCCTGGGCCAATTCCGCAATTCGTTCGACTGCGGAAGCGGCTCCGGCCGTGGGATCGATGACGATCAATATCTGGCCGACCGAAGGCGGCGTGCCCTTCTCCTCCATGAAGGAGCTTGCTTCGTGGGAGAAGTTGCCGCCGGTCAGACCGGCCGCCAGGATTTCCACCATCAGCGCCAGCGCCGCGCCCTTCGCGCCGCCGGAAGGCGCCATGACGCCTTTCAATGCCTCGTTCGGATCGGTCGTCGGCCTGCCCTCGGCATCGAAGGCCCATCCTTCCGGAATGCTCTCGCCTTTCTGCCGGGCCGCCATGATTTTGCCCGCCGCGACGGTGGAAAGCGCGAGATCGATGACGATGGGGTCTTCCCCTGCGACGGGCGTGGCAAAGGCGATCGGATTGGTGCCGAACAGGCGTTTCCTGCCGCCCCAGGCCGCCATGGAAGCCGGCGCATTGGCGAACATCAGCGCCACGAGGCCTTGTTCGGCGAATCGCTCCACCGTCAGCGCCATGACGCCCGCGTGATGTGAGCGCTGGATGAGGCCGAGCGCGATGCCCTGTTCGCGAGCTATGCCGGGAAGCTTTTCGGCGGCGAGATCGAAGGCCGGATAGGCATAACCGAGCGCCGCGTCGACCGTGAGCACGGCCGGTCTCGGGCGTAAGGCGGTGGGGCGTGCCTTGCCGTCCACCTTGCCGTTGCGGGCCTGGCCGATATAGGCGGGAATGCGCCTTAGCCCGTGTCCATATTGGCCGGCCGCTTCCGCATGCACCAGTGCATGCGCGACGGATCGGGCCGTCTCGGCGAGAACGCCGTTGGCTTCGAAAACGCCCTGCACGAGCGTCTCGGCTTCTTGGAGTGTCATGTGCATGCAGAATATCCGGGTAGGTTCATCGATGGATATTCTGCATATAGCGCGAATGTCACTGGCAGGTTAGTGCCTGATCGAGATAGCTCGCGACACCCGACGGCGGGGCAGGAATGGGCGAGGCGCGGCGGACGGCCGACATGATGTAGTTGTCGATCGCCGAATCGCCGGAAGATCGGGAGAGCGAAACGTTGGTGACGTTTCCGCCGCCGTCGAAGCTGAAGCGCACGGCCGCCGTCCCGGTGCTGTTGCCGGGGCACCTGCGAGCGGTTCTCGCAAGCTTTGCCTGAACGCGGGATTTCCACCTGGCAGGCGAAACCGATGGCGCGATCGAGCCGGTGGAATTTTGGCTTGCCGCCGTTCGATCCGACTGCCGGGCCTGAACCTTCGCCTCGGCCATTTCCCGGCGCGCCTGCTGCTGCTTCGGCCTCTCGACCTTCTTGACCGGCTCCTTCTTCGGCTCGGGCTTCTTCGCCACTTCCGCAGGCTTCTCGACCGGCATCGGCGGACGCATCATCGGCAGGGGCACTTCGACATTTTCGAGCGCAGCCGTTATCTGCTGCTCGATCGGGTCGATCTCCTCGACGGGTTCCGGCGGCGGTTCGGGAATGGTCTGGGTGATCTCGGGTGGCGGCTCCGGCAGAGGCTCTTCGATGACCGGCTCCACCGGCTCGGGCTCGACGGGTTCGGCGACCTCCTGCGGGGGCGGTTCGATCGGCTGCGGCTCGGGTTCGGCCACCGGCTCCGGTTGAGGCTCCTCGACCGGTTCCATCTGCTCGCTCTTGACCTCTTCCACGTCCTGAACGTCGGGGGAAACCTGTTCCTCTTCCGTGTTGACGGCTTCCGGCTCGGGAGCAAGCTCGATCATGATTGCCACAGGCGGCGCGTTCTCGGCCGGTGAGGCCGGCTCTTCCCGCATCAGATAGACGGCGGTTCCGTAATGCAGCGTCAGCATCACCAGTCCGGCGACACCCCAGAGCGCCAGCTCGCCGACGCGCCCGGCGGGACTTGTCTGCGAGACGACGATGCTCATGGATTGCCTCCCGTCGCGGGTACGGAGGGTGCGGATGGCGGTTCGGCGCCGCCATCGGCCGGCGCTGCAGAGGCGGGCGGCGTCGGCAGCGTTTCGAGGCCCACCAGCGCTATCTTCAGGTAACCGGCATCCCTGAGCAGGTTCATGACTTCCATGAACTGCCCGTAATCGACCGCCTTGTCGGCGCGCAGGAAGACGCGCGTGTCCTTGTTGCCCTCGGTCACCCGGTTGAGCGTCGCGGCGAGCTGCTCGCGCGCCACGGCATCATTGCCGATGTTGAGGCTGAGATCTTCCTTCACGGTCAGATAGAGCGGTTCGTCCGGCCGTTCGGCGGGCTTGGCGGAGGAGGCGGGAAGATCGACATTGACGTCCACGGTGGAAAGCGGCGCCGCCACCATGAAGATGATCAGGAGAACCAGCATGACGTCGATGAACGGCGTCACGTTGATCTCATGGTTTTCGGGAAGCTCGTCGCCGTGATGTTCGCGAATGCCGCCGGCCATGGTCGATCAGCCCCCCGCCACCAGCGACATCGGGTTCTTGCGCGCACCCGGCGGAACCTTGCGGAAATCGAGATCGCGGCTGATGAGCCGCTCCACGCCGGCTGCGGCATCGGCGAGAAGCTGGCGGTAGCCGGTCACGGACCGGGCGAAAACGTTGTAGATGACGACGGCCGGGATGGCGGCCACGAGGCCGATCGCAGTGGCGAGCAGCGCTTCCGCAATGCCCGGCGCGACCACGGCAAGGTTCGTCGTCTGCGTTTCGGAAATGCCGATGAAGGAGTTCATGATGCCCCAGACGGTTCCGAACAGGCCCACGAAGGGCGCGGTCGAACCGATCGTCGCGAGCACGCCCGTGCCGCGCGACATGCGTCTTCCGGCATAGGCCTCGATGCGGGAGAGGGCGGAACCGACACGTTCCTTGACGCCGTCGCCATGGGCATGATCGAGGGCTGCTTCGGAAAGCTGCATTTCCTCGGCTGCGGCCCGCAGCATCAGCGCTGCAGGTCCGCCGCGGCCGCCGGAGGCATTCACGGCCTCGGCAAGCGAACGCGAGGATCGGATGATCTTCAACGTCCGGCCCGCCCGGGCGCGGGCGCCGGCAAGCTCCAGCGTCTTGGCAAGCCAGACCGTCCAGGTGACGAGCGAGGCAAAGGCCAGGCCGATCATCACGCCTTTGACGATCCAGTCGGCCGCCATGAACATGCCCCAAGGCGAAAGGTCGTGCGGCAGATCCTCCCGTTGCGCAGGGTCGAGGAGCTGCGTGAACGTGTCGGCCGGCTCCTGCGAAGCGGGTTCGCCGAGCGCCGGTTCTGCCACGCCGTTTTCCGGTGCAGCGGCCGGCATGGGCGAAGAAGATGAGGGCGCCGCAGCTTCCGGCTGTGAGGCGACCGGTTCGGCGGCCTGCGGAGCGGATTGCCCCTCGCTCGCCGTCGGGGCCGCCGGGCTTGCAGCCGGCTGCGCGGGAGCGCTCGGGTTTTCGGCTGCCGCAGCGGATGGAGCAGCGGGTTCGGCGGGTGCCGGCTGGGCGGGAGCGGCGGCCTGTGGCGGCGCCGTTTGCGGCGCGACATCCGGCGCCGGGGCCTGCGCCATCACCGTCGTAGCGGTCAGTGCCAGCATGGCGAGAGTTATCGGAAGCCGGCTCCTGATCGGCTGGCGCATGGAAAGAGCGGGCTTCAGGGCAACGGACATGACAGGCTGTACTCCGAACTTGTTCGACAACGCGAGCAGCGCTTCGGCGCGAACCGGCATTTGCAGAAACGGACATCGGAACGCTGCCGGTTACTGCCGGCCGGTTCGCGATGTCGTTGCTACCCCGATAATAAACATGAGTAGAAATGGCAACTAATAAATCTTGGGAATGCCGATCAAATTTGTCTTACACGGGCATTCCCATACATCACGCGCATGGGTTCCCGGCTTCCCGCCTTCGGAATAGGCGGGGTTATCGTGCCAGCCAGCCGCCATCGACCGGCAGCACGATGCCATGGATGTAGTCCGAGGCCGGCGATGCGAGAAAGACGGCGGCGCCGCCGAGCTCTTCCGGCTCGCCCCAATGGCCGGCCGGGATGCGGCCGAGGATCGCCGCGTTGCGGTCCGGATCGTTGCGCAGCGCTTCGGTGTTATTGGTGGAAAAATAGCCTGGTGCGATGGCGTTGACGTTGATGCCCTTGCCCGCCCATTCGCAGGCAAGCAGCCGGGTGAGCCCGGCAAGGCCGCTCTTCGAGGCGGTATAGGAGGGAATGCGGATGCCGCCCTGGAAGGAGAGAAGCGAGGCGATGTTGATGATCTTGCCGCCCTTGCCCCCGGCGATCAGCTGGCGTGCAAAGGCCTGGGAGAGAAAGAAGACCGTCTTGAGGTTGACGTCCATCACCGCGTCCCAATCGGCCTCGGTGAAGTCGATCGCATCGGCCCGGCGGATGATGCCCGCATTGTTGACGAGAATGTCGGCTCGTCCCGTCCAGGCGAGGGTTTCCTTGATGACGCGGTCGACAGGCTCCAGCGTCGAGAGGTCCGCCCGGATCGAAAGGCTCCGCCCGCCGGCGGCGCTGACCGCCGCTTCCGTCTCGGCCATGGAGGAACGGCCGACCAGAGCCACATCCGCGCCGGCACCCGCAAGCGCCACGGCAATCGCCTGACCGAGGCCGGTATTGGCGCCGGTGACGATTGCCGTCTTGCCTGTCAGGTCGAATGAAACTGGCATGTCTTCCTCCCAAAGCATGTCGCGCCAAAGTGTGCGGCGGTTTTGCGGCGGCGACATGCGCTTAAAAACTCAAAACCGCCGGAAATCTTTTCCCGGCGGTTCCTAACATTATTGAAGCAGCGCTTAAAGCGTGCGCGTGACGTGCTCCACGCGGAAGCACTCGATGATGTCGCCGGCGCGGATGTCTTCGTAGTTCTCGAAGGCCATGCCGCATTCCTGGCCGACCGGCACTTCCGAGACTTCGTCCTTGAAGCGCTTGAGCGTCTTGAGCTTGCCTTCGTGGATGACGACGTTGTCGCGGATGAGGCGGACGCCCGCACCGCGCTCGACCTTGCCTTCCGTGACGCGGCAGCCCGCGACCTTGCCGACCTTGGTGATGTTGAACACTTCCAGGATTTCGGCATTGCCGAGGAAGGTCTCGCGACGTTCCGGCGAGAGCAGGCCCGACATCGCCGCCTTCACGTCATCCACCAGGTCGTAGATGATGTTGTAGTAGCGGATCTCGATGCCCGAACGTTCGGCGAAGGCGCGTGCCTGCGCATTGGCGCGGACGTTGAAGCCGATGATCGCCGCATCGGAAGCCTCGGCAAGCGAGATGTCCGACTCGGTGATGCCGCCGGCACCCGAATGGACGATCCTGGCGCGGACTTCGTCGGTGCCGAGCTTGTCGAGCGCGCCGATGATCGCTTCGATCGAGCCCTGCACGTCGCCCTTGATGACCAGCGGGAACTCCTTCATGCCGGAGCTCTGGAGCTGCGTCATCATCTGCTCGAGCGAACCGCGCGAGCCGGACTGGCGGGCCGCCGCCTTGTCGCGGGCAAGCCGCTGGCGATATTCGGAGATCTCACGGGCACGGCTTTCGCTCTCGACGACGGCGAACTTGTCGCCGGCGGCCGGCGTGCCGGAAAGGCCGAGCACCTCGACGGGCATTGCGGGACCGGCTTCCTTGACGTGTTCGCCCTTGTCGTTGACGAGCGCGCGCACGCGGCCCCACTGATCGCCGGCAACGATGATCTGGCCGGGCTTCAGCGTTCCCTTCTGCACGAGCACGGTCGCGACGGAGCCGCGGCCGCGGTCGAGCTGGGCTTCGATCACGGTGCCCTCGGCCGTCCGGTTCGGATTGGCCCTGAGGTCGAGGATTTCCGCCTGCAGCAGGATAGCTTCGAGGAGCTTGTCGAGATTCGTGCCGTTCTTGGCCGAAACCTCCACGTCGAGCACTTCGCCGCCCATGGATTCCACGAAGACCTCGTGCTGGAGCAGTTCGGTGCGCACCTTCTGCGGATTGGCCGTCGGCTTGTCGATCTTGTTGATCGCCACGATGATCGGCACGCCCGCTGCCTTGGCGTGGTTGATGGACTCGATCGTCTGCGGCATCACGCTGTCGTCGGCCGCGACGACGAGGATCGCGATGTCGGTCGCCTGGGCGCCGCGGGCACGCATGGCCGTGAAGGCGGCGTGGCCCGGAGTGTCGATGAAGGTGATCTTCTGACCGTTCTGTTCGACCTGATAGGCACCGATATGCTGGGTGATGCCGCCCGCTTCGCCGGCCACCACGTTGGCGTGGCGGATGGCATCGAGCAGCGAGGTCTTGCCGTGGTCGACGTGACCCATGATGGTGACGACCGGCGGACGCGGCAGCATTTCGCCTTCGTCGTCGGCGATGTTGAAGATGCCTTCCTCGACGTCCGATTCCGAAACGCGCTTGACGGTATGGCCGAATTCACCGGCGATGAGTTCGGCAAGGTCGGCGTCGATGACGTCGCCCGGCTTCATCATCTGACCTTCCTTCATCAGGTACTTGATGACGTCGACGGCGCGTTCGGACATGCGCTGCGACAGTTCCTGAATGGTGATGGTCTCCGGCAGGATGACTTCGCGCATGACCTTTTCGCGCGGCTCCTGCATCTGGCTGCGGCGGAATTTCTCCTGCCGGCGGCGGATGGCGGCGAGCGAACGGCCACGGGAGCTGCCGCCCTCGTCGTCGTCGCTGACGGTGGTGATGGTCAGCTTGCCGCGGCGGCGATCGTCCTCGCCTTTCGGGCGGGCCGGAACCTTGGCAGGCGCCGGGGTGGGCACACGGCCGCGGCCGGGCGTGCTGCTGCGGGCCGGGCCGCGCTCTTCGTCCTCATCCTCATCGGCCCTGCGGCTGCGGCCGGCCACGGGCTGAGCTCCGGGGGCTGCCGCTGGGCGGGGCGGTTGCGGGCGTGCGTCCTGCGGACGGGCGGCCGGAGCGGCGGCAGCGCGTTCTGCCGGCTTTTCGGCAACGGCAGGTGCCGGGGCTTCAGCCGTGGCGGGCTCTTCCTGAACCGGCGCCGTCTTTGCTTCCTCGGCCCGGCGGGCGGCTTCGGCCGCCTCTTCGGCCCTGCGGCGTTCTTCCTCGGCCTTGCGGCGTGCCTCTTCCTCGACCCGGCGCTTGGCTTCCTCGGCCTCGCGGGCCTGGGCTTCCACCAAGGCTCGGCGACGCGCTTCCATTTCTCCGGCGGAGAGGTCGTGCAGCACGGTCGGCCGCTGCGGCTGGCGCGGCGGCGGGGCTGACGGGCCTGCAGAGGGGCGCTGTCCCTGAGGGGCAAGCGGACGCTGGCCCTGCGGCGCCGGCTGATGGATCCGCGGCTGCGGGCTGGCGGCCTGGGGGCGCTGCGGCGCCGGCTGGGCGGCTTCCACCGGCCGCTGGACCGGTGCTGCCGGCGTGAAAGCCGGTTTTTCGTCTTCCGGGCGGATCGGGCGGCGCTTGCGCGTCTCGACCACGACCGCCTTGGTGCGACCGCGACCCATATCCTGGCGCACAGTACCCTGGCTTACCCCGGACGGTTTCAGGGTAAGGGTCTTCTTAACGCCGAGTGTCTTGTCGTCTTTGTTATCGGTCATTCCGTTCCTGTTCCTTCGGACGGGAACGGATGGCGACCATCAGATCCCGTCAATAGTATACAAATATCCGGTACGGCGGCCGGCATCTGCCGGTGACCGTATCATTGTTCTGGCCGGCCAGCGCCGCCGTCTGCTCCGGACTGACCGACACCGCGGTACTTTTTGAGCATGGTTGCGCGCTTCACTACACCCTCACCCGCCTGCCCTGCAAGCGCGCAAGCATGGATAAAAGCATTCTGGCCCATCACTTCGTCCAATTCCTTGCCCGTGAAGAGCGAAAAGGACGGAATGTCTTCCTGCAGCTCGGATCCGAGCTTCCAGGCCTTGCGGGCCTGGTCTATTTTTCTGACGCCGTCGGCGGCCGCATCCGCCGCGTGAAAGACGGCGATTGCCGCGCCGGAGCGCACGGCGGCATCCACTTTCATGGCGCCGGAGATGAACTGGCCGGCCTTGCGGGCCATGTTCATCATGCCCACGAGATCGGCCGCGATCAGCCGGTCGACGAGCGCGCCGAGATCGGCATCCGCCTTCGCCTCGGTTTTGAGCGCCCGGGCAAAGAGCTTCTTCTGAACGGCCCGGTCGACAAGCGTCCGTTCCGCCTTGATCCAGCAGCCGCGGCCGGGAAGCTGCCGCTTGAGGTCGGGCACGACGCGCCCGTCCGGAGCGGCTACGAAGCGGATCAGCGTTTCCGGCGATCCGCTCTCGCGCGTTACGATGCAGGTCCGGTCGTTCACGACAATCTCGCTCAACCCGTGATCGTCATCCGGCGCCTCTCGCAGCGGGATCATTCCTCTTCTGCGGTGTCCGCCTCCTCGGCCTGCTGCTGGGCGAGATCCTCTTCGGTGATCCAGCCTGCAAGCAGGCGGGCCTGGACGATCATGTTCTCGGCCTCGACGCGCGAAACGTCGAACTTCGAGAAGAGGCCTTCGAACTTCTTCGTCTCGCCGTCCTTGCGTTCGGTCCAGCCGACGAGGTCGTCTGCGGCGCAGCCGGCGAAATCCTCGACCGTCTTGATGCCGTCCTCGCCGAGCGCGACCAGCATCTGGCCGGTGATGCCGTTGATCTGGCGCAGTTCGTCGGACACGCCGAGCTCCTTGCGCTTCGCATCGTTCTCGGCCTCGACGCGTTCCAGGTATTCGCGGGCGCGGGTCTGGATTTCGTTCGCCGTATCCTCGTCGAAACCTTCGATCGAGGAGATTTCGTCGAGTTCGACGTAAGCCAGTTCCTCGACCTGGGCGAAGCCTTCGGAGGCGAGCACCTGGCCGATCATCTCGTCGACGTCGAGCGCTTCCATGAAGAGGTTGGTGCGCTCGTTGAACTCCTTCTGGCGGCGTTCGGATTCTTCCTGCTCCGTCATGATGTCGATGTCCCAGCCGGTGAGCTGGGAGGCGAGACGGACGTTCTGGCCGCGGCGGCCGATCGCGAGCGAGAGCTGCTCGTCCGGAACCACCACTTCGATGCGCTCCGCGTCTTCGTCGAGAACCACCTTGGCGACTTCGGCCGGCTGCAGTGCGTTGACGATGAACGAAGCCGGGTCCTGGGACCACGGAATGATGTCGATCTTTTCGCCCTGCAGCTCGCCGACGACGGCCTGGACGCGCGAACCGCGCATACCGACGCAGGCGCCGACCGGATCGATCGAGCTGTCGTTCGAGATGACGGCGATCTTGGCGCGCGAGCCGGGATCGCGGGCGACCGACTTGATCTGGATGATGCCGTCGTAGATTTCCGGCACTTCCATGGTGAAGAGCTTCACCATGAACTGCGGATGGGTGCGCGACAGGAAGATCTGCGGACCGCGCTGCTCGCGGCGCACGTCGTAGACATAGGCGCGGACGCGGTCGCCGTAGCGCATGTTCTCGCGCGGTATCATCTCGTCGCGGCGGATGATGCCTTCGCCGCGGCCGAGATCGACGATGACGTTGCCGTATTCGACGCGCTTGACCGTGCCGTTGACGATCTCGCCGACGCGGTCCTTGAATTCGTCGAACTGGCGGTCGCGCTCGGCCTCGCGCACCTTCTGCACGATCACCTGCTTGGCCGATTGGGCGGCGATACGGCCGAAATCCATCGGCGGCAGCGGATCGGCGATGAAATCGCCGATCTTGGCGTCGGGGTTGCGGTCGCGGGCCAGCGCCAGCGGGATCTGGGTGCCATAGTCCTCGGCGGCTTCCACCACTTCCAGCAGGCGCTGCAGGCGGATTTCGCCGGTCTTCGAGTTGATGTCGGCGCGGATATTGGTTTCCGAGCCGTAGCGGGAGCGGGCGGCCTTCTGGATGGCGTCGGCCATCGCGGCCAGCACGATCTCGCGGTCGATGACCTTTTCGCGCGCCACTGCATCCGCGATCTGCAGAAGTTCAAGCCGGTTCGCACTCACTGCCATTGTCGTTGGTCTCCGTAGGTCGAATGTTTGGCCTCTTCTTCAAAAAGGCCTTTGTCTCTTGTTTGGTTATTCGTCGTCTTCGTCGTTCTGGTTCGCGGCCTCGGCCTTGGCGAGCTTGTCGGCCCGCAGCGCGTCGCGGATCAGATCGTCGGTCAGGATGAGCTTTGCCTCGGCCAGCGCCGAAAACGGGATCGTCACCCGCGGTGCCTCGCCATAGGCGACCTGATCCCGCTCGATCGTGAAACCTTCCGTATCCGCTTCCGTGATCCTGCCGCGGAACCGCTTGCGGTTGTCGATCATGATCGACGTTTCGCATTTGACCAGGTGGCCCTTCCAGCGGAAGAAGTCCGACTTGCGGACCATCGGGCGGTCGATGCCCGGCGAGGACACTTCGAGATGATACGCTTTATCGATCGGATCTTCCACATCAAGAACGGGCGAAATGGCCGTGGAAACGGCCTCGCAGCCGTCGACATCCATGGTTCCGTCGTGGCGCTCGGCCATGATCTGCAATGTCAGGCCGTTCTGGTTCAGCATGCGCACCCGCACCAGCCGGTAATCCATGGCGGTCAGCACCGGCTCGATGATTTCGGCGATCCTGAGGTCGAGCCCGGTCTCGATGATGAGCCGCGGCTCGGTTTCGGTTTGCGGCATAAGCTCTCCGGCAATCATTCCCCGGATCGCTGTCGCAGAACCGGGATGGACAGATCGCCTAACAAAAAAGAGCGGGTCCGGTCGGGCCCACTCTTCATCGGACGATCAAGAATATGGCCTGCATATACGCTCTCGGACCCCGAATTGCAAGAGAAGCCTCTTTCTTTGATCGGGGCCGCTGGAATTTGAATATCTCCAGTCTATAACCGTTTATAGCGACGCACGAAAGAAAGAGGACGAAAAGTGCCCGATCGGATATCGACCCTGGCTCCCTTCCGGCACCAAACCTTCAGAACGATCTGGACCGCCAGCCTCGCGTCCAATTTCGGCAGTCTCATCCAGGCCGTCGGCGCCGCCTGGATGATGACCTCGATTTCCGCTTCCGAGGATATGGTCGCGCTGGTCCAGGCTTCGACCGCGGCGCCGATCATGCTCTTTTCGCTCGTCGCGGGCGCGCTCGCCGACAGTTTCAACCGGCGCAGCCTCATGCTGACGGCGCAGATCTTCATGCTGGTCGTCTCCGCGACGCTGACGGTCTTCGCCTATCTCGATCTGCTGACGCCGTGGCTGCTTCTGGCATTCACCTTCCTGGTCGGCTGCGGCGTGGCCCTCAACAATCCTTCCTGGCAGGCGTCCGTAGGCGATATGGTGCCGCGCGAAGTTCTGCCGGCGGCCGTTTCGATCAACAGCGTCGGCTTCAACATCACCCGCAGCCTCGGCCCGGCGATCGGCGGCGCGATCGTCGCTGCGGCAGGCGCCGCCGCCGCCTTCGCCGTCAACTCTTTCTGTTATTTCGCCCTCATCTATGCGCTCTTTCGCTGGAAGCCGGAGAAACGCGACAGCACCCTGCCGCGCGAAACGCTCCTGCGCGCGCTTTCGGCGGGTCTCGGCTATGTGGCCATGTCGCCGAATATCCTCAACGTGCTGCTCCGCGGTCTGGTCTTCGGCCTTTCGGCAAGCGCCATCCTGGCCCTTCTGCCGATCGTCGCGCGCGACCTCGTGTCCGGCGGCCCGCTCACCTACGGCATCATGCTCGGCGCCTTCGGGGTGGGCGCGATCGCCGGCGCCATCGGCAATTCCAGGCTCCGCGAAGCTTTCTCCAGCGAATCCATCGTCCGCCTGTCCCTCGTCGGCTTTGCCGCGAGCGCGGCGGTCATCGGCGCGAGTTCCAGCACCGTATTGACGGCGATCGTACTGCTCGTGCCCGGGGCCTGCTGGGTTCTGGCCCTGTCGCTGTTCAACACGACGGTGCAGCTCTCGACGCCGCGCTGGGTCGTCGGCCGGGCACTGTCCTTCTATCAGACGGCGACTTTCGGCGGCATTGCCGGCGGAAGCTGGTTATGGGGCGTCCTGTCCGATGCATTCGGCGTCTCGGTCGCCCTGACGCTGTCCAGTTTCGCGATGCTGGCGGGAGCGTTGATCGGTCTTCGCCTGCCGCTGCCGCAGTTCGGCGATCTCAATCTCGATCCGCTGAACCGGTTCAACGAACCGCTTCTGAAGCTCGACCTCCAGCCGCGCAGCGGACCGATCGTCAATATGGTCGATTATATCATCGCCGATGAGGACATCCCGAAATTCCTGATGCTGATGTCGCAGCGCCGCCGCATCCGCATTCGCGACGGTGCCCGGCAATGGGCGCTGATGCGCGATCTCGAACATCCGGAAATCTGGACCGAGACCTACCACACCGCGACCTGGGCCGATTACGTCAGGCACAACCAGCGCCGCACCCAGGCGGATGCGGAGGCCTGGGATGCGATCCGTGCCCTCCACAGAGGCGAGGAAGGGCCGCGCGTCCACCGTATGATCGAGCGGCAGGCGATCCCGACGAGCGACCACGTCTTCCACAAGGCTCACGTGGACCTTCATCACTGACAGCCCTCGCTGTCAGCTCCTTACCGGATCTTTCCCTTCAGCGACGGATCGGGGAAGCAGGTCGGCGCAAGCCCGTTCTTCGCCTGCCAGTCGCCGAGCGAACGGCGCGTCTTGTACCCTGGCAGGCCGTCGACATTGCCGACATCGTAGCCCTTCGAAACCAGTGCCTTCTGCATGGCCAGGATATCGGAGCGCAGCATCTTTCCGACGTCCCCCCAGTTCGCCTGGAACGGCCCCGCACCATAGGCGATGCGATCGGCAAGATTGCCGATGAACAGCGCGTAGAGGTCGGAATTGTTGTATTGCTTGAGCACGTAGAAATTCGGCGTGACGATGAATTCCGGCCCGTGCCGGCCGGCCGGCACCAGCATCATTCCGTCCGCCTTGAGATCGGCGGCGGGGAAGGCCTTGCCGGAAATGCGGGTGATGCCTGCCGCCGCCCACGCGGAAATCGGCTTGGCGAGGTCCGGCCCTTCCTGCGCGCAGGTGAGCTGGGAGGGGATGCTGACCTCGAAACCCCAGTCGCGCCCGCGTTGCCAGCCTTCCTTCTGCAGGTAATGCGCGATCGAGGCGAGCGAATCCGGCACCGAATTCCAGATGTCCGGATGCCCGTCGCGGTCGAAGTCGACGGCATATTTGAGATAGCTCGACGGCATGAACTGCGGCTGGCCGAGTGCGCCGGCCCATGACCCTTTCATGGTCGCCGCGTCGACATCGCCGCGCTCGATCATCGTCAATGCCGCGATCAGTTCCTCGCGGAACATCTCCTTGCGCGTCGACATGAAGGCCTTGGTTGAGAGCACCTGCACCGCGGAATAGGGCAGCTTCGCCTTCCCGAAGCCGGACTCCCGGCCCCAGATCGCCACGACGATCTCGCCCGGCACGCCATAGGCCGTTTCGATCTTCTTCAGCGTCGCGGCATGCGCGGCGGCGAGCCCCCGGCCGGTCGCGGCCAGTCCCTGCAGCCGCTTTTCCGAAAAATAGGCGCCGGGCGAGGAGAATTCCGCCTGGCTCTGATCCTGCTGTTTCGGTGGTTTGGTGCCCGGCGGCACGAGATCGGGCAGGCTCCAGTTGAGCGTCACGCCTTGGAAAGCGGCCTTGAGAGTTCTGTCCGAAATGCCGGCTTTTTTCGCCGCCGGACCGAGGTCATCGGCGATCCACCGCTGGAACTGCCTTTCCACGTCCGGCTTGCTCTGGGCGAACGCGGGGAGGGGGAGGAGCGCTGACAGTGCAGCGAAAAGCAAAGCAGCGGCGCGTCCGAAAACACCCCCCTCTGCCCTGCCGGCCATCTCCCCCTCAAGGGGGGAGATCGGCTGGGCGCACCGGTTTCCCGGCATGGGAGCGGGGCCTGGATGACAGACCGTTGCTGATGGGGGAAGCCCTCTCCGCTTGTGATCTCCCCACCTGTGGGGGAGATGGCCGGCAGGCCAGAGGGGGGCGAGCTTGCTCAACGTTATCCTCCTCAAAACTCTAACCGCAGGACAAAAGGGTGAGGGTCTTCATCCGGTTCTCCCCTAGATCGCCGTCCTGGCCCGCAACGCCGCCGTCAGCGTTCCCTCGTCGAGATAGTCGAGCTCGCCGCCGACGGGCACGCCATGCGCCAGCCGGGTGATCTTCACGTCGATGCCGGAAAGCTGGTCGGTGATGTAATGCGCCGTCGTCTGGCCCTCGACCGTCGCATTGACCGCGATGATGATCTCCCGGATGCCGCCCTCGTTGACCCGATCGATCAGCCCGCGGATGTTCAGGTCGTCGGGGCCGATGCCGTCGAGCGGCGAGAGTGTACCGCCGAGCACGTGGTAGGCGGCATTCATCGCCCCCGCCCGTTCCAGCGCCCAGAGGTCGGAAACATCCTCCACGACGATCACCACAGACTGATCGCGGCGGATGTCGGTGCAGACGGTGCAGGGGTCGACGGTATCGACATTGCCGCAGCGCGAGCAGACCTTCACCTTGTCATAGGCTTCGCCCATGGCATGCGACAGCGGACCGAGGAGCTGCTCCTTCTTCTTGATGAGATGCAGCGCCGCCCGGCGTGCGGAGCGGGGGCCAAGGCCCGGAACCTTCGCCAGAAGCTGGATGAGTTTTTCGATTTCGGGGCCGGTGACTCGCTTTGCCATGTTCTCCCTTTAGCCCATCCGTTAGGCAAACGGAAACGTCGAAAGGCTATCCAATGTGAAACTTCTTGCGGCCAGGCGACGCATGCCGCGCCAAACTCGACCCAAAGAGAGCGAGGTCGGTTCGGCGCATATGCGGCATCACGAAACCGTGATGGTTGGTGATATGGCGGCATGCCTGCCAGGCCCTATACCGCCTGAATTGACGGCTATGCGGAACTTTGTATGAGTTTTTTGAGACGCATCCCCCTCGGTCTTCTTTCCGGCGCGCTGATCGTGCAGATCGCGGCGGCAAGCGCCGTGTTCGCCCAAGGGACTGAAACCGATCCCGACCATTCGGTCTTTGTCTTTGGCGGCGCCATGGTAAACGGTGACATGGCGGAATCGGCCAATCCGTTCGGTGTCGGTTACGAGGATCATCCGGTCTTCGGTCTCGGCTACCAGTTTTTCCCCTACAGCATCGGTTCGGTGAAGCTCGGTCTTGAAGCGGGCCTTGCCGGAAGGTTCGGCGGCAACGCCAATGCCGAGATATGGGGCGGCGTAGTCGGCCGTTACGACGCCATCGAAATAGCCAACACGCTTCGGATCATTCCATCCTTCACCTTCGGCTTGAGCCATGTGACCGAGACGATGGAGGGGCGGGAGCGCAAGAATGAGGAGGAGCGTAACGGCGATGCCAGCACGCTCTTCTATCTCGGCCCCGAACTGAGCTTCAGCTCCGTCTCCCGGCCGGACCTCGAAGTGTTCTGGCGCCTGCATCACCGTTCCGGAGCCTGGGGCACCCTGGGCGACATGCATGGCGGGTCCAACGCCAACGTCATCGGCGTCAGGTATAATTTCTAGCGTGCCGCGATCGCCGCTGCCGCGCCGGCCATCGTTCCGGCCGAGAGCCGGTTGGCGATCCTCACCGCCCGCGGGCTTTTGAGGAACTGCCGCGCCTTGGCGGCGAGCAGAACCCATGCGAGATCGACCACGACCAAGACGACGAACATCGCGGCGACCAGTTCCAGCCAGCCGGTCAGCGTCACGCCGCCGAGATCGATGATCGAGGGAAGCAGTGCCACATAGAACATCATGATCTTCGGATTGCCGAGCGTCACGGTGAGCCCGGCGAAGAACATCTTCAACGCCGAGCGGCTTTCCGGCAGGTCCTCGCCGGGACCGGCAGGCTCGGCGAACCACATCTTCCAGGCGAGATAGAGAAGATAGGCGACGCCGATCCATTTGATCGCCACGAAGACGAGTTGAAAGCTCTCGGCGATCGCGGCAAGGCCCGCGACGGCGAACGACAGCCACACGGCCTCGCCCACCCACATGGCCGCCAGGAACGGCAGCACGTCGCGGTAACCCTTGGAGAGCACGCGGGCGACCAGCGCGGCGATGCTCGGCCCGGGCGAACCGGCGGCGACGAACAGTGCAGCAGCAAAGACGAGTATCGACGTGAGCGTCATCGGAACCTCCCTATTCCGTCAGGCGGTGCGATCAGAACGGCAGCTTCATGCCGGGCGGGATCGGCAGGCCGGCAGTCAGTTCCTTGGTCTTTTCGGCGGTGATCGCCTCGGCGCGTTCCTTGGCCGCCTTGTGGGCCGCGACGATCAGATCTTCGAGGATTTCGACGTCGTCCTCCTTGAAGAGCGAGGGGTCGATCTTCAGGCCGAGCATCTCGCCCTTGCCGTTGAGCCGCACGGTCACCAGGCCGCCGCCGGAAGTGCCCTCGACGTCGAGTGCGGCGATATCCGCCTGCATCTTCTCCATCTTGGCCTGCATTTCCTTGACCTTGCCCATCATGCCCATGATGTCGCGCATCTTTCAGTCCTCTTCTTTTATAGTTCGATGTCGTCGCCGGGCAGGATATCGCCCTCGGCAGATTCCGCGGTTGCCGGCGCCGGCAGTTCCTCCGCCTCGTTTTCCTCTTCCGTGGCGCGGATTTTCACGTTGATGATCTTCGCGCCCGGAAACTGGGCGAGGATCGCCGCCACGTCGGGGTCGGCGCGCGCATCGGTCTTTCGCTGTTCCTGGGCCTGTTCTTCCGCCTGGGCGAGCGTCGGCGCGCCCCGCTCGTTGGAGAGCGTCACCCACCACGTGATCCCGGTCCATTCCCTGAGCTTCGACGCAAGGTCGTTGACGATGGATTTCGGCGCATCGGGCTCAAGGTTGATTTCGAGCCGGCCCGGTTCGAGCTTGACCAGGTGGACGGACTGGCGAATGCGGGCGCGCAGTACCGGTTCGCGGTTCTTGGCGCAGAGATCGGCGATATCGTCCAGCGACCGGACGGGAACCTTGGGCTCCGGTTGGGGCTCGGCTGCGGTCTGCGTCGCCGGGCGTTCCAGCGTCTCCTTCGCGTCTTCGGGCGTCGGTACGGCGCGCAGCATGGCCGTCGGTCCGCCTGCCGGGAGGCGTGGCGCCGACATTTCCGTGCCGCGGGCGTTGACCGGCGGTTGCGGCGAAACCGGCCGGCCTCCTCCATTGCCGTTCGGAGCCGGCATGCGCTGGCCGTCGCCATTCGCGAAATCCGCAAGCCGGCGCGCTGCGTCTTCCGGCGAGGGAAGATGGGCGGCATGGGTGAGCCGGATCAGCACCATTTCGGCCGCCCCTGCAGGCCGGGAGGAGTTTTCCGCTTCCGGAATGCCCTTGAGCAGCATCTGCCAGATGCGCGACAGCGTGCTGACAGCGACGCTGTCGGCGAATTCCCGGCCACGCACGCGCTCCACTTCGCTGAGCGAGGGGTCGTTCGCCGCATCGGGAATGTATTTGAAACGGGTGACGAGATGGGTGAAATCGGCAAGGTCGGTCAGCACGACGACCGGATTGGCGCCTGCCTCGTATTGCGCGCCGAATTCGGAAAGCGCCGCGGTCACGTCGCCGCGCACGATATGCTCGAAGAGATCGACGATGCGGGCGCGGTCGGCGAGCCCCAGCATGCCGCGCACGGTCTCCGCGAGCACGCTGCCGCCGCCATGCGCGATCGACTGGTCGAGCAGCGAGAGCCCGTCGCGGGCGGACCCTTCCGCCGCGCGCGCGATCATCGCCAGCGCTTCCGGCTCGGCCGGAATGCCTTCCTTCTCCAGGATCGTGGTGAACAGGCCGACGAGGTCGGCGGCGCTGATGCGGCGCAGGTCGAACCGCTGGCAGCGGGAAAGCACGGTGATCGGAACCTTGCGGATTTCCGTGGTGGCGAAGATGAATTTCACATGTTCCGGGGGCTCTTCGAGCGTCTTCAACAGGCCGTTGAAGGCCTGCGTCGAGAGCATGTGCACTTCGTCGATGATATAGACCTTGTAGCGCGCCGAGACGGGACGGTAGCGCACCTGCTCGATGATCTCGCGGATGTCGTCGATGCCGGTATGGGATGCGGCGTCCATCTCGATGACGTCCACATGCCGGCCTTCCATGATCGCCTGGCAGTGCTCGCCGGGGATCCGCAGGTCGATCGTCGGCTTGTCGATCTCGGGCGTCTTGTAGTTCAGCGCACGGGCGAGGATGCGGGCGGTGGTCGTCTTGCCGACCCCGCGCACCCCGGTCAGCATGTAGGCCTGCGCGATGCGGCCGGTCTCGAAGGCGTTGGTGAGCGTCCTCACCATCGGCTCCTGGCCGACCATCAGGTCGGAAAAATCCTTGGGACGGTATTTGCGGGCAAGCACCCGGTATCCGTTGCCGCCGGAGATGTTGGAAGCGGGGGTGCTCGTCTGGGTGGGCCCGTTGTCGCTCATTCAGTCCTGCCAGCCTGCGCGGGCCATTCCAGCCACTTGACCGGACCGGAAGCTGACCAAGATGGTATCCAGTATTGAGGTGGGAGGCTGGCACGGCGACCCGTGCCGGGCTCGTTAGGGCTGCTTCCTTCCGGACCTGACCCGGTTGGCGAGTGGCTCGTCCACCACCAACCTCCCGCCGCACATATCGGCAATAACGCTTCCAAATGCAAGCCAACCCTGTAAAAAACTGCTATCGATTACAAAAACACGGGAGGAAAAGCTTGAGCGATTTCGAACTGGATGAGAGGCTCGCTCGGGATACCGACCTGGTGACGGTGCTCGGCCTGTGCGAGCTGCGCATCCTGAAGGACAGCCGCTGGCCCTGGCTGATGCTGGTGCCGCAGCGGAGCGGCAAGACCGAGATATTCGACCTCACCCCGCTCGACCAGGCGCTTTTGACCTTCGAGACGAACACGGTGGCGGCGGCGCTGAAGGAGGTCACCGGTGCGACCAAGGTCAATGTGGGTGCGCTCGGCAACATCGTCCGCCAGCTGCATGTGCATATTGTCGCCCGGTTCGAAGGCGATCCGAACTGGCCCGGCCCCATCTGGGGCTTCGGTCAGGCGGTCCCCTATGACGAACAGCGGAAGCAGGATTTTCTCAAGAAACTCGTTGAAGCCCTCTGATCATGACCAAGACCCTTTTCGAGACCGACGCCCCCCATCCCGAGCCCAGCAGCCTCACGGCCTTTTCCGCCAACAAGCTGGACCGGCAGGCCGAGTACCGCCAGGACGATTGCCTGGAAAAGGCGCTTGCGGTCGAGGGCACGCATATCTTCGCCTTCACCGGCAGCCGTCTGATCCTGAAGCATGACGGCCAGATCCTGGATCCGCTCTTCGCGCCCTATGAGCTTGCGGAACTGAAACCCGATTTCGACAACGCCATCCTGCTCGGCTACAAGGAAAACGGCGAGCCGCGCATCGCCGTGCCCGTCCTCATCCCGGCGGAGGAACTGGCAAGCCAGTACAAGCCGACGGAGGCGCGCGCGCTGTTCCGTGATTCGCTGATCGAAGGCGAACTGCAGGGCGAGATCGCCCAGGCCGTCGCGCTTTTGAACTGGAACGCCGCCAACAGGTTCTGCGGCAGATGCGGTTCTCCGACCGAATCGAAGATCGGCGGCTATAAGCGTCTCTGCACCAGTTGCCAGCACCAGATGTTCCCGCGCACCGATCCGGTGGTGATCATGCTGGTGGTCGATATCGGGCGCGATCGCTGCCTGCTCGGCCGCAGCCACCATTTCCAGGAGGGCATGTATTCCTGCCTCGCCGGCTTCGTGGAGCCCGGCGAAACGATCGAGAACGCGGTGCGGCGGGAGACCTTCGAAGAGTCCGGCATCGAGATCGGCCGCGTGCGCTATCATGCCTCGCAGCCCTGGCCCATGCCGCATTCGCTGATGATCGGCTGTTATGCCGAGGCGGTCTCGACCGAGATCACGATCGATCCGCAGGAAATGCAGGACGTGCGCTGGTTCGGACGCGCCGAGGCCGCCGCCATGCTGGATGCCGGCCCGGACAGTCCCTATTTCGCGCCGGTCAGGGGAGCGATCGCCCACCGCCTTCTGCGCGACTGGATCGAGTGGGGTGAGGAAAGGTCAGGCGCAGCCTGAGCAATCGATCCGGTGAATCGATTGCAGCGACGAACGCCCTGAGCCCAAGCGAAGGGCCGGAAAGGTCAGGCGAAGCCTGAGCAATCGATCCAGCGAATCGATTGCAGCGACGAACGCCCTGAGCCCAAGCGAAGGGCTGGAAAGGTCAGGCCCAGGTGAGCTGTCGGGAAGGATACGGGATCAAGCATCATGACTATCGCCCGCTCGGAGCGCCTGCTGGCCCTTCTCCAGGCGCTCCGGCGCTACCGCCAGCCCGTCAGCGGCGCAAAGCTCGCCGCTGACACCGGTGTCAGCCTGCGCACGCTCTATCGGGATATCGCAAGCCTTCAGGCGCAGGGCGCCCCGATCGAAGGGGAGGCGGGGCTCGGCTACGTGCTGAGGCCGGGCTTCATGCTGCCGCCGATGATGTTTTCCGAGGAGGAGATCGAGGCGCTGGTGCTCGGCTCGCGCTGGGTGGCGAAGACCGCCGATCCGCGGCTTGCCGCCGGCGCTGTCGACGCGCTGGCCAAGATCGCCGCGGTGCTGCCGCCGGGCCTCAAGGAGGAACTGGACACCTCGACCTTGCTTGTCGGCGCGCCGCGCCGGCAGGAGGATAAAACCGATCTCGGCCTCATTCGCAAAGCGATCCGCGCGGAGCATGTTCTCGAACTCGTCTATGAAGACGAGAAGGGCGCCTTCACGACCCGCAAGGTCTGGCCCTTTGCCCTCGGCTTCTTCGATAATGTCCGGGTCATGGTCGCCTGGTGCGAACTCCGGCAGGATTTCCGGCATTTCCGCACCGATCGCATGGCCGCGGTCGTCCCGATGGGAAAACGCTATCCGCGTCGCCGGCCGGTGCTGCTCAAGGAATGGCGGGAAGTACAGGGAATTCCGGTGCAGCCGTGACGGCTGCTGCCGGAATCTGACAGTAGGGCGCGATAAGGTCGGTGCAGTCCCAAACAAAGGAGCACCGATATGGCAAACCCCAATCTCATTCTTCTTTATGTCGAAGACCCGGCGAAGAGCACGGCCTTCTATCGCGACCTGCTCGGCCGCGAGCCGGCGGTCGAGGCCCCGAACTTCGCCTCCTTCCCGCTCGGCGGCGGCTTTTTCCTCGGTCTGTGGCGCATCGCCAAGGTCGAGCCGGAGCCGGCCCGTTCCGGCAGCCGCAGCGAGATCGGCATCATGATCGGTGGCGAGGGTGCGGTCGCCGGACAATATCAAAAGTGGAAGGCGGCCGGGCACCGGATCGCCCAGGAATTGATGACCCTCGACTTCGGTCCGACATTCGTGATCCTCGATCCGGACGGGCATCGAATCCGGGTTTGTGAGCCGGATAAGTAGTTTTCCGCCCTCACCCAGCCTTCTCCGCACAGGCGGAGAGAGGGGACGTGCCACCATATACCCTCTATACCCCTCTGAGATTGCGGAAAACCTATACCCCTCTGAGATTGCGAAAGCGGTCGGGTTTGAGGAAAACGGCGCGTCATATATTCTTCTCCCCGCTTGCGGGGAGAAGGTGCCTGGCAGGGCGGATGAGGGGCAAGTCACCCCTTCTGCAGCGCTCCGCGCATCGGATGGCCCTTGTAGGTTCCCAGGATCCGCACTTTTTCGGAGAAGAACCGCAGTTCCTCCAGCGCGCGGCGCACCGGCGGATCGTCCGGATGGCCCTCGATATCCGCATAGAACTGCGTCGCCACGAACTTGCCGCCGAGCTGGTAGCTTTCCAGCTTCGTCATGTTGATGCCGTTGGTCGCAAAACCGCCCATCGCCTTGTAGAGCGCGGCCGGAATGTTGCGGACATTGAAGACGAACGTCGTGATGATCACGTCCGAAGGCTGGCTGCGCTGCACCCATTTCTCGTCGCGCGAGAGCACCACGAAGCGGGTGACGTTGTCGTCCCGGTCCTCGACGTTCTCCGCCAGGATTTCGAGGCCATAGAGATCGGCGGCAAGACGCGGGGCAAGCGCCGCCATCGTCCGGTCGCCCTTTTCCGCCACCATCTTCGCCGAGCCGGCCGTATCGCCGGCGACGACGGCCTTCCAGCCGTTCGACCGGATGATCTTGCGGCACTGGCCGAGCGCGTGGATATGGCTGTGGACGGTACGGATCTCCTCGCGCGTCACGCCGGGCAGCACCATGAGCTGGAAGCGGATCGGCATGAAGTATTCGCCGACGATGTGCAGCCGCGATTCCGGCAGAAGGTGGTGGATATCGGCGACGCGGCCGGCGATCGTGTTCTCGATCGGAATCATCGCGAGATCGGCATCGCCGCTTTCGAGCGCCTGGAAGGCATCCTCGAAGGTCGGGCAGGGCAGCGGCTCCATGGTCGGAAACATGTCGCGGCAGGCCATGTCGGAATTGGCGCCGAAATCGCCCTGGAAGGCGATGCGATTGGTGAGAGCGTTCATGGGAAACATCCGTTAAGAGGCACGGGCGGAGAGGATGGCGCGGGCCTTTTCGAGGTCGGCGGGAGTATCGACGCCGAGCGGCACCGAGTCAACGATTTCGGCGTCGATGCGCATGCCCGCTTCCAGCGCCCGCAGCTGCTCGAGCGATTCGCGCTTCTCGAGCACGGAGGGCCCGAGCGAGACGAACTTTTCGAGCGCTGCCCGGCGATAGGCATAGAGGCCGATGTGATGATAGAGCGGGCCGTTGCCATAGGGCGCGGTCGCGCGGGTGAAGTAGAGCGCCTTCAATCGTGTGGCGGAAAGCGGCGAGCCGACGATCTTGACCACGTTGGGGTTGGTCTTTTCGTGCTCGTCGGTGATCTCGACGGTGAGCGTCGCGATATCGGTCGAGGGATTTTCGAGCGGGCGGAGAGAGGCGCGCACCGCCTCCGGCTCGATCGTCGGCAGGTCGCCCTGCACGTTGATGACGAAATCCATTTGGGCGTCCGGATCGGCCTTCTGCACCGCCTCGAATATGCGGTCGGAGCCGGACTGGTGGTCCTGCCGGGTCATCACCACGTCGAACCCCGCCGCCGCCACGGCGTCATGGACGTCCTGGTGGTCGACTGCGACGATGATTCGCCCTGCTTCCGCTTCCTGGGCCCGCTTTGCTACCTGGACGATCATCGGCAGGCCGGCAATATCAGCCAGAGGTTTTCCTGGCAGCCGCGTCGAGGCCATTCGGGCCGGGATCAGCACCAGCGTCCGGTCGAAAGCCGAGTTCTTCATGGGGAGGACCCTTCTATTCCCGCGTAAACAGTGTCAAAAAGTCTCACGCGCGGAACGATTATCGTGTTGCAACAACAATGCAAAAGACATAGGTTCCGCGCAATTTCAAGATGGCCCGCCCTGTGACGGCGGTGTGACAGGCGGTTGCGAAGGAGCGGTTGCGGATGAACCCCTATGTAAACATGGCGGCAGGCGCCCTGCTTGCTACGGTCTTCGTCATGATGTCGGTGTCGATTGCCTCGGAAGGCATCTTCCATTCGGAAGCGCCGGAGAAGGAAGGCTTTGCGATCGTTGCGGCCGAAGAGCCCGCGGCCGGTGCAGGTGGCGAGGCAGCTCCGGCGGCGGTTCCGATCGCTCAGCTTCTCGCCAGTGCGGATGCCGCCGCAGGCGCAACCGTCTTCAAGAAGTGTCAGAGCTGTCATTCGATCGAAAAGGGCGGACCGAACAAGGTCGGCCCCGATCTGTGGGGCCTCGTCGATCGTCCGGTTGCCACGCATGAGGGCTTTGCTTATTCCGCCGGCATGAAGGAGTTTTCCAAGGGCGGCGAGGAAAAGTGGACCTTTGACAACCTGAACCACTTCCTGACCGCGCCCAAGGCTTTCGTGAAGGGCACTGCCATGGGCTTTGCCGGTCTCAAGAACGACACCGAGCGTGCCAACCTGATCGCCTATATCCGCGAACAGGCCGACAGCCCGGTTCCGCTTCCGGATCCGGCTGCAGCCGAGCCGGCCCCGCCGGCGACGAACTGATCCGGTTCGGAAACTTTTCAAAACAGAGATGCCCGGCTTCGGCCGGGCATTTTCGTTTGCGATCGATATCGGGCGCGAAGCCTCAGCTCAGCAGCCATGCCCAGAAGCCGACGGTTAGGACGCCGAAGGCGGTGGTGATGCTGATCACCGAGGCCGCGAGGCTTTGGCCTGAGCGGAAGCGCTGGGCGATCAGCCAGGCATTGATGCCAGTCGGTACCGAAGAGGTCAGCACCAGGGCCGCCGTCCAGTCCTTCGGCAGGCCGAGGAGATAGCTCATCAGGAAGACGACTGCCGGCATCAGGGTGAGCTTGAGCACCGCCGCAGTCCCCGAAAGGCCGATATCGCCTCGGATCGGGTATCTCGTCAGAGCCATCCCGATCGACAGCAGCGCCACCGGACTTGCCGCCGCCGAGAGCTGGTCGACGACGGTGGCGAGGGCGGCGGTCAGGTGCAGCCCCAGGAAATTGAAGACCAGGCCGAAGATCAGCGCGATGACGAGCGGGTTGCGGGCGAGATTGGAGCCGACCTGTTTCAGGATGGCGGGAAGGCTGCGTTTTCCTCCGCCGTCGACCTTTGAGGTCGCGCCCTCCATGAGGATCGTGCCCGCCACCATCATCAGCGGCAGGTGGATGGCGAGCAGGATGGAAATCGCGACCAGCCCGTCCTTTCCGACGATATGGGCAACCAGCGGCAGGCCGATGAAGACGTTGTTGGCGAAGGAGGCGGACATGCCGGCGATGACGCCGATTTTCGCATCCCGCCGGAAGATATGCTTGGCGATCAGATGGCCTGTCCCCCAGGTGATCGCGACGCCGAGAAAATAGGCCGTCCAGAGCCGGAACGGCGAGGCGCCCTCGAAATGCGCGTCCGCCAGCGTCCGGAAGATCAGCATCGGCACGGCGATCTTGAAGACGAATTCGCCGAGCGCGTCGCCGGTCTCTTCCTTCAAAATCCCTGTCTTGGCCGTCATCCAGCCGATCAGGATCAGGATGAAGACGGGCACGACGTTCACGAAGACGGAGGACACGGCAGGCAGGCTTTCGATAAAGGGCTTTGCATGCGTCTACAGCATCGGCCCGAAAATCGGAATCGATTTTCGGTAAGCACGATGCGTAGATTCAATAAGCTAGAGCGTCCTTTGTGCGTCCGTTCGGACGCACGGCGCTCTAGCGCATGTCGCGGGGGACGACAAATGCGCTTGCTGCAAGAGAGGCTTTCTCAAGCGGGGAACGTGGCGATCCCGCCAACAAAAAAGCGGGGCTGTTCCCCGCTTTCCCACCTGGTCTCGTCCAGGTATCCGGAGGTCGGCCGCCAGTCCATCCGTGGTCGGCAACACAACCGGATCGTCAAAGTGTATAATCTCGGATCGTGACAGCGAAATGACGGGCGGCAGAAGTCCTTGTTTTGCAGGCATTGCCGTTATTTCCGCTTCCAATCGGATCAAAACCCGAATACCGGTCTTCTCGTCAAAACCATTCGAGAGGATCAAGACCGGATGCCCAAATTCGACGTGCTCGCCATCGGCAACGCCATCGTGGATATTCTCGCCCGCTGCGAAGACAGCTTTTTGAGCGAGAACGCAATCACCAAGGGTGCGATGAACCTGATCGATGCCGAGCGCGCCGAGCTCCTCTATTCCAAGATGGGCCCGGCCGTGGAGGCCTCGGGCGGTTCGGCTGGCAACACGGCGGCGGGCATCGCCGGTTTCGGCGGCAAGGCGGCCTATTTCGGCAAGGTCGCGGAAGACCAGCTCGGCGGAATCTTCCAGCACGATATCCGCGCCCAGGGCGTGCATTACCAGACGAAGCCGGAAGGCACCAATCCGCCGACCGCCCGTTCGATGATCTTCGTGACGCCGGACGGCGAGCGTTCGATGAACACCTATCTCGGCGCCTGCGTCGATCTCGGCCCGGAACATGTCGAGGAGGATGTCGTCGCCGAAGCCAAGGTCACCTATTTCGAAGGCTATCTGTGGGACCCGCCGCGCGCCAAGGAAGCGATCCGCGAATCCGCCCGCATCGCCCACGCCCATTGCCGCGAAGTGTCCATGACGCTCTCCGATCCCTTCTGCGTCGACCGCTACCGCGCCGAATTCCTCGACCTGATGCGCTCCGGCACGGTCGACATCGTATTCGCCAACCGGCACGAGGCGCTCTCGCTTTACGAGACCGACGATTTCGAGCTGGCGCTCACGAAAATCGGCCAGGATTGCAAGCTTGCGGCCGTGACGATGAGCGAGGAAGGGGCGATCATCATTCGCGGCGATGAACGGGTGCGGGTGCCTGCCTATCCGATCGAGGAACTGGTCGACACGACGGGGGCGGGCGATCTTTTCGCCGCCGGGTTCCTGTTCGGCTATACGCAAGGCCGTTCGCTCGAGGATTGCGGCAAGCTCGGCTGCCTGGCCGCGGCGATCGTCATCCAGCAGATCGGTCCGCGCCCGATGGCGTCTCTGAAGGAGGCTGCGAAGCGCGAAGGCCTCATTTGAGGCCTCGCCGGGAAGGCCTATTTGAAGGCTTCGCCCGGATAGGCGCCCCAGACCTCGGCCTGTGCGACCCAGCCCTCGGTGCCGCTCGCTTCCGCGCGGCACCAGTCGCCGTTGCATTCGTCGATCTTGAAGACGACGCCCGGTTCCAGCTTTGCGACGACGGGGGCGCTGTTTTGAGGATCGCGGCGCATGTTGACGTAGATGTCCTTGCCCTTGCCGCGCATCCAGGGGGCGGCGACCGCCGTGCGTTCGCCCGAAAGCAGCGCCTGGTTCACCCAGCCTTCTGTGCCGTCCGCATCGCGAACGCGCCGCCAGTTCTCGTATTCCTGGATAATCTCCATCGGGGTCCCGGATTTCATGTACATCCACGAGACCGCGTAATCGGTGCTCGGGCCGATGCGGATGTTGACCTTCTTCGATTTCAGGCTGACGAAGCGCGGCAGCGGCAGGCCGCTCGGCCCCTTCGCGCCCTGGGCATGAGCAGGTATCGAAGCGGACAGAGAGGCGATGAGACCGAAGGAAAGGGCGACGAAGGAACGAAGAATGAGGCGACGCATGGGTTTGGGTCCGGCTGGGCTGTCTTGGGCTTTCCGAAACCTCGCGAGGTTTTGTTTGTCTTCGCTGACGGGTCTGGTAGAAAACGCCCTGGATGAACCGAATATCGCGCGACTTGGTTAAGGACCTCCTAAAAGGCGCCGGATAGAGAACCTCATGACGGCAAAGAAAAGACCCAAGGTCTATATCACCCGCAAGCTGCCGGACGCGGTGGAAACCCGCATGCGCGAGCTGTTCGACGCCGAGCTCAATATCGACGACGCGCCGCGCTCGCGGGACGAGCTTGCCGCAGCGATGCAGACCGCCGACGTGCTGGTGCCGACGGTGACGGACAGGATCGACGCGGCGCTGATCGAGGAAGCCGGACCGCAATTGAAGCTGATCGCCAGCTTCTCCAACGGCTTCGACCATATCGACGTGGACGCCGCCGCCAAGAAGGGCATCACGGTCACCAATACCCCGAATGTGCTGACCGAGGACACCGCCGACATGACCATGGCGCTGATCCTCGCGGTCAACCGGCGGCTGGCGGAAGGTTCGCGCATCCTGACCGACAATCCGGGCGACTGGGCCGGCTGGAGCCCGACCTGGATGCTGGGGCGCCGCATCTGGGGCAAGCGCATCGGCATCGTCGGCATGGGCCGCATCGGCACCGCGGTTGCCCGGAGGGCCAAGGCCTTCGGTTTGTCGATCCACTATCACAACCGCAAGCGGGTGAACCCGGCGACGGAAGAGGAGCTGGAGGCGACCTATTGGGACAGCCTCGACCAGATGCTCGCCCGCGTCGATATCGTCTCGGTCAACTGCCCGTCGACGCCGGCGACCTTCCACCTGCTTTCGGCGCGCCGGCTGGCGCTGATGCAGCCGACCTCGATCATCGTCAACACCGCCCGCGGCGACATCATCGACGAGGCGGCGATGATCCAGCTCCTCCGCGACAACAGGATCGCCGGCGCCGGCCTCGACGTCTATGAGAACGAGCCGGCGGTGAACCCGCAGCTCGTCAAGCTTGCCGACCAGGGCCGCGTCGTGCTCCTGCCGCATATGGGCTCGGCGACGATCGAAGGCCGGATCGACATGGGCGACAAGGTGATCATCAACATCCGCACCTTCTTCGACGGCCACCGCCCGCCGAACCGGGTGCTGCCCGGCCGCAACTGACGTCAGGTTATCCGCTTCCGCATCTCGATCGAGGTGACGCGGGTAAAGCCCGGATGGGAGTTTTCGGCCGTCTTCGTAAACCCCCATCTTGCGAAGGTCGCATGGTTGCCGGCGAGCTCGATGCGGGTCTCGAGCCTGAGCGCCGGAAGCCCGTTCTCCCTGGCGATGTCTTCAGCCGCGGCCAGCAGGCGGCGGCCGATGCCCTTGCCCTGATGGGCGGGCGCAATGGCAAGCTTGCCGAGATAGAGAGAGCCGGGTTCGGGTTTCAGGAAGATGCAGCCGACGAGCCCGCCGCCCTCGATCGCCGCGAAGGCGATTTCGTCACGGGCCTTCTGCGCCAGCGACGCGGGCGTCAGCCGATGGGCCGAGGAGGGCGGGTCGATGACGCCGTCCATATAGGCGAAGGAGGAAAGGATGAGCGCGAGCAGCTCGTCCCAGCGGCCGAAATCCTCGCCTATTCGAATGATCTCGATCATTCGGCGGCGGCCCTCGCGGTGCGGCGCCTGTATTTGATCGTATCGAACCGGGCGGCAAGCGAATCGTAGAGCATCAGCCGGCCGACCAGCGGTTCGCCGATGCCGGTGACGAGCTTGATCGCTTCCATCGCCATCAGCGTGCCGATGACGCCGGTAAGCGCTCCGACGATGCCGGTCTCGGCGCAGGAGGGGATCAGTCCTTCCGGCGGCTTTTCCGGGAAGAGGTCCCGGTAGGTCGGGTTGAGAGCGCCGTCCGGCCCTGCTTCATAGGGCTTCAGCACGGTCACCGAACCGTCGAAACGTCCGACGGCGCCGGTCACCAGCGGGATTTTCGCCAGCTCCGCCGCGTCGGCCGCGGCATAGCGCGTGTCGAAATTGTCGGAACCGTCGATAAGAAGATCGAAGAGGGGGAGGTGCCGCTTCGCCCATGGGAGCGAGAAGCGCTCCTCGAAATCCGCAATCCTCACATGCGGATTGAGGCGCGCGATCTTTTCGCGGGCGCTTTTCGTCTTCATCTCGCCGATCGTGCCGGTGTCGTGGATGACCTGCCGTTGAAGGTTTGAAAGGGATACGCGGTCGTCGTCGACGATGCCGATCGTGCCGACGCCGGCGGCCGCCAGATATTCGAGGATCGGCGCACCGAGCCCGCCGGCGCCGATCACCAGCACGCGGGCGTTCTTCATCTTCTGCTGCCCCGTGCCACCGATCTCCGGCAGGAGGATATGGCGGCGATAGCGTTCGATCTCGTCTTGAGTCAGGTTCTGTGGGGTCAGGTTCTGCGGGGTCCGGTTTTCCATGGCTTTATCTTAGCATCAGGAGCACGGGCGGGTAAGGAAACTTTCAGCCGCCGGCGCCGTCCTCGACGCTTCCATGCGCGACGGTGAAGAACTGCGCCCGGTCGGCGAGCGCGGAAAACATGCCCCTGTCGGTGCCGGTCATGAAGGATTGGCCGCCGAGGCCGTGGACGAGATCGAAGAGCGCCGCCCGCCGGCCTTCGTCGAGATGGGCGGCGATCTCGTCCAAAAGCAGGATGGGCGCGTGGCCGGTCATGTCTGCGGTGAGGCGGGCATGGGCAAGCACGAGGCCGATCAGGAGCGCCTTCTGTTCGCCGGTCGAGCAGCGCGCGGCCTCCATGTTCTTTTCGCGGTGGCGCACCAGGAGATCGGAGCGGTGCGGCCCGTCCAGCGTGCGGCCGGCCGCGGCATCGCGGTTGCGGCCATTGCGCAGCATCTCCAGATAATCCTCCTCCAGATCGGCGGCGGGACGGTCCATCAGCCCGTCCATGAAGCCCTGGAGCGCGAGCACCGGGGTCGGAAAAGGCGTCGTCTCCCCGGAACCGGCCGACAGCGTCCGGAGCAGCCCGAGCATTTCCTGGCGTGCGGCGGCCATGGCGATGCCGAGGCCTGCCATCTGGGCCTCGATGGCGGTGAGCCAGGCGGGATCGAAGCGGCCGTCGGAAAGCAGCTTGTTGCGGCTGCGCATGGCGCGCTCGAAATCGCTCGCCCGGCGGCCATGGGCAGGGTCGAGCGAGAGGACGAGGCGGTCGAGGAAACGCCGCCGGTCGGACGAGGGGCCGGTGAAAAGCCCGTCCATGGCGGGCGTCAGCCACAGCACGCTGAGGTGATCGGAGAGCTCTTCGGTGGATTTCGCGGTCGTGCCGTTGATCCGAAGCTTGCGGGTGACGTTCTCCCCATCGCCGTGCTCTGTGCCGGTGCCGATCGCGACCTCTCCCTCCATCCCGTCGATATCGGCGAAGATCGAAAAGCCGCCCGCGGCGCCGACGCGCGTGACGTCGGTGAGGACCGCGCGGCGCAGGCCCCGCCCGGGAGACAGGAAGGAAACGGCTTCGAGAAGATTTGTCTTGCCGGCGCCGTTCTCGCCCGTCAGCACCACATGCCGCCCGTCGAGCGCCAGCGCCGCTTCCGCGTAGTTGCGGAAATCGGTGAGCTTGAGCCGGGAAAGGGAGGTCTTCTGCGCCATCGGGAATCTTCTGGGTGTCGTTGAACAGGAGCTAAGGTTTCAGAGCCGGGAAGGCAAGCTTTTGCGTTTATGTGGGAGGACTGCGTCTTCCTTCTCTGGCGCCAGAAATTGCAAGGGCGTGCCGTTTCCGCCCCCCTCTGCCCTGCCGGGCATCTCCCCCACGGGTGGGGAGATCACAAGCGGCATGGCCTTCCCATCTCACTGAGGGCTTGCCGGGTAGGAAGCTTATTTGTTTGGGGAAGCCGGTTCGCCCAGCCAATCTCCCCACCTGTGGGGGAGATGCCCGGCAGGGCAGAGGGGGGCGGCCGAACGCAGGGGGCAGATAGGGGCTTCCTGGCTGAGGGTTCCAACGACACTGTCCCCGCGCAGTGTCCTGCCGTGGTTTCAAAGATCGGAGAGCCCACACGAATGCGGAACCTCGGTAGATTTTAGTATGTGGCTCCGCATTCGCGTGGCCTTCGGCGTTCTCTCGGGGCTTCCGGCCCCTACAGGTGATCATCTCGCCTCGCTGCGTGGCTTCGTTCGCGCCTGTCCTTTCGGGACAGGCCTGCCACTTGCACGGCTCAACCGAACCTGGCCTGGCGACCAGGGGGAGGCTTGATAGGAAAGCCCGTCTTTCGACGAACTCTCCATGGCTTTCACCTCTTCCACCGTCCCCGCACGTTACGGTTCCGATGGAAGCGCCGGCCCCCGCCTGCCCGCGAACGTCTCGCGAAACACTCCGGCGACGGAAGCAGGCGGATTGTAGGCACGGGTTCGGAGGGCGGGGATGCCGGCAAGGCTAACTGCTTGTTCCGGTTGAGGCGGACCGCATTTCCATCCCCGCAGGATCGGACATGGACCGGGCGGTTCGGCTCTAACTTATTGAATCTACGCATCGTGCTTACCGAAAATCGATTCCGATTTTCGGGCCGATGCTGTAGTGTCACCCCATTCCAAAGGGAGACTGTGTCATGACCGACAAGGACCGACCTTCATGCATCGCCCATTGGGCCGAGGTCGAAAGGTCTGCGGAGAGGCATTACCGGGGCGATGACGAACTGATGGGCTTCGGCGCAGCGCTTGCCCGGCATTTCGGCCTGACGCGGCTCGGCATCCATCACCATCGCCTGCCACCGGGCCGCCGTTCCTCCTTCCCGCATGCGGAGAAACTGGAAGAGGAGTTCGTCCATGTGATCGAGGGTACGCCGGATGTCTGGCTGGACGGCGAGCTCCATCGTCTGAAGCCGGGCGACTCGGTCGGTTTTCCGGCCGGCACGGGAATTGCCCATACTTTCATCAACAATACGGACAGGGAGGTGCGGCTGCTTGTCGTCGGGGAGGCTTCGACACGTGCCAACCGCCTCTTCTATCCCAAGAATCTCGATATGAAGCCGGTCCGTCCCGACTGGTGGGAGGATGCGCCGGTGCGGCCGCTCGGGGACCATGACGGCATGCCCGATGCGGTGCGCGCCTGGAAGGCGGCGAAGAAGGAAAAAGAGGAAACAGAACGTGGGTGACGAGGAAAGGCTGGTGAAGCTCGAAGAGCTTGCCGCCCATCAGGCCAAGGTGATCGAGGAACTGTCGGACCAGCTTGCCGGGCAGTGGAAAGCGATCGAACAGATGCGCGCCAAGCTCGACCGGCTGACCGAACGGTTCCTGGAGCTGGAGGAGGCCGCGCGCGAGGCTGCGCCGATCACCAGGCCGCCGCATTATTGAACGATTTCCCGAACGAAGAAGGCCGAAGCTCGGGTCTTCGGCCTTCCGTTTTGAATGACGAGGGGGATCAGTTGTCGAAGAATTCCTTCATCCGGGCAAAGAAGCCGGTGGATTCCGGATTGTTTTCCTTCGAGGAAAGCTGCTCGAATTCCTGCAGCAGCTCGCGCTGCCGCTTGGTGAGCTTCTGCGGCGTCTCGATCTGGATCTGGATGTAGAGATCGCCCGTCTGGGACGACCTCAGCACCGGCATGCCCTTGCCTTTGAGGCGGAACTGTTTTCCGGGCTGCGTGCCTTCCGGCACGGTGACCCGGGATTTCGTTCCGTCCAGCGTCGCCACGTCGAACGTGCCGCCGAGCGCCGCCGTCGTCATGGAGATGGGAACCGCGCAGTAAAGATCGGCGCCGTCCCGCTGGAAGAACTGGTGCGGCTTCACCGACAGGAAGATGTAGAGGTCTCCCGCCGGTCCGCCGCGCGTGCCGGCCTCGCCTTCGCCCTGCAGGCGGATGCGGGTGCCGTCCTCGATGCCGGCCGGGATGTTGACCGACAGCGAGCGCTCTTCCGTGACGCGGCCCTGGCCGTGACACTTGACGCAGGGATCGGTGATCGTCTGGCCGCGGCCGTGGCAGGTCGGGCAGGTGCGTTCGACCGAGAAGAAGCCCTGGCTGGCGCGCACGCGGCCCGAGCCCTGGCAGGTGGCGCAGGTCTTCGGCTGCGTGCCGGGCTTGGCGCCCGAGCCCGAACAGACGTCGCAGGTGATCGAGGTGGGAACCCTGATCTGCGCCGTCTTGCCGGTAAAGGCTTCTTCCAGCGTGATTTCCATATTGTAGCGAAGGTCGGCGCCGCGTTCGCGTCCGCCGGCGGAGCGGCGGGCACGTCCGCCGCCCATCATTTCGCCGAAGATGTCTTCGAAGATGTCGGAGAAGCCGCCGGCCGACGAGAAGCCGCCGGCACCGAAGCCGCCGCCGCCCATTCCGCCCTGCTCGAAGGCGGCGTGGCCGTAGCGGTCGTAGGCCGCCCGCTTCTGGGGATCCTTCAAGGTCTCGTAGGCCTCGTTGATCTCCTTGAATTTCTTTTCGGCGTCCTTGTCGTCCGGATTCTTGTCCGGATGATATTTCATGGCGAGCTTGCGGAAGGCGCTTTTCAGCTCCTTCTCGTCAGCCGATCTGCCGACACCCAGCGTTTCGTAAAAGTCTGCTTTTGCCATGGAGGTAACCGGCTCCGGAAAGGGCTCCGGCTGCACGATGGCAGCCGGATACTCAAGTCGACTATGGTCTAGGTCCTGTCATCAGGCAACCGGCGATCAGGCGGACTTCTTGTCGTCCTTCACTTCCTCGTAGTCGGCATCGACGATATCGTCGTCCTTGCTGCCGCCCTCGGAGGAGGCGCCTTCCGCCTGCTGGGCCTCGTAGATGGCCTGGCCGAGCTTCATCGAGACTTCCATCAGGGTCTGCGTCTTCGCCTGGATGTCGTCGGCATCGGGCTCGGAAGCCTCGACGGCCGTCTTCAGCGAAGCGATGGCATCCTCGATCGCCTTGCGGTCGGTCTCGGAAACCTTGTCGCCGTATTCCTTGAGCGACTTCTCGGTCGAGTGGATCAGGCTTTCGGCCTGGTTCCTGGCTTCGACGCCCGCACGGCGCTTCTTGTCGGCTTCGGCATTGGCCTCGGCGTCCTTGACCATCTTCTCGATCTCGGCGTCGGAAAGACCGCCGGAGGCCTGGATGCGGATCTGCTGTTCCTTGCCGGTGCCCTTGTCCTTGGCCGAAACCTGCACGATGCCGTTGGCGTCGATGTCGAAGGTGACTTCGATCTGCGGCATGCCGCGCGGCGCCGGCGGCAGGCCGACGAGGTCGAACTGGCCGAGCAGCTTGTTGTCGGCCGCCATTTCACGCTCGCCCTGCGACACGCGGATCGTCACGGCCTGCTGGTTGTCCTCGGCGGTCGAGAAGACCTGGGACTTCTTGGTCGGGATCGTCGTGTTGCGGTCGATCAGGCGGGTGAAGACGCCGCCGAGCGTTTCGATGCCGAGCGACAGCGGGGTCACGTCGAGGAGCAGAACGTCCTTGACGTCGCCCTGCAGAACGCCGCCCTGGATCGCGGCGCCCATGGCGACCACTTCATCCGGGTTGACGCCCTTGTGCGGTTCCTTGCCGAACAGCTGCTTGACGACTTCCTGCACCTTCGGCATGCGGCTCATGCCGCCGACGAGCACGACTTCGTCGATCTCGGCCGCGGAGACGCCGGCATCCTTCAGCGCCGCCTTGCACGGAGCGACGGTGCGCTGGACGAGGTCGTCGACCAGGCTTTCGAACTTGGCGCGGGTCAGCTTCAGCGTCAGGTGCTTCGGACCGGAAGCGTCGGCCGTGATGAACGGCAGGTTGATTTCGGTCTGCTGCGAGGACGAAAGCTCGATCTTCGCCTTTTCCGCAGCTTCCTTGAGGCGCTGCAGGGCGAGCTTGTCGTTCTTGAGGTCGATGCCGTTGTCCTTCTTGAACTCGGCTGCGAGATATTCGACGAGGCGCATGTCGAAGTCTTCACCGCCGAGGAAGGTGTCGCCGTTGGTGGACTTCACCTCGAAGACGCCGTCGCCGATTTCCAGCACGGAGATATCGAAGGTGCCGCCGCCAAGGTCGTAGACGGCGATCGTCTTGCCGTCCTTCTTGTCGAGGCCGTAGGCGAGAGCGGCAGCGGTCGGCTCGTTGATGATGCGCAGAACGTCGAGACCGGCGATGCGGCCGGCATCCTTGGTGGCCTGGCGCTGGGCGTCGTTGAAGTAGGCCGGAACGGTGATGACGGCCTTTTCGACCTTCTCACCGAGATAGGATTCGGCGGTTTCCTTCATCTTCTGAAGGACCATCGCGGAAATCTGCGACGGGGAATAGGATTTGCCGTGAGCCTTTACCCAGGCATCGCCGTTGTCGCCCCTGGCGATCTCGTAGGGGACCAGACCCTTGTCCTTTTCGACGGTCGGATCGTCGTAGCGGCGGCCGATGAGGCGCTTGACGGCGAAGAGCGTGTTGGTGGGGTTGGTGACTGCCTGGCGCTTGGCCGGCTGGCCGACGAGGCGCTCGCCATCTTCCGTGAATGCGACCATGGAGGGCGTGGTACGCGCGCCTTCGGCGTTCTCGATCACCTTTGCGTCTTTGCCGTCCATGATGGCGACGCAGGAATTGGTGGTGCCGAGGTCGATGCCAATTACTTTTGCCATTTCTTCTCTCTCCTTTAAGCGAACTGTCGGAACCCCGAGAGGCATTCCACTGACAGTTCCTCGACTGGGATGGTTTCGCAGCATCGGCTGCGGTCATGCCGCGTATATAAGGACGGGTTTTTCCGACTGCAAGGCGAGAAATCGCCCGTATCTCAGCAAAAAGAAGACTTTGCCGACTCGTGTTGCGGAACAGGTTTACTGGCCCATGAGAATGTCGAAGAGCGTCGTCTGCCGTGGCTGCCGCGTGGAGCCGGTCACGCCCACTTCGCCGGGCGGGATCGGCCCTCCGCCGACGTCCGCGGGCGGCACGGGAGCGCGGGAATCGTAAGGCCCCCGATATTCGCGATAATCCCGGACCGGCACGTCGGCGGGCGGTACGACGCCGCCATAGTTTCGCCCGCCGCCTGAGGCTCGCCGGTCGCCATAGGGGTCTTGGTCCACCGAAGCGGAATCCTGGGCAAGCGGCCGCGGCGGCGGCGGATAATCCGGGGGAAGCTCCTCTTCGGCGCGCCGGGCGGCGCCGGGGAGAATGCCGGAAATGATGTCGCCGATCGTCGTCGGCGCGGATTCAGGCTGCGCCTGAGGGGGCGGCAGTTCGAGCGCGCGGCCGGTGCCGAAGAGCGGCGTCGGCGTATAGCCCTTCATGGCGGCGGTCATATATTCCTTCCAGGCCCTGGCCGGCAGCCCGCCGCCCGTCACCTTCTTCATATAGGTGCCGTCGTCGTTGCCGAACCAGATACCGGTCGTCATGATGCTCGTGTAACCGACGAAGAGCGCGTCGCGGAAGGACTGCGTGGTCCCCGACTTGCCGGCCGCCTGCCAGGCGTCTAGCCTTGCGGCCCTGCCGGTGCCCTCGTCGATCACCCGGTTCATCATGCTGTTCATCGTCGCGGCGACGGGTTCGCTGAGCACCCGCGGCGGATTGGTGTAGTCGGCCTCGTAGAGCACCTTGCCGTCCGTATCGGCGATGCGCCTGACGATGTGCGGGGTCGCCTTGTAGCCGCCGTTCATGAAGGACGCGTAGGCCGAGGTGAGCTCGACCAGCGAAACCTCCGAGGTGCCGAGCGCGATCGATGCATTCGCCTGGATGTCGGATTCGATGCCGAGCCGGTGGGCGAGGCTGACCACGTTCTCCGGCCCGACCTCCATGACGAGCTGCGCGGCGATGGTGTTCAGCGACTGCGCAAAGGCGGAAGCGAGCGTGACCGGCCCCCGGTACTTCTGATCGTAGTTCTCCGGCGACCAGTTGCCGATCTTGACGGGCGCGTCGTTGCGGACGGAATCAGGCCGGTCGCCGGCTTCCAGCGCCGCGGCATAGACGAAGGGCTTGAAGGCCGAACCGGGCTGGCGCTTTGCGCGTGCCGCGCGGTTGAACTGGCTTTCGGCATAGTCGCGGCCGCCGACGACGGCACGGATCGCGCCCGTGGCATCGACGGAGACGAGGGCCGCCTGCGAGGCGTTGAGCTTGCCGCCCTCCTTCTTCAGCACGTCGTTCAGCGCCTTTTCGGCTGCTTCTTCGAGCCGCAGGTCGACGGTGGTTTCGACGATCACGTCGACCTTGGGCTCGCCGATCAGGCTTTTGACCTCGTCCACGACCATGTCGGCGGCATAATGCTGCGCGCCGGACCAGTAGCTTTTCGCCTTGGCCGGGGTTTGCGACATGGCGGTCTTGAGGTCGCTTTCGGTGATGTAGCCTTCTTCCTGCATGGCGCCGAGCACCACCTGGGCACGGGCTTCGGCGGCTTCGGGATCGCGCGCCGGCGACAGGCGGGAAGGCGCCTTCAGGAGGCCGGCCAGCATCGCCGCCTCGCCGAGATTCACGTCGCGCGCCGACTTGTTGAAATAGCGCCGCGAGGCCGCTTCCACGCCATAGGCATTCGAACCGAAGAAGACCCGGTTCAGATACATGGCCAGAATCTGGTCCTTGGTGAACTTGTGCTCCAGCCAGAAGGAGAGCAGCACTTCCTGGATCTTGCGCTCGAAAGTGCGCTCCGGCGACAGGAACAGGTTCTTGGCAAGCTGCTGGGTGATCGTCGAGCCGCCCTGGATGGGCTGGCCGGTCAGGTTGTTGATCAGGGCGCGCGCAAGCCCGAACGGATCGACGCCGAAATGCGAATAGAAGCGCCGGTCCTCGATGGCGATCACCGCCTGCGGCAGGTAGGGCGACATTTCCTCGAGCGCTAAGGCCTCGCCGCCGGTCGAGCCGCGATTGGCGATCACGGAACCGTCGATCGCGGTGATCTTCATGTTGGGCGGACGGTCGGGAATGGTCCAGGTGCTGGCCGCCGGCATCTGCGCCCCGTAATAGAGAACGAGGCCGCCGACGCCGATCCCGCCCCAGATGCAGAGCACGATGCCCCAATAGACGAGGGAGCGCAGCGGACCGAAGAAGCCGCCGCCGCCCCCGCGCCGGGGCGCTTTCTTGCGGGACGGGCGGGGACGTTCCGCGCGTTCCGGCCGCTCTTGACGCCCGGCGCGCTCATCGTCTCTTTCCGCTTTCGACGGGCGTCTCGCAGGCCCTCCGGTGCCGACGATGCGGTCTTCCGCGTCGAGCCGGAAATCGTCGCTCGCCCGCGAACCCTCGAAGGACGGTTCAACGCGCCTGTCTGATCTGCCTCTGGCTGCCATGATGAGCCGGCGTACCCCCGTTACTCGCCTGCCGAAACAGGCTGTTACTCAATTGTCCGATCGCCCAAGCTTTCCGCTGGACTCTAAATGCGGCGATTTAAGGAGGGGTAAAAGCAAGTCCTGGTGAGGGGACGCTCCCGAAATGACTTGACTTCAGGGAATTTCTATGAGAACAAAAAGAGAACATATGGAGGTATCGATGACCAGAGCAGAACAGGTGATTGAACGTGCCATGACCGCCGTGGCGGCTTCCCGGGCCATCCGCGAGGCGGAAGCCCAGCGCCGTCGCGAGACGTTTCAGAAGATTCAGATCGCCAACCAGCGCCGCCCCAATATTCCCAAGGGAATTCAGCTGCCGCTGGATCTTCATTGAGATTTGCCGAAAGAAATGGCTCCGCAGGCACAAGAACGATGCCGGGATATTGACAAAAGCCTCGATAGGTTGCTTCCCTTTTTCTTTGGAAAGTCCGATTGACGTGGAACAATGGAGGAGGATCCATGTTGTGTCGGATTCCACCCTGGAGGAGGGAGGAGATGATCAAGATTGTCGAGGCGGTGGTCCGCAATGGAGACCGCCGCATTCCGGTCGGGCTGGTCAGCATCAAGCAGGCGCTTGAAATGCCCGAAAAGGAAACGTTCGAATTCAGTCACCCCGCATACGAAGCCGGGAAGACCGATATATTCGTGAACCGCGAAACCCTTTCGAAGCTGATGTAGCCGCACCGGGCGAAGAAAACCGGCAGCATGATGGCATCCGAAAACGCAAATTCGTGATTTCGGGTTCATCACGTTGCGGGTTACCTTGCTGCCGCAAGCAAAGCGAAAGGAGAATGACATGAAGACATTTCTCGTAATCGCCGCCGTGCTTGGCCTCACGTCTTCCGCAGCTCTTGCGGAATGCGCCGGCCACGTCACGGCTTCCGCCAAGGTGGACAAGGAAGCCACCACGGCGAGCATCGCCACGCCGGCACCGGATCAGCCTCGCGAAGAGGCTGCCGTCCTGACGCGCCAGCAGGCTGAACAGACCGAAACCACGGAATGATCGTTTTCCCCGCGCCGGGTCCCGCCGGTGCGGGTTTTCGGTCGAACCCGTCCAGGGTTGCGGAACCTCACGCCTCCCTTTCGGTTATCTCAGGCAAAGGAGATAGCTATGGCCAGAAAAGCTCTCGATGCCGGCTTCACCGGCGACGTGACGCAGGAAGAAGGCGTCGCCGCCAAAGCGAAGACCGCGGTGCAGCGCGTCAGGAATGAGGCCGGTTCGGTCGCGGCGCATGCGGCCGACCATCCGACCGCCACCGGCTCGGCCATCGCCGCCGTCGGGCTTCTTGGTTTTGCCGTGGGTTATATGCTGGGCGTGTCCTCCGCCGCGCGCGACCGCCACTGGTATCATTAGAACGCCGTGCCTCCGTTCGGACGCACGAAGGCCTTTGATGTTATCGAACAGGCACCTGCTTTTCCCCCGGTCGATGCCGGTTTTCGGGCGGATGCCGTAGAGTGGTTAGCCGGTGCGATTGCGGAACCGTCCCCGGCTTCGCTCGTTTGACTCCTTGGAAACAGACAAGGAGAAAACGATGCCCAATCGAGATCCCATCCGCAATCCGGGTTCCGAAACGCCCCGCGGTCCTCAGCCCGAAGGCGGCATTCCGGATCGCACCCAGGAAAAGCCGCCGCTGACCCCGGCGCAGGATCCGGGTGACAGCAAGAACCCGCAGGACCCGACCCTCAATCCCGCCCTTCTGCCGACCGGCGATCCGGCCGGAATGGCGTGATCCCAACCGGGGGTCTGTCATCTCTCCGCGGATTTGCGGGCGTCGGGTGGAAATCGCCCGGCGCCCGCTTCATATTGCATTCCTCCTGTTGCCAATCTATTAGGAGAGGCTCAAACTTAGCGAGTTGCGGTCGGGAGGCCTTTGGCTCGAGTTCCGGCAAGGCCGGCGCAAGACTGCCGCAATAGAAGCCGTCGACGATGTCTCGAGCTCGTTGCGAAACAGGTCTGCCGATCAGGCGCAATACGGTCGGGAGGTTTCATGCCTACGCAAATGGTCCGCAACCCCGTCAATCCGGAGCAGCTCAGCCTGCTGCAGCAGGTTTTCGACGAGGCTTGTGCGGAACACCGGATCGACAAGGATAGCCCCGATGCCGAGGCGCTCGCGCTGATCCTTGTGAATTCCCTCCAGAAAGGTTCGGACGACAAGGAAAAGCTTGCGGCGCTCGCCGAAGCGCTGGCCAAAAGCCGTTAGGTTCACGCCCCGAAAAGGAACCTATCCGGCCTTCGAAAGTTGACCGATCTCTCGACACGATCAACCAGAAGGAGGCCGGTATGGCAGAGCCCGTCAGGAACCTGAAGACACCCGTGAAGTCGGATACCTCGTCTTTCGACCAAGAATCCAGCGAGAACTTCGGCAACGAGATCGCGACCCTGCGCTCCGAGATCGCATCCCTTCGCGAGCAGCTCGCGCAGAAGACGGGCGCCGCCTATGACAAGGTTGCCGAGCGTGCCAGCAGCGCCGCGAGCTATGTCCAAAACGAAGCCTCTTCGGTCGCCGGCACGATCCGCGAACATCCGGCCGCCACGACGACGCTGTTCACGCTGATCGGCGCGATCGGCTTCGCGATCGGTTATGTCGTCGCAACCGCTTCGGCGGAAAGCAAGCAGGCCTGGTACCGCCGCTACCTGAGCGATCGGTTCTAGCGGGAGCCTCTTCGAGCTAGGTCCGATCTCAAGAAAGGATCATGCGCGGATTGGAAACCTCGCGGCGTCACCGCGCGTCATGAGTGATGCGCGGTGCCCTGGGCGATGGTCTCGCCGGCGGAGGTGGGATCCTGGCCGATATCGACCCAGGTCGCTCCGGTGAGGTCCGCCATGCGTTCCGGGCTGATGCGGACGGCGGCGTTGGTGGCGCCGGCCGCCGGCACCACTTCCGGAAATTTCCGCAGCGAAACGTCGCAATAGACCGCGATCGGGGAGGGAAGCCCGAAGGGGCAGACGCCGCCGACCGGATGGCTGGTGAGTGCCTGGACCTCTTCGCCGCCGAGCATGCGCGGCTTGGCGCCGAAACGATCCCTGAACTTGCGATTGTCCAGCCGGGAGGTCCCGGACATCACGACGAGCGCCGTCATTTCGCCCGCGCGCACGCAGATCGTCTTGGCGATCTGTTCCGGCGCCACGCCGTGGGCGGCGGCGGCAAGCGGCACGGTCGCCGAGCTTTCCTCGGTGACGAGGACTTCGATATCGGGAGCGTGAGCGGCGAAGAAGGCGCGGACGGATAAGAGACTCATGGGAAGGAAAATGGCCCAGGAATGGCCGGATCGCAAGCGGGCAGGAGAGCCATGCGGTTTTTGCAATGCTGCGCTGCGAAATCATGGCTGTTTTTTAAGCTGTAATCCTGTATGTTCAAATCATCGCAAGGCGCACTCCTCCTCCCAGCGCCTTTCGATGGGACCAACGACACCTCCTCCTCCCGGTTGTTGGTCAGTTTCAGAAGCCCGGCGCTCCTCCTCCCGCGCCGGGCTTTTTGCGTTCCGAGGCTTTGAAATCATTGGCAGTTCCGTCCCGGCCAGCCGCATCTGCCAGTGGCGATCTTGACCTTTCGGCGGCAAGGCCCTAGATGGTTGGCCATCGATATTTGTTTGACAGCCAGCATCACACGCCACCGGCGTTTGCGACGATCTTTCTTCAAATACGAAACTCAAGCGTTCCGATGCGGCTTCCGCAAGGAACAGTCGGTCATATTTGCAAGGGAAAGGCATCGTTATGGCGACCGGTACTGTAAAGTGGTTCAATGCGACCAAGGGCTATGGCTTCATTCAGCCGGACGACGGCTCGCAGGACGTCTTCGTTCACATCTCCGCCGTCGAGCGCGCCGGCCTCGGCCAGCTCAAGGACGGTCAGAAGATCTCCTACGAACTCGTCAGCGACAAGCGTTCGGGCAAGGTTTCCGCGGACCGCCTCCAGGCGGCCTGATCTGCCGGAGATCGCAGCAAGCGATCATCGCGATTTCGAAGGGCCGGTTCGTCCGGCCTTTCTGCTTTTTGGAATGGCTGCAAGTTTCCCTCTTGTAATCGGAAGCGGCCGTCACCATCTACCGGTCAACGGCGTTTCCGACGCACCGCATGGCTGGGCTGAAAAAGCCCGGCGGCCATGCGCGTAACGGCAAATACGGGCGACCGTGCCGTCCAGGGGCAGTTTCCATATCCGCGTTAACGGAATGTTTACCGGCCGGAAGGACGATGACCGCTAGAGCCGCGTTGATCCTCAGAAGATCGAAAAGCGGCCGCGTCGGAAACGCTTGTCCCATTTCGAGTGACCACGGATGTACTGGCACCGGTGAATGGGGTGGAAAGGTCGGGCGTGCCCCGGCCTTTTTGTTTTTCGGGCCCTGCCGCGAAAGCGGCGGGGCCTTTTTGCGTTCGGCTTTGAGGCCTCAGCCGGCGAGCGCGGCCATGATGCGCGCCCAGGACCGGATGCCCTTGTGGAAGGACTTGAGGTCGTATTTCTCGTTCGGCGAATGGACCCTGTCGTCGTTCAGGCCGAAGCCGACGAGCAGGGATTCCATGCCGAGCATTTTCTGGAAGTCCCCGACGATCGGGATCGAGCCGCCGACGCCGACGACGAGCGCCGGCTTCGACCATTCTTCCGAAAGCGCCGTCTTGGCCTTGGTGAGTACCGGGGAATCGTAGGCGAGCTGGATCGCCGGCGAGCCGCCGTGCTTCAGGAATTCGACCGAGCAGTCGGCAGGGATTTTCGACCGGACATAGGCGCGGAAACTCTCGCGGATCTTTTCCGGGTCCTGATGGCCGACGAGACGGAAGGAGACCTTGGCCGAGGCCTTCGACGCGATGACGGTCTTGAAGCCCTGTCCGGCATAGCCGCCGCTGATGCCGTTGATCTCGCAGGTCGGGCGCGCCCAGATGAGTTCGAGCAGCGAGCGCCCCTTTTCGCCGGCAAGCTCGGAAAGGCCCACTTCGCCGAGGAAGTCGTTGCGGCCGCCGGTAAGCGCCTCCCAGGCCGCCTTGATGTTGGAGGGCGTTTCCTCGACGCCGTCATAGAAACCTTCGAGCGTCACCCGGCCGGTTTCGTCGTGCAGGCCTGCGAGGATCTTCGAAAGGATCTGGATCGGGTTGGCGGCGGCACCGCCGTACATGCCGGAATGCAGGTCGCGATTGGCGGCGGTGACGACGATCTCCTCGCCGACGAGGCCACGCAGCGCAGCAGTGATCGCCGGCGTATCCGCGTCCCACATGCCGGTGTCGCAGACGAGCGCGTAATCTGCCTTCAGCTCGGCGGCGTTGGCGTCCAGGAAGGGTTTCAGCGACGGCGATCCGGACTCCTCCTCGCCCTCGAACAGCACGGTGACACGCACCGGCAGCTTGCCGTGCACGTCCTTGTAGGCACGGCAGGCTTCGACGAAGGTGAGCAGCTGGCCCTTGTCGTCGGAGGAGCCGCGGCCGGTGATGATCTTCCGGCCGCCGCCGATATCCTTGACCTTGGGATCGAAGGGATCGTCCTCCCAGAGCTCGATCGGATCGATCGGCTGCACGTCGTAGTGACCGTAGAAGAGGACATGCGGCGCATCGGCGCTCGCGCCGGCGTGATGGCCGACGACCATGGGATGGCCGGACGTATCGCGCACCGAGGCCTCGAAGCCGAGGTCCTTCAGTTCCGCCACCAGCCATTCGGCCGCCTTGCGGCAGTCCGCCTTGAAGTCGGGGTCGGTGGAGATCGACTTGATGCGCACGAGGCCGAACAGCCGTTCGAGACTTGCGGGAAGGTTCTGGTCGGCGCGGTCGAGGACGGGGGAAAGATCGGTCATGAAAGAAATCCTGTCTTTGAAGTGCGAGACCCTTGCAGCCGGAAGGCAAGAAGCGGCCGGTCGTTCTGCTGCGTAACGTTGTTAGCAAGCCTGGGGGCTCCGGCACAATGGCAAAGAGCGCTGCCATAGGGCGAAGAACAGATATAGGCGCTTCGGCGGCGATCAGCCGAGGCGCCGCTTGTCTGGAACGAGGCTGCCGATGATGCAGAAGATGAGGACGGCGACCGCACCCAGCCCGGCCGTGATCGCGAGAGACCACATGATGCCGATCCATGTCATGGACAGGGCGAGCACGAAGGGCGCTACGGCCGAGGCGATCAGCCGGGCGGACATCATCCTGCCCTGCAGCTTTCCGTAGCCGTCGCTGCCGAACAGCGTCAGCGGCAGGGTGCCGGTGACGATGCTGAGGAGGCCGTTGCCCATCCCGAAGACAACGGCGAAGGCCATGGCGCCCGGAATGGAGGGGGCGGCGAGAAGCAGGATGACCACGCCGCCGGGAATGAGGGCGGCGCCGATCATCGCGAGGTATAGCGGCGGCAGGTTGCGCCCGAGCACCATGTTGATGAGCCGGCTGAGGACTTGCGACGGGCCGAACAGCGTTCCGACCACGGCCGCGGTCGCGCCGAGGCCGAGACCCGAGAGCAGCGGCACCATGTGGACGAGCACGGCCGAGCTGACCAGGGACTGCAGCGAAAAGCCGGTCACCATCAGGGCGAACCCGATGACCCGCAGGTCGGGGCTCAACATGCCCTCGACGCGGCCCGGAGCGGCCGAAGGCGTCTGCCTGCTTTTCCTCGCACCACGGGAGAGCCAGGCATGCAGCGGCAGGCAGACGAGGAGATTGAGCGCGGCAAACACCAGATAGACGTCCTGCCAGGAAAGCTGCGCGTGGAGGGCCGCGGTGATCGGCCAGAAGATGGTCGAGGCGAAGCCGGCGATCAGGGTAAGATAAGTGATGCTGCGCTGCGCGACCTGCGGCCGGAGCTGCACCAGGAGGGCGAAAGCCGCGCCATACTGCACGAGATTGGCCGCCACCTCGACCGCGATCAGGGCGATCACGAAGGAGGTTTTCCCGGGCGCCATGGCGCAGGCCACCAGGGCGGCCGCGGCGGCGGCCGAGCCGATCGTCATGACCCGGCCCGCGCCGATCCGGTCGAACAGCGCGCCGAGCCAGGGAGCGGTGAGCCCGCCGATCAGGAGCGCTGCCGAAAGCGCGCCGAAAATCCATTCGTTGGACCAGGCGAAATGCCTGGCCATGTCCGGCGCGAGGATGCTGAAGCTGTAATAGAGGGTGCCGTATCCGATGATCTGCGTGACGCCAAGCGCCGCAATGGCCGCGACCGGCACCCGTTCAGACAAGGCGCTTGCCTTCCGCGTCAAGGACCTGCTCGCCGTCCTCCTTGGCGAACGGACCCTTATGGGTGTCGGGGAGAATGTCGAGCACGACTTCGGAGGGCCGCGCCAGGCGCGTGCCGAGCGGCGTGATCACGAACGGCCGGTTGATCAGAATAGGGTCCTTCAGCATCGCATCGAGCAATTGATCGTCCGTCAGCGCCGGATTGTCCAGCCCCAGTTCCGCATAGGGCGTGCCTTTCTCGCGGATCGCCTGGCGCACGGTGAGGCCCGCATCGGCGATCATTCTGAGGAGCCGGTCGCGGGCGGGCGGGGTCTTGAGATATTCGATGACGGTCGGCTCGATGCCGGCATTGCGGATCATGGCGAGCGTGTTGCGCGACGTGCCGCAATCGGGGTTGTGATAGATGGTGACGTCCATGGTCATTCGGCGCCTTTCATGTTTTCCGGCGGGCTGGCAAGCGGCTTTGTCTCCGCCAGGAGCCAACCGGTGAGGAGCAGGGCCGCCAATCCGCCGACAACCTGCGCCAGGATAAAGCCCGGAAGATCGGCAGGCCTGATTCCAGCGAAAGTATCGCTCAGGGCACGGGCGATGACCACGGCAGGATTGGCGAACGAGGTCGAAGCGGTGAACCAATAAGCGGCGGTAATATAGAGGCCGACCAGCCAGGGGATAGCTTCGTAGCGGAAACGCAGGCCGAGATGGATCGTGAGCAGCAGGCCGAAGGTGGCGACCGCCTCCGCCAGCCATTGACCGGTGCCCGTCCTGATGGTCGTCGAAACCTGCAGAAGCGGCAGGTCGAACATCGCGTGCGCGAGGATCGTTCCGGCGATGCCGCCGGCTATCTGTGCGGCGACGTAGGCGAGCGCTGCACGGGTGGCGATCTCCCGCTTGAGGGCGAATACCAGGGTGACCACGGGATTGAAATGCGCGCCGGACACGGGACCGAGCAGCGTGATCAGGACGACGAGGATCGCGCCGGTGGGGATGGCATTGCCGAGAAGCGAAACCGCCATATCCGAGGACAACCGGTCGGCCATGATGCCGGAGCCGACCACCGCCGCCACCAGCATGGCGGTGCCGAGCGCTTCGGCCGTCAAGCGGCGGGGAAGATCCAGCATGGGGGTCAGCCTTTGGCGGAAGGGGCGCAGCAGGCCGCGACGGCCGCCGCAGGAGCGCAGATTTCCGGATGCCCGGCACAGCAGTCCTCCATCAGGAAGCGTACCAGCTCGCCGAGCGCATCGTAGTTGGCACTGTAGATGATGGAGCGGGCTTCCCGCTGTTGAGAGATCAGCCCGGCCCTGTCGAGTTCCTTGAGGTGGAAGGAAACGTTTGAGGGAGAGATTTCCAGCTTCTCCGCGATCGCTCCGGCCGCCATGCCGGCGGGACCGGCCACCACGAGCATGCGGACGATCTGCAGGCGGGTCTCCTGCGAGAGCGCACCGAAGGACGCGAGGGCTTGACCTTGATCCATAATTCAACAATCCTTGAAATATTGAAATAAGGAGTAGCGGAAATGAACGCAATTGACAAGCAGCTTGTGAAGGAGGACGTCAGCCTGGGCTTCCTTCTCGATGCCCTGGCAAGCGCCGAGAACCTGCCGCTGGTGTTCCACTACGACGGGCAGCCGGTAAAGCCGGGCTACCACGTCACCGAAGTCAAGGCCGGGCGTTTCTCGGCGCTCGATTGCGGCGCCAACCCCGAAGCCTGGTCGGAAATCTTCGTGCAGCTCTGGGACATCGAGGAAGGCGACCGCACGCACATGCCGGCCGGAAGGTTCGGGGCGATCATCCGCAAGGTATCCGAGCATGTCGATCTCGACGGTTCCGCCAGGCTGACATTCGAGGTGAGCGACGGCGTGCGGCCGATGCAGCTCTATTGCGCCTCGGCTCCGGTCCCGCAGGGCGATGCCTTGCATGTGCAACTGGTCGCGCGTCCGGCAAGCTGCAAGCCGCGCGACCGCTGGCTGGCTGAGGAGACGGCAAGAACGGCCGCCTGCTGTGGCCCGTCTGGCGGAAACAGTGCCTGCTGCCCATGATGAGCGGAATTGGCTTTTAAGTGCTGAAAAACCCTGCAGCTATGGCTTGCCATCAAAGCTTCCGGGCGTTTTCGACGATCATCCGCATATATTCGATCATCAGTTCGCGTTCGAAGCGCTTGAAGCCGGAAAACAGGGCGGCATCCGCTTCGGCCGCCGCTTCCAGGGCCTTGGCCTCGAGCGCGCGGCCGAGCGGGGTGAGCGTGATGACCTGCGCGCGCCGGTCGCTGGGGTGAGGGCTGCGCTCGATGAGCCCGTCGCGCTCCATGCGCGAGAGCGTATTGGCGAGCGTGGCCTGTTCCACCTCCAGCTTGTCGAGGAGTTGCTTCTGGGTGAGTCCGTCCTTCTGCCAGAGTTCGAGAAGCACCGGAAACTGGCCGGGAGAAAATCCGAGCGCCGTGGACCGCTTCTGCAGGGAGCGCGCGAAACCCTTGGCCAACTGACCGGCAAGGTAGGTGGCCGAATGCGAGCGGTCGAATCCCATGGCTGGTCTCCATCCCTCCCTGAACGAGCCTCTGTGGGGGCGTGTCTTGCAGATATATCGCACACCATGCTTTCGCCAAGCGTGTGCGGGGGCCGTTCGGGATCACAAGCGTTCCTGCGCCTGAAAAAGTGAAAACCGCCATGGCCGGGAGGGGGACGGCCATGGCGGTTCTGATGGAAGGGCAAAGACCCGGAGAGGGGGATAGGTCTTTGCCCGGTCTGGCGCGGCGGGGGACAGGCCAGCTACCAGACTGCGGCGTGATCAACTCGCCGGTACAGCTGAAATGTGGGGCCGAATGCGGCATTTCAAGGGAGGTGCTTATTACAAATCGGTAACGTTCCGGTGAGGCCTCCGAAGCGGCATGAGGGCGAAGTTTTCATGGACGGATCAAGTGCCCCACGCTATTGATTTGGCCCATGAAAAAAGGCGATCATCTTTTCCTTGTCGACGGTTCCGGCTTCATCTTCCGCGCCTTCCACGCGCTGCCGCCGCTCACCCGCAAATCCGATGGCCTGCCGGTCGGGGCCGTCTCCGGTTTCTGCAACATGCTGTGGAAGCTCTTGACCGATGCGCGCGATACGTCCGTCGGGGTGACGCCGACGCATTTCGCGGTCATCTTCGATTATTCGGCCAAGACCTTCCGCAAGGAAATCTACGACGCCTACAAGGCCAACCGCTCCGCCCCGCCGGAAGAGCTGATCCCGCAATTCGGCCTCATCCGCGAGGCGACCCGCGCCTTCAACCTGCCCTGCATCGAGACGGAGGGTTTCGAGGCCGACGACATCATCGCCACCTATGCCCGCCAGGCCGAGGCGGTCGGCGCGGACGTGACGATCGTCTCCTCCGACAAGGACCTGATGCAGCTCGTGACGCCGAACGTCCACATGTACGACAGCATGAAGGACAAGCAGATCGGCATTCCCGACGTCATCGAGAAATGGGGCGTGCCTCCGGAAAAGATGATCGACCTGCAGGCCATGGTCGGCGATTCGGTCGATAACGTGCCCGGCATTCCGGGCATCGGTCCGAAGACGGCCGCGCAGCTTCTGGAAGAATTCGGCGATCTCGACCAGCTGCTCGCCCGCGCCGAGGAGATCAAGCAGGTGAAGCGGCGGGAAAACATCGTCGCAAATGCCGACCTCGCCCGCCTGTCGCGCCGGCTTGTATCGCTCAGGACCGACGTGCCGCTCGATCTCGATCTCGGCGCGCTGGTGCTGGAGCCCCAGAACGGCCCCAAGCTGATCGCCTTCCTGAAGGCGATGGAATTCACCACGCTGACGCGACGCGTCGCGACCGCCTGCGATTGCAATGCCGACGAGATCGAGCCCGCGGTCCTCAAGGTCGAATGGGGCGAGGCGGCCCGCGGTCCGGACCTCGATGCGGGTGCCGCGGCACCCGTCGATACCGGGGAGGCCGCGGCCGAGGCGCCCGCCAACCTGCCCAAGGCTCCGGTCGCGAAGGGCGCGGAAGCGGCGACGCCCGCGGAACTTGCCCGGACGCGCATCGAGGCCTTTGCGAACGCCAAGCTCGATCCGAGCTGCTACGTGACCATCCGCGACGTCGAAGTGCTGGACGACTGGATCCGCGCGGCGCAGCAGACCGGCCTGGTCGCCTTCGACACCGAGACCACCTCGCTCGATCCCATGCAGGCGGAACTGGTCGGCTTTTCGCTGGCGATCGCGGACAACATGGACAATCCTTCCGGCCTGGACGTCCGCGCGGCCTACGTGCCGCTGATCCACAAGACGGGCGTGGGCGACCTGCTCGGCGGCGGGCTTGCGGAAAACCAGATCCCGACGCAGGAGGCGCTTGCCCGGCTGAAGCCGCTGCTGGAGGACCCGTCGGTCCTGAAGGTCGCCCAGAACCTGAAGTTCGACTATCTCCTGATGAAGCGCCACGGCATCACCGTCGAGAGCTACGACGACACGATGCTGATGTCCTACGTGCTGGAAGCGGGCAAGGCCAATCACGGCATGGACGCTCTTTCGGAGCGCTGGCTGAACCACAAGCCGATCACCTTCAAGGATGTTGCCGGCAGCGGCAAGACGGGCGTCACCTTCGATTTCGTCGATATCGACAAGGCGACGGCCTACGCCGCGGAAGATGCCGACGTGACGTTGCGTCTCTGGATGGTCCTGAAGCCGCAGCTCGCGGCGGCGGGTCTCACGCGCATCTACGAGCGGCTGGAGCGGCCGCTGGTCGCGGTGCTGGCGCGGATGGAGGAGCGCGGCATCACCATCGACCGGCAGATCCTGTCGCGCCTTTCGGGGGAGCTCGCGCAGAGGGCGGCAGCCTTCGAGGACGAGATCTACGAGCTCGCCGGCGAGAAATTCACCATCGGTTCGCCGAAGCAGCTCGGCGATATCCTGTTCGGCAAGATGGGTCTGCCGGGCGGCGCCAAGACCAAGACCGGCCAGTGGTCCACGTCGGCGAGCGTTCTGGAAGACCTCGCCGCCGCCGGGCATGAGCTGCCGCGCAAGATCGTCGACTGGCGCCAGCTCACCAAGCTGAAATCCACCTACACGGACGCCCTGCCGGGTTACGTCCATCCCGAAACGAAGCGGGTTCACACCTGTTTCTCGCTGGCCTCGACGACCACGGGCCGTCTCTCGTCCTCGGAACCGAACCTGCAGAACATCCCGGTCCGCACGGCTGAAGGCCGCAAGATCCGCACGGCCTTCATCTCGACGCCGAGCCACAAGCTGGTCTCGGCCGACTACAGCCAGATCGAGCTGCGCGTGCTTGCCCATGTTGCCGACATTCCGCAGCTCCGCCAGGCTTTCGCCGACGGCATCGACATTCACGCGATGACCGCGTCGGAAATGTTCGGCGTTCCGGTGGAAGGCATGCCGAGCGAAGTGCGCCGGCGCGCCAAGGCGATCAATTTCGGTATCATCTACGGCATTTCGGCTTTCGGTCTCGCCAACCAGCTGTCGATCGAACGGTCCGAGGCGGGCGAATACATCAAGAAATATTTCGAGCGCTTTCCCGGCATCCGCGACTATATGGAAAGCACCAAGAACTTCGCGCGCGAGAACGGCTATGTGGAGACGATCTTCGGCCGCCGGGCGCATTATCCGGAGATCAAGTCGTCCAACCCGTCCGTGCGTGCCTTTAACGAGCGCGCCTCGATCAACGCGCCGATCCAGGGTTCGGCGGCCGACATCATCCGCCGCGCCATGGTGAAGGTCGAGCCGGCGCTTTCAAAGGCGGGGCTTTCGGCCCGCATGCTGCTGCAGGTGCATGACGAACTGATCTTCGAGGTCGAGGACGAGGAAATCGAACGGACGCTTCCGGTGATCATCTCGACCATGGAACAGGCGGCCATGCCCGCGATCGCCATGAAAGTGCCGCTGAAGGTGGATGCCCGGGCGGCCGTCAACTGGGACGAGGCGCATTAAGCGCGATCGTTCCCGGTTCTTTCGAGTTCAGGCCGGGTTATCTCGCCGCTGGAATGCAGTTGCGGAGGGCTTCGACCATCGCCTGTCCGGCGGCTTCGACCGGACCGCTGTTGTCGATCGTCACCACCCGGTAGTCGCCGGAGACGGTGAGCGAACTGCGCTCGAGCCGGCGGAGGATTTCCTCGCGCGTTTCCCGGCCGCGCGCCTCCAGCCGTGTGGCGAGGACATCCGGACGGGCCGTGACGTTGATCACGACGAGGCACGGATAGGCGGCCTTGAAATGCGGCAGGGCGGAACGGGAGCCGTTGGCGACGACGAGCCGGCCCCCGGCGACCGCCTCCTTCGTCTCCACGGGGATGCCGTAACGCAGCCCGTGGGCGCCCCAGGACACGGCGAAACGGCCGGCCTTTTCGAGCGTTTCGAATTCGGCTTCCGATACGCCGTCATGATCTTCGCCGCCGGCCGCGGCGTCGCGGGTGATGATCCTGCGGACGAAGACGACATCGTCGCGGCCTTCGAAAAACCGGGCGGCATGAGCCATCAGCGTGTCCTTGCCGGCACCGCTCGGACCGACCACGGCGACCATGCAGCCGGTCGAGGCCGGTTTCGTCTCTGCCGGTCCCGGATCCATCAGGCGACCCGCCGGCCTTCGCGCCAGACGGCGCGGGCGACCGGGACGCCCTGGACGCGGTGGACGCGGACGAGATCGGCACGCAGGCCCGTTTCGATGCGGCCGCGGTCGTTAAGGCCGACGGTGCGGGCCGGCGTCGCGGTGACCATGGCGAGCGCCCTCGGCAGCGAAATGCCTTCCACCTCGTCGGCCAGCACGAAGGGCGCGTGCAGGAGGCTCAGCGGCACGTAATCCGAGGAAAGCACGTCGAGCACGCCGCGTTCTGCGAGGTCGCGAGCGGCGATATTGCCGGAATGGGACTTGCCGCGCACGATGTTCGGCGCTCCCATCAGCACGCTCATGCCCGCTTCGTGCGAAGCCTTGGCTGCATCGAAGCTGGTCGGGAATTCCGCGAGCCGGACGCCGTTCTCGATCGCTTCGTCCACATGGGTGAGCGTCGCGTCGTCATGGCTTGCGACGGTGATGCCGCGTTCGGCGCAGACTTGCGAGATCGCGAGACGGTGCGGGGTCGAGTTGCGGGCCGATTCACCCTGGCGCTTGGCCACGAAGGCGGCGAAAGCCTCGTCGCTGAGACCGCGCTTCTTCTGGTAGTAGAGCGTGTATTGGTCCATCGTCTGGAACTGACGCTGGCCGGGAGCATGGTCCATCAGCGAGACGAGCCGGACATGCGGATCGTTCTCGAAATCGGCGAAATGCTCCATCACGTTGTCGGCCGAGACCTCGCAGCGCAGGTGGATGAAGTGCTCGGAGCGCAGGCGGCGTTCGCGGCCGGCGGCCTGGATGGCGTCGGCCATCTCGCGCATCTCGCCCCTTTCGAAACCGCCGTCCTCGTCGGCGCCCATGCGCAGGCAGTCGAAGACGGTGGTGATGCCTGACGTCGCGACCTGGGCGTCATGGGCCTGGATCGCAGCCGTGGTGTTCCAGCGCACGCCGGGGCGCGGCGAATAGTGCTGTTCCAGATGGTCGGTATGCAGTTCCACCAGGCCGGGGATCAGGTAATCGCCCTCCAAGTCTTCGCCGGCGCGGACGCTGCCTTCGGAGATGTCGGCGATCCTGCCGTCGCGGATCTGGACGGAGCCGTGGATCGTGCCGTCCTCCAGAACGATCCGGGCGTTGGTGAGCACGAGTTCGGCGGTCATGATGCGATCTTTCTATTTTCGGAAGCGGGCGCAAGCGCAAGCCGGCGATGGATGATGAAGGGCGCTCCCCGCTCGGGTTCGATGAAGAGGGCCAGGCCGTCGATGGCCAGCGGCGCATCCGTGAAGGCCAGGAAGCGGCGGTCGAGTTCCCGGCGCATGGTGGGTGCCTGTTCGGCAGGCACCTGGCCGGTCAGCGTCATGTGGAAGCGGAACTCGTCCATGACATAAGGGTAGCCCCAGCGCTCGAGATTGGCGCGGTGCTCGGCACTCAGGTTTTCCGGCTTGCGGCGCGCGATATCGGCTTCCGAGAGCGGCGCCCGGAAGGGCTCGAAATCCTCGACGACGCGCGCGGCGAAATGCTGGAGCGCCGGATAGACCGTATCGGGAACGAGCGCGAAGAAGCGTCCGAGCTGGCCGATGATGACGTTCGGGATATCGAAGGCGGAAGTTTCGGCCGCAAAACGCTCGAAGGCGGCGACGAGTTCTGCTTCCGTCCGGTCCGGATTGAGCTCGAACGGCGCCTTCAGGGTCGCATGGAAACCGTAGCGGCGCGGATCGGCGGTCAGCTCATGGACAATATCCGTGGCAAGCCCCTCGACATCGGGCGTCGGAAACGTTTCGCCGGTAAAGGCGTCGCGGCCGAGCCAATGCGTTGCCGCTTTCGTCAGCGGATGGTTTTCGGCGGGCGAAAAATACAGAGCGTAGCGCAAGACAGGATTCCGGAATCAAGAGGGGCCGGCGGAAGAATAGCCTCCCGCCGCGCGCCGAAACAGGACCTCCGGCTAAAAGATTTCCATGACAGAATGATGATGGAAACCACGTGTCAGTGGCTCTTTCTTCCGATGAGGCGGGAACGCAACGCATTGGAGACGTTGTCGAACACGAAGACGACCAGGAGGATGAGGAGCACCATATAGGCGACCTTGTCCCAGTCGGCGTTCGTCTTCATCGATTCGAGCAGCTTGAGGCCGATTCCGCCGGCGCCGACGGCGCCGATGACGGTCGCGGAGCGGGTATTCGACTCCCAGAAATAAAGCGACTGGGAGACGAAGACCGGCAGGACCTGCGGCACGGTGCCGTAACGCTGCACGATGACGGGAGAGGCGCCGACGGACTTCACGCCCTCGCGCTGCTTGTCGTCGGCATTTTCCAGCGCTTCGGAATAGACTTTGCCGAGAGCGCCGGTATCGGTGAAAAAGATCGCCGCGATGCCGGGAATCGGTCCGGGGCCGAAGGCGCGGGTGAAGAACAGCGCCCAGATCAGCATGTCGATCGACCGCAGGAAGTCGAAAACGCGCTTCATGCCCCAGTTGACCGGACGGCTCGCGGTGATGTTGCGCGCCGCGACGAAGGCGAGCGGGAAGGCGATCAATGTCGCGAACAGCGTCCCGACAAAGGCCATGACCAGCGTCTGCATCAGCTTCGAGAGAATGTCGGCATGCTGCCAGCTCGCATTGTTCAGGAAGTTGTCGAGCGCCAGCGACGCGTTGGACCGGTTCGGATCGAGCCGCTCTCCGGAAAGCATCAGCCCTGCGACTTCGGGAAGGCTGCGGCCCCAGAAGGGCGACTGCGTATCGAAGAAGAAATTCGCCCAGCCGAGGAAACGCCGCTGGATATAGACCTGGCTGGAGCGGATTTCCGCCTGGCCCTCGAAGCCGAAATAGACCATCACCTTGTTGCCGTCCTGCTCCATCGCCGCCGGTGCGCCGGGCGGGAGGACGGCCTGGTCGGAGGTTATTTCGACGGGATAGGACCTGCCGTCGAGATGGATATCGACGCGGGCGGGAGTGACGTCGAGCCGGTCGCTGCCGCCGAAGGATACGGTGTAGCCGCCGCCCGGCATGGGCTGCATCCATGGGATGTTCGCCCCCTGCGGATACTGTCCGCGGCTCGTCCACTGCGGCACGACCTCGCCGTTCTGGAAGCGCAGGCGCGGCTGGGCGCGCCAGGAATACCAGTCCTGCAGATAGATCGACGCGCGATCCCAGTTGCCGTTCACGAAGGTCGGAATGACGTTGAAGAACGCGAAGCAGAAGGCGAGGTAGACGACGACTACGGCGGCAGAGACGGCCAGCCCCCAGCGCTGCATGAAGCTGCGGTGGAAGACTTGCGGATAGGTTGCCAGAAGACGGTCGCGCTCTGCCGCATTGATGGTCGGAACGGATGACATCAGGCTGCTCCCCGGCCGAATTCGAAGGATTGGTGACCGATCAGCCGGCGGCGCAGCCAGGCGGAGAACTGGTCGACGCAGATGACGGTGATCAGCAGAAGGATGATGATCGCATAGGTCTTGGCCGCATGGTCGCGGCCGATCGACAGGCTGAAGACCTCGCCGATGCCGCCGCCGCCGACCGCGCCGATAATGGTCGAGGCGCGCACGTTGATCTCGGTTCTGAGCAGCGTATAGGAGACGAAGTTCGGCAGAACCTGCGGCAGGATCGCGAAGCGCACGCGCTCCACCCAGCTCGCGCCGGCGGCCCGCAGGCCCTCGTCGGGCTTCATGTCGGCATTCTCGACCACTTCGAAGAACAGTTTTCCGAGCGCGCCGACCGTGTGGATCCAGACGGCGATGATCGCCGAGATCGGGCCGATCGACAGGATGGCCGCGAGAAGCCCGGCAATGACGATTTCCGGGAAGGCGCGCATGATTTCCATGATCCGGCGGACGAACCACCGCACGGCCCGCGACCCGACCAGGTTGGATGCGGCGAAGAAGCAGAGCACGAACGCGCCGCTGGCGCCGAGAATGGTCGAGACGATGGCGATATTGATGGTGATCGCCAGCTGATAGAAGAAATTGGGAATGTAGAAGCTGTCGGTGATCCAGATGCGGTCGCTGGTATAGTCGTATTTGATCGAGCCGTCCGCATAGGGCGACGGCAGGTCGAACATGGCGCGGAAAATCTCCAGCGGACTGTCCGGCACGAAGCTCTTCATGAAATCGAACAGATAGGGAAGCCGCTCGAAGAATTTGCCGGAATTGGCGCTGTTGGCAAAATCGAGCGAGGCGCCGAGCACGATCAGGAAGACCGCGATCGAGACGAGGGTATAGATGCGCCGGGTGCGCACCTGGCTCTGGTAATGGTCGAGGATGGTGCGGGAGCTTCCTGTGAGCCCGCTCGGATGGTCGGCTCCGGCCACGTGCGCCATGGGGGCTTCCTTGCTTCCTTATTAAGCGAGCGGCGGCACCGTCAGATGCCGCCGCAGGATTGATGAGGCTTGAGATCAGCCGCCGATGACCGACTTACGGGCGTCGATGATCGTCTGGTAGAAGCTCTGGTCGACCGGTGCCCAGTCGACATAGCCGCCGCCCGTGAAGTTGTCGAAGCAGGTCTTGTCCGTCTTCGGCAGTTCGGCGAAATAGGCGGTGACCTTCTTCTGGACGTCGGCCGGCAGCTTCTGGGAAACCATCAGCGGGCCGTTCGGGATCAGCGGCGACTTCCAGACTTCGACGATGTCGTCCATGTCGAGCAGGCCCTTGGAGACCATGATGTGCAGGTTGCCGGAGGAGTAGCCCTGCGACCAGTCGCCGGTGCCGGAGCCGAACGTGGTGCCGACGTCGAACTTCTTGTCGAGAACGCCGAGAACGAGGTTTTCATGGCCGCCGCCGAAGTCGGACGAAGCGAAATACTGTTTGACCGGCATGCCGATGTCCTTCGGCAGCGAAACGTTCGGAACGAGGTAGCCGGAGGTGGAGTCCGGATCGGCGAAGCCGAGCTTCTTGCCCTTGGCGTCGGCGAGCGTCTTGATGCCCGAGTCCTTGCGGGCGACCATGATCGAGTAGTAGCCGGTCGAACCGTCGGCCTGCTTGGTGGTCAGGACGGGGGTGACGGCGTTCGGATCCTTGAGGTAGATCGAAGCATAGGAGGAAGCGCCCATGACGGCGAGGTCGATCGTGCCGCCGAGCAGGCCCTGGATGACGCCGTTGTAGTTCGGCGACGGGAAGAGCTGGACTTCGGAAACGCCGGTGGCCTTGATGAGGCCGGGCTTGACGCACTCGGTGCGGCGAACCTGGTCGGCTTCGTTTTCGCCGCCGTCGAGACCGATGCGCAGGACCTTGACGTCCTGGGCGGCAGCGTTGCCGGCGAGAGCAGCGACAGCGATCGTCGCCATCAGGATCTTGCGGAATGCAGACATGGAAGTCTCCTTTAGTGACATGGTTTTGTCGGTGTTACGGCCGTCGTCCCCCTCGGCCGTAAAGGGGTCAGCGCGCGACGGCTGCTTCGGCCATCGCGCCGGAAAGAACGACATCGGGGCGTTTCGTCGAGGCGAGGCTGGTCGATGTCATGGACTCGTCGATACCGGCTCCGTCCCTGTCGGAGCCGTAGATTTCGCGGACCGCCGCCGCATCGAGCGCCTGCGGCGGCCCGTCGAAAACCACGCGGCCGCCGGCCATGCCGATGATGCGCTCGCAATAGCTGCGGGCAGTATCGAGCGTGTGCAGGTTGGTGATGACGGTGATGCCTTCGCGTTCGTTGATGTCCCGCAGCGCATCCATGACGATCTTGGCATTCAGCGGGTCGAGCGAGGCGATCGGCTCGTCGGCGAGCACCATTTTCGGCGCCTGCATGAGGGCGCGGGCGATCGCGACGCGCTGCTGCTGGCCGCCGGAAAGCGTTCCGGCCGGCTGCAGCGCCGTCTGCTCGATACCGAGCCTTTCGAGCGCGGCCATCGCCATGACGCGCTCGTCGCGGCTGAAGATCTTCAGGAGGCTCATCACTGTCGAACGGTGGTTGAGGCGGCCGAGCAGCACATTGGTCATCACGTCGAGACGCGGCACCAGGTTGAACTGCTGGAAGATCATCGCGCAGTCGCGCTGCCAGTTGCGCAGCGAGACGCCCTTCAGCGCCGAGACCTCGACCCCGCCGAAATGGATGGAGCCGGAACTCGGCTCCTGCAGGCGGTTGATCATCCGCAGGAGGGTGGATTTGCCGGCGCCGGAACGGCCGATGACGCCGACCATCTGGCCCTGGGGAATCTCGACGTTCACGGCATTGACCGCGATACGGTCGCCAAAACGGCGGGTGACATTCCTCAGCTCGAACTTCATGCTCTTCTGCCCGTCCAATCCTCTTATACGATTTCGATTAGCGGGGGTTCGTGAAGCCTGAATGTCGGTTTTATGTCGGTATTGTTACAATCCCCTGATGTTCGTAACGGTTATGTTACGACGCATGGCGCGACAGGAATTCCTCCGCCGGAAGAGCCCGGAAATCCTCAAGAGCGGCCCTCAGTTTCCGGTGGTCCCAATCCCACCAGGCGAGCCGGTCCATCGCCTCGCCGACCGCTTTTGTGAAACGCTCGCGGATGAGCTTCGCCGGCACGCCGCCGACGATCGTATAGGGCGCGACGTTCTTCGAGACGACCGCGCCGGCGCCGATCACCGCGCCGTTGCCGACGGTGACGCCCGGCAGCACGGTCGCGCCGTGGCCGATCCAGACGTCGTGGCCGATGACGACGCGATGGTCGCGCCGCCATTCGAAGAAGCTTTGCTCGTCTTCGGCATCGTCCCAATAGTTCGCGGCACGATAGGTGAAATGGTGCAGCGTCGCCCGCCAGGTCGGATGGTTGGTGGCGTTGAGGCGCACGGAAGCGGCCATGTTGACGAACTTGCCGATCGTCGCGCACCAGATCGAACCGTCCTGCATGATGTAGGAATAGTCGCCGATCTCGGCCTCCGAGATGCGGCAGCGCTCGGCGACTTCCGTATAGCGGCCGAGCGTGGAATTGGTGACGCTGGCGCTCGGATGGACGAGCGGCTCGATGCCGAGTTTCTTGCTCACGCTGCAACCGCCTTTCGGGGAGAGAACTGCGACACGTCGAGAACGCGGTCGGCGACGGCCTCGCGCACTTCCTCGTCGTGGAAGATGCCGAGGAGGGCGACGCCCTCGCGCTTCTTTTTCGCGATCATCTCGACGACGACCCGCCGGTTGACGGCGTCGAGCGAAGCGGTCGGCTCGTCGAGAAGCAGGATGCGGTGGCTGGTGATGAAGCCGCGGGCGATGTTGACGCGCTGCTGCTCGCCGCCGGAAAAGGTCGCAGGCGGCAGCGACCAGAGCTCCCGGGGCAGGTTGAGCTTCGCGAGCAATCCGGAGGCTTTTTCCCTTGCCTCCGGAGCCTCGACGCCGTGGGCGACGAGCGGTTCGGCGACCACGTCGAGGGCCGCGACACGCGGCACCGTGCGCAGGAACTGGCTGACATAGCCCATCGTATGCCGGCGCACGTCGAGAATGGTGCGCGGATCGGCACCGGCGATGTCGACCAGCCGGTCCTTGTGGTCCACGAGGATCTGGCCGGCATCGACGGCATAGTTGCCGTAGAGCATTTTCAGGATCGAGCTCTTGCCGATGCCGGAAGGGCCGCCGAGCACGACGCATTCGCCGCTGGCGACGGAGAAGTTCACGTCGTTGACGACCGGCAGCTTGATGCCGTCGCGCAGGTGCATGGTGAAGCTCTTGAAGACTTCCGAGACGACGAGGGGGGTGGCCATGACGATATCTCCCTCAAACCTGCAGGATCGAAGACACGAGAAGCTGGGTATAGGGCTCGCGCGGATCGTCGAGCACCCGGTCGGTGAGCCCGTGCTCGATCACGTGGCCGTCCTTCATCACCATCATCCGGTGCGACAGCAGGCGCGCGACGGCGAGATCGTGGGTGACGACGATCGCCGACAGGCCGAGATCGTTGACGAGGCCGCGCACGAGGTCGAGCAGGCGCGCCTGGACCGAAACGTCGAGGCCGCCGGTAGGCTCGTCCATGAAGACGAGGCGGGGGCCGGTGACGAGATTGCGGGCGATCTGCAGGCGCTGGCGCATACCGCCGGAAAAGGCGCGGGGCTGGTCGTCGATGCGGTCGGTGCCGATCTCGACGCGGGCGAGCCAGTCGCTCGCCGTCTCGCGGATCCTGCCGTAGTGCCGGTCGCCGATCGCCATCAGCCGCTCGCCGACATTGGCGCCGGCCGAAACCGTCATGCGCAGCCCGTCGGCCGGGTTCTGGTGCACGAAGCCCCAGTCGGTGCGCATCAGGAAGCGGCGCTCGGCCTCGCTCATATGGTAGAGGTCGCGGAAATTGCCGTCGCGCATCCGGTACTCGACACTGCCGGCCGTCGGCATGAGCCGCGTGGAAAGGCAGTTGAGCAGCGTCGTCTTGCCCGAACCGGATTCGCCGACGATCGCGAGCACCTCGCCCGGCCACAGTTCGAAGGACACGTCCTTGCAGCCGATGCGGTTGCCGTAGAATTTCGAGACGCCGCTGACCTTGAGGAGGGGGGTGTCGGTCATGGCGTATTGTCCTTGAAGGTCAGTGTGCGGAATTCACCCCCCTCTGTCCTGCCGGACATCTCCCCCTCACGGGGGGAGATCGACAAGGGGCGAGGCCGCAGTCCCAAGTAAGGTTTGGCTTCGCGGTAGGTGGTGTTTTGGAGATGGATCGGGTGGGTGCATCTATCCGATCTCCCCCCTTGAGGGGGAGATGTCCGGCAGGACAGAGGGGGGTAAGCCACATTCGCCATCACTCCGCAGCCTCCCTGCTCGGCGCCAGCATCTCGCCAACATGACCCTCTTCCCGGCGTTCTTCGCAATGGTCCGTATCGGAGCACACGAACATGCGGCCGCCCTTGTCGTCGAGAACGACCTCGTCGAGATAGACGCCGTGGGCGCCGCAGAGCGCGCAGGGCTGTTCGAACGTCTGGATCTCGAACGGATGGTCTTCGAAGTCGAGGCTCACCACTTCGGTATGGGGCGGGACGGCGTAGATGCGCTTTTCGCGGCCGGCGCCGAAGAGCTGCAGCGCCTCCGACATGTGCATTTTCGGATTGTCGAACTTGGGGGTCGGCGAGGGGTCCATCACATAACGGCCGTCGACCTTCACCGGGTAGGCATAGGTGGTGGAGATCCGGCCGTTGCGGGCGATGTCCTCGTAGAGCTTCACGTGCATGAGGCCGTATTCTTCGAGCGCATGCATCTTGCGCGTTTCGGTCTCGCGCGGCTCGAGGAAGCGCAGGGGTTCCGGGATCGGCACCTGGTAGACGAGCACCTGGCCTTCGCCAAGCTTCTGTTCCGGGATGCGGTGGCGGGTCTGGATGATCGTCGCATCCTTTGTATGCGTCGTCACGGCGACGTCCGCCACCTTCTGGAAGAAGGCACGGATCGAGACCGCATTGGTGGTGTCGTCGGCGCCCTGGTCGATCACCTTGAGCACGTCGTCCGGGCCGATGATCGAGGCGGTGACCTGCACGCCGCCCGTGCCCCAGCCGTAGGGCATCGGCATCTCGCGCGAGGCGAAGGGTACCTGGTAACCGGGAATGGCGATCGCCTTCAGGATGGCGCGGCGGATCATCCGCTTCGTCTGCTCGTCCAGATAGGCGAAGTTATAGGTGGCGAGATCGGTCACTCGGCGGCCTCCTGCATGTCCTTGCCGCCGTTGCGGGCGGCTTCGATGTCGGCCCGCATCCTGCGCACGAGCGCCAGTTCGGCCTGGAAATCGACGTAGTGCGGCAGCTTCAGGTGTTCGACGAAGCCGGTCGCCTGCACGTTGTCCGAATGGGAGATCACGAATTCCTCGTCCTGTGCCGGCGCGGTGATGTCCTCCCCGAGTTCCTCGGCGCGCAGCGCGCGGTCGACCAGCGACATCGACATCGCCTTCCGCTCGCTCTGGCCGAAGACGAGGCCGTAACCGCGGGTGAACTGGGGTGGTGCCTTGGACGAGCCCTTGAACTGGTTGACCATCTGGCATTCGGTGACGCGGATGCGGCCGAGAGAAACGGCGAAGCCGAGCTCGGCGACCTCCAGTTCCACCTCCACCTCGCCGATGCGGATTTCGCCGACGAAGGGGTGGGTGCGGCCGTAGCCGCGCTGGGTGGAATAGCCGAGTGCCAGCAGGAAACCTTCATCGCCCCGGGCGAGCGCCTGCAGGCGCAGATCCCGGCTCATCGGGAATTCCATCGGCTCGCGGGTAAGGTCGCCGGCCTCATGGTCTTCGGCGAATTCGCCATCCGGCTCGATCAGGCCCTCATGGGCGAGGATGTCCGACACCCGCATGACGCCCTCGTCCGGGGCTTCCTTGCGCATCGGTTCCTCGACCTGCCCGTCGGTCAGAAGCGAAGGATCGAGCAGGCGGTGCGTATAGTCGAAGGTCGGCCCGAGAAGCTGGCCGCCCGGCAGATCCTTGTAGGTCGCCGAAATTCTGCGCTCGATTTTCATGGCCGCGGTGTCGAGCGGGACCGAGGTGCCGAAGCGCGGCAGCGTCGTGCGATAGGCGCGCAGCAGGAAGATCGCCTCGATCAGGTCGCCCCGCGCCTGCCGCACGGAAAGGGCGGCGAGCGAGCGGTCGTAAAGGGAGGCCTCGGCCATCACCCTGTCGACCGCAAGGCCCAGTTGCTCGACGATCTGCTCGATGGTGACGGAGGGCAGCGAGCGCTCTCCCCGGCGCCGGTCGGCCAGCAGCCGATGAGCGTTGGTGATGGCGGCCTCGCCACCCTTGACGGCAACATACATCCTTCATTCTCCTGCCCTTGTATCCCGCCCTTGTATCCCGCGTTCCTTGCAGATGCCGGAAAGGGTTGGTCATTTTGCTTCAGGACCGAAAACCGGCCCGGCTCACTGGATCGCGATTCTTGTCGTCCGAGGCAGGCACAGCAGGTTCTTGCCGGCGGTCAGGATGACGTCGACGCCGCGCGGGAACAGGGCCCGGTTGTCCGCCCACAGACGCGGGAAGACTTCGGGCAGGCCTTTCACCGTCACGGTCGTGGCGTGCTGAATGCCGGGGCCGGTCAGCGTGAGCGTCTGGCCCTCCCCAAGTGCCGCGATCTCGATGACGAGCGTCGTGGAACGGTCCGGATATTCCTGCGTGCCGGCCGCAAAGAGGCCGAAGGATGCAAGCGTCGCGCCTGCCTCCACGAAAGCAAAGCGAGCCTCCGCCTTCTCGCGGGTGATCGGCGCGCCGGTATGGAAGCCGATCCACTCGCCTGCGGCGGATTTCGCAAGGCCGGCGCTGAGCCATACCGGGGTTTCGTGGTCGCAGAGGGTGAGCGCGATCGCTCCGGCCGCTCCTCCAAGCGGCTCGGGCTGGCCGGCGTCGGGGCCGACGGTGCGGATCGTCCCCGGGCGTGCCATGCCGTCCATCAGCATGCGGAAAACGCTCTGGGATTCGAATACCGGCGTGCCGAACCCGCCGGAAAGCGCTTGCGCCTTGATGTTCATCAGTCCTCCCCCCGTACCATCGTGAAGAAATCGACGCGGGTGGCCGCCGTTTCCTCCGCCTTTTGCCGATCTTCCGCCGCGATGCGTGCCTCGATCACGCCGAGCAGGGCAGTTTCCACGAAGTCGCGCGTTTCGCTTTCCTGCCAGAGAGCGTCGAAAACGGCCGCGAGCCGCACCTTCTCCTTGTCGGTGCCGAGCGCATGCGCGTGTCCCGCCGTGCCGGAGGCAAGCAGCACCGTCGCGCGCGTCACGGTCGCCTCGCCGAGATTGAAAGGCGCTCCGCCGCCGCCGATGCGGCCGCGCACCATCACGAGTCCGGTTTCGGGTCCGCGAACAGGTTTCACATCCGGTTTCGCCGGAAGCATGCCCCAGGCGGCTTGCAGCTCGCCGGTCGTCGCGCGCGCGAGAAGCCCCGCGGCGCGGCGGCGACCGGCGGTGTCTGTGTTCGGCCCGATTTGTTCTGCCAGGTCCATTGCCAAGCCCTCAAATGTCTATTAATATAGACAACCATACAAATCACATTATTCATAACTCTCGGATATAACAAGCGTGTGACATGGATGCGGGACAGACAAACGTCCAACGGCAGAACGGGGTGGCTCTCTGGCGGCAGATCGCCGACCGCATCCGTACGTCGATCTCCGACGGCGAATACGACGCCACCGGCAAGGTGCCGCCGGAATTCGCGCTCGCCGCGCAGTTCGGCGTCAACCGTCATACGGTTCGCAGCGCGCTTGCCGCGCTGGCGCAGGAAGGCATCGTCCGCCCCGTTCAGGGGCGGGGAACGCTGATCGTCCGCAAGGAGCGCCTCAATTTCCCGATATCCCGGCGCACCCGGTTCAATCAGGGGATCGGCGATCAGGCGCGGGAGAAGGAGGGACTGCTCCTGCGTTCGGCGGAAGAGCCGGCATCGGCCGAGCTTGCGGCGCGCCTCAAGATTGCCGAAGGCGCTGCGGTCATCCGGCTGGAGGCGCTGAGGAAGGCGGACCGGCGGCCGGTCTCCCGCTCCACCAACTGGTTTCCCGCCGATCGGTTTGCCGGCATCAAGGAGGCCTATCAGGCGAGCGGCTCGATCACCGTTGCGTTCCGGACGCTGGGCCTTTCCGATTATCTGCGCGTTTCGACCGAGATCACCGCGACCCATGCGGATGGGGCGGATCTCGCCGATCTGCAATTGTCGCCGGGCGCCATCATTCTCGTCGCCCGCGCGCTGAACACCGATCCGGACGGTGTGCCGGTGCAATATGCCGTCAGCCGGTTCCCGGCCGACATGGTTCAGTTCACCATCGAGAATTGATCAGTCACTCGGCGGCCATTGGCGCGCGGTGTGGATGACATTGAGGATGCGCACCGCATCCTCCTTGACGTCATAGATCAGTAAATAGCTGGGATGGGCGGGCAGTTCGCGCGTATCGGTGACACGGCCGGCGCGGCCGGATAGTGGATGGCGTGCCAATTGATCCGCTGCTTTCGTGAACTGATGATCCATGGCAACAGCCGCTATCGGGTTTTCACGGCGGATATAGTCAAAAATTGCTCGACGGTCGAGACGGGCTTGCCGCGTCCAGAAAAGCTTCATCGAGCGGAAGACTTTCGCGCCTCTTCGCGTAAAGCAGCGAACTCGGCTTCGACATCGTCTCCCGAAATCAGGTCACCGGCATTGGCGGAATCGATTGCCTTCTGCACCTTCCGGCGAAACCAGTCATCGTATTCTGCGGTCTCCTGTTGCTGCCGGACATAGTCACGCATGAAGGTACGTAGCAATTGCGCATCGGACTGATCCTGTGCTTTCGCTGCTTCGCTGAATGCCGCCTTCAGCTCTTCCTCGACGCGAAACGTGAATGTCGCTTCAGCCATAGCTCGTGATCCATGTGTTATCGTGCCTAAACACGATAACACATGGATCGTTCAAAGCTAAGGTTCAATGCGCGCCGGACATGTCGCCGAGGACGTCCTTGGAGGCGACGGTCGAGTCGGCGTTGAGCTTGTAGACCATCGGCACGCCGGTCGCGAGATTGAGCTTGAGGATCTCTTCCTTGCTCAGCCGGTCGAGCACCATCACCAGCGCGCGCAGCGAATTGCCGTGCGCCGCGACCAGAACCTTCTGGCCGCGCAGCACGCGGGGCAGGATTTCCGTCATGTAATAGGGCCAGACGCGGGCGCCGGTGTCGCGCAGGCTTTCGCCGCCCGGCGGCGGCACGTCGTAGGAACGGCGCCAGATATGCACCTGTTCCTCGCCCCACTTGGCGCGCGCGTCGTCCTTGTTGAGACCGGAAAGGTCGCCGTAGTCGCGCTCGTTCAGCGCCTCGTCGCGGATCGTTTCGAGATCCGGCTGGCCGACCTTGTCGAGCACGATCGCCAGCGTGTTCTGGGCTCGCTTCAGGGCGGAGGTGAAGGCGATGTCGAACTTGATGCCGGTTTCGGCCAGTGCCTTCCCGCCCGTCTCGGCTTCCTGGATGCCGAGCGGCGTAAGGTCGACGTCGCGCCAGCCGGTGAACAGGTTTTTCAGGTTCCATTCGCTCTGGCCGTGGCGAACGAGGACGAGAGTTCCGCTCATGAATGAATTCCTCCAGGGAGACTTAAGAAAGCCCGAGCACGTCGAGCATGGAATAGAAACCGGGCTTCTTGTCGCGTGCCCAGAGCGCCGCCGCCACTGCGCCGCGCGCGAAAATCGAGCGGTCGCGGGCGCTGTGCGACAGCGTCACGAGCTCTCCTTCGGCCGCAAGCAGGACGGAGTGATCACCGACGACCGAGCCGCCGCGCAGCGTCGCAAAGCCGATCGTGCCGGCGGGCCGCGGACCGGTATGGCCGTCGCGCACGCGAACGGATTGGCTGGCGAGATCGATGCCGCGCCCCCTGGCCGCCGCTTCGCCGAGGAGCAGCGCGGTGCCGGACGGCGCGTCGACCTTGTGCTTGTGGTGCATTTCCACGATCTCGATATCCCATCCCGCCGCGGGCAGGGCTTTCGCCGCCTGTCCGACGAGCACGCCGAGCAGGTTGACGCCGAGGCTCATATTGCCGGATTTGACGACGCGCGCATGACGGGCGGCCGCCTTGAACTTTTCCTCGTCTTCCGCCGAGCATCCTGTCGTGCCGATCACGTGCACGATGCGCGCCTGCGCCGCAAGGCCGGCAAAGGTGACGCTGCCCGCAGGCGCGGTGAAATCGAGCACGCCTTCGGCATCGAGAAACGCCCTGAGCGGATCGGTGGTGAGGGGAATGCCGAGCGTCCCGACGCCCGCGAGCTCGCCCGCATCCTTGCCGATGAAGGCCGATCCTTCGCGCTCGACCGCGGCATGCAGCGTCACGCCGTCCGTCTCGTGGATCACGCGGATCAGGGTTTGGCCCATCCGGCCCGCCGCGCCAACCACCACGAGTTTCATGTCATTTGCGGCCATGTGCGGCAGTCCTTGTGTTCGTCAGGCGCTCTTTTCAGGCGATTGCAGATTGTTGAGGCGAGCGTAAAGACCGTCCTTGCGCTGCGCAAGCACCTCGTGGGTACCTTCCTCGACGACGCGGCCCTCATGCATGACGATGATCTTGTCCGCCTTGACGACCGTCGAGAGGCGATGGGCGATGACGATCACGGTCCGCCCGCGCATGGCGGTGTCCAGCGCCTTCTGCACGGCCGCTTCCGATTCGTTGTCGAGCGCGGAGGTCGCTTCGTCGAGGAGCAGGATCGGCGCGTTGCGGACGAGCGCCCGGGCGATCGAAAGGCGCTGGCGCTGCCCGCCCGACAGCGTCACGCCGTTTTCGCCGACCGGTGTCTCGTAGCCGAACGGCTGGGCAAGGATGAAGTCGTGCGCATAGGCAAGCTTGGCGGCTTCTTCGACTTCCGCATCCGTCGCATCCGGGCGGCCGTAGCGGATGTTGTCGCGGATCGAGCCCTCGAAGAGATAGGGCTGCTGCGAGACATAGGCGAGCTGGCGGCGCAGCGATGCCTTGGTGACGTCCGCAATATCCTGTCCGTCGATCAGGATCTGACCCTCGGTGGCGTCGTAGAAGCGCGGAATGAGGTTGATGATCGTCGATTTGCCGGCGCCGGAGGGCCCCACCAGGGCGGTGGTCTTTCCTCCGTCGGCGATGATGTCGACGCCGCGCAGGATAGGGCTGCCGGTGGCGTAGGAGAAGACCACGTTCTTCAACTCGATGCGCGCATCCGTGACGACGAGATCCTTGGCGCCAGGCTTTTCGCGCTGGTGCGGCTGCATGTCGAGCAGCGCGTAGATCATCTGCGCGTTGACGACGGCGCGGTCGAGCTGGACCTGCAGCTTGGCAAGCCGGCGGGCCGGATCGTAGGCCATCAGGAGCGCGGTGACGAAGGCGAAGAAGGCGCCCGGCGGCACGTCGTTGTAGATCGACCGGAAGGCGGCGTAGGCGAGCACGCTGGAGATCGCCAGTCCTGCGAAGGTTTCGGTGAGCGGCGAGGTGCGTTCCGAAAGCCGGGCGATACGGTTGGCGCGCCGCTCGGCCGTGTCGATGATGCCGTTGACCTTCCGCTCGAGCTCCTGCTCCATGGTGAAGGCCTTGACGATGGCGATCCCCTGGACCGTTTCCTGCATCGCGCCGAGCACGCGGCTGTTGACCTCGACCGCTTCCCGGGTTGCGGCGCGCAGGCGACGCGAGACGTAGCGCAGCGCATAGAGAAGCGGCGGAGCGACCGCGAAGACGATCAGCGACAGGATCCAGTCCTTGGCGACCATCACCCCGATCAGCGAGATCATTGTCAGGAAGTCGCGCGCCGTCGAGGTGACCGTCAGATTGAGCACGTCGCGGATGCCGTTGACGTTCTGGCTGACCTGTGCGGCCAGATGCGCCGATCGCGCCTCCGCGAAAAAGCCGACCGAAAGCGTCATCAGATGCGAATAAAGCCGGCGCTGATAGCGCGCGACGATATTGTTGCCGATCTTGGCCAGGGTCACCGCCTGCCCGTAGGTCGCCAGGCCGCGCAGGATGAAAGCGGCGAGGATCGCTCCGCAGATCAGCCAGACGACATCGGCGCGCCGGTTGGCGAAGGCTTCGTTGACGACGGATTCCATGATCCAGGCGGTGAACGCCGTGGTGCCCGCCACGACCACCAGACAGAAGATCGCGAAGGCATATCCACGGATGTGGTCCCGGCCGTTTTCGGCGATCACCCGCTTCAATACGGCAACGACCGTGTTCGGATCGACCTGTCGCTTTTTATCCTTGGCTGCTCTCAAAAGGGTTTCCCGTTTCGGCACAGGCGCCGACATTTCCTTGTGCGGCGCGTATTAAACGCTGAAAGACGCTTTTGAAAGCCGCAAGGCCAAGATTCGGCATCGCTGTTGCATTCCGGCATGGCCGGGAATGCACATTTTCTCACTTCAGCCAGCGGCGGCCATCCATCGAGATGCCGTAGGCGGAGGGGGTGCGCGCAAAGCTTGCGAGACCGGCAAGCGCCGCCTGCGGATGGGTGACGACGAAAGTCGGGATCGTGCCCATCAGCTCCGAATGCGGAGCCTTGTCCTCGAATGCGGCGCGGAATTCGGGGCCCTTGAGAGCCGGGATGATCTTCTGGGAAATGCCGCCGGCGAGATAGACGCCGCCGCGCGCCATGAAGATCAGCGCCATGTCGCCCGCCACACGGCCGAGATAGGTGGCAAAGAGCGCAAGCGTTTCGACGGCCTGCGGGTTCGCGCCGCCGAGGCCGTGCGCGGTGATGTCCGCGGGATTGGAAAATGCCGGCGCCACTCCGTCGGCGGCGCAGACGGCCTGATAGATGTTCACGACGCCGCGGCCGCTGAGGATCTCTTCGGCGGAAACTCGGCCTTCTATTCTCTTGAGATGCGGGAAGATCTCGAAATCCCGCGCCGAGCGCGGACCGACATCCACATGGCCGCCTTCGCCGGGCACCGGGAACCACATGTGCCGGGCATAGACGAGGCCGGCGACGCCGAGGCCCGTGCCGGGGCCGAGAACGACGCGGGAGGCCATATGCGGCTCGCTGCCGGTGCCGAGCGTTTCGCGGTATTCGTCCGGGAGCGCTGCGACCGCCAGCGCCTGCGCCTCGAAATCGTTGACGACCAGCACGTCCTCGAAACCGAGGTCCGCGATCATCGCCTTCGGCCGCACGATCCAGTCGCAGTTCGTAAGGTCGATCTCGTCTCCGTCGATCGGCCCGGCGATCGCGAGAATGGCAGCCCGCGGCTGCACGGAAGTCTTGTCGAGCACCACCTTCTGGATCGCCTCGTCGATCGTCGGATAATCGGCCGTCCGGACATTCGGGAACGGCTTCGGTTCCGCATAGGCGTCGATGAGGATGGAGAAGCGGGCATTGGTCCCGCCGATATCGCCGATCAGGATCGGAAAGGGCAGCTTTTCGGTCTTCATGCCATCGGCCATCGGGGAGCTCAGTCCTTCTGAAAGTCGATCAGTTTCTCGGCGGTGGCGCGGTTGAGCGCCATCGGGATGTCGTAGACGGTCGCAAGCCTTGTCAGCGCCTTCACGTCGACGTCATGGGGAAGCGCGCTCAACGGGTCGATGAAGAAGATCAGCATGTCGACCTCGCCGGTGGCGATCATCGCGCCGATCTGCTGGTCGCCGCCGAGCGGTCCGCTCTTCAGCCGCGTGACTTCAAGCTCCGGACAGGCGTCCTGGACCCGCCCGCCGGTCGTGCCGGTCGCGACGATGCGGAAGCGCGACAGAGCCGCCTGGTGATGGCGGGCGAAATCCGCCATGTCGTCCTTCTTCTGGTCGTGCGCGATGAGCGCGATGCAGGGCTTGGCCGCCATGTCCTTCGTGTCCTCGCCAGGAACGGTTTCAATCGATTTGCACTGCTTCTAGCGTGCCGCTTCGTCCTTGGGAAGGTGGCGGAGAGGCCGGCACTTTCAACAGCCGGCCTAAATCGTGATTATTGCAGCGGGCGGGGTGTCGGGATCGGCACGGCCATGGATGCCGACAGGGGCTCGCCGATGATCGCCTCGATGCCCTCTGCAGGGGAAGGCGCGGCAGGCTGGGACGTATAGGCCATGGCGCCGCCGCCGAATGTCGCATCCTCTTCCGGGCGGGAAGGGGCGGCCAGCACGGCCGCGCAGGCCTTCGGCAGATCGGACAGCATCACCGGACGCGGTTTGACCGGCTTCTTGTTGGGATCGGGCTTCGGGGGCGCCCAGGGTTCCTTGGTGAACCACCAGGCGAGCGACTTGTCGCAGCCGTCGCCTTTGGCGACCGGCGCCTGCCTCTGGCAGTTCGCCGCACCTGCGGGGCAATGGATGCGGATGTGGAAATGCTCGTCGTGGCCGTAGATCGGCCGCACCTTGCCGAGCAGGCTGCGGTCGCCGGTCCAGGTTTCGCAGAGCTTCTTCTTGATGGCCGGATTGACGAAGACCCGCTCCACCTGCGGATAGCTTGCCGCCTGCATGACGACGTTGGCGTGGGTATTCGTCCAGCGCCGCGTGTCGACGGTCAGGAACTTGCTCTTGTCGAGCATGGAGGTGAAGGGCATATCCTCGCGCTGCTGCGCGGTCAGGGGCTGGGTAGGCTTCGGCGTGAACCATATGTCCGCATCGAGCCCGATCTGATGCGAGGCATGGCCGGTGAGCATCGGGCCGCCGCGCGGCTGCGAGATGTCGCCGACAAGGATGCCCGATCCCCAGCCGAGCTTTGCGGCGTCACGGGAGAACTGCTCCAGAAGCGCGATCATTTCCGGATTGCCCCAGCGGCGGTTTCTGGAAAGCCGCATCGCCTGCCAGGTCGGTCCGTCGGTGGGAAGCGCCACGGCGCCCGACATGCAGCCCTTGGCGTAGAAGCCGAGCGGCTCCGCCTCGGTCCTGCTTGGCAGCTTCACCGCGCCGAAGAGCTGTTTTGCCGGCGTGTCTTCCTGCGCCGCGGATGTGCCCGCGAAAGCGCCGCAGAGAAAAACGGCCGCAGCAAGCCGTAGAATTTTTCCGGAAATCGATGCCATGCCGTCCGCCGCAAATCACCTGACCACCCCGAATCTACCGTGAAACGGAATTTTGGTGAAATGGAGATGCGGGGAGGACCTTCGTTTTTGCGGAGATAAAATGCCGGATAAAACGGATGTGAGCGGGGAACTCCTGTTTTTTGCCTGCTTTTGCCCTATGCTTCGCCGCAACAAAGAACTCGAAAAGGGGTAGCGAATGGTCTTGGCTCGGCTGAAGGTAGGCTTCGCAATCGTTCTCGCGGCGGTCTTTGCGGCATCGTCCGTTGCGGCCCAGGAGCCGAAATGGCGCCATGGCATGGCCGTCGTCGGGGAACCGGAGCTGCCGGAAGGCTTCAAGCAGCTTCCCTATGTCGATCTGAGCGCGCCGAAGGCCGGAACCCTTCGCCTGGCCGAGGAAGGTACGTTCGACAATCTTAACCCGGTGATCGACCGGGGTGCTCCGGCGGCGGGTCTCGGGGTGATCTTCGATACCCTCATGAAGCGGTCCGAAGACGAGGTCTTCGGCACCTACGGCCTCCTGGCGGAGGCGGTGTCCTATCCGGACGACATGTCGTCGGTGACGTTCCGGCTGCGGCAGGAGGCGAAATGGCCCGACGGCCAGCCGGTCACCCCGGACGACGTGATTTTCACCATGGAGAAGCTGAAGGAACACAGCGCCTTCTATTCCGGCTATTACCGCCACGTCACCGGCGTTGAGAAGACCGGCGATCGCGAGGTGACGTTCCGTTTCGACGAAAAGAACAACCGCGAACTGCCGGCCATCGTCGGTGATTTTCCGATTTTGCCGAAACATTGGTGGGAGGGGACCGACGCCGGCGGCAACAAGCGCGACATATCCAAGACGACGCTCCAGCCCGTGATGGGATCCGGCCCTTACAGGATCGCCTCCGTCCAGCCGGGTTCCGGCATACGCTACGAACTGCGGGACAATTATTGGGGCAAGGACCTGCCGATCAACCTCGGCCAGTATAATTTCCGGACGATCGGCTATACCTATTTTTCCGACTTCGAGGTCGAGTTCGAAGCCTTCCGCGCCGGCACCATCGATTATCGCCAGGAAAACAGCTCCAGCCGCTGGGCCACGCGTTACGATTTCGATGCGGTCAAGGACGGCCGGGTCACGAAGGAAGCGCTGACCAACCCCTTCAAGGCCACCGGCATCATGCAGGCCATGGTGCCGAACATGCGCCGGGACATGTTCAAGGATGCGCGCGTTCGCCAGGCGCTGAACTATGCCTTCGACTTCGAGGACATGAACAAGAATCTCGCCTATGGCGGCCTGAAGCGCGTTGACAGTTTCTTCTGGGGGACCGAGCTCGCATCCTCGGGGCTGCCGCAGGGCCGCGAGCTGGAACTGCTGGAGGGCCTGAAGGACAAGGTGCCGCCGGAGGTCTTCACCACGCCCTATACCAACCCGGTCGGCGGCGATCCGCAGAAGGTGCGCGACAACCTGCGCAAGGCGGTGGGCCTGTTCAAGGAAGCCGGTTGGGAACTGAAGGGCAACCGGATGGTCAATACCACGACCGGCCAGCCGATGAGCTTCGAGATCCTGCTCAACAGCCCGTCGCTGGAGCGCTCCGTCAACCCGTTCGTCGCCAGCCTCAAGAAGATCGGCGTCGATGCGCGCATCCGGACGGTCGATGCTTCGCAATACATCAACCGGATCAGAAGCTTCGACTACGACATGATCTGGGCCGTGTGGGGACAGACGATGAACCCGGGCAACGAACAGACGGAATATTGGGGTTCGGCATCCGTGAACCGGCAGGGCTCGCGCAATTATGCGGGCATTGCCGATCCGGCGGTCGACGCCCTTATCCAGAAGATCGTCTTCGCCCCCAGCCGGGAGGAGCAGATCGCGGCGATCAAAGCCATGGACCGGGTGCTCCTGGCCAACCACTACGTCGTCCCGCTCTTCTATTCCGGAGAGGCGAAGGTCGCCTACTGGAATACGATCGGGCATCCCGACAGGCTGCCGGAATATGGAATCGGTTTCCCCGACATCTGGTCGTCGAAGAGCGCTGCCAAGTGATCGGGCAAATGGACGAGACTTGCGCCGATCATCCCCACTGTTCCAAATGAAGCCCTGATGATTCGCACGCAAGAACGAGGGAAAAGCCATTTGATTTGCGCTGAGATACGCGGTGAGACAAAGCCCATGGCAACAGGCAGGACATTCTGATGGGCGCCTATATCATCCGCCGTCTCCTGCTGATGATACCGACGATCGTCGGCATCATGGCGATCTCCTTCCTCGTCGTGCAGTTCGCGCCGGGCGGCCCGGTGGAACAGGTGATCGCCCAGATCCAGGGCCAGAATGCCGGCGACCGGCTGTCCGGCGGCGGTGATACCCTCAACCAGGGCGGCGGGGGAGAGGAGTCCCGGTACCGCGGCGCCCAGGGTCTCGATCCCGAGTTCATCAAGAAGCTCGAACAGCAGTTCGGCTTCGACAAGCCGCCGCTGACGCGTTTTCTCGATATGATGTGGAATTACATCCGCTTCGATTTCGGCGAGAGTTTCTTCCGCAACACGTCGGTCCTGGATTTGATCATCGACAAGTTGCCGGTTTCGATCTCGCTCGGCTTCTGGATTCTCATCGTATCCTACCTGATCTCCATCCCTCTCGGCATTCGCAAGGCGGTGAAGGACGGGTCGACCTTCGACGTCTGGACCTCCGGCGTCATCATCATCGGCTACGCCGTTCCGAGCTTCCTTTTCGGCATCCTGCTGATCGTGCTCTTCGCCGGCGGCTCCTTCCTCGACTGGTTCCCGCTGCGCGGCCTCGTCTCGGACAATTTCTCCGAACTCTCCTGGTGGGAGAAGATCGTCGACTATTTCTGGCACCTGACGCTGCCGCTGATCGCGCTGTCGCTTTCCGCCTTCGCGACCACGACCTTGCTGACCAAGAACTCCTTCATCGACGAGATCAAGAAACAGTATGTGACGACCGCCCGCGCCAAGGGCCTCAACGAGCGGCAGGTGCTTTACGGCCACGTCTTCCGCAATGCCATGCTGATCGTCATCGCCGGCTTTCCGGGCGCCTTCATCTCCGCCTTCTTCACCGGCTCGCTGCTGATCGAGAACATCTTCTCCCTGGATGGGCTGGGAAGGCTCGGCTATCTCGCGGTCATCAACCGCGACTACCCGATCGTCTTCGGCACGCTTTACATCTTCTCCCTGATGGGCCTCGTCGTCAGCCTCGTCTCGGACCTGATCTACACCTGGATCGACCCGCGCATCGACTTCGAGCGGAGGGATGTCTGATGGAGGCGCCCGTCGCAAAGACTGCCGCAGGGATCGCTCCGCCGCGGAAGCGTCCCTGGATTTCGCCCACCAATCGACGGCGGCTCGCCAATTTCCGGGCCAACAAGCGGGGTTACTGGTCCTTCTGGATCTTCATGGTCCTCTTCGTGCTCAGCCTGTTTGCGGAATTCATCGCCAACGACCGGCCGATCGTCGCCTCCTACAAGGGCGAGATCCTCTATCCGGTCTTCGTCGATTATCCCGAGGAGAAGTTCGGCGGCTTCCTGGCGACCACCGACTACCGCTCGGACTTCATCCAGCAGGAGATCGAGGCGAACGGCTGGATGATCTGGCCGCCGATCCGCTATTCCTACCAGACGGTCAATTCCAACATTCCCCATTCGGCACCCACGGAGCCGTTCTGGCTGATGGAGAAGGAGGACCGCTGCAAGGCCTATCCGCAGGGCGACCAGGACCCGAACTGCATCCTCGGCAACTTGAACTGGCTCGGCACCGACGACCAGGCGCGCGACGTGACCGCCCGGATGATCTACGGCTTCCGCATCTCGGTCCTGTTCGGCCTCGCGCTGACCATCTGCTCGGCCCTCATCGGCGTCACGGCCGGCGCGGTCCAGGGCTATTTCGGCGGTTGGACGGACCTGCTGTTCCAGCGCTTCATCGAGATCTGGTCGTCCATGCCGGTGCTCTACATCCTGCTGATCATCGCCTCGATCCTGCCGCCCGGCTTCTTCATCCTGCTCGGCATTCTGCTCTTGTTCTCCTGGGTCGGTTTCGTGGGCGTCGTGCGGGCGGAATTCCTGCGGGCGCGCAATTTCGAATATGTCCGGGCGGCCCGCGCGCTCGGCGTCGGCAATTGGACGATCATGTTCCGGCATCTTCTGCCGAACGCCATGGTCGCGACGCTGACATTCCTGCCGTTCATCCTGTCGGGTTCGATCGCGACGCTGACCTCGCTCGACTTCCTCGGGTTCGGCCTGCCGCCGGGCTCGCCGTCGCTGGGGGAAATGATTTCGCAGGGCAAGAACAATCTTCAGGCGCCGTGGCTCGGCTTTACGGCCTTCTTCACCATGTCGATCATGCTGTCGCTGCTGATCTTCATCGGCGAAGCCGTGCGCGACGCCTTCGATCCCAGAAAGACGTTCGGGTGAGCAAAGGTCGTATTCCGGCAGGATTTGCGCTAGACTAGCGAGAGAGCCAAGCGAGCGTCGCGTCATGAACAAAATCGTCAGAGAGCATTATCCGGTTGCCAACCTTCCCGAGGATTTGCGGGAGGGATTGGAGAAGGATGCGACGGTTAGGGTGGTTATTGAAGAGCAGCCGCCGGAGCAAGCCCGACCATCTGGCTTCCTGGAGCCTGAATACATTGCCTCTCTCCCGAAGACTCCTTTGACGAGAGAAGAGCTGAGGAAGATGATCCAGCGCATCAGGGCACAGGATAGACCATCGGTGTCTACGGAAGAGGCTGTTGCCCGCATTCGCGAATTGCGGGACGAATGGGATTATTGATGGCGAGCATCGATCGTATCTACCTTGATACGAATGTCTTCGTTCTGGCGTTCGAAAGAAAGGATAGGTCCGGGGCTATTTTGTCGGATCTGTTCTTTAATGTTGAAAAGGGCTCGATGCCTCTCTTCGTGACGAGCGAGTTGACCCTCTCCGAGCTCCTTGTCATCCCGTATAGAAATGGCGATGCGGAGCTTGTCGAAGCCTATGCGGTATTGCTTCAGAATGATGACTGGCTGGAAGTCGTGCCGGTCAAGCGGCCCGTTCTGATTCAGGCAGCGATGCTGAGGTCCCATCGGAAAGGCCTAAAACTGCCAGACGCCATCCACCTTTCCTCGGCATCCGGCGCCGGATGCTCACATTTTTTGACTGCAGATATGGGTATCAACGCCCAGGTTGCCGAACAGGAAGGGCCTCTCACCGTCCTTCGTCCGGACGAGCCGACACTCACCTCTCTCATCGAAAGCCTTGCCCGATGACTGAACCGCTACTTTCCATCCGTGATCTGTCCGTCGCCTTTCACCAGGGCGGGGACACGTCGCTTGCGGTCGACAAGGTCTCTTTCGACATCCTTCCGGGCGAGGTGATGGCGCTGGTCGGCGAATCCGGCTCGGGCAAGTCGGTGACGGCCAATTCCATCCTGAAGCTGCTGCCCTATCCCTCCGCCAGCCATCCCTCGGGCGAAATCGTCTTCGACGGCAAGGACCTGTTGAAGGCTTCCGAGCCGGAGTTGCGCCGCGTGCGCGGCGACGACATCACCATGATCTTCCAGGAGCCGATGACCTCGCTCAATCCGCTCCACACGATCGAGAAACAGGTCGGCGAGATCCTCGAGCTGCACCACGGCATCACCGGCCAGACGGCCCGCATCCGCATTCTGGAACTGTTGAACCAGGTCGGCATCCGCGAGCCGGAAAAGCGGCTGAAAGCCTATCCGCACGAGCTTTCCGGCGGGCAGCGCCAGCGCGTCATGATCGCCATGGCGCTCGCCAACCGCCCGAAGCTCCTGATCGCGGACGAGCCGACGACGGCGCTCGACGTCACCGTCCAGGCGCAGATCCTCGATCTCCTGCGCGGCCTGAAGGGCGAGCACGGCATGTCCATGCTGTTCATCACCCATGACCTCGGCATCGTCCGCAAGTTCGCCGACCGCGTGTGCGTCATGACCAAGGGCAAGATCGTCGAGACCGGCACGGTCGAGGATGTCTTCGCCAATCCGCAGCATGCCTATACCAGGCATCTGCTTTCTTCCGAACCGCGCGGCGAGCCGCCGCCGCTCGATCCTTCCAAGCCCGTTGTGATGGAAGGCAAGGAGATCCGCGTCTGGTTTCCGATAAAGAGCGGCCTTCTCCGCAAGGTCGTCGATCACGTGAAGGCCGTGGACGGCGTCGATCTGACGCTGCGCGCCGGCGAGACGCTGGGCGTCGTCGGGGAATCCGGATCGGGCAAGACGACGCTCGGGCTGGCGCTCGCCCGCCTCATCTCGTCGCAAGGCCGCATCGCCTTCATCGGCAACGAGATCGACAAGTTCTCCTTCAAGGAGATGCGGCCGTTCCGCGACCGGCTGCAGGTCGTCTTTCAGGATCCCTACGGCTCGCTCAGCCCCCGCATGTCGGTGGGTGAAATCGTCGCGGAAGGCCTGAAGGTCCATGAAGGCGGGCTTTCCGCCGATGAACGCGACGAGCGCGTCGCCTGGGCGCTGGCGGAAGTCGGTCTCGATCCGGCGACCCGCTGGCGCTATCCGCACGAATTTTCCGGCGGCCAGCGGCAGCGCATCGCGATCGCCCGCGCCATGGTGCTGAAGCCGCGCTTCGTCATGCTCGACGAGCCGACCTCGGCGCTGGACATGACCGTGCAGGCGCAGGTGGTCGATCTGCTGCGCGACCTGCAGAAGAAGCACGATCTCGCCTATCTCTTCATCAGCCACGACCTCAAGGTGGTGAAGGCGCTTGCCAATCACGTCATCGTCATGCGGCTCGGCAAGGTGGTGGAGGAAGGCCCGTCGGAGCAGATTTTCCGGGCGCCGAAGGAAGATTATACCCGCGCGCTGATGGCCGCCGCCTTCAATATGGAAGCGGTCGAAACCGCGGCCGTCAGCCAGTAATCGTCAAAGATCAGTCACTGAAGGCCAAATCACTGAAGGTAGGTTCATGTCTGCGAAAAACACGGTGGTCGTCGATCTCAAGTTCGAACGCCGCGAGGTGGATGCCGCGCTCGCCGATGCTTTTGCGGGGCGGACCGTGTTGCGCGCCTCCGATCCGGATGTCGATCTTTCGGAAGCGCGCTACGCCGTCATCTGGAAGCCTGAGCCGGACCTCTTCCAGCGGGCGCCGAAGCTGGAAGTGCTGTTTTCGGGTGGTGCGGGCGTCGATCATATCCTCGCCATGCCCGGCCTGCCGGATATCCCGGTCGTCCGTTTCGTGGACGAGAGCCTGACGACCCGCATGAGCGAATGGGTGGTCCTGCAGGCTCTCAGCCACTTGCGGCAGGTGCCGGCCTATCTGAAGCAGCAGCGCGAGCGTCAATGGCGGGAGCTTTCGCAGCCGGAGGCGAAGGACCTCACCGTCGGCGTCATGGGCCTCGGCGTCCTCGGCCTGGATTCGGTCAGAAAACTCAAGGTCATGGGCTTCGACGTCGTCGGCTGGTCGCGCAGCAGGAAGACGATCGAAGGTATCGAGACCTTCGATTCCGGCGGGTTAGATGCCTTCCTGGGCAGGACCGATATTCTGGTCGGCCTGCTGCCGTTGACGCCGGATACGCGCGGCATCTTCGATGCCTCTCTGTTTTCCAGGCTGCGCCAGGGCGGCGCGCTCGGCAAGCCGGTCTTCATCAATGCCGGCCGCGGCGGCAGCCAGGTGGAGGCCGATCTCGTCGCGGCGCTGGAAAACGGCATTCTCGGCGGTGCCTCGCTCGATGTCTTCGAGAAGGAGCCGCTGCCGGCGGACAGCCCGCTCTGGGCGATGGAGAATGTCATCGTCACGCCGCATGCCGCTTCGGCTTCCGACGTGCGGGCATTGTTCCGCAACGCCGAGGCGCAGATGGACCGCTACGAGGCGGGAGAGCCGCTTCAGCACCTGGTGGACCGCAAGACCGGTTACTGAGCCCGTCGGAACATTCGTTTCCCTGAGATCGTTTCCTGTGCATGAGCCGGCGTATTCCGGCCTTCACAAGGAGCGAAATCATGAATACCCGTTTCGATCCCAAGGACGCCGGAAACCGTGATCCGAACAGGACCGGCTCGCCGGCCGAGGAGCCGATGAGCGCCACCGAGGCTCGGCAGGGACGCTGGGGCATGCCGGTGCTGATGGTGCTGGTTGCCGGGCTCATCCTCGCCATGCTCGCCTGGGGCGGCGCCGAATGGTGGGGTGAGGCCACCGCGCCGCCGGCCGAGCAGACCGCGACGCCGCCCGCGGGCAGCACGACGCCTCAAAATCCTAACGCAGCGCCGAGCGCCGATCCCGCCACGCCTCCGGCTCCCACGCCGCCCGCAACGGGCGCGCCGGCCAACAACAACCCGTGAGCCCGTGACTTGGGTGTCCTCCGGCCGCGATCCGTCGCGGCCGAATTGCGGCTGGACTTCATCCGGTTTTTTTTCGATAAAACTGCCCGGAGGTTGAGCAGCCGTTGCCTCCAGCGCATCTCAGTCGGCGGAGCCGGTCCTTGAAGGATCGGGGCAGGGGCAGGCATGACCAAGACCGATATCGCAACCAGGGTCTACAACCACACCTGGAAGCTTGACCCGATCATTCGCAGCCTGATCGATACGGACTTCTACAAGCTCCTGATGCTGCAGATGATCTGGAAGCTCTATCCGGATGTCGACGCGACCTTTTCGCTGATCAACCGGACGACCAGTGTGAAGCTGGCCGAGGAGATCGACGAGGGAGCGCTGCGCGAACAGCTCGATCATGCCCGCACGGTCGGCCTTTCCAAGAAGGAGATGATCTGGCTCGCAGGTAACACCTTCTATGGCCGCAAGCAGATCTTCGAGCCGGAATTCCTGAACTGGCTCTCCACCTACAAGCTGCCGGAATACGAGCTCTCCAAGCGGGACGGCCAGTACGAGCTTACCTTCCACGGCAAGTGGACCGATACGACCATGTGGGAAATCCCCGCGCTCGCCATCATCAACGAGCTGCGTTCGCGGTCTGCCATGCGTTCGCTCGGCTACTTCACGCTTGACGTCCTTTATGCCCGCGCCAAGGCGAAGATGTGGGAAAAGGTCGAGCGGCTGCGCATGCTGCCGGGCCTGCGCATCTCCGACTTCGGCACCCGGCGCCGCCACAGCTTCCTCTGGCAGCGCTGGTGCGTCGAGGCGCTGAAGGAGGGTATCGGCCCGGCCTTCACGGGCACCAGCAACGTGCTGCTTGCCATGGATTCCGATCTTGAAGCGGTCGGGACCAACGCGCATGAACTGCCGATGGTCGCCGCGGCTCTGGCTCAGACGGACGAGGAGCTGCGCAATGCCCCCTACCAGGTTCTGAAGGACTGGAACCGTCTCTATCACGGCAACCTGCTGATCGTCCTGCCGGATGCCTTCGGCACGGCCGCTTTCCTGCGTGACGCGCCGGATTGGGTGGCCGACTGGACCGGTTTCCGTCCGGACAGCGCGCCGCCCATCGAGGGCGGCGAGAAGATCATCGCCTGGTGGAAGAAGATGGGCCGCGACCCGAAGAGCAAGCTCCTGATCTTCTCCGACGGCCTGGATGTCGATGCGATCATCGACACCTACAAGCATTTCGAAGGGCGGGTGCGCATGAGCTTCGGCTGGGGCACCAATCTTACCAACGATTTCGCCGGCTGCGCGCCCCGCGAGATCGCAGGCCTCATGCCCATTTCCATCGTCTGCAAGGTGAGCGAAGCGAACGGCCGCCCGGCCGTGAAACTCTCCGACAATCCGCGCAAGGCGACCGGCGATCCCGCCGAGGTGGAGCGTTACCTGAAATTCTTCGGCCAGGAAGACCGGATCGACCAGGCGGTGTTCGTCTGATCCGGTGAAAACGAAATCAGGCCTCGCAGGGATATCTGCGAGGCCTGATCTCCGTCGATTGGCTGGCCTTACTGGATGACCTGGACAACGGTATGGGTCTGCGGATCGACGATCACGCGCTGATCGTTGACCACGGTATAGGCATATTTCGGATTGCTCGGAACCGGCGTCACCACGACGCTCTGCGGGATCGGCTTTCCGACGGCAATCGGCTGCTCTACCGTGACCGAGGTCGAAGCCGGTTGCTGCTCGACATAGGTGACGACCTCGCGCGGCGGCGGGTCGAGTGCCGTACCTGCGATCGCACCGGCAACGCCCCCGACTGCCGCGCCGACAGGACCGCCGACGATCGCACCGGTGACGGCACCGCCTGCAGCGCCGTTGACCGTGCCTTGCTGCGCGCCGGCCTGGGTGACAAATCCGGCGGCGAGAATGGCGAGGGAAGTAACAATGATCTTTTTCATGGGGTTTCTCCGTTCGTTGAACTTCCGAATGGATAACCCTTCAATTTTTAGCTTGTTCCCCTTGGCCGCTCACCTTTCGTGAGCGGGTGAAATCTTGGGAGAGGGCGCGTTTCACAGCGTAGAAAGCAATGAAACCTGCGACTTTGTCCGAAAATCCGACGTTTCAATCCCGCCCTATGCGGGGCGTGAGGAAGCCCGTCTTGCGTTTGTACTGCCGGTATTCGTCCGCCAGTTGCGAGGCCTCGAAATTGCGCTCTTCCATTCTCGCGGCGGCCACGTAGAGGATCGCGAAGAAGATCACCGGAAAGGGCGACCAGATAGACCAGCAGGCAACCGCCCATCCGGTCCAGAACATCAGATAGGAACTGTAGAAAGGATGGCGGAGATAGCGATAGGGGCCTTCCGAGACGATGCCGTGCGGCAGGGCGGGGTCGAAGGCGAAGCGCAGTCTCGCCCGGCGTGAAGCCCAGATCGCCCACCAGAAGAGCGCGGCAGCGGCGATCTCCAGGATGAGGCCGATGACCTGCGCCCAGAGCACCTGCGGCTGTGTCCAGCTCAGATAGAGGAAAAGCACTGCGGTCAGGATCACGCCGGCGGATACGAGCCGGGCCTTCCAGGTCATGCCGGCGGACGTGAAGTGGTTCTTGAGCGACCAGGTATAGAAGCCGATGATCGTGAGACTGGTAATCGTGATGACGGCATCGAATATGGTTTGCATATAGATTTATCCCCGCAGCCCGCCGGAAGCTAACGGTCCATTCATTCTGTTGCAAGGCGGAACGGTGCGTCTTTCCGGTGCTTAAGGGTTTCTTTGCGAAAGAAGCACAGGCTGCCGCAAACAACAGCCGATGACGGCGGGCGGCAGCGTGAAGCAATGGAACGTAGAATAGATACCCGGCACGGGCGCATCCATGTGAGCGATACGGAAGGCAAGGGCCTGCCGTTGCTGCTCCTGCATGGTTCCTCCACCTCCCGTCACGTTTTCGCGCGGCAATACCATCCGAGCCTTCTGGAGAAGGCGCGTATCCTGGCGCTGGACCTGCCGGGACACGGCGAATCCGACGATGCGCGGGATCCCGATCGCGTCTACACGCTGACCGGTCTCGTCGATGCCGTGGAGGAGGTTCTCGCCAATCTCGGCATCCGCCGTCTCGTCGTGCTCGGCTGGTCGCTCGGCGGCCATCTTGCGATCGAGATGATGGCCCGCAGCCATTCGGTCGAGGGGATCCTGATCGCCGGAACGCCGCCGGTCGCTCCCGGCCTGATCGGCATGCTGCGGGGGTTTCATCCCTCCTTCGACCTCATGCTTGCCTCGAAGCCCAACTGGTCGGAGCGGGACGTGGATCGCTTCGAAGGAGCCTGTTTCGGCCACGCCGCCACGCCGGATATCCGCAAAGGGATCGTCCGCGCGGACGGCCGGCTGCGGGCGGTGGTCTCCCGAAGCCTGATGCACGGCGACGGCCACAACCAGCGCCGCGTCGTGCTGGAAGCCGGCGTCCCGGTGTTCCTGGTCAACGGTGCGGACGATCCGTTCATCCGCCAGAGCTATATGGCCGGTTTCGATGATCATGCCCGCGACCGTCATGTCGAAGTGATCGAAGGCGCCGGCCATGCGTCGTTTCTCGAAAGGCCCGAACCTTTCAACGCGATCCTGGAGCGTTTCCTCGATACGGTCGCCGCAAGACGCGCCATGCGCGCACCGCGCGTGGCGTCGTCCTTCTGAGGCGTCGCGATCAAAAAAGCGGCATCGAAGCAGCGGTTCCCATTGCCAAGCGCCGGCTGGAATCTATTTGCCTCCTTAGACCCGGGAGGATTTTGGCCGTGGAATACCGTTTCCTGATCGTCGAAGACAGCTTGCTGGTGGCGATGGATATCGAAGACGCGATCCACCGGAGCGGCCATGACGTGGTCGGCATTGCGCCCGATATGAAGATGGCGCTGAATTACACCCGCGACACCGATATCGCCTTCGTCGACGTCCGGCTCGCCGATGGCGAAACCGGTCCCGAGATCGCGCGCGCACTGGCCGAATACGGCATCGTGGTGATCATGATCACCGGCAATCCCGGCCTGGTGGCGTCCGATTCTTCGGGCATCCTGGGTGTCATGCCGAAGCCGCTCACCGACGAGGCTTCGATGGACCTGATCCAGTTCGCCGTCGACCGCAAGAACGGCCGGCCGGGAACGCCGCCCGCAAGATTGCGGCTTTTCCATTGAAATCTTGCCTCTTCTGCGGTCGAAATAGCTGTCCAATCCCGGGATGACGGTTTATGGGATCGGCTACAGATCGCAGCGGGTTCATAGATGCGTTATTTCATTACCGGGACGGCAGGCTTTATCGGTTTCCACGTGGCGCGGCGCCTGTTGGAGGAGGGCCACGAGGTTCTGGGCTTCGACGGCATGACGCCCTATTACAGCCTGCGCCTCAAGGAGGCCCGCAACGCCGCGCTGGCGCAGTTTCCGGCATTCCGTCCGGTTGTCGGCATGCTGGAGGACAAGCCGCTCCTCGAAAAGGCCGTCGCCGGTTTCAAGCCGGATGTCCTGATCCACCTCGCTGCCCAGGCCGGCGTGCGCTACAGCCTCGAAAACCCCAAGGCCTATCTGGATTCCAATCTGGTCGGCTCCTGGAACATCCTGGAAATCGCGCGAAACCACGGGATCGGCCATCTCATGCTGGCCTCGACCTCCTCCGTCTACGGCGCCAATCCGGACGTCCCCTTTCGCGAAACCGACAAGGCCGATGAGCCTTTGACCTTCTATGCGGCGAGCAAGAAGGCGATGGAACTGATGGCCCACAGCTACGCGCATCTCTACAAGGTCCCGACCACCGCATTCCGCTTCTTCACCGTCTACGGCCCCTGGGGCCGGCCGGACATGGCGCTCTTCAAGTTCGTCAAGGCGATGATCGAGGATCGCGAGATCGAGATCTATGGCGAAGGCAGGATGAGCCGGGACTTCACCTATATCGACGATCTGGTGGATTCGATCGTCGACCTGTCGCGGATCCGGCCCGGCGAAGACAACCGCGTCGCCGGGATCGACACGCTGTCCCATCAGGCGCCGTTCCGGGTGGTCAATATCGGCGGCGGCCAGCCCGCCGGTCTTCTCGATTTCATCGAGACCATCGAGCGGATCATGGGGAAGCCCGCCAAGCGCAAGATGCTGCCGATGCAGAAGGGCGACGTGCCGAGGACCTTTGCGAGCCCCGATCTTCTCGTCGCGCTCACCGGCAGGAAGCCCGAGACGGGCCTGGAAGAGGGCGTGAAGGCCTTCGTCCAGTGGTATCTGGACCATCGGGACGAGATCGGCTGATCCAATGCGAAGCCGGTGACGCTGGGAATGTGGTGGAGGGCTCAGCCTCTCCCGAATTCGTCGACGATGCGGATGATGTCGTCCTCGCCGAGATAGGAACCGGTTTGGACCTCGATCATTTCGAGCATGATCTTGCCGGGGTTCGCCAGCCGGTGCACCTCGCCCTGCGGGATGTAGACGGATTCGTTCTCGCGGACGATCTTCGTTTCCTCGCCGATCGTCACCTCCGCCGTGCCCTTGACGCAGATCCAGTGTTCCGAGCGGTGATGATGCTTCTGCAGCGACAGCTTCTTGCCGGGGGTGACGAAGAGCCGCTTGACCTGGAAACGGTCGCCGTTGAGCACCGAGGTATAGCCGCCCCAGGGCCGGTATGAGGTGGGGTGGGTTTCGGTGAGCGCGGCGGTCGCTCGTGTCGCGGCGAGCTGCTTGACCAGCCTGCCGACATCCTGGCTGTCTTCGAGACGCCCGACATAGACGGCATCCTCGCTGGCGATGACGGCCACCCCGTCCAGCCCCTGCACGGCGAGGTGGCTGGTGCGCGACATGACGAGCGAATTCCTCGTATTGACCAGCGTCGCCTTGCCGGACGCGACATTGCCCGCCTCGTCGCGGGTGCCGAGCTTCCAGACCGCATCCCAGCTGCCGAGGTCCGACCAGGTGAAGGAGGCGGGAACGACCGCCGCGTTGGAGGTCTTCTCCATGATCGCATAATCGACGGAGATATCCGGGCTTGCGGAAAAGGCGTCCTGATCGAGGCGGGTGAAGTCGAGGTCGCCGGCGGCCTTGGCAACGGCGGCGCGCGCGGCCTTCTCGACTTCGGGTGCGTAGACGGTCATTTCCTTCAGCACCTGGCCGGCCTTGAACATGAAGATGCCGGAGTTCCAGGCAAAGCCGCCGGCCTCGAGCATGCGCTCGGCCTCCGGCAGCGCCGGTTTCTCGACGAAGCGCCTGACGGCATGGGCCCCTTCCGGAAGCCTTTCGCCGATCTCGATATAGCCGTAACCGGTGGCCGGCTCGGTCGGCGTGATGCCGAAGGTGACGAGCCTGCCGGAAAGGGCGGTTTCCCGGGCGGTGCGGATCGCGTCGAAATAGCCCTGGTCGGCGGTGATCTCGTGATCGGAGGCGAGGACCTGCAGCACGGCGTCCTCGCCGAAGCGGCCGGCGACGAAGGCGGCCGCAGCCGCGACGGCCGGGGCGGTGTTGCGGGCGACGGGTTCGAGCAGGATGCCGGAAAGCTTGACGCCGAGTTCGCGGGCCTGTTCGGCGACCAGGAAGCGGAAATCCTCGTTGGTGATGACCACCGGCGCTTCATAGAGCGCCTGGTCCGAAACGCGCGACAGCGTCGCCTGGAACAGTGTGCGGTCGCCGACGAACTGGATGAACTGTTTCGGCGCGCTGGACCGCGACAGCGGCCATAGCCGCGTCCCCTTGCCGCCGGCCATGATGACGGGGATGATCTTGGCGTTCATTTTCTATGCTCCAGCTCGTTCGGCGGGCGGGGTCCTGTCCGTCAGCCAGGCGTTGATCAGTCTCAGCCCCAGGCTCAGCAGGTCCCTGGCGGCGGCTTCCGTTTCGGCTTCTACATAACAGCGCATCTCCGGGGCATTGCCCGAGGGCCGCAAATGTACGATCCGCCCATCCGTAAGTGTTACCCTGAGCCCGTCGATATCGCTTTTGGAGGAGACGGGCGCAATCGGCGCCAGAAAGGCGGCGAGATTGTCGTCGGATCGGCGTAGATGCGCCATCAGCGCAGCGCTCGCTTCGACCGGGACATTCTCCAGCCGGTCGGCGGCGGCAAAGGGCAGGCGGAAGCCGGCGGCGATCTTCGATAACGGCCTCTTCTCCCGCGCGGCGAGCGAAAGGGCGGCGAGCACCGGCAGGAAACTGTCGCGGGTCGGCAGCGGCTCGAGCACCTTGCCGTTGACCGTAAACGGCGAGGCGGTCAAAAGCCCGCCATTCGCCTCGAACCCCATGACGCCTGTCTTGCTCGCCTTCAATGCGTCGAGCATGCCGGCGATCACGAAAGGCGAGCCGACCCTGGTGCGCAGGACGGAGAAACCACCGGCCTTTTCGAGGCCCGAATTGGAGGTGACCGGCGTCACCGCGACCTTCGCCTGCAGGAACTGTGCGGCGATCAGGCCGAGCAGATCGCCGCGCAGCGGCTCTCCCGCCTCGTCGGACACCAGCGGCCGGTCGCCGTCGCCGTCCGCCGAAACGATTGCGGCGAGCCCGTGCTCCTTCGTCCAGCCCTTGAGAAGATCGATCGTCTCGCCCGAGACGGCCTCCGTATCGACGGGGATGAACTGTTCGGAGCGGCCGAGCGGCACGACGCCTGCGCCATAAGCTTCGAGAACCTGAACCAGAAGATCGCGCGCCACGGTCGAGTGCTGATAGACACCGACCTTCAGGCCGGCAAACGCGCCCTCGGGAAGCAGGCCGAAATAACGGGCGGCAAACAGCGCCTCGGCCTCCGCCGACCGGTCCGGCGCCTCGCCGGGCGTGACGTCTATCTCGCCTTCATCCAACTCCGCGGCGATCGCGGTGATCCGCGCCTCGTCCTGTTTGTCTATCTCGCCGTCGGGCCGGTAGAACTTGATGCCGTTGCGGTCGGCCGGGATATGCGAGCCGGTGACCATCAGCGATGCGGCGTCAAGCTTCAGCCCGTAGAGCGCCAGCGCCGGCGTCGGCACCGTGCCGCAATCGGCCGGCGACAGCCCGGCCCGCCTCAGCGCGCCGATGCAGGTCGCGGCGATCCCGGGGCTTGAGGCGCGGAAGTCGCGGCCCACGAGCACGGTATCGCCTGCCCGCGCCGCGCCCGTCTCCAGAAGATGCCGCGCAAACGCCGTCGTATAGAGCGCGCTCGCACGACCCTCGAGCTCGCTCACAAGTCCTCGAACTCCGCTCGTCCCGAATTTCATAAAGTACCCATAAAGAAACGCCCGCCCTGACCGTCCTAGTTTATTTTATGTAAAAATAAAGCCGAAGCTAGAGATACCGTTAACCGGCGGGGTTTGCGCAAGCATTGCCGGCCGTCGAAACCGCTGCATCGTCCGGCGCGCGCAAATGGATGCCTCGATCGCGCCCGCACCGATTGGCCGCCCGCCCGCAATGGTGCTATTCTCTTCGCGCGATCAGGCCCTATCTGACTTGCCTGACGTTTTGATGTCGGCCGGATACCGGCTGCCCGGCTTTGCAGGGATGGAGGCCGTCTTGGGAATGAACTGGGGAGCGAATATCGCAAGAACCGTCGCCTTCGTCGCTCCGCTGGCCGGGCTGACGCTTCTCATGGGCTTCGGCGAGCGGTTAGACGACGACACTTGCCCTCAAAGCCTTGCCTTCGAGAAATCCCAGCAGATCGTGGAGGAACGTCCGGGCGTGGTCGACATGGCCTGGAGGGATTTCCGATGGGTCGATGGCTGCCGCTTCGCCCTGGGCGGCTATGCGGACATCGCCACCGACAGGGGCGTGGACCGCACGGATTTCGAACTCGTGGTGGCTTTCGATCCACAGACGCACCGATGGCAGCAGATCAGCCTCTCGATGACGCAATAGAGGCGCTTCTCAGCCTGGATGGGCCGCTGCATCGCACCGTGCGGCGATCCAACGGCAGCTGCATCCGCGCCTACCCTCTTAATCTTTCCTTGATTTACAGCTCTCCATATCCGCAGCGAGTCGGGTGCGACGAGGGGAACTGCCGATGCTGAAGAAGAATTTGATGGGCGGGCTGCAAGTTTTGGCCGTTGCCGCACTGGCGTTTTGGGCTGGCATGCAATTTCAGAAAATTCGCTACGACGATATCTGCCTCGACATGGGCGGCGGAAGCAATCCCGGCAATCATCCGATCTGCGTCATGGAGCGATCGGACGACGGCTTTTGGATCGGCCCGGTACGGATTACGCCGGCGTCGGTGATTGCAATCGACCGCAGCGACGCCTCCTCTTCGACCTCGCAGATATCCATCAAGCTCAACGAGCCGGCGGCCCAGGCGTTACGCGAATATACCGAAAGGCATGTCGGGCAGGATCTGGAAGTAAGGGTGGATGGCGGTGTCATTCGACGCGTGCGGATTGCGGAAGCCATCGGTGCCGCCTTTACGCTGCCTGATCTTTCTCCCGAGGATGCAACGACGATCCTTCGGATGCTTTCGCCGCAGACGTGAGGCCGGCCGGCTCGAACGGGTGAATAAGCGACGGTCTGCCTCGACGGAACAATGGCTGGAAGCTGCCGTTATGAGACAAGATAAGACCGGGAGGCAGTTTTGATCCACCATGTCTCGGTTGGGACCAATGATGTCGAACGCTCGAAGCGCTTCTACGATGCCGTCTTGCCCATTCTCGGCCTTGCTCCGATGGCCGAGGACGAGGGCGGGTTAGGGTATGGAAGCGGCACGTTCCATTTCAGCGTTCAGGTTCCGATCGACGGGAAACCTGCGACCGTGGGCAACGGCACTCATATCGCCTTTGCCGTCGAGGACCGCTCGATGGTCGATCGATTTTACGCAGCGGCACTGAAACATGGCGGCAGCGACGATGGCGCTCCGGGGCTGCGGCCGAATTATGATGCCAATTATTATGGGGCGTTCGTCCGCGATCCGGACGGTCACAAGATCGAGGCGGTGACCTACTCCGCAAGATAGCCGCCAACGGAGGCGCCCATGCCGACCCTTCCATATGCAATTGTCGAAGCCCCCTCCACGCTGGGCCTGGCGACGGGCGGCGTGGAGCATTTGTCCGACCGGCTCCTGGATCTCGGTCTTGCGGAGCGCATCCAGGCGCGCCGCGCCGGGCGGCTGGTGGTGCCTCCGAAAGACCCGACGCCCGATCCCGAGACCGGAACCCTGAATGCGAAGGCGATCGCGGCGTGGTCGCCGAAGCTGGCGGACGCCGTCGAAGCCGTGTTGGACGCAGGCGAGTTCCCGGTCGTGCTCGGCGGCGACTGCACGATCTTGCTGGGCTCCATGCTCGCGCTGAGGCGGCGCGGCCGCTACGGCCTGCTCTTCATCGACGGCAACGCAGATTTCTTCCAGCCCGAGGCAGAACCCAATGGCGAGGGTGCCTCGATGGACCTCGCCTTCGTCACCGGCTACGGCCCGTCGCTCCTGACCGACATCGAAGGCCGCCGCCCTCTGGTCCGTCCTGAAGACGCCGTCGCGTTCGCATATCGCGATCACGAGGATCAGGAGAAATACGGAAGCCGGCCGTTGCCCGAAGAGCTCAAGGCGCTTGACCTGCCCGCAGTGCGCGCGGCGGGGATCGAGGCTGCCGCACGCGAAGCGGTCGCCCATCTGACGCGTCCGGAGCTCAACGGCTTCTTCATCCATCTCGACGCCGACTGCCTCGACGACGCTGTCATGCCGGCCGTCGATTTCCGCGTGCCGGGCGGGTTGTCATGGGGCGAGCTGGAAGCCGCGCTTCGAATTGCCTTGTCGAGCGGCAAGGCAGTCGGGCTCGAAATCACCATCTATAACCCGCGCCTCGATGAGGACGGCAGCGCCGGGCGCGGCCTGACCGATGTCCTGGCTGCGGCGCTTGGAACAGCAGCGCGATGAACACGGGCGGGCAACGTCTACTTTCGGGCCCGGGCTGCGGCTTGGATTGGCGATTTGCTATGCCAAGGTAATCGGCGACAACAGCAGGAAAACGGCGGGCCGAAGCCGAAGAAACCGAGCCCAAACGGCGCGATCATTCCCGAAAGTGATTGCTCCGAATGTTAGACAGCTGCGACGCCACCATCCACGAAGAGTTCGTGGCCAGCGACGAAGCTGCTGTCTCTGGATGCCAGGAAGAGCACCGCCCGCGCCACTTCGTCCGGCTGTCCCAATCGCCCAAGCGGCACCCCCTGAGTCAGGACGTCTTCCGCTCCCGGCCGCGTGTCGAGATAGCTGCGAATAAGGCGTGTCTCAGTACCGCCAGGTGCCACGACGTTGACGCGAATGCCTCGCTCCTTGAGGTCGGTCGTCCAGCTTCGCGCGAACGAGCGAACCGCTGCCTTGCTGGCGTTGTAGAGCGATTGACCTGGTATTCCTTTAGAGCCGGCGATCGAGCCGTTGAGGACGATCGTACTTCCGTCGGTCATCAGCGGCAGTGCCTTCTGCACGGTGAAGACGATACCCTTCACGTTTACGCCGAACATGGTGTCGAAGTGAGTTTCGTCGATCGCCTCGAGCGGAACAACCTCGTGAATTCCGGCATTGGCGAAAACAACATCGACTTTGTTGTGGTCACGCTCGATACGTTCGTAGAGCCTGGTCAGGTCGGCGAGGTTGGTGACATCGCCTTGTACGCCGATAGCCCCGTGGCCGATATGTTTCAAAGCGTCATCGAGCAGTTCCTGCCGGCGTCCGGTGATGTAAACCCAGCCGCCTTCCTCTGCGAAGAGTTTCGCTGTTGCTAAACCGATACCGTCGCTACCGCCGGTAATTACCACTACCTTGTCTTCGAAGCGCTTCGCCATCTGAATACCTTTGCGTAAATGGAGGATTGCTCCATTTACGATATGGAGGCATCCTCCAGATGGCAAGACTGAGAAGGAAAGAATGAGCGACGACCTTGAGCTCCGGGCCGATGCGCGACGAAACCGGGAACGCATTCTCACTGCGGCGGAAGAATTGTTTCTCGAGCGGGGAGTAGGAGTTGCGCTGGAAGAGGTCGCAAAGCGCGCGAAGGTTGGGATCGGCACACTTTATCGTAGATTCCCGACACGCGAGGAGCTCTTGGCAGCCACCAGCAACGAACGGTTCTTGTCGGTTGCGGAAGCAAGCCGTCTGCGAGATGTGGAACACGATCCGAACACCGCCATACGCGCTTATCTCGAAGAACTGGCGATAAACACAAGCATCTATCGGAGTTTTGCCGCTTCTCTAGGGACGGTGATCCAATGCGGTACGCCCGGTTGCAATGCAATCACAGCCGAAGGAAATCGATTGCTTCGGCGTGCCCAGGAATACGGCACGATCCGGCGGGAGGTCACTTTCGACGACCTTATCTATGTAGTCAGCGCAATTTCTATTGCGCTCGATAAGGACGGCCCAACGAAAACGCGCGTCGCTCATCTCGTTGATCTGTTCCTCAACGGCATCATCGTGCGCTGACGGATGTAGACACGCAAGCGGTTGGATTAATCGGTGACCTTGCCTGATTTTTTCGGTCGGTCGCTATCGGGTCATTCAGGACGACGACACAGACGGCCAGGTTTGGACTTCAGCGAAGTGACCCGCTCCGACCTGCTTGCGATAAGGCCGCCTTTGCTTTGCAGGCTATGCCGCCCAGCGCGAGGGCGGGCGGGTCATCTCGCGAGGCGACCCGCTTGAGCACGCCGAGAAGATCGCCTGCAGTGAGCGTGCGCGGCACGGCAATGACCAGCGAGTCCAATGCAATCCCGTCACATTTGTAACTCTCACCATTCGATATCCGTCTCTACTTTATCTCACAATGCGTGACCGAAGTATTTCAGGCAGTTCGGTCGACGCAGCTCCGTTCCAAGGTCGAAAGGATCGCTTTGTCGGCCAGGAACAGGGCAGGGTTTGGAGGACACGCTTAGGCAAAGGATCCGAAGATGACCACACGAGAAACAAGAGAAAACAACGTCTGGCTGGAGAACAGGCCACCAACCGTATCGCGCGAGGAATGGGAAGCCGCCCATCAGAAAATGCGCGAGAAAGAAAAGGAGTTGATGCGGGCCCGTGACGCATTGGCTGCTGAACGCCGGCGGATGCCGTGGCTGGCGGTGGAGAAGGACTATGTGTTCGAAGGGCGCGGCAGGAAGATGAGCCTACTTGATCTGTTCGATGACCGCCGGCAGCTGATTGTCTATCGAGCCTTCATAGAGCCCGGCATATCGAAATGGCCGAAGCATGGGTGCGTCGGTTGTTCGATGATTGCCGATCAGGTCTCTCACCCCGCTCACCTGAACGCCCGCAATACGAGCCTTGCGTTCGTCTCGCGCGCGACACAGGCAGACCTTGGTCGGATGAAGGCGCAGATGGGTTGGGAGCACATCCCCTGGTACACGCTGACCGACGACTTCGATCGCGACTTCGGGGTGGACGAATGGCACGGCACGAACGCCTTTATTCGGGAAGGCGACAAGGTATTCCGTACCTACTTCGTCAACGGCCGCGGCGATGAGCAAATGGGCAATCACTGGAACTATCTCGATATTACCGCGCTCGGACGCCAGGAGGAATGGGAGGATTCGCCCGAAGGCTATCCCCAGACACCGCCATACGCCTGGTGGGTCTGGCATGATGACCTCGAGACGCACCCTGAACGTGACGAATGATGCGGCGATCGGCGGCAAATGGCGGGCCGAGAACGATGAAACGGAGAACCACGTCTACGCCATTCCCTCTACAACCCTCCTGAATAGAGCAGCGTCCGAATGGTGTAGTTCGGGGGCTTGCCGTCGTCGGTCAAACTTGAGTCAACAATATCTCGGTCAAAGCCTCAGGTTTCAATCGCGCTACATTGTGCCCGCAGTCGAAGGCAAAGGTGGACCAATCCGGCTGGTCGCTTAAGCGTTGGTAAAGGTCAAGGAAGGGACTTCCTTCCCAGCCATGCGCGCCGATGAAGATCTTGCGCTGTACGTCACGCCAGCGTCCGCTGAGGTTGATCGATTGGAGAAACGTCCCGATCGGATGCGGTCGGCATCGTGGGTCGAGACCGGGAGGCGGCGCGCAGTTTAGTCCGTCAGGCTTTACGCCGGCGATGAACATATCCCGGAACCGGGGCGTCGTCAGCGACCAGACGGAATCACCGGAATCAGGCACATAGGCATCAACATAGACCAATGCCCGAATTTGCGACGGTTCGGCATCGGCTGCGCCGCTCACGATCATGCCGCCGTAAGATTGTCCAACAATGACCAGGTCGTCACGATGCGACTTCATCACATTAACGACCTCACCGATATGCGTATCAAGATTGGCCGTAGGGGCGGGGTCGTCGCCGAGCCCCGAGAGAGTGACTGGTAAAGCTTTGTGCCCGTGCGTAGCGAGCATATCCGCCACCTTTTGGTAGACCCAACCGCCCTGCCAGCCCCCGGCTATCAGAATAAAAGTGGCCACATCATTCATCCCTGATCTTACGCTTGCGGAGCCTCGACATCCTCCGGACGAAGCAAGATCGCTCTGCAGAATTGGCGGTTCAACATGCCGCTTGGCAGGCGTGCGGCGATCGGCGGCTATACCCCACTATTACTATAGAGGGCGATCGGCGGCAAATGGCGGGCCGAAGCCGACGAAACAGAGAACTACGTCTACGCTATAGCCCTACAAAATAAGGTAAGGCGAATGGCTTCACTGGGGTGGTTTGCAGCCGGTATGAATTCTAAGCGAGAATGGCCAGAAAGCAGAAGGACCAATATGCAACTTGGCAAAGTTATCATTTTGAACGGTACGTCGAGTTCGGGTAAGTCTACCCTGGCAAAGACGTTGCGCTCCGCGATCGGAGAGCCGTTTTGCTATTACGCTTCGGATCAACTTGCGGACGCGGGCTTTCGAGCTGACAAGCGGCTGGCTCCGCTCGACGAGCGGGCCAGATTTTTCGATGGCTTCCATCGGTCCATCGGTGCATTTGCCGCTGCCGGCAACAACTTACTGGTTGAGCATATCGTCGAGGAAGCAGATTGGTGGAGCCAGCTGAACGAAATCCTGGAGCCGTTTGATATTTTTTGGGTGGGAGTTCATGCACCGTTGCCTGAGATCGAGAGGCGCGAAAGAGAACGCGGCAATCGATACATTGGCGAAGCCGCATTTCATCTAAAGACCCACGATTATTGCAGCTATGACATTGAGGTGGATACTTCTTTGCCGCAGGAAGACGTAATTTCCAGCATTCTTGAAGCCTGGCGCCACCGTTCTGGTCGAACTCGTGGGTAATGGCTGCTTGCGAATATTCCGTCCAGGCTTGCGAATATTCCGTCCAGGCTTGCGAATGACCGCATGCGGGTCGGAAACCGCCGTCGTTGCTCTCAAGATATATTGGGCTGTAGCGTAAAATCGGCGGCTTACCATCCCACCCGGTGGAATGCGGCGATCGGCGACAATATCGTACTACAGAGGGCGATCGGCGGTGTTTGGCGGACAGAGAGGGATTCGAACCCTCGATACGCTTTCACGTATACACGCGTTCCAGGCGTGCGCCTTCAACCACTCGGCCACCTGTCCTTGAAAAAGGGCTGCATGCGGATCAAGGCAATGCAGCGGTCGGGCGCGATATATACCGATGAATTCCGAAGGATCAACCGGAATCTGAACGATTTTTGACAATGATTTCGGATGGGGGCCGCCAAACCCCCGCGGGCTCGTTGTCAAGCTCGGGCGCTCGGACTATCTCTCTCTTAGCGAGGCGGCCGCTGGCGAAAGCGCTCGGGGGCCGGAACAGCGAACGGGCTTGTTCAGGATGAGAATCGTCGAGGGTGTCTTCCGGTTGTTGAGCGCGCTTGCGCTCCTTGCGGCGATCGTCGCCGGCACGTTCGATTCCATTCAATCCGTCTCCGCCTCCTCCGTGCGGCTCACGAGCCTCGGCAACGCCTGGCTCAATCTCGATCCGGAAAGCCTCACGTTCGCCGAGATCTCCGCCGGCACCTATATCAGCCCGGACATCTGGCGGCCGTTCGTGGCGCCGGTGCTGGCGCAGCCGGCTTTCGCCGTGTTCCTGGTCATGGCGCTGATCTTCTGGATGGCCGGATATCGCAGGCCGCGTTTCGCCGGGCGGTTCTCCGCCTGAAGGCGCGTCGCGAGACGGCGTGTTCCTGATCGATCCGTTCGGCAGGAAGACGGTTGTGATCCTGCCTCAAGCTGTCAATTTGTGCAGGTTTTCACCGGCTTTGTCGAAGTTTTCGGCAGGTTGTCCGTTTTTTACCAGTTGAAAAAAATCTCGTGAATTTTTCCCGAACCCGTGCAAGAGTGACCAAAGCCAGACCCTCGCAAAAAGAGGGCGGGTGGCCGCAGACGTGCCCGGGGAACGGGCTTGCGGGAGGATCTAACAGCTAAAAACAGGGCGCACGATGAAGAAAACCCTTTTGAGCCTTTTTGCCATGGCTGCCATGTCGGCAACCGCGCTTGCCGCGGACGTCAAGCCGGCGCTGGTCTACGGCACGGGCGGCAAGTTCGACAAATCCTTCAACGAGGCGGCCGCCACCGGCGCCGAACGGTTCAAGAAGGAGACGGGGATCGAATTCCGGGATTTCGAGCCCACCAACGACACCCAGGGCGAGCAGGCCATCCGCAACTTCGCAAGCCGCGGTTATAATCCCGTCGTCGCCGTCTCCTTCGCCTGGACCTCGGCCATGGAAAAGGTCGCTGCCGAATATCCGGACACCAAGTTCGTGATCGTCGATTCCGTCGTCGATCTGCCGAACGTCCGCTCCGTCCTCTACAAGGAGGAGGAGGGTTCCTATCTCGTCGGCCTCCTCGCCGGCATGGCCTCCAAGACCGGCAAGGTCGGTTTCGTCGGCGGCATGGATATCCCGCTGATCCGCAAGTTCGGCTGCGGTTACGTCCAGGGGGTCAAGGCGGCGAAGCCCGATGCGCAGGTCTTCCAGAACATGACGGGCACCACCGGTGCCGCCTGGAACGATCCGGTCCGCGGCGGCGAGCTTACCAAGAACCAGATCGACCAGGGCGCCGACGTGATCTATGCGGCTGCCGGCGCCACCGGCCTCGGCGTGCTGCAGACGGCTGCCGACAACAAGAAGCTGTCGATCGGCGTCGATTCCAACCAGAACCATCTGCATCCGGGCTCCGTGCTGACGTCCATGGTCAAGCGCGTCGATCTCGCCGTCTACAACGCCTACAAGGACGCCCAGGATGACAAGTTCACGGCGGGCGTCCTGTCGCTTGGCGTCAAGGAAGACGGCGTTGCCGCGGCGATCGACGACAACAACAAGTCGCTGATCACGCCGGAGATGCAGGCAGCCGTCGACAAGGCCAAGGCGGACATCATCGCCGGCACTGTCAAGGTGCACGACTATATGTCGGACAATTCCTGCCCCAACTAAGCCGATGATCGGAAGGGCGCATGGCGGTAGCGATCGCCATGCGCCCTTTTTGCATATGGACGGAAAGGCGGACAATTGAGCCTAGATTCCCCGAAAGAGCCCGCGATCGAGCTTGTCGGCATCGACAAGAAGTTCGGTGCGGTACACGCGAACAGGAACATCAATCTGACGGTCGCCAAGGGGTCGATCCACGGCATCATCGGCGAGAACGGTGCCGGCAAATCGACCCTGATGTCGATCCTCTACGGCTTCTATCACGCCGACCAGGGCGAGATCCGCATCTTCGGAAAGCCGGTCGCGATCCGCGACAGCCAGACGGCGATCGCGTCTGGCATCGGCATGGTGCACCAGCATTTCATGCTGGTGGAGAACTTCACCGTGCTCGAAAACGTCATGCTCGGCGCCGAAGGCGGCCAGCTGCTGCGCAAGGGCGTTGCGACCGCCCGCAAGGAGTTGAAGCGGCTCGAGGACGATTACGGCCTGGAGGTCGATCCGGATGCGGTGATCGAGGAACTGCCGGTCGGCAGCCAGCAGCGGGTCGAAATCCTGAAGGCGCTTTATCGCGGCGCGGAAATCCTGATCCTCGACGAGCCGACCGGCGTGCTGACGCCGGCCGAGGCCGATCACCTCTTCAAGGTCCTCCGCGTGCTGCGCGACCAGGGCAAGACGATCATTCTCATCACCCACAAGCTGCGCGAGATCATGGCGATCACCGACACGGTCTCCGTCATGCGCCGCGGCGAAATGGTCGCGACCCGCAGGACGGCCGAGACGACGGTGGAGGAGCTCGCGGAGCTGATGGTCGGCCGCCGGGTGCTGCTGCGCGTCGAAAAAGGCGGGGCCAATCCGGGCAAGGTCCTGCTGTCGGTCCGCAACCTGACGGTGAAGGACAGCCGCGGCGTCACCATGGTCGACGACGTTTCCTTCGATGTCCGCGCGGGCGAGATCGTCGGCATTGCGGGCGTCGCCGGCAACGGCCAGTCGGAACTCCTGGAAGCGATCGCCGGCATCCGCAAGCCCGCGTCCGGCGAGATCTTCATCGACGGCCAGCCGGCCGCCGGCATCGATCCGGCGGGCTTGAGGGATCTCGGCCTGGCGCATATCCCGGAAGACCGGCATCACATGGGCCTGGTGCTGAAATTCGAGGAATACGAGAATTCGATCCTCGGCTATCACCGCGACGAACGTTACGGCCGCGGTGCGATGCTCGACCTCGACGCCATCCGGAAGGATGCCGAGGAGAAGATCGCCAAATACGACATCCGCCCGCCGAATGCGCGGTTGAGAACGGCGAATTTCTCCGGCGGCAACCAGCAGAAGATCGTCGTGGCGCGCGAGATCGAGCGCGATCCGAAGATGCTGATCATCGGCCAGCCGACCCGCGGCGTCGATATCGGCGCGATCGAGTTCATCCACAAGCGCATCATCGAGATGCGCGATGCGGGCAAGGCGGTGCTGCTGGTTTCGGTCGAGCTCGACGAGATAAGGTCGCTTTCCGACCGCATCCTGGTGATGTTCGCAGGCAAGGTCGTCGGAGAGAAATCGGGCGAGGCCGGCGAGCAGACGCTGGGTTTGATGATGGCCGGAATTGCCGCATGACCTGCAGAGGACCGATCCGTTTGAACGATGAAATGACCGAAACCGTGACGACGGCCGGGCGGACGAGGCAAGAAGCATGAGCACGGCATCCGTGTCCCTACCCGCCTGGATCAATTACGGCGTCATCCCGCTGCTCAACCTCGTTCTCGCCTTCTTCTTCTCCGGACTGGTCGTCTGGGCGATCGGCGAGAACCCGTTCGAGGCGCTGCAACTGCTGCTGATCGGCGCGCTCGGCCGCGGCGAGGGCATCGGCTTCACGCTGTTCTACACGACGAGCTTCATCTTCACCGGCCTTTCGGTCGCGGTCGCCATTCATGCCGGCCTGTTCAACATCGGTTCGGAAGGCCAGGCCTATCTCGGGGGGCTCGGTGCCGCGCTCGTGGCTCTGTCGCTCGACCATTACGTGCCCTGGTACGTCACCATGCCCTTCGCGGTGATCGGCGCGGCACTGTTCGGCGCCGCCTGCGCGGCGGTCCCCGCCTGGCTGCAGGCCAAGCGCGGCAGCCATATCGTCATCACCACCATCATGTTCAATTTCATCGTCTCGTCGCTGATGAACTACGTGCTGGTGCGACTCCTGATCGTGCCCGGCAAGATGGCCCCGGAAACCCGCACCTTCCTCGAAGGCGGGCAATTGCCGAAGCTCGACTGGCTGATCGCCCTGTTCGGAGGCAGGCTGGGGGCGGCGCCGCTCAACTTCTCCTTCCTGATCGCGCTCGTCATGTGCTTCCTGGTCTGGGTGCTGATCTGGCGCACCAAGCTGGGTTACGAGATGCGCACGCTCGGCATCAGCCCGAGTGCCGCGAGCTATGCGGGCATCCGCTATGCGAAGATCGTCATGATCACCATGCTGATTTCCGGCGGTCTCGCCGGCATGATGGCGCTGAACCCGGTCATGGGGGCGTCCGCCCGCCTGCAGATCGAATTCGTCGGCGGCGCCGGTTTCGTCGGCATCGCCGTGTCGCTGATGGGCCGCAACCATCCGGCCGGCATCATTCTCGCGGCGCTGCTCTTTGGCATCCTCTACCAGGGCGGCGCGGAACTCTCCTTCGACATGCCGCGCATCACGCGCGACATGATCGTCGTTATCCAGGGCATGGTCATCCTGTTCGCGGGCGCGCTGGAATACATGCTCCGCCCGGCCATCGTCCGGCTCTACCAGCAGGTCACCGGGAAATAGGCTCATGGATTATTTCGATATTTTCATCAGCATTCTCGGTTCGGCGATCCGCTTGTCGATCCCGCTGCTGTTCACGGCGCTGGCCGGCCTCTTCTCGGAACGCGCCGGCATTTTCGATATCGGGCTTGAGGGCAAGATGCTGGCGTCCGCCTTCGCGTCCGCCTGTGTGGCCTATTACACCGGCAATGCCTGGGCAGGCCTCGGCGCCGGCATCCTGACGGCGATCGTCTTTTCGATGGTGCACGGTTTTGCCTCGATCACCAACCGCGGCAACCAGATCGTCTCCGGCGTGGCATTGAATTTCGTGGCGGCCGGCCTGACGATCGTGCTCGGTCAGGCCTGGTTCAACCAGGGCGGACGGACGGGGCAGGTGCCGCCCGAGGGTCGTTTCTCGGGGATCGTCCTGCCGGGCGCCGATATGATGCGGGACGTACCGATCATCGGCCCGCTCTATGCCAATGTCATCTCCGGCAACAATATCCTCACCTATATCGCCTTCCTGATGGTACCGGTCTCCTGGTGGGTGCTCTACCGCACGCGCTTCGGCCTGCGCCTGCGTGCCGTCGGCGAGAATCCTGGCGCCGTGGACACCGCCGGCATCTCGGTGAGCTGGCTCAGATACCGCGCGCTGATCGTGACGGGCTTTCTCGCGGGCTTTGCCGGCACCTATCTGGCGATCGCGCAATCGGCGGCCTTCATCAACAACATGTCGGCCGGCAAGGGCTATATCGCGCTCGCGGCGCTGATCTTCGCCAAATGGAAGCCGGTGCCGGTCATGTTCGCCTGCCTGCTCTTCGGCTTCCTCGATGCCTTCGCGAATTTCATGCAGGGCAAGTCCCTGCCGCTGATCGGCGAGGTGCCGGTGCAGATCTTCCAGGCGCTGCCCTATATCCTCACCTGCGTGCTGCTCGCCGGCTTCATCGGCATCGCCCGTCCGCCCAAGGCCGGCGGCGTGCCCTATGCGAAGGAGCGCTGACAAATGTCTCACGACCTGTTCGAAGCCGCCCGGGAGGCCATGAAAAAGGCCTACGCACCCTATTCGAAATTCCCGGTCGGAGCCGCGATCCGCGCCGATGACGGCCAGGTCTATTCCGGCGCCAATATCGAGAACCTGTCCTTTCCTCAAGGCTGGTGCGCCGAGCCGACGGCGATCGGCGCGATGATCATGGGCGGCGGCAGGAAGATCGTCGAACTGGCCGTCATCGCCGAAAAGCTGCCGCTCTGCACGCCTTGCGGCGGCTGCCGGCAGAAGATTTCCGAATTCGCCTCTGCCGATACGCGCATCTACCTCTGCGACGATGCGGGCGTGCAGAAGACGGTCACCATGGCGGAGCTGCTTCCCTACGCTTTCGAAACGGATGTGATCGGATGAAGAAAGTCGTCGACCTGCTCGTCGATCGCCTCGCCGGCCTCGTGCCGCGCCATGCGGTCGTGCTCGGCTCCGGCCTCGGCTCGCTGGTCGACGAGGTGAGGGATCAGGTCCGCATTTCGTATGGAGAGCTGGAAGGTTTTCCGGCAAGCGGCGTCACCGGCCATGCGGGCGAACTGGTCGCCGGCTATCTTGGGTCGGAGCCCGTGATCATGCTTTCCGGCCGCGCCCATTATTACGAGCATGGCGATGCCAAGGCCATGCGCTTCCCCATCGAAGTCATGAAAGGCCTCGGCGTCCGGTCGCTGATTCTCACGAACTCGGCGGGCTCGCTGCGGGAAGACATGCCGCCCGGTTCGGTGATGCAGATCGCCGACCACATCAATTATTCCGGCATGAACCCGCTGATGGGCGAAAGCGGCGATGGCCGCTTCGTCGGCATGACCAGCGCCTATGATGCGGATATGGCGCTCGACATGCGCAACGCCGCGATCCGCTGCGGCATTCCGCTGTTTTCCGGCGTCTATATGTGGTTCTCCGGCCCGAGCTTTGAGACGCCGGCGGAGATCCGCATGGCGCGCATTCTGGGCGCCGATGCGGTCGGCATGTCGACGGTGCCGGAAGTGATCCTGGCGCGCTATTTCGGGCTGAAGGTCGCGGCTGCCTCGGTCATCACCAATTTCGGCGCGGGCATGACCGGCGCGGAACTGAGCCATGAGGAGACCAAGGACATGGCGCCGGTCGGCGGGCAGCGCCTGGCGGCCATTCTGAAAGAAATGTTCGCCTGATTACACGATAGATTTCAACCGGATACGTTCCGTGTGTCGATCTGCGCGCCGGGCGCGGGTTGCATCTAATCGGTTGAACGATAAATATACCGGCTCGATTAAGCCGGGGAGGCACACGAAAATGGAACTCCTGAGCCCACGCGAGGCCGCAGCCTTCGCGCTCTCGCTTCTCGACCTGACGAACTTGCGCGACGATTGCGACAATGCCGCGATCGAGAAACTGTGCCTGCGCGCGCAGACGCCTTACGGCCAGACGGCCGCGATCTGCATCTGGCCGCGTTTCGTCGCCCATGCGCGTGCGATCCTGGGTCCCGACCATGCGGTCCGCATCGCCACCGTCGTGAATTTCCCGTCGGGCGACCTGCCGGTCGCGGCCGTCGTCGGGGAGACGAAGAAGGCGATCGAGGATGGTGCCGACGAGATCGACATGGTGATCCCCTATCGCAAGCTGATCGCCGGCGACGAGGCTGCCGTGACCGAAATGGTAGAGGCCGTGCGCGCCGCCTGCCCGGATGCCTGCCTGAAGGTGATCCTGGAGACCGGCGAGCTGAAGGACAGCGCGCTCGTCCGCCGCGCTTCGGAACTGGCGATCGCCGCCGGCGCCGATTTCATCAAGACCTCGACCGGCAAGGTCGCGGTCAACGCGACGCTCGAAGCGGCTGACATCATGCTGCAGGCGATCAGGGATTCGAAGAAGCGCGTCGGCTTCAAGCCGGCCGGCGGCATCGGCAGCGTGGCGGATGCCGATCTCTATCTGAGGCTTGCCGAGACGATCATGGGCCCGAACTGGATCATGCCGTCCACCTTCCGCTTCGGCGCCTCGGGGCTGCTCGACGATATCCTGGCGCTCCTGAGCGGCAGCACCGCGGCCCGCGTTTCCAGCGGATACTGAAGCGATGATCCCGCAGGAGATCATACGCTCCAAACGGGATGGGAAGGCGCTTGCCGCCGAGGATATCGCCGCTTTCATCGGCGCTCTCACGAGAGAGGAGATCACCGAAGGGCAGGCGGCCGCTTTCGCCATGGCAGTCTTCTTTCGGGGTATGTCCCGGGACGAGACAGTGGCGCTGACGCTGGCCATGCGCGATTCCGGCACAGTCCTGAATTGGGACGGTCTCGGCCGGCCGGTGGCGGACAAGCATTCGACGGGCGGTGTCGGCGACAACGTTTCGCTGATGCTGGCGCCCATCGTCGCGGTCTGCGGCCTTGCGGTCCCGATGATTTCCGGCCGCGGGCTCGGCCATACGGGCGGCACGCTCGACAAGCTGCAGTCCATTCCGGGCTACAATGTCATGCCGGACGAGGCCCTGTTCCGGAAGGTCGTGGACGATGTCGGTTGTGCCATTATCGGACAGACGGCCGATCTCGCGCCCGCCGACCGGCGTCTTTATGCGATCCGCGACGTGACGGCGACCGTGGAATCCGTTCCCCTGATCACCGCCTCCATCCTGTCGAAGAAGCTCGCGGCCGGCCTCGGCAGCCTGGTGCTGGACGTGAAGGTCGGCAACGGCGCCTTCATGGAAAACCTGGAGGAAGCCGAAACGCTCGCCCGCTCGCTGGTCGAGGTGGCGAACGGCGCCGGCGTGAAGACGGCGGCGCTGCTGACGGACATGAACCAGCCGCTCGCCGATGCCGCCGGCAATACGCTGGAAGTCGTCAACTGTCTCGATTTCCTCGCCGGATTGAAGGCCGGCACGCGACTCGAAACGGTCGTTCTGGCCGAGGCGGCGGAAATGCTAGTCCAGGCGGGCATAGCCGGCAGCCTTGCCGAGGCGGAGGAAAACGCCCGGCTGGCGCTGGAATCGGGCGAGGCGATGGAGTGTTTCGCCCGCATGGTGCATGCGCTCGGCGGACCGGCGGATTTCTGTGAGCGGCCGAATGCCTATCTCGAAAGGGCACCGGTGCGGTTGCGGGTGCCGGCGCCGCGCGACGGCTACCTTGCTGCTTGCGATACCCGCGCTCTCGGCCTCGCCGTCGTCGAGCTCGGCGGCGGCCGCAAACGCGCGGCCGATCCCATCGACCATCGTGTCGGCGTCGACGAGCTTCTGCCTTTGGGTATGCAGGTTTCGGAAGGCGAGCCGATCGCCACGGTGCATGCGAGAACGGAGGAGGATGCGGAGCGGATCGCCGGGGACGTCGCGCGCTTCTACGCGATCGCCGACGTGCCCCCCGCCGCAACGCCGGTCGTCATCAAACGCATCGGCTGATCTGCGTCAACTTAGCGTCTTTCCCATTGCGACGGGGAAGACGAATGCCTCACTTCGTCCCGTACATGCGGTCGCCCGCGTCGCCCAGGCCGGGCACGATATAGCCCTTCTCGTTGAGATGGTCATCGATCGCGGCGGTATAGATCTTCACGTCCGGATGCGCGCCCTGGAAATTCTTGATGCCTTCCGGCGCGGCGAGCAGGCAGAGGAAGCGGATGTTGTGGGCGCCGCGTTCTTTCAGCTTGTCCACCGCTGCGATCGAGGAATTGCCGGTCGCGAGCATGGGATCGACCACGATGATGAGGCGTTCGGCGATGTCTTCCGGTGCCTTGAAGTAATATTCGACGGGCTGCAGCGTCTCGTGGTCGCGATAGACGCCGATATGCGAGACGCGTGCCGAGGGCACGAGCTCCAGCATTCCTTCCAGAAGCCCGTTGCCGGCGCGCAGGATCGAGGCGAAGACCAGCTTCTTGCCTTCGACGATCGGCGCCTGCATTTCGACAAGCGGCGTCTCGATCGTCTCCATGGTGAGTTCGAGATCGCGGGTCACCTCATAGCAGAGCAGCATGGAAATCTCGCGCAGCAGGCGCCGGAAACCGGCGGTCGAGGTTTCCTTCTTGCGCATGATCGTCAGCTTGTGCTGCACCAGCGGGTGATCGATGACAGTGACGCCGTCCATGAGCTTCCCCTTGTTCTTGCCTGTGTCTCTTCTCTTTTGAGGAAAAAGGCAGGTTGCGCAAGCCGTCAGAAGCGTTTCGGCGCCTCATCCCCAATCTCGGCAGTTCAAGCCTGCGCGTCGAACCGGGCCAGCAGCTTCGCCCGCGTCTTTTCGTCCACGAAGGCCGCTTCGATCGCCGTACGCGTCATGGCGTCGATCTCGGCACCGGACAGGCCCATGTCTTTCGCGGCGATCTCGTATTCCCGTTCGAGCGACGTATGGAAGAACGGCGGATCGTCGGAATTGAGGCAGACGCGCACTCCGGCGGCCCTCAGCCGCTTCAGCGGATGGCTGCCGAAATCCGCAAACACCTTCAGGGCGATGTTGGAGCCCGGGCAGACCTCCAGCACGGTGCCGAGCTCGGTCAGCCGTTCCACGAGCGCCGGGTCCTCGATTGCCCGCACGCCGTGGCCGATCCGCGACGGTTTGACGAGATCGAGCGCGTCCGAAACGCTGGAGGCGCCGCAGACCTCGCCCGCATGGATGGTGAGGCCAAGCCCGGCATCGCGGGCGATGTCGAAGGCGCGGGCATAGTCGGCGACGCGGCCCATGCGCTCCTCGCCGGCCATGTTGAAGCCGGTCACCAGCGGGTTCTTCGCCCTTGCGGCATATTCGGCGGCGGAAATCACGCGGTCCGGCCCGAAATGCCGTTCCCCGGTGACGATGATGCGCGCCTCGATGCCCGTCTTCTCGCGTGCCGCGTGGATGCCGTCCGCGACGCCGGTGAGATAGGCGTCGGCGCCGAGGCCAATCCGGTCGCCATGATCCGGCGAAACGATGATCTCGCTATAGATCGTGTTGGCCGCGGCAAGTTCCAGAAGATACGTCTCGGTGAGCAGCGCGTAATCGTCGGCCGTCTTGAAAAGTGCCGCGACGGCATCGTAGCAGACGAGGAATTCGGAAAAATCCGACCAGACATAGGCGCCGTCGCGCAGGATACGGCTGGTATCGACGCCGTATTTCCGCGCCTGGGCCTCGGCGAGCGCTGGCGGCGCGGCGCCCTCCAGATGGCAATGGATTTCGGCCTTCAGGAGATGTGCGGTCCCGGAACGTCCGCTCGCAGCAAATTCGGTCAAAGGAAACTCCGTCCGTGCGGGCCCGCCGGGATCGACAGATGGGCGGCGATGGTCTCGGCGATATCCGCATAGGTGGGCCTGATGCCGATCGAGCGGGAGCGGATGCCCGGGCCGAAGGCCATGATCGGCACCCGTTCGCGGGTATGGTCCGTGCCGCGCCAGGTCGGATCGCAGCCGTGGTCGGCGGTAAGGATGACGAGGTCGCCGGGCTTCAGCCGGCGGTGGATGTCGGGCAGGGCGAGATCGAAGGCTTCGAGCGCCGCCGCATAGCCCGGCACGTCGCGGCGGTGGCCGTAGAGCATGTCGAAATCGACGAAATTGGTGAAGACGAGATCGCCGTCCGCGGCGTCGTCCATGGCGGCGAGCGTGGCTTCCATCAGCGCCGCGTTGCCGGTCGCCTTGATGACGCGGGAAACGCCCTGGTGGGCGAAGATATCGCCGATCTTGCCAACCGCGTGCACCGAACGGCCCTCTTCGACGAGCCGGTCGAGAAGTGTCGGTTCCGGCGGAGGGACGGAGAAGTCGCGGCGGTTGCCGGTGCGCTCGAACGTTTCCGGCGTCTCGCCGGTGAAGGGCCGCGCGATCACCCGGCCGATATTCAAGGGATCGAGCAGGCCGCGCACCACCTGGCAGAGCTCGATCAGCCGCTCCAGCCCGAAATGGATTTCATGCGCGGCGATCTGGAAGACGGAGTCGCTCGACGTGTAGCAGATCGGCTTCCCGCTGCGGATATGCTCTTCGCCGAGCCTGGCGATGATCTCGGTGCCGGAAGCATGGCAGTTGCCGAGAATGCCCGGAATGTCGCCCTCCCGGCAGATCGCCTCGACGAGCTCGGGGGCAAACGCATCGCCTTCGCTCGGGAAATAGCCCCAGTCGAACATGACCGGCGTGCCGGCGATCTCCCAGTGGCCGGAAGGCGTGTCCTTGCCGCGGGAGATCTCGTCTGCCGCGCCGTGCAGGCCGAAGACCCGCTCGGGCATCGGCATGCCGATCGGATAGTCGCCGGTGGCGAGCTTGGCGATCTCCAGAAGGCCGAGGGACGACATGTTCGGCAGGTGCAGGGGGCCTTCCCTGAGGCCCGCCCGGTCGCCGATCCCCGCGGCGCAGAATTCCGCGATATGGCCGAGCGTGTTGGAGCCCAGATCGCCGTACTCCTCCCCGTCGCGGGCGCCACCCACGCCGAAGGAGTCGAGAACGAATAGGAATGCACGTGCCATGGTCACCCGGAATGGTAATATCGTCCGCCCGCCGTCTTCCGACCGGCGTGAATCGAGACTCATATAACCGCGAGCTTAAATTGGCAAAGGGGCGGCGCTTCGGCGGCGTTCAGCAATTGGTGCAGGTAATGCTGCTTCCGAGGCGCTGGCGGTAGAAATATTCCCGCGCAATGGTGATGTTCTGCAGATTTGTGGGCATCGCGCCCGACATGAACATCAGCAATTCGTGGGAGACCGAGACCTCCGAACGGATGAGGAAGGAATTGGGCGCGCGCATTTCCGCCGGGACGTTGACCGGCGAGCCGACCGCGTAGGGAGGCGTGTTGGAGCCGTTCCACGACCATGCGACGGTGGGATTGCCGCTGGCGTCGAGCGCCACGCCGGTGATCTTGATGCTGAGGTCGTCCGCCGCATAGGGGAAGAAAAGGCTGTTGGTCACATCCGTGGTCGTCGCCAGGAATGCCTTGTCCACGCTCGTTTGCTGGGTCACGAGGTCGGCGATCGCGCTGGCGCTGCGGGTGACCCGTTTGGAAACGCTGAGCCCGATCGTGAGCTCGAAGGAGGTGATGTAGAGGCTGAGGAGCAGCGGCGCGATCAGCGCGAACTCGACGGCGCCGACGCCGCGCCGGTCGGCTGCGAGCCTTCTGAGTCGCGCCAGGAAACCTTCGGCCATGGGTGCTTCGGATCGAACCGGCAACTGGAGATCCTGCTTTTCCATCACGGATAATCCTCGTTCCGGAAGGCGGATGTCTCCACGATCAGGAAATAGTTCGGGCGGCTGCCGCCGGGCCGTACGTTGCTGATGAAGGGTCTGATGAGATCGGTGATGATGTCCCAGTGATAATAGGCGCGCACCATGTTGATGCTCTTGGCAGGTCCCGGCGCATAGCCGAAGGAGGAGGCATCCACGTCGCCGGTCGCGTCGAAGGGAATGCTGCGCGGTATGTCGGCAAAGTTCGGGAAGCTTCGGACGTCCAGTTGAAGCTTGTCCGGAGTGGCGATTTCCTGCTCGCTGCATCTGATCAAGATCGAGATTTCGTTGCAGAAGGCGCGCCGGAACTGCGTCTCGTTCGTGTTGCCGGCGGTGATGCTGCCGGTCCTGACCCTGCGGGCCATCGTATCGACCGCGTTCGCCACGAGCTGCTCGCCCGTATAGGCGATGAAGGTTTCGACCGTTGCGAAGATGATCATGAAATAGGGAATGGCGAGCAGCGCGAATTCGATCGCCGCGGCGCCTTCGCGCGAGCGGAATATCCGCCGCCACGCCGCCTTGCCCTGTGCAGGCACGGCGCCGCCGCTTCTGGTATCGTCATGATCCTGGCACATGGTTTCCGTCCGCAGCCCTTTGAGTGCCGCGGATCGTACGGTCGGATTGTTGAGATTCCGTTGCTCGGATCGTCGGGAATTTAGCGGTCTGTCCCCGATCAGGGCGAAGCGTTGTTCTGGAACTCCGCGTGCTGCTCGCAATTGGGCGTGCAGGAGAGAATGGAGCGGTTCGTCTGGCGGAAGACGCGGACGGTATTGCCCTCGTCGATGGAGACGAGGATGCGTTCGTCGGCGATCGCATTGCCCTCGGCGTCTAGCAGGACGAGATTGGTCGTACCGAAGCTGCGGCCCGTCAGGACGATCGTGGTGGAATCCGCAACGGTGGCGTCGGCGACGTTCGAATTGCCGACGATGACCTTGCTGACCGGCCTGTCGAGCTTCAGCACGCGCGCGTGATTCATGAAGACGCGCAGGAGGTCGCTCTCCTGCTCCTGCGCCGCAGCCTGTCCGGTACCGGCAAGGACGAGGCCGCAAAGGGCGACAAGTCGGACCACGACGGTACGGAACGGCATTGGGGCGGCCTTCGGTGCGGTTTGTTGTGCGCCAAGAATGGATGCGATTGGTGAATGAAGGGTTAAGTGGCACATTCGCGTGCTCTTGATCTCTTCTTAACCTTTGCAGTCGCCCGGAGCCTGGATGGAAAAGTTTAGCATTTTTGAGCGCCAAAATGCCCATTAAGTTGCTACAGAGAAAGTTATATTAGCGAATTGAGAACGGCCGGGCGTGGAATGAAAATGCCGGCATTTTTCTTTGTGTTTCATTTACTACGCAAGCGGGCAATCGCTCGTTAACCCGTTGTTAACGGCGTTCCTTAAGCCGATGGCAATCGTCCCCCGGTAGGTTGTCCCCATCCGAACAGCGGAAACAGTTGTCGGGAAGTGCTGAACAACAAATATCGAGCTAGGAGAGTTCCATGTCCAAGATTTTCGCCCGTTTCCTGAAGGATGAATCCGGCGCGACCGCCATCGAATACGGTCTGATCGCTGCGCTCATCTCCGTCGCCCTGATCACCGGCGCTACCACGCTCGGCGAGCAGCTTGGTGCTACGTTCACGTCCATCTCTGGTGAGATGGAAGCTGCGGCAGGCGCCGCCGCCAACGCCGGCAACTAAGCCTGTCGGTTTGACCGCAATTTGAAGCCGCCCATATTGGGCGGCTTTATGCGTTCCATGTCGGGTAGGTTCCGGCCGTCACCGACAGCCACACGCAAAGAAAAGAGGGGATGCATGGCAAACATGATGGTTGCGTTTCTCGTTTTGAGCATCCTCCCCCTCGGCCTGGCGATCGCCGCCGTCAGCGATCTCTTCACGATGACGATCCCCAATCGGGTGTCGGCCGCTCTTCTGGCGGGGTTCCTCGTCCTTGCGCCGCTTGCGGGCCTGCCATGGCCGGAAATCGGCATGAACCTCGTTGCCGGCCTTGCCGTCTTCGGCGTCTGCTTCGCGCTGTTTGCCGTCAACGTCATGGGCGGAGGCGATGCCAAGCTGCTGACCGCCGCAGCCGTCTGGTACGGCTTCAATACTTCGCTTCTGGCCTTCCTGGTCACCGTCGGTTATGTCGGCGGCGGCGTCACCCTGATTTTCCTCCTGCTGCGCTCCCGGGCGAGCTGGGTTCTGGCCATGGGAATTCCCCTGCCGGCCTCCATGGTCACGGCCAAAAAGATCCCTTACGGCATTGCGATCGCCATTGCGGGCTTCCTGACCTTCGGGCAGGCGCCGATCTATTTACTTGCCATGAATGCTTTTCACTAAGCATCCGGCCGGAGGAAAGATTGCGTTAACCAGAATTGTAAGCTTCTCATTAACTATAATTACACCATTGAAGGCCATTCTCCGGAGGAATTAAAGCCCTCAAGGAATGGCCATGAAGCCGACCCGTATCATCATTCTCGCGGTAGCCGTGGTGGCGGCGGGTCTCGCCGGCCTGCTGGCGGTGCGCATTTCCGGCAAGAAAGCCCCGGAACTGGTGGAAACCGTCATCCAGAAGGAGCCGACGGTTAGGGTCCTGGTATCCGCCGAGAACCTGCCCGTCGGCAGCCGCCTGAACGACAAGGCGATGGAATGGGCGTCCTGGCCGAAGAGCGGCGTGGTGGAGGGCTTCATCACCGATGCCGCGCGGCCGGATGCCATAGCCGAACTCCAGGGCGTGGTCGTGCGCATACCGATGTTCAAGGGCGAGCCGGTCCGCGCCGAAAAGGTCGCCGATTCGTCGAGCCGGGTCATGTCCTCGCTGCTGCCGTCCGGAAAACGCGCCGTCGCCACCGAGATTTCCGTTGCGACCGGCGCCGGCGGTTTCGTGCTGCCGAACGACCGCGTCGACATCATCATGGTGCGCCAGAACAAGGATGGCGGCGGCTACATCACCGAGAACATCCTGAACAACATCCGGGTTCTGGCGATCGACCAGCAGATCCAGGAAAGTGAGGACGGCAAGAAGGCGGTCGTCGGCACCACGGCGACGCTGGAACTGACGCCGGATCAGGCAAAGGTCATCGCGGTCGCCCAGCAGATGGCGGAGCGGCTGACGCTGGCGCTGCGCTCGGTGGCGGATTCGCAGGAAGCCGATACCGCGGCGGCCGACTACCTTCTGCATGGCGGCGACGGCAAGGCGGATATCCAGGTCATCAAATCGGGGGCCCTGGTGAGGGAAACGCCGGTGCAGGCGAGATGAACGGGGGCAGGCAAGTGAGCAGTCTGAAACGCAAGATTCGTAGCTCGGCAGCGGCGGGCGTGGCTTTCTGCCTCGCCTTTTCCGGTGTTCCGGTCCATGTCGCTCCGATCGACCTCGCCCCGGCGAAGGCCTTTGCGACCGACACCAGCGTCATCCGCATCGCCGACGGCGGCCCGGGTGTGCGCAAGCGGCTGCAGCTCGGCCTCAACAAGGCGCTCGTCGTCGATCTTCCGGCCGATGCCCACGACATTCTCGTCGCCGACCCCACCATGGCGGATGCCGTGACGCGCACCTCGCGCCGCATCTATCTCTTCGGCAAGACGGTCGGCCAGACGAACATCTTCGTCTTCGGGTCCCACGGCGAGGAGATCGTCAGCCTCGACGTGGAGATCGAGCGGGATATCTCCGGCCTGCAGCAGAACCTCCGCCGCTTCCTGCCGGAATCCGACATCAAGGTCGAGATCATCTCCGACAACATCGTGCTGTCCGGCACCGTCCGCACCCCGCAGGATTCGGCCCAGGCGGAAAGGCTCGCCAACGCCTTCCTGAAGGGCGGCGAGGCGACGACCCGCAACATCACCGTGCAGGGCAACAACGGCGACGGCGACATCTTTGCCGAAGACCGCCAGGTCTCGCAGATCGTCAATCTCCTGAAGATCGAGGGCGAGGACCAGGTCACGCTGAAGGTCACCGTGGCCGAAGTCAGCCGGCAGGTGCTGAAGCAGCTCGGCTTCAACGGTTCGGTGTCCGGCTCCGACGGATCGATCGCCTTCTCCAATCCGGCCAATTTGGGCAATGCCATCAATACGTTCGGGACGGGCACCCTGGCCGGTTCGATCGGCAATGTCGGCCTCGCCACCTACATGAACGCCATGGAGCAGGCGGGCGTCATGCGCACGCTCGCCGAGCCCAGCCTGACGGCCATCTCCGGCCAGCAGGCGAAGTTCTACGTCGGCGGCGAATATCGCCTGCCTGCCGAGCAGGAGGTGAGCTTCGACGAGGAAACGGGGCGTCCCGCCGTCACCCGCACGGTCAATTCAGTGGATTACGGCATCGAGCTCAACTTCAAGCCCGTCGTGCTGTCCCCGGGCCGGATCAGCCTGAATATCGAGACCAACGTTTCCGAGCCGACCTACGAGGGTTCGGTCACCACCGGCAACGGAAGCTCGCTGCAGATCCAGGGCAGCACCTACATGTCGATCCGCAAGCGCGAGGCCTCGACCACCGTCGAGCTGCCCTCCGGCGGCTCGATCGTCATCGCCGGCCTCGTGCAGGACAATATCCGCCAGGCCATGTCCGGCCTGCCGGGCCTTTCCAAGGTTCCGGTCCTCGGCACCCTGTTCCGCAGCAAGGACTTCATGCGCAACGAGACCGAGCTGGTCATCATCGCGACGCCATACCTCGTCCGCCCCGTCGCGCGCAGCGAAATCGCCCGGCCGGATGACAATTTCAACCCGGAAAACGACGCAGCCACCTTCTTCCTGAACCGCGTGAACAAGATCTACGGCCGCAAGGAGCCCGTCGCGGCGGGCCGGTATCACGGCGCGGTCGGCTTTATCTACAAGTGAGCGCTCTGGCCATGGAAACGCAGCAAATCTCCGCCGAAGGACAGGATGTCATGACCGGGAGCACGATCGGGTCCCGCCGCCGCAGGGTCGCCGCAGCCGCCGCGCTTGCGGCGTCCGCGATGCTTCTTTCGGCCTGCGGCAACAGCCAGCTCACCACCGGCTCCATCCCCGACGACTACCGCACCCGCCATCCGATCGTGCTGGCGGAGGGAGAATACACGCTCGATGTTCCGGTCGCGGCGGGCGATGTCCGCCTGACCTCCGGTATGAAGGATACGGTGCGCGGTTTCGCCCAGAATTTCCTGTCGTCGCCGGCCGGCGTGGTCCAGATCCAGGTGCCGCACGGTTCCTACAATGCCGGCGCGGCCCGGCATCTGGCGGGCGACATCCGCCGTACGCTCGCCGAGGCGGGCATCAAGCCGCACAAGATCATGATGACGAGCTATGCGGCCGCTCCCACCGGCGATGCTGCTCCCATCCGGCTTGCTTTCGTGACGACCAAGGCGATGACGGGCCAGTGCGGCGAATGGCCGGCGGACCTTTCGGACAACACCTTCGGCAACAGGAACTGGTACAATTTCGGCTGCGCCAGCCAGAACAACCTCGCAGCCCAGGTCGCCAACCCCACCGATCTCATCGCGCCGCGCGGCATGACGCCGATCGACGCCACCCAGCGCGCCAAGGTCATCAGCGACTATCGCACCGGCGGCAGCAGCAGCGACCAATAGGCAGAAGAGCGGAGAAGACGATGAGCGCGATCAACTACGAAATCCGCACTCCCCGCGAGGACGAACGGCTTGCCGAGGAAACCGATCGTCCGGGAGATTTCGACGCGTTGCGGCCGCTTCCCCGCATCTCGATCCACGCCTTTTGCGAAAGCGAGCCGATGCAGCGGACGATGGACCGCATGTCGCGCGACCGCCGCATGGCCAAGGTCAATCTGCGCGTGACGGTCGGCAGCACGGCCGCCGCCGCCAACATGTTCACGTCCGCGCCGACGCCCAACCTGATCATTCTGGAAACCGATGCGGAGCCGAAGCACCTGCTCGACGAGCTGAGCCCGCTCGCGGAAGTCTGCGATCCCTCGACGAAGGTCATCATCGTCGGCCGCTACAACGACATCGCGCTCTATCGGGAGCTGATCCGCAACGGCATTTCCGAATATCTCGTCGGCCCGGTGCAGATGCCCGACATGCTGGCTTCGATCGCCGCGATCTTCGTCGATCCGGAAGCCGAGCCGCTCGGCAAGTCGATCGCCTTCATCGGCGCCAAGGGCGGCGTCGGCTCGTCCACCATCGCGCACAACTGCGCCTTCGGCATTTCGAGCCTGTTCTCGACCGAGACCATTCTCGCCGATCTCGACCTTCCCTTCGGCACTGCCAATATCGATTTCGACCAGGACCCGGCACAGGGCATCGCCGAAGCGGTCTTCGCGCCCGAACGTCTCGACGAAGTCTTCCTCGACCGCCTGCTCACCAAATGCTCCGAGCATCTGTCGCTGCTCGCGGCACCCTCGCTGCTCGATCGCGCCTATGATTTCGAGCGCGGCGCCTTCACGCCGATCATCGAGCTCCTGCAGCGCAGCGCGCCTGTCGCGGTGCTCGACCTGCCGCACGGCTGGACGGAATGGACCCGGGCGGTGCTTGCGGAAGTCGACGAGGTGGTGATCTCGGCCGTTCCCGATCTTGCCAACCTCCGCAACACCAAGAACATGATCGACGCGCTGAAGAAGCTCCGGCCGAACGACCGGGCGCCGCATCTCATCCTCAATCAGGTCGGAATGCCGAAGCGCCCGGAAATCGCGCCGGCGGATTTCATCGAGCCTCTGGAGATCGAGCCGATCGCCATCCTGCCCTTCGACGTTCAGCTCTTCGGCAATGCCGCCAATAGCGGCCGCATGATTTCCGAGATCGATGCGAAGTCCCCTGCCGCCGAAACCTTCTCGCAGATCGCCCATGTCGTCACGGGCCGCGTGGCGGTGAAGAGGGCGAAGAAGGGCGGGCTCGGCAATATCTTCGGAATGCTGTCCCGCAAGAAAGCATAGCACCAGGAAACCGGTATGTTCGGAAAACGCGGAAACGAAGGATTTGGGAAAAGCACGGGCGGCCTCGCTCCGCCGCCGGCTGCCGCGCCCGTTCCGGCCGCACCCGTCGTGGCAAGGCCGCCGGCGCCGGAAATCCTCCCCGAGCCGGTGCGGGATCCGGTCCTCCAGCGCCAGCCTGTTTTGCCCCCGCCGCTTGCCGCCCAGCCGGCTGCCCGCAAGCGGCCGGCGCGCACCGAGCTCTATTACGATACCAAGAGCCAGGTTTTCTCCGCGCTCATCGACACGATCGATCTCTCCCAGCTCGCCAAGCTCGACGCCGAGAGCGCGCGCGAGGAAATCCGCGATATCGTCAACGACATCATCACCATCAAGAACTTCGCGATGTCGATCTCCGAGCAGGAGGAACTGCTCGAGGACATCTGCAACGACGTTCTGGGTTACGGTCCGCTGGAGCCGCTGCTTGCGCGCGACGACATCGCCGACATCATGGTCAACGGCTCCGGGCAGACCTTCATCGAAGTCGGCGGCAAGACGATCGAATCCGATATCCGCTTCCGCGACAATGCCCAGCTCCTGTCGATCTGCCAGCGTATCGTCAGCCAGGTCGGCCGCCGCGTCGACGAGAGCTCGCCGATCTGCGACGCGCGCCTGCCGGACGGCTCCCGCGTCAACGTCATCGCCCCGCCGCTCGCGATCGACGGACCGGCGCTCACCATCCGCAAGTTCAAGAAGGACAAGCTGAACCTCGACCAGCTCGTGAAGTTCGGGGCGATCACCCCGGAAGGTGCCGTCCTCCTGCAGATCATCGGCCGCGTCCGCTGCAACGTCGTCATCTCCGGCGGCACGGGCTCGGGCAAGACGACGCTGCTCAACTGCCTGACGCGCTATATCGATGCGGACGAACGCGTCATCACCTGCGAGGACACGGCCGAACTGCAGCTCCAGCAGCCGCATGTGGTGCGGCTCGAAACCCGCCCGCCGAACATCGAAGGCGAGGGCGAGATCACCATGCGCGATCTCGTCAAGAACTGCCTGCGCATGCGTCCGGAACGCATCATCGTCGGCGAGGTGCGCGGGCCGGAAGTCTTCGACCTCTTGCAGGCGATGAACACCGGCCACGACGGCTCGATGGGCACCATCCACGCCAACACCCCGCGCGAATGCCTGAGCCGCATGGAATCGATGATCGCCATGGGCGGCTATTCGCTGCCGGCCAGGACGGTGCGCGAGATCATCACCGGCTCGATCGACATCATCATCCAGGCGGCCCGGCTGCGCGACGGTTCGCGCCGCATCACCCACATCACCGAGGTGATCGGCATGGAAGGCGACGTGATCGTCACCCAGGACCTGATGCGCTACGAAATCGAGGGCGAGGATGCGGCCGGCCGCCTGATCGGACGGCATATGTCGACGGGCATCGTCAAGCCGCATTTCTGGGATCGCGCCCGCTACTACAGCGAGGAGAGGCGTCTGGCGGCGGCGCTCGATGCGATGGAACGGACGAAGGACTGAGGAGAACGCTCCATGTTCGGGCTGGATATCACTGTCGTGGCGATCGTCGCCCTGGTGGCAGTCGCCGCGGCGGCGGTCTGCTACGGCCTGTTGTTCTCCCGCATGGAGGTGGAAAAGAAGACCGACACCCGGCTCAGCCGGGTGAAGGCCGCCGAGACCGATCTCGCCAAGGTCAAGGCCGCCCGCGACCGCGTGCAGGAACTCTCCAAGCGCCGCAAATCCGTGCAGGATTCGCTGAAGGACCTTGAGAAGAAGCAGGAAGAGAAGAACAAGAAGATGGGCGACGGCAGCTTGAAGTCCAAGCTCGCCCAGACGGGACTGTCCCTCTCGATCGGCCGCTTCTATCTGTTCAGTGCTCTTTTCGGCGTCTTCATCTTCCTCGTCGCGCTGATTGCCGGCCTGCCGCTGCTTGCCGCCGCCGGCGCTGCTTTCGCCTGCGCCCTCGGCCTTCCGCGCTGGGTGATCGGCTATCTGGTCAAGCGTCGCCAGAGCAAGTTCCTCGAGGAGTTCCCGAATGCGCTCGACGTGATGGTGCGCTCGATCAAGTCCGGCCTGCCGCTCAACGACGCCCTGCGCCTGATCGCCTCCGACGGTCAGGAGCCGGTGAAGGGCGAATTCCGCCGTGTCGTGGAATCCCAGCAGGTGGGGTTGAGCATTCCCGAGGCCTGCACGCGCATGATGACGACCATGCCGCTGCCGGAGGTGAATTTCTTTTCGATCGTCATCACCATTCAGAGCCAGGCGGGCGGCAATCTGTCGGAAGCGATCGGCAACCTTTCGAAGGTGCTGCGGGACCGCAAGAAGATGAAAGCCAAGGTAAGCGCCCTTTCCATGGAGGCGAAGGCCTCTGCCGTCATCATCGGCGCTCTGCCCTTCATCGTGTCGTTGCTCGTCTATCTCACCTCGCCGGGATATATCTCGATCCTCTTCACCGATCCGCGCGGCCATCTGATCCTTTTGGCTTCCGGCGTCTGGATGTCGATCGGCATCTTCGTCATGCGCAACATGATCAATTTCGACATCTGAGGAGAGGGTCATGAAGGAAATTGCCGCTGCGCTCACCGATCCGGCCACGCTCATGGCCTTCCTCGTGGCGGTGGCGGTCTTCGCGACCCTCTACACGCTGGCGAGCCCGTTCCTCGAAAAGGGCAATCTCGACAAGCGCATGAAGGCCGTTTCCACGGAGCGCGAACAGATCCGCGCCCGCGAACGTGCCCGCATGAATGCCGAACAGTCGAAGACGTCGCTGCGCGCCCAGAACAACCAGTCGGTCCGCCAGATCGTCGAGCGGTTCAACCTGCGCAAGGCGCTGGTGGACGACAAGACCGTCAACAAGCTGCGGGCGGCCGGGCTGCGGTCGCAGAACGCCCTCAACATCTTCCTGCTGGCGCGCTTCCTGCTGCCCTTCGTCTTCCTGGCGGTCGCGATCGTCTGGATCTTCGTGCTCGGCAATCTCGCGTCCCGGCCGTTTCCGGTCCGCATGCTGGCGGCGATCGTCGCCGCCTATATCGGCTTCTACGCGCCGAACATCTATGTCACGAATCTGATGAACAAGCGCCAGGCCTCCATCAAGCGGGCCTGGCCGGATGCGCTCGACCTGATGCTGATCTGCGTGGAATCGGGGATCTCCATCGAGGCGGCCATGCGCCGCGTCGCCGAGGAAATGGCGCATCAGTCGCCGCCGCTCGCTGAGGAAATGGTGCTGACGACGGCGGAGCTCTCCTTCCTGCAGGATCGCCGCACGGCGCTCGAAAACCTCGGGATCCGCACGCAGCTCGACGGCGTGAAGGCCGTCACCCAGGCGCTCATCCAGGCCGAACGCTACGGCACGCCGATCGCCCAGGCGCTGCGCGTGCTGGCGCAGGAGGGGCGCGACGAGCGGATGAACGAGGCGGAAAAGAAGGCCGCCGCGCTGCCGCCGAAGCTCACCGTTCCGATGATCCTGTTCTTCCTGCCGGTGCTGATCGCCGTCATCCTCGGCCCCGCCGGCATCCAGGTTGCCGACAAATTCTAAAGCGGGTCGCGGTTTGCGATAACGGCGCGCGTGGAAAAAATCAGCTCGGCAGCCCGAAGACCTTTTCCAGCCCTTCCCAGGTCTCGTCCATCGCATAGGCGCGCAGGAACGGCAGCCCGACATGCCCGTAGATCAGCGAAAGCTGCAGCTCGGCCATCTCTTCGCCCACATTGGCGATCTGCTGCAGGTAGATGACCGAAGCAAGGCCGGTGCGGTCCGCCCCCGCCAGGCAATGGATGAGGATCGGCTTCGGCGCGTCGCGGAGGATGGCGATCAGCCGCTCGCTTTCCTCGTTGGTGAGTTCGCGCCCCGCCGACATGCGGAAGTCGATATGCCGCACGTCGAGCCGCCGGGTCACCGCCACCTCGTCCTTGTACCAGGTGCGCTGGCTTTCGCCGCGCAGGTTGATGACGGTCTTGATGCCGTATCGCGTCAGATAATCCGCAAGGGCGCCCGGCGAGGGCTGCGCCGACCGGTAGAGTTGGCCGGGCAGGACCTCATGGAAATTCCCCGTGAGCTGCAGAACGCCGAGATAGACCCCGATCGAAAGCAGGGAAGCGCCGACCGCGATTCCCGACCGCTTCAAGAATTTGCGCATGAAATCACCGTCCGGTTTGTTCCCCAAGCGGATCCTACGCAATTGCGGCAATTTTAGAATGGTTCTTGATCGCCGGTTTTCTTTTCCGGCCGTGCCGCCGGAAGGGCTCGGTGAACCGATCCTGAACCGCGATTTCAGGCCGCATTCAGGGGTAGCCCCGCATGCTTCCCGTCATGGCGCTTACCGGGCGGCGGGCCGGAGCGCTGGATGAATTCGGAGGATATCACGATGCTGGCAAGGCTTTGCATAAACCTCATCCTGATCGGTGGCATCATCACCGTGGCCACGCGCCTGTTGTAGGCAATCTTTTGCCACGAATTCCACCGCAAGGAAGGCCGGCGATCTCTCCGGCTCAGCTTGATGACAAACCTCGTGTCTCGGCGTCATCCTCGGCCTTGTGCCGAGGATCTATAAACGTCAATGGTTTGCAGATGCTCGGGACAGGCCCGAGCATGACGAAAGAGAAGTTCTCGCCTTTGTCAGCAGTCTGAGCCGGCGATCTCGCCGGCTTTTCATCCCTGTAAACCGGTCAGTTGGTGCCGGCCGGTTTTGCCTTGCCGTCCTTGTCGGCGAGCTTGGCCCAGGAATTCTGCTGCGAAAGCATCGAGCGGAGATAGGTGACGTTCGCGTCCGCCTGCTGCTGGGAAAGCTCCCGGCGGGCGATCTCTTCGGCTTCCGCGAAACGGCCCTGCAGGCCGACGACGAGGGCGAGGTTCTGGCGCACCCGGCTGTCGGCGCCGGGCTGGCCGGCGGCATTGCGCATATAGGTTTCCGCCGTCCTGAGATCGCCGGAGAGCACGTAGGACATGCCGAGATTGGAGATGACCGTCGGTTCGTTCGGCTGCGCGTCGAGCGCCAGGCGGTATTTCCGGCGGGCTTCCTCAGAGCGGCCGAGCTGGTCGAGCACGGCGCCTTCCGCCGAATAGAGCCGCCAGTCGGGACGGTCCGGCGTCTGCGCGCGGTTGATCGTCGCGAGCGCCTGTTCGAGCTGGCCCGCGGCGGCCTGCGCCTTGCCGTAGGCGGCGAGCACCTCCCGATCCGTCGGATGGGCGATCGCCACCTGCTGCATCACCGCAAGCGCCTGGCCGTTCTTGCCCGTCATGCCGAGCACGGTCGCATATTGCAGGCCGGTATTCCGGTCTTTCGGGTTGCGCGCATAGGCGGCGCCGATCGATCTTTCCGCATTGGAGAGCTCGGTCGCGTTCATCGTTTCGAGCGATGCGGCGGACACCCTTGTCGGAATGGAACCGGTCGTCTGCACGTCCCGCTTCGTGGCGCAGCCCGCTGCCGAGAGCATCAGGAGCGCGATCGCGGCGGTCCGGGCGAGGGTAGTCTTGCGGAACGTCAGGGCTGCGGAAGCGGGCATGGTGCGGTCTCGTTCGGTCCGATGCCGCGGTCCCGGTCGGGCGGCGGCATATAGCGCATTTCCACTCCAGCAATAAACTGTTAACCCTAACGGACCGTTAAGACGAACGATTCCAAAAGCTTCCGAAGGCCGCCCATGACCGTTTATCGATATATCGACCGTCCCTCCCCCTTCAGCGCGGAAGGGGCGGCGGCGAAGCCGATCCATGCCGTGACCCCCGCCGATCTGGAGGCGGGAAAATTCGATGCCGCGGCACTTGCCTGGGCGAAGGCAGCCGGGTTCAAGGCGGAAGCAGGCGCCGTGCTCCTCGTGCCGGATGGGAAGGGTGATATCGGCAGCGCCTTCTTCGGCCTCGGCAACGATCCTTCGGAGGCGCCGTTCATCACCGGCAGGCTTTCGAAACTGCTGCCGCCCGGCGACTGGCGGGTCGAAACGCCGGCTCTCTCTCCCGAGCAGCTTGCGCTTGGTTACGGTCTCGGTACTTACGGCTTCAACCGCTACAAGTCCGACAAGCCGAAGGACGTCCGGCTTTCCATCCCGGCTTCGGTCGATGCCGCCGATATCGAGCGCCAGCTTGCGGGCGTCTTCCTGGCGCGCGACCTCGTCAACGTGCCCACCAACGAGATGGGACCGGTCGAACTGGAAGCCGCCTTCCGGGCGCTCGGCGAGCACTATGGCGCGACCGTCACCTCCGTCGTCGGCGAGGACCTGCTGGCGCAGAATTTCCCGCTCGTCCACACTGTCGGCCGGGCGAGCGTCTCGCCGCCGAGGCTGCTCGAACTGCGCTGGGGCAAGAAGGGTCATCCGCGCGTGACGCTGGTCGGCAAGGGCGTCTGCTTCGACACCGGCGGCCTCGACATCAAGGGCGCCGCCAACATGGCATTGATGAAGAAGGACATGGGCGGCGCGGCAAACGTCATGGGTCTGGCGCTGATGATCATGGACGCCGGCCTGAAGGTCGATCTGCAGGTGCTCGTGCCGGCGGTCGAGAATTCCATCTCCGGCAATGCCTTCCGCCCCGGCGATATCTATAAAAGCCGCAAGGGCGTCACGGTGCAGATCGACAACACGGATGCGGAAGGCCGCCTCATCCTGGCGGACGCGCTCGCCTATGCGGACGAGACCCCGCCGGACCTGATGGTCGACATGTCGACGCTGACGGGCGCTGCTCGCGTGGCACTCGGCACCGAACTCGCCCCCTATTTCACCGATGACGAGGCGCTTGCGTCAAAGCTCATGGAGGCGGGCCGTGCGGAGGCCGATCCCATGTGGCGCCTGCCCCTCTGGATGGGCTATGACAAGGACATCCGCTCCCGCGCCGCCGATATCACCAACGCGCCGTCCGGCGGCATGGCCGGCGCCATCACCGCGGCGCTTTTCCTCAAGCGTTTCGTCACCGCAACGAAGAGCTGGGTGCATTTCGACATCTATGCCTGGGTGCTGGCCGAAAAGCCGCATGCGCCGGTCGGCGGCGAAGCCTTCGCCATCCGCGCGCTCTACAAGGTGATCCGCGACATGACGGCGAAATAAACCGGCTCCGAAACGAACGGGTAAGACCTTCGCCTTAAAATCCGCGGGATTTTGGTCGGGAGGCATGATGCCGGTTGAACTGACGGCGACGGAAGCGCTGGGGCTCTGGCACAGGGTTTCGCTGGAGCAGGTGCGGCATGACGGACGCGATCTGACATTGCGCCAGATGTCTATCCTGCTGCATATATATCTCGTGCCGCCGCCGCATACGGTCAGGGGGCTCGCCGCGACCCTCGGCGTCACCAAGCCGGTCATCACCCGGGCGCTGGACACGATGGGCGAGATGGGGCTGGTGGAGCGTGAGCGCGACGAACGCGACCGCCGCAATGTGGTGATCAAGCGCACGGTCGCCGGCGCGCTTTTTCTCGAAAAGCTGGGCGACCTGATCATCCGCGAAGGCCGCAGGCCGGCACCGTGACTTGAGACTTAGAACATGACCAAAATGCTTGATAGACGCCTGCATGCCTTCCGCTCCGATCTCGCCGACGAGGCCCTGAGGGGCAGCGTCGAAGCCGAAAACTTTGTCCGCGGCGAACCGGCCCGGATCGCGGTCCCGGTGGCGCAGCTTCGTCCGGCGCCGGACTTGTCGCGCGGCATCGATACGGAGCTTCTTCTTGGCGAGACGGTGCGTGTCTTCGACCGTGCCGCCGGCTTTGCCTGGGTGCAGGCGGATCAGGACGGCTATGTCGGCTATCTGCCGGAAACGGTGCTCGGCGCGCCGGAAGAGCCGACGCACCGGATTTCCGTGCCGCGCACCTTCGTCTATCCCGGACCGGAACTCCGCAAGCCGCCGGTCGCGTCACTGTCTATGGGCAGCCGCATCACCGTCGCGGGCGAGGCGGAAACCCGCGGCACCCGCTATTTCGTGCTGCCGGATGGCGGGGCGGTGATCGCCGGCCATTGCATGCCCGTCTCCGAGACCATGGGCGAAGATTACGTCGCCGTGGCGGAGAAGTTCATCGAGACGCCCTATCTCTGGGGCGGCCGCTCCGGCTTCGGCCTCGATTGCTCCGCCCTTGTCCAGCTTTCCCTGATGATGGTCGGCAAATCCGCGCCGCGCGATTCCGACATGCAGGCTTCGTTCGGCTTTGCCATCGCCCGCGAGGAACTTCGTCGCGGCGACCTCGTTTTCTGGAAAGGCCATGTGGGAATCATGGAGAGTGAGGAGACGCTTCTTCATGCCAATGGCCACACGATGAGCGTCGCGCGTGAGGATTTCGAGGCGGCGGTGAAGCGCATCGGCTGGCTCTACCAACAGCCGACAGGCTATCGCCGTTTGGGATAAGTCATGATGATCACGCAAACGTGGGCTGCGGCCCATGGCATCGAATGCCCGTCGTCCATATTTTGGATTCGTCCGCAGACGTCGCGGGCGAGGAGTCGATCGATGCTCAAGGGTGCATGGATATTGCCGGCCGTGATGCTCGTGGCGTTGGTCATCGCCGCGCTTTTCCCCATGGACGTATTCGCGGCCGAGCGGGATGAGTTCCGCAGGACGCAGCCCACCTATTTCAAGAATCTGCCGGGCGTCGTGCCGGAACAGGAACGGGTCCAGAAGGACGCCTATCGCTGTTCCAGCGACATCGAATATGTCTACCGCCATCGCGGCAGATACGACATCCTCTACGGCGACAGCATGCCGACCCGCATCTATCGCTGCGAGACCGACAGCGGCGTGACCTATACCGGCACCCAGATGCCGAACACCCAATGGGTGCCGGGTCTGAATCCGCATCATCTGCCGAAGTAGCGGCAATCTTTTTTCAAGGACGGCGCGGCGGAAGACCGTATCTTGCGATCTTGCGCAGGTGCGGCCGCAGCCATTGACGGCCTGCGTCTTCCGCCCCACAACTTCCTGATGGAGATCTGGTGCACCGGGAGGAGACGAGGTGTTCCACGCAAGCATGAATTTTGCGCTCGGCGAGGAGGTCGAGGCCGTGCGCGACACCGTCCACCGTTTCGCGCAGGAAAAGCTGGCGCCGCGGGCGGACGAAATCGACCGCAGCAACGAATTTCCTCGTGACCTCTGGCCGGAGCTCGGCGCGCTCGGCCTGCTCGGCATCACGGCCGATCCGGATTTCGGCGGCTCGGGGCTCGGCTATCTCGCCCATGTGGTGACGGTGGAGGAATTGGCCCGCGCTTCGGCTTCGACCTCGCTCAGCTACGGCGCCCATTCCAACCTCTGCGTCAACCAGATCAACCGCAACGGCAATGCCGACCAGAAGGCGCGCTACCTGCCGAAGCTCTGCTCGGGAGAGCATGTCGGCGCGCTCGCCATGTCGGAACCGGGCGCGGGGTCCGACGTGGTCTCGATGAAGCTCCGGGCCGAAAGACGCGGCGACCGCTACGTGCTGAACGGCAGCAAGATGTGGATCACCAACGGTCCGGATGCGGACGTGCTGGTGGTCTATGCCAAGACCGATCCGGCCGCCGGCCCGAGGGGCATCACGGTCTTCCTCATCGAAAAAGGGTTCAAGGGCTTCTCGACCGCCCAGAAGCTCGACAAGCTCGGCATGCGCGGCTCCAACACCTGCGAACTGGTCTTCCGGGATTGCGAAGTGCCGGCCGAAAACGTCATGGGCACCGAAGGCGGCGGCGTGCGCGTGCTGATGTCGGGGCTCGACTACGAACGGGTCGTGCTCTCGGCGATCGGCATCGGCATCATGCATGCCTGCCTCGACGTGGTCATGCCCTACGTTCACGAGCGAAAGCAGTTCGGCCAGCCGATCGGCGAGTTCCAGCTCATCCAGGCGAAGGTCGCCGACATGTACACGGCGATGAATTCCGCCCGCGCCTATGTCTATGCGGTGGCTTCCGCCTGCGACCGCGGTGAGGTGACGCGGCAGGACGCCGCCGCCTGCTGCCTCTATGCCTCCGAGCAGGCGACCCAGCAGGCGCTGCAGGCGATCCAAATCCTCGGCGGCAACGGCTATATCAACGACAATCCGACGGGCCGGCTGCTGCGCGATGCCAAGCTGATGGAGATCGGTGCCGGCACGTCGGAGATCCGCCGCATGCTGATCGGCCGCGAACTCTTCCGGGAAACCGCCTGATGGCCGTTCTCCGCTCGCAGATCAATCTGAGGAGTGAGGAGGCCGAAGCCAATCGCGCGGCCATGCAGGCGAAGCTTGCCGAGGTGGAGGCCGCAGTGGCGCTCTCCGAAGCCGGTGGCGGGGAGGAGGCGAGGGCGCGGCATGTGAAGCGCGGCAAGCTTCTGCCGCGCGAGCGCATCGCCCGGCTTCTGGATCACGGCTCGCCTTTCCTCGAAGTGGGAGCCACCGCCGCGCACGGGCTTTACGGCGGCGCGAGCCCGTCCGCGGGCATCGTCACGGGCATTGGCCGCATCGAGGGCCGCGAGGTGATGATCGTCGCCAACGACGCCACCGTGAAGGGCGGCACCTATTACCCGATGACGGTGAAGAAGCATCTGCGCGCCCAGGAGATCGCCGAGGAGAACCGGCTGCCCTGCGTCTATCTGGTCGATTCCGGCGGCGCGAACCTGCCGAACCAGGACGAGGTCTTTCCGGATCGCGATCACTTCGGACGCATCTTCTACAATCAGGCGCGGATGTCGGCCAGGGGCATCGCCCAGATCGCGGCCGTCATGGGCTCCTGCACCGCCGGCGGCGCCTATGTGCCGGCCATGTCGGACGAGGCGATCATCGTGAAGGATCAGGGCACGATCTTCCTCGCCGGCCCGCCGCTCGTGAAGGCCGCGACGGGCGAGGAGGTGAGCGCCGAGGATCTGGGAGGCGGCGATGTCCACACGAGGCTTTCCGGCGTTGCCGATCACCTCGCCCGCGACGATGCGCATGCGCTGGCCCTGGTCCGCCGCGCGGTTGCCGGGCTCAACACGCGCAAGCCGGAAACGGTCGTGCTGGAAAAGCCGGAAGACCCGCTCTACGATCCGGAAGAGATCGCCGCGATCGTCCCCGCGTCGTTGTCGACGCCCTACGACATCCGCGAGGTGATCGCCCGCGTGGTCGACGGCTCGCGTTTCGACGAGTTCAAGGCGCGTTTCGGCACGACGCTCGTCTGCGGTTTCGCGCATGTCTTCGGCATTCCCGTCGGCATCGTCGCCAATAACGGCGTGCTGTTTTCCGAAAGCGCGCAGAAGGGCGCGCATTTCATCGAGCTCTGCTCGCAACGAAAAATCCCGCTGGTTTTCCTGCAGAACATCACCGGTTTCATGGTCGGCCGGCGTTACGAGGCGGAAGGCATCGCCAAGCACGGGGCCAAGCTGGTGACGGCGGTCGCCACGACCTCCGTGCCCAAGGTGACGATCCTCGTCGGCGGCTCCTTCGGCGCCGGCAATTACGGCATGGCGGGCCGGGCCTATTCGCCGCGTTTCCTCTGGACCTGGCCGAACAGCCGCATTTCGGTGATGGGCGGCCCGCAGGCAGCCGGCGTGCTGGCGACGGTGCGGCGCGAGGCGGTCGAGCGCGGCGGCAAGACGTGGAGCGCTGCGGAGGAGGCGGCCTTCAAGCAGCCGGTGCTCGACCGGTTCGAGGAGCAGAGCCATCCGCTTTACGCTTCCGCGCGGCTCTGGGACGACGGCATCATCCACCCGGCAAAGACGCGCCAGGTTCTGGGCTTGAGCCTTTCCGCCGCACTCAATGCGCCGATCGAGGAAACGCGCTTCGGCGTGTTCCGGATGTGAGGGAGCATGACGAGCACCTCTGAAGACCCCCTCTGGCCTGCCGGCCATCTCCCCCACAAGGGAGGAGAAGACTCGCGGCACCGTCCCGGCAACCGTCGGCGACGAACGTGGCAGGTTAAGCCCCTCCCCCCTGTGGGGAGGGGTTGGGGAGGGGACTTTCAGTTCACATGTGCAGGGATCGCCCCATGCTGAAAAAGGTCCTCATCGCCAATCGCGGCGAGATCGCCTGCCGCATCATCCGCACCTGTCATCGGCTGGGCGTCGCGACGGTCGCCGTCCATTCCGATGCCGACCGTGATGCGCTGCATGTCTCGCTTGCCGGCGAGGCGGTGCATATCGGCCCGTCGCCGGCGGCCGAAAGCTATCTGCGCGGCGATGCCGTCATCGATGCGGCGCTGAGAACCGGCGCCGATGCCGTCCATCCCGGCTACGGCTTTCTCTCGGAAAACCCGGATTTCGCCGAAGCGGTCGCGGCCGCCGGCCTCCGCTTCATCGGGCCGCCGCCTGCCGCCATCCGCGCCATGGGCTTGAAGGACGCCGCCAAGGCGCTGATGGAAAAGGCCGGCGTGCCGGTCGTGCCCGGCTATCACGGGGCCGAACAGGATCCGGATTTCCTGCTGGCCGAAGCCGCCCGCATCGGCTTTCCGGTTCTCGTCAAGGCACGCGCCGGCGGCGGCGGCAAGGGCATGCGGCGGGTGGAGAACGCAAACGGCTTCAAGGAGGCGCTGGCCTCCGCCCAACGCGAGGCGCAAGCCGCCTTCGGCGACGCCGCCTGCCTGATCGAGAAGTACATCGCCCATCCGCGACATATCGAAATCCAGGTGTTTGGCGACGACCACGGCAATGTCGTGCATCTCTTCGAGCGCGACTGCTCCCTCCAGCGCCGCCACCAGAAGGTCGTCGAGGAGGCTCCCGCCCCCGGCATGCCGGAGGAGATGCGCCGCGCCATGGGCGAGGCGGCGGTGAAGGCCGCCGAGGCGATCGGTTATTCCGGCGCCGGAACGATCGAGTTCATCGCCGATGCCTCCGAAGGGCTGACGCCGGACCGCTTCTGGTTCATGGAAATGAACACGCGCCTGCAGGTCGAGCACCCGGTGACGGAAGCGATCACCGGCGTCGATCTGGTGGAATGGCAGCTGCGGGTGGCGTCCGGCGAGCCGCTGCCGAAGCGGCAGGAGGAGCTCTCGATCGACGGCTGGGCCTTCGAGGCGCGGCTCTATGCCGAGGATGCCGAGCGCGGTTTCCTGCCCGCCACCGGCACGCTCACGCATCTCGATCTGCCCGAGACGTCGGCCCGCGTCGATAGCGGCGTTCGGAGCGGCGACCGTATCTCGCCCTTCTACGATCCGATGCTCGCCAAGATCGTCACGCACGGCCCTGATCGCGCGGCCGCCTTGTCCCGTCTCTCCGAAGCGCTGGCCGAGGTCCGCGCGACCGGCGTCGCGACCAATGCGACATTCCTTCGCCGGCTAACGGGCCAGTCCGATTTTGTCGAAGGCAGGCCGGATACGGGGCTGATCGATCGCCATCTTGCCGAGCTGACGATGGTGCATGCGGCTCCTTCCGAGATTGCCGCCCTGGCCGCTCTCCTCCTTTCCGGCGCTTTGGAGCCGCAGGCGGCGAACGATCCCTGGGCAAGCTTGTCCGGCTTCCGATTGTGGTCGGAAGCCTCCGATTTCGTCGATCTGGAGCATCGCGGGCAGCATCTGCCGGTTTCGTTCACCGCAAGGGGCGGGGGCGTCTATCGGGCAGAACTCGGCGACAAAAGCCTCGAGTTTCGCCTGTCCCGCTCCGGCGATGCCTATCTGTTGGAGGCCGACGGCCGCCGGCACAGGGCCTACGCGGTCCGTGGCGAGCGGGACGTGACGATCTTCCGCGAGGGCGAAAGCTGGCATTTCGGCGTCTTCGACCCTCTTGCCGGCGACGAGGAGGCGGCAGGCGGCGGCGACCGGCTCGTCGCACCCATGCCGGGCCTCGTGAAACTGCTGCGCGCCGCACCGGGCGCCGCCGTGGCGAAGGGCGAGATGCTGGCGGTGATGGAGGCGATGAAAATGGAGCTGACGCTTTCCGCCCCGCGTGACGGCAAGATCGCCGATGTGCTCGTCGCGGAGGGCGAGCAGGTGCTGGAAGGCGCGGTGCTTCTGCTGTTGGAACCGCTCCCGGAGGCGGAACATGGCTGAATTCGTCCGCAGCCCGGGAGGAGCGCGCCGATGAGCGGCTACACGATGCTGACGCTGGAGACGGATGCCCGGGGTGTCGCAAGGCTGGCGCTCGACCGGCCGGAAAAGCACAATGCCATGAATGCCGGGATGATCGGCGAACTGGCGGATGCGGCGGCGAAGCTCGCAGCGGACGAGGCGGTGCGGGTCGTGGTGCTTGCCGCTTCCGGCCCGGCCTTCTGCGCCGGGGCCGATCTTTCCTGGATGCGGGATCAGGCGGGCAAGGACCGGCAGGGCAAGATCGAGGGCGCGACGGAGCTGGCAATGATGCTGAAGGCGCTGGACGGCCTGCCGAAGCCGCTGATCGGCCGGGTTCAGGGCAATGCCTTCGGCGGCGGCATCGGCCTCATGGCGGTCTGCGATATCGTCGTTGCGGCGGAGAAAGCGGAGTTCGCGCTCACCGAAACGCGGCTCGGGCTCATTCCGGCGACGATCGGCCCCTATGTCGTCCGCCGCATCGGCGAGGGGCATGCCCGCCGGCTCTTCCTCAATGCCCGCCGCTTCGATGCGGCGGCGGCCAGCAGGATCGGCCTCGTCTCCGTGGTCCGCCCGGCCGGTGAACTCGATGCGGCCGTGGAGGAGGAGGTTTCGGCCTTCCTCGATTGCGCGCCCGGCGCCGTGGCCGGCGCCAAGAGCCTGGTGCAGGACCTTGCCCGCGGGACGGCCGGGGATCCGATCGCCCATAGCATCGGCCTGCTCGCCGACCGGTGGGAAAGCGCCGAAGGCCGCGCCGGCATCGAGGCCTTCCTGAGCCGCCGGCCGATGCCCTGGGCGCCGAAGTGAGCTGTCGTCGTCGCGCGATTCCATTGAACGGTACCCTCCCTTGCCCTCGGTCTGCGTTTCATCCATCGGTGCCGGTGGATGCCTGCCACCACACCCCCCTCTGCCCTGCCGGGCATCTCCCCCACAAGGGGGGAGATCGGATGGGGGCGCCGGCTTCCCTAAACGACAAGCGCCGCTATTCGGCATACCGCATATGAGGAACCGAGCAGGTTCGGCTTGCGCCTTCTTCTCCCCAGCAGGGAGAAGTGCCGAGCAAAGCGAGGCGATGAGGGGGTGCACACGCGGCAGGCGCGGCACCGGATGGTGGCTTCGCCCCCCTCATCCGCCCTGCCGGGCACCTTCTCCCCGCTGGGGAGAAGGGAGGGAGCCCTGCCGGCCCTCGAAGAGGAGATGGCGGGCGGGACAGGGGAGGGCGGGCGCGGCGGCGCATGCGGTGCCGCCGGTCCGGAATTTGCTAAAACAGCCTTGCAAGAGGCAACTTTAGGTGTCCACTATGGTTACAATGGCCAGTGCCATGATGGCCACAGGCAGCAGGTGACAGGGTGAGCCGGTACAAGATGATGGTCGTAGGTGACAAGGATTTGCTCCCGCCCGGCACCCGCCACGCCTGGCAGCACGCGGGTGTCGAGCTTGCGGGGCCAATGCCGCCTGCCGATTTCGACATCCGTCTTCTCAGCGGGATGCACGGCGTCCTGATCGACGCCGCCTGTGATGCGCAGTTCATGTTCGACGCTTCGGAAATGCTGGAGGCCGCTTCCATTCCCTTCTTGTTCGTCGTCCCCGAGCAGCAGATCGTGGCGCGGCGGAATCCGCATGTGCTCGGCACCCGGATGGAAGACATCCAGGCGATCGTCCAGGAACTGCTGCGGCAATACGGCAGCGGCGTCAGGCATTAGGAGCGGCCGGGCCTTCCATTCGACCGCAGGTCGGCGGCGAATATGTCGTGCATCGACCTGAACAGGCAAAGCCTGACGGCGTCTTCTCCTGCGGCCACGGGAAGCTCGCGCTTCGCTCTCGCGATCGTCTTTCTGGCAAGGGCGGCCGCCTCTTTCTCGGATGAGAAAAAGCGACGAGCCATGCGGTGGACATCCGGGCCGAGTGCTTCGATCCGGGGATCGATATCTCCATGCCTGTTTCGGCTCGGCGGATTGGCGGTGACGCTCATCGGAAGCTCCATCCTACCAACCGACAATGTCACAGTCCGTTACATCGTTCCGGTACGCTGGCGTACGAACACCCCGTCTGGTCCCCCGCCCCGCTGGGACATGACCAAAAGCCCCTCTTCTGTACGGTACCGTACAATCATTGCTATTTGCGATGAGGGGAATATGCTCTCTGCGTCTCATGCAGATTGACCCGGGCGCGAAGGGCCGAAGCACCATGTGCTCCGCCCGAACCAGGAGGGAAGCACGTATGACCGCCCCTCCGCAATCTTCGATGCAGAACAAGCTTTTGGCGCTGCTTCCGGCAACGGATTACGGCCAGATCGCGCCCGATCTCGACCTCATTCCCCTGCCGAAGGGAACGCTGCTCGGCCGGGCAGGCAAACCGATCAAATACGCGTATTTTCTAGCGTCCGGACTTGGCTCCATCGTGGTGACCACACCCGAGGGCCACAGCGCGGAGGCCGGGATATTCGGATTCGACGGCTATGTGCCGACTTCCGTCGTGACGGGACTGGAGGTCAGTATCCATGACGTCGGAATGCAGCTCGACGGCGAAGGCTACCGGATAAGCTACGATGCCTTCCGGGGCTGGATGGACAGCAACAGAAGTTTTTCCAAGGTGATGATCCGCGCTGCCGAAGCCTTTGCGGTGCAACTGGCCTTCACGGCGCTCTCCAATGCCGTTCACGATGTCAACGAACGCCTTGCCCGCTGGCTGCTGATGTGTCACGACCGGGTCTCGGGCAATGAAATCGCTCTGACCCACGATTTCATTTCATTGATGCTGGCGGTCCGGCGGCCAAGCGTCACGACGTCCCTGCACGTGCTCGAAGGCAACGGCTTCATCCGTTCCGAAAGAGGAAGCATCATGATCCGGAACCGTCCGGCCCTTGAGGAGTTTGCACGAGATGCCTACGGAAGACCGGAAGAGGAATACCGGCGTCTCATGAAGGATCTTTTCTAGGGCGCTATTCTATTCTTCGAAATGGAGTGTCACGCACAGACAGGAGGACAGGCGGAGTTCGAAGATGACACGGTACTTCTTCCAGATCCGCCGTGGTGGCGTAACCATCACCGACGAAGAAGGCGACGAGTTCGACAGCATTGACGAAGCCCACGCCAATGCCATCGGAGCCGTGCGGGAATTGTTGGCGGCACGCATCAAGAACGGCGCGATGATCCTGGACGAACATATGGAAATACGCGACGAAACCGGCGCGCTCGTTATCGCCGTTTCATTCCATGACGTCATCAAAAGGCATCTCGGGCGCTGAGACGGGCCAGAATTCGCCGATGAGACGCCGGTATTCCTCTTCCGGCTCTCCGTAGGCATGGCCCGCGAATTCCTGCATTCCTTTTCGGTCCCGGATGGTGATGCGGCCGCGCTCCGCCCGGATGAGCTTCTTTCCTTCCAGGACATGCAAGGCGGTGGTGACGCTGGGCCGCCGGACCCCGAGCATCAGCGAAATGAAGTCGTGGGTAAGATTGATCTCGTCGCCATCGACGCGGTCGTGGCCCATCAGCAGCCAGCGCGCCAGGCGTTCGTCCACCTGATAGGCGATGTTGCAGAGGGCGGTATAGGAAATCTGCGAGGAAAAGGCCTGGATGAACCTGGCGAGCAGATTGGCGAAAACCGGGTTCTGCGCCAGCGTTTCCGCAACCTTCCCGATCGGCATCCGGTAGCCGTTTCCCGCAACCTGCATCAGCACCTCGTGGATGCTGATCGTTCCTCCGACGCCCGCCGGAGTCGGCGAAAACCCTTCGCGGCCGAACATGCCGGCTTCGGCCTGCTGACCATCCGCAGAAACGGTCACCACCGATCCGATGCCGCTCTCCAGGAAATAGACATAGTCGATCGGCCTGCCCGCTTCGACGATGACGAAGCCTCGGGCAAGATCGACCGGCTCCAATACGTTTCTCACGCTGCGGAACTCGTTTTCGGGCAGCAGGGCCAGAAGCCGATTCCGGATTTCGTTCTGTTCTGCGACGGACATGGTTCTCGCTGACGTGGGCGAAAGTGCCAGAACTTCCGGCCGCCATGCCCCTGAATTCCAAGCGGGCGGTTGCCGATTCTATAGCATCCTGTGGTTCGGGGTGATTTTGGGTACGCTGGCAGACGCTGGGCCCGCTGTCCCTCCGAAAGGATTAGTCTGCAGGCTCTTCAATTCGGAGGGGCAGGGAATGGAAACTTCAAGAGACCAGACGGTCCTGGTTCTGGAAGACGAGGCGCTGATTGCCATCTATCTCGAAGAGCTGCTCGCCCAGGCCGGTTTCGACAGTATCAGCACCTATTCGTCCTGTGTCGCCGCAACCGAATGGCTTCAGCAGCACACGCCGGAGCTTGCCGTCATGGAGACCCGGCTGAGGGACGGCGCCTGCGATGAGATTGCCGCCATCCTTGCCAAACGCGGCGTGCCCTACATCGTGCATTCGGTGGAGAGGGATATCGGCGGGCGCCATCCGCAGATGGACAGCAAGTGCAAGTGGGTCGACAAGCCCTGCAACCCGGACGAATTCATCCGGGCGGTGAAGGAATGCGTGCCCGATCACGGGCGGCATATGCTCTGATCGGCTGCGTTTGGGGGCGAAAGCGGAAGACGGCGGCAAGCTGCCGTCCGCGTCTCACTCGTCGTTCATCTTGAGCGCCGCGATGAACGCTTCCTGCGGGATCTCGACCTTGCCGAACTGCCGCATGCGCTTCTTGCCTTCCTTCTGCTTTTCCAGGAGCTTGCGCTTGCGGGTGGCGTCGCCGCCGTAGCATTTCGCGGTCACGTCCTTGCGCAGCGCCCGGACCGTCTCGCGGGCGATCACCTTGCCGCCGATCGCCGCCTGGATCGGGATCTGGAACATGTGCGGCGGGATGAGCTCCTTCAGCTTCTCCACCATGCCGCGGCCGCGCCGGTCGGCCGCGGAGCGGTGGACGAGCATGGAGAGCGCATCGACCGGATCGCCGTTGACGAGGATCGACATCTTCACGAGGTCGCCCGGCCGGTAGTCCATGATGTTGTAGTCGAAGGAGGCATAGCCCTTCGAGATCGATTTCAGCCGGTCGTAGAAGTCGAAGACCACTTCGTTGAGCGGCAGCTCGTAGGTGATCATCGCGCGGCTGCCCACATAGGTGAGCTCGGTCTGGATGCCGCGCCGGTCCTGGCAGAGCTTCAGGATGCCGCCGAGATATTCATCCGGCGTCATGATCGTCGCCTTGATCCACGGCTCGCGGATCTCGTCGATCTTGACGACGTCGGGCATGTCGGTCGGGTTGTGCAGTTCCATCTCGGTGCCGTCCGTCAGCGTCATCTGGTAGACGACGGAGGGTGCGGTGGCGACGAGATCAAGGTTGAACTCGCGCTCCAGGCGCTCCTGGATGATTTCGAGATGCAGCAGGCCGAGGAAGCCGCAGCGGAAGCCGAAGCCGAGGGCGGCGGAACTCTCCATCTCGAAGGAGAAGGAGGCGTCGTTGAGGCGGAGCTTGCCCATCGCGGCGCGCAGGTCCTCGAAATCGGCGGCGTCGACCGGGAAGAGGCCGCAGAAGACCACCGGCTGGGCCGGCTTGAAACCCGGCAGGGCCTGGGCGGTCGGACGCTTGTCGTCGGTGATCGTGTCGCCGACGCGAGTATCGGCGACTTCCTTGATCGAGGCGGTGATGAAGCCGATCTCGCCAGGGCCGAGACTGTCGACATTGACCATTTTCGGGGTCAGCACGCCGACGCGCTCGACCGAGTATTTGGCGCCGGTGCCCATCATGCGGATCTGCTGGCCCTTGGCGATGACGCCGTCGATGACGCGCACCAGGACCATGACGCCGAGATAGGTGTCGTACCAGCTGTCGACCAGCAGCGCCTTGAGGGGCGCGGTCTCGCCGCCGGGGCTCTTCGGCGGCGGCAGCTTGTGGACGATCGCTTCCAGCACGTCCGGGATGCCGAGGCCGGTCTTGGCCGAGATCAGCACCGCGTCGGAGGCGTCGATGCCGATCACTTCCTCGATCTGTTCCTTGATGCGGTCGGGTTCTGCGGCCGGCAGGTCGATCTTGTTGAGGACGGTGACGAGCTCGTGGTTGTTGTCGATCGCCTGGTAGACGTTGGCGAGCGTCTGGGCTTCCACGCCCTGGGAAGCATCGACGACGAGGAGCGAGCCCTCGCAGGCCGAGAGCGAGCGCGAGACCTCGTAGGCGAAGTCCACGTGGCCGGGCGTGTCGATGAGGTTCAGGATATAGGTCTCGCCGTTCTGCGCCTTGTAGTGAAGGCGCACCGTCTGGGCCTTGATGGTGATGCCGCGCTCGCGCTCGATATCCATCGAATCCAGCACCTGTTCCGACATCTCGCGCTCGGCGAGGCCCCCGGTCGACTGGATCAGCCGGTCGGCCAGCGTCGACTTGCCGTGGTCGATATGCGCCACGATCGAGAAGTTGCGGATGTGGTCGAGGGGCGTGCGGGCGGAATTGGTGCTCATGGCTCGCGCATATAGCAGCGCGAATCCCTGCCGCAAAGCGGAAAGATAACCTTTCATTGAGGATAAGGCCCGGTTCTGCGGGCTATTTGGGCTTGCCGGTCTCCGGATCGGTGAGCACCGACGCGTTCGGAACCTGGGCGCTGCGGATGCCGAAATTCTCCCGCGCGTCGGCCGGCACGGCCTGGCGCTCCTTGAGCCGCCAGAGGACATAGGTCCCGTAGGCGATCGCGACCAGGATCACCGCATGGATGAAGGTGTGCTGGCCGAAGATGGGGGTGAGAAGAGTGACGCCGAGCGGCACGACGGTGGCGGCCGCCGACCAGGCGACGAGCAGCGTCGAGGAGAGCGGCACGAAATCGCCCGGATCGGCGCGGTCGTTGGCATGCGCGTTGGCGACCGAATAGACCGTCTCCACCGCCCCGCCGAAGACGAGGAAGACGATCATCAGGATGACGATGGCCGAGAACGAGACGAAGAGGGCGGCGATCCCGGCCGCGACGATGAGGCCGCAGGTGACGACGAGCACGTAGCGCCGGTCGATCCGGTCGGAGAGCACGCCGAGCGGGTATTGCACGAAGAGCAGCCCGGTCTGCATGACGAACATCAGCAGCGCGATATCCGCCTGGGACACCTGGCTGGTGGCCGCATAGATCGGCGTGAAGCCCTGCACGACCATGGAAAGCCCGCCGGATGCCAAAACGCCGACGAGGCCCACCGGCGAGATGCGCCATGCCATCGGGATGTTGACGCTGACGCTGGCGGGCGGCGGCGGGTTCGGCAGGCGGGTGAGCCCGATCGGCAGGATCGCGAGCGCGGTGACGAGGATGACGGCGAGGGGCGCGAGATTGCCGTCGGTCGGGATGCGGCCGAAGATCCAGGCGCCGCAGCCGAGGCCGAGAACGTAGGCCATGTAGAAGAAGGACATGGCCCGGCCGCGCCATTGGTTGGAGGCGGCGTGGTTCAGCCAGCTCTGGGCGATGATGAAGTTGACGTTGGCGGCCGCGCCGTAGAGGCCGCGGGCGAAAATCCACACATAGGCGGGCAGGTCGGCGGCGATCAGCACGGCCGCGATGATCACCATCGCCATGGAGCAGGCGAAGAGCCGCGCATGGCCGACGCGGCGGATGAGCGGCCCGCCGACGACGCAGCCGACGAGACCGCCGAAGGCGACTGCGGTGACGGCCGCGCCCGCCGCCCACGGGGCCGCGGAATGGGTGAGCATGAAGGGCACATAGGCGAACATGATGCCGCTGCCGACCGCGGCGATCGTCATCGAGACGACGATGCTGGCGATCGAAAGGGGAGAAGCCGTCTCGAGCGTACGACCGTGCATTCGTCTCTCCGCAAACGGGCGGACGGCCGCTTCTGCGCCGTGTCCGACCCGACTGCAGCTTCATAGCCGACGGATGATGACGGGAGCTATCGCGGAAACGCCATCGGCTCACGAATTTCAAGCATTCCCTTATGATGGCGCTTGATTCCATCATAAGGGAATGTAATTCTCAAATCATGGAAACAACGGTTCACGACATAGACGCCGCCATCAGCGAGCGGCTGAAGAAGCTCCGGGCGAAGGCGGGTTTCACACTCGACGAGCTGTCGAGCCGGTCGGGCGTCAGCCGGGCGATGATCTCCCGCATCGAGCGGGGGGAGGCGAACCCGACGGCGGCGTTGCTGGCGAGGCTGTCGGAAGCGCTCGGCCTTTCGCTGTCGGCCTTCTTCGCCGACGAGGACAGGCAGGGCTCGCCGCTCAGCCGCCGGGCGGACCAGAAGCTATGGCGCGACCTGCATACGCGTTATCTGCGCCGCTCCGTCTCGCCGCCCGGCACGCCGAGCCGCGTCGACATCGTCGAGGTGGAGTTTCCGGCCGGCGCGCGCGTCAGTTTCCCGCCGCGCGAGGAGAGCCGGGTGATGACCCAGCATGTCTGGCTGTTCGACGGCGTGCTGGAGATGGTTTTCGAAGACGTCACCTACACGCTTCATCCTGGCGACTGCCTCTACATGGACCTCGGCGCCGCCTTCGATTTCCACAACCCGTCCGACAAGCCGGCCCGCTACGCGGTGATCCTCGACCGCGGCCGTTAATCCGAAAGAACCGAACATGACGACCATCCGCATCATAGACGCCGACGAAGCCCGCGCCGTCCTGCCCGATCTCTGCGAAATCCTCTCCGACTGCATCAACGGCGGCGCTTCGGTCGGCTTCATGCTGCCTTTCGGGCCGAAGGACGCGGAGGCCTACTGGCGGGAGATCGCCGCAGCCGTCGAGGCGGGTGGCATCATCCTCGCCGTAGCGGAAGTGGAAGGTCGGGTGGTCGGCACGGTGCAGGTGGGCCTGGCGTCGAAGCCGAACCAGCCGCATCGCGGCGACCTGATGAAGCTCCTCGTGCATCGCTCGGCCCGCGGCCTCGGCCTGTCGCGCAGGCTGATGGATGCGGTGGAAAGGGAGGCGGCCCGGCGCGGCCGCACGCTTCTGGTACTCGACACCGCGACCGGAAGCGATGCGGAGAAGATCTATCCCCGCTTCGGTTGGGAGCGCGTCGGCGTCATTCCCGACTACGCCATGTGGCCGGAAGGCGGCTTCTGCGGCACGACGCTGTTTTATAAGCGGGTCAGCGCAACGCGTAGATAAAATGCCTGCTGCGCGGTCGACCGGGCAGGTCAGATGAATGTCAGGTTTTCGATCCTGTAGATGAAAAGCGCCCAGAGCCAGCTGGGCGCTTTATCTGCGACTTCCGTAAATTTCTCCCAAAGCGGGTTGAAGGCGAGGAACGCCGCCAGTCCGACAGCCATCGTATGTGTGCAGCAGATCCGAAGGTTTTTCAGGCTGAAGAACTCGTAAAATCCTTCTTTGTCATATTCCGTGCCGGCTATCATATCCCAGAAGCCATAGTTGGCGCTCAGCATGTCGTTGATCATGTGCTCGCGGAAGAACCGCCCGCTGCCGGAAACGAAGAGATCGGGTATGAAATTGAAAGACGATCGAAATATATGGACTGCAACGCCAAGCAGCGTGAGCGTCGAGATCGCTGCAAAAACATGCCAGACAATCATGGCGTACCGGAAGGTGGGAAATGGTTGCCTTAAGGTTGCGCTGTGAATCCTTAAAAAGTCATGAAGACACGACGCGGCACTGACAATGTGTCGCGTCGATCAGGTTGATGCTCCGAGCTCGGCGGGCTCTACCGCCAGGCATGCTCGATGGGCTCTCGACCGGTCATGATATCCCGCTAATAGGACTGAAGAACTCCCGCTGGAGGGTTTCGAGTGGGAGGCCAAGATTGCGTACCCCGCTTTTTGGGCGGGCTGCGAGCCCTCGGCTCAGCGCTTTTCCGTCAGGAAATAGAGGAGGGCGATGACGGGAAGGGCGAGGCCGATCGAGGAGGCGAGAAGCCAGCCGCCCTCGGCGAACGCCCAGGCGCCGACGGCGGAGCCGATCGCGCCGCCGCAGAAGAAGGTCGCCATGAAGAGGCCGTTCAGACGGCTGCGCAGCTCGGCGCCGAGGCCGTAGATCGCCCGCTGGCCGATGACGAGCGTCATGGTCACGCCGAAATCGAGCAGGATGGCGGCAAGCGTCAGCAGCGTCAGCGCGACGACGGAGCCTTCCGGGGCGATATGGGTGATCAGGAAGGCTATCGCGACCGCGGCGATCCCGAAGACCGTGGCGGGTCTGCCGAGATCCCGGTCGGCCAGGCGCCCGGCGATCGGCGAAGCGATGGCGCCCGCGACGCCCGCAAGCGCGAAGAGGGCGATGCCGGCCTGGGTGAGCTGGAAGGCGGGGCCGGCCAGCACCAGCGGCGTCACCGTCCAGAATAGGCTGAAGGCGGCGAACTGGCAGGCCTGGTAGAAGGCGCGGCGGCGCAGCACCGGCTGGGTGGCGTAAAGGGTGCCCATCGAAGACAGCAGGGAGAAATAGGAGAGCCTGGTCTGCGGCACCCGCTTCGGCAGGCGGGCGGCAAGCACGAAGCCGAGCACGACCATGACGGCGGCCGACAGGAAGAAGACGAGGTGCCAGGAGGAGAAGCGGGCGATGAAGCTCGCAACCGGCCGTGCCATCATGATGCCGACCATCAGCCCGCTCATGACATTGCCGACCACCCGGCCGCGCATGGCGTCCGGCGCAAGGCTCGCGGCGAAGGGCACGATCATCTGCACGGCGGTGGAGCCGAGGCCGATCGCCAGCGATGCGGCGAGGAAGGGCACGGAGGCGGTCGAAAGCCCGGCGGCGACGAGCGCCAGCGTCACGGCGCCGATCATGGTGAGGATCAGCCGGCGGTTTTCGAGAAGGTCGCCGAGCGGTACGATCAGGAGCAGGCCGAGGCCGTAGCCGATCTGCGTCAGCGTCACGATGAGGCCGGTCGCATGCGCCGGGAGACCGATCGAGGCGGCGATCGGACCAGCGAGCGGCTGGGCGTAATAAAGGTTCGCGGCGACGAGACCGCAGGCCGCGGCCATGACGAAGGTCATGCCGGCGGACATTGCCGAAGGTGCCGCCGGCGCGGCCAGTGTTGCAGTATTGCTTGTCATGAAAGGCTCCGGGGAGGAGGAGGTTGAGGGAGGAACGAATAATTCAGTCGAGAAGTTTCATGGCGGTATCCACCACGGAGAGGGCCCGGTCGCGGTCGGGACCCGTCTTGCCGAGGACGCGAAGGCCCTGGGTGACCGAGAGCAGGAGGCGTGCGGTCGTGGCGGGATCGACCGTCTGCGGGATCGACCCGTCCGCCTGTCCTTCGCGGATCAGGCTGTCGAGCAGGGTTTCGGTGCGTGCCATCGAGCGGTTGACGCGCTCGGCCGCTTCGGCATCGTAGACGCCGAGCTCGATCGCCGTGCCGACCACCAGGCAGCCGCGCCGGCCGTGTTCGCCATGCGAGGCTTCGGCATAGAAACGCAGCATGCGGAAAACCTTGTCGCGGCCGTTTCCGCCCGCCGCAAGCTCTTCTTCCAGAAGCGCGTTGCGGACCTGCTTGTATCGGTCGAAGGCGGCGAGGAAGATCGCCTTCTTGTCCTTGAAGGCTTTGTAGAGGCTGCCGGCGGCAAGCCCCATCGCGTCCTTCAGCTCCGAGATCGACGCGGCATGATAGCCGCGCTCGGAAAAGACGACGATCGCCTTGTCGAGCGCTTCCTCGATCTCGAATTCGCGCGGACGTCCCGGCGGACGTGCGGCCAGGCCGGATGTGGCGTTGATGTTCATGGCAGACGGCTTAATTTGGAAACGATCGTTCCCAAATATGGGTACGATCGCGTTTCGTCAAGCACCCCGATCGGCTTTTTATGGCGTCTCGCCAGTGAGTCTGACTGCTTACAAAGGGATATTCCGTGCGGAACACTCGGCCGTCCCGCTGGTTACACTCCTGTCACCAACCGAAAGCTGGAGGCAGACATGAGCAAAAGTGACGTTCAACAGGCCGTGAAACGCGCCGAGCGGCAGGTGGAGAACACCAGCGCCGGCGGGCATCTCGGCGGAACCTATTATGGCCAGAACCCCGACGGCAAGACCGCTTCGACGAACAACAATGTCGGCAAGGCCCGCCCGAACACCGGCAGCACCTGACGTCACGACCCGACGAGATTTCCGAAGAGCCCCGCCGCGCGCGGGGCTTTTTTGTCGTATCTTCCCTGGAATCCGGTTGCGGAAAAAAATCGGTCGGGCCTGTCGGGAGAGGGATGGGCCGCACGTCCTTGGGTTCGGGATGGCGCCGCGAAGGCTGTGCATCCGATTTTCCGAACCTATGGCAAATGGGGAGTAGACATGAGTACCAATTATCGCTGGGTGATCGTTTTCGCGGGCGCTCTGATGGGCTGCGTCGCGGTCGGCACGATGTTTTCGCTCGCCATCTTTCTGGAGCCGATCGCCACGGATACTGGCTGGTCGCATGCGGGCATTTCGAGCGCGATGACGCTGAACTTCATCGTCATGGGCCTCGGCGGCTTTCTCTGGGGCGCGGCGAGCGACCGTTACGGCGCCCGTATCGTCGTGCTGATCGGCGCGGTTCTGCTGGGGCTCGCGCTGGTGCTGGCAAGCCGGGTGGAGAGCCTGTTCCTTTTCCAGCTCGTTTACGGCTGCCTCGTGGGCCTCTCCGCGAGCGCCTTCTTCGCGCCGATGATCGCCGTCACCATGGGCTGGTTCGACGAGCACCGCAGCCTTGCGGTGTCGCTGGTTTCCGCCGGCATGGGCATGGCGCCGATGACCATCTCGCCTTTCGCGCGCTGGCTGATCTCCGCCTATGACGACTGGCGCATGGCCATGTTGCTGATCGGCATCGGGGCCTGGATATTGCTCCTGCCGACCGCCTTCCTCGTGCGCAGCCCGCCGGTTGCGGCAGCCGCCGGTCCGGCATCCGCACCGCAGGCCGGGGGCGCCGGCATGCCGCTGTCGAAAGTGTTCCGCTCGCCGCAGTTTCTGGTGCTCGGCTTCACCTTCTTCGCCTGCTGCGCGGCCCATTCCGGCCCGATCTTCCACATGGTGAGCTACGCCATGTTCTGCGGCATCGCGCCGATGGCGGCGGTCACCATCTACAGCGTCGAAGGGGCGGCCGGCCTCGGCGGGCGCATTCTCTACGGCGTGCTTGCGGACAAATTCGGCGTCAAGCCGGTGCTGGTCGCGGGGTTGCTGATCCAGGCGGCCGTCATCTCGGCCTATACGCTCGCAAGCGACCTGACGCAGTTCTATACGCTGGCGATCATCTTCGGCGGCACCTATGGCGGTGTCATGCCGCTCTATGCGGTGCTGGCGGGCGAATATTTCTCGCCGAAAATCCTCGGCACGGTCCTCGGCGCGGCGACCATGCTGTCGAGCATCGGCATGGCCTTCGGGCCGCTCGCCGGCGGCTGGGCCTTCGACCAGTTCAACAATTACAACTGGCTGTTCATCGGCTCGGCGCTCGTGGGGCTCGGCGCGGTGCTGATCGCGCTCGCCTTTCCGCCGCTGCCGCGCCGCGAGCAGCTTCAGGCTGCGTGATGCGAAACGAAAGCCCGGAGGGTGTCTCCGGGCTTTCCGATTGCAGGAGTATCAGAGCGTCCCGGCGCGCTGCTGCGTCATCATGAAGGTGTCGTAGCTGTATTCGGCGATCTGCGCCCAGAGATAGGCGTCCTTCTTGAAGGCCTGCTGATGGTCGTAGATCTTCTTGAAGGCGGGGCTTTTCGCCGAGAGCTCCGCATAGGTTTCCATCGCCGCCTTGAAGCAGACCTCCATGATCTCGCGGCTGAAAGCCTTCAGCACCGCGCCTTCGCCGACGAGCTGCTTGAGCGCGGTGGCGTTGTGGGCGTCGTAATTGGCGAGCATGCTCATGTTCGCCGCGGCGCAGGCATCCGCCAGTATCTGCTGGTAGCTCTTCGGCAGGGCGTTGAACTTTTCTAGGTTGAAGAAGGCGTGCATGGCCGGGCCGCCCTCCCACCATGCGGGATAGTAGTAATACTTGGCGACCTTCACGAAGCCGAGCTTCTGGTCGTCATAGGGGCCGACGAACTCGGTGGCGTCGATCGTGCCCTTTTCGAGCGCGGCATAGACGTCGCCGCCGGCGATCTGCTGGGGCGTGATGCCGACCTTCTGCATGACCTGGCCGGCGAGGCCGGCAATGCGCATCTTCAGACCCTTCAGGTCGTCGATCGTGTTGATCTCCTTGCGGAACCAGCCGCCCATCTGGGTGCCGCTGTTGCCGGCCGGCAGCGCATAGAGGCCGCGCGGCGCAAGGAATTCGTTGATCAGGTCATTGCCGCCGTTGAGGAACCAGGCATTGGTCATGCGGGCGTTCAGGCCGAAGGGAATGGCGGTGCCGAGCGCGAAGGCCGGATCCTGGCCGATATAGTAGTAGGAACAGGTATGGGCCATCTCGACGGTGCCGTTGGCGACCGCATCGGCCGCCTGCAGCGGCGGCACGATCTCGCCGGCGCCGAAGGTCTGGATGGTGAACCTGCCGTCGGTAGCCGTCTTCACGGCGTCGGCGATCTGGTTGGCCGCATCGAAGATGATGTTGAGGCTCTTCGGGAAGGAGGAGGTGAGCCGCCAGTTGATCCTCGGGCTTTCCTGGGCGACGGCCGGGGCTGCCAGGGGGGCGGCAAGCGCGGTCGCGGCGGCGGCGCCCATGCCGGCGGTGGCGGCCTGCCTGAAGAAACGTCTGCGGTTCATGGAATTCCTCCTCTTCGATCCGGGAATGCGTCGATATCGCTCTTAGAGCGTTTCCTTGTTAGATTGAAGCATTCTGTTGGCTCAAACGGAGTCGGATGGTCGACCGGCTGGCGCAGGTCGTAGCCCAGCCCTACGGCCGAGCCAGCCGGTCGATCAGGCGGCCCGTTTCAGCCAACCCGCAGGGCCGGGCATCTTTCCGCCGGGATCAAAGGCGATCGGCTCGGACGTACCAAGGGTATGCCCTTCGCCAATCGCCTTTGCTCCAACGAAAACCTGCTCCGGCAGAATGCTTCAATCTAACAAGGAAACGCTCTAGCCCTCGTTTTGAAAACGGCAAGCGAAATCCGGAGGAATCGTGCTGCAAATGCAGCCGGGACGCCGCCGAGCGTCGAAGAATAAAGAAAAAGCCCGGAGGAGCGCTCCGGGCTTTGCTGTTTTTTCAATGATCGCCGCTTCAATGATTGGAGGACGCCTTGCGCCTCTTTGGCGCGGGATCGGGCGAAGCCTCGGCCGCTTCCCGTTCGAGGCGAAGCAGTCGCAGCCGCTCGGTCTTCTTTTCCCGCATGGAAGCCTCCGCGGCAATGATCGACCTTGCCGTGTGATCGGTGGCGGCCGCCTTGTCGCGGGCGGAAAGCTTGGCGGGATTGAAGAATTCTTCCTTGGTAGCGGTCATGATCTTCTCCTTCCTGGTGTACGTCCGGTCAGTGAACCGGTGTCAGCGCGTACGGGCGGCCTTTTTGGGGGCCGGCAGCAGGCCTTCGCGCTGCGCCTTCTTGCGTGCGAGCTTGCGGTAACGGCGCACGGCTTCCGCCTTCTCGCGAACGCGCTTCTCGGAGGGCTTTTCGTATGCGCTGCGCGCCTTCATTTCGCGGAAGACGCCTTCGCGCTGCATCTTTTTCTTCAGCACCCGAAGGGCCTGCTCGACATTGTTGTCTCTGACAAGAACCTGCAAACTATATCCTTTCCATTGCGGGCAACCCCGCGTTTCGTCAAAAAATGAACTACTTGGCGACGCGGATGCTCGCCGGCTTCAGCCAGGGCTCGCCCGCGGCCGTGGAGGACGTCTCCTCCTTGCCGGCGGATGCCGTCGCCAGAGCATCGATGTCGCTTGCGACGATCCGCCGCTCGAAATTTTCGTTGCCGAAGCGGACCCGATACTGCTGTTCGCCGCTGTCGGCGGCGGGAAGAAGGCCGACGATCCGGCATGTCCGGTCGCCGGTGGCCTTGCGCATCAAGCTCGCTTTGAGAACGATGACATCGTCGAGGGCAAAAACGTTTGGACCCATCGTTTTCTCCTTGAACCCGGTGGGGGCCGGGAAAACAAAAAGGCCGGGCGTTACCCCGACCTCTTCCCGTCATTCAAGCGCCCGCTGCCAGTACATCCGTGGTCAGCGGGGCGAATGACATCCTTAAACAGCCCGGAGATTGTCCGCCGAGTTCTTGCCCGACTTGCGGTCGCGAACGATCTCGTAGGAGATCTTCTGACCTTCCGCCAGGGAGGACAGGCCGGCGCGTTCGACAGCCGAGACGTGGACGAAAACGTCCGTCGCGCCGTCGTCGGGCTGAATGAAGCCAAATCCCTTGGTGCTGTTGAACCACTTTACGGTGCCAGTATTCATAACGATTTCCTTTCAATCGCTAGAGTTATCGGACAGTATTTCGTCCGCTTTGATCGATATTTGAGAGGAAATCTGACTGAGCAAGAAGCTCGTAGACAAAGGTCGCAAGCAATTTTCGATGACCTCAATATAGGCCTTATCGCCGGATAATCAATGTCTTGGCCGCAATTAAATTATTCCGGGCTGCGCCAAGGCCCGGGAATTTCTGACCAACAGCATGATTTTAAATCGCAATATGGCGGGGAATTTTGTCCCGCCCGCGCGAGCGGCGCCTGCGGCGGCACGAACAGAAACGCCCCTCCCGTTTCGGAAGGGGCGCATGAGATGAGAACAGGCGTTCGCCTCGTCAGAGGGTGCCCTTGCGCTGCTGCACCATCATGAACGTGTCGTAGCTGTATTCGGCGATCTGGTTCCACAGATAGCCGTCCTTCTTGAATGCCTGCTGGCTGTCGTAGATCTTCTTGAAGGCCGCGTTCTTGCCGGTGATCTCGGCATAGACCTCCTGGGCCGCCTTGTAGCTCGCCTCGAGGATTTCCTGGCTGAACGGCTTCAGGATCGCGCCTTCGGAAACGAGCTGCTTCAACGCCGTGGCGTTGTGCGCGTCGTAGCGGGCGAGCATGTTGGCATTGGCGTTGGCGCAGGCGTCTTTCAGCATGCGCTGATAGGTCTTCGGCAGCGCATTGAACTTCTCCAGGTTGAAGAAGGCATGCACGACCGGACCGCCTTCCCACCATGCGGGATAGTAGTAGTACTTGGCGACCTTCACGAAACCGAGCTTCTGGTCGTCATAGGGGCCGACGAACTCGGTGGCGTCGATCGTGCCCTTTTCGAGCGCGGCATAGACGTCGCCGCCGGCGATCTGCTGGGGCGTGACGCCGAGCTTCTGCATGACCTGGCCGGCAAGGCCGGCAATGCGCATCTTGAGCCCGTTGAGATCGCCGACCGTGTTGATTTCCTTGCGATACCAGCCGCCCATCTGGGCGCCGGTATTGCCGGCCGGCAGCGCGTAGATGTTGTAGCCGGCGAGGAATTCGTTGATCAGCTCGTTGCCGCCGCCGACCGAAAGCCATGAATTGGTCTGGCGCGCATTGAGGCCGAACGGCACCGCCGTGCCGAGCGCGAAAGTCGGGTCCTTGCCGATATAGTAATAGCAGCAGGTATGCGCCATTTCGACGGTGCCGTTGGCAACGGCGTCGGCAGCCTGCAGGCCCGGCACGACTTCGCCGGCGGCGAAGGTGTGGATGGTGAAGTTGCCGTCGGAAGCTTCCTTCACGCTGTCTGCGATGTCGGTGGCAGCGGACCAGAGGATATCGGTATTCTTGGTGAAGGAGGACGTCATCCTCCAGGTGATCTTTGGGTTTTCCTGGGCAATGGCCGGGGCGGCCAGGGGAGCCGTAAGCGCGGTCGCGGCAGCGGCGCCCACGCCGGCGGTCGCGGCCTGGCGGAAGAATTGTCTGCGATCCATGGGATTAATGCCTTCTTGACTTTGGGAGATGCCCGGATTTTCGCCCGCGCGGCGGCTGTTAATCATTTCGTTTCGGCAGCGGCAAGCAAAAAATCCAAAGATTGCGCTGCAGTGCAGCAATCGTTTTCGAAAATTGCTTTGTCCGTGCCGCCGTTCATCCGGCCGCGAACGGCAGCGGAAATCCCTTGAAGTTTCCGTCCGAGGGATTAGTTTAGAATTATTCTAAGATCGAGGTTTCCATGCTCGCCCGCCTTTTCTCCAGCTACAAGCGTCCGTTCTCTTCCCTCGACGAAAGGGAGATCCTGGCTCTCGCCATCGCCTCCGAAGAAGAGGATGCACGCATCTATCTCGGTTACGCGGACAGTCTGAGGGACCGGTATCCGGCCTCCGCCAAGGTGTTCGAGGATATGGCGGAGGTCGAGCAGACCCATAAGAACGTGCTGATCGAGACGTTCCGTTCCCGTTTCGGCGAGCGCATCCCGCTGATCCGGCGCGAACATGTGCGCGGCTTCTACGAACGCAGACCGGACTGGCTCATCCGCAACCTGCCGCTCGAAAAGGTGCGCGAACAGGCCGAAGCGATGGAGGAGCAGGCCTTCCGGTTCTATACCGAGGCGGCCAAGCGGATCTCGGATGCCTCGACGCGGCAGCTGCTGGGGGACCTGGCGATCGCCGAACAGGGGCATGAGGACATCGCCCGCATGCTGACCGACAAGCATGTGCCGGAAGACGTGAAGACGGAGGAGAACGAGACCGCGCGCCGGCAGTTCATCCTCACCTATGTGCAGCCGGGCCTTGCCGGGCTGATGGACGGGTCGGTTTCGACGCTGGCGCCGATCTTCGCCGCGGCCTTCGCCACGGGCGACACCTGGTCGACCTTCCTGATCGGCCTGTCGGCCTCCGTTGGCGCCGGCATTTCCATGGGCTTCACGGAAGCCGCCCACGACGACGGCAAGATTTCCGGCCGCGGCTCGCCGGTCAAGCGCGGTCTCGCCTCCGGCATCATGACGGCGATCGGCGGGCTCGGCCATGCGCTGCCCTATCTCATCCCGCATTTCTGGACCGCGACGATCGTAGCGGCGGTCGTCGTCTTTTTCGAACTCTGGGCGATCGCCTTCATCCAGAACCGCTACATGGAGACGCCCTTCCTGCGCGCCGTCTTCCAGGTGGTTTTCGGCGGCTCGCTGGTGCTCGCCGCAGGCATCCTGATCGGGAATGGGTGAGCAGCGACGGCGTAGCCGGCAAAACGCTCCAGTGGAGCGTTTTGAGCTGCGAACGCCCTGAGCCCAAAGCGAAGGGCCGGGCGCCGGTTCGGCAGATGCACCCCCGGGGCGTAGCCGGCAAAACGCTCCAGTGGAGCGTTTTGAGCTGCGAACGCCTGAGCTCAAAGCGAAGGGCCGGGCGCCGCTTCGGCAGATGCGTCCCCCGTGTTTCTCCCACAGCATAAAACCGCCCGCAATCCTTTGGATCGCAGGCGGTTTTATGCTGTGGGAGATCGGTTTAGCGCAACGCGCCGACCAGCAGATCGCGGCCGTTTTCGATCGTCACCCAGCGCCCCGTGTTGAAGGAAGCCTGGCGCTTGAGGAAGGTATAGGGCGTCTGATACCAGGGCTTCACCTCGTTATCGAGGTTGTCCAGGATGAAGTCGCCGTCGGCGGTGCGCAGCGTCAGGACGGCGTGACCTTCCCCGTCCGGCTTGCGCACGACGGTCATCAGCAGGTCCGACAATGCGAAGCCGCGGGCCGCCAGTTCCTTGCGCTTCTGAAGCGCATAGTCTTCGCAATCGGCGAATTTCGTGGGATAGGCCCAGACTTCTTCGCGGCCGTAGATTTCCCGGTCCGTCTTGGCGATATAGCGGGCGTTGACCGAGGCATTGATCCGGCGGACGGTCGCCATGCCGGAGGCGCTCACCTTCGGTGGCGGAGCCGAGCGGCTCTTGATGGAGCATTCCGCGCGGTACTTCTGACAGAATTCGTAATGGCCGATTGGCTGGGAAGTCACTGCGCCTGTGACCATGGAACCCACAGGTCTCGGAGCCGGCACTGCTGCGCTCACTGGTACAAGTATGCTAACTAGGATCACGGCAAGCCGTGCCTGCAAGGCTCTCATCATGGACCCGTCCCTTTAAATCCTAACGAAAAGTTAAGATTGGACGGGCACGAGAGTCAATCGTGAAGATTCGTTAATATCCGCGGCGTCGCAATATGGTTAAGACTGCAACATTTTTATCTCAGCGCGAAATTTAATCATGCATTTATTGAGGCAGAGACCGCAGCCTTCAGTTTCTCGATGTCCTGAGGCCGGGAAAGCCGGTGATCGCCGTCGCGGATCAGCGTCAGCACGACGTCGTCGGCCGGCAGGAATTCGACGAGCTTCAGCGCATGGCTATAAGGCACGTCCGGATCCTTCATCCCCTGCAGGATATGGACGGGGCAGCCGGTTTCGATGATGCCGGTCATCACCCGGTTGCGGGCGCCGTCCTCCATCAGGTCGCGGGTATAGATATTGGGCTCGGGACTGTATTCGGAATGTTCCTCGAAATAGCCCTTCTCGGAAAGCGACTGCCGTTCGGCATCCGTCAGGTTCGGTTCGATGAGCTCCGCGGTGAAATCCGGCGCCGGGGCGACCAGCACGATGCCGTCGACGCCGGGCGCCTTTTTGCGCTTCCTCAGTTCCTGCACGAGGCGGAGCGCGATCCAGCCGCCCATGGAGGAGCCGACCAGGACGACCCGCTTCGGCTTGACGTCGTCGAGGACGGCGAGCGCCTCTTCGAGCCAGCGGGAGATCGTGCCGTCGCGGAAGAGGCCGCCGGACAGGCCGTGGCCGGAATAATCGAAGCGGATCGCGGCAAGCCCGAGCTCGTCCGCCAGCCTGTCCAGTTCGATGGCCTTGGTGCCGGACATGTCGGACCGGTAGCCGCCGAGCCAGACGAATGCGGGTCCGGGCTTCTTCTTCCGCGCCGCCCGGTGGATGATGGCGATCTCGCGGGCGGCGGTGCCTTCGCCCACGGTGATCCTCTTTTCGGTGATGCCGGCTGCGGCCTGTGTCATCCTAAATCCCTTGCGCTTTCCCGGCGCCTATAAAACAGATTCGCCATACGCGACAGCAGGTGATTTTTTCATGACAACGTGCTATTGACTTCGGCCAAGCGATCACGACATTGCCGTCGGCCGCAGGCCGGGCGAGCGAGAGTCGTCGCTTGCGTTCCGAAACAACAAGGAGAATACGACCATTCGCAGACCATTCAAAGCCGATGCCCCCGTCAAGGAGGGGCCGCGCTCCAACAGGGAAATTCGCATTCCCAAGGTCCAGCTTATCGATGCCGAAGGCCAGAATCTTGGCATAGTCCCGACCGATCAGGCCCTCAGGATGGCAGAGGAAGCTGGTCTCGACCTCGTCGAGATCTCGCCGAACTCCGAACCCCCGGTGTGCAAGATCCTCGATCTCGGCAAGCTGAAATATGCGAACCAGAAGAAGGCTGCCGAAGCCCGCAAGAAGCAGAAGATCGTCGAAGTCAAAGAAATCAAGATGCGTCCGAACATCGACACCCATGACTATGAGGTGAAGATGAAGGCGATCAACCGTTTCTTCGAAGAAGGCGACAAGGTGAAGGTGACGCTGAAGTTCCGCGGCCGCGAAATGGCCCACCAGGAGCTCGGCATGAAGCTTCTGCTTCAGGTGAAGGACGACACCCAGGAGATCGCCAAGGTCGAGGCGGAGCCGAAGCTCGAAGGCCGTCAGATGATGATGGTGCTGGCGCCGAAATAAGCGCCGCACCTTTCCGCCTCCAGGCGGTTTTGCCGGCGTTTCCGCCGGTTTTTGCCACGCTTTCTTTCCCATTGCGCTTTTTTCCGACTGCGGTTATAAGCGCGCGTCCGAACGGTCCGGCAGGGCATGCCGTGGCCGTTCTAAATGCTTGAGACTGGCTTCGTCTGCCGGTTTCGATACAAAAACGGAGTAGCAAAATGCCCAAGATGAAGACGAAGTCTGCTGCGAAGAAGCGGTTCAAGATCACCGCGAGCGGCAAGGTCAAGGCGCAGGCCGCCGGCAAGCGCCATGGCATGATCAAGCGGTCCAACAAGTTCATCCGCGACGCGCGCGGAACGATGGTGCTTGCCGAACCCGATGGCAAGAAGATCATCAAGAGCTACCTGCCGAACGGTCTCTGAAGACTAGTCGCGCTATCGGATTATAAGGAGATCATGACATGGCACGCGTAAAACGGGGCGTCACTTCCCGCGCCAAGCACACCAAGACCCTCAAGGCAGCCAAGGGCTTCTACGGCCGCCGCAAGAACACCATCCGCGCCGCAAAGGCAGCCGTCGATCGTTCGCGCCAGATGGCGACGCGCGACCGCCGCGTGAAGAAGCGGAATTTCCGCGCTCTGTGGATCCAGCGCATCAACGCCGCTGTCCGCGAGTTCGGCCTGACCTACGGCCGTTTCATCGACGGTCTCAACAAGGCCGGCATCGAAGTGGACCGCAAGGTTCTCTCCGATATGGCGATCCACGAGCCGGCAGCCTTCGGCGCGCTGGTCGAGGCCTCCAAGAAGGCCCTCGAATACCTCAAGGAAGCCGGCACGGCCAACGAGTTTGAAAGCGCGGTTCGTTAACCAGCGCTTCCCAAGCTTAATTGCTTCACTGATTTTGGGAAACCCGCGCTGGTTTGGGCCGGCGCGGGTTTTTCATTTACTCGTCACGACGTCGAAATAAATCTCTCCGAACATCAACGGAAGAAACCATGTCCGATCTGGAAAACCTGAAAACTTCGCTTCTGGCGGAAATCGCCGGCACGCAGGACGAGGCGGCGATCGAGGCCGTGCGCGTGTCCGCGCTGGGCAAGAAGGGCTCCGTCTCCGAGCTCCTGAAAACGCTCGGCTCGATGTCGCCGGAGGAGCGCCAGAGCCGCGGTGCGGCGATCAACGCGTTGAAGAACGAGATCACCGACGCGATCGCCACCCGCAAGACGGTGCTGAAGGATGCGGCGATCGAGGCGCGGCTGAAGGCCGAGACGGTGGACATCTCGCTTCCCGTGCGCTCTTCGCCTGCCGAGCGCGGCCGCATCCATCCGATCAGCGAGATCGTCGACGAGATCACCGCGATCTTCGGCGACATGGGCTTCTCGATCGCCGAAGGGCCGGATATCGAGACGGACTATTACAATTTCACGGCGCTGAATTTCCCGGAAGGCCATCCGGCCCGCGAGATGCACGACACCTTCTTCTTCCAGCCGGACGAGAACGGTGAGCGCAAGGTGCTGCGCACCCATACGTCTCCGGTGCAGATTCGCACCATGGAGGCTGAGACGCCGCCGATCCGCATCATCATTCCGGGCAAGACCTATCGCCAGGACAGCGACGCGACGCATTCGCCGATGTTCCATCAGGTGGAAGGTCTCGTCGTGGACAGGAAGTCGCATGTCGGCCACATGCGCTGGATCCTGGAGGAGTTCTGCAAGGCCTTCTTCGAAGTGCCTTCGGTGACGATGCGCTTCCGTCCGTCCTTCTTCCCCTTCACCGAGCCGAGCTTCGAGGTGGACATCCAGTGCGACCGCTCCGGCCCGATCGTCAAGTTCGGCGAGGGCACCGACTGGATGGAGATTCTGGGCTGCGGCATGGTGCATCCGAACGTGCTGAAGGCCGGCGGGCTCGACCCGGACGAGTTCCAGGGTTTTGCCTGGGGCATGGGCCTCGACCGCATCGCCATGCTGAAATACGGCATGCCGGACCTGCGGGATTTCTTCAACGCCGATGTCCGCTGGATGAACCACTACGGTTTCCGCCCGCTCGACATGCCGACGCTGTTCGGCGGTTTGAGTGTTTGAGCCAGAGAACCTGACAATGCCGACCTTGCTGATCTGGCATGGATACAAGTTCAGGTTCTACGCTTTGGACGTGGGTGAACCGCCGCATGTCCATATCGTCAAGGATTCAAAATCCCTGAAGGTCTGGCTGAGGAGTTTGGAAGTCGCGCAGAATAAAGGGTATAGTGATCAGGAAATTGGAAGGCTGCTCAAAGTGGCCGCGGACCACCGTGATGAATGGGTAGGCGTTTGGCATGACTTCTTTGGTCTTTGAAACTGATGAGATGCGGCCTGTTCGGGCTTGGTGTGCCGACGGCGAGGTCCACGTGGCGCTCGCCGATGGTCGCGTTATTGCTACGCCTCTCTGGTGGTATCCGTTCCTGTCGGAGCTGAACGACAACCAACTGAACGACATCGAGTTGATGTACGAGGGAATCTGGTGGACCGCTGTCGATGAAGGCATTTCGGTGAAAAGCATGTTCCTGGGCGTAAAGGCCCCCGGCGCCAAGGCTCCGGGAAAGGCCGCCTGACCCGATTTCCCCGATGATTTTGAGACGAGACAAAGACAATGAAATTCACGCTTTCCTGGCTCAAGGATCATCTTGAGACCGACGCAACGCTCACCGAGATCTGCGAGCGCCTCACCTCGATCGGGCTCGAGGTCGAGGATGTCGACGACAAGGCCGCCTACAAGCCCTTCGTCATCGCCAAGGTTCTCTCGGCGGAAAAGCATCCGGAGGCCGACCGCCTGAAGGTGCTGATGGTCGATGCCGGTGACGGCAAGCCGGTGCAGATCGTCTGCGGCGCGCCGAATGCCCGCGCCGGTCTGGTGGGCGCGCTGGCCCGCCCCGGCACCTACGTTCCGGGCATCGACGTGACGCTCGCCGTCGGCAAGATCCGCGGCGTCGAGAGCCACGGCATGATGTGCTCCGAGAAGGAGCTCGACATGTCGGACAATCACGAAGGCATCATCGACCTTCCGGCCGATGCGCCGGTCGGCACCTCCTTCGCAGCCTATGCCGGTCTCGACGATCCGGTCATCGAGATCAACCTGACGCCGAACCGGCCGGACTGCACCTCGATCCACGGGATTGCCCGCGATCTGGCGGCCGCCGGCCTCGGGACGCTGAAACCGCAGGCCAGGCCCGATTTCAGGACCGAAGGCGAGACCTCGGTCGGCCTGAAGATCGTGCTCGACGACGAACGCCTCTGCCCCGGCTTCGCGCTCCGCCTCGTGCGCGGCGTCAAGAACGGCCCGAGCCCGGCCTGGATGCAGGCGCGGCTGAAGGCGATCGGTCTTCGTCCGATCAACGCGCTGGTCGACATCACCAACTACATGACCTTCGACCAGGGCCGGCCGATGCACGTCTTCGATGCCGCCAAGGTGAAGGGCGGCCTGACGGTCCGCCGCGCACTGGACGGCGAGACGGTGCTGGCGCTCGATACGCGTGAGTACAGGCTGACGCCCAACAACGTCGTCATCGCCGACGAAAACGGCGTGGAATCGATCGGCGGCATCATGGGCGGCGAGCATTCCGGCTGCGACGGGAACACGACCGACGTGCTGATCGAATCCGCCCTCTGGGACCCGATCAACATCGCCAAGTCCGGCCGTTCGCTCGGCATCATCACCGATGCGCGCTACCGTTTCGAGCGCGGCGTCGATCCCGAATACATGATCCCCGGCCTCGACCGCACCACCGAACTGGTGCTTCGGCTCTGCGGCGGCACGCCCGCCGAAGCGAAAGTCGTCGGTTACAAGGGACACCAGCCGAAGGTGATCGATTTCCCGTTCTCGGAAGTGAAGCGCCTGACCGGCCTCGAAGTCTCGACCGAGGAAAGCCGCCAGATCCTGACCCGTCTCGGCTTCACGGTGGAAGGTTCGGCTAACGCTTCCGGCGAGCGGGTCTCCGTGACGGTTCCCTCCTGGCGACCGGATGTGGACGGCAAGGCGGACCTCGTCGAAGAGATCATGCGCATCCACGGCGTCGACCAGATCAAGCCGGAGGCGATCGACAGGCTCTCCAGCGTCAACGGAAAGATCCTGACCACGCTGCAGGTGCGCACCCGCGCTGCCAAGCGGGCGCTCGCCGCGCGCGGCATGCTGGAAGCGGTCACCTGGTCCTTCATCTCCGAGGATCAGGCGAAGCTTTTCGGCGGCGGCAGTCAGGCGCTGAAGCTTGCCAACCCGATCGCGTCCGACATGTCGGACATGCGCCCCTCGCTTCTGCCCGGCCTGCTGACGGCAGCGCAGCGCAATGCCGACAAGGGTTTCGGCGACGTGGCGATCTTCGAAGTCTCGGGCACCTACGAGACCGACATGCCGGAAGGCCAGCGGCGCGTGGCCGGCGGCGTGCGCCGCGGCACCGCCTCGATCAATGGCGCGGGCCGCCTCTGGTCGAACAATGCCAAGGGCGGCGGCAAGCCCGTCGACGTCTTCGACGCCAAGGCCGATGCGCTGGCGGTCCTCGAAGCCTGCGGCCTGCCGATGGGCAATGTCCAGATCGAGAAGGGCGCCCCCGCCTGGTATCATCCGGGCCGCTCCGGCACGATCAAGATGGGTCCGAAAGTGGTGCTCGGCTATTTCGGCGAGTTCCATCCGAAGACGCTGGGCAGCCTCGACGTTTCCGGCGCGCTTTGCGGCTTCGAGGTCTTCCTCGATGCCATGCCGGAGCCGAAGAAGAAGGCGACGCGCACCAAGCCGCCGCTCGAACTCTCGCCGTTCCAGGCGGTGAAGCGCGACTTCGCCTTCGTGGTGGCGAGCGACGTGGAAGCCGGCGCGATCGTCAAGGCGGCGGTAAGCGCCGACCGCAAGCTGATCACCGGCGTCAATGTCTTCGACGTGTTCGAAGGCGCCTCGCTCGGCGAGGGCAGGAAGTCGGTGGCGATCGAGGTGCAGATCCAGCCGGTCGAGCGGACGCTGACCGACGAGGATTTCGAGGCGCTGACCGGCAAGATCGTCGCCAATGTCGAAAAGACGACGGGCGGTGTGCTGCGCGCTTAATTCGGGTGGCCTGAATCACCTCTCAAAGTTAGCCTGTCCCTCGAAAGGGGCAGGCTTTTTTGTGCCAGGCCGCCAATGGCCGTCATCCCCGGCCTTGTGCCGGGGATCCAAGCCGCTCGGCAATATCAACGTGGATAGATGCTCGGCACAAGGCCGGGCATGACGGCGGGAGGAGATGGAGAATGCGCGTACCGGGATCGATGAAGGGGCTGGAGGAGCTCGGCCGCGTGCGGCTGTCGAAGAATTTCTTCTTCCGCGATTTCCTGTTTTCCGAGATCGCCAATTTCTACGGCATTCCGAACATTCCCGAAGATCCGGACCTGGCGATCGAAGCCGGCCGCCATCTCTGCGAGGAACTGCTTGAGCCGCTTCACGCGACCTTCGGCCGGCTGCACCTGCGCTCCGGTTACCGCTCGCCGAAGGTCAACGAATTCGGCAACAAAAACAACCTCAACTGCTCTTCGAATGCCAACACCGCGGCCGACCATATCTGGGACCGGCGTGACGCGCAGGGCTTCATGGGCGCCACGGCATGCATCGTCGTGCCCTGGCTGATCGACAACTACGATAGGGAAGGTGACTGGCAGAAACTCGCCTGGTGGATTCACGACCATCTGCCCTACGCCTCAATCATGGTCTTCCCGAAACTCTGGGCGATGAACATCCAGTGGCACGAAAAGCCGGCTCGCCGCATCCGCAGTTTCGCAGAACCGCGCGGCGTGCTCACCAAGATCGGAATGCCCAACAACGAGGGCGATCATTCCGAGCACTACCTCGGATTTCCGGCGCCTGAACGGTAAGTGGTGGCGAACCGTTCAGGAATGCAGGTAATAGAGCTTGTTGACGATGAGCCAGCGCCCGTCGATCTTGAGCAGTGAGAGATAGTCGGAAAAACGCATGCCGGCGAACTCGTCGACGACCTTGACGGTGGCGGCATCGCCGGTCACGTCGAGCGTCTCGATCTGGATGAGCGGCTGCGTGCCGGCGGCCGCCGCGCCCTCCGAGGTCACCGCCGCGATGAAGTCGTCGAGCGAAAGCCATTCGACCGCACCCTGGTAGTTGCCGATGATGCAGGCCTTCGGATGGAAGGCCTTTCGAAGCGCGCCTTCATGCGCAAACGTCATGCCGTCCACATAGAGATGGACAACGGACTGGACTGCCTGCTCCTCCGACATCGCGATCCTCCCGGCTTTCGCTCCAAGGTAGCACGGGAATGGACGAAGCCAATGCCTTTCGGCGGCCCGTCATTCGGAACGCTTGCCGGAGCTTCAACTTACCGAACGGTCCAGGCGGCGGCCTGCTGCCCGTAGCGCGCACCGGAGAATTTCTCCGGCGCCAGCAGGTCGCCGAGCGTCTTCAATTCCTCGGCCGAAAGCGTGATCTCGGTCGCCGCGACGTTCTGCTCCAGATGCGGGATTTTCCGCGCGCCGGGGATCGGCACGATGAAATCGCCCTGGGCGAGCACCCAGGCAAGCGCAAGCTGGGCGGTGGTCACGCCCTTCTCGGTCGCCATGTCTTCGAGAAGCTTCACGAGCGAGGCATTGGCGGCCATATTCTCGGCGCTGAAGCGCGGCAATGAGCGGCGGAAGTCGTCGGTTCCGAAATCCTCCGGTTTCTGAATCTTGCCAGTGAGGAAACCGCGGCCGAGCGGGCTGAAAGGCACGAAGCCGATGCCGAGCTCGCGGCAGGTATCGAGGATTTCGCCTTCCGGATCGCGGGTCCAGAGCGAATATTCGCTCTGCAGCGCGGTAATCGGATGTACGGCATGGGCGCGGCGGATGATGGCGGCGCCGGCTTCCGACAAGCCCAGCGCCCGCACCTTGCCTTCCTTGACGAGCTCGGCCATGGCGCCGACCGTATCCTCGATCGGCACGCTCGGATCGACGCGGTGCTGATAGAAGAGGTCGATCACCTCGACGCCGAGCCGCTTCAGCGAGGCTTCCGCCACTTCGCGCACGTGTTCCGGGCGGCTGTCGAGGCCGACCATGGCACCGGTTTGCGACCTGCCGGTGTCGATCTTGAAACCGAATTTGGTGGCGATCACCACTTTGTCGCGATGAGGCTTGAGTGCCTTGCCGACCAATTCCTCGTTGACGAAAGGTCCGTAGACTTCCGCCGTATCGAAGAAATTGACTCCAATCTCGACAGCCCTGTGCAGGGTCTTGATTGACTCCTGCTCATCCTGACCGCCATACGCGTGGCTCATACCCATGCAGCCGAGACCGACGGCGGAAACGGTGAGTTCTTTTCCGAGTTTTCGCATCTTCATGGGGTGTCTCCTTATCACAACGTGAGAGAAGGGCGCCCAAGCGCCCATTCCGGAAAATCATGCCGATAAAATTCAGGCGCCGGCTTCGTTGAGCAGCCTCATCTGGCCGGGGGAAAGCGTGAGATTCCCGGCGGCGATGATGGCTTCGAGCTGGTCGACGCTGGTGGCGCTGGCGATCGGCGCGGTGACGCCGGGGCTCTGGATGAGCCAGGCGAGCGCGATCGAGGCGGGCTCTGCATCGGTCTCGACCGCGACCTCGTCGAGGGCGGCCAGAATGCGCAGGCCCTTGTCGTTGAGATAGTTGAGCGCCCGGGCGCCACGTGCCTTGCCCTCGGTATCCGCCTTGTCGCGGTACTTGCCGGTGAGGAAACCCGATGCGAGGCCGTAATAGTTGATGACGCCGATATCCTCCCTGATGCAGAGCTCGGCGAGCGGGCCTTCGAAACTATCGCGGTCGTAGAGATTGTATTGCGGCTGCAGTACGTCATAGCGCGGCAGGCCGGCCTTCTTCGCGGCGTCGAAGGAATCCTGCAGCATCGCCGCATCGAGGTTGGAGCAGCCGATCGCGCGGATCTTCCCGGCTTCCTTCAGCTTGGCGAAGGCGCCGAGCGTTTCTTCGTAGGATACCGTTTCGTCCGGCCAGTGGGCGAGATAGAGGTCGATGTAATCGGTCTGCAACCGGCGCAGCGAATGGTCGACCTCTTCGAGGATCCACTTGGCGGAAAGGTCCTTCTTGCCCTGGCCCATGTCCGAGCCGACCTTGGTGACGATGATCGCCTTGTCGCGCGAAACTCCGCCGCGCTTCAGCCATTTGCCGATGATCGTCTCGGATTCGCCGCCCACATGGCCCGGCACCCAGCGGTTATAGGAATCGGCGGTGTCGATCGTGTTGATGCCGGCGTCGAAGAAACTGTCGAGCACCTCGAAGGAGGTCTTCTCGTCGGCGGTCCAGCCGAAGACGTTGCCGCCGAGGACGACGGGCGAGATGGAAAGGCCGGTCCGGCCGAGTGCGCGCAGCTCCATGATATTCCTCCGGATTTTCAGATGAGCGGGCAGGCTTGGGAAAGGAGCCCGAGATTAACTCATGTTCCGCCGCCGACCAGTCCCTATTTTGCGCAGGCGTTCACTTTTTCAAGCAGGGCTTTGCGGCGCGCGTTGCACCCGCCGGAGCGGGCCAATAAGGTGCGAGGCCGCAATGGTTTTCGTGGAGGGTGTCATGCTGCGTTTCGGAATCCTGTCGACTGCAAAGATCGGTCGCGAACTGGTGGTGCCGGCCATCCAGGATGCGGAAAACTGCGTGGTGACGGCTTTTGCGAGCCGCGATCTCGCCAAGGCCCGGGCGCTTGCCGACCGCTTCGGCGCGCCGCATGCCTTCGGCTCCTATGAGGAGATGCTGGCATCCGATGTCGTCGACGCGGTCTATATCCCGCTGCCGACGAGCCAGCACGTGGAATGGTCCGTCAAGGCGGCCCAAGCCGGCAAGCATGTGCTGGCCGAAAAGCCGATCGCGCTGAAGGCCGGCGAGATCGAGACGCTGATCGCCGCCCGCGACAGGCACGGGGTGCTGATCTCCGAAGCCTTCATGGTGACCTATGCGCCGGTCTGGCTGAAGGTGCGGGAGCTCCTGAGGGAGAAGGCGATCGGCGAGCTGAAACACGTGCAGGGCGCCTTCAGCTATTTCAACCGGGATCCGTCCAACATGCGCAACATTCCCGAACTCGGCGGCGGCGCGCTGCCGGATATCGGGGTCTATCCGACCATCACGACACGTTTCGTGACCGGGAAGGAGCCGTTCCGGGTGCAGGCGAAAGTGGAGCGCGATGCGGATTTCGGCACCGACATCTATTCCAGCGTCAAGGCGGATTTCGGCGCGTTCGAGCTGACCTTCTATGTCGCGACCCAGATGGCCGCCCGCCAGATCATGGTTTTCCACGGCACGGAGGGCTATATCGAGGTGAAATCCCCCTTCAACGCCAACCGCTGGGGCGCCGAGGAGATCGAGGTCGCCAATCAGAATCATCAGGCCTCGCAAATATTCCGCTTCCCCGACAGCCGCCAGTACAAGCGGCAGGCGGAGGCTTTCGCGCGTGCCGCCGCAGGTGAGCAAGCCGAAGTAGTGACGCTCGAAAATTCGCTCCTGAACCAGAAGTTCATCGATGCCATCTACCGCGCGGGCGGCCACGACGGCTGGGAGACGGTCTGAGGAGGCTCAGCGCCTGAAGACGAAGCGCGAATAGCCGAAGAGGCTGTAGCCGATCGCCGCAAGCGAGGCGAAGACGACCGCGACGGCGGGCTGCAGGAAGGGCGCGCGGTACATGAGCGTCGCATAGATGGCGTAGTTGACCAGCGCCGCGGTGATGCCGACCGCCCAGTAGCGGAAGCCCCCGGCCGCAAGGGAGTGGCCGAAGGTCCGGCTGTGGCCGACGAACCAGGCGACGGCCATGGCGGTCGCGATCGCCGGGATGCGGGCGATGAACGGACCGAGCCCGGCATGCTCGATCAGAACATGCGTGAGCGCCGCATCGGCGAGCAATCCGATGACGCCTGCGGTCAGGAACCGGAAGAGTGGCTTCATGCCGCGCGAAGGCGGCGGGCGACCAGAAGGCCGACGAGGAAGTTGATCAGGCCGGCATTGTAGCCGAGGATGGCGATCAGCAGGTTGAGATAGGAAGCCGGACCGGACGACGTGACGGTCGCAAGCGCGAATGTCGCAACGATCAGGAACGCGATGAAGGCCACCGAAAAGGCAGACCGCATCATGCCGGCGCAAACGCCTATCGATGCAGCGGTCAAGAAAAGCACCTGGCGTCTCCTTTCTGCCCTGGGTGGGACGAAGATATCCGCCACCTGCTAATAAATGCTTTCGCGCATCGGTGCGAAGAGGTTCGGGTTGACGCAAAATCGGCCGGAAATGGGTCCATTTTGGGACGCTGCGCATCGTCAGTCGGCGATGTCCGCTTTCGGCGCGGATCCCGCCACGACATAAGGCGCCAGCGTGCACGGCAGGTCCCCGCACCAGAGGAGGCTGACATGATAGCCCGAGACGGGGCAGGTCAGCGCGATGACCTCGCCCTCGAATTCGGCCGTTTCGCCGGTCGGCTTCCGGATGATGCCGTCGCCGGAGACGGCATCGAATTCCACGCCGATCGCGCCGAGTACGGAGATCGCCTGCGGCCGGTCCTTGAAGCGAAGCAGCAACCGTTCAGGCATGAATCTCCGCCTTTCTCTTCAGACGAGCCCGGTAATCGCCGCCGCGGTCGTGCCGGTCGCGAAGACGCGGGTCACCCTGAGCGGCAGCAGGCTGCCGGAGGAAACGTTCGAAAGCGCCAGGGTTTCCCCCGAAAGCATCCGCACGGAGAGATTGCCGCCGGTTCCGACGTAAAGCGCCCGCGTCGTCTCCGGCAGATCGCTGCCGTCGCTGGGGGTGATGGCAAAACCGGACGAGGCCGGGCCGGAAAGGGAGGCCTGCATATGGGCGAAACGGTCGGGCATGGACGAGATCTCCTTGAATGTCGTTCGCCGTCATTGTCGCTCTCCTCGCGGGCCCCGGGGAAATGCAAGGCCGGAAAAACATCGGTGCCGGAGGTCCGTGAACCGGTCTATAGAAGGGAAATGTGGTCGCTGCGGAAAAAGAAAAGGTGCTGCTTCAAGTGGTTGGAGGTTGAAGGAGTTGGATGGCGCTGCGTGGGCGGCCCGGAATTTTTCCTTCCGGGACTGCTTTGGACGCGCCGGATCATCCCCGTCTCGCCTCCATTCCGGGTGATGAATTCGCCGGCCACATCCTTTAAAAGGAAAGGATGAACACACTGCTCGCCAACGATTCGCCCACGAACCTGACCGAGTTTTCGGTGTCGGAACTCTCCGGCTCGATCAAGCGCACGGTCGAAAACGCCTTCGACCACGTGCGGGTGAGGGGGGAAATCTCCGGTTATCGCGGCCAGCATTCCTCGGGACACGCCTATTTCTCGCTGAAGGACGACCGCGCCCGCATCGATGCGGTGATCTGGAAGGGCACTTTTCCGCGGATAAAATTCCGCCCGGAAGAGGGCATGGAGGTGATCGCCACCGGCAAGGTCACCACCTTCCCGGGCTCCTCGAAATACCAGATCGTCATCGAGAACCTGGAGCCGGCCGGCGCCGGCGCGCTGATGGCGCTCATCGAGGAACGGCGCCGCAAGCTTGCCGCCGAAGGCCTGTTCGACCAGGGCCGCAAGCAGCCTCTGCCCTTCCTGCCGCAGGTGATCGGCGTCGTGACCTCGCCGACCGGCGCGGTCATCCGCGATATCCTGCACCGCATCTCCGACCGGTTCCCGGTGCATGTCATCGTCTGGCCGGTGAAGGTGCAGGGGGAAGGTTCGGGCGACGAAGTGGCGGCGGCGATCCGCGGCTTCAACGGGATCGCGCCGGGCGGAGCGGTGAAACGGCCGGACGTGCTGATCGTCGCGCGCGGCGGCGGCAGCCTGGAAGACCTCTGGAGCTTCAACGACGAGGCGGTGGTGCGGGCCGCCGCCGAAAGCGAAATCCCGCTGATCTCCGCCGTCGGCCACGAAACCGACTGGACGCTGATCGACCATGCGGCGGACGTGCGCGCCCCGACGCCGACCGGGGCTGCGGAAATGGCCGTGCCGGTGAAGGCCGACCTCGATGCGCAGATCGCGAACCTGACGGCCCGGCTGCGCAACTGCACCAGCCGGCACATGGATCATCGCCGCCAGTCCGTTCGCGCACTCGTCCGCGCGCTACCGTCGCTCGATCAGCTGCTGGCCCTGCCGCGCCGCCGTTTCGACGAGGCGGCGGCCGGTCTCGGACGGGGGCTGGAGCGCACGACGGTGGTCAAGCGCCGCAGCTTCGAGCGAGCCTCTTCGGGCCTGCGGCTGGAACTGCTCACCAACCGGCTTGCCCAGCAGCGGCAATTGCTGGCCGACCGGATCATGCGCAGCGAGCGGTGTCTGGAACGGCAATTGCTGAGGGAGCACAACCGCGTCGCCAAGGCGGGCGCATCGCTTTCCGCCCTGCCGGCGCGGCTGATCGGCCAGTTGCAGCGCGAGCGCCAGCACCTCGCGTCGCTGTCCCGCCATGCGGATACGGCCGTCTCGCACGCGCTCGCCCGCAGCCGGGCGGCGATCGCGGCGCAGGATCGCGTGCTGCAGTCCTTGTCCTATACGAATGTCCTGAAACGCGGTTTTGCGGTTATCCGCGATGAAAATGACCGGCCGCTCACGCGTGCTGCGGATGTCGGCCTGGGCCGCGCCGTTTCCCTGCAGTTCGCAGATGGCCGCATCGCCGCCGTCACGGGCGAAAGCGGAGAAATCGCCGAGCGGCCGGCCGCTCCGCCCCAGCCGAAGAAGCGGCCGGCAAAGCCGGAGCCGGGAAGCGATCCGCCGAAGCAGGGCAGCCTCTTCTGATGCGGGTACTGCTGGTTCTCGCGCATCCCCTGCCGGAAAGCTATGCGGCCTCCGTGGCAAGGACCGTGCGGGAAACCCTGCAAGCGGGCGGCCACGCGGTCGACCTCCTCGACCTCTATGCCGAGGATTTCGATCCCCGGCTGACGGAAAAGGAACGGCGGGGTTATTTCGATAGTCCCTACGATACGTCGGAAGTCGCGGGCCTTGTGGAGCGGCTCAAGGCGGCAGACGCGCTGATGCTGGTCTTCCCGCAATGGTGGTTCAATCTGCCGGCGGCGCTGAAAGGCTTCTTCGACAGGGTCTTTGCGCCGGGCGTGGCTTTCAGGCACGACAAGACCGGCGGCAGGATCGTTCCGCAGCTCACGAACATCCGCCATTTCTGGGTCTTCACGACGACCGGTTCGCCCTGGTGGGTCGTGAAGCTCTATATGGGCGATCCGGTGCGCCGGCAGATGAGGCGCGGCATCGCGATCTTCTGCAACAGAAAGGTCCGTTTCCGCATGCTGGCGCTCCACGACATGGACCGCGCCACCGACGACAAACGCAGGCGCCACCTGGAGCGCGTGCGGACCGCGCTCCAGACATTGCAATAGCCGCTCGGGCGCGATGCCGAAATCCAGGGCGCTCTAGCGTGTGCGCATGCCGGCCGTCTCGTCGAAATGCAGCGGCTTGTCGAATTTTGGGAGCGGCGCTTCCGGCACCGAGCCGATCGTCACGCCATATTGCCAGTCCGGCGGGCAGATCGCGATGTAGCGGGCATAGCCGCCGACCCCGCCGCCGAACTTCGGATAGCCGATTGCCACCAAGGCGCCGGTTTCGGGCACCTTGTCGAGGTTCGCCACGCCTTCGGCCTGGGCGAAGCCGTTATGCATCAGCCAGTATTCGCCTTCCAGATTGGGCGTCGTATCCGTGTCCAGCGGTTCGTGGCCGTGGAACAGGATCCTGCGTTCGAGATGCAGGAATTTCAGCGCGTCGAGCGAGACGCCGGGAAAGGGGCGGGTGGTGGAAAGCGACGGGTCCGGCCATTTCTTGTACCAGCCGGAGCGTACGAAGACGACCGAACCTTCCGGGATTCGCCCGTGCCCGGCTTCGAAATCGGTGATGTCTGAGACCTGCAGGTGATAGCCGGCATCGGCCTTCACCTTGTCTTCGATATTGATGACGACGAGCGGACGCACGGCATAGGTCGCGGGGATTTCGTCGATCGCCGCATATTCCGGCGCCCAATGGGCCGGCGGATCGAGCTGCGTGCCGAGCTGATCCGTGGCGAGATTGTAGGTGGAGGCGGCAAAGCCGTGCTTCTCGTAGGTGAAGGTCTCACCCTTCTTGGCATAGCCTTCGAGATCGACCCCGGCGGCGGCCTGCCCGAACGCCGATTTGCCGAAACCCGCCCAGACGGGAATGTTCGGCGTGATCGTGTGGGTGAGGTCGACATATTTGGCACCCTTCAGCGCCTCGTTATAGACTTTCCAGAGGCCCGGTTCCTGGGCCAGGGCGGTGGTGATCGGGACAAGGGCGAGAAGCGCTGCGCCGAGCGGCGCGGCCAAACGGATAAGCGGATGAGGCATTGCGGTTTCCCTCTCTGGCGTCTGTTTGATCATCGGCCGACACGCAAGCCGTGCCGCCGCGATCAGTTTCCCGCCGCAAAAGAGGGGAAGTCAACTCTATCGCGAGATCACGAGTGGACCTTGGCCGTGAGCCCGATGCCCAGCGACTTCATCACGGCGATCGTTGTTTTGAGTGTCGGATTGCCGGTTGCGCTGAAGGAACGGTAGAGCTGCTCGCGCGAAAGGCCGGTATCCTTGGCGATCTGGGTCATGCCTTTGGCGCGCGCGACGACGCCGAGCGCATGCGCGATATAGGCAGCGTCCTCCGTCTCGAAAGCTTCCGCCATGAAGGTGGCGATCGCTTCGTCCGAGCCAAGGTCTTCCGCGGGATCGTAGTTCGAAAGTTTCTCGGCCATCATTCACTCCATTCCTGCGAGAGCTTTTTCGCGAGCTTGATGTCCCTTGCCTGGCTGCTCTTGTCGCCTCCGCACAGAAGTACGATCAGGAGGTTGCCGCGTTGCTGGAAATAGATGCGGTAGCCAGGCCCGTAGTGAATACGCAGCTCGCTGACTCCATCACCGACCGGCGCCACATCGCCAGCATGCCCGAAGGCGAGGCGGTCGAGCCGGGAAGCAATCATCGCTCGGGCGCGGTCGTCTCTCAGACCCGTGCGCCACTTGCGGAAGGCTTCCGTTTGCTTGAGCTCGAACACGCACGGAATGTAGTTTTAAAACTACATTCCGTCAATGGGAGCGATCGGATCAGGCCCACTCGCCCCTGCGCATGACCGGCACGCGGGAGCCGTCGGCGCGGATGCCGTCGATATCGACCTTGTCGGAACCGATCATCCAGTCGATGTGGATGAGGCTCGAATTGCCGCCTTGCGCCTTGATCTCGTCCTGGCTGAGCATCGCGCCGTTCAGGAAGCATTTCGAGTAGCACTGGCCGAGCGCGATGTGGCAGGAGGCGTTTTCGTCGAACAGCGTGTTGTAGAACAGGATGCCGCTCCTGGAGATCGGCGAGGAATGCGGCACGAGCGCCACTTCGCCGAGCCGGCGGGCGCCTTCGTCGGTGTCCAGCACCTTGTTCAGGACTTCCTCGCCCCGAGACGCTTTTGCCTCGACGATGCGGCCGCCTTCGAACTTCACCCGGATGTCGTCGATCAGCGTTCCCTGATGCGACAGCGGCTTGGTGCTCGACACATGGCCTTCGACCTTCAGCGCATGCGGTGTGGTGAAGACTTCTTCGGTCGGAATGTTGGGGTTGCAGGTGATGCCGTTCTTGGCCGTCGAGGCGCCGCCATGCCATTCGTGGCCGTCGGCGAGCCCCACCGTCAGGTCCGTGCCGGGGCCGGTGAAATGAAGGGCCGAGAAACGCTCCTCGTTCAGCCAGCTCGAACGCTTCTTGAGATTGGCGTTGTGCTCCGCCCAGGCGGCGATGGGATCGGCGAGATCGACGCGCGATGCGGCGAAGATCGCCTCCGCCAGCTTGCCGACCGCGACATCCTCGGGAACATCCGGGAAGACCTGTTTCGCCCAGGAGGGGTTCGGGTAGGAGATGATGTTCCAGTTGATGTCGAAATTGGCGATCTTCTCCAGTGCCGGCTTGTAAGCCATGGAATTGGCCTTGTTGGCGCGGGCCACCTTGGCGGGATCCTGGCCGGAGAGCAGCATCGGGTTGTCGCCGGCGATCGCCAGCCGCGCCGCGCCGTTGCCATAGGCCCTGGCCATGCCCTCGTAGAGCCAGTCGGAGGCCCGGTCGAAGCTCGCATCGGGCGCGTATTCGTAACGCGAAAGCGTGGTCTCCTCGTCCGAATAGAAAGTCGTGACGATGCCGGCGCCGGCCTTGTAGGCATGCTTGGTGATGAGGCGCACGAGCGGCAGGGCGGCAAGCGGCGCCGTGATCACCAGATCCTGGCCCTGTTCGAGCCTCAGGCCTACTTTCACGGCCACTTCCGCAAGCTTTTCAAGCTTCTGGGGATCGACGACGGTTTGAAAATTCGGCACGATTGTCATGAGGGCCTCTGCTTTCTTCCTGTGCGATCCGCCAGACTTAAAGAGGTTTGGGGCAAAATTGAAGCTCGCCCGACGTGAAACTGCGATCCCGCCTCTGCCGGCTCACGCCACGAGCGGAGCGGCGACGGCCTTCAGCGCATCGCGCGCCGCCTTCGGATCGAGCCGCACCTGCAGCCCGCGCTGGCCGCCGTTGATATAGACATGCGGCTCGTCGAGCGCCGTCGCTTCGATCGCGGCCGGGACCTGCTTCTTCTGGCCGAAGGGGCTGATGCCGCCGACATGATAGCCGGTCGCGCGCTCCGCATCGGCGGGTTTCATCATGTTGGCCGATTTGCCGCCGAAGGCGGCGGCGAGCTTCTTCATGGAAACCTCCCGGTCCGAGGGAACGACGACGCAGACCGGCTTGCCGTCCACTTCCGCCATCAGGGTCTTCAGCACCCGGCGCGGCTCCTCGCCGATCGCCTCCGCCGCCTGCAGCCCGATCCGGTCGGCATTCGGATCGTAGTCGTAACTGACGGTGGTGAAAGCAACCCCGGCCTTTTCGAGCGCCTGCGTGGCGCGGGTGGTCTTGGACATGTCCCGTCAGCGGCTCGATTGAGAATGGGCACGGTCCAATTTGTCCAGGAGATCAAGGCCGCGTTTCTTGTTCCCCTTCGCCGCAAGCAGACGGAAGCGGGTTTCGATGTCGAATTCGGCGAGAGCTCTCGCAGAGAATTCCTCGAAAAGCTTGTTGATGCTCGTCCCGCGCGCCGCGGCGAGGGCCTTGAGGCGTTCGTGCTGATCCACAGGAAGCCGTATCGTCAGAGTGCTCATTTTGCGTTTCTCCAAGCCGGAAACTCACCGGCGGTGAAGATCTTCAAGTTCGGAAACGCGAGTTCCGCCTGAGCGAAATCGCGCTTATTTGCCGTTATAATTACGTCCGCTCCACCACCGATCGCCAATTCCACGATGTGGTTATCTGCTTCATCGCGAAGATTGGGCCGACAGAGAAAATATATCGGTATCCATTGGCAGCATGTGAAGAAAGCATGCAGCAATTCAGTTCTCTCCTCAACGGAAAGCAGCGCCCGGGCGAAGAGGTCATCTCTGCTGCAGACATCTTCATACTCCGAGAAAAGAGCGTTCGCCATCAAGGGTCTGATCTCGTCCCGTAAACACAGCCGGATAACGTGACGAGGCGCGCCGTCCGCATTCATCACAGCGGATACGAAGATATTCGTATCGATCACAACCTTCATGAAATGACAGCATATATGCTGTCACTTTGGCGTCAATGGTCAGCCGAACTCTGTCTCATAAATCTCAGGCTTGAAGCCGACGATCAGCTTGCCATCCGCCTCCAGCACCGGACGCTTGATCATCGAAGGCTGGGCGAGCATCAGCGCGATCGCCTTCTGCCGGTCGAGGTCCGCCTTGTCGGCATCGTCGAGTTTCTTGAACGTCGTGCCGGCGCGGTTGAGCACCGTTTCCCAGCCGGCGCGGTCGATCCACCGGTCGAGATGCGCGCGGTCGATGCCCTCGGCCTTGTAATCGTGAAAGGCATAGGTGACACCCTTCCGGTCGAGCAAGGCACGCGCCTTCTTCATCGTGTCGCAGTTCTTGATGCCGTAGATCGTGATCGCCATCGCACACCCCTTGTTCCGACGCGACCGATAACAAGAGCCCGGCTTGCCGCGCAAGCCCTGGAGCCATGGTTAATGATCGATATGTGACGGCTGCATGGCTCCCCTGCTTCGTTGTGCATTGCACAAAAATGGTTCGCCACCATATTTTAGCAGAATGAAAAAGGAGAGATGAACATGTCCGTTAAGAACAAGACCCGTGGCAGCGCCCTCGGCCGCGCCTTCGCCGTCATGAGCGCCGCCATTTCTGTTTCGGCCGCCGTTGAAAGCCACCGCCGCCCGAACAGCCGCGACCTCCACACCCTCGGCATCGACCCCAAGGCTTTCGATCGCCTCGGCTGATCCATTCTCTTCCGGCCTTCACGGCCGGGCGAGGCAGGGCTTCGGCAGCGGCCGCAGGGTCCGGCAATATAAGTGTGGCGACTGCCGGCTCGTCCGGCGGAAGAGCGGGAAAACAAGCCGTCGAGATCCAGGATCCATCGATGGCGAGACGCCCGGCCGTTTGTCACCCCCGATAGGCGGCCTCCAGCTTGGCGATGTCTATCCTTTTCATCTGGTACATCGCCTGCAGGACGCGATTGGCCCGGTCGGCATCGCCATCCGTCAGCATTTTCGGAAGCCTGGCGTAGTTGACCTGCCAGAACAGGCCGTAGCGGTCCGTCAGCCAGCCGCAGGGTTTTTCCTCCCCGCCTTCGACAAGCGCATCGTAATACCGGTCTATTTCTTCCTGCGTCTCGCAATGGATGAGGAAGGAAATGGCGCCGTTGAACTTCGCCCAGGGGCCGGCGTTGATCACGGTAAAGCTCTGGCCTTCGAGCTCGAAGCCCATGGCCATGACGGAGCCTTTGCGGCCGGGGCCTGCATCGCCATAATGCGTGACGTCGGTGATGCGGGAATCGTCGAAGACCGAAACGTAGAAATTGACCGCTTCCTCCGCATTGCCCTCGAACCAGAGATGCGGGACGATCTTGTGTTTCTGGATGGCCATGTGTCTCTCTCCTCTATTGGATGACGCCCTGAGGACGTTTGAACATTTGCCGATCCGACAGGTCCCTTGAGAAAATTCCAAGCTCAGATGGGAAAACGCAGTTGCTCCGGAGGAGAAAGGTAGGGCGGCGCCTCGGGATCGAAGCGCCACCGGCCGAATTCCTCGTGCCGGCTTTCCCCGAAATGGCTGTAGATGAGCTGGAATTCCTCGGCGACCCAGCCAAACGGCCTCTCGACGGGCAATGGATCGATCTTCCCGCAATCGTAGATGACGGTCACATGGGGCTCGAAGGACGCGAGCGGAAACCGGGGAAGGTTGTGCCGCGTCAGCGTGTTCCACAGCATCCGCACGAAGCTTCGCAGCTCCCGGTTGACGGCTGAGCTCGTCAGGACGAGATGCCTCTTTCCTCCGAACAGGTCGCTGCCATCGAGATCGATGCGGATCGGCCTTGCCCTGATCCTGCGTATCGCCGCGTCGATGGACGGAATGAGATGGCGCGGAGGTTCATCGAATTGCTCCATGCACAGCAGCGTCATGTGCAGGAGGTCGGCCGGATAGGCGGCCCGCCGCGTCCTGCTTCCGGCATGCCTGGCGGCATCGCGATTCATACGTCGAGCGGCGAAGGGTGTCGGTTTGAGACAGAAGAACAGCTTGCTCGGATGCCGCCGAGTTCCTCCCTGGAAAGGAGGCCAATCCTCCCCAAGGGGAAGCGAAGATTGGCCGTATGCGTATCGCAAGCTCATCCTGCCGCCATCCCGGTGACCCGGCCTCATGCCGTCGATCGAAGTCTAGCGGGACTCCTTCTACGTGTAAAGAACAAATAGTGAACATGCCGGATTGTGGCTAATCCGCCAGCCGTTCCGGCAGCGGTTTCAGCGGATAGGCGGCCCAGAAGAACGTGTCGGCGGCGGCCTGGTCGTAGGAGAAGTTGCGTGCCTCCTTGATCTTGCCGTTCTCAATGCGGAAGGCGAGCACCCAGATCGTGTCGACATTGGCGCCCTGCGGATTGCCGGATCGGTTCGACCAGCCGCGATGCATGTCGATGACCCAGTTCTCGTCGGCCGTCAGCGCGATGAGCTCTGCCCGGAATCCGGCCTTGCCGAGCTGCCGGAAGAAGGCTGCGACTTCCGCCTTGCCATGCTTGGTGCCGGCCAGCGGATGGTGGCCGGGAATGTGCCACTCGATATCCTCGGCGAAGAAATCGGCGACCTTGTTCATGTCGCCGGCCGCATAGGCGGCATAGTAATCGGCGATGACCTTGCGGTTTTCCTCCGGGCTTGCGGCCATGGCGGGCGTTCCTGAAAAGAGGGCGCCGGTGAGGAGCAAAGCTCGGGTGATGGTTCCGGACATGGTTTCCTCCCTGGTTCAGCGGGTCTGGCGGGCGCGTTCGGCCGCGCGGGCGACGAGGCCGCGGTCGCCGGTCTCGTGGGTATGGGTCATGGTGAGCGCGGAGACCTTCCAGGCGCCGTTCGTCTTGACGAGTTCGTACCGGTAGTGGCCCATCAGCACCCAGAGATCGCCTTCGATGCGGTGGGTGGCCTGGAAATCGGCCTCGGCAGTGGCGGTCGTGCCGCGCATGGCGGTGACTGTATGGTTGGTGACGAGATGCAGCGTCTCGTCGAAGCCGGGCAGGAAGCCCGACCATTGCCCAATCACGTCATCGGCCGGCTGAATGGCCGCTTCGCCGCCCCACAGGCTGGTATAATCGAGCTTCACCTCGTCGGCGAAGGCGCGGCGCACGCGATCCCATTGGTGCCGGTCGGCGCCCGCGGCGATATCGGTGATCGCGCCGATGATCGCCGCGCGATCCTCGAGGCTCACCGGCTGCGGCGCGCCGGTCCGGCTGAAATGTGCCGCGACGGCCTCAGCTGCGATCTTCACCGGCTCCGGCCGGTCGTAGAAATCGAACTGGCTGACGCCGTCGAGCCAGAGCTCGGACTTTTCGCCGGGAAGCAGGGCGTAGAAGGCATGTGCGCCCTGCGGCACGGCGGCCGCCTCCGAATGGACCATCAGCACCGGCTTGTCGAGCTTCGCTCCGAGCGAAACGGAATCGTAAGTGAGCCACGGTTCCCAGGAGGCGAGGTTGAAGCGGTTGTCGTATTGCGGAATGAGGCCTCGATCCGCCTCGGTATAATAGGGGATCCGGTACATGAGCGAGGTCTGGTCGGTCGTGCTGGCGGCGGTGATGATCTGCGGCCTGCCCTGGCGTTCGGCGTCTTCCGCCTCACGCGAGGTGGCGATCAGCCGGGCGACGCCGTCCGGGCCGCCATAGACCTGCTCGACGATTTGCCGGTTGTGCAGCCAGGGCGCGACCAGCGCGACCGAGGCGAAGTTCGCATTGCTCGTTGCGGCTGCGGCCATGTATCCGGCAGAGGCGCAGATGCCGAGGCCGTGCACCTGGGTGCCGTCCACTTCCGGCAGCGCCGTCATGAAGGCGGCGGCTGCGGCAATGTCGCCGGTTTTCGCCGCCGGGTCCTCCCTGAAACGGGGCTCGCCGCCGGATTTCCCCCAGCCGCGATAGTCGAAGGCGAGCGCCGCAAAGCCGCGTCCGGCCATTTCGCGGGCATAAAGACCGGACATCTGTTCCTTGATCGAGGTCCAGGCGCCGGCAACGACCACGCCGGGGCGTTTCTCGCCGGGCCGGTAGTCGGCGGGCAGATAGAGCGTGCCGGCCAGCGTCGCGCCTTCGTTCTCGACGGAGACCTTGCGCGTCTGAATGTCGGCGGCGAAGGCGGCGGAGGTCATCATCGCCGCGCAGAAAGTTGAAAGAGCCGTGGTCTTCATCATGCATCTCCTCTCCGTTCGGATGACGGGAGGATCGCTGCTTCGCAGGCATTGCGCAGGCGCGTTTGTTGCCGTTCGCTATGCGTTTATTGCTCTATCGGGCGCGGAAGGCGGCAGGCGTAACACCCGTGTGGCGGCGGAAATGCCGGCCGAAGCGGGAGACGTCCTCATAGCCGGTATCGGCCGCCACCGAGGCGACCGGAAGGCGCGTGGTTTTGAGCAGCAGCTTGGCAAGCTCCATGCGCTCGTGGATGACGTATTGCAGCGGCGACTTGCCGGTGGCCCTGGTGAAGGCGCGCACGAAATGAAAGCGGCTCATCGCCGCCTCGGAGGCCAGATCGTCGAGGGAAAGGTGGGAGGCAAGGTTGTCGTGGATATGGTCGAGCGCGCGGCGCAGCCGCCGGTCCCCTATGCCGGCAATCCCCGGTTTCGGCGGCGCCAGCATTTGCGCCAGATGCGCGGCGAGTGCAAGCTGCATGGTCTCCAGGTAGAGCGACGGCGTACTGTCGGCGGTCGCGACGGCCTGGTGGATGAGCTGCACGAGCAGCGGATCGAAAGCGCCCACGACCGGCGCGAAATCCGCATGACGTTCGAAGCCCACGTCGGAAAGCAGCCTTTCCGGTATTTCGAGCCTCAGGAAGGAAAGCGCCTCGTCATATTCGCAGATTCCCGCGGCGCCGGCGGGCAGGATCCAGCCCTCGCCGGCCTCGAGCGGGATATGGCGGCGTTTGTCTGAGCCGACCGCGATCCGGTGCCGGTCCTGGTCGACCAGGAAGAGCCCGAGCGAGAGGCGCGGCACGGCAAAACCGCCGCCGCCGGGAGGCGTCTCCAGCCTCTCCGCCTTCAGTCGCATCCGTGTCTGTGCCTGCGGTCCGGTCATGCCGGGAAGGGTAGCGGTTGTGAAGGGAAACTCAACGAAAAGTTCCGTGAGAACGGGTGAGGCGAGGCAAGAAACGGGTTGAATCCCGGGCCGGCAGGGACGATCTTGAGACCAAGTGAAATGCGGAGATTATCCCATGGCTGCGCATCAGTACCTTATCTTCGAAACGGCCGGCGGCTTCTGCGGCATCGCCTGGAACAATGTCGGCATCACCCGCTTCCAGCTCCCGACGAAAAGCGCGGGCTCGACCGAGCGGCTGCTCCTGCGCCGCCTGGCGGAGGCCGAACGCGGCACGCCGCCGGCTGAAATTCGGGAGGCGGTCGAGGCCGTGAAGCGTTATTTCGCCGGCGAAGCGGTCGATTTCTCATGGCTCAGGCTCGACCTCGAAGGCCAGGACGATTTCTTCAGGCAAATCTATGCCGCGGCCCGACGCATCGGCTGGGGGCATACGACCACCTACGGAGCGATCGCAAAAGAGCTCGGCGCCGGCCCGGAAGCTGCCCGGGACGTCGGCCAGGCGATGGCGAAGAACCCGGTGGCGCTGATCATTCCCTGCCATCGCGTGCTTGCGGCCGGCGGCAAGATCGGCGGCTTTTCGGCACCGGGCGGTTCGACCTCCAAGGCGCGCATGCTGGAACTGGAAGGCGTCCGCCTGGCGCCGCCGGAGCCGGCGCAGCAATCGCTGGGGTTCTGAGCCGGGGGGATATGCCGCGGCGAGTTTCGTTGCGCCAATCTGCCGGCCTTGGGAACATGTCCGATCTTTGTCGGTTCCACGTGTGATTCCTCGCAGGGGATGGTAGGCTGTCCCGTTGTCTGTGATTGGGCACGCCCGAGCTCAAACGTCCTGGCTCGGAGAAAGCGCGGTGCGAACCATGAGCAACCGTCTGACTGTCATCGGAGCGCCGACAAGCGCCGGGGCATATGCTCCCGGGCAGGAGAAGGCTCCCGAGACTTTTCGGCGCCATGGATTGATTCCCGCCTTGGAGCGGGCCGGATGGCGCGTTGGGGACATGGGCGACCTTGCCTGTTTCCGGTGGCGCCCGGACCCCGGCAATCGAAACGCCATGAACCTGGGGCCTGTGCGCGACGCGGCGATGGCGCTCTCCCGGCACGTCGGGCACGCCATGGCGGAGGGCGAGGCGGCGCTCGTCCTTGGCGGTGACTGCACCATCGAATTGGGTGTCGTCGCCGGCGCGCTGAGTGACGGCGCTTCGGTCGGCTTGATCTACATCGATGGCGACGCCGATCTCAACGTGCCGGAAACCGCCGAAGGGGCCCTTGACTGGACTGGTATCGCCCACATGCTCGATCTACCCGGCGCGCTTCCTGATCTGAGTGGTCTCGCATCGAGACGACCGATGCTTCATCCCTCCGACGTGCTGCTGTTCGGTGCCCATGAGGTCACGGCGCCCGAGGCAAGGACGATCGCCGTCAACGACATTCGACACATCGTTCTGCCGGAGATCAAAGCGGACCCGGCGGCTGCGGCCGAAAAGGCAAAGACCTGGGGACTCCGCTTCGACCGTCTGCTCGTTCACGTGGATATCGATGTGCTTGCGTTTACGTCGTTTCCGATCGCCGAGAACGTCCGCTACGGAGCGCGGGACACCGGCCTCGAGCTCGAGGAGCTCGGCAAGGTGCTGGATATCCTCCTGGCAGCGCCCAACTGGCGCGTCCTGACCCTGGCCGAGTTGAATCCGGATCACGCGCCTGACGAGATCGCCGCATTAGGCAGCCTCATCGCTATGCTGACGCACGCGCTCGCACCGATTGCGGCCGCCGATGCGTAGGAGCCGCGCGGTCGCATACGTCCTCGATGATGTAACAATCGGGCGCTAAACTAGCCGTCACCGAATTGGAGTCGATGCCCAGATCGGAGCCATCGCCGAGTAGCAGCGTCGGATCGAAGATCGCCTCCGGCTCTTCTTCCTATCCGGCGCCGGCACTGGCTGGCGGACGATGCCAGCGCAACGCCGGCCGCCTTCAAATCATTCCCACTCGATCGTGCCGGGCGGTTTGCTCGTCACGTCGTAGACGACGCGGTTGATGCCGCGCACCTCGTTGATGATGCGGGTCGCCGTGCGGCCGAGGAAGTTCATGTCGTAGGGATAGAAATCCGCCGTCATGCCGTCGACCGAGGTCACCGCGCGCAACGCGCAGACGAAGTCGTAGGTGCGGTAGTCGCCCATGACGCCGACCGTCTGCACCGGCAGCAGCACGGCGAATGCCTGCCAGATCGTGCCGTAGAGTCCGGCCTTGCGGATCTCGTCGAGATAGATGGCATCCGCCTTGCGCAGGATGTCGAGCTTTTCGCGCGTCACGCCGCCGGGGCAGCGGATGGCAAGGCCGGGACCCGGGAAGGGATGGCGGCCGATGAACTGGTCGGGAAGGCCGAGTTCGCGGCCGAGTGCACGCACTTCGTCCTTGAAGAGCTCGCGCAGCGGCTCCACGAGCTTCATGTTCATCCGCTCGGGCAGGCCGCCGACATTGTGGTGGCTCTTGATCGTCACCGAAGGTCCGCCGGAGAAGGAGACGCTTTCGATGACGTCCGGGTAGAGCGTGCCCTGGGCGAGGAAGGCGGGAGCCCCTTTGCCGTCCTCGGCGATCTTCTTCGCTTCCGCCTCGAAGACCTCGATGAACAGCCGGCCGATCGTCTTGCGCTTCACTTCCGGATCGGAAACGCCGGCAAGTTCGGTGAGGAACAGGTCGGAAGCATCCACATGGACGAGCGGGATGTTGTAGTTGTCGCGGAACATCTTCACGACTTCTTCCGCCTCGTTCATCCGCATCAGGCCGTGATCGACGAAGATGCAGGTGAGCTGCTCGCCGATCGCCTCGTGAATGAGCACGGCCGCGACGGAAGAATCGACGCCGCCGGAAAGGCCGCAGATGACCCGTTCCTGGCCGACCTGTTCGCGGATCTTGCGGATCATCTCGGCGCGGTAGGCGGACATGGTCCAGTCGGACTTCAGCCCGGCGATCTTGTGCACGAAATTGGAGAGAAGCTTGGCGCCATCGGGCGTATGCACCACTTCCGGGTGGAACATGGTCGTGTAGTAGTGTCGGCTCTCATCCGCTGCGATCGCGAACGGCGCGTTCTCGGAGGTGGCGATGACCTCGAAACCTTCCGGCAGCTTGGTAACGCGGTCGCCATGGCTCATCCAGACGGGGTAGCGCTTGCCGGTCTCCCAGAAGCCGTCGAAGAGCGGGCTCTTCGCCTTGATCTCCACGTCGGCGCGGCCGAATTCCGCTGCGTGCCCGCCTTCCACCTCGCCGCCGAGCTGCAGGCAGAGCGTCTGCTGGCCGTAGCAGATGCCGAGGATCGGCACGCCCGAATCGAATACCGCCTGCGGTGCGCGGGGGCTGCCTTCGGTCGTCACCGAGGCCGGGCCGCCGGAGAAGATCACGCCCTTGGGCTGGAGTTTCTCGAAGGCGGCGGCCGCGTTCTGGAACGGGTGGATTTCGCAGTAGACGCCGGATTCGCGGATGCGACGCGCGATGAGCTGCGTCACCTGGCTGCCGAAATCGATGATGAGGATGCTGTCGGGATGAGCTGTCTGGGTCATGGCGAGCCTTTAAAGAAAAGTTGCATTTCTTGCAACTGCGTCAGAGCGCCAATTCGCCGCTTTTCAGGGCCTTCGTGAGGCTGTCGACCGCTGCCGCCAGCTTTTCGTCGATCACATGCAGGTATTCGGTCCAGTTGCCGACATGTTTCAGCTCTTCCTTGCCATCGGAAATGCCGCGCAGGCCGATCAGCGGAAGATCGAAGAGCTGGCAGCAGCGCATCACGGCGAAGGTCTCCATGTCGACCATGTCGGCTTCGATGCGATCGTAGGCCGGTCCGGAGACGATATTGCCGCCGGTGGAGAGCGAGGCTGCCGGAATGCCGGGAATGCGGTGCGCGAGCGGCATGATTGCGGGATGGTCGAGAAAGGGCGTCCGGCCCTTCTCGAACCCGAGCGGCGAAGCGTCCATGTCGCGATAGGCGACCGAGGAGACCTGGTAGATTTCCGTCTGTTCGAGGCTGCGGGACCCGGCCGACCCGAGCGAGACGACGAGGTCGGGCAGCCCGCCGGCCGCCTCCAGCTTCGTCAGCGCATGGGAAAGCACCACGGCCGCCTCGACCGGGCCGACGCCGGTCATCAGCGGCTTGATGCGGGATTTGAGTGCCGGGCCGTATTCGGCGTCCACCGCCATGACGAAGAGGACGGACTTGCCGCCGGCAAGGCTCGGCTCGCCCATCGGCAATCCGTGGGGAGATGGAGCGGTCATCCGGTCACGTCCTGCCTGCCGCGGATCACCATCATCGTGCCGGTCATGGAGGCGATGAGCTTGGCAGGCCCGTCGCCGATCGCATAGGCGCGGCCGTCTGCGACGATGATGGTGGAGCCCGGCTTGGTGATCTCGCCGCGGAAGAGGAAGCGTTCGCCGCGGCCGGGCGACATCAGGTTCACCTTGAACTCGATGGTGAGGATCGAGGCGTCCGGATCGATGACCGTATAGGCGGCATAGCCGCAGGCGGAATCGAGCGCGGCGGAGATGACGCCGGCATGCAGGAAGCCGTGCTGCTGGGTGAGTTTCTGATCGAAGGGCAGCTCGATCTCCACCAGGGCCGGTTCGACGCGCGTCAGTTCGGCGCCGAGCATCGCCATCGCACCCTGCTTGTCGAAGCTCTGGCGCACCCGCTCGCGGAAATCGCCTGTGTCTCTCCCGTTCATCTTTCCGTTCCTTTCGCAGATGCGAAATTGGCATGGGGAAATGTGTTCGGCAAGCCGCCGCGACGGGTTTGGGAGAGAGTTAAGAACCTATGCGGACGATATGCTGGTCCCAGGCGACCTGGCTATGGGTGTCGTTGAACTGCCCGTCGTAGGAGGAAACGGCGATGCCAAGCGCTGCGGGAGCGACACCCGCCGCATCGCGGACCTTCTCTTCCCTGAGCACCGCCCCGGTCTTCGCATCGAGGGTCACGGCCGCGCCGCCGACCGGGGAGGTGAGGCCGACAAGTCCTTCGCGGCGGTTGACGGCGATCGCGCCGACATAATTGCCGAGCCGGATCGTCGTCTCCTGCGGCAGCGAGACGAAGGACAGGTCCTCGCCATGCCCGAACCAGCCCGCGAGCGGCGGCAGCGCGTTGCGCGGTCCTTCCCACTGGCAGGCGAACCAGATGCGGCCGTCATCGGCGATGTCGAGATGCCGGGTCGAAAGCTGACGGAGCGCCGATGGCAGGCCGTGCCGCTGGATGAGTGCGCCCGTCTTCGCGTCGAGCAGCACGAGCGACGGCTCCATGCGGTCGAGATTGAGTTTGGTGCGGCCGAAATCCGGATGGGTCTCGATGCCGCCATTGGCGATGACGAGAAACCGGCCGTCGTCGGAGACGGTCATGTCGTGGGTGCCGATGCCATGGGCGTCGAACTCGCCGACGCGCCGGAATTCGTCGCGTGCGTCGTAGATGCCGATCATGCCGCGATTGCCGTCGAAATCGTTCTCGCTGGCATAGAGCAGCGTGCCGTCCGGCGAAAAATGCCCGTGTCCGTAGAAATGCCGGCCTTCCGGCGAGGTGATGATCACCGGTTCGGCCTGCCCAGACGGATCGAAGACCATGGCGAAAGTGCCGGGACGGCGGGCGAAGGCGACGGCGCGGCCGGTCGCGGCGCTATAGGCCATGCCATGCGCGCGGGCGGGCAGCGCCACGCGGTCGACGATCTCGCCGCGTTCCGAAACGGTGGCGATGCCGAACGAGCCGTCCGGCGCGCGGAAACCCGAGGCATAGACGGCATCGGCGCGTTCGAGCGCCATCAGCGCGCCCGGCGAAAGCGTGGCGGTGAAGGCGATACCCACCGCCTTCAGGAAATCGCGCCGGTCGATGGCCTCGCCGCGCCAGGTCATGAAATCAATCCCCGTCCGCGAAGGAGAAGCCGGAGCTGAGGCCGATCGCGCCGCCATAGCCGTCGTTCAACCTGGTGATGACGTTCTTGCCGTCGGCCAGCAGCGTATCGAGCTTCCCGCGTTCGGCTTTGTCGGACACGGCCTTTTCGAGATCGGGCGTGATGGTGCCGGAAAGCTCGATCATCGATTTCAGCGTGGACTGGATTTCGGTAACGACCGGCCGGTCCTTCTCCTGCAGCAGTTCCACCATGCCGGATGTCTCCAGCAGCGCCGAAAGGCCTTCGAGATTGCCCTTCACGCTCGGCCAGGTGCTTTCGGAGCGCCAGAACAGCGCCTGCTTCGGAAATTTCGCCTTGTCGGCGCCCTTGTAGAAGGTCTCGATGCGCTGGTCGCGCACGGCCTCGGCGCCGTGCACGAGGATGCCGAGCAGCGCGGTGACCGCCTCGCCGCCGGTGCGGAAGACCGGATTGTCCGGCTCCGGCTGTTCCCAGGCCTTCTGGATGCCGTCCGGTTCGTCCCAGATGCCGGAAAGCTCGCGGGCGACATTGGCGATATTGCCGGCGACGGCCGCGCCGTAGCGGCAGCGGAAACCGTTCTTTTCGCTCGAAAGCGTCTCGGAACCGGTGCCGAAGAGGAGATATTCCAGCGCTCCGAAACCTTGCGTCGCCACGCTCTTGGTGGCGAGCGTGGCGGGATCGGCCGCCGTCTCGTCGGATTTGGAAAGCACGGCCTGCACCTGCTTCAACCCCGTGCTCTTGCGGTCGGGATAGAAGAGGATGCGCTCGAAACGGTTCTGCTCGATCACCGGGCCGACGCGCACCACCTCGATATGCGCCCAGCTCACCGCCGTATCGCGGAAGGCCGCCCTGGCGGCATCGTAATGAGCCGGGGAGGGCGCCTCGCAGAGCGTCTTCATGGCGGCGGTCATCTTTTCGGCCGATTGCCGGAAGGCGTCGTAGCCCGGCCGGATGAAGCCGTCGACCGCCGCCGTCATCACCTTCGTCACCGCCGCGTCGGGAAGCGTGACGGCGGGCGCGGTGTCGGCCTCCTGGGCGGATGTCACGGCGGGCAGGAGCAAGATGAGCCCGGCGGCAAGAATTGTGCGCATCAGAGTGACCCCTTAAAGAGACCCGAGGAATTTGACGAGGGCGGCTCGGTCGTCCTTCGAAAGCGCGGCGAAGGCGTCGCGTGCCTTTTGCGCTTCCCCGCCATGCCAGAGGATGGCTTCGGTGAGATTGCGCGCCCGCCCGTCATGCAGGAAGAAGGTATGGCCGTTGACGGTCTCCGTCAGCCCGATCCCCCAGAGCGGCTGGGTGCGCCATTCGCGGCCGTCCGCCACGCCGACCTGCTGCCCGTCGGCGAGGCCTTCGCCCATGTCGTGCAGCAGGAAATCCGAATAGGGCCAGATGAGCTGGAAGGCATGCGCCTTGTTGCCGGCATCGCGGCGGGTGACGAATTTCGGCGTATGGCAGGCGATGCAGCCGGACTGCTGGAAGAGCTGCTTGCCCTTCAGCACCGTCGGATCGGCGAGGTTGCGCCGGGCGGGTACCGCGAGGTTTTCCGAATAGAACGTCACGAGTTCCATGACCGGATCGGGCGCCTCGACGGGGCCCAGCCGTTCCTGCACGCCGGTCGGCATGGCGAGGCATTCGGCCTCCGCCTTGGTGCAGTCGCCATGGCTGTAAGGATTGTCCGGGGTGGAGATGCCCATGTCCCCGGCGAAGGCGGACGCGCTCTGGTCGCGGATCGTCGCGTTCTGCGCCTTGTAGCCGAAACGGCCGAGTTTCAATTCTCCGCTCCGGTGGTCGCGCACCAGCGCCGGCTTGCCGGAAATGCCATCGCCGTCCCTGTCGTCCGGATCGGCCTTGGCGAGGATGTCGCTTTCGTGGATCGCCTGGATGAGGCCCATGCCGATCATCGGCGGGGCGACGCGCGGCGAAACCGTCACGTCGCTCTCCAGAGGACCGTGGCTGAGACCGGCAACGGAATAGGCGGGTTTGCGCAGATGCACTACCTCGCCGCCGGCCAGCGTCACGGGGATTTCCTCATAGGAGATCTGCATCCGCCCCTCGGATTTGAGGCCCGGCACAGCAAGATCCTGCAACTGTTCGCCATAGGTCGCATCTGGGAAATTGAGCTTCCGGTAATCCGCGACGGCCTCTCGCTCCTCGTCGGTGCGGGCCGGGCGGGCGAGACGGAGGAACATCGACGTCGCGTCCGCGGAGCCTTCCGGCGGATGTCCGCGGCCGTCCTTCAGATGGCAGCTCTGACAGGCGCGGGCGTTGAAGAGCGGGCCGAGCCCGTCGGAGGCCTGCGTGGAGGAGGGCGCCGAAATCCAGAGCTTGGTGAAGAGCGCATTGCCGAGCTTGAAGGTCTCCTCCTCCTCGAAGGTGAGGTTGGCGAAAAAATGCGAGAAGGCGTTGCCGTTGACGATCGCCCGGCTGGTCGCAGCCCCGCCCTCCATCAGCTCGAACTGCTCCGGCTTGGAAAAATCCGTCGTCGGGCGCGTGACGGCCTCGACGCGCTTCTGGTCCTTCGGATTGAGGTCCGAGCGCGTCGTCGGGAAGATCGGATCGCCGCCCGCCGCGATCAGCGGGGTCAGAAGCAGGGCGCCCGAAAGAATCGGTAGGAAGAAAATCGGGATGGATTTGCGACGTATTGCAGGGGTCATGGATTGCCGGGACGATGCCCCTCCCCAGCCTCTCCACTCCGAGGGGAAACCATTGCACGTGAGCGACGAGGAGGGCGGCAAGCTCCCTCTGATCTCCCCCCTTGAGGGGGAGATGTCACGAGAGTGACAGAGGGGGGTGACAACGTCGTATCGAAGCCGGTCGATGAATGTGGCGGGAAAATACCCCCCTCTGCCCTGCCGGGCATCTCCCCCTCAAGGGGGGAGATCGGTATGCCGCGCAGTTTTCCGCCATAGGTCACCGGCTCGCCCTCGTCAGGAAGGCAGCCGGAAGGCCAGACGGAATGGCGGCTTGCTTTTCGCACGTTCATCGACGTTCGGGCCGCACACTCTTCGCCGCGGCCCGCCTTTTTCAGTTCATCATTTGAAGACGGCGTCGGGATTGTCGAGGCTGTCGGAACCTTCAAGCTCGACCGTGCCGAGATCCAGCGCCGCAATGACGCGCTCGATGCTCTTGGTCTGGTCGACCAGGCCGTCGATCGCCTTCTGCACGACCGCATTGCCCTGGGTGTTGCCCTCGCCGATCATCTGGTCGTAGGCCTCCACCTTCTGGGCGCGGTCGGCCATGGCGTTCATCGCGTCGAGCGTCGCGTCGAGCTTGCCCCTGACTTCCGTGTCGAGCGCCTTGTCCTTGGCGGCGACCAGTTCCGAAAGCGACGGGCCGGTCATCTTGGTGCCGTCGACACGGACATATTCGCCGGTATAGGCCGACTTGATGCCGATCGCGTCGTTGAGATGCGAGGCATAGGTATTATCGGAGAAGCAATCGTGCTCTTCTTCCGGATCGTGCAGCAGCAGGCCGAGCTTCATGCGCTCGCCGGCGAGCTCGCCATAGGAGAGCGAGCCCATGCCGGTCAGGATCGCGGTCAAGCCGGCCTTCGGATCGGCCTCGACATTCTTCGTGGCCTCGCCGTCCGGCGCCCAGGCCTTCACCATATCCTCGAGATCGGCAACGAGCAGCGTCGAGGCGGCCTTGAGATAGGCCGCGCGGCGGTCGCAATTGCCGCCGGTGCAATTGGCCTTGTCGTAGTCGGTATAGGGCCGCTCGCCGGCGCCCGGTCCGGTGCCGTGCAGATCCTGGCCCCAGAGCAGGAATTCGATGGCGTGATAGCCGGTCGCGACGTTCGCCTCGATCTCGCCGGCTTCGTTCAGGCCCCGGAGCGTCTCGGGCGTGATATCGGTCGCGTCGTAATCCTCGCCGTTGATCTTGATCTTCGGATTGGCGATCACGTTGGCGACGTAGAGCGGGTTGGAATCGCTCTCCGTGCCGTAGGATGGGTCGACATAATCGATCAGGCCCTCATCCAGCGGCCAGGCATTCACCTTGCCTTCCCAGTCGTCGACGATCGGGTTGCCGAAGCGATAGACTTCCGTCTGCTGATAGGGAACGCGCGCCTTGATCCAGGCCTCCTTGGCGGCCTTGAGGGTCGCCTCGCCCGGCGTGGCGATCAGCGCGTCGATCGCGGCGTCCAGGGCCTTGGCGGTGGTGAGCGAGTCCTGATACTTGGCTTCCGCGAGCTCGGCGTAGTGCTTCACCACGGAGGCGGAGTCGGCGGCTTCGGCCGGCGTGACGGTGAACGCCGCGGAAGCGGCGAGAAGCGCCAGCGTGGCGCCGAAAACGGTCTTGCGGATCATGTCCCTCTCCTTCGGCGGCCAGGCTTCCTGCCGCCCAAGACGCGTTCTTCGCGCAAATGGAAACTGGTGTCAAATGATCTAGTTTAGAATATTTTGAAAGAAGAAAGCATGCCTCGACCGCATTTGGGCCTGTTCAAACCTTGCGTTGCATGCGGCAGAAAAAGAATCCGTCCGTATCGGTACTTGCGGGCGTCAAAGTAACGGTCGATGCATCCTGCGATCGCGGCCGCAGAGCGTCCTTTCCGAAGATATCGTGCCAATGTGCCGCGGCGGGAGCGATGGAGAATTCGGGATTGTCGGCGCAGAAGCGCGAAACCTGCGCGTCGTTTTCCTCCGGCAGGATGGAGCAGGTGACATAGAGCAGCGCGCCGCCGGGTTTCACGAAGGCTGCCGCTTCCGCCAGCGCCTCCTGCTGCTGGGCGATGCGTTCGTCGAGGTTTTTCGGCGTCAGGCGCCATTTGGTATCCGGCCGCCGGCGCCAGGTGCCGGTGCCCGTACAGGGAGCGTCGACCAGCACCGCGTCGAGCTTGCCTTTCAGCGCGTCGAGCTGCCGGGCATCGTCATGGACCTGGACATTGCGGGTGCCGGCGCGGCGCAGCCTTTCGATGATCGGCGCCAGCCGCTTGCGGTCGGCGTCATAGGCGTGGATCTGTCCCTTGTTGTGCATGGCGGCCGACATGGCGAGCGTCTTGCCGCCGCCGCCTGCGCAATAGTCGAGCACCTGGTCGTGCTCTCCCGGCTGCACGAGATCGGCGACGATCTGCGAGCCCTCGTCCTGAACTTCGAACCAGCCCTTCTGGAACGAAAGCTCGGCTGTGACGTTCGGCAGCCGGGACGCTCCTTCGCCGGCGGCAATCCTGATGCCGTTTCTGGCGATGCGCGAAGGTTTCGCGCCGGAGCGTTCCAGCGCCTTGACGACCTTCTCCCGGCTTGCCTTCAGTGTATTGGCGCGGAGATCGAGGGTCGGACGGCCGGCCAGCGCCTTGGCCTCCAAAAGCCAGTCCTCGCCGAAATTGGCTTCGAAGGACGGCTGGATCCAGTCCGGGATGTCGCCCTGTACGTGTGTGGGCGCGTCTTCGAGATTGCGGGAGGCAAGCGCCGAGAGGTTCGCCTCGGTAAGCGCCGGCGGCGCGAAGCGGTCATCGGCGAACTCGGCCTGGAGAGCTTCAGGGGTGAGGCCCCATTGCCGGATGAGGACCGCGTGGGCGAGGGCAGTGGGGCTTTCGTCGTCCATGAGCCATGCATGCGAGAGCCGCATGCGCAGCGCGTCGTAGACGATGTTGCCGATCGCGGCCCGGTCGCCGGAACCGGCGAAACGATGCGCCAGGCCCCAGTCCTTGAGGGCGTCGGCGACAGGACGCTTGCGCGTCTCGATGTCGGCCAGCACCTCGATGGCTCCGGCCAATCGCCCGCCCAGTCGCATGTCGCTCTCCGTTTCGGTTGCACCCGTATGACTTGGGTCCTAACCGCTATCGGGCGGAACGGCAAGGGGCGGTGCCTTGCGGTCTCAGCCGTCGATGTCCTTCAGGCCCTTGCCGGCGACCTTCTGGTTCTCGGCGGCAACGATCTGGTAACAGACCTGCGCCGTGCCGGAGCGGACCATGCCGATGTTCTGCGCCGCGGCTTTGGAGACGTCGATCACCCGCCCGCGGATGAACGGACCGCGGTCGTTGATGCGCACGATGACGCTTTTGCCGTTTCGCTTGTTGGTCACCCTGACCTTGGTGCCGAAGGGCAGCGAACGATGTGCCGCGGTCAGTTTGGAAGGGTTCATCCGTTCGCCGGATGCCGTCTTGGAAGTCAGAGCGTACCAGGATGCGTGGCCGCACCCGGGCGCAGCGTTGGCCTGCGCGGAGCCGAGAAGAGCAAAGGTTGCAGCGGCGGCCGCGGCGCAAATCGAGCGTCGGATTTTTTTCAAAGTCGTCGTCCCCGTCGTTTGTCCCTGCACGTTGCGTGCAAAAACGGCTAAGCACGGCGAAAAATGGCGAAAAAGTGGGGTTTGTGATCACGGAACGTTACAGACTGTAACATTTGTGATTAGATTGCTTGCCATATTTTTAGGAAGCCAGCTAAATTGTGACAGAAGAAAACATTTAAAAACAGAAGGAAAGCGGAATGGAATTCCAGCCCGACTCGGAGCGGTGCCGCGATCACGAAAATTGCAGAAAAAAATTCATTGCGATGCAGGATTCTCTGCACGATTTGCGCAAATTCTGTGATGCCTTGTCCAAAATATTAAGAAATAATGATCGGGCAGGCCACGTGGATGGAAATTTCATCCGTTCCAAAGGGAAAATTCACCCTCTCCAGCGGTCCGTGGACCACATTTCGGCGAGCGACATCCGGTAGTTCGGAAAGCGGAATTGGTAGCCCGCCGCGCGGATCTTGGCGTTCGAAACGCGCTTGTTGGCGCCGTAGAAGGAGCGCGCCATCGGCGTCATCTCGGCGGTCTCGAAATCCTGTTCCGGCGGCGGCACGACGCCCATCAGGCGGGCCGCCTCGACGATGACGTCCTGCGGCGGACCGGGCTCGTCGTCCGTGACATTATATATACCGCCCATCTTCCCCTTCGCGAGGAAGAGCGTGGCGCCCGCAATGTCCTCGACGCGGATGCGGTTGAAGACCTGGCCCTGCTTTATGATGCGCCGCGCCGTGCCGCGCGCGAGATTGACGAAGGCGTTGCGCCCGGGGCCGTAGATGCCTGAAAGCCGCAGGCTGGCGAGCGGTATGCCGGCGGCCTCGCCCTCCGCCGCCCAGGCTTCCTCGGTATCCACCCTTTCGATGGAACGGCCCTGTATGGGCCTGCCGGGTGTCTCTTCCGTCACCCAGCCGCCGCCGTGATCGCCATAGACGCCGACGGTCGAAAGATAGCCGACCCATTGAAGCTTCGGGCAGAGCTTTTCGAGCTTGCCCGCGATCAGTTTGAGGATGGGGTCGCCTTCCTGGCTGGATGGTGGGGTTTCGGAGGGCGAGGCCCCCTCATCCGACCCTTCGGGCCACCTTCTCCCCAAAGGGAGAAGGCGAGATGCCGCGCCGTCGCTATTCCCTTCTTTCTCTGCGGGGAAAAGAGAGGAGGCTGGGAGGCCACTATTCCCTCCTCTCCCCTGGGGAGTCCGGAGGACGGGACGGGGCCGTCGACCCGTCCCCGGTTGGTGGCCGAGCGGAGCGGAGGCCGGGTGAGGGGGCGGCTCGCTCTTGACCTTTGTTGGAGGAATCGACTGAACGAGGTGCGTTACCTCTTTGAGCTCCACCAACAGTTCGTCATCGAACCCGCTGCCATCAAAAACAAACCCATTGATGCCCAGCGCCTCAAGTTCCGCGACCTTTTCCGCCGTCCGCGCCGTGCCGGAAACCCGGGCGCCTTCCGCCTTGAACGCTGCCGCGATCGCCTGGCCCGAATAGCCGCATCCGAAGATCATCACCCGCATCAACCCGCTCCCGCCAGTCGCCATTCTTCCCGCACGTCCGGATCGTCCTCCACGTCGCGCGTTTGCGCAAACCGGGCGAAGTCCTCCGGCCGCATCAGGCGTTTCAGAGCCCATATAGCCATGCCGCGTACCACAGGCGAGGGGTCGCGGGCGAGTTCGAGGCACTGCCCGACCAGAGCCGGATCGCCGGAATTGCCGGCCGCGATCAGCACGTTGCGGACGAAGCGGTCCCGGCCGATGCGCTTCACCGGCGAGCCGCTGAAGAAGGTGCGGAAAGCGGCATCGTCGAGCGTCAGCAGGAAGGCGATCGAAGGCTCCTTCAGATCCTCCCGCGCGCGGAGCTTCATTTCGGAAGCACTTGCCGCGAACTTGTTCCACGGACAGGCGGCGAGACAGTCGTCGCAGCCGTAGATGCGGTTGCCGATCAGCGGCCGGAATTCCGGATCGATCGGCCCCTTGTGCTCGATCGTCAGATAGGAGATGCAGCGCCGCGCATCGAGCCGGTAAGGTGCGGGAAAAGCGGCCGTCGGGCAGGCGTCCAGGCAGGCGCGGCAGGAACCGCAATGGTCGGTCTCCGGCGCGTCCACGATAAGCTCGGCGGTGGTGAACAGGCTGCCGAGGAAGAGCCAGGAGCCGTGCGTGCGGCTGACGAGATTGGTGTGCTTGCCCTGCCAGCCGAGGCCGGCCGCCTCCGCGAGCGGCTTTTCCATGACGGGCGCCGTATCGACGAAGACCTTGACGTCCTCGCCGGCACGGGCGGCAAACCGCGTGGCGATTTCCTTCAGCCGGCCCTTGATGACGTCGTGATAGTCGCGGTTGCGGGCATAGACGGAGATCGCCGCCCTGTCCGGCCTGTCGAGAATGCCGCGGGGATCTTCGTCCGGACCGTAGTTCAGGCCGAAAAGGACGATGGATCTGACCTCGGACCAGAGCGCCTTCGGATCGGCGCGGCGCTCCCGCGTCTCCGCCATCCACGCCATCGTGCCGTGGTGGCCCTCGTCGAGGAAGGTCTGAAGCCTCTCCGGCGCCCGCGGAATGCTGTCCGGTCCGGTGATGCGGCAGAGGTCGAAGCCTTGCGCTTCCGCTTCCTCGCGAATGAAGGCGGTCAGCTTCTCCCGCCGCCGGAGCGCCTTTTCGTCCTCTTGGTCCTGGTCAGAAATCAAGGTCCGCATAGTGGGATACCGGGGTCAGGCCGCGGATGCGCTCGGCAAGCAGCGGCCGGAAGGATGGGCGGGATTTCAGCCGCTGGTACCAGTCCTTGGCGACGGGGGTTTCGGCCCAGTCGATCTCGCCGAGATAGTCGAGCACCGAAATCGAGGCGGCTGCGGCGAGATCGGCATAGCTCAGCCGGTCGCCTGCGAGCCAGGGCCGCGAGCCGGCGAGCCAGGAGAGATATTTCATGTGCTGGCGGATATTGGCGCGCGACGTGCGCAGCACTTTCGAATCCGGCGCGCCGCCGCCATGCGCCGCGCTCATCTGCAGCTTGTAGATGCGCTCGCGGGTGAGCGGCCGGGTGACGTCCTGCTCCATCTTCTGCAGGAACCATTCGGTGAGGCGGCGGATTTCGGCCCGCTGCCAGGGGTCTTCGGCGAGCAGCCGGCGGTCGCGCTTCAGCACGCCGTGCGTCTCGTCCAAAAATTCCAGGAGCACGGAAGGGCCACAAAGTACCCGCATGCTGTCGTCCACATAGACGGGAAGTGTGCCCGCCGGGTTGAGCGTCAGGAATTCCCTCCGCTTTTCCCAGGGCTGCTCTTCGACCAGTTCCGCCTGAAAGCCGTATTCTGCGAGGATCAGCCGGACGAACCGCGAGGCCGAAGACATGGGATGATGATAGAGGGTGGGCATGGATAACTTCACGAATGGTGTATAGGGAGGATGTGGTCGCTTCGCGCGCCCGCCTGACATATGCCAGCTATATGGATTTGGTAGGGCCAACACAAGCAACGGCTCATAAAGTACCTCAAACTGCCCATATCTGCTCAATAAAGGATTAAGAATGGCGGATCAGTCCATTATCAGCGCCCTCGTTCTTGGCTTGATCGAGGGGCTTACGGAATTTCTTCCCGTTTCCTCAACTGCTCACGTCCTGCTCGCCGGCCATTTTCTCGGTTTCCAGTCCCCCGGCAACACTTTCGCCGTCCTGATCCAGCTCGGGGCGATCCTGGCGATTCTGCTCGTCTATGCCCAGAAACTGCTGGGGATCGCCATGGACTTGCCGACCAGCCCGAAGGCAAGGCGCTTTGTGCTGACGGTGCTGGTCGCCTTCCTGCCGGCGGCGGTGATCGGGGCGCTCGCCCACGATTTCATCAAGACCGTGCTGTTCGAGACGCCGATGCTGTTCTGCGTGGTGTTGATCCTCGGCGGCTTCGTGCTGCTTGCCGTCGACAAGATGAAATTCCAGCCGAAATATCACGACGTGATGGACTATCCGCTGTCGCTCGCCTTCAAGATCGGCCTCTGCCAGTGCGTGGCCATGATCCCCGGCACGTCGCGTTCGGGCGCCACCATCGTCGGCGCGCTGCTCATGGGCACGGACAAGCGCTCGGCGGCGGAATTCTCCTTCTTCCTTGCCATGCCGACCATGCTCGGCGCGTTCGTGCTCGATCTTTACAAGAATCGCGATGTGCTGAGCTTCGATGATGGTGCGGTGATCGCCGTCGGCTTCGTCGCCGCGTTCGTCACCGCGATCCTCGTGGTGCGCTCGCTGCTCGATTTCGTCTCAAGCCGCGGCTACGCGCCCTTCGCCTACTGGCGGATCGTGGTCGGCATCATCGGATTGATCGCCCTTCTTCTGGGCGCCTGAAGGGAAAGGCGGCTTCATGGCCGCCTGTTCTCCCGCTTATCTGTTTAGTGCAGGACGGAAGCCGTGCTGCAGGGATCGACGCCATAGGCGGGCGCGCATTCGCTCTTGCCGGCTGCGCCCGTTCTCGGGGCAATGAAGGAGCCCGCGAGAATGACCAATGCTGCGCACGCAAAAAAGAGCGCGATGGGCTTGCCCATGGAGGAATGCCTTTCAAAGGATGATTTGATCGTCACGGTTGCGTCTGTTCCGCGAAGGAGGGTGTATGGGTGGAACCGAAAGATTTCAATATAAGATTTTACTGAATCCGCCGTTAACGCGCGAGGATTTGAAACTGCGGCCTTTGTGCCACAGGCGCTGCCCGGAAAATGTGCGCAGAAATATCGCTGCCCGCTTTTTGAGCGGACTAACGCACTGGTTTGACGGCGATATAAGTGATTCCTAAAATGAAAGGATCAGGCGGCGCGGCCCGATCCCGTATACTGGCCGTGCGGCCTGTATTGTACCAGATAGGAGGGAAGGATCGAGGCGGCGAGCGTCGGGCGGATACCCATTCCTTCAAGCGTGCGGCCTTCCTTGGCGGCGGCCTCGGAAACGATATTGTCGACCTTTAGCAGCTTCACCTGGTCGGGGGTGATGGGCGGCTGAACGAAGGGGACGAGGGAGGCGAGGCTGCCGATCAGCGACGCGATGCCGAAGGGCAGCGAGATGAGCGCGCGCTCCCGGTTGGTGATGCGCTGCATGGTCTCGAGACACTGGCGGAAGGTCATGACCTCCGGACCGCCGAGCTCGTAGACCTTGCCCGGTGCGATCGTTCCGTCGACGGAACGGGCGACGGCTTCCGCAACGTCCTCGACATAGACCGGCTGGAACTTCGTCTTGCCGCCGCCGACGAGCGGCAGGGCGGGGAAGATGCGCGCCATGGCCGCGAACTTGTTGAAGAAGCTGTCTTCCGGGCCGAACATGATCGACGGCCGCAGGATCACGGCATCCGGCAGCAAAGAGAAGATCGTGGCTTCCGCACGGCCCTTTGTGCGGGCGTAGGATGATTCCGAATTCGGATCGGCACCGATTGCGGAGATATGGGTCAGCCTGGCGCCGGCGGCGCTGGCTGCTTCCGCGATCGAACGGGCGCCGAAGTCCTGCACGGCATCGAACGTGTTGCGGCCGCTTTCGAACATGATGCCGACGCAGTTCACCACATGGGAGGAGCCTTCGACGGCGCGGAAGATCGACTGGCGGTAGCGAAGGTTCGCCTGGACCAGCGAAATCTGCCCGACATAGCCCGCCGGCAGCAGGAAGCCCGCGAGATCGGGACGGCGCACCGCGACGCGCACGCGATAACCGCGTTTGGCGAGCGCCCGCACCACATGCCGCCCGACGAAACCCGATCCTCCGAAAACGGTGACGAGTGGCGGAAGGTTGCTGACGGTCATGATCTGCTCCGGGAGCTGCAAGGGAAGGATTGGCGCCTGTTTAACCGAATTGCGGCACGGGTGGAAGTGTCTCCGGTGCCGCAGCAGGTGCGGTTTTCGGGACTTTAAACGCCGTCCACGACGACCAGTTCGCCGTCGGCCGCTTCCTGGCGGATTTTTGCGGCGATCTGGTATTCGGGCGAATAGTAGCAGTCGACGGCTGCCTGCCGGGAGGGGAATTCGATCACCACGTTGCGGGCGCGCGCCTTGCCTTCCAGCTCGGTGATCTCGCCGCCGCGGGCGAGAAACTTGGCGCCGTATTTCTCAAAGGGCACCTTCGTGGCCGCGACATAGTCCTTGTAGCGTTCCGGGTCGCGGATATCGATGCGGGCGATCCAGTATCCCTTTGCCATGATGTTCCTCCAATGTGTGTTCGGATAAGCTGACTTCGGTCAAATCATGGGGCAAGTCAATATGATGCGTATCACCGCAGGCGCCCTCGCCGTAGCTCTTCCGGTTGTGACGGCGGTCGTCATGTCGCATCCCGCGCGTGCCGAAGCGGGAGCCTGTTCCGCCGATATCTATTCCGCTCTCCGCAAACTCGCCCCGGAAAAGGTAAAACCGGTGGAGATCGCCTGCGACCTGACCCTCGCGAAGACGGACGCCATCACCCGGCCCATCGCCTTTTCCGGCAGCGCGGCTTCCGGCGCGACGCTCGATTGTAAGGGCGGCACGCTGGACGGGAGGACGGCCAAAGCCCGGACGGTATGGATCCGCTCGGTCCGCCGGGCGGACGGAAGCTGGGATGCGCCGCGCAATATCCAAATCCGCAATTGCGTCATTGAGGGCGATGTCCGCATCGAGGGCCTCGGCAGCAACGGTCAGGCGGAAGAGGTTCGGCTGTCGTCCCTCGAAGCCGGTCATACCGCGCGGGCCCAGGCTGCGGCGCCAAGCGGCATCACGCTTGATGACATCACCTTCGTGGCGAGCGGCGGCATTCCGCTTTATGCGGCGCCGGGCGTGACGGAAATGACCGTCGAAAACTCCCGCTTTACCGGCAACACCAACGGCACGGCGATCTATCTGGATGCGGAATCTGCCCGAAACCGGATCATCGGCAATATGTTCGACATCCGCACGGCCCGGCGCGAGATGATCGCGGTCGACGGTTCGGCGGACAACCGCATCGAAGGCAATATCTTCGAGAACCCGATCAAGGGCGGCATTTTTGTCTACCGCAATTGCGGCGAGGGCGGCACGATCCGTCACCAGAAGCCGGAGCGCAACGTGATCACCGGTAACACGTTCCGCTACACGAATTTCTGGGCGGCGCGGCCGGCGGTCTGGCTCGGCAGCCGCCAGGCAACGAGCACCTATTGCTTCTCGCGGCCGGACCGGCCGTTCGGCAGCAGCCTCAGCCCCTATGACTACGCGCAGTATAATATCGTCACCGGCAACCGCCTGCCCGGGGGAAGGCCGGGCCTCATCGTCGATCACGACGAGCACAACACGGTTTCGGACAATCGTTAGAGGACGGACGCCATCTCGGCGAGGATGGCTTGCGCCGCCGCTTTCGGATCGGGTGCCTTGACGATCGGCCGCCCGACGACGAGATGGCTCGAACCGGCGCGGAGCGCGTCGGCGGGCGTCATCACCCGCTTCTGGTCGCCCGCGTCGGAGCCTGCGGGGCGGATGCCGGGCGTCACGACCGCCATGTTCGGCCCGACGATCTTGCGCACGGCGGCGGATTCTTCCGCCGAGCAGACGATGCCGCCCATGCCGGCGGCAAGCGCCTGTTCGGCGCGGCGCAGCACCAGCGTGTGCGGATCGTATTCGTAGCCGGCATCGACGAGATCGGCCTCGTCCATGGAGGTGAGCACCGTGACCGCGAGCAGGCAGAGATCGGAGCCCTTTGCCGCGTCGACTGCGGCCCGCATCGCCTTCGGGTAGGCATGCAGGGTGAGCATCGTGACGCCCATCTTGACGATGTTCTCGACGCCCTTCGCCACCGTGTTGTCGATGTCGAGCAGCTTCATGTCGAGGAAGACCTGCTTGCCGTCCTTGACGAGGTCGCGGGCGAATTCCAGTCCGCCGGCGAAGGCGAGCTGATAGCCGATCTTGTAGAAGGAGGCCGTGTCGCCGAGCCTGGCGACCATCTTTTCCGCTTCCGCGATGGTCGGGATGTCGAGGCCCACGATCAAACGGTCACGTGCGTTCATGCCCTGATTCCTTCCCATTTTTCGATAGGGGTCCAGTCGCACGAGACGGCGCGATCCGCAAGGGTAAAGCAGAAGAGATTTCCGCCGCCGGGCGGCTGGTCGCGATCGCGGGCGATCGGAATGCCGAGGAGGCGGCATTTCAGCAGGGTCCCGACGCCGCCATGGCCGACGAACGCGATCGGCACGTGCGGGTCATGATCCGCGAGGATGCGGTTGACCGCCGAGACCATGCGCCCCTGAGCATCGATCGCACGCTCCCAGCCTTTGAAGCTTTCGTCGGGGTGGGCGAAGAACCGGTTCGCGGCTTCCTCGAACGCGGGCGGCGGCAGAAAGCCGGTCGCCGAACGGTCGTTCTCATGGGTGTCTTGGGCGATCTCGATCGTGAGACCGGATGCGGAGGCGAGGATTTCGGCGGTTTCGATCGCCTTCGTCTCGCCGCTGGAAACGATCCGGCCGAGTTGCCTTGCCCATGATGATTTCGCCGCGGCCTCGGCACGGGCGCGGCCGATATCGGAAAGGCACCATTCCGGCACCGGGATATCCGGGTCGATCCGAACCTGCGGATGGGTGATGTAGAGGCCGAAGGTCATGTCAGGTCACGCTCGTGAACGGCCGGAACTTCGAGCCGGTTATCACCTAGGCGCGCGTATAGGTCCAGAGCTGCGCCGGCGGGATGTTGCGGACCACGAAATCGTAATGCTTGATCCTGTAGCGGTCCGGATTGGCGATGATCGGGGAAACGGGACCGTAGGTGATCTGCATCACGGGCCGCCCGGCGGGAATGCGGTCGAGCAGGTCTTCGAGCAGCGCGATGCGCCGTTCCATCGGGAAGCTCAGGAGCGGGATCGCCGAGACGACGCTGTCGAAGGTCTTGTCCTTCCAGGCGCCGAGCGTGCGTTCGAGATCGAAGGCGTCGCCGTTGATGAAGTTGACGCCCGCGAACGTGCGGACGAGATGCTGGTAGAAATCCGTCGAATATTCGATCGAGACGAGATTTTCCGGCGACACACCGTGCCTCAGGATCGCCTTGGTGATGATGCCGGTGCCGGGTCCGAGTTCGAGCACCGGCAGGCCGGAAGCCGTATCGATGACGCTTGCCATGCGTTTCGCCGTGACCGAAGAGGTCGGGCAGATCGCGCCGACGCGCTTGGGACCGTCGATCCAGCCCTTGAAGAACCGGATTTCCTCATCGAACTTGCGGCCAAGCCGCTCCTTCAGGCGCAACTCCATGGATATGTCCTCTCCCTTTCTGCCCCTATGTGGCCCCGCATGCCGCAAAAGCAAGAGAAAATGTCGCTGCGGGAAAATGCAAGGAAAAAGGCGGCTGGAATTTTCCCAGCCGCCTCAAATGGTTAGACGCGCATCGGCATCAGGACGTAGAGAGCGTCGTCTCCCGCCGTGTCGCGCACCAGCGTCGGTGAACCCGCATCCGCCAGCATGAAGATCGCGTCCTCGCCGGAAAGCTGGGCGGTGATGTCGAGGAGGTATTTGGCGTTGAAGCCGATCTCCATCGGGTCGGCGTCGTAGCCGACGGCCACTTCTTCGGTGGCGCTGCCGGAATCCGGATTGTTGACCGTCAGCATGAGCTGACCGTCCGTCAGCGACAGCTTCACCGCGCGGCCGCGCTCGGAGGAAATCGTCGAGACGCGGTCGACGGCCTTGGTGAAGCTTTCGCAATCGACCCGCATTTCCTTGTCGTTGCCGGTCGGGATGACGCGCTGGTAATCCGGGAAAGTGCCGTCGATCAGCTTGGAGGTCATCACGATCGTGCCGATCGTCAGGCGGATCTTGGCGTCGGACACTTCGACGGTGACGGCTGCTTCCGGATCGTCGACCAGCTTCTGGAGTTCGCCGACCGTCTTGCGCGGGATGATGATGCCCGGCATGCCCTCGGAGCCGGACGGCGCCTGGACGTCGGCGCGCGCCAAGCGGTGCCCGTCGGTCGCGACGGCGCGCAGCTTCAGGTCGCCGCCCGCTTCGATCGTATGGAAGAAGATGCCGTTCAGATAGTAGCGGGTCTCCTCCGTGGAGATCGCGAACTGGGTGCGGTCGATCAGCATCTTCAGATCGGTCGCCTTCAGCTTGAAGGTATGCGTGAAGCTGCCGGCGGTCAGATCCGGGAAATCCGATTCCGGCAGGCATTGCAGCGAGAATTTCGACCGGCCGGACTGCACGGTCATCGAGGCGCCGTCGGAGGTGGTGGCGAGCAGCACTTCCGATCCGTCGGGCAGCTTGCGGACGATTTCGTAGAGCAGATGCGCCGGCACCGTCGTGGCTCCGGCATTCTCGACCATGGCCGGAACGGATTCGGTGATTTCGAGATCGAGGTCGGTCGCCTTGAGATCCAGGCTGTTGCCGGAGGCGCGCATCAGCACGTTGGAGAGGATGGGGATCGTGTTCCGCCGCTCGACCACGCGATGCACGTGGTTCAGCGATTTTAAGAGGTTGGACCGCTCAAGAGTAATACGCATGGACGCTACCGCTTTCGACCGTGGCGGTCCGGCAAGACCGGACCCCGTATTTTTTGTCGGGTTTGTAGGCCGACTGTATGATGTGGACGGGCAAAATGGCAGACAACGGCGGCGAAAAGCAAGAGGTGAACGAGAGGTTACCGGACCAATTCCGCATCGCGGCCGGCACTTGCACACAGAAAAACATGCCATCGCCCCGCCGCCGGGCTTCACTTGCCGAAGCAGGCCGGCTCCATCATAAAGAGCCATGATTATCCGACCCCGCGTGACAGCCCGTGACCGATGACCTGAAGACCGCGCAGCGCGGCTATCGCGTCGCCAATACATTCGTGCCCGCAAGGCCGCTGGAGCCGGCGCTCTATCTGGTCGCCACCCCGATCGGCAATCTCGGCGATATCACGCTGCGTGCGCTCGAAACGCTCTCCGGCGCCGACGTGCTCGCCTGCGAGGATACCCGTGTGACCCGCGTGCTGCTCGACCGTTACGGCATCGTCAACCGGCCCTTCGCCTATCACGAACACAATGCCGAAGAGGCGGGGCCGAAGCTCATCGCGGCGCTGGAGGAGGGCAGATCCGTGGCGCTGGTCTCCGATGCCGGCACGCCGCTCGTCTCCGATCCCGGCTACCGGCTCGGCCGGATGGCGATCGAGGCGGGCCACAAGGTCGTGCCGGTCCCCGGTGCTTCGGCGCCGCTCGCAGCACTCGTGGGTTCCGGCATGCCGTCCGACGCCTTCCTCTTCGCGGGCTTCCTGCCGGCGAAGGACAAGGGAAGAAGGGACCGGCTGGCCGAGCTTTCGAGGGTGCCGGCGACGCTGATCTTCTTCGAATCCCCGCATCGCATCGGCGCGACCGTTGCCGCCGCCGCCGAGGTTCTCGGAAAGAGCCGCCGTGCCTGCGTCTGCCGCGAACTGACGAAGACCTTCGAGGAGTTCCGGCGCGGCACTCTGGAGGAGCTCGCCGCCTATTATGACGACGACCGCGCCGTGAAGGGCGAGATCGTCCTCATCGTGGCGCCTCCCGAGGCTGAAGAAGCGCCGGGCGAGATGGAGGTGGACGCGCTGCTGCGCGAGCTTTCTTCCGCCATGCCAGCCGCCAGGGCGGCGGCGGAAGCGGCCAGGATCACGGGGCTTGCCCGCAAGGACCTCTACCAGCGGCTCCTGGAACTGAAGGCCGGGGGCTGAGGGTGGCGGCGGACGACGACGCGGACCTGAAGCGCCGCAGGGCCGAGCGCCGGAAAGCCCAGCGCCAGAGAGCCCAAAGACGTGGCCGCGTCTCCGAATATCTCGCCGCACTTTATCTCATGGCCAGGGGATATCGCATCCTGGCGATCCGCTATCGAACCAGGCTCGGAGAGATCGATCTCATCGCCCGCAAGGGCGACCTCGTCGTGTTCGTGGAGGTCAAGGCGCGGATCGGCGAACGGGAGGCGGTCGACGCAGTCGGTTTCACGACCCAGAAGCGCATCCGCTCCGCGAGCGATCTCTGGCTGGCGAAACGAAAGGATGCCGCGCGATTGTCGCAGCGCTACGACGTCGTCGCCGTGCTTCCGGGCCGTCTGCCCCGGCATTTTCCGGATGCTTTCTGATGCCTCCGTGAAATTGCTGCATGGCTGTGCAATGTAACAAATCTGACATGAAACTGTTAAGGGGCTGTCACAGCCGGGCCCTATTGCGATCCTCGACCCCAACAAAGGTGGAGAGGACGTCAACATGTTCAAGAAGCTTTCGATGGCCGCATTCGCGGTTGCTCTGTCGGCAACCTCGTCGCTTGCTGCGACCGAAGTGACCTGGTGGCATGCCATGGGCGGTGAGCTCGGCAAGAAGCTCGAGGAGGTCGCCCAGAAGTTCAACGAAAGCCAGAGCGATTACAAGGTCGTTCCGGTCTACAAGGGCTCCTATCCGGAAACCCTGACCGCTGCGATCGCGGCTTTCCGCGCCAATCAGCAGCCGGCGATCGTGCAGGTCTTTGAAGTCGGCACCGGCACGATGATGGCCGCCAAGGGCGCCGTCTATCCGGTCTACAAGCTGATGGCCGATCAGGGTGAAAGCTTCGATCCGAAGTCCTTCCTGGCGCCGGTCACCGGTTACTACTCGGACACCGAAGGCAATATCCTGTCGCTGCCTTTCAACTCCTCCACGCCGATCATGTACTACAACAAGGATGTCTTCAAAAAGGCCGGCCTTGATCCGGAAGTCGCTCCGAAGACCTGGAAGGAAGTCGAGGAATTCTCAAAGAAGATCGTTTCCTCCGGCGCGGCCAAGTGTGGCTTCACCTCCGCCTGGATCACCTGGATTCAGACGGAAAACCTGTCGGCCCTGCATGACAAGCCGTTCGGCACGCTCGAAAATGGTTTCGGCGGCTTCGACACCAAGTTCGAATTCAACGGTCCGCTGCAGGTCAAGCACTGGGCGAACCTGAAGAAGTGGCAGGACGAGGGCCTCTTCAAGTACGGCGGTCCCGTCGGCGGCGACCAGGCCGCGACGATGTTCTACAGCCAGGAATGCGCCATCACGATGAATTCGTCGGCTGGCCGCGCCGGCGTCATCAACAATGCCAAGGATTTCACGCCCGGCTTCGCTCCGCTGCCGTACTACGAGGACGAGATCAGCGAGCCCAAGAACTCGATCATCGGTGGTGCCACGCTTTGGGTCCTGAACGGGAAGGACGATGCCACCTACAAGGGTGTTTCGAAGTTCTTCGCCTATCTCTCCAAGCCGGAAGTCCAGGCTGACTGGCACCAGGCCACCGGCTACCTGCCGATCACCAATGCCGCCTACGAACTCGGCCGGAGCCAGGGCTACTACGAGAAGAACCCGGGCTCCGACGTTTCGATCAAGCAGATCATGCGCGGCACGCCGACCCCGAACTCCAAGGGTGTCCGCTTCGGCAACTTCGCTCAGGTCCGCACCGTCGTGGACGAGGAATTCCAGGCGCTGCTGGCCGGCAAGAAGGACGCCAAGCAGGCGCTCGACAGCGCCGTCAAGCGTGGCGACGAGCTTCTGCGCGAGTTCCAGGCCGCCAACTGATCCTCAATTTCAGAATGCGGGAGGGGGCCGGCTCGCCGGTCCTCTCCTTGTTTGCAAGATTGTTTGCAAGACCTCGCGACGGCAGGCGGACGCATGGATACCAAACGCACGACATTCCAGAACCGCTGGCTGCCCTACGTCCTGCTGGCGCCTCAGCTGGCCATCACGCTGATCTTCTTCATCTGGCCGGCGGGCCAGGCGGTGAAGTCGTCCTTCGAGCGTGAAGATCCTTTCGGCTTCTCCACCGTCTTTGTCGGTTTTACCCATTATGCGCGTCTGATGCAGGATCCGGCCTATCTGGATTCGTTCATCAGGACCGCCGTTTTCGCGGTCGCCGTCACCGTCGTATCGATGGTGCTCGGCCTGCTCTTTGCGGTCGCCGTCGATCGCCTGATGCGGTCCGCCCGCCTCTACACGACGCTTCTCGTCTGGCCTTACGCCGTGGCGCCCGTCGTCGCCGGCGTCCTCTGGTTCTTCCTCTTCAACAGCACGACCGGGATCATCCCCTATTATCTGTCCTTCTTCGGCGTCCGGTGGGACCACACCCTCAACGGAACGCATGCGATGATCCTGATCATCATCGCCGCCGCCTGGAAGCAGATTTCCTATAATTTCCTGTTCTTCCTGGCGGGGCTTCAGTCGGTTCCGAACACCCTGATGGAGGCTGCGGCGATCGACGGCTCGGGACCCGTGAAGCGATTCTTCGATATCTCGTTGCCGCTGCTGTCGCCGACCACGTTTTTCCTTTTCATCGTCAACGTCAACTACACGATGTTCGACACGTTCAGCATCATCGACGCGACCACGGAAGGCGGTCCCGCCCAGTCCACCAATATTCTGGTCTACAAGGTCTACCAGGACGGCTATCTTGGCCTAAATCTCGGTTCGTCTTCGGCGCAATCGGTCCTGCTGATGCTGATCGTCATCGTCCTCACCGTCGTCCAGTTCCGCTTCGTCGAGCGGCGCGTACAGTATTGAGGAGCCGAGGCTCATGGTTGAGAACCGCCCTTTCCTGACGTTCCTCACGCATCTCTTCCTGATCTGCGGTTTCATCGTCGTCGCACTGCCTGTCTATGTGGCGATCATCGCCTCCACGCACGATGCGCAGACGCTGATGAGCAGCGCCGTCCCGCTTCTGCCGGGATCGCATTTCCTTGAGAACTACACGCAGATTTTCACCAACGTCTCGGCCGCCAACGGTTTGCCGTCCTATCCGCTGATGGCGGCGAACTCGCTGATCATGGCCGTGGTCATCACCGTCGGCAAGATCGCGATCTCCATCCTCTCCGCATTCGCCATCGTCTATTTCCGGTTTCCCTTCCGTCTTCTCGCCTTCTGGATCATCTTCATCACCCTGATGCTTCCGGTCGAGGTCCGGATCATGCCGACCTACAAGATCGTCGCCGATCTCGGCATGCTGAATTCCTGGGCGGGTCTGGTCATTCCGCTGGTGGCATCGGCGACCGCCACCTTCCTGTTCCGGCAGTTCTTCATGACCGTTCCGGAAGAGATGATGGAGGCTGCCCGGGTGGATGGCGCGGGTCCGATGAAGTTCTTCAGGGACATCCTGCTTCCCCTCTCGCGCACGAATATCGCGGCGCTCTGCGTCATCCTCTTCATCTACGGCTGGGTCCAGTATCTCTGGCCGATGCTGGTGACCACCGATCCCAGCTATTACACGCTGATGATGGGCATGAAGCGCATGGTCGCTGTCCAGGATGGCGAAATCCGGTGGAATCTCGTGATGGCCGCTTCGGTGCTGGCCATGCTGCCGCCGATCGTCATCGTCATCTTCATGCAGCGCCTGTTCATCCGCGGCCTCACTGAAACGGAGAAATAGCAATGGCTTCCATCGATGTCGAAAGCGTCGGCAAGATCTATACCGGTGGCGTGCGCGCCGTCACCGACATCAGGCTGAACATCGCCGATGGCGAGTTCATCGTGCTGGTCGGCCCGTCGGGCTGCGGCAAGTCCACGCTGCTCAGGATGATCGCCGGCCTGGAGACCATCTCCGAGGGCGAGGTGAAGATCGGCAGCCGCGTCGTCAACAATGTCGAGCCGGCCGATCGCGACATCGCCATGGTGTTCCAGAATTACGCGCTCTATCCGCATATGACGGTCTACAACAATCTCGCCTACGGCCTGAAGAACCGCGGCACGCCGAAGTCCGAGATCGACGCCCGCGTCGCGGAAGCAGCCCGGATGCTGGAAATCACCCAGTATCTCGACCGCAAGCCGCGTGCCCTTTCTGGCGGCCAGCGCCAGCGCGTCGCCATGGGCCGTGCGATCGTCCGCAAGCCGGCCGCCTTCCTCTTCGACGAGCCGCTTTCGAACCTGGATGCCAAGCTGCGCGTTTCCATGCGCGGCGAGATCAAGCGCCTGCAGCGCCGCCTCGGCACCACCTCGATCTACGTCACCCACGACCAGCTCGAGGCGATGACGCTCGCCGATCGCCTCGTCGTGCTGAACGGCGGCCAGATCGAGCAGATCGGCGCGCCGCTGGAAGTCTATCACGCGCCAGCCTCCACCTTCGTCGCGAGCTTCATTGGCTCGCCGGCCATGAATCTGGTCAAGGGCGAGCTGCATGGCGACAGGCTTGCGATCGGGCCGGCGGTGATCGGCCTCAAGGGTTTTGCGCCGACCTCCGGCGCGGTCACCGTGGGTATCCGCGCCGAGGACCTGCGTGTCGCGCGTGCGGATGAGGAGGCTTTGCCCTTCCGCCTCGAATATACCGAGGAGCTGGGCTCCCAGCGCCTTATCCACGGTGCGGTGGGCGATCAGCAGGTCACGGCTGCCGTTTCTCCCGAGACGGAGCTCGCGTCCGAGATGCGCATTGCCGTCGATGCGAGGCGCCTGCATTTCTTCGCGGCCGATACCGGCAGGCGACTGCCCGGCAACGTGCCGGCCGAAGCGAAGCTGGCGCCGGCCGAGCCGGTCGTTTGACGGCGAGCATCTGCCGGCTGCGCGGCGCTTCGGGCCTCAGGTCGGCCTTGCCGGCCGATAAACGGGTTGACCGGTTGCCTTTGAGGGCTCGCCATCCTACATCAGGCGAGCCAATTCTAGGGGACTGAAGTCATGGCGAAAATCCGCAAGGTCGCATTCCAGATGGACCATATCTCCGGCATCAACATTGCCGGCGATTCCACCTTCGCCATGGCGCTGGAGGCGCAGGCGCGCGGTTTCGAGCTCTTCCATTATACGCCGGACCGGCTGACGATGCGCGACGGCAGGATCTTTGCCGCCGTCGAGCCGCTGCAGGTGCGCGACATCAAGGGCGATCATTTCACGCTCGGCGAAAAGGAGCGCGTCGACCTGTCGGCGATGGACGTCGTCCATCTGCGCCAGGATCCTCCCTTCGACATGGGATACATCACCTCGACCCATCTGCTCGAACGCATCCACCCGAAGACGCTGGTGGTGAACGACCCGGCCTGGGTGCGCAACTCGCCGGAGAAGATTTTCGTCACCGAGTTCGCCGACCTGATGCCGGCGACCCTGATCTCCCGGGATCCGGCGGAGATCGCCCGCTTCCGCGAGGAGATGGGCGACATCATCCTGAAGCCGCTCTACGGCAATGGCGGCGCCGGCGTCTTCCATTCGGCCCGCGACGACCGCAATTTCACGTCGCTTCTCGAAATGTTCGGCCAGATGTATCGCGGCGAGCCCTATATAGCGCAGGCCTATCTGCCTGCCGTGCGCAAGGGCGACAAGCGCATCCTGCTGGTGGACGGCGAGCCGGTCGGGGCCATCAACCGCGTGCCGGCCGAGCACGACAGCCGCTCCAACATGCATGTCGGCGGCCGCGCCGAGCCGACCGAGATCACCCCGCGCGAAAAGGAAATCTGCGAACGGATCGGACCTGCTCTCCGTGAAAGGGGCTTCCTCTTCGTCGGCATCGACGTGATCGGCGACTATATGACCGAGATCAACGTCACGTCCCCGACGGGCATCCGCGAGGTGAAGAAGTTTGGCGGGGCCGACGTCGCAAGCCTGCTCTGGGATGCAATCGAAGCCCGGCGCGCCTGATAAAGCGGCTGCCGGCGAAGTGTGAAGCGGCTTTCCGTCCGTGATTGCGTAGAATAGGAAAGACTATTCCGCGGCCTGGACGGAAATTCTTTCGCCTCGTTTCGGATACGGATCGCCTTTGTTCCACGGATGCAACCGCATGCAACCCGGTTGCACCGGCGGCGCGAAATTGTTCGATCAATGTTCTTGTTTTATTCCTGATTCCATGCCAGATTGCAATCGCTGGCGCGGAAAGCGTGTATCGCCGACGTCCAGAAGGGGCTTGGGGGCAGGTTCATATGGTCGCGCGTGTCGGCACGGTTGCATTTCAGGGCATAGAGGGCGTTCCGGTCGACGTGCAGGTCATGGTCGGGCCGGGCAAGATGAACATGCATATCGTCGGCCTGCCCGACAAGGCGGTGGCCGAAAGCCGGGAGCGGGTTCAGGCCGCGCTGCATGCATCCGGGCTTGCGATGCCGCCGAAGAAGGTGACGGTCAATCTGGCGCCCGCCGATCTGCCGAAAGAGGGCTCGCATTTCGACCTGCCGATCGCGTTGGGCTTGATGGCGGCGCTCGGTGCCATTCCCCCCGATGCGCTTGCCGATTATGTGGTGATCGGCGAGCTGAACCTCGATGGAACGCTGGCAGCCGTGGCCGGCGCCCTGCCGGCGGCGATCGGCGCCAATGGGCTCGGCAAGGGCCTCATCTGCCCGGCGGACAGCGGCGCGGAAGCGGCCTGGGCCGGCGCTGAGATCGATATCGTGGCACCCCGCAGCCTGATCGCGCTCGCCAATCATTTCCGCGGCACCCAGGTGATCTCGCGGCCGCAGCCGGCGATCCGCGCGAACCCCGCCAATCTCCCGGATCTCGCCGATATCAAGGGCCAGGAAAGCGCCAAGCGCGCGCTGGAAGTCGCTGCGGCCGGCGGGCACAATCTCCTGATGGTCGGGCCTCCGGGTTCCGGAAAATCCATGCTGGCGGCGCGCCTGCCTTCCATCCTGCCGCCATTGTCGGCCGCCGAGCTTTTGGAAGTCTCGATGATCCATTCGATCGCCGGTCAGTTGTCCGGCGGCAAGCTTTCGGACCGCCGGCCCTATCGCACGCCCCATCATTCCGCCACCATGGCGGCACTCATCGGCGGCGGCACGCGGGCGAAGCCCGGTGAAGCCTCGCTCGCCCATCACGGCGTGCTCTTCCTCGACGAATTCCCGGAATTCTCGCCGCAGGTGCTGGATGCGCTCCGCCAGCCGCTGGAATCCGGCGAATGCGTCATCGCGCGCGCCAATCACCGTGTGTCCTATCCGGCCAACATCCAGCTCGTCGCCGCCATGAATCCGTGTCGCTGCGGCATGGCCGGCGAGCCGGGCCATTCCTGCGCCCGCGGGCCGCGCTGTGCTGCCGATTACCAGGCACGCATCTCGGGTCCGCTGATGGACCGTATCGATATCCGCATCGACGTGCCGGCCGTCTCCGCGGCCGATCTCATCCGCCCCGTGCCGGCGGAAAGGAGTGCCGACGTCGCCGGGCGGGTCGCGGCGGCACGGGAAAGGCAGCGCGCGCGTTTCGCGCGCGCCGGCTCTCCGGACATCCTCACCAACGCGCGGTGCTCCACGTCGCTGATCGAGAAATTCGCGGAGCCCGATCCGGGCGGCCTGCAATTGCTGCGCGATGCGGCCGAGAAGCTGAAGTTCTCCGCCCGCGGCTATCATCGCGTGCTGAAGGTGGCCCGCACGCTCGCCGACCTCGACGGCAAGGACATCGTGGGCCGCATCCATCTCGCCGAGGCGATCTCCTACCGCATGGCCGGCGAGCGGCTCGCCGTGGCGGTGGCGTGATTGCGAGAAGCGAATGGTAACGAGAAGCGAATAGTAAGTAGCGAATAGCGAATAGAATTCTCTCCAGCCGCTTGCGCACGGTTGTTTCTTGAGAAATCCTATTCGCTATTCGCTATTCGCTATTCGCTATTCGCTATTCGCTATTCGCTCATTTCACCCGCCCAGCCCCTCGAACAGCGCCGTCGAAAGATAGCGTTCGGCGAAGGAGGGGATGATGACGACCAGGTTCTTGCCGGCGTTTTCCTCGCGGCTGCCGACTTCGACTGCGGCGGTCAGCGCTGCACCGGAGGAAATGCCGACCGGCACGCCTTCGAGCCTGGCGACGAGACGGGCCATCTCCATGGCTTCCGGGCCGCTGACGGTGACGATCTCGTCATAGATGTGCGTGTCGAGGATTTTCGGCGCGAAGCCGGCACCGATGCCCTGGATCTTGTGCGGACCGGGCTCGCCGCCGGAAAGCACGGGTGATTCCTCCGGCTCGACGGCAACGACCTTGAGGTTCGGATTGCGGCCCTTCAGCACCTGGCCGGCGCCGGTGATCGTGCCGCCCGTGCCGATGCCGGAGACGAGGATGTCGACCTTGCCTTCGGTGTCGTTCCAGATTTCCTCGGCCGTCGTCCTGCGGTGGATTTCCGGGTTCGCCGGATTTTCGAACTGCTGCGGAATGATCGCGTCGGGCAGCGTGGCGGCGAGTTCCTCGGCCTTGGCGATCGCGCCCTTCATGCCCTTAGGCCCCTCGGTCAGCACCAGTTCGGCGCCGAGCAGCGCCAGCATCTTGCGGCGTTCGACCGACATGGTCTCGGGCATGGTGAGGATCAACCTGTAGCCCTTGGCGGCAGCGGCGAAGGCGAGCGCGATGCCCGTATTGCCCGAGGTCGGCTCGATCAGCACCGTCCGGCCGGGGGTGATCCTTCCCTCTGCCTCCAGGCTCTCGATCATCGCCACGCCGATACGGTCCTTGACCGAGGCGATCGGGTTGAAGAATTCCAGCTTGGCGAGGAGATTGGCCTTGACGCCCTTTTCCCTTGCGAGCTTGTCCAGCCGCACGATCGGGGTATCGCCGATGGTCTCGGTGATGGAGGAATAGATCCGGCCGCGGCCCGGCTTCTTCGACATGAGGCTTCTCCCTGGAAAGTCATCGAGATGCCGGAAGATATGTCCAAAGGTTCCCTGAGGCCAGCGGCTTTGCATCCGCAAGCCGTGCCCTTTCGCGGGTGCGACAGAAAATCGCTGCCGAAATATGGATGGGCGGCCATTGAAAAAGTGCCGGGGGGCGGCAGTTATTTCGAGATCGCGGGCTCCCGGTAGGCTCCGCATCCGACCTCGAAGGGGATTGATCCATGTCTGACAGCACTGCCAAGAACCGCAAGCTTGCCCCGCTCGCCACGCCTTCCGACCTCGGAACGAACGCGGTCAGGGATATCGCAGCCGCGCTCACGACGCTGCTTGCCGACGTCTTCTCGCTTTACCTCAAGACCAAGAATTTCCATTGGCACATGTCCGGGCCGCATTTCCGCGATTACCACCTGCTTCTGGACGAGCATTCCGACCAGATATTCGCGATGACGGACGAGCTGGCGGAGCGGGCCCGCAAGATCGGCGGCACCACCCTGCGCTCGATCGGCCATATCTCCCGCCTGCAGCGCATCCCCGACAACGACGCGGATTTCGTGACGCCGGAAGACATGCTGGCGGAGCTCCGGGAGGACAACAAGCAGCTCATTTCCCTGATGCGGGAAACCCACGATCTCTGCGACGAGCACAACGACGTGGCGACCGCCAGCCTGCTCGAGAACTGGATCGACGAGGCCGAACGCCGGACCTGGTTCCTCTTCGAGATCACCCGCCGCGAAAGGTGAGAGATCGCGACCGCCACGATGCCGGTGGTTGGGCTTCGGGTTTAGACGCCCGTTGACCCGAAGCCGCCGGCGCCGCGTGTCGTCGCCGTCGCTTCGGTGATTTCGGCGACGCGCACCCGGGTCACCGGCGCGATCACCATCTGGGCGATCCGCATGCCGCGGGTGATCACGAAATCCTCCTCGCCGAGATTGATCAGCAGTACCTTCACCTCGCCGCGATAATCGCTGTCGATCGTGCCCGGCGTATTGAGGCAGGTGATCCCGTGCTTGAAGGCGAGGCCGGAACGGGGCCTGATCTGGGCCTCGAAACCATCCGGGATCTCGAAGATGAAGCCCGTCGGCACCAGCGCGCGCCGGCTCGGGGCGATCGTCAGCGGCGCATCTTCCGGCACCGCGGCGCGAAGGTCCATTCCCGCCGCTCCTGCCGTTTCATAGGACGGCAGTTCGAGGCCCGCGCCGTGCGGCAGGCGGACGAGATTGAGCTTCGGCGGGGATGGGGCATGGATGTTCATGCGCCATTACTTTGTCCTCGCCGCCGGCAGGTCAATTGCAATGCGGTTCTTTAATCGCTAGATAGCCGGCAATTCACAGGATTTACGATATGCCCGAAACCATTGCCGAGGCGGTCGCCCGCCGTCGCACATTCGCGATCATTGCCCATCCGGACGCTGGCAAGACGACGCTCACCGAAAAACTGCTGCTGTTCGGCGGCGCGATCCAGCTCGCCGGCGAGGTCAAGGCCAAGAAGGACCGCATCCAGACGCGTTCCGACTGGATGAAGATCGAGCGCGAGCGCGGCATTTCGGTCGTCACCTCGGTCATGACCTTCGAATATGACGGCAACGTCTTCAACATTCTCGATACGCCCGGCCACGAGGATTTCGCCGACGACACCTACCGCACGCTGACGGCGGTGGATGCGGCCGTCATGGTCATCGATGCCGCCAAGGGCATCGAGCCGCGCACGCTGAAGCTCTTCGAAGTCTGCCGCATGCGCGACATCCCGATCATCACCTTCGTCAACAAGATGGACCGCGAAAGCCGCGACCCGTTCGAGATCCTCGACGAGGTGGAAGAGAAGCTGGCGCTCGATTGCGCGCCGGTCACCTGGCCGATCGGCCGCTCGAAGACCTTCTGCGGCTCCTATCACCTCGCGGACAACACGGTGCGCGGCTCCGATACCGAGGTGACGCCGACAAAAGTCAACGGCCCGCAATCGGTGGCCGACCGCCTGCCGGAAAACGAGCGGGCCGCCTTCGTAGAGGAGACGGAACTGGCGATCGAGGCCTGCAAGCCCTTCGACCGGCAGGCGTTTCTGGAAGGTCACCTGACGCCGGTCTTCTTCGGCTCGGCGCTGCGCAACTTCGGCGTCCGCGACCTGATCGATGCGCTCGGCGAATTCGCGCCGCCCCCGCGCGACCAGGTGGCGGACATCCGCAAGGTGCATGCGGACGAGGACCGGATGACGGCCTTCGTCTTCAAGATCCAGGCGAACATGGACCCGAACCACCGCGACCGCATCGCGTTTGCCCGCATCTGCTCCGGCAAGCTGGAGCGCGGCATGAAGGCGCGCCTGTCACGCACCGGCAAGCAGCTCGGCCTCACCGCGCCGCAATTCTTCTTCGCCTCGCAGCGCCAGCTGGCGGATACCGCCTATGCCGGCGACGTGGTCGGCATCCCGAACCACGGCACGCTCCGGATCGGCGACACGCTGACGGAAGGCGAGCCGCTGGTCTTCCAGGGCGTGCCGAACTTCTCGCCGGAAATCCTCCGCCGCGTGCGGCTGGAAGATGCCATGAAGGCCAAGAAGCTGAAGGAAGCCCTGCAGCAGATGGCGGAAGAGGGCGTCGTGCAGCTCTTTTCGCCGGAAGACGGGTCGCCGGCGATCGTCGGTGTCGTCGGTGCGCTGCAGCTCGACGTGCTGAAGGAACGCCTGTCGGCGGAATACGGCCTGCCGGTTTCCTTCGAGATGTCGCGCTTCTCCGTCTGCCGCTGGATCTCGTCGGACAATCCGGCCGATCTGGATAAATTCCTCAACGTCAAGCGCGGCGATATCGCCCGCGACCTCGACGGCGACCCGGTCTTCCTGGCCCAGGACGCGTTTTCGCTGCGCTACGAGGCCGAGCGCTACCCGTCGATCAGGATGGCCGCGATCAAGGAATATCACGTCGCCAAGGCGGCGTGAGGGGCGTCGGAAAATAGGGGTGGTGCTTATTTCCATAGCAAAGCGCTACCGTGTGATACCCCCCTCTGCCCTGCCGGGCATCTCCCCCACAGGTGGGGAGATCACGAGTGGCACGGCCACTCTCTCCAAGCCGACCGCTCATCATGTAGCAACCGAAGCCTTCGATGCCGGAGTCATTGTTTGGGGAAGCCGGTGCACCCAGCCGATCTCCCCCCTTGTGGGGGAGATGCCCGGCAGGGCAGAGCGACTGTCTTGCCGGTCAAGCGTTTTGCCATGGCTTATTGTCCCGGATGATGGCGTTGAGGATGGTGAGGAGCTTTCGCATGGTGGCGACGATGGCGACGATCCTGGGTTTGCCAGCGGCGACCAGACGGTCGCGGAATACCTTGAGCATCGGGTTGTGGCGGCTGGCGACGAGGGCCGCCATGAACAGCACGGCCCGTACCTTGCCCCTGCCGCCGCCGATGAAGCTTTTGCCCTTCCACTGGCCCGATTGCCGCGTCCAGGGCGCAAGCCCCGCCAGCGAGGCGATCTGTCGTCGGTCGAGACTCCCCAGTTCAGGCATCTCGGCCAGAAGCGTGCGCGCCGTGGTCGATCCCACGCCCGGAACCGAGACCAGCAGCCTCTCGCGCACACGCCATATCGGCGACTTGCGGATCTGCTCGTCGAGATCGGCATCCAGGCTGTCCAGCTCTCGCCGCAGAGCCGCAAGCAGCCGCTTGATGCTCTTCTGCGCCTGCGTCTCCACAACCATGCGCAACCGGTTTTCTTCGGCCACGATCATCTGCATGATCTGCCGCCGGCGGTCGACAAGCGCCGAAAGCGCCTGGGTTTCAGCATCCCGCAGGGGCCGGATTTCCGGCCGCGTCGCAGCCACGAAGGCCGCAATGACTTCGGCATCGATCGGATCGGTCTTGGCACGACGGCCGATCGCGTTGGCATATGCACGCACTTGCGCCGGATTGACCACGATGACCGCAAACCCGGCAGACGACAGCTCTGCAGCCGCCAACATCTCGAAGCCGCCGGTTGCTTCCAGAGCCACCACACAGGGGCCATCTGCAGAATGCTTCGCCTTCAGGCGATCGACCAGAGCCTCGATGCCGGCATGGCCGTTCCCCACATGGAACACTTCACCGGACGGAACGATTGGAATGTCCAGCCGGTCTTTCGAAACGTCGATGCCAACGATGATATCCATCCTGTCCCATCCTTGCCTAAGCGGGCTTTGCCTGCGCGAGCGGCCCTGGCGACTGTTCGGGTTCGATGGAACGGCGGACGGAGACCCGGGCTCTGCCACGGGCTTGGTGTCCCAAGGGAGGTTCGGTCTTCCATCCGCCACCGCACCGGGAACTAAACCCCCAAATGCGGATAAAGGGAAGTTACAAGGGGGCTGGATCGGCACGTCCTGGAAGGCCATCCGGTCATCCATCCTGTTCACCCAAGCCTGCTCGAACGCCGCCGGCTGTCCTCACCGGAACCTCGAACAGCACCATCGCCGCTTGAAAATGGAAGCGGCGAAGCCTCAACCGAACTTCACCGCCGTCGTATTCCCGCCGCAGACGAGGACGCAGACGCGCTCGGTAGGGGCGGGCACGTATTTGCCGGAAAGAAGCGCTGCGAAGGCGGCGGCGCCGCCGGGTTCGGCGACGATGCGCGCGCCGTTCCAGAGCGCCTTTTGGGCGGCGAGGATTTCGTCGTCCGTCACCAGCACCGGCGGCTCGACATATCTCTGCGCCAGCGGGAACATCAGCCGGCCGACCTGCCTCGGGGCAAGGGAGTCCGCAGCGATGCCGCCGGCCGGCGCATCGACCGGCCTGCCCGCCTTGAACGCCTCGTAAAGCGTCGGCGCGCCGTCGGATTCCACCGCAACCACCTTCACCCGGCCGCGGAACCAGGCGGCGATGCCGCCGATCAGCCCGCCGCCGCCGACCGCGACCAGCAGCGTCGTCATCTCGGGCAGGTCCTCCTCGATCTCCTTGCCGAGCGTGCCCTGGCCGGCGAGCGTCTCCATCTGGTCGTAGGCGTGGACGGCAAGTGCGCCGCTCGTCGCCACATAGGCTTCGCTGGCGGCCAGCGCATCCGCGTAGCGGTCGCCGCCGATCACCAGGTCCGCGTCATAAGAGCGGATGCGTTCCGCCTTGGCGGGCGAGGTGACGCTCGGCACGAAGATCTTGGCCGGCACGCCGAGCCGCATCGCGGCATAGGCGACCGCCGCACCGTGATTGCCGCCGGACGCCGCCACCACGCCGGCCTCCGGAACCTCGCGGGTGAGCAGGTTCGTGAAGGCGCCGCGCGCCTTGAACGAACCGGAATGCTGCAGGAGTTCGAGCTTCAGGTCCACCGGCAGCGCGCTTCCCCCGAAGTCGCGCATGTCGGCATGCATCACCGGCGTGCGGCGGATATGCGGGCGGATCAGCTTTTCCGTTTCGGCGATGCGCTCGGGCGTAACAAGATCGGCGGACATGGCGGTCTCCTTCGGGATTGACTTCATTTCGTTACTTGGCAAAATAACGAAATGCAAGACGTGGATATCTTGAAAGCCTTGGCCAACGACCGGCGGCTCGCCATTCTCGAATGGCTGAAGCGGCCGCGCGAGCATTTCCGCCCGCAGATCGACGGCGATCTGGAGGAGGACGGCGTCTGCGCCGTGCTGATCGCCGAAAAGCTGAACATCACCCCGGCGACGCTGAGCGAGCATATGCGCATTCTGGTGCAGGCGGAACTGGTTCATGCCAAGCGCATCAAGCAATGGATATTCTACCGCCGCAACGAGGAACGGATTGCCGAGCTGAAGCAAGGCCTGTTCGCTGCCTTGTAACGCGGTTCAGAAGTTTCCAAGCCGCTCGCTCAGGAAGTCGACGACGGCGCGCACGGCCGGCAACTGTCCGCGCCGGTGCGGCATCAGGATCGTGGTGGTGATGCTGCCGGCCGTCCAGTCGGGCAGCAGGCGCACGAGCCGGCCTTCGGCAAGCGCGCCGCGGCAGACGGAGGTGGGCAGGCAGCTCACGCCAAGCCCGGCCATCGCCGCCTTCATCATCACCATCGGCTCGTCGGCGACGATCACCGGCTCCGGCGTCACCGCAACCGCGTCCCCCTCTATGGAGACGAGCCGCCAGGGCTCACCGTGGAAATCGGCGGTCACGGCCTTGTGCCCGGCGAGATCCTCCGGCCGCTGCGGTTCGCCATGCGCGCGGACGTAATCCGGAGACGCGACGACGAAGAAGGGATGCGTGGCGAGCTTCCTCTGCAGAAGCGTCGAATCCGGCAGGGGCGCCTGATGGCTGCGCAAGGCGATGTCGAAACCTTCCTGCACCAGATCGACGAACCGGTCGCTGACATGCAGCGAGAGCCTGAGTTTCGGATAGCGGACGGAAAGCTCGGCGAGATGGTCGGCGAGCACGAACTGCGCGGTGGGCACGGCGGCCGTCATCCGCACCGTGCCGCTCGGCTCGCCGAGATGGGTGCGCACGGTCGCCTCCGCCATTTCCGCTTCGATGACCGAGGCCTGCGCGTGCCGGAAGAAATCCCGGCCGAGTTCGGTGAGCGAAAAGCTGCGCGAGGTGCGCTGGATCAGCCGCACGCCGAGCCGGCTCTCCAGCTCCGCCACGCGCTTGCTGACCGTGGATTTCGGCACCCCGAGCCGGCGCCCGGCGGCGGAAAACCCGCCATGCTCCACGGCCTGGACGAAGAAATGCAGGTCGTTGAGATTGAGCGGCGCGGCCATGTCATCTTCCAGATTTGTGAACTTTGGAATGCAATTTAGACGCCTACCGCAAGATCGTCCACGAAATCATATTCACGGCACCACAAGGTTCAGTTCCCAAGGAGTGAAGATATGACACCGATCCTGTTTTATGGCGTGCCGGAAGGATGTTCGTTCGGCTCGATCGTGGCGCTCGAATGGACGGGCGCCCCCTATCGCCTTTGCCGCGTCGACATGCCCGGCGTGGTTTCGAGCGCCGCCTACAGGCCGGTCAACCCGGTGGGCGAAACGCCGTCGCTGATGCTGCCGGACGGCCGGGTGATGAGCGAGAGCATGGCGATCCTCAACCACATCGCCGCTCGTTCGGTCGGCAAGGGTTTCGGCTTCGATCCGAAGTCGGAAAAGTTCGACCGGCTGAACCAGATGCTGGCTTTCCTGAACACCGGCTTCTTCAACGCCTTCAGCCCGCTCTGGCATACGGTCGAACACGAGCTGGAGCCGCAGGCGAAGGAAGCGCTCCGTGCCTATGGCATCGCCAAGGTGGAGAAGGCCCATGCCCATCTCGAAAAGCTGCTCGGCGGCCGCCAATGGCTGCTCGGCGACGAGAAGAGTTTTGCGGACGCTTACTTTGCCGGCATCGCCCGCTGGAACGATTTCCATCAGGCCGTCGACCGCAAGAAATTCGCAAACCTCGACGCGCTCTATGAACGCCTGCAGGAAGACCCGGCGGTGCGTTTCGCCTGGGCGATCGAGCATGGGGAGGATGCGAAGACGGCCGGGCAGTTCCTCGGTCACGTGAGCCTCGAAGAGGCGCTTGGCGAGATCAGGCAGGCGGCCTGACGTTGAAGGCGAGATATTCCAAGCGGCTCGCCCCCCCCACGGCGTCATCCTCGGCCTTGTGCCGAGGATCTAAGCCATTTCAATACATTAGACGGTTGCAGATGCTCGGCCCGAGCATGACGGAAGAGGCGCGGTTCGTCGGAAGCCTTGACGACCGCATAGGCGTTCAAGCCGCGGTGAGGTCCTTGAGGAAGTCGTCGCACCAGCGGGTCACGTCGTGTTCCAGAAGGTGCTCCATCATGCGGCCCCAACGTTCCTTGCGCTCTTCGAGCGGCATGTTGATGCCGCGTGCGATCGCGTTTGCCGTGCCTTCTATGTCGTAGGGATTGACCAGCAGCGCGCCCCGCAATTCCCGGGCAGCACCGGCGAAGCGCGACAGCACCAGCACACCGGGGTTTTCCGGGTCCTGGGCGGCGACATATTCCTTGGCGACGAGGTTCATGCCGTCGCGCAGCGGCGTCACCAGCCCGATCCGCGCCAGCCGGTAGAGACCGGCCAGCACCGGCCGGCCGATCGAACGGTTGATGTAGCGGATCGGCACCCAGTCCACCGTGCCGATCGCGCCGTTCACGCGGCCCGCCTGCTCGGCCACCATGCGCTGCATCTGCTCGTATTCCGGCACTTCCGACCGGGATTTCGGCGTGATCTGCAGATAGGTGACGCGGTTGTGGTGGCCGGGATTGGATTTGATGAAGTGCTCGAAGGCGTCGATGCGCTGGGTGATCCCCTTGGAATAGTCGAGCCGGTCGACGCCGATGATGAGGTCGCGGCCCTCGACGCTCTGGCGCGCCTTCCGCACGATCGCGTTGTTGGCGGCGTTGCGGGCGAATTCGGCAAAGGCCGCGGTCTCAATGCCGATCGAATAGAAGCCGCCTTTGAAGGTCCGGCCATAGGAGGTGAACTTCCCCTCGCTGAGCCGCTCGCCGATCCCCTCGCGCACCAGCCCGCCGCCGAAATTGTCGAGGTCGTGGTCGGTCTGGAAGCCGACGAGATCGTAATGCGAGAGCCCGCGCATGATCTCCTCGTGGACGGGCATGGTGAAGAGCACGTCGGCCGGCGGCCAGGGGATATGCAGGAAGAAGCCGATGCGGTTCTTCAGGCCCATCTGGCGCAGTTCCGCCGCAAGCGGAATGAGATGGTAGTCGTGCACCCAGATGATGTCGTCCTCTTCGAGAAGCGGCGCCAGCCGGTGCGCGAAGAAACGGTTGACGCGGAAATAGCCGGCCATCTCCTTGCGTCCGTATTCGGCGAGATCCAGCCGGTAGTGACAGATCGGCCAGAGCACCCGGTTGGCAAAGCCGTGATAATATTCCTCCACGTCGGTCTTGGTGAGGTCGGTCAGCGCATAGGTGATGTTGCCGTGTTCCTGCAGGCTGAGGGGTGCCGGCTCACCCGCCCCGCTCGATTTGCCGGACCAGCCCATCCAGATGCCGCCGCGCTCCTCCAGCGCCGCCTGCAGAGCGACCGCGAGGCCTCCGGCCGGCGCATCGCCGCTCTTTTGCGGAAGGGTGACACGGTTCGAAACGACGACAAGTCGGCTCAAGGTCTTTCCTTTCGGTTCATGCGGAAACGGATTTGCCGCTATCTGCGAGCGCCGCGATGATGGTGCGCAAGGCATGCGCCGAGGGGAGGATGAATTTCGCGTCCGTCGCGGCCTCTGTTTCGGCGATGCGGATTGAATGCCCGCCGAGCTCGTTCGCCACCCGGAACATCGCCTCGTCGGTCACGTCGTCGCCGATCGCGATCGGCCTGCGGCCCTTGAACGGCGCTTCGTCGAGGAAGGCTTTGAGCGCATGGCCCTTGCTTGCCCGTGCGGGGCGGATTTCGGCCACCATCTTGCCGCGCTGGAGCGTGAAATCCGCGCCGGCCATGTCGAGATAGCGGGGCATCGCGGCCTCGACCGTCTCGCGTTGCGCGGGTGCCTGCCGGTAGTGGGCGGCGACGGCGGAGCCCTTGTCCTCGATGAGGACGCCCGGCCAGGCCCTGGCCTCCTCGGCAAGCGCGGCCTTCAGGTCTTCGAAGGCCTTGCCGGTCTCGATGCGGCTGACGGCGCCGGAAGCGCTGCGCCGTTCCGATCCGTGCAGGCCGGCGAGCGGAAATTCGTAAGGGGCGAAAAGCCGGTCGGCATAGGCGAGCGCCCGGCCGGTCACCAGCGCCAGCGCACCCCCGAGCTTGAAGGAAAGCCCATGCAGGTTTTCAGGCAGATCCGGCGGAACCACGATGCCGTCGGGTGTCTCGGCAAGATCGATCAGCGTGCCGTCGATATCGAGAAACAGGGCCCAATTCCGGGGTTGCAGCGTAAGCCTGGAGAGGACTTCCTCGGCGGATCGGGCAGAAGCCTGCTCGTCCTCTTTTGGGTGTTCCTGGTACGACATGACGCCTAATTTAGGCCATAAATCCGCTCCGGCAACCTCGGAAAGCTACATCCTGTTGCAAAAAGTGATCGGCCCTCCGCCGGGAAACGGTCATGATGCCGGAGGTTATGGTGCCCCTAAGTCTTTGGCGTCACAAAGTTCTTTGTGTTTGAAGATGGCATGCGGAACTACTTCAGCTTGGACGCGATCAGGGCGGCGAGGCGCTCGGCCACCTCGTCCTTGCCGAGATCCGGCCATTCGTCGACGCCCTTCGCGCTGATGATCTTCACCCGGTTGCGGGCGCCGCCCATGATGCCGGTCTCGGGCGAGACGTCGTTGGCGACGATCATGTCGGCGCCCTTGCGTTCGAGTTTCGCGCGGCCGTTCTTCTCGACGTCCTGGGTCTCGGCGGCAAAGCCTACCACCAGCCGCGGCCGCTTCCCGTGATGGCCGACGGTCTTCAGGATGTCCGGGTTTTCGGCAAGCTGCAAGGGTGCCGGCGCTTCGCCCGGCTGCTTCTTGATCTTCTGGCCGGCGGAACTCGAGACGCGCCAGTCGGCGACGGCGGCCACCATCACGGCGATATCGGCGGGCAGGCGGGAGACGACCGCCTCCAGCATTTCCTCAGCCCGCTCCACATGCACCGTCTTCACGCCGGCGGGATCGGGGATCGTCACCGGTCCGGAAACCAGCGTCACATCCGCCCCGAGCTTTGCGAGCGCGGCGGCGATGGCATGGCCCTGCCGGCCGGAGGATCGGTTGGCGATGTAGCGCACCGGGTCGATCGGCTCGTGCGTCGGGCCGGAGGTGACGATCGCCGTTTTGCCGGCGAGCGGCTTCGGCGCGCCGTCGAGCAGTTCGGCGATGGCTGCGACGATCTCCAGCGGCTCGGCCATGCGCCCCAGTCCCGCCTCGTTGCTTTCCGCCATCTCGCCTGCCATCGGGCCGATGAAACGGATGCCGTCGCCCTTCAGGGTTTCGACATTGCGTTTCGTTGCCGGCGCGGCCCACATCTTCGGGTTCATGGCCGGCGCGATCAGGACCGGCCGGTCGGTGGCAAGCAGCACGGCGCTGGCGAGATCGTCGGCAAGCCCATGCGCCATCTTCGCCATCAGGTCGGCGCTCGCCGGCGCGACCACCACGAGATCGTTGTCGCGGGCGAGCCTGATATGGCCGACATCCTGCTCGTCCTCGCGGGAAAAGAGGTCGAGATAGACATGGCTGGCGGAGAGCGCGCCCACGGCAAGCGGCGTGACGAACTCCTGCGCCGCGGCGGTCATGATGGGGCGCACAGCGGCGCCGCGTTCGCGAAGCCGGCGGATGAGGTCGAGGCTCTTGTAGGCCGCGATGCCGCCGGAAATGATCAGAAGGATGCGCTTGCCCGAAAGTTCCATGCCCGTATCCGCGATGAGAATGGCCGGGAAGCTAAGCCTTTGGACGCCGACTTGCAATTCCCATCCTCCGGCTGCCTCGTTCTCCCGCTTGCACGCAATTCCCTCCTGCGTTACTCCTGTTCATGGCCGGATGCGGCCAGCCGCCCGCGGGTCCTCGACCATGGTGAACGCATCTCAACCGCCTCTCATCCTTTGCCGATCCGGCCGATGATGACGAACGGATCAGCAATGCGGGTCCTGATCTTGCCGTTCGTCCGTTGAAAGGATGATGAGATGCGCGATTTCCGCGATGCGAAACTGATGGCGAAAAGCCTGCGTGAAGCGCTTGCAGAGCGTAAGGTTGACGTTACGCACAGCGAGACGCTGGAACTGGTGGCAGCCCAGTTCGGCTACGACAACTGGAACATTCTCGCTGCAAAGATCGATGCGGCGGAGCCGCGGCAAAGGAAGGCGGAAGCGGTTTCGATCCAGCCCGCGATCCCGATCTTCCGGATCTTTTCCGTCGACAAGGCGATGGAATTCTACCGCGGGTTCCTGGGCTTCAATGTCGATTGGGAGCACCGTTTCGGCGAGAATTCCCCGCTCTACTGCCAGATCTCCCGCAGCGGCATGCTGATGCACCTTTCCGAACATGCGGGCGACGCATCGCCGGGTGCCAGGGTTTTCGTGCCCATGCAGGGCATCCGCGCGTTCCATGCGGACCTGATTGGCCAAAACTATCCCTACATGCGGCCGGGGCTTGAACAGGCGGATTGGGGCCTGGAAGTGACGGTCATCGACCCCTTCAGCAACCGCATCACCTTCTGCGAGCGGGAGATCAAAGGGAGCTGATCGGCGGCATGTCGCGCAAAGGCGTGCATCGGTTTTGCGATGGCGACATGCGAAAAGGACCTAGAGCGCCGTGCCTCCGAACGGACGCACGGCGCTCTAACTTATTGAATCTACGCATCGTGCTTACCGAAAATCGATTCCGATTTTCGGGCCGATGCTGTAGACCAGCTCCATCAGGTTGAGCGCGATCGGGGAGCGCTGTGCCTTCAGCATGGCGAGCCCCAGCCGGGCGATCAGCGGCGGACCCTCGATCGGCCGATAGACGACGCCCTCGGTCGCGAGCTTCGCGATCGAGGCGGGCACGATGGAGACGCCAAGGCCCGCGGCCACGAGGTTGACGACGGAGGGGATCTGCGGCGCTTCCTGCGTCACGGTGAGCTCGAAACCGGCTTCCCGGCAGCCGCGCAGGATGTCGTCGTAGAGGCTGAGGCCCACCGTGCGCGGAAAGAGGATGAAGGGCTCGCCGGCGAGCGCCGCGAGCGGCACCTGCGCCTGACCCGCAAGCGGATGATGGGCGGAAAGCGCGATCAGCATGGGCTCGTCGGGCAGCCGTTTGAGCCGTACCTCCTTCGGGTCCTCCAGGCCGGGGCGGATGAAGGCGGCGTCGATTTCCCCGCGAACGAGCTTTTCCATCAGCCAGTTGCTGTTCATTTCGCTGAGCGCCAGCGCCACGTCCGGCCAATGGTTGCGGAAACGGCGGATCGCGCCGGTGACGAGAGGATTGAAGGCTGCGGAAGCCGTGAAGCCGAGCGCCAGCCTGCCCGTCTCGCCGCGGGCCGCGCGTTGTGCCGCGAGCCTGGCGTTGTCGGCCGCCGCCAGCGACGCCTTCGCCTCGGCAAGGAAGGCCGTCCCCGCTGCCGTCAGCTCGGCGCCGTGCGGAACCCGATGGAACAGCATGGCGCCGATCTCGGTTTCGAGATCGCGGATCTGCTGGCTGAGCGGCGGCTGGCCGATTCCGAGCCTGGCGGCGGCGCGGGTGAAATTGCCCTCTTCGGCAACGGCCAGAAAATATCGGAGATGCCGGAGCTCCATCTGTAAAACCTATCGAGATCGTCTCTTTCATATATTGGACAAATCGACGGCTGCTGGCTACCTGTTTCATAACGAAAGGCTTTTCGATCATGTCCCGCGCCGCCGATCTTCTGGCAAACATCCCCGCTTCATCCGATATTCACCAGGTCAAATCCGCATCCGGGGAGAAGGAGAAGCGGTTCCTGGTGCGCGGCACGCCGGCTTACCGCCGCGCCAGCCTGGCCTTCTTCCTCTCGGGTTTCTCGACATTCGCGCTGCTCTATTGCGTGCAGCCGCTGATGCCGATCTTCTCGGAGGATTTCGGCGTCAGCCCGGCCGCGAGCTCCCTGTCGCTTTCCCTCTCCACCGGCTTCCTGGCCTTTGCGATCTTCTGCGCCGCGCCGGTTTCGGAGCGTTTCGGCCGCCGCAGCCTGATGTTCGTCTCCCTACTCGGCGCCTCGCTCTGCACGATCGCCTGTGCGGTGATGCCGGATTGGCGCATGCTGCTCGTCATCCGGGCGCTGGAAGGTTTTCTGCTCGGCGGCGTGCCGGCCGTCGCGATGGCTTATCTGTCGGAAGAGATCGATCCGAAGGGTCTCGGCGCCTCGATGGGGCTTTATATCGCCGGCAATGCCTTCGGCGGCATGGCGGGCCGCGTCTTCACCGGCATGCTGGCGGAATATTTCTCATGGCGGCTGGCGCTTGCCGGCATCGGCGTGATGGGCATTCTCGCGGCGGTCGGCTTCCTGATCCTCCTGCCGCCGTCGCGGAACTTCATTCCCCGCAGGTCGGATATGCGCTACCACGTCGATGCCTGGCTCGGGCATCTTAAAAACCCGGCGCTCGCTCTGCTCTTCGCCATCGGCTTCCTGATGATGGGCGCCTTCGTGACGATCTATAATTACGCCGGTTTCCGGCTGGTCGCGGCGCCCTACGGTCTCAACCAGACCGAATTGGGCCTGATCTTCACGGTCTATCTCTTCGGCATCGCCGCCTCCTGGGCGGCCGGTCACCTGAGCGATCGTTTCGGCCATTTCCTGGTCATGCCGGTCGGCGTCGTCATCGCGATCATCGGCGTGGCCACGACCCTCGCGACGCCGCTCTCGGCGATCATCCTCGGCATCGTGCTCCTGACCTCCGGCTTCTTCATGGCCCATTCGGTCGCCAGCGCGCTGGTCGGCAAGCTGGCGCGCGGCACCAAGGGCCATGCCTCCTCGCTCTATCTGCTCGGCTATTATCTCGGCTCCAGCGTGGCGGGCTCGCTCGGCGGGCATTTCTGGAGCGCCGACGGCTGGTGGGCGGTCGCGGCCTTCACCGGCGTCATGCTGCTCCTTTCGCTTTTCGCTGCCCTGCAGTCGAGGCGGATCGCGAAGGAAACGCTCTAGCTCTTCTTCGCCGTCGCGACCGGCTCGGTCGTCAGCTTGAAATCGGCCATTTCCTTCGGCGTCAGGTAGTAGAGCCGGTCCGGCGGCGTTTCGAGCGCGTTGATCCACAGCCCCGCGCCGATGCCCATCTGGTCGAGATGCCGCGCGACCCGCGCGGTGGTCGCCTGCGCGGCGGCCATGGCCTGTTCCGCCGTCGGCCGCTCGCGGCTGCCGTTGAAGACCTGATGCACGCCGACCACCGCATCCTTCTCGGCTGTCCGCCCGACGCCGCCGGCAAAGACGATCGGGCAGGAAGAGGCGCAGAGCGCTTTCGAAGCCACCTTGGTGTCGAGCTTCTTCTCGCGGATCAGCTTCGACATGGCGATCGCGTCGTCCACGGAACCGCCGGGGGAGTTCAGCGCCACCGTCTTCACATATTCGCCGCGCGCCTCGATTTCCTTGGCGAAGCGTTCCGCCGCGCCCGGTTCGATCGTTCCCTCGGCCAGCAGTATCCCGCCGGAGACGAGTTCGAATTTCACCGGCTGGCGCAGCACCTCCTTCGGGCTTGCCGGCTGCACCGGCGGGGCCGCGGGAACGCCTTCGGTCAGAGCAGGCGGCAGCACCGGCTGATCCTCATGCGCCGGATCGTAAACCGGCAGGGCCGCGTTCATCGCGGTGATGTCGCGCACGTCGATGAGGAGGAACACGGCCGCGGCCGACAGCAATATGTAGAAGGCGCCGCGCATCAGCACGCCGTCGTCGAGCCGCATCAGCGCCTTGATCGGCTCATCGATCCTCATGCGACCGGTCCCTCGTGCGCGATTTCAGGTCGAGATTGGTGATGTTGTTCGGCTCCTGCGCCTCCGCCTCGGCGACCGCCTCCTCGATATCGATGCCTTTGGCCGAGACGGCGCGCTGCACCTCCAGCGCCTGGAGAAGCTCGGCTGCGGTGATCCGTTCGGCAAACGGCAGCTTCTCCTCCTGTTTGCGGATCGCGCCGTGCACGACGGCGAGGATGAAGACCATCACGCCCGGCAGGAGATCGATCGAGATGGCGCCGGCCCAGGCGGGAATGAAGTCGGAAGCGTAGCGCAGCACGGCCTCGGCGGAGGAGAGCGGCACGAAACGCCGCTCCGGCACGGCGGGGCGGGCGAGGATTTCGTCGGCCGCCTGCGACAGTACCTTCGATTGCGCCGCAACCGATGCCCGCACCGTTTCCATGACCTGGTCCTGGCGGTTGACGAGATCGGCGTTGCCGCCGTCGGCGACGGGCGCGATGAACCCGAGCGACAGGTCGTCGGCCGCGCGGCGGATCGAGGGTGCGATCGAGGTCTGGCCGAGCGAGGCGATGACGCCGGTCAGCGCCACGACTTCGGACGAGAACTGGTCGGCCCTTGGCTCGACCTGGCCCGGCGCCGAGACCAGGGTGCGCATGGTCTCCAGCCGCTTCTGCCCTTCGTTGAAGAGATTGGTCACCTGCTCGCGCGACGCGTTGATGCCGCTTTCCAGCTCCTTGAGCTGCGCCGACATCTGCGAAAGCAGCGCCACGACGCTGCCCGAACCGGTCGTGCCCGTCAGCGCGCCCGACTGCTGCTCGGAGGCGGCGAGCTGCCCGAACCGCTCCGAAGCCCGCCGGATGTCGGGCAGCAGGCTCTGGGCGGCCAGCGCGTTCTGATGCGCCTGGTCGAGATCGGTCGTGTAGTCCTCCACCGTTTCGGCGAGGTGCTGTTCGAGTGCCGCCGAGCCGGCAAGGGCCGCGGCATTCAGCCAGCTCGACATGGCGATGATCATCGCGGCGCCCAGCGCCATGACGCCCAGCATGGCGGTGCGCCCGGTATGCGTCGTTATATGCGGATAGAAACGCGCCATGTAGGACCAGAAGGCGTAGATGCCGACCGAGACCGAGGCCGAATAGATGATCGCCGCGAAGAAGACCGCGGTCGGCGATCCGTCGAGGAGCGAACGCACGCCGAGATAGGTATAGACGCCGGATGCGAGCGCCAGCACGGCGAGCGCGAAACGCGTCATGGTTTCGACGGCCGCGACGCCGTCGGATAAGCGTTGGGATGCGCCGAGCGCCATGGGCCGTCTCCGAAAGGAATGTATTCCTTAACAGAGAATGAAGAAACCGGCGGAATAAAGGCCGGTTGCGGATCGTATGAGACGATCCCCGCGGGGGCCTCAGCCGAATGCGAAAGCGAAGTAAACCAGCGAAAGCGCGATGATCCAGAGCGCCACGCGGCCGGAGCGGTTGTGCCGCGCTTCTGCCTTGCCGATGGCTTCGGCCGTTTCCGGATCGAAGCGCAGGCCGTGCTCGCTCATGCGCAGCAGCTCTTCGTGGAACTTCTCCGTCTTGACGGCGATCTCGGGCACGGCCTCGGCAAGCTTCACCGCCGCCTTCAGCCCGTCGCGCAGGTCGGAGACCACGCGCTTCGGCCCGAGATTGTCGCGGATCCAGGCGCCGACCACCGGCTCGGCGGCCTTCCACATGTTGAAGCGCGGGTTCAGCATGCGCGACACGCCTTCGACGACGACCATGGTCTTCTGCAGCAGGATGAGTTCCGGCCGCGTCTGCATCTCGAAAAGGTCGGTCACCTCGAAGAGCAGGGCGAGCAGCCGCGCCATGGAGATCGTTTCGGCCGGCTGGCCGTGGATAGGCTCGCCGATCGCCCGGATCGCCTGCGCGAAGGCGGCGACGTCGTGATGGGCGGGAACATAGCCCGCCTCGAAATGCACTTCGGCGACGCGCATGTAATCGCGGGTGATGAAGCCGTAGAGGATTTCGGCGAGGAAGCGCCGCTCCTTTTTGCCCAGTCTCCCGACGATGCCCATGTCGACCGCGACGATCGTGCCGGCGGCATCGACGAAGAGATTGCCGGGATGCATGTCGGCGTGGAAGAAGCCGTCCCGCAGCGTATGGCGCAGGAAGGACTGGATCAGCACCTCCGCGAGCCTTTCGAGGTCGTGCCCGGCGGCCTGCAGGGCGGCCAGGTCCGACATCTTGATGCCGTCGATCCACTCCATGGTGAGGACGTCGCGGCCGGTACGCTCCCAGTCCACCTGCGGCACCCGGAAGCCCGGATCGTCCTTCGTGTTCTCGGCGATTTCGGAAAGCCCGGCCGCTTCGAGCCTGAGGTCCATCTCCACCTTGGTGGTCTGTTCGAGCGTCCGCGTCACCTCGACCGGCTTCAGGCGCCGGCTGGAGGGGACGAAGCGCTCCTGCATGCGCGAAAGCAGGTACATGCTCTCGATGTCATGGGCGAAGCGCTGGCGCACGCCCGGGCGCACCACCTTCACGGCCACCTGCCTGTCGCCGATCATGCAGGGGTGCACCTGCGCGATCGAGGCGGCGGCGATCGGTTCGCCGAAGGAGGAATAGAGATCGGCGATCGGCCGCCCGAGCGAGCCTTCCACGGCGGCCTTGGCGGCTTCGGTCGGGAAATAGGCCATCCGGTCCTGCAGGAGCGCTAGATCGACCGCCCAGTCGACGCCGACCACGTCCGGGCGCGTCGCGAGGAACTGGCCGATCTTCACATAGGACGGGCCGAGCCGGTCGACCGCGCGCGTCAGCCTTTCGCTCCGTGCCTGTTTCAGCGAGCGCTTGCGCGCAAGCGGCTCGATCAGCGATTTCATGAGGCCGACGGAAGGCGGCAGGCCCTGGGAGGGCAGGGCGGAGACCACGCCCTCGCGCACAAGGACCCAGCCCACGCGGGCAAGCCGGAAATAGGCGCCGATCGTGCTCATGCGCAGGCACCTCTCCCTTCTCCCCAGCGGGGGTCCGAAGGACGGGTCGAGACGAGTGGCTCGACCCCGGGCAAGGTGGTCCGCCTTTCGATAGATTCGGGAGACCGGATGAGGGGGGCGGAGCCATCCGAAGCGCGAAGAGTGTGCCGCATGTACACCCCCTCGTCGCCTCGCTGCGCTCGGCACTTCTCCCCGCCGGGGAGAAGAGGGCACATGCCTGAACGTACGAGCAAAACCATCCCTTACAGCTTCCAGCCGGAATGCAGCGCCGCGATGCCGCCGGTGTAATTGGTATAGGTCACGCGCGAGAAGCCGGCATTGCGGATCATCGTCGCGAAATTCTCCTGGTTCGGGAACTTGCGGATGGATTCCACGAGATATTGATAGGGCTCGGCGTCGCCGGTGATGAGCTTGCCGAAACGCGGAATAGCCTTGAACGACCATTCGTCGTAGAACCGTTCCAGCAGCGGCATCTCCACCTCGGAGAATTCCAGTATCAGCAGCCGTCCGCCGCGCCTGAGCACGCGATAGGCTTCCGAGAGCGCCACGTCGATATGCGGCACGTTGCGGATGCCGAAGGCGATCGTATAGGCGTCGAAGGAATTGGCTTCGAAGGGCAGGGTTTCGGCATTGGCTTCGACGAAATCGAGGTTTTCCGAAAGCCGCCTCTTCACCGCCCGCTCGGCGCCGACCGAAAGCATCGAGCCGTTGATGTCGAGCACGGTTACATGCGCCTTGCGGTCGGAGGCCTCGACGATGCGGAAGGCGACATCGCCCGTGCCGCCCGCCACATCCAGGGTTTTGTAGCCGGCATCCCTGCGCGGATTGAGAGCGGCCACCATCGCATCCTTCCAGACCCGGTGCATGCCGGCCGACATCACGTCGTTCATGACGTCGTAGCGCTTGGCGACCTTGTGGAAGACGTCGTTGACGAGGCCCTGTTTCTCGCCGTCCGCCACCTTGCGGAAGCCATAGGATGTCTCCATGCCGCCGTCGGCGCTGGTACGGGCTTCGGTCATCGGTGAACTCCTTAACGTCTATTCCGGCCGACCATAGCGAAATCGGTCGGGCCTCGCTATCTGTGGCTCACTCATTATGGATACCAATATGAATGACGGCGCATCCGGTCCGGTCTATAGAGCAGGAACGGTGCGGTTGGAACAGGAAGTTAGGAACAGATGCCCGAATTGCCAGAGGTTGAAACCGTCCGGCGCGGCCTTGCCCCGGCGATGGAAGGCGCCGTCATTGCGAAGCTCGAGCTGAACCGTCCGGATCTGCGCTTTCCCCTGCCGGAGAACTTTGCCGAGGCGGTTCGGGAGCGGCGAATTGTCTCGCTCGGCCGCCGCGCCAAATACCTGCTGATCGATCTGGAGGACGATCTGACCGTCATCAGCCATCTCGGCATGTCCGGATCGTTCAGGATCGAGGACGAGATGCCCGGCGCGTTCCATCATCCGCGCTCGAAGGACGGCAGGCACGACCATGTCGTCTTCCATCTGGCGCGCGAGAAAGGACCGCTCAAGGTCATCTACAACGATCCGCGCCGCTTCGGCTTCATGCATCTGTGGAAGCGCAGCGAACTCGATCTTTATCCCGCTTTCGCCGAGCTCGGGCCGGAGCCGACGGGCAATGCGCTCGACGCCGGTTATCTAGCCGGGCGGTTTTCGGGCAAGAACCAGCCGCTCAAGGGGGCTCTTCTCGACCAGACGGTCGTGGCGGGCCTCGGCAATATATATGTGTGCGAGGCGCTGTGGCGGTCGCATCTTTCGCCGAAACGGGCGGCCGGCAGCATCGTGACGAAGACCGGAAAGCCGAAGAAGGAGCTTGCGCTTCTCAACGATGCGATCCGCGACGTCATCGCCGATGCGATCGCCGCCGGCGGCTCGTCGCTGCGTGATCATATCCGGACGGATGGCTCGCTCGGTTATTTCCAGCATTCCTTCTCCGTCTACGATCGAGAGGGAGAGGCTTGCCGTACGCCGGGCTGCGGCGGTACGGTCGCCCGCATCACCCAGGCGGGCCGTTCCACGTTCTATTGCCCCACCTGCCAGAAATAAGGCCTGCCAGAATAATAAGGCCCGCCAGAATAAAAGGAGACGCCGGATGAGCTACGAGACCCTGCTGACCGAGATGCGCGGCCCGGTGGCGCTCGTCACGCTGAACCGCCCGAAGGCGCTGAACGCCCTGAATTCGACCGTCATGGCCGAACTGAAGGACGTGCTGGCCGCCTTCGGCAAGGATGACGGCGTCGGCGCGATCGTCCTGACGGGCTCGGAGAAGGCCTTTGCCGCCGGCGCCGATATCAAGGAGATGCAGGGCATCGATTTCGTCGACGCCTATGTCGGCGACTTCATCTCCGGCTGGGAAGCGATCGCTGCGACCCGCAAACCGATGATCGCCGCCGTCTCCGGCTTCGCGCTCGGCGGCGGCTGCGAGCTTGCCATGATGTGCGACTTCATCATCGCCTCGGAGACCGCGAAATTCGGCCAGCCGGAAATCACGCTCGGTGTCATCCCCGGCATGGGCGGTTCGCAGCGCCTGACGCGCGCCGTCGGCAAGGCGAAGGCCATGGACCTGGTGCTGACCGGCCGGATGATGGATGCCGCGGAAGCGGAAAGGGCAGGGCTGGTGGCCCGGATCGTCGAGCCCGGACGGCTGATCGAAGAGGCGGTCGGGGCGGCGGAGAAGATCGCCTCCTTCCCGCGCGCGGCGGTCCTGATGGCGAAGGAGGCGGTCAACCGTTCCTTCGAGACGACGCTTGGCGAAGGCCTGCGTTTCGAGCGGCGGCTTTTCCATTCGCTGTTTGCCACGGCCGACCAGAAGGAAGGCATGGCGGCCTTCATGGAAAAGCGCAAGCCGCAGTTCTCCAACCGCTGAACGGCGGCCGCCTTCGATCAAATTGCGCGTTGCCGAAGCCTGCGCCGGCAAAATCTGCGTTGACGGGGGCGGCCATTCCGGTTATATGCCCGCCCACAGTTGGGAAAGCCTGATCACGGCTTCCTCTATTGCTCCCGAATTGCTGGATGAAGGGTCGCAGGACCGGCGCGGCAGTGGCGGAGTTTGGTTCGAATTCGTAGAGAGGCATAAATGGCCAATACAACTTCGGCGAAAAAGGCGACCCGCAAGATCGCTCGCCGTACCGCAGTCAACAAGGCTCGCCGTTCGCGCGTCCGTGGCTTCATCCGCAAGGTCGAGGAAGCCATCGCATCCGGCGATCTCGCTGTTGCTGCCGAAGCGCTCAAGGCTGCCCAGCCGGAGATCCAGCGCGCAGCCTCCAAGGGTGTGCTGCACAGCAACACGGCATCCCGGAAGGTCTCCCGTCTTGCGGCGCGTGTGAAGGCCCTCTCGGCCTGATCGATCTTTAAAATTGTATCATGACGAAGCCTGGTCTGATTGACCGGGCTTTTTGTGATTCTCTCAGGTTTCCATATGCTTATCCGGCTCATTAACATTTTCGTGTCAGGGCCGTGACATAAAATATCACATAAAATCAAAGGCTTGTGAGAGGTGCATGAGTCTTCGTGTGACTTTTTGAGGGCCGGAGATCTGCCCGGATGAGTCAAGAAGATTTTTATTTTTTCTGTGAACAATGGCCGGGAATGTATGTCATTTTTGAATCCCATTGATTCAACAGCGATTCTCCATGAATGCCTCTGTGACATTCAAATCACGCTTCCCGAGTCAACGCCCGCCTCTTAATTTTGCGTAAAATTCATCATTGATCTTGGCATTTGATCCTGCCTAAATGGGTTCCAGCAAAGGGCGCGGGGATTACTTCAGAGGCTGCCGGCAACCGTCGATTTACGACGGCGCGTAGACTTTTTGCCCCTTGCTACGGGAGACCTTTTCCCGTTTTCCAGATTTACCATCGGTTGCAGCCGGAAAAGAGGTATTTTCCGGAGAGGGTCGATTTTTGTCAACTTGAACCCGGTCCTGGTGCCGGATGAAGGAGGAAAGAGGTTCGGGCGGCTCATGATGAGGATGAGGCGTTCGTTTGCGCGGGGTGGCTTCCGCGAGCTTGGCCGCATGCGAAGCGGACCGGGCAATGCTTTCGATCGGCTGCGAGGCGGGAGAAAGTTTTGAAAAAGGGGACGGGCGGCGACGGTTCTCAATGAGTGGGAATGGTTTGCGTTGCCTTGAAACGAGGTTTGTTCTGGCGGCAAAACAAAGTCCGCCGGGCTATTATTTGGAAGGCGGCGAATAATGCAGATGAATACCGTATCGGCCCGTGCAGGTAATGGGGACCACGCACGGAAGGCACTCGATTCAATTTGCCCCCAGGCGGCAGGGGAAACATCCGAAATGAAGCATGATGCTCTTTTTGAGCGGTTCAGCACACGTTTGAAAGCACAGGTCGGTCAGGACGTTTATGCAAGCTGGTTCGGGCGTTTGAAGCTGCATTCGATTTCGAAGAGCGTGGTCAGGCTCACGGTGCCGACGACCTTTCTGAAATCCTGGATCAACAACCGGTATCTCGATCTGATCACGTCCATCTTCCAGGCAGAGGATTCCGAGATTCTCAAGGTGGAAATCCTGGTGCGCAGCGCAAGCCGCAGCACCCGCGCTCCCGCCGCGGGCGAGGAGCGTGCTCTTTCACCGGAACCGGCGCCGGCCCAGTCCTTCCAGCGTCCGCAGGCGCCGCGCGAGATCGGCAAGATAGCCGCCTTCTCGCCGCCGGCCGCCGCCTCGGCCCGTCCCTCCCAGGCTCCGGGTCCGCTCTTCGGCTCGCCGCTCGACAGCCGCTTCACCTTCGACACCTTCGTCGAAGGCCCGTCGAACCGGGTCGCGCTCGCCGCCGCCAGGACGATCGCCGAAGCCGGCGCGGGCGCCGTGCGCTTCAATCCGCTCTTCATTCATTCCGGCGTCGGCCTCGGCAAGACGCACCTCCTCCAGGCGATCGCCAATGCCGCCGTCGGCAGCGAGCGCATGCCGCGGGTGGTCTATCTGACGGCGGAATATTTCATGTGGCGCTTCGCGACCGCGATCCGCGACAATGACGCGCTGACGCTGAAGGACTCGCTGCGCAACATCGATCTCCTGATCATCGACGACATGCAGTTCCTGCAGGGCAAGATGATCCAGAACGAGTTCTGCCATCTCCTGAACATGCTGCTCGACAGCGCCAAGCAGGTCGTGGTCGCCGCCGACCGCGCTCCCTGGGAGCTGGAATCGCTCGATCCGCGCGTCCGGTCCCGTCTTCAGGGCGGTGTCGCGATCGAGGTCGAGACGCCGGATTACGAGATGCGTCTGGCGATGCTGAAGGGGCGGCTGGCGATTGCCCGCCAGGACGATCCGTCTCTCGACATCCCGGTGGAAATCCTCTCCCATGTGGCGCGCAACGTGGCGAGCAGCGGCCGTGAACTGGAAGGTGCGTTCAACCAGCTCCTTTTCCGCCGCTCCTTCGAGCCGTCGCTGTCGATCGAGCGGGTGGACGAACTGCTCGCCCATCTGGTCGGCGCCGGCGAAGCCAAGCGCGTCCGCATCGAGGACATCCAGCGCATCGTCGCGCGGCACTACAATGTCTCGCGCCAGGAACTGGTCTCGAACCGGCGCACCCGCGTCATCGTCAAGCCGCGCCAGGTCGCCATGTATCTGTCGAAGACCATGACGCCGCGCTCCTTTCCGGAAATCGGCCGCCGTTTCGGTGGTCGCGATCATACGACCGTGCTGCATGCGGTCCGCAAGATCGAGGAGCTGATCTCGGGAGACACCAAGCTCAGCCACGAGATCGAGCTTCTGAAGCGGCTGATCAACGAGAACAACGCGTAAGGGCAGGTCAGGCGACATTGCGGAGCGTCTTGCGTCCGCAGTCGCGTGAAGGCGAAAAACAGAAGTGACATTCCTTCTCTCCGTCGCAACGATCTGGGCCGTGGCGTGCATTACGCCGGGGCCCAACACGCTGCTGGTCATGCGCTATGCGCTGACCGCGCCACGGCGGGTCGCGATCGTTGCGGCCTGCGGCACCATCACGGGCACGTGTCTCTGGGGCCTCGCCGGCTGGCTGGGGATCAACGTCCTTTTCCAGGCCGCACCCTTCGCCTATCTGGCGCTGAAGATCGTCGGCGGACTTTATCTGGTCTGGCTGGGCTGCAGGATCTTTCTGGACGTGCGCAAATCCCGGCAGGCCGCCGATCTGGGCACGCAGAAGGCCGACGTGCCGCTCCCGACCGCCTACCGCATGGGGCTCGCCACCAATCTCGCCAATCCCAAGTCGGCGCTTTTCGTCGCGAGCCTTTTTGCCGCGACCATGCCGGCCGGCACGCCCTTCCTCTATGGGCTCGTGGCGGTCGCCGTGATGATCACTGTTTCGACGGTCTACTATACCTGCCTGATCGGCCTCATTACCCACCGGAGGGTCGCGGCGGCCTATCTGAAGGCCAAGAGGAAGATCGATCTCGGCGTCGGCCTGGTTTTCGTCGGTTTCGGCACGAGGCTCTTGCTGTCGCCGCGATAGGGGGCGTTCAGCACGCCAGATCGGCGACAACCGCATCCAGGATCAGCATGCCCGACGGCGTGCAGCGCAGCCGCGAATTGCCGAGCCGCTCGATGAAGCCGTGCTCCAGGAGACGTTCCTCGCGGATCGGGTCGGGGTCGCGGCCGGAAAGCTGCTGCCAGCGCGCCAGGTCGACGCCTTCCCTGAGCCTGAGGCCCATGAGCAGCAGTTCGTCCGCCTGTTCCTCGAAGCCGAGGATTTCCTCGTCCAGCAAGCCGTGGCCGACGCGTTCCACCTGTTCGAGCCAGGTTTCCGGCCGCCGCTCCGTGGAGGTTGCGATCTTGTTGCGGCCGCGGGTCAACCGGCCATGCGCGCCGGGACCGATGCCGGCATAATCGCCGTAACGCCAGTAGGTCAGGTTGTGCCGGCTTTCGGCGCCGGGCTGCGCATGGTTGGAAACCTCGTAGGCCGGCATGCCGTGCCGCGCGGTAATCTCCTGCGTCGCCTCGTAGAGCGCTGCCGACTGGTCGCCGTCCGGCACGATCAGCTTGCCCGCCTTGGCGAGCCCGAAAAAGGGCGTCCCCTCCTCGATCGTCAGCTGGTAGAGCGACAGGTGGTCCACCGCGTAGGAAATGGCTTCCTGCAGCTCCCTTTCCCAGGCCTCCACCGTCTGGTTCGGCCGGGCGTAGATGAGGTCGAACGACATGCGCGGAAAGATGTCGCGCGCCAGCCGGATCGCCTTCAAGGCGTCGGCGACGTCATGCAGCCGTCCGAGGAATTTCAGGTCCTGGTCGTTCAGCGCCTGCACGCCGAGCGAGACGCGGTTGACGCCGGCGTTCCGGTAGCCGCGGAAACGCGTGGCCTCCACGCTGGAGGGATTGGCCTCCATGGTGATCTCGATGCCGTTAGGCACATGCCAGTGCTTCGCGATGCCGTCGAGGATCGCCGAGACCGTCGCCGGATCCATCAGCGACGGGGTGCCGCCGCCGAGAAAAATGCTGGTGACGGTCTTCGGCCCGCTCATCTTCCGCATCGTTTCCATTTCTCTGAGGAAGGCAGCGGTAAAACGGGGCTGGTCCACCGGCTGGTGGCGCACATGGCTGTTGAAGTCGCAATAGGGGCATTTGGCCGCGCAGAACGGCCAATGCACGTAAACCCCAAATCCGGGCTCCCCGGTATCGGGCAGGAGCGTATCGGGCAGAAGGGGGCTAGTGGCGTTCAAAGGAACTCAGGCCTCCAGGCAGGTTTCGACGAAGCGCTTGAAGGCGCGCGCCCGGTGGGAGAGCGCCTGCGGCTTGCCGATGTTCCAGCCATGCTTTTCTTCGGAACTCATTTCGCCAAAGGTAGTCTCGTAGCCGTCCGGCTGAAAGACGGGATCGTAGCCGAACCCCTGCGTCCCGCGCGGCGGCCACACGACGGTGCCTTCCACCTCGCCGCGGAAGAATTCGGTATGCCCGTCCGGCCAGGCGAGGCAGAGCACGCTGACGAAGCGGCTGGTGCGCTGCTCGGGTGCCGTGGCCCCTTTTTCCTGAAGCGCCTTTTCGACCTTCTCCATCGCCATGTAGAAGTCGCGCGTGCCGTCCTCGCGTTCGGCCCAGTCGGCGGTATAGACCCCCGGCGCGCCGTCGAGCGCATCGATCACGAGGCCGGAATCGTCGGACAGCGCCGGCAGGCCGGAAGCCCTGGCCGAGGCGAGCGCCTTGATCGCGGCATTTTCCTCGAAGGTCGTGCCGGTCTCGTCCGGCTCCTCGAACTTCAGCTCGGCGGCCGATTTCGCCGAAAAGCCGAGCGGCCCGATCAGTTCTGCGATCTCGCGGATTTTTCCGGCATTGTGGCTGGCGACGACGATGGTCTTGGTATCGAGCTTGCGCATAAAATTCCTATTCGAGATGTCAGAGCCCCCAGAGCCTCGGCTCTGCGCATTCCAGGCTGTTGCCGGCGGGATCGCGGAAATAGATCGAGCGGGCGCCGTTCGGCCAGCGGAAATCGCTTTCGATGGCAATGCCTGCCTTGTTGAGCTTTTCCTTGAGCCTGTCAATCGCCTCGTCGCTCATGCGGAAACAGACATGTCCGGGACCCGTCGTGCCGTGCGGCGGCACGGGCAGCGCGTCGGCCGGCGGCGGCTTTATCGTTTCAGCCGGATTGAAGATCAGCAGGATGCCCGGCCCCGAGCGGAAGAAGACGTGCCGGTTGCCGGCGCGCAGCACCTTTTCGAGCCCGAGCACACCGCCGTAGAACGCCTCCGCCGCATCGAGGTCGTCGGCATAGAGCGCGGTTTCGAGAATGCCTTCGATCATAATTTCCCTCTCCTTGCCGCGGCCCCTCATCCGCCTGCCGGCACCTTCTCCCCGCACGCGGGGAGAAGGGTATTTGCCGCGCCGTTTTCCGCAGATACGACGTTTCGCGGGGCACGTTCCCTCTCCCCGTCAGAACGGGGAGAGGGTTAGGGTGAGGGGCAATATCTTATGCAATCGCCTGTTTCTGCAGCGCCACCAGTTCCTGCGTGCCCGCCTGCGCGAGCGCCAGAAGCTGCAGGAATTCTTCCTGGCTGAAGGGCGCGCCTTCGGCCGTGCCCTGCACCTCCACGATGCCGCCCGCGCCGGTCATGACGAAATTGGCATCCGTCTCGGCCGCGGAATCTTCGAGGTAATCGAGGTCGATCACCGGCTGGCTGGCGAAGATGCCGCAGGAAATCGCCGCCACGTGATCCTTCAGCACCTTCTCGACCTTGATCATCGAGCGGGCTTCCATCCATTTCAGGCAGTCGTAGAGCGCCACCCAGCCGCCGGTGATCGAGGCGGTGCGCGTGCCGCCATCCGCCTGGATGACGTCGCAGTCGACGGTGATCTGCCGTTCGCCGAGCGCTTCGAGATCGACGACGGCGCGCAGCGAGCGGCCGATCAGCCGCTGGATTTCCTGCGTGCGGCCGCCCTGCTTGCCGGCTGCGGCCTCGCGCTTCATGCGCTCGCCGGTGGCGCGCGGCAGCATGCCGTATTCCGCGGTCACCCAGCCCTTGCCGGAATTCCTGAGCCACGGCGGCGTCTTGTCTTCGAGGCTTGCGGTGCAGAGCACGTGCGTGTCGCCGAATTTGACGAGGCAGGAGCCTTCTGCGTGCTTCGAAAAATTGCGCTCGAAAGAGACCTTGCGCATCTGGTTCGTCTGTCTGCCTGAAGGCCGCATTTTTTGCTCCCTGGATTTCGGTTTCTGCCTTCTAAAGCAATTCCAGGAAAAGTGCGAAGCGGTTTTCCGTCCGGAATTGCGAAAACTGAAAATCTCCAATTCCAGGAAAAGTGCGAAGCGGTTTTCCGTCCGGAATTGCGAAAACTGGAAATCCCGCGGGAACCGCCGCCGGGAGGGAGCCTGCTTTTTGAATGGCCGTGATCATCGCCCGGGCGATTTCCCTTTTGCGAAGACGCGGGCGAATGATTATATTTTCCGTGGGATCAACGGATTGGTGAAGGTTTAGATGGGTTTTTCGGCACCGGCGGGTAGGGAGAGCGGCTCTGTGCTCGATGACCGTTCGCGCGAAATTTTCCGCCGCATCGTCGAGAGCTATCTTGAGACGGGCGAGCCGCTCGGCTCCCGCAGCCTGTCCCGCCTGCTGCCCATGTCGCTCTCGCCGGCCTCCGTGCGCAATGTGATGAGCGATCTGGAGGAACTGGGCCTCATCTACTCGCCGCATATCAGCGCCGGCCGGCTGCCCACCCAGTCGGGCCTCAGGTTCTTCGTCGACGCCTTCATGCAGGTGGGTGACCTGTCGGAGGAGGAGCGGGCCAGCATCGACCGGCAGATCCGCCCGGCGGACCGCGACCAGCCGATGGAGAGCCTGATGGCGGAGGCGAGCCTGGTGCTGTCCGGCATGTCGCGCGGCGCCGGCCTCGTCATCACCGCGAAAAGCGATCCGGTGCTGAAACATGTCGAGTTCATCCGCCTGGAGCCCACCAAGGCGCTGGCGGTGCTGGTCGGCGATCACAACCAGGTGGAAAACCGCATCATCGAGCTGCCGGCGGGGGTCACGTCGTCGCAGCTCACCGAGGCGGCCAATTTCCTGAACGCCCATCTGACCGGCCAGACGCTGCCGGACCTGCGCGGCCAGTTGAAGAAGCTCAAGGACGAGGTGCAGGGCGAGCTTTATGCTCTCTCGCAGGATCTCGTCGAGCGCGGACTGGCCGTCTGGTCGGGCGACAACAGCGAGGAAGGCAAGCCGAGCCAGCTTATCGTGCGCGGCCGCGCCAACCTGCTTCAGGGCCTCGACGACGCGGCCGATCTGGACCGCCTGCGCCTTCTCTTCGACGATCTCGAAAAGAAGGACAGCCTGCTCGAGATCCTCGATCTTGCCGAGCGGGGGCCGGGCGTGCGCATCTTCATCGGCTCGGAAAACAAGCTCTTTTCGCTTTCGGGTTCCTCGCTCATCGTGGCGCCCTATCGCGACGGAGAGGACCGCATCATCGGCGCCGTCGGCGTCATCGGCCCGACGCGGCTCAATTATTCCCGCATCGTGCCGATGGTGGATTACACCGCCCAGCTCCTGGCGCGGCTGTCGCGGTGATCTCCGCGGACCTCAGCCCCAAGTTTCCCGCCAAGCCTTGATTTTTTCGCTTTAAACCTCGATATCGGGCACGAATCCGAGCCCAGAAATCCAAGCAAGAATAACCGGAGACCGTCATGACCGACGAAACCAAGAAGAACGGACCTGACGCAACTGCCGCCGAAAACACGGCGGAAGCCGTGGCGTCTGCTCTCGAGGAGACGGCCGCGGAGAATGCCGCAGAAACGCCGGCCGCAGAGGCAGTCCAGGAGCCCGATCCGCTTGACGTGCTGAAAAACGAGAATGCCGAATTGCGCGATCGCTTCCTGCGGCTTGCCGCCGAGATGGACAACCTGCGCCGCCGCACCGAGCGCGACGTGAAGGATGCCAAGTCCTATTCCGTGGCCGGCTTCGCGCGCGACATGCTCGCCGTTTCGGACAACCTGCGCAGGGCGCTGGACGCCGTGCCGACCGAAATGCGCGCCGGCGCCGATGCCACGTTGAGCACGCTTCTCGAAGGCGTGGAAATGACCGAGCGTTCCATGCTCTCGGCGCTGGAGCGGCACGGCGTGAAGAAGATCGAGGCGGAAGGCCAGAGGTTCGATCCGAACTTCCACCAGGCGATGTTCGAAATCCCGGACACGGCCGTGCCGAACAACACGGTGGTTCAGGTCGTCCAGGCCGGCTTCACGATCGGCGAACGCGTTCTGCGTCCGGCCATGGTCGGGGTCGCCAAGGGCGGTCCGAAGCAGGAAGCTCCGGCGGCCGAAACCGCAGGCGAAAAGAACGCGTGATTGGCGCTAGAGCAATTCCAGGAAAAGTGTGAAGCGGTTTTCCGTCCGGAATTGCGTAAAATCAAAAGGTTAGAGCGGTTCTGCGTTTCCATGAAAAGCTGAAACGCTCTAACTGCCGCGTGCTTCTGGGAATTTGCCCCTCACCCTAACCCTCTCCCCGCATGCGGGGAGAGGGGACGCGCCGAACTTTCCGGTTGCGGTTAAGGAAGCCGGCGCGGCATATCCCCTTCTCCCCGTAAGGGCGGGCAATCGCATATGAGGAACCGAGCAAGTTCGGCTTGCGCCCTCTTCTCCCCAGCGGGGAGAAGTGCCGAGCAAAGCGAGGCGATGAGGGAGTGTACACGCGGCAAACGCATCGCTGGAGTTTGGCTTCGCCCCCCCTCATCCGGTCCTTCGGACCACCTTCTCCCCGCTGGGGAGAAGGTGAGCGCGCTGCCGCCTCGTCTTTCCACAGAAGCATCAGCATATTTTGCTCAGATGCAATTGCCCTGCCGCTCGCGGGGAGAAGGTGCCCGGCAGGGCGGATGAGGGGCAGCGCGGGAGCGCATCCAATCCAAAACCAAAGCCGCCCGGCGCCGTTTCGGCAGCCGGGCGGCTTCGTCTCGTCCCCACGAAAATCCGTTTGCCGTCACGCGGCGTGGTTGGCCTGTTCCTCGTTGAGGAAGGCGTAGATCGCCGAGGCGGAATCGGTCTTGCGCAGCTTGGCCACCAGTTCCTGGTCGCGCAGTACGCGGGCAATCCGCGACAGCGCCTTCAGATGGTCGGCGCCGGCGCCTTCCGGTGCGAGCAGCAGGAAGACGAGGTCGACCGGCTCGTCGTCGAGCGCTTCGAAATCGACCGGCGCTTCCAGGCGCGCGAAAATGCCCTTGATCGAGGAGATGCTGTTGAGCTTGCCGTGCGGAATGGCGATGCCATGGCCGACGCCGGTGGAGCCGAGCCTTTCCCGCTGCAGGATGACGTCGAAGATTTCCCGTTCCGCGACGCCGGTGATTTTGGAAGCTTTCGCCGCCAGTTCCTGCAGGAGCTGCTTTTTGGAATTCACTTTGAGGGCAGGAATAATCGCATCTTGCTGCAGCAAATCTGCCAATGCCATTCTCGTCATCCTTTGTGCCGCAAGAGCTTTGCTCCAGGCGAAGGGGAGCGCCGTCCCCGACGCTCTCCCCGAGATTGTTCAGTTCTTGATATTGGTGGAATCGATCCAGCCAATATTGCCGTCGTTGCGGCGGTAAACGATGTTCAACTCTTCCTTGCCGGGGCTGCGGAACAGGAGAACCGGTTCGTCGGTCATGTCCAGCGCCATCACGGCGCTTGCCACCGACATTGTCTTCAATTGCTTCGAGCTTTCGGCGACGATGGTCGGCGCGAAATCCTCGGGCAGTTCATCCGCTTCATCCGGTATGCGGTCCATGACGGTGTAGGCGACTTCCGCGTGGCCGTTCATGTGGTTGCCCGCATGATGATCCTTGAGCCGCCGCTTGTAGCGGCGCAGCCGCTTCTCGATCCGCTCTGCCGCGGCATCGAAACTGCCCTGCGGATCATTCGCCTCTCCCGCCGCATGCAGGACGATCCCGGTGTCGAGATGCACCTTGCAGTCAGCCGAAAAGCGCGAACCGGACTTTTCCACGATGACCTGGCTGGCATACCCCCCGTCGAAGTACTTGGCCACTGCCTCACCGATCTGCTCCTCGATCCTTTGACGGAACGAATCGCCAATTTCCATATGCTTACCGGATACACGCACACTCATGGAATTTTTCCTTCTTGTCGTGACTTGCGTGTTTCAGTCTACGCCAAGCCGCCCCCTCATCCAAGCCATTCGCATGCGACAAGGCCAAATTGCTGCAATCGATGCCTGCTGGATAGTGGGATTGTCCGTACCATGTTCCGTGCAATTGCGGCGGGCTTCTAGCGTCCGGGGCCGGGAATGTCAACGGTCGCGGGCATCAGGAATTCGACGTAGTCCGGGAGAGGCTTCGGCGCGCGGGTGCGCGGCCTAGAAAGCCGCGACCTTGGCAAGCGCGCGTTTCTCCCGCCGGCGCTGTACGGAGGAGGGGATGTTCATCGCCTCGCGGTATTTCGCGACGGTGCGGCGGGCAAGCTCGACGCCGCCGCGCTTCAGGCTGATCACGATGTCGTCGTCGGAAAGCACGGCGTCCGGCGTCTCCTGGGCGATCATCTGGCGGATGCGGTGACGCACCGCTTCGGCCGAATGGCTGTCGCCGCCTTCCTCGGCCGAGCCGATCGAGACGGTGAAGAAATATTTGAGCTCGAACAGGCCTCTGGGCGTCAGCATGTATTTGTTGGAGGTGACGCGGCTCACCGTCGATTCATGCATTTTGATCGCCTCGGCGACCGTCTTCAGATTGAGCGGCCGCAGGTGGTCGACGCCGTGCATCAGGAAGGCGTCCTGCTGCCGGACGATTTCGGCCGCCACCTTCATGATCGTCTTTGCCCGCTGGTCGAGGCTGCGGGTCAGCCAGTTGGCGTTCTGCAGGCATTCGGAGAGGAAATTGTGGTCCTCGCCGTTCTTCGGGCAGTTCTTCGCGACCTTCTGGAAATAGGCCTGGTTCACCAGCACGCGCGGCAGCGTGTCGGGATTGAGCTCGACCATCCAGCTTCCGTCCGGCGCGGCGCGAACGACGATATCGGGCGCGATCGTCTCGGAAACGCCGCTTTCGAACCCGGCGCCCGGCTTCGGATTGAGCCCGCGGATTTCCGCCAGCATGTCGATCAGGTCCTCGTCGTCGACGCCGCAGATTTTCCTGAGCGACGCGAAGTCGCGCTTGGCAAGCAGTTCCAGATGGTTGACGAGCGCCTCCATGGCCGGGTCCAGCCTGTTTTTCTGACGAAGCTGTATCGCCAGGCATTCGCTGAGCGAGCGGGCGAAGACGCCCGGCGGGTCGAGCGTCTGCAGCGCCTGCAGAATGGCCTCCACGTCCTCGGCGCGCTTGCCGAGGCGGGCCGCGATTTCCTGGAGGTCTCCCTGCAGGTAGCCGGCCTCGTCGAGCTGGTCGACCAGGTGCTGGGCGACGAGGCGGTCGGCCGCGCCGCCGAGAAGAAAGGGGACCTGCTGGTTCATGTGGTCGCGCAGCGTCACCTGGCCGGCGACGAAGTCGTCCAGGTCGTAATCCTCGCCGGCTTCCCCGCCCGGCATGCTTTTCCACTGGCTGAGCAATTCCGGTGCGTCTGCGCGCCGCGCCGGGCCGTCGTCGGGAAAGACGTTTTCGAACCCCGTATCGAGCCCTTCGTCGAGCCGTTCTGCCGTGATGGAGGAGGAGGTGCCTTCGTACCAGTGCCCGTCGGTCGCCCCGTCGGTGCCGTCGCCCCCGCTTTCGGAATCGGAAAAGGCCTGGTTGTCCTCAAAGCCCGTTTCGGCGCCGTTTTCGCCGCCGTCTGACGCGATTTCGAGCAGCGGATTCTTCTCGACTTCCTGGGCGATGAACTGGGTGAGCTCGAAATGCGTCATCTGCAGCAGCTGGATGGATTGCATCAGCTGCGGCGTCATCACCAGCGATTGAGTCTGCCTCAGGAAAAGGCTGGCGGATAAACCCATGACGGACGCGAAACTCCCCTGGAATCTCCCTGCGCCGCTCCTTCATGAAGCGGCGACCCACGCTTCCGGCCATGCCCCTTCGACGGCCGGATTTCGCAACTGGCACAAGAATTGCTTTTTTAGAAGATTTGGTCAAGCGCTGCCGTGCGGAGAAGGTAAACTTCTTTGCCGCACGGGATGCTTTGCGGCACGCCACTACAGGCTGAACTTGTCGCCCAGGTACAAGCGGCGGACGTCCGGGTTGTTGACGATATCGTCAGCCCGGCCGTGCGTCAGCACTTCGCCCGCGTGGATGATATAGGCCCGGTCGATAAGGCCGAGCGTCTCGCGGACGTTGTGGTCCGTTATCAGAACGCCGATCCCGCGCGCCGTCAAGTGGCGCACGAGATTCTGGATATCCGAGACGGAGATCGGATCGACGCCGGCGAACGGCTCGTCGAGCAGCATGAAGGCCGGATCGGTCGCCAGCGCCCGGGCGATTTCGAGGCGCCGCCGCTCGCCGCCGGAAAGCGCCACCGCCGCGGATTTGCGAAGCTGGCCGATATGGAACTCGTCCAGAAGCTCGTCGAGCTTGCTTTCCCGCTTGTCCCTGTCCGGCTGGTGCACTTCGAGCACGGCGCGGATATTCTCCTCCACCGTCAGCCCGCGGAAGATCGAGGCTTCCTGCGGCAGGTAGCCCACGCCGAGCCGTGCCCGGCGGTACATCGGCATCCGGGTGACCTCGTTGCCGTTGATGGCGATCATGCCTTCGTCGACCGGTACGAGCCCGGTGATCATGTAGAAGCAGGTGGTCTTGCCGGCGCCGTTCGGTCCGAGCAGCCCGACGGCCTCGCCGCGGCGCACGACGAGCGACACGCCGTTGACGACGCGGCGCGTATCATAGGTCTTGGAAAGGCCGTGCGCGACGAGCGTTCCCTCGTAGCGCGCTTTGTCGCGTGCGACGAAGGGTTCGGGCGCGGACGGCTTCCTGGCCGACAGACTGGAGAGCAGCGGTATTTTCACGTCGGGCGTCTGTTATCGGTTTTGTTGCTGCTGCCGTGATTTCGGATCGAGCATGATCTCGACGCGCCCGCCGCAGCTGTCGAGCTTCGCCTCTCCGGTTGCCATCAGCACGGTGAGCTTGCAACCCTTGAATACGTTAGGCCCTTCGGAAAGCACGACCTGCTTGCCGGAAAGCACGAAAGTCTGGGAGGCCATGTCGAACTCGCCCTTTTCGGCGGTCGCCTGTTGCGTGCCGGAGCTCAGGAAGACCGTGCCGTCCAGGAAGATCTTGTCGATATTGGCATTGCCGGCGGTGACCGACGCGCCTTCCTGGCCCGTATAGAGGACGGTCATCTTGCCCGCCTTCATCGTGGTCGAGCCTTGCACGACCTGGACGTTGCCGGTGAAGAAGGCCTTCTTCTCCTGCTCCTTGATCTCGAGCTGGTCGCTCTGGATCTGGATGGGCTGGTCGCCGGAAAGCTTGAGGCCTTCCATCTGGCTGGTGGTCGATTGGGCGTGTGCAGCGGCGGCGAGACAGGACATCAAGCCTGCCGCGATCAGAACTGCGGTATTCCGGGTAAGAAGGCGGCGATACATCATGGCGGCCGGGCTCTATTTGCCTTGGTTGCGGATTGCGGCAGGGTCGAGATGGACGCGAACCTGGCCTTGGAATGTGATAGTGCGTCCCTTATCCGTTATCTTTAAAGACTCTGCAACAATCGAACCTTCCTTCATGGAGATATCGACGGGGTCGGGCGTGTCCATGGTCCCTCCGGGGATATCCATGCGGGCGGATTTGAAGCGGGCGGTGATGCCGTTCGACAGGTTGACGTCGAAAGGCGCGGTGAGGTTGAGCTTGTCGGAACCGCGGTCGAAGTCGGCGCCGGTCGCCGTCACCCGCGCGATCACGTCGTCGTTGATCGGCACGGCGGCCTTCACGTCCTCGAGCGTGATCATGTTGGGGTTCTGGATGTCCTGCAGCGCGCGGGTGGCGATCATCGAATAGCTGATGCCGTCGCTGTTGCGGCCCGAGATCGCCGGACGCTCCATGACGATCTTGCCGTTCTCGATGCGGGCGTTCTCGATGGAGAGGTTCTCCGGCAGATAGGCGCGGATGATCGAAACGCCGATGAAGAGGGCCGAGATCACGGCGGCGCCGACGGGCAGCAGGACTTTCAGCTTCCGCACCAGCGTGGAATGGGCGAGCGCTGCCTGATAGGCGTCGGCATGCGGATCCAGCGCCGCCACGAGGCCTGCCGTCTTTCGAATATGCTGCAGCATGGTTGCCGGATCGATCCTTGTTTGCCTTTCGCCGTCCCCTCCGCCGTTCGGCCGGAATCGGAACGGAAGCGGCTTTGCTTGTCCGCCAATATGGTTTTTATTCATCAACAAACAATAACGGACAACATAAAAACGTGATGTGCCCTGCTGCAAAACGCGCTAGAGAGCCTATTTAGCAGCGCGCAGCGCATCTCGAAAGGTGGTCTCATGGATCAAATGGCAATCGCGGACCGGCGTTCACTGCGCCGCAAGCTGAGCTTCTGGCGCATCGTCGCCCTGGTCTTTCTGATCGGCATCGGGTTCGCGCTCTACCGGTTCGCCGGCGGCGACCGCGTGGGGGCGGCCGGGCCGCATGTCGCCCGCATCGAGATTTCCGGCATGATCACCGACAACAAGGAGCTTCTGGAGCGGCTCGACCGGATCGCCGGCAGCAGTCAGGCCAAGGCGCTCATCGTGTCGATCTCCTCGCCGGGCGGCACGACCTATGGCGGCGAGCGCATCTTCAAAGCGCTCCGCCATGTCGCGGAAAAGAAGCCGGTCGTCTCCGACATCCGCACGCTCGCGGCCTCCGCCGGTTACATGGTCGCCGCCGCCGGCGACCAGATCGTCGCCGGAGAAAGCTCGATCACCGGCTCGATCGGCGTCATCTTCCAGTACCCGCAGATCGCCGAGATGATGCAGAAGATCGGCGTCTCGCTGGAGGAGATCAAATCGGCGCCGCTGAAGGCCGAACCGTCGCCCTTCCACCCGGCGAGCGAGGAAGCCAGGACGATGATCCGCAACATGGTGATGGACAGCTACGGCTGGTTCGTCGATCTGGTCGCCGACCGCCGCAAGCTGCCGCGCGAAGACGTCCTGAAGCTGGCCGACGGGACGATCTTCACCGGGCGCCAGGCGCTCAACGTCAAGCTGGTCGACAAGCTCGGCGGCGACGAGGACATAAGGGCCTATCTGGAATCGCGCGGCGTCTCGAAGGACCTGCCGGTCGTCGATTGGAAGGAGCGCGGATCCTCCTCGTCCTTCTGGTTCGCGAGCGCCATGGCCGAGTTCGTCCGGCAGACCGGTTTAGGTGAGGCGATCGCTCCCTATGCCTTTCGGATATTCGGGACGGACAAGTTGTTTCTTGACGGTCTGGTCTCCGTTTGGCAGGTTGGGCGCGGATGAAAATCTAATTTTTTCAGGGGACAACCGTGATCAAGTCAGAACTGGTTCAGATCGTTGCAGCCCGCAATCCGCATCTCTACCATCGCGACGTCGAGAACATCGTGAACGCCGTGCTCGACGAGATTACAGATGCTCTGGCCGCCGGAAACCGCGTTGAACTGCGCGGCTTCGGCGCATTCTCGGTGAAGAATCGCCCCTCCCGCTCCGGCCGCAATCCCCGCACCGGCGAAAGCGTCTTCGTCGAGGAGAAGTGGGTTCCCTTCTTCAAGACCGGCAAGGAGCTGCGCGAGCGCCTCAACCCCGACCTCGCCGACGAGGACGATTGATCCCGCTGCGCGGTCGTCCGTCGCCCTTGAAACCCCCTGAAGTGCGCCTATTCTGCAACGGACGCCGATAAAACGGCAGGTCGCCTGTTGCCGGAGAATCCCATGGACAAGTTCAAACGGATCGTCTCTCTCGTCATCTTCGTGCCGCTCGGCATCGTGCTGATCGTGCTCGCGGTGGCGAACCGCCAGGTGGTGACGTTGGCGCTCAATCCTTTTCGGCCGGAAGACGGCGTTCTATCGGTAAGCGCGCCCTTTTTCCTGTTCCTGTTCCTGGCCGTCTTGGTCGGCATGCTGGTCGGCTCGGCGGTCACCTGGTGGAGCCAGGGCAAGCACCGAAAGCAGGCCCGCGCCGAGGCGCGCGAAGCCGTGAAGTGGCAGAACGAGCACAAGGCCGCCGTCGCGGGACGGTCGGCCTCGTCGCAACTGCCTTCGAAATAGGATCAGGCCTCGCCGGCCTTGGCGACCACGGCCTTGTTGAAATCCGCGAAGAACTGGGCTGCGAGCTTCTGCGAGGTCGAATCGATCAGGCGCGAGCCGAGCTGGGCGAGCTTGCCGCCGACCTGCGCCTTGGTGGAATACCGCAGCAGCGTGTCGGTGCCGTCTTCCACTAGCGTCACGGTCGCCGAACCCTTGGCGAAGCCCGCGATGCCGCCCTTGCCTTCGCCCGAAATCGTGTAGCTTTCCGGCGGGTTGATATCGGAAAGGGTGACTTCGCCGGAGAAGTTGGCCGAGACGGGGCCGATCTTCAGCTTGACGGTGGCGGCGAGTTCCGTTGGCGATTTCTGCTCCAGCGTCTGGCAGCCGGGAATGCACTGCCGCAGGATTTCCGGATCGTTCAATGCCTGCCAGACCACTTCGCGGGGTGCTGCAATACGTTCTTCGCCGCCCATGTCCATGTGATGATCCTCCGAAAATGCATGTTGAAGGCTTATTGCAAGCCCGATGTCGTTTGCCAAGTGGGACAGATGCAGGGACAATAGACGAATGTAGTACCGTATGACAATAATGAAAACGTCACTTTCTTCGATTTGCCCGGCTTTGAAGAATTCCCGGTAAATGTTATCTGCTGCCGCACGACAGGAATTTCCCAGGCGGACGAACGCATTGAAGAACAAGGAAAGGCGGCCGGGCGCGAAGCTCCGGGCCGAGGCCGGAAAGCGGCCGGCGCGCGAACATGCCGCCGCCAGGCCCGCATCCCGGCCCTTCGAAAAACCGGCTAAACCCGTGCCCGCCACGCCGCAGGCCGAAACCCGCGCGCTTGTTCCGCGTGAGGGGGACCGCCCGGCCGAACGCGTGCCGGTCATCCTGGAATCGGCCGGTGCCGGCGATTTCCACCTGATCGACAGCGGCAACGGTTTGAAGCTCGAACAATACGGACCTTACCGCATCGTCCGGCCGGAGGCGCAGGCGCTCTGGCAGCCGGCGCTGGCCTCCCATGTCTGGGAAAAGGCGGATGCGGTCTTCACCGGCGATACGGACGAGGACGGCATGGGCCGCTGGCGTTTTCCGAAGGAGGCGCTCGGCGAGACCTGGCCGCTCTCGCTGCTCGGCGTCGATTTCCTCGGACGCTTCACGGCCTTCCGCCATGTCGGCGTCTTTCCGGAGCAGATCGTCCATTGGGACTGGATGAAGACCCGCGTCGAAGAAGCCGGACGGCCCTTAAAGGTGCTGAACCTTTTCGGCTATACGGGCGTCGCATCGCTCGTCGCGGCAGCGGCCGGCGCGGAAGTCACCCATGTGGATGCCTCGAAGAAGGCGATCGGCTGGGCGCGCGAAAACCAGTCGCTTGCAAGACTCGACAAGGCGCCGATCCGCTGGATCTGCGAGGATGCCATGAAATTCATCCTGCGCGAGGAACGCCGCGGCAACCGCTACGACATCATCCTCACCGATCCGCCGAAATTCGGCCGCGGCCCGAACGGCGAGGTCTGGCAGCTCTTCGACCATCTCCCGCTGATGCTCGACATCTGCCGCGAGCTGCTGTCGCCGAGAGCGATCGGCCTTGTCCTGACCGCCTATTCGATCCGCGCGAGCTTCTATTCCATCCACGAGCTGATGCGCGAGACGATGCGCGGGGCAGGCGGCGCGGTGGAATCGGGCGAGCTCGTCATCCGCGAGGCCGGCCTCGACGGCAAAAGCCCCGGCCGCGCGCTCTCCACCTCCCTTTTCAGCCGTTGGGTGCCTGCATGACCGACGATCATCACAAATCCGGGCCGAGACGGGTGGGGCAGGTGAAGGAAGTCACTTCGCTCGCCAATCCGATCATCAAGGATATCAAGGCGCTCACCAACAAGAAGGACCGTGAGGAAAGCGGCACCTTCATGGCCGAAGGCCTCAAGCTCGTCATCGACGCGCTGGAGCTCGGCTGGTCGATCCGCACCCTCGTCTACGCCAAGGCCGCCAAAGGAAAACCCCTGGTGGAGCAGGTGGCGGCAAGGACGGTCGCCCATGGCGGGCTGGTGCTGGAAGTCAGCGAAAAGGTGCTGTCCTCGGTCACCCGCCGCGACAATCCGCAGATGGTGGTCGGCATTTTCGAGCAGCGCTGGAAGAGGCTCGACGACCTGAAGCCCGTGAAGGGCGAGACCCTCGTGGCGCTCGACCGGGTTCGCGATCCCGGCAATCTCGGCACCATCATCCGCACCGCGGATGCGGCCGGCGCTTCGGCCGTCGTCCTGGTCGGAGAATGCACCGATCCCTTTTCGCTGGAGACGGTCCGCGCCACCATGGGCTCGGTCTTCGCCATGCCGGTCGTCAGATGTTCGGCGGAGGAATTCCTCGCCTGGCAGAAGCGCTCGGGCGCGGAGGTCGTCGCCACCCATCTTGCCGGCGCCGTCGACTACCGCACTGTGGACTATGCGAAGAAGCCGGTCGTCCTGCTGATGGGCAACGAGCAGTCCGGCCTGCCGGACAATCTTGCTGGGGCGGCCGACCGCACCGTGCGCATCCCGCAGCAGGGCAGGGCCGATTCGCTGAACCTCGCCGTCGCGACCGCCGTCATGCTCTTCGAGGCGCGGCGCCATCTTCTGAGCCTGGACGAGAAAAAATGACCGGACGCGCTTTTCTTTCAAGACCGCTGACGGCCCTGATCGTCATCGTCATGGCGGTTCTTCTCGATCAGGCCGTGAAGATTGCGGTGGAAGCCTATCTTCCTATGCATGAGGCGGTGCCCCTCCTGCCGGTTCTCGCTCTCTACCGCACCTACAATCTCGGCGTCGCCTTCTCGCTTCTTTCGGGCATGGAGCGCGAGTTCATCGTCGGCATGCGCATTGTCATCGTCGCCTTCGTGCTCTGGCTCTGGCGCCGCACGCCGAAGGATCGCCCCTTCGCGCATGCGGGTTTCGCGCTGATCATCGCCGGCGCGATCGGCAACCTGATCGACGGTTTCATCTACGGCCATGTGATCGACTATATCCTGTTCCACACCGCCACATGGTCGTTCGCGGTCTTCAATCTGGCGGACAGTTTCATCACCGTCGGCGCCGGTTTGGTGATCCTCGACGAGCTTTTCGGGCCGAAAAGCAAACCGGAAACGACCGATCGGTAAAATTTTACCTGGTTGGTCTAAGGATTGGGAAAGAAACCCCGGCTAGTCTTTCCCCATGCGCGACATTGCCGAAATACATGAGCGTATTGTCAAAGCGTTCGCGTCTCCCGCCTCGGCCGAAGCCGGCGAGCCGGAGGTCGAGAATATCGTGCCCGCACTGGGACTGCGGTCGCGGGAGGAACCTTCTGCGCCGGCCAATGCCTTCGTCGCGTTCTTTTCCCGCATGGCGGAGTGGCGCCGCAACCGCTCGGCCGCCCGGTTCCACCGGGCCTGGAAGGAGGCCGAAGCCGCAAGCGCCGCCAAGTCGCGCCAGATCGCCACGGTCGTCCACGAGATCCGCACGCCGCTGAACGGCATCCTCGGCATGACGCATCTCCTCTATCAGACCAAATTGACGGCGGAGCAGCAGAACTATCTGAGCGGCATCCGTCAGTCGGGTCACGCTCTGGCGCAGCTCGTCGAGGACCTCCTCGACTATTCGACGCTGGAGGCCGGCCGCTTCCGGCTCAACAACCGGGCGGAAAACCTGCGCCACCTGATCGAAAGCGTCGTCGAGATGCTGGCGCCCCGGGCGCACGAGAAGCGCATCGAGATCGCGGCGACGGTCGAGGCCGACCTGCCCGATCTTCTCGATTTCGACCCCGCGCGCATCCGGCAGGTGCTTTTCAACGTCATCGGCAATGCGGTGAAGTTCACCGCCGAAGGCGGCGTTCTGGTGCGGGCCTTCGTCGAAGACGATCATGTGACGATCGCCGTCATGGATACCGGTCCCGGCATGACGGCCGAGGAGCAGGCGCGGATTTTCGGCGAGTTCGAGCAGGCGGGTTCCGCCGAAGCGCGCAGCGGCGGCACCGGCCTCGGCCTCGGCATCGCATCCCGCATCCTCACCGAATTCGGCGGTTCGCTTTCGGTCGCCAGCCGCAAAGGGATCGGCAGCACGTTCACGATCCGCTTCCCTCTGTGCCTTGCGGAGACCGCCCCATCCGGAGGCGTGGCGCGCGACCAGTTGCTGGCCCGCTCCCGCGTCCTGCTGCTGGCGCCCGACGGTCCGGCGGCGGTAGCGACCGTGTCGAGCATCGAAACGCTCGGCGGCCGCTGCCGGCATGTCTCGAACCCGGTCGACGTCCAGATGCTGATCGACCGCGCCGAAGCGGGTTCCGTTCCCTATACCGACCTCATCGTAGACCACCGGCTCGCCTCCGATTATGCCAACGAAAAGGCCCATGCCCGCCTCCACCGCATCCTGCTCGTCAATCCGGAGGAACGGGCGTCCCAGCCGCAGGATTTCTTCGATGCCTGGCTCATCCGGCCGCTTCGGGAAAAGTCGCTGATCGACGTGCTGAGCGGCCGCCTGCGCGGCTTCGGCACCCGCGACACGTTCGGCGACAACGGCCCGGCCCCGGCTGCTCCCGTGGTCGAGAGGCCCGCCGGCGGGCTCGACGTGCTCCTGGGGGAAGACGATCCGGTCAACGCCCTCCTCATCCGCGCCGTGCTCGGAAAGGCGGGCCATCGCGTCCGGCTCGTGGAGGATTTCCCGGCGCTGATCGACGCGGCGTTGGAAGAGGAGCCGCGCACCGATCTCATCGTCTCCGACATGCACATGCCGGGCGGCACCGTCTTCGACCTTCTTTCGGCCTTGCGCGCCGGCGGGCGCCAGGACACCCCTCTCCAGGTTCCCGTGATCGTCCTGACGGGCGAAGGCCGCGAATCGGCCCGGCAGGAAGCGCTTCTCCAGGGCGCGGCTCGCGTGCTCGCAAAGCCGGTGGACCCCCTCAAGCTCCTTGAGGAAATCAGGGCCGTGTGCGCTCATCGCAACGAGCGTCAACAGGTCCGTTGACGCCGTCATCGGTGGAACCTATTGTGACAGAAACTGTCACGATCCTGTCGCAGAGAAGTGATTTATGGCGGTGATCCAACCGGGACGGGACGAATCACCATGACAATTGAACTCCTGAACCGTGAATTGACCCCTGAAGCAAACCAGGCGCCGGCCTCAATCCCGGCAGGCGGCGATACATTCGGCCGCATCGGCACGCTCGAAACGCGGCTGGCCCGCAGCGAGCGCGAGATCGACGCCGCGCAGGCGGTCCGCTACCGCGTCTTCGTCGAGGAGATGAACGCCAGCTTGAACCCCGAGGCGATGCGCCTGCGGCGCGACGTCGATGCCTATGACGCGATCTGCGACCATCTTCTCGTCATCGACAACGCGATCGAAGGCGACATCGAAGACCAGATCGTCGGCACCTATCGCCTGCTCAGGCAGGACGTGGCGCTCGCCAACGGCGGCTTCTATTCGGCCTCCGAATTCGACATCGAGCCGCTGCTCGCGCGTCATCCCGAAAAGCGATTCATGGAGCTCGGCCGCTCCTGCGTGCTGCCGGATTACCGCACCAAGCGCACGGTCGAGCTGCTCTGGCAGGGCAATTGGGCCTATTCGCTGAAGCACGGCATGAACGCCATGTTCGGTTGCGCCTCCTTTCCGGGCGTCCAGCCGGAAGAGCACGCACTGGCGCTTTCCTTCCTGCATCATACGGTTTCGGCCAAGGGGGAGTGGGCGGTTTCGGCCCGTCCGGAACTCCGTCGCGACATGGACCTCATGCCCTTCGAAGGCGTCAATGCCCGCAAGGCCCTGTCGGCGCTGCCGCCGCTCATCAAGGGCTATCTGCGCCTCGGCGCGATGATCGGCGACGGCGCCGTCGTCGACCACGCCTTCAACACGACCGACGTGCTGGTCGTGCTGCCGATCGCCTCGATCTCCAGCCGCTACGTCAACTACTACGGCGCCGACGCCGGAAGGTTCGCGAGCTGAGGGGATATTCCCGAAACGCTTCTAACGGACGAGCCGGATCGGCGCGTTATATTGCGCGATCGTCTCATCCGAAGTCAGCAGCAGCATGCCTTCCCACATGGCTTGCGCGATCAGGATTCGGTCGAACGGGTCCTTGTGGATCGGTTGAAGCATATCGACTTCCAGCGCGTGAGAGGCGGTGACCGCCAATTCCTTGAAATCGCTTTCGATCAGCACCCGATGGAGCATGCGGGGCGGAAGCTCGAGTCCGATCTTTCCGGAAGAATATTTGATCGACAGTTCCCATATGCTGGCTGAACTGAAGAAAATGTCGTTGTCGACATTTTCGATGATTTCGCGCGCCTCCGGAGGCAACCTGTCGGATGCACCGACAAGCCACACCAGAAGGTGAGAGTCGAGCAGTATCCTCATTCGTGATTACCGTAGAAGAGGTCCTCGATCTCCTTATCCATTCCCTGATCGAGATCGTCGGGAATGAAAAACTGGCCGTCGAGAACTCCGATGCGCCGTTTCTTCGGCGCCTCTTCCAGCGGAACCACCTTCACCATCGGCTTCCCGGCCTTGGCGATGACGAAGGGCTTGCCCTTTGCCGCATCCTCGACGAGGCGCGACAAGTGTGTCTTGGCATCATGGATATTGACGGTCTTCATGGTTTCCACCCCGAGTGGACTTAGTCCGATGAACTTAGTCCACTCGGGAGATTTTTTCAAGCGGCCTCACGTCCCCGCATTGTAGGCCGCGATCGCCGCCATGTTGACGATGTCGCTGTCCTTCGCGCCCATCGATGTGATCTGCACGGACTTGTCGAGGCCGACGAGCAGCGGGCCTATAACCGTCGAGGCGCCGAGTTCCTGCAGCATGCGCGTCGAGATCGAGGCGGAATGGATCGCCGGCATGACGAGCACGTTGGCCGTGCCGGAAAGCCGGCAGAACGGATACTGCTCCATCCGGTGCGGATTGAGCGCCACGTCGGCCGCCATCTCGCCGTCGTATTCGAAGTCGACGCGCCGCTGGTCGAGGATCTTCACCGCTTCCCGCACCCGCTCGGAGCGCTCGCCGATCGGCTGGCCGAAGGTGGAATAGGCAAGCAGCGCCACGCGCGGCTCGTAGCCCATGCGCTTGGCGACGCGGGCGGCCTCGACGGCGATATCGGCGATGTCCTCCGCATTCGGCATGTCGTGCACGGCGGTATCCGCCACGAAGATCGTCCGGCCGCGCGAGATGACGAGCGACACGCCGATCACCTTGTGCCCCGGCTTGATGTCGATGCAGCGGCGCACGTCGGAAAGCGCGGTCGCATAGTTGCGGGTCGTGCCCGTCACCATCGCGTCCGCGTCGCCCACGGCCACCATGGTGGCGGCGAAATGGTTGCGGTCGTTGTGGATCAGGCGCTGCACGTCGCGGTGCAGGAAACCCTCGCGCTGCAGGCGGGCATAGAGGTGGTCGATATAGGCGTCGACGCGGTTCGACAGGCGCGCGTTGACGATCTCGATCCCCGGCCGGCCGAGATCGATGCCGGCTTTCTCGGCGGTCGCGCGGATCACGTCGTCGCGGCCGAGCAGGATCGCGGTGCCGAGCTCCTGCTGGCAGAAGGAGATCGCCGCGCGCATGACCTGCTCTTCCTCGGCTTCGGCGAAGACGACGCGCTTCGGAAAGCGGCGGACGCGTTCGTAGATGCTCTGCGTCGTCGCGGCGATCGGATCGCGGCGGGCGGAAAGCTCGCGGCCATAGGCGGCGAGGTCGGTGATGTTCTTGCGCGCCACGCCGCTTTCCATCGCCGCTTCCGCCACCGCCACCGGAATTGCCGAGATCAGGCGCGGATCGAACGGCACGGGGATGATGTACTGCGCGCCGAAGCGCGGCCGGTTGCCCTGATAGGCGGCCGCCACGTCGTCCGGCACGTCCTCGCGGGCGAGCGCCGCGAGCGCCTGGGCCGCTGCGATCTTCATCGCGTCGTTGATCTGGGTCGCCCTGACGTCGAGCGCGCCGCGGAAGATGTAGGGGAAGCCGAGCACGTTGTTGACCTGGTTCGGATAGTCCGAACGCCCGGTCGCCATGATCGCGTCGTCGCGGATGCGGGCGACTTCTTCCGGGGTGATCTCCGGATCGGGGTTCGCCATCGCGAAGATGATCGGCCTGTCGGCCATCGAGCGGATCATCTCCTCCGTGAAGGCGCCCTTCTGGGAAAGACCGAACACCACGTCGGCCCCTTCCATCGCTTCGGCCAGCGTCCGCCTGGTCGTCTTCACCGCATGCGCCGATTTCCACTGGTTCATGCCCTCGGTGCGGCCCTGGTAGATGACGCCCTTGGTGTCGACCAGGATGATGTTTTCCGGCGCAAAACCCATCGCCTTGATGAGCTCGACGCAGGCGATCGCCGCCGCCCCCGCGCCATTGCAGACGAGCTTCGTGGTCTTCAGGTCGCGGCCGGTCAGTTCCAGCGCGTTGATGAGGCCCGCGGCGGCGATGATCGCCGTGCCGTGCTGGTCGTCATGGAAGACCGGAATGTCCATCAGTTCGCGCAGCCGGCTTTCGATGATGAAGCATTCCGGCGCCTTGATGTCCTCCAGGTTGATCCCGCCGAAGGAGGGGCCGAGATAGCGCACGCAGTTGATGAACTCGTCGACATTCTCGGTATCGACTTCGAGGTCGATGGAATCGACGTCGGCGAAGCGCTTGAAGAGGACCGACTTGCCTTCCATGACGGGCTTGGAGGCGAGCGCGCCGAGATTGCCGAGGCCGAGGATCGCCGTGCCGTTGGAGATGACGGCCACCATGTTGCCGCGCGTCGTGTAGTCGTAGGCCGTTGCCGGATCGGCGGCGATCGCCTTCACGGGCACGGCGACGCCGGGCGAATAGGCGAGCGACAGGTCGCGCTGCGTCGCCATCGGCTTGGTCGGGTTGATCTCGAGTTTCCCCGGCCGGCCTTCCGAGTGGAAATCCAGCGCTTCCTGTTCGGTCACCGAAGCGCGCGCACGGGCGGCCTTGTCGTTGGCAGGCATATCTCCTCCAGCTTTTTGTGGGCAGCCGTCCTTGAGGCCGCGGCAGATGTTGTCTTTCAGGGGTCACCATCGATAGTGTCGTCAATTCCCTTGCGCAACAAAAATTCGGTTCCGTGACCCAGTTTGAAAGATTCTCCACCGACGTCCAAAAGGGCGAAGCCCTGAACGCCGCCGTGCTCGCCTCGGAGGAAAGCCGCGCGTCCGCGACGCCGATGATGGAGCAGTATATCGAGATCAAGGCGAACAATCCGGGTTCGCTGCTTTTCTACCGCATGGGGGATTTCTACGAACTCTTCTTCGAGGATGCGGTGGAGGCGTCGCGCGCGCTCGGCATCACGCTGACGCGGCGCGGCCAGCATATGGGTCAGGACATCCCGATGTGCGGCGTGCCGGTCCATGCGGCCGACGACTATCTCCAGAAGCTCATCGCCCTCGGTTTCCGCGTCGCCGTCTGCGAACAGGTGGAAGATCCGGCGGAAGCGAAGAAGCGCGGCTCGAAATCGGTGGTGAAGCGCGACGTGGTTCGTCTCGTGACGCCCGGCACGATCACCGAGGAAAAGCTGCTTGTCGCCTCCGAGTCCAACTATCTCATGGCGCTCGCCCGTATCCGCGGTTCATCCGAAGCGCAGATGGCGCTTGCCTGGATCGACATCTCCACGGGCGTCTTCCGGCTGGCGGAAACCGATCCTTCCCGCCTGCTCGCCGATATCCTGCGCATCGATCCGCGCGAACTGATCCTGCCGGACACGATCTTCCATGATGCCGAGCTGAAGCCGGTCTTCGATGTGCTCGGCAAGGTGGCCGTGCCGCAGCCCGCCGTGCTCTTCGACAGCGCCAGCGCCGAAGGCCGCATCGCCCGCTATTTCGGCGTCGGCACGCTGGACGGCTTCGGCACCTTCTCCCGCTCCGAGCTCGCGGCGGCGGCCGCCGCCGTCGCCTATGTGGAGAAGACGCAGATTTCCGAGCGCCCGCCGCTCGGGCATCCGGAGCGGGAAAGCGGCGCCTCGACGCTCTTCATCGATCCGGCCACGCGCGGCAACCTGGAGCTCACGAAGACGCTTTCCGGCGACCGCGACGGCTCGCTCCTGAAGGCGATCGACCGCACCGTCACCGGCGGCGGCGGGCGTCTGCTCGCCGAGCGGCTGATGTCGCCGCTGACCGATCCGGACCGCATCAACCGGCGTCTCGATTCCATCTCCTTCCTTCTGGAAGAGCCCGGCCTTTGCAGCGAGTTGCGCGGGGCGCTGAAACACGTGCCGGACATGCCGCGTGCCCTGTCGCGCCTGGCGCTCGACCGCGGCGGCCCGCGCGATCTCGGCGCCATTCATCGCGGCCTCGAAGCGGCGCGCGGCGTTGCGGCTTTCCTCGACCGTGCGATGCTGCCGGAAGAACTCGGCGAGGCGCTGGCCGACCTCAAGGCCCTGCCGCTGCAGCTCGAATCCATGCTCGCCAACATGCTGGCGGACGAACTGCCGCTCCTGAAGCGCGACGGCGCTTTCCTGGCGGAAGGCGCGATTTCCGAGCTGGACGAGGTCCGCGCGCTGCGCGACCAGTCGCGCAAGGTCATTGCCGGCCTGCAGCTCCAATATGCCGAGGAGACCGGCATCAAGTCGCTGAAGATCAAGCACAACAACGTGCTTGGTTATTTCATCGAGGTGACGGCCGGCAATTCCGGCACCATGACCGATACGCCGGAGGGCAAGGCGCGCTTCATCCACCGCCAGACCATGGCGAGCGCCATGCGCTTCACCACGACCGAGCTTGCCGATCTCGAAAGCCGCATCGCGAACGCCGCCGACCGGGCGCTGACGATCGAGCTCGAAGCCTTCGGCAGGATGGTTGCGGCAGTCACCTCTGAAGCCGAGGCGATCAAGGCCGGCGCCCGCGCGCTCGCCGTCATCGACGTGGCGGCCGGTCTCGCGATGCTGGCCGAGGAATGGGACTACCGCCGCCCGGCCGTCGATGCGTCCCGCATGTTCGCGATCGAGGGCGGCCGCCATCCGGTGGTCGAACAGGCGCTGCGCCGCCAGTCTTCCGGCCCGTTCATCGCCAACGACTGCGACCTCTCCCCTGAAGGCGGTGAATTCGGCGCTCTCTGGCTGCTCACCGGCCCGAACATGGGCGGCAAGTCGACCTTCCTGCGCCAGAACGCGCTGATCGCCATTCTCGCCCAGATGGGCTCCTTCGTGCCGGCGGCTTCGGCCCATATCGGCATCGTCGACCGGCTCTTCTCCCGCGTCGGCGCATCGGACGATCTCGCCCGCGGGCGTTCCACCTTCATGGTCGAGATGGTCGAGACGGCCGCGATCCTCAATCAGGCGACCGATCGCTCGCTGGTCATCCTCGACGAGATCGGCCGCGGCACCGCGACCTTCGACGGCCTCTCCATCGCCTGGGCCGCCGTCGAGCATCTGCACGAGGCGAACCGCTGCCGCGGCCTCTTCGCCACCCATTTCCACGAGCTGACGGTGCTTTCCGAAAAGCTCAACCGCCTCTCCAACGCCACGATGCGGGTGAAGGAATGGGACGGCGAGGTGATCTTCCTCCACGAGGTCGGCCCCGGCGCCGCCGACCGTTCCTACGGCATCCAGGTCGCCCGCCTTGCCGGCCTCCCGGACTCCGTCGTCGCCCGCGCCCGCGACGTGCTGACCAGGCTGGAAGACTCCGACCGCAAGAACCCCGCGAGCCAACTGATCGACGACCTGCCCCTCTTCCAGGTCGCCGTCCGCCGCGAGGAGGTCAAGCGGGCCGGTTCGTCCAAGGTGGAAGAAGCGCTGAAGGCGATCAATCCGGACGACATGACCCCCCGCGAGGCCTTGGATGCGCTTTACGCGCTGAAGAAGCAGCTCGGGTAGTCGATTCTTGGACGGACTTGAACTTCGTCTCGGGAGGAAACAACTTTGAAACGGCTGGCGGTGATAATCGTTGGTCAAGGTGCCGCAAAAGGGCTATAGCCTCCCCGCAGCCGGCGCCGGCAGGATAACATGGCCAGACACGACATCGATTTCTCCGAACTTCTCGACGTGGCCCGCCTCCGGGCCGAATGCAGGGCGATCGCCGGCGACCGGGATCGCCCGCAGCTCGAACTGCGCGCCGCGCTCCTTCCGGTCCTGCGCCGGGCAAGCGCCGAGGGCCGGGAGAAGGCCCGCGCGCTTCTTGGCCGGGACGGCAGCGGATTGAACTGCGCCCGCCGTCTTTCCTGGCTGCAGGACCAGATCATCACCGTCCTCTACGAGGTCATCGTCGAAAGCATCCATCCCGAAGGAGCCGATATCGCGGTCGCCGCCGTCGGCGGCTATGGCCGCGATACGCTGGCGCCGGGTTCGGATATCGACCTTCTCTTCCTGCTGCCGGAAAAGAATTCCGACGCGATGCGCAAGGCGGTCGAGTTCCTGCTCTATGTGCTGTGGGACATGGGCTTCAAGGTCGGCCACGCGACCCGCACCGTCGAGGAATGCATCCGCCTGTCGAAGACCGACATGACCATCCGCACGGCGATCCTCGAAAGCCGCTATATCTGCGGCCACGAGGCGCTGGTGACGGAGCTGGAGACCCGTTTCGACCGGGAGATCGTCGCCGATACCGGGCCGGAATTCATCGCCGCCAAGCTTGCCGAGCGCGACCAGCGCCATCAGAAGGCCGGCGACACGCGCTATCTCGTGGAGCCGAACGTCAAGGAGGGCAAGGGGGGCCTGCGCGACCTCCACACGCTCTTCTGGATCGCCAAATATTATTACCGCGTCCGCGACACGGCCGAGCTCGTCAATCTCGGCGTCCTGTCGCGCGAGGAGTCCCGCCTCTTCGAAAAGGCCGACGATTTCCTCTGGGCGGTGCGCTGCCACATGCATTTCCTGACCGGCAAGGCGGAGGAGCGGCTTTCCTTCGACATTCAGCGGGAGATCGCCGAAAGCCTCGGCTATCACACGCGCCCCGGCCTTTCGGCCGTCGAGCGCTTCATGAAGCACTATTTCCTCGTCGCCAAGGATGTCGGCGATCTCACCCGCATCCTCTGCGCGGCCCTTGAGGACGAGCAGGCCAAGGATGCGCCGGGCCTCACCAGACGCGTCATCTCCCGCTTCACCAAGCGCGTCCGCAAGATCCCCGGCACGGTGGATTTCGTCGAGGACCGCGGCCGCATCACGCTTGCCGATCCGAACGTCTTCAAGCGCGACCCGATCAACCTCATCCGCTTCTTCCATGTGGCCGATATCAACGGCCTGGAACTGCATCCGGATGCCCTGAAGCGCATGACCCGCTCGCTTTCGCTGATCGACAACGACGTGCGCGAGAACGAGGAGGCGAACCGGCTCTTCCTCTCCATGCTCACCTCGCGGCGCGATCCGGCGCTGATGCTGCGGCGCATGAACGAGGCGGGCGTGCTCGGCCGCTTCATCCCGGAATTCGGCAAGGTCGTGGCGATGATGCAGTTCAACATGTATCATCACTATACGGTCGACGAGCACCTGATCCGCTCCGTCGAGGCGCTGTCGGAGATCGACAACGGCAAGGCGGCCGACATCCATCCGCTTTCCAACAAGCTGATGCCGACGATCGAGGATCGCACGGTGCTCTATGTCGCGGTCCTGCTGCACGACATCGCCAAGGGCCGGCAGGAGGACCACTCGATCGCCGGCGCCCGCATCGCGCGCAAACTCTGCCCGCGCCTCGGCCTCAACGCCAAGCAGACCGAGCTGGTCGTCTGGCTGATCGAGGAACACCTGATCATGTCGATGACGGCCCAGACCCGCGACCTGCACGACCGCAAGACGATCACCGACTTCGCCGAGAAGGTGCAGTCGATGGACCGGCTGAAGCTGCTCCTGATCTTGACGATCTGCGATATCCGCGCCGTCGGCCCGGGCGTCTGGAACGGCTGGAAGGGCCAGCTTCTGCGCACGCTCTATTACGAAACCGAGCTGCTGCTCTCGGGAGGCTTTTCGGAACTGTCGCGGAAGGAGCGGGCCCGGCAGGCGGAGGAGGAACTTTTCGGCACGCTCTCCGACTGGAGCCAGAAGGACCGCCGCACCTATTCGAAGCTGCATTACCAGCCCTATCTTCTGTCGGTCTCGCTGGAGGACCAGGTCCGCCATGCGAAGTTCATCCGCGAGGCGGACAAGGCCGGCCAGGCGCTCGCCACCATGGTCCGGACGGACAGCTTCCACGCGATTACCGAGATCACGGTGCTGGCGCCCGACCACCCGCGCCTCCTGTCGATCATTGCCGGCGCCTGTGCGGCCGCCGGCGCCAACATCGCCGACGCGCAGATCTTCACCACCTCCGACGGCCGGGCGCTCGACACCATCCTCGTCAACCGCGAATTCGCCGTGGACGAGGACGAGCTGCGCCGCGGCGGCACGATCAGCCGCATGATCGAGGATGTGCTGTCGGGCAAGAAGCGGCTGCCGGAAGTGATTGCCACGCGCGCCAAATCCCGCAAGCGCAACAAGACCTTCACCATCCCGCCCTCGGTCATCATCTCGAACGGCCTGTCGAACAAGTTCACCGTCATCGAGGTGGAATGCCTCGACCGCACCGGCCTGCTCGCGGATATCACCGCCGTGCTCGCCGATCTCTCGCTCGACATCCATTCGGCGCGCATTACCACCTTCGGCGAGAAGGTCATCGACACCTTCTACGTCACCGATCTCGTCGGCCACAAGGTCGTGAACGAGAACCGCCAGGGCAACATCACGGCGCGGCTGAAGGCGGTCATGGCCGAACAGGAGGACGAGCTCCGAAGCGGCATGCCCTCCGGCATCATCGCCCCGGCCCCCGTCCCCGCCCCGGCTCCTGCCCCCTCGCGCAGGACCAAGGCCAGCGTGTGAGGCTCGTCCGATGATGAGCTTTGATGCAGGGCACGGTCGTATCACCCCCCTCTGCCCTGCCGGGCATCTCCCCCACAAGGAGGGAGATCACAAGCGGGCTGGCCTTCCTGCCTCGCTAGCCATTTTGCAAATAGAAACGTCGTCTGTTTCGGGAAGCCGGTGCGTCCATCCGATCTCCCCACCTGTGGGGGAGATGGCCGGCAGGCCAGAGGGGGGCCTCCTTGCCGAGACCGACATGACTTCACGCAACCCAGTGAGCCCCGCCCCATGAGCCCCGCCCCATGACCCTCGTCAAGAAATTCGCTACCGTCGGCGGGGCGACGCTCGGCAGCCGCATCTTCGGTTTCGCCCGCGAGACGCTGATGGCCGCCGCGCTCGGCACCGGACCGATGGCGGACGTCTTCTATGCCGCCTTCCGCTTTCCCAATCTCTTCCGCCGGCTGTTTGCCGAGGGCGCGTTCAACGCCGCCTTCGTGCCGCTCTTCTCGAAGGAGATCGAGGCGAACGGCGTCGAGGGCGCCAAGCGTTTTTCGGAGGAGGTCTTCGGCGTCTTGTTCTCCGCACTGCTGCTCATCACCATCGTCATGGAACTGATGATGCCCTGGCTGGTGGAATGGGTCATCGCGCCGGGTTTCGCCGACGATCCCGAAAAGACCTCCATCACCATCCGCATGGCGGCGGTGATGTTCCCCTATCTCATGTGCATGTCGCTGACGGCGATGATGAGCGGCATGCTGAACTCGCTGCACCATTTCTTCGCCGCGGCAATCGCGCCCGTCTTCCTGAACGTGGTGATGATCGGCGCGCTCTTCTACGGGCTCTGGATCGGCGCCGACCCGCTGACGATCGCCTGGTATCTTTCCTGGAGCGTGCTCGCGGCCGGCGTCCTGCAGCTTGCCGTGGTTTATGTCGGCGTGCGCCATGCGGGCATCAATATCGGCTTCCGCCGTCCGCGTCTGACGCCGAACGTCAAGCGCCTGCTGGTGCTCGCCGTTCCCGCCGCCGTCACCGGCGGCATCACCCAGATCAACCAGATCATCGGCCAGGCGATCGCGTCGGGCAAGGAAGGCGCGATCGCCGCACTCCAATATGCGGACCGCATCTACCAGCTTCCGCTCGGGGTCGTCGGCGTCGCGGTCGGCGTCGTCCTCCTGCCGGAGCTTGCGCGCGCGCTGAAGGCCGGCCATGTGAAGGAAGCCGCCAATACCCAGAACCGCTCGATCGAATTCGTGCTGTTCCTGACGCTGCCGGCCGCCGCCGGCCTCTGGATCCTGTCGGACGCGATCATCCGCGTGCTTTACGAGCGTGGCGCCTTCTCGGCGGAAAACACCTCGGTCGTCGCCTCGATCCTGGCGATCTACGGCATCGGCCTGCCCGGCTTCGTGCTGATCAAGGCGCTGCAGCCGGGCTTTTACGCCCGCGAGGACACCAGGACCCCGATGCGCTTCACCATGCTGTCCGTGGTCGTCAACACGGGCCTGGCGATCACGCTCTTCCCGCTGATCGCCGAGCGCGGCATCGCGACGGCCGAAGCCGCTGCCGGCTGGATCAACACGATCCTGCTTTTCTCGACGCTTCTGTGGCGCGGCGATCTCGTCTGGGAATGGGCGCTGGCGAAGCGCACCGCGCTGCTTCTTGCCGCGACGGGCATCATGTCGGCGGCGCTCGTCTATGCGCTCCCCTATGCCGCTCCGTGGCTGGCGCCGGAAGTATCGCTTCTTTATCAGGTCGCCGCACTCGGCTGCCTGCTCTCACTCGCGGTGGTCGTCTATTTCGCGTCCGCCTTCCTGATCGGCGGCGCCGATATGGGCATGATCCGCCGGAATCTGAAGCGCAAGCCGAAGGCGGCGCCGGAGACGACGGAGTAGCGCGTTCCTCAGGAACGGGCGCGGCGCTTGAGGTTGGCCAGGCCCTTCGCCTTGCCGCAATAGGCCCATGTGCGCTTCGGGCCGATGTCGACATGCACGATGCCGTTGCAGTAGCGACCGACGCCGCCGATGCCGGGCGCGCTCCGCGCGGCTGCGAGGATCCTCTGTTCGGGAACGCCGGGAACCCGGATGTCGGCAGCATAGCAGCGGCTGTGCTGCGACCGGCCGGAACGGGGCCGGTGGCCGGACGTCACCATCGGCTTGTGCCCGGTCTGCTTGGCGATGTGGGCGAGGATCGCGCCGAGCTTTTCCGGAAAGCAGCTTGTCCGGACGCTGACCCGTTGTACCGTGTAGAAAGCCGAGTAATCGTGCTTGAAGGACGTGCTGCGACGCTTCTGGCTCTGGCCCGCTTCGGCTTCGGCATTGACGTTGAGGCTGAGCGCCATGAGGCAGGACAGCGCGATGCGGAAAATCATGCGCATGGTATCCCCCGTGAAGAGACCGGCCTTCATGGCCGGTTAACCGTGATAACGGCCGGGTATTTCTTTTCTAAAAGAGGCGGGAATAAGGAGGCTTTTGCTCAAAAATGGGAATTTAGCCGCCTAAAAGGCTAATATCCGTTAATCTTTTCGGAGAGAGGCGGGTAGAATTTACTACTTGAGTCTCGAAGCCGCGCCGGAAGCGGTAGCGATTTTGCCCTGAGCGGTACACGCGGGAGCCGGAGCGGCCTGCGTTTGTACCCAACGCAATTGGACCGCCACACCCCCCTCTGTCCTGCCGGACATCTCCCCCTCAAGGGGGGAGATCACAAGCGGCATGGCCTTCCCATCAAGTCAATGGCTCGCCGACCTGCACCGCAGTTGTTTGAGGAAGCCCGCGCCCCCACCCGATCTCCCCCCTTGAGGGGGAGATGCCCGGCAGGGCAGAGGGGGGTACCACAAGGGAAATCAAAGCCTTGAAAAAAACCGCCAGAAAAAATCCCCTCCGTTCATCCCCGCCCTCCAAACCCGTGCCATCATTTCCCCGTTCCGTTTCGGCTACACCGGTTCAAGCATCGCCGGCGAGGCGGGACCGGTGCCCTGACGGTCTGCCGTTGATGCAGGCGGGCCATCAGGGGCTGCGCAGAAAATGGTCCCCCTCTCGCCTCAAGGCGGGGCGTGCGTGTGTCGCACACAACCCGGTTGGCACCCGCAAGGACGTAAGACCATACCGCCGCAGAGGGACCGGAGTTGCGCGGAAAAACTGACCGAACGGGACACGTCGCGTGTCACATATAAAAACTCAAATCGAGGCACACGACGTGTCCCGGCCGAAACAAGAATAATCGAGATCGCCAAGGGCGTAGTGTATCCATCGTCACGCCCGTCTTTCAAAAAGGGAGCTGTCTTTTCCGATCCTTACGGCAACACCCGGGATTTGATTGAGCATACGGTGCGTGAGCCCTTGATTGCGCCCCACCCGCCGTGCATAAGCCCGCCCGTTAGCTACATGGCCCGCGGGGCGCGATCGCCGGGAGACGCTCAAACCTCCCGGAATTGCGCAATCCAGGGCCTGGGGCCTTCCACCAGCCTGTTCGAGGACGATATGAATACGTTCAAACCGCTTGTCTTTTCCGGCGTTCAGCCGACCGGCAATCTCCATCTCGGCAATTATCTCGGCGCCATCCGCAAGTTCGTCGCGCTGCAGGAGAACAACGACTGCATCTATTGCGTCGTCGACCTGCATGCGATCACCGCCCAGCTCGTGCATGACGACCTGCGCGGCCAGATCCGCTCGATTGCCGCCGCCTTCATCGCTTCGGGCATCGATCCGAAGAAGCATATCGTCTTCAACCAGTCGGCCGTGCCGCAGCATGCGGAACTCGCCTGGGTCTTCAACTGCGTCGCCCGCATCGGCTGGATGAACCGCATGACCCAGTTCAAGGACAAGGCCGGCAAGGACCGCGAGAACGCCTCGCTCGGTCTGCTCGCCTATCCGAGCCTGATGGCGGCCGACATCCTCGTCTACCGCGCCACCCACGTGCCGGTCGGCGACGACCAGAAGCAGCACCTGGAGCTTGCCCGCGACATCGCCCAGAAGTTCAACATCGACTTCCAGGAAAAGATCAGGGCCACCGGCACCGGCGTCGACATGGTCGTCGGCGAGGAGAAGATCCACGGCTATTTCCCGCTGGTCGAGCCGCTGATCGAGGGGCCGGCGCCGCGCGTTATGTCGCTGCGCGACGGCACGAAGAAGATGTCGAAATCCGACCCGTCGGACCTTTCGCGCATCAACCTGATGGACGACGCGGACGAGATCGCCAGGAAGATCCGCAAGGCGAAGACCGATCCGGAAGGCCTGCCGGGCGAGGTCGAGGGCCTCCAGGGCCGGCCCGAAGCCGACAACCTCGTCGGCATCTATGCCGCGCTCGCCGACAGGACCAAGGCGGACGTGCTCGCCGAATTCGGCGGCCGGCAGTTCTCGGTCTTCAAGCCGGCGCTCGCCGATCTCGCCGTGCATGTCCTCTCGCCGATCAGCGCAGAGATGCGTCGCCTGATGGACGACACGAGCCATATCGACGCGATCCTCAGGGATGGCGGCGAACGTGCCCGCGCCCGCGCCGAAAAGGTGATGAACGACGTCTTCGATGTCGTCGGCTTCCTGCGCTGACCTCAGCCCGCTTTTCTTGGGCCGTCATCCTCGGGCTTGTCCCGGGGATCTGCCGCGCGTCAGTTATATCGAACCGACGCGGATGCTCGGAACAAGCCCGAGCATGACGGCTGGGCAGCGAACCACCGCAATATCTTCGTGGGTTTTCATTTTCTGCCGAACGCTCTAAATTCCGCATCACGACTGCTTCGGTCGAGTACGTGCTAGATAGGGGGCAGGCATGGTTTCGAAACGGCTTTCGCGGCTTGAGGGACACCGGCGCAAGTTCATGGCCGTCATCGATGCCACGCCGGAATGCGAGAAGGCGGTCCATTATGCCGGCCGCCGCGCCAAGAATTCCAACGGCGGCCTGGTGCTCCTGTTCGTGATCCCGGAAGGGGATTTCCAGCAATGGCTCGGCGTCGAGCAGATCATGCGCGCCGAGGCCCGCGAGGAGGCCGAAGCGGTGATGGCCAAGGCCGCGCAGAAGGTGCGCGAGACGATCGGCATCGATCCGGAAATCGTCATCCGCGAAGGCAGCGCCACCGAACAGATCAACCAGCTTGTCGAGGAAGACCGGGATATCGCGATCCTGGTCCTGGCGGCGGCCTCCGCCAAGGAAGGCCCCGGGCCGCTGGTCTCCGCCGTCGCCGGACGCGGCATGACTTTCCCCATCCCCGTCACCGTGCTCCCTGATACACTGACCGACGAGGAAATCGACGCCCTTTGCTAGCTTTCTCTTGACCCGGAAAGGGCAAAGGCGCACTTGAACGAAAAGCTGATAAGGCTTATCTTCTTTTGAAGAATTCTAAATTTGCAAGGCGCGCCTTGAACCCAGGCAAGCCCAGGAGAGACGAGATGTTCATTCAGACGGAAGCCACGCCCAACCCGGCGACGCTCAAGTTCCTGCCCGGCAAGGTGGTCATGGAGCGGGGAACCGCGGATTTCCGCAATGCCGGCGAGGCGGAAGCCTCTCCGCTCGCATCCCGCCTCTTTTCGGTCAGCGGCGTGAGCGGGGTCTATTTCGGCTACGATTTCATCACCGTCACCAAGGACGATGCCGAATGGCAGCACCTGAAGCCGGCGATCCTGGGTTCGATCATGGAACATTTCATGTCCGGCCAGCCGGTCATGGGCGGAGCCTCGACGCTTGCCGAGGACCTCGACCAGGACGGCGAGTTCTTCGACGAGGAGGATGAAACCCTCGTCGCGACGATCAAGGAACTGCTGGAGACCCGCGTCCGTCCCGCTGTCGCCCAGGATGGGGGCGACATCACCTTCAAGGGTTTCCGCGACGGCACGGTCTATCTGAACATGAAGGGCGCATGCTCCGGCTGCCCGTCTTCCACCGCCACGCTGAAGCACGGCGTGCAGAACCTGCTGCGCCATTTCGTCCCGGAAGTTCAGGCGGTCGAAGCGCTCTAAGGCCCGGCCGCCCCGTTTATGATCGTTTTGGCCATCGATACCGCCGGAGTGGATTGCTCCGCCGCGCTCTATGACAGTGCGGCGGGCAAAGTGCTTTCCGCGGTCACCGAAACGATCGGCAAGGGGCATGCCGAACGGCTGATGGCGGTGATCGACGAGGCGCTCGCCGCCGCCAATCTCCACCTCGCCGCCGTCGAACGGGTCGCCGTCGTCATCGGACCGGGTTCCTTCACCGGCATCCGCGTCGGCGTCGCCGCCGCCCGCGGACTGGCGCTTGCGCTCGGCGTCGGATCGGTGGGCGTGACCACGCTGGAGGTCCTGGCGCGCAGCCATCTTGCCGAACATCCCGGCCAGCCGGTGGTCGCCGCCATGGATGCGAAGCGCAGCGAAGTCTATGCCCAGGCCTTTGCCGCGGACGGCCTGCCTCTGAACGAACCCGCTGCACTATCCCCGGAAGAAGTATCGAAGCTCGTCGAATCCTTATCCGCAGCCCCGGTCGGTTCCTGGGCAGAGCACTCCCTTGGTAAGGGAGCGGCCGAGTTCGAGGGGCGGGACCGTTTCGATATCGCCTTGGTCGCGCGGATCGGTGTGGAAAAAGCCGAGGATGCAGGCCGGCCAAAACCGTTGTATCTTCGCGGACCCGATGCGAAACCGCAAACCGGATTCGCCCTTGCCCGTGCCCGTGCCCGTGAATGACCGATGCTCGACGATTACCTGAGTTGGAAGCCGTTTTTCGAAGTCGTGCCGATCGAGATTGCCGATTGCGCCGAAATATCCGAATTGCATGGCATGCGTTTCCCCCGCAGGTGGAGCGACGGCGAATTCCAGAACCTGCTTCTGCAGCATAGCGTCTTCGGCTTCGTCGCGCGCCAGACCAACGCTTTCTTTTCGAGGCCGCTCGGCGGTTTCGTGCTGTCCAGGGAAGCGGCCGGCGAGGCGGAGATCCTGACGGTCGCCGTCAACGAGAAATTCGGCCGCCAGGGGCTCGGCTGGCGCCTCATGCAGGCGGCCTTGCGGGAGGCTGCGGCACGCGGCGGCGAGAGCATGTTCCTCGAAGTCGAGGCGGAGAACCGGGCCGCGGTCCAGCTCTACCGCAAGCTCGGATTCGAAAAGGTCGGCGAGCGGCCGGCCTATTACACCGGCCCGGGCGGGACGCGATCCACGGCGCTTGTCATGAGCCGCGTTCTTCGCTAGTCCGTGTCTTGTACTGGAACGTTTCGAAGGCCAAAACGACATGACAGACCTTTCCAAAACCCTGGAGGAGCTGTGTGCGGAAAAGGGCATGCGAATGACGGACCAGCGCCGCGTGATCGCCCGCATCCTGCAGGACTCCGACGACCATCCGGATGTCGAGGAGCTCTACCGGCGTTCCTCGAAGGTCGATCCGCGCATCTCGATCTCCACCGTCTACCGAACGGTTAAACTGTTCGAGGACGAGGGAATCATCGAACGGCACGATTTCCGCGACGGCCGCTCCCGCTACGAGACGGTGCCGGAAGAACATCACGACCACATGATCGATCTCAATACCGGCAATGTCATCGAGTTCCGCTCGGCGGAGATCGAGGCGCTGCAGGAGCGTATCGCCCGCGAGCACGGCTTCCGTCTCGTCGGCCACCGGCTGGAGCTTTACGGCATCCCGCTGGATAAGGACGATAAGTGATCACCTGGGTTCGGATCGGCATCGTCGTCCTCGTCCTTCTCGCGGTCACGCTGATCATCCTGCCGTTCCAGCTGATCGGTCTTGCCTTCGATCTGAAGATCCGCCGCTATCTTCCGCGTTACTGGCACCGGACGGCCTGCTTCCTCCTCGGCATCCGCATCCATGTCCACGGAAGGATCGACCGCCGCCGGCCGCTGATGCTCGCTTCCAACCATGTCTCCTGGAAGGATATCCTGGTGCTCGGCGCGATCGCCGACGTCGTCTTCATCGCAAAGATGGAAGTGGCGGAATGGCCGATCTTCGGCACGCTCGCCAAGCTGCAGAAGAGCATTTTCGTCGTCCGCGAACAGAAGCGCCGCACCGGCGACCAGGTGAACGAGATTGCCGAACGCATGTCGGCGGGCGAGATCGTCGTGCTCTTCCCCGAGGGCACGACGTCCGACGGCAACCGGCTTCTCGAAGTGAAGTCCTCGCTTTTCGGCGCGGCGGCGGCCGCCGTCCCGCATACGAAGGAGGGCGTGGTCCACGTCCAGCCGGTGGCGATCGCCTATACCCGCGTCCACGGCATGGCCATGGGCCGCTATCACCGGCCGATCGCCGCCTGGCCGGGCGATATCGAGCTCGGCCCGCATCTGCTCGGCATCCTGAAGGAAGGCGCGATCGACGTGGACGTGGCGTTCGGCGAAACGGTCGATTTCCGCGCCGGCGACAACCGCAAGCATCTGAGCCAGGCCGTAACGAGCCGGATGCGCCGCATGCTGGTGAAGCACCTGCGCGGCAGGGATTATGAGACGCTTTAATCACTGAGGTCCGGCCGATCCGGCCCCCCTCTGCCCTGCCGGGCATCTCCCCCACGGGTGGGGAGATTGGATCGGCGCATCTCTTTCCTCAAACAACAATCGTTGCCAAGCAGCATGAGGTCCGCTTGGTGGGAAAGCCATGCCGCTTGTGATCTCCCCACCTGTGGGGGAGATGCCCGGCAGGGCAGAGGGGGGCCGGATCGGCACAACGTTTCCGCAAACCACATAAATCACGAAACGCTTCATTTCCCGGCTTTCTTGCGGTATGGAAGCGCCCATGAACGAACACGTCTCCTTTTCCGCCGCTGCCGCCTCTGGGGCCGAAGAGCCTGTCCGGGGCCTGAACGGCCGCCCCAACACGCGCAAGGTCTTCATCAAGACCTACGGCTGCCAGATGAACGTCTACGACTCGACCCGCATGAGCGATGCGCTGGCGGGCGATGGTTACGTCACGACGGAAGACATGGGCGAGGCGGACCTCATCCTCCTCAACACCTGCCATATCCGCGAGAAGGCGGCGGACAAGGTCTATTCGGCGCTCGGCCGCCTGCGCGAGATGAAGAAGGACCGTGCCGCCGAAGGCAAGGAACTGATGATCGGCGTCACCGGCTGCGTCGCCCAGGCGGAAGGGGAGGAAATCCTCCGCCGCTCTCCGGCCGTCGACGTGGTGATCGGACCGCAGACCTATCACCGCCTGCCGGAAGCGCTGAAGCGCGCCCGCGCCGGAACCCGCGTGGTCGATACGGAATATGCCGTCGAGGACAAGTTCGAGCACCTGCCGGCGACCGAAAAGGCGAAGATCCGCTCCCGCGGCGTCACGTCCTTCCTCACCGTCCAGGAAGGCTGCGACAAGTTCTGCACCTTCTGTGTGGTGCCTTACACTCGTGGCTCGGAAGTCTCCCGTCCCGTCCGCCAGATCATCGACGAGGCCGAGCGGCTGGTCGATGGCGGCGTGCGCGAGATCACGCTGCTCGGCCAGAACGTCAATGCCTGGCGATCGGCCGGCCCGGACGGCGGCGAATGGGGCCTCGGGGACCTTCTCTACCGGTTGGCGGAAATTCCGGGCCTCGCCCGGCTGCGCTACACGACCAGCCATCCGCGCGACATGGACGACAGGCTGATCGCGGCGCATCGCGACCTGCGTGCCCTGATGCCCTACCTGCATCTGCCGGTGCAGGCCGGGTCCGACCGCATCCTGAAAGCCATGAACCGCCGCCACACGGCCGCCGAATATCTCCGCCTCGTCGAGCGCATCCGGGCGGCCCGGCCGGACATCGCCATGTCGGGCGATTTCATCGTCGGCTTCCCGGGAGAGACCGACAGGGATTTCGAGGACACGCTCCGCATCGTCGAGGAAGTGAACTACGCGCAGGCCTTCTCCTTCAAATATTCCACCCGCCCCGGAACGCCGGGTGCGGAGCTTTCCGACCAGGTGCCGGAAGAGGTGAAGGCCGAGCGGCTCGAAAGATTGCAGGCGCTGCTCTTGAAACAGCAGGCGGAGTTCTCCAAATCCTGCATTGGGAAGGTCATCGAGCTGTTGCTGGAAAAGCCCGGCCGCATGCCGGGTCAGGTGATCGGGCGCTCGCCCTGGCTGCAGTCTGTGAATGTTGATGCAAAAGCATCGCAAATCGGTGACATTATCCAAGTACGAATCATCGGAACCGGCCCGAACAGCTTGTTTGCCGAACCGGCAGGAAGTTTAATAGGGGCCTAGACTTGCTGAGGAGCTAGCCTGCTTGAACGGACGTGAATTGGTTTCTTCATCTGCGCGCCAACCCCGATCCGCCGCGACCGACGCCAATCACTTCGTCCTGACGTTCGAGAACAACAGGTTCGCAAGCGAGCTCTTCGGTCAGTTCGATCAGAACCTGAAGCTGCTGGAAGAGCGGCTTCACATCGATGCGCGGCCGCGCGGCAATTCGGTCGCGATCTCCGGCGACGTGACGGCCACCAACCAGGCGCGCCGGGCGCTGGATTTCCTCTATGAGCGGCTTCAGAAAGGCGGTTCGGTCGAAACGTCCGACGTCGAAGGCGCGATCCGCATGGCCCAGGCGGCGGACGATCAGCTCACTCTCCCCACCCTGGAGCGCAAAGCAAAGCTTTCGATGGCGCAGATTTCCACCCGCAAGAAGACGATCGCGGCCCGCACGCCGACCCAGGATGCCTATATCCGCGCGCTGGAACGGTCCGAGCTGGTCTTCGGCGTCGGCCCGGCCGGTACCGGCAAGACCTATCTCGCCGTCGCCCATGCAGCCCAGCTCCTGGAGCGCGGCGCCGTCGACCGCATCATCCTGTCGCGTCCCGCCGTCGAAGCCGGCGAGCGGCTGGGCTTCCTGCCGGGCGACATGAAGGAGAAGGTCGATCCCTATCTGAGGCCGCTCTATGACGCTCTCTACGACATGATCCCGGGCGACAAGGTGGAGCGGGCGATCACCGCCGGCGTCATCGAGATCGCGCCGCTCGCCTTCATGCGCGGCCGGACGCTCGCGAATGCCGCCGTCATCCTCGACGAGGCGCAGAACACCACGTCGATGCAGATGAAGATGTTCCTGACCCGTCTCGGCGAGAATGCGCGGATGATCGTCACCGGCGATCCGAGCCAGGTGGACCTGCCGCGCGGCGTCAAGTCCGGCCTGGTCGAGGCGCTGCAGGTCCTGAAGGGCGTCGAGGGCATTTCGGTGGTCCGCTTCAAGGACACGGACGTCGTGCGCCACCCGCTGGTCGGCCGCATCGTCCAGGCCTATGACGCGCAATATGCCGTCCATGAGGAAAGCGAGGACCCCGACCGCTGAAGGCCGGGACCGAAGCTCATGTCCAAACTCGACATACAGATCACCGTGGAAAACGAGGGCTGGCCCGATGAGGCCGACCTTCTTCTGCTGAGCGAAAGGACGTTGGGCACGGCGGCGGACCTTTTGGCGGACGAGGAAGGACAGCCCTTCCCGCAGACGGCCTCGGAACTGTCGCTGGTCTTCACCGACGATGCCTCGATCCAGGAGATCAACGCCGAATGGCGCGGCAAGGACAAGCCGACCAACGTGCTCTCCTTTCCCGCCTTTCCGCTCGAACCGGGCAAGATGCCGGGCCCTATGCTCGGCGATATCGTTGTCGCCCGCGAGACCGTCGAGCGCGAGGCGGTTGATCTCGACAAGAGTTTCGAGGATCATCTGACCCATCTGCTCGTCCACGGTTTCCTGCATTTGTTCGGCTACGACCACATGGAAACCGGCGAGGCGGAAAAAATGGAAGCGCTGGAGACTCGCATTTTGGCGATACTCGGCCTATCTGACCCCTATGCGGGACAGGACCCGATAGTATAGTATTGGAACCATGAACGATTTATCGAGCAATGTTGCCCGAGAGGGCAAGGACGCCGACTCCACGTCCTCGGAAGAGGGCAGTAGTCCTTCAAGAGCCGAAACCCCAAGTAGACAAAGCTCTTTCTGGTCGCGCGCCTTGAGGCTGCTCCGCCCGTCCCAGGGCGAGAAGCTCCGCGAGGATCTCGCCGACGCGCTGATGACCGACGCCAATGTCAGCAGCGCCTTTTCGCCCGAAGAGCGGGCGATGCTGCACAATATCCTGCGTTTCCGCGAGGTCCGCGTCGAGGACCTCATGGTGCCGCGCGCCGATATCGAGGCGGTCGACATGACCATGACCATCGGCGAGCTGCTCATCCATTTCGAGGAGACGGGCCGCTCCCGCATGCCGGTCTACTCGGACACGCTCGACGATCCGCGCGGCATGGTGCATATCCGCGACCTGCTCTCCTATCTCGCCAAGCAGGCGCGCAACAAGCGCCGGACGAGCGCAAGGGCCGTGCCGTCGCAGCCGATGCCGCTTGCCGGCGACAAGCCGGAAAAGGCGGAAAAGGCCGTCCGCACGCCGCGGCCTGCCTTCGATCTCGGCCGGGTCGACCTCGAACAGACGGTCGCGGAAGCCGGGCTGATCCGGAAGATCCTGTTCGTGCCGCCCTCGATGCTTGCCTCCGACCTGCTGCAGAGCATGCAGGCGGCGCGCACCCAGCTTGCCCTCGTCATCGACGAATATGGCGGCACCGACGGCCTCGTCACCCATGAGGACATCGTGGAAATGGTGATCGGCGATGTCGAGGACGAGCACGACGACGAGGAAGTCATGTTCTCCCGCGCCGGCGAGGATATCTTCATTGCCGATGCCCGCATCGAGCTGGAAGAGATCGCCGAGGCGATCGGCCCGGACTTCGACATCAAGGATCGGCTCGAGGATGTCGACACGCTCGGCGGCTTGATCTTCTCCGCTCTCGGCCGCATTCCCGTGCGCGGCGAAGTGGTGCAGGCGGTGCCCGGCTTCGAATTCCAGATCCTGGATGCCGACCCCCGCCGCATCAAGCGCGTGCGCATCATGCGCAAGCGGATGCTCGCCCGCCGCCGCCAGAAGGAAGGCGAGGTATTTCTCACCGACCAGACGCCGGCTGCCCTGTTGCCGCCGCCGTCTTCCAAACCGCCGGAAGGCGACCGAGCCGGCCAGTGATTTCGATTTGCCTCTCACCCTGGCCTGACCGGGGTTGAGCCACCCGTCTCAACCCGTCCCGACGGACCTCCGCAGGCGGGGCGAGGGGACTGGAGCTTGCGGCTTGCGTCCTTCTCCCCGTTTGACGGGGAGAAGGTGGCGGCAGGCCGGATGAGGGGCAGGCGCTGCCCCCTGTCATGCTTCCATACCCCGGTGCTTTTTCACCTCACGACAAGCCCGTCGTTTTTTGGAAGACTGCGGCGGCTGATTCGGGGCAGAAGGGGACATCCATGGAGCGGCTGGCGGGCAGGATCATGCTTCTCTGGGGCTTTCCCCGCGCTGTGATCGCGTTTCTCGCCGGCGCCGTGGGTGCGCTGGCCCTGCCGCCCTTCGGTTTCTTCGCGGCATTTTTCATTTCCTTCACGCTGCTCGTCTGGCTGATGGACGGGTCGACCGGCAATCCGGACGGCGGCATCTGGGCGCGGTTCCGTTCCGCTTTCTGGCTCGGCTGGGTCTTCGGCTTCGGCTATTTCGTGGCGGGCCTCTGGTGGCTCGGCAACGCGCTCCTGGTGGAGGCCGACGAGTTCGCCTGGGCCCTGCCGCTCGCGGTGTTCGGCCTGCCGGCCTATCTCGCGCTCTTCTACGGTCTGGCGACGGCGCTCGCCCGCATCCTCTGGTCGGACGGTTTCGGGCGGATCGCGGCGCTCGCCTTCGGCTTCGGGATCGCGGAATGGCTGCGGGGTTTCGTCGCCACCGGCTTTCCCTGGAATGCAATCGGCTACGGCGCCATGCCGATGCCGCTGATGATGCAGTCGGCGGCGGTGCTCGGCATTTTCGGCGTGACGGTGCTTTCCGTTTTCGTCTTCTCGGCCCCGGCGCTGATCGGCACGAGAAAGGGCATGCGCACCGGCCTGACGCTCGCGGCGCTGCTCTTTTGCGCCCATCTCGGCTACGGCGCCTACCGGCTCCACGCCGCCGACGCCGTTCCCGCGGCACCTGCCGAAGGTGGCACGACCGTGCGCATCGTCCAGCCGGTGATCGACCAGGCCCGCAAGCTGGACGACGCGGAACGCGCGGCGATCTTCGAGGAGCATCTGGCGCTTTCCGCCCTGCCGCCCGAAAACGGAGGCAGGCGGCCGGACATCGTCGTCTGGCCGGAGACCTCCGTGCCCTTCATCATCACGCAGAACCCGGATGCGCTGACCCGCATCGCCGAAGTCCTGCAGGACGGCCAGGTCCTCGTCACCGGCGCGGTGCGCTCGGAGGATGCCGGCGCAGGATTTGCACCCCGCTTCTACAATTCGATCTATGTGATCGACAGCGAGGGCCAGATCGTCTCCGCATCCGACAAGGTGCATCTCGTGCCGTTCGGGGAATACGTGCCCTACGAGGACCTGCTGCGCAGTCTCGGCATTTCCGACGCCATTGCCATGCCGGGCGGCTTCACCGCCGCGCCGGCCCGCGCCATGCTGACCCTGCCGGGCGGCCGGACCTTCTATCCGCTGATCTGCTACGAGGCGATCTTTCCGGACGAGATCGGCGACGACGTGGAGCGGACGAGCGCGCTCCTGAACGTCACCAATGACGGCTGGTTCGGGGCGACGCCGGGTCCCTACCAGCATTTCCAGCAGGCCCGAATCCGCGCCGTCGAAAACGGCCTGCCGCTGATTCGCGGCGCCAATACGGGAATTTCGGCCGTTGTCGACCCCTACGGAAGGCTAATAAGGGGGCTCGACTACAATCAAAAAGGTGTGATGGACGCAACCATTGCGGGCGGCGCAGTTCCTCATTGGAGCCGGAGCACTCGTGAAGGGTACTTCTGGTTGGTGCTGCTGTCTATGTTGTTGATTGCAGCCGTCTCGCGTGTGGGTTTTAATTTCCGGACGAATTGACCGAAAACCCCTAAAATTGCATAGTGGTGTCAGCCTTTCGTCTCGACATATGCTTCAACAGGTTGAGCCAATTGTGACCAATCGCGCGAAGTGTAGCTCCACACGCAGACCGGGTTGTGAGGATTGAACAGGAAACTTCGTCAGGACATCGTTATGATTGAAAACAAGAAGAAGCCGAACCCGATAGACATCCATGTCGGGAGCCGGATTCGCCTTCGCCGGACCATGCTTGGGATGAGCCAGGAGAAGCTGGGCGAAAGCCTCGGCATCACCTTCCAGCAGATTCAGAAATACGAGAAGGGCACGAACCGCGTCGGCGCAAGCCGCCTGCAGAACATTTCCAGCATTCTCAACGTACCGGTTTCCTTCTTCTTCGAAGATGCGCCGGGCGAGCAGTCGGGAAATCCGGGCGGCATGGGGGAAGCCTCGAGCTCGAATTATGTCGTCGACTTTCTCTCCTCCTCGGAGGGCCTGCAGCTCAACCGGGCTTTCGTGAAGATCTCCGATCCGAAGGTGCGCCGGCGTGTGGTCGATCTCGTCAAGGCGCTCGCGGCGGATGCCGAGGTCGAATAGGACAAAGGGAGCATTCTCCTGAAAGCGGCCTCAGGGCCGCTTTTTTATTGCCGTCTTTTTTCTGCACCCTTCTGCCCGCAAGAAGGTTGTGATTGTACACATAAAGATATATTTATGTCGTTGTGCGCTTGTTTTTGTCGACGGAAATCACTAACACAGGCGCGTTCGTTTCTTTGAGGGGAATCCCGTAATGCGCGCAAGTTACCTGTTCACCAGCGAGTCCGTAGCCGAGGGTCATCCGGACAAGGTTTGTGACCGTATTTCCGATGAAATCGTGGATCTTGTGTATCGCGAGGCAGCCAAGACCGGCGTCGATCCGTGGACGGTGCGCATCGCCTGCGAGACGCTCGCGACCACCAACCGCGTGGTCATCGCCGGCGAGGTGCGCCTGCCGCCGAGCCTGATGAAGAAGGACAAGGACGGCAAGGACGTCATCAATCCTTCGAAGTTCAAGTCGGCTGCCCGCAAGGCGATCCGCGACATCGGCTACGAGCAGGACGGTTTCCACTGGAAGACGGCGAAGATCGACGTGCTCCTGCACTCCCAGTCCGCCGACATCGCCCAGGGCGTCGACAGTGCTGCCGACCAGCAGGGCGACGAGGGCGCCGGCGACCAGGGCATCATGTTCGGTTACGCCTGCAAGGAAACGCCGGACCTCATGCCGGCACCGATCTACTACTCCCACAAGATCCTGCAGCTCCTCGCCGCCGCCCGCAAGAAGGGCGATGGGGAAGTGGCCAAGCTCGGCCCGGACGCCAAGAGCCAGGTGACCGTGCGCTATGCCGACGGCAAGCCGGCCGAAGTCACCTCGATCGTCCTTTCCACCCAGCATCTCGACGAGAAGTGGGATTCCAAGAAGGTCCGTTCCGTCGTCGAGCCCTACATCCGCGAAGCGCTAGGCGATCTGAAGATCGCCGGCGACTGCAAGTGGTACATCAATCCGACCGGCAAGTTCGTCATCGGCGGCCCGGACGGTGACGCCGGCCTCACCGGCCGCAAGATCATCGTCGACACCTATGGCGGCGCGGCTCCGCATGGCGGCGGCGCCTTCTCCGGCAAGGACACGACCAAGGTCGACCGTTCCGCAGCCTATGCCGCCCGTTATCTGGCGAAGAACGTCGTCGCCGCAAGCCTTGCCGACCGCTGCACGATCCAGCTCTCCTACGCTATCGGCGTTGCGCAGCCGCTGTCGATCTATGTCGACCTGCACGGCACCGGCAAGGGTGTTTCCGAGGACCAGATCGAGGCCGCGATCCGCAAGGTCATGGACCTGTCGCCGTCGGGCATCCGCCGTCACCTCGACCTCAACAAGCCGATCTACGCCAAGACCTCGGCCTATGGCCACTTCGGCCGCAAGGCCGGCCGCGACGGTTCCTTCTCCTGGGAGAAGACGGACCTCGTGAAGCCGCTCAAGGACGCGCTGAAGGAAGAGACGCTCAAGGCCGCCGCCTGATCGGCCTTTACGGATCGCCTGAGAAGACTGTAAAGCGGGTGCCTCCCGGCGGGGCACCCGTTTTTCGATTGAAGAGAATAGCTCATGACCGATCAGCCGCACCCGAGCCGTGCCACCGAAGCCTTCTTCGGGCGTCGCAAGGGAAAGCCGTTGCGGGAACGTCAGGCGGAAGGTCTGGCAACGCTGCTGCCGGTGCTGACGCTCGATCTTGAAGCGCCCGCGCCCGCAAGGCTTTCGGAACTCTTTCCTGTTCCGGTGGAGGAGCTGCGGCTGGAGATCGGCTTCGGCGGCGGCGAACACCTCGTCCATCGTGCGCAGGAAAGCCCGAAGACCGGGTTCATCGGCGTCGAGCCCTTCGTCAATTCCATGGCGAAGCTTCTGACGCGCGTGGAGGAGCTCGGCTTAAAGAACATCCGGGTTTTCGACGACGACGCGACGCTGGTGCTGGATTGGCTGCCGGATGCCTCTCTCGACCGCATAGACCTGCTTTATCCGGACCCCTGGCCGAAGCGGAAGCATTGGAAAAGGCGGTTCGTCTCCGAGGTCAATCTCGACCGCTTCCACCGCGTGCTGAAGCCGGGCGGACTGTTCTGCTTCGCATCCGACATCGACACCTATGTCAACTGGACGCTGATCCATTGCCGCGATCACGGCGGCTTTGAATGGCAGGCGGAGCAATCGTCCGACTGGCTGACCCCCTTCGCCGGCTGGCCAGGGACGCGATACGAGAACAAGGCCCGCCGCGAAGGCCGTTCCTCGGCCTATCTGACGTTTCGAAAGGTATAGGGCCGGAAGGCGTCAGTGCAGGCTGACGGTTTTCAGGTCGTCTTCAGCAGCCTTGAAAAAGGTGCTGGAGCGGTTGTCGGTCAAGAGGATCGGCGTGCCGTCGGCGCCGAACAATGCCCAGAGGTCGAGATTCGGATCGATTTCCGGGGCTTCGGGGAAGCAGCGGGACACTTCGTCCGACCGCATCTTGCGAATATATCCGACCTCTCCGGCACCAAGGTGAGCAAGTTCGGACTGCGACAAACGCGCATTCGCTTCTTTCAGGAGCATTCCAGCCTCCAGCATTGAGGACGCAACGGCATTAACGCCGCTGACCTACTGTGAGACGGAAATGTTAATTTTTCGCACCATTCGCTCCGGCTCGGGCCGGATCAGGTCGACGGAGAGGAGCCCGTTCTTCAGCGAGGCGCCGGAAACCTGCATCCCGTCGGCCAGCACGAACACGCGCTGGAACTGGCGCGCCGCGATGCCGCGATAGAGATAGTCCCGTTCGCCCTGTTCCACCTGGCGCCCGCGGATGACGAGCTGGTTCTCCTCGGTCGTCACGTCGAGCTCCGCTTCCGAGAAGCCGGCGACGGCGAGCGTGATCCTCAGCCGTTCGGGGGCGTCGGCATCCGCGCGGAGGCGCTCGATATTGTAGGGGGGATAGCCGTCGTTCGCCTTGGCAAGGCGTTCGAGGGTCTTTTCCATGGCGTCGAAGCCCAGAAGCAGAGGGCTCGCAAACGGCGTCATTCGGCTCATCGTCCAGTCCTTGTAGCAAGCGACCATATCGGCGTCCGAATTCGGCCCGCCAACTCGGAAACCTATATGGGGAGTTGCAGCGCCGACCGCAAGAATGCTTCTGGTCACGATCGTTCCATGCGGGCCGGGCGATATTTGGCAGGACGCAGGATCGAAGACCGCGGCGGCCGGGAACCGGAGCACCGGAAGCTGCCGGAAAGAGCAAAGCCGCCGGAGGGCGGCGGCTTTCAGACTGCTGACAAAGGTTCGAAAATCTCCGATCGCCATGCTCGGGCCTGTCCCGAGCATCTGCAAACCCCCGAACATCTGCAAACCATCGACGTCTATAGATCCTCGGCACAAGGCCGAGGATGACGCCGAGCAAGGCATGAGGTTTGTCGTTAAGCTGAAAGCCGCCGGAGGGCGGCGGCTTTGTTTTTAGAAGGGCTCGATCAGAATTCCTGCCAGTCGTCTGTCGCGGCGGCTGCCGCCGAACCGTAGCCGGCGGCTGCCTTCGGTGCCGGTCTGGCGGCGCGAGGTGCGGGCAGCGGCTGGCTTGCGGTCGGCGCCCGCATCGTCTGGGCGACCTGGCGCAGCGCCTGCGGTGCGGTCTGGATGCTGCCGGCATGCGCGGAGACGCGGAAGCGGGCGACCAGCGACCTCAGCGTCTCCGCCTCGGTGCTCAGCACGGTGCTCGCGGCGGTGGTTTCCTCCACCATCGCGGCGTTCTGCTGGGTGACCTGGTCCATCTGGTTGACGGCGGAGTTGATCTCCTTGAGGCCGGCCGCCTGTTCGCTGGCGGATGCCGAGATCTGCCGGATCAGCCCGTTGATCTGCATGACCTGCACAGCGATCTTCTGCAGCGTGTCGCCGGCCTTGCCGACCAGTTCCACGCCCTCGCCGACCTGCGTGGTCGAGGCGTTGATGAGCGCCTTGATCTCCTTCGCCGCATTGGCGGAGCGCTGGGCGAGTTCGCGCACTTCCTGGGCGACGACCGCGAAACCCTTGCCGGCCTCGCCGGCACGGGCTGCCTCGACGCCGGCATTGAGCGCCAGCAGGTTGGTCTGGAAGGCGATCTCGTCGATGACCCCGATGATGCGGGAGATTTCCTGAGAGGATTGGGCGATGCCCTGCATGGAGGCGACCGCCTTCTGCACCACTTCGCCGGATTTCTCCGCGTCGTCGCAGGCGAGATTGACGGTCGAGGCGGCGGAGCTCGCGTTTTCGGCGCTGGAATTCACCTGTGCGGTGAGTTGGTTGAGGGCGGCGGCCGTTTCCTCCAGGCTCGATGCCTGCTGTTCGGTCCGGCGCGACAGATCCTGCGCGCTGGCGGCGATTTCGCGGGTGCCGTTGCCGATATTGTGGACGGTGGAATTGACCGTCGCGATCGTCTCCTCTAGGCTTTCGAGCGCCTTGTTGAAGTCGACCTTCAGCTTGGCATAATCGCCCGGAAACTCGTCCTCCATGCGGTAGCCGAGATTGCCGGCGGAGAGTTCCGCCAGGCCCTTGGCGAGCGAGCCGACCACGCGCTGCTGCTGCCGGGCGTTGGCTTCGCGTTCGCTTTCGGAGCGGCTGCGCTCGGTCTCGGCGGCGGAGCGCTGGGCCTCGGCCTCCGCTTCCAGACGGCGGCCGTCGGCCAGCGTGTGGCGGAAACCTTCGAGCGACTGGGCGAGCCTGCCGATCTCGTCCGTGCGGTCCTGGCCTTCGACCGGTTGCTCGAAGCGGCCCCGGCTCAGAAGATCGACGCTGCCGAGCAGCGCGCCGAGAGGGCGGCGCACGAACGCGCTGCTGCCGAAATAAAGGGTCGCGATGCAGGCGCCGAGGACGATGAGGCCGCCGAGTACCATCATCAGGGTCTGATCGTGAACCGGTGCCGTGATCACGCTCTGCGGCACGTCGACGACGATGGCCCAGGTGGCGTTGAGGTCCGGCACCGTGAACGGATAGACGACGCGCTCGTAGGGTTCGGCGGCGTCGGCCGTGAGGTTGTCGAGCTGCGCGGGGGTATTGGCCTTCAGCGCGGCGAGGGTCTCAGCTGCCTTTTCGCCCTCCACCGGCTTCATCAGCCGGTCGGGGCTGACCGGAACGATCCAGTTGCCGCCCTGGGATATCAGCAGGACGCGGCCGGAGCCGAAGGGGCGCATGGTCTGCAGCTTCCTGGAAAGCGTGGCAAGCGAGACGTCAAGCCCTGCAACGCCGATGAGCGTCGTGCCGGAAAAGACCGGATAGGCGGCCGAACTCATGGCCGTTGCGTCGCCGGTCGTGCTCTCCACATAGGGCTGGGTCAGCGATCCCTTCTTCGAATTCGCGGCCAGCGAATACCATTCCGCCTGGGTATCGATATCGAAGACGCTGTAGGCGATCTCGCCGGAACGGCTCTTGGTCCAATAGGGGGCGAGCTCGCCCTTCTTGTTGGCGCCCAGCTCCTTGTTGCCGGCGAGCTCGGCATTCTTGCCGTCGAACGCGCCCGGCACTTCGGCGAACCAGCTTCCATAGGCGAAGGCATTCTGCTCCAGATTGGCTTTCAGCGCGTCCGTCACGCCCTTGCGGTCGAGATAGCCGCCGGCATGGCCGCGGCCGATGACGCCGGCGATCGAGCGGGCCGCGCCCGCGATCTGCCCCATGTCGACGGCCACCTCGTTGGCGATCGAACGGGCCTCGGCCTCGGCCTGCGCCATCGTGAGCGCCGCCACACGGCCGCGTGTCTGGGAGATCAGGAAGAGGTTCGAAATGACGAGCACGACGGCGATCGCCAGGCCCGTCACCAATATGAGCTTCGTCGAAAGGGATTTGATCTTCAGCGACAACATGGATTGCCTCGGATTGCGGATGGGGGGGAGGCCCCCTCATGGGGCAATGCGCGAGACGGATGTCGTGGCCGAATCCCAGTCCCCGCGGGAGATATCCGCTGCAACCCTAGAAGGCATGTCTTAACTTTGACTAAAATCGGACCGGCTCAGAGCCTGGCGTCGACCGCTTCGCCAAGGGGGATAGAGGGCTGGGCGCCGTGGGTGAGGCAGGCGAGCGATCCGGCGACGGCCGCCCGGCGCAGCACGGCGGGAAAGTCGAGACCCTGCTCGAGGCTCGCGGCAAGGTAGCCGCAGAACGTGTCGCCGGCACCGACGGTATCGACCGGCTCGATCTCGAGGCCCTGCGCGGAGATGGTCTCACCGTCGCGGATGGCGACGACGCCGTCGCCGCCGAGCGTCACCACGAATATCTGGCCGGCTTCCGCATGGAGCTTTTCCAGTGCCGCCTTGCGGGTCGCCGCATCCGGGATGGCGGTTCCCGAAAGCAGCTCGAATTCCGTCTCGTTGGCAACGACGATATCGGCCAGCCGGGCAAGCCGCGCGGCGTCGTCGGTCAGCGGCGCCGTGTTGATCATCGTTCGGATGCCCTTTGCGCGCGCAGCCTTGAGCGCTGCCTCCACCGCGGCCGCCGGGATTTCGAGCTGCAGCATGAGGATGTCTCCGGTCTGCATGGCGCCGACGGCGGCGAGCGCCTGCGCCTCGCTCACCGTGCCGTTGGCGCCGGGCACGACTGCGATCATGTTCTCGCCCGTGCCGCCGACGAGGATGAGGGCCGTTCCGGTCGGCTCGCCGACACGGGCGACGGCGGAAAGATCGACCCCGGCGTCATCGAGAAGCGCAAGGGCCGGACCGGCGAAGTTGTCCTGCCCGACAGCGCCCGCCATCTTGACCTTGCTGCCTGCCCGCCGTGCCGCCAGCGCCTGGTTGGCGCCCTTGCCGCCGGCCGCGGTCGAAAAACCCGACCCGGCGACAGTCTCGCCCGGCTGCGGCAGGCGTTCGGTCGTGGCGATGAGATCCATGTTGATGGAGCCGAAAACGGTGATCATGGGCAGGCCTGTCTGGTCGGTTCGAAGTCGCGCGACACTGCCCGAGAGCGTCACTCCTCGTCAACCACCCTGAGCTTCAGGAGGCCCGTGCGGCTTTCGACCACCTTCGCCTGCGGAATGTCCCGGGCCGTCTCGGCCTCGGCCGGCGCTTCCAGCTCCAGGGCGCCGATCTTCGCGCCGCGGCGGTTGAGCTTGTCGGTCGACGTGATGATCTGCTCGACATCCTTCTGGGCCGCGAGGAAATGCGCCTGCAGCTTGCGGGTCCGGTCGTCGAGCCGCGAAAGGTCCTCCATCAGCAGAGCGACTTCGCCCTGGATCAGATGCGCCTGCTCGCGCATCCGCTGGTCCTTGAGCACCGCCTGGATGACCTGGATCGACAGCATCAGAAGGGAAGGCGAGACGATGACGACGCGGGAGCGCTGCGCCTTCTGCACCACGTTCTCGAAATGCTCGTGAATCTCGGCGAAGATCGATTCCGACGGCACGAAGAGGAAGGCCATTTCCTGTGTCTCGCCGGCGATCAGGTATTTTTCCGAGACGTCGCGGATATGCACTTCGAGATCACGGCGAAAAGCCTGCGCGGCCGCACGTCTGGCTTCGGGCGCGGCAGCCTCGCGGAAGGCGTTCCAGGCTTCGAGCGGAAACTTGGCGTCGATCACCAGCGGCGGGGCGCCGTTCGGCATGCGGATCGTGCAGTCGGGCCGGGTGCCGTTGGAAAGCATGGTCTGAAAGGCATAGGCGCCGAGCGGCAGGCCGTCCGCGACGATCGCCTCCATGCGGCCCTGGCCGAAGGCGCCGCGCGTCTGCTTGTTGGACAATATCGCCTGAAGTCCGACGACGTCCTTGGCGAGCGTCTGGATATTGTTCTGGGCGGCGTCGATCACCGCGAGCCTCTCCTGCAGCCGCCGAAGGTTTTCATGCGTCGATCTGGTCTGTTCGGTAAGCGTCGCGCCGATCCGGTGCGTCATCCCGTCGAGCCGCTGGCTGACCGCCTGGTTGAGCTCCGACTGCCGGGCCGAGAGCGTCTCCGCCATGCTGGAGAGCCGTCCCTGCATCTCGCTCTGAACGCGGACGAGCTCGGAAAGCCGGGCTTCCGCCTCCGCCGCCCGCTGAAGGGCTTCCTGCCGGCGGCGGGCGGCGCCCCTGAGGAGGAAAGCGATCGTCAGCACCAGCAGGACTGCCGCCACGGCGGCAATGGCCATGGTCTGCTGCGCGGCCAGGAGCACGGGAAGGCGGTCGAGAAGATCATCCATTCCGCCAACCTAGCAGAATTCCTCGGCTTGAAAAGATCAAAACGTGAACATTCCGGGCCGGAACCTTGCGATTCCTGTTCCATCCGAAAAAAAGATGGGTTATGGGAGGCCATGACGATCAAGCCGCTGATTATTCTTCCCGACCCGATCCTGCGCCAGGTTTCCAAGCCCGTAGAGCAGGTGGATGACGACCTCCTGAAGCTCGCCGACGACATGCTGGAGACGATGTACGACGCGCCGGGCATCGGCCTTGCCGCGATCCAGATCGGCGTGCCGCGCCGGCTTCTCGTCGTGGACGTTGCGCGCGAAGGCGAGGAGAAGAACCCGCAGGTGTTCATCAATCCGGAAATCGTCAAATCCTCCGACGAGCGCTCCGTCTATGAGGAAGGCTGCCTTTCCATTCCGGAATATTATGCCGAGGTGGAGCGTCCGGCGATCGTCACGGTCAGGCATGTCGGCCGCGACGGCAGGGAGCATGTGGTCGAGGCCGACGGCCTGCTCGCCACCTGCCTGCAGCACGAGATCGACCACCTGAACGGCGTGCTCTTCATCGACCATATCTCGCGTCTGAAACGCGAGATGGTGATCAAGAGGTTCACCAAGGCTGCCAGGGCCAAAGCCGTCTGATCGCGTTGAAAACCGATGCCGGCAGGACTATGATATCAGTGATATCACAGGAGGTGCCTATGGGTGACTTGCTGATCCGGAATTTGGATGACGCTTTGAAGCGGGCGCTTCAGGAGCGCGCGAAGCAGAGTGGCCGAAGCCTTTCGGAAGAGGCCATTTATCTCATTCAGAGAAATCTCATGGCGGATCGTTCGGTTTCTGCCGGTGAATGGTTGCGCTCGGCGCTGGGCGATGAGCGCTTGACGGAAGAGGAGATCGCGGCAATCGATGCGCTGCGCCACGAACCCGAGCGTGAACCTCCACGATTCGACGAATGATCGTTCTTGACACGAACATCGTCTCCGAGCTTCAGGGGCGGCAGCATGGTGAGCATCTCCTGGTGTGGCTCTCTCAATATGAAGTGGAGGCATTGTTCCTGACGACGGTCGTCGTCGCGGAAATGCGTTACGGATTGGAATTGCTGCCGCAGGGGCGGCGACAAGCTGAACTGTTGAAAGCGTTCGATACTGTCCAAGAGCGGTTTCTTGGACGAATATTGGGGTTCTCAATTCAGGCGGCTAACTATTACGGCATCCTTCGCGCACGGCGTAAGAGGCTGGGCCGGCCGATCGAAGCCAAGGACGCGATGATCGCCGCGATCTGCCTTTCCCATGGCGCGACGCTGGCGACCAGGAACGTAAAAGACTTCGAAGGGCTTGATCTTCGGCTGGTAAACCCGTTTGAAGGCGCCTGAAACAGAACGGGCGGAAATCGCATCATGTCTCTTCGCATCATCTTCATGGGCACGCCGGAATTTTCCGTCCCGACCCTGCACGGCCTGAAGCAGGCGGGCCACGATGTCGTGGCGGTCTATACCCAGCCGCCGCGGCCGGGCGGACGGCGTGGCCTCGATCTCGTGAAATCGCCGGTGCATCAGGCTGCAGAACTGCTGGGGATTCCCGTCTTCACGCCGGTCAATTTCAAAGCCGAAGAGGATCGCGAAAGATTCCGCGCGCTGAATGCCGATGTGGCGGTGGTCGTGGCTTACGGCCTGCTGCTGCCGGAGGCGATCCTCACCGGGACGCGGCTCGGCTGCTATAACGGCCATGCGTCGCTCCTGCCCCGCTGGCGGGGGGCGGCGCCCATCCAGCGGGCGATCATGGCGGGCGACAGAAAGACCGGCATGATGGTGATGCGGATGGAGAAGGGGCTGGACACCGGCCCGGTCGCGCTCACCAGAGAGGTCGAGATCGGGGAGAACATGACGGCCGGCGAACTGCACGACAAGCTGATGCAGGTCGGCGCCCGCGCCATGGCCGAGGCGATGGACAAGCTGGAGGCGGACGACCTGCCGCTGACGCCGCAGCCCGAAGAGGGCGTGCTTTACGCCGCCAAGATCGACAAGGGCGAGACGCGTGTCGATTTTTTAAAGCCGGCGCGCGACGTGCACAATCACATCCGCGGCCTGTCGCCGTTCCCGGGCGCCTGGTTCGAGGTGGAGATCAACGGCAGGCAGGAGCGGGTGAAGGTCCTGTCCTCCGAACTGGGTGAGGGAAGCGGCGAAGCCGGCAAGGTGCTGGACGATGCGCTGACGGTCGCCTGCGGCGAGGGCGCAGTCAGGCTGCTGAAGCTCCAGAAGGCGGGCGGCAAGCCGCTCGCCGCGGCGGAATTCCTGCGGGGAACGCCGATCCCGGCCGGCACGCGGCTCGCGGCACAGACGGGATCGGCCTGATGCCGCGCTACCGCATGACCGTCGAATATGACGGCACTTCCTATGTCGGCTGGCAGATGCAGGAGAACGGCCACTCGGTACAGGCTGCGCTTCAGAAGGGCATCCTCTCGCTCACCGGCGAAACCGTCTCGGTCCGCGGCGCGGGCCGCACCGATTCCGGCGTGCATGCCGTGGGCCAGGTCATCCACGCGGATCTTTCGCGCGAATGGGCGCCTCACAAGCTGCGCAACGCGCTGAACGCCCATCTGATGATGGCGGGCGAGAAGGTCTCCGTGCTCGATGTCCAGGCGGTGGACGATACGTTCGACGCCCGCTTCTCGGCGATCCGCCGGCATTATCTCTACCGGATCCTCAACCGTCTGTCGCCGCTGGCGCTGGAGGCGAAGCGGGCCTGGTGGGTGGCGCGTCATCTCGATCACGAGGTGATGCACGCGGCGGCGCAGACGCTGGTCGGCCACCATGATTTCACGACGTTCCGTTCCGCCCATTGCCAGGCGACGAGCCCCGTCCGCACCCTCGACCGGCTGGATGTGACGCGCAACGGCGACCTCATCGAGATCCGCGCCAGCGCCCAGAGCTTCCTGCACAACCAGATCCGCTCCTTTGCGGGCACGCTGAAGCTCGCGGGCGAGGGCAAGATGACGCCGGCCGACGTGCGTGCCGCGCTCGACGCACGCGACCGCGCCGCCTGCGGGCCGGTCGCCCCGCCCGAAGGCCTCTATTTCATGAAGGTCGATTATCCATGAGGCGGCGAAGCCGCTCTCACGGGCGGCGAAGCCTCTCTCGGGGCGGCGGAACCGCCCCCCGTGACGCCTGGCCGGTTCAGAGCGGATAGATGCCGAGGAAGCGCTGCAGGGCTTCCGTCAGCAGCATGCCGGGCACGATCAGCACGAGCACGAGACCCGTGACCATCAGCGGCTGCGGCCCGCAGATCATCCGCATCACCCGCGACAGCGAGATCACCATGACGATCAGCAGGATGAAATGGATGAAGGCGAGCAGGGCGTCCAGGCCGGAGGGCAGCAGGAAGCGCAGGCTCAGCAGGCCGTAGAGATAGGCGAACGGAACCGAGAGCCAGTTGACGGTGACGACGACCGCCGGGAACTTCCGTCCGATGCCGATCAGCCCGCAGAGGAGGCCGGCGAGGATCAGCGGCATCATCCAGTTGAAGACTTCCAGCATCGCCATCCGGATGTAGAAAACTCCGCCGATGCGGGCGCCGGGGGGCATGCTTTCGAGCAGATAGGCCCGCCACCAGAGCCAGGAGAGCACCGCTGCCGGCAGGCACCAGACGAAGGCCCAGAAGGAGCGCATCATGCCGCGATCGGAAATGTCGAGCAGGCGGAATCCCTGGGCCTCGCCTCTGATCAACAGCCAGAGGCCGCTGAGATAGAGCCTGACTTCATGGTAGGAGGGCATTATCGAACCAGCGGGAAATGAAAGTCCCATAGATTTGGGTGAGCGTCTCCAGATCGGCAAGGGCCACGCGCTCATCTATCATGTGCATCGTCTGGCCGACGAGACCGAATTCCACCACCGGGCAGTAGTCCTTGATGAACCGGGCATCCGAAGTGCCCCCCGTGGTGGAAAGCTGCGGTGTTCTCCCCGTAACGCTTTCCACCGCCTCGGAAAGCGAGGCGATCAGCGCGTTGTTGCGGGTGAGGAAGACATGGCTCGGGCGCTCCGCCCAGGCGATCTCGTAGCGAACCGGCGCGCGATCGGGGCGAAGCGGGCTGTCGGCCGCGGCGGCATCGAGCCGGCGCAGGATCTCGGCCTTCACGGTATCGGCGGTCCAGGTGTCGTTGAACCGGATGTTGAAGGCGAAGGTCGCCCTGGCCGGGATGACGTTGGTTGCCGGATTGCCCACATCGACCGAGGTCACTTCGAGATTGGACGGCGGGAAATTGTCGGTGCCCGCATCGAAGGGCGGGTCCATGAGGGCGGATGCCAGCGGCAGGAGGCCGCGCACCGGGTTATCGGCCAGATGCGGATAGGCCGCATGGCCCTGCACGCCGGAGACGGTCACCTTGCCGGAAACCGAGCCGCGCCGGCCGATCTTGATCATGTCGCCGAGCGCATCCGGATTGGTCGGTTCGCCGACCAGGCAGGCATCCCAGCGCTCGCCCTTTCCGGCCGCCCATTTGAGGAGCTTTTCAGTGCCGTTGACGGCCGGGCCTTCCTCGTCGCCGGTGATCAGGAAGGAGACCGAACCTTTCGGCGGACCGTGCTTTTCGATGTGCCGGGCGACCGCCGCGACGAAACAGGCAATCCCCCCTTTCATGTCCACCGCGCCGCGGCCGAAAAGCTCGCCGTCCGCGATCTCGGCCGCGAAGGGCGGGTGGCTCCAGGTGGTTTCGTCGCCCGGCGGCACCACGTCCGTATGCCCCGCGAACATCAGATGCGGCTCCCCGGTCCCGAGCCGCGCATAGAGGTTCTCGATGTCCGGCATGCCGGGCTCCGTCGCCACCATGCGCTCTACCTTGAAGCCGAGCGGCAGGAGCATGGCCTCCAGCGCGGCAAGAGCGCCGCCCTCGGCGGGCGTCACCGAAGGGCAGCGGATGAGCGTCTGGAGATTGGCGACGGGATCGGATGCGGACATGGTTTCGCTCAGTCGCGGAGCAGCTCGTTGATGCCGGTCTTGGAACGGGTCTTTTCGTCGACCGTCTTGACGATCACGGCGCAATAGAGGCTCGGGCCCGGCTCGCCGTTCGGGAACGGCTTGCCCGGCATGGTGCCGGCGACGACGACGGAATAGGGCGGCACCTCGCCATAGCTGATCTCGCCCGTGGCGCGGTTGACGATCTTGGTCGACTTGCCGATGAAGACCCCCATGCCGAGCACCGAGCCTTCGCGGACGATGCAGCCTTCGACGACTTCCGAGCGGGCGCCGATGAAGCAATTGTCCTCGATGATGGTCGGGCCGGCCTGCATGGGCTCCAGCACGCCGCCGATGCCGACGCCACCCGAAAGATGGACGTTTTTCCCGATCTGCGCGCAGGAGCCGACGGTCGCCCAGGTGTCGACCATCGTGCCTTCGTCCACATAGGCGCCGAGATTGACGAAGGACGGCATCAGGACGACGTTCCTGGCGATATAGGCGGAGCGGCGGGCAACCGCGTTCGGCACGGCCCGGAAGCCGGCGGCGCGGAATTCGCTCTCGCCCCAGCTCTCGAACTTGGAAGGCACCTTGTCCCACCAGGTGGAGTTGCCGGGGCCGTTCTTGACCACTTCCATGTCGTTCAGCCGGAAGGAGAGCAGCACGGCCTTCTTCAGCCACTGATGCACGGTCCAGGCGCCGTCCGCGCCGCGGCTTGCGACGCGCGCCTTGCCGCTGTCGAGCAGGTTCAGCGCTTCCTCGACCGCATCGCGGATCTCGCCCTTGGTGGAAACCGTGACGCTCTCGCGGTTGTCGAAGGCGGTCTCGATGGTCTTTTCGAGGGAGGAGAAGTCGGGGCTGCTCATGGGAAATCCTTAAACGTCGCTCGATATCGTGATGGTGGGAGAGGTGGTTTTTGGCTTTCATTTGCTCTAAGCGACCGTCACTCAAGCGTCAATGTGAATTGGCGTCAACCGATGCTGGCGCCGGAAGGAACTGTAAAAATGGCAAGGGCGACAAAAGACGGACCGCGGCGCAAAGGCGGGATCTGGGATCCGCTGAAGGGCAATGTCGCGGACAAGCACGCAGCGGCGGGCCAGCCGAAGACCCCGCAGACGGAATCGCCCTCCTACCGGCTTGCCTATGCGGACGACGATTTCCTCAGCCGTGAGGAGCTGCGCCCGGTCCGCCTTCAGCTCGAGCTCATGAAGGTGGAAATGATGCTGGCCGAACGCGGCATCAAGTCGACCGTCGTGCTGTTCGGCGGCGCCCGTATTCCCGCACCCGGCCAGAACGCCTGGGCGGCCCGCAACGAAACGCAGAGCAACAACCTGGAGGCCGCCTCGATCTATTACGAGGAGGCGCGCAAGTTCGCGAGCCTCTGCGGCAAGCACTCCGCAGGTTCCAACTACCAGGAATATGTGGTGGTGACCGGCGGCGGCCCCGGCGTCATGGAGGCGGGCAACCGCGGCGCGACGGAAGCCGGCGCGCCCAGCATCGGCCTCAACATCATGCTGCCGCACGAGCAGGCGCCGAACCGGTTCGTGACCCCGGAACTCAGCTTCAATTTCCACTATTTCGCCATCCGCAAGATGCATTTCATGATGCGCGCCAAGGCGGTGGCGGTGTTTCCGGGCGGTTTCGGCACCCTGGACGAGATGTTCGAGGCGCTGACGCTCATTCAGACCAAGCGCATGGAGCGCATTCCGCTGATCCTGTTCGGCGAGAAGTTCTGGCGCGGCATCATCAATTTCGGCGCGCTTGCCGAATTCGGCACGATCGCGCCGGACGATCTGAACCTCATCAGCTTCGTGGAGACCGCCGAGCAGGCCTGGAAGATCATCTCGGATTTCTACGAGCACTAGACCAGATCGGCCTTCGGGATCGGATTCCGTTGCGATGTGCCGTCCGTTCGGCGGTGCAGCAGCAAAAGGCTGAAAAGCGTGCAGAAGGCGAAGATCGAGATCGCGAAGGCCAGCCACAGGGCGGCATGGGGGCCGGCAGACGCCACGATGGCGGCGAATGCCGGCGGCGCGGCGGCAAAGGAGAGGTTGAGCGGCACCGCGAGCCGCGCCGATGCGCGGGCATAGGCGCCGGTCGGGAAAATCTGCAGCGGCAGCGTGGCGCGGGTGACGGCGGTGATGCCGCTGGCAATGCCGTAGAGCGTGGCGAACAGCATGGCACCGACGAAGTTGCTGGTCAGCAGAAGGACGATGAAGCTCAGCGGGAACAGGACGGAGCCGGCAAGGCCGGTGACGAAGCCCGACCAGTGCCGGCCGCCGAGAAAATCGACCATGCGCCCCGCCCATTGGGCAATGCCGATAAAGGCGGCGGCCGTCAGCGCACTGGCGTGATCGAGGCCCGCAGCCTCGAACAGGATGATGATGGTGAGAGCAAAGCCCCATGTGAAGAAGCCGTTGGCGGCAAAGCTCATGGCGAGAAGGACGAAGCGCGGCCGGTCGATCGGGGCGGGCTCGGCCGTCGTCGCCGCGTCGGATTTTTCCCCCGGTCCTTGCCGTGGCCGGCGGGCAAGCGCGGTCCAATGCAGCGGCATGCAGACAGCGAGCATGAGGGCCGCATAGGCCAGCGTCGTCGTGCGCCAGCCCCATTCAGCCTGCAGAAGCCCTGTCAGCGGCCAGACGATGGTCGATGTCAGCCCGCCGGCAAGGATCAGCACGCTTAGCGCCTGGCGCGCTTTCTCGCCGGCGATCTCCGTCACCGCGATCTGCGCCGGCGTCGTCAGCATGCCGGCGCCGGCGATGCCGAGAATGATCCAGGACAGGAGATAGGACGCCGGACCATTGGCCAGGCCCATGATGAGCAGGCCGGCCGCGCCCACCGGCGATCCCAACACCATGATCGGGCGCGCGCCATAGCGCTCGAAGATGGTGCTCAGCGGCCAGGAGGCCATGGCCATGACGACAAGCATGACCGTCGGTCCCGCCATGATCATGGGCAGGGTCATGCCAAGTTCGGCGGCCATGGCAGGTCCGGTGACCGCAGGCAGCCAGAACGTGGCGCCCCAGCCGATGAGCTGGGTCAGCGACAGCGCGGCAACAGCACGGACTGTGGGCGAGCGGAACGGCCATCGAGGGAATCGACGGAACGGAAGGGTGATCGGCGGCATGATGAGGCTTGGTAATTGAAAGGTCTGTGCTGAATCGCATCCAGACTATGCAACGGTTTTGCGACAGCGATATAAAGACAGAAGTTCAAAGGTCGGGAAGCTGCCCTCAAAAGATCGGGACGCGCCTTGAAGGCCGGGCGTTGAAACGAAAAGACCCGCCCCCCTTGGGAGAAGGGGCGGGTCCTTCAGACGACTGCCGGAGCTAGTTCAGGGCCGAGGCCCCAGGGGCAGGGAACTAGAGGGGGCGGTCCGGCAGGTCGTCGATGGAAATGGTTCCGTCCTTGTTGGTGTCCATGCGGGCAAACAGCTTGTCGCTTGCGGCGGAAGCTTCGGCCTTGGTGATCTTGCCGTCGCGGTCCTCGTCGACCATGCGGAAGAAGCCGCCGCGCATCATGTGACCGTGACGCGGTCCGTCAAAGCGCGCTTCGCGCCGGTCGCGGTCGTGATGGTCCCAGCCGCGACGGTCCCAGGCATGGCGATCGCGATTCCGGCGGTCGTCGTCGCGCCGGTCCGCCCTCCGGTCCTGCTGATCGTCGCCGTTATCGGCCTGCTGCGGAGCGGGGTTGTTCTTGCGGAATTCTTCGCGCTTGGCCTGACGATAGTCGAAGAGTTCGCCGCGGGTGATCGTGCCATCCTTGTTGGCGTCGATCTCGGTAAACAGCGCATCCTGGCGGGCGGTCATCTCATCCTTGGAGACCTTGCCGTCCTTGTTGGTGTCGGCGTTCTTGAGCAGGCGGACGAACATCACGTCCTGCATGACGGCTCCCCTGCGGTCCGGTCCGCCGCGCCCGGGAGCTGCGATTGCCGGCAGGGCGGCTCCGGCGACGAGAGAGGCGGCGAGGGTCGCCAAAACGATCTTCTTCGCGGTCATCGAGGGGTCCTTTCCGGTTGCGTCGATAGCTTGAGGCTATGTCCCGCACCCGGTCAAAACCACTTAAACATCCGTAATGTGGATGAACTTTTGGTAAGCCTAATGAAACCTTAACCGGCGTTGAGGCCGCCGAGGAAGCCGGCAAGGTCGTCGGTCACGTAATCGATGTGATCGTCCTCGTCCGTCAGCTTTTCCCAGCGCTCCATCAGCACGTCGTCGAGATTGCGCGGCACGAGGAGGATCGTTCGCATGCCGAGCGCCTTCGGCACCTGCAGATTGCGCGGCAGATCCTCGAACATCGCGGCGTTCTTCGTGTCGACCCGGTGCAGGCTCGCGAACTTGTCGTAGGTGGCGCCTGCCGGCTTCGGCACATAGCCCGCCGCCACGATGTCGAAGATATCGTCGAAGTGGTCGAGGATGCCGAGCGCGCGGGCGGCGGCCTGCGCGTGGGGCACGCTGCCATTGGTGAAGATGAACTTGCGGCCGGGAAGCGCCTTGATCGCCTCGCCGAGCTCGGGATTGGGCAAGAGCGCCGAATAGTCGATCGCATGCGCCCGTTCCAGGAAGCTGTCCGGATCGATGCCGTAGTTCAGCATCAGGCCCTGAAGCGTGGTGCCGTGCTCGTGGTAATAGCGCTTTTGCAGCGCTTTCGCCTCCGCCGGCTCCAGTTGCAGCAGCTCCTGCACATAGGCCGTCATGTTGACGTCGATCTGCGCGAACAGATTGACGTGATGCGGGTAGAGCGTGTTGTCGAGATCGAACACCCAGTCGCGGATATGGGCGAAATCGGCGGGGTCGGGAGAGGTCTTCGGTTTCTTGTCCATGCCGGTCTTATGCACCGCCGGGCCGGCAAAGAAAATCGAAAAGGCGACCGGTTTCCGTCAAATCCGGCCTTGGCGGCCAGTCGGGGCGCGTGATACCGCCACGATATGGAACTCTGGATCCCCATCACCATCGGCGCTGCCTTCTTGCAGAACCTGCGCTCCGCGCTGCAGAAGCATCTGCAGGGTTCGCTCGGCACGCGCGGGGCGAGCTTCGTGCGCTTCGGCTACGGGTTTCCGGTGGCGATCCTCTATGTGCTGGCGCTGCATCATTTGGCCGGCTATCCGTTTCCGGCGCTCAATTGGACCTTTGCCTTCTGGGCGGTGATCGGCGGCCTTGCGCAGATCTTCGCGACCATCATGCTGGTGCACCTCTTCTCGCTGAGGAATTTTGCCGTCGGCACGGCCTATTCCAAGACGGAGCCGGTGCAGGCGGCGATCTTCGGCTTTATCCTGCTCGGCGAGAAGCTGACGCCCGGATCGGTCGCTGCGATCATCGTCGGCGTCGTCGGCGTGATGATGATTTCGATGGCGCGCATGCCGCTTTCCTGGCGGAACATACTGGTGGCACTGACGGGCCGCACGGCGCTGATCGGCATCGCCTCCGGCGCCGTCTTCGGCATTTCGGCGGTGGCCTATCGCAGCGCATCCCTCTCGCTCGGCGGACCGGGACCGGTCATGGAGGCGGCGGTGACGCTCGCCTGCGTGACGACGTTCCAGACGCTCTTCATGCTGGTCTGGATGTTCTGGAAGGACAGGCGCGAGATCGTCCAGGTGCTTCTTACCTGGCGTTCGTCCTCGCTGGTGGGGCTCGCCGGCGTCGTCGGCTCGGCCGGCTGGTTCACGGCGATGACGCTGCAGCAGGTGGCCTATGTGCGGGCGCTCGGCCAGATCGAGCTCGTCTTCACCTTCATGGCCTCCTATTTCCTCTTCCATGAAAAGGTCAACCGCATGGAAGTGGCGGGATGCCTGCTGATCGTCTGCGGCATTCTTGGTTTGCTCTTCTCGTGATCCGTGCCCGATTTGCGGCGGCATCCGTCGCAGAATCCGGTTAGGATGAGGCGTTCAACGGGAGGAATGATCCGATGTCTCAGAAGGACAAGGCAACCGCATTCGCCGCGCTTCACCAGAAGGGCAATCCGGTCATCATCTACAATATCTGGGACGCCGGCACGGCGAAGGCCGTGGCGGATGCCGGCGCCAGGGCGCTCGGCACCGGAAGCTGGTCGGTCGCAGCCGCCCAGGGCTATGCCGACGGGGAGAACCTGCCGCTGGAAGCGCTGCTCGCCACCGTGAGGTCGATCACCGCTGCGGTCGACCTGCCGCTGTCGGTGGATTTCGAGGGCGGCTACGCGGAGGATCCGGCGGAACTGGCGAGGAATGTCGGCAAGGTGATCGACGCCGGCGCGATCGGCGTCAATTTCGAGGATCAGGTCGTGCAGGGCAGCGGCATCTATCCGGCAGCACGGCAGGCAGAACGCATCCGGGCCGTGCGCGGGATGGCCGACGAGCGCGGCTTGCCCTTTTTCATCAATGCCCGCACGGACCTTTTCCTGCAGGAAGCGGACCGGGCCAGACATGCCGGCCTTCTCGAGGAGGCGATCGAGCGCGCCCGGGCTTATGCGGAGGCAGGCGGCAGCGGCTTCTTCGCGCCGGGTCTCGCAGACGACGATCTGATCGCTAGGCTCTGCGAAGCCTCGCCGCTGCCGGTCAACATCATGATGTTTTCCGGCGTCTCCGCTCCGAAACGGCTGGCCGAGCTCGGCGTCGGCCGCGTGAGCTACGGGCCGGGGCCTTATAGGGCGATGATGGCGAGGCTGAAGGAAGAGGCCGCGGCGGTCTTCGCCGCCGCCGGCTGATCTTCGGATTACGGGACGATCAGGGTGCCGGCGCCGCGCTCGGTGAAGATTTCGAGCAGCACGGAATGGGCGGTCTTGCCGTTCAGGATGACGACGCCCTGAACGCCCGCCTTGATCGCGTCGATGCAGGTCTCGACCTTCGGGATCATGCCGCCGGAGATCGTGCCGTCCTTGATGAGCGCCTGGGCCTGCGCCACCGTCAGTTCCTTGATCAGTTCCTTGTTCTTGTCGAGGACGCCCGGAACGTCGGTGAGGAAGAGCAGGCGCGTGGCGCTGAGCGCGCCGGCAATCGCGCCCGCGAACGTGTCGGCGTTGATGTTGTAGGTGGCGCCGTCGCGGCCGGGTGCGACCGGGGCGATGACCGGGATCATTTCCGACTTGGCGAGCAGGTCGAGCAGCGTGCGGTCGACCTCCACCACCTCGCCGACGAAGCCGAGGTCGAGGACGCGCTCGATATTGCTGTCGGGATCGACGACTGTCTTCTTGGCCTTCTCGGCGAAGACCATGTTGCCGTCCTTGCCGCAGAGACCGATCGCCCATTCGCCGGTCTGGTTGATCAGCGCGACGATCTCCTTGTTGATCGAGCCGGCCAGCACCATCTCGACGATCTCGACCGTCTTCTGGTCGGTGACGCGCAGTCCGCCTTCGAACTTGGATTCGATGCCCATCTTGGAGAGCATGGCGCCGATCTGCGGGCCGCCGCCATGCACGACGATCGGGTTGACGCCGGACTGCTTGAGAAGCGCGATATCCGCCGCGAATGCCTTGCCGAGCTCCGTGTCGCCCATGGCGTGGCCGCCATATTTCACGACGATGGTCTTGTTCTCGTAGCGCTGCATATAGGGCAGCGCCTGCGCCAGAAGCTTCGCCTGAAGTTCGCTGTCGGAAGCGGTCATCGAATTCCCCGTGATCTCTGAGTGGGGCCTTTTAGCGCATGTTTTTGACGGAGGAAATAATGCCCGGGCAGTTTAGCGGATTGACATGCAAGCTGCGGGCGTGCCTGTTGCATGGAAGACATCTGCGCAGGGAGGCGGGATGGATGCCGGTGAGGAGATTGCGGTTCTGATTTCGCGCGTGGCATTGCGCGATCGAACCGCGTTTTCCGCACTCTACACGGCAACGGCTCCGAAACTTTTCTCGGTGTGCCTACGTATCCTGAAGGATAGGACAGAAGCCGAAGATGCGCTTCAGGAAGTGTTCGTGAAGGTATGGCAGCGGGCGGACCGTTTCGCGGCGATCGGGACAAGCCCTATGGGTTGGCTCGTGGCAATCGCACGCAACCATGCCATCGATATTCTGCGTGCCCGCCGGCCCTTGGCCGATAGTATCGAGGAAGAGGGCCGGAGCCTTCCCGATTCCTCTCCGGACCCCGAGGTGGCAACCGTCGTCAAAGGTGAAGGAAGGCGCATTGACAGGTGTATGGAAGAGTTGGAATCTGATCGTGCCAGCGCAGTCCGCAGCGCATATGTGGAAGGTCTGACCTATCAGGAGCTGGCCGAACGCCACGGTGTGCCTTTGAACACCATGCGTACGTGGCTGCGGCGCAGCCTTTTGAAGCTGAGAGAGTGTCTGGACCGATGACGAGGCCGGAACAGAGCGAAGGAGACCGTTCCCGCGACGAGGTTCTCGCCGGCGAATATGTGCTCGGCGTCCTCTCCCTGGAAGACCGCAGGCGGGTCGAGGCGCGCATCGAGCACGATCGCGACTTCGCCGCCATCGTTGCGCGCTGGCAGGAGAACCTTACGCGTCTCGATGACGAATACGCACCCGTGCCGCCGCCGTCCCATCTGTTTCCGGCGCTGGAAGCGCGCCTTTTTCCCGATGCCGCGGCTGCCGGAGGGCGGCGCCCGGCCGGTCTGTGGAATTCGCTTTTCCTCTGGCGGGCGATTTCCTTCGCATCTATCGCCCTGCTGGTTACCTATGTGTCGCTCGACAGCGGCTGGATCGGCATCAGGCAGCCGGCAGCCCCCCTCGTCGCGGAAATGGTCGGAGAGGGCAGTTCCTTGGCGCTGATGGCGCATTACGATGCGCAGAACGGCCGTCTGCGGATCACGCCGGTGGCGGCAGGCGCGGCGGACGAGCGTTCGCTGGAACTCTGGCTGGTGCCCGGCGGCAGTGATCCCGCCATTTCGCTCGGAGTGCTGCCGCAATCGGGCGAGGGAGAGGTGGAAATTCCGGCGAACCTTCGAAGCCGCATCGCCGAAGGCGTGACATTGGCCGTCAGCATGGAGCCCTTCGGAGGTTCGCCCACCGGACAGACCACCGGCCCGGTCATAGCGGCTGGACAGACGAGGCGCCCTTGATGCGCCCGTGAGGCGCTGGCGGCTGATCGACAAAAAAATACAGGGCATCTGAAACTCTTCTTCCGAAAGCCTCGTCCCTGGTGATGTTCCCGATGAGGACGGGACGATCAACCACAAGAGGAAGAGGAAACGAAAATGTCGAAGCCCGCACTCCGCGCCCTTGCCGCGGCAGCCGTTCTTTCCGCCGGCATCCTGGCGGCTCATGCCGAGAACCCGAAGGTCGGCGGCGCGGCGATGTTCGAGGACAAGAACATCGTTGAGAACGCGATGAACTCCAAGGATCACACCACCCTGGTCGCAGCGGCCAAGGCTGCCGGCCTGGTGGAAACGCTGCAGGGAAAAGGCCCCTTCACCGTTTTCGCTCCGACCAACGCCGCCTTCGACGCCTTGCCGGCGGGCACGGTGGATACGCTCCTGAAGCCGGAAAACAAGGAAAAGCTTGCCAAAGTCCTGACCTGCCATGTGGTTGCGGCCGACGCCATGTCGTCCGCCATTTCCAAGATGGTCAAGGACGACGGCGGCGAGCACGACGTCAAGACCGTCGGCGGTTGCGTGCTCAAGGCCAAGCAGGACATGGGCAAGATCACCCTCACGGATGAGAATGGCGATGTGGCGAAGGTCACCATTGCCGACGTCAAGCAGTCGAACGGCGTGATCCACGTCATCGACCGGGTGCTTCTGCCGAAGATGTAGGAAAGGCGGGTCGCAATCGCGTTATCGTGGATACCCGGGCGCTTCCAGGCGCCCGGTTTCCGTTTCAGGTGCCCTGGCCGACCGTTTCGGCGATCGCCTGGCGCAATTCGTTGAGACCTTTTCCCTTCTCCGAGGAAGTCGAAAGCACTTCCGGATAGGCGGCCGGACGCCTGCGGATCTTCTCCGCCGTCTCGGCGATCAGCTTCGGTACGGCGGGTTCCTTGATCTTGTCGGTCTTGGTCAGCACGATCTGATAGGAGACGGCCGCCTTGTCGAGCAGGCCGAGGACCTCCTCGTCGTTCTTCTTGAGGCCGTGGCGGCTGTCGATCAGAACGTAGACGCGTTTCAAGGTGGCCCGGCCGCGCAGATAGTCGAAAACCAGCTTCGTCCAGGCATCGACCTGCTCCTTCGGCGCCTGGGCGTAGCCGTAGCCGGGCATGTCGACCAGCGCCATGGGCGGCAGGTCGGCGCCTTCGCCGGAATAGCCGTCCGGCACGAAATAATTGAGCTCCTGCGTGCGGCCCGGCGTGTTGGATGTGCGTGCCAGGCCTTTCTGACCGACGAGCGCATTGATCAGCGACGACTTGCCGACATTCGAGCGTCCGGCAAAGGCAACCTCGAGCGGCCCTTCCGGCGGCAGGAATTTCATCGAAGGCACGCCGCGGATGAAGATCCAGGGGCGGCCGAAAAGCGGCTTGTCGTCCGTGCTCTTGTCTGCGGGCATCGCGTCCTGTGGTCCTGTCTTTCGAGAACAAAAAACCGCTTCAGGGTTTTGAGCGGCAATGTCAAGCTTGGAAGGCTTGCGGGAAGGAGAAATGAAAAGCCCCGCCGGAGCGGGGCTTTAAAATCTATTTCGATGCCGCCGGTTTTCGTCGGAAGAGGCCCTTCAGATTGGAGAAGAGCTCGATCTTGGCGCCGTGGCGCTTCATGATCAGCGCCTGCTGGGTGATCGACAGCGTGTTGTTCCAGGCCCAGTAGATGACGAGGCCGGCCGGGAAGGACGCCAGCATGAAGGTGAAGACGACCGGCATCCAGGTGAAGATCATCGCCTGGGTCGGATCCGGCGGCGTCGGGTTCATGCGCATCTGCAGGAACATCGTGATGCCCATGACGAGCGGCCAGACGCCGATCAGCAGAAAGTGCGGCACGTCGTAGGGCAAAAGGCCGAACAGGTTGAAGAGCGACGTCGGGTCCGGCGCGGAAAGGTCCTGGATCCAGCCGAAGAAGGGCGCGTGCCGCATCTCGATCGTGACGTAGATGACCTTGTAGAGCGCGAAGAAGACGGGGATCTGCAGGAGCACCGGCCAGCAGCCGGCGATCGGATTGATCTTCTCCTCCTTATAGAGGGCCATCATCGCCTGCTGCATGGCCATGCGGTCGTCGCCATGCTTCGCCTTCAGCTCCTCGAGCTTCGGCTGCACGCGCTTCATGTTCGCCATGGAGGCGTACTGCTTGTTGGCGAGCGGGAAGAACAGCGCCTTCACCACGACCGTCGTCAGGAGGATCGCCACGCCGAAATTGCCCACGTGACGGAAGAAGAAATCCATCAGCTGGAACATCGGCTTGGTGATGAAATAGAACCAGCCCCAGTCGATCAGGCGGTTGAACTGCGGGATCGAATAGTCGGTCTCGTAGCGCGAGACGAGCGGCACTTCTTTGGCGCCGGCGAAGACCAGGTTCTTGAGCTCGGTCGACTGACCGGGCTGGATGGTCAGGTCGTCGCCCTTGTAGTCGGCCTGATAGCTCGCCTGCCCGCCGGTGAAGTGCGAGAAGCGCGTGACGTAGGGCAGCGTCTGCGGCGGAACGATGGTGGCCGCCCAGTACTTGTCGGTGATGCCGAACCAGCCGGTCGTCGCCTTCTCGTTGGTATACTGCTCTTCCTCGATATTGGAGTAGGTGTGTTCGCTGAGGCGGCCGCTTTCGCCCATCACGCCGATGAAGCCCTCATGGATGACCCAGACGGAAGGCGTCGCCGGCTTGTTGTTGCGGATGACGCGGCCATAGGGGGTCAGCGCCACCGGAGCAGCCGTCTTGTTGTCGACCTTGTCCGTGACCGTCAGCATGTAATGGTCGTCGACGGAGATCGTGCGGGTGAAGGTGATGCCCTTGTCGTTGGTGAAGGAAAGCGTCACCGGCGTCTGCTGGGTCAGCTTGTCGCCGCTTGCGAGCGTCCATTGGGTGCTCGTGCCGGGCACGGTGCCGATGGCTTCGTTGGGGATGTAGCCGAGCTCGGTGAAATAACCGTCGCGCGTATCCGACGGCGAGAAGAGCGTGATGATCGGGCTCGAGTCGTCCACGGTCTCGTGGTATTCGCGCAGCTTCAGGTCGTCGAAACGGGCGCCGGTCAGGTTGATGGAACCGATGAGCGCGGGCGTCTCGATCTGCACGCGGGGCGTTTTCGCAAGCGCCTGGTCGCGGGTGACGGTCGTCTGCGCAGGGTTGGCGCCCGGCAGGTTGCCGGTCGGCGTGCTCTGGGCGCCGGGGCTTTCCGGAGAGGTGGTCTGGGCGGCCTCGCCTTGAAGCGCGCGGCGAGCCTCCTCGGCGCGCTGCTGGGCCTCCATCCTCGGATTCATGTAGAGGAACTGCCAGGCAAGGACGATCAGCACCGAGAGCGCGATCGCGATGAAGTAATTACGGTTCTTTTCCATCATGCTTTCCTGGAACGGGTCTCCTCGGACCGCTTCGGTTTCGGCTTGCTTTCGATGCGATCGATAAGCTGTGCCGTCATATCCGCAAAGGGAGCCGTCAGCACCTCCCGCCGCGCGACAATCACATAGTCGTGTCCGTTCTTCATTGCAAATCCGGCAGATTGCCTCACCGCCTCCTTCAGGCGGCGGCGCATGCGGTTGCGTTCGACCGCGTTGCCCTGCTTCTTGGTGACGGTGAAGCCGACGCGCGGCGGCTCGTCCGGCGCGGCGCGGTCGAGGACCTCCAGAAGGAAGGTCCGGCCCCGGCGGCTTTCGCCTTCCCGGACGGCGAGGAACTGCGGCCGGCTCTTGAGCCGCCCGACAGTTTTCTTGTCTTTCGTTTCGCTCGTCATCGCCCGGTCATCTCGGGCATCCCGGCCTTAGGCCGAGAGACGCTTGCGGCCACGGGCGCGGCGTGCGGAAAGAACCTTGCGGCCGCCTTTGGTGGCCATGCGGGCACGGAATCCGTGGCGGCGCTTGCGGACAAGCTTGGACGGTTGATAGGTACGCTTCATTTATTTTAACACCGCGGTGTGCGGCCCTTCTTGGATTTTGCCGTCGTCACGACGGCAAGAGCGTTTCGGAAAAACGATCCGCGCAAACGGCTGCACGCGTGCAAGCCCGCCAGAGCTGAACGTGCGCGGCTTATAAGAGGACTTTGAAGGGAAAGTCAATCGCCGCCGGCCTTTTCGCCCGGATCTCTTCGCGTCCGCATATGCGGCCAAAGCGGAACTCGGCATGTCGATCGTCAAGAATTGCCGCGGCCCCTGCCTGCCTGATCTTCACCGTCGAAGTGCGGGAGGCGCAGGAAGCGAACCGGAGCCTTGCCAAGTATTGAGGCATTATACTCCCGGCCGCGCGGCGGGGGCTCTATTCGAATCTAAAGTATTTCTTAATGCATGAATGCTAATTTTAGCAATCAATGGAAGGAATTGCCGGCGGGACGGCGACTTCCTGCGTTTCATGGCGTGATGAGGGGAAAAGCAATGAAGATTCGAGGAAAGATCAATCTCCTCGTGGGCCTTATGAGCCTTGTGGCCTGCTTTATCGGCGGCATGGCTTTGTTTGCCATGGCGGAATACCGCACGATGATGACCGAATACGAGCTCGCCGCAGACCGCGCACACAAGGGCGAACACCTGAACCGCCTCGTCACCGCCGTCGTGATGGATTCCCGCGGCGTCTATATGTCGAAGGACACCAAGGAAGCCAAGAAATTCGGCGACGGCATTCTCGGCTATCTGACCGAGATGGACCAGCTTCTCAAGGATTGGGACGGGATCGTTCCCGCCGACGAGCGCGCCGCATTCGACAAGCTGCTGGCCCGCTCGAAGGAATTCACGGCGTTCAGGACCGAAACCGCCCGTCTCGGCCGCGAGGTGAGCCCCGCCGCCGCCAACGAGCAGGGCAACAACGACGCCAACCGCGAAAACCGCAAAGCCTATCAGGCCGAGATCGATGCGATCGTCAAGACGGACAAGGCCGTGCTGGCCGCGGTCGAGGAAAAGCTGAATACGTTCACCCACACGCTTTTCGTGCTGGTCTCCGCCGTCACTTTCGCGGGCGTGGCTGCCGGCGCCGGCTTCGGCCTCTATCTGGGCCGCCGGCAGCTCAGCCAGCCGATCATGAGCCTGACGAAGACCATGAAGCAGATCGCCGGCGGCGATTTCGATGCCGCAGTCACCGTGGGCGATCGGGTCGACGAGATCGGCGACATGGCCGCGGCCATCGAAGTCTTCCGCAAGAACGGGGCGGAAGTGGCCCGCATGAATGCCTCCGAGGCGGCCATGCGCGCCAGCAGCGACGAGCTCCAGGCCCGCATGGCGGACGTCGTGGCCGCCGCTGCCGAGGGGGATTTCACCCGCCGCATCGGCAAGCAGTGGGGCGACGAAGGTCTAGATCGGGTGGCGCGTACCGTCGATCAGCTCATGGCGAGCGTCGATGCCGGCGTTTCCGAAACCCGCCGCGTCGTGAAGAGCCTCGCCGAGGGCGACCTGACCGACAGCATGAAGGGCGACTTCAAGGGCGCCTTCGCCGAACTGCAGCACAACGTCAACGGCACGATGCAGACGTTGCGCGCCACGATGAACAATGTCCGCGTCGCAACCGGCTCGATGAACGGCGGCGCCACCGAACTCAGCAAGGCGGCGAACGATCTTTCGCGGCGGACCGAACAGCAGGCCGCGGCGCTCGAACAGACCTCCGCCGCCCTCGACCAGATCACCGCCGTCGTGAAGACCTCGACCGAGCGTGCTCATGAGGCGACCGTCATGGTCGGCGAAGCCAAGGAGAGTGCCGTGCAATCCGGCGAGGTGGTCCGCAACGCCGTGGACGCCATGGGCCGCATCGAGCAGGCTTCGCGCGAGATCGCCCAGATCACCAACGTCATCGACGAGATCGCCTTCCAGACCAATCTTCTGGCGCTGAATGCCGGCGTCGAGGCGGCTCGTGCGGGCGAGGCCGGCAAGGGCTTTGCCGTCGTGGCGCAGGAAGTGCGCGAACTCGCTCAGCGTTCGGCAAGCGCTGCGAAGGACATCAAGACGCTGATCAGCAAATCCGGCGAGGAGGTCGCCGGCGGCGTGCGTCTCGTCCAGAAGACGGGCGAGGCATTGTCCGAGATCGAAACGCGCGTGCTGCGCATCAACGACCATATCCATTCGATCGCCGTCGCATCCCGCGAACAGGCGACCGGGCTTGCCGAGGTCAACACGGCCGTCAACCAGATGGACCAGGTGACCCAGCAGAATGCCGCCATGGTGGAGGAAACCTCCGCCGCGACGACGAAGCTGTCCCTGGAAGCCGACAGCCTGTTTTCGCTCGTCTCGAATTTCAACATCGGTGACGGGGGGCAAAGCCCCGCGAGGCAGGAAAGGTCGCCGCGGCCGGTGCCAGCCGCGGGCCACCGGCCCCATGCCTCTCCGGTCAAGGCCATGACGGGCGCGCTCGTCCGCGCTTTTGCAGGCAGCGGCACCGCTCCCAGAGCCGCGGCCGCCGCAGCCGGAGATTGGGAAGAGTTCTGATCCGGCCGTTTCGGATAGCCGCCAGGCAGGCGGAGGCGGGAAACCGCCTCCGCCTTCTCTTTTGCACTGCAGTGAAGAGGGACTGGTAAATTGTAATCGAACCTCTAAAATAAGGGATCAGCCATAGCCCGCCGCCTGCCATACGCGGCGGGGTTGGAATTCGGAAATGGAGACCCCGCATGGACGACGAGGTTCGCACCTCGGAGCGCTCGGAGGCCTCGCCGGAAGGCGCAGGTCCGGAGCCGATGCCGCGTCTTTTCCGCGGTCTTTCCGGCAGGCTTCTGTGGCTCACCATGATCTTCGTCATGCTGGCGGAAGTGCTGATCTTCGTACCTTCCGTTGCGACGATGCGCATGAACTGGCTGCGCGACAGGCTGGATACGGCTGCCGCTGCGGGGATCGTCATCGACGGCCTCCAGCCGGCCGAGCTTCCCCGCGCGGTGCAGGACGACACGCTGCTCGCCACCGGCACCAAGGTGCTCGCACTCAAGAAGGACGGTACGTCGCGGCTGCTCGCCGCCACCGATACCCAGCCTCAGGTCGATCAGGTCTTCGATCTTGCCAACATGCCGATGCTCTCATCGATGCGCGACGCGCTCGATACGCTTGTCTTCGGCGGTGGCCGCGTCATGCGTGTCTTCGGGCCGGTCGGCGACAGCGACATGATCATCGAACTGGTCATGACCGACTATGCGCTGCGCAAGGACATGCTGAAATATTCGAAGACGATGTTTCTGCTGTCGCTGCTCATTTCGCTGATCACGGCCGTGCTGATCTTCCTGGCCATCAACCGCATGATGATCATGCCGATCCGCCGGCTGACCCACAGCATGCAGCTCTTCTCCGAACAGCCGGAAGATCCCGCCCGCGTGTTCGCCGGCGACCGGTCCCGCGGCGAGCTCGCCGTGGCCGGCCGGCACCTTACCGCCATGCAGGTGGAGCTGCAGCGCACGCTGAAGCAGCAGAAGAACCTTGCCGATCTCGGCCTCGCCGTCTCCAAGATCAACCACGACATGCGCAACATCCTGGCTTCGGCGCAGTTGATGTCGGACCGCCTGACGGATGTCGACGATCCGATGGTGCGGAGTTTCGCGCCCAAGCTGCTGCGGACGATCGACCGCGCGGTCGGTTATACGAGCGAGGTGCTCGCCTACGGCCAGGCCTCCGAGGCCGCGCCGCGCCGGCGGCGCATCCGGCTGGCCGATCTCTGCCAGGAAGTGCGCGACATTCTGGCGATCGATCCGGAGGCCGGCATCGAATTTCTCGAACAGGTCGGCGTCGATGTCGAGGTGGATTGCGACAGCGAACAGCTTTTCCGGGTCATCCACAATCTCTGCCGCAACGCGGTGCAGGCGCTGGTGAATTTCGATCCCGAGGATGCGGCCATGGTCCGGCGGATCACGGTCTCGGCGCACCGGGTCGGCAGCGTCGTCAGCATCACGATCGACGATACCGGTCCCGGCATGCCGCGCAAGGCGCGCGAGAACCTGTTCTCCGCTTTCCGCGGTTCGGCCCGTTCCGGCGGCACCGGTCTCGGCCTGGTGATCGCCCGCGAACTGGTTCTGGCGCATGGCGGCACGATCGCCCTCGTGGAGAAGCCGGGTCCCGGAACGCAGTTCAGGATCGAAATTCCCGACCGCCCGGTCTCGCTGGAGGATTACCGGGCCCGGGCCTGATGCAAATATATGTTGCTTCTCAACGGCTTGAGCGAGAAGTGACAGTAAAATGACGTGGCCCTCGGTAAAATCGCTTGCAATCCTTCGCGGCACCCATTAGAGGATCGCCACGCAAGCGGTGACGCGCCGCTCGCTTACGCACCCGTAGCTCAGCTGGATAGAGCACCAGACTACGAATCTGGGGGTCAGGAGTTCGAATCTCTTCGGGTGCGCCATTTTCCATCACCTCTAAATATGCCAGGGCTGCTTCCATCCGAAGCGCGCAAATAGGCAGCGCCTCGTCGATCGCTTGTCGCGAACGCTCGGCGCCCATTCGGGCTGCGGTCGCCGGATCGGCCTGGGCGGCTTCTGCCTAATACCTGCGGCGCCTGATCGACGAGACGAGGTAACCCAGTGCAAGCGTCATTGCTGCGACCGCAAGTCCGGTGCTGATCACGCCGGCCGGCGTGATCCTGGCGCTGCCTTGCAAAGTGATGTGCTTTCCCACACGCAGATCGAAAACCGACTTGATTTCCTCGGGATGCGAGGGGATCTCGGGCGAAGGTTCTTCTTGAACGACGGACATCTTGAAACTCCGGATCGGATGGACGACCGCCCGCACAGCGGCGGCGCAGCCAGGAACGGCATCGTTCCAGCATGACTGGAGCGTTCCTTTTCGAGGATACTCCGGCATGGACTGGACGAGAACCGGCGAAACGCGAGCAGCCGGTACCGTGGCGACAGCCATCACCCACGCGCGCAGCCCTTCCGTCGTGCGGCAGACACTTGCGCACACGAAATCCCTCCCCAAACGAAGGTGGATCGGGCGTTTTCATTTCCGGACGTATCGGCAATCTTTAATTGCATTTGTATATTTTAATATAAGAATAATTGAATGGAATGATTGATGGTGGCCGCAATTCGAGGGGCGCTGCAGCAGGCCGTCGCGCGCAGTCCTGCACCGAACAGTGTGAGACTGCCCCTGGGATCGCGTTGAGTTTCCGTGACGCAGATCGGTTCATTCGACCTGTAGCATCCAAAGTACTTTAGCTGAAAAATCCCAATAAAAACAGGTTGAAATCCCGCTTTTCAGGCCTTTCCGCGCGGTCGGTACAGTAGAGAAAAGCATATGGGTGCATCCGAGCGGCGAAAGAGATTCAGGATTATCTGAGAAATACGCAATTTTATTCAAATTTTATCTATTAACCGAATGCTAATGATCTTCTTAACCTCCGAATAAATATTAGCTAGTCATTACTCAATCGGAGGTAATGGCATTGCAGGATTTCGACACCGGCTCGCCGGAAAACTCGGACAGGGTTTGCGCAATCACGGATGGCTGCCGGCTGCAGTGTCCTGGAGGTGAAGCTTCCGCCATCTGCTCGGCGCCGGGCGCGCAGGGCCTGGGACCGGAAGACGAAGCGAAGCCGGCATCGGATGCGGCGGGACCTCCGATTCAGGGCGATCCCCTTGCATTCCCGAGCGTGCTGCTCGGGGGATTGCCGATCACGGCGGTCGATCGCCGAAGTGCGGCCTCGCTGATGATCGCAATTGCGCGAAGGCGTCGTCACGACAGCCGGCCCTACTATTTCACCTCGGCGAACGGCGAGGTCATTGCGCGCGTTCATGCGGATCCGAAGATCGCCAGCCTGTTTCTGGAAGCCGACCAGATCCTTGCCGACGGCCAGCCGCTCGTCACGGCTTCGCAATGGCTGTGCAGGGTAAAGCTCCCGGAGCGGGTGGCTACCACCGACCTCTTCCACGACGTCGCGCGGCTCGCCGAGAAGGAAGGCATAACCTTCTATCTGCTGGGATCGACCGAGGCGGAAAACCTCAAGGCCGTGGCCGCGATACGGGCGCGTTACTCCGACCTGCGCATCATCGGCCATTGCCACGGTTATCTCGCCGGGGAGGCCCTCGAGCAGAAGCTCGACGAAATCAATGCGCTCGCGCCGGATATCTTGTGGCTCGGCCTCGGCGTTCCGCGCGAGCAGATCTTCGTCCACGACTTTGCCGCCCGGCTGGCCAATGTCGGTATCATCAAGACCTCCGGCGGACTTTTCGACCACCTGGCCGGGAAGACGCGGCGCGCGCCGCTCTGGATGCAGAAAGCGGGCTTCGAATGGTTCTGGCGCATGCTGATGGAGCCGCGCCGGCTTTTCTGGCGGTATATCACCACCAACCCCCGCGCTCTCTATGTGATCCTGCGCTATTCGAAATGACTGCCGGATGCTCTTCGCGCGGCGACGTCTTGCGGCCTTTCAGCCGAAGATGACGAGTTCGGTGAATGTCAGGTCGCCGGGAGAGGGCGGTTTCGGACCCTTGAAATATTTCGGTCCGCTGCCTGCAAAATACCGGCCTGTCAGGCCGGGCACCTGCCCGTTGGCGTCGACGATGCAAAGGAACGTTCCTCTTCGCAGCAGGAAACGGCCGATTGCTCCGGCGCATTGGCTCAGCTCCTCGGGCGATCGGCAGTAGATGACCTGGTTGCACGGGACGAGGCCCCGCACTATGCGGCGCGCCTTGAAGACGAAGGGAAACACCTTCCCCTCGCCGACGCAGAGCAGCGAGCGGCAGCCGAGCGCCGCGTGTTCCAGAAGGATCTCCCTGTCGCTGTCGGACAGCATGGCCATTTCGGGCAGATCGGAGCGGGCGTCAAGCACGCGGTAGGCCGGTTTGACGGGGCTCAATGCCGGCAGGAAGGCGAACTGCCCGTTGGAAAAGCGGCGGAAACCGAGCGCTTCGTTGACCTTGATCGTCTCGGGCGCCGGCGAAACGTTGATGTAGGTCACGTTCTTCTTTCTGAATGCGGCCATGACCATCTTGCCCGCAAAGGGGCGAAATTCCGGATCGACCGCCCAGCTTGAAAGATTGCAGCGGATTTCTTCGCCTTCCTGCCCCTGATGACGGAAATAGAGCGCCAGCAGAACACCGACGATCTGTCCGGACATATCCAGGGCAAAGCCGTATTGGGGCAAGTCGGCGACGACGGGCCGCCGTGCCATCCGGCTCAGGGCCCGCTTCCAGTAGCTTGGGGGGCGCTCCGGAAAGCCTCTGCTGAGGCATTCGGCGACGCCGTCCCAATCGTCTTCGTGAATCGGCCGGCAGGTGAGGCCAGGGGGAAATGCGCCTAAAACAGCCACGATCAACTCCGCAACATTACTGGCGTGGTGGTATATGTCTTACGTTGAAATACATATTAGCGTATCCTCATTAATAAAAATTTGCCGTGGCGCCCGCTGGCAGGTATCGCATCTGTGCTGATGCCGGTGACTATCCGAAGCGGGTTCTTGCCATTCCCATTTCGCGCCAACGCGTGCCCAGCGAAATGCCGACGAGCAGCAGACAGAAACCGAGAGCGAGGGGGGAGAAGAACGCCTCCTCCTGCAGCACGGCATTGGCCGAGATCGTGACGATCGCGACAAAGGCGAAGAGGAAGTCGGGTTCGCCCGTTTCGATCAGGTGTTTGCGCGCGGACAAGGCGAGCGCCGCCAGAAAACCGAAAAAGGCGAAGCTGCCTATTCCCATCTGGTAAAGCATGACGCCGACGGCGCTTTCGACGGGAACCGAGGCGACGCCTTCTCCCTGGGCCCGCCCCCAATCGAGATTGACGCTGGTGCTCGAGAGATTGCCGCCGATGCCCAATCCCTGCCCCAGCGGGTTGGACAGAAACTCCCGAACACCCGCGATCAGGCCGAGAACATGGTAATCGCCATGCGTGGCACCATAGGCGGTTGCCGCCGTGGTCCAGATCGCCGCCAGCGCAACCACGGCCACGAGTGTCGATCGAGCCCGGGCCGGATGATAGATCAGCCGTGCGGCGAGCGCGACGGCCAGCATGAATGTGGCGCCCTTCGAGCCGATCACGAGAAGCAGGGGCAGCGCAGCGGCGGGCAGCAGCCAGCGCCCCTTGAAGAGAAGCCAGGCAGACAGGATGCTCAAGCCATAGGCATAGCTGATCGGGTGAAAATTCGGGCCGCCATTGCGGAAGATCGGCGGGAAGAGATCGCTGAAAAGCCGGATGTTGAAGAAGGTCGTCATCATCGTGTCCTCCAGGCCGCGGAGCACGAATCCCGTTTCCCTGAGCGCTTTCTCCCACACGCCGGCCTCGATCTGCTCCTTGAGGCCGCGCTGGATGTAGAGATCGCCGTGGAACAGGCCGAGGAAGTCCATTCTGAAGATCTGCTCCAGATAGCCGTAGGCGACCGCGCCGGCGCAGAGCCAGAGCATGCTCTTGCGGATGTCGACGGGATAGAGGCTGGCGGCCAGGACGGCAATGTGGAAGCAGGCCAGGGGCGTGATCGTATTGCGGAAGTAGATGACGGCATCCTTGGGGCCGCCGCGCAGGGCTCCCAAGGCAAAATAGAAGCAGACCAGCCCGCACAGCGCGAAAGTGAAGAGCAGCCAGGGGCGCAGTTCGGTCACGCTGCGCACGCGATATTGAAACGATGCCAGGAAGAAAATGCCGAAAGCGGTCATCAGCATGACGAAGTTGGCGCCGCGCAACGCATCGAACGTATTGTCGTCGGGCACAAAGGGGGTGAACCAGGCGACGACGAGGTTCTGGTAAAGAAAGGCGCAGGCGATGACGACGGGAATGGCCCAGGGCAGGGCGATCGAGAGGGTCAGCGTCAGCAGGAACGTTGCGGCGATCCCGAACGGGGTCCAGACGGCGAAAGCCGCGACGGCCGCAACGACGGCGAGGAACGCGACGCAGAGGTGAAACAGGGCGTCGGGGTCTTGCCATCTAAGATCTTCGGTGCCGAATCCGGTCGGCGTCCTGGTGATGTTCATTGCCGGTCTTTCCCGCGCTCCGCTGCATGCCGTGCAGGGAAACGGTGTCTCTCTTTTCGTGTCAGCGCCTCTATCCGTCTCCGATGAGGGCGGCGATCATCGATCGGTCGAACCCTTCCGTGCTCAGCCGGCTCCCGATGAAGCCGAATCCCTGGTCGAGCTCCCAATAGGTCCAGCCGATCCCGTGCGCCTCGGCCGCCTGGCGGACGGCGCGGACCCAGAATGTGCGGCTTTCGGCATCCACGCAGAAATTGAGGACGCCGAACTCATTCATCATCACCGGGCAGCCCTGTGTCTTCGACCAGTGTGCGAGCCCGGCAAATTCGGCCGCGATCGCCGCTTCCGTCCATGGCGTCGACGATTGCTCCTCGATCAGGGTTGCCGCCTGCTCGTCGCCGGCCGCCCGCAGCTCTTCGATGAACTCGCGGATGCGCGGCGTATCCTTCGTGGCTGGAAAAGGCAGGTTGGCGATCCGGGCAAGCGGCGATGACGTATCCCAGGTCTGGCATTGGTGCGTGAAAGCCATGGGCGCGTAGAAATGGATGGCGGCGATCTGGTTGTCGTCGGCAAGCGGCGGCGTGTCGTTCAGCTCCCAGATGCCCTGGTAGGGGGCCGGCCCCCAGACCAGCGTATGAAGCGGGCATCTGTCCCGCACGGTTTCGGCAAGCCGGTCCCGCAGGGGGATCCATGCGCCTCGTTCCAGGGGCGGTTCGTTCAGGAGTTCCGGATAAACGGAACTTGCCGGCAGATCGGCAATGACGTCGCGAAGGGCCGTCCAGGCCCGGGCGGCCCTCTCGGCTCCCGCATCGAAATCATCTCGCAAGGCGGTGTGAAGACTTGCGGAAGGGTGCATGTCGACGATGACGGCAAAGCCTCGGCCGACGAGGTTCATCACCCCGTCGCGGATCCGGTGGAGCGCCGCCGTATCGCCCGCCGATATGAGGTCGCCGTTTACCGGCAGCCGGACCGACTCGAAGCCCGTCTGGCGAAGCTTTTCGAGCACCGCTTCGCTCGGGGCTATCCCATCTTTCCGGTCGAGCCAGTCCGGCAGGTTGAACCCGCGCGAAGGAACGGCAGGCTCGGCCGCCTGTGCCGAACCGGACAGAGGGAGGGAAAGCGCCGTAAGGGCGGAGCCACCCGCAAGCGTCAGGACGCGCCTGCGGGTGATCGTCGCCGTTCGGTATCCGCTATTCGTCAGCCGCATGACCACGCCTTCCCAAGACGCCGCGCGCCCATTCTCCATCCTCGGCCGGCCGGAGGTGCCGGGCTGCCTGGTTTTCGGCCGCCTCCATGCTCTCGGGTATTATCGCAAGCGTGGCGCACCGGCGGATTTGGCCGGCATCGAGACGTTGCCGCAGCAGCGTGAGGGCTTCGGAAGTTTCCTCGGATGGGCCAAGTGCAAAAAGCATGAGGTCCGCATCCACGAAAAGCTCCGCGTCCCAGCTGCTGTCGGTGATGGAAGGGGCCATGACGAGCACGAAATCGAATGCCCCGGCATCTGTCAGGATGTCGTTCATGGTGAGGCGATCCCGCGATGCCGGACCGCCTTCCGCCGCGGCATTGTACATGACGGTTTGGAGGCCGCTTGCGCTGTCGACGAACATGCCCGTGCCGCGTCGCGCCGGAATTTCCAGTCCCGGCCGGCGGCCGAACTCGACGACGAGCACGTTTTGGTCCGCCTGTTCAAGGCCGATCCCGATCATGGCGCCTGCAAGTTTCGCTTCGAGAGGGTCATGGGTCGAAGACACCGCGAGCACGTAGGGTTTGGGATGCTCGGTAAGGTGGGAGATGATCCGCCGTACGAGCTGCAGCAGGTCGCGCGAGAAGGCCTCGCTGCCCGCTTGGGAAAACCGCCTCCTGATTGCCCTTATGCTTGCATGCACGCCGGTGCCGGCCGCCCCGGGCCGGCGGTATTCTCCAAGGTCGGCAGGTGCGGTCGATATGTCGCCTTTGGGGAGCTCGACCGTTTGCGGACGGCTCCTTGCAGGGCCTTCCGGGCCGTCTTCCGGCGGATGGGCGGGTCCGCGCATCAAGGCAAGACCGCATCCGGCGAGGAGGCCCAGGGCGGCACTCACCGGCAAAAGCAGAAACGGTTTCGGCCATGTCGGTTGCACCGGCGGAGCGGCCGCGCTGATCACCCGCGCCTCGGAGAGCTGGAGACCTTGCAGCTGCGCCGTTTCCTCGGCGCGCTTCAGGAAGTCGTCGAGTACGGTGCGGGCCGCCTGGGCTTTGGCCTCCAGCCGCCGTAACTCCACCTGCGCCACGTCCGAGTTCTCCGACTGACGGCGCAAGTCGTCGAGCTTCGCCTGAAGCGTTGCCACGTTTTGTGCGGCGAGATCGTATTTCGCCTTCAGCTCCCGCGTTATCCGCTTCGCCTCCGCGGCCATGAGGCCCCTGGTCCTGTTCAGCTCGGACTGAAGCCGCTTGATGGTGGGATGCCGCGGTTGGTAGACGATTTCGTAACTGGCAAGCTCCGCCGCGCGCTGATTGTAGTCTTCGCGCAGCTTTTCGGTCGTGCTGGAGGAAAGTATTTCCGAGAGCCGGTCGAGGCCGGCCGGCAAGGTGCCCGCGGCCAGTGCCTGATCATACTTGTCCTTCGCCTGGTCGGCGTCTCCTCGCGCGACGATCAACTGGCTGGTGAGCTGGTCGATCTGAGACTGCAGGGTGCCTCCGGAAGCAGGATCCAGAATCTGATGCCTGGATTTGAAATCCGCAACCGCGCGCTCGGCGTCGCCGACATTCTTCTGAAGGCCGCCGATCCTGTCTGCAAGCAGGGAGTTCACGTCGCTGTTGGCGGTCTCCCTTTCTCCCGCAAGGCCCGCTCTGTAGCGGCCGACGATCGCATTGGCGATGCGTGCCGCCTTGTCGGAGGATTGGGACTTGAAACTGACGTCGATCACATAGGTGAGGCCGGCGCGCTCCGCCGAGACCGCGCGTTGAAAGCGCTTGAAGGTCGAATCCTTCGCAAGAGCATCGTCCGCGTAAAGGAACGACAAAAGACCGCGATCCGAAAATTCGGAATCGTTCTCGATGCCTTCGCTTTCGAAGACATCCATCAGCAGATCGCGCGATTCAATGATGAACACCTGGCTTGCGATGGCGGCGCTGTCGGGGCCGATTCCGGGAAGAACGCTGTTGAAATTGGTGGCGTGGGAATCGCGCGGATCGATCAGTATCGATGCCGTCGCCGTGTAGCTCGGCTTCGCCACCGCAAGATAAAGGAGCGTCAACGCCAGCATCGCGCCGACGCATGCCAGCACCGTCATCCGACGTTGCCAAAGGACGCTCCAGATCGCTTCGACATCGAACAGCGGCGGAAAGGTGCGCTCGTCAATGCTAAACGGTTTCATCCTTCCGTCCCCCAGCCGCCGGTTCCCTGCCCCAAGTCACAGGGCAGTATCGATTATCAACATTAGCTATCCGTTAAATTCGCTACCATTGAGTGCGTGATCTATCCGGAGCGCCGGTAACCATGCCGCCAGTTCGTTGTGGCGCGGCCGCTTGTTTTCGCGTTATTCAGAAGCGCATTCCGCTGCGCGGTTTGCCGGCTGCCGATCTGGATATATCTTCTCAGGATTGCATTAGTGAGCGAGTATATAAGTAACCGCGAAACCGCCGCAGAGACCGGTCAGGCGGCCGGCATGCGCCTGTCGATCGGCGCGCTCGCCAGAAGCGGCGCCATCGCAAGCGTGATAAAGCTTGCCAGCGCCGGCCTGTCCTTCCTCATGCTGGTGGCGGTCGCGATGGTCACCGACGAGCGGCAATTCGGCCTTTACAGCGCCGCCTATGCCGGCGCGAGCCTTGTCTCCTTCTTCTCCCTGGTGGGCCAGCACAGCACCGTCCTGCGCTTCTGGCCCCAATATGCCGGAAACGACGATCTCGATTCTGCCAATGGCCTGATGGCCCGCGCCATCCTCGTGGCATTGGCCGGGCTCGCCGCCTTCAGCCTGATCATCGTCGCTGTCGGATTTCTGCCGATTGCCGGCAGGGACGTGCCGGAATGGCGCTCGCTCTGCGCGGCCACGACGGTGCTGGCCTTCGCGCTCGGCTGGTCGGAATTCACCTCCTGCGCATTCCGCGCCAAGAACGCGCTCATAGCGGGCCTGCTGCCGCGGGACATCATATGGCGGGCCGCGACCATCGCGGCCTTTGCCGCGGCGGGCTTCATGCATGTCGAGATGAGCGCGGTTGCCGCGACCTTTCTGACGGCCGGGCTTCTTCTTCTTTCGGTCCTGCCGCAAACGATCGTCTTGCTGCGCGACACCATCCGTGCCAAGCGCGGGCCGCTCACGGACGGGCAGAAGGCGGAGTTCAGGACCGTGACGCTCGGCGTCTGGGGCGTCACCGCGCTGCCGCCGGCGCTCGGTCAGGCGAGCACGCTGCTCGTCGCGGCAATCCTCGGTCCGGAAGCCGCCGGAGCGATCTTCGTCGCCGACCGGACCATGCGGCTTGTGGTGCTGACCCTCAACGGGATCAATCAGGCGCTTGCGCCGCAAATCTCGAACGCCTTCTACAGCGGCGACAGGCCGCATGTGCAGCGCATCACCAGCCTCGCCGCCCTCGGGGGCTTTGCGATTGCGCTTCTGGCGCTGTTGCTCTTCATAATGTTCGGAAGCCTCATTCTGTCGATCTTCGACCCCGCCTACGGCACGCCGACGATGCACGTGACGTTGATCATCCTCGGCATCGGGGCGACGATCGGGACGGGCTGCGGTCCGACCGAAATCCTTCTGCAGCTGACCGGCCTGCAGCATGCGCTCTTCAAGCTGCTCGTCGCCGTCAACACTCTGGGGCTCGGTGCGACGGCGGCGCTGACCTATCTTCTGGGACCGATCGGCGCGGCGCTCAGCATCGCGGGCACGATCGCGGCGTGGTGCGTGATCGCCGTGTTCATCGCCCGGCGGGAAATAGGCATCAACCCGTCGATCTTCGGCTTCTTCACCGGGCAGGACGCGCTTGCCGCCCGCGCCTTCCTGAGGGACCGCGCATGAGGATCGTCCAGGTGCAGACCCAGGCGGAGGCCGCCGGTTCGCAGCGCATTTCCGACATGGTGGGCGAAGGGCTGCGTGCCCGTGGCCACCAGGTGCGCACCGTGTTCATGTACAGAAAGACCGACGTCTACGACCGCGATCCCCACGCGGATTTCATCCTCACCGAACCGCCAAGAGGATTGCCGGGGCAGATGCGGGCGGCCATCGGCCTTGCGGGCTATCTGCGCAGCGCGCGGCCGGACGCGGTCATTACCTTCCAGCACTATGGCAATATCTTCGGCACGATCGGCGCGCGACTGTCGGGCGTCCGGCCGATCGTCGCGAACCAGAGCGGCGCGCCGCAGACCAGAGGGGTGAGGGGGCTCCTCACGCAGATCGACAAGCTGATGGGCACGGTTGGGCTCTATCACGCGAATGTCGTCAACTCGGCCTGGACCAAGGCGCAGTTCAGCCACTATCCGCAAGCCTATCGGCGGCGGATCCTGCGCATCGACCACGGCGTTCCCGCGCCGTTGGAGGAGTTCGACAAAGCGGCGGCCCGCGCCGCCTTCGGCCTGCCCCGGCAGGCATGGATTGCCGTTTCCTCCGGCCGTATGGCACCTTCGAAGAACCAGATCGCGCTCGTCGGGGCGCTCGCGCACCTGCCTGACATCCATGTGGCAATCGCCGGCACGGGTCCCGAGCGGGACGCGCTGATCGCCCTTGCCGAAAGCCGGCGCGTCGCGGAGCGGCTGCATCTGGTCGGCGAGGTCCCTCCCGCGCGCATCTTCGAATTCCTCGCCGCAGGCGATGCCTATGCGTTTCCCTCGACGACGGAGACTTTCGGCCTTGCTGCGGTCGAGGCGGCGATTGCCGGCCTGCCGGTGGTGGCGAGCAATCTCGACGTGATGCGGGAGGTGCTGACGACGGAGGATGGCGAGCCCGCCGCGCTGTTCGTCGAAGCTGATGCGAAAGGCATGGCCGAGGGGCTCGCCGGCCTCATCGCTAGGCCGGAGCTGGCGGCCGAGCTTGCCGCAGCCGGGCGGCGGCTCAGGGAGCACTATTCGCCGGCGAGAATGTGCGCAGGCTACGAGGCGCTACTGTCTTCCTGAGCGTTTCCGCACGGCCGCGATCCCGTCGATCACCTCCAGCCGGCCGGAGCGGTTGAGAGTGTGGATTTTCGGATAAGGCCAGTCGCCGTCGGCGGCAACCGGCCGACGTGCCGTGAGCCGCACCGTCCGCCTGTCGAGCATCAGCAGTTCCGAGAGGCCGAGGCCGCCTCCATAGCCGAGCGTCCCGTCCTGGACCGGCAGAAAGATGCGTCCTTCGGGGTTGCGGATGAAGGCGCCACCCGGACGGGCACCTCGGCGGTCGATCAGGATCGGGTTCAGCGGATGCGCCATCCACGGTCCGGTAAGGGAAGCGGAGGAAAAAACCGCAAGCGTGTCGGACGTGCTGCCATAGCCGTCACGGTGGGTAGCGAAAAGCCAGAGCAGCCCCTCGTGCTCGAGAAGCGTGGCATCCGAGATTTCGCCTTCGATGAGCACGGCCTCGGCGGCCCAACGGTCCGGAAATGCCATGGCGCGGTAAAGCGTCAGCTTTCCGCCGGAGCTTGCCTCCGGAAGCATCCAGATCGCGCCGTCGCGTTCGAACACCTGCGGATAGGAGAGGTGATGCGCTTCCTCCAGCACCACCCGCGCTTCCTGAGGGACGCCGTCGATATCGAACGGCACGACGGAAATGACCGCCTTGCCGGTCGCATGGGGATAGTCTTCCACGAACACGAAGGATCGGCCCTGCCATTCGAAAGCGAAGGGGTCGGCATAGAAGCGGTCGCCCGGGTCCGGCAGGACCGACCAGCCGTCCCCGAGGCGGCCTGTCTCCGCCACTCCCGGCCCGTCGGTAAAGCGGTAGCCGACACGCCAGTGCGCATGGCGGAAGCGGGCACGCCGGATGGCCTCCCGTCCGAGACGCGGCAGGGCTTTCGTCAGATAGGCGGAGGCGAACCGCATGGCGGTACCGTCATCATTCGGGGCAGCTGCCGGCCCCGGCTCGTTGCCGGCAAGACGGCCTTCGGCGAAGGCACGAACGGCCGAGACAGCCAGGGTTATCGCGCGGGCGAGCACGTCCTCGATGCCGAGCGCCGCGGACTCTCGCTTGTCGATCATCGGCCAGGCCCGGTCCACGACAGTCTTACGGTCGAGAACGGCCTCGATGACGGGCAGCTTGCCGGCTGCGACGGCCACGGCCGCGGACAGGTCGCAACGGGATCCGTCGAATGCAAGCGTGATTGTGGGGACGTTCGAGGGTGCGGCATCGCCCGTAAGGTCCAGCCGCAGCGCGGCGAAGCGGCTGCGGGGGCTGGCCGGAATTTCCGCTGTGGGAGCGGCAAGACCAGGGCCGGTCCGGCGAAAGATGCGCCGTTCGAACGCAAGTGCGGCATTCGCCGCAGCGGGCCAGTTCGCCGGCTCGGGCCGATGCAGCACGGCGATATCGTACCCCTCCGCCCGAAGCCGTTCGACCACGATCATCTGCCAGTTGCGGGCGCCGGATTGCGGAACGATGATGTCGATCGGCGGCATACGGCGCTTCCCAGCCACGGTTGCGTTTCGCGGTTTCTGCAGGCTTCAGAAGCATCATGGTTGAACGCAAAAGCTTACTTTCACGTTATTCCCGAAGCCGGCTGCAAGCGCCACGGGCAGTCCCGCCACGTCTCGCCGGCCGAGCCCCTGTCGTTCCATGCGGCAAATCGGCATCTACGCTCGTCCGGCACGAGGGGACGGGAAGACAGAATCGCCTTTCTTCGCTATACAGCATGTCTGACCGCAACGATCCCGCCCGCGGCACGGTGCAATGAGCATTATTCTGAAAGAGCATCAGGAGCGCGTCTCCCACGCGGTTTCCGCCTACCGTTCAGAAATTGCGGAGATAGAAGCGCATATCCGGCTGCGCGCGATGTCGCCTGACGTATCCGACGCGGAGCTTGCCCTTCTGAGGCGCCTCAAGGATGAAAAAGCGGAAATCCTCTACCGGTATGAAAACCTCAAGGAGGCTTTCCGAGCCATTCTGCCGTGATCTCGTTCGCCCCGCTCCTGGAAGCGGGAACGCCGTATTACAGCTTCCGGACGTTCTTCATCATCAGCCGCATGACGCGGATGGCGGCCTCCAGGTCATCGGGGTCGGCGCCTTCGATGAGCGTCTCCTCGCGGCGGAGTGCGATGCGGATGATCTTGGCGTGGAGCTCGTAGCCTTTTTCGTTGAGCCACCAGAGCCGCTTGCGCGGATCCTTCTCGGACGAGACCGAATCCAGATAGCCGAGCTCGTCGAGCGTGGCGAGTGCGCGGCTTGCTGCCGCCTTGTCGAGATTGATGACTTCGCAGATGCGCGCGGCGGTGATCCCGGGCTCGATGGCGAGCATCGAGACGGTACGCCACTCGCTGATGCCGATGCCGAAGCGCTCGCGGTAGAGGTTCGATGCGCCGCGCGAGAGCGCGTTGTTGATGCTGGAGAGGAAGAAGGGGACGTAGTTGGTGATGTCGAGGATCTCGACGCCGTCTCGTGTGGTCGTCGATTCCGAAATACGTCCTTGAGGGCACGGCGCGCGCGCGTCCGCTGGCGCTTTGGTCTGCCTCTCGGTCGGTGTCATTAGGTTTGCACTTTCCTGGTCTTTGCCAGTCCGCCGATGTCGAAACCGCATTGCGCCAGTTCGTCGAACTTCACCTTGGCGGGCGACTTGAGCAGCTGGCGCGCGGCCATGTGTTCGGCGGCGGCGTTGATTGTCTCCAAGGCCAGCAATTTGCCCAATTTGAAACGGAACACAAGCTTGCGTCCATCCTCTTTCTCGATCGCGTGATCTTCGTCGGCACCAACGCCCAAACCGGCGATCTGGAGCTTGAGCGGTCCCTGATCGCTCCAGAACCACGGCACGGCCTCATAGGCGTGAGGCTTGCCGGTGAGACGGCGGGCGATCGTTCGGGCATGGTCCGTGGCGGCCTGTATCGATTCCAGCCGTATCGACCGGCCGGAGGAGGGGTCGGGAAAGGCCGCGCAGTCGCCGAGGGCGGAGATATCCGGATCCGAGGTCCGCAAGAAGCCGTCGACCACGATGCCGTTGGCGACCGTAAGCCCCGCTTGCTCTGCAAGCTCGACATTCGGGCGAATGCCGGCCGCGACGAGCACCATGTCGCCATCGATGACCTCGCCGTCCGCGAGGCGTGCGCCGACCACGTCGCCCGCTTGGTCGCGCAGGATCTCGGTGACCGCCGCACCACGGACGAGCCGGGTACCCGATTTCGTATGATAATCCAGGAAATGCTGTGACATGGCGGGGGAAAGCGCTCGCGCCATCAGGCGCTCCGCCGCCTCCACCACCGTCGCCTCGTGGCCGCCCGCAGCCGCGACGGCGGCAAATTCCAGGCCGATGAAGCCGCCGCCGATGACGATCGGGCGCCGGCTGCTGCGGGCGAGGGCGTCCCGAAGGCGGCACGCGTCTTCTGCGGTGCGAAGACCGAAGGCTCCCCGTCCGTCGAGCCCCTTGATCGGCGGGACGAAATTGCGCGCACCCGTCGCGAGCACGAGGTGGTCGTAGGCGATGGCGACGCCGCCCAGGGTCTCGATCGCTTTTGCGTTCCGGTCGATCCGGATCACGCGCTCGGAGGCCATCAGGGTGATGGCGTTGCGATCGAAGAAGCTTTCCGGCCTGAGCTCGATGGCGTCCACGCGCCCGTCCTTGAGATAGGCTTTTGACAGGGGCGGACGTTGATAGGGCCGTCCGGGCTCGTCGCCGATCAGGGTGACCGGGCCTTCATAGCCCTCCTGCCTCAGGCTGGCGGCGAGCTGGAAGCCGCCTTGCCCGGCGCCGATGACGACGACGCCCGTCATGTCTGGCTCTCCGGCAGATGCACGACGAGGCCGTCCAGCTCGGGCTCTATACGGATCTGACAGGACAGCCGGCTCGTCGGCTTCACCTCGCAGGCGGCGCTTTCCAGCATGTCCTCTTCGCCGTCGGCTCGCGGGCCGACCCGGTCCGCCCACGCATCGTCGACATAGCAATGGCAGGTGGCGCACATCATGGACCCGCCGCATTCGCCGACGATGCCGTCGATATCGTTGGCAAGCGCGGCGCGCATGACATTGTCGCCGTTGGCGATGTCGATGGTCGTCTCCGTGCCGTCATGGGCGATGAAAGTCACGTTCGTCATCCTGGGCTCCTATTTCGCGACGAATTTGAGCGGCAGGCGGTCCAGCGCGTGGATGGCGTTGTTGGGCCGCCAGACGGGTTCGCCGTCGAACTCGATGCGATCCACCTTCTCCGCGAGCACCGAGAGCACGATTTCCAGTTCGAGGCGCGCGAGGTTCTGCCCGACGCAGCCGTGGATGCCGGCGCCGAAGGCCATGTGGCCGACCGGCTTGCGGTCGATGCGGAAGATGTCCGGATCGCCCCATTTGGCGGGGTCGAGATTGGCGGAAGCAAGCGCGCAGAGGATTTTCGTGCCCTCGGCGATGCCGTATCCCGCCACTTCCGTATCCTGGTTGGCCGTTCGCGCGAAGGTATGGACGGGGGAGGTGAAGCGCAGCACTTCCTCGAAGCAGGGCCGGGCGAGGGCCAGGTCGGCCTTCAGCCTGTCGTATTCCCGCGGATTGGACGCGAGGCACCAGAGTGCATTGCCGATGCCGGTTACCGTCGTGTCGACGCCGGCCGACAGGAAGGAGCGCACCAGCATGGCGGCTTCCTCCTCGGTCACCTCGCCGTCGTCCGCGGCGCCGTAGATGAGCGCCCCGAGCCCGTCCTTGGTCAAGCGGTCGCGGGCGCATGCCGCGGTGATCCAGGGCACGATATCCGGTACCTGCGCCATCGCCGCCCGGCGGAACTTGTTGTCCGGGCCGAGCGCGTTGAAGACCATGGCGCCGTAATCCACCAGCCGGCGGCGGTCGCTGTCGACCATGCCGAGCGCCTTCGGGAAGACCGTCACGGGAAAGGCTTCCGCGAGCTCGGCGACAGCCTCGAAACGGCCCTTTGCGACCAGGCCGTCGACGATGCGCTCGGCCGCCTCGCGGAAGGCGTCCTTCAAGCCGGAAATGGCCTTGGGCGACAAAGCGCGCGCCATCACCTTGCGCGTCTTGGTGTGATCCGGCGGGTCCACCTCCAGAATGATCGACGGCGCCCGCCAGGGCTTGCCGTACTTGAAGTCGTTGAGTCCCACGCCGCGGGACGAGACGAAGCGGGTATGGTCGGAAAAGATCTCGCGCGTTTCGTCGTAGCGGCCGCAGGCGAGCACCGAATATTTCGGGATATAGACCAGCGGCCCGTGCCGGCGCAGTTCCGCATAGTAATCCCCCGCGTTGAGCAGCACCTCTTCCGTGTAGGGATCGATGTCCCAGACGGGAATGCCGGCGGCGGGCTCGAAGGCGACATGCCCCTCGATCATGTTCATGGCGATATCCTCCTCAATTGGTCGTGCGGCCGACGCCGATATGCCGCTCCAGCAGCTCCGGCTGCTGTCGCAAGGCGGCGGCGCTGCCGTCGTAGACGATGGTTCCGTTGGTGATGACGACCGCGCGCGTGGCGAAGGCGAGCGCGGCGGAGGCATGTTGCTCGACCAGCATCACGGTCCGCCGCCCGTCCGCGGCCAGTTGCTCGAAGGCATGCATCAGCTGTTCGCAGATGACGGGTGCGAGACCCTCCAGGGGTTCGTCCAGAAGCACGATCGCCGGCTCCGTCATCAGGGTTCTGGCGATCGAAAGCATCTGCTGCTCGCCGCCGGACAGCTGGGTGCCGCCGTTCCTGCGGCGCTCCTTGAGCCGGGGGAACAGCGCATAGGCCTCCTCCAGCGAGGCGTTGCCCCGCATGACGACGGTCAGGTTCTCCTCGACCGTCAGCGACGGGAAGATGTCGCGGGTCTGCGGCACCAGCCCGAGGCCCAGCATGGAGCGCCGGTGCGGCGAATGGCGCGATATGTCGGTGCCCGCAAGCGTGATGCGTCCGCCATGGAGCCGCGTCAGCCCCATGATCGTCGCCAGCATCGTCGTCTTGCCGGCGCCGTTGCGGCCGATGACCGCCAGCCGTTCTCCACGGGAAATGCTGAGGGAAAGTTCGCGCAGGACGTGGGTCTGGCCGTATCCTGCGGTGACGTTTTCGAGTGCGAGCACGGTCTCAGACATGGGCTTCTCCGAGGTAGAGCTGGCGGACCATGGGGTCGCGGCTGATCTCGTCGGGCGTGCCTTCGGTGAGAATGCGGCCGTTGACGAGCACGACGATCGACCGGGCGATGCGGAAGACCAGATCCATGTCGTGCTCGATGATCAGCACCGCGAGCTCGGTGGGCAGACGCTCGATCGCCTGCAGGATCAGGTGGCTTTCGCTCGACGGAACGCCGGCCGCGGGTTCGTCGAGGATCAGCACGCGCGGCCTGAGCGCCAGGGTCAGCGCCAGTTCGACGAGCCGTTGCTGGCCATAGGCAAGCAGGTGGATCGGCTTGTCGGCGAGAGGCAGCAAGGCGAATTGGTCGAGCAGGGCATCGATTTCCGCTTCGGTCGCACGGTCTGCCGCTGCTCCTCCGAACATGCGCCCGCCGCGCCCCTGCCTTTCGAGGATCGGCAGCCGGATGTTTTCGCGCACCGTCATGGTGCGGAAGAGCGTCGTGATCTGGAAGGTCTTGGCGATGCCGCGCTTGACGCGTTCGCTCTCGCCCAGACTGCCGATATCGCTGCCGTCGAAGCGGATGTTTCCGCCGCTCGGCTTCAGCTTGCCGGTCACCAGATTCGCGAATGTCGTCTTGCCAGCTCCGTTGGGGCCGATCAGCGCCTTCCGGGCGCCGGGGGGCAGGTCGAAGTCGATCTCCTGCGCGACGGTCAGTCCGCCGAAGGACTTTCTGAGGCCGCGGACTTCAAGGCCTTGCATCGCCGTTCCTCCCGATGAGATTGCGAAGAGCGGCAGGAATGCCGAGCATGCCCGCCGGCACGAAGAAGACGATGCCGAGAACCAGCGCGCCGATGATGAAGAGCCAGTTGAACGGATCGACGGAGGCGGCGACGTGGTGAACCACCATGAAGATCAGCGTGCCGATGATCGCGCCGTGAAGCCTGCCGGCGCCGCCGAGGATCAGCATGATCAGGGCCTCGGCGGAGAGATTGAAGGCATAGACCTCGAGGCTGACGAGCTGGGTGACCTGGGCCGCGAGCGCGCCCGCCACGCCGGCGATCGCACCGCCGATGGTGTAGATCGTGACCAGCCGGCGATAGACCGGACTGCCGATCGCCACCATGCGCGCCGCGCTGTCCTTGATGCCGCGGACCGAAAGGCCGATCGGCGAGAGCGTGACGATCTTCAGGACCGCATAGCAGACGCAGAGGACGGCGAGCGCATACCAGAAGCCGGTCCGGCCGACGAAATCGAACTTGAAGAGGCCGAGGACGGGCTCCATGCGGATGCCGCGCAGGCCGTCCGCGCCGCCGGTCAGGTCGCGCGCCTTGTTGGCGATTTCCTGACAGATCAGCGTTACGGCGATGGAGAGCATCAGCAGGGTCAGCCCGTGGGCGCGCATCAGCAGCAGGCCGGAAACCAGGGCGAGGGCGGCGCCGGCCGCCGCTCCGACGACGAGGCCGGTGACCGGATCGGCCGAGACGTGCACCGCGAAAAGGCCGGCGGCGTAAGCGCCGGTGCCGTAGAGCGCGGCATGGCCGAGCGTGGCGATGCCGGCATAGCCGAGCACCAGGTCGAGAGACAGCACGAACAGCATCATCACCATGATCCGGGTGAGGAGTGCGAGATCGTAGGGGAAGAGAAAATAGGCGATGACGGCGAGTGCCAGCATGACCGCCTCGGGCATCAGCGGCACGCCGCGGATGCGGGTTCGGATCTTGGTCAATGGGATCTCCTGAACGCTCATGTCACGCCTTTCCGAGAAGGCCCCTGGGACGGATCGCGAGCACGGCCATGACGGCCGCGAAGAAGACGATCGTGCCGAAGTCGGGGATCAGGTAGCGGGAGGCCGTTTCGAGGATGCCGAGCGCGAGCGCCGCCATGAACGAGCCGGTGATGGAGCCCATGCCGCCGACCGAAACGACGATCAGGAACAGGACCATGTAGCGGAGCGGATAATAGGCATCGATGGGCAGGAGTTCGGCGCCGAGAATGCCGCCAAGCGCCGCAAGCCCCGCGCCGAGACAGAAGGTTGCGGCGAAGACCGCGTCGATGTTGATGCCGAGCGCGCTGGCGATGCTGCGGTTGTCGACGGCGGCGCGCAGCCTGGTGCCGAAACGGCTCCGTTCGATCGTCAGGTAGAGCCCGGCGATCACGACGGCGCCTGCCAGTATCACCGCCAGCCGGTGAGCGGGCAGCACGCGGAAGCCGAGATCCACCGACTGCTGCAGAAAATGGGGCAGAGGGATTGCCAGCAGACTGGAACCCAGCAGCCGGTTGATGAGGGCAATGAAGATGAAGGTGATGCCGATGGTCGCCAGCACCTGCTGCAACTCGCCGAGCCCGTAGATGCGGCGATAGACCAGGCGCTCGAGCAGGAAGGCGATGGCCATGGTCGCCATGATGGCCAGCAGGGCGGCAGCCATGAAGGAAAGTCCGGCGCGGGCGATCAGCGCGTGGGCGGCCGCGCCCCCGAGAAGCGCGAAGGCGCCATGGGCGAGATTGATCACGCGCATCAGGCCCATCGTGACCGACAGGCCGATGGAGATCATGAACAGGATCATCCCGTAGGCTATGCCGTCGACGGCAATGTTGAGTATGAGTGACATCGTCCGGTCCTTGCTTCGGCGGCGCGAGAGATCCCGCCCGCGCCTTCCGGCGCGGAAACAGCCGCCTTCTTCGATCGACAGTTCAGAGATGCATGGGACCGGCGGCGCTGCTGGCCGCCGGCGGCCGGGGGTCAGTCGGTCCAGCCGAGGTCGCCGACCGTTGCGATCACGCCCTTCTCGCGGTTGACGAGCCGCCCGCTGTCCTTGTCGCGCTCGACGTCGCGGATGTAGACGTTTTGGATCAGGGTGCGGGTCTTCGGATCCATTTCCACGGGGCCGCGCGGGCTTTCCCATTTCAGCGATTTCACCGCTTCGATCGCCTTCGGCCCGTCCGCGCCGGCGGCCTCGACCATCTTGTAGATCAGGTGCGTGCCGTCATAGGCGCCGACTGAGGCCCAGTTGGCCACGGCGCCGGCGGACAGCTCGCCGAGCTTCTTGGTGAATGCGGCATTGACGTCGGAATCATGCGCTTCGGAATAGTGAAACGCGGTCGTCAGGCCGATTGCCGCATCGCCGAGCGCCTGGAGATTGGATTCCTCGGTTTCGGCGGTTCCCAGGAAGCGGATGCCCTCTTTCGCGAGGCCGTTTTCGTTATAGCTCTTGGTGAAGCCGAAGGTCGGCGGGCCGCCGGGCAGGAAGGCGAAGACGCCGTTCGGCGCTTGGCTGCGGACCCGCTGGATAAAGGGCGTGAAGTCCGTGGTCGCGAGCGGCATGCGGATCGTGTCGATCACCTTGCCGCCCTTCTTCTCGAAGGCGGCCTTGAAGGCGTTTTCGGCGTCGATGCCCGGGCCATAGTCGGAAACCGCCGTCACCACTGTGTGAATGCCCTGGTCATACGCCCAGTCGGCAAGCGGTGTGGAAACCTGCCAGAGCGTGTAGCTCGTGCGGAGAAAATAGGGCGACTGCTTGTTGATCGCCGACGTGGCGGCGTTGAAGATGACGGTCGGCGTTTCCGACTGCTCGATCAGCGGCGCGAGCGCCAGCGCGTTCGGCGTGAAGGTGAGACCGGCGAGGTAATTGACCCGGTCGCGAATGAGCAGTTCCTGGGCCAGCGTCTTGGCAAGGTCCGGATTGGCGCCGCCGACGTCCTTGTAGATGAATTCGATGTCGTGGCCGCCGGACTGGCTGCCATGCTGGGCGACGTAGGTCTCGATCGCTTCCTTGTATTGCTTGCCATAAATGGCGAAGGGGCCGGAGAATTCGGCGATCACGCCGACCTTGATGGTATCCGCCCAACAGGCGCCCGCGCAAAGCGTCGCCATCGCGGCCGCAAGCGCGGCGCGTACAAGATTGTTCATGATTTCCTCCCAAAGCGTCAAACGGCGCCGGCCAGATCCTCCATGGCCAGGCGAGCCGATGAGTTGCGATCACAACTCGACCAGCATTAAGACCTCAACGAGTTGTGATGTCAACTCATAATTTCCTGACGCGATCGGGGGCGAGGTTTTCCAAATCAAATCGCAATGGAACCCGCTGCCGGAAACGCTCTGTCGGAACAATCCATCCGCGCGCCGGTTCTTCTTTCAGGAGGAAGAAGATGGACCGATTACCGCACAATCATCACGATTGGATCTTTTACATCGGCCTCAACGCGGCCCTCGCCGGCCTCATTGCCGTGGCGATCTGGTATTTGGCGGGCTTCTGAACCGGGTGGCGCCGCCATGACGAAGAACGCGATTATCGGCATGCTCGTCGTCGTGGTCGTCATTCTGATCGGCGCGTTCCTGATGCGTGGGCCAAGCCAGCCCTCCGATGACAGCCCGCCACCGGCAACGGCCCCGGTGCGGTAAGCCGCATCAGTTGCCGCCGGGCTTGAACTGCGCCGTGACCATATGCCGGTTGCCGGGATAGGTCAGACGGACGTTCGTGACCGGGCCCGCATGGCTCCATGTCTGCCGTTCGATCACAAGACAGGCATGCCCGGCGCTCAGCTTCAGGAATTTCGCCTCCTTCTTGCCTGCGGATACTGCCTGAATGCGGTGCTCGGCAGCCGTCCAGGGTATCTGTGCGAGCAGCCATGGGCCTGGCGCCAGGGTTTCGAACTCGAATGCGCCGGCTTCCGGCACGGTTTCGAGATTGATCAACCGCTCCTCGAGGCAGAAGGGCTGCCCGCCGGCGGAATGAAGGCAGGTGATGTCGATGACGCGGGCCGGCGAAGAAAGCGCCGAAGACAGGCCAAGCCGGCGGCGGTCCTCCGCATCCGCGTCACGCTGGGCGCGCGATATCAGCGCATAACCGTAGGCGAGGTTCAGGGATTGGACTTCTTCCCTGATATCGTGAATCTCGAGAACCGCGGACTGTGCCTTCGGCTGGGTGACGAAGCTGCCCGATCTCTTCCGGCGCTCGATCAGCCCCGCCTGGACGAGCTGCGTCATGACCTTGTTCACGGTCATGCGCGAGCAGCCGTATTGCCGGGCAAGATCCACCTCGAACGGCAGCCGGAACCCGGGAGGCCATTCGCCGGATACGATGCGACCTTCGATATCGCTCAGGATCTTCCGATGCAGGGTGGAATCTTGGGAAATGACCGTCGTCCTTGCCTTGTCTTTCCTTCCGGCACTAGCGCAACATGAGGATATTGCAAGGCCAATTGGCCCGCAGATCAGGTTTCCATGAGGGAGCGCATGGTGCGGGCGAACCGCTTGCTGATCGCGTCCCGGCTTACGTGACGGCCGCCCGCCACCCGTTTCCGGCCGCGCGCCCAGACGCTGTCCACCGATATGCCGCTGCTGAAGATCCAGTGATCGAGCAGGCGGTCTTCCGAAAGATAGGGGACCGCGCCTATGTCGAGCGAGACGATATCCGCCGGAGCGCCGGCAACGAGGCCCGACGCCGATTGCAGCGCGGCTCCGCCACCGATGATCGCTCCGTCGAAGAGCCTGCGGCCCGTCGATCCGTTGGGATCGGCGACGACGTTGCGCGCCCGCAATGCCAGGCGCTGCGAATATTCGAGCTGGCGCAGTTCCTGCGGCAGAGAGACCAGAACGTTGGAGTCCGAACCGATCCCGTATCGGCCGCCTTTGGCCAGAAAGGCAGGGGCGGCGAAGGTCCCGTCTCCGAGATTGGCCTCGGTGATCGGGCAGAGCCCGGCGACGGCCCCGCTGCGCGCCATGGCTTGGACTTCCCGGTCCGTCATGTGGGTGGCGTGTATCAGGCACCAGCGCTTGTCGACGGGTGCGTTTGCAAGCAGCCAGTCGACCGGGCGGGCGCCGGACCAGGCGATACAGTCCTCCACCTCCTTCACCTGTTCGGCGACGTGGATATGGATTGGCCCGTCGCCGGCCATCGGCAGAAGCTCGGCGAGCTCGTCCGGCGTCACGGCGCGCAGGCTGTGCGGTGCGATGCCCAATTCCATTCCGTCGAGGCGGGATTTCATCGTCCGGCAGGCCCGCATGAGCTCGGCGAAGCGGTCGATCGAATTGACGAACCTGCGCTGCCCTTCGACGGGCTCGGCCCCGCCGAAGCCGGAATGGGCGTAGAAGACCGGCAGCAGGGTAAGCCCGATGCCCGCCGCCTCGCTTGCCGCGCCGATCCGTTCGGCCAGCTCGGCGATGTTGCCATAGGGCTGTCCATCCCTGTCGTGATGCAGGTAGTGGAACTCGCCGACGCGGCAGAATCCGGCTTCGAGCATTTCCATGTAAAGCTGCGCCGCCACCGCCTCGACCTGCTCTGGCGTCATCGTCAGGGCGAATTTGTACATCACGCTGCGCCAGCTCCAGAAGCTGTCGACCGCAGGTCCCCGGACTTCCGCGAGCCCCGCCATGGCGCGCTGGAAGGCGTGGCTGTGCAGGTTTCCCATTCCGGGGATCAGGACGGCATGGGCCTCGTCGCCGGCCGTGGCCGGCACGCCGGTTTCGATCCCGGAGATAAGGCCGCCGTCGAGAGTGAGGCGCACGTCGGAATGCCAGCCTTCGGGCAGGAGCGCCGCGTCCGCGTGCAGAGTGGTCCCGGTCGATCGCGTCATCGTTGAGCAGCCTCCTTCTCGCCGGCCAAGGCTTACCAGATTTTTCGCTTGTCAGTGCTTTTATTATGTATATACATATTTACGCAGAAGGAAAGGGGAAGGCGATGAGCAGGCTGGGAAATTCCTCCGAGGAAGCTGCGCAGGGGGCAGGGACAACGCTCTGGCGCAACGCCAGGCTCGCGACGCTTTCGCCTGACATGGCCGGTCTCGGCATCGTCGGGAATGGGGTCCTCGCGGTTCGCGGCGGCCGCATCGCCTATGCCGGCGCGGCGGATGGGCTTCCGTCACATTTTCCGCGCGATGCGTCCGAGGTCGATTGCGAAGGGCGCTGGATCACGCCGGCGCTGATCGACTGCCACACCCATCTGGTCTACGGCGGCGATCGCGCGCTCGAATTCGAGATGCGGCTTGCCGGTGCATCGTATGAGGAAATCGCCCGCGCCGGCGGCGGCATCATCTCCTCGGTCAAGGCGACCAACGGACTTTCTGAGGATGCGCTGGTGGAACAGGCGCTGCCAAGGCTGGATACGCTTCTGAGCGAGGGTGTCTCCACGGTCGAGATCAAGTCCGGTTATGGCCTCAACGTCGAGGCCGAGCTGAAGATGCTGCGGGCCGCACGGCGGCTTGCCGACCTCCGCCCCGTGCGGATCGTGACGAGCTGGCTTGCCGCACATGCCGTTCCGCCGGAATACAAGGGCCGGAGCGCTGCCTATCTCGATGACGTGGTGCTGCCCGGTCTGGAGGCGGCGTCCGAACAGGGTCTCGTCGATGCCGTCGACGGCTTCTGCGAGAACATCGCCTTTTCGGTCGATGAGATGCGGACCGTCTTCGACAAGGCGAAGGAACTCGGCCTGCCGATGAAGCTGCATGCCGAGCAGCTTTCCAATCTCGGCGGCGCCAGGCTTGCCGCATCCTGCGGCGCGTTGTCCGCCGATCACCTGGAATATCTCGACGAAGAAGGCGCGAAAGCGATGGCGGAGGCGGGCACGGTTGCCGTTCTTCTCCCCGGCGCCTTCTATACGTTGCGCGAAAAGCAGGCGCCGCCGGTTGCGGCCCTTCGCGAAACCGGCGCGCATATCGCGATTGCCACGGACAGCAATCCCGGCACGTCGCCGCTGACCTCCCTGCTCCTGACGATGAACATGTCGGCGACGCTCTTCGGGCTGACGGTCGAGGAATGCCTGGCCGGCACGACACGCGAGGCTGCGAGAGCGCTCGGCCTGCTCGCCGAGACCGGCACGCTGGAGGCCGGAAAATCGGCCGACTTCGCGATCTGGAACATCGAGCGGCCGGCCGAGCTCGTCTACCGCATCGGTTTCAACCCTCTTCACAGCCGTGTCTTCAAAGGCCAGCAGGTATCCGCATGACGATCATTCTACACCCGGGCAAAGTTCCGCTTGCCGACCTTGCCGAGATCTACTGGAGCAACGGATCGGCGAGGCTTGACCCGTCTTCCGACGGCGCCATCGACAGGGGGGCGGCGCGCATCGCCGAAATCGCCGCCGGAAATGAGCCGGTCTACGGCATCAATACCGGTTTCGGCAAGCTCGCCTCGATCAGGATCGACGCCGCCGACGTCGCGACGCTGCAGCGCAATCTCATCCTCTCGCATTGCTGCGGCGTCGGCGCGCCGCTTCCGGAAAACGTGGTGCGCCTCGTCATGGCGCTGAAGCTCATCTCGCTCGGCCGCGGCGCTTCCGGTGTGCGCATCGAGCTGGTGCGGCTGATCGAGGCCATGCTGGAGAAGGGCGTCATTCCCGTCATTCCGGAAAAGGGCTCCGTCGGCGCATCCGGCGATCTCGCGCCGCTCGCCCATATGGCAGCCGTCATGATGGGCGAGGGCGAGGCCTTCTTCCAGGGCGAGCAGATGGCGGCCAGGCAGGCACTTGCGGCGGCGGGGCTGGAGCCGGTCGTGCTTGCCGCGAAAGAAGGGCTGGCGCTGATCAACGGCACGCAGACCTCCACCGCGCTGGCGCTTGCCGGGCTGTTCCGCGCCCACCGCGCCGCCCAGTCCGCGCTGGTGACTGGCGCGATGTCCACAGACGCGGCCATGGGCTCCTCGGCGCCGTTCCATCCCGATATTCATGCCCTTCGTGGCCACAAGGGGCAGATCGATGCCGGTGCGGCGCTGCGCCGGCTTCTTGAAGGTTCGGAAATCCGCATGAGCCATATCCAGGGCGACGAGCGCGTGCAGGACCCCTATTGCATCCGCTGTCAGCCGCAGGTGGACGGAGCCTGCCTCGACCTCTTGCGTTCGGTCGCGAGAACGCTCGAGATCGAGGCCAATGCCGTCACCGACAATCCGCTGGTGCTGTCGGACAACGAGGTGGTGTCCGGCGGCAACTTCCATGCCGAGCCGGTGGCCTTTGCCGCCGATCAGACGGCGCTTGCCGTCTGCGAGATCGGCGCGATCGCCCAGCGCCGTGTCGCATTGCTCGTCGATCCGGCGCTCTCCTACGGCTTGCCGGCCTTTCTTGCGAAGAAGCCCGGGCTGAATTCCGGGCTGATGATCGCCGAGGTGACGTCGGCTGCGCTGATGAGCGAGAACAAGCAGCTTTCGCATCCGGCCTCCGTCGATTCCACGCCGACCTCCGCGAACCAGGAGGATCACGTATCCATGGCCTGCCATGGCGCCCGCCGTCTCCTGCAGATGACCGACAATCTCTTCTCGATCATCGGCATCGAGGCGCTGGCCGCCGCCCAGGGCGTCGAGTTGCGCGGCCCCCTGAAGACCAGTTCGGAACTGCAGAAAGCGCTGGCGACAGTCCGGGCCGCGGTGCCCTCGCTGGAGGAGGATCGCTACATGGCGCCCGACCTCAAGGCCGCTAGCGAGCTTGTGGCCTCGGGCGCGCTCGCCGCGGCAATCTCTCCGGGCATCCTACCGGTGCTGGAGGTATGATGATGACGTGCGTGTGGATACCCCCCTCTGCCCTGCCGGGCATCTCCCCCTCAAGGGGGGAGATCGGCAAGCGGCAGCGTCGATCCATCTCCCTCTCCGCTCGACATTTCCGTTTTCGTGAACGGTTGTTGTTTGCGGTCCGAGCTGGCGTCAGGTCGATCTCCCCCCTTGAGGGGGAGATGCCCGGCAGGGCAGAGGGGGGTGCAGGATGAACCCGCCGGTCTTCGAAACCCGCAGGGGCACGTCTCCCGTCATCCTCGCTTTTCCGCATACGGGCACTGAAGTCCCGGCAGCGGTATGGGACCGGCTGAACGGCAACGGCCGGATGCTTGCCGACACCGATTGGCATATCCACGAGCTCTACGCGGGGCTTCTCGACGATGCGACGACGGTGCGCGCCACGTTTCATCGCTACGTCATCGACGCCAATCGTGATCCCGAGGGCGTAAGCCTCTATCCCGGACAGAACACGACCGGCCTCGTTCCGGAGACCGATTTCGACGGTAAGGCGATCTGGAAGGATGGCGCCGAACCTGCCGCTACGGACATTGCGGAGCGGTTGAGCGCGTTTCACGCTCCCTATCATGCGGCCCTCCGGGCCGAGATCGAGCGGGTCAAGGCGATACACGGCATTGCCATTCTTTATGACTGCCATTCGATCCGCTCGCATATCCCCTTCCTCTTCGAAGGCAGGCTGCCGGATTTCAACATCGGTACGGATGGCGGCCGCACCTGCGACCCGGCGATCGAAAAGGCCGTCGTGGACGTGACGGGCGCCGCCACGGGTTACGCCAGTATCCTCAACGGCCGCTTCAAGGGCGGCTGGACCACGCGCCATTACGGGCGACCCGAAGAGGGGGTGCACGCCATTCAGATGGAGCTCTCCCAGGCCTCGCATCTCGTCACCGAAGCGTCTCCTTTCGCCTATGACCCGCCGAAGGCCGAACGCCTGCGGACCCACCTCAAGGACATTCTCGTGCGCATCGAACGGATCGCGTCCGAGCTCAAGAAGACAAGCCGGAGCAAACCATGATCAATCCGCGTCACAACATCCGTGAAGTCCGTGCGCCGCGGGGGCCGGAACTCAATGCCAAAAGCTGGATGACCGAAGCGCCGCTGCGCATGCTGATGAACAATCTCGATCCGGATGTGGCCGAGAACCCGCATGAACTCGTCGTCTATGGCGGCATCGGCCGCGCGGCGCGCACCTGGAACGACTTCGACACGATCGCCGCGACGCTGAGGACGCTGAATGAGGACGAGACGCTGCTGGTGCAGTCCGGCAAGCCGGTCGGCGTGTTCCGCACGCACAGGGATGCTCCGCGCGTGCTGATCGCCAATTCCAACCTCGTGCCGCATTGGGCGACCTGGGACCACTTCAATGAGCTCGATAAGAAAGGTCTTGCCATGTACGGCCAGATGACGGCCGGCTCGTGGATCTATATCGGCACGCAGGGCATCGTGCAGGGCACCTATGAGACCTTCGTGGAAGCCGGGCGCCAGCATTATGGCGGCAATCTCAAGGGCAAATGGATATTGACGGGCGGTCTCGGCGGCATGGGCGGCGCGCAGCCGCTCGCCGCCGTCATGGCCGGCGCCTGCTGCCTTGCCGTCGAATGCGACGAGACCCGCATCGATTTCCGCCTGCGCACCCGCTATGTCGATGAAAAGGCGAAAACCTTGGACGAGGCTCTGGCGCTGATCGATCAGTGGACGAAGGCGGGCGAGGCGAAATCCGTCGGCTTGCTCGGCAACGCGGCCGAGATCTTCCCGGAGCTGGTGGCCCGCATGAAGGCCGGCGGTCCGCGGCCGGATATCGTCACCGACCAGACTTCCGCGCACGATCCGCTGAACGGTTATCTGCCCGTCGGCTGGACGGTGGAGGAGGCAAGGGCCAAGCGCGAAAGCGATCCGAAAACGGTCGAAGCCGCCGCTCGTGCTTCGATGAAGCGCCATGTCGAGGCCATGGTCGCCTTCTGGGATGCGGGCGTGCCGACGCTCGACTACGGCAACAACATCCGCCAGGTCGCCAAGGACGAGGGGCTGGAGAATGCCTTCGCCTTCCCCGGTTTCGTGCCGGCCTATATCCGACCGCTCTTCTGCCGCGGCATCGGCCCCTTCCGCTGGGCGGCCCTTTCCGGCGATCCCGAGGATATCTTCAGGACCGATGCCAAGGTGAAGGAACTGCTTCCCGACAACAAGCACCTGCACAACTGGCTGGACATGGCGAGGGATCGTATCTCCTTCCAGGGGCTGCCGGCGCGCATCTGCTGGGTGGGGCTGGGCGATCGCCACAAGCTCGGCCTCGCCTTCAACGAAATGGTCCGCAACGGCGAATTGAAGGCGCCGATCGTCATCGGCCGCGACCATCTCGACAGCGGTTCGGTCGCCTCGCCGAACCGCGAGACCGAAGCGATGAAGGACGGTTCGGACGCCGTCTCCGACTGGCCGCTGCTCAATGCGCTGCTGAACACGGCATCCGGCGCGACCTGGGTATCCCTGCATCATGGCGGCGGGGTCGGCATGGGATATTCCCAGCATTCCGGCATGGTGATCTGCTGCGACGGCTCCGAAGATGCCGACCGCCGCATCGGCCGCGTGCTCTGGAACGACCCGGCGACCGGCGTCATGCGCCACGCGGATGCCGGCTACGACATCGCGCTCGATTGCGCCAGGGAGAAGGGCTTGCGCCTGCCGGGCATCCTCGGGAACTGACGCCGTGCGCATCCTCCGTTCCGTGGACTACAAGCGCATGCCGTGGAAGAACGGCAGCGGCCAGACGACGGAGATCGCCGTCTTTCCGCCGGGTGCTACGGTCAACGACTTCGACTGGCGCATCAGCATGGCGACGGTCGGGGAAGATGGGCCTTTCTCCATCTTTCCGGGCGTCGATCGCACCCTGAGCGTGTTGAGCGGCGAGGGGATCGAGCTGACGATTTCGGAAAAGCCGTCCATTGCCCTCGTTCGAGGCTCCGAGCCCTGCCGCTTCGCGGCGGACGCACCGACAGGCGCTCGCCTCATCGGCGGCCCGATCACCGATCTCAACGTGATGACGAGGCGCGGCCGGTTCACCCACAAGGTCACGCACCGGATATGTCAAGGCCAGGTGCAGCTGACACCGGGCGGCGCGGTCAGTCTGGTCGTGACGACCGATCGCTGCAGGCTGAACGGCAAGAGCAATGCACTCGCCCCGCTCGATACGGTCCTGCTGGAACCGGGCGACGGCACTGCGACCTTCCACTCGGATAGCATGACGACCCTGTTCGTCATCAGGATCGAAACGTTCGCTTTATGATCCGTCGTGCTTCAGGGCGATGAGGGATTGTCCCCCCGGGGCTAGACTGCCTGCCGCTTGTCAAAGTTCGTTGAAGAATTTGGTAAGCCGGTTCATGGCCTCGTCGATGCGCTCGATGCTTTCGGAGCCGAAGCAGACGCGCAGGTGGCCTTCGCCTATGCCGCCGTAAAAACTGCCTGCCTCGACCACGACCCCCGTCCGTTCGAGAATGAGATCGGCGGCTTCCTGGGATTTCAGGCCGGTGCCGCGAATGTCGGGAAAGGCGTAGATCGTGCCTTCGGGCCGGGCGCAGATGACGCCCGGCATCTGGTTCAGCCGCGCCACCACCAGATCGCGCTTGCGGCGGTCGTCCTCGACCATGGCATCGAGGATCGAGGCCGGGCCGGTCACGGCCGCGAGCGCGCCATGCTGAATGAAGGTGTTGACGTGGGTGACCTCGGTGGACGTGATCTTCATGAGGCCCGGGATGAGGCTTGCGTCGGCGGCGATATAACCCAGCCGCCAGCCGTCCATCGCGTAAGCCTTGGTGAAGGCATACATGCCGACGGTGCGCTCTTTCATGCCCGGCAGCGAGGCGATGCTGACATGCTCGGCGCCGTCGAACAGGATCTGTTCGTAGACTTCGTCGGACAGCACCGCGAGATCGTGCTCGATCGCCAGATCGGCGACGATCTGCAGCTCCTCGCGGGAGTAGACGCGGCCCGTCGGATTGACCGGATTGACGAGCACGATCATCCGGGTCGCCTTGGTGATCTTCGCCTCGATCAGGTCGCGGCGGATGCGGAAGCCGCTCTCCCTGTCGAGAGGTGCGATGACCGCCTTGCCGCCGGCCATTTCGATCTTGCCGAGATGCTGCGGATAATAGGGTTCGAGCAGGATCGCCTCGTCGCCGTCGTCGATCAGCGCCATGAAGGCGGCGAAGGATGCCTGCGTCAGGCCGTTGGTGACGATGATCTCGTTCGCCGAAATATCGGTGCGATTGTAGTCGCGCAGCTTTGCGGCCAAGGCCGAACGCAATTCCGGCAGACCCTGCAGATCGCTGTAATGCACCTCGCCGCGCCTCAGCGCCGCGATGGTCGCTTGCTTGATATGCTCCGGCGTGTCGTGGAACGGCCGGCCGAGCTCCAGATGGATGAGGTCGCGCCCTTCGCCCGCCATCGCGGCCGCCTTGGCATACATGCCGAAGCTCTTCTTGGAGGTTTCAGTGACGCGGCGGGCTAAACGGACCATCGGTTCCTCGTATGTCTTCTCTTTTATCCGCCCTTGAAGTGAGCATTTGATCAAATCTGCGGATGTTCTATTGTGGCGGGAGCGGCAGATCAAGGAGATTTCAATGCAGCGCGATATGGATGCACAATTCAGTCTCGATCACGTGCCCGGGCTTCCGGCGATTTTCGAGCGCCGCCGGCAGTTGGCGGATGCGGCTTTGACGCGCTACACGGTCCATCGCAAGGTCTCCTATGCCGATTTGCCGGACCACACGCTGAACATCTTCCCGCCCGAGGGCGCGAGAGGGCCGGCGCCCGTCCAGTTCTTCATCCATGGCGGCTTCTGGCGTTCGCTGGACGCCGATCTTTTCAGCTTTCTCGCGGATGGGTTCGTGCCGTTCGGTGCGATGCTGGTGGTGATCGACTATCCGTTGATGCCGGCGACTCGCATGGCCGGCGTGGTCGAGGCCTGCCGGAACGCCTTGGCCTGGACGCATGAAAATTGCGCCCGATACGGCGGCGATCCCGACCGGTTGTTCATCTCCGGCAATTCCGCCGGCGGGCATCTGGTGGCCGAACTCGCCGACCGATCGTCTCTCTCGAAAGCCGGGTTGCCCGAAGACGCCGTCAAGGGCGTAACGGCGATCAGCGGCATCTACGATCTCGAACCGGTGACGCGCTCCTTCCAGGACGATTCGCTCGACCTGACGGCGGACGAGGTGGCAGCCTTCAGCCCGCTCAACCGGGTTTATGACCTGGCCGCGCCGCTGATCGTTACGCTTGGCGACGACGAGACGGAGGAATTCCACCGCCAGTCCGAACTGTTCATGCGCCATTGCCATCAGGATCGCTTTCCGGTCTCGCTTCTGAAAGTGCCCCGCACCAACCACATCACCGTTCTCAGCGAAGCGCTCGCCGAGCCGGGGAACGTCCTCAATCAGGCTGTTCGCCGCCAGATGGGCATGCCGGCCTGAATACGCGCGGCGGCACTGCGCCGCCGCGCGAATTGTCGAACCGCCGCCTACTTGTCGATCTCGGCGATCGCGTCGGCGACGCGGGTCTTGTCCCACTTGTCCACCACGGTCAGCTTGCCGTCACTGCCGACGCCCCAGATGAGATAGGGGCCGGTGACGTCGCCGAACTGATCGAAGGAGATCGGGCCGGTTGCGCCCTCGTAGCGGATCGGCTTGCCGGCCTTGATCAGTTCCTTGGCCTTCTTGAAGCCGTCCGGACCGGGATGGATAACCTCGCCGTCGCCGGTGGTGATGGCACGGATGTTGTCGCGGATCGCGGTGCCGTCCGGCTTGCCGGCCTTCTCCATGGCGAGCAGGGCGACTGCCGCAGCGTCGTACATGGTGTGCAGGCCGGGGCCGTTCGGGGCCGAGCCGAATTTTGCCGCCCAGGCCTTGTTGAAGGCGTCCACGGACGGGCCTTCCGTCTGGGCGTTGTCGATGCCTTCCGCCTTGGCGAGATATTGGGCGCCGACCGATTTCACGAACTCGTCCGCGCGCAGCGAGTTGCTGAGCAGGAGATTCTGCGAACCGCCGAAGGAGATCCACTCGCGAAGAGCCGTCGCGCCGTCGGCCGGGAAGGCGATCAGGAAGAGCGAGTCCGGATCGCCCTGCATCGCGGCATTGACCTCGGCCCGGTAGGACGCCTGTTCCTGGTTATACGGCGTCACGCTGCTCACCGTGCCGCCGACTTTTTCGAACGCGGCCTTGAAGGAGCGGGCGAGCGAGACGCCGTAGTCCGAGTTCACGTGGATGACGGCGATCTTCTTGTAGCCCTTGGTCTTGGCGATGTTCGCCATGACGACGCCCTGGGGCCGGTCGGTCGGCAGCGTGCGGAACCAGTAGCCGCCGGTGCCGCCGTCGCGGGCAAGCTGGGTGAAGGTCGGCGCCGACGAGCAGCAGGAGATCTGCACGACCTTGCCCGGCACGCTGACCGAGGTCAGGATCGGCATGGTGACGCCGGACTGGATGGCGCCGAGGATGACCGGCGCCTTCTCGATCTCCACCAGGGTCTTGGCGGCATCGACGCCGACATTCGGCGAGCCCTGGTCGTCGCGAAGGATATATTTCACGTTGCAGCCGGCAACCCCGCCGGCTTCGTTGAACTGGTCGACGGCAAGCTGGCCGGCATCGCCGATCGCCTTGCCGATCGCCGCCATGGAGCCGGTGATCGATAGCACCGATCCGACGGGGATTTCGCAGGACTGAGCGGCTGCGGGCAGCGCGCTTGCCATGAGGTCGAGGCCGAAGGCGCCCGACAAAAGAAGATGTTTCGTCATGTCTGTTCCCTTTTTCTTATGCGGCGGTTGATGATGGTTTATGCGCTGTTCTTGTGATTGCCCTGCGGTCGGACATCAGTCCCCGGATCAGGAAGAAGGACGGTGCAACCCGTGCGATCGGCCGGAAAGGCACGGCGTCCGCCGGCATCAGCGGAACGGCCAATTGATCAAGCGGTACCGCGCCGAGGACGGCATCCGCCAGCACGTCGCCGAACATGGTCGTCATGGCGACACCCCGTCCGTTGCAACCCGTCGCGCCGATGAAGTTGGGGCCGAATTCGCAGATATGCGGCAGGAAATCCGTGGTGACCGCGGCTGTTCCGCGCCAGACGTAATCCGTTCGCGGGACGGACGGCAGGTTGAGCTCGAAGGCGAGGCGCTCGGCAATGGTACGGGCCATCCGTTGTTCGGCGCTTACAGGAAGTATCGCCATGCCGCCGGAAATCAGCCGGTTGTCGCGGGTCAGCCGGTAGGTGAAGATGTTGGCGCGAGTATCCGACACCGGCTCCCGGCGCGGCGAGAAGCGCTGGATCAAGGCGGCGTCGAGCGGCTCGGTCGCGATCTGGTAGACCTGGAGCGGTATGACGGTTTTGCCGAGGCGTGCGGCAGCGCCGGTTTCGAAGGCATTGGTGCAGAGAAGGATGTGCCCGGCGCTGACGGAACCTGCGGGCGTCACGACGCGCCAGCCGCCGGCATCCTTTTCCACGCCCGTCGCCGGCGACTGCTCGAAGACCTGAGCCCCGGCCGCAACGGCTGCCCGCGCGAGCGTCCGCGCATAGGCGACCGGATTGATCGTGCCGCCGGAACGGTCGGACAGCGCGCCGTGATAGATCGGCATGCCCGTGCGCTCGCGGGTTTCGCGCCCATCGATCCATTCCACGGGCCGGCCGAAGAGCTGCCAGGCCTCGACACGCTTCTTCAAGGCTTCCGCCATCTCGGCGGAATGAGCGGGCTGCAGCCAGCCGGTGCGCTGCGCGTCTTCCAGCCCATATTGCCTGGCTATCTCGAACACCCGGTCGCCGCCCTGGGCGACGAGCCGCAGCAGCCTGTGCCCCTTTTCCTCGCCCAGCTTCGCGATCACGTAGGCCGGGTCCGCCTTGGAGAAGTTCGGCACCACGAAGCCGGCATTGCGGCCGCTTGCACCGAAAGCGATCGCCTGCCCCTCGACGAGCGCGACCGAAGCGCCGCGTTCGGAGAGCCTGAGGGCGGCACTCAGTCCGGTAAACCCGCCGCCGACAACGGCGACGTCCGCCGTGAGATCGCCTTCAAGCTTCGGATAATCGGTGATCTCCGTCGTCGCATGCCAGAAGGTGGGCGGATTGGGGTTCGGCATGTCTACCTCGCATGCCGGGAAACGGATTGGGCTTCGCCGATCAGCCCGCGGGGCCGGAAAAGCAGTGTCAGCACGATGAGAAGGCCGATGATGATGACCTGGATCGCGCCGCCCTGGCTTTGGTAATGGACCGGCAGCAGGCGGCTGATCGCAAAGCCGCTCATGGTCCAGAGCGCCCAGACGCCCACCGCGCCGACGATCGCGCCGCGATTGTTGCCGCTCCCGCCGACGATCAGCATCGCCCAGATCTGGAAGGTGAGGAGCGGCAGGAAGTCGAGCGGGCTGACATAGCCGATGAAGCCGACATAGAGCCCGCCGGCCAGCCCCATCAGCGTCGAGCCGAGCACGAAGGCCTGCAGCCGTACCAGCGCCGGGTTCTTGCCGAGCGAAGCGGCGGCGGTCTCGTCCTCGCGGATGGCTTTGAGCAGGCGGCCCCAGGGCGATTGCAGCGCGACCTGGAGGCCGGCAAAGACGATCGCCGTTATCGTGCCGACCAGGCAGAGGTAGAAGAGATTGTAGGCTCCCGGCGTGCCGAAGGTGGAAAACAGCGGCCGTGGAATGCCGGTGAGCCCCTGCGCGCCGCCGGTCAGCGCATCGAAGTTCAGACCGACGAGCTGGATGCTGATCGCGATGCCGAAGGTGGAAATAGCAAGATACTCTTCCCGCAGCCGGAGCGTCGCGAGCCCGACGAGAAGGGCTGCGAGTGCCGCAAGGATCATGCCCCCGACGACGCCGGCCGGAAAGGGCAGGGCAAAGCCGCCGATCAGCTCCGGCCGGTCGGGACCGGTCAGGATCGCGGTGCCATAGGCGCCGATCGCGAAGAATCCGACGACGCCGGCATTGAAGAGCCCGGTATAGCCCCACTGCAGGTTCAGCCCCATCACCACGATCGAATAGGTGAGCGCGACGATCAGGAAGAAGACGAGATAGGCGAGATAGCCGCTCATTTCGCACCTCCGCGAAGGGCGCCGAAGATGCCGTTCGGCCGGACGTAGAGAACCGCGAGCAGGATGAAGAAGGGCACCGCCATCTTGTAGCCGGCCGGAACGAAAAGGACGGAGAGGGATTCCGCCAGTCCCACGATCAGGCCGCCGATGACGGCACCAAAGACATTGCCCACCCCGCCGAGGATCGCGGCGGCGAAGAGCGGCAGCAGAAGCTGGAAGCCGATCTCGGGCCGGAGTTGTACCGTCAACCCGTAGAGCACGCCGGAGACGGCGGCCAGCGCCGCGCCGATCACCCAGGTCCAGCGGACGACGACGCGGGTGTCGATGCCGTTGATGCGGACGAGATCCGGATTTTCGGCAAGCGCCCGCATCGAGAGCCCGAGCCGGGTCTTCTGCAGAAAAAGGTGCAGCGCGACAACGATCGCCAGGGTGAGGCCCAGCGTGAAGACATGGTCCGGCATGACGCGAAGCCCCGGCATCACCCGGATCGCGATCTGCAATTCGTTCGAATAATATGCCGCGCTGCCGCCGAAGATCAGCAGGATCACCATGCGCACCAGGAGCGATACGCCGAAGGAAGCGAAAACCACCGTCATGTGGCTGGTGTGGCTGCGCAGGGGCCGGAAGACGAGATGGTCTATCAGGAGCGCCAGCGCCGCCGTCAGCACCACGGCGATCAGGGTCGCGAAGACGAGCGGCAGGCCGAAGGAGAAGGGGGAGATCGGCCCGGCGAAGGTGCCGGTGAGCGCGAGCGCGCCGAGCGCCATGTAGGCGCCCCAGGTGATGAGTTCCGCATGGGCGAAGTTCGCAAAGCGCAGGATGCCCATGGTGAGCGTCAGACCGATCGCGCCGAGCGCGATGATCGATCCGGTAAGAATGCCGTCCGCGAGAGCCTGAAGCATCAGCGTTTGCGACCTCCGGCGCCGAGATAGATGGCGGCGACTTCCGTGTCGCCAGCGAGTTTGGCCGAATCCCCGTCGATGCGGTTGCGGCCCTCCGCAAGCACATAGGTGCGGTCGGATATGGCGAGCGCCGCCTTGACGTTCTGTTCGACCATCAGAATGGAGACCCCGGTCGCAATCAGCGTCTTGAGGCGCGAAAAGACTTCGCTCACCATCAGGGGAGAGAGGCCGGCGCTCGGCTCGTCGAGCATCAGCAGACGCGGTTCGGTGAGCAGCGCGCGGGCGACGGCCAGCATCTGCCGCTGCCCGCCGGACAGGACTTTCGCCTTCTGACCCCGATACTGCGTGAGCGCCGGGAAATCCTCGTAGGCTTTGGCGATGCGGCGTCCGGCATCGGCCTTGGATAGCGTCGAGGCGCCGAGCTTCAGGTTTTCGTCGATCGTCAGGCTGGTGAACACGTTCGCCGTCTGCGGCACGTATGCGATCGAGGCTGTCGCGAGCTTGTGGGTGAGGAGATTGGTGACTTCCGTGCCTTCGACGGCGACCGATCCCGCCGAGATCGGCACGAGGCCGGCGATCGCCTTGACGAGCGTCGACTTGCCGGCGCCGTTCGGACCGATGACGGTCACCATTTCCGCCGTGCCGACATGCAGCGACACGCCATGCAGGATCGGCAGGTCCGGACGGTAGCCGGCGACAACGTCGCGGACTTCGAGGAGGAGAGGGCTCATGCCGCGGCCCCTCCGAGATAGGCGTCGACGACCATACGGTCGGCGCGGACCTGTTCCGGCAGGCCCTCGGCGATGACTTTGCCTGCAGCCATGACGACCACCTTGTCGCAGAGCGACATGATGAAATCCATGTTGTGCTCGATGATCAGGAAGGTCATGCCGCGCTTGTTCAGTTCGACGATCCGGTCGACGATCGTGTCGAGCAGCGCGGGATTGACGCCGGCGCCGGGCTCGTCGAGCAGGATGATCCTCGGATCGGCCATCAGCGCGCGGGCGAGTTCCACCAGCTTTTGCTGCCCGCCGGAAATGGCCCCCGCAAGCTGTTTCTCGACGGGAGAGAGCCCGCAGAATTCGATGATGGCGCGGGCCTTTTCGAGGTTCGCCTTTTCTTCTCGGGCGACGAGACCCGGCCGGAACCACGTGTTCCAGAAGCGCTCGCCATGCTGTCTTGCCGGGACGAGCATGACGTTTTCCAGCACGGTCATGCCTGCGAATGGACGGGGGATCTGAAAGGTCCGGGCGAGACCCCTGGAAAACACCTTGTAGGGGGGAAGCCCGTCGATGCGCTCGGCATCGAGCATGATCTCGCCACTGTCGACCGCAAGCTCGCCGGCGATGGCGTTGAAGAGCGTCGTCTTGCCGGCACCGTTCGGGCCGATCAGGCCTGTGATCCGGCCCGGTTCCGCCGTGAAGGACACATCATCGACCGCGCGCACGGCGCTGAAGCTGCGCACGGCGTTCCTGATGTCCAGACGGCCCGATATCCGCCTGCCGGCAAGCGGCAAGGGCTCCTTGGTCATTCACGTTCCCCGTTATGGTTGTTGACTGGGGAGCTTAGTCGTGATCATGTGATCAAACAAGATGGATGGAGCGAAAAATTCATGTCGGATGCACGCTGGACGATCAACTCAGGTTCGCGTTTCGAGGAAATGGCGGGCTATTCCCGCGCCGTCGTGCAGGATCCGTGGGTGTTCGTGTCCGGTACGGCCGGTTATGACTTTGCGAACGGAGGCACGATTTCCAGTGACGCGGCCGAGCAGGCGCGCCAGTCCCTGAAGACGATTTCCGAGACGTTGCAGAAGGCCGGGTCGTCGCTTTCGGATATCGTGCGGGTCCGGGTCTATCTGGCGAGCCGCGACGATGTCATGGCCGTCTCCAAGGTCCTGGGCGAAACCTTCTCCGATCCGCGCCCCACCAACACGACGATCATCTGCGGCTTTGCCATGGAGGAGATGAAGGTGGAGCTGGAAGTCACCGCCCTGAAACGCGGCTGACCGGCCTCCATTGCCGCCTGATCGCGTCCTTCGCCGGAGGAGGGCAACGGTTTCCGTGGAACATGCTGGACGCCCTCGGGTTCGGTAGCCGAGACCTACCAACGAGGTGCACCATGACCAGACTGATCTCCGCTGCCGTCCTGTCAATTCTTCTTGCCGTCGGCAGCGCATCCGCGCAGTCGACCGGCGGCACGTCCGGAAATACGGCCGGCGGCGCGACGGGCGCGACGACGGGTCCGGGCAACACCAACAATACCGGCGGATCGACGGCCGGAACGGGCGGGCAACTCGATCAGGGAACGACAGGCAGCGTCCCCGGCCAAAAAACCCAGCCGCCGAACAAGTGCGATCCCGATGAGGCTGCCAAGGACGGCGCTGCGGCCAATCAGAACAATGCTTCCGCGGGCTGCGTGAAATAGAATTCGCTCGCGCTTCGGCTTCTTCAGGCTCAGTTGAGCTGCGCGCTCTTCAGCGCGGCCTCGAATTTTTCGCGCGCTTCGTCCGGCGTCTTCCTGCCGTCAAGAGCGGCGAGAATGGTGCTCTCCGCGACTGCGAATTCGCGGTCCTTGATGTTCGGCCAGCCGGACATCATGAACTTGTGAGCCTCCAACGGCCCGAAAATCAGATTGTCGCCGACCAGAACCGGCTTGTCCCATCGTACGGAAAGCATGGTTTTCCTCCCGATAGAGCAAGGTAGAGCGGCAGGCCCGGAAGGCAACCTGTTTAAGGCGCGAGGGATCGGGTCGATGCGAACCTCGGCCGATTGGAACGTAAAGGGTGCTGACCGGTTATCCGGAAGCACGCGATCTGCTTCAGTGGGAAGAAATGCTCAAGGTCGGAATTCTGACATTCCATCGCTGCATAAACTACGGCTCCTACTGGCAGGCGCGCTGCCTTGCCGAAGGCCTCGCTTCCATGGGGGTTGAAGCCGTTCTACTGGAACACGCATCCGATCGCGTGAACCGAGCGGAATGGCGCTGCGCCCTGCAGCCGCTGCTTCCTGCCCCAACGCCGGCGGAAGATTACCCGCTCTACAGGGCGAAGATCCGCAAGTTCTTCGGATCGTTTGCCGCCCTGCCGCTTTCCTCTCCGTTTTCGCTGGAGGACCCCGCGGCGATGGACGATTACCCGCTGGTCATCGTCGGCAGCGACGAGGTCTGGAACCTCCGGCATCCCTGGTATGGCGGATACCCGTTGTTCTACGGCGAAGGCCTGCGATGCGGGCGGCTCGCATCCTATGCGGCGACCTTCGGAAATCTCGCGTCTTCGGAACGGCTGGAAGGCTGGGCGGAGAAGCTGCGCGGGTTCTCCCACATTTCGGTCCGTGACCTCAATTCCGGGCGGCTCATCCGCGACACGCTGGGTTTCGAGCCGGAACTGGTTCTGGACCCGTGCCTCCAGTTTCCGGAAGCGATAGTTGCCGATACCGACGGCGGGCGGGAGCCCGACTATGCTGCCGTCTATGGACACAGCTTTCCCGCCTGGTTCCGGAATGCCGTGCGGGATTGGGCGAAAGATCGGGGCTATCCGCTCGTCAGCATCGGCTACCGGAATGATTGGGCCGACGCGCAATGGATCGACGCCGGACCGGAAGAGTTCGCGGGCTTCATTGCCGGAGCAAGGGCGGTCGTGACGAACTTCTTTCATGGATGCGTCTTTTCGCTTGTAAACGGCAAGCCGTTTGCAGGCGTCCTGTCCGACTACCGGTCCAGCAAGATCCGCGACCTGACGCTGACGGTCGGAGCCGGTCGTCACGTCATGACCGAAGATATGGAGCCATCGCACCTGGACGTCATTCTCGATAATCCCCTTCCAGCGGCCGTTTCGCAGCGGATCTCTTCCCTGCGCCATGCCTCCAGCGCCTACCTCAGCCATGTCCTGCAATAGCTCCGCTCGACAGGACCGCCTCGCGGCAGGCACAGCACCCGGGGATATCGTCAAATCCGGCCTCTGCATCGGCTGCGGCGCCTGCGCTGCAAGCTCCGCACGGCCCGATATCCGCATGGAACTCGATCGGTACGGACAGCTGAAGCCGAGAGGTCCGAAAGCCTGGTTGCGCAGCCGCGATAGTGGGTTCTCCCGGATTTGTCCGTTTTCCCCGGCGGCGCGGGACGAGGACAATCTGGCGACCGAGCATTTCCCGTCCGCGAAAGACCGGCACCCGCTGCTTGGTCGTTTCGAGGCCGCTTATGTCGGCCATGTCGCGGAGGACGAATATCGGGTGAACGGCAGTTCCGGGGGCATGGTCACCTGGGTGGCGGCGGAACTCCTGCGTCGCGGGCTTGTCGATGGCGTCGCGCATGTCAAGGAGAGCGATGATCCGCAAACGGAGGGGCGCCTGTTCCACTACACGCTCTCGCGTGATCTGCAGGCGCTGCAGGCAGGCGCCAAGTCCCGATATTACCCGGTCGAACTCTCCGGCGTGCTTCGGAGCATGCGCGACATTCCCGGCCGGTATGCGGTGGTCGGCATTCCCTGCTTCGTCAAGGCCGTGCGGCTGGCCTGCGCCGATGATCCGGTGTTGAAGGAGCGGGTGGCTTTCACCCTGGGGCTCTTCTGCGGTCATATGAAGAGCGCGCGCATGGCCGAAAGCTTCGCCTGGCAGATGGAAGAGGACATCAGCCGCGTGAGGCAGCTCGACTACCGGGTGAAGACCCCCGACCGGCCGGCGAGCTGGTACCGGGCCCAATTGACGCTTGCAAACGGTGAGACCCGTGCCCGGGATTGGTGGCACCTGGCCGATGGTGACTGGGGGGCGGGTTTCTTCCAGAATTCCGCATGCAATTTCTGCGACGACGTGGTTGCCGAAACGGCCGACATCGCCTTCGGCGACGCCTGGAAGGAACCTTATTCGTCCGATGGGCGGGGAACGAACGTCGTGCTCGTCCGGTCACGGATGCTTCTCGACCTTCTTCGTGAGGGAATGGGTGCGAACCGGATTGCGCTGTCGCCTGTGGATGCCGATTTCGTGGTCGCCACCCAGGCCGCCGGGTTCCGCCAGCGCCGGGAAGGCCTCTCGTTCCGCCTCACCTGGCCGCGTCTCGGTCTGCGCCCGCGCAAGCGCGTCCCGGCCGGCAGCCATCATCTGACGTCGCAGCGCAAGATGATCTATATCATGCGCTACGGGATCAGCTTCTGGAGCCACCGGGTTTTCCTGGCTGCCCGCCTGCTTCACAGCCCCGGGCTCTACATTCTCTGGGCCCGAGCCGCCTTGGCCTTCTATCAGGGGCTGGCCTATTCGCGGGGGCCGGTTGGCCGGGTTGCCCGGCGGCTGGGATTAGCGGGCTCCGAGGGAGGCGCGTGATTCGAGCCCCGGCAGCCGGGCGGTCGGCTTGGTGGCGCGCGACACGTATCCGCTGTCCTGACGCGGTGCGTATCGATCGACCATCTCCTCGCAGAACTCCGCGAATTCTTCGGGCACGAGCGGTGCGCTGGTGTGATGCGGCGCCATGCCCCTGTGCTCGGGCGTGAAGCAGAATGTCACGGTGACGTCGAAATCCTCGAGCGCCCGCATCTGCCGGTCAAACCAGTCGAGCGCATTCGGCCGGAACCGGTCGGCCCAGGACAGGCCGGTGCGGATGGATTTCACGCCCAGTCGCTTCATCCAAGCGACGGCGTCGTCCAGCCGCGGGTCCTCGAAATGGAACCACTGTACGAGCCCGAGTTCGGGCGTGTGCTTCGCAAACTCGTCGAGCGCCGGTTTCGGCGTGCCGTCTTCCCGCAGGATGCCCATGTAATAATGCCGATAGTAGGAGGAGCCTTCCGCTTCCCGGTGCCGCGTCGTCGCCTCCCAGGACCGCGGGAGATCGTAGAGGCTGTACCACTGGCACCGTTCGACTTTGCCCTTGAGCAACTCGGCCGTTCGCTTCAGGCCCCAGAGCTGCACTTCTTCCGCGCCGAAGGTCGACACGCCCACCTCGCTCACCCAGATCGGCAGATCGGTGACGGCACGGATTTCATTGATCTTCTCCGGCCATTCGTGAATCTGCCACAGGTTCCAGTCGAGGGGAAAGCCGTGCACGGCGACCGCGTCGACATGGTCGAGCACGCCATAATTCTTCATGCGGTCGATGAAGAAAGGATCGATCGGCGATATCCCCCCGAGCACTTTCGTGAGTTCCGGATTCCTTGCCGCGACGGCATCGGCGGCGAGAATCGCCATCTGCGCAAAGAGGCTCCATTCGGGATCGATTTCCGGATCCCAGTGAGATTTGTTGTTCGGCTCGTTCCAGATCATCGCAGCTTCGATCATGTGTCTTCCCCGATAGGATTGGGTTGCAAGGCTACTTCGTTGAGCGTCATCACTTTCGCGCCCCAGTCGCCCACCGCGAGCGTGGTGATGGAGGCGGGCGCGATCTCGAATCTGGGCCAGGCGTCGACCGGCAGTCCCAGAACATGGCTGACGGCCGCCTTGATGACATCGGCATGGGACACCAGGGCCAATTTCCTGCCGCTGTTGCCGCTCGTCAGGATCTCGATGAGGCGCATGACCCGGCTCTGGACGTCCAGCATCGTTTCGCCTCCCGGGGTGCGCGTGAGGCTTCGGACGGTATTCCACCGGCGCCACGAGGGATCGGCATCGAGATCCGCGAACGTCTTTCCCGACCAGGCGCCGAAATCCACCTCATCCAGTTCGGCGGCAATCTCCGGCGGCTCAAGGCCGCAGGCCGATGCGATGGCGGCCGCTGTTTCGCGGGTGCGCTCCCGCGGGCTCGCGTATATGCCACCGAGATCCTCGCGTTGCATCCTCTGCGCCAGAGATCTGGCTTGCGCGCGGCCTGCTTTGCCCAACGAAATGCCGCCTGCTCGCCCCGCCAGAAAACTCCCGACATTGTCATGGGCTGCGTGACGCACCAGGAAGAACGTCACCGTCATTCCGCCGCTCCGCGCAGGACGTCTTCCTGGTCGTCGATGAAATTCTGGGTGCGCCGGCGGGCTTCCTGATCGGTAAACTGCCGTGGTGGGGATTTCATGAAGTAGCTCGACGGTCCGGTGAGCGCACCGCCCAGGCCGCGGTCGAGCGCCAGTTTTGCGCAGCGTATCGCGTCGATGACCACGCCGGCGGAATTGGGGGAGTCCCAGACTTCCAGCTTGAGCTCGGCATTGAGCGGCACGCCGCCGAAGGTCGTGCCTTCCAGCCGGATATAGGCCCATTTGCGATCCGCCAGCCAGGGGACATGATCGCTCGGGCCGACATGGACGTCGTCGGCGGAGAGCGGAACGTCCAGCTGGCTGGTCACCGACTGGGTTTTGGAAATCTTCTTCGATTCCAGCCGTTCGCGTTCCAGCATGTTGAGGAAATCCGTGTTTCCTCCGAAATTGAGCTGATAGGTGCGGTCCACCCGAACGCCGCGCTCGCGGAAGAGATTGACGAGCATCCTGTGGACGATCGTCGCGCCGACCTGGCTCTTGATGTCGTCGCCGATGAGCGGCAGCTTGCGGGCCGCGAACTTCTGCCGCCATTCGGGTTTGGAGGCTATGAACACCGGAATGCAGTTGATGAATGCGCAGCCGGCGGCCAGCGCCTGTTCGGCATACCATTTCGTCGCTTCCTCCGAGCCGACCGGCAGGTAGGAAACCAGGACGTCCGTCCCGGTCTGCCGCAGGATTTTCGCAACGTCGGCTACCGGTTCCGCCGATTCCTCGATGCGATCGCGGAGATATTTCCCTATCCCGTCCAGCGTCCTGCCGCGCTTCACCTCGACGCCGGTCGGAGCGACCTCCGCAAAACGTTGGGTATTGTTCGGTTCCGCATAGATGGCTTCCGCAACGTCGCGCCCGACCTTGGTGGCCGCAACATCGAACGCAGCGGATATTTCGACATCGCGCACATGGTATCCGCCGAGGTCGATATGCATGAGGCCTGGAACCGGTTCGTTGTCCCGGGCGTTACGATAGTAGGTGAGCCCTTGAACCAATGACGAGGCGCAGTTGCCAACCCCCACCAATCCGACCCGAATGGATTTAGAACGCATGCTTCCCTCCGGCATTTGCGAGCTGCAGGATCTACAAAGCTAACAAAGGGAAGCCGCAACAGTTCCAGATGCCCTACTTTTAATCTGACCTTATGGATCGCTCTTCCGTTTCAGGCGTTCGGTGCGCTGCAACGGAGAAGAGCGGATGTTGGTCTATGGCGATGTCGAGCGCATCGAGGACGCAGCGGCGATACGCGCATCGATCGCGGGAATGATGACCGCCTGCGCCGGGATGCAGCCTGGCCGGCAGCGTCATGAAACGCTGGTTCGGGCGTTCATCCTGACGGGGGAGCTGGTCCAGGGACTGGCCGACCGGGAATTCGGCATAAAAGGTGCGGACGATGTGTCCGAGGTTCAGGATGCGGGCGCGGAACTGCTGCTCGGACAGGCCCGGGCGATCATGCAATCCTGGCGGAACGGCTTTGCCGGGGAATTGCCTTTCCCCGAGGATTGGCCGGCCAGACTGGAATATCTGGATAGTATCGAGCCGCTGCGGACGAAGCGGGCGGAGGGTTATGCCTTCTATACGCTTTATCCCGAGAGTTACATGGAAGCCGCTTCGCTCTCGAAGTTGACTTCCAGAACGTTCGTGATCGGGATCCGCAGCATAGGCACCGGGCTTGCGGCTCTGGTTTCCGCCGCGCTTGGCGCCGGGCCGGCCTGTTCGCTGCGGCCGACAGGGCACCCGTTCGAACGGCGCGTGCAAGTCACGCCGGCGCTCTCCCGCCGCATTCTCGCGGACCCCGACGCCGATTTCGCCATCGTAGACGAAGGGCCGGGATTGTCGGGGAGCTCGTTCGGCAGCGTTGCAGACTGGTTGCAAGCCAGGGGCGTCGCACCGGATCGGGTTCATTTCTTCCCGAGCCATGCGGGCGATCCGGGACCGCGCGCAAGCGAGACCCACCGATTGCGCTGGAAGGAACGACCCCATCATGTCGTCGGTTTCGACGACCTCGTTCTCAAGGCCCGGGATCCGAAACATCGTCTGCAGACATGGGCGGCCGACCTCGTGGGCGTCGCGAAGCCGTCATGGCGGGATCTGTCCGGCGGGGCGTGGCGCGCCGTTCGGCATGGTGATCCCTCGCTCTGGCCGCCGAGCGATATGCAGATGGAAAAACGCAAGTTCCTGATGGAGGCCGAAGGACGGGCCTGGCATGCCAAGTTTGCGGGGCTTTGCGGGAGCGATACGGACAAGGCGCGAAGAGGTTCTCTGCTGAGCGAGGCCGGATTTATCCCGAAAATCGCCGGCACCTGTTACGGGTTCATCGTCGAGGAATGGGTCCCGGGGGCACCCCCCGACAGGACGGGCATGGACAGGCGCCGGCTCGTGGAGCATCTCGGCCGCTATCTTGGTTTTCGCGCGCGCCATCTTCCCGCGCCCGGCGGCGGCGCGTCGATTGACGATCTCTGCCATATGGCCGTCTTCAACATTGGGGAAGCGGCAGGATCGGAAATGGCGGAAGAGGTCAGGCGCCTGATAGGCTCGCCCAGCAGGTTCCGCGGGCGGCTGCATCGGGTCGATACGGATAACCGGCTTCATCCATGGGAATGGTTGATGACGGCGGATGGCCGGTTGATGAAGACGGATGCGCTGGACCACAACGCCGCCCACGATCTGGTCGGCTGCCAGGACATCGCCTGGGATGTCGCAGGCGCCTGCGTGGAATTCGATCTTTCAATAGAGGAGCGGAACCGCGTTGCCGAGCTCGTCGCCCGGGAGGCGGATTGCGATCTGCGTGAAGACGTCCTCGCTGTTTTCGAAGCCTGCTATCTGGGCTTCCAGATAGGGCTGTGGTCGCAGGCCCGCGCGCGTGCGGAGGGGCAAGAGGGAGAGCGCATCGAAAGCCATATCAAACGATATCTCGACCGGCTGCGCCGACCGGCCCGGAATGATATTCCCTAATGATATTCCCTGTTGATCCGCATCGCGCGTCGTGCCACCTGCTGCCATGACATCTTCCGGTGCGGGGAGCAGAAATGGATCGTGAAAGCAGCCCGGCCTTTGCGCGCAAGGAAACCGGAAACGCCGGCGGGCTGACCGGGTTCCTCTCGCAGGGCCTGTGGCCGGCGACGATCGTCCTCGGCATTTATTTCGCGCTGAGCATCGCCGTGCGGCTCGCGCTGCCGAATTCGCTGACGCTGGACGAGGCCGAGCAGGCGCTGTTCTCGCAATACTGGCTTGCCGGTTACGGGCCGCAGCCGCCTTTCTACAACTGGGTCCAGAACGCCTTCGTCGGCGTGATGGGCATATCGCTGTTTGCATTGACGCTGCCGAAGTTCCTGATGCTGCTTCTGTGCTACTTCTTCTTCGGCATGGCGGCACGGGAGATCGACCGGCGCCCACCCTTCGTGGCGATGGCGATGCTGAGCCTGCTCACCCTTCCGCAGCTCTCCTATATGCCGCAGCAGGACTTGACGCATACCATCGCGGTGCTGATGGCCGCGTCGCTCTTCCTCTACGGACTTTTCCGGACGCTTGTCCGGTCCGATTGGCAGGGCTACGCGGTTCTCGGGATTGCGATCGGCATCGGCACCATCTCCAAATATAATTTCGTGTTGCTGCCGGCCGCGGCGGCCGTCGCCGTCTTCTGCGACCGGGATTGGCGTCTCCGACTTTTCGATCCGCGCGTGCTGCTGACGGCGGTCCTCGGCCTGGCGATCGTCCTCCCCCACGCGCTCTGGCTGCTCGGCAATCTCGATCTCGCGACGGCCGGCACGATCGGCAAGATGGTCGAGGCCGATGCGCCGCAGGGGCTTGCCCGTCTTGCCCGCGCGCTGGGCTCGCTCGTTCTCGCCTGCATAGCCTTCGGCGCGTTGACGGTGGTCATCTTCGCAGCGGCCTTCAAGAGGGATTTCCGTCAGGCGTTGAGGGCAGGAGACCGCTGGACGCGCCTGCTCGGCATCATGATGCTGACTGCGCTTTTCGGCGTCGTGCTGGTGATCGTCGTCGCGGGAACGACCAGGATCACCGAACGCTGGCTCGACCCCTATCTGCTGGTCCTGCCGCTTTATCTGCTGTTGAAGCTGGAAAGGGCGGGGGCGGATACCGGCGCGAGCCTCAGGCGCTTCATTCCCCTCTTCGCCGTCATCATGGCCGTGACGCTGATCCCGCTGGCGGGAAGGACGCTGACGGCGGGGCTGACCGGCTCCTATTCCCGCATCAACTATCCCTTCGCGGCCTTCGCCGAAACACTGAAATCCGGACAGCAGCCGGCTTTGATCGTCGCGGCCGGCATGCATCTCGCCGGCAATATGCGGCTGCAGTTTCCCGGCGTGCCGGTCATCGATTCCGCGCAGCCGGTCGAGGGGTTTCCGTCTCCGGATGCGATGAAGGGGCCGGTTCTGGCCATCTGGGCCGATAACGGAAAAACGCCCGGCACGCAGCCGATCGACCTGTCTTCGGTCGATGCGCTTGCATTGACACCATCCCCATCGCAATCTTTGTCGCTTCCTTATTATTACGGCGACGGCAAAGCGGGGCTGAGGCTCGGCTATCTCTGGCTTCGTTGAAGGCGGTAGGCAAAGCCGCGGAGCTGCGATATCTGTTCGCGAATGCCGGCTTTCGGGCGGCGAAATTTCAAGGAGAATCCGATGGCTGAGACGGAAAAGGTGGCGCTGATCACCGGCGGCGGACGCGGCATGGGCGAGGCGATCGCCCGCGAACTGCGCGAACAGGGCTACAGGCTGGCGCTGATGTCGCCGTCGGAAAGCTGCGAGAAGCTGGCGTCGGAGCTCGGCGGCGTCGCGTCCCGTGGGGTGGCGGAGAAGGCGGAGGACATCCAGTCGATCTTCGACCTGACGATGAAGGCCTACGGGCGGATCGACGCCGTGGTCAACCATACCGGCCATCCGCCGAAGGGAGACCTGCTCGACATCGCCGACGAGGCCTGGACCCTCGGTTCCGACATGATGATCCTGTCGCTGGTGCGCATGGCGCGGCTCGTCACGCCGGTCATGCTGAAACAGGGCAAGGGCGCCCTCGTCAACATCACCACGTTCGCCTTCGCTGGTCTTTCCGGTGTCCTGTACCTATCGCGCAGCCGCCGGCGCCTTCACCAAGCTCTATGCGGACCGTTATGCGGCCGACAATATCCGCATGAACTGCATCCTGCCCGGCTATATCGACAGCCTGAACCACAAGCCCGAAACCGCCGAAAAGGTGCCGATGAAGCGCATCGGCCATGTGGAGGAGATCGCCAAGACGGCGGCCTTCCTGCTGTCCGACGGCGCCGGCTACATCACCGGCCAGAACATCCGCGTCGATGGCGGCATCACCCGGCACGTCTGATCTGGAGCATATCTCATGAGATGGAAGCGCACGATCCAGCTTCTGGACGTCCATTGCGAAGGCGAGATCGGCAAGGTCGCGGTGGGCGGCGTGCCGAAGATCCCGGGCGAAACGGTGGCCGCCCAGCTACACTGGCTGAATACCGATCCGAAAGGGCGGGAGCTGCGCCGCTTCCTTTGCCTGGAGCCGCGCGGCGCGCCGATCGGCTCGGTCAATCTGCTCCTGCCGGCCAAACATCCGGACGCGGACGCCGCCTTCATCATCCTGCAGCCTGATCAGGCGCATGCGAGCTCGGGCTCGAATTCCATCTGCGTCACCACCGCGCTTCTGGAATCCGGCATTGTCGAGATGAAGGAGCCCGAGACGATCGTGACGCTTGAAACGGCCGCCGGTCTCGTCAAGGCGACCGCCACCTGCCGCGACGGCCGCTGCGAGAAGGTGAAGCTCACCATGGTGCCGTCCTTCGTGCATGAGCTCGACGTGCACCTAGAGACGCCGCACTGGGGCGAGATCACGCTCGACCTTTGCTATGGCGGCATCTTCTATGCGCTGGTGGATGTCGGCCAGATCGATTTGACGATCGAGAAGGGCAATGCCGCGGCTCTCGTCCAGGCCGGCATGGTGCTGAAGGATCTCATCAACAGGGAAATCCCCGTCGTGCATCCGGAAATCCCGGCGATCTCCGGCGTGGCCTATGTGATGTTCCGGGATACGGAGGCCGACGGCACGGTGCGCACCTGCACGACCATGTGGCCGGGCCGGGCCGACCGCTCGCCCTGCGGCACCGGCAATTCCGCCAATCTCGCAGCGCTGCATGCGCGGGGGAAGGTAAAGGTCGGGGATGTCTTCAAGTCGCGCTCGATCATCGGATCGCAATTCGAGGTGGGACTGGCGGCGGAGACGACGGTCGCGGGAAAGCCGGCGATCATCCCGACGATCGCCGGGCGCGGCTTCACATTCGGTCTGCATCAGGTGGCGCTCGACCCGTTCGATCCGCTCTCGGAAGGTTTCGCGATGACCGATGTCTGGGGACCGTCCGCCGGAGAAATCTGAGCTTTCGAAATCTGAGCTTTCGAAATCCGAGCCTCAGATTTCCTTGCCGGCGGTGACCGTCGGTTGCTTCAGGTCGCCCGGCTTCAGCACCAGCGAATTGACGCCTTCGGGCGTCGAGGGATCGACGGGAGCCGGAACGACGCCGAGCTCCTGCATCTGCAGGAACTTGTAGGCGCCGAAAGTATCGCCGTTTTCCGCTGCCTCGCGGTACAGTTCGGCCGCCTTCACGGCATTCGCTGCGACGCCTTCTCCCGCCTCGTACATCAGGCCGAGATTGATCATCGCATCCGTATTGCCGCGCTGGGCGGCGAGATCGTACCAGGCGATCGCCGTCTGGTCGTCCTGCGGCAGGAGCTGCCCTTCGTCATAAATCACGCCGATGTTGAAGGCGGCCGTGTCGTCGCCTTCCCCGGCGGCTTTTTCGAACCATTGCAGTGCCTTCTGGACATCCGGCTGCGTGCCGAGGCCATCGCGGTAGGCGACGCCCAGATTGTAGGCGGCGAGCACGTTGCCGCTCTGGGCCGCCTCCGAATAGAGCTGGAATTCCGCCTGCTCGTCGCCTAGCCGGCCCATCAGCATGCCGAAATTCACCTTGGCGGCCGGATAGCCTGCCTGAACGGCGGCATCATAGGCGTTCATCGCCTCGTCGGCCTGCTGGGTCTTGTTGAGCGCACGGCCGAGCTGATAGGCGAAACGCGGATTGCCCGTCGCCTCGTAAGCCGTGCGGCAGGCATTGACCGCCGAACCGTCGATCTCGTCGATGCCGACCGGCGCAAACTCGCTGTTGCGCTGCTGGTCGTAAGGACTGCCGGCCAGGCGGTCGCATTCCGTCTGCATGGCCGGGACGATCTGCAGGTTGGCCCGTTCCTCGGCGCCAGGAGAAACCGCCAATGCGCAGAGCGCCACGGCGGTGCCTGTGGCAATCATAAAACCCCTGTTGACTTTAGAGGCGCGGGATTTCATTGTTCGCTCCGACTTAACTGATTCTTCAGATTGCGTACGAACGCTGAAACGCGGGCGGCGGTTCCTGCTGCCTTGAGCTTTCGTGACGGATTCTCCTCTCCTATCCTGCACATTTGCGTGAATGTCGGTATTCGGCAGATCGGGGTATGGCGGGCCGCACCCCATCACTTTGGATTGTCTTGTGCGAGCCGTTGGTGGTATGGGGACGCATCGATCAGTTCCGGAAGTTTCCCCATGAAGACGCTCACCCTCCGCCGCCCCGATGACTGGCATCTGCACCTGCGCGACGGCGCCGTGCTGCAAGGGGTGATCGGCGACACGAGCCGGCATTTCGCCCGCGCCATCATCATGCCCAATCTGGTTCCGCCGGTGGTGACGACAGGGGATGCCAGGGCCTATCGGGAACGTATTCTCGCGGCGCTTCCGAAGGGCGACCGCTTCGAACCGCTGATGACGCTCTACCTGACGGAGCACACCGATCCGGACGATGTGGAGGAAGGCAGGAAGAGCGGCCTCATCTCCGCGGTGAAGCTTTATCCCGCGGGTGCCACGACCAATTCCCACGGCGGCGTCCGGGATTTCGACAAGGCGATGCCGGTGCTGGAGCGCATGGCGAAGATCGGCCTGCCGCTTTGCGTGCACGGCGAGGTCACGACGCCGGAGGTCGATATCTTCGATCGCGAGGCCGTCTTCATCGAGACGGTCCTTGATCCGCTGCGCCGGCGCCTGCCGGAGCTCAAGGTCACCATGGAGCATGTGACGACCGCCGACGGCATCGATTACATCAAGTCGTCCAGGGGCAATCTGGCCGGCTCCATCACCACGCATCACCTGATCATCAACCGCAACGCCATCCTGGTCGGCGGCATCCGTCCGCACTATTACTGCCTGCCGGTCGCCAAGCGCGAGAACCACCGGCTGGCGCTCCGCGCCGCTGCGACATCGGGCGACGCCCGCTTCTTCCTCGGCACGGACTCCGCGCCGCATGTCGATCCGCTGAAGGAATGCGCCTGCGGCTGTGCCGGCATCTATACCTCGGTGAACACCATGAGCTGCCTGGCGCATGTCTTCGAGGAAGAGGATGCGCTCGACAAGCTGGAAGCCTTCACCTCTCTCAACGGTCCGGCCTGGTACGGTCTGAAACCGAACGAGGAGAGGATCACGCTCGAAAAGCGGGACGAGCCGGCGAAATTTCCCGACAAGCGGGAGACCGGCGCCGGGCCGATCACGGTCTTCGACCCGATGTTCCCGCTCTACTGGCAAGTGGTTGAGGCGTAAGATCAAGTGCCGCCGGGATCGGTTGCATTTGGATTGATCCGGTAACCTTTTGGATAGAATCCCCAGGTAGCGTGAAGCCCAGATTTTCCGCCGGGTGTGCCCGAAGAGAAAGCTTGGCATGATGCTTGACTACCATTCTCTTCTGCTGGCGCTCGGCGTGTCGGCGGCGTGCCTGATGGTGACGCTGTTCGGCACGTGGTTTTCCCGTCGCACCGATTCCTTTCTGCTCACGCTCGTCGTCGCCCTCGGCCTCACCGTTTCCGGCATTTTCGTCTACAGTTCCTATACGCTTGAAGCCGGCCTTGTCGGCGCATCCTTCGCCTACGCCTTCCTGATGGCGGGCTTCAGCACCATCTATTCCGCCTCCGTTCAGTTCCGCACGGGCATCAGGCCCTGGCGGCTGGCCGCCGGCCTGTCGGTCGTCAACATGGCCCTCGGCCTGCCTCTGATGGCGAGTGGGTTCGACGGCCTCGGCTTCATCGCCATGAACCTCGCCGCCGCTTTGCTGCTGACCGGCACCGCCCGGCAATATTGGCTTGCTCGCCCGGAAGCTCCGGGACCTCTGGGCGGCATGGCCGCCCTTTACACGATCAGCGGTTTTTCGTTTGCCCTGTGTGCCGCCGTTCTGATCTCCAACAGGCAATGGGTCCTTGGCCATGCGCCGGACAATTGGGCGGAAACTCTGAATATCGGCGTGTGCATCGCCGGCATGACCGGCATCGGTGCCCTCTCGCTCGCGCTGCACCAATGGCGCATGGCGGCCCATCACCGCCGCGACGCGATGACGGATGCCCTGACGGGGCTTCTCAATCGCCGCGCGCTTTTCGAGCAGCATGGTCATCGGATCCTCGGCTCCTCCACGGCCGTCATCGTCTTCGACATCGACCGTTTCAAGTCCATCAACGATCAGCACGGCCATGCTTCCGGCGATCTGGTGCTGAAGATCTTTGCCGAGGATCTTGTAAAGGGCGCGGGCGCGAAACGTCCGCATGCGATCGCGCGGCTTGGCGGCGAGGAGTTCGTCGTGATCCTGGACAACGTCCTCTCGGGCCGGGCCGAGCGGATAGCCAACGATATCTCGCGCAGTTTCGCCGCCCGCGAGATCAGGATCGGCGAAGCATCGCTTCGCTGCACTGTTAGCGCTGGCATCGCCATGGGGGCGGCAGGCGGCCAACCCTTCGAAACCGTGCTCAGCCTTGCCGACAATGCGCTCTACGAAGCCAAGCGCGCCGGACGCGACCGGGTGGAAGTCGCCGGGTACCTGCGGCCCGTGGATCTGAACGACACGCGGACCAGCGCCTGATCCTCTTTTATTTATGGCATCGACCGCGGCACCGTCTGGCGCCGGCCGCCGCTTGCTGCTATTGCGGCGCGTGGTTTTGAAAAAGAAGGAGCGGCGCATGATTCAGACCACATTTCCGGACCGCGGCGTAATGGCCGAACTGATGGCGAAGATGCTCTGGGAGATCGGGGCGGTCCATTTCAGCGCCGACAAGCCCTACAAGCTTTCCTCGGGCATGATGAGCCCGGTCTATATCGACTGCCGCAAGCTCATCTCCTACCCGCGCATCCGCTCGACGATCATGGATTTCGCCGCCACGACCGTCATGCGCGATGCGGGCTTCGAGAGGTTCGATTGCGTCGCCGGCGGCGAGACGGCCGGCATTCCGTTCGCAGCCTTCCTGGCCGAGCGGCTCGGCCTGCCGATGATCTACGTCCGCAAGGTGCCGAAGGGCCATGGCCGCAACGCGCAGATCGAAGGCCATATGCCGGAGGGCGCGCGCGTTCTCGTCATCGAGGACCTGACGACGGCGGGCGGCAGCATGTTCACGTTCATCGATGCGATCCGCGCCGCCGGCGGCGTGGTCGACCACGGCATCGCGCTCTTCTTCTACGATATCTTCCCGGAGGCCGGACTGCGCTTCTCCAAGGGCAAGGTCCAGCTTCACCACATCGCGACCTGGCGCAACGTCCTTGCGGTCGCGCGCGCCGGCAAGCTGTTCGACGAGAAGACGCTGTCGGAAGTCGAAGCCTTCCTCGACGCGCCGCTCGCGTGGTCGGGCCGTAATGGCGGGGTGAGTGAGCTTTCGCTCTAGCATTTTTACAAAAGCTCGCTTAATCGATTGAAAAACGTTGAGAGCGAGCGGGAGGAACCCCATGATTTTGTGCTGCGGCGAAGCCTTGATCGACATGCTGCCGCGCGAGACGACGGCAGGCGAAAAAGGGTTCGCGCCCTATGCCGGCGGCGCGGTCTTCAATACGGCGATCGCGCTCGGCCGCCTCGGGCAGCCGACAGCCTTCTTCACCGGCATCTCCGACGACATGATGGGCGACATCCTGCGCGAGACGCTGGCAAAGAGCGGGGTCGATTACAGCCTCGCCGCCGTCTCTTCGCGCCCGACGACCATTGCCTTCGTCAAGCTCGTCAACGGCCAGGCAAGCTATGCCTTCTACGACGAGGGCACGGCCGGGCGGATGATCACCGAAGCCGATCTGCCGGCGCTCGGCGGCGACTGCGAGGCCATGCATTTCGGCGCGATCAGCCTCATCCCGGAGCCCTGCGGCGGCACCTACGAGGCGCTGATGGCGCGCGAATACAAAAGCCGCGTCATCTCCTTCGACCCGAACATCCGGCCGGGCTTCATCAAGGACAAGGAGAAGCATATGGGCCGCGTGCGCCGCATGGCCGCCATGTCGGATATCATCAAGTTCTCGGACGAGGACCTCGACTGGTTCGGGATGGAGGGCGATCACGATGCGCTCGCCGCCCACTGGCTGAACGAAGGCGCAAAGCTCGTCGTGCTCACCCGCGGCGCCGAGGGTGCTACGGGTTATACGAGAAGCTTCAAGGTCTCCATGCCGAGCGAGCGGGTGACGGTGGTCGATACGGTCGGCGCCGGCGATACGTTCGACGCCGGCATCCTGGCTTCGTTCAAGATGCAGGACCTGCTGACGAAGGAAAAGGTCGCGGCGCTCACGGAAGAGCAGGTCGGCAAGGCACTGGCGCTCGGCGCTAAGGCCGCCGCCGTCACGGTTTCCCGCGCCGGCGCCAATCCGCCCTTCGCGCATGAGATCGGTCTGTAGGGCGACGCGGTCTATATTCCAGGGCATGCCGTGTCAGCCCCCCTCTGCCCTGCCGGGCATCTCCCCCACGGGTGGGGAGATCACAACTGGCAGGACTTTCCCGCCAAATAGACCATATGCAGAGTTCCCACCTTTATTGATTGGGGAAACCGGCGCGTCCATCCAATCTCCCCACCCGTGGGGGAGATGCCCGGCAGGGCAGAGGGGGGCTGACACGGCATGCCCGAAAAAATCCGGCCCGAAGAAACCCGCCGAACCCAAATCACATCAGCCGAACTACTTCTTCAATTCCGCCAAAGCCTTCACCAGCCCCTGCGTCGAGCTGTCATGGCCCGCGGCGCTCTCCTTGCCTTCGACGACGGGCAGCAGGCCGGTCGCCAGTTCCTTGCCGAGTTCGACGCCCCACTGGTCGAAGGAGTTGATGCGGAAGAGCACGCCTTCGACGAAGACGCGGTGCTCGTAGAGCGCGATCAGCCGGCCGAGCGCGAAGGGCGTCAGCTTGTCGTAGACGAAGGTGATCGACGGCCGGTTGCCGGCAAAGACGCGGTGCGGGGCGATGAAATCCGCCTGTTTCTCGTCCATGCCCTTGGAAAGGAGCTGCTCTTTGGCTTCCTGGAACGTGCGGCCCTTCATCAGCGCTTCCGACTGCGCCAGGCAGTTGGCGATCAGGAGCTCGTGCTGGTGGCGCAGATGCGGCTCGAAGCCGTTGGCCGCGATCATGAACTCCGCCGGGATGATGCTCGTGCCCTGGTGGATGAGCTGGTAGAAGGCGTGCTGGCCGTTGGTGCCGGGCTCGCCCCAGACGACCGGGCCGGAATTGCCCTCGACCGGCTTGCCGTCGATCGTGACCCCCTTGCCGTTCGATTCCATGTCGAGCTGCTGCAGATAGGCCGGAAAGCGCAGGAGCCGCTGGTCGTAGGGCAGGATGGCGCGCGAGGGATAGTTCAGCACGTTGCGGTGATAGAAGCCGATCAATCCGAGCAGCATCGGCAGGTTCTGGCGCACCGGCGCGGTGCGGAAATGGTTGTCCATCGCATGCGCGCCGTCGAGGAACTCTCCGAAGTTTTCCGGGCCGACCGCGATCATCAGCGGCAGGCCGATCGCCGACCAGATGGAGTAGCGGCCGCCGACCCAATCCCAGAAACCGAAGATGCGGTCGCTCTCGATGCCGAAGGCGGCGACCTTGTCGAGCGCCGTGGAGACGGCCGCGAAGTGATGCTTCACCGCGGCCTCTCCGAGCTTGTCCGCGATGAAGGCGCGGGCGGAAGCCGCATTGGTCATCGTCTCGATGGTCGTGAAAGTCTTCGATGCGATGATGAAGAGGGTGGTTTCGGCGTCGAGCAGTTTCAGCGTGTCTGCGATATGCGCGCCGTCGACATTGGAGACGAAATGCGCGCGCGGGCCGTCATGGAAGGGGGCGAGCGCCAGCGTCGCCATGACCGGCCCGAGGTCCGAACCGCCGATGCCGATATTGACGACATCGGTGATTTTCCTGCCGGTGGCGCCTTTCAATGCGCCGGAGCGGATGCCGTCGGCGAATTTCCCCATGGCGGCGAGCACGGCATTGACCTCCGGCATCACATCCTTGCCGTCGACCAGGACCGGCTTGTTGGCCCGGTTGCGGAGCGCCGTGTGCAGGACCGCACGGCCTTCCGTGAAATTAATTGCAACGCCCGAAAACATCTCCTCGCGCTTGGCGGCGACGCCGCCGACCTCGGCAAGCCTTTGCAGCAGCAGCAGGATTTCTTCGTTCACGGCCGTCTTGGAATAGTCCATCAGAAGGTCGCCGAAGGTGGCGCTGAACCTTTCGAAACGCTCGGGATCGGCGGCGAAAGCGGCCCGGATATTCGTGGCGTTGGTCTTCGTGACGGCGGATTTCAGGTCTTGGATGATGGCCTGCATGGGGGCTTCCTCACGCTCGGAAAGGGGATGCACGGGAACCTATTCGCTTTCCCCGTCAAATCAAGCGCCGCGGAAGGCTTTTCACCTATTGCCCGACCGCCGTGGTGACCGTGTTGCCGACGGCATTGCCCAGGCGCTCGACCTGTTCGTCGTAGGTGCGCCGGGTCGCCGGATCGAAGATCGCAATCGGCGTGCTGACGGCGACGCTCGCCGCTCCTCCAACGGTCTGCGCCGCCCCGAGCGCCACGGCGCCGAGCCGGTCGCCGAGCCCGACATCGCTGTCGGTCACCGCCTGGCCTTCGATCAGCCGGTTGCCGATCAGCTTCACCACTTCCGGGCTTTCCGCGAACTTGCCGTGGTTCAGGCTGTCGCCGGTCTTGAGCGCGGTAAGGTCCAGCACCACGATGCCGGCTTTCTCGAACTCGCTGCGATAGGGTTCGACGGTCGGGTCCACCTGCCCGAGTCGGTCGATATTGCCGGAGATGCGGCGCGACAGGCTGAGCGCCCGGTCGTCCCGCGAGACGAAGAGGGTGAAATGCGGACGATTCTCACCGATTTCCGCGAGCTGCTGGCCGAACACGTCGACATCGAGGTCGGGGGAGGCGAGGATGACGTTCTGGATCTTGGGCGCCACGCGGCCGTCGCGGATCGCCATCTGCCGGAGCGCCTCGACGGTCAGCCAGGAACCCATGGAATGGGCCATGATGGTGACTTCGCCGACCTCCGGCTCCTTCGCCAGCCGGTGCAGCATCTCTTCCAGCGCATCGCGGGAATAGTTCGTGCTTTCCTTATCGTAATTATAGGCGAAGATGCTGCCGCGCGACGGCCAGGTGAAGAGCACCGGCGCCACGTCCGCCTTCGAATCGTGGACGATCTGGGCGAAGCGGTAGACCGCGTCCTCGTAGCGGTTGTTGAAGCCGTGCACGAAGACCAGCACGCGGCGGCTTTTCGGCAGATGCCCTCTGAGCCAGCTTCGGGCGCCATCGACCGTCAGCGGCGTCACGGAGGCGGTCGCGAACTCCTTCGCCGGATTGGCGGGCAGCTTCGACGGCCACTGCACCTGACCGATCTCGCGGGCGCTGTCCGGCGGAATGGAGACGGCGATCTCGGTGACATGCGGTTCCCTGCCGCGTTCGCCCGAAAACAGCACGCCGGGCGTCTCGGTGGGACGCCGCGTGGTCGCGACGAGGACATCGACCTTCGAGGCTCCGGCAGCCTGAGCCGAGTTGGGAATGAGCACGCCTTCGGGCCGCCCGGCGCAACCAGCGAGAACGGCCAGCACCGCAGCGACGGCGATCAGGCGGAAGGAAAATCCGGCGCGGCTCTCCAAGCGAACTCCAACATGCTCCTGTTCAAGCCCTTACCGGAAAGCGCTAATCAAGGATCGTCGGGCCGTCCACTGCTAACCGCGGAATTCCGCCTATGTGACCAATTCTTGATTGCCGCCTGTCGCAGCGATGCAACGGTCGGTCAGCCCCGCAACTCGCGCCGCAGGATCTTGCCGACGTTCGATTTCGGCAGTTCGGTGCGGAATTCTATGAAGCGCGGACGCTTGTAGTTGGTGAGATTGGCGGCGCAATGGGCCTTCAGGTCGGCTTCCGTCAGGTTCGGATCCTTCTTCACCACGAAAAGCTTCACCGCCTCGCCGGAATGTTCGTCCGGCACGCCGATCGCCGCGCATTCCAGTACGCCCGGATGGGTGGCGACCACTTCTTCCACTTCGTTCGGATAGACGTTGAAGCCAGAGACGAGGATCATGTCCTTCTTGCGGTCGACGATCTTCGTATAGCCCTGGCGGTCCATGTAGCCCATGTCGCCGGTGCGGAAATAGCCGTCCGGCGTCATCACCTTGGCGGTCTCGTCGGGGCGGTTCCAATAGCCGGCCATCACCTGCGGGCCGCGGATGCAGATTTCGCCGACGTCGCCGAGCTCGACGTCCCGGCCGTCGTCGTCACGGATGGAGACTTCCGTCGACGATATCGGCAGGCCGATCATGCCGGTGAACTCCTTCGTATCGAGCCGGTTGGCGGTCGCGACGGGCGAGGTCTCCGAAAGACCGTAGCCCTCGGTGATCGGGCAGCCGGTCATCTTCAGCCAGCGTTCGGCGACCGGCCGCTGCACCGACATGCCGCCGCCGAAGACGAGCAGCAGCGCGGAAAAGTCGAGCTTCTGGAAATCCTGATTGTTCATCAGCGCGTTGAACAGCGTGTTGAGGCCCGGAAATATGTGGATCCGGTACTTCTGCAGCTCCTTGACGAAGGCGGGGATGTCGCGCGGGTTGGCGATGAGGATATTGTGGCTGCCGGTGGCGACGCCCATCAGCGAATTCACCGTCAGCGCGAAGATATGGTAGAGCGGCAGGGCGCAGAGGAATTGCAGCTGGTCCGGCCGCGGCTTCGAAAGAAAGGCCGTTTCGAGCCACATCGCCATCTGCTCCTTGTTGGCGAGCAGGTTGGAATGGGTGAGGATCGCCCCCTTGGAAACGCCGGTCGTGCCGCCGGTATATTGCAGGAACGCAATGTCCTCGGCGGAAGCCTCGACGGGGCTCATGGCCGATCGGGCCCCTTCGGCGATGACCTGCTTGAAGCTTTTGGCCGCTGGAAGCGACCATGCCGGCACGAGCTTCTTCACTCGGCGGACGACGAGATTGACGATATGGCCCTTGAGGCCCAGCATGTCGCCCATGGTCGCCACGACCACGTGCCTGATCCCGGTGTTCGGCAAAGCCTGTTCGACGGTCCGGGCGAAATTTTCCAGGACGAAGATCGCCTTGGCGCCGGAATCCTTGAGCTGGTACTCCAGTTCGCGCGGCGTATAGAGCGGGTTGACGTTGACCACCACCAGGCCGACGCGGAGAATGCCGTAGACGACCACCGGGTTCTGCAGGATGTTCGGCAGCATGACGGCGATGCGATCGCCCTTCGCGAACCCTTGCGCCTGCAGCCAGGCGGCAATCTTGCGGCTTTCCGCTTCGAGCTGCCGGAAGGTCAGCGACTTGCCCATGCTCGAAAAGGCGAGACGGTCCGCATACCGTGCGCAACTGTCTTCGAAGAGCTCGCCGAGGGAATGATGCTGCAGCGGCGGGATTTCCGCCGGAACCGTCGGCGGGTAGGAGGCGAGCCAGATTTTTTCCGGATTGGCGTCGGTACGTGCTGTGACTTCGTTCATATGGACCTCCTCTATCGCTTTTTTGCCGTACCGCGCTTGCCGGCGCGTGGGCTGCAAAATCCTCCATTTTGCCGCCCGAAACAGATTATGCCATGGCGCCCGGGCTTCAACCATAGGCGCATGTCAAACAGCTATATAACTTTGACGTAAACGTCAATGATTGCACGCGCCGGGGAACATCCCGCCGGGAGAGGCGTTTTTCCGATGTGACAATGCATGAGGAAACAAAGGAGGTGCGTCATGCTGCATCAGGAACCGAGAGCCGGTCAGGACCCCTATGTCAAGGATTCCCCGTCGCTGATCGCCAGCGACAAGGTGGAAGGAACGCGAGTTTACGGCGCCGACGGCAAGCATATCGGCTCGATCGAGCGCGTGCTTCTGGAAAAGCGCGGCGGCCGCGTCGCCTATGCGGTACTGAGCTTCGGCGGCTTCCTGGGGATCGGCGACGATTACTATCCGCTGCCCTGGGAAAAGCTGCGCTATGACGAACAGCTCGACGGCTATCGCATCGACCTGACCAAGGACCAGATCACCGGCGCGCCGCGTTACCGCGATCTCGACGACGAGACCTGGTACAACGACAAGGGCCGGACCATCTACGACTATTACGGCGTCCCGCCCTACTGGATGTAATCGCCTGATCGATACCACGCAGGCGAGTTTTGGGCCCCGCGATTTGCGGGGCCTCAGCTTGATGACAAACCTCGCGTCTTGCTCGGCGTCATCCTCGGCCTTGTGCCGAGGATCTATAAACGTCGATGGTTTGCAGATGCTCGGGACAGGCCCGAGCATGACGATCAGAGATTTCGAACCTTTGTCAGCAGTCTGGGGCCCCGCGATTTGCGGGGCCTCTTTTTCGTTTATTTAATCCTCCTCGTGCAAGGTCGTGCCTCCAGTGAGGTGACGGGGCATGACGGCAAAGACGGAGGCGGGTACGGTCCGCGATTTCGAGCGGGGGGATGTCGAGCCCGTCGCACGGCTTTTCCAGAAGACGTTCCGTAACTCCAAAATCCAATCTCCCTCGCTGAATGCCTATCTCGAGGAGGCTTTTTTCGATCATCCCTGGGCGGAGCCCGATATCCGCTCAAAGGTCTTTGCGGCGGGAGATGGCCGCATATCCGGTTTCGTCGGCGTCTTTCCCGCACGCCTGGAATTCGACGGCCGGCCGTTGCGCGCAGCTTTCGCGGGCTCGCTGATGGTCGAGAACCCGAGGGAAAATCCGCTTGCAGGCGCGCGCCTCGTGCGCGCTTTCCTGTCGGGCCCACAGGATATTTCCCTGACGGAGACCGCAAACCAGACGGCGCTCGGCATGTGGCAGAAGGCCGGTCATCCCCTTGATCCTGGTTACAGCCTGAATTGGCTGAAGGTCCTGCGGCCCGCCTCCGTCGGCGTGCAGCTGCTGGAACGGCGCGTCGGCCTCGCGCGGCTGCTTCGCCCGTTCGGACGATTGACCGACCGCGCGACCGCGCTTGTCGGAAAGGCGTCCTTCCATCCGGCCCAGGGCGGCAAACTTGCTTTTCGCGACGTGACGCCCGCCGAATTCGGCACGGCGCTGCTGGTGTTGAAGGACTTTTATCCGCTGAGACCGCGATGGGAGGTGGACAATATCGGCTGGTTTCTCGATCAGGCCGAGCAGAAACGGAAATTCGGCTATCCGGAATGGCGGGTCGGCTACGGTGCCGACGGCCGCCCGCTCGCCGCCTATGTCTATTTCACCGAGCCCGGCGGCATCGGCTGGGTCCTGCAGGCGGTTTCTGCGCCGGCCGCGGCCGGCGAGCTCGTCGACGATCTTTTCGCCCATGCCCATGGGCTCGGTTGCGCCGGGCTGCGCGGTGCGGCGCATCCCTGGCTGAACCCGGCGCTGATGACCCGCCGCGCCTTCTTCTACAGCCGCTCCTTCTATGTCGCGGCGGCACGCGACAAGAGCCTGCTCGAACCGGTCAGGGCGGGGCAGGCGCTGATCAGCGGACTGGCGGGCGAAGGCTGGGCGCGGCTGATCGGCGACCGGTTCGAGTAGGGTTGGCGGGGTGATCCCCTCACCAACAAAATCTAAGACTTAGCCGCTGGCTAAGATCTTGATTTAGTAACCTCTCCCACATGGGGAGAGGTAGAGCGTCGAGCGCGCGGCACGGTTATCTCTCCCCTTGTGGGAGAGAAAGCAATTTCGAAATCTTAGCCAAAGGCTAAGTTTCAGAAATTGCAAGTGAGGGGATTTCCTCCGGATCACCCCAGCATCGTCAGCGGCTCCGCATGCAGATATTCCGCCACCTTGCGCTTCGATCCGATGTTGCGCCACACCGCATCCACCTGGTCCGGCGTCAGGCCGGCGGCCTCGCCGACGTCTTCCCGGGAAATGCCGTTGTCGAGGCCGTAGAGGCAGAGGTCCATGCGGTCGTAGGGGAGCGAGAAATAATATTCGTCCTGCCCCTGCGGCAGCGACCATGTGTCGGTGGTCGGCGGACGGCGGCGGATCTCGGCCGGCACGCCGAGCGCTTCGGCGAGCTGATAGACCTGGCTCTTGTAGAGATGCGCGATCGGCTTGAAGTCGGCGGCCCCGTCGCCGTTCTTCACGAAGAAGCCCTGGTCGTATTCCAGCCGGTTCGGCGTTCCCGCGACGGCGAAGTTCAGCCGGTCGGCATGGTAGTATTCGATCTGCTTGCGGGTGCGCTGCTTCATGTTGGCGGCCGCGATCATGCCGAGATAGACGTCGAGCGGCATGCGGTGGCGGCTCTGTTCGCCTTGCGGATTGGCGACGACCAGCCAGGAGATGTTGTAGCCGCGGCCGGCAAGCGCGTCTTCCAGCACCACCTTACAGCCCCAGCCCTCGCCGAATTCAGGCACGACCTGGCGGATGAAACCGTCGCGGCGGGCATAGCAGCCGGCGGCGGCGAGCGCCGGGCCGATGTCTTCCAGCACCGTCCCGATGCCAACGGCTTCCGCGAGCGCTCTGCCGAGGCGCAGGCTTTCGGGATCGCTGTCATGTTCCGGCATGAAGATGCCGGTCACCTTGGCCGGCCCGAGCGCGCGGGCGCAGAGCGCCGCCGTCACGCTGGAATCGATGCCGCCGGAGAGCCCGAGCACCGCCCCGCGCTTGCGCAGGTCCTTCAGCACCGCTTCGCGGATCCAGCCGCAGATGCGCTCGATCTCCGCCTCCGCATCGAGCTTCAACGTATCGGGCGAGAATTTCTCGGCCGCCTCTGCGCGCTTCAAGCTCTGGGTCATGCCACGTTCTCCCGTATGATTTCGCTGGTTTCACCGGCGCCGAGCCGGATCTTGCCGGTCGTCGTGCGCGGCAGTGCGTCGCGGAACTCGACGCTTTTCGGCACCATGTAGTCTTCGAGCTGGCCCGCGCAGTGATGGATGATCTCGCGCTCGGTGAGCGTCGCGCCGTCTTCGAGCACCACATAGGCGCGGATCGCCTGGCCGAAGACCGGATCGTCGACGCCGCCGACCGCGGCCTCCCTGATGCCGGGCAGCGCGTAAAGCGCACGCTCGACCTCCTGCGGGCTCACCTTTTCGCCGCGCGTCTTGATGATGTCGTCGCGCCGGCTGATGAAATAAAGGAAGCCGTCCGCGTCGGCGCGGAAGAGGTCGCCGGTATGCAGGCGCCGCCCGTCGGCCGCCGGCGAAAGCGCGCGCACCGAGGCCAGGCCGTCACCCCAATAGCCGGGCATCACATGCGGTCCCTCGACGACGAGTTCGCCGATCGTGCCGGGAGGGACCGGCCGGCCGTCCTCGTCGACGACGAAAGCCGTGCCGCCCGGAATGGCGTGCCCGACCGAAAGCGGCCGGCGGGAGACTTCCTCCGGCGGCAGATAGGTGGCGCGCAGGCATTCGGTCTGGCCGTACATCAGGAAGAGCTGCGTCCGGGGAAGAAGCTGCTGCAGCCTTTCGGTAAAGGCGGGCGGCATGGCAGCCGCAGCACTGGTGATGTAACGCAGATGCGGCAGGAAGCCCGGCGCCAGATCCTTCATGCCGGTGATCAGAGCGGCCATCGGCGGCACCAGCGGGAAGCCGGTCGCCTTGACCTCGCCGAGCCGTTCCAGGATCTTGCGCGGGAAGGCGAAGCTCTTTTCCAGCACCAGCGTACCGCCCACCGTCACCATCGTGACGACCTGGGTGATGCCGTAGCCGAAGGAGAGCGGCAGCACGTTCAGCACGATGTCGTCGGCCGTGTTGCCGAGATAGGAGACGATCGCGTCGCAGGCGGCCGCCACATTGGCATGCGTGAGCATCACGCCCTTCGGCCGGCCCGTCGAGCCCGAAGTGTGGATCAGCAGTGCCAGCGCCTCGCTGTTCGCGCGCTCGCGGAGCGGGCTTTTCGGCTCCCCTGCCAGCAGCGCCTCGAAACGCAGCGCGTCGCCGATCTCTTCGCCGGCGCCTGCCTGGGCAACGATCAGGACCGGACGGATTTTCGTCATGGCGATGGCAGCATCCACCATCGGACGCTGCCGCGCCTGGGCGACGATTGCCGAAGCCTCCGTGCTGCCGAGAATGCTTGAAAGTTTTTCCGCCTTGATCGCCGGATAGAGCGGGCAGGGCACCGCGCCGGCTTTCCAGGCGCCGAAGAAGCTCAGCACGGCTTCGTGGCAGTTGTCCAGCACCATGAGCACCCGGTCGCCGGGCCTGATGCCGGCGCGCATGAGGCCTGCCGCCAGCCGGTCGGATTGCGCATCGAGGTCCGCATAAGTCAGCCGGACCGCGCCCGCGATGAGCGCGGTCTTCTCCCCGAACCGTCGGGCGCTGTCGCGGAGCCTTGCCTCTATGCGCATGAGCGCATCCTCAGGCCGCGGCCAGCTTGGCCGAGAGATAGTGCGTGACGTTGTCGATGCTGTCGAGATTTTCCGGAACGATCTCGTTATCGGCAACCGTGATGCCGTAGGTCTGTTCCAGGAAAGCGATCAGCTCCAGCACGCCGGTCGAGTCGATCACGCCGGTTTCGAGCAGCGACTGGTTGTTCGCCACCTGAGCGTCCGCGCGGAACAGGAAATTCTCCGCAATGAACTCGCGTACCGTATTTTCGAATGCTTCCGCCATCGGCCGGCCCCTTTCCATCCAGGTCTGTCGCGCGGTTGATTGAACCGACATCTTCCGCACGACCCCTAAATGTTTCGCTAAAGCCGGAAATACTATTCGAGCTATGTATCGTTTAAGGGCGGATTATCTGAGGCCGAGCACCATTTCGGACTGGGTGAGCGTGCTCTTGCGCCAGCCGACACGCCGCATGAACCGGTCGAGCACGCCTTGCGGCACGTTCTCGATAATGTAGAGCTTGCGGCCGGGATAGCGGGCGGCGAGCCCGTCCGCCAGCGACCGGCCGAGACCCTGCCGGCGATGCGCCGGATCGGCCGCAAGACCATAGAGCCGCACGTCCCGGCCGCTGTCGTCGACCAATGCGGCGGCCCTTCCATCCAGCGCAAAACCTTTGAGCGGCGAGCCCGCGTGCCGGAACGAGACCGGGTCCGTCTGCCATGTCGGATTGGCATCCGAGAACTTCGAAAGTATCTCCACCGCCATTCCGGGATCGCATTCCGCGGCGGGAGCGGCATCCGGCGTGGCGAGCCTGCGGCTGCGGCCGAAGCCGACAAGCTTGCGGGTGATCGCAAAGCCGAGCGAGAGATAGAGATCGCGGGCCCGGACGTTGGAATCGATCACTTCGAGGACGAGCTGCCGGTCGCCGCGCTGCCGTGCCGCTTCGATCGCCTCGCCCATCACGGCGCGGCCGAGGCCCTTGGCGCGGATCGTCGGGCCGATGCCGAGGGCGCTGATGCGGGAACGCTCGCCGCGCCGGGCGACGAGCAGGATGCCTGCCGGACGCTCGCCGTCGAAGAAGACCTCGCTGATGGCGGGATCGACATCCTCGCGCTGGATGCGCAGCGCCAATGCCTGCGGCGTGACGTTCACCGGCACCACATAGCCGGAGAATCCTTCCGTGAAGGCGGCGGCGCCCTCGTCCAGCGAGCAGGCCGAAAGCGGTCGACGGGTGACGGCGGTATTCAGGTCCATCGACGGCGCTCCCTTAAAGCGTAGTTCGGTTAAAGCACGTTGGTCGGCGTGCCCTTTTCGAAATTTTCCACATGGCTGATCACTTGCGCCCAGAGCGTCTGCATCGCCTCGTCGCTCGCCCAGGCGACATGCGGCGTGACGATGACGTTCGGCCGCTCGAGCACCGTCAGCAGCGGATTGTCCGGCGCCGGCGGCTCCTTCGTCAGCACGTCGAAACCGGCGCCGGCGATCAATCCCTCGTCGAGTGCCGTCACCAGGTCGGCCTCGTTCACCAGCCCGCCGCGCGCCGTGTTGATGATCAGCGGGCGGCGCTTCATCCTGCGGAATTCCGGCAGCCCGATGAGGTCGCGGGTCGCGGGCGTCAGCGGCATGTGGAAGGTGATGATGTCGGCAGTCTCCAGCACCTCGCCGAAGGCAGTGTAGCCGGGCTCGATCTTCTCGGCATCCTTGCGGGCGGCGAAGATGACCTTCATGCCGAAGGCTTCTGCGATCTTCGCCACCGACTTGCCGAGTGTGCCGCGCCCGAAAATGCCGAGCGTCGAGCCGGCGAGATCCTTGATCGGATGGTTGAAGAAGCAGAACTGGTTGGCCCGCTGCCATTCGCCGGCGATCACGTCCTGGCGGAAGCCGGCGATCGAGCGGCGCAGCGCGAAGATCAGCGCGAACGTGTGTTCCGGCACCGTATTGACCGCATAGCCGCGCACGTTGGAAACGGTGATGCCGCGCTCCTTGGCGAAGGCAAGGTCGATCACGTCGTAGCCGGTGGCGGCGACCGCGATCATCTTGAGCTTCGGCGCCCCGGCGATCGATGCTTCGCGCACCGGCGCCTTGTTGGTGATGACGACATCGGCATCCCTGATGCGTGCCGCGACCTCTTCCGGCGCCGTCTTGCCGTATTCCACCCATTCGTGCGCGAAAGCGGGCCTCGTGATCGTCACCGAAGGACCGATCGTATCGCGATCAAGAAATACCACCTTCAGCATCGATAAAAGCCTTGCATTGATTAAACTCCTCCTCCGATCGGAGCGCTGGCCGCGCCGGTTTTCTCGTATATCATCCGGACCGGCAATCGGAAGGCAAAAGTGCGGAGGAGGATATGAGCGAAGTGCTGGAGCTCGATTGCGTCGTCGTCGGCGGCGGCGTGGTCGGGCTGGCGGTGGCGCGCGAACTGGCGATCGCCGGCCGCGAGGTCGTCCTCCTCGAAGCCGAGCCGATGACCGGCAGCATCACCTCTTCCCGCAACAGCGAGGTCATCCACGCGGGGCTCTATTACCCGACCGGCAGTTTGAAGGCGGAGCTTTGCGTCGCCGGCAGGCACAGGCTCTACGGCTATTGCGATGAGCGCCATATCCCGCACAGGCGATGCGGCAAGCTGGTCGTCGCCTCGAACGAGGCGGAGGTCGCCTATCTCGAAAAACTGCTGAAACAGGCGAAAGCGAATGGCGTCGACGACTGCCGCCTGATCGATGCCACGGAGCTTGCCCGGCTGGAGCCGCGGATCCGGGGTTTTGCGGCGCTCGTCTCGCCCTCGACCGGCATCATCGACAGCCATCGCCTGATGGAGGCCTATATCGCCGATATCGAGGCGCATGGCGGCGCTATCGTCCTCAATTCTCCCGTTCTCGGCGGCGAGCTTCTGTCCGATGCGATCCGGCTCTCGGTCGGCGGCCGCGATCCGGTGGAGATCGAGGCGAGATTGGTGGTGAATGCGGCCGGCCTCAGCGCCTGGGCGATCTCGGAGAGCTTGAGCGGCCTGGACCGGAGGGCCATGCCGGAACGGCATTATGCGAAGGGCTGCTATTTCTCGCTGAGCGGCCGTGCTCCCGCCGGCCGGCTGATCTATCCGGTGCCGGAGCCGGGCGGGCTCGGCGTCCACCTGACGCTCGATCTCGCCGGTCAGGCCCGTTTCGGCCCCGATGTCGAATGGGTGGAGACGATCGACTACGACGTCGATCCGCGCCGCGCCGACAAGTTCTATGCCGCGATCCGCCGCTATTGGCCGGACCTTGCCGATGGCGCGCTGCAGCCCGCCTATTCCGGCATGCGGCCGAAGGTCGTCGGCCCGGAGGGGGGAGGGGGCGGCGACTTCGTCATCCAGGGGCCGGAGGCCACCGGCCACCCGGCCTATGCAGCCCTTTACGGCATCGAAAGCCCCGGGCTGACGGCTTCGATGGCGATTGCGGAGAGGGTGCGGTATCTCGTTCGATAAGTCAGGGGCAAGCGGCCCCCTCACCCGGCCTCCGCTACGCTCGGCCACCCTCTCCCCGAGGGGAGAGGAGGAACGGCGACGGCGCGGCATATCCCCTTCTCCCAGCGGGGAGAAGGTGCCGGCAGGCGGATGAGGGGGCGCCCGCCCATTGCCGTCGCTGAAGCACCTTCCGCTTCAGAACGCCGCCCGCTTGTCCTTCTTCGCCATGCGGCCGAGCAGATAGTCGACTTCTGCCTTCGCTGCCGGGGTGAGCATCTGCGCCGGCTTGCGCTGGACGTCGGTCGCGATCACCCCGCGGCGCTTCAGCACATGCTTGCGCACCGCAAGGCCGACCCCCACCTGCTGTTCGTAGCGGATCAGCGGCAGATGCGCGTCGAAGAGGTCATGCGCCTCGTCGCGCTTGCCGTCCGCGAAAAGCTGCACCAGCTCCGTCAGCATGTCCGGAAAACCGTAGCCGGTCATGGCTCCGTCGGCGCCGCGTTCCGGCTCGAAATCGAGGAACAGGCCGCCATTGCCGCAGAGGATCGAGAAGGGGCGCAGTTCTCCCGCCTTCTGCATGGCCCTGAGCCTGGAGATCTTTTCGAGCCCCGGCCAGTCCTCGTGCTTCAGCATCAGGCAGGAGGGATGATTGGTCATGATCTGCGCGATCACCCCCGGCGACATGACGACCGTCAGCGTTAGCGGATAGTCCTGCAGCACCCATGGCACGTCCCCGCCGACCGCTTCGACGGCGCCGGCGAAATAGCTGACGATCTGGTCGTCCGTGCGAAGCGAAGGCGGCGGCGCGATCATCACGCCGGCGGCGCCCATCTCCATCGAATCCCGTGCCAGCGACCGCATGCCCGCAAAACCCGGCGCCGAGACGCCGACGATGACCGGCACCCTGGCGCGCGAGACCACCCGCTTGACGATCGCCCGGCTTTCCTCCGGCTCCAGCTTCGGCGCCTCGCCCATGATGCCGAGAATGGTAATGCCGGTGCAGCCGGTCTCCTCATAAAAATCCGTCAGCCGGTCGACCGACGTGAAGTCGATCGAACCGTCTTCGAGGAACGGCGTGGTGGCGATCGCGTAGACGCCCTTCGAATGGGTTCCGAATGTCATTTCTGCGCATCCTTCCAGGCCTGGTAGCGTGCCTTCGTTTCGGTATTCATCGGGTAAAGGCCCGGAAGCGGCACGCCGCGGTCGACCTCCGTCATGATCCAGGCTTCCATACGCTCCTGTTCGGGCGCCTCGGCCAGCACGGCATCGAGGAGCTTCGCCGGGATCAGCACGGCGCCGTCCTCGTCCACCACGACGATGTCGTCCGGAAAGACGGCGACGCCGCCGCAGGCGATCGGCTCCTGCCAGCCGACGAAAGTGAGCCCGGCGACCGAAGGCGGAGCGGCGATGCCGTCGCACCAGACCTTCATGCCGCTTGAAAGCACGCCTTCCGCATCACGCATCACGCCGTCGGTGATCAGCGCCGCCACGTTGCGCTTCGCCATGCGGGCGCAGAGGATATCGCCGAAGATGCCGGCATCGGTAATGCCCATCGCACCGGCGACTGCGACGCAGCCTTCCGGCATCGCCTCGATCGCCGCGCGGGTGGAGATCGGCGAGGCCCAGCTTTCGGGCGTGGCGAGGTCCTCGCGGGCGGGCACGAAGCGCAGCGTGAAAGCCTTGCCGACGGCACGGCCCTGGCCGGGCTTCAGCGGCCTGGTGCCGCGCATCCAGACGTTTCTGAGCCCTTTCTTCAAAAGCACCGTGGTCAAGGTGGCGGTGGAAACGCTCTTCAGCGTCTCGACGATCTCAGGGTCCAGCGACATGAATTCTCCTCGGGAAATGTCTTGAGCCGCCGAAGACCGGCAGCGGGCGCGATATTCCTTCGCGTGCCCCCGTTCGTCAAGGAAAGTGATGTCGGCGTTTTTGTTGACAGGATATGGCTCCATCGCTGTATAACGTCTTTCAACATTGACACACGGGAGGATGGCAATGCTTTTTCCAACGACACTCGTCGGCAGTTACCCGCAACCCGAATGGCTGATCGACCGCGCCAAGCTCGCCGGTCGTTTCCCGCCCCGCGTCCGTGCCCGAGAGCTCTGGCGCATTCCGCAGGAATATCTGGCCGAAGCGCAGAACGACGCGACGATCATGGCGATCAAGGCGCAGGAGGAAGCCGGCCTCGACATCATCACCGATGGCGAGATCCGCCGCGAGAGCTATTCCAACCGGTTCGCCACCGCGCTCGAAGGCGTCGACCTCGACAATCCCGGCACAGCGCTCGATCGCTCCGGCCATCCGAACCCGGTGCCCCGGATCACCGGAAAAATCCGCCGCAAGCACGCGGTGGAGGCCGACGACGTGAAGTTCCTGCGCAGCCATACGGACCGCAAGATCAAGATCACCGTGCCCGGCCCCTTCACCATGTCGCAGCAGGCGCAGAACGATTACTACAAGACCGAGGAAGAGGCCGCTTACGATTATGCCGATGCCGTCAATGCCGAGATCAGGGATCTCTTCGCCGCCGGCGCCGACGTGGTGCAGATCGACGAGCCCTATATGCAGGCCCGGCCGCAGAAGGCGGAACAATATGGCCTCGCGGCGCTCAACCGGGCGCTCGACGGCGTGAAGGGCACCACCGCCGTGCATATCTGCTTCGGCTATGCGGCGATCATCCACGAGCGCCCGTCGGGCTATTCCTTCCTGACCCAGCTTTCCGGCTGCTCCTGCCATCAGGTGTCGCTCGAGACCGCGCAGTCCAAGCTGGACTGCTCGACGCTGACCGGCCTTTCCGGCAAGACGCTGATGCTCGGCGTCATCGATCTCTCGGACATGAACGTCGAGACGCCGGAAGTCGTCGCCGACCGCATCCGCCGCGCGCTGCCCTATGTGGAGGCGGAGAACATCATCGTCGCGCCGGATTGCGGCATGAAATACCTGCCGCGCGACGTCGCTTTCGGCAAGATGAAGGCCATGGTCGAGGGTGCGAAGATCATGCGCCGCGAATTCGGCGAAGCGGCCTGACCCAGCAGAATACCCGCCGAAGTGCGAACACCGCTTTCGCACTTCGATCCGGCCCGCCGTTCCGAGGGGATGGCGGGTGCCGGCCGTTCACCAGTCAGTCGTCATGAGATGGATAGCAGGCGCGGAGGCCCGGCGCACGCCTCGTGTGTGATCCGCCGCACCGAGCCTCCGGCCGCGACCGACGGCGGGAGGACACCGCCTGGTGCGACGGTGCAGACGTTTTTCGAATCCGGCTCTTGGTTCCACTGCCGTTAATGATCAGAGTTAGCGGATCGTTACTTTCCACAGCGCCTGTGCCGAAGCGGCACGGATTTCCCCCGGATGCACCTCAAATGGCGGCGAAACGCCAAAACGGGATTTCCCAATTGTTAAAGGCGGACCCTCAGGCCGGCGGTCAGGCACTGCGCACCGCCGTCCGAATCGCTGACGAGGCCGTAGCCGCCCGGGCGGTGGTGGCCAGACTCTGAGTAAATGCCGGAAGGAAGTGGTGCCGCTTACGTGACTCGAACACGTGACCCCATCATTACGAATGATGTGCTCTACCGACTGAGCTAAAGCGGCACGGGCAGCGGACGGCTCGGCCGGGCTGCGAGTGATGCGGCTGATACAAGCAATGACCGGCGATTTCAAGCCGGGATTTGATCTGCCCGGCGATTTTCCTCAAATCACCGTCTCTCCGCGGTTCAAAGCGCAAGCCGGGCGCGTGCAGCCCGGTATTCGCCGTCCAGCCGGTCCACCAGTTCGGCGACGGAAACCACCGCCTTGACGGCGCCGACGCCCTGTCCGGCGCCCCAGATCTCCTTCCAGGCCTTCGGTCCGCTCACGGCCTTGTCGAAATCCATCTTGGTGGGGTCGGCCTCAGGCAGTGCGTCGGGGTCCATGCCCGTCGCGGCGATCGAACCCTTCAGATAGTTGCCGTGAACGCCGGTGAAATAGTTCGAATAGACGATGTCGGCGGCGTTCGAGGCGACGATCATCTCCTTGTAGCCGTCGGCGGCGCGCGCCTCGTGCGTGGCGATGAAGGGCGAGCCGATATAGGCCATGTCCGCTCCCATGGCCTCGGCCGCGAGAATGCCGCCGCCGGTGGCGATGGCGCCCGCGAGCAGCAGCGGACCGTCGAACCATTGACGGATTTCCTGCACCAGCGCGAAGGGCGAAAGCGTGCCGGCATGGCCGCCGGCGCCGGCGGCGACCGCGATCAGCCCGTCCGCGCCCTTGCGGATCGCCGAATTGGCGTGCCGGTTGTTGATGACGTCGTGCAGCACGATGCCGCCATAGGAATGCACCGCCGCATTGACCTCGGGCACGGCTCCGAGCGAGGAGATGACGATCGGCACCTTGTATTTCACGCACATCGCCAGATCGTGCTCCAGCCGCTTGTTCGACATGTGGACGATCTGATTGACGGCAAAGGGGGCGGCTGGCTTTTCCGGATGTGCGGCATTGTAGGCGGCGAGCTCCTCGGTGATGTAGGCCAGCCATTCGTCGAGCTGGCTTTCCGGCCTCGCATTGAGCGCCGGAAAGGCGCCGACCACCCCGGCCTTGCATTGCGCCAGCGTCAGTTCCGGATGGGAGATGATGAAGAGCGGCGACGCGACGACCGGCAGGCGCAGCCTGTCCTTGAGGATTGCTGGAAGCATAAGGAAAGAGCCCTCCCGATTTACCTTTACGCAAACGTAAGTCTGTCTAGCAGATGCCGTGGGCCGCGAAAAGCCGGTGGAAAAACTTCCGCGGGCCGGCCGGAGGAGCGTGCGTGGACCGGCGCCGACATATCCTGACCTTATTTCTCGCCATGGTTCGGCGGAACAGGCGGTGCTTGCAGTTCCGGATCGGAGAGGTTACCGAAACGTAAACGTGTGCGTATCGGGCCCGTGTATCGGGAATGAGTAGGAAGAAGGACCGGCAGTGAGCGGTTTGGAAACGGCCATCAGGAATGCACTGGATCGCTCGGACCGGGCGGACCGGGAGATCAGGGCTCGTATTTATCAGTCGGCGCGCCAGGCGCTGGATGCCGGTCTTCGCAAGCAGGGCGTCACCGACCGGCTGGTCATCATGCAGCAGCACGAACGGCTGGAAGAGAAGATCCACGAAATCGAGATGGAGGAACTTCAGCGCGTGACGCAGCCGGCGTCGGCATCCGTCGTCGAGCTCCACCCGGAGCCGGACCATGCGCCGAAAACCGAACCGGTCGAGGCGCCCTTCGTGGAAGTCGCTCCGACGCAGGCCGCTCCGCCTGCTGCGCCTCAGGTTGCCCCCCCGGTTGCGCCCGCTCAGCCGGTGGCGCCTGCCGCCACCGTGGCGGTCGGGGCTGGTGAGGGGCTTGCCGATTTCGGTGCGACGCGCGCCGACCGCCTCGAGGCCGAACGGACCGAAGCCGGATCACGGACAAAAGCGGGAACCGTCGAACCCGTGAAGGCGAAGAAGGACGCGGCGCCGCCATCCGACACCGGCCTGAATGTCCCGCCGGAACGGGCCGCCAAGCCGAGAAGGCGCCGGGGTTTCCTTTCGCATCTCCTGACCTGGATAATCACGCTTGCCGTCGTCGGCGGCGCCTGCTGGTGGTTCTATCAGTCCGGCATGGTCCAATCCGTCATCGAGGAAGCCATGAAAGCGGCCGACCGGCCGGGCGGAGCCGGGCAGGGCTTGGGCGGGGGGCCGATCGCCTTCGATCCGCAGAGCGGCTTTTCCGACGACTGGGTGGAAATCTTCGTGCCCTCGAACGTGGCCGAAATGAAGCCCGGCGGTCAGGCCGGGGTAGAGGCCGTGACGGGAGCCGAGGGGCAGGCCGTCCGGATCGTGTCCGCCGCGCCGGGCGAGGGTGGCGACGTGGCGATCGATGTGCCGCCGGAAGTGCTGCGCGAAATGGCCGGCAAGAGCTCGACGGTGGCGCTGACGCTGCAATCGGGCCAGAATCGTTCCGCGCAACTGTCGGTGCGCTGCGATTTCGGAAGCCTGGGCACCTGCAGCCGCCACCGGTTCACGGCCACGCAGGAGAAGCTGGAGGCGCTCTTCCGCGTGACCTTCGACCGGTCGCTGGCACCGAACAGGCCGGGCCGGCTGATCATCAACAGCGGCATCGACGGCGCCGACCGGCCCGTGCTGCTTTATTCCGTGCGCATTCTGCCGGGCCAGTAAGCGCCTATTTCAGGAACTTCGGACCGAGGCCGAGGATCTTTTCGTCGAGCTCGCCGATCGCCTGCTTGTCCTTGCTCTCGTAGTCGAGCGACAGCAGGATATGGCGGATGACGTTGACGCGGGCGCGGCGCTTGTCGTTCGCCCGCACGATGGCCCAGGGCGTTTCCTTCGTATGGGTCTTGTCGAGCATCACGTCGCGCTTTTCGGTGTAGTCGTCCCACTTGTTGAGCGCGGCGACATCCATCGGCGACAGCTTCCAGATCTTGAGCGGGTCGTGCCGGCGGTCGTGGAAGCGCTTGAGCTGCATCTCGCGGCCGATATCCAGGTAGAATTTGAAGAAGAGGATGCCCTCGTCGAAGATCGTGTCCTCGAAACGCGGCACCGCCTTCATGAAATCCTTGTATTGCTCCGGCGTGCAGAATCCCATGACCGGCTCGACGCCGGCCCGGTTGTACCAGGAACGGTCGAAGAGCACGATCTCCCCCGAAGTCGGGAAATGCGAGATGTAGCGCTGGAAATACCATTGCCCCGCTTCCGTCTCGGTCGGCTTGTTGAGCGCCACGACGCGGGCGGAACGGGGGTTGAGATAGGCATGGATGGAGAAGATCGTGCCGCCCTTGCCGGCTGCGTCGCGGCCTTCGAAAAGCGCCATCAGCCGTTTGCCGCTCGCCTTCAGCCAGAACTGCACCTTCACCAGTTCGATCTGCAGTTTCTCCAGCTGCTTCTCGTATTTCTCCCTGTCCATCTTGTCGTCATAGGGATAGCCGCCCGATTCGAGCGCGTGCTCCTCGATCCAGCCCGGCAATTTCGGATCGTCGATATCGAAACGCTTGAACTTGCCGTTGATGTCGAGAGTGACTGCCCGGCTTCCGGTCGCATCCGCCATGATCTTTTCCCTCCAATACGCCGACAGGGCGAACTTCATATGTAACGCAAGTTCGAAATTCCGCTACAGCCCTGTGCGTCTTGATTTTTATGATATTCATCGGAAGCGATGCATATCTGTCATGCAAGGGATATATGAGCACGCGTTCAACTCAATGAGGCTGCAGGTCGGGTCGTGGGGTCGGTTCAGGAGAAATGGCGGAAGGCTTGGGATGCGCTCAGTGCGGGGGTCCGGCGTGAAAGGCCCCTGCTGCTGCTCCTGACGCTGCTCGCCTTGCTCGCCTTTCTGGCCGGCATGCAATGGCCGGGCGTCGTCGTGGGCTGGCTGCTTCTGGTGCTCGTCGTCGTGGCGCGCAGGCCGGCCGCGCCGCCGGTCGAGGAACCGCAGGTCGTCGAGGATGAGGAGCCGGTCTTCGATCCGTTGCCGCAGGTGGCCGCGACGCTCGGCGCGCTGGACACCCCGGCTTTCGTGCTCGGCGGCGACGCCACCGTCCTTTTCCAGAACAAGGCGGCGGAGAAGGCTTTCGGCATCTTGCCGGCCGGGTCGCATCTGTCCGCGAGACTGCGTTCGCCGGGCATTCTCGACATGGTGCGCGAGACCATCGCGACCGATGAGCCGAATCAGATCGAGCATTCTGAGCGTCTTCCTTCGGAACGCGTCTACACCCTGCGCATCGCGCCGATCGATCTCAGCCAGCCGGTGCCCCACGGTCCGGAGAGCGCGGCGGAAAAGCTGTATCTTCTGTCCTTCCGGGACATTTCAGAACTGCGCCGCATCGACCGCATGCGCTCGGATTTCGTCGCCAATGCCAGCCATGAACTGCGCACGCCGCTTGCCTCGCTGAGGGGCTTCATCGAGACCCTGCAGGGGCCGGCACGTTCCGATCCGGCCGCCCAGGAGCGCTTCCTCGCCATCATGTTCGACCAGGCGACGCGCATGAGCCGCCTGGTCGACGACCTGATGTCGCTCTCGCGCCTCGAGCTCAAGTCCCACATCGCGCCCGACCAGACGATCGATCTGAAGCCGCTGATCGGCCATGTGCGGGATGCGCTGCTGCCGCTTGCCGACGATCTCGGCGTCGAGATCCGCACCCATCTGCCGGAAGGCAAGGTGGAGGTGCTGGGCGATCGCGACGAACTCGTCCAGGTTTTCGAGAACCTGATCGAAAATGCCTGCAAGTACGGACAGGAAGGCAAAGTCGTCGACGTTTACCTCAGGAACGGCGCTTCCGAACCGGTGGAAGTCGCTGTCGTCGACCACGGGCCGGGCATTCCGGCCGAACATGTTCCGCGGCTGACCGAGCGCTTCTACCGCGTCAGCGTGGCCGACAGCCGCTCCAAGAAGGGCACGGGTCTGGGCCTTGCGATCGTCAAGCATATCCTGACCCGCCACAGGGCCCGCCTGATCGTGAAGTCGGAAGTCGGCAAGGGAAGCGAGTTCACCGTGCGGTTTTGACATAAAGCCATGCCGCTGCAAGGCTGTGCAGCGATTTTATGTAGTAATAACAATCATTTGATGTGTCACAAATGTTTCATCGAAGTGACATAAAACGAAGAGGCTACAACGGCTAAGACAAGCGGGCTGAGCGCCGGCGAGAGCGAGAGCCGGCGACGTTCGCATTCACACAAGCCCATGACGGGAGAGACCTCATGAACATCTTGAAACTTTCTGCAGCAGCCCTCGTGGCCTCCGTTGCGTTTGCCGGTGCTGCCGCTGCGCGCGACCAGGTCCAGGTTGCCGGTTCCTCCACCGTTCTTCCCTACGCGAAGATCGTTGCCGAAACTTTTGCCGAGACCTTCCCGAACTTCAAGGCTCCGGTCGTTGAATCCGGCGGCACGGGCGGTGGTCTGAAGGCATTCTGCTCCGGCGTCGGCGAAGGCACCATCGACGTCGCCAACGCTTCGCGCCCCATCAACAAGAGCGAGCTGGAAGCCTGCAAGGCCGCCGGCGTCACCGATATCCAGGAAATCCGCATCGGCTACGACGGTATCGTTTTCGCGGCCGACTCCAGCAATGGCGACATGAAGATCGAGCCGAAGGACCTCTACAAGGCTCTTGCCGCTGAAGTCGTTGTGGACGGCAAGCTCGTCGCCAACCCGTACAAGAACTGGTCCGAGATCAACCCGACCCTGCCGAAAGGCCCGATCGCCGCCTACATTCCGGGCTCCAAGCACGGCACCCGCGAAGTCTTCGAAGAGAAGATCATGTCCGAAGGCTGCAAGGAAGCCGGCGCCGCCGACGTCATCAAGGGCCTCGTTTCGGATGCCAAGCAGGCTGCGGCCAAATGCATCGCCGTTCGCAAGGATGGCGTGTCGGTCGACATCGACGGCGACTATACCGAGACGCTCGCCCGCATCGCGGCCAACAAGACCGGCGTCGGCGTTTTCGGTCTGGCCTTCTATGAAAACAACATGGACAAGCTGAAGGTCGCGACCGTCAAGGACATCGTTCCGTCGACGGAAACCATCTCTTCCGGCCAGTATCCGGTTTCCCGCCCGCTCTTCTTCTACGTGAAGAAGGCTCACCTCGGCGTCATCCCGGGCCTCAAGGAATATGTGGAATTCTTCGTCTCCGACGACATGGTCGGCCCCGAGGGCCCGCTTGCCGAATACGGCCTCGTCGCTGCTCCGGACGACCAGCGTGAGCAGGTCCGCAAGGACTTCGAAGCCGGCAAGACCATGTAATGAAATGATCGGCGCCGCCCTCTGGCGGCGCCGATTTTCCTTGATCGGGCTGTTCATCGCAGCTCGAGGCGCCGCAGGAAAAGCGGCGGTCGACGCGCACGGCGCGGACGCGGATGCGATCGGTTCCGATGAGCGGAGCTGGGCGGTATGGGTTGCCGCCATCGGCGGTAGGCCGGGGGATTCTGATGAGTACATCATTGATATTATTGATTGTGGCGTTGATCGGCATTGCCGGATACGTTGCCGGCGCGCGGCGCGCCATGGCGCTTGCCGGCGGACTGTCGTCCAAACTGCATTCCCGACCGGGATATTACGGGTCGTTCATCGCCCTGTGGGCGATCGTTCCCGCCTTGCTGATCCTTGCGGTTTGGCTTGTCGCCAGCCCGATCTACATCAATTCTTCCGTTCGTTCGGGCTTCCCCGAAGAGGTGAAGGCTCTCTCCGAGGCCGAGCAGGGGCTGAACTTCGGCATGGTGAGCTCGCTTGCGCGCGGCATGAACGTGCTGTCGCTGGAAGAGATCGAGCGGGTGGGCAGCAATCCGGCCGAGCTGCGCGCCGCGCTCGGCGCCAAGGGCGTGCCGCTCGCGGGTGAGCCGCAGCCCTTCATGGTCGAGGCCGCCGGCGAGCTGAACACCATGACCGCGTTGAGCCGGACGGCGATGACGATCGTGGTGCTCGCCGCGTCGCTGGCCGGTGCGCTGCTCGCGTTCCGCCAGATCGCTCCCCGTTTCCGCGCCCGCAACCGGGTCGAGAAGGTCATCCTGGCCAGTCTCGTCGTCGCGTCGTCCATCGCGATCCTCACGACGATCGGCATCGTCCTGTCGATGCTGACGGAAGCGGGACACTTCTTTGCACGCGTGCCCGCCTGGGAATTCTTCTTCGGCACCGTCTGGGATCCGCGCTTCGCGGCCGCCGGCGCGACCGACTCGGAAGGCCAGTTCGGCCTGATCCCGCTGCTTCTCGGCACGCTCTATATCGGCCTGGTGGCGATGCTCGTCGCGGTCCCGGTCGGTCTTTTCTCGGCCATCTACATGTCCGAGTATGCCTCGCCGAAGGTGCGTTCGATCGCCAAGCCGCTGCTTGAAGTCCTTGCCGGCATCCCGACCATCGTCTACGGCTTTTTCGCCCTGACTGTTGTCGGTCCCTTCCTGCGCGATCTCTCCTCGCAGGTGAATGGCCTGCTGACCGGCGACTACATGAACTTCATCCAGGCGCAAAGCGTGCTGACGGCCGGTTTCGTCATGGGCATCATGCTGATCCCTTACGTTTCCTCGCTGTCCGACGACATCATCACCGCCGTGCCTCGCGCCCTGCGCGACGGTTCGCTCGGTCTCGGCGCGACCCGCTCCGAAACCGTCAAGCGCGTGACGTTGCCCGCAGCGCTTCCGGGCATCGTCGGCGCCATCCTGATGACCGCTTCCCGCGCCATCGGCGAGACCATGATCGTCGTGCTGGCCGCCGGCGTCGCCGCCCGCATCCAGTTCGATCCCTTCGAGCCGATGACGACGGTGACGGTCAAGATCGTCAGCCAGCTGACGGGCGACCTCGAGTTCACCTCGCCGCAGACCCTGGTGGCCTTCGCGCTCGGCATCACGCTCTTCGCGATCACGCTTTGCCTCAACATCTATGCACTCTACATCGTGCGCAAATATCGGGAGCAGTACGAATGACCGATGCACTTTCTCCCGCAGCAGGCATCCCCAAGGCCAAGCCCGCCCGTCGCGATATCGGCATCAAGCGCCGTTACGCCGCCGAACGCCGCTTCCGCGCCTATGGCATAGCCGCCCTGTCCTTCGGCATCATCTTCCTGCTGATCCTCATCTGGTCGGTCGTCTCCAAGGGCTATACCGCCTTCCAGCAGACGATGATCACCGTGCCGGTCGAGTTCTCCGAGCAGGTCATCGACCCGCAGAACGAGCGGGCCACCGATCCGCAGAAGTTGATGACGGCGAACTACCCGATCCTCGCCCGCAACGCGGTTGCCAAGGTGCTCGGCGTGGCCGAGAACGACCGTGCCGGGCTGCGCGCCGTCAACCAGATGATCTCGGATGGCGTCCGCACCCAGCTTCGCGACATGGTCGTCGCCAATCCGTCGCTGATCGGCACGACGCAGACCGTCTCGCTGCTGGCCGCAGGCGATCTCGACTCCGCCTTCAAGGGCCAGATCGATCTTTCGGTTCCCGAGACCAACCGCAAGGTTTCCGACCGCCAGGTGGGCTGGATGAACCAGCTTGCCGAAAGCGGCGCGCTGGCGAAGCACTTCAATACCGGCATTTTCGTCAATGGCGCGTCGAGCCGTCCGGAGGCCGCCGGCGTCGGTGTCGCCCTCATCGGTTCGTTCTACATGATGCTGATCGTGCTGGTCCTGTCGCTGCCGATCGGCGTCGCCGCCTCGATCTATCTCGAGGAATTCGCCCCGAAGAACAGGTTCACCGACCTGATCGAGGTGAACATCAACAACCTCGCTGCCGTCCCCTCGATCGTCTACGGTCTTCTCGGGCTTGCCGTCTTCGTCAACTTCGCCGGCCTGCCGCGCTCCGCTTCCCTGGTGGGTGGCCTGGTTCTGACCCTGATGACGCTGCCGACGATCATCATCGCCACGCGCGCGGCGCTGAAGGCGGTGCCGCCATCGATCCGCGCGGCCGCCCTCGGCCTCGGCGCCTCCAAGATGCAGACGATCTTCCATCACGTCCTGCCGCTTGCCATGCCGGGCATCCTGACCGGGACCATCATCGGTCTCGCCCACGCGCTCGGCGAAACCGCACCGCTGCTTTTGATCGGCATGGTCGCCTTCGTGGCCAACTATCCGACCACGCCGCTCGATCCCTCGACGGCGCTGCCGGTGCAGATCTACATGTGGGCGAACGAAGCCGAGCGCGCGTTCGTCGAGCGTACCTCGGGAGCGATCATCATCCTGCTCCTGTTCCTCATCGTAATGAACGTTGGCGCAATTCTCTTGCGGCGGCGCTTTGAGCGTCGCTGGTAGAAGGAGTAGATACGATGAACATGATGTCGGAAGCAGCAGTTGAAAAGGCGCTGGACCAGAAGATGAGTGATGTTTCGCATAAGATGATCGGCAAGGACGTGTCCGTGTATTACGGCGAGAAGCGAGCGCTTTTCGACGTGAACCTCAACGTCCGCGAAAACACCGTGACGGCTCTTATCGGTCCCTCTGGCTGCGGCAAGTCCACCTTCCTGCGCTGCCTCAACCGCATGAACGACACGATCGAGAATTGCCGCGTCACCGGCAAGATCACCCTCGATACGGACGATATCTACGATCCGCAGATCGATGTCGTCGAACTGCGCGCCCGCGTCGGCATGGTCTTCCAGAAGCCGAACCCGTTCCCGAAGTCGATCTACGAGAACATCGCCTACGGCCCGCGCATCCACGGGCTGGCCAGGAACAAAGCCGACATGGACCAGATCGTCGAGGCGAGCCTCCAGCGCGCCGGCCTGTGGACGGAAGTCAAGGACCGCCTGCATGAATCCGGCACCGGCCTTTCGGGCGGCCAGCAGCAGCGCCTCTGCATCGCCCGCGCGGTCGCCGTATCGCCGGAAGTCATCCTCATGGACGAACCCTGCTCGGCGCTCGACCCGATCGCGACCGCCAAGGTCGAGGAGCTCATCCACGAGCTGCGCGCCAACTACACGATCGTCATCGTGACGCACTCGATGCAGCAGGCCGCCCGTGTGTCCCAGCGCACCGCCATGTTCCACCTCGGCCAGCTGGTCGAGGAGAACGACACGGACAAGATGTTCACCAACCCGGACGACCAGCGCACCCAGGATTACATCATGGGCCGTTTCGGCTGATCGGCCGGCTGTGCCGCCTGACATCAATTTCGAGGATTAGAAGATGGCATCGACCCATATCCTGTCGGCCTACGACGACGAACTGAAATATCTGAGCCGCCGCATTTCCGAAATGGGCGGTCTTGCCGAGCAGATGTGCTCGGACGCCGTACGCGCGCTTGTGAATTCCGACTCGGCGCTTGCCCAGAAGGTCATCTCCGACGACGTGATCCTGGATCACGCCGAGCGCGAGATCCAGGACAAGGCGATCGTCACGATCGCCAAGCGCCAGCCGATGGCGTCCGACCTGCGCGAGATCGTCGGCACCTTGCGCATCGCCGGCGATCTGGAACGCGTCGGCGATCTCGGCAAGAACACCGCCAAGCGGGTCATCGCGGTTCAGGGCACCGGCGTGCCGCGCAAGCTTGCCCGCGGCATCGAGCACCTTTCCGATCTCGCGCTCGTGCAGCTCAAGGAAGTGCTCGACGTCTATGCGAGCCGGTCCGCCGAGAAGGCGGAAGCGATCCGCATCCGCGACGAGGAAATCGACGCGATGTACACGTCCCTGTTCCGCGAGCTCCTCACCTACATGATGGAGGATCCGCGCAATATCACCACCTGCACGCATCTGCTGTTCTGCGCCAAGAACATCGAGCGGATCGGCGACCACGCCACCAACATCGCCGAGACGATCTACTACATGACGACGGGTGCCCAGCCGGAAGGCGAGCGTCCGAAGGACGATACGTCGAACACGCTCGGCGCCGTTACCGAGTAAAAACGGCACCGAATGACGGAATGCTGACGGAGCAGGGTGAGAATGCTGCCAAAAATCGCTGTCGTGGAGGATGAGGAAGCGCTGAGCGTGCTTCTTCGCTACAATCTCGAAGCCGAAGGTTATGACGTCGAGACGATCCTGCGGGGGGACGAGGCCGAGATAAGGCTTCAGGAGCGCACGCCGGATCTTCTGATCCTCGACTGGATGCTGCCCGGCGTTTCCGGCATCGAACTCTGCCGGCGCCTGCGCATGCGCCCGGAAACCGAGCGCCTGCCGATCATCATGCTGACGGCCCGCGGCGAGGAGAGCGAGCGTGTCCGCGGCCTGGCCACGGGTGCGGACGACTATGTGGTCAAGCCCTTCTCGACGCCGGAGCTTATGGCCCGCGTCAAGGCGATGCTGCGGCGGGCGCGCCCGGAAGTGCTCTCCAGCGTTCTGCGCTGCGGCGACATCGAGCTCGACCGCGAGACCCACCGCGTGCATCGCAAGAGCCGTGAGGTCCGCCTCGGCCCGACGGAATTCCGCCTGCTGGAGTTCCTGATGGCATCGCCCGGCCGCGTCTTCTCCCGTTCGCAGCTCCTGGACGGCGTCTGGGGCCACGACATCTACGTGGACGAGCGCACAGTCGACGTGCATGTGGGGCGCCTGCGCAAGGCGTTGAATTTCTCCAACATGCAGGATGTCATCCGCACCGTCCGCGGTGCGGGTTATTCGATGGAATCCTGATCGCTGGAAGAGGCGCGCGTCATCGCGCCTCAGCCTCCTGCCATTCCGGCAGCGGAAACAGCCGGTCGTAGGCCCAGTTGAAGGCGAAGGCATAGAAGACGTAGAAGACGGCAAAAGCCACGTCCATGACCAGCGCTTCCCACAGGCTGATATCGAGATACCAGGCGACGAAGGGCAGAAGCACGATCAGCAGGCCTACCTCGAAAAGGATGGCATGGCCGACGCGGATTGCCGGCGTTTTCTGCGTGCCGCCGGTCAGCCGCCGCATCAGATGGTCGAAACCGAGATTGTAGAGATAGTTCCAGCCGGTCGCGATCGTCGCACCGCCGATTGCGATGACGCCGATGTCGGAGAGCGGTTTGCCGAAGGCAAGCGCCCCGAGCGGCGTGACGATGAGAAGCGCGATGACTTCGAAGCTGATGGCGTGGCGGATACGGTCGCGGGTCGAGCGCATGATATTCCCCGGTGGGTTCGTTCCGGGTCGTCCCGGAGTTTTGGCCCGATATTGGGGGAGGTCGTCCTCGCATCCTTGAGATAGGTGCTTTCGCACTGCTCGGCAAGCCGCGGCAGGGCATAGCTGCCATGCACACGAAAAAAGCGGGCCTCGAAGCCCGCTTCAGCTTGATGACAAATCTTGCGTCTCGCTCGGCGTCATCCTCGGCCTTGTGCCGAGGATCTGTAAACATCGATGGTTTGCAGATGCTCGGGACAGGCCTGAGCAAGACGATCAGAGATTTTCGAACCTTTGTCGGCAGTCTGAAGCGATCTCGAAGCCCGCTTTCAATTCATTCTCGTGCCGCGTTCGTGTCAGGCCCGGGCACTCGCCCTGCGGCGGTCGTGAACCGGCTGATAGGCAAGCCGCGTGTGATAGCCGCAATAGGGCGAATTGTCCGGGGAGTCGCAGCCGCAGAAGTGGAAATCTTCCTTGAGCGGATCGCCGACCGGCCACTTGCAGGTGCGCTCGGTGAGTTCCGTCAGGGCGAGGCGACGGGAGATCGGCACCACCACATTGGCGGCCGGACGATATTCCATCTCCTCGAAAGCCTCGACTTCGATCTCTTCCTTGAGAAGAGTTGCGCCGACCGCGCGGGCGACGGTCCGGGTGGCGACGCGCGACGCATAGTTCGGAGCCCGGGGCGCCGATGTGGTCCGCTTGGCGGCCGAACGGCCCGTGGCCACCGTGCCGCCGGCTTTCGCCCGGCCCGGCAGGCTGAGGCGGTGCACCTTGCCGATCACGGCATTGCGGCTCACGCCTCCGAGCTGTGCGGCGATCTGGCTGGCGCTCAAGCCTTCCGACCACAATCTCTTCAGTTTTTCGACGCGCTCGTCTGTCCAGTTCATGCCCGTTCTCCGCCTTTGGACGTTGCAGGCATGCAGAATCCTTCCACCTTTGCTGCAGACATCATTCCGCAACACCCACTACATCTATGCTTGAGGTGACTAGTTCCGCCGCATGCAGTCTAGTAATTGACGATTAACCTAGTGTGAGGCTGACTCCGTGGCAAGAGTCGGGAGAATCTGCAGGAATCGATTTCTTGGTTTTCCCCAACTTGCTGTTGGAGAGAGTCATTTTTGTCACATATGCAGGCGCCTGCCTGTTTCTTTAGCAAAGCCGGCTAAGGTGCCGGGCTTTGTTGACATTCGGGCCCTAAACCCCGATAGTGCCCCCGCCGCCCCATTGGGCGGCATTTTTGATTTTTCCGGCCGTTTTGGCCGGTCTTTCGGACTGCCTAGAGGAGTGATGTCGCCATGGCTGAAGCCGCGCTTTTCGACACCTTTGCCCGGGCCCCGTTGCGCTTCGAACGCGGCGAGGGCGTATGGCTCGTGACGGAAAGCGGCGAGCGATATCTCGATTTCGGATCGGGCGTCGCGGTCAACTCGCTCGGCCATGCCCATCCCCATCTCGTCGAGGCGCTGAAGGCTCAGGCCGAGAAGGTCTGGCACACCTCCAATCTCTATGAAGTGCCGGGCCAGGAGACCCTGTCGCGTCGCCTCGCCGAGAAATCCTTCGCGGACAAGGTGTTCTTCACGAATTCCGGTGCGGAGGCGCTGGAATGCGCCATCAAGACGGCCCGCCGGTACCAGTATGTGAAGGGCCATCCGGAACGTTTCCATATCGTGACCTTCGAAGGGGCCTTCCACGGCCGCACGCTTGCGACCATCGCCGCCGGCGGTCAGGCGAAGTATCTGGAAGGCTTCGGGCCGAAGGTCGAAGGGTTCGACCAGGTGCCTTTCGGCGATCTGGAAGCTTTGAAAGCCGTCGTCACGGAAAAGACGGCTGCTATTCTCATCGAGCCGATCCAGGGCGAGGGCGGTATCCGTCCGGTTCCGAAGGAATTCCTGCAGGCGCTGCGCAAGATCTGCGATGACAACGGCCTGCTCCTGGTTTTCGACGAGGTGCAGACGGGCGTCGGCCGCACCGGCAAGCTCTTTGCCTACGAGTGGTCGGGCGTCGCGCCGGATATCATGGCGCTTGCCAAGGGCATCGGCGGCGGTTTCCCGCTCGGCGCCTGCCTCGCGACCGCGGACGCGGCTTCGGGCATGACGGCCGGCACCCATGGCACGACCTATGGCGGCAATCCGCTCGCCGTCGCCGTCGGCAATGCCGTTCTGGACGTGATCCTGGACGACGGGTTTCTTCAGCATGTCCGCGACGTGGCCCTTGTCTTCCGACAGGGTCTCGCAGCGCTCAAGGATCGCTTCCCGAACGTCATCGAGGACGTCCGCGGCGAAGGCCTGTTGCTGGGCGTCAAGGCCAAGGTGCCCGCCGGCGATCTCGTCGTCGCCATGCGCAACGAACATCTGCTGGGCGTCCCGGCCGGCGACAATGTGGTGCGCCTCCTGCCGCCGCTGACCGTCACCGCCGAGGAGGCCCGCGAGGGGCTTGCCCGCCTTGAAAAGGCGGCGGAAAAGCTTTCCTCCGCCGAACTGAAGAAATCCGCCTGAGGGGCAGGAAGAGGGCGCCATTCGATGGTTCCCTCTCGATAGGGAACCGTTAAGATGGCCGCACCGAAGCATTTTCTCGATCTTTCCGCCATGTCCTCGGCGGATCTCAGGACGATCCTCGACGACGCCAAGACGCGCAAGCAGGCGACCAAGGCCGGCACGGCGGAAAAGCCGCTTGCCGGCAAGATGCTGGCGATGATCTTCGAAAAGCCGTCGACGCGTACCCGCGTCTCCTTCGATGTCGGCATGCGCCAGCTCGGCGGCGAGACGCTTTTCCTCTCCGGCACCGAGATGCAGCTCGGCCGCGCCGAAACGATCGGCGATACGGCGAAGGTCCTGTCCCGCTATGTCGATGCGATCATGATCCGCACCACGGACCATGCGCGCCTCGTCGAAATGGCCGAGCATGCGACCGTGCCGGTCATCAACGGCCTGACGGACGACACGCATCCCTGCCAGATCATGGCCGATCTGATGACCTTCGAGGAGCATCGCGGTTCGGTGAAGGGCAAGACCTTCGCCTGGACCGGCGACGGCAACAATGTGCTGCATTCCTTCGTGGAAGGGGCTGCCCGCTTCGGCTACCGCATGAACATGGCGGTGCCGATGGGGTCCGAGCCGCATGACAAGTTCCTGAACTGGGCCCGCAACAACGGCGGCGACATCATGCTCTGCCACGATGCCGAGCGCGCCGTAGACGGTGTCGATCTCGTGGTCACGGATACCTGGGTCTCGATGAACCAGGAGCACAAGGCGCGCGGCCACAACATCTTCCAGCCCTATCAGGTCAACGGGGCGCTGATGAAGCGGGCCAACAAGGATGCGCTGTTCATGCACTGCCTGCCGGCCCATCGCGGCGAGGAAGTCACGGATGAGGTCATCGACGGCCCGCAGTCGGTGGTCTTCGATGAGGCGGAAAACCGCCTGCATGCCCAGAAGTCCATTCTCGCCTGGTGTTTCGGCGCCGTCTGAGGCCTGCCGGCCGCGCCTTGATTTTTAAAGGAGCCGGTCCCATCTACCGGCTTTCAAATGTGCCGCATTCCTCTGGGGACGGCGGCGCTTCAACATACATCGTCGACCTCGTTCCGGCAGGCTCAGCGGTTCCGCTCGGGCCTGCGCATGTGTAAAGGTATCGGCGTGAAGGAGTTAAGTCATGGCCGAAGCGACTGTGGAACTGAACGATCTCGATTTTGCCGGAGACGACCGCGTCGTGCCTTTCCAGGTGGAAGGGCTGGATGTCCGCGGCCGGGCGGTGCAGCTCGGGCCGCTCCTCAATGCCATTCTCGGCCGCCATGAATATCCGGCCCCGGTCGCGCGGCTGCTGGCGGAAGCGATCGTTCTGACGGCTCTGCTCGGCACGTCGCTGAAGTTCGACGGCAAGTTCACGGTCCAGACCAAGGGCGACGGCCCAGTCGACCTGCTGGTTGCGGACTTCTCGACGCCGGATGCGCTGCGCGCCTATGCCCGTTATGACGAGGAAGCGCTGGCCGCTGCCGTCGAAGAGGGCAGGACCTCGCCTCCTGATCTTCTCGGGCGCGGCGTGCTCGCCTTCACCATCGATCAGGGCCGCGGCATGCAGCCCTACCAGGGCATCGTGCCGCTCGACGGGTCTTCGCTCGAAGAGATCGCCGGCGTTTATTTCCGCCAGTCGGAGCAGATCCCGACCAAGGTGCGCCTCGGCGTGGCCGAGCTTTTCGACCGCGATGCCGAAGGCAAGCCGCGTCACAACTGGCGGGCGGGCGGCCTCGTGGCGCAGTTCCTGCCGCAGGCCCCTGAGCGCATGCGCCAGCCGGACCTGCATGGCGGCGACGGCGACGACCGCGAGACGGATATTGCCGACGACGCCTGGACGGAAGCCCGTTCCCTGGTCGAGACCATCGACACGGACGAACTCACCGATCCGCAAGTTGCGATCGAGCGCCTGCTCTTCCGCCTCTTCCATGAACGGGGCGTGCGGGTCTACGAACCGCAGACGGTTCACGACCGCTGCAGTTGCTCGCGCGAGAAGATCAAGAGCGTGCTCGCCGGCTTCACCGCCGAGGAGATCGAGGCGAGCCAGGAAGACGGCCAGATCGCCGTCACCTGCGAATTCTGCTCGACCACCTATCGCTACGAAGCCGCCGAATTCGCGGCCGCATAATTTGCTCTTCCTTCTCCCCGCCGGGGAGAAGGAAGAGCATTCACGGCGCCTTGCACTCGAAATTGGCTCCGTCCTTGAGATCGCCGCTGCCGGAATATTTCGCCACCTGCGGATAGGGGCAGAGCGGGCGGGTCATGGCCGGCTTGCCGTCCTTCATCTGGCTCGCCTGGATCACCTCGGGCGCCTTGCCGTTTTCGACCCAGTCCATCAGCGGCGTGAAGGCGTCGAAGACGTCGGTGCCGTAGCCCATGCTGCAGTGGAACATGCCGGGCACCATGAAGAGGCGGTAGAATTCCGCCGTCCGGTCCGCGCCCATCGTTTTGCGGACGGATTCATAGTAGTTGACGCCCATCATCGGGTTGAGCGCCGGGTCCGACCAGCCGAAATAGGTGATCATCCGCCCGCCGCGCTTTTCGAATTCGCCAAGGTCCGGATTGGTGGCGTCGACGATCTCCCGGATCATGCCGATCTTCGGATATTCCTTGTCGAAATCGAAGGTCTTCCAGTCGATCGCCTTGCCGGAGGCGGGCAGCATGGCCATGTTCTTCACGAAAGTCTCGCCATAGGCGAGCTGCCGGCTCGGCCCCTCTTCGGAAACCATCCACATGTCCCAGCCGCTCGTGCCGGAGGCGTCGACGCCCTCGGTGCCGAACTGCACGCCGGGAAACACCGTCTCGCCCTTGATCTTCACGCCGCCGGCCAGTGTCTTCAGCGTTTCCACCTGCGCATTGGTGAAGCAGTCGGAACCGCCGGCTTCGCAGATCTTCAGATCCTTGGCCGGATCGAAATTGCACTGGCGCGGATCGGCGATCAGCCCGTCCTTGGCGCCGTCGATCCCGTCGCACTTGTCCATCACCGCCTTGGCCAGCGCGGGAAGCTGTGCCCTGCTGATCGGCGCTTTCAGGAGCGCCTGGGCGTTCCAGATGCCCCAGATCTGCGTGTTGGTGAGGTCGAGCACCGGCGCGCCGGCCAGGATGCCGTCGAAATCGCTGGGATAACGCTGCGCCGAGATAAGCCCCTGGCGGCCGCCGGTCGAGCAGCCGTCCCAATAGGAGAAGGAAGGATGCCGGTCGTAATAGCGCGCGGCGATCGCCTTGGCGGTCCCGACCGTCACATGCACGGCACGGGAACCGTAGTCGATCAGAAGGTCGAGATCCTGGGCGAAATCGCCGAGCTTGTAGGTGACGGCGTCATGGCCGGTATTCTGCTGAACCGTCAGGAAGCCCTTCGAAAGGGCGGCGTTGCGGGTCGTGATACGCGATGGAGCCGCAAGGTCCTCGCCGGCATAGCCCCCGTTGCCGAACATGTAGAGCCGCCGGTTCCAGTCGTCGGGCAGCGTGATCTCGAAACGGATCTGCGGGCGGATATAGCCCGTCACCTGGCAATGTCCCGGCACGGAGCCGACGCCCGCCACATGCGTGGCCTTCAGCGTCGTGACGTCGGCGAAGGACTGGCCGTTCAGCATGCCGCAGGCGATCTGCGGCGAGACGGTCGCGGCCGAAAGATCAGGCCTGTCCTTCTGATCGATGAAGCTGCTTTTGTTCTGGGCGAGCGCAGGGCTGAACGCCGCCAGCGCCAGCAGGGCACAGGACGCAGATAGAATGAGCCTTGTCACAGGTTCTCCTCCCAAAGACCGTTTGACGGCGTGAGCATGCCGAAGATGCGGGGAGGCAACAAATAGAAAAGCCGAAGCGGTCCATAACTTATCGGCTGCGGATCGCCCGCGTCAGTTCAGCACCCGAAGGAGGCCGGGAGAGTCCAGCGAGAAGGCGGGGATCGTCACCTTGAAGGTCTCTCCCTCGTCCGTCTGCATGTCGTAGTGGCCGAACATCATGCCCGATGGCGTGTCGAGCGGGCAGCCCGAGGAATATTCGTACGAATCGCCGGGCTGCAGCCGCGGCTGCTCGCCCACCACACCGGGCCCGTCGACCTCGTCCACCACGCCGTTCTGGTCGGTGATGTGCCAGTAGCGATGCACCAGCCGTACGGAAACGGGCGAATGGTTTTCGATGACGATGCGGTAGCCCCAGACATAGCGGCTCTCTTCCGGACTGGATTGCTCCTCCAGATAGTAGGGCTCGACGGCGACTTCGATGTCTTTTGTCCGGGCGCGATACATGTTGCACCTCAACAATGCTCAGGCATCCGATATTGTACCTGATTACCGGAACGTCAAGAAATCTCGCGGCTTGAACAACCGGGTGTGAGCGTTTCTTGAAGTTAGGGATAACTGATATGGTGAATCCGGTAAGCCCGGATTCACCATGACGGATCTCAGGCCGCGATCTTGGAGAGCGCCTTGGCGAAATCCTCGATCAGATCCTCGGTGTCTTCGATGCCGGCGGAGAGGCGCACGGTGCCGGGCGAGATGCCGAGTTCGGCGCGGGCTTCGTCCGTGAGGTTCTTGTGCGTCGTCGTCGCCGGATGGGTGATCAGGCTGCGCGTGTCGCCGAGATTGTTGGAGATCGTGACGATATCGAGCGCGTTCTGGAACTTGAACGCCGCTTCCTTGCCGCCCTTCAGCTCGAAGCAGACCAGCGTCGAGCCGCCCTTCATCTGCCTGGCGATGATATCGGCCTGCGGATGGTCCTTGCGGCCGGGATAGATGACGCGGGCGACCTGTTTCTGCTCGGCGAGGAAGTCGGCGATCTTCGAGGCGTTCGCGGTCTGCTGCTTCACGCGCAGCGGCAGCGTCTCCACGCCCTTCAGCAGCGTCCAGGCGTTGAACGGCGACATGGCCGGGCCGGTATGGCGGAAATAGTCGTGCAGGTTCTCGTCGATCCAGGCCTTGTCGGAAAGCACGACGCCGCCGAGGCAGCGGCCCTGGCCGTCGATATGCTTGGTCGCCGAATAGACGACGACATGCGCGCCGAGCTCCAGCGGCTTCTGGAAGAGGGGGGTCGCGAAGACGTTGTCGACCACCACCTTGGCGCCGATCTGGTTCGCGAGTTTCGCGACGCCGGCGATGTCGATCACTTCAAGCGTCGGATTGGTCGGGCTTTCCAGGAAGAAGACCTTGGTCTTCGGCGTGATCGCCTTCTCCCAGTTTTCCAGATGGCGGCCGTCGACCAGCGTGCAGTCGATGCCGTATTTCGGCGCGAGCGTCTCGACCACCCAGCGGCAGGAGCCGAAGAGGGCGCGGGCGGCGACGATATGGTCTCCGGCCTTGAGCTGGCAGAGGATCGCGGCCGTGACGGCGGCCATGCCGGATGCGGTGGCGCGGGCGTCTTCCGCCCCTTCCAGCATGCACATGCGCTTCTCGAACATGTCGTTGGTCGGGCTGCCGTAACGGGCATAGATGAAGCCGTCGGTCTCGCCTTTGAAGCGCGCCTCGGCAGCTTCCGACGTGTCGTAGACGAAGCCCTGGGTCAGGTAGATCGCCTCGGACATCTCGCCGTATTGCGAACGCAGAGTGCCCCCGTGAACGAGCTGGGTTGCCGGGCGCCATGTCTTGGTCATGCTAATCCCCATTTTCAAACAACAAAAAAACCGGCCGCGAAAGCAGACCGGTTTGGCACCCGGTCCTTTTAGCCACTTGTTTAACGTGGCTGCAAGCCGACCGGCCAAATCACCACGGGATAAAGCTGCCTTACGCCTGCTTGCGGCTTGCGTCAATGGCTTGCATTTGGTTTTGTCGCGCTGAAATACGGAAGAGACATGATGGCTCGTGCAACAGGCATTCTGGCAGACCGCGCGATTGCGGCACTTTTCGAAAGCGGACGGCTGATCTCCGAGCGCGAGCTCGATCGCGACCAGATCCAGCCGGCAAGCCTCGACCTGCGCCTCGGCTCGAAGGCTTTCCGTGTCCGCGCGAGCTTCATGCCGGGCCCGGCCAATCTCGTGTCGGACAAGCTCGACCGGTTGAAGCTGCACGTGATCGATCTTTCGGAAGGCGCGGTGCTGGAAACCGGCTGCGTCTATATCGTGCCCCTGATGGAGCGCCTCGACCTGCCGGCCGACATGTCCGCCTCGGCCAATCCGAAGAGCTCCACCGGCCGCCTCGACATCTTCACCCGCGTCATCACCGACTACGCGCAGGAATTCGACAAGATCCCGGCGGGCTATTCCGGCCCGCTCTATCTGGAAATCTCGCCGCGCACCTTTCCGATCGTCGTGCGCCGCGGCTCGCGCCTGTCGCAGATCCGCTTCCGTGTCGGCAACGCTCTGCTCGGCGAGCCGGAGCTGTTGAAACTTCACGAGGCCGAAACGCTGGTGGCCGCTTCGAAGCCCAACGTCTCCGGCGGCGGCATCGCGCTGTCGATCGACCTTTCCGGCGACAAGGAAGGCCTGATCGGCTACCGCGGCAAGCATCACACGGCTGTCGTCGACGTCGACAAGAAGGGCGAGCACGATATCTTCGACTTTTGGGAGCCGCTCTACAGCCGCGGGCGCAACGAGCTGATCCTCGATCCGGATGAGTTCTACATCCTCGTCTCGCGCGAAGCCGTGCATGTTCCGCCGCTCTATGCGGCGGAGATGACGCCTTTCGATCCGCTGGTCGGCGAATTCCGCGTCCACTATGCGGGCTTCTTCGATCCGGGTTTCGGCCATGAGGCGGCCGGCGGCCGCGGCAGCCGCGCGGTGCTGGAAGTGCGCAGCCACGAAGTGCCGTTCATCCTGGAAGACGGCCAGATCGTCGGCCGTCTCGTCTACGAGCATATGATGGAGCGGCCGGAAGGGCTTTACGGCACCGGCCTCGGATCGAACTACCAGGCGCAGGGGCTCAAACTTTCCAAGCATTTTCGTGTTTGACGCGCCGGCCGCTTGACAGCCGGCGGCATCTGTTGGAAGTCTCGGGACCGACGCGGGTGTAGCTCAATGGTAGAGCAGCAGCTTCCCAAGCTGAATACGAGGGTTCGATTCCCTTCACCCGCTCCAGTCTTCCGGCAAATTACATCAGCCTGCCCCATGCGGGGTTCCAGTTCACGCCTTCCGAGAGTTCCACGAAGATCGGCGGCTTGTCCGGCCCGCGGTTCTTGTTCTCCGCCATCCGGAAAGCCTCCTCCGGCTCCATCTCCTCTCCGGGAAAGATCGTGTCGTCTTCGGAAGGATCGGCGACCTTGCGGATATAGCCGCGGATCTGGTCGCCGGAATGGTAGAATCTGATGATCAGCGCGCCGGGAGCCGGCTCTCCGCCGCGATAGCGATAGTAGGTGCGCATCGTTCTCCTCCTGTTGTCGGGGCCTGTTACCTGACGCCCGGAGGCCCGAAAATGTTCCGGGAACCCTGAACAGGAAGATGGTCTTCCGTCAGGCTCTTTTGCCGCTGGGATGGTGCGGCGTCTTGTTCCAGAAGAAGGGTCTGGAGCGGAGTTCCAGCACCGCGCGCCAGGCGGCGGCCGAAGTCATCAGCCAGTAAAGCGATACGCCGGTCCAGCGCCAGCCGATCAGCCGTCTTTCATGTCCGATCATCGGCCCCAGCCCCAGGCCGAGGAAAACCAGGTAGCTGCCGAAGACGTTGATCGTATCGATCACGAAAAGCGAAAGCACGCTGGCCGGAATATCGTCTGCCGGCGCCGCCAGCATGGAATAGGCGCCGAGCGCCATGAAGACGATGATCAGCGGATGCAGGAGCGAGGAGACCAGCATGCCTCCGATCGTCAGCTGCGAAATGCAGAAGGCCGCGAGACCCATCTCGCGGATGAGCCGGCGGGGATCGCGCATCAGCACCAGCCAGGTCTGCAGCCAGCCCTTGAACCAGCGGCTGCGCTGTCCCATCCAGACCCGCATCGTGGTGGGCGCATCTTCCAGCGTCTGGCGGCCGATGACCCCGGAACGATAGCCGAGCCGGTAGAGGCGCAGTCCGAGATCGGCGTCTTCCGTGACGTTGAACGGGTCCCAGCCGCCTGCGGCGTGCAGCGCTTCGGTGCGGAAGTGGTTGGACGTGCCGCCGAGCGGCAGCGGCATCCCGGCGTTCGCAAGCATCGGCAGCAGCCCGCGGAAGAGGGCCGCATATTCCAGCGAGAACAGCGCGCTGATCCAGGAGTCCTGCCCGTTGGTGACGATCAGCGGCGCCTGCAGACAGGCGAGCTCGCGCGGCGACGCCCGGAAGCGCTGATAGGCCTCGCGCAATTGTTGCGGATGCGGCCGGTCCTCCGCGTCGTAGATCGCCAGGAACTCGCCGCGTGCGGCACCCAGCGCATAGGTGAGCGCCTTGGGCTTGGTGCGCGGCTCCGACGGCGGCACTTCGACGATCTCGAAATGGCCGCCGGCCGAGAGGGTTTTCAGCGCCGCGATCGTCTCCCGGTCGTCCGCTTCGCAGACGAGCTTGATGTCGAGCAGCGAATGCGGCCAGTCGAGCCGCCTGAGGCTGGCGATCAGCTGCTCGGCGACCGCGGCTTCGCGGTAAAGCGCCACCATCACCGTATAGCAGGGAAGGGGGCCGTGCTGGAGCCGGAAGGCCGGCGGCATCACCGTCCCGAAACGTTGCTGCGTCAAGGCCGCGAGCCTCAGAAGCAGGGAAGCGAAATAGACGAGCGACAGCAGGACATGCAGGAGGAGCAGCGCCGCAAGCGGCGCGACGATCAGGGCCGAGATCAGGGCGGCAAGCCCGATCCCCGCATGGAAGCCCTGGTTGCCGATGAGCACGATGCGGGCGGAAAACGCGGGGAAGCGGTCGAAGAGCCGGTTGACGGTGTCGCGCACCCGCCTTCCGGCGCCGGCCTGCCACACCGCCCGGCGGATTGCCGAAGGCGTGGTGATCACGAGGTCGCGGCCGAGCAGGGGCATGGCGGAAAGGGCGGCTCCGAAATCGGCGAGCCGCACCGCTTCCGGCACCACGGCCACCTGCGGAGCCCGATGGCGATGGCTGATGCGGATCTGATTCGGGCGCTGCAATTGCGTGTCGAGCGCCGGAATGTCGGCGATGGAAGCGGGATCGATCGTCTCGATGAACGGCAGGCGCAGGAACCGGGCGACCGCACCGTAATAGGCCGCCTCGTCGACCTGGCCGCTATGGAGCAGTTCGCTCTCGATGCTGGTGCCGTTCCGCCGCGCTCGTTCGGCAAGCGTTGCAAGCAGCGGCTTCGAGAAGCCGAGCGCGGCAAGGGCGGCGAGCTCCGGATCCTCGGCGGAATGCTCCTCGGCAAAATCATGGATATCGTCTGCAGGTCCGCCTGCAGGTGAGGCCGAATCCAGCCACGCGCGCTCTTGCACCGGCGGCGATGCCAGTGGATATTCCTGCAAATGCATGACTCTGCTACACCGCCCGAAAGCGGATGCCCCAACCTGTCCCGATCTGGATCATAGAGATGCGCCCCATGATTGCATCCCCGAGAATCAGGGGTTTTCTCAACCTGCTGCAGCTTTTCCTTGCGGCGGGCGGATTTCTTGTCTGCGGCGGGCCGGGACATGCCGCCGACGGCAATGCGCTGCCGCTGATGTTCGATGCCCGCGAACGGCTGTCGCGGCCCGATCTTTCCGAGGTCGTGCGGGTGCGCATCCTCACGACCGTCGATTTTCCGCCCTTCAATTTCGCCGACCAGACCGGCCGGCTTGCCGGCTTCAACGTCGATCTTGCCCGGGAGATCTGCACCGAGCTGAAGATCGAAACGAAGTGCCAGATCCAGGCGCTGCCGTTCGAAGAGTTGGAGAAGGCGCTGGAAAGCGGCGCCGGCGAAGCGGTCATGGCGGGCATTGCGGTGACGCCGGAGCGGCGCCAGCGCTTCGCGTTCTCGCGGCCCTATCTCGGCGTGCCGGCACGCTTCGCCCGCAATCTCGCCGCCAAGATCGGCGGCGATACGGCGGCCGCGCTCGCCGGCAGGCCGGTCGGCGTGGTGAGGGGCACGGCCCACGAACTGATGCTCAAGGCTTTTTTCCCGAAGGTCGACGCCAAGCCTTTCGATACCTATGAGGCGATGCTGGAAGAGCTGAAAGCCGGCAAGGTGGACGCGGTCTTCTCCGACGGGCTGAGATTGCCCTTCTGGGTGGCGGGCGAGGCCTCGGCAAAATGCTGCGCGCTCTTCGACGGCCCCTATCTCTCTGAAAAGTTCCTGGGCGAGGGCCTCTCCGTCATGCTCCGCAAGGGCGATCCGATGCTGGTGGCGGCGTTCGACCAGGCGCTCGGCACGCTCTCGCGCAACGGTCGCCTGCAGGACATCTATCTGCGCTATTTCCCGAACGGCCTTTACTGATCGCGGCCTTGTGAATTCTTTCCTATCCGCTATTCGCTATTCGCTCTTACTGGCTCGCCCAGATGATCCGCGCCATCCATTCCACGTCGGAAAGATCGAAGACGCGGTTGGAATGTTCGGGGTTGAGGGAAAGAAGTTCCACGGTGCGGGCGCTCTGGCGGGCGAGCACCTTGGCCATCACCTCGCCTTCCTTGGTTCTCAGCACCACGCGGTCGCCGCGGCGCACCTGCGCGCCGGGCTCGACGATCAGCACGTCGCCGTCGCGATAGAGCGGCATCATCGATTCGCCCTGGACCTCGAGCGCATAGACGCCGGCCTTGCGGGAGGGATCGACCGGGAATTCCACCACGTCCCAGCCCTGGCCGGCCGGAAAGCCGCCATCGTCGAAAAAGCCGCCGGCGCCGGCCTGTGCGAAGCCGAGCAGCGGGATCGTGCCGCCCTGCGGCGGGAAATTGCCGTCCGGAAGCGCCGAGCGGCCGGCAGCGGCGGGCAGATAGCTCATGAACTGGTCGATCGTGGCCCCCGTCGCCTCCAGCACCTTGGCGATCGATTCCGTCGACGGCCAGCGCAGCCGCCCGTCGGGTCCAAGCCGCTTCGATTTGTTGAAGGAGGTGGGGTCGAGCCCGGCACGCCGTGCAAGCCCCGAGGGCGTCAGCTGATGACGCTCGGCCAGCGTGTCGATCGCGTTCCAGATCGTTTCATGTGACAGCATCTTGCCCGTACCCGTGATCTTGCCCGGACCAAGGGCGCGCGAGGCAGGGCCGGACAATCCGGCGCTCGGCGACACCCTTCGATCAAACCCTTGCCCGCGGCCTTTCAAGCAGAAAGGAGGCTCGCGCATACCCCCGGATTTTAACGGAGCCGCGGCCCGGCGTAAAGGGACGAAAGGAATAAAATCCTGTTTCGCCGGTCAGGCCACCAGCGCCATGTTGATCTTGCCGAGCTTGATCACCGCTTGCGTGCGGCTGTCGACGTTGAGTTTCAGGAGGATCGCCGAGACATGCGCCTTAATGGTCGCTTCGGAGACGCCGAGTTCGTAGGCGATCTGCTTGTTGAGCAGGCCCTCGCCCAGCATGGTCAGCACCCGGCTCTGCTGCGGGGTGAGCGTTTTCAGCCGCTCGATGAGTTCGGCAAGGCCGGGATCCTCTTCCTGTGCGGTGAAATCGCCCTTGGGCGCCCAGATATCGCCCTCCAGCACCGCCTGGATACCGGCGCGGATGTCGTCGAGACCGGAGGATTTGGAGATGAAGCCCGAGGCGCCGAGTTCGAGCGCCCGGCGGATGGTGGTGCAGTCGTCGCTTGCCGAGACGATGATGATCGGCAGGCCGGAGAATTCGGCCCTGAGCGTCATCAGCCCGGAAAAGCCGCTGACGCCCGGCATGGCGAGGTCGAGCAGCATCAGGTCGGCGTCGGGATTGCTTCCGGCGGCAAGCCGGGCGGCCTCGAAATCGCCCGCCTCGATGATGACGAGCTCGTCGGCAATACCCTGCATCGCCTGGCTGAGCGCGCCGCGAAACAGGGGATGATCGTCTGCGATGATGATCGTGAGTGTCTGCATTCCCACGCTCCCTCCCAAGAGCATAGTCGGGCCTGCTTCTTTGAGAAGTTGTAAACCTCCCGTGAGCCGGAAACAAGTGCGGGAATCAGGTGCGGTCGGGTTGCGGCTCGTTCGCCCGCCGTTCATCCACAAATTCTCCGACGATCGCCATGAAGCGCCGCATGAATTTCTCCATGATCGAGAGCGACTGCTCTACGTCCTGGTCGCTCGGCAGCGCTTTCAGCGGCGTCTGGCTCAATCGCTCCTCCAGCGCGGTCACGCGTTTTGCGAGCCTGTCGAGCTCCTGTTCGTAGGCCGCCCTTTCGTCCGGCTGCATGCGGCAGGCGAGCGTGCCGTTCTCGTCGCGGCAAAGCGTCATGGCGCCGGTTTCGGTGTCGAGCCGAACGATGCCGTTTTCCGTGCGTTCGAGCTGGAAGCGGTTGGCCTGTGTCTGCTGATGGGGCTGCTGCTGGGCATGCGTGCCGGTGGAGACGAGAAGCATCGCGATCGCCAATGCTGACGTTTTCATCCTGTGGTCCTCCTGTTGCCGGGTGGACAAGCGCCGGGCTTTGCGGCAAACGCTGCGACTATAACACATCCCAGAGAGCTCATGATGACGGATATAGTGTACAAGATCGTGCCGGAAACGCTCTGGCGCCAGGCCAAGGAAAAAGGCGTCTTCGAAGGCGCCGAAATCGACTTGAAGGACGGTTATATCCATTTCTCGACCGGCGCCCAGGCGCGGGAGACGGCTAGGCTGCATTTCGCCGGCGTCGCGGGCCTGCTCCTGGTGGCGGTCAATGCGCTCACACTGGGGGAGGCGCTGAAATTCGAGCCCTCGCGCGGCGGCGATCTCTTCCCGCATCTCTACGGTGCCCTGCCGTTCTCCGCGGTCCTCTGGGAAATGCCGCTGCTGATCGGTGCCGATGGCCTGCATGCCTTCCCGGAGAAGATGCCGTGATCGGTCCGTTCGCAGGCCTTGCCTCCCGCAGTCTGTTCGTTTTCGATCCGGAAACCGCCCACGGGCTTTCGGTGGCCGCGCTGAAGACGGGCTTCGTGCCCGCCTGCCGGATGCCGGTCGATCCGCGGCTCGTGCAGACGGTCGCCGGCATCCGGTTCCCGAACCCGATCGGCCTTGCGGCGGGCTACGACAAGAATGCCGAGGTTCCGGATGCGATCCTGAGGCTCGGCTTCGGCTTCACGGAAGTGGGCACGGTGACGCCGAAGCCGCAGTCCGGCAACGACAGGCCGCGCATCTTCCGGCTCGTCGAGGATCGCGGCGTCATCAACCGGCTCGGCTTCAACAACGAAGGGCATGAGGCCGCCTTTGCGCGGCTGACCGCCCGCCGCAATGCGCCGGGCATCGTCGGCGTCAATATCGGCGCCAACAAGGATACGGCCGACCGTGTCGCCGATTACGTCCTCGGCATCCGCAGGTTCTACGGCCTCGCCACCTATTTCACCGTCAACATCTCCTCGCCCAACACGCCGGGCCTGCGCGATCTCCAGGCGCGCGACAGCCTGCGGGCGCTTCTGGAGGCCGTGCTCGCCGCCCGCGCCGAGGAGGCGGTGCGGCACGGAAAGTCCGTTCCGGTCTTCCTGAAGATCGCCCCCGATCTGACCGAGGAGGGACTGGACGACATCGCGGCGGAAACGATCTCCCATCCGCTCGACGGGCTCATCGTCTCCAACACGACGCTCGCCCGCGACGGGTTGAAGGACGGAGTGCAGGCAAAGGAAGCCGGCGGGCTTTCCGGCGCGCCGCTCTTCAGGCGCTCGACCGCAGTGCTCGCGAAGATGCGCAGGCGCGTCGGGCCGGCTCTGCCGATCATCGGCGCCGGCGGCGTTTCGAGCGCCGAGGATGCCCTGGAGAAGGTCCGTGCCGGGGCCGATCTGGTGCAGCTCTATTCCTGCATGGTCTATGAAGGGCCGGGGCTTGCGGCGACGATCGTCAGGGGCCTGTCCTCGCTGCTGGACCGGGAAAAGGCCCCGTCGATCCGCGAGCTGCGCGATAGCCGTCTCGACTATTGGGCGGATACGAAACTCTGACGCGCCTTGCGCGGCACCATGGCCGCCAGGAAGAAACCGCGCATCAGGAGGAACAGGTTGAGGGACAGCCAGAGCCCGTGATTGCCGAAAGGCAGCACGAGCAGCGCGAGGCTCGCGCAATAGCCCGCGAACGAGACCAGCATCATGTTGCGCATCTCGCGCGACCAGGTGGCGCCGATGAAGACCCCGTCCATCTGGAAGGCGAGCGCGCCGGTGAGCCCCGTCACCGCCGCCCAGGCCAGATAGGTATAGGCCTCCTGCCGTACCTCTTCGGACGTCGTGAGCAGGTGGATGATCGGCTCGCCGAAGGTGATGAAGAAGAGGCCGACGATGGCGGCCATGGCGAAGGACCAGAGGCCGGTGAGCTTCAGGGCCTGGTTGAAGGAGGGCCGGTATTGCGCCCCGACCGCACGGCCCGCGAGCTGTTCGGCGGCACCCGCCAGCCCGTCGAGGAAGAAGGCCGACAGCATGAAGATGTTCATCAGCACGGCGTTTGCCGCCAGCGTCACGGCGCCGAAGCCGGAGCCGACGCGGGTGAGCAGCGCGAACGCGCCGTTGAGGATCAGCGAACGGATCAGGATGTCGGCATTGAGCTGGAAGAGCTGCTTCAGCTTCGCGGTGTCGAATATCTCGGCCCGGCTCGGCCGGTCGGCGGCGGAAAACTGCCGGCTGAGGATGAGGAGGCCGATCGCCACGGCGCTGGCTTCCGCCGCTGCCGTCGCCCAGGCGACGCCCGCGACGCCCCAGCCCAGGATGAGGCCGAACAGGATGGCGAGAACGATATTCGTGCCGTTCAGAATGATCTGCAGGGTGAGCCCCAGCACGCCCTGGCCCCGTCCGAGCACAAAGCCGAGGATCGCGAAATTGGCGAAGGTCGCCGGGCTCGTCAGCACCCGGATGCCGAAATATTGCCGCGTCACCTCGGCGACGGCCGGATCGCTGGTCATCAGGTCCGGCGCGAAGGTGAGAATCAGCGGCGAAAGCGCCAGCATGAAGAGGCCGAGCGCGAGCGCGCTCAGGAGCGCCCGCCAGAAGACGGCCTGCTGCTCGTGCCGGTCGCCGCGTCCGAAGGCCTGCGCCACGAGCCCCGTGGTCGAGGTGCGCAGGAAGCTGAGGCTGCCGTAGATGAGGTCGAAAAGGATCGCGCCGATCGCGAGCCCCGCCAGCGCTTCCGGCCTTCCGAGATGGCCGACCACGGCGGTATCGGTAAGGCCCAGCAGCGGCGTCGTCAGGAAACCGAGGGTCATGGGGATCGCGATGCCCAGCACCAGCCGGTGCGTCACCTCGAATGGCCTGACGGCCTCTCCCCTGGCCTCTCCCTTTTGCCCTCCGCTCTCCACGGATCAGCCCGAGAGGACCATGGCCCAATAGGACCGGGCGCCTGTCGACGTGCGCGCCATGGCGACGCCGAGGCCCCTGTAGGAGCCGAGCATGTTTTCCAGATGTTTCGGCGAGTCGATCCAGGCCTGTACGGCGGCTTCCACCGTGTTCTGGCCGCTCGCGATATTCTCCGCCGCCGGCAGCGGCACGTCGTTCTTCCTCATCCTGCCGCCGAAATCGTCGCCGAAGCCGATCAGATGGCTCATCTCGTTGGCCTTCGCCATGCGCACCGCCTGCTGGAGGGCCGCCCGGCGGGCCGGCGTGTCGGGCGACAGCGACGACCGGTTGCGGCTCTGCCTGAGCCTGTTCACCAGCGGCAATGCCGCTGCCGTCTCGTCCTCTGCACTCGACGCGGGCGTGAGGACATTGGTGGTCGAACAGCCGGCCAGAAGAAGCGCCATGCCGGAAAGGACGAGGAAACCCCGCCGCGTAGGAAGGACGAAGGCGGTCATGTCAGCGGCGGTAGCTCAGGAGACGCAGGATGACGAAGATCGGTATGACGACGATCGCGCCCAGCAGCAGATAGTCGCCGACCCGCCCGAGCGCCCGGAAGCCGTTGTACCAGAGGTCCAGGAACCAGTAGCGGATGGTGCCGACGATATTGTCCGGCGTGAAACCGAAAAATGCGAGTACAAAGCCCACCACCAGGCACACGACGATCAGTTTGACGATCGTGCGGCCCAATGAATCGCCCAGAAACCTGTTGACCCCGTCCGCCATCCTTGTCCTTCTCCGAATTGCAACTGAGAAATAGTCGGCAGCAGCTTCCGCCGCAAGCGTTTCCCCTTAGATAGAACTTGAGTTTTTTTGTGGCTTCGGCGAAGAACCCGCACCTTCAGGGATCATTCCGATGCTGCCCAGCCAGTTTTCCTCCGGCGACGTGATCGCCGACCGCCGCGCCGACTATGCCCGCATGCTGGCGGAGGGAGGCGATTTCGCGGCCGCGGCCGAGCTGATGGAGCAGGCGCTGGAGATCGCGCCGTCATGGGCCGCCGGCTGGTTCCGGCTCGGCGAGTACAGGGAAAAAGCGCGTTTCGAAACCGCTGTGGACGCCTATCGCCGGACGCTCGACCTCGCGCCTGACGATGTCTTCGGTGCCCGATTGAAGCTCGCGCTGCTCGGCGCGGAAGAGGTGCCGGACCAGCCGCCGAGCCGCTATGTCGAAGGTCTTTTCGACGATTACGCCGACCGTTTCGATGCGGCGCTCGTCGAAAAGCTCGACTATTCCGTTCCCGGCAAGCTCGCCGCGCTCGTCGCGCCTTACGGGCCGTTCACGAATACCGTCGATCTCGGCTGCGGAACCGGGCTTTTCGGCGCCGAGGTCCGCGACCGGACGGGCCGCCTCGAAGGCTTCGACCTCTCCCTGAACATGCTGGCCAAGGCGGAGGCCAAGGGGCTCTACGATCATCTCGGCCAGTCCGACCTCAGCCTTTCCATGGAAGAATCCGGCCTCTTTTCGGCCGGTCTCGCAAGACAGCGCGCCGATCTCGTCTCGGCGGCCGATGTACTGATGTATCTCGGCTCGCTGGAAACCGTCTTCCCGCTCGTCCCGGAACTGCTGGCGCCCGCCGGCCTCTTCGCCTTTTCCGTCGAGGATGCGGGCGAGGGGGCGACATTCCTCCTCCGCGATTCCCTGCGTTACGCGCACTCGGAAGCGTATATCCGCGCGCTGCTTGCCCGCTACGGCCTCGATCTTCTGGACGTCCGGCGGACGGTCATTCGCCTGGATGCCGGCAAACCCGTCCACGGCATTCTGTTTCTGTCGCGAAAGCCCGGCTGACCGACCGTTTCTTGCTTTTTTCTTCGCCGGTCCGTCCCCGCTTGAACGGTCTTGATGACCGTTTTATTGCAGTGCAATATCATCGAAGACAGATGGGGTGAGCGTTGGCTGGACAGCAGAAGCAGGTTCAGAGAAGAAGCCTTGGTTTCTACAGCATCGATCCGTCGCAGCATACGCTGCTGGAGGATGCGCAGGGCCTGTTCACCGGCGCCATGGTCGCGGCCCTCGGCTTCTACATGCTGAACAAGGTGGGGCTGCTGACCGGCGGCACGGCGGGCGTCGCCTTTCTCCTGCACTACGCTTTCGGCATCTCGTTCGGCCTGCTGTTCTTCATCGTCAACCTGCCGTTCTATTACCTGTCGTTCCGGCGGCTCGGCTGGGCGTTTTCCCTGAAGACCTTCGTCGCCATCGGCCTCGTCTCGGTGATCTCCGAGATCGAGAGCCGCTTCTTCCTGATCGATTACCTGCACCCGTTCTGGGCGGCGCTCCTCGGAGGCCTGCTTCTCGGTTACGGGCTGCTGGCGCTTTACCGGCACCGGGCATCGCTCGGCGGCGTGGGCATCCTGGCGATCTACATTCAGGATCGTTTCGGCATCCAGGCAGGCCTTATCCAGCTTGCCTTCGACCTCGCCGTCATGGTCTGCGCCTTCGCGGTCGTCAGTCCCCTGACGGTGATGTGGTCGGTCCTGGGGGCGGTGATGCTGAACCTCTTCCTCGCCATCAATCACCGCTCCGACCGCTATATCGTCGTGCGGTGATCGCGGCGGGAAGGATCAGGCGGCCTTTGCCGGCTGGTCGACCGGATGCATGGCGCGGAAGCCGACGCAGAGCCGGTTCCAGACGTTGATCACGCCGATCGCGACCGTGATCTTGACCATGTCCTCTTCCGTGAAATGCGCCCTCAGCGCCTCGTAGGCGCTGTTGGGAACATGGGTATCCGCAACGCGGGTGACCGCATCCACCCAGGTCAGCAGCGCGCGTTCCTTCTCGTCGTAGATCGGCGATTCTTCCCAGGCGCTCATCAGGTTGATCCACTGCTCGGAAAGCCCGTCGTGCCGGCTTTCCTTCACATGCATGTCGATGCAATAGGCGCAGTGGTTGATGATCGAGGCCCGGAGCTTGATCAGGTGGATGTGGCGCTTTTCCAGGCCGCAGCCCTGGACATAGTTTTCGAGATTCTTGACGGCGTTGTGGGCCTCCTGCGAGGCTTTGAAGAAATTCAAGCGGGGCTCCATGGGGTGGTCTCCTTCAGGTTATGGCCTCAGCGGGCCGTCTTGCGTTCGTGGATTTCGAGGAAGGCGCAGCCACGCGCGGCGATCCCGCCGTCGTCGGTAACCTCCAGGTCCGCCAGGATGTCGGCGATCGACACCTTGGCGAGTTCGGCGCGGTAGGCCCTTTCCGCCTTCAGCATCGCCGCGTTGATGCCGCAGGGTTTTGCGAAATAGCGCCCGGGCAAAGGGTTCGGCCCGCGCTGGCGGATTTCGGCGCAGCGGAAGGCAGGCGCCGGTCCTTCGACGGCCAGAACGATGTCGAGCAGGGTGATCTCCTCCGGCTTTTTCGCCAGCCGGTAGCCGCCCTTCGGCCCCGGCATCGTGTCCACCAGCCCGGCGCCCGAGAGCGCCTGCAGATGCTTCAGGAGATAGCTTGTCGAGACGCCGTGAAACTCCGCCAGCGCCGCCGCCGACAGCACGCCGCCTTCCGAAAGGCGCGAGAGCATGGTCACGCAGTGGATCGCCTGTTCGACGCCGTCGCCGAGTTTCATGGCTCGTCTCCTACTACGGCTTGTCTCCTATCATGGATAAAACATATCCATGATTCTGTGAGGCCGTCAAGCACCCTTCTTTTTCTTGCGGTTACGCTTATCTTGAGCGGCGTGGATATCGTCGAAACCCAGTCCTCCGGCCGAGATGCCGCGCTCCTGCCCCGGCCGTTCCAGACCTGGTTCGCCGAAAAGGGCTGGCAGCCGCGCGCCCACCAGCTCGAACTGCTCTCGCGGGCCACGGCCGGCGAGAACATGCTGCTGATCGCGCCGACCGGCGCCGGCAAGACGCTCGCCGGTTTCCTGCCCTCGCTCACCGATCTCACCCGCCGCGGCAAGATCCCGCCGGGCTCGGCCTTTACCGGCATCCACACGCTCTACGTCTCGCCCTTGAAAGCGCTGACGGTCGATATCGAGCGCAACCTGATGAAGCCGGTCACGGAGATGGGCCTGTCCGTCACCGTCGAGAACCGCACCGGCGATACGCCGCAGGCCAAGCGCCAGCGCCAGAGGCTCAATCCTCCCGACATCCTGCTGACCACGCCCGAACAGGTGGCGCTGCTGCTCGCCAACAAGGAGGCCGAGCGCTTCTTCAAGGACTTGAAATACGTGGTCCTCGACGAGCTGCATTCGCTCGTCACCTCCAAGCGCGGCCACCTTCTCTCGCTCGATCTCGCCCGCATCCGCAGGCACGCGCCGCACGTGCGGACGATCGGCCTTTCGGCCACCGTCGCCGATCCCATGGACCTGCAGCGCTGGCTCGTCCCGCAGGGCCAAAGGGAAACAGGGCGTCCGGCCCCGCCCGCCGGCCTCGTACATGTCACGGGCGGCGCCGCACCCGATATCGCCATCATGAAGACGGACGACCGCATTCCCTGGTCCGGCCATGTCTCGACCTATGCGATGCCGGAGGTCTACGAAGAGATCAAGCGCCACAAGACGACGCTGATCTTCGTCAATACGCGGTTCCAGGCGGAGCTTCTGTTCCAGACGCTCTGGACGATCAACGAGGACAACCTGCCGATCGCGCTGCATCACGGTTCGCTCGATGCCGGCCAGCGCCGCAAGGTGGAAGCCGCCATGGCCGCCAACCGATTGCGCGCCATCGTCGCCACCTCGACGCTCGACATGGGCATCGACTGGGGCGACGTCGATCTCGTCGTGCATGTCGGCGCGCCGAAGGGGGCGTCGCGGCTCGCCCAGCGCATCGGCCGCTCGAACCATCGCATGGACGAGCCGTCCAAGGCGATCCTCGTTCCCGCCAACCGCTTCGAGGTGATGGAGTGCCAGGCGGCGCTCGATGCGAACTATCTCGGCGCGCAGGACACGCCGCCGGTCGGCGAAGGCGCGCTGGACGTGCTCGCCCAGCACGTGCTCGGCATGGCCTGCGCCGAACCCTTCGATCCGGTCGAGCTTTACGACGAGATCGTCTCGGCTGCGCCCTATGCCAACCTCTCCTGGGAAATGTTCGAGCGCATCGTCGATTTCGTCGCGACCGGCGGTTACGCGCTGCGCTCCTACGAGCGTTACGCCAAGATCCGCAAGACGAAGGATGGCCGCTGGCGCGTCTCCAACCCGCAGGTCGCGCAGCAATACCGCCTGAACCTCGGCACTATCGTCGAGGCGACCGAGCTCAACGTCCGGCTGGTGCGGCGCAACGCCAACGGCTCGCTCGGCCGCGGCGGCCCAGGTCGGGGAGGACTTTCGCTCGGCAAGGTCGAGGAATATTTCCTCGAACAGCTTGTTCAGGGCGATACCTTCCTCTTCGCCGGCAAGGTGCTGCGCTTCGAGGGCATCCGCGAGAACGAATGCCTCGTCTCCAACGCCTTCTCGCTCGATCCGAAAATCCCGGCTTACGCCGGCGGCAAGTTCCCGCTCACCACCTATCTGGCCGCCCAGGTCCGCTCCATGCTGGCCGATCCCGATCGCTGGCGCGTCCTGCCCGATCAGGTGCGCGACTGGCTGAATATCCAGCGCGACCGCTCGATCGTGCCGAAGCAGGACGAGCTGCTGATCGAGACCTTCCCCCGCGGCAAACGTTTCTTCCTGATCGCCTATTGTTTCGAGGGCAGGCTGGCGCACCAGACGCTCGGCATGCTGCTCACCAGAAGGCTGGACCGCATCGGCGCCCACCCGCTCGGCTTCGTCGCGACCGATTACTCGCTCGCGATCTGGGGCCTCTCCGACATGGGCGCGATGATCGGATCGGGCCGTCTCAGCCTCTCCGACCTCTTCGACGAGGACATGCTGGGCGACGATCTCGAGGCCTGGCTGAACGAGAGCTACATGCTGAAGCGCACCTTCCGCAATTGCGCCGTGATTTCCGGCTTGATCGAGCGCCGCCATCCGGGCAAGGAGAAGACCGGAAGGCAGGTGACGGTGTCAACCGACCTGATCTACGACGTGCTGCGCACCCACGAGCCGGACCACGTGCTGCTGGAGGCGACGAGGCGGGATGCGGCATCCGGGCTTTTGGATATCGGCCGGTTAGGCGATATGCTGAAGCGAATCAGGGGGCACATCACCCACCGCGATCTCGACCGCGTTTCGCCGCTCGCCATCCCGATCATGCTGGAGATCGGCAAGGAGCCGGTGCCGGGCGAGGCGCAGGATGCGGTGCTGCAGGAAGCCGCCGAGGAACTGATCGCGGAGGCGCTTGGGTGAGACGCGGTGGGGCGAAGCCCGAGCGATCGATCCGGTGATCGATTGCGTCGTGCCCCTCACCCTCACCCTCTCCCCGCAGGCGGGGAGAGGGAACGTGCCCTGTCCGGCCGTGGGTGGATTCGGATAGGCTGCGGCGAGTCTTCCTTCTCCCCGTCATGACGGGGAGAAGGTGCCTGGCAGGGCGGATGAGGGGCAGTCGCAAGGACGAAGGCGGCCACCTCGAATATTGGGAAGAAACGAAGTTGATGCACCGCCTCGGGCTCGCAGCCCGTTCGACAATGATGACCGGAGCCGCCACGGGCGCGGAAGAGATCGTCGTGAACGGCACCGTCGCCGTCTGCGATCCCATGGGCGGGCTCTATCTGCCGGAAACGGGCATGCTCGTCGTGTCCGATCTGCATCTCGAAAAAGGCGCTGCCTTCGCCCGCCGCGGCATGATGCTGCCGCCCTATGACACGATCGCCACGCTCAACATCCTGTCCGCCGTCATCACCCGCTACGATCCGAAGATCGTGGTCTCCCTCGGCGACAATTTCCATGACCGCAAAGGCTCCGAGCATCTGCCGCAGGAGCTGCGCTCGCTGATAGGCGCCATGGCGCGCGGCCGCGACTGGATCTGGATCAACGGCAACCACGATCCGGACGGCACCGTCGGCCTGCCGGGAACCTGCACCGACGAATTGTTTTACGGCGGCCTCGTCTTCCGCCATGAGCCGAGCCTGATTTCCGGCCCGAGGGGGAGCAAAGGCGAGATCGCCGGCCATCTTCATCCCGCCGCCACCGTCCGCCGCCGGGAAAAATCCGTCCGCCGTCCATGCTTCGCGAGCGACGGTTCGCGTCTTCTCATGCCGGCCTTCGGCGTGCTGGCAGGCGGCCTCGATCTTCGCCACCAGGCCATGCGCGGCCTCTTCGATCATGAGACGCTGGTCGCGCACCTGCTCGGCCGCGACCGCATCTATTCGGTGCGTTACGCCAATCTCATCGGCTGACCGGCGCGGATGCCGAAGGGTAGTGCCGTTTTCGGTTGGGCATCCAGCCCGAAACCTTACCGATAGACCAGAACCGGCGTCTTGGAATTGGCCAGCACCTTCATGGTGACGCTGCCCAGCATGAACGCCTTGAAGCCGGAGCGGCCGTGCGAGGCCATGGCGATCAGGTCGCAATTGTACTTGTCGGCCGCCTCGATGATCGTGCTCGCCGGATCGGTGCTTTCGAGCTTGACGGTTTCGCAGGCGACCATGCGCTGTTTCGCCGCCTCCCTGGCGCCGGAAAGAATGCCGTCCGCGGCCTCGTTGTTCTGGCGGTCGTATTCCGCATAGGCGATTTCCATGCCGGCCGGATTGAGCGTGAAGACCTGCAGCGGCTCCATGACGACCAGCACCGTCGCTTCCGCGCCGGTTTCGTGTGCGAAATCCAGTGCCTTTTCGAGCGCCTGGGTGGAAAGCGGCGATCCGTCGATGGGGATGAGGATGTGTTTGTACATATGCGCCTCCGTGATCTTGCGGCTTCAATCTAACAAGGAACGCTCTAAGGTAGGCGCTTCATTGACATTGCTCAATTGTCCCGTGCCGGCGCCCAGGGGTTCTCTCCGTCCCGCAGCCACCTGAGAGTGTCCCGCCAGAAGCCGTTGGCATGGCGGGAGTGGAACAGGCTGAAATGCCCGATCGCCTCGAGATCGTAGTCCTGAGGTCTCAGCAGCACCTCCGTGCGGTCCGCGTTGCGGTAGTAGGCGAGCGTCCGCCGGACCGCGGCGACGGTACCGATATCGTCGTCCGAGACGGCGACGGCCAGGATCGGCGCCTTCACGGCCTCGAAGCGCCGCAACACGTCCTCCCGTTCATTGGCGGGATGGGTCATCTCCATCCGGGCGCCCCGAAAGCTCCATTCGTTGGCGACGCCGGCCGGCAGGTCCTCCAGCCAGCCCAGCCGTCTTCCGGGAAAATAACCGTAGAGCGCCGTCAGCGCGGGCATCACCACATGCCATTTGTAGAAGAGGCGCAGCCGGTGCCTGGCGGCATAGTCCCGCCAATAGGCATATTGCGCGCCGACGGTCAGCATACGGTCGATCCGCCCCGCGCAAGGAGAAAGACCGGGCAGGTAGCCGCCGATACTGTGGCCCACCACGCGAAGCGGCTGCCCGGGCCGGGATGTGGCCAGATGGCGCAGGGCCGCGTCGAAATCCTGTTCGCCCCAGTCCCGCCAGCGATAGCGGCACCCCCTCAGCGTCTCCGGCCGCGAAAGGCCGATGCCGCGATAGTCGTAGGTGAGCACGTCGAACCCTTCCCGGGCGAGGAAGTCCGCGTAGTAATGGTAGTAGCGGGCAAGCACGCCGGTGGCGGGATTGATGACGATGCCGGCGGCCGGCTCGCCGCGGGCCGGCCAGAAATGCCCGTTGAGCACCACCCCGTCGCGGCAGGTCAGGGAGACCGGCTCGCCGAGAGGCCGCGCCGCCACCTTTGCCGGTTCCTGCGCCAAGCCGGCTGTATTCTCGTTGACCGCCATGTGCCGCCTCCCTCGCAAGCACACCATAGCCGCCATCGTGTGCGGCGCAATAATCCGAAGGAAGGGGTTGTCGCGGCCGTTCAGATCTCGCCGGACATCTCCCGGCGGCGCCGGTCGAGTTCTTCGCTGTAGCGCCTGAGCGTATGGCTTTCGGTCAGGAGCCCGATGACCTTGCGCTCGATCTGGTTGTTGACGACGGCCAGGGCTTCCGCCTCCAGCTTGTCGAACATCGCGGCCGCCTGCTTGGCGTTCATGGAACGCAGCAGCACGTCGTTCCTGTAACGTATGAAGGAGGCAAGCGTCGGCTTCTCCTTCTTCTCGGCGTCCTCGGTCGGCGCGGCATAGACGTCCGGCAGCAGGATCATGCCCGCATATTTCTCGCCTTCGTCGACCAGGATCACCCGCTGCGTCGCGCCGAGCGGAAATTGCTTCCGGAATTCCTCGATGCTCATCGTCACCGGCGCGGTGCGCACGTCCGCGCGCATCATCCGTTCGACGGTGAGGTTGCGGATCCAGCCGATGTCGTGGGCGCTGCGGATGCTTTCCCCGCGCAGGTGGAAGCGCCACGTGGCGAAGGAATAGCCGAAAGTGCTGCGCACGGTGACCGACGAGGTGATGACGGCTGCGAGCGCGAGCGCGGTGATGGGAAAGTCGCCCGTCACCTCCAGCGCCAGGAACGTCATGGTCAGGGGACCGCCGATGACGGCGACCGACAGCGCGCTCATGCCGACCACCGCGTAGATGACCGGCGTGACCGTCGCCTCGGTGAAGACGTAGGGAGCGGCATAGGCGAAGAGCTTGCCGAGCAGCGCGCCCAGGAACAGCGATGCGAAGAAGAGCCCGCCGCGAAAGCCGGAGCCGATCGAGATGGCGCTGGCAACCGATTTCAGCAGCAGGATCGACAGGAGCGCGAAGACCGTCATGCTCTGGTTGAGGTTGAGGTGCAGGGCGCCGTGGCCGGCGGCCAGCACCTGCTGGTCGACGAGGGCGAGCAGTCCGACGGCGATGCCCCCGAGCGCCGGCCGGAAAACCGGTGAAATGGAGCTCTTGCGCGCCAGTTCCTCGACGAAGGTCACGCCTTTCATGAGCAGGATGCCGCCGCCGGCGCAGAACATGCCGAGCACGATCGCCGGCACGTAATCGGCCGGCACGACGGCGCCGAAATCCCCGACGTCGATCATGAAGGCGTCGCCGACGAAAAGCCGGGTGACGATGGTCGCGGTGAGCGCCGATACCACGACCGGCGCAAGGCTGATGATCGTATAGGTGCCGATGATCAGCTCGAAGGCGTAGAACGCGCCTGTCAGCGGCGCGTTGAATGCCGCCGCGATCGCGCCGGCCGCGCCGCAGCCGACGAGGATCCGGAGATCGGAGCGGCGAAGCTGCAGCAGGAAACCGATCTTGGAGGCTATTCCGGAGGAGAGCTGGGTATAGCCGGCCTCCAGCCCGACGGAGGCGCCGAAACCGTTGGAGATCAGGTTCTGGACCGCGACGAGAATGCTGTCCGTGAGCGACAGGCGGCCGCCATGCAGCGCGTTGGCCTCGATCGGATCGACCATCGGCTTCTTGCGCCACTTGCGCAGGATCAGGAAGACGAGACCCATGACGGCGCCGCCGACGATCGGTGCCGCGAGAATGGTAAGCCGGTCCGTATTGACCGAGGAACTCAGCCTTTCCCCCGCCTCGATCTTGAAGATCAGCTGATGCAGTTCATGCGAGACCCAGCTCATCCCCGCAACGGCGAAACCTGCAAGCACGCCGACCATGGCTGCCGCGACGATGAGGCCGAATTCGCTGCGCCGGATAAGGACGCGCAGCGCGGCCGGATCGAGAAGAATGCGGGCGGATGGCAGGTATGAGATGATCCGGCTGAACATGATGGCACGAGGCGGGCACGAGAAGGATGGGGCCTACTTAGTGCAGGCGGCGGCGGAAGCAAACCGTCAAAGCGGTCCCTTCCGCCTCCGCGCCGGTATCATGCGGCCTTCCCGATTTCATAATGCAGGATCACCGCGCCGTTGGCCGCGGTTGCGGAAGAGACGAGCTTCAGCTCCGTCACCTGGTCCGCCGTCTTGAAAAGCGGATTGCCGGAACCGAGCAGCACCGGCACGATGCAGATGCGGTATTCGTCGATCAGTCCTTCCTTCATCAGCGAGGCTATCAGCTCGGCGCTGCCGAAGACGAAGATCGTCTTGCCGTCCTGCGCCTTCAGCGTCTTGAGCTCCGCAACCGGATCGCTCACCACGCGGCTGTTGTTCCATGTCGCCTCCTTCATCGTCTTCGAGACGGCGAGCTTGGCGATGCTGTTCATGTAGTCCTTGACCGGCCCTTCGTTCTCGGCCGTCGGCCAGTAGGCCGCCATGCCCTCGTAGGTTCTGCGTCCGAAGACCAGCAGATCGCCTTCCTTGCCGAACTGTTCGGAAAGCTCCCGGAGCTCCGGCCCCCAGGCGTGGTTGTGAAACTCCAGGTCCCAGGGCTTCTCTCCCTCGAAATAGCCGTCCAGCGTCATCAGGTTCCAGGCCACCAGCTTTCTCATCTCATTCTCCATCCGTGTTAAAACCAGTTGCATTTAGCAAGCAGTTGAAAGTTAGCGAAACTGATTTTATAATGCAAGCGGTTTTTTGGAGAAAGAAATGGAAGAAGTGCACCGGTCGGGCTGCCCGATCAATCTGACGCTGGAGGTTCTCGGCGACCGCTGGAGCCTGATCGTCATCCGCGACATCATGTTCGGCAACCGCCGTCATTTCCGCGAGCTGCTGCAGAATTCGGAGGAGGGGATCGCCTCCAACATCCTGGCCGACCGGCTGAAACGCCTGGTGGAGCGGGGAATGCTCACCCGCGAGGACGACCCGAGCCACAAGCAGAAGGCGATCTACAGCCTCACCGAGATGTCGATCCGGCTGGTGCCGATCTTCGCGGAGATGGGTGCCTGGGGCCGGCGGTTCCTTCCCGTTTCGGAGGAGCTCTCGATCCGCGCCCAGCTTCTGGAGGAGGGCGGCCGCCCGCTCTGGGAGGATTTCATGCAGGAACTGCGCGTCCTGCATCTGCACGCTCCGCGCGATCCCGATAAACCGTCCGTCTTCGATCGCCTGCGCGCCGCCTATCTGGAAGTCGTCGCCCGCAACCGGGCCGCCGCCGAGGCTGCCGAGTGATCAGTCCTTGCGGAAGATCAGGCTGGCGCCCCAGCCGGTGATGACGGCGATCAGCACGCACAGGAAACCGTAGGCGAGCGGCCGGTTATGCGCCGCGTCCGTGATCGCCTGTTCGATGCCGGTCTTGACGACGCGCAGCGGCAGTTCCTTCTGGAGGATGAGCTGGCCGCTCTTGAAGAGATAGGCGCGCACCACATGGACGCCGTCCGGAATGTTGGCCGGCAGCCTCAGCGAGGCGCGGAAGAGGCTCGACGAGACGAAGCGCACCCCGCTCGTGTCGCGCTGGTAGAGCCCGCTCGTGAGCTTCAGCCGCCGGTAGGCGTCGCGGAACTCGCCGATCAGGCCGGAATCGGGAATGTAGCCGACCGGGTTGAGCGCCAGGTGATCGATGCCGACGCCGATATCGTTGAGGCTCGTTGGCTGGTCGATGCTGTCGATCTGGCGCGTGCTCGCCATCGAATAGCTTTCCGGCACCTGTTCGAACGTCATCGACTGCGTGTTCATCCATATGCCGAAGACGCGCTCCTTCTTGCGCACCGTGGCATAGTCCTTCGGACCCTCCAGCGTGACGATCAGGTCGTATTGCCCGATCGCCAGGAACAGTTCGTCCGCATTGGTGAGCGCCCCGAAAATCGTCAGGTCCGCGCCGCGGAAATCCGAGGCGATGGCGATTTCGCTGGTCGAGGCGCCGATCTCCAGGCCCTCCTTCACCGTCGAGGCCTGCCCGAACGGCACCTGCGCCATCGCGGGCGAGGCGAGCGCCGCGAACACGAACAGCAGGGCGGAGCGGAGGAGCCGGCGCATCAGTAGGACAAGCCCCCGACCGCGACCGAATAGATGTCCTCCGGCGTCACGATGAGCCCGATCGCGAGGCGGATGCCGACGGCGAGCACGAGCAGCGCCAGCAGCGCGCGGAGCTGCTCGCCGCGCAGCTTCTGGCCGACGCGCACCCCGTATTGCGCGCCGATCACGCCGGCGACCATGAGGATCGAGGCGAGCACGATGTCGACGGAATAGTTGGTCGCCGCCTGCACCATGGTCGTGTAGGCGGTCACGAAGATGATCTGGAAGAGCGACGTGCCGACGACCACGTTGGTCGGGATGCGCAGGAGATAGATCATCGCCGGCACCATGATGAAGCCGCCGCCGACGCCCATGATCGAGGTGAGCACGCCGATGCCGAAGCCGAGCGTCACGATCGGCACGGCGCTCAGATAGATCCGCGATTTCTTGAACCGCATCTTGAAGGGCAGCCGGTGCACCCAGTTGTGCTGGCCGGGGCGCTTCAGCGGCAGCGGCTCGTTGTTTCTCGCCCGCTGCATGGCGCGCAGGCTTTCCTGCAGCATCAGCCCGCCGATCGTTCCGAGCAGCACGACGTAGAGGAGCGAGATGAAGAGGTCGAGCTGGCCGACCCGCCTCAGCCAGGAGAAGACCCAGACGCCCGCCGTCGCGCCCAGGAGGCCGCCGACGAGCAGCACCGAACCGAGCTTCATGTCCAGCGTGCCGCGCCGGAAATGGGTGATCGCGCCGGAGATCGATGAGGCGACGACCTGGTTGGCGCCCGTCGCGACCGCCACCACGGGCGGAATGTTGTAGAAGATCAGCAGCGGCGTGATGAGAAAGCCGCCGCCCACGCCGAACATGCCGGACAGGAAGCCCACGGCCGCGCCCATGCCGAGAATGATGAAGATGTTCACCGAAAGCTCTGCGATCGGCAGGTAGACAGTCACGGCCGAACCCCGAAAAGGCATGAATCACCGCCTCGCGGGCGGCGCGATCATGGGTCCGCCCGCTGCGGCGATGGGATTGTGCGCGACCCTGACCCCTCGAAATTGCCGGCCGGCCGCCTGTTTCCACATGCGCCCGGCGCGAGCCGCGAGTCAATTCGCAAGTCTCAGATAATTCGGCAATTTTACCGTTTTTGTGGCGATGTGATTAATAACGCGCAACTCTTCAAAACCGGTCGGGTAAGTAGAGTTACTTGTTCCGCGCCAGCAGTTCCTTCACCAGCGCGTCGTTGATCCTGCCGTTCGGCTCCTGCCCTACCGAGGTCTGGAAGGCCTTGATGGCCGCGGTCGTCCTGGCGCCCATCTTGCCGTCCGGCTGGCCGGCGTCGAAGCCGTTCTTGTTGAGGATCGCCTGGATGTTGCGGATCGCCTTCTCCATGTCGACCGAAGCCGTGGTGAGCGGCTTGCCCGAAGCCCATTCGTCCGGCAGGTTGATCGAATTGGCCTGCGGATCGAGCGGCTGCACCTTCCAGGTCTCCGCCTTGGCGCGGGCGCTTTCGAGCTGCTCCTTGCGCATGGCGTTCGCCACCTCGTCGCGCTTCTGGGCGGCGTCCTTGTCGCCGTCCTTGGCCGCGACCGCGAACCATTTGTAGGATTCTTCGAGATCCTGCTTCACGCCGTTGCCGCGCGCATAGAGGATCGCCAGGTTGAACTGGCTGTCGGAAACGCCGAGATCGGCGGCCTTGCCGAACCATTCCACGGCCGCCGCATAGTCCGGCTGCCCGGCGGCGCCGGAGGCATAGAGGACGGCGAGATTGTGCATGGCGCTCGCATTGCCGGCCTCGGCGGCCTGCTTGTAATAGGCCATCGCCCGGGTGAGGTCGCGCGTGACGCCGGTGCCCTTCTCGAAGAGGTTGGCGAGCCGGTATTGCGCCGGGGCGAGCCCCCGGTCGGCGGCGAGCTTGTACCAGTTGGCGGCTTCCGAAAGGTCCGTCTGGACGCCGCGCCCTTCGGTGAAGCGTGCGCCGATCTCGAAGAGGGCGTTGGGATCGCCCGCCGCAGCCGCATCGGCAAGCGACTTGGGCTCGATGCCTTCGGGAACGACGATCGCCGACGGAATGTCGGCCTGAAGGGTGGAGTGGGAGGCGGAGGCTTCCGCCTTGGGCACGGTGACGAAATCGTCCTGCGCCTCCGGCGCCGTGCCGGCCGGTTCCATGAGGGAAGGTGCGCCGGCCGCCGGGTTGGGATCGGTGAGATGGGGCGATGCGGCTTCCGGGGCGGATGCGGTCTCTTCCGGAACTGCGGGCGCCGCGGCGATTTCCGAACCGCTGTCGATGCTGTCGGCACCGGCCAGGCTTTCGGGTGCGGCGCTCTCGCTGCCGCCTGCCATGTCGGCCGGAGCGGGTTCGGCGGGCGTCTCGATCGCCGCGACGGGAGCGGCGCCCACGGGTGCCCTGGCTCCGCTGGTCAAAGTCTTGGCGAGCGGCATCGCCATCAGCGCCAGAAGCACGGCGCCGACGGCCATCAGGATCGGCCGGCGATGCCGGGAAAATATCGCGCCGATGCCGGTGCCGGAGGGCTTGGCGGCCTTGCGCGGGTCCTTTGCCGGCGTGGCGTTCTGCGAGGGATCGGTTTCCTGCGCGGCGGCCTTGGCGGCGCGGCGGGCGGCGGCGATATAGTCGGCCCGCTCGGTGCCGGCCGGGCGATCGCCGTCGAATGCGCCGGCGGCCTGGCTGGCGCGAACCCGCTCCAGGATCTTCTTCACGTCGGGAGCGCCGGAACCCGGCTCCAGAAGATCGTTCTCGTAATCGGACGGCAGCGCGTCCGAGGGGTCGAGCGAAGGCGCCGGCTCGACGACGGCACGGCTGGTCTTGGCAGCTTCCCCCTTGCCGCCCGGCAGGAGGCGGCGGGAGATTTCGGTGAGCAGGCTGGTCTTGGCCGCCCTGTCGTTCGGGGCGATGTCGTTCGGAGCGGCCTTGGTGTCCGCCCGAAGCATCGTTTCGGTTTCCGAAAGCTCCCCGGCGCCCGTTTCCTGGACATCGAAGGCTGCTGTGGCCGGTTGCGGCGACTGCGCAACGTCCCCGCTGATGAGCGCTTCGGGCGCTGCGGCAAACGTCGCCGCGGCCGGCATGGCGGCCGCGGAAAGGCGGGATTCGTACCGCTCGGGCTCGCTGTAATACCGCTCCGCAGGGGCGGAAGCGGCAAGCCGTTCCTCCATGCCGTCCAGCCGGTCGGCGATCTGCACCAGCGTGCCGTGCAGGGCTTCGAACGTGTGGTGCGTCCGCTCTTCCGAGCTGCGCGTCAGGTCCTCGAGATGCTTCAGGTCGTCGGCGAGCGCCGAAAGGGCGGCCATGTCGGCGGCGCCGACCGGAGTGCCGGCGGCCGTCTGGCGGGAATAGGCTTCGACGACGGCCTCGGCTGCCTGGCGCGCCGCCTCGATGATGTATTCGTCGTTGGTCGCCATATAGCTTTCGATCGCCGTCATGCGGCTGTCGAAATCGGCGGGCAGCGCGGCGGTCGGCTGCGGCTGGCTGATCAGCACGGAAAGATGGGCGATCTGCTCTTCGAGATTGCGCAGCGCGCCGTCGTCGCCCCGCGGTGCGGCCGTTGCCTCGTCCAGACGGGCGGCGATGTCGCTCAGCCGGTCCTCGATGCGCCCGAAGGCATTTCCGTCCATCGCCGGCTGCATCCGCGGCTGATGGTCCATCTCCTCGATCCGCCGCGCCAGATAGTCGAGCCGTTCTGCAAGCACGTCGTTGACGGAGCCCTTTTCCAGGCCCTCGATCCTGCGGGAAATGTCGGCAAGATGGTGAAAGATCTCCGGCTGTTCGGCCGGCTTCTGGGCCTGTTCGAGGATCAGCGAAAGCTGCTCCAGCCGGTCTTCCAGGCGCAGCGCGGCCTGCTCGTCGGTCAGTTCCTCGATGCGGCCCGTGAGCGCTTCGATGCGGGCCGAAAGCAGCTCGGTCGGATCGGCCTGATGGTGGGACGCCTGGCTCAACGCGTCGATCTGGTCGGCGAGCGCGCCGATCCTGCCTTCGAGGCGCTGCAGGAACGACTGGTCGATCGACGCGGCGGCGGAAGCGCGTCCGCCTGCCGCGATCGCCCGGCTGATCTCGTCCAGCCGCTGGTCGAGGGTGGAGAAATGTTCGGAAAACGCCGCGCTGCTCGGCTGCATGTGCGAGCCGAGCTGCTCCATGGCGCTGGCGACGGTGATCAGCTTCTGTTCGAGCGCCCGGATGACCGGGTTGTCGCTCATCTCGCCGAGCTGGCTCTTGATCTCGTCGATGCGATAGGCGAGCGAGACGAGTTCCTCCCGCAGCGCCGCCGAGTCCAGGTCGTGCATGCGCTCTTCGAGCCCCTGCCACTGGCTTTCGATCCGCCGCACGGAATCTTCGCGGGCGAGCCCTTCCATGACGGAGCGCAATTCCTCGAACTCGGCGCGCAGCCCGGCCGCCTCCGGCGTCGCCTGGTAGCCGAGCTGGTTGATGCCTTCCGCAAGCCTTGCGAGATCCTCGCGCAGGTCCTCGGTGAAGCGCTGGTCCTCGGCGATGGAGATGATCGAACGGATTTCGCCGCGCAGGGCGTTCATCTCGCGCGCGACGCCTTCGGAAATATCCTGCTTCAGCTCCTGGCGCAGCCCGACCAGCGCCTGGGCGATATCCCGCATGCCGTTGTCGCCCTGTGGTGGCTGATGCTGTTGTGGCTGATGCGCCGGCATGTGCGGCTGTGCGGCGGGGCGGACGAACTCTTCCCGGCGGGGCGGGGAGGGGTAGCGCGCCGCGGCATAACCGGACGTTCCGGCAGGCGCCGCCGCCTGGCGTTCCAGGGGCCGGTGGGCTTCCGGCGGACGCACGTCGCTGCGCCGCGGTTCGGCGGGGCGGGAAACTTCGCGCCGCGCCTCGGGCGCGTGCGGGCGCTCGGGGCGGGTGCTGCGGTCGCGGCCGGTCTCGAGCATGCGCTGGCGCTCGCGGATCTGGGCGAGCGGATCGCCGGCGAATTCGGGAGCGCGATGGGAGGCCGAAGCCGGTGCCGGGCGCCGCTCCTGGCGCGGATCGCGGGCTTCGAGGTTCTTCGATGAACGGGGATCGCGGCCGGCGCCCGACATCAGCCCCTCGATACGAGCCTCCAGCCCTTCGATGGTGCGGTTCAGCGCATCCAGGGAAGAGCGGTCGCCATGACGGTGAGGAGTCGATCGTGATCCGTTCATTTGCTCGCTCGTTTCGACGTTGTACTTGCCGGCCCTCGTCAAGGCCGTGCCGGAAGGATCGTCTCCACCCGTGAAATCAGCCTTATATTAGGGGTACCTTACGCAAGACTTGCCATTCCGACGGACGTTGCCTTTCCCGAAGCAAATACGCTGCGCCGGCGGAGAGCCCACTATTTCCCGAAACGTGGTAAACAAGTCGTTAATCGACGTAAAAATTTAACCTTTTTGACGCGAACGTTCGTGCATAGGGGGTGATGACGTGCCGCCTGCCGGCCCTGATCTTCTTGCCCGCTCGTTCCGGTGCCGCAGCGCTCCTCCTCGCCAGGCCGTAAGCGGGGTGGGGCCGCAGCAGCGATAAGTCGGCGATTTTCGCCGCGTCGCATTTGACGTTTACGCAAACGTCAATTATTCATGGTAAAGGAAATCCGGACCCCGCCACGAGTCGAAGGTCCGGGACGAGGATATGGAGGAAGCTCGACCATGCCAGTGTACAAGGCGCCGGTGAACGACACGCTTTTCATCTTGAACGATGTGCTGGGACTGGAGCGCTACGGCAATCTGCCGGGTTTTGCCGATGCCACGCCGGACATGCTGGAAGCGATCGTCGGCGAGGCGGCCAAGGTGGCGGAGGACGTGCTTTTCCCGCTCAACCTGCCGGGTGACCAGGAAGGCTGCACGCGTCATGACGACGGCACGGTCTCGGTGCCGAAGGGCTTCAAGGAAGCCTACGACCAGTATTGCCAGGGCGGCTGGATCGGCCTTGCCGTTCCGCCGGAATTCGGCGGCCAGGGCCTGCCCTACACGCTGCATGCCGCCGTCGGCGAATACATGTCGTCCGCCAACATGTCGCTGATGATGTATCCGGGCCTGACGCAAGGCGCGATCGCCGCCATCCTCGTCCACGGTTCGGACGAGCAGAAAGAGACCTATCTGCCGAAGATGGTGGAGGGCACCTGGTCGGGCACCATGAACCTCACTGAGCCCCATTGCGGCACCGATCTCGGCCTCCTGCGCACCCGCGCCGTGCCGAACGGCGACGGCAGCTACAGGATCTCCGGCCAGAAGATATTCATCTCCGCCGGCGAGCACGGCATGACGGACAACATCATCCACCTGGTGCTCGCCCGCATCGAGGGCGCCCCGGAAGGCACCAAGGGCATCTCGCTCTTCATCGTGCCGAAGTTCATGGTCGGGGAAGACGGTTCGCTCGGGAAGCGCAACGGCGTTTCCTGCGGCGCGATCGAGCACAAGATGGGCATTCACGGCAACGCCACCTGCGTCATGAACTACGACGAGGCGACCGGCTACCTGATCGGCGCCGAGAACAAGGGCCTTGCCGCCATGTTCGTGATGATGAACGAGGCCCGCCTCGGCGTCGGCCTGCAGGGCCTTGCGATCGCCGAGACGGCATACCAGAACGCCGCCGGCTATGCGCGCGAGCGCATCCAGGGCCGCTCGCTCTCCGGCCCGAAGAACCCGAACGGCAAGGCGGACCCGATCATCGTCCATCCGGATATCCGCCGCACGCTGATGACCATCCGCGCCTTCAACGAGGCCGGTCGCGCCTTCCTGCTCTGGACCGCGCTGAAATCCGACATCGCCCACCGCTCGGAAGACGAGAAGGAGCGGCAGAACGCCGACGATCTGCTCGGTCTCGCCACCCCTATCCTCAAGGGCGTCATGACCGACAAGGGTTTCGAGCATGCCGTCATGGCCCAGCAGGTCTTCGGCGGCCACGGCTATATCGAAGAGCACGGCATGAGCCAGTATGTGCGCGACGCGCGCATCACCATGATCTACGAAGGCGCCAACGGCATCCAGGCGCTCGATCTGGTCGGCCGCAAGCTGGCGCTGAACGGCGGCCGCGCCGCCATGGCCTTCTTCAAGGAGATCGGCGATTTCTGCGAGGAGAACCGCGCCGACGAGCAGATGTCCTTCTACACCAAGCATCTGAAGAAGGGCTTGAACGACCTGCAGGCCGCGACCATGTGGTTCATGCAGAACGCCATGGCCAAGCCCGACAATGCCGGCGCCGGCTCGACCGATTACATGCACCTCTTCGGCCTCGTCACGCTCGGCTACATGTGGGCGAAGATCGCCAAGGCGGCCCAGGAGAAGCTTGCCGCCGGCGACGCCCGGGAGGACTATCTGAAGAACAAGCTGGTCACCGCGAAGTTCTTCATGGAGAAGATCATGCCCGAGACGGCTCTCCGCAAGGCCCGCATCGAGGCCGGCGCCGATACGGTGATGGAACTGGCGGCCGAGGCGTTTTAAGGTTCTGCCCCTCACCCTAACCCTCTCCCCGCTTGCGGGAGAGGGGGCGTGCCCAACTTAGGCGCCGAGGGTGCGGTATTCGTCCTTCTCCCCGTCAAAACGGGGAGAAGGTGCCGGCAGGCGGATGAGGGGCTTGTATTTGAAATTCGAAGGCAACCCGATTGCCATCCAGGGAGATGACACCATGACCGAAGTCTTCATTTACGACCATGTGCGCACCCCGCGCGGTCGCGGCAAGAAGGATGGTTCGCTGCACGAGGTGCCCTCCGTCCGCCTCGCCGCCAGGACTCTGGAAGCGATCCGCGACCGCAACGGCCTCGATACGGCGACCGTCGACGACATCATCATGGGCTGCGTCGATCCGGTCATGGATGCCGGCGCCGTCATCCCCAAGGCCGCCGCCTTCGAGGCCGGCTACTCCACCCGCGCTCCCGGCATGCAGATCTCCCGCTTCTGCGCCTCGGGCCTCGATGCCGTGAACTTCGCGGCCGGCAAGATCGCCGCCGGCTCCGACGACATCGTCATCGCCGGCGGCGTGGAATCGATGTCCCGCGTCGGCATGGGCATGTCCGGCGGCGCCTGGTTCATGGACCCGTCGGTCAATTTCCCCGCCTATTTCATGCCGCAGGGCGTCTCGGCCGATCTCATCGCCACCAAATACGGCTTTTCGCGCGACGATGTCGACGCCTATGCCGTCGAGAGCCAGAAGCGCGCCGGCAAGGCCTGGGAGGCCGGCTACTTCAAGAACTCCGTCATCCCCGTGAAGGACCAAAACGGCCTCACCATCCTCGACCGCGACGAGCACATGCGCCCGGAAACGGACATGCAGGCGCTGGCGAGCCTCAATCCATCCTTCCAGATGCCCGGCGAAATGGGCGGCTTCGAAGCCGTCGGCATCCAGGCCCATCCGGAAATCGAGCGCATCAACTATGTCCACCACGCCGGCAATTCGTCGGGCATCGTCGATGGCGCCGCTGCCGTCCTGATCGGCTCGAAGGCCGGCGGCGAGAGCATGAACCTGAAACCCCGCGCCCGTATAAAGGCCTTCGCCAATATCGGCTCCGATCCGGCGCTGATGCTGACCGGTCCGGTCGACGTCACCGAAAAGCTCCTGAAACGCTCCGGCATGAAGCTCTCCGATATCGACCTCTTCGAGCTCAACGAAGCCTTCGCCGCCGTCGTCCTGCGCTATATGCAGGCCTTCGACATCGGCCACGACCGGATCAACGTCAACGGCGGCGCGATCGCCATGGGCCACCCGCTCGGCGCCACCGGCGCGATGATCCTCGGCACCGTTCTGGACGAGCTGGAACGCCGCGACCTGAACACCGCGCTCGTCACCCTCTGCATCGGCGCCGGCATGGGCACGGCGACGGTGATCGAGAGAGTTTGAGGAAGGCCATGGAAGCCCCTCACCCCGCCTCCGCTTCGCTCGGCGCACCCTCTCCCCGTAAACGGGGCGAGGGGGACCGGAAGCGTAGCGGCATGTCCCTTCTCCCCGCTGGCGGGGAGAAGGTGCCGGCAGGCGGATGAGGGGCAGATCTGAGCCACGATTGAATTTCAGGGAAGAGGAAATCCCGCCATGAGCACCTACAGGAACTTCACCGTCGAAACCGATGCGGACGGCATTGCTCTCGTCACCTGGGACATGCCGGAAAAGTCGATGAACGTCTTCACCATGGAGGTGATGGACGAGATCGAAAAGATCGTCGATGCCACGGTGGCAGACAGCGCCGTCAAGGGCGTCGTCTTCACCTCCGGCAAGTCCTCCTTCTCGGGCGGCGCCGATCTCACCATGATCAAGTCCATGTTCTCCATGCTGGAGGAGGAGAAGGCGAGGGATCCGCAGGGCGCGGCGAAGAAGCTCTTCGATGCCGCCGGCCGGATGTCCTGGCTGTGGCGCAAGATCGAGACGAACGGCAAGCCCTGGGTCTCGGCGATCAACGGCACCTGCATGGGCGGCGCCTTCGAGCTTTCGCTCGCCTGCCACGGCCGCGTCGCTGCCAGTTCCAAGTCGGTCAAGATAGCGCTCCCGGAAGTGAAAGTGGGCATCTTCCCCGGCGCCGGCGGCACCCAGCGCGTGCCGCGGCTCGCGAACGCGCAGGATGCCCTGCAGATGATGACCACCGGCCAGAATCTCACCGCCCAGCGCGCCAAGGCCATGGGCCTCGTGCATCAGGTGGTCGAGCCGGCCGAGCTGATCAACGCGGCGAAGCAGATGATCAAGGACGGCCTGAAGCCCGTCGCCCCGTGGGACGAGAAGGGTTTCAAGGCCCCCGGCGGCGGCGTCTGGACGCCTGCCGCGGCCCAGCTCTTCCCGGCCGCCCCCGCCATCCTGCGCCGCGAAACCGGCGGCAACTATCCGGGCGCGCTCGCCATCCTCAAATGCGTCTATGAGGGCCTGCAGCTCCCCTTCGATACGGCGTTGAAGGTCGAGCAGCGCTATTTCACCGAAATCCTGCAGACCACCGAAGCCTTCTCGATGATCCGCTCGCTCTTCGTCTCCATGCAGGAGCTCGGCAAGGGCGCCCGCCGCCCGGCCGGCGTGCCGAAGGCGGAGTTCAAGAAGGTCGGCGTCGTCGGCGCCGGCTTCATGGGCGCCTCGATCGCCTATGTCACGGCCGCCGCCGGCATTCCCGTCACCCTCATCGACCAGACCCAGGAAGCCGCCGACAAGGGCAAGTCCGTCTCCGAAAAGCTGGTGGCGGATAGTATCGGTAAGGGCCGCATGACGAAGGAGGAGGGCGAAAAGCTCCTCTCCCTCATCACCCCCACGCCGGATTATTCCGCCCTCTCCGATGCCGGCTTCGTCGTCGAAGCGGTCTTCGAGGACCGCGCCGTCAAGAAGGTGGTCATCGAACAGGTGGAGGCGGTCATCCCGCAGACCGCCGTCTTCGCCTCCAACACCTCGACCCTGCCGATCACGGGTCTTGCGGAAAACTCCAGGCGCCCGGACCAGTTCATCGGCGTGCATTTCTTCTCGCCGGTCGAGAAGATGATGCTGACCGAGGTGATCCTCGGCGAAAAATCGGGCGACAGGGCGCTCGCCACGGCGCTGGATTACGTCGCGGCGATCAAAAAAACACCGATCGTCGTCAACGATACGCGCGGCTTCTATGTCAACCGCTGCGTCTTCCGTTATATCAACGAGGCCTATGACATGCTGATCGAGGGCGTGCCGGCGGCGATGATCGAGAACGCCGCCAAGATGGCCGGCATGCCGGTCGGCCCGCTGTCGCTCAACGATGAGGTCGCCGTCGATCTCTCCCAGAAGATCATGAAGGCCTCGATCGCCGATCTCGGCCCCAACGCCGTCAAGATTGAGCACATGGCGCTCATCGACCAGATGGTCGATGTCTTCGACCGCCGCGGCCGCAAGAACGGCAAGGGTTTCTACGAATACCCGGCCAAGCCCGCGAAGAAATATCTCTGGCCGGAACTGAAGACGCTCTACCCGCAGAAGAAGGCGGAAGAGATCGACGTCAACACGCTGAAGCAGCGCCTCCTGGCGACGATCGCCCTCGAAGCCGCTCGCACCATGGAAGAAGGCATCGTGACGGACCCCCGCGAAGCCGATGTCGGCTCCATCCTGGGCTTCGGCTTCGCCCCCTATACCGGCGGCACGCTCTCCTACATCGACGGCATGGGCGTGAAGAATTTTGTCGCGCTCTGCGAAAAGCTCGCCTCGGCTTACGGCGACCACTTCAAGCCGACGGAACTGTTGAAGGACATGGCCGCGAAGGGCGAGACCTTCTACGGAAGGTTCGATCCGTATGGAGAGGGGAAGCGGGCGGCGTGAGCCGCCCCAGCCTGATGACAAACCGTGCTTCCTGCTCGGCGTCATCCTCGGCCTTGTGCCGAGGATCTATAAACGCCCATGGTTTGCATATGCTCGGGACAGGCCCGAGCATGACGATCAGTTGCAAAGATGCCGCCCGGTGATGCGGATGGCGGAGGGCGAGGCGGTCGAGCTTTTCCCGATGATCTTCGGTTTCCGCCCCCCTCTGTCCTGCCGGACATCTCCCCCACAGGTGGGGAGATAACAAGTGGCATGATCTTCCCGCCCAACCACCGGTTCGCCGGACTTTGCTGTTATTTGTTTGGGGAAGCCGGTGCTTCCAGCCGATCTCCCTCCTTGTGGGGGAGATGCCCGGCAGGGCAGAGGGGGGTGCCGCAAGGCAAATCAAGGCCTTGTCGGAAATCGGCAGCAAAAATCGCTCTCTCTCATCCCCGCCCTCTCGACCCATGCCTACAATCCTCCCGCTTCCGTCGCCGGAGTGTTTCGCGAGACGTTCGCGGGCAGGCGGGAGCCGGCGCTTCCATCGGAACCGTAACGTGCGGGGACGGTGGAAGAGGTGAAGGCCATGGAGAGTTCGTCGAAAGACGGGCTTCCCTATCAAGCCTCCCCCTGGTCGCCAGGCCAGGTTCGGTTGAGCCGTGCAAGTGGCAGGCCTGTCCCGAAAGGACGGGCGCGAACGAAGCCACGCAGCGAGGCGAGATGATCACCTGTAGGGGCCGGAAGCCCCGAGAGAACGCCGAAGGCCACGCGAATGCGGAGCCACATACTAAAATCTACTGAGGTTCCGCATTCGTGTGGGCTCTCCGAAGAAAAAGCAGATCCGGTTCGCCGGTGAAAGGAAATCAGAACCGAACACGGAGCCGGAACCGGCCGCGTGAACGAAATCGCGCGCCGTTGGAACCGTGCCGGAAAAGAAGATCAAGGAGAAAGGAACGATGGCGAGAAGCGAAGAAGAATGCCGCCGCATCATCGAAGAAGAGAACAGGCAGCCCTATCTGCCGTGGATGACCTGGGGCGAGTTCAGCGCGTTGCCGGAACGTCAGAAATCTCGTGAACTGCAGAAGTTCAGCCAATATGTCACGACCTATCTCGGCTTCTGGAAGACCTGCGACCTTTCATCCTGCCGCCGGGCCAAGGCCTGCAGGGGCTTTCTCACGGAGGCGCAATATCGCGCCGAGCCGCGTTACCACGACAGCTTTCCGCCCTGTGTCGGTCCTGGCGGGGCGCGCCAGTCGGAGGTGCTGGCGGGCATGAGGCGGCTCGGTGGCAGGGAGGAAGACGATGAGCCGAAATACGACGGCAGGCAGCGGGCAGATCGCGAGGCGTGGTAGCCCCGCCCCGCCAGTGCTTCGCGCGAACAGCCCTCACGCCTTGTCCAGCGCCATCGTCAGGTCCGCGATCAGGTCGTCTGGATGCTCGATGCCGATCGAAAGCCGGATCGTGCTGTCCAGCACGCCGATCCGCTCCCGCACCTCCGCCGGCACGCCGGAATGGGTCATGGTCGCCGGGTGGCTCGCAAGCGATTCCGTGCCGCCGAGGCTCACCGCCAGCTTGAGGATCGACAGCGCGTTCAGGAAGCGGAAGGAGGCCGGCTGCCCGCCCTCTATGTCGCCCCGGATATCGAAAGAGAAGGTCGAGCCGCCGCCCGTGCATTGCCGGGCGAAGACCTGTCCGGCCGGCGAGCCGGGATCCTCGAAAGGAAGGTAATGCAGCTTCTTCACCTTCGGATGGTCCCGCAGGAAGGCGGCGACGGCCGTCGCATTGGCATTCGCCTTCTCCATGCGGATCGACAGCGTCTCCAGGCTGCGGCCGAGCATCCAGCAGGAATGCGGGTCGAGCTGCGTGCCGATCGCGCCTCGCAGCGCCTTCACCTGCCGGACGACCGCCTTGGAGCCGAGCGCGGCGCCGGCGATCAGGTCCGAATGGCCGCCGACATATTTGGTCAGCGAATAGAGCGAGATGTCTGCCCCGTGCTCGATCGGCCGCTGGAAGACCGGCCCGAGCAGCGTGTTGTCGCAGGCGATGACCGGCGTGTGCCCCTGCCGCCTGCCGATCGTCTCCGCCACCTGCCGCATCAGCGCGATGTCCACGAGGCTGTTGGTGGGGTTCGCCGGCGTCTCGATGAGGATCACGGAGACGCGGCCCTTCGCCATCGCCTCTTCCGCGGCCGCGGTGACGGACTGTTCGCTGACGCCGTCCGCAAAGCCCACCGCCGCGACGCCGAGGTTGAGGAAGGTTTTCGCAAGCAGCGTCTCGGTGCCCCCGTAGAGCGGCTGGGAGTGAAGGACGCTGTCGCCGGGCCGTACGAAGGTCATCAGCGTCGTGGCGATCGCCGACATGCCGGAGGAAAAGAGCGCGCAGCTTTCCGTCTGCTCGAAGACCGCCATGCGGTCCTCGACGATCTCGCTGTTCGGGTGGTTGAAGCGGGAATAGACGAGGCCCGCCCCGGTTCCGGGCGGCGGCTCCCGGCGTCCGGCGACGAAATCGAAGAAGTCGCGGCCCTCTTCGGCCGACTTGAAGACGAAGGTGGAGGTGAGGAAGACCGGCGGCTTCACGGCCCCTTCGGAAAGCTCCGGGTCGTAGCCGTAGTTCAGCATCTGCGTTTCGGGGTGGAGCCTGTGATTGCCGATATGCGTCTTGGAAGGATGCGGCGCGGTCATGGTCGTCTCCTGCGGGTGAGAAGCTGTCCCATGGAAATAAGGCCGCGGGCCGCATTCTCAAGCGCCGCGGAAAGCACGATATCGGGAGTGGAACGTATGATGCATGCCGTTGACCGCGCCGTTCCGGCAGGGCTATCACTTTCCCGTCTTGAAACGGGAGGATGCCCATCGACCGCGGGCATCGATGATAAAAAAATGCCGCGCCTTTCCGCATCCACGCCCCTTCCGACCGATGTTATAACGCCGGGCTACGACCGGACCTCCCTGAAACCCGGCATCCTGCATATCGGCGTCGGCGCCTTTCATCGGGCGCATCAGGCGGTCTATACGGACGCGGCGCTCGCGAAGGAGTTCGGCGATTGGGGCATTGTCGGCGTCAGCTTACGCTCGGTGGATATCGTCCATGACCTGAGGGCGCAGGACGGGCTCTATACCGTCATTGCCCGCAGTGGAGCGGGCGACAGCGCGCAGGTCGTCGGTTCGGTGGTGAGGGGGCTTTCCGGCACGGAGGATCGCGAGGAAATCCTGTCCCTGATGGCCGATCCGGCGATCAGGGTCGTCACCATCACGGTCACGGAAAAGGCCTATGGTTACGATCCGGCCTCCGGCGGGCTCGACCGCAGCCATCCCTCGGTCGCCGCAGACCTTGCCGATCCCCGAGCCCCCGTCGGCGTCGTCGGTTATCTGGTCGAGGGCCTGTCGCGTCGCCATGCCGCCGGCCTGCCGCCGTTCACGGTGCTCTGCTGCGACAACCTGCCGACCAACGGCCGCATCGTCCGGCGTCTCGTGATCGAGATGGCGGGCGCCCGTGATCCGGCGCTCGCCAACTGGATTTCCGGGCAGGGCGCCTTTCCCTGCAGCATGGTCGACCGCATCGTCCCTGCCGCCACCGAGGAAACGCGTGCCCGCGCCGAAAGGCTGATCGGCGCCGAGGACGAGCTGGCGCTCGATACCGAACCCTTCATGCAATGGGTGATCGAGGACCACTTCATCTCCGGCCGGCCGGAATGGGAGGCCGGCGGCGCGCTCTTCGTCGGCGATGTCGAACCCTACGAGAAGATGAAGCTCCGGCTCTTGAACGGCTCCCATTCGCTGATGGCCTATCTCGGCCAGCTTCACGGCCTCACCTATATCCGCGATGTCATCGCCGTGCCGGATTATCGCGAAAAGGTCCGGCGGCACATGGCGGCGGTGCTGCAGACGCTCGACCCGGTGCCCGGCATCGATCTCGAAGCCTATCAGGCGCAGCTCGTCGAACGGTTTTCCAATCCCGGCGTCGCCCATTCCACCCGCCAGGTCGCCATGGACGGCTCGCAGAAGCTGCCGCAGCGGATCATGCTGCCGGCCGCGGAAGAGCTTGCGAAAGGCGGAGATGCGTCGGCATTCGCTTACGTTCTGGCCGTCTGGATGGCCTATCTCGCGAAGGTGGCCGAGATCAGCGATCCGCGCGCCGCGGAACTGAAGGCCGCGGCGGCGAAATCGGCGCCCGGTGACCCGTCGGCTCCCTTCTTCGAGATCCCGGGCCTCTTTCCCCGGGCTCTCGTCGAAAACGGGGCCTGGCGCGCGCTGGTGAATGCGGAGCTCGAAAAGCTCTAGCCGCGAAAGGTGTAGCCGGCGATCGACTGCGGCTTCATCTCGATCGAGAAACCCGGCCGCGAAGGCGGCATGTAGGCGGCGTTCCGGATGACGCAGGGATCGACGAAATGCTCGTGCAGATGGTCGACATATTCGATCACCCGCCCGTCCTTGGTGCCGGACACGGCGATATAGTCGATCATCGAGAGATGCTGGACGTATTCGCACAAGCCCACGCCGCCGGCATGCGGCCAGACGGGAAGAGCGTATTTCGCGGCGACCAGCAGCACGGCGAGCACTTCGTTCAGCCCCCCCATGCGGCAGGAATCGATCTGCACGATGTCGATCGCGCCTTCCGCGATGAACTGCTTGAACATGATGCGGTTCTGGCACATCTCACCGGTCGCGACCTTCACCGGGCCGATCGCCTCCCGGATTTTCCGGTGGCCGGCGATATCGTCCGGACTGGTTGGTTCCTCGATGAAGAAGGGTTTGGCGAAGGCGAGCTTCTTCACCCACTCGATCGCCTGGCCGACCTCCCACACCTGGTTGGCGTCGATCATCAGGTAGCGGTCGGGCCCGATCACCTCGCGGGCGATGGTCAGCCGCCGGATATCGTCCTCCAAGTCGCGGCCGACCTTCATCTTGACGTGGTTGAAGCCGGCATCGACGGCCTCCCGGCAGAGGCGGCGGAGCTTGTCTTCCGGATAGCCGAGCCAGCCCGCCGAAGTCGTGTAGCAGGCGTAACCCTCGCGCTTGAGGGTTTCGATGCGCTCCGCTTTGCCGGCCTCGGCTTTCTTGAGGATCGCGATCGCCTCGTCGCGGGAAAGCACGTCGGTGAGATACCGGTAGTCGACGATATCGGCGATCTCCTCCGCGGGCATTTCCGAGACGAGCTGCCAGACGGGCTTGCCCTGCTGCTTGGCGTGGAGATCCCAGAAAGCATTGACGACGGCGCCGGTGGCGAGATGGATCGCGCCTTTTTCTGGCCCGATCCAGCGCAGTTGGCTGTCGCTCGTCAGGTGGCGCCAGAACCTGCCGGGCGCCTCGGCGAAGGCCTCCAGCTCCTGGCCGACCACCAGATGCCGCATCGCCTCGATCGCCATGCAGCAGATGTCGTTGCCGCGGCCGATCGTGAACGTCAGGCCGTGGCCGGAAAGCCCGTCGCGATCGGTATCGAGGATGACATAGGCCGCCGAATAGTCCGGATCCGGGTTCATCGCATCGGAGCCGTCGAGGCTTTGCGATGTCGGGAAACGCAGATCGAAGACGCGGAGATCGGTGATGCGGGTCATGGGGTCACTCGATGGTTTTCAGAGGGCCCAGCCGCCGTCGATGGCATAGGCCTGGCCGGTTGTGTAGGTCGCGCCGGCGAGATAGACGGCGAGTTCTGCGATCTCCTCCGGCGTGCCGAGCCGGCCCATCGGCTGGCGGGCGATGAAGGCGGCCTTGGAGGTCTCGTAGTCTCCCTGCGCCTTCATGCGGTCCTGCAGCGAGGGGCTTTCGACCGTGCCGGGGCAGATCGCGTTGCAGCGGATGCCCTCGGTCACGTAATCGGCGGCGACGGACTTGGTGAGGCCGATCACGGCCGCCTTGGTGAGGCCGTAGGCGAAGCGGTTCGGCACGCCCTTGATGCTGGAGGCGACGGACGACATGTTGATGATCGCGCCATCCTTCTGCGCCAGCATGCCCGGCAGCACGGCGCGGATCGTACGCACCATCGACTTGACGTTGAGGTCGAGCGCGAATTCCAGCTCGCTGTCCTTCATCTCGAGGATCGAGCCGGCATGCACGAAACCGGCGCAGTTGAACAGGATGTCGATCGTGCCGGCCTTTTCCACGAAGGCCCTGACGGCGCCGTCGTCGAGCACGTCGAGCCGGGCGGTCGTGAGATTGCCGATGTTCGGCAATGCCGCGAGCAGCGTTTCGTTGATGTCCGTCGCATGGACCGTCGCTCCGGCCTCCGCGAAGGCGAGCGCCGTCGCGCGCCCGATGCCCTGGCCCGCGGCGGTCACAAGTACGGTTTTGTCATCCAGTCTGGTCGTCATGTCATGTCCTCGATTTTTCCTGGCCCAGCGGATCAGTCATGATGGAACACCTCCTCCATCATCGCCCACCATTCGCCTTCTTTGCGGCTTGCAAGCGGCCTCTGGCAAGGGATGGTGAAGGACCACCACTCCTGATTCTTCGGATCGGCGGCCATTTTCGCCATATCGGCCTCGAAATCCGCGCCGTGATATTCCCAGGTGCCGAAAAGGAGGTTCTCCGGTTCGCGCAGGAATATCGTGTAGTTCCTGATGTTGCAGCGGCTGATGAGAGCGAGGATCTCCGGCCAGACGGCCGCGTGCAGCCGCTTGTATTCCGCGATCATGTGGGGCTCGACGCCGATCACCATGCCCATGCGCTGCATCGTTCTCTCCTCAGACTTCCACCAGCGCCTTGACGACGCCGGCGGCCGGATCGGTCAGTTTCCGAAAACCTTCGGGCACGTCCCGCAGCATCATTCTATGGGTTATCAGGGCCTCGGGGATGTTGCCCGCCCGCATGGCCTGCATGACCCGCTGGAAATCGGCGCGCGTGGCGTTGCGGCTGCCGAGCAGCGACGTCTCGCGCTTGTGGAATTCCGGATCGGAGAAGGTGATGTCGCTCGAAACGATGGAGACGAGAACATAGGTGCCGCCATGCGCCACGAAGCCGAAACCGCGCTCGATCGCCTTGGCATTGCCGGTGGCATCGAAGACCGTGTCGAAGAAATCACCCCCGGTGATCGCGGAAAGTTGCTCCAGGTCGCCGTTGCCGAGCTGGACGGTGGAAGTGGTCCCGAGATGCCGACGCCCGAATTCCAGCCGGTCGGCACGGCCGTCGAGCAGGGTCACGTCGCCGCCGTCGAGCTTTGCGAAGATGGCGACTGCGAGCCCGATCGGCCCGGCCCCCGTCACCAGCACCTTCTGGCCGGGCTCGATGCGGGCGCGGGCCACCGCATGGGCGCCGATCGCCAGGAACTCCACCATGGCCGCCTGGTCGAGCGACAGCCCGTCGGCCTTCAGCACGAATTCCTCCGGCAGGCTCAGATATTCGGTCATCCCGCCGTCGCGATGGACGCCGAGCACGCCGATATTGCGGCAGCAATTGGTCTTGCCTTTCAGGCAGGCGCTGCAGTGCCCGCAGGAAATGTAGGGAATGATCGACACCGTGTCGCCGGCCGCAAGCCGGCTGCCGGCGGGCGCCTCCTCGACCGTTGCGGCAAGCTCGTGACCCATCACGCGCGGATAGGAGAGATAGGGCTGGTTGCCGGTGAAGATGTGCAGGTCCGTGCCGCAGACGCCGATGCGGCGGAGTTTCAGCAGCACCTCGCCTTCGCCGCGCAGAGGTTTGGGACGGTCTATGGTGCTGAGCTTGCCGGGTGCTTCGCAGATGACAGTCAGCATTGGCTTACGCTCCAAGCCGGTAGAAACGCTGCGCATTGCCGCCGAAGACGGCAGCATGGTGCTGAGCCGGCACGATATCGAGGCATTGGTCGAGCCAGGCGGAATAGTCGCCGGCGAGCCTGAGCACCGGCCAGTCGCTGCCCCAGACCGCCCGGTCCGGGCCGAAGAGGTCGAGGATGGTTTCGGCATAGGGCCGCACGGCTTGCGGCTTCTGGTCGCCGGCTTCCGTCAACAGGCCGGAAAGCTTGCAATGCACATTGGGCAGTTCCGCAAGCGCCTTCATCCGCGCATACCAGCCAATGAACCGGCCCTCCGATATCGGCGGCTTTGCGCCATGGTCGACGACGATGGGCAGGTCCGGGTGACGGCGGGCGAAATTCGCGAGCGGTTCCAGATGCCGCGGCAGGACCAGCGCGTCGAAGACGAGACGGTGTTCAACCATTGCTCCAACGGCGGCATCGAGCGCCGGGTCGTCGATCCAGCGGTCGTCGGCGATATCCTGCAGCATCGGCCGGAAGCCTTTCAGCTTCGGATGCCGCGCCAGCCGGGCGATATTGGCGGGCGCCCCGGCGGCCTTCATGTCCGTCCAGCCGACGACGCCGAGGATGAAGGGCGTCCTCTCGGCAAGGTCCAGCATGAAGGCGGTGTCGGCCTCGTTCTCCATCGTCTGCACCAGCACCGTGCCGTCGATCCCGGCGGCGGCGATCAGCGGCTGCATGTCTTCCGGCAGAAAATCGCGATGGATGGCGGCAAGCTCCGGCGGCGGCCATTGGCCGGTCCGGTCGGCGATCCGCCAGAAATGCTGATGCGCGTCGATCCGCATCGCTCAGGCTCCTTCGCCGGGGACGGGGGCTCCATCGGCGATCAGCCTGCGCTCCTTCAGCCGCGACCAGAAGGAGGCGGGGATTTCTTCTGCGAACCAGTCGACGTTCGATCTGATCTGCCCGGCCGTGCGCGCGCCGGAAACGATGGTCATCGCAGCCGGATGGGCGAGGGGGAATTGCAGCGCCGCAGCCGGCAGCGTGACGCCTTCCTCTTCGCACGCCGCATTGAGCACGTCGACGCGAGCGAGGATTTCCGCCGGCGCATCCGTATAGTTGAACTTCCTGTTGCCGGCGAGCAGGCCGGAATTGAACGGCCCGGCGATGACGATGCCGACGCCACGTCTGGCGCAATCGTCCATGAAGGCAAGGCTCTGCTGTTCGAGCAGCGTATAGCGGCCGGCAAGCATGGCGACGTCGATGTCGAAGACCTTCATCGCATCGGCGATGATCTCCCATTCGTTGACGCCGAGGCCGACAGCCTTCGTAAGGCCTTCCTCACGCAGCTTGCCGAGCGCCCGGAAGCCGCCGCCATCGGTCAGTTGCCGCCAGTAGTGCTGGTGCTTTTCGCCATGGGTCATGCCGCCGATATCGTGGATGTAGAGGATATCGGGCTTCAGGATGCCGAGCCGCTGCCGGCTCGCCTCGAAGGAGCGCATGATGCCGTCATGGGTGTAGTCGAAGACCGGGCGGAAGGGCAGCGGCTCCACATAGCCGTCCTCTTCCGGCCCCACCGTCTCGTCCGGCTGCATCACCCGGCCGACCTTGGTGCTGAGCACGTAGTCCGTGCGCGGCAGGTCCGTCAGCATGGTGCCGAGCCGCCGTTCCGAGCGGGTATAACCGTAGAAAGGCGCGGTGTCGTAATAGCGGATGCCCGCCTCCCAGGCTGCCTTGAAGGCGCCGGCCGCTTCCTCATAGGAGGTCTTGCGATAGAGATTGCCCATCTGCGCGCAGCCGAGACCCATGACGGTCAGTTCGACGGGAGCGTTGGGCAGCTTTCGGCGGTCGGCGACGTTCATCAGACATTCCTTGAGAATTGACGGACGCGCACCATTCGCGATGCGCGCCCGCAGGGGTAGCACTCAATAGAGGACGTTCTTAGCTTCCGGCTTGTCGATATTGTCCTTGGTGACGATCACGACGCCGGTATCGACGAATTTCTCGACCTTCTCCTTGTTCATCACCTTGAGCACGGTCTGGATGCCGAGTTCGCCCATCTGGAACGAGCCCTGCACGGCGATCGCGGCAAGCGTGCCGTCCTTGACGAATTCCTGCAGGTCCTGGTTTCCGTCGAAGCCGATCGCCACCACCTTGCCCACCTTGCCGGACTGTTTGAGCGCCCGGCCCATGCCGATCGCGGTCGGCTCGTTGGCGCCGAAAATGCCCTTGAGGTCGGAATTGGCGGCCAGCACGTCGGTCGTCTGGTTGAGCGCGGTCGCCATCTGGGACTGCGAATAGAAGGGCCCGACGATCTGAAGCTTCGAATGCGCCTTGATATACTCGGAAAAACCGCCGACGCGGCCGATTTCCGAACCGGCGCCCGCGACATAGGACATGACGGCGATCTTGCCTTCGGTGCCCACCTTGTCGATCAGCGCCTGGGCGGCGAGTTCGCCGGCCTTCTTGTTGTCGGTCGCCAGGAAGGACTGGTAATATTGCTCGGCATCCTTGGAGAGCATCGAATCGATGATGATGACCGGGATGCGGGCTTCCCACGCCTTCTTGACGGCCGGCACCAGCGCGTCCGGATCGGACGGCGCGAGCACGATGCCGGAGACCTGGCGGTTGACGGCGTTCTCGACCATGTTGACCTGATCGGCGATCGCCGATTCCGCCGCCGGACCCTGGAAGGTCATGGTGTTGTCGCCGCCGCCGGCCTTCATGGCGGCATCGGCACCCTTCTGGACGTTCTGCCAGAAAGTGGAATTGACCGTCTTCACGATGACGGCGATTTCGCCCGCCTGGGCCGGGATCGCGGCAAGCGCGATCGCGGATGTGAGCAGCGCGGCAGCTAGCTTTCTCATGTCTTCCTCCTCTTGTTGTCTGGCCTGACCGGCCGGTTTCGGGAGACTCCTCACTCCCGTGATGTTCCCGCGGATAAAGGCCCGCGTTCCCTTTTCCTCAGCGGCGGTTGCGCAGCTGGTCGATCCAGACGGTGACCAGGATGACGAGGCCGATGATGATCTGCTGCGTGAAGGCGGAGACGCCGTTCATGTTCAATCCGTTGCGCAGGATGCCGATGACGAAGGCGCCGATCGCCGTGCCCGAGATCGTGCCGACGCCGCCCATCAGCGACGTGCCGCCGATGACGGCGCTGGCGATCGCGTCGAGCTCGTACATCACCCCTTCGTTCGGCTGCGCCGTGACCAGGCGCGACATCAGCACGCAGCCGGTGAGGCCGGCGAGCGTGCCGGACAGCACATAGGTGAAGCTGACGATGCGGGTGACGTTGACGCCGGAAAGCCGGGCGGCATCGGGGTTCGAGCCGACCGCATAGATATGCCGGCCGAGCACCGAACGGTTCAGCATGAAGGAGACGGCGAGCGCGATCGCCACCATCAGGATGACCGGATAGGGAATGCCTGGAAAGACGATGGTCGGAAAACCGTCGTCGCCGATGTTGACGATCCTGAGGAACGAGCCGTTGCCGAGTTCGCCGAAGGATTCGCCAAGCCCCGAGACGGCGCGTGCGCCGGTGATCTGCAGGGCGACGCCGCGGGCGATCATCATCATGCCGAGTGTGGCGATGAAGGGCGGCAGCCGCATCTTCGTCACGAGCAGGCCGTTGATGAAGCCGCAGACGGTGCCGGTCAGGATGCCGACGAGCATGCCGAGCCAGACGGGCGTGCCGAAATCCTTGACCGCAAGCGCCGCGACGACGCCGGAAAGCGCCAGCACGGAACCGACCGAAAGGTCGATGCCGCCCGTGATGATGACGCAGGTGGCGCCGATGCCGAGCAGCGCGATGGAAGTGACCTGCAGCGCGATCGTCATGCCGTTGTTGACGGTGAAGAAGGCGCTGCTCGTCAGCGAGAAGACGGCGATCAGCACGAACAGGCTGCCGAGCGCGGCGAACTTCTGGATGATGTCCTTCTGCCGGTCGCTGAACGACATGCTTTTCTGCTTCGAAACTTCGGTGATCTCGGCCATGTCTTCCCTCATTCCGCCGGCCGCGCATAGCCGGAAGCGTATCGCATGATCTCTTCCTGGGTCGTCTTTCGCGTCTCGAGCACGCCGGTGATGCGGCCCTGGTGGAAGACCGCGACGCGGTCGGTCATGCCGAGGATTTCCGGCAGTTCCGAGCTGATCAGCACGACGCCGACGCCCCCTGCGGCCAGTTCGTCCATCAGCCGGTAGATGGCGAGCTTGGCGCCGACGTCGATGCCGCGCGTCGGCTCGTCGAAGAACAGCACCTTCGATTTGCGGAACAGCCATTTGCCGATGATGATCTTCTGCTGGTTGCCGCCGGAGAGCAGCCGGACCGGCTGCTTGATCGAGGGCGTTCGGATATTGAGAAGGCTGACGTAATCCTTCGCAGCCTTGGTCTGTTTCGCGAAGTCGATCAGGCCGAAGCGGTTGGACACCGCCGCCATGTTGGCGAGCGTCATGTTGGCGTCGACCGGCATCTTGATCGCCAGCCCCTGCGCCTTCCGGTCCTCGGAAAGATAGGCGATGCCGGCGGCGATCGCGTCGCGCGGGGAGGTGATGACAAGCGTCTTTCCGTGCAGTGTCACCGTCCCGGTGTCGAGCGGATCGGCGCCGAAGACCGCGCGGGCGACTTCCGTGCGGCCGGCGCCCATCAGTCCGGCGAAACCGAGGATCTCGCCGCGGCGGAGTGTGAAGGATATGTCCTTGAAGACGCCGGCGCGGGTGAGGCCCTCGGCGGAGAAGATGATCTCGTCGCTCGGGGTCGAGGTGCGGTCGGGAAACTTCTCCTCCAGCGACCGGCCGACCATTCTGGAGACGATCGCATCGATGCTGGTCGAGGCAAAATCGTCGGTGGAGATGTAGCGCCCGTCGCGCAGCACCGTGACGCGGTCGACGATCTCGGCCATCTCGTCCAGCCGGTGCGAGATGTAGACGATGCCGACGCCGGAGGCCTTCAGGTCGCGGATGACCTTGAAGAGGAGGCGCGTCTCCTGCTCGGTGAGCGACGAGGTCGGCTCGTCCATGATCAGCACTTCCGCATCGAGCGACAGCGCCTTGGCGATCTCGACCATCTGGCACTGGGCGACGGAGAGCCCGCGCACCGGCCGGTTCGGGTTGATGTCGACGCCGAGCCGGTCGAGGCAGCGCTTGGCGTCGGCGCGCAGCTTCCTGCGGTCGACGAGAAAACCGCCCCCGAGAAAACCGCCTCCCAGGAAACCCCGGCGCGGCTCACGGGCGAGATAGATGTTCTCCGCGACCGAGAGATGCGGGACGAGGTTGAGTTCCTGGTGGATGATGGCGATGCCGGCCGTCTCGGACTCGCGCGTCGAGGAGAAATGCCGTTCCTCGCCCTTGTAGAGGATCGTGCCGCTGCTCGGCTGATAGACGCCGCTGATTATCTTCATCAGCGTCGATTTGCCGGCGCCGTTTTCGCCGCAGACGGCATGCACCTCGCCGCGCCTGAGGTCGAAATGGACGTTGGAGAGCGCTTTGACGCCGGGAAATTCCTTGCTGATATTGTCGAGGCGCAGCAGCGGACCGCTGCCGGAGGCCGGCATGGTCCGGCCCGCCGCGATCGCTGCGTCATGGGTATTCGGGCGAAACTCCGCCGGCCGATTTTCCATGCTTTCCTCCCCGAACCCGAAGGTTCATCCGCCACGGCTCCTCCCGCTGGCGTTGTTCAATGGGTAAACCGGAGCGGAAAACTGGTCAAGCCAATTTTTCCTGACGAGCAAAGCGGGAAACTGAATGGAACGGATATTTTTCACAGATGGAGGGAAAATCCCTTATATTTCAATAGTAGGTTTTGCGGCTTGCTCCATATCGTTTCCATGTTTATGGTAAGGCCAAATCTTCAGGATGACGGAATCCATGAACGAGCCTATCAAGACCGCGGAGCCGCGGCGGCTGTACCAGCAGATTGCCGACCAGATCCGGGCCCTCATCCAGGCAGGGCAGTTCCCGGCCGGTGCCCGCCTGCCGGCAGAGCGGGAGCTCGCGCAGCAGCTCGGCGTCTCGCGGCCGTCGCTCCGCGAGGCGCTGATCGCGCTCGAAATCGACGGCAGCGTCGAAATCCGCATGGGGTCGGGCATCTATGTGACGGCCGAGCCGGACCGGCGGCAATGGCAGACGGGCTCCATGGGCGAGAGCCCGCTGGAACTGATGCAGGCGCGCGCCACCGTCGAGGGCGCGGTCATCCTGCTCGCGGCGGCGAGGATCACGCCGGAGGCATTGCGGTCGCTGCGCCAGACGCTGGACCAGATGCGGGCGGAGATCGCGGAGGGACGCAAACCGCTCGATCTCGACCGGCTGTTCCATCTGACGATCGCCGGCCAGTCCGGCAATTCGGTTCTGGCGCATATCGTCGGCGACCTCTTCGACGAGCGGCACAGCCCGATCTCGGCGCAGATCCGCGTGCGCTTCGAAACGCCGGAGACCTGGGGTTTCGCGCTGGCGGAACACGAGGCGATCTATGCGGCGCTGGAGGCGCGCAACCCGCTCCTGGCGCAGGCCATGATGCATGCGCATCTGGAGGAATCCAAACAGCGCTGGATGAACAACGAGGCGCGGTGACATCGCGCCGGCCCGAAGGCGGCAGGCATAAGCGAGGCGGCAGGCATGAACGAGGCGGTTTCGCCGATCATCATTCTGAACCCGATCGACGATGTGGGCGTCGCGCGCCGGTCCGTGCCGGCGGGCGGCCAGACCGGTTACGGCGGCCTTCTGGCGCGCGAACTGATCGGCCGCGGCCACAAGGTGGCGATCAAGGCGATACCGGCCGGTCACGAGGTGAGGAAGTACGGGCAGGTGATCGGCGTCGCGACCGAGGACATCGCCCCCGGCAGCCATGTGCATCTGCACAACCTCGCCATGCTGCCCTCCGAGCACGAGCATCAGTTCAGCGTCGATATCGAGGAAAGGGGCATGCTGCCGGAAGCCGCGCGGCGAACCTTCATGGGCTTCGATCGCGGCCTCGGCGGTGCCGGCACGCGCAATTATATCGGCGTCATCTCGTCGGTGAACTGCTCCGCCACGGTATCGCGCTACATCGCGGATTATTTCAACCGCATGGGCGGGCTCGACGGGTTTCCGAACGTGGACGGAGTGGTCGCGCTGACCCACGGCGGAGGCTGCGCGCTCAACACCAAATCGGAAGGTTACCGGCTGCTGATCCGCACCATCCAGGGCTATGCGAAGCACCCGAATTTCGGCGGCATCCTGATGATCGGGCTCGGCTGCGAGACGAACCAGATCGCGCCGATCCTCGAACATTACCGCATGGAAGAGGGCGACCGGCTGAGGACCATGACGATCCAGCAGCACGGCGGCACGCGTAAGACCATCGATGCGGCGATCGCCATCATCCGGGAAATGCTGCCGGGCGTGAACGCGGCGGCTCGCACGCCGCAGCCGCTCTCCAAGCTGAAACTCGCGCTCGAATGCGGCGGGTCGGACGGCTATTCCGGCATTTCCGCCAATCCGGCGCTGGGTTATGCGTCCGACCTGATCGTCCGCAACGGCGGCACGACGGTCCTTTCCGAAACGCCGGAAATCTACGGCGCCGAACACCTGCTGACGCGCCGCGCGGTGACGCCCGAAGTGGCGGAGAAGCTTCTGCGGCGGATCGACTGGTGGCGGGACTACACGGCCCGCAACGGCGACGAGCTGAACAACAATCCCTCGCACGGCAACAAGCTCGGCGGTCTGACCACGATCCTCGAAAAGTCGCTCGGGGCCGTCGCCAAGGGCGGTTCCATGCCGCTGAAGGCGGTCTACGAATTCGCCGAGACCGTCACCGAACAGGGTTTCGTCTTCATGGATACGCCGGGCTACGATCCGGTCGCCGTGACCGGACAGGTGGCGGGCGGCTGCAACGTCATCTGTTTCACCACCGGCCGCGGCTCGGTCTCGGGCTTCAAGCCGGCACCCTGCATCAAGATCGCCACCAACTCCGAAATGTACGAGCACATGAAGGAGGACATGGACCTGAACTGCGGCGGCATCGTCACCGGCGAGGAGACGATCGAGGAGGCGGGTGCGCGGATTTTCGAGGATGTTATCGCGGTGGCTTCGGGCAAGAAGACGCTGAGCGAGGTCTACGACTACGGCGACAACGAATTCGTGCCGTGGCAGGTCGGGGCGGTGACGTAAAAGGCGGGCGGCCTAGGCGGTTACCCTCAGTTATGGAAAGCCCGAATCACTCCGCCCTCATGCTCGGGCCTGTCCCGAGCATCTGCAACGGCCAGTTTGAGGAGGCGGCTTAGATCCTCGGCACAAGGCCGAGGATGACGTCGTGAACGTTGCGAGCCCTCCTGAATAAAATGGGCAGTAGCCTGAGCCACTGCCCTTATTTCTACCTTGGCCTTCTATCGCCTTACCGAACGGTCATCTGCTGCGGTCCGGCCGGTTTCGGCCGCTGGACCTTGACCGGTGCGGGCTCCGCGGTGCCGAAGAACCTGTCGCGTTCGCGCCACAGCGCCGGGATCGAGAGCAGGGCGATCGACACCAGGGCGATGGCGGTCTTCGTGAGCTGGCTGAGCTCCGGCGAACGTCCGTCGAAATAATAGACGAAATAGACGATCGCGACGTGCCACACATAGACATAGAGCGAATGGCGGCCGAGGAGCTGCAGGTATTTCAGCGAGAAGACCCAGGTGAACGCGCTGGCGATGCGGCGCACCCATGCGGCCTTGTGCTTCGGACCCGCAACGATCAGCCAGGTGACGAGGAGAGCCACCGAGGCGAAGTTCAGGAGATAGACCGGGCCGAAATCGGCGCGGATTTCCATCGAGGCGAACTTGCCGATCATGTGCGGCGGCATCAGCTCGTGCGCGGTGATGAGGCGCAGCGGCAGGAAGAAGAGCACCAGGACCAGGGCCGCCTTCGGAATGAAGGTGTTTTCCGGCGAGAGGATTTTCTTCCAGTCGATCTTGCCGGCCGAGGTCAGCGCACCGAGCACCAGGGCCGAGTAGAAGACGATCTGCCAGCCGAGCAGGTTGAACGACGCGCGGATGCCCTGGTCGTCCGCCCCCATGACGAGGTCGTTGAGCGGCGTGGTGGCGATCTGCTGCAGGCCGAGCTGCGCCGTCATCCAGAGGATGATCGAGCCGGCGATGACATAATGCCACTTGTCCTCCAGCACGAGCTTCACCAGCATCGGCGCGAAGAGCATATAGACGATATACTGCGGCAGGATGTCCATGAAGGTCGGCTGGTACAGGAAGGTCGCGATCGCGGCCAGCCGCAGCGGATCGTCGAAGTTCGTATAGCCGAGCCAGTTGAACCAGATCGTATAGGCACCCGGCAGCAGCATCTGCGCCACCAGCACAACCAGCACGATGCCCATCGCATAACGATAGAGCTCGAAGGCGCGGCTGTAGATGGCCGTGCGCCCGGCCGCATAGCCGTTCTTCAGCATCTTCTTGGCATAGACCATGCCGATCAGCAGGCCGGACAGGAAGACGAATCCTTGGGCGTCTTCCACGAAGGCGAGCTGGTTGTGGTTGATTTTGACCAGCCAGTAGCCGCCGGCGAAGATCAGGTGGTTGATCAGCATGAAAACGAGGAAATATCCTCGCATACCATCAATAATATCAAAGCGTTTCATCGGTCGCGGTCTCCGTCTCTGCCGGTTCCGATGGCTCACGCCGGTCGGTCCGTAAGGCCTCTGCGGGCCAGGAAGTCACGCGCCTAAACGTCCCGAAAAGCCGGAGGGTTCCGCCTTGCGACGTCTAAGCATGTTACGATCGTAAACTATGCGTGATGACTCTCAGATGAACGGAGGGTTGCGCGGAATTTAGGCGCTTATTCGGCGGCGACGCGTTTCAGGCCTGCAACCTGCGTGAGGTAGGCGCGCATGGCGGCGGGCCTCACCGGCTTGTGCTGCACGCCGATATCGTGCCGTTCCGCCTCGGCGCGGACCTCCGGCGTGCGGTCGGCGGTGATGATGAGCGCGGGTATGTCCGCCTGGTATTTCGCTCTCAGTTTGAGGATCGCCTCGATCCCGTCGCCGTCGTCGAGATGGTAGTCGGCGATGATGATCTCCGGCGGCGGTTCCCGGCGGGCGACGATGTCGTCGAGGGCGGCGATCGAATCCGCCTGGCCGACCGTGCAGCCCCAGCCGGTGATGAGCAGCGCCATGCCTTCGAGGATGCGCGGTTCGTTGTCGATGCAGAGAACGCGCAGCCCGTTGAGCGGCTGCGAGCGCTTGCGGCGTTCGGGCTGGTCTGCGTCCCGCACCGCCTGAGATGCCGCAACGTCCATAGGGATTTCGACGCGGAAGGCCGTGCCGTGGCCGGGCGTCGAGGCGAGCTGGACGGGATGGTTGAGGACCCGGGAGATCCGGTCGACGATCGACAGGCCGAGGCCCAGCCCGCCGGCCGTCCTGGCGCCCTCGTCGAGACGGGCGAATTCCTTGAAGACGGTGCGGAATTTCGAAGGCGGAATGCCGATGCCGGAATCGAGAACCTCGATGATCACCCGGTCGCCTCTCCGCCGCGCGCCGACCAGCACCTTGCCGTCGATCGTGTATTTGATCGCGTTGGAGACGAGGTTCTGCACCAGGCGGCGCAGCAGGTTGGCATCCGACCGGACCCTGAGCGATGTGGGCATGACGACGAATTTCAGGTTCTTCTCGCGCGCCATCGGCGCATAGTCGGTCTCGATGCGCTTGAAGAGATCTTCGAGCGGCACGGAGGTGAGGCGCGGCTTCATCGCGCCGGTGTCGAGCCGGGAAATGTCGAGCACGGCCCCGAGAATGGCCTCCACCGATTCGAGCGCGGAATCGATGTTGCGGACGAGAGTGCCGTTATTGTCTGTCGTGCCGAGGCGTTCCACCAGCGCCGAGGAATAAAGCCGGGCGGCATTGAGCGGCTGGAGAATGTCGTGGCCGGCGGCGGCGAAGAAGCGCGTCTTGCCGATATTGGCCTCGTCGGCGGAGGCGCGCGCTTCGGCAAGCTCGCGGTTCACGCGCGTCAGCTCGGCCGTGCGTTCGCCGACGCGCTGCTCCAGCGTCTCGTTTGCCTGCTTCAGCGCCTTGTCGGCGGCGACGCGCTCGGAAATGTCGGTGAAGGTCGCGACGATGCCTCTGTCCGGCATGGCGTTTGAGCGCACTTCGATGATCCGTTCGCCGCCGTCGAGCACCAGCGAGAAGGGGGCGTCGAGCGTGTGGAATTGACGGATCACTTCCGCCTGGTCGGCGGCGGCGATGTCGCCGCGCTCGGAGAGGATGGCGACGATGTCGGCGAGCGGGAAGCCGACCTGCCCCGCCTGTTCCGGCAGGTCGAGGAGATTGCGGAAGCGCCGGTTCCAGATGGTGAGCCGTTCGGAACTGTCGAAGACGGCGATGCCCTGGTCCATCTGCGAAAGCGCGGTCTGCAGCATGTCCTGGTTATATTGCAGCGCCTCGCTCGCCTGGTCGAGCAGCCAGGCGGTGTCGGCGTTGGTGTCCTCGGCCTTCTGCAGGATGAGCGACAGCACGAGGCGCGCCGAGGACGAGCCGATCGCGCTGCCGAGCAGCTGTTCGGAGAAATGGATCATCGCCATGTCGGCCGGCTGATCGTCGCGGAAGGTCCGGCCGGCGCTCTGCTCGTAATGGGAGAAGGAACGCCGCATGCGCTCCTCTCCGAGATAGCGGGCGATCGCGGCTTTCAGGTCGCCGACGCTGACGCGGGTCTTCCAGCCCTGCGTGGCGAACTGCGAGCGCAGGTGCCGCTTGACGAAGATGCCGGCCTGGATGCGTTCGACCGGCCGCGGGTTGCGCGACAGCGAACCCAGCACGAAGGCGAGCGTGTTGAGCGTCAGGCTGAAGATCGTGATGTTGACCAGGGGGTCGGTTTCCGGCCCGGAGAAGATGCCGGTGCCGGGAAAGAGGAAGTTCAGCACGGCCGCCGCGACATGGGAATTGTCCGGCCCGCCGAGGCTCGGCAGGAAGAGCAGATAGGCCCAGGCGAGAAAGCCGAGAGACATGCCGAGGATCGCCCCGCGGGCATTCGCCCGCCGCCAGATCAGCCCGCCGAAGAGGGCCGGGGCGACCTGCGCGATCGCCGCGAAGGCGAGCAGGCCGATCGAAGCGAGGCCCGACTGGCTGTCGGCCATGCGGTAATAGCCGTAACCCAGGATCAGCACCGCGAAGATCGCCAGTCTGCGGATATTCAGGAGCGTCCGGGTGAAATCGTTCCGCTGGCCGGAGCGGGCGGCCATCAGCCTCTGGCGCAGGAAGATCGGGATGACGATGTCGTTGGAGACCATGATCGACAGCGCGACCGATTCCACGATCACCATCGCGGTGGCCGCCGAAAACCCGCCGATGAAGGCGATGAGCGAAACGAATTTGAGCTCGCCGGTGAGCGGCAGCGTCAGCAGGTAGAGATCGGCGTTGCCGACGCCGCCGAAAGCGATCAGCCCGGCCATGGCGACGGGCAGCACGAAGATGTTGATGGCGACGAGATAGAGCGGCAGAAGGAAGCCGGCCACCTTGCGTTCCTTCGCCGTTCGGTTCTCCACCACCGTGACGTGGAACTGCCGCGGCAGCAGGATGATCGCGAAGGCGGAGAGCACGGTCAGGACGAGCCAGCGGCTGAGCGGCGTCTCGTAGGAGAGGGCGGAGCTCACCAGCAGGTTTTCCGATGCCTTGGCGAAAAGGTCGGCCGGTCCGTCGAAGAGGATGAAGAAGACGGAAAGGCCGACGGTCACGAAGGCGAGCAGCTTGACGACCGATTCCATCGCGACCGCCAGGATGAGCCCGTCCTGATGCTCCGTCGCATCCGTGTGGCGGGTGCCGAACATGACCGCGAAACAGGCCATCATAAGCGTGACGATCAGCGCCAGGTCGATGAAATAGAGGTTGCCGCTGCCGATGCCGTAATCCGACGGATTGACCATCGCGGCGACCGAGCTCGACACGGCCTTGAGCTGCAGCGCGATGTAGGGAACGGCGCCGACGAGGGCGATGATCGCCACGATCATCGCCACCGTGGAGTTCTTGCCGTAGCGGGCGGCGATGAAATCGGCGACCGAGGTCAGCTTTTCGGCCTTGGCGAGTTCGACGATGCGCTTCAGCACCGGCATGCCGAGCGTGAAGGCCAGGATAGGGCCGATATAGATTCCGGTGAATTCCAGCCCCCTCTGCGAGGCGAGCCCGACGCCGCCGAAATAGGTCCAGGACGTGCAGTAAATCGCCAGGCTGAGCGCATAGACGATCGGCCGGCCGTTTTTCGGCACGCCGAACAGACGGCTTCGCCGGTCGCCGTAGCTTGCTACCGCAAACAGCAGCAGGACATAGGCGAAAGCCGAACCGAAAATGACCCAGCCTGGAAGCATGGCTCCTCCCCGCAGGAAATTGCGGCGCCCCTGAACATTAGGGGAAAAGCAGGCGCTTGGAAATCAGCGACGCCCTCGGCAAAAAGTCCAATAGACGTTTATACTAAACCTCTGGACCTCTGCATCTTTCCACCTCCGGCAAATGCGCTATGTTGCTCGCGACGCAACCTGAAAGTCGGGGGTATAAACCATGTCGGTAGTCAGCGAATTCCGTTCCTTCATCGCCAAAGGCAATGTGATCGACCTTGCCGTGGGTATCATCATCGGCGGCGCCTTCACCGGTATCGTCAACTCGCTGGTGAACGATATCGTCATGCCGATCGTCGGTGCCATCACGGGGGGCGGCTTCGACTTCTCCAATTACTTCCTGCCTCTTTCCAGCACCGTCACCGCTCCGACGCTCGCCCAGGCGCGCGAACAGGGGGCGGTCTTCGCCTACGGCAGCTTCATTACAGTCATGATCAACTTCCTGATTCTTGCCTGGATCATCTTCCTGATGGTGAAGGGCGTGAACAGGATACGCCTGATGGAAGAGAAGAAGCCGGAGGAAGCAGCGCCCGCCCCGCCGCCGGCCGACGTCCAGCTCCTGACCGAGATCAGGGACCTTCTCAAAACCAAGTGATCTTTTGATCACATTTCCCGAATTCATCATCGGAATCGATCGCCGGCTCACGGATTATCATGGGATTTTCTGGTTCTCCTGCGTTAAACAGGGGAAAACATGTCAGGGAATTCCATGTCGATCATCAGCAGCTTGAGCCCCCGCGCTGTCTCCGCACCCGAGAGCGGGATCGTCGAGATCATCAATCACGCTCGCGGGCGGGAGGGCTTGATCCCGCTCTGGGCCGGCGAGGGAGACCTGCCGAGCCCGGATTTCATCAACCGCGCCGTGACCGAGGCGCTGGCCGCCGGCGAGACGTTCTATACCTACCAGCGCGGCATTCCGGAGCTTCGCCAGGCGCTCTCGGACTATTATGCCCGGCACTTCTCCGTCGCGCTGCCGGTCGAGCATTTCTATGTGACCGGCTCCGGCATGCACGCGATCATGCTTGCCGTGCAGGCGGTCACCTCACCGGGCGACGAGATGATCTATCTTTCGCCCACCTGGCCGAACATCATTTCGGCGATCGACATTTCCGGCGCCCGTTCGGTCGGCCTGCCGCTCGATTTCGTCGGCGGCCGCTGGTCGCTCGACCTTGCCAAGCTGGAATCGAAGATCACGCCGAAGACCAAGGGCCTGTTCATCAACACGCCGGCCAATCCGACGGGCTGGACGGCCACGCTCGACGATCTCAAAAACATCCTGGCGCTCGCCCGCAGGCACGGCCTCTGGATCGTCGCCGACGAGATCTATGCCCGCTACTATTACGGCGGCGCGGCACGCGCGCCTTCTTTCCTCGACATCATGGAGGAAGGCGACCGGATCATCTTCGCCAATTCCTTCTCCAAGAACTGGTCGATGACCGGCTGGCGGGTTGGCTGGCTCGTCGCGCCGCCGGAAATGGGGCAGGTGATCGAAAACCTCGTGCAGTATTCCAATTCCGGCGTCGCGCAGTTCCTGCAGCGCGGCGCCGTCGTGGCGTTGAACGAGGGCGACGACTTCGTCCAGGCGAATATCGACCGGGCGACCAGGGCGCGGGATATCCTCTGCGACGCCCTGATCGCCACCAATCGGGTCGAAACCCTGAAGCCCGACGGGGCTCTCTACGCTTTCGTCAAGGTGGACGGCATCACCGACAGCCGCAAGGCGGCGCTCGATATCGTCGACAAGATCGGCGTGGCACTGGCGCCGGGCTCGGCTTTCGGCAAGGGCGGCGAACTTTTCCTGCGCGCCTGCTTCCTGCGCGATGCGGGGCAGATCGAAGAGGCGGCCGCGCGCCTGTCCGACTATATCCACCGTCTCTGAGCCTCTTCGGAACAGGATCGATAGGATTTTAGCGAATTTCTCAAGATCGGGTTTGCCCTGATCGGAGATAAACCCGGCGGAGGCCGCGCCGGGTAAGCATTGTTGAAGTTCAGCCGTGTTTTTCTTCTGCCAACGATAAAAGGCAGGGAAGTGTGACATGGCGGTTCTGGTGACGGGTGGCGCGGGCTATATCGGCAGCCACATGGCCTGGGCCTTGCTCGACGCGGGCGAGGAGGTCGTCGTTCTCGACCGGCTCTCGACCGGCTTCCGGTGGGCGGTGCCCGCCGATGCCCGATTCTATCTGGGGGATGTCGGCGACCGCGCCGTTCTGACGCAGATCTTCGCCGAGAACGATATCGACGCGATCCTGCATTTTGCGGGTTCGATCGTCGTGCCGCAATCGGTGGCCCAGCCTCTGGATTATTACGAGAACAACACCGGCAATACGCGCCTGCTGGCGGCGGCGGCGGTCGAAGCCGGCATCCGCCATTTCGTCTTTTCTTCCACCGCGGCCGTTTACGGCGACCAGAAGGACGACACGCCGGTGCTTGAAAGCACGCCGCCGCATCCGAAGAACCCCTATGGCCAGTCCAAGCTGATGTCGGAGATGATGCTGCGCGATGCCGCCGCCGCTCATGACTTCCGCTTCGTGGCGCTGCGTTATTTCAACGTCGCCGGCGCCGATCCGCTCGGCCGTACCGGACTGTCCACCGAGGGCGCCACGCATCTCATCAAGATCGCCTGCGAGGCCGAGCTCGGCAAGCGGCGTGGCGTCGATGTCTACGGCACGGATTATCCGACGCCGGACGGCACCGGCATCCGCGACTATATCCACGTGACCGATCTGGTGAACGCGCACCTCAATGCGTTGAGCTATCTGCGCCGCGGCGGCGAACCCCTGATCGCCAATTGCGGCTATGGCCGCGGCTATTCGGTCCTCGAGGTGCTGGAAGCCGTGATGCGCGTCGGCGGGCGCAAGTTCGAAATCCGCTACGGGCCGCGCCGGCCCGGCGATGCGGCAAGCGTCGTCGCCAACTCGACGCTCGCACGCCGGCTGCTCGACTGGAAACCCCGTCACGACGATCTCGATCTCATCGTCGAGACGGCGATCGCCTGGGAGAGGGGACTTGCCGCGCGCAAGGCCGAAGATCTCAAGTCGCTGCAGCACCGGCTTGCCTCCGTTCGGTTCTGACGTCCGCATCACAAAAGATTTTCGGTGGAACATCCTCCATCTCTTTCGGTTGGGTCGGTGTTGGCAAAACCAAACCGGCCGGCGAAGTCGGCCATGGAGGAATCCAGATGCATTCCAAGCTTATTACCGTAACCATTCTTTCCCTGGGTCTTGCGACGGGTGCTCTCGCTCAGACGAGTACCGGAAGCGGAGGAAGCAGTGGAAGCAGCGGAAGTGGTTCGTTGAACAGCACTCCGGGCGCCCCCGACACCGGCGGCGACAGCAACGGGATGAACAACAACAACCGGGTTATCGACCCCAACGCCACCAACAGCACGACCGGCGGGGCGACCACGGATACCCGCACCAACTGCGCGCCGAACATGCAGACGCAGGGTTCCGCCACCACGCCGGACACGACGGGAAGCGCCTCTGTCCCTTCCGGCACAGCCGGTACCAATACCAACGGTCAGTCGACCAACTGCTGAGGCTGCGGAACGGATTGCAAGAAAGGCCGGCATCGTCCGGCCTTTTTTCATGCCTGCCACTCGGCCGCCCGGTCATTCGGTCGCATGGTGTCCTTGAAGGTTTAGCGGTAGAGGAACAGAGTTTCGATACCGGTTTTCCATGCGACGTTTCCTCCTTTCCGCTTGTCTTGTGCTTCTGCCTCCGGCCGCCGGCGCTGAAGACATGCCCGCCCGCCAGAACATTGTGAACGCTCCCAAACTCGTCGAGCCGCACCTGCATGTGGCGCGCTCGGGACATGCGGACCGCCCGCGGGTGGCGCTGACCTTCGATGCCTGCATGGGGCAAGCGGACGAGCGGATCCTGTCGGTTCTCGTCCGGGAGCGAATTCCGGCGACGATTTTCGTGACGGCACGCTGGCTGAAGAAAAACCCGCAGGCGGTGGCGGTTTTCCTGCAGAACCTCGATCTCTTCGAAATCGAGAACCACGGCCGCAACCATGTGCCCGCGGTCGATGCGCCGGCGCTGATCTACGGCATCGCGGCGGCCGGCTCGGCGGAGGCTGTGCGTCAGGAAGTCGTGGGCGGCGCGGAGGCCATGCTGGCCGCGGGTTTCGCCGCGCCCCGGTGGTTCCGCGGTTCGACCGCGAAATACGATCCCTCGGCGATCCGGCAGATCCGCGACATGGGATACCGGATCGCCGGCTATTCGCTGAACGGCGACGGCGGCTCGCTGCTGGGCGCGGCCGTTTCGGAAAAGCGTATTGCCGCCGCCAAGGACGGCGATGTGGTGATCGCGCATATCAACCAGCCGACCCATGCGGCGGGGGAAGGCGTCGCCCGCGCCCTGCTCGCCTTGAAGCGGAGGGGCGTCGAATTCACGCGCCTTTCGGACGTGGACGATCTGGGCGACGACGGCACGACGCAATGATGGATCGAGGAGCGTGCAGCCGCTTATGCCCGCGGGCTTTTTCGAGTGGTCGGGCCGTGCAGGTGCCGGAAATGCGGAAATGAAAAGGGAGAGCCGTGCCGGCTCTCCCTTCGATCAGGCCGAAGCTCGATTTAGCGAACGATCTGCACGACCGTCCGGGTGCCCGGATCGACGATGACCCGCTGCTGGTTCACGACGGCATAGGCATATTCCGGAGCCTCCGGAACCGGAGTGAGCACGACGGTCGAGGGTATCGGCTTGCCGACGACCACCTTCTCCTGAACCACGACCGGGTCCGCGGGGAGGGGAGCCTGTTCGACGTAACTGACGACACGCGGCGGCGGCGGGTCGATGGCCGTGCCGGCGATGGCGCCGACGACGCCGCCGACCGCCGCACCCACCGGGCCGCCGACGATCGCGCCGGTGACGGCGCCGCCGGCCGCACCGTTGACGGTGCCCTGTTGCGCGGAGGCCGCCGGGGCGAGGATGCCGAGGGCCGCAGCGGAAAGAACGATGATCTTGGTCTTCATGATGCTTCTCCTTTCAAGTCCGGGCGAGGCGGGGTTTCAAGCCGCGTTTCGCCGAATGAGGTCGAGGCGGTTATCGCGTGATCGGTTGCGGCGCCTCGACTTTGGGCAGGCTCACGTCGATATCGACGTTGCGGGTTCCGAGGTAACCGCCTTCGAAGAGGATGAGCCCGCCTGCGATGATGACGATCAGCAGGATGGCCGCGACGGCCCAGCCGCCGCTGCCACCCGTATCGATCACTGTCGGTTCTCGGTCACTCATGGATTTCACTCCTCCGGCTCGGATCAGCCGGTGAGGACGTAGACGACCTCATGGGTCGACGGTTCGACGATGATGATCCGGCCGTCCGCAAGGACGAAATACTCGTAGCCGCGATAGGCCGGCACGATTTCGACGATGCGCGGGGGCAGAGGATGAAGCTCCACCGTCGTCGGGACGGCTGTGCCGACGCTCACATCGACGTCGATATCGACGGGCTCAACCCGGTTTTCGACGAAGACGCTGCGGATTTCGGTCTGCTGTTCGGTGGAGATGTTGATGCTGCCGGTGGTCTCGCCGGACGGGCGATCGCTGGCGGCCCGGTTCGAGTCCTGCTGATCCGCGCCATTGTTCTGGCGGGCGCTGTCGCTCGTTGCCGAGGGATTGCGGACATCCGTTCCCGAACCCGAGCCTTTGTCTGCAGCCGTCGAACCGTCCGACTGACCGGATTTGCCGGCCGGCTGCTGCGCGGTATCACCGGTCTGCGGTTTCACGCGTTTTTCGGTGTCCTGGCTCTGGGCATTTCTTGAAGTGTCCGTGCCCGGGTTTGAAGGCTGCTGCTGTGCTGCGCCTCCCATGTCCTGCAAGGGTTGCGCCTGTGAGGGTTGCGCCTGGCTTGGCGCACCCGCACCGGAGCCGGAAGAGCCCTGGTCGCCGGAAGAACCCTGTCGGGGCAGGATGGGGGCGGCGGAACCTGCGCCGCCCTGGCCGCCCGCCGGCGATTCACTTTGAGCGATCGCCGGTACTGCCGAGAGCGTCGATCCCGCAAGAAGCGCAATCGCGAGCGTCTGTTTCATCAGCGGTTTCATGATGTTTCCTCTATTGTTCTTGTCCTGCTTGCGAGGCTCTGCGTGAGCCGCAATGCACGTCCCAAACAACCGCCTGCGAGGCCTCGTTCCGCGTCTGGGGCTTCAGTCGGGTCTTTGCCGGACTTCAGGCCGACCTCGCTTGGGCATTTGGTCCGATGGCGGGACGCAAAGGTCCGACGGGGCTGGAATTACGGAACTGTGGCCGTAGAATGGGATTGACCCTGAAGCTTTTTCAGGAGGTTCCGTCATGGGCGCCGGCGTTGTTTCCGGACCGAATGGCCTTTTGGTTCCCGCCGCGGCCCATGATGAGCGCGACGGAGCGCTCGCCGCCTGACGGACTTACGGAAGCCGGATTCCTGCGCGATCATCGGTCCCTTTCAGCGCAGAACCTGCCCGCCGATCGCCCTATCGATCGGCGGGCCTTTTGACCCGAAGCGGAACCATCGAGGAAATGTCCGGTTTTCCTCAGGAGATGGAGAGACGCGACAGATGCAGAATATCGCTATGTCGGGAGAAGAGGATGCCTACGCGTAGAATGCTTCTATTGGGCGGCGCGTTTACGGCGATCGTCGCGACCGTAACGCCCTTCAAGGTGGTCATTGATGCGGATGGCCTGCTTCACCTCGCCTCGCCGGCTGCAGCCGCCCAGGACGGCGGCAACTCCGGCAACGGCGGAGGTAACGGCAATGGCGGCGGCAGCGGAAGCTCCGCCGGGGACAGTGCCGGCAGCGGCGGTGGCAGCAGTAGCGGAAATGGCAGCGGCAATAGCGGCGGCGGTAACTCCAACGGCGAGAGTGCCGGTGGCGGCAACGGAAATGGAAACGGCTCCGGCGGAACCGGCGGCACGGATACCGGCGGCAGCGATGCAGGCGGCGGCACCGGCTCGGATGGAACGGATGCCGGCGGCGCCGGGTCCGGCAATTCGGCCTCCGGTGGATCCGGAAAAGGCGGCGATCCGGATGCCGGTTCCGATACCGGCACCGACGCTGATGCAGATGCCGATGCGGACACAGGCGTCGGCGCCGAGGCTGGAAAAGGCTCTCCGGACGGAACCGGCAAGGGCGCCGTCTCGCGGTCGACCGGTCCCTCTTTGCGGGGCCGTTCCGCGGCTTCCCCTGCACGCGCCGTCCAGGATGTCGAAGTCGACACGCGCGGCGCGTCGATCACCGTCCGCCATCGCAACGGCACGACGGAAAGAATTTCGCAGGGCCGCTACGAGATGCGCGACTCCCGCTCGCGAACCATCGTCAACCGGACGGCGACCCCTTCCGACGCTTCAAGATTGCGCTCGTTCGGCCGCTGACCGCTGGTCGGTGGCATCGCGAAGAACGAGCGCCGCTTCCGTCCGGTTGGAGACCTTCAGCTTCGAGAGGATGCGGGTCATGTGGTGCTTGACGGTCTTTTCGTGCAGGTCGAGTTCCCGCGCGACGCGCTTGTTGCTGAGGCCGGATGCGACCAGATGCAGGACCTCCTGCTCGCGGTCGGTGAGCTCGGCCATCGGATCGGGCTTTTCGGCGGCCTCGACGGAAGCCGAAAGGCCGGCGATCAGCCGGGCCGAGAGGGCAGGCGAGACGTAGCTCTCGCCGGACGCGACCGTCCTGACGATCTCCGCAAGGCCCCTCGATCCGACGCCCTTGAGCACGTACCCCTTCGCGCCGAGCTTGAGCGCCTTGGCGATGTCGTCGCTCGCTTCCGAAACCGTCAGCATGACGATCTTGAGATCGGGGCAATGCCGGAGCGCTTCGCCGATCGCTTCCAGGCCGTTTCCCGGCATGGAGATGTCCATGAGCATGACGTCGGGGCACAGGTCCCGCACGATGCGGATCGCGTCGTCCCGGGATCCGCCTTCGCCGACGATGTCGAAATCCTCGATTTCGCTGAAGCTGCGCGTGACGCCTTCCCGGAACAAGGGGTGGTCGTCGACGACCGCTATCTTGATGGCTGTCATTAGGCCTGCTCCATCTCCTGCACGTTCAGGGACATCCTGACCGTAGTTCCGTCTTGCGATGTGGAAATGTCAAATGTGCCGCCGAGGCTCTCGATCCGTTCCCTGAGGCCCGCGAGCCCCAGGCCTTCCGGCCGCACGGACGCGGGATCGAAGCCAGGCCCCCGGTCTGCGACTTCGATGACGACATGGCCGTCCTCGAAAGTCTGCCGCACGCTCTGGCCGATGCCCCCGCCGTGCCGGAAGCCGTTGTTGAGAGCTTCCTGCACGAACCGGTAGATGCTGATCTTGGCGGAAGGCGAAAGCGATTGAGAGGCATTGGACATCGATAGGTCGACATCGAGCCCCGTCCGCTGCCGGTGCGCGTTGACGGCGCGCTCCAGGACATCCGGCAGTTCGGCGGTTTCGATCTGCGGCAGCACCAGGCCGCTGCATATGCTGCGAATCTCGTCCATCGCCTCGTCCAGCCGCGATTTGATCGTCGTGACCTCCTTCTCGCGCGCCTTGGGCGAGGTCTTGGGGTCGGTGAGCAGCTTGCTGTCCACCCGCAGCGCCGCATAGGCGACGAGCTGTGCGGGGCCGTCGTGCAGGTCCGCGCCGAGCCGGCGCAGATAGCTTTCGTTGAGCGCCGTTGCGCGTTGGGAGGCGCGCTGCGCCCGCGCATGGAGCGCCCGGTTCTGGGCCAGCAACGAGGAAAGCTCGGCGACGCGCTGCGTCAGCGCCTGCCGCTGGCTGTCGATCGTCTGGCTGCCGCGGAAGACGATGGCCGACAGGAGGAGGAAGAAGGCGAGTGTGACACCCGCGACGGCAAGCCAGCTTCTGAGCTGCGCCTGATGAAGGCTCTGCTGGAAATCGTCCGCCACCTCGTAGAATTCCGAGACGGCGACCACCTCGCCCGACCAGGGCTGCAGGATGGGGTTGTAGATTTCGAGAAGCGGACTGCCGGTCGCCCGCTCGGCTTCGCTTTCCAGATCGTCGGCCGGTCCGAACTGCGCGACCATCTGTCCGGAAAACGCCGTTTTCAGGTCGTGGCTCGGTTCGAACTGCCTGCCCGCCATGCTCTTGTCGGTGGCGTAGAGAACGGTCCCGTCCTGGCGCCAGAGCCTGAAGGAGACGACCTTGCCGCCGAGCGCGCCTTGTCCGAATGTTTCGTCGAGGGCCCGGGTGGTCACGTCGTCGAGGGTCTTGTTGGTCTTCATGTCGGGTAGCAGCGGCGCGATGATGCTGTCGACGTAGAGTGCGGTCGAGGCGGCGGAATTGCGGGTGACCGCCGCTTCGATGAGGCTCGTCACATAGGCGCCAATCAGCATCATGGCTGCGATGGAGACCAGCCCGCCGGCAATCAGGAACTGCCTGGCGAGCGATTGATTGTTCCATCGATCAAGAATTCCGTTCATCCGCACGAGAACCCGCAGTCGATTTCCAAGGCTCGCGCAAGGCGAGCCGATGCCCCGCAACGCATGAATGGGGCAACCCGTTGCATGCGCGGCTAAGATTATCCGCATCGTGGCAGCAATGAGACGGGGGAGAGCGAGGTCCGCGAGCCGGCTCGGCTTTCGGGAGATCATCGCTGGGAAAAATGGTGCTGCTAGAGAGATTTGAACTCTCGGCCTCTCCCTTACCAAGGGAGTGCTCTACCCCTGAGCTATAGCAGCTTTCGGCCGGCGCGAAGTCACCGCGTCGTCGGCAGCGGCCTATTGCCATAGCTTCACCGGGAGCGCAAGCCGCAAATTCCAAGTTCTTCGCCATGAACGGGGAAAACGTCGCTTCCGCTTCCGCCGGAACGGCTTTTTGGCTATGGAAGGTTATGGCGAATGACGACAAACCGCACGATCCCGAGGCCGAAGGCGAAAGCGAGGCCCGCGTCGCCCGCGCCCGCAGGGCGGCCGAGGCGCGCGAGGCGCAGCGGAAGGCCCGTGCCGCGGCCAAGCTCCGGGAAAATCTCATGCGCCGCAAGACGCAGGCCCGTGCCCGCCGGGCCGGCGAAGCCGACGCCACGGAAGGATTGCCTGCCGCAAAAACGGACGAATCGTCGTAGCTTATGCGCCAGGGCAGGCATTTCAGCCAACATTGAAGCTGCGGCGGATTTCGTTTAAAGACGCGTCCTTTCGCGCTCGCAGAAGGAAGAGTGACAACGTATGGATCGCATCAGAATCTCCGGCGGCAATGAACTTAAGGGCACCATTCCGATTTCGGGAGCGAAGAACGCCGCGCTGCCTTTGATGATCGCGTCCCTTTTGACGAGCGACACGCTGACGCTTGAAAACGTGCCGCATCTCGCCGACGTCGAACTCCTGATGCGCATCCTCGGCAACCACGGCGTCGATATCGCCGTCAACGGCCGGCGCGAACGCCAGGAAGACGGCTATTCCCGCACCATCCATTTCACCTGCCGCACCATCGTCGATACGACCGCGCCCTACGAGCTGGTCTCGAAGATGCGGGCGAGCTTCTGGGTCATCGGCCCGCTCGTCGCCCGCGAGGGCAGGGCCCGCGTCTCGCTGCCGGGCGGCTGCGCCATCGGCACGCGTCCGGTCGACCTCTTTCTCGAAGGGCTGCAGGCGCTCGGCGCCGAGATCGAGATCGACGGCGGTTACGTCAACGTCACGGCCCCGCAGGGCGGCCTCGTCGGTGCCCGCTACGTTTTCCCCAAGGTTTCGGTCGGCGCGACCCATGTGATGATGATGGCGGCGACGCTCGCCAAGGGCACGACGGTGATCGAGAACGCCGCCCGCGAGCCGGAGATCGTCGATCTGGCGAAATGCTTGACGGCCATGGGCGCGAAGATTTCCGGCGCCGGCACCAGGACGATCACCATCGAGGGCGTCACCTCGCTTTCCGGCGCCCGCCACCGCGTCCTGCCGGACCGCATCGAGACCGGCACCTATGCCATGGCGGTCGCCATGGCCGGCGGTGACGTGACGCTGGAAGGCACGGATGCCGCGCTGCTCGAAAATGCGCTGGATACGCTGCGGATGGCCGGTGCCCACATCACCGAGACCGAAACCGGGCTGCGCGTCGTGCGCAACGGCAACGGCATCCAGGCCGTCGATATCACCACCGAACCGTTCCCGGGCTTCCCGACCGATCTGCAGGCGCAGTTCATGGCTTTGATGACCCGTTCCACGGGCGTTTCCAATATCACCGAGACGATCTTCGAAAACCGCTTCATGCATGTGCAGGAGCTTGCCCGCCTCGGTGCGAAGATCTCGCTTTCCGGCCAGAAGGCCCGCGTCGAGGGCGTGCCGCGGCTGAAGGGAGCGCCGGTCATGGCGACCGATCTGCGCGCTTCCGTTTCGCTCGTCATCGCAGGCCTTGCCGCCGAAGGCGAGACCATGGTGAGCCGCGTCTACCATCTCGACCGCGGCTTCGAGCGGCTCGAGGAAAAGCTCACGCGCTGCGGCGCCGTGGTCGAACGCGTCAGCGAATAATCGACCCGGACGCGGAGATTTCCAAAGGACGGCGAGGCACTGCCCTTGCCGTCCTTTTTTGTATTTCTATTTATTCAAAACATTCCATCGCCTTTCCCGCCTCATTTTTTTGATCCGGCTTCTTACGGAGATCCTCCCATGGCTGACGTTTCTTCTTTGCCCGTCTGGTTCATCACCGGCTGCTCCACCGGCTTCGGCCGCGAGCTTGCCAAGCTCACGCTCGACCGCGGCTGGCCGACCGTCGTGACCGCCCGCGACAGGAGCCGCGTCGCCGATCTCGCCGAAGGCAGGGAGAACGCGCTGGCGCTCGGCCTCGACGTGACGGATGGAAAACAGATCGCCGAAGCGGTGAAGGCCGCGGAGGAAAGGTTCGGCCATATCGACGTCCTGGTGAACAATGCCGGCTACGGCTACCAGGCCGCGGTCGAGGAGGGCGAGGAGGACGAGATTCGTGCCATGTTCGACGCCAATGTCTTCGGCCTCTTCGCCATGACGCGGGCGGTGCTGCCGGGCATGCGCGCCCGCCGCAAGGGCCACATCATCAACATCACGTCGATGGCCGGCTTCCTCGGCCTGCCGAGTTCCGGTTACTATGCGGCCAGCAAGCACGCGGTGGAAGGCTTCTCCGATTCGCTCCGCCTGGAAGCCGGCCCGCTCGGCATCAGGGTCACCTGCGTCGAGCCCGGCCCGTTCCGAACCGATTGGGCTGGACGCTCGCTGAAGCAGACGCCGAACAGGATTGCCGATTATGCGGAAACCGCCGGTGCCCGCATGAGCGCGACCTCGGGCTATAGCGGCAGGCAGCCGGGCGATCCCGTGCGTGCCGGCGAGGCGATGATCGCGGCGACGGAGGCCGATGAGGCGCCGCGCCATCTGGTGCTGGGCGCGGTCGCCTATGACGGCATAACGAAGAAACTGAAGGAGCGGCTCTCCCAGATCGAACTTTGGGAGGAAATCAGCCTTTCGGCCGATTACCCGGCCTGAGCCGCAGTTGCTTCTTGGCCCTCGGCATCCTATGTCCAGACAAGGAACTTCTGCGTGAAAACGCGACTCTGGATGGACATTTGAAGCGATGACCGAGCTGAAATTGCTTGCCCTGGACAAGGACGACTTAGGCGTCATTTCCGCCCACATGCAGGATGCCGTCTTCAAGGTGGGCGACGTGCGCTGGTCGCCCTCCGAGAAGACCTTTTCGCTCGCCGCGAACCGTTTCGTCTGGGAAAAGGCCGGAGAGAAGCGCAAGGGCTTCGAGCGCCGCCGTTCCGCCCTGGTTCTGAAGCGCGTCGAGGCGGTGCGCTCGGCCGGCATCGACCGCAACAGGAAGGACGAAGTGCTTTCGCTGCTCGCGATCACCTTCGCGGAGAAGGGTGACGGTCCGGAAGGCACGGTCGAACTGGTGCTGTCGGGCAAGGCCACGATCGCGCTCGATGTCGAATGCATCGAAGTTGCTCTTGCGGATATCGGCGGCGCGTGGGAAACGGCGTCGAGGCCCCGCCATCCGTAGGTTCCCGGAACCTGGCAGGGACGGCATCGCATTCAATTTGGAAGGAATAGCCGCTTGGCAATCTGGCTGGAGCAGGGATCGCAGGATTTCGAGGCGAAGTTTTCCGCTTTCCTCTCGACGAAGCGCGAGGTCTCGGAGGATGTCAATGCCGTGGTGCGCGCCATCATCGACGACGTGCGCGCCCGCGGCGATGCGGCGCTCGTCGACTATTCCGCCCGTTTCGACGGCATCGATCTCGCGAGAACCGGCATCCGGGTCAGCGAGGCGGATATCGATGCCGCCGTCACCGAGACGGCCCCCAAGGTTCTCGATGCGCTGAAGCTCGCGGCCGAACGCATCGAACGGCACCATGCCCGGCAGATGCCGAAGGACGACATCTACGAGGATGCGATCGGCGTGGGCCTGGGCTCCCGCTGGACGGCGATCGAGGCGGTCGGCCTTTACGTGCCGGGCGGTACCGCGAGCTATCCGAGCTCGGTGCTGATGAATGCCGTGCCGGCCAAGGTCGCCGGCGTGCCCCGCCTCGTCATGGTCGTGCCGGCGAGCGGCGGAAAAATCAACCCCGCCGTGCTGGCGGCCGCCCGCATCGCCGGCGTCACCGAGATCTACCGCATCGGCGGCGCCCAGGCGGTGGCCGCGCTTGCCTATGGCACCGGGACGATCGCGCCGGTCGCCAAGATCGTCGGTCCCGGCAATGCCTATGTCGCGGCGGCAAAGCGTCAGGTCTTCGGGATCGTCGGCATCGACATGATCGCCGGCCCTTCCGAAGTCCTCGTCATCGCCGACGGCGAAAACGATCCGGATTGGCTGGCCGCCGACCTGCTGGCGCAGGCGGAGCACGATGCCGGCGCCCAGTCGATCCTCATCACCGACGATGCCGGGCTTGGCAAGGCGGTGGAAGGCGCGGTCGAACGGCAGCTCAAAACCCTGTCGCGCTCCGAAACCGCCGCGGCGAGCTGGCGGGATTTCGGCGCCGTCATCCTCGTGCCCGACCTTAAAGCAGCGCTGCCGCTCGCCAACCGCATCGCCGCGGAACACCTGGAGCTCGCCGTCGCCGATCCGGACGCGCTGATGCCCGGCATCCGCAACGCGGGTGCGATCTTCATCGGCCGCCATACGCCGGAAGTGATCGGCGATTATGTGGGCGGTTCCAACCACGTGCTGCCGACGGCGCGTTCGGCCCGCTTCTCCTCCGGCCTCTCGGTGCTCGATTTCGTCAAGCGCACGTCGATCCTGCGCCTCGGCCCGGACCAGCTTCGCCAGCTCGCGCCGGCCGCGATCACGCTTGCTCATTCCGAAGGGCTCGATGCCCATGCCCGTTCCGTCGCGATCCGCCTGAACGCCAGCCCCCTGAATGACAGCTTCTCGAGTGCCAGCCCTTTGAACGATGGGGACTGACGGATGGGGAAGGGGGACTTCCGGCTCTCCGATGTCGTTCTGGACGACTCGATCGGGCGCTCGACCCCCGATGTGGAGCATGAGCGGGCAGTCGCCATCTTCGATCTCGTGGAGGAGAATTCCTTCGAGCCGGTAGGCCATGCCGGCGGGCCTTACAAGCTCAGGCTCTCTCTGGTCGATTCCAAGCTGGTGCTCGGCATCGCCACGGAAAAGGGAGAGGATGTCGCCACCCATATCCTCTCGCTCACGCCGTTCAGGCGGATCATCAAGGACTATTTCATGATCTGCGAGAGCTATTACGAGGCGATCCGTTCCTCGACGCCGAGCCGCATCGAATCGATCGACATGGGGCGGCGCGGCATCCATAACGAGGGATCGCAGACCCTGATGGACCGGCTGGACGGCAAGATCCGCGTCGACTTCGATACCGCGCGGCGGCTCTTCACCCTCGTCTGCGTGCTTTACTGGCGGGGTTGAGCAGCCATTGCAAAAAGGCTCCGGGCACCCGATATCCACTTGCAGTAGGCCGGCATCGGCTCTACACGCTTGACGAACGTGGGAATTGCCTCCGGCCTTGCCGTCACGCCGACGCCCTGTTCGCAAGGTTCGCAGTCGTCTCCGGCATCCGATCGAGGAGCGCTCTCGGGAATGAACGGGCATCCGGCCGAGACTGCCTGAAAGACATCGAGAATCGCTCTCAAGCGAGGTTCACAAAGCGGACATGATTGTGTAGTTTCCGCCCACATTTTTCGGGCGGGCGAAGAAGGCTTCCCCCGCTCCCGATCCAAACACAGGAAGAAACCCTATAGATGGCTAAAGAAGAAGTCCTTGAATTCCCGGGCGTCGTGACCGAGCTTCTGCCCAACGCGACGTTCCGCGTGAAGCTTGAAAACGAGCACGAAATCATTGCCCACACCGCCGGCCGCATGCGCAAGAACCGTATCCGCGTTCTCGCCGGCGACAAGGTGCTGGTCGAAATGACGCCCTATGACCTGACCAAGGGTCGCATCACCTACCGCTTCAAGTAGTTTTCTCATCCGCGGCGGGCTCTCATGGCGCTGGAACAAAAGCTGATACTGGCCTCCGGTTCTCCGCGCCGTCTCGATCTCCTCAATCAGGCCGGTATCGCGCCGGCGCGGCTGATGCCGACGGATATCGACGAGACGCCGAAGAAATCCGAACATCCGCGTTCGCTCGCCCGCAGGCTCTCGACGGAAAAGGCGGAAGCCGCGTTCGCCTCCGTAAAGGGCGATCCGGCGTGGCGGCACAGCTACATCCTGTCGGCCGATACGGTGGTCGCCGTCGGCCGCCGCATTCTCGAAAAGACCGAGTATACCGAAGAGGCCTCCGCCGCCCTGCATCTTCTCTCCGGGCGCGGCCACTGGGTCTATACGGGCATCTGCCTCGTCACCCCCGGCGGCCAGTTCCGCCAGAAGGTCGTGCAGACGAAGGTGCGCTTCAAGCGGCTTTCCACCCGCGAGATCGAGAACTATATCGCGTCCGGACAATGGCGCGGCAAGGCGGGGGCCTACGCGATCCAGGGGATCGCCGGTTCCTTCGTGCAGAAGCTCGTCGGCTCCTACACGAACGTCGTCGGCCTGCCGCTCTACGAAGTGACGTCGTTGCTGGCCGGCGAAGGTTTCGACGTGGCGGCGGCGTGGCCCGAGGGCTGAGGCCGGGCTTGAGGCTGAACCCGGCAGGCTCTTCCGGCATCCCGCCAACGCCTGATGCCGCGTCGCCGAGAGAAAGGAATGCTTTAGAACCATGGCATCCGTACCCATCAAGACAGGCGGCAAGGTCGAGCCGCTCAGGAAGACCAGACCTTGCCCGGAATGCGGCAAGCCGTCTTCGCGCGAACACTATCCCTTCTGCTCCGACCGGTGCCGCACGCTCGACCTGTCGCGCTGGCTGAAAGGCTCCTATGCCATTCCGGTGGCGGAAGACGAAGCCAAGGCGGACCGCTCGGACGAGCGCGAATAGGCGAGCCGGGCCGTCAAGCCTCTTGCTGTTTTTGTTCGGGAATTTGCGATTTTCGCAAACCTGTCAAAAAAGTGGATGGTGGCGCTGGACATGGCCGAACAAGATGTTATAACCCCGCTCGCTTCCGGGGGACACGACCCCCGCCGGCTTCGGCCGGAAGGCTTTGTCGAAGCCTCGATGCCCGGATAGCTCAGTTGGTAGAGCAGCGGATTGAAAATCCGCGTGTCGGTGGTTCAAATCCGCCTCCGGGCACCACTCCTAACCGCTTGGTTTTGCCTAGATATTAGCTCCTTGATTCCGTTTTGAAACCATCTCGTCTAGACGCATTTTTCGGAGCATCTAGACGTTTTTCGTTTTCCGTCTGTTCACTTCAGCTTCGAATTCGCTAACCGTCTCGGCCATCTTCTTCGACATGTCGGCGCGACGAGAATAGTGTTTGGCCATGGCTTCTGTCTTCTGGCCGAGCATCTCGGCGATGGTCGCGTGATCCTTGCCCATCTCGCGAAGAATGGTAGCGACTGTGTGCCGAAGGCCTTTCAGCGTCAGTCCTGGCTGGATCTTGCTTTCCTCTTCCAGCTTCTGCCGAATCGGGCGCCAAGAAGCGCGGAAGCCGGACACAGTCCATGGTTTGCCATAGCTGTTTGCGCAAAGGGTCAACGTGGTGGCCGGGTGCTTCGGCTCCTCCTCCAGCGCCTCTACCACGGGCGAGGGAAGGGGCACCCACACCGGAACACCGGTCTTGCCGCGCCGAGTATCCAGCCTGCCTTTGGAAACGGCCGTGCGCGGAAGTGTGAGCGCGTCCTGAGGGTCGAGGCCGCAATACATCATCAATGCTATCGGTAAGCGCATGTGCGCCGGCAGAGCCACCGCAACCGCTTCCCGCTCAAAATCCATCCACGGCCGATTCGCTTCAGGCGCATCGGTGGCTTTGCGAACTCGCTTCACTTTCGAAACAGGGTTTACGGTCATCGTCTCCTGCTCGATCGCATGTTCAAACAGGATAGAGAGTACGGTCAGCACATAATTAGCGAATTTCCGCTTCTTCTTCTCGAACGTCTTGTCGCGGAGCCTCGCAACCCATCCTTGCGACAACTCAGAGAGCGGTGAAGGGCCAAGCGGTTTCAGATATTCAAGGACCTTTTGGTAGTCCGACTTTGTCCGGGTCTTCAATGATTGAAAACCGGCCGATCGGCGATAGGACTCGATAAGGGCGGCCAGCGTGCCTGGTTTCGCCTCTTGGCTCTTGGCCTCGGCATTGATGGCTTCTAGCTCGGCGAAGAATTCCGGCGATCCGAATTCAGCCTTCAGGCGCTTGCCGGATTTGCGATGATAAGCATACCATTTGCCAGTTTTTGGCTCGAAGTACCTCTTGATGCCCTTCACGCGCACCACGGTGCCAGTCATAGGGCCTCCAGGAGTGCATCGGCGGTCCTGTGAGACTTGCCGTCGGCCCGCAGAGAATCAATCCAGGCGTCAATCTCGCGAAGATCGTAGCGCTCCATACGCACGCCAACGCCCAGCGCGATTGCTCGCACCGGGCAGACAGAACCGAACGTGGGCAGGCTCAGGCCGCAATAGGATGCCGCCTGTGACTTCGTCAGAAGTCTGGGCGGGAAATTGTCATTGGCTGCAATGGGCCGCTCTCTCACGCGGAAGCCTTCAGATTATCGTTTGCGGGCCGCGGAAGACGAGGCGGCCGGCTGCGCATGATACATATTGACTGCAGAAGCTCGGCGGAGGGCTGGACAGTATTGCCAGGCCAGAAGGTAATTTGGCATCCAAGGTTAGTCATATCGTCTCCTATTCTGTGGTGGTCTCTATGCAACAAGGATCTTCTCCGGCGCGGGTCGGCGCCGAATTCCAATCTTCTTCTCTGAGCCAAGGCAGTGGCAGTCATCGCGGTCTCCTCTGTGGTGGCAAGGAAACCAATGTCTGATTCACGCTTCAGCTTTTACGCAAAGAATTCCCATTTACGTGCGGTCTTCACGATCGTCGTCATCACGGTCGAATACGGCGATGCAATTTCGCACATGAGATTCCGAAAACCCGAAACGCTCGGCGAGCTCAGCTATGGAGTCTTCGTACCTCCGGCCCTCATCCCTCATCTGGTGAAAAGCTGAGCCGATATCATACCAAAACTGGGGTAGGGCCTTCCTCCGGCCGCGACCACGCTTCGGCGGCTTGAGGAGATCGGCGGCAATACCCTGGACGACACGGTCGGCTTTGCCCGCCCGCAGCAACTCGACCACCATGCGCTTCGCGTCTTCCGTCCGACCCTCATTGAGTGCGGCGCGGATCTCGATGGCTTGCAGGCTGAAGGACGGAGGTAGCTTTGCCATGGGGCTTAGACGAGAGAAGTGTAAATGCCGGGTGTCATTCCGATGCAGCCTTTGTGAGCGGATGCCAGGATCCTCGACCACTGGCGAAGCAGGCTAACACGCCATGGTTCGCTTCTTTCAAACTCCTGACGCGTAGGGCCTCTCCCGTTGTGTCGGAAATAACGGCTGTCAGGGCCTTTCAGCATATGCGCAATGGTAAAAAGACGGTCAATCTCGACGGCCTGCATGACGACCGGCGCGGGTGCCAACGCGTGTCCGAGGATCAAACGATATGGCCGGATATCGCGCGGGCGATAAATACCATAGATCTCCCTCCCCATCGAGCTTTGTTGGCGATCGACGACAATCCAGACCTTGCCGCCGAGGAGGACCGGACATCCTAATCCGAACCGGTAGCTCGTTGGTGGTTCCTTGTCAGCTTCACACGTCCGATTGCCGTCGGCCCCTTGTGACAATTTATGCGAATCCTCGGCTGCTGGTATGACTGCGACGTGCGCGTTCATCTGTTGTCCCCTTGTTGCCACTGCAGATATTACAGGGTAATAAGGATTAAACTTCGACTCACCATCGAAGTCAACACCGCGTGTCATACAATTCTTACAGGGTAATAACTGATGACGCCTGCACAGTTGCGAATGGCGCGAGTCGCCTTGCGAATCGGCGTGCGCGAGCTTGCGTCGATGGCCGGCGTCACCACCGCCACCATTACGCGGTACGAAAATGAAAGGGGCGGATTGCTTGCGGCAACTCGTGACAAGATCCAAGCCGCGTTAGAATCCGCCGGTATCACGTTTCTCGACGAAGGCGACATCGCTGGAGGTCCAGGCGTATCGCTGCGCCAAGAAGCTTGACAAATTTGTCAAATCTTTCATGGTGTTAGGAGACTGATAACTTGACTTCTGCTCAACTCACGATCTACCTTCATCCCACTGGGGTGGGAAAAGATGGAAGAGCAACAAGTCGAACAAAGGCCAAGCCGTTCCGAAGCAGCGGCAGCCGATTATGCCCGCACGACCGCACCTATTGATACGGAAATGGGCTGGCGCCGCGAGGACCTCGAGCTTGCCTTCCTCGCTGGCGTCGAGTGGCGGGCGCTGCAGAATGAGTGACGCCCTCTCTAAGCTGCCGCTGTTCGCCACAGACCGCGAGCTTGCCGTTGCCATCGTTGGCAAAGAGCGCGCCGCTATGTGGATCAAGACGGTTATCCCTCAACTAGAGCGCAGCGGCTTCCCAAGGATCGATCCGCTCCATGATGGCAGGCCAGTGCCGCTGGTCAAGAAATTCTACGATGGTTATTTTGGAATAACCGCGGGCTTCAATGTTGCGGCACCGGACGGAGAGGAGCGGCTAGGTTTGTGGAAGCGCGACCGACGTAGGCAGCCAAAGTCAAAATGGGGCGATCCGCCGGAGTGAGTTGCATTTCCAACCCTGGACAACCCGCATCGGAGATGCCAGCATTCACGCGGGCTTGAGGGGAACATCATGTATATGAAAATTGCCTTCGCAGTCAGTTTGACTGCGTGCCTGGTTGGCTGCGCGACCACAGAAAGCATGTCGCGCGTTTCATCGTACAGGCAAACAGTAATTCACGTGCCGATGCCGGATGATACTTATCGTCTGTACGAACACAAAAGCGACGACTCGCTGCTTGTAGCACCGAGCATGAGTAAGATTGTCTCGATAGGCATGGCACAAGGCGCAACGCTTGGCCTTGCCGACACGATGACGCCAGAACAAAAACTGGAAGCCGCGGCACAACAGCATTTGACCAATACTGGCCGTGGGCAATGCAAGATCACCCGCGGCTATATGCTGCAGAAGCCGCTATTCGAATTCTGGTTTGAGTGTCCAGCACCCTTACCAGCATCAAAGACTTGAGGCGCGACCGTAGCCGCGCCCGCCTTTGATTAGGCAGCTTCTTTCTCTTCGAGCGCCGGCCTCTCTACCTCCGCAGCCTGAACGCGCCTGATGAGATCGGCAACGACCATGACGAGAGCACCGTTGATCCGTGAATTTTCAATAAGGCCAAGGCGAATTGTGCGGTCCTGTTCTTTGTCGAGTTTCATTCTTGTTTCTCCTTACTTACATCCGGGCTCGATGGAACAGGGCGGCTACGCAATCCGCCGTCGTAGTCAGCCCCGCCAGGACCGCCGCACACTTCACGGGTTTTCCTTTTGCTATGCCGTTGATAGAGTGCGCCGCTCAGATCAGGAGGGGCTATTGGATATCAGCCTCAGCGGCTTCTTATCCGACAAATTGGACCACAACATTTATGGCGGCGCCGCGGCGATTCTCAATGTAAATCCTGCCGTCCAACGCAGCCGAAATCGTCATCAATCCATCGGTTCCAGTCGTGCCGGTCAACGCACCCGTGGTCCTGGCTGCGGTCGATCCGGCGGCTTGAGCGATTAGATCCAAGGTCGCTGTTGTCAGGACACGGTACCAGAAGATGCCGCGAAGACCCTGAACGATTGCGCTTTCAACGGAAACAATCACTGTGCCCTGCGACTTGCCATGCGGCGGCACAATAGCCCACGCGGCATCATCCGCCAGCGTCTTGAAGAAGGTGCCGTCAATGAGCGCATCGTCTTCCGTGATGTTGGCGATAGGGAATGAAGCGTCGGAGCCGGCGACGCATCCATCGGTGCTGAAGCGGTTTCGAGTGCCCGAGAACGCACGAAGGGCACTGACGTAATTCGTAGCCTCGCCATCGTTCGATACGGTGTTTCGAGTGGCTTCGCTGTCAGTGCACGCCTGCAGCTGAATCCCGTGGGTGCTCACCGCTTGAGCCGCCTTGCGGACCGTGTTTTCGCTCACCTTTGCGTTGATGCAGGTCTGCAATAGGATGGCCTGACTGCCGGTTCCGAAATAGGTATTGCCTCGAACGATGGCGTCTTTCCAATACCGGCCGCGCGTGCCGTATTGCGTCATGTTCTTGAAGACGTTGCCGATGATGCGAATGTTCGTCGGGTAGATGGGAGGTTCCGTGGCGCCGTGCGTGCTGGCTCCAGACTGGACGCCATCGAAAAGGCACCCTTCCACAAGGATATCGTCGCACGGCGTATTGTCGTAACTACCGAAAAGCGGGAAACCCGTGGCATAGGCGAAGTCGATGTTGATCGCGTCGCGGTCATTGTCGCCGACGTCGAGAACCTGTCCGGAAAAAACACATCCTCGGACCTGACCGTGCCTGATCGAATTCAGTTCGATATAGTGGCCGCGCCAGAGGCTGGAGCAGACGACATTTTCGATGAAGATGTTTTCGGCATGGGCGAATTGAACGAACGCGGCCTGGCCGGAACCGCTCGCGCGGTCCGTGGTGCAGTCAAGGTGTCCCCCGCGAATGGTGATATTGCCATCGCCATTATATCCGTCCGCATAGGTTGCGTTCCCGATATCCCCGTTCACGAACAGGCTGGTTCCCGTGAGGGTGATATGTGCGGCCGGATGCATGTCCACCATGGTATTATGATGAACCCGCAAAGGTCCCGCGACCTTGTATTCTCCGGACGGGAAATAGACGCGCTTATTTCCGCCCTGCAATGCTTCATTGATCGCTGCCGTGTCATCCGTTACGCCGTCGCCGGCAGCACCAAACCATTTGACATCGATTTCGCCGTCATGATGCCGCACCCATGCTCCGGCAGAAGCCGAAATATCGTCGGCCTTGAGATAGAGGCCTTCCATCAAATCGGCGGCGACAAGCGTGGAAAAATCGCCTGGAGTCCATTTGAAAAGGCCTTCACGTCCATCTTCGCGCAGAAAGGCCAGCGTCGTCACGGTCGTGTCCAGCGCCTTCAACATAGTCCGGCTGGATACGTTGCGGATGCTGATGCTTGCAGCCGCTTCTTCGGCGCGATCTGCGGCCGCTTCAGCCGCCGCCACAATGGCTGCGCTCGCCTGATCGCTCACCAGCCGGAACGTCGGCCCAGACACGATACCGAGCACGATCATGCCCGTGATAAGGCCACCGGACGATACGTCATTGCCGCTATTGGTCTTGATCGTGAGTGCTGCCCCGCCGTTGAACGAGACAGTGACGGGCGACCCGGTGTTCGTGTCCGCGATGTTCATCCACACCAGCGCCGAGTTGCTGACCGGAATGCTCGTCGTGGCCCGAATGGCGTTCGGTGTGCCGTCTCCAACGTCAGACGCGATGATGAAGCTGAACGGCAAGTCAGCGCGACGCGTCCACGAACCAGTGCCGGAGGCACCAACCTTGCCATAGACCCCGTTGTTCGCCGCGACAGGATCGCCAATCACCCACGCCATGCTGTTGGTATCGTGCGCCAGGTCGGCATCGAGGGCGGCTTTACTGGAATAGATCAGGCCGCCAGTCGAGGTGAAGGCGGTGACGATGTCTTCATAGCCGGTCAGGAGTCGGCGGATGTCTGACTTTTGTGGTTTGTGCGCTCCAGACGACGGAACGCCATCGGTGACGAAGTCGCGGTACACATATGCTGCAGTTGCCATGGAAACTCCAAGCAAAGAAAAAGCCCGCGTGAGAGCGGGCCGGTGAAATCTGCAAAGTTTGCAGTTGGGCTATTCGAATGTGCTTCCATCGTCGAAGGTCGTGCCGTCGTCGAAGGTGACGCCTTCATCCGCCGGAGCTTCGGCCGGCAAGTCTTCTTCGGTTTCGGTGTCTGGTGTTTTTGGATTCATCGAAATCTCCATTCCCCTCCCGCTTTCGTTTGTTGATGCCGCGTGACGGCTGCCGGCGCGCTCTGGTTTGCAGCCTGCACGATCTTAGGAGCGGCTGCGCTAACTTCGCGCTGGCTGACGTCTTTGACGTAGGCTTGCAGCCTGCCATCGTCATCGACGGTGACTCCCACCTGGACGGCCACGCCCTGCTGCCCAGCCTGACTGCGCTTTGGAATGGCCGGCGCCTGAAACTTGACCGGAATAGACCGACCATCCGGCAACGGCACCGCCGCTTCCGGTCCAGCCTCCCCGAAGATTGCCGCGGAGCGCGACACGCCGCCGCGGGAGAAGGTCTTCATCGGCTTGCCGCGCGAGGCGATGCCGCCTTTGGCGAAGCCGAAGATGGAGAACAGGCCGCCCAGTAAGCCACCGCCACCACCACCGCCGGTCCCAAACAGCGAGTTCAGGCCGATGTCGATGAGCTTGTCCAGCACCCTGTTAAGGGCATTAGACAAAGCATCCGCAGCCGAAACGCCAGACCGAAGGTCGGAAATGAACCCGGATGTGATGTCCTTGGCCGAGTCCCTGAAATCGTCCGCTGCTCGGCGCGCCTTCTCTTGCGAGTCCTGCAACTGTTCAGCCGCAACGCTTGCGTTTGCGTAGCCGATAGCCAGTTGCTCGATCTGCGCCTTGAGGGCCGGCGTGATTGCCATGCCTTCCTTCTGCGCAGCAGCAAGCAAGTCGCTTTCGGCGCGGGCCTTTTCGAGCGCAAACCCATAGTCGTTTACGAGCGGATTGACCTGCGCCATTGCAGCCGTTTCGGCCTGCAATGCAGCAGTGCGCTCCTTGATCTGCTGAATTTCGCGCTGGTAGTCGTCGGCGCGTCGACCGCCCCCGCCGCGGGCTTTGCGTCCGGAGCCGCCGGAAGAGGATGCAGCAGCCGGGAAGTCGACGATAGATACCGTATTGACGACAGGTGGACGCCTCGCACCTCCACGGATGCGAGAACCGCCCATCTGGCCATTCGTGCCGCCCGTATTCGGCTCTACGCCACCGCTGCCAACACTGTATCCAGGCACCGTCGCAGGCAGATTGGCCGCCTGCGCCCGAAGGTTCGCTAGCGCCTGCTGGACTTCTCCTAGCCTCGCTAGCGCTTCGGTGTTATCAAAGCCAAGCTCCGTGTTTAGCGCAATACGCTCCTGGAGAAGCTTCACCTCCCGCTCAAGGCCAGCGGTCTCGTCCTTCGCCTTCTCGGCGTCAAGGTTGATGACATTGCCCTCAGCATCCGTTACGCCCAGAAGATCGTTCAGATCCTTGAATATCTGTGCGTTGCCGAGGCCGCCGAGGAAACTATCTAGCTCGCTCTTGGCTTCCTGAATCTTCTGAACGAATCCGGAAATGTCGACGCCGTTTATGGCCCGAGCCACGCCGTCAATACTGGTCGCGAAGCGCTCTCCTGCGCCGGTGGAGGCGTTGAATTCCTTGGCGAGCCTCAATAGCGAGTTGTTGAAATTCGTCATGGCCTGTGCCGTCGTCAGCACGGAGCCGCGAAGACGCTGCTCCAGAACGACGGAACCAGCCTGGATGCCTTCGAAAAAGGCGCGAGACGACAGGTTGCCGTCAAGCATGATTTGCCGAAGTTTGGCGACGGAGCCTTCGGCTTCGGTAATCCCGGCAGCCGCGGCTTGCAGAATTGGAAGCGCGCCCTCCTGGATGGAATTGAACTCTTCCGCGCGAACCACGCCACCGCCGAGGGCCTGGCTCAACTGCAGCAACGCGCCCGACGCCTCCTGCGCACTCTTGCCGGAAGCGCGAAGGGCAAGCGCGACGTTGTCGGTGAGCTTCACGACTTGCTCATTCGACACGCCGAGTTCGTTCTGAACGATCGAAACGCGGCTGTAGAGCTCGACGAGCGCCTCGAGCGGAACGGAGTATTTCGACGCCGACGCAAAGAGAGAATCGTAGGTCTTTTCAAGTGCCGCACCCGACTGGCCGGCGATCTTCAGCGCATTGTCGATGCGGGTGGCGGCATCAGAAAGCGCAACCGCTTCCTTGGCTGCGGCCGCACCTATAAACGCTCCACCGATCGAAGCGCCTGCGCGCAAAAAAGAGGCGGCGATCGCCTTGCTGCTTGCTGTAGCTTGCCTCTGCATGGCGCCGAGTCGCTTGTTGGTGACGCCTTGGGCTCGAGCTAGTGAGCGTTCATATCGCGTCAGGTCGGCCGAAAGCTGAACGACAAGCCGTTCCAAATCTTGGGCAGCCATCAGGCAGCATCCCTGATCAGTGTCCAGGCCACTAAGGCGGCTGCCGCATCCTCATGCCGACCCGTTTCTGCGGCCCAGAGAGCGAGGCCTTGAGCAATCAGCCCGTCGGCAGCGACTGTTGGCGGCACGCCCTGCTTTAGCAGCCGGCGCGCACAACGGTGCGCCGCCGCGGATGCGGTGGTGAAATTGTCTGTCATGATTTTCCTGTTGGTTCTGCCTGGTGCATGTGGACCAAGGCGGGGAGGCAAGCTTCAATGCGCCAATGTTGAAAATTGCTCTTGCCGCAACCGGCGGCTTCTTCGGTGGTCTTTTGGTCTTCGCCGTCGGGCGGGAGGTTATGTTCGTATTTCGGCTTCGAGTGGCAGGCGAAGTGATTGGCGATGCACTTTCCGCCGTTGGATCTCTGTCTTGGGTGGATACAACTCTGGTAACCGGCCTTGCGGCGGTTACTGCGGCCGCTCTGAGCATTCGCGCCGTAAAGGATCAAATCAGGGCGTCGGACGCTGCCGTCCAGCGTCAAATAGAGCATGGTGTTCTGGTTGAGAAAAATCGGCGCGACGCGAAGCGAGCCGCAGCACGGGCAACGCTGCCAATCTATCTGAGCATTATCTGTGACTATGCAGAGACTAACGGACGATCACTTTACAGCTTGGTGCGCCAGTGCGTTGATTGGACGCTACCTAGAAGCGTTCCGTTACCTGAATTCCCAGAGATTCCGTTCGAGGCAGCTACGGCTCTTCGAGAATTAGTAGAGCTTTCGGATGCCTCCGAACGCGTATTTTTAGGCTCGTTGCTCGGAGAAATGCAGGTGCAGAGCTCCAGATTGCGAGGGCTTGAGCGGGATCGGTCAGCAGGAATCGTAGCGCAGCACAATCTTGAGAGCTACTTGGCTGATTCAGTCGAGATATATGCGCGTGCCAGCGAACTTTTCGATTTCGGTAGAGATCCTAATGCCAAGATTCCCGATAGCCTGAGCGAAAACGCAATTGGAACCGGACTCCATGTCATGGGTGTGTGGGACGATGAAATTTCCACCAGGGTGCGGAGGCAGGTAGTTCGATCGTCCGCCCATAAGCGAGGGCAGCACTGAGGTCCCTCATATTTTCAATTGCAGCATTGTGTACGTTAGACCCGCGCGGTCCCCGAAAAGGGCCGGCTTTCGAATTTTCCAAGCCCGTCCAAAGAGCATCGCACAAACTTTTTTTATACAAGATTTGCAAAGATCGTGGACGCCGCCGGTCTCTGGCCGGTCGGCCTCACACTTTCAGACAACCCGTAGGGGTGTGCCCTCGCTGAAGCGAGTGACCGAGCCGACGGGCGGCGCTGCACCTGGCCGATGTCTGAAATCGGCGGGCGGCCAAGTGCTTCGGCGCCTGCGCTAACCCAGGAGTCTCCCCGCCTTATCTCTTAAGAGCTTACTGCCGGATAGAGATCGCCGACGACGAATGCGGTAGGTCGGTAAACAGCCATCGCCAGGCGCGTTTCGATCCTTATCGAAACCATGTTCTTTTCGAAGTCATCGACGTTCTCGCTCGAGATGAGCACCTCCGTTTCCATGCGGTCAAAGATTTCAGCACCAACGTTAAACGAGCCGGTGAGGAACGTGCCTTGCTGGACAGCCAGAGAGCGAACGACCGGAAGACCCCAGAGGGTTGGAGCTTGGACACCAAACGGCACGTCCTTGGCGAGGTAACGCTCGTCGGCATCTTTCGTGCCGATCAGCGCGCGCCAATCGGTTGGGTGAAGAACGATGCCATTCACGGGCGCGCTGGTAGCTTCGACCTGCGCGATGGCCTGGCTAACGCGATCCAGCGCCGTATCGGCTACCCCAGTGAACGGAGGAGCAAATGCAGCGGCCTGCGGCACGAGGCCGTTGATGTTCTGACCTGTACCGTTGCCGAACAACAGCTGGTTTTCGATCACAAGCTCAAGGCCATACACGCCGCGTCTGGAGATATAGCTCGCAAGAGCCGGCGCATCGTCCAGAATCTGACGGGACGCCTTGAATAGATGGGCGATCGTGCGAACCGGAGCGGTCTTCAGTTCGAAAGTCAAATCGCTGGTCGGCTTTTGGGTCGTTTCGGCGACTGGAGCGGCATTGTTTGTGAAGCCGGTTTCGACCGCGTATTCAACCGAATTCGACGTGGTGCGCGAGCGAGCAAAGAGGTCGCGGACGCGAAGTTCTCGTTCGAAAGGCGTAACAATGCCGGGCACACGATGTGCCGGCACAAGGCTCGTGCCGGGCGATGTGGTGTTGCCTACGGTCGCTGGCGCCGAGGTGATAGCTGCGAGTTCTTCGCTGATCTTAACCTTTGCGGTGCCGCGGAATTCGGAGGTCAGCGCTTGTACATCGCGGTTCGCAACGACAATGTCCCCGAGTGAGGAGCCATTGTCATTGGCCGCCATGCCGCGGCCGGCTGGGGATGATTCAAACCGGTCCCACTGCATTTCGATTTCGCGCATGCGACTGTTAAGCTCGGAGGCGGTTGCGCTGAATTTGTCGCCGACTTCACGGATCATTTCTGCAAGATTTGTCAATTTCGTTTTCCCTTCAGTAATTTGCGGCGAGCGCCGCATTGATGTTTGCGCGGTTGGCTGCGATCTTACGCGCCGCCGCGATTTCCAAGTCAGCGCCGGAAAGGCCGGCGGCTTGGGCGTTCTGCTCCGCCCTAGTCGAGGCTAGGAGGTTGTTGAACCAGCGAAGGGCGCCTTCCCGAGTCGCGCATCCTTCAAGGCTTTCCGCATAGGCAGACCACGCTGCTGCCGGCACGTCATAGAGCCCGTCCGGGCGCTGCTGAAGCTCACCGAGCAGGTCGGCAAAGCTTTTTTGCTCGACCGCGGCCGCTGCCAGGCTGTCGAGTAGTTCATTTACATCGGTCATTTCATCAACCTTGTTATTGCGGCCACCGCGTCCGCTTGGCTCGGCGCCGCTCCCTGGAGCTCTGCCGCGATTGCGGAGAGGCTGGCGCCGGTGACGAGGCGTGCGGGTGCTTCGGAGAGTTCGCCGAAAAGATGATGCCGGCCGTCGACGACCAGGGAAACACTTTCCCGCCGAACGATCATGTGCTCGATATGGCGGGGCGAACCGAACAATAGTTCGCCCATGAACTCACTCATGGAGTTCCCTTGCGCATTGCGTAGCGTAGCAAGCCTGGTTGCTGCCGCCGGCGCGTCGTCAATCTTCTCGGAACCGAGAAAGCCAAGAAGGATCGTGACAGCCTCTGGCTCGCCGATTTCGGGCGGGAAACGGCGTGAGCCTGTAACAGGTTTTACCATTCCAGTCTCGTGGAGACGTTCCACGTGCCGCTCGATATGGCGCAGCGGCTCGCCAAGGCGACGCGCAAGCATCGCCACATACTCGCCTTTCGTCATGGCGATCTCCAATTTTCGGGAATTGAGAAAAGGGTAAAAAGGGGGCCAAGCCGAAGCTTGGCCAATGTCGAACACGTCGGGAACTGCTTCCCTATGTAAATACCGCCTGATCTGCAAAAAGGGGACGGTTAGGCCGCCAACACCTCATCCAGTTCGGCACAGGCGTCGATCAGCGCGGCCTTGCCCCTACGTTCCGCATTCTTGCCGCGATAGCCCAGCCGCTCGCCAATCTGACGGAAGTTCGCGGCGACGAGGGCGAAATCAAGAATATCCGCCGTCTCCGTTTTCACGCCATTCCGAATGCGATTGCTCTCCTGGCGCTGCTCGATCGGATCGGCGAATGCGACAGCGCCGGCCGAATGCCCACCGATACCAACCGTGGCGCGGCCTGGGTCGATGGCTTCCGTTCCCTTGGGTTTGCCGAAACGATCGCGCACCTTATGGTGCCCAAGTCCGATGATCCCGCCAACTGGAATGCGGACATAGTCCATCTGCAATGCTCCGTCTTCAGTACGTATCGGCGCCCATTCCGCATTGGCGCCGTTAGACAACCGCAGGCCACCGAGGCGCCATATGCAGGGTGGCGCCGGCTTCCTCCGGCGGCGAGGCGATAGATTAGGACCGCGCTCAATGTCGCCGCCTACAGGCGCGACGTAGGACTCTCCGCCGCCACCGAGCCGCGCATGTCGGCGTTCCTCGAACTCGACGTCCTTGATGGCCACCATCATTTCGGAAATGCGCGGTCTGACCTCATGCTTCGAATCCAGAATTGGCGGCGCTATCTCCTCGCCTTCGCCCGCCACGTTGTCATTGGCGGCAATGGTCTTCCAATCCTCGGGCGTGCTCGCTGCTCGCCATGTGAGAAGGCTACGAAGTTTGGCGGATAGTTCCGCGTGCTTTGGCGTTTCCGTCTTCACCGCTCTGCGCGGAAGAACTTCAGAATCCCTTTGAGGTGCATTCCGCTGCCAAACGGCAAGGGCGATGCGATACCTGGACGGAGTCCAGGTTTCATCTGTCATGAATGGCATTTGGTTCCTGACGTGTGTCGGGGTTTGCCGGCCCTTCGGGCTTCTTTTTAAGCGGCGGCGCAGATGCGCGGTAGAGGTTGTTTTGTAGACGTTTTTTACAAATTTGTCAAGATAACTGTTGACAACTTGTTCGTTTTATGATCCGCGAACTCCGGCAATCATCCGAACGCGAAAAAACTCAATGTTTTCTCGCACGCGCGCTTGCGCGCGCGGGAGGCAAAAATCTGTGTTAGCGCTAAAGGAAGAGGACCGCGCCGCTCCGTGGCTGCGCATGCTGAGACTTCAGAGAAGCCCCCGGTGGGTTAGTTCCGGAGCGGGATGTCGGAGATCCAAATCCTGCCTAAGGGGTTCTCGACGCCCTTTGCATCGAGGACAATTCCCAATGCTTCCTTGATTTCCACAGCGAAGTCAGTCGGACCTATTATGATGCGGTCTATCAACTCCCGTATCTCGATTCCGAACAGGCCTTCCGCCTCCACATTCTTGAGTGGGATTTTGAAGATTCGCTGGGGAACACCGTCGAACGTGAATATGTCGGGCTTGATACGCGTCGATTCGTGGAGACTTGGGCTGTAGATTATTCGCCATTCGCGCTCCTCGGCAAAGCCTGGGTGCTTGGTGCAAAGCACCGCCATACGGAAGACCTCGAACATATTGGAGATTAGCTGCTCCTCCGAAAGCTGGGATAGTAGCGAGCCGCCCTGCTCGAACCCTTCCATTAGATTTGCGAATTCGTTCGTAAACTGCTCTTCGCTCAGGTACGCAACGGGTGATGTGTACGCCTGCAGCGCATTGGTTGGCCGCAAGAACGGAGCGCCATTGACCACAATGGCGACCCCGCGTGGGCTGCCATAGGCTCGCCACATAGACAGTCGACCGTTGATGTCTTCTGAAGCCTCATGTTCTGAGATGCAAGAGATGTACGTGCTGTTTCGAATGCTTGGGAGCCATCCGTTGAAGTAATCCTCCACCTTCTTACAGAAACCCGGAAAGCGGCTTTCGAAAATGCTTTCAAACCTATCCTTGTGCTCTTTGTAGGCTCGGCTAAGACAATTGAAACCGTGCTCAATTTCGTTGAAGTCATTCATGCAAGTAGACTTACGCATCCAGACCTCTTCGTTCTGGATGATCTTCAACGCTGTGTCAGCGCTCGTGTAATGTACAAATCTGGCGTTTCCTGCAAATGCAGTTGCCATTTTTTCGAAAGCGTGGGGGTGAAAAAGTCGGAATGTCGCTAGCTCCGTTTCGTCTAACCCTATCAAAGCGACCTCGAAACTTGTGCATGGTTAATTGCCGACTGTATATCACTCCTTTGTGCCTCCCGGCGATTTGATAGCCTCGCTATCCACCGATTTGTTATCATTCGCCGCCCTCAGGTCCGGCCGCTGCGCATAGAACTCCGCCCAGCTTATGCGCCGGCCACGGTAGGGGCGATCGGTGTCTGCTAATGTCATGCTATCCTCCTATGGATGCTGATGTGGTCAAGCTTGCGTCGACATGCTACAAGGCGAAGTCGAGGAAACGCCCTCGTCGTCATCGGGGGTAGATAAATGACTGAGGCAGCGACCAATCAGCCGCTCGCGATATTTTGGGACATTCCCGTTCTAGCGAATGGTCGGCTGATATTTGGCCCACTCGATGCCAAGTTTTTCATGACCACGAAGTGGCCGGCCGACAGGGCCATTGCGTCGATGAAGGCGTCCTTGGTGGCGTTGTAGAAATCGCTGTATTCCATCACTTCCTCACGCTGCTCGACTGTAGGAGATCGCGAGACGATCGTTGATTGTGCATTTGATGCGCCTATCGTGGAGTTGGTTGGTGTCGGTCAGTTCGTCGATGTCCAGGCAATCGGCAAGCCTCCTAATGAACTTCTGCCCGCGCTCTTGGATCGCCGGATCCGTGTGCTCATAGTAAAAGGTGTGCTGAACATCGGGACCGGATCCTCTGTCGCTCCACGTCAAATCCAGGACGACTTTTTGCGTGGAATAATCCACCTGCTCGACCTTACTTCCGGTGATCGTCGCGTAAAATGTTCCGAATGGACTGAATGGCCCGACGTCGCAAATCATAGGCCAGTCATCATTCGCGGCAACGGGCGCTGGTTGTTCTGGCCTCGGCTTGGCATTAGCTTTTGCCTTCCGCTCCCTCGGCTTGTATGCGGCTGGCGGGTCGCATTCATAGTGCTCACCGGTCAGCCAAGTGTCCAGATGCTTGCGCGGGGCGTCGGGCTTGCCTTGCGCCTGCCATGCTTCAAACCACGCCCTCGCCGAATCCAGCAGAGAAGAATGAAGGTCAGCATCGGGCGCTAGAGCCTCATATGCCGATCGAGCTTTCTTCTTGTCGCCTTGGCCTCGCTTCGGAAAATAGGTTTTCCAAAGCTCTTCAAATCCCCCTTGCGCACCACCCGCGCCGGTGGCCTCCAGGCCAACCGGAAGCGGCGGCGTAGCCGGGGCGCAATCATCTCCACCTATCCCCGTAACCCCGTCTTGTAGACGGGTCCGGGTAGGTGGGTCTTCGTTCTGGGTTTTATGAACGCTATCGCTCGTAGTGTTCTGGTTTTCCCGAACGCTTGTGTTCTGGTTTTCCCGAACGCTAATTTCATCTTCTATAGTGTTCGGAATTTCCCGAACGCTAGAACCGTGCGCCCAAACGGGCACATAGCGGGAGGCACGTCGGCCAACGCCGACATCAGCGGTGATGTAGCCCCATGCCTCAAGGTCTTTGAGGGCGGAATGAACGTCACCGGTGTATAGGCCAATGCCGGCGGGGTCTCGCTCTTTCAGCTGCGCAACAATGTGACGGACACTGGCCAACGCGTCACCATACTTGCGGTGGTACCAGTCGAGCAGGAAACCATATACGGCAAGATGCTTGCGCTTCATGCGGCGATCAAGGGGAGCAATAGTGGCCAGCCTGAACTTGTTCTCAAGGCTGTCATCGTCCATGAACCGCCTCCAGCGCCTCAACGGCAAGGGCGGTCAGGCGCTCGGCAAGCGGCTTGGAAAAGGTAGCCGCGTGGCGGTTCCCGCATTGCGGGGCATATAAAAGATGCCGTCCGTCGGCCTGCCGTACGACACGCAAGCCGTACATCCTCACGTGCTCATTGAGCTCGACGTCGACGAAACCGACGCATTCGCGCTCACCGCGCCCTTTCGTCGGGTGCGCATACAATACCCTCATATTTCTCTCCTGTTATCGCGCACAAAGGCGCGGCCCGCCAGCGAAGGCCGGCGGGGTGGTTTGGTTATTGTGGTGGGCTCAGCGCGGGCGCGTTAGGCAAAGAAGACATATTTCTTTGCGTACCGATGCGCTTGTTTTTGCTGCATTTAGATGCAGAAAATGCGGGGTCGAAGGTTCGATACCGTGGTGGTCAACCAAGTTTCGGTGTTCTAGACAAAATCGTTCTAAGTGATTGATGCCGGTTCCGGTTCTAGACTATTTTCAAACTGAAAAGACCTTGAAAATACCCACTTGAGAGCGGATTGAAAATCCGCGTGTCGGTGGTTCAAATCCGCCTCCGGGCACCATTATTTCCCAATGGATGTACGTTGCCCGTTGTCGTTTTGATCGGCTCAGGGGAAGACAAGTTTCCCTACGCTGTCTATGCATGCTCCGGCATCAGGTAACGGATTCCGGAATGGGAATGAACCAGCAGTTTTTCGACAGAAGTTCCGTTGCGGTCGCGCGTGATCTGATCGGGGTGGAGCTCGATGTGGCGGGCGTCGGCGGCGTGATCGTCGAGACCGAGGCCTACGAGCCGGACGATCCGGCCTCCCACAGCTTTCGTGGCCCCAAGCCGAGGAATGCGGTGATGTTCGGTCCGCCCGGCCATGCCTATGTCTATCGTTCCTACGGTATCCACTGGTGCCTGAACTTCGTCTGCCGGCCGGGCAGCGCGGTCCTGGTCCGCGCCTTGCAGCCGGTCAGGGGCATCGGCGAGATGGAGACGCGGCGCGGGCAGGACGATCCGCTGCTACTGTGCTCGGGGCCCGGCCGCGTCTGTCAGGCGCTGGGGATCACCATCGAGCATAACGGCCTGTCGCTGTTCGAACCGCCGTTCGAGCTCACCTTGCCGGAAATGCCGCCGATGGTCGTCGTCGGCCGCAGGATAGGTATTTCGCAGGCCATCGATCTGCCCTGGCGCTTCGGGCTGTCGGGCTCGTTGCATGTCAGCAGGAAGTTCACCGGGAAGGGCGGTCTGGCCCCATAAGCCGCCGGTCGTCCGATGCCGCCGGTCAGGCGGGAGCGGGCGCCTGCGCCAGCCTGCCGATACTTGCATTGTGCATTGGCGAAGAAGCCGCAATCCGTGTGCTGCCGAAGCAGCCTGTGGTCCGCGGATCAATATGTGCTCTCCCGAAGCAATACAGGTATTCTTGCACCAACTATTAACCTTCAGGCAAGGAATTAACCATACATATTGGGGACCACGGCGAAATGGGACGACTGCGGTCTCCCACCAGGCATGAAGCCGCAAAGCCGTACCGGTGACAATCCGGTATCCGCTCATGAAAATCCAGGAAAGCCTGCGTTGACCGTGGTGCACATGCCCGGCGGATAGCGATCCGCTTTGGCGAGCGTTCCCCATTCATCTCCGGCGCTTGGGCCTCAGGAGCCGCGTGCCGCTGGTTCCCACAAGGGGATCGGCTTGATGAAGTGGGGACGGTTTTGGTGCAGGAAACGCCATCGGATCAGGCGCGACGGGGCCAGGCGGGCAGCCTGGGCGAGAGGCTGGCATTTGCCGGCCTCGACGGCGAACTGCGCGATCTTCTGCGGCGCTGCCGCCCCGAGCTCGACCGCCATGTCAAGGCCGGCCTGCGCGACCTCTTCCATCGTTTCCAGTCCTCTCCGGAGGCTGCCCGGAATTTCGAAAGCGAACAGCAGATCGAACGCCTGCACGACCTGCAGGCATCCCATTGGGGCGTGCTGACGGACGCCCGTTTCGATGCGCTTTACGCCGAGCGGGTGAAGCTGCTTTCCGACACCGAAAGCCGCATGGGCCTCGATCCGCGCTGGCATGTCGCCGGTCATGCGGTGATGCTGGAGCATCTGATCGCCGGCGCAATCGCCGACTTTTCTCCGAAATCGCTGCTGCCGGGCGGCCGCAAGCGCGAGCGGGACCTGCTGGACCTTGTCGGCGCAATCACCCGCCTGGTGATGGTCGATGTCGAGATCGCCGTTTCGCTCCGGTTCAACGAACTGCGCCAGAGGCATCAGCGCGCGCTCGCCGAACAGCGCGAGGCCGATCATGCGCAGGCGATCGAAACCTTTTCCGGCGTCATCGCGGCGCTTGCCGACCGCGACCTGACGGCCTGTCTTCCAGCCGACGTGCCGGAGGCCTATCGCGAATTGGCCGGTCTCCTCGACCAGGCGATCGCCGGCATGCGTTCCTCGGTCGAAACGGCGGAGGCCCATGGCCGCACGGCCGGCGCATTGACGCTGGAGCTTGCCGAGGGCGCACGTTCCGTCGCGGCGGCTTCGCAAGAACAGTCCGGCCGCCTGCAGGATGCGGTAAGGGCGCTCGTCGAGGTGGCGACGAAGGTCAAGGGCAGCGCCGCCGAGACGGCCGCCGCCGAAAAGGCCGCCGCCGAAACCCGCCGGTCCGTGGAGGCAAGCGGTGAGGTCGTCGGCCGCGCGATCAGCGCCATGGCCGATATCGAAACCTCCGCCGAGAAGATCGGCCAGATCATCGGCGTCATCGACGACATCGCGTTCCAGACAAATCTTCTGGCCTTGAATGCCGGCATCGAGGCCGCCCGCGCCGGTGAGACGGGGCGGGGTTTTGCGGTCGTCGCACAGGAGGTGCGGGCGCTTGCCCAGCGTTCCGCCGAGGCCGCCCGCGAGATCAAGACGCTCGTCACCGGCACCAAGTCCCAGGTGGATGCCGGGGTCGAGATGGTCCATCGCACGCAGGACGCCATCGGCGGCATCGTCCGCCAGGTTTCCGGCATCAACGATGCGATCGCCGGTATTGCCCTCAATGCGGACGAGCAGGCCGTGAGCCTCGACCGGCTGACCGCCGAAATCGGCGCGGTCGGCGAACGCGTGGCATCGAATGCAGGCCTCGCAGGCCGGACGGGCGAGGGGGCTGACGAACTTCAGACCGTGATCCTGGAACTCGGCCGCACGGTGCGCGAGTTCCGGATCGAGCGGCAGAAACGCTATGCGGACGAGCATCTTCCGGCAGTGCCGCACATTCAGCCGGCGCTCGCCGCGATCGCCGGCGACAGCCGGGCGGATGACGGCGAATACCTCTTTCACAAACGACAAGGAATGAGCTGATGGCAGCGAAGAAGGCTGGACCGGGAAGTTTGAAGCTGTCGGCGGTACTGGACCTCAACGAGGCTTCGGTCCTGCATGGTCAGCTGATGTCCATGCGCGGAAGCGATCTCGTGATCGACGCTTCGGGCGTCGAGCGGGTCGGCGTCCAGTGTGCGCAGGTCCTGGTCGCCGGCGTCAGGGCCTGGGAAGAAGACAGGAAGTCCTTTCTCGTCGGAAAGGCTTCGGATGCATTTCAGAAGACGATGCAACTCATCGGCATCAATATCGAAAATTTGGTTCCTAAGGAGATCTAGCAATGAAGAAAAAAGTGCTGACCGTGGATGATTCACGGACGATCCGGAACATGCTTCTGGTGACCCTCAACAATGCGGGGTTCGAGACCATTCAGGCGGAAGACGGCGTGGAAGGCCTCGAGGTTCTCGAAGACGCCAACCCGGACGTCATCGTCACCGACATCAACATGCCGCGCCTCGACGGTTTCGGCTTCATCGAGGGCGTCCGCCGCAACGAAAAATATCGCGCCGTCCCGATCCTCGTGCTGACGACGGAAAGCGACCAGGAAAAGAAGAACCGGGCCAGGCAGGCCGGCGCGACGGGCTGGATCGTCAAGCCCTTCGATCCTGCCAAACTGATCGATGCGATCGAGCGTGTAACCGCCTGAGCCAGGAATTCCTCCGATGGATATGAACGAAATCAAAGAGATCTTCTTTCAGGAATGCGAAGAGCAGCTCGCTGAACTGGAGTCGGGTCTTCTCAAGCTGAACGACGGGGATCGCGACCCCGAAACGGTGAATGCCGTTTTCCGTGCCGTTCATTCCATCAAGGGAGGCGCCGGCGCCTTCGGCCTGGACGATCTGGTCTCCTTCGCCCACGTCTTCGAAACGACGCTGGACTGCGTGCGTTCCGGCAAGCTGGAGCCCGGCCCGGACGTCCTCAAGGTGATGCTGAAATCGGCCGACGTGCTTGCCGACCTCGTCAGCGCCTCGCGCGACGGCGGCAGTGTCGACGAATCGCGCAGCCGCGGCCTTGTGAAGGAGCTCGAAGCGCTCGCGAACGGCGAGCTGCCGTCTTCTTCCGGCTCCGAGGCGCCCAGAGCGGCTTCCAAGCCGGCCGCCAAGGCCGCCCCTGCTCCGGAAGAGGCCCCGAAACCGACCGATGAGAGCGGTTTCCAGCCCATTCCCTTCACCTTCGACGGCTTCGGTGAAGACGAGGAGCCGGCGCTCGAAGGTTCCGTCTACGACGTGACTTTCAAGCCGCGCCGGGAACTCTATTCCAAGGGCAACGAGGCGGCGCTCCTGTTGCGCGACCTGTCGCGCCTCGGCGAGATGAGCATCGCCTGCGACATGGATGCCTTGCCCGCCCTCGACAAGATGGACCCGGAGGCCTCCTACTTCGCCTGGAAGATCTCGGTGAAGACCACCAGGAGCGAGGACGATATCCGCGCCGTCTTCGAATTCGCCGAATGGGATTGCGACCTCGAGGTGCGGCTGGCGGACGAGACCCCTTCGGACGAAGAACAGCCGATGATCCCGGTGCCCTTCGACCTCTCGATCCTCGACGGGGCTTCCGAAGCCGAGGAAGAGGACAAGGCCGTCGAGCAGGCTGCGGCTGAAGAAGCCGCCGCGGCAGCCATATCCGCCGCCGAGACCGCCGCCAGCGTCGCCAAGGCCGCCGGCGCGGCTGCGCGCGCTGCCGAGAAGAAGGAATCCGCGGCCTCCGCCGCTGCGGCCGCAGCAGCGGCCCAGAACAATGCCGCAGCCGCTTCGGCCGGCCAGACGATCCGCGTTGATCTCGACCGCGTCGACCGCCTGATCAACCTGGTGGGCGAGCTCGTCATCAACCAGGCGATGCTGTCCCAGAGCGTCATCGAGAACGACACGACCGGTACGTCTTCGATCAACATGGGCCTCGAAGAGCTGCAGCAGCTCACCCGCGAGATCCAGGACTCGGTCATGGCGATCCGCGCGCAGCCGGTAAAGCCGGTCTTCCAGCGCATGTCGCGCATCGTCCGCGAAGTGGCCGACATGGTCGGCAAGCAGATCCGCCTGATCACCGAGGGCGAGAACACCGAAGTCGACAAGACGGTCATCGACAAGCTCGCCGAGCCGCTGACCCACATGATCCGCAACGCCGTCGACCACGGCATCGAAACGCCCGAGAAGCGCGAGGCCGCCGGTAAGAACCCGGAAGGCACCGTCCGCCTCTCCGCCAAGCATCGTTCCGGCCGTATCCTGATCGAGCTCGCCGACGACGGCGCCGGCATCAATCGCGAGCGCGTCCGCCAGAAAGCGATCGACAACGACCTGATCGCCGCCGATGCCAACCTCTCGGACGACGAGATCGACAACCTGATCTTCATGCCGGGCTTCTCCACCGCGGACAAGATCTCCGACATTTCCGGCCGCGGCGTCGGCATGGACGTGGTCAAGCGGTCGATCCAGGCGCTCGGCGGCCGCATCTCGATTTCGTCCAGGCCGGGCCAGGGATCGACCTTCACCATGAGCCTGCCGCTGACGCTTGCCGTTCTCGACGGCATGGTGGTCACGGTTGCGGGCCAGACGCTGGTCGTGCCGCTCACGGCGATCGTCGAAACCCTGCAGCCGGAAGCATCCGCCATCCATTCCTTCGGCGCGAACCAGCGGCTCATCTCGATCCGCAACTCGTTCTGCCCGCTGGTCGATGTCGGCCGCATCCTGAACTTCCGCAACACCCAGGCGAACCCGGTCGACGGCGTCGCGCTGCTGGTGGAATCGGAAGGCGGCGGCCAGCGCGCGCTGATGGTGGACGCCATCCAGGGCCAGCGCCAGGTCGTCATCAAGTCGCTCGAAGCGAATTACACCCACGTCCCGGGCATCGCCGCGGCCACCATCCTGGGTGATGGCCGCGTCGCGCTCATCCTCGATGTCGATGCGGTCGTCGCGGCCTCGCGCGGCCAGTCCCTTAGACCGGAAATGGCGCTGAAGCCTGAAATGTCACTCGCAGCCACGGGTTAATTGGTATGTCGTACGCCGTGAAAAACCTTGTCCAGGGTAGTCGGGAGTTGATCGCCTTCCGCATCGGTGATCAGGAATTCTGCGTCAACATCATGTCCGTCCGCGAAATCCGCGGCTGGACGCCGGCAACGCCGATGCCGCATGCGCCGTCCTATGTCAGGGGTGTCATCAATCTGCGCGGAGCGGTGCTGCCGATCGTCGATCTTTCCGCTCGCCTCGGCATGAAGGATGCCGAACCCACCGCGCGCCACGTGATCATCGTGGCACAGGTCAAGAGCCGCGTGGTCGGTCTGCTCGTCGAGGCCGTTTCCGATATTCTCACGATTACCGACGAGAATATCCAGCCGGTACCGGAAGTCTCTTCCGACCTGGAAAAGCAATATGCCCGAGGGATTCTCGCCATCGACAAGCGGATGATCTGCATGATCGAGCTCGACGCCCTCTTCCCGGAAAAGGAAAGCGAAGCTGCATGAGGCCTTTGGGCGCCATCGAAAGCCGACAGTCGCCGGACGAGGTGCTCGCCAGCGGGGAATATCCGCTGACGCGCCGCGACCTCGCCGACATCGCGGCGATGATCTATGCGGATGCCGGAATCTATCTCAACGATTCCAAGGCGTCGCTCGTCTATTCGCGTCTTTCGAAGCATATCCGGGCGCTGGGTCTGCGCGGCTTCAAGGACTATTGTGCACTGGTCGCCTCGCCGGAAGGCGCGGCCGCACGCCGCGAGATGCTCTCGCACCTGACGACCAACTTCACCCGGTTCTTCCGCGAAAATCATCACTTCGACCACCTGCGCGACGAGGTTCTGCCGGGGCTCATCGGCCGCGCCAAGAGCGGCGGCCGCGTGCGCATCTGGTCGGCCGCCTGTTCGGACGGGCAGGAGCCCTATTCGATCGCGCTCACCGTGATGTCGCTGCTGCCGAATGCGGCCGATTACGATTTCCGCATCCTGGCGACCGACATCGACCCGAAGATCCTGGCTGCGGCCCGCGCCGGCCTCTATGACGAGAACGCGCTGGAGACCATGACGCCGGCCATGCGCAAGCAGTGGTTCCGCGAAGTGGACGCGGGCGGAAGGCGCAAGTTCCAGATCGACGACCGGGTCAAGAAGCTCATCACCTTCAACGAACTGAACCTGATGGCGCAATGGCCCTTCAAGGGCAATTTCGACGTCATCTTCTGCCGCAACGTCGTCATCTATTTCGACGAGCCGACGCAGATGAAGATCTGGTCGCGGTTCGCCTCGCTGCTGCCCGAAGGCGGACATCTTTATATCGGCCATTCCGAGCGCGTCTCTGGCGACGCGAAAAACCTGTTCGATAACATCGGCATCACCACCTACCGTCATGCCGGTAAGAACGCGGGGAGGAAAGCATGAGCGCTCCGGCACGAGTCCTTGTCGTCGATGATTCACCCACCATGCGTGGCCTCATCACGGCCGTCCTGAATTCCGATCCGGAAGTGAATGTCGTCGGTCAGGCCGGCGATGCTCTGGAAGCCCGGGCGGCGATCAAGCAGCTCAATCCCGATGTCGTCACCCTCGACATCGAAATGCCCAACATGAACGGGCTGGAATTCCTCGAAAAGATCATGCGCCTCCGGCCCATGCCGGTGATCATGGTTTCGGCCATGACCCATCAGGGCGCCAATGCGACGCTCGCGGCGCTTGAGATCGGCGCCTTCGACTGCGTCGGCAAGCCGGCGCCGGGCGATGCCCGCCCGTTCGTCGATCTGGCGGAAAAGGTAAAGGCCGCGGCCCGTTCGAGCCATCGGCGCGCCGAGCCCGTATCGATCCCGGCGGCGACGCCCGCGGCGGAATATCGCGTCGGCCGCAAGGTTGTGGCGATCGGATCCTCAACCGGAGGTGTCGAGGCGCTGATCACGGTGCTGCAAAAGTTCCCGCAGAACTGCCCGCCGACCGTGATTACTCAACATATGCCTTCCACGTTTACCAAAAGTTTTGCTGAACGGCTTAATCGTATCTGCGCTCCTGTGGTGCAGGAAGCCACCGACGGTGCGCGGCTGGAGATCGGCAAGATCTATCTGGCGCCCGGTGGCGAGCGGCATTTGCAGGTGGTCAATCCGTCGGCGCCATGTTGCCGGCTGGTCGAAAAGGAGCCGGTCAACGGTCACAGGCCTTCGGTGGATGTCCTTTTCGAATCGGTCGCCGACCTGGCCGGCCGCAGCGCCGTCGGGGTTATTCTGACGGGCATGGGACGCGACGGAGCTGCCGGTCTGCTCAAGATGCGCAGCGCAGGCGCGCGCACCATCGGGCAGAACGAGAAAACCTGTGTGGTCTACGGCATGCCGAGGGTTGCCTACGAAATGGGGGCCGTCGAGCAGCAGCTGCCGCTGGGCTCCATTGGAGAAGAAGTGTTGAAATTAACTGCCGCCCGAAAAGAAGGTACCGAATAAATGTCTCTCGCTGAAAAAATCAAAGTTCTGATCGTCGATGATCAGGTGACCAGCCGCCTGCTGCTCAGCGACGCTCTGACACAGCTCGGCTTCAAGCAGATCACTGCCGCCGGCGACGGCGAGCAGGGCATGAAGATCATGGCCGAGCAGCCGCATCATCTGGTGATCTCGGACTTCAACATGCCGAAGATGGACGGCCTTGGCTTCCTTCAGGCTGTTCGCAGCAATCCGAACACCAAGAAGGCGGCGTTCATCATCCTGACCGCTCAGGGTGACCGGGCGCTCGTGCAGAAGGCGGCCCAGCTCGGCGCCAACAACGTTCTCGCCAAGCCGTTCACCATCGAAAAGATGAAGGCCGCTATCGAAGCGGTGTTTGGAGCATTGAAATGAACGACGCGGCTGCAGCCAGGCGTGTCCATATCATTCAGGGGGAATACAAGGTCGTCAACGACCCGAACGTCGTTCTGTCGACGATCCTCGGCTCATGCGTGGCTGCATGTCTTCGCGATCCTGTCGCCGGTATCGGCGGCATGAACCACTTCCTGCTTCCGGGCTCCGGCGGCTCCAGCGCATCGGGCGGCGATGCGACGCGCTACGGCGTGCATCTGATGGAGCTTCTGATCAACGGCCTGCTGAAGCAGGGAGCCCGGCGCGACCGGCTGGAAGCGAAGATCTTCGGCGGCGCCAAGACGATTGCCAGTTTTTCGAATGTCGGCGAGCAGAATGCCGCATTCGCCATGCAATTTCTCAAGGACGAAGGCATTCCGGTGGTCGGCTCCTCCACGGGCGGGGAGCATGGACGCAAGCTCGAGTTCTGGCCGGTCAGCGGCCGGGCTCGCCAGTATCCGCTGACCGGCGCCGAAACCCAGAGGACCGTGGCGATGGAAGAGCGTCCCCTGCGCATGCCGCCCCCGAAACCTGCCGAAAATTCCATCGAATTCTTTTAATCACGGGGAAAGCCATGAACGACATCGCCACGCCGCCGAGCGTTTCCCTCGAGGAGCCGCTTCCCGAAATACTGATGCGGCTGGTGTCGGAGCTCCACGATGTCGCCTATCTGATCGAGCGCGTCGAGCCGCAGCTCATCGAAATCGGCGGCTCGGCCGTTCTCCAGTCGCCCGACAGCATCAAGGTTCTCCAGGGTATCGACCTCGCCGTACAGAAAACCCGCGGCATTGCCGAATTCATCGACACGATCACCGCCACGATTCCGGAAAGCTGGATGGTCGATGTCTCCACGGCCCTCAACCTCGTCAAGCTGGCCGACATGCAGAAGGCCCTTGCCAGCAACGGCCTGCGTCACGGTCACTCCCAGCCTCTGAGCAAGGCTGCCGGCGACTTCGACTTTTTCTGACGCTGTTCCTTCAGGCCGTCGGATATAGAGCCTCTCCGTTCATAATCGTCAAAATCCCTTCGTGTGCGAAACGTTCGCACAAGCTTCGCTTTCTAGGGTCCGCCTGGGCATAGGCTCTATATCCTTGTTTGGCGATGCGGGAACAGAATGAATCTGTTGGCTCAATTTTCACCAGTCTTTAAAAATCTGGCCAGTCTTGGCCGGACGCGACTTATTGCTTTGGGCGCCGTCGGCGCCGTTTCGATTGCGATTGTGCTTGCTGCGGCCATCTATGTGAACAGGCCGGCCTACGAGACACTTTACGTCAACCTGGAGACCGCCGACCTCAACCAGGTCAGCATGGCCCTTGCCGAAGCGAACATGGCCTTCGAGGTCGGCGCGGACGGAAAAAGCATCCAGGTTCCGGTCGGCACGACCAGCAGGGCGCGGCTTCTGCTCGCCGAACGCGGCCTGCCGAACAGCACCAATGCCGGTTATGAACTCTTCGACAATGTCGGCTCGCTCGGCCTGACCTCCTTCATGCAGGAGGTTACCCGCGTTCGTGCGCTCGAAGGGGAAATCGCCCGGTCGATCCAGCAGATCAACGGCGTTTCCGCCGCCCGCGTCCATATCGTGATGCCGGATGTCGGCAATTTCCGCAGAGGCGAACAGAAACCGACCGCGTCGGTGATGATCCGGGCAAGCTCGACGACCGGCCGCAAGGCGGCTTCGTCGATTCGTCACCTGGTCGCGTCGGCCGTTCCCGGTCTCGACGTGGACGACGTCACGATCCTCGATTCCACCGGCCAGCTGCTTGCCTCCGGCGACGAGTTCGGCGGCAGCGAGATGAACAAGTCGCTCGGCATCGTCCAGAACGTCCAGCAGGAAATCGAGAACAATATCGACAAGGCGCTCGCGCCTTTCCTCGGCATGGACAATTTCCGTTCCAGCGTGACGGCCACTCTCAACACCGACAGTCAGCAGATCCACGAAACCGTCTACGATCCGAACTCCCGGGTCGAACGCTCCGTCCGCACGACGAGGGAAAACTCGCAGTCGCAGCAGAGGCAGGACGACAACGCCACGACCGTCGAGCAGAACGTGCCGCAGGCAGCGCCCCAGCAGGGCGGTGCGAACGGTCCGCAGTCGTCCGACCAGTCCGACAAGCGGGAAGAACAGACCAACTACGAGATCAATCAGAGGACGGTCGCCACCACGCGCAACAGCTATCAGATCGAGAAGGTCTCGGTGGCGGTGGTCGTCAACAGGGGCCGGATCGCGATGATGGTCGGTGAGCCGGTCGATCAGGCCAAGGTCGACGCCTATCTCGCCGAGATGCAGAAGATCGTCTCTTCTGCTGCCGGCATCAATGGGGAACGCGGCGACGTGGTGACACTGACGGCCATGGATTTCCTGGAGAACCAGCTTCTGGACGAGGCCGCCGGCGGTCCGGGCTTCATCGAAATGGTGAACCGCAATATCGGCGGCATCGTCAACTCGCTCGCCTTCGTCCTGGTTGCCTTCCTGGTGGTCTGGCTCGGCCTGCGCCCGCTCGTCCGCACCGTCACCGGTACCGGCGTCGCCAGCGAAACGGCGACCGAGGGCGCCGGCCTTGAACTGCCGGATTTCTCTCCGGCAGGCGGCCCGGCCCTTATGGACGGTTTCGGCTCGGACTTCGGCTTCGACAGCTCGACCGACATGCTGGGCGGCGACGAAGGCGAGGGCTTCAACCGCCGCGTCAAGGAAGGTCCGGAGAAGCGTCTGGCCCGTATGGTCGAGATATCGGAAGAACGCGCGGCGAAAATTCTTCGGAAATGGGCGATCGAAAAGGCCGCCTGAGCAGGTATCACGAAAATATGATTATGCTGGGCCGGGCTCTCCCGGCCCATTTCTTTTCAGTCCTGCCACACACTTGGCCAATTTGTCTGAATCACGAATCAATGAATAAAGGCCTGCAACTGGGGAAATCCTGTCTCCGGCGATGGTAATTCGGCAGGCGTCTCCTACAATGGCCATGATTCGTATGGCGATTCCAACGGTCTGAGGCGGGTGGACCTGCGGCGGCACTCCGCTGAAGACGAGAAATGAAAGCGGTCGCGAAATGTGGCCCTTTCGTGATTTGCCGAAAATCGGGATCGTTTCGCCGCAAGAACGGTTGTGCGTATGTGCCGCGATGTGCGCGTTCATGATGAATGCGCGACGTGGCGGGGAGCGGATGACGGATGGAGTTGTCGGGGGCAGACATGGTGGCGGAGGGACGCTCCTACCAGGAGACGGCCGTTTCCAGGGGACTGTCGCGTGAGCAGTTGGTGCGTCGTCTTTCTCTGGCGACGAGTTCCAACAACGTTCAGGCGGTGATGCGCCTGCTCGCCGATTATGTCGGCGCTTCCCACTTTCTGCTGGCCCGCTACGACCTCATCCAGGAACAGGGCCTCGATTTCATCGTCACGTCCAACTGGCCCTTCGATCTCGTACGGCGTCTGGGATCTGAGCTTGCAAGCGGTTACGCACGCTCCACCGAATTGGAAAAATGCCTGTCGCTGCTGACGCCCAGTTTCGCGCTGCTGCCCGACGACGCGGTTCCGCCGGACGACATCAGCCGGCAGTATTGCTCCCTGACCTTCTGCGTCGGCAGGACGCGGTTCTCGCTGATGCTGCTCTTCCTCGAGGGCATCATCCTCTCGCAGGAGCGCCTCAAGGAGGTAGGCCTGTTTGCCGCCTACGGAGCGAGCTTCGCGGAGGGGACGGATGCCAGGACCGAACGCGATTTCGAACTGACCGAGCGCGAACTGGAATGTCTCTTCTGGATCGCGGAGGGCAAGACCAGCGACGAGATCGCGGTGATCCTGGGCATATCGCGCAACACGATCAACAACTACATCACCAGCGTGATGCGCAAGACGGCGACGAAGACACGTTCGGAGGCGATCGCCTACGCGGTCCGGAACAATCTGGTATAGGGGATAGAATTTCGATGGGGTATTCGCGCAGCGGTACGGCAGATGGACCTGGAGGCATCCAGTATCTGCGCCTGCAGCGCGCTTCGAGCCGGTCGGACATCTTCCCCAAGCTCATCGCCATGCAGAAGAACCTGAAGGCGCGCAATTTTGCGGTTTTCCGGATCACGGGGGCCGGGCTGCCCAACAAGCGCAAGCTTGTGTGCGAACTGGAGAACTGGGGAACCGGCGCGGCCGAAAACGGCAACCGCTTCATCAGCGGTTATGGCGAGGTCCTGCTCGATCACATCGAGGTCTCACTTCTTCCGCTGATATGGAACGGTTCGGAAAACGCCAGCTTTGCCGACGCCGGGGAATTTTCGTCCCTGACGCGCCGGCTGGAGCCCGGTGTGGTTCCGTTCTCGGGCATTGCATTTCCGGTCCGGCTCGGCGCCCTCGGCAATGGCTATGTGACTTTCCTCGCGACATCCATGGAGCTTGGAAGCGATGCCGTCATCGACCAGCACGTGAGAAGCTGCCAGGTGATGATGGACCTGCTCGCGCTCGACGAGCGCCGCGGTGTACCTGCCGAATCATTGAGCGAGCGGGAGATTGCCTGTCTGCAGCTCGCCGGCGACGGGCGCATCAGCGAAGAGATCGCCGAAAAGCTCGGCCTCTCGGTCCATACCGTCAACGCCTATCTCGGTTCGGCCACCATCAAGCTCGATTCGGTCAACCGCATCCAGGCGATCGCCAAGGCGATCAGGCTCGGCTACATCCACTGATTTCCCGAAGCGGAAGCAAGGCCCGGAATATTGTTCCGCAGAAGCCTCACATCTGGGAGGCGCTGATTCTGACGAATTTGGCCTCCTGCAGGCTCCTCGCCAGGAAGGCTGTGTTGTCGTCCGGATTGTCGGAAGGCTCCTGGAAGGAGATGTGGTCGATTTCCAGTCCGGCCTGGCGATCCGCAAGCTTCAGGCGGGCGTAGACCGAAACTCCCCGCGGCTTGATTTCGAGATCGAGCACGACTTCCGGGACGCCGTCCCATTCGAGCTTGTAGTCGCCGCCGGCGCCGAAGCTCACGGTGCCTGGATGGAAATAGAGTTCAGCCGCCGAAGAAACGAGATCGGCAAGGCTGCTGTGGCATTCCAGTCGTAGAAGCGCGATGAGGTCGCCGGCATCGAGCAGGCGAAGTTCCGATGCCACCGGGCTGATTGCTTGTGCGACGATCTTTTCCCGTTCGGTGGAATAGCTGCATTTCTTCATGACGCTCAGTGTGTCCGTTTCTTGAGCGACCGGGATGCGTAGACCCGGTGCACGAGTTCTGCCACAGCCTTGTAGAAGACTGGTGGGATGACACTATCCACCGAGACTTGCGCAAACATGGAGCGTGCCAGGGGCGGATCCTCGAAGACGGGAATGCCGTTCGCCTCGGCGGTCTCGCGAATTTTGAGCGCAATCAGGTCCTGGCCCTTCGCCACGACGACGGGGGCGTCGTTCTCTTCACGCACATAACGGAGCGCGACCGCATAGTGGGTCGGGTTGGCGATGACCAGCGTCGCGCGCGGCACGTTGTTGATCATGCGCCGGCGGGCCCGATCGCGCGCCACCGATTTCTGGCGCGATTTGACGATTGGGTCGCCCTGGGCCTGCTTGTACTCGTCCTTGATCTCCTGCTTGGTCATCTTGAGTTCGTTGTACCAATGGCGGCGCGTCCACAACACGTCGATGACGGCAAGCAGTGCGGTCGAGAGGACGACGACGATCACCATCTTCCGCACGATCGTGTCCAATTTCACGAGGATGACCTGCGGATCGGAGAACATCGCGTCGAGCGAGGCGAAAAATTCGCCGCGCAAGGCGAAATACATGATGAGCGAGACCACCAGGATCTTGAACAGCGATTTGCCGAACTCGACGAAACCCGGAACGCTGTAGATGCGCCCGAAGCCCTTCATCGGCGAGACGCGCGAAATCTGCGGCCTGACGCGCTCCAGAACCATGGAAGGCATGTTCTGCGCCAATGACGAGCCGAGGCCGAAGACGATGAAGAGCAGCATCGCCGGGACCAGGAATGCCGCAACGGCCCAGGCAAGGTGAACGCCGAGCGAGATTACGTCGGTCGCGTTTTCGAGCCGCCATTGGTCCGGCTGCTCGAAAAGGTCCTTCAGCGTCTGCCCGATCCGCGCCACGCCGGAGGGCAGGAAGAAGATGAGAAAGACGTAGAACGCCAGAACCGAGGCGAAAAGCGGCAATTCGCGCGAGAAGGGCACATTGCCCTTCTCCGCCGCGTCGGTCATTCGTTTGGCGGTCGGGTCTTCTGTTTTGCTGTCTTTATCGTCGTCCGCCACGGTTCAGGACCAATCGACGTTCGGGTTGCAAGGACGGCTCGAACGAATCGAGCCGTTGCGGCGATGTTATCGCATCGCCCGCTAACCGCTAATCGAGTCGAGAAAAAGATCACGGGATAGACGGCTGCGGAACTGAGGCCGGAAACGGGAACGGAGCGGAATTGCCTCCGCTCCGTTCCCTTCCTCGTGCAGTGTCGCGGAAATCAGGCGGCCTCTGCGGGTACTTCGCCTTCCTTCTTTTCTTCCTTGAGAATGATCTGGCCGGCATTGGCAAGCCGGATCGCTTCCTGTGCGACGGCACGCCGGGCCATCGCTACCTCGCGCGGATTGAGGTTCGGGCTCTGAACCGCGAGATCGCTTTCGATCATGCGGCGCTGGCGCGGGCTGATCGCGGAAAGCACGCATTCCTTGATCTCGTTGTTTGCGCCGCGCAGCGCCATCGTGAGGATGTCGGAAGCAACGTCGTTGAGCAGCATGACGCGGCTGCGCTGCGGCATGTACATGAGGTCTTCGAAGAGGAAGATCTTCGGGCGGACCTTGTTGACCGATTCCTTGCTGATCGTCTCGAGCGAACCGAGCAGCGTATCGACCTGGTTCTTCTCGAGCTCGTTCATGAGTTCCGCGACCTTGTTCGAGCCGTTGGAGTTGCGCTCCGCTTCGATCGCGTTGATCAGCTCGATCACCCGGTTCTCGATGATCTGCGCTGCCTTGGGGCTGACTTCCTTCATGTTGACGGCGCGGTTCATGATGTCGGCGCGGCGGCTTTCCGGAAGCTGGAGCAGCACTTTCGCACCGAAGTTCGACGGCATCTGCGAAAGGATGTAGGCGATGGTCTGCGGATGCTCGCGCGAGAGGAATTTGCCCACGAAGGCCGGGTCGGCGTCCTGCAGGCGGTCCCAGATGCTCGCCTGATAGCTTTCGAAGGCGGTGCGGCGGCCGAGCAGGCCGTCCACTTCTTCCGGCGTCAGGCCGGCCTCGAGAATGCCCTCGATCGCTGCCGCGTTGTCCATGAGGCCGGTGCCTTCGGTGAACAGGTCCTCGAACTCGTTGACGAGCTGGAGGAGCTCGTCCGGCGGAATTGAGCGGAGCGTCTGCGCCGAGGCGATGATGTTCTGCAGCTCGCTCTGGGTGAAATACTTGAGAAGCTTGCCGGCGACGCCCTTGCCCATGGCCAGCAGAACTGCCGCCGCCTTTTCGGCCTGGGACAGCGGTTTCGTGGAAAGCGCGCCGCCGCCGAAATCCTCAAAGTCCATCATGGTCTTCCTTCTCTGTCCCAAACCGGGATCAGGTTCTTCTCGTGCTCAGTACTTCCGTCAGCCTCACGCCGAAGCGGGTATCGTCATTCTCCAGGACGGTGATCTCACCCTTGCCGATGCGGCGGCCGTTGACCATGATCTCGACCGGTTCGCCGATCTTCTTGTCGAGCGCGATCGTGGCGCCTTCTTCCAGGCTCATCAGGCCGGACACCTGCATCCGGCTCGTTCCGAGCACGATCTCGACATCGATCGGGATATCCATGATGAGGTCGAGATTGGCGTTGAGGGCGCTGCCCGGTTCCTGATAGGCCGCGCCGTCCGCCGAAGCGCCGAAATCGCTGCCACCGAAATCGCCGCCGCCGAAGCCCGCATCTCCGGCGAAGCTTTCGGTCTGTGCCTCGAAGCCGCCGCCGAAGGAGGAGGTATCGGCCGTAAAGTCGCTGGTTGCCGGTGCGCCGAAATCGGCATCGAAGCCCGGAACGCCGCCGTCGGCATCGGTCTTCAAGACGCCGCGCAGATCGTCGATGGCCTGATCCAGCTCGGCTTCGTTGCCCAGCGGCATCAGTGCGTCGTCTTCGGTGAGGGGTGTCTTCTTCGTAGCCATGCGGTCATTATTCCTGTTGAAACTTGTGTCAGCCTGCCTTGCCGAAGCGCCTGCGGCTTAGCCTATCAGGTGTCTGAGGATCTCGTCGTCGGTACTGATATTATCCTTTACGCGGACTGTATAACGCTCGCCGGAGCGTCCGAATTCGCACGCATACATGTCCTTGCCGTTGGCGCTGACCTGAACCTGGACATCGCCCTTGTCCTGAAAGGCGATCACATCGCCGGCCGCGAGCCGCGAGATCGTTCCGAGCGTCAGTCTCTGCAGGCGGATGCGGGCCTCGAGCGTGACATGCGAGCGGCGGACCTGCTCGTTCATCCGCTCTGCCCATTCCTGCTTGGCCTTCGATACCTGGCCCCTGGCCCTCGGTGCCGTGACCTTGGTCTTCAGGAATATGCTTTGCGGAATGACGAGGGCGAATTCCGAAACGACCGGACCAAGCTCGATCGCCATGCGAATCGTCACGCCGAATTCCGGGCGCGCGAGCTCGTCCGGCTTCGGCCTGTCCTCGGCATTGTGGGGTCGTTCGAGGCTTGCCTCGAAACCGCCCGGCGCGTTGACGCCTGAACGAAGCACGTTGGCGATCCGGTCGAAGACCATCACCGCGAGGTCCAGCTCGATATCGGAAAGCGGGCGCTCGATGGGCTGCGTGATCGTGTCCGGCGCAGCTCCGAGCATCAGTTCCATCAGCGCGATGACGAAGCTGTTGCCGCAGGCGAGCACGAAGTTGGGGCACCAGTTGCGCAGCGCTCCGTCGGAAAGCGCAAACCCGTCGCCGAGATCGGCGATGAGGTCGTTCATCAGGCCGGAGGTACAGCTCAGATAGGAGACGCCGATCCGGATGCCGGTCTCGCTGTGGAACACGTCCGGCAGGAATTCCGTGTAGAGATGGGCGAATTCGCTGCTGATCCTCTCCACGGTCCTCTTGTCGCCGAGGCCGCCCGTCAGCTTGGCAAGAAGCGCCAGGTCCATCTTCGGCGCGATTGCTTGGTTCGCTTGATCGGTCGTCATCATGCCGCCTTTTCACCGCCAGGATTCATCATTTCCTGCTCGACCGAATCGATCGAGGGGCGTTCTTTGTTGGAAATCGTCTTGCGTCCGTATTCCAGGGCAACCTGCGGCACGGAGCCGTTCATGTAGGCGAGCAGCGTCTGCTTGACGATGATGTAGAGGCGGTGCTGCTTGGTCCGGACGACCTTGATCTGCGAGCAGAGCGGGTTGCAGACCGAATAGGAAAGAACGATGCCGAGCATCGTGCCGACGAGGGCGGCGCCGATGAGGCCGCCGAGAACTTCCGGCGATTCGTTGATCTTGCCCATCGCCTTGATGACGCCAAGAACCGCCGCGACGATACCGATGGCGGGGAAGGAATCCCCCATGATGGTCATCGCGTGGTAGGGCTTCATCTTGTCCTGGAACATCGTGTCGAGTTCCTCGTCCATCAGCGCCTCGATCTCATGGGAGCGGGCATTGCCGATGATGATCAGCCGCACGTAGTCGCAGATGAAGGCGGTCAATTCCTTGTTCTTCAGCACCGTCGGGGCGGTCTGGAAGATCGAGGATTCCTCCGGGTTGTCGATATGCGCCTCGATCTCGTTGCGCGACTTGGTCCTGAGGTCGCGCATCAGCGAGTAGAGGACGCCGAGCACGTCGAGATAGTGACGCTCCTTCGGAACGGCATTCCTGAAGGCCTCGCTGAGAGCCTTGCCGGAATCCTTCACGACTTTCATGGGGTTCGCCATGATGAAGCCGCCGAGGCCGGCGCCGCCGATGATCATCAGTTCGAAGGGTTGCACGAGAACGTCGATGTGGCCGCCCATGGCCATGAAGCCGCCGAGAATACAGCCAACGGTGATGACCAATCCGATAATAATATTCATCGCGTACCTGTGCCGATCGTTTTCGTTTGGTTTTGGGATACGGCCTCTGGCTTGCGTGAGGCTGGTTCTGAAGGCGCTAATGGAAGGGGGATTCGGGACAGCTTCGCACAAGTCTTCGCGCCTAGTTTCCGGAAGGATCGGACCGGATTGCCCGCTCCGAGAGCGATGTCCGCCGCTCCCGCGGACCTTGGGTGAGCCAACGTGATCACGACCTACGCAAGCTATGCCATGATCAGCCGCGACCTCCCGAAGTCGCTGGCACGCGTCGCGGAAAAGCCGGATGTCGCACGCGAGACCGAATATTATCTTTCGACGATCGGCAGCATCAAAACCGTCGACGACTTCATGGCCGACACGCGGGTCTATAATTACGCGTTGAAGGCCCACGGTCTCGAGGACATGGCCTATGCCAAGGCCTTCATCCGCAAGGTGCTGACGGAAGGCGTCGCCGACGAGAACGCCTTTGCCAACAAGCTTTCCGACAGCCGGTATGCGTCGCTGGTGGAATCGCTGAATTTCGCCGCTTACGGCTCGACCGCCACATCCTTCGAGAAGGCGCAAAAGGGCGTCGTCGACAAGTTCCAGCGCCAGACGCTCGAAGAGGAGGCCGGCGCCGACAATATGGGCGTGCGCCTCGCGCTCTATTTCGAGCGCACGGCGCCGACGATCAAGTCGGGCATGGAAATCCTCGCCGACGATGCGCTTTCCGAGGTCGTCCGCACCGCGCTGCAGCTGCCCGATGAGATCATCGGCGCCGATCTCGACCGCCAGGCCAAATATATCGAGGACGTGGTCAACATCGAGGACTTCCAGGACCCGGCCAAGGTGAACAAGTTCCTCGAACGGTTCACCGCCATGTGGGAGATCGAGAATCCCTCGGAAGCCTACGATCCCCTGGCTCCCTTCAACGCTCCGTCGAGCGGAATCTCCACGGATCTCCTGATCTCCATCAATAATCTGAAACTCGGAGGCAAATGATATGCAATCCGGACTTTATGTCGGCATTTCTTCGCAGATCGCGCTCGAGCGCCGCTTGAACACGATCGCCGACAACATGGCCAACATGAACACGGTCGGTTTCCGTGCGACGGAAGTCAAGTTCGACGAGGTCATGAGCAGGACCCAGAACGATATCAACGCCAAGATCGCCTTCGTCACCCAGGGCAACGACTATCTGTCGACCCGCACCGGCGAGCTGCAGCGGACGGGCAATCCGCTCGATTTTGCCATCAAGGGCAATGCCTGGTTCGCGATCGACACGCCGGCGGGTCAGGTGCTGACCCGCGACGGCCGTTTCACGATGGATGAGACTGGCCAGCTCCGTTCGATCCGCGGCTATCCCGTACTGGATGCCGGCGGCGCCCCGATCCAGCTCAATCGCGAATCCGGTCCGCCGACCGTCGGTGCCGACGGCATCATCATGCAGAACAATCAGCCGGTCGCAACGCTCGGCCTTTTCACGGCCGATGTCACCAGAGGCTTCAACCGTTACGAAAACGAGGGTGTGATCGTCGTCGACAACCCGCAGCCCGTGGTCGAGGGCTTCGAGAACTCCGTCGTCCAGGGCTATATCGAGCAGTCCAACGTCAACGGCATCGGCGAAATGACCCAGTTGATCCAGGTCAACCGCGCCTTCGAAAGCATTTCGGCGCTGATGCGCGACAGCGAATCCGCCATGAGCGAGGCCATCAGGACGCTCGGCGGCTCCAACAGCTAACAGTAAGGAAGACGGCCCACCATGATGGAAGCGGCTATCCTCGATGCGGTCAACGGCGGCAAGCTGGCGCAGCTGGCGGGCCTTGCGGCCCGTTATGCCGATCCCGCGTTCTCGATTGCTCACGGCGGTCACGTCAGGACCATCGCGGCAGGACATTATACGGTCGCCGGCCTCTCGAAACACGTGCGGCTCGGCGAATTCGTCGCCCATCGCAGCGCGACCGGCATTCACCTCGGCGAGGTCGTTCGGGTGGAGCCGGACGTCGTCTACGTCTGCCCCATCGAGCCCGGCGAACCGATCGGCATCGGCGACACGGTCATTCGCAAGGGCGCCTTCCGGGTATCGCCCGACGACAGCTGGTGCGGCCGCACGATCAACTCGCTCGGCGAGCCGATCGACGGCAAAGGTCCGATCACGAAAGGCCTCTCTCCGCGCTCGATCGCCAATACCGCGCCGCCGTCCATGACGCGCAGCCGCGTCGAGAAGGGCTTCAAGACCGGTGTGCGGGCGATCGACATCTTTTCGCCGCTCTGCCTCGGGCAGCGTCTCGGCATTTTCGCCGGTTCCGGGGTCGGCAAGTCGACGCTTTTGTCGATGCTCGCGAGAGCCGATGCCTTCGACAAGGTGGTGATCGCGCTGGTCGGCGAACGCGGCCGCGAGGTGCGCGAATTCATCGAGGATACGCTCGGCGACAACATGGCCAAGTCGATCGCCGTCGTCGCGACCAGTGACGAAAGCCCGATGCTGCGCAAGATGGCGCCGCTGGTGGCGATCACCATAGCCGAGCATTTCCGCGATCAGGGCGACAACGTCCTGTTCATTGCCGACAGCGTCACCCGTTTCGCCCACGCGATCCGCGAGGTGGCGGTCGCATCCGGCGAACCCCCGATCGCCCGCGGCTATCCCGCTTCGGTCTTCACGGAACTGCCGCGCCTGCTCGAGCGCGCCGGTCCGGGCGTCGAAGGCGCCGGCACGATCACCGCGATCATCTCGATCCTCGTCGACGGCGACAACCACAACGACCCTATCGCGGACTCCACCCGCGGCATTCTCGACGGCCATATCGTGCTCGACCGGTCGCTCGCGGAGGAGGGGCGCTATCCGCCGATCAATCCGCTCGCCTCGATTTCGCGTCTCGCCCGCAAGGCCTGGACGGAGGATCAGGAGAAGCTGGTGTCCCGTCTGAAATCGCTGGTGCACCGTTACGAGGAAACGCGGGACCTGCGCCTGATCGGCGGTTATCGCGCCGGCAGCGATCCGGATCTCGACATGGCGATCAAGCAGGTGCCGGTCATTTACGAAGTTCTCAAGCAGACGCCGGGGGAGAAGCCCGCGCTCGATGCTTACACAGACCTTGCGAACGCGCTGAGAGCGGCGGCCGGACAGCCGAATCCGCCGTCGGCCATGGCAAGAAGGTGATGATTCGATGAGCGATCACAAGAACACCGCAGAAGCGGCATGGCCCAAGCCGGAAGTGCCGCCCTCGCGGCTGGGCGACAAGATGCTGACCGCGGCGGGGATTACCCTTGCGGCGGCGTCGGCCTTCTTTCCCTGGTACGTTTTCCTCAACGCCGACAAGTTCGGCATCCGCACGGAAACGCTGGGCCGGACCCGCGACCTGCCGCCGGGCATCGCCCGCCCGGTCGTCAGCGTCTCGCCTTTGGCCATGACCGACAGTTCCAGAGACGATTGGCCGGTTCCCCCCGAGCCTATGGACACGCTGGCCACGGCCACCACGTCTTCGGTCGGCGAAACGCGCAATAACGGCAGCTTTCGGGAGGAACAGCCGTTTCCGGGCGGTGGCAGCTTCCGGCTGCTGCATGTCGCCAACGGGCGGGCGCTCATCGAGAACAGCTCCGGCATGTACATGGTCCAGGTCGGCTCGACCCTGCCGGACAACAGCAAGCTTGCAAAGTTCGAACAGCGTGACGGCAAGTGGGTGATCGTCACGTCCAGCGGGCACGTCTACCAGGACACGGGAACGGCCCGCCCGTAAGTCCGACGCAAGGTTATGGGCCTAGGCTTCAGACAAAAGATGGAGAGAAGCCTATGCAACCGATTCAACTGTTCGAGATGGCATCGCGTCAGGCCGAGTGGCTCTCGGTGCGCCAGGAAGTCGTTGCAGGCAACATCGCGAATGCCAACACGCCCAAATACAAGTCGAAGGACGTAACGCCCTTCGAAGCGGTTCTGGACCGGACCTACGTCCCCATGGCCCGCACCCATGCGGCTCATTTCGCCGGCAGCGGTCTCAGCGACCAGGTTGAGATCAAGGAATCGGAACTGAACGAAGAAATCGGCGTGCAGGAATCCGGCAATACCGTCTCGCTGGCCCAGGAGCTGTCGAAGACGGGCGAAATCAAGCGTCAATACGAACTGAGCACAGGTCTGGTGAAGTCGTTTCACAGCATGATGCTGATGACAGTAAAGAGGTAAGCAAATGGATCCGCTTTCAGCCTCCCTGAAGATCGCAGGATCGGGAATGGAGGCGCAGGCAACGCGTCTGCGCATCGTTTCCGAAAACATCGCAAACGCCCGCTCCACCGGCGACACGCCCGGTGCGGACCCTTATCGCCGCAAGACCATCACCTTCGGCGCCGAATTGGACAAGGCAAGCGGCGTGGACCTCGTCGAGGTCAAGAAGCTCGGGGTCGACAACTCCAAGTTCATCCAGGAATACGATCCGGATCATCCGGCCGCCGACGAGAAGGGCATGGTCAAGACGCCGAACGTCAACATGCTCATCGAGATGGCCGACATGCGGGAAGCCAACCGCTCCTATGAAGCCAATATCCAGACCATCAAGCAGACGCGTGAGCTGATTGCCGCGACGATCGATCTTCTGAAGGCCGGACAATGATCGACAAGATTCAGAACGTAAGCTCCCTTTCGCTCTCCAACGGTCTCGATGAAATCGGCTCGGAAAGCACCTCCGTCTTCGGCGCGCGCGCTTCGACGCCCGGGCAGAACACCGGCATGGATTTCGCCAGCGTCATCGGCGAAATGGCGACAGACACGATGAACAGCCTGAAGGGCGCCGAATCGATGTCCTTCAAGGCCATTCAGGGCAAGGCGAATACCCGCGAAGTCGTGGATGCGGTTCTGGATGCGCAGCAGTCGCTCCAGACGGCCATGGCGCTGCGCGACAAGATCGTCTCCGCCTATCTCGAAATCACGAAAATGCAGATCTAAAATTTTGAGGACGAAGACATGAGAGCGCTTTCCGTCGCGGCAACGGGCATGGATGCCCAGCAGACCAATCTCGAAGTCATCGCGAACAACATCGCCAACATCAACACGACGGGCTACAAGCGTGCCCGCGCCGAGTTTTCCGATCTGCTCTATCAAAGCGAGCGCGCCCAGGGCGTGCCGAACCGGGCCAACCAGGCGATCGTGCCGGAAGGCGCCAATATTGGTCTCGGCGTGCAGACCTCGGCGGTGCGCAACATCCATACCCAGGGTGAGCTGACGCACACCGAAAACGACCTCGATCTCGCGATCGTCGGCCGCGGCTGGTATCAGATCCAGACGCCGGACGGCACGACGCTCTACAGCCGAGCCGGCGCCTTCAACAAGAACGCCGACGGCCAGCTCGTCACCATCGACGGATACGCCGTCGTGCCGAACATCACCTTCCCGGCCGATGTCAGCGAAACCCAGATCACCCGTACCGGCCAGGTCATGGTCCGTATCGGCAATTCCTCCGATTTCACCGAAATCGGCCAGCTCACCATCGCCAACTTCGTCAACGAAGCAGGCCTGCAGCCGCTCGGGGACAACCTCTTCGCGCAGACCGCGGCGTCCGGCGAGCCGATCGTCGCGGTGCCGGAGGATCCGGGCTTCGGCTATCTGAAGCAGGGCTATCTGGAAAGCTCGAACGTGGACGCGGTCAAGGAGATCACCGATCTGATCTCGGCCCAGCGCGCCTATGAAATGAACTCCAAGGTCATCACCACAGCAGATGAGATGGCTCAGATCGTCAGCAAGAACCTGAAGTAAAAACAGGAGACGGGCAGACATGACGTTTAGCCGGAAAAATGCGATTGGCGCCAGGTTGGCCGTGCCTTTCCTGGCGGCCTTCCTTGCCGGAATGGGCTCGCCGGTGCTCGCTGAAATGGGCACGGCGGTCGTGCCGACGTCGACCATCTATCCCGGGGAAGAGATCACCCCGAGCAGGGTCGAGGAGGTCGAGGTCACCAATCCCAATCTGACCGGCGACTATGCCCGGAAGTCCAAGGAGGTCGTCGGCATGGTGGCGAAGCGCACCTTGCTGCCGGGGCGCACCATTCCGGTTTCGGCTCTCCGCGAAGCTTTCGCCGTCACCCGCGGCTCGGCGATCCGCCTGACGTTCACGATCGGAAATCTGACGATCTCGGCAGGCGGCACGCCGCTCGAGAACGCGGGAGTGGGCGACCTCATCCGCGTGCGCAACACGGACTCGGGCGTCACGGTAAGCGGCACCGTCATGGCCGACGGCACGGTACAGGTGATGGCGAGATGAGAACGAGCCTCTTCCTCACTGCGCTCGTTCTGCTGGGCTCTCTCCTGGGTGGCGCACCGGTGCTTGCCGATTCGGCACGCATCAAGGACATCGCCTCGCTGCAGTCCGGCCGCGAAAACCAGCTCATCGGGTACGGTCTCGTCGTCGGCCTGCAGGGCACCGGCGACAGCCTGCGCTCGTCGCCCTTCACCGATCAGTCCATGCGGGCGATGCTGCAGAACCTCGGCATCTCGACGCAGGGCAGCCAGTCCAACGCCAAGAACGTCGCGGCCGTCATGGTCACGGCCAATCTCCCGCCTTTCGCAAGCCCCGGCAGCCGCATCGACGTGACCGTCAGTTCGCTCGGCGACGCGACCTCGCTGCGCGGCGGTACGCTGGTGATGACGTCGCTTTCGGGCGCCGACGGGCAGATCTACGCGGTCGCCCAGGGCGCGCTAATCGTTTCCGGCTTCTCGGCTCAGGGACAGGCCGCTACACTGACGGAAGGCGTCACGACGGCGGGTCGCGTTCCGAACGGCGCCATCATCGAGCGCGAGCTGCCGTCCAAGTTCAAGGACGCGGTCAATCTCGTCCTGCAGCTCCGCAATCCTGACTTTTCGACGGCGGTGCGTGTCTCCGACGTCGTGAACAGTTTCGCCACCCGTCGCTATGGCGGCCTGATCGCCGAGCCTCGGGACAACCAGGAAGTGATCATCCAGAAGCCGAAGAGCGCCGACCTCACCCGCCTGATGGCCGAGATCGAGAATCTTGTTGTAGAAACCGATACGCCGGCCAAGGTCGTCGTCAACGAACGCACCGGTACGATCGTCATCGGCGCGGATGTGAAGGTATCGCGCGTCGCCGTGAGCTATGGCACGCTGACCGTGCAGGTTACGGAAACCCCGCAGATCATCCAGCCCGAGCCGTTCTCGCGCGGCGAGACCGCCGTTCAGCCGCAGACGGACATCATGGCGATGAAGGACGGCGGTCAGGTCGCGATCCTGAACGGACCGGACCTGCGCACGCTCGTCGCCGGCCTCAACAGCATCGGCGTCAAGCCGGACGGCATCATCGCCATCCTGCAGGGCATCAAGTCCGCCGGCGCCCTTCAAGCGGAGCTCGTCCTGCAATGACCGAGACCCTGTTCACCATTTCCGTATCCAAAACCCTTGCCCGCCGCGTTCTTGCAGCCGCCGCAGTCCTGACGCTGGTCTCCCAGGTCGGGGCGCAGCAGCCCGCGGCGGTTTCGGAAACCTCGACGAGCGACGAGATCCAGAGGTTCTGCACCAATATCGCCGATGCGGCGCGCGACCAGCGTTATCTCCTGCAGAAGCAGGAGCTTGAAAAGCTGCAGTCGGATGTCGACGGCCGCATCCAGACACTGGAAGAACGCACCGCGGAATATCAGGACTGGCTGAAGCGCCGCAACGATTTCCTGGCGCGCGCCCAGGCGGGCCTGGTCGACATCTTCAAGACGATGAAGCCGGATGCCGCAGCGCCTCAGCTCGAAGAGATGCGGATGGAGATCGCGGCGGCGATCATCATGCAGCTTCCGCCGCGCCAGTCCGCGCTCTTCCTGAGCGAAATGGATCCGCAGAAGGCCGGCATGATCTCGACGATCATTTCCAGCGCCTCCGATCCCAACACTTCGAAGACACCTTCCAATACTGCGAAAGCGCCCTCATGACGAAACGCATTCCCGCCATCATGGCTGTTCTCTTTCTGGCCGGCTGCCAGAGCCAGACCATCAGGGAGATCGGCAATGCTCCGGCGATGAGCCCGATCGGCAGCGGCCTGCAATATGCGCAGACGCCGCAGATGTCCTCCTATCCGAAGCAGCCGCGGCACCTCGCCAGCGGCTATTCGCTCTGGAGCGACACCCAGGCGGCGCTCTTCAAGGATGCCCGTGCCCTGAATGTCGGCGACATCCTGACCGTCGACATCCAGATCAACGACCGCGCCTCCTTCGACAACGAGACGGAACGCACCCGCGACAATTCCACGGGACTTTCCTGGCAGCTTGGTGTGAGCAATCTTTTCGGCTGGACGCCGAAAGCCGAGGCGACGGGCGATCTCGGCTCGGATTCCGCCACGGCTTCCCACGGCAAGGGCTCCACGGAGCGCTCCGAGCGGTTGAAGCTGCTCGTCGCCGCGGTCGTTACCGGCATCCTGGAGAACGGCAATCTCCTGATCAGCGGTTCTCAGGAGGTCCGGGTCAATCACGAAATCCGCATCCTGAACGTCGCCGGCATCGTCCGTCCTCAGGATGTCGATTCCAGCAACATGATTTCCTACGAAAAGATCGCCGAAGCCCGTATTTCCTACGGCGGCCGTGGCCGTCTGATGGAAGTCCAGCAGCCTCCGGTCGGTCAGCAGGTCGTCGATCTGTTCTCGCCCTTCTGACGAAACCGGGTGAAGGTCTCTTGATTTGAAGGTTTGAAGACCATGGCGGATGAAGCGCAGGCGGCCGACGCCGGAAAAAGGAAGAACACCGTGATGGTGCTCGCGGGCGTCGCGGTCCTGACGCTGGTCGGCGTCGGAGGCGGCTGGGTCCTCGGCGGCGTGATCGCGCCGCCGGCGCCGCAGCCGGTGCAGACGGCCGAGACCGCCGAAGGCGGCAAGGAGGAGGGGATCCCGCATATTTCAACGCCGGAGAAGGGCGTCGTTCTCCTGGAGCCGATCACCACCAATCTCGCTTATCCCTCCGAGAACTGGATCCGGCTCGAAGTGGCGCTTGCTTTCAAAGGGCCCCCGGAACTGCCGCTCGCGGAAGACATCCACCAGGATATCCTCGCCTATATGCGCACTGTCTCGCTGCAGCAGATCGAGGGGCCGCGTGGCTTTCAGTATCTGAAGGACGACATCCAGGAGCGGATCGACCTCCGCTCGCAGGGCAAGGTCGCCAAGGTGATGTTCAGGACCTTCGTGATAGAGTGAAACCAGAGCGGATGGATCGCCCACGCGAACTGCCTACACGTTCCTGAAAAAGTCCGCGATCACCCTGTGCGGTGGCTTCTTGAAGACCAGTGAATATCCCGAACTCTGGAACGCTATTCGATCCGGTTCGGTGTCGCGGTTGACGACGCTGGTTCCTTGAGCAATCAGCGACCCGCGAGCAATGCGGCACCGACCGATAACCGCCGAATTGGGATAGAGGATGACGCAGTCCTCTAGTATCGGCGCCACGCCATGGTTCTTGCCCACAGTGGAATTCTGATAAAGTACGAGGTGATTTCCGTAGGTGGCCTTTGCCAGCACGATACCCACCGAATGGCCGATGAAGAAGACCTCCGGCAGCTCGACTTCGTAGAATATGTCGATGGCATTCAGAGCCTTGTTGAGCAGGAAAAGCATCGTGCATATGCGCGGTGTGCGTTCTCGACGCCAGATGGTATTGGCGAGATAGTACAGGAAAATGCAATATTGTGACGAATGGAGAACGTCGAATTGCCCCGGCTTCCAGACGCTGGACTGACCGATGCAATGATCCAGCCGCTTTAGCGCCTCCGGCAGATGCATCGCGACCAGCGGAAATTCGGTTTCATCGCAAAAGGGAACAAGACGACGCAGCTGTTCGCAGCAATAGTCGGCAAGTCTGTCCGCTTCAAGGTTGAGTATCTCCATCGGGAGCTTCCTCCGAAATCAGACGTTTACCCGGCGCACTCCTAGCACGCAGGGCGGGTCCACAAGGTTGTCGGGACGTGCGCCGAAGCGCAGCAGGTCACGCCGGCCGTACTCGTCGGCGATCCGTTCGGCCATTTGCCGCACCGTGACCGGGATGCCCGAGCAGATATTCGCCGGTCCTGTCCCGTCGCCAAGCGCGATCTCGGCGATTTGCCGGCCCGCCTCGCGGACATCCAGGAAGTCGCGGATCTGGTTGCCGCTGGTCAGTTCTACCGGGCTGCCGGCGGCGAGCTGGGCGCGCAGATAAGGCACCAGCCGGCGTTCGTCCTCCCCTTCGCCGAAGAGATAGAAGAGACGGCACCATGCGAAATCGATCCGGTGTAATGGCAGCCATTGCGACAAGGCGAGAAAGGTTGCGGCCTTTGCCCCCGCATAGGGGCTGACGGGGTGCAGCGGCGTGTCGGTCGCCAGCATGCCTGCGGAAATGTCGTATTCGAAACACGTGCCCACCCCGACGAAGCGTCTCACCCCGGCAAGTGCCGCCGCCTGCGCCATGCGCAGCGTGCCTTCCAGGCACACGATGTTTTCCGGAGACTGCAGGTATTTGCCGGCTTCGACATACCAGGCGACATGGATGACGGTTTCTACGCCGTCGAGCGCCTCTGCCCACCATTCCGTAGATTCACGGAACAGGTCCTTCGTGCGGATCACGCTTTCGATGGCGGAATGATGCCCGAGCCGGCTTTCGGACCCTTCGCGCACGACGAGGCGAACGCGTGCACCCGCCTCGGCCAGCGCCCGGAGAACCTGCCGGCCGACGAAACCCGTCCCGCCTGTCAGGAGAACGATCCCGGTCATGCGATCTGCAGCCTCGGCACGGCGGTTACGAACCTGGTGCCCTGTTCGGCCAGTGACGCGAGCTGCTGGCGGACTTCGGCGGCGATGTTCCAGGGGAGGATCATCACGTAATCCGGCCGGCGTTTGATGATGGTGTCGGGATGCAGGATCGGAATATGGCTTCCGGGCATGAACTTGTTCTGCTTGGCGGCCGCCGCATCGCAGACGAAGGGCAGGAGATCGGGTTTGACGCCCGCGAAGTTCAGAAGCGTGTTGCCCTTGGCGGCCGCGCCATAGGCTGCGACGGTCTTGCCCTCGCGTTTTGCCTCGAGGAGGAAGGCCAGCGCATCGTTCTTGACCTGCTCCGCCCTGGCCTGGAATTGTGCATAGAGTGCGGATGTGCGCAGGCCGCGGCGTTCCTCCTCGGCAAGCAGCGCCGTCACCGCGTCGGTCGTCTCCCGCGGATCGTCGGCATGGCAGCCGTAAACGCGCAGGCTTCCGCCATGGGTCGGCAGTTCCTCGACGTCGAAGACGCGCAGGCCCGCGCTCCCGAAGATCTTTCCTACCGTGTAAAGGGAGAGATAGGAGAAATGCTCGTGATAGACCGTATCGAACTGGTTCTCCTCGATCAGCCGCATGACATGCGGGAATTCCAGCGTGATCGTGCCGCCGGGCTTCAATGCCGCCTTCATCCCGCGCGTGAAGTCGTTGATGTCGGGGACATGGGCATAGACGTTGTTGCCGAGGATGAGGTCGGCGCTCTTGCCTTCTTCGGCCAGCGTCTTGCCGAGCGCCTCGCCGAAGAATTCCCGCCGCACCGGAATGCCGAGCGCTTCGGCAGCCTCGGCCGTGCTCGCCGTCGGCTCGATCCCCAGGCAGGGAATGCCGGCGGCGGCGAAATTCTTCAATAGGTAGCCGTCGTTCGAGGCGATTTCGACGACCATGCTCTTCCGATCGAGGCCGAGCCGCCTCGTGATCGTTTCGACATAGCGGGCCGCGTGCGCCAGCCAGCCCTTCGATGCGCTGGAGAAATAGGCGTAATCCGCGCTGAAGAGGGATTCCGCGGAAGCATAATCCTCCGTCTGGACGAGCCAGCATTCCTCGCAGACCTTCAGCCGCAGCGGGAAATACGGCTCCGGCTTCGAGAGATCCTCGGCGGTCAGATAGGCGTTCGACGGCGGTGCGAAGCCGAGGTCGAGGAAATCGCAGCGGAGCGCGCTGCCGCAGTGGCGGCAATTCATGGCGTCAGTCCCGTAAATTCGTCTGTCAGATGTGGATGGCGGCGATCCCGCTCGGAGATTTCAGTGATGCTCAGGGGCCAGCTGATGCCGAGCATCGGATCCTGTGAATTCAAAGCGCCTTCCGCCCCGGGTGCGTAAGGCGTCGAGTGCAGGTAAAGGAGCTCGCAATCGTCGGTGAGCGCCTGGAAACCGTGCGCGAAGCCTTCCGGTATCAGCAGCGAGCGCCGGTTTTCCCCCGAAAGCTCTTCGGCATGCCATTTCAGAAAGGTCGGCGAACCGGCCCTGAGATCGACGGCGACGTCCCAGACTTTACCGCGCAGACAGTTCACGAGCTTCATCTCCGCATGCGGCGGATGCTGGAAATGCATGCCGCGCACCGTGCCTCCTTGTGCCGTCATCGTCAGGTTGATCTGGGCGATCGGCTTTGCCCAACCCGCCGGAGCGAGCTCCTCTGCGCAGAACATGCGCGAGAAGAAACCGCGCGAATCACCGAGGTTCTGGCGTTCGACCAGCTTCAGGCCGGCAAGCGGCAGCTCGGTGACCGTGAAGCGGCTCAAGGGCGGGCCTCGTAATCGGCGATTTCAAATTCGCAGAGCGCGCGGGCATCGGCTCCGTCATGTTGCGCGCGATACCATTTCATCGTCCGGTCGACGGCTTCCGTCAGCGACCAGCGCGGTTCGATGTTCAACATATGCCGCGCCTTGGCGGTTTCCAGCGCAAGCCAGCCCGCTTCGTGCGGCCCCTCGTTTCCGTCGCCATACCGTACCTCGCCGCCGCCATAGGAAGCGCGGGCGATATCGATCACCTGACGTACCGGGGCGGCTTCATGGCTGACCGGGCCGAAATTATACGCATCGGCGAGCGCCGCATCGCTCCACAGCCGCTCGGCAAGCACGAGATAGGCGGAAAGCGGCTCCAGGACGTGCTGCCATGGGCGTTTTGCCTTCGGCCGCCGCACATGCAGGACCTGGCCGGATTGCCAGGCGCGCACCGCATCCGGCAGAAGCCTGTCCGCCGACCAGTCGCCGCCGCCGATCACGTTGCCGGCGCGCGCACTTGCGACAGCGACGCCTTTCTCGCGCAGAAACGAATCACGGTAGCTGGAAATGACGATCTCGGCCGCCGCCTTGCTGGCGCTGTAGGCGTCATAACCGCCGAGAAGATCGGTCTCCCGGTAGGGAAAGACGTGCTCCAGGTTGCGGTAGACCTTGTCCGTCGTGACCGCTACGACGACGCGTGCCGACGGCGCCCGGCGGACGGCTTCGAGGAGGTTGGCCGTGCCGAGCACGTTCGTAGCGAACGTGCCGAGAGGATCCTGATAGCTCTGCCGCACCAGGGCCTGCGCGCCGAGATGCAGGACGATGTCCGGAGAGGCGGCCCTGACGAGCTCTGCGAGCTTCGTCGCGTCGCGGATATCCTGGAAATGGCTTGCGGCCAGCTGGGGGCGTGCGAGCGAGAAAAGGCTCGGGGTTGTCTCCGGCGGCAGCGAAATGCCGGTGACATCGGCGCCGAGGCGCCTCAGCCAGATGGAAAGCCATGCGCCCTTGAAGCCCGTATGCCCCGTCAGCAGAACACGCTTGCCGGCCCAGAAATCAGGTTTCGGCCGAACGCCGGCCGTCACTGCCAGATCTTCCATGGTGCCTGTCCCGACGCCCAAAGATCTTCGAGCAGGTTTTTTTCGCGCAGCGTGTCCATCGGCTGCCAGAAGCCTTCGTGTTCATAGGCCATCATCTCGCCCATGGTGGCGAGGGTCGTCATGGGCGCCGCTTCCCACGGAGTGCTGTCTGCTTCGATGAGCTCGATGGACTTCGGCGACAGGACGAAGAAGCCGCCGTTGATCATGCCGCCGTCGCCGCGCGGCTTTTCCGCAAAGCCGGTGACCTTGATGCCGTCACGCTCCAGCGCGCCGTATCGGCCGGGCGGGTGGACGGCGGTCACCGTCGCGAGCTTGCCATGGGCCTGGTGGAATTTGATCAGCTCGTTGATGTTCACGTCGCTAAGGCCGTCGCCGTAGGTGAAGCAGAAGTAATCCTCGTTGCGCAGATAGTCCGCGACGCGCTTCAGGCGGCCACCCGTCATCGTGGCTTCGCCGGTATCGATCAGCGTGACTTTCCACGGCTCGGCGGTGCGGCGGTGAACCTGCATCTCGTTATAGGCCATGTCGAAGGTGATATCCGACATGTGCAGGAAGTAGTTCGCGAAATACTCCTTGATGACGTAGCCCTTGTATCCGCAGCAGATGATGAACTCGTTCACGCCATGGGCGGAGTAGAGCTTCATGATGTGCCAGAGGATCGGCCGGCCGCCGATCTCGATCATCGGCTTCGGCCTCAGATGGGTTTCCTCGGATATGCGGGTTCCGAGCCCGCCGGCGAGAATCACAGCTTTCAATTTGGTCTCTCCATGAGAGGTAGCCACCTGCCAAGGCCGGAACACGCCATGGGTCTGATGAATCCGATAAAGAACCGTTTGGCCGACATGTTCGGAAAGCCTAAAGCAGGACGGTCTGAATCAGGTCCCCCTGGCTGAACACCAGGTTCGGCAGATAGCCTAATGCCACGAAACGCTCACGATGTTCGGCCGAAGAGACGAGGACGGCCGCGTGTTCGACCAGTTCCGGAGCGTGTTCTGCGGGTTCGTCGACAATTTCCACCCTGCTGGGAAAATTGACCTTGAGAAGCCGCTCCTTGATGATCGAAGAATCGGGAAAACCGGATATGATGAGGCGACTGACGCCGGCCGTGGCGTTCACCTGCCAGGCGAGCGTCTGCAGCGCGACCGCCAAGGGCAGGCCGTCGCGTATGGCGGCGAGCTGCGCATGGTCTCCACGGCCTCCGAATTCCATCCGGGTGTAGAGCTCGTAGCTCTTCAGGTAATCTTTGTTCTGGGAAATCAACAGGCGGATCGCGACCGCCATGCGTTCGAGCGTGAACTGGCGGCACAGATATTCCTGGGTATGGCGGTCATCGAGGGATGTGCCGATCTTGCCACGTTTGATGCCGAAATACAGGAAGTATTCCAGACCGCCGCGGTAGGTATCCCAAGCGGTCATCGCAAGGTGATGGCCGCCCTGGGTGCGGTTGCCAATCGCCGAGCGGATGACCTGGCGGTAGAACGGCTTCTTGCGGAAGGCGATATCGCCCTGATCGAGCATATGAGCGAGCATGGGAAAGCAGAAATGGCAGATCTCGCGCGGCACCCACGCGGCTCTGAACGCCGAGTTCCGGTAGATACCGATCTCGGGAAAGATATGCCGCTGGATCATCAGGTTGAAAACTTCCGCAAAGCTTCGCTTCGGATAGATCGTGTCCTTTTCCAGCTCGTAGAAGACCCCCTTGTCGATATCGGTGACGCCGTCGGTGATATGCCATGGCGCATAGCAGGCGGTTAGATTGCGGTTCTCGTCCATGTAGTGGACGATCGCATCGATCTCGTCGCCGATCAGTCGATCGTCGTCGGCCAAATAAAGCAGATACTCGCCACGTGCCAACCGGAACGCGCTGTTCATGTTGGGAATCATCCCAACATTGGTTTCGCCCTTGAAATAGCGGATAGGCGCGCCCTGTCCGATGAACTTCTGCACCACTTCGGTAGTGTCGTCAGTCGACGCGTTATCCGAAACTACGATCTCGAAAGGAAAGTCGGATTTGACGTCGCGAACACACCGCTCCAGGCAGTCGTGCAGGTATTTCGCCCGGTTGTAGGTGGGTATGCAGATGCTGAACTTGATAGGATTCACCGGAACTTCCTCGACTGGGCCCTGCGATGATGAGATATTTCGGGCCTAAGCTATCCGTCGAGACTTGTGTAAAGCTGAAGCGGGCTGCCGCCGGCCGGTCCTCATGGCGTCCAGGAAATCGACGCCGGTATCTTCCTGTTCATGACCTCCCCTCTCGCCCGCTATTGTGTTGACCTCGGTTCGCTGGGGTGACTATCGAAGGTGACCTAAAGGACCTTCGTGATCGCATGATTCGGCTGATCTACCTGCTCGTCGCCCTGGTCGCGGCACCCGGGCTCGCGCTTGCCCAACAATCGCCTGCGGATCTTCTCAATCTGCCGGTCGACGGCTCCGCCGCTGCGTGGATCATCAGGACCTTCGGGCTGCTGACGGTTCTCTCCGTCGCTCCCGGCATCCTGATCATGGTCACGAGTTTTCCTCGCTTCGTGATCGCTTTTTCGATCCTCCGGTCGGGCATGGGGCTTGCGACGGCACCCTCGAACATGGTGCTGATCTCGATGGCGCTGTTCATGACGTTCTATGTCATGGCGCCGACCTTCGACCGTGCGTGGAATGAAGGTGTTCAGCCGCTCCTTCAGAATCAGGTGACGGAAGCGGAAGCCGTGCAGCGCATCGCGCAGCCCTTCCGGGTCTTCATGTCGGCCAATACGCGCGACAAGGACCTTCAGCTTTTCGTCGAGATCGCCCGCGAACGGGGCCAATCGGTCGGAACGCCGGAGGCCATCGACTATCGCGTGCTGATTCCGGCCTTCATGCTGTCGGAGATCAGGCGGGGCTTCGAGATCGGCTTCCTGATCATTCTCCCCTTCCTGGTGATCGATATGATCGTTGCGGCGATCACCATGGCGATGGGCATGATGATGCTGCCGCCGACCTCGATCTCTCTGCCCTTCAAGATTCTCTTCTTCGTGCTGATCGACGGCTGGAACCTGCTGGTCGGCAGTCTCATTCGGTCGTTCGGCTGACTTGGTCGGAGGGGAACGGCCATCCCACCGGCCGTCCCGGACCTGATGTCAGGCCGCACGGGAGATGAAAGGCTCGCTCCGCGCCGGCAGCGCCGGCACCTCGAAGTGATCGGGCTTTTGTCCGGCCTTTGCGCGGTCCGCCATCATCTCGTAGGCCTTTTCGAGGTGGCGGCAGAAGCGGTCGGCGTCGAACAGCGGATGAGTGAAGCGGTTTGCATGCAGCCGCTTCCGGATTTGCGCCAGCTCTTCCCTGTTGTTGTAGAAGTGGACGGCGCGCCGGACGTAGTCATCCGGATCGTCGGCGACCATTTCGGGCAGGCCCAGGGCGTTCAGCAAGCTTTCGCTTACCCGCGAGGCGAAGTTCGTGCCTTTGTAGGTGAGCATCGGCAACCCGCTCCAGAGCTTTTCGGAGGTGGTCGTGTGGCCGTTGTAGGGGTAGGTATCCAGGCCGAGATCGGTCAGTGAGATACGGGTGAGATAGGACGTATAATCGACAAGGCGGTCTCCGAACAGGATTCGGTCGCTGGAGATCCCCGCATCGGCAAAAGCTTTCCGAAGATTCGCGCGTGCACCGAACCTCTCGCGGCAGATGAGGTAAAGATAGGCATCGGGAGCTTCCTTCAGGATGCGTGCCCACAGGTCGATCGTCGTGCGGGTGTATTTCCACTGGGAATGGAAGCACGAGAAGATGAAGGCGCCGTCCGGCATCCCGCAGACCTGGCGTTCCACCGAGCCGGGCAGCGGGCGGTGCGCCACGCTGTTCGGGAAGAAGGTCTCCGGCATCCAGCAGAGCTTTTCGTAATAGTTGGGAATGGAGCTCTCCGGCACGACCGTGCGGTCGCATATCAGGTAGTCGATATCCACATTGACCACCGTGCCGGGATAGCCGAGCCATGTGACATGAATCGGCGCCGTCATGTGATTGAGGAGGAAGACCCGGTTGTCCGCCGTATGGCCCTGCAGATCGACGAGTATGTCGATGTTTGCTGCCTTGATGGCATCCACCGCCTCTTCGTCGGTCTTGCCGCGGACGGAGACGATCTTTCCCCATTCCTCGCGATTGGCCGAATTCCGGGTGCGGAGGTTTTCCGGATCCGTGTTGCAGAAAAGCGTGATGTCGAAGCGCGTTCTGTCATGAGCTTCCAGTACACCTCGGAGAGCCTTCATGACAGCATGGTCGGTCCAGAGGTCGGCCGAAAGATAGCCGATCCGGAGCTTGTCCCCCCATTTGTGAGGCATGGCATGCCTTTTCGCCGTAACGCCGGCCGGCTTTTTCTGGCCTGTATCGGCGCCTGCGATTGCATTGACCTTTTCGTCGCCGCACCAACGCATGTTGTAGAGGGACACTTCGCTGCGGATCGCTTCGAGGTCGCCGCGCGCAATCTCGGCGTCCACGATCGGCTGATATTTATCTACTATCTCGTAATTGTTGGTGTCCCGGGCGATCGAGAGATAGAAATTGCGAACGAACTTGTCGTCGGGGAACCTCTCGAACACGTCTTCGATGAGCTTATGCTCTTCTTCGCTGCGTTCTGCGAGCTTGATCGACCGAACGGCGAGGTGGCGATGGGCCTCCACGGCGCTTTCGCCAAGGGTCTTTCGGAATGCGCCGATCCCCTCCATATCCTGGCGCATCAGCGCACCGGTCATCAGGGCAGCCATGTCCGGATCGGCAAGAGCCTCGTTGAGGATGCGCGCACCGATACGCAGCGTGCTGATGTCGTCGCCGTTGGAGAAGTGAATCCGCATGGCTTCACGCAGATATTTCAGCTGGTGGCGGGATTCCGTCGAGCCTGCTACCTGGAATGCCTGCGCTGCCTCCTCCTTCATCCGGAGCTTCACGAGCGTGGCACCCAGCAGGGCGTAGTGCCTGGGGTCCTTGTCTATGTCCAGCAGCCGGTTGAGGATCGCCAGAACATCGTGATATTCGCGCTTGTCGAAGCTCTTTTGAGCCGCTGCGTAGTCCCTTTGCACCTTGAGGCTTTTCAAGTCTTCCCACTCCAGTGATTGCTGCGCCGGCAGCTCGGGGCCGGCCTCTGGGCCCATGATGGCGGACGAAGCTTGCTTGAAACCATCGTGAAAGAGCCGGGCCGTCGTAAACCGGCGGTTAACCATAAAAGAGGGTGCTTTCGTTCCGTCCTGCCGTCTAAAGAACTTGGCAAGAATTGGCTGCGAGATTTCCCACACACGACGGGTTTGGTATCTCTTCAGGACTGAAGGAACCGATTGGCATGATGCCGGACCGGAGTGACCGGTAAAGTATTCAGTCCGGTATGTCCCCCCAAAAGTATTTCGTTCAAAGGGACAATCAATTATGGCAAGCATTCTCACCAATGTTAACGCTATGGCGGCGCTCCAGACCCTGCGCGGCATCAGCAACGACATGCAGACGACGCAGGACCGGATCTCCTCCGGCATGCGCGTCGGCACTGCTTCCGACAACGCCGCCTACTGGTCGATCGCGACCACGATGCGTTCCGACAATGCCGCTCTTTCCTCCGTTCAGGATGCGATTGGCCTCGGCGCCGCCAAGGTCGACACCGCCTATTCCGGTATGGAAGCAGCGATCGACGTTGTTCAGGAAATCAAGAACAAGCTGATTACTGCCGCAGAAGGCAGCGCCGACAAGAAGAAGATCCAGGAAGAAATTTCGCAGCTTCAGGATCAGCTGAAGAGCATCTCTTCCTCGGCTTCGTTCTCGGGCGAGAACTGGCTGCAGGCCGATATCGGCGGTAGCGCCGGCGACGACGGCGTGGTTGTCGCTGACAGTGCGATCACCAAGCAGATCGTCGGTTCCTTCACGCGTGACGGCAACGGCAACGTTTCGGTCAAGACCATCAACGTCAAGCTCGACGAAACGAACGTTCTGTTCGACCTTTCCGGCGGCGATGCGGGCATTCTGGACTCCAACATCATGCAGGGCTTCCGCGTCGTCAAGGACGCGAGCGGTGCGAAGGCCTACGCCAAGGTCAACACCGACGGCATCACCCCGACCGACACCACCTATACCTGGAAAGACATCGGTGGCGACGTTTGGGCCAAGTTCGACACCAACGGCGATATCTCGACGGCCACCTCCGGGTCCTACCTGGTCAAGGTCGGCGGCGCTTTCGTCGACGCAGTGGACGCCAAGGGCACGGTCGACGCGACTGCCATCGTCACCGCCGGCATCGCCTATGCCACGGGTGTTTCCGTGTCCGAACTCGACATCACCAAGCTCGACGACTACCGCGAGAGCGGTAACGACAAGAACCTCGGTATCGGCGACGGCACCTATGCGACCGATGAGAACATCATCGCCGCTCTGACCTCCTTCGTCGACGGTCAGCTCGAACTGATGACCAGCGCCGCCGCGAAACTCGGTGCGGTGTCGAAGCGCATTGAGATGCAGGAGGACTTCGCTTCCAAGCTGTCCGACTCGCTCGAGCGTGGCGTCGGCCGACTGGTGGACGCGGACATGAACGAGGAGTCGACGAAGCTCAAGGCCCTGCAGACGCAGCAGCAGCTCGCGATCCAGGCTCTCTCGATCGCCAACTCCGACTCGCAGAACATCCTGTCGCTCTTCCGTTAATCGGAGGCGCGATGGCGTGGAGGCTGACCACGCCGCCAGGCTTCAGAAGGGCCGCGTCCGAAATTGGACGCGGCCTTTTTGTTTTTTCATACGCTTCAATGTTCATTAACCATATTGGGGTTACCTAGAGCCATCGAAACGGCGAGTTAACCAAAAAAATTAATTGGTTAGCAGGCATGATGCTGACCGCTGTTCCCGGTGGAATCCGGAATGTCCCTTTTCGTAATCAGCCACTCAAGGGGCACTCAGAAAATGACTAGCATTCTTACCAATATCGCAGCTATGGCTGCTCTCCAGACCCTGCGCTCTATCGGCCAGGATATGGAAACGACGCAGGGCCGCGTCTCTTCCGGCATGCGCGTCGGCACTGCTTCCGACAACGCCGCCTACTGGTCGATCGCGACCACGATGCGTTCCGACAATGCCGCTCTTTCGGCCGTTCAGGACGCACTCGGCCTCGGCGCCGCCAAGGTCGACACCGCCTATGCCGCGATGGAATCGGCGATCGACGTTGTTCAGGAAATCAAGAACAAACTCGTTGCCGCCTCCGAACCCGGCGTCGACAAGGCCAAGGTCCAGGAAGAAATCACTCAGCTTCAGGACCAGCTCCGCAGCATCGCTTCCTCGGCTTCGTTCTCGGGCGAGAACTGGCTGCAGGCCGATATCGCCGGTAGCGCCGGCGCCGACGGCGTGGTTGTTTCGGATGATCCCGTCCTCAAGCAGATCGTCGGTTCCTTCACGCGTGACGGCAACGGCAACGTCGCGGTCAAGACCATCAACGTCAAGCTCGACGAAACGAACGTTCTGTTCGACCTTTCCGGCGGCGATGCGGGCATTCTGGACTCCAACATCATGCAGGGCTTCCGCGTCGTCAAGGACGCGAGCGGTGCGAAGGCCTACGCCAAGGTCAACACCGACGGCATCACCCCGACCGACACCACCTATACCTGGAAGGATATTGGCGGCGACGTTTGGGCCAAGTTTGACACCAACGGTGATATCTCGACGGCCACGTCCGGGTCCTACCTGGTCAAGGTCGGCGGCGCTTTCATCGACGCAGTGGACGCCAAGGGCACGGTCGACGCGACTGCCATCGTCACCGCCGGCATCGCCTATGCCACGGGTGTTTCCGTATCCGAACTCGACATCACCAAGCTCGACGACTACCGCGAGAGCGGTAACGACAAGAACCTCGGTATCGGCGACGGCACCTATGCCAGCGATGAGAACATCATGGGTGCACTGATCTCGTTCGTAGACGGTCAGCTCGAACTGATGACCAGCGCTGCTGCCAAGCTTGGCTCGATCTCGATGCGCATCGAAATGCAGGAGAACTTCGCTTCCAAGCTGTCCGACTCCATCGACAGCGGCGTCGGCCGACTGGTGGATGCGGAGATGAACGAGGAGTCCACGAAGCTCAAGGCCCTGCAGACGCAGCAGCAGCTCGCGATCCAGGCCCTCTCGATCGCCAACTCTGACTCGCAGAACATCCTGTCGCTCTTCCGTTAATCGGATCGCGTCAGAACCATCGAAGAAGGCCGCGCCCTCCGGGGCGCGGCTTTTTTTGTGCTTCATTATTTTTTATTAACTTTCCTAAAGGGAATTTAACCTTTGTTAACCATTCGCCGCTTAATTGAGGTCATCGAAACGAAGGGTTAACCAAGACGAAAAAGAGGTTAACAGGCATCAGGCCGAACCGTCGTTCACCGGTGAGATCCGGAATGTCCCTTTCCCATCAGCCAAATCAAGGGGCAATCAAGATGACCAGCATTCTTACCAATATCGCAGCCATGGCTGCGCTCCAGACGCTGCGCTCCATCGACAGCGATATGGAGAAGACCCAGGGCCGCGTTTCCTCCGGCCTGCGCGTTGCCACCGCCTCCGACAATGCCGCCTATTGGTCGATCGCGACCACTATGCGTTCCGACAACAGTGCTCTTTCGGCCGTTCAGGACGCACTCGGCCTCGGTGCCGCCAAGGTTGACACGGCTTACGCCGCGATGGAAACCGTCGTCGACGTCGTCAAGGAAATCAAGAGCAAGCTCGTCGCCGCCTCCGAAGCCGGTGTCGATAAGGCAAAGATTCAGGAAGAAATCACCCAGCTTCAGGATCAGCTCCGCAGCATTGCGGCATCGGCTTCGTTCTCCGGCGAAAACTGGCTGCAGGCCGATATCGGCGGTCAGACCAACGCGACGACCGGTCTCATCGAGGCGGGTAGCCCCGTGATGAAGCAGGTCATCGGCTCCTTTATCCGCGATGCCAATGGCAATGTCTCGGTCCAGGCCATTCAGGTCGAACTCGACGAGACGAATGTCCTCTTCGACCTCTCCGGCGGTGATGCCGGTCTGCTCGACGCGGAGGCTTTCAACGGCCTGCGCAAGGTGACGGATACCAACGGCGACGCCAGATACGTCAAGCTGTCGACCGAGTCGGTCGACACGACCTGGAAATCGCTCGGCAACGACGTCTGGGCAAAGATGGACAGCAACGGCGATGTGATAACCGACTCGAACGCCCAGTATCTCGTCAAGGTTGCCGGAGCGTTCCTCGATGCGGTCGATATCGCCGGCACGTTCAATGTCGACACCAACCATGCGGTGACGGGTACCGACGTCACGTATGCCCAGGATATCTCGATCTCCGAACTGGATATTACCAAACTCGATGATTATCGCGAGGCGAGTAACGCAAGCTACCTCGGCATGGGTACCGATGTCAGTGACGCCAATATCATGGACTACCTGATTTCCTTCGTCGACACGCAGCTCGAAGGGCTCATCAGCTCCACCGCAAAGCTCGGTTCGATCTCCATGCGCATCAACATGCAGGAGGATTTCGTTTCCAAGCTGACCGACTCCATCGACAGCGGTATCGGCCGCCTGGTGGATGCGGACATGAACGAGGAGTCGACGAAGCTCAAGGCCTTGCAGACCCAGCAGCAGCTCGCGATCCAGTCGCTGTCGATCGCCAACACCAATTCCGAGAATATTCTGTCGCTCTTCCGTCAGTAAGCGGCGCTCTTGGCTGGAGCGGTTTCGTCCCGCTCTGACACGGCACAATATTCCGGACAGAAGACCGCGTCTCGCAAGAGGCGCGGTTTTTCGTATCGCCGCGTGGCTTGCGCGAAGCCTGCACGATCGTCGCCTTCGGGGGTTAAGACCTCATTAAGACCTTGCCAATCCGCGTTTGCCTTTGATAACTGTCGTTTTAACGATTTGTTAAGAACGACAGGCCGCCTGCGCATCGGATGCGGGAGGGCGGTGAGCATGATGCCTCTGGTCGTTTCCGGTGTTCCACTCCGGATCTCTCAGAACATTTGACCGAGGCACGGCCAATGACCAGTATCCTGACCAACACCGCCGCCATGGCGGCCTTGCAGACCCTGCGCGCGATCAACCGCAATATGGAAGTCACCCAGGCCAGGGTTTCATCCGGCATGCGCGTCCAGACGGCGGCGGACAATGCGGCCTATTGGTCGATCGCCACGACGATGCGTTCGGACAATCACGCGCTGTCGACGATTCAGGATGCTCTGGGTCTCGGTGCGGCGAAGGTGGATACCGCTTATGCGGCCATGGAAAGCGCCATCGACACGGTAATGGAGATCAAGTCCAAGATCGTCGCGGCTTACGGTGTCGGCGCCAACCGCAACAAGATTCAGGAAGAGATCGCGCAGCTCCAGGAGCAGCTCAAGAGCATTTCCAACTCTGCAACCTTTTCGGGTGAAAACTGGCTGCAGGACTATATCAGCGACGGCAGCACGAACGCCCAAGAAAAGCCGCTGCTCAAGCAGGTCGTCGCGTCGTTCACCCGTACCGCTTCGGGCGAGGTCGCGATCCAGACCGTCGATTATACGCTGAACTCCAAGACGGTTCTCTTCGATCTCAGCGGCGGCAATCTCGGCATTCTGGATTCGTCGGTCGAGTTCGTCGCCGAAAGCGAAACGGCCGTGACCGTCACCACTGCGAACGGCACCCAGGCTCCGACGAGCGCGGGCTATGCGGTTCCCGTATACAACGAGAGCGATCTGGCGGCTCTCGGCACGGACGCAAACGCAGCCGATGCGCGCATCTACGAGGTCGGCGGCAGTTTCTATTTGAAGATAGCCGAAGGACAGTGGGTCGAGGTGACGGATACGGATCCCGCCACCGCGCCGGTGGTGACGACCCCCGTCCATCAAAATGGCGGAACGAACTACTATTTCGTTGTCACTGCCGCCAACAACCTCGACAACCGCAGGCTCGGCATTTCCGTCTCGACGCTCGACATCGACAAGCTGGACGAAATCGCCGTGAAGATGAACACGATGGTTCCGGGCTCCGCGCCGGACAACGAGGCTGTGCTCGACATGCTGGAGCGCTTCCTCGACAAGCAACTGATGGCGATGACGAGTGCCGCTTCCAGTCTCGGTTCGATCCAGAAGCGCATCGACCTGCAGGAGGATTTCGTCGCCTCGCTGACGGATGTCATCGACAAGGGTGTCGGGCGACTGGTCGATGCGGACATGAACGAGGAATCGACGCGCCTGAAGGCCCTCCAGACCCAACAGCAGCTCGGCATTCAGTCGCTGCAGATTGCCAACACCAACGCCGAAAACATCCTTCAGCTCTTCCGGCAGTAGCACGTATAGGTTGATGCCGTTCGCCATGCGGGGGCGCCGGCCGGGCGCTGCCGGCACCCGTCGGACCTTTCCGCGCGGTCCGCTGCGGTGCGGCATCTTCATCTTCGCGCAAGTTTGACTTCCTACCGTTCCGCTGCGGTCCGGCGAATGTTCTGATCTCGCCGCGAGCGAACGAATGGCAACCTTATCGGGATGATACGATGACGGCAGCGGCGAAATTTCGCTCTCTCAGCAGGCTCATGAAGAGCGCTGGGCGAAAGGGCATTGCAGGGCAGGGGACTGCCTGATGAGTGCTTCGCTCGCCCGATACTTGAAGGATTTCAGTGAGCCCCAGACGGTGCCGCTGCCCCTGATGACCGATGATTTTGCAGGCGGCTTCGAAGACGGCCTGGCCCTTCCTCCCCTGGCCGACGAACAGATCGATGTCGAGGCGGAGCGGGCCGAAGCCTATGCGAAGGGTTATGATGCCGCTTCCGAGGAATTGCGGCAACGCTTCGAGGAAGAGCGCCAGGCGCTCCTTGCGGCACATGCACAGGAAACGGCGGCCCTGCGCGAAAGATATGAGACGGAAGCCGCGACGCTGGTTGCCGCCCGGCTTCAGGAAATCGCCGGACTGACGGCCGAGGCCGTCAGCGGCCAGACGGCCGGCATTCTGGCGCCTCTGCTCGATGAGGCGCTCGTCGCAAAGGCGGTGTCCGACATGGCGGATATCATTCGCGGGAGCATGCTCGAAGGGGACATCGGAACGCTGAACGTGCACGGCCCGCTGCATCTGTTCGAGAAACTGAAAACGGCGCTTGGAACATCCACCCCGCTGCTGCGCCATATCGAAGCACCCGACCTCGATATCACGGTCGATATCGGTGAAACCGCGCTTGTGACCCGCATGTCTGCGTGGTCGGCGAGTCTGAAGAAGGTACTGGGATGAGCGACGGCGAAAACCATCATCACGGCAAGAACGAGGTCATCATCGTCAAGCGGCATGGCGGCGGGCACGATGATGGTCATCACGGCGGTGCCTGGAAGATCGCCTATGCCGACTTCATGACCGCGATGATGGCCTTCTTCCTCGTGATGTGGCTGGTCAACGCGGCCAATGAGGAAACCAAGGCCTCGATGGCGAGCTATTTCAATCCCATCAAGCTTTCCGACGAGACGCCCGCCGAGAAGGGCCTCGAAAAGCCGGTCGATGCCGCCGAGGGCCGCGAAGAGGGCGAGCGCTCCCGGATCAAGGCGGACGCCGACGTCCAGGGCTCCGCGGCGGCGACGGGCGAGGACATGACCTCGACCTCCGGCGACGAACCGAATTATTCGGAAGCGGATTTCTTCGAGAATCCCTATTCCGTTCTGGCCGAGATCGCGCAGGAGGTCGGCCAGCAGGCCAATGTCAGCGCCAAGGGCGAGGGCGGCGCAAGCGATTCCGGCCCGGCGACCGGCGCCGATGGCGGCCAGGCCTATCGCGACCCCTTCGACCCGGATTTCTGGACCAGGCAGGTTCAGGTGACGCGGGCCGACGGTCCCGAACAGGCTGTCAGGGCGGTTCCGAGCGAGGACCCGCTGGCGCAGATGGGCCAGGCGCCGCAATCCCCCGATACGCAGCCTCAACAGTCCCTGGCTGCCGTCGCTCCCTCGCCGCGCCCCGATCAGTCGCAATTGGATGAGACTTCCGCTCAGGCCGAGAAAGCGGCAAATCTCGATGGGCAGAAGCCGGAAGATGGCGCAAAGGCCGAAGAACAGGCGCAGAAGGCGGCCGATCAGCTGCGCGAAGAAATCCGGCAGCAGATTTCCGGCATCGCAGGCAAGCTTGCGGAAGGCCTGGTCGTGACACCCGCCGAAGGCGGGCTGCTGGTGACGATCTCCGATCAGATCAGCGATCCGATGTTCAATATCGGTTCGGCCGTGCCGCGCCGGGAAATGGTGCTGGCGATGGAAAAGATCGGCCAGATCCTCAAGGATCGCAAGGGCAGCATCGTCCTTCGCGGTCATACGGACGGCCGCCAGTTCAAGGGGACCGAGAACGACAACTGGCGGCTTTCGATGGCCCGCGCGCACAGCGCCTATTACATGCTGGTGCATGGCGGTCTGGCGGAAGATCGCATCAAGCAGGTTTCCGGTTTCGCGGACAGGCGGCTTCAGGTGGCGGACGATCCGCTGGCGGCGGCGAACCGGCGCATCGAAATCCTGCTCCAGGCGGACGAGGGATAGCGATGGCGCTTGCGGGCACACGGTTCCTGTTCGCGGCCGGCCTCGCCTTCGGGGCCGCGCCGGCATATCCGGCAATGGCGCAGGATCGCAGCGATCTGGCCCCCTATGCGATGCTGCGATCTTTGCAATTCGTGCAGGATTCGGTCGTTCGCGGTGATCATTCCGCCGCGGAAATGCAGCGCTTCATGCTGGAGACGATCGACCGGCGGCTGAGGACCGCAGACCCGTCGGTCTTCGAGGATCCCCGCAATGTCGACGCCGCGCTGATCTATGCCATGAGCGGCGGCAATCCCGGGACGCTCGAATATCTCGCTTCACGCGACATAGCCGGCAATTTCGACAGCCGCGTTGCAGACGCATTGAGGAAATACCTGAGCGGCAAAGGCACGCTCGTTGCCAAAAGCCTGGCCGAAATGACCGAGGAGTATCGCGACGAGAAGATCGGGCCCTACCTCGCGCTGGTCAGCGGCAACGTGTCGGTGGTCAAGGATCCCGAGGGCGCTCTGGTCTTTTACGACTGGGCGCGGCTGACGGCTCCCGGCACGATCATAGAAGAGGCGGCGCTCCGCCGCTCCGTCGCAATCGCCGTCGATGCCAACCTGGTGGGCCAGGCGCTTTCGTATTCGCGCAAATATGCCCGGCGTTTCGTGCATTCTCCCTATGCCAGCCAGTTCGCCGATTTCTTCGTGCAGCTCGTCGTCGGACATTTCGGCGAGATCAGGGAAGAGGATATCGACGGTACGCTGGAGTTCATGGACGTTGACCGCCGCCGGGAAGTCTTCCTGCGCATCGCCCGCGCAGCCGCGGTTGCCGGCAAGAACGACCTTGCCCGCCTCGCGTCCTCGAAAGCCGAGGCGCTCGGCGGAAATCCCACTCCCGAAGCGCTTGCGCGCCTCTATGGCGGTCTCGCCGACATCCCGACGAACGATATCGATGCGGCCATGCGGGCGATAGCCGACGTTCCGGAAGAAGCGCTGTCGCCGCGCGACAGGGCCTTGCGCCAGGCGGCGCAAGCCGTAGCGGAGCAGGTCCTTAGCCCGCCGATGGTCGAAAGCCTCGCACAAGAAATGCCTGTCACTATGAACAATACAGAAGACGCGAACCCTCAAGCCGCGTCGCCCAGAAATGAGATCGCTGGGCCTGCCCCCGCCACGGAAGGTCCGATGGCCGGCACCGCTGCCAACTTCGATCCGGCCTTCCAGACATTCGTCGATAGCGGTCGTTCGAAATTGCTTGCCATCGATGAAATGCTGAAGGAGGAGAGCGCTTCCAAATGATTACCGATATCTTGGGTGGTAAAGCTGGCGCTACGGATGCGGCTTCTTCCGCAAAACATGCCGTCGCAGGCCGGAAGGATGCCGACGGTTCTCCAAGCGGATTCGCCGATGCGCTTTCGGGCTATGGGCGCGATGCGCATTCCCAGCAGCCGGACGACGTGCCGGAAGGCGAGGGGGAGGCCGTCCCTGAAGACCTCATGGCGGATGCGAAGCCTGCCAAGACGAAGCCGATCATCGATCTCAGGCCGGAATCCCTGCGCACCGGATCTGGTGAAGCGGAAAACTCGGCCGAGCGTCTGAAGCCGGAAGAGACGCGGAAATCCGGAGAGCGGCAACTGACCGCGGCGGAGAAGAAGCTCCGCGATGCGCTTGCGGCTGCCAAGGCCGTCGCAAAGCAACTGGATGAGCTTCACGAGAAGAACGCAGCTTCCGGAAAGGATATGGCGCCGGACGGCGAGGATGCCGATCTGGACCTGTCGATGCTTTCCGCCGACGACGCGAAGATCGCCGATGTCCTGTCGCTCTTGAACGGAGCGGAGACGAAGGCCGCCGAACTGAACGCGACGATGCCGAAGAATGCCGCCGGAGCTCAGAACAAGCGAGGCAAGGATGCCGACGGCCGGTCCGATGAACCCGGCGCCCTTCCGGTCAATGATCTAAAACGCGCCACGCTGATGAGCGACTCAGCGGCGGACCCGCTTTCGATGCCTTCGGACCCGGATACGGCTGTTCCCGGCACGCGCGTGTTCCGTTTCAGCAATGCCCGCGGTGAAGGTCCGAGCGTCGACATGACGGTCGATGGCGGCCGCGGCGGGCGCACAGCCGCCGTGGAGTTCAAGTCGTCCTCCAATGGTGCTGCCGAAAACGTCACGGTGCTCGACTCTCGCCGGTTCCTTGGGCTGGCGCCGAATTCCAACGGCGCGAATCTGACGGCGGTGCTTTCCGGCGATCCCGAATGGGCGGCGGCCATGCATCCGAGCTCGGCTCTTTCCAATGCAGCGGCACAGAGCAGCACCGGGACGGTGGTGAACATGCTCAAGCTGCAGATGAACCCGCACGAACTCGGCTCGGTGACGGCCACCTTGCGCCTTCACGGCGAGGAATTGAACGTTCATCTGACCGTCGAGACGCGCGCGGCCTATAGGCAGCTCAGCGACGACAGCGGCGGCATCCTGGATGCGCTCCGTGCACAAGGCTTCGCCGTCGACCAGGTAACGATCAGCATCGCGTCGACGGCGGGTTCGGACGCCGCCGGCAGCCAGCAAGGGCAGGCGGGACAGACGGGCCAGCAGAACATGGCCGAAGGCGGGCGGCAGGGGCAGGCTGCCGGTCGCGGCCAGGAACAGGCCGCTAACCGGCAGGCGGATGAGCAAGGCGCAAGGAATGCAAATGACGCGGCATTGGACAACGCGACGGCTGCCGTTTCTGGCGGCGCTCGTCCTGACCATCTCTACCTCTGAAGCCGGCGCCGGATCGCTGTTCAGTTCGGGAGGATGGGCAGGTCGGGGATCTGCTCCCGCCGAGGAAAATCCCGCACCCAAGGCCGCGCGGCACTCGCCTGCAAGTCCGGCGGCCCTCGGGGTGCCGGCCAATCCCGGCGCCTGCGAGCGTGAAATCCAGGCGGCTGCAGCGAAGTATGGCATACCGGAAGGTATTCTCTATTCGGTGGGTCTCACCGAGACCGGCCGCAAGGGGAGCCTCAGCCCTTATGCCATGAATGTGGAGGGGAAGGCGTATTTCCCCCCTTCGCAGCAGGAGGCGATGACGACCTTCTATGCCGCCAGGCAGCAGGGCAGGAAGCTCATCGACATAGGCTGCATGCAGATCAACCACCATTTCCACGGCGAGAATTTCTCTTCCCCCGAGGAAATGTTCAACCCTCAGCGCAACGTGGAATATGCGGCCAAGTTTCTCCGCAATCTCCATGACAGGCATGAGACCTGGACGATGGCGGTGGCCAGATACCATGCGGGGCCTAACAACGATCCTGCGCAGAAGAAATATGTGTGCCGCGTGATCAGCAATCTTGTTGCCACGGGCTACGGAAAATGGACTTCCAATGCTTCCCGGTTCTGCGACGGGTAGGCAATCTTCAGTTGAATTTGCAAAACGAAGAATCGCAAAATTGCAATTGCCCTACTTTGTGGCGCAAAATGGCAATGCAAGCATTCTTTTGCGATGCGTTAATTTTTCCACTGGAAACTTGTGTGTGAAAATCGCACACCCACTATATCTAGTGCAAATCGGGAGCTAAAGGTTAATCAACTATTAATTTGTTTGGTTAATTTCACGCAGCTTGTCTCGGATTCCGCCGATTCGTACCCATAGCCTCATCGAAACACCACAACTGATTCGGAGGCGGACGAATGATCGTAGTGGTTGATGAGCGTGAGCTCGTGAAAGACGGTTACACTTCTCTTTTCGGGCGGGAGGGAATTCCTTCTCAGGGGTTCGATCCAAGGGAATTCGGCGAGTGGGTAAACACCGCGGCAGATTCGGACATCGCTGCGGTCGAGGCCTTTCTGATCGGCCAGGGTGAGCGCGCGCTCGAATTGCCGCGGGCGATCCGGGACCGGTCGATGGCGCCTGTGATCGCGGTCAGCGATCAGCCCTCCCTGGAGACGACCCTTGCCTTCTTCGACAGCGGCGTCGACGACGTGGTGCGCAAGCCCGTCCATCCCCGTGAGATCCTGGCGCGTGCCGCTGCGATCCGCCGGCGCCTGAAGGCGATTGCAAACTACACGGACATCGGCGCGATCCGGGTCTTCTCCGACGGCCGCGATCCGGAGATCGATGGCGACGTTTTCCCGCTGCCGCGCCGCGAGCGCCGCATTCTGGAATATCTGGTCGCCAATCGCGGCCGCCGTGTTTCCAAGACGCAGATCTTCAATGCCATCTACGGCATCTTCGACGAGGAAGTCGAAGAGAACGTCGTCGAAAGCCATATCAGCAAGCTGCGCAAGAAGCTGCGCAAGAAGCTCGGCTTCGATCCCGTCGATTCCAAGCGTTTCCTTGGCTATTGCATCGACTGGAACTGATTTTCAGCGGGGCCTTGCCGCATATTTCGCGGGATGGAAGGCAGACAGCTTCACGCAAGGCCCGCAACTTACTCTCTCCATCAGACAAACAGGAGATTTCCTATGAGTATTTTCGGCACGATGAAGACGGCCGTCTCGGGTATGAATGCTCAGGCCAACCGTCTCGGCACGGTTGGCGACAATATCGCCAATTCCAGCACGGTCGGTTACAAGCGCGCCTCGACGGCGTTTTCCTCGCTGGTCCTGCCCTCGACCCAGGGCTCGTATTCTTCGGGTGGTGTCGAAACCAACGTCCGCTACAGCATCTCCGAGCAGGGCGGCATCCAGTACACGACGTCGAACACCGACCTCGCCATCCAGGGCGAAGGCTTCTTCATCGTCAGCGATCCGAACGGTTCACCTTATCTGACCCGCTCCGGCTCGTTCCAGAAGGACTCGAACGGCTATCTCGTCAACACCGCCGGCTACCAGCTTATGGGTTATCCCTATGGCTCGAACCCGCCGGCGGCCGTCGTCAACGGCTTCAACGGTCTCGAGGCGATCAACATCAACGACTTCGGTCTGATATCCTCGCCCTCCAGCCAGGGCAGCTTCCCGGCCAACCTGAACAAGGAAGCGACGGCCGTTACCGGCGATACGCCTGGCGACAACCTCGCAACCAGCGCCTATACCAACAAGAGCTCGCTGACGGGCTACGACCATGCCGGTGCAAAGGTTCTCTACGATTTCTACTACACCAAGATCGACGACAACACCTGGGAAGTGACGGTCTTCCGTCAGGATCAGTCGACCAACGGCGGCTTTCCATATGTCGGCTCGGACGGCACGCCTGCTACGGCCATCAAGTCGACTTCGACGCTTAGGTTCGATCCGAACACAAACAAATTGGTGGCCGGCAACTACAACGCCGGTCCGCCGCCGACCGGTTCCGACAAGCAGATTGTCATTACGGATCCGACCGACGGCGCCACGCCGGCGCAGACGATCACCATCGACCTCTCCGACATGACGCAGTTCGCCACCGCCTTCACGCCGGGCAAGGGCATCATCGACGGCAATTCGCCGAGCCCGATCACCGATGTTCAAATCGGCGGCGACGGCGTCGTCACGGCCGTCTATCAGGATGGCGGTCGCCGTCCGATCTATCAGCTCGCGCTGGCGACGGTTCCGGCGATCGACAAGCTGCAGCCGCAGAACGGCAACGTCTATCTGCCGACCAACGACTCGGGCGTCGTGACCATCGGCTTCCCGACGAGCGGCGCCTTCGGCCAGATCTACTCCGGTGCGCTTGAAAGCTCCAACGTCGATATCGCCAACGAGCTGACCGAGATGATCGAATCCCAGCGCGTCTACACGGCGAATTCGAAGGTCTTCCAGACCGGCTCCGATCTGATGGACGTACTTATCAACCTGAAGAGATAACCGGCCGAAATCATCGAGAGAATAAGTCTCAAGAGGTTATTTAAGAAATGTCGCTTTCGTCAGCATTGTCTACGGCCCAGTCCATCTTCAACAACTCCGGCACCCAGTCGTCGGTAGTTTCGAAGAACATCGCCAATGCGCAGAACCCGGATTATGTCCGCCGTTCCGCAATGGTCGTGACCGGCGGCAATGGGGCCATGATCGGCGACATCGTCCGCTCCCAGAATTCGCCGCTCCTGCGCCAGACGATCGAGAGCTCGTCGGTGGCGAGCGGCCAGCGGACGCTTCTGAACGGCCTCGAATCGATCAAGAACCTGATGGGGGGGAACAACAACGAGTTCTCTCCCGCCAAGCTGATCACGGCCTTCCGCAACAATCTCGACGCATTCGCCTCCAAGGCGAACGATACCGGCCTCGGCATGGCCGTGATTTCCAGCGCGCAGGACCTTGCATCCGGCCTGAACACGGCGGCCAACGAACTCCAGCAGATCCGCAAGGATGCCGACGAGCAGATCAAGCAGAATGTCGACGACCTGAATGCGCTGCTCGCCAAGCTCGAGGCGGTCAACAACCAGGTCAAGAATGCGACGGCGAGCGGCGCCGACGCCAATGACGCGCTCGACGAGCGCGAAGGGCTCGTCAAGAAGATCTCGGAAATCGTCGGCGTCACGTCCTACATTCGCGAAAACAACGACCTGGTGCTCTATACCTCGGACGGCGTGACGCTGTTCGAATCCGTTCCGCGGAAGGTAACGTTCCAGCCCACGGCCGGTTTCGATGCGGCGACCACCGGAAGCGGCGTCTATATCGACGGTGTGGCGCTCAAGGCCGGCGAATCCGCCAACACCACGGCCAAGGGTTCCATCCAGGCGCTGTTGCAGCTCCGCGACGAGATTGCCCCCACCTTCCAGAGCCAGCTCGACGAGATTGCCCGCGGCCTGATCACCGCGTTTGCGGAAACGGGACCGGACGGGACGCTCACGCCCCTAACGGGTCTCTTCACCTACAAGGACAGCGCCGGTGTCCAGCAGACGGCCGTCCCCGCCGCCGGCGTGACCGTTCCGGGTCTTGCTTCGCGCATCCTTGTCAACCCGATCGTCGTTCCCCCGACCGGCACGCCCGACAAGCTGCGGGACGGCGGCATCAACGGCGTGGCTTATGTGGTCAATACGGGCGGCAGCAGCTATGGCGACCTGCTGGACAAGTATAACGAAAACCTCGAAGGGCCGATGGCGTTCGATCCGGACACGGAAATCGCCGACGCTCCGGACCTTCTGTCCTTCGCATCCGACTCCATGGGTTGGCTGGAGCAGCTTCGCAGCACGGCGACCTCCGCCGACGAGACGAAGACGGCCATGCTGACCCGCTCTCTCGAAGCCTATTCCAGCAATACGGGCGTCAGCCTCGACGAAGAACTGTCGCTGCTTCTTGATATTGAACAATCTTATAAGGCCGGCACCAAGCTGATGGCGACGGTCGATGAAATGATGCAGGCACTCTTGGATATTGCGAGCTGATCATGAAGACATCGTTCATTTCCACATTATCCATTCAGACCACGATGCGGAATTCGATCGCAGGCGTGCAGCGCGAAATGGTGAAGGCGAACCAGGAGGCGGTAAGCGGGAAGCATGCGGATATCGGCGTCACCCTGGGCGCCAGCACGTCCCGCGCGCTCGATCTCTCCCGCGACATCACGCGCATCGAATCCCTTTACAGCACTGCATCGCTGGCGACACAGCGGCTCGAAAGCGCGGAACTTTCGCTTTCGAAGATGAACGATCTCGCTCTCGAGATCCAGAGCGCCATCCTGACGCTCGGCAATTCCACGGACGAGACGAGCCTTGCGACGGCGCGCATGACGATGCAGAACTCGCTCGACGCCTTCACGAGCTTCGCAAACACGGCGGTCCAGGGCGAATACATCTTTGCGGGCATCAATACCGACGTGAAGCCGATGCAGGATTATTTCGCGCCGGGCTCCCCGGCGAAGGCGGCTTTCGATACCGAGCTCAATTATTACATGTCGTCGCAGGTCCCGCCCGTCGCAAGCCTGTCGGCGATGACGGAAGACCAGATGAACGGCTTCCTCGACGATCTCGAAGCGAAGTTCAACGGCACTGCTACGTTGACGTCTCCGCCGCACCCGGCGGCTCTGAACGGGCAGGACCTCTGGACGACCTTTTTCTCCAGCGCCAGCGACGAGAACATGAAGAGCCGCGTCAGCTCGACCGAGGTCGTCGAAAGCTCGACCAATGCCAATAGCGCCGGCATGCGGAATTTCGCGTTCGCCTCGATCATCTCGATGGAGCTCCTGCAGCCCAACATGGACGCCAAGGCCCGCGAGGCGGTGAGCGCGCGGACAGGGGCCGTCATCGCCAAAGCGATGAACGGTGTAGATAGCATTAACCAGCAACGGACTATGGTAGGCGTCTATACGGAACGTGTCTCCAAGGCTGAGGAAAGGTTGGAGGCGCAGAAAGATATTCTGGTGAAGGGTCTCGGAGACATGGAGAATGTCGATCCGGAGGAGGCCGCGACCCGTCTCAACACCATGAAAACCCTTCTCGAGACCGCATATACCGTAACGGCGAGAATTCAGCAGCTGAGTCTAGCCAACTTCCTTTGATGATTAAAGGAAGGCCCGTGAAGATGAAGGATACATGAATGTACCAATTTTCATATGCCGAGATCATGGAGGATGGCGTCGCAAACGCCAAGGATCGTGAACGGCAGGCCCTCGATCGCTCCATCGAGATGCTGATCGCGGCTCGCGACGAGGGTAGTTACTCGCGCACGACGGTCGAAGCCCTGTTTTATACCCGGCGTGTCTGGATTCGCTTCATCGAGGATCTGAAACAGCCCGATAACGAATTGGCCACCGAACTGCGTGCGGACCTGATCTCCATAGCCATCTGGATATTGAAGGAATGCGAGAAGATCAGAAAACGCGACTCGACCAATTTCCAGGGCATCATTGACGTGACCACCATCATCAGGGATGGACTTAAATGAAAAGTACGCTTCGTATCTCCTTGAAATCCGGTGAGCGGATCTTCATCAACGGCGCCGTGTTGCGCGTTGATCGAAAGGTCGCGCTGGAATTCCTCAACGACGTCACGTTCCTTCTGGAAAACCACGTTCTTCAGCCGGAGGATGCGACCACGCCGCTTCGGCAGCTCTACTTCATCGCCCAGATGATGCTGATCAATCCCGATGGAAAGGAGCAGTCGTCGGCGCTGTTCCGCAAGTCGGTCGCCATGCTGCTCACCTGCTTCCACGACGACGAGGTGCAGGCGGAATTGAAGCGCATCGACGGTATGGTCGCATCCGGCCGCGCCTTCGACGCCTTGAAGGCGATCCGCGCCCTCTATCCGGTGGAAGACCGCATTCTGAACAACCAGGAAATCGCTCCGGCCACCGTCGAGCGCATCCGCAAGGAGATCGCACCATGGCGATAGATCCGATTAGCTCGGCGACGGCCAATCCCTGGGCAAACGCCGGCGCATCGACCGACGCTGCCAAGAATGCCAGTTTGAACTACAACAACTTCCTGCGGCTCCTCATCGAGCAGATGAAGCATCAGGACCCGACCGATCCGATGGATGCGACCGAGCAGATCTCGCAGCTTGCGACCTTCTCGCAGGTCGAACAGTCGATCCAGACGAACAATCATCTGAAGAGCATGCTTCAGGCCGAGGCATTGACCCGCGCCACCGATCTCGTCGGCAAATACATCAAGAGCGCCGACGACACGCTCACGGGCAAGGTCAAGGAAGTCGAGGTCTATGCGGACGGCGTCGTTGCCATTACGGAAAACAACGACAAGATCTTGCTGCAGGCCGGCGTCGTGTTCTCGGACCAGCCGCTCTCGACCGGCGACGATGATGCATCCGACGGGTCGACCGAAGGCGACAACAGCGGTACAGATACTTAACGAAAATCCCGCGAATCGGAGTCGGCTCGATGAATGAAGCTGATGCCCTCGACATCATGCAGGCGGCGATCTGGACGATCCTGATCGCCTCCGGTCCGGCTGTCCTTGTCGCCATGGTGGTGGGCGTGACGATCGCCTTTCTCCAGGCCCTGACGCAAGTTCAGGAAATGACGCTCACCTTCGTGCCGAAGATCGTTGCCATCATGGTGACGATCGGCATTACGGCGCCGTTCATCGGCGGCCAGATCAACCTTTTCGCCAATCTCGTCTTTTCGCGGGTGCAATCGGGCTTCTGACCCGGTTGCCGCCCTATTTCCTTTTTTGCCTTCCCCCATTTTCGCGCAAGCTTCGACCGATAGTCAGGATGGTGAACTGGTAGGAGAATGTCCTGCCGCCATCTCATGAAGAGACGGGAAGCCATGGCGCAACCACCTGCACTATCCATACCGAAGGTAACTCCGAGCGGCCGCGACATCGGTTTTGCCCTCGGCATCGTCGCCATCCTCTGTATCCTTTTCCTGCCGATACCGCCTTTCCTGATCGATATCGGCCTTGCCTTCTCGATCGCGTTCTCGGTGCTGATCCTGATGGTGGCGCTGTGGATCCAGCGACCCTTGGATTTCTCCTCCTTCCCGACCGTCCTGCTGATCGCGACCATGGTGCGACTGTCGCTCAACATCGCGACGACGCGTGTGATCCTGTCGCACGGCCACGAGGGGCATGGCGCGGCGGGCAACGTCATTCAGGGCTTTTCAGGCCTGGTGATGTCCGGCGATTTCGTGATCGGCGTGATCGTCTTCATGATCCTCATCACGGTGAACTTCATCGTCATCACCAAGGGTGCGACCCGTATCGCGGAAGTCGGCGCCCGCTTCACCCTCGATGCGATCCCCGGCAAGCAGATGTCGATCGACGCCGACCTGTCGGCCGGCATCATCGACGAGAAGGAGGCGCAGCGCCGCCGCTCCGAGCTGGAAGAGGAAAGCTCCTTCTTCGGAGCCATGGACGGTGCGTCGAAATTCGTGCGCGGCGACGCGATCGCCGGTCTCATCATCACTGCGATCAACATCTTCGGCGGCATCATCATCGGTTACTTCCGCCATGGCATGCCGATCGGCGAGGCGGCGGACGTATTCGTCAAGCTTTCGGTCGGTGACGGCATCGTCTCGCAGATCCCGGCCCTCATCGTTTCGCTCGCGGCCGGCCTGCTCGTCACTCGCGGCGGCACGTCCGGTTCTACCGACAAGGCCGTCGTCGATCAGCTCGGCGGCTATCCGCGCGCCCTTTCCGTCGCGGCCGGCCTCATGGGCCTGCTGGCGATCGTTCCCGGCCTGCCTTTCCTGCCCTTCGTGACGCTCGGCGGCCTGATGGGCTTCGGCGCCTGGCTCGTGCCGCGTCGCATCGAAGCGGAGAACAAGGCGCGCCGCGAGGACGAGGAAAAGAAGGTCGTCCAGAGCAAGGAAGCCGAGAAGGATTCGGTCAAGTCCGTCCTCAAGACCGCCGAGATCGAATTGGCGCTCGGCAAGCAGGTCTCGACCCGGCTGCTCGGCGCGCACCAGGAGCTCGCCTTCCGTGTCGGCAAGATGCGCAAGAAGTTCGCGACCCAATACGGTTTCGTCGTGCCGGAAATCAAGGTTGCCGACGACATCGCCATTCCGGAAAAATCCTACCAGATCCGCATCCACGGCACGACGATCGCATCGAACGTCCTGCGTGTCGGCGACGTGCTTGTCGTGACGGGATCGGGCCGCAAGCCGAGCATTCCCGGCGACGAAATCCGCGAACCCGCCTTCGGGATGCCGGCCGTCTCGATCCTCGAAACCTTCGCGGAAGACCTGAAGCGCGAGGGCTTCCACCCGATCGACAACGTCTCGGTCGTGCTGACCCATCTGTCGGAAGTCATCCGCAACAACCTGCCGCAGCTTCTCTCCTACAAGGACGTCAAGATCCTGATCGATCGGCTCGATCCGGAATACAAGAAGCTCGCCGACGAGATCTGCTCGTCGCATATGTCCTATTCGGGCCTGCAGGCGGTCCTGAAGCTGCTGCTTGCCGAGCGCGTCTCGATCCGCAACCTGCATCTCATCCTCGAAGCCGTGGCGGAGCTCGCGCCGCATGTCCGCAAGACCGAGCAGATCGTCGAACATGTGCGCGTGCGCATGGCGCAGCAGCTCTGCGGCGACCTTGCCGACAACGGGGTGCTCCGCGTGCTGCGTCTCGGCAACAAGTGGGACATGCTGTTCCACCAGGCGCTGAAGCGCGACAACAAGGGCGAAGTGGTCGAGTTCGACATCGATCCGCGTACGCTTGAGGAATTCAGCGAGCAGGCGACCAAGGTCATCCGCGAGTTCATGGATCGCGGCCTGCCCTTCGTGCTCGTCACCTCGCCGGAGACGCGCTCCTATGTGCGGATGATCATCGAACGCCTGTTCGCGACCCTTCCGGTTCTCTCCCATGTGGAGCTCGCCAAGGGTCTCGAAATCAAGATACTCGGCGCGATTTCGTGATGGACTGTTTCAAGGCCGAATGGAATTCGGCCTTGAAACGCTCTAAGCTGTCCGTAAAGGACGATTCTCCCATGATTACCGACCCGCAAGGGACCATTCTCGCGCTTTTCCTTGCGTTCTGCCGCATGGGCGGGTGCATGATGGTTCTGCCGGGCTTCGGAAGCGCCCGCATTCCCCCGCAGGTCAGGCTTTTTGCGGCGGTCGCGGTCTCCATGGCGATGCTGCCGCTCCTCTGGGACATGATCTATCCCAAGGTATCTTCCCCCGGCGCCACCTATGTCGGTCTTATCTTCACCGAGGTGCTGATCGGCGTCGTCTATGGCCTGATCGCCCGGCTCTATACGCTGGGCATGCAGTTTGCCGGCGCGATCCTGACCATGTCCATCGGCTTCACGGCACCCGGGGGCCACGACATTCTGGAAGACACCTCGGAAAACCAGATGACCAACCTCCTGACCCTGAGCGGTCTTCTGCTGTTGTTCATGATGGATTTCCACCATGTCGTCTTCCGAGCCCTCGTCGATTCCTACACGGCGACGCCGGTTGGGGCCGTGATCGATTCGCAGAAGATATTGATCACGCTGACGGACACGTTGCGCGCATCGACGATGATCATGCTGCGGCTGGCAAGCCCGTTCCTGATCTATGGCCTGATGTTCAACGTGGCGATCGGCCTCATCAACAAGCTCGCGCCGCAGATCCCGGTCTTCTTCATCTCGACGCCTTTCCTCCTGATGGGCGGGCTTTTCCTTCTCTATCTTTCGATCGCCGCGCTCATCCGCCAATATGCGGATGGTTTCGCGCCGATCTTCATGTCGTTCTAGGAGACGTGATGGCGGGGTCAGGCAAGCGGTCGGACAAGCTGAAGCGCCTCGTGGCGGTACAGCGGCATATCGAGAAGATGGCCGAGCACGAGCTCGCGGCGACGACCCGTCACCGCGCCGAGGTCAACCAGTCGATGGAAGAGGTCATCGATGCGATCGGCTCGATGGAGCCGGTGCACCGGCAGTTCTCGCAGCATTACGCCGAGCGCTTCGGGCGGTTGACGACCAAGGAGCGCCAGCTCGCCGGCGTCCAGCAGGTCCAGGAGATGAAAGTCCTGAAGGAGCGCACCAAGGCGGACCGCCTTGAGGAAAACATGAAGGACGCCCGCGATCACGAAGACCGCGAGGCTGCCGACAATTCCATCTACGAACTCATTGAGATCACTCTCGGCGTCCAGCTGATCAAATAGCTGCGCCAGCCTCCAGCAAGCTTCGAACGGCATAGTTCCCTTCAACGCACCGACCGCCCGGCAGGAATCGCAGCCGGGTGGAGCATGTGCCGATTCAAACTGTTGCCGTGTGCCTTGCGTCTTTTGGACGTGGTTCGCGGAAGTCATGAAAGGAGCTGACGTGGCGATTTCACCTCCGAGCGATCTGGTTCTGGACGTCGTTCGCGCCGCCGACCCCACTGCCGTTCAGGAAGCCCAGGCCAGGCTGAAGGCGCACAAGGCGGCCTTTGCCGCGACAAGCCTTGCTGATGCCGGCAAGGGTTTCGGCGCAGCCATGGATATCATCGATACGCCGGCCACCAAGGCGGGCCTCGGCAATCCGGAGGCGCCGAAGAAGGCTGTCGAAATGCCGGAGGAATACCGCAAGTTCGAAGCCTCCGTGCTGCAGACGTTCGTGAACTCCATGCTCCCCAACGAGACCGAGGAGGTTTACGGCAAAGGGTCGGCGGGCGAGTTCTGGAAAAGCATGATGGCCGAGCAGATCGCCGACGAAATGTCCAAGAGGGGCGGCGTCGGTATTGCCGAGCAGATGTATTCGCAGGCGCTCGCCCGGGCCGAACGGCATGGCGTGGTCAACACCAGCACCGACGAGAATGATCGCAGCCGCGCAATGAGCATGATTACCGATTTCGAGCGTCAGATTCTCGGCGTCGGCAAGAAGAGTGAGGCCTGACATGATTCAGACTGGGGCAGAAAATATGGAAGTCGTTTCGAATGATTATCGCATCAAGACCGTGCTCGGCCGGCTGGAGATGATAATCGACAACGAGAACCAGCGGCTGGGCCGCGATCCGGAATTCGACCTCAAGGTGTCGAACGCCCATAAGAGCCGTTGCCTTTATGAGCTGACCATGCTGTTCCGCGGCACCGATCCGAAGGAGCTGGCCATCGGCTACATCGACCAGATGCATGGATTGAAGGCGAAGCTCGCCCTCAACGCCCGGCGGGTCGAGGCACACCTGCATGCCGTGCGTGCGGTCGCCGATCTCCTGAAAAGCGCCGCCCGCGATGCCGACGGCGACGGCACCTATACCCAGGAACAGTTCACCTACGGCGAAGCCTGATGGTCAAGCTCCTTCTCACGGGTCTATGGGTCTGCATCGTCACGCTCGGGGCAGTGTATTTCTCCGTGCAGATGTCTGCCGCGCCTGCGCCGGTCGATGAGGAGGCCAGGAGGAAAGAGATGCAGGAGCTGGTGCGCGGCGAATCGATCACCATTCCGGTGATCTCGAACGGCGCGATCACCGGTTATTTCTTGAGCCGCGTCTCGTTCATGATGGACAAGGAGAAGATCAGGAACGTCAAGCTTCCCATCACCGAGCTGACGACCGACGGGCTTTTCACGCTGCTGATCGGCAACAAGATGGTCGATCTCAGCAAGCCCGGAGCCTTCGACCTCGAGAAGTTCCGCTCGAGCATCAAGGACGACATGAACAGCAAGCTGGGTGAAGGGCTGGTGGCGGAAGTGCTGGTCGAACAGCTCGACTATCTGTCGAAGGAGGACATTCGCAACAATGCCTCCCGCGGCAACAAGAACCCGAACCCGGGCCAGAAGATCGTGGAAGGCGTGAAGATCGACGCGCCGGCGCAGCCCGCTGCCCATTGAGCGGCGTTCCACTTTCGGAAACGCGCAGAGCCGGCCGTCATGGCCGGCTTTTCCGTTTCGGGAGTCCCGGAAATACACGGATCGCCGGCATTTTAACGACCGGCTTAAATGGAGGTTCAGGGCGCTCTGCTAGAGGTACCGGAGAATTGCCGTGCCTCATGTGGAGCGTATCGATGAACGCATCGGGAGAATTCCAGGCCTTCGCGTCGCCGCGATCCCCGTTCGGCCTGCGCGTCTGCGATCTTGGATGGACCGCAGCCCTCGGGTTTGTGGAGAGCCTGATTTCGATGCAGGGCAACCGTACGACGCTGGCGTTCCTCGACGCGAGGACGGCTCTGCGCCAGGCGGCCGACGCCGGCTATCGCGACGAATTGCGCCGCAGGCTGCTGCTGCCGTCCGGCGGACGGACCTTTGGCTTCCTGATGAAAGCGCTGCGGGAAGGGCCGCTACCGGCCCGCTACTCGGCAGGGACATTCGTGCCTGCACTGCTCACCTTCCTGGAGAAAGGCCGCCGGATCGGCATCGCCGGGGAGGATATCGCCCGTATCGAGGTTCTGCGGGATCATTTCGTCCGCCATGCGCCCTGGCACGACATCGTGGCGATCGCTCCGGACCGGGAGATCACACAACCTTTCGATGTGGTCATCGTCGATGCGCCGCGCTTTGCCGAGGAGAAGCGGATCGAGCTCCGGCTGGCGGCGCTCCGCACCGGACTGGTAGTGATGGCGGGATCGGGCCTGTCCGGGTTCATCGAAGGCAGGCCGGCTCTTGCTGCCGCGAAAGCCGGAGTGGGTTCGGCCGAGCCGTCCTTCGCCTGACGAGTTAACTCTTTATTTGCCATGATAATTTAGACTGCCTTAATCAACAGGCTGCCCGCGGGATTCCGGCAGCCCCGGTTAGTGCGGTCATCCCATGGATCAATCGGCGAATATCAGCGAAGACCGAAACCTCCAGCCTGCGGCAAAGCGCGTCAGGTCCGCGCTGGCCGGAATGCGGTCTGCTTTCCTGAAGGCGGGCGCTCTCACATTGGCCGGCGGCCTCTTGCCGCTCCTCTTCGTCGAAGCGGTGCCGCAGAAATTCCAGGCCGAAACCCGGCTGCAGGTCGAGGCGGCGGGCGAGAGCGCGGTGAGTGAAGCCGTGGCGGCGCTCCGTTCGAAGGCGAGCCTCGACAATCTCATCCGCGCGCTCAACCTCGGGCGCAACAGCGAGTTTTCCGTCGACCGGCCAAGCGCGGCGCGGGTCATGTCGGATATCGTCTCCGGAGAGGAAACGACCGTCGCGCAGGCCGAGAACCGATTGCGGGATCGGCTTTCGCAGGCGATCGCGGCCACCTATGACCGCAGCACCGGTCAGCTCGTCATTTCGGTAACGGCGTCGCAACCGGATATGGCGGCGCGGATCGCCAACATGGTCGGTGACAGCCTCCACGACCGGATCGTCGTTGCCGGCGCCGGAACGTCCGATCCGTTGGTGGAGAGGCTCCGCCAGACCCTTGAACGCGCCGAGGCGGCTCTCTCGGGTTTCGTCGGAGAGACGGGCGAACAGAAGCTTTCGCAGCTGCGCCGGGCGGAAAGCGAAAGCCGCCAGCTTGTGGCGGAGATCACCGATGCGGAAACGCAGCTTGCGGACCTGAAGCAGAAGGCGGCGCAGGCGTCCGCGATGAAGCTGGAAGACGTGCTGAACAAGCCTCTGCCGGACAGCCTGGAATTCACCGGTCTCGACTATCAGCGGCAAAGGCATGTGGAGGCCAAGCTTGCGGTCGACCAGCTTTCGGGCAATCTCGGCCCGCGCCATCCGCAGCTGCTTGCAGCCCAGGGGGCGTTGGAAGCGGCGCGCGCCGATATTCAGACGGCCCTGAAACAGCTTGCAACGTCGCTTCGCCAGCAGGAGAGCGCCGCCGCGAAGCATCTGGCCCAGCTCAGGACCAAACAGGCCGGGAAGCCGGACGACGAGCAGATTGCCGGTTCCGCCGCAAGGCTTGCGGCGTTGGAAACGGCGGCCGACGAGGCGCGCCGGAATTATCTCGAAGCGCTTCATCGCTCGGAGGCGGAGACCAGGGTGTCGGCCGCCAAGGTCGAGGTCCTGGCCCCGGCTGCAGCCGAGAACGCCCAGACGCTTGGCCCCTCGCTCGCCGAGATATCCGGCGGCGGGGCGCTGATCGGCTTCTGCCTCGGCGTGGCGTTCGCCTTCTTCACGCGGCGCAAGCCGCTGCAGGTGGACATGGTCGATGAAGCGGAATCCGGCCTGCTAGACGAGGCGGACCATGCCGACGGCCAGCGGTGGCCAGAAACTGTTCCCGAGGCGCCAAATGCTTTCTGGGAGGATGACGATCCGGTTCATCATGAGCCGGCCTACCACGAGCTGCAGTCACCCTTGCGCCCGCGCTATCCGGCGCCAGCCAATGACAGCCCGCTTGCGGACCATATCCGCGAAATGCTGATGGCCAATCGCCGGCCGGTTCCGGAAAGCGATCTGCCGCCGCTGGTCGCTGCGGTGATGTTCGGTCGTCTTGCCGACGCCCCGTCCTATACGACCCCGCGTTTCTCCGAGGAAGATATCCGCAAGGCGGAGGAACTGGAGGAACTGCGCCGCGAGATGGCGGAACTACGCGAACGCGTGCAGTTGTATTCAGCCCGCCGAAGCGTGGCGAGAAGATAAGCGCCTGCGACATCGAATCCGCTTGCATTTGCCGTCTGCGACCAGCATAGGCGTTGGCGGACAGATTTCATTCATGTCCCATGTATACATTGGTAACGGTTTCAAGCGGGAGGCGCGCGTGGCTGTGGTGATCGATGGAAAAGAGGCGGCGGCGTCCGTCATCGTGGCCGTGACCGAGGCGGCGGGCTCTCTGGAAAAGGAGACGGGCGTCAAGCCGGGTCTTGCGGTCGTCATCGTCGGCGATGATCCGGCAAGCCATGCATACGTCAATTCCAAGAGCAAGATGGCCAAGCAGTGCGGCTTCAACTCGATTCAGCACAGTCTGCCGGAAGAGACGACGCAGGAAGAGCTCGAAAAGCTCGTCGCCGAGCTCAATGCCGATCCTGCCGTCCACGGCATCCTGGTCCAGCTTCCGCTGCCGAAACATCTGAACGCCGAGCCGGTCATCCTGTCGATCTCGCCGGAAAAGGACGTCGACGGTCTGCACGTCGTCAATGCCGGCAAGATCGCCACCGGTGACCTGGAAACCGGCCTCATCTCCTGCACGCCGGCGGGCGCCATGTTGCTTGTCCACCGTATACACGGCCGTGACCTTTCCGGCCTGAACGCGGTCGTCATCGGCCGCTCCAACCTGTTCGGCAAGCCGATGGGCCTCTTGCTGCTCGCCGCCAACGCGACCGTCACCATGGCGCATTCTCGGACGAAGGATCTTGCCTCCGTCTGCCGCAACGCCGACATCCTCGTCGCCGCCGTCGGGCGTCCGCAGATGGTGAAGGGCGACTGGGTGAAGCCCGGCGCCACCGTGATCGATGTCGGCATCAACCGCGTCGCCGCGCCCGACAAGGGCGAGGGCAAGACCCGCCTCGTCGGCGATGTCGCCTATGCGGAAGCCGCCGAGGTCGCGGGCGCCATCACGCCGGTTCCGGGCGGCGTCGGACCCATGACCATCGCCATGCTGATGGCCAATACGGTGATCGCCGCCTATCGCACCGCGGGAAAAGCGGCGCCGAAATTCTGACGCCGGACGGCGCATTTTTCCATCCACATATGACGCTTTCGGAGGGGTTGACTCCTCCGAGAGCGCGTTAAATCTCTTCCCATATCTTGGAACTCCCGGCAGAGTAGCAAAAACCGGGGCAATGGGAGGGTTATTTCATGAAGGCATCATTTTGGATCGGCACGGCGCTCGCGGTTTTGATCGCCGGCGGCGCCGGTGCCCAGGAGTTGAAATTTCCGCCGGGGCAGGATTCGCGTTTCAACTGGAAGAGCTATGAGGATTTCAAGGCCGCCCATGCGGATCTGAAGGGACAGGGCCTGACCCTGTTCGGCCCGTGGCGCGGTGAAGACGAGATCCTGTTCAACAGCGTGCTCGCCTATTTCAATGCGGCGACCGGGGTCGATGGCCGTTATTCCTCCTCGGAAAACTACGAACAGCAGATCGTCATCGATACCCAGGCCGGCTCGCCTCCGAATATCGCCATCATTCCGCAGCCCGGTCTTCTGACGGACCTTGCCGCCAAGGGGTTTCTCACCCCGCTCGGCGATGAGACCGCGAATTGGGTGAAGGAGAACTACGGCGCCGGCCAGTCCTGGGTCGATCTTGGCATGTATCCGGGCAAGGACGGCAAGACGGCCTATTTCGCCTTCCCGTTCAAGGCCGACCTGAAATCTCTCGTCTGGTATGTCCCCGAAAACTTTGAGGAGGCCGGTTACGAGGTCCCGAAGACCATGGAGGACCTGATCAAGCTTAGCGACCAGATCGTCAAGGACGGCGGGGTTCCGTGGTGCATCGGTCTCGGCTCCGGCGGCGCGACCGGCTGGCCGGCGACCGACTGGGTCGAGGACATGATGCTGCGCACGCAGTCTCCCGAGACCTATGACAAATGGGTGAAGAACGACATCAAGTTCGATGATCCCGCTGTCGTCGGCGCCATCGAGGAATTCGGCAAGTTCGCCAAGAACGAGAAATATGTGAGCGGCGGTGTTGCGGCCGTCGCCTCCACCGATTTCCGCGACAGCCCGAAGGGCCTCTTCGACATTCCGCCGAAATGCTACCTGCATCACCAGGCGTCGTTCATCTCGTCCTTCTTCCCGCCGGACAAGAAGCTGGGCACCGATGCGGACTTCTTCTACTTGCCGACCTACGCCTCCAAGCCGGAGCTCGGCACACCGGTTCTCGGCGCCGGCACGCTGATCGCCATCACCAGGGATTCGCCCGCCGCACAGGCATTCATTGAATTCCTGAAGACGCCGATCGCCCATGAGGTCTGGATGGCGCAGGCCGCTTTCCTCACGCCGTACAAGGGCGTCAATCTTGAAGCCTATGCCAACGAGCCGCTGAAGAAGCAGGGGGAAATCCTCACCTCCGCCACCACCTTCCGGTTCGACGCTTCGGACCTGATGCCGGGCAAGATCGGCGCCGGCGCCTTCTGGACGGGCATGATCGATTATGTCGGCGGCAAGGATGCCAAGACGGTCGCGTCCGATATCCAGAAGGCCTGGGACGGCTTGAAGTAACGGGGGCTTTCCGGATAGCCCCTAACCCCGCCTCCGCTTCGCTCGGCGCACCTTCTCCCCGCATGCGGGGAGAAGGTGCCGGCAGGCGGATGAGGGGCAATCCGGCGGCTACTGTAGACCTGGCGATGATACATAAGATCCGCAAAGAGCGGAGAATGGAGAGGGGAGCATGATATCGCAGATCGTCTCGGCCGTCGGCGTCGTCATCGCCGGCGTTTTTGCGTGCGCGCTGTATTACTGGCTCTCCGACAAGCTGCTTCAGATCGTCTTTCCGGTGCCGAAGGAGAATGTCCGGGCGGCATCGATCAATCTCAACCGCCGGGCGGTCGTCCGTCCCTGGCTGTTCATGGGGCCGGCGCTGATCCTGCTCGGGGTCTACCTGGTCTACCCGGTCGTCGCGACCTTCATCCTGTCCTTCTACGATCGGGGTGGCGTCAATTTCGTTGGCCTTGCGAATTACCGCTGGGCGATTTTCGACGGGCAGTTCCGCCAGTCGATCTTCAACAACATCCTCTGGCTCGCCGTCGTGCCGGCCGCCTGCACCTTTTTCGGCCTCGTCATCGCCGTGCTGACCGACCGCATCTGGTGGGGCAACATCGCCAAGAGCCTGGTCTTCATGCCGATGGCGATCTCCTTCGTCGGCGCTTCGGTGATCTGGAAATTCGTCTACGAGTACCGCGGCAACGAGACCCAGATCGGCCTCCTGAACGCCATCGTGCAATCCTTCGGCGGCGATCCGCAGGTCTGGATATCGATGCCCTTCTGGAACAACTTCTTCCTGATGGTCATACTGATCTGGATCCAAACCGGTTTCGCCATGGTCATCCTTTCGGCGGCACTGCGCGGCATTCCCGAAGAGACGATCGAAGCGGCCGTCATCGACGGCGCCAACGGCTGGCAGATCTTCTGGAAGATCATGGTGCCGCAGATCTGGGGGACCATCGCCGTCGTCTGGACGACCATCACCATCCTGGTGCTGAAGGTCTTCGATATCGTGCTGACCATGACCAACGGCCAATGGAGCACGATGGTGCTGGCGAACCTGATGTTCGACTGGATGTTCCGCGGCGGGGGAGATTCCGGCCGAAGCGCAGTCATCGCCCTTGTCATCATGGCGGCCGTGACGCCGATCATGATCTGGAACATCCGCCAGGCGAACAAGGAAATGGGGGGACATTGAGATGAACGCTGCCGCCAGCCTCCGCCGCATCGGTCTTCCGCGTCTCGTCGTCCATCTGTCGGTGCTGCTGATCTGCATCATCTGGCTGATCCCGACACTCGGCATCCTCGTCACCTCCTTCCGCGATCCGGCGCAGATCACTTCCTCCGGCTGGTGGACCGCGTTCACCAGCGCCTCCCAGACCACGGCGTCGCGATTGGCCGATCCGTCCGCCGCCCGGCAGGAAGGTTCGAACTACGTCATCTCCGGCTCGGTCTTCGAGGAAGGGCAGGGCGGAACCGTCAGGGCTTTCGGCACGCGCGTCGCCGCACCTGCGGAATTCGAGGCCGGTCAGCCGGCCGATCTCGGAGACGGGGAAACGCTTACCGTCAACGGGGACGGCAGCTATACCTATACGAAGAACGGCCCGTTCGAAGGCGAGCGCGGCCGGCGTGTCTATCTGCAGGTCGCGACGCCGCCCACCTTCACCACCCAGAACTACAACACCGTGCTCACCTCGCAGGGGATCGGCCAGGCCTTCGTCAATTCGCTGACCGTTGCCATTCCTTCGACCATCATTCCGATCCTGATTGCGGCCTTCGCGGCCTATGCGCTCTCCTGGATGGAGTTTCCCGGGCGGGCGCTGATCATCGCCATGGTGGTGGGGCTGATCGTCGTGCCGCTGCAGATGTCGCTCATCCCGCTGCTCAGGATGTACAACGAGATCGGCGCCTTCTTCGGCGTACCGTCGAGAAGCTACGCCGGTATCTGGCTCGCGCATTCCGCTTTCGGCATGCCGCTCGCCATCTATCTCCTGCGCAATTACATCGCCGGCCTGCCGAAGGAGATCATCGAATCCGCCCGCGTGGACGGCGCGAGCGATTTCGAGATTTTCGTCAAGATTATCCTCCCGCTGTCCTTTCCGGCTCTTGCGTCCTTCTCGATCTTTCAGTTCCTGTGGACCTGGAACGACCTCCTCGTCGCCATGGTCTTCCTCGGGACCAACAGGGAACAGCTCGTCCTGACCGGCGCCTTGAACGCGCTTTTGGGCTCGATGGGCGGAAGGTGGGAAATTCTGACGGCTTCGGCCTTCATCTCCATTCTTGTGCCGCTTTTGGTGTTTTTTGGCTTGCAGCGATATCTCGTCCGCGGGCTGCTCGCCGGCTCGGTCAAGGGCGGCTGAGCAACCTCGAACACAATAGGATTCTGAATGAGCATTTCCGCAGAAGCTTCCGCAGCGCCGGACAAGGACTGGTGGCGCGGAGCCGTTATTTATCAAATTTACCCCCGTTCTTTTCAGGATTCGAATGGCGACGGCATCGGCGATCTCAAAGGCATCACCGCGCGCCTGCCGCATGTGGCCGCGCTGGGCGCCGACGCCATCTGGATCTCCCCTTTCTTCCCGTCGCCGATGCGTGATTTCGGCTACGACGTTTCGAACTACACCGATGTCGACCCGATGTTCGGCTCGCTTTCGGATTTCGACGGGCTGATTGCTGAAGCCCACCGGCTCGGCATCAAGGTGATGATCGATCTTGTGATGTCGCACAGCTCCGACCAGCACCCCTGGTTCATCGAAAGCCGGTCGAGCCGCTTCAATCCCAAGGCGGACTGGTATGTCTGGGCCGATGCCAAGCCCGACGGCACGCCGCCCAACAACTGGCTGTCGATCTTCGGCGGGTCCGCCTGGGCGTGGGACCCGACCCGCATGCAGTATTACATGCACAACTTCCTGACCTCGCAGCCGGACCTGAATCTTCACAATGCCGAGGTTCAGGATGCATTGCTCGATATGACCCGCTTCTGGCTGAAGCGCGGCGTCGACGGCTTCCGGCTTGATACCATCAACTTCTATTTCCACGACAAGGAACTGCGCGACAACCCGGCGCTGGAGCCCGCCCGGCGCAACGCCTCGACGGCCCCGGCCGTCAATCCCTACAACTTCCAGGAACATCTCTACGACAAGAACCGCCCGGAGAACCTGGAATTCCTGAAGCGCTTCCGCGCCGTGCTGGACGAGTTTCCGGCGATCGCGGCGGTCGGCGAAGTGGGCGACAGCCAGCGCGGCCTCGAAATCGTCGGGGAATACACGTCCGGCAACGACAAGATGCACATGTGCTACGCCTTCGAGTTCCTGGCCCCCGATCCGCTGGTGCCGTTGCGGGTCGTCGATGTCCAGAATGCCTTTTCCGCCGCCGCGCCCGACGGCTGGGCCTGCTGGGCTTTCTCGAACCACGACGTGGTGCGCCACGTCAGCCGCTGGGGGCAGGACGTTCTTGACCGCGACAGCTACGCCAAGATGGTCTCCGCCATCCTGATGACGCAGCGCGGTTCCGTCTGCATCTATCAGGGCGAGGAACTGGGCTTGACCGAAGCGGATATCGCCTATGCCGACCTGCAGGACCCTTACGGCATCCAGTTCTGGCCGGAGTTCAAGGGACGAGACGGCTGCCGCACGCCGATGGTCTGGGACGCGCAGGCGCTGCAGGCGGGGTTCTCGACCGCTGAAAAGACCTGGCTGCCGATCCCGGTCGAGCATCAGCTCCGTGCGGTCAGCGCCCAATATGGCGATCCGGCCTCGGTGCTGGAGCAATATCGCCGCTTCCTGGCTTTCCGCAAGCAGCATCCGGCTTTCGTTAAAGGTGATATCCTGTTCCTGCCTGAAGACGGTTCGGTGCTGGGCTACAAGCGGCAGTATGGCAACGAGACGGTGCTTTGCCTGTTCAACATGGGTGCGGCGCCGGCCGCGGCCGATCTGCCGATCGGTGATTGGGATGTGCTGACCGGCCACGGTTTTGAAAGCGGGCTGGAAGATAGAAGCGTGACGTTGCCTGCTTGGGGGGCGTTCTTCGCCCGCCATGTTTGAAAAGGGAAAGTGCGTGCCGAGACCCCCCCTCACCCGGCAGGTGAAGGTGCTGCACGGCATCGACCTGGACGTCAAGCAGGGCGAGTTCGTGGTCTTCGTCGGTCCTTCGGGCTGCGGCAAGTCCACGCTTCTGCGCATGATATCCGGGCTTGAGAGCATCACCGGCGGCGAGATGTATATCGACGGCCAGCTCGTGAACGAGGTGCCGCCGTCCCGGCGCGGCATTGCCATGGTTTTCCAGTCCTATGCGCTCTATCCGCATATGACGGTCTACGACAACATGGCCTTCGGCATGCGGATCGCGCGCGAGAGCAGGGACGAGATCGATCGCCGGGTCCGCTCGGCGGCGGAGATCCTCCAGCTCACGCCCTATCTCGACCGCCTGCCGAAGGCGCTGTCGGGCGGCCAGCGGCAGCGCGTCGCGATCGGCCGCGCCATCTGCCGCGATCCCAAGGTCTTCCTGTTCGACGAGCCGCTGTCGAACCTCGATGCGGCGCTGCGCGTCGCGACCCGCATCGAGATCGCCAAGCTCAAGGAGCAGATGCCGGACACGACGATGATCTACGTGACCCACGACCAGGTGGAGGCCATGACGCTTGCCGACCGCATCGTCGTGCTTTCGGCCGGCCGCATCGAGCAGGTCGGCGCTCCGCTGGAGCTCTACGAGCGTCCGCAGAACCTCTTCGTGGCCCGCTTCATAGGCTCGCCCGCGATGAACATCATCCCGGGCCCGGAAGACCTTTCGGTCGCGACGGGCGAGGATTACCTTTTCGAAGGGCGGATTTCCATCGTCGAGGCGCTCGGCGAGGTGACGCTGCTCTATATAGAGGGCCTCGCCGATCGCGAGCCGATCATTGCCAAGATCCCCGGCATTCTGAATGTAACGAAGGGCGAGACGATACGCTTTTCGGCCGATCCGAGGAAGCTGCACCTTTTCGATGCGGAAGGTAAGACTTTTCGCATCTGAAGGATAACCGGTCGTTCACTATATTCGGGCAAGAGTTGGCGGCAGTTGTTCCAAAGCTAGACTTCAAAACGCTCTGTTAAAGTTCGCCGGCTAGCTTTTTCTTATTAAGAGAAGGAGGGATGTCGTGGGTGCGGCTCCAGATAACAAAAAGCACTTTTTGAACAAGGAAGAGTCTTTCATGTACGACCGGGAAAACCGGTTCAAGATGGAAGACACGATGAACAACGCGCGTATCGAGTACACGGAGAAGGGCGTGATGAACATGGCGCAGCGCCGCTGCGACATACTGCGCATCTCCCGGAGCGGCGCCATCATCGGCATTCTCACGCAGTACAACCTGCCGCAGCAGTTTTACCTCGATATCCCGGATGCGCGCATCACCAAGATCGGCTGCCTGCTGATGAAGACCTTTGCCAACAATACGATCGAGGTCCGCTTCCTCCGCCTGCTGTCCGAGAAGGAGATGAACCGCATCTTCGTCTTTTCCACACACCCGAACCACAAGGACCGCACGATCGACATCCGGGCCTGGTAAGGTAAACGGACGATTTCCCAGGAACGAAGGGCGGCCGAAGCCGCCCTTTTTGCGTTCAGGCGAACACGCTGGCGCCCTGGTCGGCATGGCCGACATTGCGGCGGAAGGCGGCGAAGAGCTCGCGGCCCATGCCGAACTCGTTGTCGGAAAGGTCGGCCGCGGCGGGCACGCGGGCGGCGAATTCCGCGGCATCCACCAGCACTTCCAGCGTGCCGGCGACCGCGTCGAGGCGGATGATGTCGCCGTTCTTGATCTTGGCGATCGGCCCGCCGTCGGAGGCCTCCGGGGTGATGTGGATGGCCGCCGGCACCTTGCCCGAGGCGCCGGACATGCGTCCATCGGTGACGAGCGCCACCTTGAAGCCGCGGTCCTGCAGCACGCCGAGCGGCGGGGTCAGGCGATGGAGTTCCGGCATGCCGTTCGCCTTCGGCCCCTGGAAGCGCACGACGGCCACGAAATCCTTGTTGAGTTCGCCGCGCTTGAAGGCGTCCTGCAGCTCCTGCTGGTCGTGGAAGACGATGGCCGGCGCCTCGATCACATGCCGCTCCGGCTTCACCGCCGAAATCTTGATAACCGCCTTGCCGACGTTGCCCTTCAGCATCCTGAGCCCGCCGGTCGGCTGGAAAGGCGCGTCGATCGTGGCGAGGACCTTCGCATCCCCGCTCTTCTCCGGTGCCGGTTCGCGCACGACCTGCCCGTTCGCATCGAGCTTGGCTTCGACCGTATAGGCTTCGAGCCCCTGGCCGAAGACGGTGCGGACGTCGTCATGCAGCATTCCCTGCTTCAGGAGCTGCTTGATGAGGAAACCCATGCCGCCGGCGGCATGGAAGTGGTTCACGTCGGCAAGGCCGTTCGGATAGACGCGGGCGAGCAGCGGCACGACATCGGAGAGTTCGGAAATATCCTGCCAGGTGAGGTGGATGCCGGCCGCGCGCGCCATGGCGACGATATGCATGGTGTGGTTGGTCGAACCGCCGGTCGCATGCAGGCCGACGACGCCGTTGACGATCGAGCGCTCGTCGATCATCTCGCCGGCCGGCGTGAACTCGTTGCCGAGCGCGGTGATGGCGAGCGCCCGCTTGGCGGCTTCGCGGGTCAGCGCGTCGCGCAGCGGCGTACCGGGGTTGACGAAGGAGGCGCCGGGCATATGGAAGCCCATGATCTCCATCAGCATCTGGTTTGAGTTGGCCGTGCCGTAGAAGGTGCAGGTGCCGGGGCCGTGATAGGATTTGGATTCGGCTTCCAACAGCTCGTCGCGGCCCACTTTGCCTTCCGCGTAAAGCTGGCGGATGCGCGATTTCTCGTCGTTCGGGAGCCCCGACGTCATCGGTCCGGCCGGGATGAAGACCGCTGGCAGGTGCCCGAAGCTCAGAGCGGCGATGACGAGGCCCGGCACGATCTTGTCGCAGATGCCGAGGAAGACGGCCGCATCGAACATGTTGTGCGAAAGGCCGATACCGGCCGCCATGGCGATCGCATCGCGGGAAAAGAGCGAAAGCTCCATGCCCGGCTGGCCCTGGGTGACGCCGTCGCACATGGCCGGCACGCCGCCCGCGACCTGGGCGATGCCGCCGGCTTCCCGCGCCGCTTCCCGGATGATCGGCGGAAAGGTCTCGTAGGGCTGGTGGGCCGAGAGCATGTCGTTATAGGCGGTGATGATGCCGAGGTTCGGGACGACGTCTCCGGCGAGCGCCTCCTTCTCGGCGGGGGAACAGACCGCAAAGCCGTGCGCGAGATTGCCGCAGGAGAGGACGGAGCGGTGCGGACCTCGGGAAGCCGCCCGGCGGACGCGGTCGAGATAGGCTTCGCGATGCGGTTTCGATCGTTCGACGATACGGGCGGTGATCGCCTCGATGCTGGAATGGGCGGCCATGGTCTTGTCCTCTTTGGTCAACCCCGGCTTGGGAGAGGCCGCGGACCTTCGACAAGGCCCTTAAGCCACCGGGATTGCTCCTATTGAAAATTCGGTGCCGGAAGCGCCGGGAGCGGGGGGCCTTACGGCGCCCAGTAGATCTGAAGCGGCGAAACGGCGCGGTTCAGCACGGCGCGGATCGGCATTTCGGCCTCGTCGGAGCCGGCCTTCGCCTTTATGAGCACGTCCTTCTTGCCCTGGCCTTCGATATGGAGCGCCAGCAGGCGGGCATCCGAAAGGCTGGCGAAGGAGAAGGTTAGCCGCTCTTCGCCGGCTCCTTCCGCCTCCATGGTCAGCACGCCGCGCGGGCCGGAAAGGTCGAGCGCTCGCTGCAGATTGTTGCCGTGGGGGAAGAACGAGGCGGTGTGGCCGTCCGTTCCCATGCCGAGGATCGCCACGTCGAAGGGGTTGCCGATGCGGGCGGCCTCTTCCGTCGCCATGCGTGCCGCCTCCTCGATCGAGGAACAGTCGTAATAGAGCGGGATGAAATTAGCGGCCGCTGCCTTGTCCTTCAAAAGATGCGTTGCGACCAGGAGATGGTTGGAACGCGGATTGTCGGCCGGCACGAAGCGCTCGTCGACCAGCGTCACCGTCACCTTGCTCCAGTCGAGGTCGCGGGTCGAAAGCGTTTCGAAGAACCTCTTCGGCGTCGAGCCGCCCGAGACGGCGAGCGAGGCGGAGCCCCGCTCCTCGATCGCGGCGGCAAGGCATGCCACGACCTCGTCCGCCAAGGCGGCGGCGAGTGCTGCTGCATCCGGAAATTCATGCATGTTCGCGGTCATTGCCCTTTTCTCAACCTTAGCGCCTTAACCCTCGTGCCCTAACCCTCGTGCCAAGTGCGGCCGTCGCGCTCGATGAGAGCGATCGCCTGGCTCGGACCCCAGGTGCCGGCGGTATAGCCCTGCACCTGCTGGCCGGTCGCTTCCCAGCCCTTCAGGATCGGGTCGACCCATCGCCATGCGGCTTCCACTTCGTCGCGGCGCATGAACAGCGTCTGGTTGGAGCGGATCGTATCCGTCAGCAGCCTCTCGTAGGCGTCCGGGTTGCGGACCGCGAAGGATTCCGCAAAGCTCATGTCGAGCGAGACCTCGCGCAGCCGCATGCCGCCGGGACCGGGATCCTTGATCATCAGCGACTGCTTGACGCCTTCGTCCGGCTGCAGGCGGATGATGAGCTGGTTCGCCGAAATGCGGCCCGCCCCGGTATCGAAGATATTGTGCGGGATCGGCTTGAAGGTGATGACGATCTCCGAGACGCGGTTGGCAAGCCGCTTGCCGGTTCGGATGTAGAAGGGCACGCCCGCCCAGCGCCAGTTGCCGATCTCGGCCTTGATGGCGACAAAGGTCTCGGTGTTCGAGACGCCGCCTTCCAGTTCGTCGAGATAGCCCTTGACCGGACCGCCGGCGGAAGCGCCGGCACGATACTGGCCGCGCACCGTCATCTGCTCGACATTGGCTTCGGTGATCGGCTTCAGGGCACGCAGCACCTTGAGCTTCTCGTCGCGCACCGATTCCGAATCCATCGAGGAGGGCACTTCCATGGCGACAAGGCAGAGAAGCTGCAGGATATGGTTCTGCACCATGTCACGCAGCGCGCCGGCCGTGTCGTAATAGCCGGCGCGGCCTTCGAGGCCCACCGCTTCGGCGACGGTGATCTGCACATGGTCGATATGCTCGGCGTTCCAGAGCGGTTCGTAGAGGGCGTTGGCGAAGCGCAGCGCCATCAGGTTCTGCACCGTCTCCTTGCCGAGATAGTGGTCGATGCGGAAGATCTGCTCTTCCCGAAAGACCCTGCCGATCGTGTCGTTGAGTTCGAGGGCCGAGGCGAGGTCGCGGCCGATCGGCTTCTCGACGACGATGCGGGTCGATTTGGTGATCAGCTTGTGGTCGCGGATCTTCTCGGAGATCGCGCCGAAAATGCCGGGCGCCACGGCGAGATAGAAGACGCGGACGCGTTCCTTGCCGTCGTCGATGATTTTCTTGAGTTCGTCCCAGCCCTGATCGGTCTTGGCATCGACAGAGACGTAATAGAGGCGCTGGCAGAATTTCTTGACTTCCGCTTCGTCGAATTCGCCCTTCTTCAGGTGCTCCTTCAGGGCATCCTCTGCGAACTTGCGGTAATCCTCATGCGAGAGCGCGCTGCGCGAGGCGCCGATGATGCGTGTGGGCTCGGTGAACTGGCCCTCGATCTGACGATGGTAGAGGGCGGGAAGGAGCTTGCGCTCGGCAAGATCGCCGGTACCGCCGAAGACGATACAATCAAAAGGTTCGACTGGGATGATCTGGCTGCTCATCGCTGTTCTTTCGTCCTGCATGGTTGGGGGCATGTTTATTCTAATCGATTTAAAAACGCTAGCCCAAATCGGGCGTTTGAATGGGCGGCACTCTTGAACCTTGTCAGAGCCTGTCGCGCAGCGCAAACCACGTGAGGGCAAGGAAAAGCAGCGGAGTCCGCATATGGCGTCCGCCCGGGAAGGCGGGGATTTTGAGCGAGGCGAGGTGATCGAGATCGGTTGCCTTGCCGGCGACCATATCAGCATAAAGTTTGCCGCAATAGTTTGACAGCATCACGCCATGGCCGGAATAGCCGCCGATCGAGGTGACGCCCGGCATGACCTCCCGCACGAAAGGTTGGCGAGGCATGGTGATTCCCACATTGCCGCCCCATGCATGGGTGATCTCCACGTCCCTGAGCGCCGGATAGGTGTCGACGATCTGCTTGCGGATGGCGTTGGCGGTATCCCTGGGGTCGCGCGAGGAATAGACCTCCCGGCCGCCGAAGAGCAGCCGGTTGTCTTTGCTCTTGCGGAAATAGCGCACCACGAAACGCGAATCGGCAACGGCCTCGCCGCCGGGGATGACATGCGGAAAGTCGTCGAGCGGCGCGGTGGCGGCGATGAAGGAACCGATCGGCATGATATGCGCGGCCGTCTTCGGCTCCAGGTCGCCGATATAGGCATTGGTGGCGATCAGCACCCGGTCGGCGGCCAGCGTGCCTGCGGGGGTGTCGACCAATGTCTTGCCGCCGGCCTGCCGGATCGCGGTGGCCTTGGTCATCTCGAAGATCTGCGCCCCGGCGGAATGCGCGACGCGGGCAAGCCCGACAAGCAGCTTCAAAGGGTGGATATGACCCGTGCCCGTATCGCGCACGCCGCAATAATAGTCCTTCGTGCCGAGCCGTTCGGCGGTCTCTTGCGCATCCATGAAGGCGATGTGCGGATAGCCGTAGCGCTCCGTCGCGATTTCGGCATTCGCCCGGTAGTCCCTGTCGTGGCCCGGCTTGTGGGAAACGTTCATCTGCCCCGGCATGTAATCCATGTCGATGCCGTGTGTTTCGGCGAAGTCGAGAAGGTATCGCTTGGCGTCCTCCGCCATGTCGAACAGCGCCTTGGAGCGTTCGTAGCCGATTTCCTTCTCGAGGTCTTCCGGCCACCAGCGCTGGCCGGTGCCCATCTGCCCGCCATTGCGGCCGGAGGCGCCGTCCCCGAACCGGTTCGCCTCGATCAGCGCGACGGAAACGCCGGCCTTCGCCAGATTGCAGGCCGCCTGCAGGCCGGTATAGCCGCCGCCGATGATCGCCACGTCGACCGACTTCGAACCGTCGAGGGCCGGATAGTCCGGCCGCTCGCCGACGGTTGCCTGATACCAGGAGATTCCCGGCGCGATCGGGCTCTGCCATGAATCCAAGACACCGACCTCACACGTTGAGAAGCAGGAACTCCCGCTCCCAGGGGCTGATCACCTGCATGAAGGTCTCGAACTCGCCGCGTTTCACGCCCGCATAGAGACCGATGAATTCCGGGCTGAAGACCTCCGCCAGCGCCGGATCGGATTCGAGCAGGGAGACGGCCTCGAGCAGGCCACGCGGCAGGTCGATCGCGCCTTCATTGGCGGTATCTTCGGTCGCCGGTCCGGGTTCGATCCCTTTCATGATGCCGAGAAGCCCGCAGCCGAGCGAAGCCGCGAGCGCCAGGTACGGATTGGCGTCCGAACTCGGCAGCCGGTTTTCGACGCGGCGGGCGGCGGCATCCGAGACCGGCACGCGGAACGCGGTCGTTCGGTTGTCGTAACCCCAGGCCGTATTCACCGGCGCCGACATGTCGGGCGTCAGGCGGCGGTAGGAATTCACATAGGGCGCCATCATCACGAGCGTCTTCGGCACATAGGCCTGCATGCCGCCGATGAAATGGAAGAACTCCCGGGACGGAGAGCCGTCCGGATTCGAGAAGATATTCTTGCCCGTCTTGATGTCGACGACCGACTGGTGGATGTGCATGGCCGATCCCGCCTGGCCCTGCATGGGTTTTGCCATGAAGGTGGCGTAGATGCCGTGCTTCATCGCCGCCTCGCGGATGGTGCGCTTGAACAGGAAGACCTGGTCGGCGAGCTCGACCGGATCGCCGTGCCGCAGGTTGATCTCGAGCTGCGCCGGGCCTTCCTCGTGGATCAGCGTGTCGATCTCCAGGCCCTGCTTTTCCGAGAAATGATAGATGTCGTCGATCAGTTCGTCGAATTCGTTGATGCCGGCGATCGAATAGCCCTGGCCGCCGAGGATGGAGCGTCCCGAACGCCCCTTCGGCGGATGCAACGGGTAATCCGGGTCGTCGTTCTTGGCGACGAGATAGAATTCGATCTCCGGCGCCACCGCCGGCTTCCAGCCGCGCTCCTTATAGAGCTTCAGGACATTCTTGAGCACGTTGCGCGGCGTATAGGCGACCGCCTTGCCGTCCGTATCGACGATGTCGCAGATCACCTGGGCGGTCGGATCGGTTTCCCAGGGCACCACGGACAAGGTCGAAAGGTCCGGCACCAGCTTGAGATCGCTGTCGCGCGGTTCGTAGCGGAAATTGCCGGTCTCTTCCGGATATTCGCCGGAGATCGTATGGCGATAGAGGGCGGAGGGCAGGGCCAGAGAGGTGTTCGAGGTGAATTTCGACGACGGCATCATCTTGCCGCGCGGTACGCCGGCGAGATCGGGCGTGATGCATTCCACATCCTCGATCCCGCGCGCTCTCAGCCATGCCGTGGCCTCCCGCCAGTCCGCCACGCCTCGAAGCGAGGTAAGCGTCGGTTGGGCAACGGCAGCTTTCGCTACGGTGCCGATGGCGGGGGCGGGTTTGGATTTCTTCTGCGGCATGACACACCGGAGTGAGGTTGATCGGAACTCCCATCATAATCACGGATTGGCGATTGGCGAGGGGGAGCAGCCATTGACTTTGCTCGACCGATCGAAAACAGCATCTCGGAAAACAAGGAGCGCCGGGTGACGAGGAAATTCGATGTGGTGGTTCTGGGCGCCGGCGCGGCAGGCATGATGTGCGCCATCCGGGCCGGCGGGCGAGGGCGCTCCGTACTCGTGATCGACCACGCCAGGGCGCCGGGCGAGAAGATCCGCATCTCCGGCGGCGGACGCTGCAACTTCACCAACATCCATGCGGGCGCGAAGAATTTCCTTTCCGCCAATCCGCACTTCGCCAAGTCCGCACTCGCGCGTTATACGCCGCGGGATTTTCTCGACATGGTGGAGGCGCACGGGATCGCCTGGCACGAGAAGACGCTCGGCCAGCTCTTCTGCGACGAAAGCGCCAGGGACATCATCCGCATGCTGCTTTCCGAGATGAAGGCGGCAAACGCCGTCCTCGAACTGCAGAAACAGGTCACGACGGTGGAGAAGACGCTCGACGGTTTCCGCATAGGCACGTCCGACGGCTCCGTGGAGGCACTGTCGCTGGTGATTGCGACCGGCGGCAAGTCCATCCCGAAAATGGGCGCCACCGGCTTTGCCTATGACATAGCCAGGCAATTCGGCCTGAAGATCGTCGAAACGCGGCCGGCGCTGGTGCCGCTGACGCTCGACCCGAACCTTCTGGAAAAGCTCTCGCCGCTCTCCGGCATCGGTGTGCCGGCCGAGATCCGCCATGGCAGGACGGCCTTCCGTGAAGCGCTGCTCTTCACCCACCGGGGCCTGAGCGGCCCCTCAATCCTGCAGATTTCCTCCTACTGGCGCGAAGGCGACGAGATCACGCTTGCGATCGAGCCCGACCTCGACATCGCGGCTGCCCTCAAGACCGGTCGCAAGGCGAACGGCCGGCAGGCGGCGCAGACCGTGCTTGCGGAAATCTTGCCGAAGCGGCTCGCCCAGTTTTTTGTCGAAAGCCGCGGCATCACGGGGCACCTCGCCGACCTTTCCGACAAGGCGATCGACGGTCTGGCAGGCTCCATCCAGAACTGGACGGTGCGGCCTGCCGGATCGGAGGGCTACCGCACGGCGGAGGTGACGCTGGGCGGGGTCGACACCTCCGAGCTGGATTCGAAAACCATGCAGGCGAAGGCAGTGCCCGGCCTTTATTTCATCGGCGAATGCGTCGATGTGACGGGCTGGCTCGGCGGTTACAATTTCCAGTGGGCCTGGGCCTCCGGCCATGTCTGCGGTGAGAGTTTGTAAGGCAAGGTGATTCAACACTTCTTAATGGGCGTCCGCCATCCTGCCTTAATGCCAGCCAAATCCCATGCTTTTAAGACTGGTATGCGTTGCCTGCCGGCTCGCGGCAGGGCGCCAAGAACAACGTGTTTAGGGTTCAGGAACGATGCAGAAAACCCGCCGTGCCCGTGCAATCGCCATCGCTTTGGTCAAGGACGACGCAAAATTGCGGCGGCTCAGGCTTTTGGCAATCGCAATCGGCGCCACGGCAGCGCTTCTTTCGGTTCCGGTCCTGTTCGGCTGAACTGAACTCTCGCCGCAAAGGTGATTTTCCTGATGCAGCGTTTCGCTGATCCCGCGCTGACGGAATTCACGCACGCCTGCCATATGTCAGAAGATTGACGAGCCACTGCGGCGCTAGATAGGCGAAGCGCTCTTCGGCGCAGCGTCCTGCAACCTTGTTCTTCCTTTGGAAATGCGTGGAGAGGACGGCGCGATCGGGACATGCGGCTGGAGCGTGTCGGCGACGAGATCGCGAGCCTCCGTCATAGCCAGTGGATCGTGATGAACGATGACGATCGCCACCGGCGTGAAATCCGCACGGTGGTCGATCGCATGGTGAAGTTCGTCAGGGGATATGCCGAGCTTTTTGCCGGCCGGCGGCCTTGGGGATGAACCCGCTGCTTACTGCCCTTGCCTACTGAATGCGGTTGGTGACGACCACCGGGATCATCAGGTCGCCCCAATGGCCGTCGCCGCCATGGTGACGGGCGGAACGCATGAGCTCGACCGAGACGCCTGCATCCACCGCCTTCATGATGGCGTGGTTGAGGCGGTGCAGGTCATTGGCGAGCGTACGGACCGCCGCCTGCTGCTCGGGCGTCATCGCGGTCGCCTGTTCCTCGGCGCGTTCCTTGACATGGGTCTGGATGTTGGTCTGGATGTTCATGGCATTTCTCCTCTCGTTGGTCTTAGTCTCCTCCCCAACCCCTCCCCACAAGGGGGAGGGGCTCTCTGCGACGCGGCTCCCTCTCCATAATCATTGAAGGTGGGCTGCCGAGCGGGCGGTGGGTTAAGCCCCTCCCCCTTGTGGGGAGGGTTGGGGAGGGGAGTTCTGTTACTCCGCCGCCGGCCGGAATTGCGCGTGTTCGGTGGACTCCTTCATGGCCGTGGTGGAGGAAAGCCCGCCGGTAATCGCCAGAGAGACGGCATCGAAATAGCCGGTGCCCACCTCCCGCTGATGTTTCGTCGCGGTATAGCCGTTGACCTCGGCTGCGAACTCCGCCTCCTGCAATTCCGAGTAGGCGGCCATCTGCCGATCCTTGTAGCCGCGGGCGAGTTCGAACATGCCGTAGTTGAGCTGATGGAAGCCGGCGAGCGTGATGAACTGGAACTTGTAGCCCATCGCGCCGAGTTCCCGCTGGAACCTGGCGATCGTCGCGTCGTCCAGGTTCTTCTTCCAGTTGAACGACGGCGAGCAATTGTAGGCCAGCATCTTGCCCGGATGCACCTTGTGGACGCCTTCGGCGAACTTGCGCGCCTGTTCGAGATCCGGCTTCGACGTCTCGCACCAGATGAGGTCCGAGTAGGGCGCATAGGCGATCGCGCGGGCGATGCACGGTTCCAGCCCGTTCCTGACCTGATAGAAACCCTCGACCGTACGGCCTGCATCATAGTCGACGAAGGGCCGGTCGCGCTCGTCGATATCGGAGGTGAGCAGCTTCGCCGCTTCCGCATCGGTGCGGGCGATGACCAGCGTCGGCACGCCCATGACGTCGGCTGCAAGCCGCGCGGCCGTCAGGTTGCGGATATGCGCTGCGGTCGGGATCAGAACCTTGCCGCCCAGATGGCCGCATTTCTTCTCCGATGCGAGCTGGTCTTCGTAATGAACGCCGGCAGCACCCGCCTCGATGAAGGCTTTCATGATCTCGAAGGCGTTGAGCGGTCCGCCGAAACCGGCTTCCGCATCGGCGACGATCGGCGCGAACCAGGTCTCGACGGAAAGGCCCTTGCCTTCGGCCGCCTCGATCTGGTCGGCGCGCTGGAGCGTGCGGTTGATGCGCCGGGCAAGTTCCGGCGCGGCATTGGCCGGGTAGAGAGACTGGTCCGGATACATGGCGGAGGCCGTGTTGGCGTCGGCCGCGACCTGCCAGCCGGAAAGATAGATCGCCTTGAGGCCCGCGCGGACCTGCTGCATGGCCTGGTTGCCGGTCATGGCGCCGAGCGCGTTGACGAAGTTCTCCTTATGCAGCAGCGACCAGAGCCGGTTGGCGCCCATTTCGGCAAGCGAATGGCGGATATCGGCGGAGCCCCTCAGGCGCTTGACGTCCTCGGCCGAATAGGGGCGTTCGATGCCCTCGAAACGGCCTTCCGGCGCGCCTGGAACAAGTGTGTAAAAATCTGTCATTGCCATCTCTCCCGTGTGGTCTGCTTGTCCGCATCGATGCGGTTTTCATGTGACTGGTTTTACAGATGGAAATGCTGCATCGCCACAAAAGATGCAATTTTGGGGAATTGAAAAGGGTTATGATGTCTTGTCTTTCACAAAGGCTTCTGTGAAGATGTCAAAGTAGTAAAAGCGAGCGCTTGTAAAATTGGTGACAAATGGCGGAGCGAAAGATATTTGCCGGCCCTCGCGTGCGGCGGGTGCGGTTGGGCCTCGGGCTGACGCAGACGGCCATGGCCGAAGCCCTCGGCATCTCGCCTTCCTATCTCAATCTCATCGAACGCAACCAGCGGCCGCTGACCGTCCAGCTCCTCCTGAAGCTCGCCTCCGTCTATAAGGTCGATCTCGACGCGCTGCAGGGCGAGGGCGGCGGTCTGGCAGGCCGGCTCCGCGAGGTGTTTGCTGATCCGCTCCTGTCCGGCGAAATTCCGGGAGATCAGGAAATCATCGAGGTCGCCGAGGCGGCTCCGAACGCCGCGCTGGGGCTGATGAAGCTCTACCGGGCCTATCGCGAACAGGCCGAACGGCTCTCCGATCTTGCCGATCTTCTGGCGCGGGAGGGCCACGAAACCTCGCTCGCCGGCACGCGCCTCCCCATCGATGAGGTGCGCGAGACGCTGGAACGGCGCCCGAATTTCTTTGCGCGCATCGAGGATGCGGCGGAGGCTCTCGCCGCCAGGCTCGGCACGGGCGATGAACTGCCGGGCGCGCTGAAGGCGTGGCTGAAGAGCGAACGGGGCATCGTCGTGCGCACGCTTCCCGTCCACGTCATGCCTAACCTGCGCCGCCGCTACGACCGCCATTCGATGCGGCTCTTCCTGTCGGAACGGCTGTCGCCCTTCGACCGGACGCGCGAAATGGCCATGGAAGTCACGCTCCTGGCATTTGGGGCCGAGATCGCTGCGGAGCTTGAAGAACTCGCCTTCTCCACCAACGAGGCAAGGCGCATCGGCCGCTTCGAGCTGGCCCGCTATGCCGCCCATGCGCTGATGATGCCCTATGGCGATTTCCTGTCCGCCGCCCAGCGGACCCGTTACGACCTCGATGTGCTGCGCTCCCGTTTCGACGTCTCGTTCGAGCAGGCTGCGAACCGGCTGACCTCGCTCGCGCGTCCGGGTGCGGCGGGCATTCCGTTTTTCCTGATGGAACTCGATCATGCGGGCAATGTCATCCGCCGGGCGGGCGCGCAAGGTTTTCCGCATGCCCGGTTCGGCGGGCACTGTCCCAAGCTCGGCATCCACGCGGCCTTCGGCCAGCCGGGGCAGATCCTCGCCGACCGGGTCGGTATGCCCGATGGCGGCGCGTTTCTCACGCTGTCGCGGACGCTCGAAGGACCGCAGGCGGGTTTCGGCGAACGCGTCCGCCGCACGGGCGTGCTTCTCGGTTGCGATCTGCCGGATGCCGGCGAAACCGTTTATGGAGAGGCCTTACCCGGCCCGTCCGGCGCCGTGCTCGCGGGCACGGCTTGCCGTCTCTGCGAGCGGCAGGGCTGTCTTTCCCGGGCCGAACCGCCCATCACGCGGCCGCTCGGACTTGACGAAATGGTAACGGGTCTCAGCGCTTTTGATTTTCAATAGCTTTGCGGCGGCGCATAATGCCTCTTGTGGCGAGAAAAATTCCTTTTTACTCTGCCGGAAAAACGAGGGAATTTATGCGCGAGCTCCCCGCTTGCGTGAAAAAGTGGAACAGGAGAGATTATGAAAACCCATTTGCTCCGTCTTGCCGCCGCCGTTGCCGCGACGGCGGTTGCCACCGCTGTCATGGCTCAGGAACGGGTGGTGCATGTCTATAACTGGTCCGACTATATCGATGAGTCCATCCTGTCGGATTTCACCAAGGAAACCGGCATCAAGGTCGTCTACGACGTGTTCGACAACAACGAAATCGTCGAGACCAAGCTGCTCGCCGGCGGTTCGGGTTACGATGTCGTGGTTCCGACCGGTCCTTTCCTGGCCCGCCAGATCCAGGCGGGCGTCTTCCAGAAGCTCGACAAGTCGAAGCTGCCGAACCTTTCCAATCTCTGGCCGGAAATTTCCGAGCGGCTCGCCAAATACGATCCCGGCAACGAATATGCCGTGAATTACATGTGGGGCACGACCGGCATCGGCTACAATGTCGAGAAGGTGAAGGCCGCGCTCGGCGATATACCGATCGATAGCTGGGACGTGATCTTCAAGCCGGAAAACGCCGAAAAGCTGAAGGCGTGCGGCATCAACATCCTCGATGCCTCGGACGAGACCTTCGCCATCGCCATGAACTACATCGGCAGGAACCCCGACAGCAAGGAAACCGCCGATCTCGAAGCCGGCGGCGAGGTCTACCAGAAGATCCGCCCCTTCGTGAGAACGTTCAACTCATCCTCCTATATCGATGAGCTTGCCAACGGCGATACCTGCATTTCGATCGGCTGGTCGGGCGACGTGCTGCAGGCAAAGGCGCGCGCCGAGGAAGCCAATAACGGGGTCGAGGTCAATTACATTATCCCGAAGGAAGGCACCTATATGTGGTTCGACAACCTCGCGATCCCGGCGGATGCGAAGAATGTCGAAGAGGCGCACGCCTTCATCAACTACCTGATGAAGCCGGAAGTGATCGCCAAGGCCTCCAACTACGTTCAATACGCCAACGGCAATCTCGCCTCGCAGCAATTCCTCGACAAGGAAGTGCTGGAAAACTCGTCGGTCTATCCGCCGTCCGAGGTCGTATCGAAACTGTTCACCATTTCGCCCTATGGCCCGCGGGAGCAGCGCGTGCTGAACCGGGTCTGGACGCAGATCAAGACCGGTAGCTGATCTGAAGACGGGGCAGGCGGAAACGTCTGCCCCGAACGCTTGCAGTCTACGATGGGCGAAATGGGGTAGGGCATGGCGAAATCACTTGGACCGGTAAAGCGCAAATTCTCTCCCTGGACCGATCCAGCGGCCGTCCCCTTCATCCGTTTCGAAAACATCACCAAACGCTTCGGCGATTTCACCGCCGTCGACAACCTGACGCTGGACATCTACGAGCGGGAATTCTTTTCGCTGCTTGGCCCCTCCGGCTGCGGCAAGACGACGCTGATGCGCATGCTGGCGGGGTTCGAGGAGCCGACCGAAGGCCGCATCCTGCTGCAGGGCAAGGACATTTCCGGCGTGCCGCCCTATCGCCGGCCGACCAACATGATGTTCCAGAGCTATGCGCTCTTCCCGCATATGACGGTGGAGAAGAACGTCGCATTCGGTCTCGAGCAGGACAATCTGCCGAAGGGGGAGATATCCGCCCGCGTCGAGGAGATGCTGAAGCTCGTCAAGCTGGAGCCTTTCGCCAAGCGCAAGCCGAACCAGCTTTCCGGCGGCCAGCGCCAGCGCGTGGCGCTCGCCCGCTCGCTCGCCAAGCGGCCGAAAGTGCTGCTGCTCGACGAGCCGCTCGGGGCGCTCGACAAGAAGCTGCGCGAGGAAACGCAGTTCGAGCTGATGGACATCCAGACCAATCTCGGCCTCACGTTCCTGATCGTCACTCATGACCAGGAAGAGGCGATGACGGTTTCGGACCGTATCGCCGTCATGGACAGGGGCGTCATCGTGCAGGTGGCGACGCCGGCGGAAATCTACGAGGCGCCGAACAGCCGTTATGTCGCGGATTTCATCGGCGACATCAATATATTGGAAGGCGCGGTCGTCTCGACCGAGAGCGCTCTTGGCGCGCCGGGCGCCGTGCGGATCGATTGCGACGGCATTGCGGTTGCGGTCGAACAGGAATGCCAGGCGGTGAAGGGCGACAAGGTCGCCTTCGCGATACGGCCGGAAAAAGTGCGCATCTCTCCCGACCAGCCGGCCGAGACCTCCGTCAATGCCGTCTATGGAGAAGTCTGGGACATCGGTTACCTCGGCGACTTCTCGGTCTTCCTCGTCAAGCTCGCCGACGACCGGATCGTTCGCGCCGCGCAGGCCAACGTCTCCCGTCTTGTCGATCGGCCGATCACCTTCGGCGACATGGTCTGGCTCACCTGGCCGCTCGATGCTGGCCTCGTGCTCACACGCTGAGGCGGAGGGGAAATGGCGACCGCTTCCGAAACCCATACCGCCAACAAGCCAAGCCCCGCCCGCTGGCTTGTCGTTGCGGTGCCCTATGTCTGGCTGCTGCTCTTCTTCGCGGCGCCCTTCCTGATCATCCTGAAGATATCGCTGTCGGATACGGCGATCGCCATGCCGCCCTACACGCCGCTTTTCCAGGGATTTGGCGCGCTTGGCGACTTCGCCTCGAAGCTCGATTTCGAGAACTACCTCTTTCTCACGGACGATCCCCTCTATATCAGGTCCTACCTGTCGTCGCTCAGGATCGCGGTCATCTCCACCTTTCTGCTGCTGCTGATCGGCTATCCGATGGCGCTCGCCATGGCGCGCGCGCCGACGTCCCTCAGGCCGACGCTCGTCATGCTGGTCATCCTGCCGTTCTGGACGTCCTTCCTGATCCGCGTTTATGCCTGGATCGGCATTCTGAAGCCGGACGGCCTTCTGACGCTGCTCCTCCAGACGATCGGTCTTCTGGGGCCGAACGAGCAGGTGCAGATATTCAGGACCGACATCGCCGTCTTCATCGGCATCGTCTATTCCTACCTGCCCTTCATGGTCCTGCCGCTCTATGCGGCGCTGGAGAAGATGGACAATACGCTGCTGGAGGCCGCGAACGATCTCGGCTGCCCGCCGCTGAAAGCCTTCTGGAAGATCACCTTCCCGCTGTCGCTGCCGGGCGTTGTCGCCGGCTCGATGATCTGCTTCATCCCGATCACCGGCGAGTTCGTCATCCCCGATCTTTTGGGCGGTGCCGACACGCTGATGATCGGCAAGACGCTCTGGACGGAATTCTTCGGCAATCGCGACTGGCCGCTCGCTTCCGCGGTGGCGGTGATCCTGCTCGTCATGCTGGTCGTGCCGATCGCCATCTTCCAGAACCAGCAGAAGAAGGTGGTCTGAGATGAGGGCCTCCCGCTTCGACGCCACCGTCCTGACGCTCGGTTTCGCCTTCCTTTATATCCCGATCGTCATCCTGGTGATCTATTCGTTCAACGCGTCCAGGCTGGTCACGGTCTGGGGCGGGTTTTCACTGAACTGGTACCGCACGATGTGGTCGAACCAGGGGCTGATGGACGCCGCCTGGGTCACGGCGCGCGTCGGCGTCATCAGCGCCACGCTCGGCACCGTGCTCGGCACGCTTGCCGCCCTGGCTCTCGTGCGCTTCTCCCGGTTCCCGGGACGGATGCTGTTCTCGGGCATGATCTATGCGCCGCTCGTCATGCCGGAGGTCATTACCGGCCTGTCGATGCTGCTCCTTTTCGTGGCGCTTAACATCGACCGCGGCTTCTGGACGGTCATCATCGCGCATACGACCTTCACCATGTGCTACGTGGCGATCGTCGTGCAGTCGCGGCTGCTCACCTTCGACCGGAGCCTGGAGGAAGCGGCACTCGATCTCGGCTGCCCGCCGGTCAAGACCTTCTTCAAGATCACCCTGCCGCTGATCATGCCGGCCGTCATCGCCGGGTGGATGCTGGCCTTCACGCTGTCGCTGGATGATCTGGTGATCGCGAGCTTCAACACGGGACCCGGAGCGACGACGCTGCCGATCAAGATCTATTCGCAGGTGCGGCTCGGCGTGACGCCGGAGATCAACGCCATCTGCACCATATTGATCGGGCTCGTGACGATCGGCGTCATCATCGCTTCGATCGGTACGAAGCGCGCCGAAATGCGCCGCATCCGCGACGAGCATGTCGCCGCGCGCGGCACGACCTGATAGCCGCCGCGGCGCCTATTCCGCGACCTTTGGCGGCGGAGCTTGCGAAATCGACCATATGACCGGGTTCGGCCAGGAACCGCCGATGAAGACCATCAGCGGCGCGGCACCCGCGCCTTGCGCCGGCGGCTGAATGCTGGCGGAAAGAGCCAGGCTGTTGTTGACGTAGGAAACGACGCCGGAAAGGGCGATCGTTTCGCCGGGGCCGACGAGCTTGCCTTCGCGGATATCCGCCGAACCGCCCTTCAGGTCGGCCGATATGTCGATGCTGTCGAATTCGAGATTGCCGCCGCCGGCTTCGCTCAAGGGGAAATAGGGTTTCTGCGTTGCAAGTTGCCGGATGCCGGCCAGATTGACGCCGGGCAGGGAACCCCGCTCCGTCCGAAAGCGGATGGTGCCCTTCGCATTGCGCCACGCCTCGGTCGTCAACGACCGGTCGGCGTCGAGCGACAGTTCCAGGGATCCCCGCGCGGCGGGCAATGGCCCGGCCAGTCCGAGCTCCCTGACGATGTCGCCGAAATCGGCACTCTGGACGGAAAGGTGCAGGGCAATCCCTCCGGAGGCTCCGCCTTTCGTCGTGGCGATCCGGCCCGTCAGGCGGCCGGTTTCGAAGTCGCTGTCGACGATGTCGATGCGCGATTGTTCCGCGGTGTTCATCACGCTCATCGCCGCTTCGGCAAGCCGGAACGGGCCAAGGGTCGCCTGTTGCGCGGAAAGCCTCAGATCGAGTTCCAAGCGGTTGCGCAACCCGTTGTTTTGTCCCGCGCCGTCGCCGCTGCGCGGCGCGATCGCGGCAAGGACACCCGAAAAATCCATCCGGTCGAAAGCGAGCGTGCCGGTCAGCCTCGGCAGCCGGTCCGGCGGCAGAACGAGGTCGAGAATGCCGGTTGCCCTGGCGTCGTTGAGGCTGAGCGACAGGTTCTCGAAGCGGAGGGCTTCGTCGTTCGTGACGAGGCGGGCGCTCAAGGAAAGGCTTTTCAATCGTTCCGTGCCATCGAAATGCACGCCGGACCAGGCCATGGCCGAGGAAAGATCGGGGATCGTGAGTTCGGCATCGCCGGAAAGAAACGCATGCGCTGCAAGGTTGGCGGTACCGTTGAAGCGGCCGCGCAGAAGGTCCGATTCGACGGAGCCGGAAGCATTTCCGCTTTTGCCCGACAGCAGCAGCAGAGGTTGCGAGCTGCTGATGTCGATCGCCAGCCTGCGGCCGTTCATCTCCCCACCCGCTCTTATGTTCAGGCCGCGGGAAAGCCAGGGCCAATGGAGATCGCCGTTGATCGAGGCGAACCGTGTGACACGGCCGCTCGCGACGTCTGAGACCTCAAGGGTTCCGTTGGTGATCTTGACGTCGCCCATCTGCGCATCGTCGCCGGAGGGCAGGGACTGGCCGCCGCCATCGGCCTTCGCTTCCCGCACGGCACGGCTGAGCAGCCCGTCGTTCGCCCAGTCCAGCCGGCCGTTCGCGTCCCGCAGAATGTAGATTTCCGGGTTCGTGAGATGAAAATCCTCGAATTCCGGCCGGCCCAGCAGCGCCTCGAAGAGATCGAAGGAGGCGGAAAGCCGCGAGACGCGGCCGAGAACCCGCTCGCCGCCATCCGCCTGTTTGCGGATGGTGATCTCCCTGAGCGTGATCCTGGGCTCCGGCCAGAAGCGGATATCCGGCACGCCCTCGATCGTCACGTCATGGCCGGTCCACTGGGCGACCGCGCGCTCCATGCTTTCCCGCACCACGGTCGAGGAGATGAGGAACGGCGCGACGATCTGATAGAGCGCGAAGAGGACCAGAGCGACGAGGATGCCGATCAGCAGTCCGCGCCGTCGCCTGCCAAGCGGGCGGCTTGAGATTTTCCGCAGATTTCCGATCCCGTTGGTCAGCATGGTCCACGCGAATATAGGAAATGGCAGGACTGTGCAAATCTGTGCTCCGGTCCTTCGGCTGTCCCCTTTATCATGCAGTGCAACATGCTATACAGGCCCACGTGCCAAGGCCCTTGGCCGGTATGTTTGGAGGTCTTCCCCCGGTCGGGATTGGCCTCTTTGAGGTGGAGGAGGAATGGGAATGGGCAACGAACAGCCGCTGTGGAGCCCCTCGAAGGAAATGCAGCGGAAGACCCCGCTGTTTCAGTTCATCGGATGGTGCGCCGAGCGCTACGAAAAAGACTTCGCCGATTATGACTCTTTCTACGCCTGGTCGATCGCCGAGCGCGGCGATTTCTGGTCGGCGGTCTGGGACTTCTGCGGCGTCAAGGGCGAGCGCGGCGCCCGCGCCCTGATCGATGGCGACGACATGCTCGCTGCCCGCTTCTTCCCCGATGCCACCCTGAACTTCGCCGAAAATCTTTTGACCGGAACCGGCGCGGGCGATGCATTGATCTTCCGCGGCGAGGACAAGGTGAGCTATCGCTGGTCCTGGGACAGGCTGCGCGAGGAAGTCTCCCGCCTGCAGCAGGCGTTCAAAGCGCTCGGGATAGAGAAGGGCGACCGCATCGCGGCCATGATGCCCAACATGCCGGAAACGATCGCCTGCATGCTCGCCACCGCCTCGATCGGCGCCATCTGGTCCTCCTGCTCTCCCGATTTCGGCGAGCAGGGCGTGCTCGACCGTTTCGGCCAGATCGGCCCGAAGCTCTTCGTCACCTGCGATGCCTACTGGTACAACGGCAAGCTTCAAGACGTCTCCGCCAAGGTGAAGACCGTCTCGGAAGTGCTGAAGGCGCCGGTTCTGGTCGTGCCTTATGCGGGCGATGCGAAGGCGCTGGCCGCCTCGCTTGCCGACGGCCGCACGCTTGCGGATTTCACGGCACCCTATCGGGCGAAGGACGTGGAATTCGAACAGCTTCCTTTCTCGCACCCTCTCTATATCCTCTTTTCCTCCGGAACCACGGGTGTGCCGAAATGTATTGTCCATTCCGCCGGCGGCACGCTGCTGCAGCACCTGAAGGAGCACCGCTTCCATTGCAGCCTTCAGCCGGGCGAGAAGCTTTTCTATTTCACCACCTGCGGCTGGATGATGTGGAACTGGCTGGCGTCGGGCCTCGCCGTCGGTGCCACGCTCTGCCTGTTCGACGGCTCGCCGTTTGCGCCGGACGGCAATGTCCTGTTCGACTACGCGCAGGATGAGGAATGCGCGGTCTTCGGCACCTCGGCAAAATATATCGACGCGGTGCGTAAAGGCGGCATCGTGCCGAAGGACACACATGACCTTTCGGCGCTTCGCCTGATCACCTCCACGGGTTCGCCGCTCTCGCCCGAGGGCTTCTCCTTCGTTTATGAAGGCATCAAGGACGACGTGCATCTCGCCTCGATCTCCGGCGGCACGGATATCGTCTCCTGCTTCGTGCTCGGCAATCCGCTGAAATCCGTCTGGCGCGGCGAGATCCAGGGGCCGGGCCTCGGCCTGGCCGTCGATGTCTGGAACGACGACGGCAAGCCGGTGCGCGGCGAAAAGGGCGAACTCGTCTGCACCAAAGCCTTTCCCTCGATGCCGGTCATGTTCTGGAACGACCCCGAGGGCAAGAAATACCGCGCCGCCTATTTCGAACGCTTCGACAACATCTGGTGCCATGGCGACTTCGCCGAATGGACCGAGCATGACGGCATCGTCATCCACGGCCGTTCGGACGCGACGCTCAACCCGGGCGGCGTGCGCATCGGCACCGCCGAGATCTACAATCAGGTGGAGCAGATGGAAGAGGTCGCGGAAGCGATCTGCATCGGCCAGGACTGGGATGACGACGTGCGCGTCATCCTCTTCGTGCGCCTCGCCAACGGCCTGACGCTCGACGACGGCCTCGTCAAGGCGATCAAGACGCGCATCCGCATCGGCGCCTCGCCGCGCCACGTGCCGGCCAAGGTGATCCAGGTCGCCGATATCCCGCGCACCAAGTCCGGCAAGATCGTCGAACTCGCGGTGCGCGACGTCGTGCACGGCCGGCCGGTCAAGAACAAGGAGGCGCTCGCCAATCCCGAAGCGCTCGACCTCTTCGCCGGGCTTGCGGAACTGAGGAGCTAGCCCGGCTCCCGGTCTGTACCGCGACGATACGTTTTCGGCGTGAATTCCGGAAAATGGACGGCGTTAACTCCGCATTAAGCCGCATTGGTCAAAAGTGGAGCAACATGGTTTCGTCTCGTGTATGGAAGGCGCGTAGCCGCGAGCTTTCATAGACATGACGTCTCCACCGACCCTCGTTGGACAGCATTAAACTTCAAAGGCAGCTTCGGCTGCCTTTCTTTTGGTCTGGGATGCACCCCTGGATTGCCGATGCGGAGCTACCGCAATCTGTCGAGCGAACGCGAAACCAGCATGACCGGGACGAGACCCGCCAGGATGATGATGATCGCCGCCACCGAAGAATCCTCGATCTTCGCACGCGAGGCGTCCTCGTAGACGAGTGTCGCCAGCGTGTTGAAGTTGAACGGACGAAGCAGGATCGTCGCCGACAGTTCCTTCATCGTTTCGATGAAGACGAAGAGCGCCGCAACCAGCAGGGCGGGGCGCATGTTGGGCAGCAGAACAGACCAGAGCGTCTGCCGGCGGTTCCGCCCGAGCGCGCGGGCGGCCATGTCGAGATGCGGCGAAAGTTTTTGAAAGCCTGCATCGAGATTGCCTTCCGCCATCGTCATGAACCGCACCGTACAGGCATAGACGATCGCAAAGCCGGTGCCGGAAAGCAGAAGCCCCGTTGAAATCCCGAGATTCGCGCGCAGGAAACCGTCGAGCGCATTGTCGAAGCCGGCGAGCGGGATCAGCACGCCGATCGCCAGAACCGTGCCCGGCACGCCGTAGCCGAGCGAGGCGATGCGGCCTGCGAAAGTCGCAAGCGCCGAATGCTCGCTGCGGGCGGCATAGGAAAGAATGAAGCCGAGCGAGACCGCGCAGAGTGCGGCGGCGGCCGATACGGCGATGCTGTTCCACAGCGCGTCGAGGAGCCGCGGATCGGCGAAGTTTTCGACACGCGCCAAGGCGAAACGGCCCAGAACCAGGAAGGGGATGAGGAACCCGACCGCTATGGGCAGCGCGCAAAAGACGGTCGCAAGCCAGGCCCGTGCCCCGGAAAGCGCCGGCCGCGCGGTGGCGTTGACCATGGCCGTCGTCCTGTTGCCGGCAAAGCGCTGCTGCCGGCGGGCGGCGCGCTCCACGAGGATCAGGATGGCGACGACGAGCAGCATGACGGCGGCGATCTGTGCCGCGCCCGAAAGGCTGCCGCGGTTGAGCCAGGTGTCGTAGATCGAGAAGGTCAGCGTGTTGACGCCCAGGAATTCCACCGCGCCGATATCGTTCAGCACCTCCATCATGACCAGCGTCAGGCCGATCATGATCGCCGGCCGCGCCATGGGTATCTTGACCCTGAGGAACACCCGAAGCGGCCCGGCGCCGAGCGTGCGGGCGACATCGGCCGCCGCACGTCCCTGCATCATGAACATCGAACGGCAGGCAAGATAGACATAGGGGTAAAGCACGGAGGAGAGCACCAGCACGGCGCCGCCGAGCGAGCGGATATCCGGAAACGAGTAGTCGCGCGCCGTCCTGTAGCCGAATACCTGCCGGTACCAGGTCTGCACCGGGCCTGTGAAATCGAGAAATTCCCCGAAAGCGTAGGCGGCCAGATAGGACGGGATGGCAAGCGGCAGCACCAGCGCGGCCGAGAGCAGCCGGCGGCCAGGATACTCGAAGCTTGTCACCAGCCATGCCGTCACGATGCCGAAGAGAGCGGTCACCAGGCCGGTGAAGAAAAGCAGCGAGATCGTCCTGCCCGTGGCGCGCGGCACGACATTGGCGATGACGTGCCGCCAGGTTTCGTCGCCGCCCGAGGCAGCGATCCAGAAAATCGCCAGGATCGGCAGCGCGACCACAACCGCGATGCCGACCGCGAGCCAGGAGAGCGGCCGGCGCGGCTGGCGTGCTCTTGGCACCGGCATGTCGGATGTCGAAACCTGCAAATTCCACTCCTCTTTATGGGAGGAGTGCTAACCGCCGCGAGATCAGTTCGCAAGCACCCGCGGCGAGGGGAAGGTGATTTCCACCAGCGTGCCCTCGTTCGGCGCCGAGGTGATCGCGAAGGCGGCGCGGTTCGCGTCCACCATCGCCTTGGTGAGCGGCAGGCCGAGGCCGGTGCCGTCGCCGCGCTTGCGGGCGCTGTTTGCCACCTGTCGGAACGGCTTCATGGCGAGTTCGAGTTCCGAGCGGGTCATGCCGATGCCCGTGTCACGGACGCGGAGGACCACATTGCCGTTCGCCTCGTAAGCCGTCGAGACGACGATCTGTCCGCCTGATGGCGTGAAGCGGATGGCGTTCGACAGGATGTTCAGCACGATCTGCTTGATCGAACGGAGATCGGCGACCACCGGCGGCACGGCATGCGAAAGCGCGGTGCGGATGATCACCCGCTGGCTGTTCGCCTGCGGCTGCACCAGCGAAACCGCTTCCGACACCGTCTCGTTCAGGCCGACGGCGATGAAATCGAGCTCCATCTCGCCCGCCTCGATCTTGGAGATGTCGAGCAGGTCGTTGACGATGTCGAGCACGTGACGGCCGGAGCGGCCGATGTCGTTGGCATATTCCACGTAGCGCGGATGGCCGATCTGCCCGAAGCGCTCCGTCGCCATCATGTCGGCAAAGCCGATGATCGCATTGAGCGGCGTGCGGATCTCGTGGCTCACATGCGCCAGGAACTCGCTCTTGTGGGCATTCGCCGTTTCGGCGGCACGCTTGGCGGTGCGCAACTCCTCCTCGGTCCGCTTCCACTGAGTGATGTCGCGGATGACGGCGCAATAGCCGTTCGAGGAGGTGAGCTTGCCGATCGTCATGAAGAGCGGCAGGAAGCCGCCGGATGCCTCGCGACCGATCACTTCCCGGCCGTCGTTCAGCACGCTGGCGACGCCATGGCCGGAAAGTCCGCTGAGATAATCGAGGATCGCCCGCTGGCTCTCATGGGCAAACAGCATGACGAAGGGCTGGCCGTTGATCTCTTCGTTGTCGTAGTTGAAGAGCCCGCTCGCCGCACGGTTCAAGGAGCGGATATCGCCTTCCGCGCCGATGATCACCACACCGTCGGTCGCCGTTTCCAATATGGCGCGCAGTTCCTCCACCTCGACCTGCAACCGTGCGAGCTGGTCGGCCGGACGCAGGGGACGCAGCGGAATGACCTCCGCCGCCTCGCCGCTCTCCGGCAATTCCGGATTTTCAGACGAGATCGGCATCAGGGCAAGCATGAGCGCGGTCGAATCGTCCCAGCGGACGGATTGCAGCCGCGCCGTCACCGGGACGACGGCGTCGTCGGCGCGCACCACGACCATGCCGCCCGCTTCGGTCGTCTTGCCTTCCAGGTCCTGGCGCTGCAGAAGCGCATCGAGCCCGCCCAGTTCCGCCAGTTCTTCGATGGACGAATAGCCGGTGAGCCGCAGGAATTCGGGGTTGCCGTGGATCAGAACGTCGCCGTTGTGGACAAGCAGCGCGATCGGCATCTGGTCGATGATCTCGGCCGAAAGACCGATCCGCTCGCGCACGGGGATCATCTGGCTCAGGAGCTCGCGGTCGGAAGGTGCGGGAGGGCCGGCAGGCTCTTCCGCGGCTGTTTCTGCACTATCCGGCTCGGCCGCCGGTTCCTCGGAACCCTCGTCTATCTCCTGCACGGAAGCTTCGGAAATGTCGGCCTCAGTTTCGGATGTCGGCGCGGAGGCGGTCGCGTCCGCTTCCGGCATCTCGTCCGTAGGGGGCTTGTCAGTCTCTTCGGATGCGGAAAGTTCCTTTTCACCGCTTGGCGGGGCGTGCGAACCCTGGCCGGGATCGATCGCGACCTGTTCCAGCGGCTCGGCCTGTTCGGCAACAGGCGTTTGCAGCTCGGACGGGGTCTCCGGAGTTGCTTCCTCCTCGCCGCGGCCGACGAACGTGTCGAGCTGCCGGGCGATCTCGCGGAAAGCCGCTTGCTCTCCGGGTGTCAGCCCGTCGCGCCGGACGGATCTGCGTTCCTCGAGCTGGATCACCTTGTCGGAATGGCGGCGGCCGGGATTGCCGACGACCTTGAGCGCCGGCGGTTCGCCTTCCGGCCAGTCGAGCAGCGACGGCATCTGCCCGTCCGAAGCAGAGACACCGGCCTCTTCCGGCGACGGCAGTTCGGAACGCAGCTCTTCGGACGATTCGGACGGAGCCGCCCCGTCGGCGGCGGCCGAGTTGCCGGCCTGGTCGGCAGCTCCCCGGTCTTCTGCGACTGTTGGCTCTTCCTGCCGCTCGGCAGGGCTTTCCTCCGGCGCCTCATCGGATTCGAACGCAGTCTCGGCTTCCGATGCGGCGACGTCCTCCGGCACGGACCGGGTCAGCGTAAGGCCGATGGCGTTCGGGTCTTCCGTCGCATCGCCGATGCGTACGATGCCGAAGCCGCGGAAACCGTCGAATTCGCGGGTGCGCGTATAGGTGGGCAGTGCGGCGAGATCGACCGGTACCATGAGCGAAGTGCCCTCGACGGGCCACCAGATGGTCTTGCCGGACCACGTGTCGCGCTTGTTGAGCAGTTCGGCGATTTTTCCGTCCGGATCGAGATGGAAGAGGGCCGCAAGATCGGTAAAGGCCATGCCGTTGATATCGGCGGCATGCGGGCCGACCGCGTCTGCGAATTCGCTCGAAACCTCGCTGAACCGCCCCGAGGCATCGATCTTCCAGACGAAGCGGATGGCGCGCCCGTCGCGGCGGAAGATGAAACCGTCCTGCTCGGGCGCGACGTCTTCGGCTGCGGGTACGGCGGCTTCGATGGTTTCGGTTTCCGCGTCGTTCGCCGTTTCGCCTTCCTGTGGTTCGTCAGCGAGAGTTTCCGCGGTTTCGGCTGCGGCAATGGCCTCTTCGACGGGCTCGTCCGTCTCAATCATTTCGTCCGCGGTCTGTTCCGTCCGCTCTTCGTCGGCAGGCGCCGGCGGGGCGGCTTCGAAGTCTTCGCCGGTTTGGAGCGAAACTTCCTCCTCCGGCTCTTCCGTGTCCTCGATTTCGGAAACGGCGGCGATCACGTCGGCATAGCCGTCGGCCGGTACGGCCTCGACCGTGAAATCCTCGTTCTTTTGATCGAAGGCGGGTGCGGACTGCTGCTCTTCGGCCGACGCCTCGGCCTGACCGGGGTCCGGCGCATCGTCCTTCGGCTCAAAACTGTGTTCCGCTGCGATACGCTCCTGTGGGGTCTCCACCGTGAACAGGAGATGCAGTGCGGGCTCGTCGGAAAGCTTGCCGATCGCGGCCGGCAGATAACCCTTGACGGTCGGGATCGGCCGCTTGGCGAGCCGGCTCGGATCGCTGCCGGCCATGGTGGCCAGCATCTTGGCCGTCTGCGAGGTGACGCCGAGATCGGCGAACTCGGCGGAAGCGGCGAGCACGTCGCCGTCATCGTCGAGCACCGCCATATGCGTATCGGGATCGTCGAACCCCTCGATCATGCGTGCGGCACAGGCGGAGGGTGACAACCGGCCCTTTTCCGCCGGCGCGCTGAACAGGACGGCCGCTTCCCCCTGGACCTCGATGAGTTCGCAGACAGCCTGCACCGCAATGCGCTGGAACCCCGAAGCGACGCGGATGGTGAAATGCCGGACATCGCCGATGGCGCCGAGCTGGCGGGCGGCCGCTTCCGTCTGCCGGAAGGCGATGTCGACGCGGTTTGGCCCCTGGTCGAGGAAGTCGTAGATGGAATCGAAACCGAAGAGATCGGCACCGCGGCCATTGGCCCAGAGCGGGCTCTTCATGTCCGGTGAAAACAGCACGATCGCTTCGCCAGCCGCAAAACGAGCGCGTACGCGCTCGTGCACGGCAATGTCGATGAACGGATACTGGACTGCGGACATGAAACGAAACCTACGGGGCTTTTGTGACCGTATTTCTGCGGTTTAACGGATTGTTAATACCCTTCGCGCGGCCGCGGGTCGAGAGTGGCGGCAACCCAAACCGGAGATAGGGTTAATTCCGAGACTTGCTCATTGTGCGACGCACAATGATATTGCAATGCACAATGAGATAGACTATATAAGAGGCATGAGGTCTTCGGTGCTGCCGAAGAAAACGCCAACGAGGATTTGAACGATGGCATACAGGACTGACGATATCTTTTCCTTTTCCGCTTTCGATCCGGCCAAGCTGACCGAAAGCTTCCGTGAGTTCGCCGAGAAGGGCGCCACCCAGTCTCGCGACGCCTATGCTAAGATGAAAGTCGCTGCGGAGGAAGCCACCAAGACGGTGGAAACCACGATGCAGTCCGCCCAGGCCGGCTCCGTCGAGCTTGGATTGAAGGCGATCGACGCGCTGCGCACCAATGCCGACATGTCGCTTTCCCATATGGAAGCGCTGCTCGGCGTGAAGTCCGTTTCCGAACTTTTGGAACTGCAGACCGCCTTCATCCGCAAGCAGGCCGAAGTGACCGTCGAGCAGGCCAAGGCCATGCAGGACGCCGCCCGCAAGCTCGCCGAAGACGTCGCGAAGCCCGGCAAGGAAGCTGCCGAAAAGGCCATGGCGACCTTCAAGGCCGCCTGATTTCCGCGGCCCTGTTTTGCAGGAAACGGCCCGAGTACGCTCCGGCCTCTTCTATTTGCGGAAAGGGCTTGCAAAAAGCGTCCGATCGCCGTATGTGACCCGCAATACCGCTTAGGCGGCTTCTCGTGCGGTTGTAGCTCAGTTGGTTAGAGCGCAGGTTTGTGGCACCTGAGGTCAGTGGTTCGACCCCACTCAACCGTACCATTTTCCACAGCAATATACCTTGATCCCGACGCTTTTCCGCGCCCTGCCATCTTTCGACCCGAAAGCGAACACATTTTTGTGCACTGCACTACACGATCTTGTCAGGATCGTTAACATGCCTATCTTTGGGGCAGCGAGTGCCTAAATTTTTGGACACCCGCGTCTTTTGGGCAGCTGCCCCCTTCACCTGCCCGGTTGTCCGGCAGGCCTTTCCAGAAGGAGAGTCATGAGCATGACCATTTCCATCAATAATTTCGCATCCGCGAACGGAACAAAGCTTTCCCTGCAGAATATCGCCGCTGCCGTCGCCGAAGCGCGCCGTGCCGTAGGTTATAGTATCGAGGAGCTTGCCGTGACGACCGGCCTCGTCAACGACGAGATCGTTCGCATCGAAAACGGTACGGATGCCGATCCCGCCAAGCTGAAGCGCATCGCGGCAGCCTTGCAGGTTCCGGTTTCGACATTTCTTCCTTCCTGATTTCTCAGGTTTCCGGCCGCTTCGGCGGCCGGTCCCTTCCAAAAGGCCGTTGAGGCCGACAATCCCCCAGATTTGGCATCCCCCAGCAGGCTCGGCTCACGAGCTTGTGGTTCCGCGTCGTCAGGAAGAACTGAACGGCCAGGTGAAAATCCAGCCTTCCTCGGCCACCAGCTCTTTCAGGAACTCGACGACGGCTCTCAGCCGCATCAGGTCGCGCGTAGTCTCGTGATAGGTGGTCCAGTAGGACCGGCGGATGACGATCTCCGGCAGCACGCGGACGAGTTCCGGATATTGCCGCGCCACGTAGTCGTGCAGGATGCCGATGCCGGCACCGGAACGCACCGCCTCGGTCTGGCCGATCGCGCTCGATATCTCGAAGCTTGCATCCCAGTTTCGCATCACTTCGCCGGTGAAATTGAGCGAAGGGGAGAAGATCAGGTCTTCGACATAACCGATCCGCGGGTGTTCTCTCAGCGCCTCCAGCGTTGGCGGGTTTCCGGCCTGGTCGAGATAGGTTTTCGAGGCGTAGAGCCCGAGCGTATAGTCGGTGAGCTTGGACGAGACGAGCCGGCCCTGTTCCGGCCGCTCGATGGTGATGGCGATGTCCGCCTCGCGCTGGGAAAGCGAGAAGGATCGCGGCACCGGCACGAGCTGTAGTTTCAGTTCCGGATGCCGCCGCGTCAGGCGGCCGAGCCGGGAGGCAAGGAAGGAGACGCCGAACCCGTCCGGCGCGCCGATCCGGACCGTTCCGGCAATCGCCGTGTCGATCCTGCCGGTGCTTGCCTGTGCGGCCAGCATTTCCGTTTCCATCCGCTCGGCGGCGCGGAAGAAGACCTCACCCTCGGCGGTCAGCTCGCAGCCGTTGGTGCGGCGGATGAGCAGGCGCGTGCGCAGGTCCTCCTCCAGCGCCGTGATCCGGCGTCCGAGCGTGGCGTGATTGATTCCGAGCCGCCGCGAGGCGGCGAGAATCTGGCCGCTCCGCGCAACGGCAAGGAACATGCGCACATCATCCCAGTTCATGGGAAACTCCAATGTCGAATTCTGCACAACGGATGCGTAAACTACGGCGTTGCTCTGTGCAATTCTGAGAGTATCCTCGGCTATCCAGAAAAGAGCGCCGTCAAGGCAGGAGGAGCACACCCATGCGTGAGATCGGGCATTTCATCGGCGGCAAGCGCGTCGCCGGCACCAGCGGCCGCACCTCGAACGTCTTCAACCCCGCAACCGGCGAAGTCCAGGCGAAGCTTTCGCTCGCCAGCGTCTCGGAAATCCGCGCCGCCGTGGAAAACGCCAAGGAAGCCCAGCCGAAATGGGCGGCCACCAACCCGCAGCGCCGCGCCCGCGTGTTCATGAAGTTCGTCGACCTGCTCAACCAGAACATGGACGAGCTCGCGACACTTCTCTCCAGCGAACACGGCAAGACGGTCGAGGATTCCAAGGGCGACCTCATCCGCGGCCTGGAAGTCTGCGAATTCGTGATCGGCATTCCGCATCTCTCCAAGGGAGAGTTCACCGAGGGCGCCGGTCCTGCGATCGACATGTATTCGCTTCGTCAGCCGGTCGGCATCGGTGCCGGCATCACGCCGTTCAACTTCCCGGCCATGATCCCGATGTGGATGTTCGCGCCGGCGATCGCCTGCGGCAATGCCTTCATCCTGAAGCCGTCCGAGCGCGATCCGTCCGTGCCGCTTCGCCTTGCCGAACTGATGATCGAAGCGGGCCTGCCCGCCGGCATCCTCAACGTCGTCAACGGCGATAAAGCCGCCGTCGATGCGATCCTGGCCGATCCGGACATCGGTGCGGTGTCCTTCGTCGGCTCGACGCCGATCGCCCGTTACGTCTATGGAACGGCGGCAATGAATGGCAAGCGTGCCCAGTGCTTCGGCGGCGCCAAGAACCACATGATCATCATGCCGGATGCCGACATGGATCAGGCCGTCAACGCGCTGATGGGCGCCGGTTACGGTTCGGCCGGCGAGCGCTGCATGGCGGTATCGGTTGCCGTCCCCGTCGGCGAGGAGACCGCCAACATTCTTGTCGAGAAGCTGACGCCGAAGATCGAGGCGCTGCGCATCGGCCCCTATACGGACGAGAAGGCCGACATGGGCCCGGTCGTCACCAAGGAAGCGCATGCCCGCATCGAAGGCCTGATCGGCCGGGGCGTCGAGGAAGGCGCCAGGCTCGTGGTCGACGGCCGCGGCTTCAAACTGCAGGGCTACGAAAACGGCTATTTCGTCGGCGGCACGCTGTTCGACCACGTCACCCCTGAGATGGACATCTACAAGCAGGAAATCTTCGGTCCGGTCCTCTCGGTCGTCCGCGCCAATAACTATGAAGAGGCGCTCTCCCTGCCGATGAAGCACGAATACGGCAACGGCGTCGCGATCTTCACCCGCGACGGCGATGCCGCCCGCGATTTCGCAAGCCGCGTCAACATCGGGATGATCGGCATCAACGTGCCGATCCCGGTGCCGCTCGCCTATCACTCCTTCGGCGGCTGGAAGGCCTCCGCCTTCGGCGACCTCAACCAGCACGGTACGGATTCCATCAAGTTCTGGACCAAGACCAAGACGATCACCGCCCGCTGGCCGTCCGGCATCAAGGACGGCGCCGAGTTCGTCATGCCGGTGATGCGATAAGCCGTACCAAAGAGCAGCAATTCCGAACGGGCCCTTTCGGGGCCCGTTTGCGTTTGTTCGAGCATCCGAGGGGTGTCCGTTCAGGCCAGGTCGGTTTGTTTCCTGCCCGCACGTTGACGTTTTTGAAGACTGAACTAATTTAGCCGACGCAGTAGGAGTGGGGAGTTCAGTCCATGGTATATGAGTGGGATGAGAGACGCGCTCGCCGTGCGCATTTGACCAAGATCGGCCTTAGCCTGCTTGCCGCGCTGGTGATCATAGCTGTTCCGGCCTGGGTCGCGATAACGCTGGACGTTATCTGAGCCGGGCATCTTTCGATATCCGGAAACGCATCAAGGCCGGCTTCGGCCGGCCCTGATCCTTTTTCTTGCATCTGTCTTCTGGTCGGTCCTGCGGCTCCGGCTCAGCTCTCCGGGCCTTCGTTGAAGCCGACCTTGTCGACCAGCTCCGATGCCTTCTTGCGGTTGGCGGCGATGTCGGCGAGCGACAGCGTGTCCGGCTTGATCGTGCCGAAGCTCTTCACGGTGGCGGAAGGCTCGGCGCCCGGCATGACGGGATATTCGAAGACCTGCTCGGCATAGATCTGCTGTGCTTCGCCGGATGCCAGGAATTCCATCAGCTTCACGGCATTGTCCTTGTTCGGCGCATTCTTGGCGAGCGCCATGCCGGAAATGTTGACATGCGTGCCGCGATCGGCCGAGTTCGGGAAGAGCACCTTGATCGCCTCCGCCCACTTCTTCTGATCCGGTTCCTTCTCGTTGGTCTGCATCAGGCCGACATAGTAGGTGTTGCCGATGCCGATGTCGCAGGCGCCTGCGAAGATCGCCTTGGCCTGGTCGCGATCGCCGCCGCTCGGTTTCTGGGCGAGGTTGTCCTTGACGCCCTTCAGCCAGGTTTCGGTATAGGCTTCGCCATGCACGGCGATCATCGATGCGATCAGGCCGATGTTATAGGAATGCTGGCCGTCGCGGATGCAGATCTTGCCCTTCCACTTCGGATCGGCAAGCTCCTCATAGGTGATGGAGGTCTGGGCGACGCGGTCCTTGGAGGCGTAGACGACGCGGCCGCGGGTCGTCAGTCCGAACCATTCGCCGGCGGGATCGCGCAGATTGGCCGGAATGTCCTTGTTGATCGTCGCGTTGTCGGTGACGGCTTGCGTCACGCCGCCTTCCTTGGCTTCCATGAGGCGGGCGATGTCGACCGTCATGATCACGTCGGCCGGCGAATTGGCGCCCTCGGCCTGGATGCGTTCGACAAGACCCTTGTCAAGGAAGAGAACATTGGTCTTGATGCCGGTCTGCTGCGTGAAGGTGTCGAGCAGCGGCTTGATCAAATCCGGCTGACGATAGGAGTAGATATTGACCTCGCCATCGGCATATGCCGCCGTGGTCGTTGCCAGCATGGATGCACCTATAAGTGCAGAAAGCTGGATCTTGCTCCGGATATGCATCAATTGTCCTCCTAGGGTTGTTTTTTCCTGAGGACTGAGGTCATGATTTTGGTGCGGCGTCAAGGAGGAGGGCTCCTAAAGGAGAGAAATGCGATCACATTTTTCTTTTTTTGGAATTGTTCAAAACTAGCGAAAGCTCTATATAGGGTTAATACGACTCTCGGGAGACCAGCATGCGCTTGACCAAACAGACCAATTACGCAGTACGGATGCTGATGTATTGCGCGGCCAACGAAGGCCATCTGAGCCGCATTCCCGAGATCGCAAGGGCCTATGGCGTTTCCGAGCTCTTCCTTTTCAAGATCCTCCAGCCGCTCAACAAGGCCGGTTTGGTTGAGACTGTCCGCGGCCGGAATGGCGGCGTGAAGCTCGGCCGCAGCGCCGATCGCATCACGCTTTTCGATGTGGTGAAGGTCACGGAAGACAGTTTCGCCATGGCGGAATGTTTCGAAGACGGCGTCGTGGAATGCCCGCTCGTCGATAGCTGCGGCCTGAATGCGGCCCTGCGCAAGGCGCTCAACGCCTTCTTCGACGTGCTTGCGGAATATACGATCGACGATCTCGTCAAGGCACGTCCGCAGATCAATTTCCTGCTCGGTCTCGATACTCTGCACATGCCGAAGGTCACGGCCCCGGCCGCTTGAGCCCTTGCGATTTTTGGAATGGAAAGCGCCGGTCGAAAGCCGGCGCTTTTGTTTTGCCGTTGGCTTTGCGCGAGGTTGACCTTCGTCGCATTTGCAATAGAAGGGGCAGGCATTCGGCCTTCCGGCCGCCCATTCCTGTGGCGCCTCGCGCCGCGTTCCAAACCCAACTGTCCGCAGGCTCCAGGGGATGTCTCTTTCGGAATTGCGTACCTTTGCGCTGACTGCGCTGATCGGCACCGCCGGCGCATTGATCGCGATCGCCGTCGCTTTTCCCGCGCCCTACCTCATTGGCCCGGCTGTCGCCGTCACCTTGGCGGGCCTTGCCGGCATGCAGTTGTCGGTCCCCAGTGCTGTCCGCAACGTCTGCTTCGTCGTCGTCGGCGTGTCCATGGGAACCACCGTGACGCCTGAGGTGATCGTCGCGGCACGCACCTGGCCGCTCAGTTTCGTCATGGTGCTGGTCGCGGTCGTCATCCTGCTCTACGTCAGCTGCTGGGTGCTGCAGAAGTTCTTCCGTTACGATCGGGTCACCGCCCTTCTTGCCTCCTCGCCCGGCCATTTGAGCTATGTGCTGAGCCTCGCGGCCGAAACCCGTTGCGACGTGCGCACCGTCGGCGTTGCCCAGAGCGTCCGCGTCCTGGCACTGACCATCACCGTGCCGCTGATCGTCGATGCCCTCGACCTCGTGGGAACGGATCCGGTCGTTCTGCCCGAGGCGATGAATACGCCGATCCTCATCGCCACGCTCGTCGTGTCGAGCCTTTTCGGCATGCTCTTCCTGCGCCTGAAGTTTCCGGCGGCTCTGCTCCTCGGCGGCGTGGTGGTGTCGATCGGCACGCATGTGACCGGCTTCGTCGGCGGCGGCGTGCCGAATTGGCTGCTCACGCCGACCTATGTCATCCTCGGCTCGGTCATCGGAACGCGTTTCTGCGGCGTTTCGCTCGGTGAGCTGCGCACCGCCTTCGTGGCGGGCGGCGTGGTGACGATCGTCGTCACCGTGCTGGCTGCTGCGATCGCCGGCAGCGTGTCCTATCTGACCGGAGTGCCGCTCGACGCGGCATTGATCGCGTTCGCCCCCGGCGGGCTCGAAACCATGTCGGCCATGGCGGTGATGCTGCATGCGGACCCGACCTATGTCGGTGCCCATCACGTGCTGCGGCTGCTGTTCCTTTCGGTGCTGATGCCGCTGATGCTTGGCAAGGATGCCCGGCAGCGGTGAGATTGTGGACATTTCCAAGCGTCGGGGCTTGTGATGCATCGGCAAGGGCGGATATCCGTGGCTGATCCGGGAATATGAGAAGGGTGTATTGATCCTCATGAATCTGAAGAAACCGGCAGCCATCGTGGTCATGGGCGTCAGCGGATCGGGAAAGACCTCGGTGAGCGAACGCCTTGCCGAGCGGCTCGGCTGCGCTTTCGTGGAGGGGGACCGCCTGCATCCGGCGGCGAATGTCGCCAAGATGGCGCAAGGCATTCCGCTCACCGACGACGATCGCTGGCCCTGGCTCGATCTCGTCGGGGGCGAACTGGCCGGGGCGAGGGGACGGGGCGAGAGCGTGGTGGTCTCATGCTCCGCGCTCAGGAGGGCCTATCGCGACCGGTTGCGGCAGGCGAGCGGCGGCACGCTCTATTTCGTCTTCCTCACGGGCGATCCCAAGGTGCTGGAGGGACGGATGGGCGCCCGCACCGGCCATTTCATGCCCGCATCGCTGCTTCAGAGCCAGCTTGCGACGCTGGAAAGTCCGGAAGGAGAAGCGGGCGTCGTGACCGTCGACATCGATGCAAGTCTGGACGACATCGTCGGCAAGGCTTTCGAAGGGCTCGAAAAGATATGGCGGGCTTGATAACGTGATTCATGCTCCTATTTCCTCCCGCACTATGTCTTGCGTGCGGGCGGCGAAGTATTTTCGGGAAAATCGCCAGGCTGGGTGATCCGAAGTTCTTCCGGCGCCGTATAAAGAAACACTTTTTTGTGTCTATGCAATTTGCCGGGCCTCCGGGAATTCCGTGGCCCGCAAAATGCAGCGAGTGGCAGGTGTTTGAGGAGACGGTGTGCGGATGCCAGATTCGACGCGAGGACCGGGGCACGGTTCCCTTCGGCGAGTGCCGAAACAGGAAAGGAGCCGCGAGCGTATCGATGAGATCCTGAAAGTATCGATGGAACTGATCGGCCGGAAGGGCATCGATGCAGTGACCATGAAGGAGATAGCGTCTCTTTCCGGCGGGCCGATCGCATCGGTCTACCAGTATTTTCCGAACAAATCCGCCATCATCGCAATGCTGTACGAACGCTATGTCGAAGAGGTGCGTTCGTTCGTCAAGGAAGAAATCGACAGGATCGCGACCGCCGAAGACGCCCTGCAGGCGACCGAAGGGCTTTTCGATCTCTATTACCACAAAATGCGTCTGGAGCCTTCGACCCAGGATCTTCTGAACGCCATCCAGGCGGACAAGGCGCTCGCCGATCTGGATATCGCGGAAACGCGCTTTCAAGCAGAGGTGTTCTACGAGGCCACGGAGCGGTTCGTCCGCGAGCCGCTGCGCGAGAGTTACGCGCGCACGCTGCTCGTCATGTTCCACATGGCCGGAGCAACGCTCCGCCTGGCTCTCGTGGTGCCGGACGAGGAGGCCGCTGAGATCGTCGAGCAGTTCAAGTCCATCATCCGCGCCCAGGCAACCTACTATCTCACCGGCAGCTTTCCCGCTTCGCTTTGATGACCAAAACCCCGCCCGCCTGAGCGGTGTCAGGCGTTGAAACGCTCGGGCCGGTAGGCGGAGATGTCGATCAGCGTCTTCTCGCCCGTGATGGCTTCGGCGATCACCCGGCCCGTCACCGGACCGAGGGTGAGGCCGTGATGCGCATGACCGAAGGCGAACCAGAGGCCCTCGTGCCGCGGCGCCTTGCCGATCACCGGCATCATATCCGGCGTGCAGGGGCGGGCGCCCATCCAGGGTTCCCTGTCGAGCCGTTCGCCGAGCGGGAAGACGGTGCGGGCGACCGCTTCCGCCCGTTCGACCTGAACCGGCGTCTTCGGCGCGTCGCGGCGGGCGAATTCCGCTCCCGTCGTCAGGCGAATGCCCTGGTTCATCGGTGCGAGGAAATAGCCGCGTTCCGCATCCATGGTCCAGCCGTTGAGCTTGGCATTGCCCTTCGTGCCGTAATGCATGTGATAACCGCGCTTGACGCCGACCAGGAAATTGTAGCCGAGCGGCTTGGTGACCGTGTCCGACCAGGGGCCGAGCGCCACGACGACATCTTTGGCCTCCACCGTGCCGTCGCCGGCGACGATCCGCCAACCGGTCCTGGTTTGCGACAGGCTCTTTGCGTCACCCTTCAGCACGCGGCCGCCGAGCTTTTCGAAGAGCGCCACATAGGCGCGCGTCAGTGCCAGCGGATCCTTGACCGACCAGGGGTCTTCCCATTTCAGGCCGCCGACGAAATCGTCGGAAAGGTTGGGCTCTTGCGCCGCGATGTCTGAGGGCGACAGCTCCTTGAAGGCGACGCCGTATTCCTTGTTCAGCCGCTCGGCTTCCCGGATCTCGCCGTCGTGCTTGGCCCGGGTGCGGAAAACTTCGGTCCAGCCGTTCTTGGCGATCAAGGCTTCGGCACCCGCTTCCTGGATCAGTTCGTTATGGGTCGAGATGGAATGCTCGATCAGCGGCGCATAGGCGCGCGCGATGAGCTGATGGCGGGTGAGGTTGGAATGCCACCAGTATTTCGCCAGGAAGGACGTGACCGAGGGTAATGCCCGCCAGTGATAATGCGCGTCGATGCGGTTGTTCAGCGCATAGCGCAGGATGAGGCCGAACTGCTGCGGAAAGCCGTAGGGAACGACGCCCTCGCGCTGGATAAGGCCGGCATTGCCGTAGGACGTCTCCATCCCCGGTTCCTTGCGGTCGATGAGGACCACCGATTTGCCGCGCCGCGCCAGTTGCAATGCCGTTGAAACGCCGATGATGCCGGCTCCCAGCACGATCGCATCCGCTGCCATGATCTGAATTCCACTCTCATTCTTTTATGGTTCGAGGATTTAAACCCTCATCCGACCATGCCGTTCCGGATGCTGCGGCGCAAATGAAAAATCACCAATGCTATATGGATTCCCTATTTCTTCGCCGCCTCCGCCCAATCGAAAGCTTATGGGGCCGTCGCTACCTTTTTGAACAGGCATCGGCTTCGGTGCCGGCTCCGCGGCATCCCCGCCGCGCGGGCCAATTCCAAAAAGGAGTGACCTGGATGTTTGGCCGTTTGGGGAGTTTCTATCTGGCGCAGTACCTCGCGGAAGACGATGCGCGCCGCCGTGAAGAACCCGTATCGGACCGCAGTCCCGTCGACCAGAACCTCGGCATCTTCCTGAGGCTTCTCGGCGTGATGGGCATCGGCTTCTGCGCCGCCGGCGCGATCGCCCTGATGGCGGCTTGAGGAGGGATGCGTCATGGACAAGTCCCAGCTGAACAATGCCCGGAAAGGCGAGCCTCTCCAACGTGGCGTGCGTTTCATGGTCGGCCGCGATGCCGGTGGCCGCTGGATCGTCTCCGACCGCGAGGGCCGCGTCGGCGGGCTCTTCACCGACCGGGCTGCCGCGGTGCATTTCGCCATGTTCGAGAGCGATCACCTGCCAGGCGCGGTCTGCTGCGTCCCCGACCATGTGACGCTCAGCCTCGACTCGGCCTTCGAGAACCGGGTCATGAGCCCGAGGCTGAAAGTTGCCGGCCGGGCGTGAGGAGGTGGATAATGTCTCGCGCTTTCCATTCCATGCGCGGATACGTCTATCCGCGCGCGCATATTCCCGGGAACCATAAGGGCTTGCATGCTTCGAACATCATTCTCGGCATGCTTGGCGTGATGCTCGCGGTGCTTGTCATTGCCTATGCGATAACGCTCGTGGCTCATTGAGCCGGGGCGGTTACCTTCTGAGATTGCCCCTCACCCTAGCCCTCTCCCCGTTCTGACGGGGAGAGGGGACGTGCCCCACGCGGCGCCGGAGAGGCAGGAGGACGGCGCGACATATCCCTTCTCCCCGCGGGCGGGGAGAAGGTGCCGGCAGGCGGATGAGGGGCACTTATGTGGGCTTTGACAACGAGGCACCAACCCGGGCAGCAAGAGAAATTCCTATAGGATTTTTATTTCTTTCCTCTGCCGGCAATCTCGAACCCCTATGCGATCCCGCCGCATATTAGGCATGCGAGAGATCAGAGATCATCTCCAAAGCCAGCAAGCCTCAAAGGTGCCGTCTTCCCGGGATGGCGCCCTTTGTCTTGTCTTGCTCCATGAACAATCCAGGAGTCCGGATCGATGATGGATATCATTTTACTTGGCACAGCGGTCGTCTTCTTCGCCCTCTGCTTTGCCTATGCCCGAGCCTGTGACAGGCTTTGAAAGGAGGGCGCCATGATCTTCGACTATGTCTTGAGCGGTGCCGTGACCGTTTTTCTCACCGTCTATCTTACCTACGCTCTCATCCGTCCCGAGCGCTTCTGAAGAGAAGCTGCCGGAGATATTGAAAGTTTCCTCCCATGACCCTCAACGGATGGCTACAGATCCTCGTCTTCTGCGGGATCCTCATCGTGCTCGTCAAACCGCTTGGCGGTTACATGACGCGTGTCTTTTCGGGCGAGCGCACTTTCCTGTCACCGGTCCTCGTTCCGATCGAACGGGGGCTTTACGCCGTTGCCGGCACCGGCGAGCGGGAGGAGCAGCATTGGACCTCCTATGCCTTCTCGCTCCTGATGTTCAACCTTCTCGGCGTCCTGGTGCTCTATGCGTTGATGCGCCTGCAGGGCATCCTGCCTTATAACCCGGCCGGCATGGGCGCGGTCCCTTCCGAGCTCGCCTTCAACACCGCCACCAGCTTCGTCACCAATACCAACTGGCAGAACTACGGCGGCGAAAGCACCATGTCGTATCTGACGCAGATGGCCGGCCTCAGCGTGCAGAACTTCGTGTCTGCCGCGACCGGCATGGCGATTGCGGTCGCCCTGATCCGTGCTTTTGCGCGCGCCTCCGGCAAGGCGATCGGCAATTTCTGGGTCGATATGATCCGCTCCACCCTCTACATCCTGCTGCCGATCTGCATCGTGTTGACGCTGGTTTACGTCTGGCTCGGCGTGCCGCAGACACTCGGCCCCTATGTGGATGCAACGACGCTCGAAGGCGCCAAGCAGACGATCGCCGTGGGCCCGGTCGCCTCGCAGCTTGCCATCAAGATGCTCGGCACCAATGGCGGCGGCTTCTTCAACGCCAACTCCGCCCATCCGTTCGAAAATCCGGACGCCGTCTCGAACATGATCCAGATGCTGTCGATCTTCGCGATCGGCGCGGCCTTCACCAACGTCTTCGGCCGCATGGTCGGCAACCAGCGCCAGGGCTGGGCGATCCTGGCCGCGATGGGCATCCTGTTCGTCGTCGGCGTCGCCGTCGTCTACTGGGCGGAGGCCGCCGGCAACCCGCTGATGCATCAGCTCGGCCTTTCGGGCGGCAACATGGAAGGCAAGGAAGTCCGCTTCGGCGTCGTCCTGTCCTCGCTCTTCGCCGTCATCACCACGGCCGCCTCCTGCGGCGCGGTCAATGCCATGCATGGCTCGTTCACGGCGCTCGGCGGCCTGATCCCGCTCATCAACATGCAGCTCGGCGAAGTCATCGTCGGCGGCGTCGGTGCGGGCTTCTACGGCATCGTCCTCTTCATCATCGTCGCCGTCTTCGTGGCGGGCCTGATGGTCGGCCGCACGCCGGAATATCTCGGCAAGAAGATCGAGGCGAAGGAGATGAAGATGGCCGTTCTCGCCATCCTCTGCCTGCCGCTCGCCATGCTGGTCTTCACCGCCATCGCGACGGTGCTGCCTTCAGCCGTCGCCTCGATCGGCACGGGCGGTCCGCACGGCTTTTCCGAAATCCTCTATGCCTACACGTCGGCTGCGGCCAACAACGGCTCGGCTTTCGGCGGGCTGACCGGCAACACGCCCTGGTACAACGTCACGCTGGGTCTCGGCATGCTGATGGGCCGCTTCCTGGTCATCATCCCGGCCCTTGCGATCGCAGGTTCGCTGGTCGCCAAGAAGACGGTTCCCGCTTCGGCAGGCACGTTCCCGACCGATGGCGGGCTCTTCGTCGGCCTGCTCGTCGGCACGATCCTGATCGTTGGCGGCCTCACCTTCATGCCCGCGCTGGCCCTCGGCCCGGTCGTCGAGCACCTGGTGATGATCGCCGGCCAGACCTTCTGAGGTCCAAGGGGAGCAATGTCATGAGCATTCGTCAAGCACTCCGGAAACAGTCCATCCTTGCCTCGAAAAATCGAGGCAAGGAGACCAACCGGTGGCACGGGTCCAACGCAATTCTCGCGATGATGGGGATCGTTTTCGCCATCATCCTCGCAGTCAAAATCCTACACGGCTGACCGCCGCTCCGGTCGCCTTTTTTCAAAGCTGGAGTCTCTTATGAGCCAGGCAAAATCCGCGAGTATCATGGATAGTCGCATTCTCATTCCGGCCGTGGGCGCCGCCTTCACGAAGCTCAACCCGCGGACCCTTGCCCGCAACCCGGTCATGTTCGTCGTGGCCACGGTCTCGGTGCTTACCACCGTTCTGTTCCTCCGCGATCTGGTGACCGGCGGCGGCGATCTCGGCTTCTCCTTCCAGATCAACCTCTGGCTCTGGTTCACCGTGCTCTTCGCCAACTTCGCCGAAGCGGTCGCGGAAGGCCGCGGCAAGGCGCAGGCGGATTCGCTGCGCAAGACCCGCACCGAGACCCAGGCGAAGCTGCTCACCGGTACTGACCGCACTCAGTACAAAATGGTGCCCGGCACCAGCCTCAAGGTGAACGACGTGGTCATCGTCGAGGCCGGCGACATCATCCCGTCGGACGGCGAGGTGATCGAAGGCGTGGCCTCCGTCAACGAAGCGGCGATCACCGGCGAATCCGCGCCAGTGATCCGCGAATCGGGCGGCGACCGCTCGGCCGTCACCGGCGGCACGCAGGTCCTCTCCGACTGGATCCGCGTCCGCATCACGGCGGCGGCCGGCTCCACCTTCCTCGACCGGATGATCTCGCTCGTCGAAGGCGCCGAACGCCAGAAGACGCCGAACGAGATCGCGCTCAACATCCTGCTCGCCGGCATGACGCTGATCTTCGTGCTTGCCACCGCGACCATCCCGAGTTTTGCGGCCTATGCCGGCGGCTCGATCCCGATCATCGTGCTCGTCGCGCTCTTCGTGACGCTGATCCCGACGACGATCGGCGCGCTGTTGTCCGCGATCGGCATCGCCGGCATGGACCGTCTCGTTCGCTTCAACGTGCTCGCCATGTCCGGCCGCGCCGTCGAGGCCGCCGGCGACGTCGATACGCTGCTGCTCGACAAGACCGGCACGATCACGCTCGGCAATCGCCAGGCGACCGCCTTCCGTCCGGTCCGCGGCGTCACCGAACAGGATCTCGCCGATGCGGCCCAGCTCGCCTCGCTTGCCGACGAAACGCCGGAAGGCCGGTCGATCGTCGTGCTCGCCAAGGAGAAATATGCGATCCGCGGCCGCGACATGCAGAGCCTGCACGCCACGTTCGTGCCCTTCACGGCCCAGACCCGCATGAGCGGCGTCGATCTCGAAGGCTCGTCGATCCGCAAGGGCGCGGTCGACGCCGTGCTCGCCTATGCCGGCTCCGGTTCGCTGCCGGTTTCCGGCAACGCGGCCGTCGTTTCGCTGGGCGAGACGGAAACCGTGCGTGAACTCAAGGCCATCGCGGAAGAGATCGCGAAGTCCGGCGGCACGCCGCTCGCCGTCGCCCGTGACGGCAAGCTGCTCGGCGTGATCCAGCTGAAGGATATCGTCAAGGGCGGCATCCGCGAGCGTTTCGCGGAACTGCGCCGCATGGGCATCCGCACCGTGATGATCACCGGCGACAATCCGATGACCGCCGCCGCCATCGCCGCCGAAGCCGGCGTGGACGATTTCCTCGCCCAGGCGACGCCGGAAAATAAGCTGCAGCTCATCCGCGAGGAACAGGCCAAGGGCAAGCTCGTCGCCATGTGCGGCGACGGCACCAACGACGCCCCGGCGCTTGCGCAAGCCGATGTCGGCGTCGCCATGAACACCGGCACCGTCGCCGCCCGCGAGGCCGGCAACATGGTCGATCTCGACAGCGACCCGACGAAGCTCATCGAGATCGTCGAGATCGGCAAGCAGCTCCTGATGACCCGCGGCGCACTGACGACGTTTTCGATCGCCAACGACATCGCCAAGTATTTCGCCATCATCCCGGCGATGTTCCTGGCCTTCTACCCGCAGCTCGGCGTGCTGAACGTCATGGGCCTTGCGACCCCTCAGAGCGCCATCCTCTCGGCGATCATCTTCAACGCACTGATCATCATCGCGCTGATCCCGCTGTCGCTGAAAGGGGTGAAGTACCGGGCGATCGGCGCCGGCGCGCTGCTCTCCCGCAACCTCGTCATCTACGGTGTCGGCGGCATCATCGTCCCCTTCATCGGCATCAAGGCGATCGACATGGTCATCACGGCCATCGGTCTCGCCTAAGGAGTGTTCGAAATGTTGAAACAACTTCGTCCGGCAATCGTCATGATCATTGCCACCACGGCCATCTGCGGTCTGATCTATCCCCTCGGAATGACCGGCATCGCCCAGGCCGTCTTTCCGGCCCAGGCGAACGGCAGCCTTGTCGAAAAGGACGGCCAGGTGATCGGCTCGACGCTGATCGGCCAGGCCTTCACCGGCGAGCGGTATTTCCACGGCCGCCCCTCGGCTGCGGGCGACGGCTATAACGCGGCCTCGTCCTCCGGCTCCAATCTCGGCCCCACCAGCCAGAAGCTGATCGACCGGGTGAAGGCCGATTACGAGAGCGCCAGGGCCGCCAACCCGAATGCCGAAGTCCCGATCGACCTCGTCACCGCTTCGGGCAGCGGCCTCGATCCGCATATTTCGCCGGACGCCGCCTATTTCCAGGTGCCGCGCGTTGCGAAGGCCAGGCAGATGGACGAGGCTGCCGTTCGGGCGCTGGTAGATCAGCATGTTGAGGGCCGCGAACTCGGCTTCCTCGGCGAACCTGTGGTCAATGTGCTGGCGTTGAACATGGCGCTTGATACGCCTATGACACGGTGATGTTGCGGCAGACGGCCCCCTCACCCGGCCCCCGCTTTGCTCGGCCACCAACCGGGGACGGGTCGACGGCCCCGTCCCGTCCTCCGGACCCCCGAGGGGAGAGGAGGATCGGAGGCATTGCGGGCTATTCCCTTCTCCCCAGCGGGGAGAAGGTGCCGGCAGGCGGATGAGGGGGCTGCTTGCACCGACGGTTACGAAAGATCAATCTTCATGCCCGACGACAGTCGCGACATCGATAACAGACCATCCCCGGACGCTCTTCTGGAGCATGCCGAGCGTGAATCGCGCGGGCGGTTGAAGATCTTTCTCGGCGCGGCGCCCGGTGTCGGCAAGACCTACGAGATGCTGATGTCCGGCCGCGCCCGCAAGGCGGATGGCGTGGATGTGGTGATCGGCGTCGTCGAGACCCACGGCCGCCGGGAGACCGGGGTACTGGTCGAAGGTTTCGAGGTCATTCCGCGCAAGAAGATCGACTACCGCGGCCAGCAGCTCGAGGAAATGGATATCGATGCGATCATAGCCCGGCGTCCGGCTCTGGTTCTGGTCGATGAGCTGGCCCATACCAATGCCGCCGGCAGCCGCCATCCCAAGCGCTACATGGACGTGCAGGAGATTCTGTCCCAGGGCATCGACGTCTATTCGACGCTCAACATCCAGCATGTCGAAAGCCTGAACGACGTCGTGGCGCAGATCACCCGCGTCCGCGTGCGCGAGACGGTTCCGGACCTGATCATCGACCGGGCCGACGACGTCGAGATCATCGACATCACCCCGGATGATCTCATCAAGCGGCTGAAGGACGGCAAGGTCTATGTGCCGGCGACGGCCCGGCGGGCGATCGAGAACTATTTTTCGCCGGGCAACCTGACGGCCTTGCGTGAACTCGCCCTGCGCCGCACGGCCCAGCGGGTGGACGAGCAGCTCCTGAACCACATGCAGGCGCATGCGATTTCCGGCCCGTGGGCGGCGGGTGATCGCGTGCTGGTCTGCCTGGACCATAGCCGCGGCGGCGCGGGCCTCGTCCGTTACGCCCGGCGGCAGGCGGACCGCCTCAGGGCGCCCTGGGCGGCGCTGCATCTCGAAACGCCGCAATCGGCGGGCCTTTCCGACGAGGACAAGGACCGGCTGGCCACCAATATGCGGCTCGCCCAGCAGCTCGGCGCGGAGACCGTGACGCTGCCGGCGCTCCATCCTTCGCGCGAGATCATCGCCTATGCGAACGCCAACAACTTCACCCATATCGTCGTCGGTCGGCCGGCCAAATCGCGCTGGCGCCAGCTCTGGCAGGGCTCGGTCACCCACGACCTGATCCGCTACGCGGGCGATATCAGCGTGCATGTCATCTCCGGCGATGCGAAGGAGAGCGAGCCGCACCGCGGGGTAAAAGCCGCCCAGCCGCCGAAACCCTTCCGCATCAAGCCCTATGTCAACAGTACGGTCTTCGTAGCGCTTGCCATCGCAGTCGGCGTCTTGCTCGATCAGACGCTCGACGTCCAGAACCTGGCGCTCGTCTTCCTCATGGCCGTGCTGGCGGCGGCCGTGCGCGGCGGGCTGGGGCCGGGGCTTTTCGCCTCGCTGCTCGGCGCCCTGTCCTTCAATTTCTTCTTCCTCGAGCCGCGCTATACCTTTACCGTCCGCGATCCGGAAAGCCTCGTCGCCCTGTTCTTCTATCTCGGCGTCGCCGTCGTCGCCTCCAATCTGACTGCCGCCGTGCAGCGGCAGGCCGCCGCAGCCCGCCAGAGGGCGCGCACGACGGAGGACCTCTATCTCTTTTCCAAGAAACTTGCCGGCACCGGCACGCTGGACGACGTGCTGTGGGCGACCGCCTTCCAGATCGCCTCGATGCTGAAGGTGCGGGTGGTCATCCTGCTGCCGGAGAACGGCTCGATCGCCGTAAAGGCGGGGTATCCGCCGGACGATACACTGGTGGACGCAGACATAGCCGCCGCCAAATGGGCCTGGGAGCACAACCGCCCCGCCGGCCGCGCCGCCGATACGCTGCCGGGCGCCAAGCGCCTCTATCTGCCGATGCGCACGGGCCGGGAGGCGGTCGGCGTCATCGGTCTCGACAACGACAAGCAGGGGCCGCTTCTGACCCCCGAGCAGCAGCGGCTTTTCGATGCGCTGGCGGATCAGGCGGCGCTCGCCATCGAGCGCATCCAGCTCGTCTCGGACGTCGACAAGGCGAAGCTCGCGGCCGAAACCGACCGATTGCGCACCGCGCTTCTGACCTCCATCTCGCACGATCTCAAGACGCCACTGGCGGCGATCATGGGCTCGGCCGGCACGCTGAAGGATTTCGGCGCCGATATTCCCGAAGAGGCGCGCGCCGAGCTTTTGACCAGCGTGGTCGACGAATCCGAGCGGCTGAACCGCTTCATCTCCAACCTGCTCGACATGACCCGCATCGGCTCGGGGGCCATGGAGCCGAACTACGCCTTCCATTTCGCAGGCGACATCGTCGGCACGGCCTTGAGCCGGGCGGCCAAGATCACCGCACGGCACAAGGTTCATGTCGGCATTCCGGAAGACCTGCCGATGCTGAAGGTCGATCCCGTCCTGTTCGAACAGGTCCTCTTCAACCTTATCGACAACGCCGCCAAATATGCGCCCGACGGAACCATGATCGATATCCGCGGCTGGCGGGACGGCGGCTCTATCCTCATTTCGGTCATGGACGAGGGTCCCGGCATCCCGCCGGGCGACGTCGAACGCATCTTCGACAGTTTCTATCGTGTGAGGAAGGGCGACCACGTGCGGGCCGGCACCGGCCTCGGGCTTGCCATCTGCCGCGGTTTCATCGAGGCCATGGGCGGCACGATCCGCGCCGCCAACCGGCCGGACCGCGCCGGCGCGATCTTCACGATCCGCATGCCGGTCCAGGCCGAAACGCCCATATTGGGAGAGCAGGAATGACGAATACCGCCGTGCGCGTCCTGATCGTCGACGACGAGCCCCCGATCCGCAAGCTGCTCCGCGTCGGCCTGTCCACGCAGGATTACGCAGTCAGCGAGGCGATGAACGCCAAGGTCGCGATCGATCTCGTCAAGACCGACAAGCCGGACCTGATCATCCTCGATCTCGGCTTGCCGGATATGCCCGGCCACGACCTGCTCGCGAGATGGCGAGGCGAGGGGCTCGACCTTCCGATCGTCATCCTGTCGAGCCGTACCGACGAGGCCGGCATCGTCAAGGCGCTGGAGCTCGGCGCCGACGATTACGTCACGAAACCCTTCGGCATGAACGAGCTTGTCGCCCGCATCCGCGTGGCGCTCCGCCATCGCCTGCAGAGCCAGGGCGAGAAGCCCGTCTTCCAGACCGGCGAACTCTCCGTCGATCTCGTCAAGCGCATCGTGAAAGTGGCCGGCAAGGAAGTGAAGCTCTCGCCGAAGGAATACGACATCCTGCGCATCCTCGTGCAGCACGCCGGCAAGGTGCTCACCCACCGCTTCCTGCTGGAGCACGTCTGGGACGGCCTGACCGACGTGCAATACTTGCGCGTCTACGTGCGCCAGCTCCGCCAGAAGATCGAAAAGACGCCCGATCAGCCGCAATACATCCTCACCGAGACCGGCGTCGGCTACCGGCTCCAGGAAGGCCAATAGGCAATTCGTTTTCCAATCGATGGACATATCCTCATGAACCTCCGTGATCATCTCCCGCCGGAGAATATCGTGCTCGACCTCGCACCCCCTTCGAAGGCGATCCTGATCAAGCAGCTTTCCGCCCTGGCGGCGGAAAGACTGGCGCTCGATGCGGGCGGCATCGCCCGGGCGCTGACCAGCCGGGAAAACCTGGGGTCCACCGGCATCGGCGGCGGCGTTGCCATCCCGCATGCGGGCGTGAAGGGTATCGACCGGCATTTCTGCCTGTTCGCCCGGCTGGCGAAGCCGGTCGATTTCGAAGCCGTGGACGAGCAGCCGGTCGATCTCGTCTTCCTGCTTCTGAACCCGGAAAACCGGCGGGATCACCTGAACATCCTCTCCTGCATCGCGCGTCGCATGCGGGAAGAGGAGACGGCTGCGGCCATCCGGCGCGCGGCGGACCCGCAGGATGTCTATTCGCGGCTTTGCCATGCGGATTCATGATGGGTGATGAACATCAGACGGGCGATTGCCGGCCATGGCCTGTCTCCCGCGTTCTATCTTCGAGGCCTAAGGGAGGCTAGATTTCGCGCTTGACGCCGGCCCGCATGGGGGTACTAAGCATTATCCCGCAGCGACGGCCGTTTGACCGCCGAACATCCATCCCTATCGTGTTCGCCCCATAAGCGTTCCCAGGTGAAAACCCATGACTCATCCACGCTCCAACCGGGCGCTGGTCATCGCGGCCGTGATGGCAAGCATGGCGATGATCGCAATCGAAGCGACGATCGTTTCGACGGCCATGCCGCAGATCGCCGCCCAGCTCGGCCAGTTGAACCTCTATAGCTGGGTCTTCTCGTCCTTCCTGCTGGCCCAGACCGCCATGACCGTGGTGTTCGGCAAGCTTTCCGACATTTATGGCCGCAAGCCGATCATTCTGTTCGGCATCGTGGTCTTTCTGGTCGCTTCCGTTCTTGCCGGTTTCGCCTGCTCCATGCCCTCGATGATCGCCTTCCGGCTCCTGCAGGGCATCGGCGCCGGAGCGCTCCAGCCGGTCACCATGACGGTGGTGGGCGATCTTTTCCCGGGTGCCGAACGCGGCAAGGTTCAGGGCTATCTTGCAAGCGTCTGGGCGCTTTCGGCCGTCGTCGGACCGCTTCTCGGCAGCGTCATCGTCCATAATCTGCCCTGGGCCTGGGTCTTCTGGATCAACATCCCGATCGGCCTTCTGGCGCTTGCCGGCTTCATCGCTTTCCTGCACGAGGAAAAACAGTCCCGGACCACGTCGATCGATGTTCTCGGCGCAGGCCTCTTCGCGGTCGCCATCGCCTCGCTGATGGTCGCGCTCACGGAATCGGCGGGGGCCGCAGCATATACCCTCGCTGCGATCGTGATCTTCGTCGTTAGTTTTGCCCTGTTTCTCTGGCAGGAACGCCGGGCCGAAGCGCCCATGGTCTCGCTGGATCTCTGGCGCCAGCGGCCGATCGCCGCCGCCAACGGCGCGACCTTCCTCGCCAGCATGGCGATCATGGGGCTGACGACCTTCCTGCCCATGTATGTCCAGACCGTGCTGAACCGCTCGGCTGTCGTGGCTGGCTTCGCGCTCACCATGCTGCTCATCGGCTGGCCGCTTGCCGCGACGCTCGCCTCCCGCCTGTTTCCCCGTTTCGGCCTGCGGCGCATGATGATCTTCGGCAGCGCGTGCATTCCGGCCGGAGCTCTTCTCCTCGTGCTCCTGTCTCCGCAAAGCTCGCCGGTCCAGGCCGGCGCAGGCTCGCTCGTCATGGGCTTCGGCATGGGCCTCATCAGCATCTGCTCGCTGGTCATCATCCAGGAAAGCGTCGGCTGGTCGGAGCGCGGCAGCGCCACGGCCTCCAACATCTTCGCCCGCAATCTCGGCAGCACGCTCGGCGCCGCGGTGCTTGGGGCGGTGCTGAGCTACGGCCTTGCCCACACGGCCGGAGCCGATCCGGTCACCTCGGATCAGTTGCGCAGCCTTCTGGAAGAGACCGGCGCAGCGCTCGCGGCCGAATCTCCGATCCGGCTCGTCCTGCAGGATGCGCTTCACCTGACCTTCATCGTCATGTTCCTCATCGCGGCTCTCATCGTTCTCGCCTGTCTCTACGTGCCGGGCGTGGTGCGGCATGCGGAGCCGGTGCGGGAAAGCTGAGCTTCGTCAGGGCGCATCTAGGTGGGGGCGATCAAAATGATTCGTCGGGATGGGAATGTGGGGCCAGGTGGTTCCCATTGGCCACCGTCGGCCTCGGCTCGCTGATCCGTATCCGCTCGATCGTGCCGCTGCACAGGGTCGGCAGGCCGTCTTGAACGCGGTAACAATGGCCATACACCGTTACCCAGCGGGGCTCTAAGTCGCCATCGCAGAGCAGCCGATGGGATTCGCACCAAGACGAAGCGTTGAGGATGGATTTGTGCACCTTTTCCGCCAGGTTCGCTCTGTCTTCGGGATGAACGAGATTGAGATACTCGATGATCGAGATGCCCTCGTCCATGAGTGCCGCGGGCAATTTCAGAATATGCGCGAGATTGGTATCCCCCCACAGCCGGTCGAGCACGATATCCCATGTGAATGATCCCGGACTGAGTGTGGCATCGTTTCCACCTTTCAGGAACATATCCATGACCGACCCCCCGCATGATCCAGCTTGGAACATGAAGTTAAAACAACAAGAAGCCGGATGCACGCCCCTTTGGAACAAAAGGTCCGCTCGATGGCGTTTGTCCGGCCGTTCCGTCGTTGTCATTGCCGGTTCGGCGAACGATGGGTGCTCGAAACCGAAAGGAAAGGGGAGGCCCGGTGGCGCCGCCGAAGTGTCGGCGCCCGATTTTTATCCGGCTGATTCGTTGTGGAAATTATGGCTGGGGAACCTGGATTCGAACCAAGATCGACGGAGTCAGAGTCCGCTGTTCTACCATTGAACTATTCCCCAGCAGGAGCGGCCGATGAGGCGGCTCGGCTGGTGTGCGGCGCTTATAAACAAAAGCAGGCGGATTGCAAATACCGATTTCGAAAAAAATCGAAGGCTTCGGTGTCTGCCCTTTGACAGCGCATGCTCGCAAAAAGGCGGGCAGGGAAGGCTTCCGCGACGTGGCCGGCAAAAAGCCGTTGGCGAAAACGCACCGGGCTGTTATCTTCGCATCAACGAAACAATCAGACGCCAGCGGCATGCCTTTTCAAGGCCTTGCGCGGCGAGACGGATATTGAAGTGATGGACCCCGATAGCGGCGCCAAGCCGCCGGAAGGCGGGGCGTCGGCGGCACCGCGCGGTGAGGGGCGATCCTCCCGGCGCAGGAAGGCGAAGCGGAACGGCAAGCGTCGTGACGCGGCGCCCGTCAACCATTCGGGTTCGGCCGGTTCGGCCACCCCTGCGGGACGCCCTCACGCCCAGGAACCAAACCCGATGGCGCGAAAGCGCAAGCGGCGCCGTGCCAAATCCGGCGGCGCTCCCCGGCCGGCGGAAGGCTCTGCCGCGCCTGCCGTGGCGGATCAGGTTCAGGCCCGCTCCCAGACCGAGCCGCAATCGCATCCCGGCAAATCCCGCAACCGGCGCAAGAAGAATCGCGGCGGTCGCGGTCTGCAGGGCCGGCCGCTGATGCCCGCCAAGGCGGCGCCCGGCGCCGCCAAGTTCCCGGCACCAGCCGTTGCACGGCCGGCATCGGCAAAGGATGCGAAGGGCAGGGCGGGTGAAGCCTCCGCCCCGGATGCGCGGGCGGAAAAGACCGCCTATGTCAACGATCTCTACGCGGCGCTCGATCTCGGCACCAACAATTGCCGCCTTCTGGTCGCCCAGCCGACGAGACCCGGCCAGTTCCGGGTCGTCGATGCATTTTCGCGCATCGTCCGCCTGGGCGAGGGGCTGGGCGCCAGCCGCCGGCTCTCCCCGGAAGCCATGGACCGGGCCGTCGAGGCGCTGCGCATCTGCGCCGCCAAGCTTGCCAACAAGCCGATCCGCCGCATGCGCCTCATTGCGACCGAGGCCTGCCGTTCCGCCGAAAACGGCGAGGCGTTCCTGGCCCGCGTGACGGCCGAGACCGGGTTGAAGCTGGAGATCATCGACCGGGAAACGGAGGCGCGGCTCGCTGTCTCCGGCTGCTCCTCGCTGGTCGGCCGCGAGGCGCGTTCCGTCGTGCTTTTCGATATCGGCGGGGGCTCGTCCGAAATCGCCGTCATCCGCATCGGCGACAACCGGTCGAGCCGGCTTGCCAATCACATCACGCACTGGACGTCCCTGCCGGTCGGCGTCGTCACGCTGTCGGAACGGCATGGCGGCCGTGACGTCACGCCGGACGTCTTCGCCGCCATGGTGGCGGAGGTCGAAGGCATGCTTGCCGGTTTCGACTGCCCGCCGCTCGCTTTCTCCCGCCGCCAGGGCGCCGAGGATTTCCACCTGATCGGCACCTCGGGCACGGTGACGACGCTCGCCGGCGTGCATCTCGACCTGCCGCGCTATGACCGCCGCAAGGTGGATGGCCTTTGGCTCTCCGATGCGGAGGTGAGCGCCATGCAGGCGAAGCTGCTCTCCTGGGATTTCGCCGGCCGCGCCGCCAACCCCTGCATCGGGCCGGACAGGGCCGACCTCGTACTGGCCGGTTGCGCCATTCTGGAGGCGATCCGCCGTCGCTGGCCGAGCCCGCGCATGCGGGTCGCCGATCGCGGGCTGCGCGAAGGGCTTTTGACCGACATGATGGCCGATGACGGCGTGTGGCGCCGCCTGCGTCCGCGTCGCCCGGGATCCAATCAGGGTGGGGCCCATCCGGGTGCCTCCGGTCATGAAGAGGCGGGAGCAAGCTGATGACGAAACCCCCCGTTGCCGGCAATCGCACCGGCCGTAAGCTCGGCCAGAAGGTGAAGAAGGGCAAGCTCAAGGCCTCCTCCCGCCGCTGGATCGAGCGCCACATCAACGATCCCTATGTGCAGCGCGCCAAGCTCGAAGGATATCGCGCCCGCGCCGCTTTCAAGCTCCTGGAGATCGACGAGAAGCATCACATCCTGAAGGGCGCCCGGCGGATCATCGACCTGGGCGCCGCGCCCGGCAGCTGGTCGCAGATCGCCGCCAAGGTGACCAATTCGACGGATGAGGATATCCGCGTCGCGGCGATCGATTTCCTGGAGATGGCGCCGCTGCCGGGCGTCAGTATCCTGCAGCTCGACTTCCTCGACCCCGAAGCGCCGCGCCTGCTCATGGAGGCGATCGGCGGCACGCCGGACCTCGTCCTTTCGGACATGGCGGCGCCCACGACCGGCCACCAGAAGACGGATCACCTGCGTACCATGCATCTTTGCGAGGTGGCGGCGCATTTCGCCGTCGAAGTTCTGGGCGAAGGCGGCCATTTCCTGGCCAAGACCTTCCAGGGCGGCACGGAACGCGAGCTGCTCAACATGCTGAAGCAGAATTTCAGGCAGGTCATCCACGTGAAGCCCGGTGCCTCGCGCGCCGAATCGGTCGAGATGTTCCTGCTCGCCAAGCATTTCAAGGGCCGCAAGGCGGAGGATGCCGGAATCGAAGCCGGCGATCAGGCCTGACCTACTCGCCGGCCTCCGGCTGGATGCGCCGGACGCGATGGCCGGAGACCGACGCACCCGTCATCGGGTCGAGCCGCAGCAGCGGGATGACTGCGAAGAGCGACAGCGCCGCGACCAGGAAGAAGGCGAGATGGAAGTCGGCGAGCCGCAGATGCGTGCCCGTCACCGCCGCCGAGGCTTCGAGGATGAAGGCCGCGAAAGCGACGCCGAGCGCCATGCTGATCTGCTGCAGAACCGAGGCGATCGAGGTCGCCTGGCTCGCCTGCTCGTCGCTGATTTCCGAATAGCTGAGCGCGTTCGAGCCGGTGAAGAAGAAGGAGCGGCAGAAGCCCGACATCAGCAGGAAGGCGACGATGAGGGCATGCGATGTCTCGGGCGTGAAGAAGCCGTTGGCGGCCGTCGTCGCCGCGCCGAGCACGCCTGAGACGATCAGCGTCACCTTGAAGCCGGTCATGGCGAAGACGCGGCGGGCGGCGAATTTCACCATCAGCGCCCCGAGCGCCCCGGCGAAGGTGATCAGGCCGGACTGGAAAGGGTTGAGTCCGAAGCCGAGCTGCAGCATCAGCGGCATCAGGAAGGGAATGGCACCCGTCGAGATGCGGAAGAGCGTGCCGCTGGAGCTCGCCGCCCTGAAGGCGTCGTCCTTGAAGAGCCTGAGGTTGAGGATCGGCGAGGGATGGTTCCGGGCATGGGCGACATAGGCGATGCCGGCGGCAAGCCCGATCGCCGTCGCGGTGATGCCGATGGCCGGCGGCAGGGCCGGCAGGCCGATGACCGAAAGCCCGAAAACGGTTCCGGCCGCCGTGATCGAGGTGAGCAGGAAGCCCCACCAGTCGATCGACGGCGGGTTGGTCGTGTCGATCTCCGGAAGAAAGATCGAGGAGAGATAGATGCCGAGAAGGCCGACCGGGACGTTGATCAGGAAGATCCAGTGCCAGGTGAAATAGGTGGTGATGAAGCCGCCGATCGGCGGGCCGGTGAGCGGGCCGACCAGCGCCGGAATGGTGAGCAGCGCCATGGCCGACACGAGTTCGCTGCGCCGGGTGGTCCTGAGGAGCACGAGACGCGCCACCGGCGTCATCATCGCGCCGCCCATGCCCTGCAGGAAGCGCGACAGGACGAACTGAAACAGGTCCGAGGAAAACGCGCAGCAGATCGATCCGGCGACGAAGACCAGGATCGCCAGCCGGAAGATCCTCTTGGCGCCGAAACGGTCCGCCATCCAGCCGCTGATCGGGATGAACATGGCAAGCGCGACCATATAGGAGGTCAGCGCCAGCTTGAGCGTGATCGGTCCCACGTTCAGGTCCGCGGCGATTGCCGGGAGCGCGGTGGCGATCACGGTCGAATCCATCTGCTCCATGAAAAGGGCAACGGCAAGAATGAGGGGGATGATGCGGTTCATGAGGTGGGCCTGCGGGTGCGCCGAACGGCTTTCCTGTAAACCTCTTGATGCCGTCTGCCAATTGCAGAATGTCACCTTTTTCCGTTTTGTGTCACGTCTGCGTGAGATCGGATTTCCCTGTGATATATGGCGGTTATGTTCCCCCGGGTATCGGATTCGCGAGGCGGATTTGGTGACGGAACAGAGGGAGCTATGATCATGACGTCTTTTGAAGTGGGCAGGCGGGCGCTGCTCGGCACAGCCGGCCTGGGTATCATCTCCGCCCCTGCCATCTTGAGTGGACAAGCCTTTGCGCAGGAGAGCAATCAGTTGGAAATCAATCGCGTGACGCCGCCGGACATCCATAAATTCAAGGTCGGCGGCTTTCAGGTTCTGGTGGTGAAGGATGCGGCCCGGCCTTCCGGCGCCCCGGGGGAAATCTTCGGCACCAATCAATCGGCGGAAACGGTCGGCACGCTGCTGACCGAGAACTTCCTTCCCTCCGACCAGTTCGTCAACAGCTTCTCGCCGACGCTGATCGATACCGGCAGCGATGTCATTCTCTTCGACACCGGTCTCGGCGAGGCGGCGCGCGCCCAGGGCGGCGGACGCCTGATCGAAGGCCTCGCGGCCGCCGGCTACATGCCGGAAGACATCTCGATCGTCGTCATCACCCATATGCATGGCGACCATATCGGCGGCATCATGGAAGACGGCGAGCCGACCTTTCCGAAGGCGCGATATGTCGCCGGTCAGGCGGAATACGATTTCTGGAGCGACACGGCCCGCGCTGGCACGCCCGCCGAAGGCAATCACAAGGCGGTGCTCGCCAATGTGAAGCCGCATGCGGACAAGATGACCTTCCTGCAGGATGGCGGCGACGTCGTCTCGGGCATCACGGCAATGCTGGCGCCGGGCCACACGCCGGGTCACCTGATCTTCAATATCGAATCGGAAGGCAGGCGCCTGGTGCTGACGGCCGACACGGCCAATCACTACGTGCTCTCGCTGCAGCGCCCGGATTGGGAAGTGCGCTTCGACATGGACAAGGCCCAGGCGGCCGCGACCCGCAAACGCGTTTTCGACATGATCGCCACCGACCGGATTGCCTTCCTCGGCTATCACATGCCGTTCCCGGCGGTCGGCTTTGCCGAGAGGCAGGAGACCGGCTACCGTTTCGTGCCGAAGAGCTATCAATTCGACATTTGATGCCCCCGCTGGCGAGCTATGCAAACCCGGAAGGTCTCACTTCCGGGTTTTTGCTATTCCCTTCCTGTCATGAACGTGTTACCAGCCCTCGCCAACTTCCAAGCAACTCTTGCGGGATCGCTCGGGCGGACGATTCGTTCCGGAGCGTGATCCGCATTTCCGACCGAAGGAAATTGGCCATGGCACGCATCATTGAAACGGCAACCGGCGCGGACGCGCTTACCTTTGACGACGTGCTGCTGCAGCCCGGCCATTCCGAGGTCATGCCGGGCCAGACCAACATCTCCACTACCATCGCCCAGGATATCGACCTCAACCTGCCGATCCTGTCGGCCGCCATGGACACGGTGACGGAAAGCCGGCTGGCGATCGCCATGGCGCAGGCAGGCGGCATCGGCGTCATCCACCGCAATCTCACCCCGGTCGCACAGGCCGAGGAAGTCCGTCAGGTCAAGAAGTTCGAAAGCGGCATGGTCGTCAACCCCGTGACGATCGGTCCGGATGCGACGCTGGCCGAGGCGCTGGGGCTGATGAAGGCGCATGGCATTTCCGGCATCCCGGTCGTTGAAAACGGCGGTTCGGGCGGCCATACGGCGGGGCGCCTGGTCGGCATCCTGACCAACCGCGATGTCCGTTTCGCTTCCGATCCCACCCAGCGCATCTACGAGCTGATGACCCGCGAAAACCTCGTGACGGTCAAGGAGAGCGTCGACCAGACGGAAGCCAAGCGGCTGCTCCACAAGCACCGGATCGAAAAGCTGCTGGTCGTCGATACCGATGGCCGTTGCGTCGGGCTCATCACCGTCAAGGACATCGAGAAGTCGCAGCTGAACCCGAACGCTTCGAAGGATGCGCAGGGGCGTCTTCGTGCGGCGGCAGCGATCAGCGTCGGCGACGACGGCTACGAGCGCGCGGAACGGCTGATCGAAGCCGGCGTCGACCTGCTCGTGGTCGATACGGCTCATGGCCACTCGCAGCGCGTGCTCGACGCCGTCACCCGCGTGAAGAAGCTTTCCAACTCGGTCCGCATCATGGCCGGCAATGTCGCGACCTCCGACGGAACCAAGGCATTGATCGATGCCGGTGCGGATGCGGTGAAGGTCGGCATCGGTCCCGGTTCGATCTGCACGACCCGCATCGTCGCGGGCGTCGGCGTGCCGCAGCTCGCCGCCATCATGTCTGCCGTCGATGCGGCACGCGACCGGAACATCCCGATCATCGCCGACGGCGGCATCAAGTTCTCCGGCGACATGGCGAAGGCGATCGCGGCCGGCGCTTCCGCCGTGATGATCGGCTCGCTGCTTGCCGGCACCGACGAAAGCCCGGGTGAGGTCTATCTCTATCAGGGCCGTTCCTTCAAATCCTATCGCGGCATGGGTTCGGTGGGCGCCATGGCGCGCGGCTCGGCCGACCGCTACTTCCAGGCTGAGGTGCGCGATACGCTGAAGCTGGTGCCGGAAGGCATCGAAGGCCAGGTGCCCTATAAGGGGCCGGTGTCCGGCGTGCTGCATCAGCTCGGCGGCGGCCTGAAGGCGGCCATGGGTTATGTCGGCGGCGCCAGCATCAAGGATTTCCAGGAGCGTGCCACGTTCGTGCGCATTTCCGGAGCGGGCCTGCGCGAAAGCCACGCCCATGACGTCACGATCACCCGCGAGAGCCCGAACTATCCGGGCGCCGGCGCCTGACCGGTTGGCACTTTTTGAAAGAACATGGCGCCGGGCAACCGGCGCCGTTTCTTTTTGCGGGGACACGGTTGTGCGTCCGTGAACAGCGCCCTATTGGTTCCCGCAAAACATCAGGAGGACCGATGCTTTCCACCGACGCGACGCTCTGGCCGATGATCGCGCATGCCGCGCTCGTCTTCTTTCTCTATTGGCTGCTGTCGAAGAGGCGCGCCGAGGCGGTTAGGGCGGGCAGCGCCGAGGCGGGACATTTCCGTGAAAACCTGCAGGAGCCGCCCGAAAGCCTGTTGGTTCACAACAACCTCAAGAACCAGTTCGAGCTGCCGGTCCTGTTCTATGCCGGCAGCCTTGCCCTCTACGCATCGACCGCCGATAACTGGGCTACGGTGGCGCTCGCCTGGATATTCGTCCTGTCCCGCTATGCCCATTCCTATGTGCATCTCACCAGCAACCGGCTGCGCTATCGCCGCCCGATCTGGATCGTCGGTTTCTTCTCGTTGATGGCGATGTGGCTCTGGCTGGCAGTGTGGCTTGCGCTGAACTAGGCGGGGAAGCCGGCTGGCGATCAAGTTTCTCTCACGAACAAGTGTAGCCCGTCGCTTCCGATCACTTACAGTTTCATCCTCAAACGGTGCTGCTCCGAGTAAAGATTTCCCTGCTCGGCCATGTCGAGAAGGAGGATACGCCATGGACAATGAAGCCCCGAAAATCACCCAGGCGATGATCAACGCCTATGACGAATACACCCATCTCACCCTCGATCGCCGCCGTTTCATGGAAAGGCTGACGCAGCTTGCGGGCTCCGGCGCCGCAGCCGCGGCCATTGCGCCGATGCTTGCCGCCAATAGCGCCAAGGCGGACATCGTCCCCGCAGATGACGACCGGCTGACGGCTGAAGACGTTACCTATCCCGGCGCCAACGGCGTGACGATGAAGGGGTATCTCGTGCGCCCGAAGAATGCCTCCGGTCCCCTGGGCGGCGTCATCGTCATCCACGAGAACCGCGGCCTCAACAACCATATCAGGGATGTCTCCCGGCGCATGGCGCTCGAAGGCTTCAATGCGCTGGCCGTCGATTTCCTGTCGCCGCAAGGCGGCACCCCCGCCGACGAGGACCAGGCGCGCCAGATGTTTTCGTCTCTCGACGCCGCGGACGTTGCGGCCAATGCCGAGGCGAGCCGCGTCTATCTGGCCGGCATCGACGGTGCGAACGGCAAGGTCGGCGCCGTCGGCTTCTGCTGGGGCGGCGGCACCGTCAACAATTTTGCGGTAAGATCGCCAAATCTCAACGCCGGCGTCGCCTATTACGGCTCCCAGCCGAAGGCGGAGGACGTCCCGGCCATCGGGGCGCCGCTGATGCTGCATTACGGCGGGCTCGACGAACGTATCAATGCGGGTATTCCCGCGTTCCGGGAAGCGCTGGAGAAGAACGGCAAGACCTTCGAGATCTTCGTGTATGAAGGCGCCAACCACGCGTTCAACAACGACACGTCGGCGGCTCGTTATGACAAGGCGGCCGCCGATCTTGCCTGGAGCCGCACCGTGGATTTCTTCAAGAAGAACCTGTCCTGATATCCAGCCGATGCCGAAAACGAAGAGGCCGGGGGCAGCCCCGGCTTCCTCGCAGGAGGTTACCAGCCCGGCATGACGGAGCCCGCGCGGGCGCGTACAAGCCGCTGAAACGGCTTCACCTCACCGTCGAGATCGTCGGGGACGACCGCCGGCGAGATGTTGTCTAGGCAGGCGGTGATATGGTCGGTGATGGCGTTCATCAGCGAGGGCGAGAGGCCGGGCCGTTTCATGAGGCCGATCTGCACCGGCGGCAGCGGCGGGAAGCCGTCGGCCGCCGTCAGCACCTTCATGCCGGGGCGCAGCGCCGATTCCGGCAGCACCGAGACGGCCATGCCGGCGAGCACGGCGGCTGCGACGACGGTCGAGGACCAGCTCGTGAACAGCACCTGGTATTCGCGCCCGTCCGCGTCGAGCGCCGAACAGGCGAGCTGCCGCCACAGGCAGTCGCGCCGGCCGACGGCGAGCGGCACCGGCGCGTCGTCCCTGAGCGGATGGTTGGCCGATCCCACCCAGCAGAGCGGTTCGGTCCGCACCACGTCGGAAATCCGCTGGCGCGGGTTGTGGGTGACGAGCGCTATGTCGAGTTCGCCGCGCGCCATCTTCTCCGCAAGGCTCACCGAGGGCTCGCAAACGATATAGAGTTCGACATTCGGATGGGTCTTGGCGAACCGGCCGATGATCTCCGGCATGTAGCGGTCTGCATAATCGTCCGGCGTGCCGATGCGGATCGTGCCCTCCAGCCGGTTGTCGTCGAAGGCGGCGATCGCCTCGTTGTTCAGCCGGATGATGCGGCGGGCATAGTTGAGCAGCTTCTCTCCCTCGGCCGTCAGCCGGTTGCCGCGTCCGTCCTTGGCAAAGAGCTGCTTGCCGATCCGCTCTTCGAGGCGGCGCATCTGCATCGAGACGGCCGACTGGGTCTTGAACACCCGGTCCGCGGCCTTGGTGAAACTGCCGGTGTCCACAATGGAAATGAACGTATGCAACTGGTCGATATCGAGCGGAGCGGACATGGCGGGCATCCATCAGAGGGTTTGATGCTAATCATTAGAAACATTCGTTGGACTGATCAATAGGTTTTCAGCGATAACGTATCCGTAAATCACGACTGACACGGCGCCTCTCCCTGGGCGCCCTCCCAAGGCAGCCCTTCCGTCGGACCTCCGCGGAAGGGGCGGCCGTACTCGTGCCTGATGAAAGGATAGTCCGATGAGCACGACCGAATGCGGAACCGATCTCGACCTCGTTCACGAGAGGCGCGGCACGGAAGGCCGTCTGGCCTTCGTGATGTTGCGGACGAAATCCGTATGGCGTGCCTTTCGCAATCGTCTTGCGGCCAATCGCCTCCATGATCTCGACGACCGCCAGCTCAACGATATCGGCATCACACGGCATGATGTGGTGAAGGCGCTCAACCATTCGGGCGTGCTGGAAGATCCGTCGCTGCTTCTGTCTCGTGCCGCCCGAGACCGGGCGCGCAACCGCTTCGCGAGGCCCGCCAACCGCTGAGCCTTTCGAAACCCTTTTCCCCGCAGGGTGATAGCCAATAGCCCTGCCGCTTGCCCGGCCCGGTCGATCCGCGCCGGGCTTTTTTTTACGCATGTCGCCCGAAAGTGGGAACCGGTTTCGGGATAACGACATGCGCAAAAGATGAGTTATTTATCGGGCGTGGCCTCGTCCGGCGCGGGTTTGCCGCCCGGGCCCTTGCGGAACGTGTCGAAGATCGCTTCCATGTTCTTCTGGTAGGTTTTCTGCACTTCCAGCCCGCTGTCGAACATGCTGTTCAGCATGTCGCGATAGGGATTGGGTTCCGATGCCGGCTTTTCCTTGGGCTTTTCGGAAGCCGCCGCCGCCGGCTGCTGTCCGGAGAAGGTGCCCGACATCATGTCCTGGAAGGCTTTGGCGAACGGATTGTCGGCAAAGAGATTGCCGCTCGCGGGCTGCGGCTGTTCCGGCTTGTCCAGTCCCCACATGGAACGCATGGCCTGGGTAAACGGATTGTCGAACGGATTGGCGGCCGCCTGCGGCTTGGCCTTCGGCTGCAGTCCGAGGCTCTCCAGCCATTGCCGTGTCATCTGGCCCATCGGGGAGGCGGCGAAGGCCTCGTTGGCGGCGGGCATCTGCCCGGTCATCTGCTTGAAGAGGCCACCCATCAGCGTGTCGGCCATGGCAGGCATCATCTTCTTGAAGATTTCCTGGCCGATGCCGGTGAACTGTTCCGCCTGCTGGGCGATGGCGCGGGACACGTCCTTGGAGCCGAACAGCTTTTCGAGAACGGCGTTGCCGTCGGCCACGCCCTGCGGCGTGAAGGCCTTGGTCATGTCCTCGAAATACTTGGCATAGGAGCCGGAGAACATGCTGCTCATCAGGGCGGTCAGATCGTAGGGATTGGTCGCGCTGCGCTTCAACCCGGAGGAAAAGGCGGGCATCAGCGCCGCCATGGCTTGGGTCGCCTGCTCCTGCGCCAGGTCGAGCTGCTTGGCGATCGCCTCCATGCCTGCGCCGTTCTGGGCCCTGAGCATCATGTCGAACAGCGGCAGCATGGAAAATCCTTTCCGGTCCTAGCGTAAGGACACTATATCCGGAAAGTCGTTGACGGAAACCGGTTTTTCAGGACCGGCCTCAGCACCTCAATACTGATAGTCCTCGAAGACCGGCTCGACGGAACCGTTCCAGCGGCCGTGATAGAGCGCCAGCATGTCTTCCGCCATGGTCGCCTTCTTGGCGAGCACCTCCTCGAGCGGCTGCAGAAAGATGCTTTCGTCCTGGCCGTCGCGGTTCAGGCGGTTGCGGGCCTTGAGGCCGGCCTTCGAGATCGCCACCACGTCGCGGGCGACGTCGTAGACCGCCTTGCCCCTGATCTCCGCCTTGAGGCCCTTCGCCGGCACGGCATCGCGCATGGCGGTCACGTCCTCGAAGGTCCAGTCCTTCGTCAGCGTCTCCGCATCGGCAAGCGCCGCGTCGTCGTAGAGCAGGCCGACCCAGAAGGCCGGCAGCGCACAGATGCGCCGCCACGGGCCGCCGTCGGCGCCGCGCATTTCCAGGAAGCGTTTCAGCCGCACGTCCGGGAAGAGTGTGGAGAGATGGTTGGTCCAGTCGCCCATCGTCGGCTCCCAGTCCTTGATCTCGCCCTTCAGCGCGCCGTTCATGAACTGGCGGAACGTGACATGCGTGCAGTCGTGGTATTTGCCGTCGCGGACGACGAAATACATCGGCACGTCCAGCGCCCATTCGACGTAATCCTTGAAGCCGAAGTCCTGGTTGAAGACGAAGGGAAGGATGCCCGCACGCCGGTTGTCCGTATCGCGCCAGATGTCGCCGCGCCAGGAGAGGAGACCGTTCGGCTTGCCTTCGGTGAAGGGCGAGGAAGCGAAGAGCGCGGTCGCGACCGGCTGCAGCTTCATCGAGACCCGCATTTTGGCCGCCATGTCCTCTTCCGAGGAGAAGTCGAGGTTCACCTGGATCGTGCAGGTGCGGTACATCATGTCGAGGCCTTGTGCGCCGACCTTCGGCATGTAGCGCGTCATGATCTCGTAGCGCGATTTCGGCATGCGCGGCGTTTCCGCGAAAGACCATTTCGGGCTGCCGCCGATGCCGAGGAAGCGGATGCCCATCGGCTCGGCGATCTCCTTGAGGACCGCCAGATGCTGGTTCGATTCCCGACAGGTCTCGTGGATGGTTTCGACAGGCGCGCCGGAAAGTTCGAACTGGCCGCCGGGCTCGATGGAGATCGCGCCCATGCCGGACCGTTCCCCGAGCCCGATGATGTTCTCCCCGTCCATGATCGGCTCCCAGCCGAGCTTTGCCTGCATGCCTTTCAGGAGCGCGGAAATGCTGGCATCGCCGAAATAAGGAACCGGGCTGTGGTCCGCGCGGAAGAAGGCGAACTTCTCGTGCTCCGTGCCGATGAGGAATTCTTCGGGTCGACGCGCCCCCTTTTCCAGGTAGGAGGAAAGCTCGGACACCGAGGAGAGCGGTGTCTGGTCGGTGGTGTCGCGGGCCATGAAAGTTACCTTGCTGGGAATGTCATGCTCGAACGGACCGTTCGGCTCGCTGCTTGTACCGGATTGCCCTGCAGTGCAAGTGAATTTCTTTCAAAATCCGTTCAGAAATTCGAAGCCTATCGCGCCGCCCGGATCAGCGCCAGTCTCCGATTGCCGACTGGATGACGGCGAGTGCTGCGACCGCCGCCGTATCCGCCCTCAATATCCGGGGACCGAGCGGGATCGCCGTGACGAAAGACAGTGAGCGCAGCGTGTTTCTCTCTTCTTCCGAGAAGCCGCCCTCGGGGCCGACCAGCAAGGCCAGTTTCCTCTCCTCGATGGCGGAAAGGATCGGCAGCGGGTTCTGTCCCTCGTCGCCTTCGTCGCAGAAGATGATGCGCCGGTCCGCCGGCCACCGGTCGAGCAGGTCGGTGAGCTTCTTCGGCGCCACGACATCTGGGATCGAGAGGATGCCGCACTGCTCGGCCGCCTCCACCGCGTTCGCCTGCAGCCGCTCCAGGCTGGTGATCTTGCCCTGCACGTGCTGCGTCATGACGGGTTGCAGAAGGCCCGCGCCCATTTCCACCGCCTTCTGGACGAGGTAGTCGAGCCGGCCCGTTTTCAGCGGTGCGAAAAGATAATGCAGATCGGAGGCCGGCGGCTGCGGCCGCGTCTGTTCGACCGCTTCGAGCACGATCTTCTTGCGGCTGGGGAAGGTAAGCCTCGCCTTCCATTCGCCTTCGCGGCCGTTGAAGACGAGGATTTCGGCGCCTTCCTCCATCCGGAGCACATTGGCGAGGTAGTTGAACTGCTCGGACGACACTTCGTGCGGCGCAGCCGGGCCGAGCGGCGCATCGATGAACAGCCTTTGCATGCGGAAATTGGCGCGCATGGATATCCCCGTATGATCCGGTTCAGACGAACAGCGCGAACATAGCCATCGCGATCAGCGCCGCAAGAGCGGCAGCGGCCGGAAGCGTGATCATCCAGGCCGCGATGATGCTCAGGAAATGCGACCGCCGCACCAGGTAGCGGCGCTTGAGTTCCTCGTCGTTGCGCTCGAACGGTTCAGTCGTGTCGATCTCCTTGCCGGCACGTATGCGCATGTATTCGAAGCGGCGGCGGGAATGGCGCGTGTACCATTCGCGAAAGAAGCCGACGCCGAACACGGCGCCGACGGCAATATGGGTGGAGGAGACCGGCAGGCCGATCCAGGAGGCGACGATGACGGTGAGCGCGGTCGAAAGCGACACGCAATAGGCGCGCATCGGGTTGAGCTTGGTGATCTCCGCGCCCACCAGCTTGACGAGCTTCGGGCCGTAGAGCAGCAGGCCGAGCGAGATGCCGAGGCCGCCGATCACCAGTTCCCAGAGCGGAACGCGGACGCCCGCGGAAACGCCCTGCTGTGCCGCCGAGACGATGGCGGCAAGCGGCCCGATCGCGTTGGATACGTCGTTGGCGCCATGTGCGAAGGAAAGCAGCGCCGCGGAAAAGACGAGCGGAATCTGGAAGAGCTTCCGCAGCGACTGGTTGCGGTTTTCAAGCCCTTCCGCCTGCCGGGCGATGAGGGGGATGAGCGCCCGCCAGGCGATCAGGCCCGTTGCGAAGGCGATCAGCGTTGCGACGGGCGCCGAGACGACGAAAAGCTGCCCGAGCCCGATCAGCGCGAGGAACCCGGCAAAGGCGCCGGTCATGACGCCGATCAGCACCGGCACCCATTTCTTGGCCGCGGCGATCTTGTCCTCGCGGTAGATGATGGTTTCCTTGACGAAGAAGAGGAAGCCCGCGGCGATGACCGCCCCGAGGATCGGCGAGAACACCCAGCTCGCGGTGATGCCGGCGATCGTTCCCCAATTGACGGCGGAGATGCCGGCGGCTGCGATCCCTGCGCCCATGACCCCGCCGACGATGGAATGGGTGGTTGAAATCGGCGCGCCGGCCCAGGTCGCGACGTTGATGAGGACGGCAGCCGAGAGCAGCGCCGCCATCATCGCCCATATCATGATGTCGGGACTGGCGATCATGCCGCTCTGCATGATGCCGTTGGCGATCGTGTTGGCGACGCCCCGGCCCGCTATCACCGCTCCTGCCACTTCGAAGACGGCGGCAAGCCCGAGGCCGAAGGCCATGGTCATGGCACGCGCCCCGACTGCTGCGCCGATATTGTTCGTCACGTCGTTGGCGCCGATGTTCATCGCCATGTAGGCGGCAAGCCCCGATGCGGCGATGACGACGACGGCGCCGGGCTTGCCCGTCACATAGGATGCCGCGAAGATGGCGACCAAGATGATGAAAAGCAGCGCTGTGCCGGGTGCGGCAAGCCGGCGCGACATCTGCCGCGCGGCTTCTTCCACCGTGGAGAACTTTTCCAAATCCTTGTCGAGTGTCGGCTTTGCCAGGCGCGGCCGTCTTTGGCCCATATCTCCGTCCTTGATGAGAAATGAGGCGCGAGATCGACAGACCAGCGTCTGCGCCCTGCGCAAGAAATTATCGCCCACCGCCTAATAGCAACAGGTCGCGAAGGCAATATTGCGGAATTGTGAAGATGCTCAGCTCGCAGCCTTGATGGGCTGCGGCGGCGTGCGCGGCTGCATTTTCTGGCCGAACTCCAGGATGAGGATCTTGAGTTCCGGTTCGTTGACCCGCAGGGCCGCTTCCTCGCAGGAAACCCATTCGAGCGTCCGCGAACCCTTTTCGGGAAAGCTCTTGAGGCATTCGTCCACTTCCAGCGCATGCACCTGCACCCGCACGGGGATCTTCAGGCCGTTGTCCAGCGTCTTGCGGTAATGGTAGTAGCCGAGCGGCTCCTTCTCGACCTTGCCTTTGACGCCGACTTCCTCGAAGGCTTCGCGTTCGGCCACCTGATGGGCCTTCTTGCCGTTCATCGGCCAGCCCTTGGGGATCACCCAGCGGCCGGTATCCCGGCTGGTGGCGAGGAGAATCTCGATCTGTCCCTGCTTCTTTTTGATCCGGTAGCACAGCGCAGCATATTGCTGCCGCGGCGGTCTCTGCAGCATCAATCGAAGATTGCTGGTAACCCGATCTATGAACCCCAATTTTTGCGATACCTCCGAGTTGCTGTTATTTTACTAATATAGGAATTATCTGGAGCTTAACGAGCTAAGCACAACCGTTTTGAACGAGAATCATCGCGGAGGGGGTCGCCGAGGCTGGCGTTATTCTCGCTCAGGCCCGTTCAAGGTCAATCGGTAAATTGCACACCTGTTCAATAAATCGCAGAATTTCACATGAACTGGAGATCAGGCTTTCTTCTGCGTCAGCCTGAGTTGCGCAATCCGGTCCCATTCGCCGGCCCGTACGGCTTCGTCCGTCACACGGGAGATGAAGTCGATATGCGCCTCTGCGGCGTGCCGCGCCTCGGCCGGGTCGCTGGTCAGGATCGCCTGGGCGATATTCTCGTGCTGTTGCATGACGGCGTGATGGGCGCCGGCGATCGTGAAGATGACCCGGCGATTGTAGAAGATCCCGTCGCTGAGAAGCCGGTAGCAGGCCCGGAGCGTGTGCATCAGGATAATGTTGTGTGCGGCATCGCCGATGGCGTTATGGAATTCCACGTCGGATGCAAGTTCTTCCTCGAACCGCCCCTCCCGGTGCGCGTCGCGCATCCTTTCGATGATGCGGCGGATGAGTTCCTTGTCCGTCTCGGTCGCCCGCCTTGCGGCAAGCTCGGCGGTCAGTCCTTCGAGTTGGCGGCGGTATTCCAGATAGTCGCGGACGGCCTGGCCGTGGCGGCGGATGAGCTCGACGAGCGGCCGCGAAAATATCTGGCCGACGACATCGGCGACATAAGTGCCGCCGCCATGCCGGCTCACCAGCAGTTCGCGGTTTTCGAGCTCCTTGAGCGCCTCGCGGAGGATCGGCCGTGAAATCTCGAACTTCTGCGCCAGTTCCCGCTCGCCCGGCAGCCGCTCGCCGTCGCGCAATACCCCGTTGAGGATCAGGCGCTCGATCTGGAACACGATCTCGTCGGCCGTGCGGCCGTGCGAGACGGGTGCGAATAACTCATCTGTCACGTCTTCGTCTCCCGCTGCTCCGGCGTCTGCCGATACTTGTAGCACTGGTAAAAAAAGTATACCAGTGAGGGGGTTCAAGGGAGTTTATCGTGTCCGAAGCCATCCGCTTTCTGCCGCCGCGTCAGACGGTGCTTTCGCGCCGGGCGGCGATCATTGCCGATCTCGCCGATCTTCTGCCGCCGGAATGCCTCGTGCACGAGGAGCGCGAGTTGGTGCCTTTCGAGACGGATGCGTTTATTTCCTACCGCCGGCTGCCGCTTGCGGTGGCCCTCCCGAGGACGACGGCGCAGGTGGCGGCGGTGATGAAATACTGCCACCGCTACGGCATTCCGGTCGTGCCGCGCGGCGCGGGCACGTCTCTTTCCGGCGGCGCCATCCCGCAGGAGGATGCGATCGTGCTCGGCCTTTCCAAAATGTCGCGCATCCTGGAAGTGGATTATTCCAACCGCACCGCGACCGTGCAGGCCGGCGTCACGAACTTGAGCATTTCCGAAACGGTCGGCGTCGACGGGTTCTTCTATGCGCCGGACCCGAGCTCGCAGCTTGCCTGCACGATCGGCGGCAATATCGGCATGAATTCCGGCGGCGCGCACTGTCTGAAATACGGCGTCACCACAAACAACCTGCTGGGCGTGAAGATGGTTCTCGTCGACGGCACGGTGATCGAGCTCGGCGGCAAGCATCTGGATGCGGGGGGCTACGATCTGCTCGGCCTCGTCTGCGGGTCGGAAGGCCAGCTCGGTATCGTCACGGAGGCGACCGTTCGGCTGATCGCCAAGCCGGAAGGCGCCCGTCCGGTCCTCTTCGGCTTCGAGGCCTCGGAGGAGGCGGGCGCCTGCGTCGCGGATATCATCGGCTCCGGCATCATTCCGGTCGCGATCGAATTCATGGACAAGCCGGCGATCGAGATCTGCGAGGCCTTCGCCCAGGCGGGCTATCCGCTCGATGTCGGCGCGCTGCTGATCGTCGAGGTGGAAGGCTCGGATGCCGAGATGGATGCGATGCTCGCAAGCATCGTCGAGATCGCCCGCCGCCACGGGGTGAAGACGGTGCGCGAGTGCCAGTCCGCGACGGAGGCGGCGCTGATCTGGAAGGGCCGCAAGTCGGCCTTCGGCGCCACCGGCCGCATCGCCGACTATATCTGCATGGACGGCACGGTGCCGCTCGGCAAGCTCCCCTATGTGCTGAACAAGACCTCGGAGATCGTCGAGCGCTTCGGCCTGCGTGTGGCGAACGTCTTCCATGCCGGGGACGGCAACATGCATCCGCTGATCCTCTTCAACGCCAACGATCCGGCCGATGCGGCGAAGGCGGAGGAGGCGGGAAACGAGATATTGAAGCTCTGCGTCGATGCCGGCGGCTGCCTGACCGGCGAGCACGGTGTCGGCATCGAGAAGCGCGACCTGATGCGCCACCAGTATTCCGATGCCGACCTGGCCCAGCAGATGGCGGTACGCTCCGCCTTCGACGAGGGCTGGATCCTCAATCCGTCGAAGGTCTTCCCGCTGGAGGGCAGGGAGTGAGTTTTATGCATATTGCTTCTTCCGTCCTTGAAGCTGGCGGCGTTACCCCCCTCTGCCCTGCCAGGCATCTCCCCCTCAAGGGGGGAGATCACAAGCAGTATGACCTTCCAGTCTCATTTAGCGCCCGCCGGGTAGAATGGCTGTTTGGCCGGGGAAGTCGGTGCGTCCATCCGATCTCCCCCCTTGAGGGGGAGATGCCCGGCAGGGCAGAGGGGGGTAGCCGCGGAACGATGGGGGGTATCACATGCTGACACCTCACTCCGAATCGGACGCCGCCTATGTCATCCGGAACGCCGCCGCCCAAGGCACGAAGCTCGCCATCTGCGGCGGCAACACCCGCAGCGGGTTCGGCAATATCACATCGGCAGAGGAGACGCTGAGTTCCCGTGGCCTCGCCGGCATCGTCGACTACGAGCGGGCGGAAATGGTGATGACGGCAAAAGCCGGTACGCCGGTTGCCGAGATCGAGGCCGCGCTTGCCGAAAACAGGCAGATGATGGCCTTCGAGCCGATGGATCATCGCGGCATCATGGGAACGCATGGGGCGTCCGTTGGCGAGCCGACCATCGGCGGCGTGTTCGCGGCCAATGTCTCCGGCCCCCGCCGGCTCGTGGCCGGGGCTGCGCGCGACAGCCTGCTCGGCATCCGCTTCATCAACGGACAGGGGCAGGCGATCCGCGCCGGCGGCCGGGTGATGAAGAATGTCACCGGCCTCGACCTGACGAAGCTGCTTGCCGGTTCGCACGGCACGCTCGGCTTCCTGACGGAAGTGACCTTCCGCGTGCTGCCGGTGCCGCAGACGGTGGAGACGGTCGTCGTTTCCGGGCTCGACGATGCCGCCGCCGCCAAGGCCATGGCCGCGGCGATGGCGTTGCCGGTCGAGGTTTCGGGTGCCGCGCACCTGCCGGCAAGCGTCGGGGGCCGCTTCCTCAAGGGTGCTTTGCCGGCCAAAGCTGACGGGGCAGAGGCGACCGTTCTCCGCCTCGAAGGCCTTGCCGCTTCGGTCGCCGTGCGGGCGGAAAAGCTCGCCGCGGTGATGGAGGCTTTCGGTCCGGTCTCCCGGCTAGGCCTGGAAGAGAGCCGGACGCTCTGGCGGGAGATCCGCGATGTCCATCCCTATGCCGACGGGACGCAAAAGCCGCTCTGGCGCGTCTCGGTCGCCCCGTCGGCGGGGCATCAGCTCGTCGCGGCGCTGCGGCTCGAAGCAGGCGTCGACGCCTTTTACGACTGGCAGGGCGGACTCGTCTGGATGCGCATGGAGGCCGATCCGGAAGCGGAGCTGCTGCGCCGCTACATCCGCGCGCTCGGCGGCGGCCATGCGACGCTGATGCGCGCGTCCGATGCGGTTCGGGCAGGGACGCCGGCCTTCGAACCGCAGCCCGATGCGGTCGCCGCCCTTTCGGCCCGGGTGAAACAGAAACTCGACCCGGCCGGCATTTTCTCTCCGGCCAAGATGGGGTGACGGAATTGATGATGGTTGTGTCCTTTCACCCCCCTCTGGCCTGCCGGCCATCTCCCCCACAAGGGGGGAGATCGAATCGCGGCAACGCCTCGTCCATCGTGAACGTCGCGATGAAGGCAATGTCGGTGCGCCCAGCCGATCTCCCCACCTGTGGGGGAGATGGCCGGCAGGCCAGAGGGGGGCTGGCAACCTCTGTGATCAGAGGAGCTTTCTGATGCAAACTTCCTTCACCCCCGCACAGCTTGCCGATCCGCACGTGGCGGAATCCGAGAAGATCCTACGCCGCTGCGTGCATTGCGGCTTCTGCACGGCGACCTGTCCCACCTATGTGACGCTCGGCAACGAGCTCGACAGCCCGCGGGGACGCATCTACCTCATCAAGGACATGCTGGAGAACGGCCGCCCGGCGGATGAGGAGGTCGTCACCCATATCGACCGCTGCCTCTCCTGCCTTGCCTGCGTCACCACCTGTCCCTCCGGCGTGGATTACATGCATCTGGTCGATCACGCCCGCATCCATATCGAAAACACCTATAGACGCCCGCTGGCCGACCGGCTGATCCGCAATCTGCTCGCGGCCGTGCTGCCCTATCCGGCCCGCTTCCGGACTGCGCTCGGTTTCGCCAGGCTCGGCCGCCCCTTCGCGGCGCTGCTGAAACGCGTCTCCGCCCTCAAGCCCCTCGGCGCGATGCTCGATCTGGCGCCAAAGTCCGCAGCCCGGTTCTCCGATGCCGCAAAACCCGGCATCCGGCCGGCCGAAGCGCAGAAGCGCGGCCGCGTCGCCATTCTCTCCGGCTGTGCCCAGTCCGTGCTCGATCCGGGCATCAACGAGGCGACCCTGCGGCTGCTTGCCCGTCTCGGCGTCGAGGTGGTGGTGCCGGAGGGCGAGGGCTGCTGCGGCGCGCTGGTGCATCATATGGGACGTGAAGAACAGGCGCTCGATTTCGCCCGCCGCAATGTCGATGTCTGGACGCGCGAGATCGAAAAGGGTGGCCTCGATGCCATCATCATCACGGCCTCGGGCTGCGGCACGACGATCAAAGATTACGGGCATATGCTCCGCCTCGATCCCGCCTATGCGGAAAAGGCGGCAAGGGTCTCCGGCCTCGCAAAGGACATTACCGAATACCTCGTCGGTCTCGACCTGCCGAAACTGGAGCCGAGGCGGCTCAACGTCGCCTATCACTCGGCCTGTTCCATGCAGCACGGCCAGAAGATCACGATGGCTCCGAAGAACCTTCTGAAGGCTGCGGGCTTCACCGTCCGCGATCCGGCGGAAGGCCATCTCTGCTGCGGCTCGGCCGGCACCTACAACATCCTGCAGCCGGAGATTTCCGCGCAGCTCAAGGCTCGCAAGGTGAAGAACATCGAGGCCACCAGGCCCGATGTCATCGCCACCGGCAATATCGGCTGCATCACCCAGATCGCGTCGGGCACGGCGATCCCGATCCTGCACACGGTCGAACTGCTCGACTGGGCCTATGGCGGGCCGAAGCCGGAAAAGCTGGCGGCCCAATAAAAAGCCGGCGGTTTCGCCGGCTCCATTGTTTGCCAGATCTCAGGCCTCAGAACTTGTAGGACACGCCGAAATTGACGGCATTGGTGAGGATGTTGGTCTTCAGCGCGTCGCCGCTGTCGATGTCCACGTCGATCCAGGAATAGTTGCCCTTGTATTCGGCAAAGGCGGACCAGTTGTCGGTGAATTCGTAGCGGACACCCGCCTGGACCTGAAGGGTCGGGCCGCCGAACTGATAGTCGAAGGTGCGGCCGCTGCCGCGGGTCACTTCCACATGCGGAATGTTGATGCCGACGCCGGCGCCGACATAAGGGGCGATTCTGGTGCCTTCGATCGGAAACTTGTAGAGCGCGTTGACCGTCAGCAGGTTGAGGCCGTCGGTGAACTCGAAATGCGACCAGCCGGTTTCTGTCAGGGTATCGTCGTCGGCATAGACCTTGGCATGGGTATAGTCTAGCGAGATACCCCAGTTCGAGAGCGCGCCGCCGCCGAACCAGTAGGTGCCGCGCACACCCCAATAGGGCGGCGAGGCGAAGGACTTACCCTCCCAGCCTGCCGTGAAATCGGCCATGCCGGAGACTTCGACGTCGCTGTGCGGAGCGGTCTGATAGCCGCCGTAAGCGGAGATTTCCCATCCGCCGGTCTGAACCGGAGCGGCATACGGCCCTTCGGCCGTCGTGGGATCGGCGGCTTGAGCCGGCGCGAAGGCAGCAATCGCCGTCAGCGCTGTGGAGACCAGGGAAAGCGAGAGGAGTTTGCGCATGGATAGGCCCGAGCTGAGGAGAGAGTTCCTCGGATAGACCGGGTTTGCGACACGCATGTGAAGGTGCCGTCCGCGGGCGGTGTTCGCCCGCGGACGGAAGAGCTCTTAGCCGCCGAAAATCGTGCGGAAAATGTCGACGCCCCGATCTTCGTAGTTCACCTTGCCCTGGCGGTTGCCGGGGCCGATGACGATCACCTTGGCGCCGATGCCGGCGCGGGCGTAGAGATGCTCCACGTCCTTGTTCATCATGCGGATGCAGCCGGACGACATGTTGAGGCCGATCGTCCAGGGCTGGTTGGTGCCGTGGATGCGGAAGATGGTGTCGCGGCCGCCCTTGTAGAGATAGAGCGCGCGGGCGCCGAGCGGGTTGTCGATGCCGCCTTCCTGCACCACGGGCAGGATGCGGCCGGCGCGGGCTTCGCGGGCGCGCATCTCGGCCGGCGGCCTCCAGGAGGGCCATTCCTCCTTGCGGCCGACATTCACCACGCCAGACCAGCCGAAGCCTTCGCGGCCGACGCCGATGCCGTAGCGGGTCGCCCGGTTAGGGCCTTCGACGTAATAAAGGAATTTGTTGTTGGTATCGACGATGATCGTGCCCGGCTTTTCGGCCGTCGAGAAGCGCACTACGCGGCGCTTGTATTTCTCAGGCACTTCCCTGGGTTGCGCCACCAGCGTGACGTCGCTTGCCGGACGTTCGACATTCAGTGCGGCCGGGCCGATCGCGCTCGCATGTCCGGCGTTTAGAAAGACCACTCCGGCCATCCCCATGGCCATTGCGAGTATCCTGCCTCTCCTCATTCTCGATGTCCCTCTTCAATTTAAGGATGAGGGAGGCTAGCCGACTCCATCGGCAAAGCAAGATGCCGCAGGCGGAATCCATGGGATGTGACGGCAGGAAGGCGACGGCACTGTGTCCTTGCGGCCTCACTTCCTGCCGTTCCGGAGGTTACATCACGATCACCCTGGTGCCGACGTTGACGCGTTCGTAGAGGTCGACGACGTCCTCGTTGCGCATTCGGATGCAGCCGGAGGAGACGGCGCTGCCGATCGTCCAGGGGGCGTTGGTGCCGTGGATGCGGTAGAGCGTCGAGCCGAGATACATGGCGCGCGCGCCGAGCGGGTTCTCCGGACCGCCCTCCATGCGTGCCGGCAGGTAGTGGCCCTTGGCGGCCTCGCGTGCGATCATTTCCTTCGGCGGGACCCAGGAAGGCCACTCGGCCTTGCGGGTGACCCTGTGCTCGCCGGCCCATTCGAAGCCGGGCTTGCCGACGCCGACGCCGTAGCGGCGGGCCTGGCCGTCGCCCGTCACCAGATAGAGGAAGCGGTTGTTGGTATCGATGACGATCGTGCCGGGCCTTTCCTTGGTCTCGTAGGCGACCGTCTGCGGCAGGAACTGCGGCTCGATTCGGCTGCGGACCGGCTGCGGCCGCATGGCGACCGGCTGGGCGCGGTCTTGGTCGAGGATGCCGCGGCGCTGCACTGCCCGCGGTTCGCGCTGCTGATATGCGCGCTGGCGGTAGACGGGGCGCGGCTCGGCCGCCTGGCGCGGATAGACGACCGGGCGGGCGTTGGGTCCGGCAAGCTGCATCACCCAGGGGGCGGCAAGATCGGGGCTGATGATGACGGGCGGCCGCTCGCGATAGCGGTCGTTCGCAAGGGCGCCGCCGGAAAGGGCGGTCGCAAGGCTGAGCGCCAGGAACAGGGTTTTCTTCATGATCGGGTCCACGCGTTACAAATCACCGGCCGGACGCCTCGGGGCAGGCTGGCATCCGCATCGGCCGTCATCGTTGAGCGCGAGATGAAAGCGAATGGTAAACGGGTGGAACATCGCAATGCATCCGGCCCATAAACCTTTTGGCAGGGTTACCGGCGGGTTTCGGAACATGGTTGACCAGTGCTAAAGCAGGCGGAAAATCGGTTAATGCCAGAAATTTAAAGGGATTCGGGAATGGAAAAGGCGGGAATCATCATCGGCGAGGACGGCAGGGGCCGCTGCTTCTGGCATGGCGGGCTGGAGGATTACCGTCGTTATCACGACGAGGAATGGGGCCGCCCGGTGACGGACGACTTCCGCCTCTTCGAGAAGATCTGCCTGGAAGGCTTCCAGTCCGGCCTTTCCTGGCTGACGATCTTGAGGAAGCGCGAGAACTTCCGCGCCGCCTTCGCCGGCTTCGATTTCGAGAAGGTGGCCCGTTTCGGCGAGGAGGACATCGCCCGGCTGCTCGCCGATGCCGGCATCATCCGCCATCGCGGCAAGATCGTCTCGACGATCAACAACGCCGCCCGCGCTATCGAATTGCGGGACGAGTTCGGCTCGCTCGCCAAGTTCTTCTGGGGATTCGAACCCGGCCCGCACGAGCGGCCCGAGCTCATGGACCTCGAAACCCTGCGGGCCAACCCCACCACGCCGGTTTCCGTCCGGCTCTCGAAAACGCTGAAGAAGCGCGGCTGGACCTTCGTCGGCCCGACCACCGTCTATGCCTTCATGCAGGCCATGGGCCTCGTCAACGACCATCTCGACGGCTGCTTCTGCCGCCGCGAGGTGGAGGAGATCAGGCTGAAGTTCCGCCGTCCGTGATCCGCCGGATCACGTCGGAAAGCTCGCCCAGATGCTCGATCTGGCGGAAGCGGGGCGCATCGGCCGGTGCGTCCACGTGCTCGATCACCCAGGTCAGCGCATGCGGCACGAAGACGCCGTAGCTTCCAGCGGCGATCGCCGGCACGATGTCGGATTTCAGCGAATTGCCGACCATCATCGCCCGCTCCGGCCCGTCGGCGACCTTCGAGAAGATGCGGCGATAGGTCGTGGCGCTCTTGTCGCTGACGACCTCCACCGCGTCGAAGAAATCGCCGAGGCCGGATTGCGCAAGCTTGCGCTCCTGGTCGAAGAGGTCGCCCTTGGTGATCAGCACCAGAAGGTACTCGCCGTTCAGCGCTTCCAGCGTCTCCTCCACATGCGGCAGGGTCTCGACCGGATGGCGCAGCAGCTCGCGGCCGATATCGAGGATTTCGCCGATCGTCTTCGCTGGCACCTTGCCGTCGGTGATCTCGATCGCCGTCTCGATCATCGACAGCGTGAAGCCTTTGATGCCGAAACCGTAATGCGAAAGATTGCGCTTTTCCGCCTCCAGTAGGCGCTCGGAGATATGCGCGCCTTCGCCGAATTCGCCGAGGAGCTGGGCGAAATGCTCTTCCGTCAGCCGATAATACTGTTCGTTCTGCCAGAGCGTATCGTCGGCGTCGAAGCCGATGGCGGTAATCGGGCGCATGGATCAATTGCCTCCATCGGCTGATATGGCGGATAAGAGCACGCCGGGCAAGCCGTCGGGGCCTGCCCGGCGCAATCATGCTATTTGCCGCGTGCCTTCAGCCAGGCCTGCATTTCGGCGATCTCCGCCTCCTGCGCCTTGATGACGGCCTCGGCAAGCTTGCGCAGTTCGGGGTCCTTGCCGTGCTCGAGCTCGACGCGCGCCATGTCGATCGCGCCCTGGTGATGCGGGATCATGCTGCGGACGAAATCGACGTCCGGATCGCCGGAATAGTCGATCGCCATGTCCTTGTGCATCTTGGCGTTCGCATCTTCGAAGCCCTTGGTGGACGGGCTGCCGCCCGTCTGCATGGCGGAATGGTCGTGTCCTTTCATCTCCTGCGCGGCGAGCGGGCCGGCAAGGAGAATCGAGAGGGCGGTGGTGATGAGAATGGTTTTCGCAGACATGGTTTTTCCTTTCCCGTGTCCGATGGAAATATGATGATTGACGTGACAGGTTCCGTCAGGCGCGGGGAGGGGGCGTCAGCGGCGCAGGCGCGGACGGAAGAAGCGCCCGTTCCACGGCGGGCGCCGGATAGGCGTAATCGAACGGACTGCCGTCGCCGGCTGCGATCTCCGGCGGCAGCGTCAGGCAGGCGGCGCAGAACGGCGCTACGCAGCCCTTGCCGCCGTGCGGACAGGGCTTCTGCATATCGCCGTGCGCATGCGCTGCCTTCGCCGTTTCGATCGTCTTGCCATGGTCGTGCTCGCCGTGATGCCGTGTGACGGCTTCCGTCCGCTCGACGACCGTGCCCGGTACCGGGGGCATGGCGACGACCGGCATGGCTCCGTAAAGAAGCCAGGCGAAAAACATCAGAAGGGCGGCAAGGCGCGACATGATCTGGAATCTACGACGGTCCGCGCCGAAATCAACTGCCTGAAAATCACAGCATGATGATCATAGGGCGATGACCTCGTGTACCGCCTGGCAATCCCGGCCGAGCTCACCATAGGGCGCCACAGGCCAGGTCCAGGCCCGTTTCGCCGGCGGTGCCGGCACGCCGCGCAGGAGGTCCGCCTCTTCCAGCACGTTTCCCTCGCGGTCCGTGACGCGATAGCCGGTATCGGTGAGAAGCACAGTCTTGCAGGGGAGCGCGGCGAGACCATCGAGATGGGCGCGGATCAGCGCCGGCAGGATTTCTCCTTTTCCCGGATCGTTCTCCCGTTCCAGCCGGCGTTTCGCCCCGACCCCGATCTGCGAAAGGACGTTCGCCGAGACAACGAGGTCAAGATAGGGCACCCGTCTGAGGAACGCCAGCGGCTCCGGCGTCTTGCCGGCCAGGGCATCCTCGAACCCCGAGAGATCGCGAAAGATCAGCCGGACATTTCCGAACCGCCGAGCCTTCACCCATGCCCTGACGCTTGCGAGATGCACGAGATCGACGAGCACGACCGTATCGAATTTTTCAGCAAGCGTTTCGATCGGCACGTCGCGCAAAAGGCCCGAGCCGAGCACCACGACCGTCCGGCATTCCCTCATCCCGGCAATCGCCTCGCGGATGAATGCCCTGCAATTCTCCTCATGCGGAGCCCAGTCCTTCGCGCACCGCCCGGCCCGCGACCAGAGATTGACGGAGGAGCGGATGAAGGGGCGAAATTCCTTGGGCGTGACCGCACGGGTCGCGGCATACTGGATGGCTTCGGCAAGCATGGGGTCATTTGATATCAGTCAGGATGATTCTTCACCAGCCGCCGCCCTTGCCGCTCCGGTCTCGATCCTCTAAGAAACCGCTCACAAATCCGGCCTCTTTTGGCCGTCGGCAATGGAATTTCGATCATGAGCGACAAGAACAAGAAGCCCCAGAAACTGAAGGCCCGCCTGCCGCGCGGCTTCGTCGACCGTTCCGCTGCCGATATCCATGCCACCGACGAGATGATCGGAAAGATCCGCGAGGTCTACGAGCGCTACGGCTTCGACCCGGTGGAGACGCCGCTCTTCGAATATACCGATGCGCTCGGAAAATTCCTGCCGGACAGCGACCGCCCGAACGAGGGCGTGTTCTCGCTCACGGACGACGACGACCAGTGGATGAGCCTGCGCTACGATCTGACCGCGCCGCTCGCCCGCCATGTCGCGGAGAATTTCAACGAGATCCAGCTTCCCTACCGCACCTATCGCGCCGGCTATGTTTTCCGCAACGAGAAACCGGGTCCGGGGCGCTTCCGCCAGTTCATGCAGTTCGATGCCGACACCGTCGGCGCGCCGGGCGTCCAGGCGGATGCCGAGATGTGCATGATGATGGCCGATACGCTCGAGGCGTTGGGCATCAAGCGCGGCGACTATGTGATCCGCGTCAACAACCGCAAGGTCCTGGATGGTGTCATGGAAGCCATCGGCCTCGGCGGCGACGACAAGGCCGGCCAGCGCCTGAACGTGCTCCGCGCCATCGACAAGCTCGACAAGTTCGGGATGGACGGGGTTCGTCTGTTGCTCGGGCCTGGCCGGAAAGATGAATCCGGTGATTTCACCAAAGGCGCCGGCTTGAGTGAAGAAAGTGTCGAGTTTGTTGTGTCGTTTCTGCGAGGCCAAGTTCGCGAAGTCTCAACGAAGCAATTCGTCGGCCATACCTTCGTTGGTGCTTTCGGTTCTTTTGCTCAGGATATCGAAGGTAAGCTTGGATCACTTCGGGAGCAGCTGTCTACTTCGAAGGGTGGTGTTGAAGGTGTCGATGAGCTTCTAGCCATCCACAAAATGTCCATAGCAGCCGGCTACGGCCCGGACCGCATCAAGATCGATCCCTCCGTCGTCCGAGGCCTCGAATATTATACCGGTCCGGTCTTCGAAGCGGAACTTCTCTTCGACGTCACCAACGAGAAGGGCGAGAAGGTCGTCTTCGGTTCGGTCGGCGGCGGCGGGCGTTACGACGGTCTCGTGTCGCGCTTCATGGGCCAGCCGGTTCCGGCGACGGGCTTCTCGATCGGCGTCTCCCGCCTGATGACGGCGCTGAAGAACCTCGGCAAGCTCGGCCAGGACGAGGTGCTCGCACCCGTTCTCGTCACGGTCATGGATGGCGATGTCGAAAGCATGGGCCGCTACCAGCGCTTCACCCAACAGCTCAGGGCCGAAGGCATCCGTGCCGAGATGTATCAGGGCAACTGGAAGAAGTTCGGCAACCAGCTGAAATATGCCGACCGCCGCGGATGCCCGATCGCCATCATCCAGGGCGGCGACGAGCGGGCGCAGGGCGTCGTGCAGATCAAGGACCTCATCGAAGGCAAGCGGCTTTCCGGCGAGATCGAGGACAACGCCGCCTGGCGCGAGGCGCGCGTGGCGCAGGAGACCGTCGCCGAAGCCGACCTCGTGGCGAAGGTGAAGGAGATCCTTGCCGCCCAGGCCGAGGATCGCAGAAGGGCGAAGGATGCGTAGTCGTAGACCCCTCCCCAACCCCTCCCCACAGGGGGGAGGGGCTTTGCGCCGCGCCGTCCTGCCCGCATCGAGGTTCGCACCTTTGGGAGCGCCTCCGGTGGTGCTCGCCGGGGACCGCGGGTTAGCCCCTCCCCCCTGTGGGGAGGGGTTGGGGAGGGGACTTTCCTTGGGAGGTCTCCCATGCCCCTGATCGACATGCCCGACTTCTCCACCGACCTCCTCGACGAATTCGCCGCCCGGCGGACGGAGCGGGTGAACACGCCCGTCATCCAGCCGGCGGAACCCTTCCTCGACATGGCGGGCGAAGACCTGCGCCGCCGCATTTTCCTGACGGAAAGCGAGACCGGCGCCAATCTCTGCCTGCGGCCCGAATTCACCATTCCCGTCTGTCTGCGCCATATCGAGACGGCGACCGGCACGCCGAAGCGCTATTCCTACCTCGGCGAGGTGTTTCGCCAGCGCCGCGAGGGTGCCCACGAATTCTACCAGGCCGGCATCGAGGATCTCGGCGACAAGGACATCGCCAGCGCCGATGCCCGCGCCGTGGGCGACGCGACCGGTATCCTGAATGCGCTGTTGCCCGGCCGGAAGCTCGAACTGACGCTCGGCGACCAGGCGGTGTTCGAAGCCGTGGTCCGGGCGCTCGGCCTGCCCTTCGGCTGGCAGCGGCGGCTGATCCATGCCTTCGGCGACATGGCGCATCTGGAGGCGCTGCTCGAACGGCTCGCCCGTCCGCAGCCGGTCGCCGGCCTCGATCCGGAGATCGCTGAGCTTCTTGCCGCCGGCAACGAGGCGGAGCTGGTGGCGCGCATCGACCGCACCATGCAGGAGACGGGCTATTCGACGAACGCCAGCCGCTCGCCGGCGGAGATCGCAAGGCGGCTCAAGGAGAAGCTGGAGCTTGCCGAAACGCGGCTCGACGGCAGCGCGCTTCTCCTGCTGCGCGAATTCCTGACGCTGAAGCTGCCGCTCGCCGAAGCGCCGGCGGCGCTCGCAGGCTTCGCCGATGCCGCCGATCTGAAGCTCGGCCCGGCGATCGCGCTTTTCGATGCGCGGCTGGCGGCGCTCGCCAATGCGGGTGCCGATCTCTCCGCCATGACCTATCGCGCTGCCTTCGGCCGTCCGCTCGATTATTATACCGGCCTCGTCTTCGAGGTGACGGAAGCGGGCTCGCCCGCGGTTCTGGCCGGAGGCGGGCGTTTCGACCGGCTGCTGACGCTGCTTGGCGCGAAGGACCATATCCCGGCCGTCGGCTTTTCGCTCTGGCTCGACAGGATTGAAACGGCGAGGGCGGCATCATGAGCACCATCACGATTGCCCTGCCGTCCAAGGGCCGCATCAAGGAAGATACCGCCGCGGTCTTCGACCGGGCCGGATTGGCGATTTCCGCCGTCGGCAACGACCGCTCCTATCGCGGCCGCATTGATGGGATCGAAGGCGTCGAGATCGCCTATCTTTCCGCTTCCGAGATCGCCCGGGAGCTTGCAAGCGGTGCGGTGGATTTCGGCGTCACCGGCGAGGATCTCGTGCGCGAGGGCATGGCGGGTGCCGACCAGAAGGTCGAATTCTGCGCCCGGTTGGGCTTCGGCCAGGCGGATGTCGTGGTCGCCGTGCCGGAAATCTGGCTCGACGTCGAGACGATGGCCGACCTCGGCGACGTGGCGGCGGACTTTCGCGCCCGGCATGGCCGCCGCCTGCAGATCGCTACCAAATACTGGCGGCTGACCCAGCAGTTCTTCTCGGAGAACCACGGCATCCAGCTTTACCGCATCGTGGAAAGCCTCGGCGCCACCGAAGGCGCGCCCGCGGCAGGCCAGGCGGATATCATCGTCGATATCACCTCGACCGGCTCGACGCTCAGGGCAAACCACTTGAAGATCCTGTCGGACGGGGTGATCCTGAAATCCGAGGCCTGCCTCGTCAGGGCCCGCAAGCCCGGCCATCGGCAGGACCCGCGCGTCGCGCGGATCGTGGAGGCAGTCCGCACCGCTTTGTAAGTTTATCGAGGAGGAAGAGCATGCATATTACCGGCGGCTGCCATTGCGGTCACGTGACCTACGAAGCCGAACTCGATCCGCAGCGGGTGGTGATCTGCCATTGCAGCGACTGCCAGAAGCTGACCGGCTCGCCCTTCCGCGTGACGGCCGTCGTGCCGGACAACGACCTGAAAGTGACCGGCGAGCCCAGGATGTACAAGCGCGTGGCCGATAGCGGACGGGTGCGCCAGCAATATTTCTGCCCCGAATGCGGTTCGCAGCTCTTCGTCAACGGCGAAGGCGAAGCCTCGAAGATCTGGGGCGTCCGCTGGGGCAGCATCGACCAGCGCATGGATGTGAAACCCCAGCGACAGGTCTGGTGCCGGTCGGCTCCGGCCTGGCTCTCGGAAATTGGCGAGCTGCCGGCCCGCGAGAAGGACTGAGCGGACACAAAAAACCCGCCGGACTTATCATCCGGCGGGCAGTCTTGGGCAGGGAATTTTGGCAATTTAAGCGGTAATTGCGACCGAACCGCGGCGGCCGTCGATCGAATAGGCGCCGGCGCCGGCCGCGGCGAGAACCAGGAAGCCGCCGGCGATCGTCAGGTTCTTCATCATGTTGAGCTGGTTGAACATGCTCAGCATGCCGTTTGCCGCATCCGGAAAGCCCGGAATGTTGATGGCGCTGGAATGGAAGACGAGCGCCGTGAAGACCGAGAAGGCCGCGAGAAGAAGCGCGGCGATGCGGGTCTTGAAGCCGAGGAGGACGGCAAGGCCGGCCAGGATTTCAAAAATGCCGGCGACATAGGTGAGCAGGGTGGCGGCGGGAATACCCGCGTTGGTGATCATGCCCGCCGTGCCGGAAGGATCGATGAGCTTCGGAAAGCCGGACAGGATGAACATGGCCGACAGCAGGACGCGGCCGACGAGGAGCAGGGAATTGGTGGTGGTGGAGGACATTTCTAATCTCCGATCGGTGCCTGAGCTCGGGCTCGCAGGCGGATGAATTTTCCACCCTCATATTCGCTCTTTTCTCGTGAGTCTGGAAGATGAACAGTGGTGGAATGTTTGTCTTCGTATGGTGAACGATAGCGGCGTTATCCGGCATGCCGCCGGTTTGTCGGAAGAGCTCGCCGCTGGTGATCTCCTCCCTTGAAATGGACCGAACGCCGTCAGATTTCCTCGATGCGTCGGGCATCCTCCGGCAGGACGGAAAGCTCGCGCCAGTCGATCTCCTCCAGGAGGAGATTGTATTCGTCGACATTGATCTGGTACGTGGAGCGGAGCGCTTCGAGCGCCTCCCGCTGTGCGGTGATCGCCGAAAGCGCCAGCCGGCGATAGGTTTCGAGCGACATCGCACCCCCATCGTCGGTCGTCATGACCTGCCGTTCGAGCTGGAACTTGCCGCGCAGCAGCTCGGCTTCGGCTTCAGCCGCGCCGTCGAGTTTGGAAAGTCCCGCAAGCGCGATCTGGCCGCGGAATGCGGCAAGTTCGCGGGGGCCTTCGGCGCGGCGGTCGAGGCCCAGCCATCGGATGATCGGGGTAAGCGTCAGGCCCTGGACGACGAGGGTCGCGAGAACGACGGCGAAGGCCGTCAGCACCACGACATCGCGTTGCGGGAAATCCATCGGCAGGGCGAAGGCCGTGGCGAGCGTCACGAGACCGCGCATGCCGCACCAGCTGGCGAGAAGCCCCTGCTTGACGGAGGCGGGTTCCGGCCTGCCGTGGCGGCGCTCGTAGGAGGCGTGCAGGCGGTTGAAGCCGATGCAGATCACGAAGCGCACCAGGATGACGACGACCACCACCAGGAGCGCAAAGAGGGCCGCTTCCCCGAGATGGCCGGCGGGCATTCCCCCGACGATATCGCGCGCCTGCATGCCCATCAGCAGGAAGGCCGTGACGTTCAGCACGAAGACCACCGCGCTCCAGACGGCGTAGGACTGGACGCGCATCCGCGCCGAGGACAATCCCTCGCCGCCTCTTGCAAGCGTCATCGCGTAGGTGACGATGGCGAGCACGGCCGAAAGGCCGAGGCGTTCGGCGATGATCCACACGAGAAAGGTCTGGACGAACTGCAGGAGGTTGCCGCCGAGCGTGCCGCTTACCAGGCGCGTCAAGGGCGCCGTCAGCCTGGCTGCCAGGACCCCGAAAAGAATGCCGCCCGGAACGGCAAGGGAAAGGTGCAGCGCGACGGGCGTATCGAGGTCGCCGGCGGACTGCACGGCGAGCGCGGCGTCGAAGATCAGGAGGGCGGCGGCATCATTGAACAGGCTCTCCCCGCGCAGCACGGTATCGGTCGTGCGCGGGATCGCCATGGAAGAGAGGACCGCGGTTGCCGCCGCCGCATCGGGCGGGGCGACGATGGCGCCGAGGACCAGAGCGGCCGCGATCGGCAGGCCGGCAAAGGCCCATCCGGCAAAAGCGACCGCCGCAGCGGTGGCGACCACGCCGCCGATCGCGAAGACGAACAGCGGCAGCCAGAAGCGGCGCGCGGTGCCGATCGGGAAATCGAAAGCCGCATCGAGCAGGGCGGGAGCGATGAACAGCGCCAGCGCCGTTTCCGGTTCCAGGGAGATGTATGGCATGCCCGGAACGAGCGCGACCGCCGCGCCGGCCATGGCCAGCATGGAAGGATAGGGCACGGAAAGCCGGCGCGAGACCTGCAGCAGCACGACCGCGACAAGCAGCAGCAAAAGGAGGCTTTCGAAGAAACTCATGGCCGCGACTGTAAAGCGTGCATGCGCCTTTGTCAGCGGGAGCTGGAAACGGACGTTCCGATATCCGCAGGCCATGTGCAGGCGCGGGCGGCGGCGAGCTGCGCCATCCGCTGGAACGTTCGCTCTCCTTGGGCATTTGGACAGTGTGAGCGCAGACGATTGAAGAAAGGGTCCAGACATGCGCACGGCGCATCGGCAGCGATTCCGCCTGTCCGGCGGCACGGAATTGTCCTTTGTCACGGCAGGCGAGGCGTCCGATCCCGCCGTGCTGCTCCTGCATGGTTTTCCGAGCTCGGCACAGACGTTTCGCGGGGTCATCCCCGAGCTGTCGCGGGCCGCTTACGTGATCGCGCCCGATCTGCCGGGTTTCGGCGAGTCCGATGTTCTGCCGGCGGTCTCGTTCGCAGCTTTCGGCCAGGCCGTCTCGGAACTCCTGGATCATCTCGCAATCGGGCCGCGCTATCTCTACCTCCACGATTTCGGCGCTCCGGTGGGTTTCCACATCGCCATGCGGGAGCCGAGCCGGATCTTGGGTCTCATCGTCCAGAACGCCAATGCCCATGCGATCATGGCTTCCGTCGTCACCAGGAGACCTGCGACGGAGGCCGCATCCTGGAGCGCGGTACGCACGACCTTGACCGGGTCGATGACGCCTTGAGCATAGAGATCGCCATATTCACCGGTCTGAGCGTTCCAGCCATAAGAGAAGTCGCCCTTCTCGCGCAGCTTGCCGACGATGATCGAGCCTTCTGCTCCAGCGTTCTCGGCGATCTGGCGCACCGGGGCCTCGATCGCACGACGTACGATGTCGACGCCGACACGCTGGTCGTCGTTGGCGGTCTGCAGAGCGTCAAGTGCCTTGACGGCACGCAGCAGGGCGACACCGCCACCCGGCAGGATGCCTTCCTCCACCGCCGCGCGGGTCGCATGCAGCGCATCGTCAACGCGGTCCTTCTTTTCCTTCACTTCGACTTCCGTCGAGCCGCCGACGCGGATGACGGCAACGCCGCCGGCGAGCTTGGCGAGGCGCTCCTGCAGCTTCTCACGGTCGTAGTCGGAGGTGGTTTCCTCGATCTGCGCGCGGATCTGAGCGACGCGACCGTCGATTTCCGATTTCGAGCCGACGCCGTCGATGATGGTCGTGTTTTCCTTTTCGATCGCCACCTTCTTCGCCCGGCCGAGCATGTTCAGCGTGACGTTTTCCAGCTTGATGCCGAGGTCTTCGGAGATAACCGTGCCCCCGTCAGGATGGCGATGTCTTCCAGCATGGCCTTGCGGCGGTCACCGAAGCCCGGAGCCTTGACGGCGGCGATCTTGAGGCCGCCGCGCAGCTTGTTGACGACAAGGGTTGCGAGTGCTTCGCCTTCGACGTCCTCGGCGATGATGACAAGCGGCTTGCCGGACTGCACGACAGCTTCAAGGACCGGAAGCATGGACTGCAGATTGGACAACTTCTTCTCGTGGATCAAAATGTAGGGATCGTCGAACTCGACCCGCATCTTCTCTGCGTTCGTCACGAAGTAGGGCGACAGATAGCCGCGGTCGAACTGCATGCCTTCGACGACCTCGAGTTCGGTTTCGGCGGTCTTGGCTTCTTCGACGGTGATCACGCCTTCGTTGCCGACCTTCTCCATCGCCTCGGCGAGATGTCGACCGATCTCGCGCTCGCCGTTGGCGGAGATGGTGCCGACCTGAGCGATCTCGGAATTGCTGGTGATCTTGCGGGCGTTCGTCTTCAGTTCCTTGACGACGGCATCGACGGCGAGATCGATGCCGCGCTTCAAGTCCATCGGGTTCATGCCGGCTGCAACGGCCTTGGCGCCTTCCTTGACGATGGCCTGGGCGAGCACGGTTGCGGTGGTGGTGCCGTCGCCGGCGACGTCGTTGGTCTTCGACGCCACTTCGCGCAGCATCTGGGCACCCATGTTCTCGAACTTGTCTTCCAGTTCGATTTCCTTGGCGACGGACACACCGTCCTTGGTGATGCGCGGAGCGCCGAAGGACTTGTCGATGACGACGTTGCGGCCTTTGGGGCCAAGCGTCACCTTCACGGCGTTTGCGAGCACATCGACGCCACGCAACATGCGTTCACGGGCATCGGTGTGAAACTTGACTTCTTTCGCAGCCATTTCCTTAACTCCTCAATAGGCAGCTATCTGACTGATGGTTTCGGGGTGGAGAGCTCAGGCAGCTTTTTTCTGCTCGGCTTGGGCCTCGATGATGCCCATGACATCGCTTTCCTTCATGATCAGCAGGTCCTCGCCGTCGATCTTGATCTCGGTGCCGGACCATTTGCCGAACAGGACGATCGCCGGCCTTGACGTCGAGCGCGACTGGAGCTGGCCTTGTCGTCACGTGCGCCGGGACCGACGGCGATGACCTCGCCTTCCTGCGGCTTTTCCTTGGCGGTATCGGGAATGATGATGCCGCCCTTGGTCTTTTCTTCGGATTCGACCCGGCGGACGAGAATGCGATCGATCGAGAAAGCCGGCGAGAATGGCCGCAAGTGTGACGGTGATCGGGTTGACGAGCCTGCGGTCCTCCCAGCGGCGCTGCCACAGGTAATAGCTCGCGATGCCGGCGACGAAATAGATGGCGAAGTAGCTGACGAGCGATCCGTTCGGCCAGTGCCGGAGAAGCCACCAGGCGGCGAGGCCGGCAAGCACGAAGAGCGCCCGCAGCCACCGCAGGGGCTGATGCAGGAAAAAGAAGGCGACCGGCGCGATCACGTAGAACTGGAACTCGGTGGAGATGTTCCAGCCCTGGCCCAGGAAGGCATAGGAGCCGAGCGGCAGCCATTGCTCCGGATTGACTCCATGCAGCAGCGTCGCATGGGCGATGACGTGATAGGGCCAGTTGAGGAAGCTCTCATCGAGGATCTTCAGTCTGCCGGCATTCCGGATGCTCTCGAAATCGGCGGTGAGAAGCGCCTGGTAGGCGATGCCGGCGGTGAGAATCGACAGGACGAAGGCCAGCATATAGGCCGGATATATCCGCTTCAGCCGGCGCATCAGATAGGCGCCGTAATTTTCCCGGTTGGAGGACATCATCATGAAGATGACGAAGCCGCTCATGATGCAGAAGATCTGCACCCGGATCTTTTCGTTGAAGAGAACCTGGAATTGCCCAAGGCCCTCCGGCTCGATCCCGGAAGCGGGAAGCAGATGGACCACCACGACCCAGACGGCGAGCAGGCCGCGAAGGCCTTCAAGCTGGTCGATCCTTTTCATCGATCGGCTCCTCGTTGGAGTGAGCCAGCCCCGCTTCAATTAAACATTTCGCACCTGCAATCACAACATGGTGCGTTGCAGAAATGTGAAGTTTTGCGGCGCTGACGGGTTCCAGGCGCCTTTCGCGGACGATCTCTCTTGTAATCCCGCCAATGGTTTGCGATGTGACCGGGGAGTTTCGAAAAGGTATCCCGCATGGCAAAGCGCATCCAGAACCTGAGTGAAGTGGTCGGCGATTACGACGTTGTCCTGTCCGACGTCTGGGGCGTCGTGCATAACGGCGTCGAGCCCTTTCAGCAGTCCTGCAAGGCACTCGCTGCGGCGCGGGCGGCCGGTGCGACCGTCGTGCTGATCACCAATTCGCCCCGCCCGGCCCCCGGGGTCATCGAGCAGATGCGCGCGCTCGGGGTCCCGGACGACACCTATGACCGCATCGTCACGTCCGGCGATGTTACCCAGCATCTGATCGTCGAAGGCCCGAAGAAAGTCTTCCTGATCGGGCCGGACCGCGATCTCAACCTGTTCGACGGGCTCGGCGTCGACGTGGTACCTGCGGACGAGGCGGACTGCATCGTCTGCACCGGCTTCTTCGACGACGAGAAGGAAGTGCCGGAAGATTATACCGAGATGCTGACCGCTTTCGCCGGGCGCGATGTGCCGCTCATCTGCGCCAACCCCGATCTCGTGGTCGAGCGCGGCCACAGAATCATCCCCTGCGCCGGCGCGGTTGCCGCCTACTACGAAGAGCTCGGCGGCAAGACCCGTGTCGCCGGCAAGCCGCACCGGCCGATCTACGAGGAGACGCTGGCGGCGGCCCGCGACGTGCGCGGCGATTTCCCGATGGACCGGGTGCTGGCGATCGGCGACGGCATGCCGACCGACGTGCGCGGCGCGCTCGCATACGGTCTCGACCTGCTCTATATCAGCGGGGGCATCCATGTGGCGGAATACACCGTCAACGGCCAGACCGACGAGGCGATCCTCAATGCCTGGCTGAAGCGGGAGAATGCCGCGCCGAAATACTGGATGCCGCGTCTTGCATAGCCCCAGGCGCTTTTTGACGCCCCTTGGGCATTCTTGGGCCTGAACCGGAAATCGCCTCGATGACCGTATTCCATCGCAATGAAAAGAAGGAGCCGCTGCCCGACGAGCTCAAGGGCGGCGTGATCGCCATCGGCAATTTCGACGGCGTGCACCGCGGCCATCGCAGCGTGCTGGAACGCGCGCTGGCATTGGCGGAAGAGCGCGGCGTGCCGGCGCTGGTGCTGACCTTCGAGCCGCATCCGCGGAGCGTCTTCCGTCCCGACGAGCCGGTCTTCCGGCTGACGCCAGCGCCGCTGAAGGCGAGGCTCCTGGAGGCCATGGGCTTCCGTTCGGTGATCGAATATCCCTTCACGCGGGATTTCGCGACCCGCTCGGCCGAAGAGTTCATCCAGACGATCCTGGTCGATTGGCTGCATGCGAGCGCGGTCGTGACGGGCTTCGATTTCCATTTCGGCAAGGGCAGGGAAGGCGGGCCGGCCTTCCTGATGGCATCGGGCGAAAGGCATGGTTTCACCGTCTCGCTGGTCGATGCCTTCCGCGACGAGAATGCCGAGGTGATTTCGTCGAGCCGCATCCGCGCGATGCTGGCGCAAGGCGATGTCGCCGGGGCGGCGGGCCTGCTCGGCTACCGCTACACGGTCGAGGCAGAGGTGATCGGCGGCGAGAAGCTGGGCCGCCAGCTCGGCTTCCCGACCGCCAACATGCAGCTTCCACCCGAAGCCGAACTCAAGGCCGGCATCTATGCGGTCCGTTTCCGCCGCGCCGACGGCACGCTCTACGATGGCGTGGCGAGCTACGGCCGCCGTCCTACGGTAACGGAAAACGGCGCTCCGCTGCTCGAAACCTACGTCTTCGACTTTTCCGGCAGCCTTTACGGCGAGACCTGTTCCGTCTCCTTCTTCGGCCGCCTGCGCGACGAGCTGAAATTCGACGGGCTCGACCCGCTCGTCGCCCAGATCAGGCGCGACGAGGAGGAGGCACGGGCGCTGCTTTCCGGCGTGAGGCCGATCGGGGAACTGGACGCCAGGATCGCGTTTTAGGGGGTTAGAGCTTCTTTGGAGAGCCGGCATCTCTCAAGATGGCATTCGCCGTGTGGCGGCTTTGCAGATTGCGTGGCACGAGAAGGGTTTTGCCCGTTTCGCGAGATTGCCACTTTTCATGCGAGCCCTTGGCGTTCTTGAGATATTCGTAGCCGAGCTCGGAAATGATTTCCCGAACGATCTTGTAATAACCGTCCACCATCAGGCAGCGATGGCTTTCGTTGACGGTCGCTCCCAAAGGATGGCGGGTATCAGGTCTTTCATCGCCGTTCCCGCCACGTCGGCTGCGGACATATGGTTTTCTACGATCAGCTCTATCGCTGTGTCGAAGATGACTTCCTCGAAGACATCGATCGTGGGCGCTTCAATATGAAGGCCTTCGATATCGCTTTCCGAATAGAAAACCTTCGCATTTTCATCCCAGAGGGCTTTGATAAAAAATATTCTTTTCATGTTGCTGATCCAGTTCTGCATCAGAAGCAGGCAAATATGAGTAGCAGACGTTTCGGCTGTAGTCAGTCTCTCGTTGCAGTTGGAGTGTTGAGGTCGAGACTTTCCATGAACTCGACGAATGGCTTCTTTGTCTCTGTTTGAGGTGGTGGCCTATCCCGCATGAACGCCTCCGTAAGCACCAGTTAGATATAAATGCCGAAGCGCTTTAAGTCGAGGATGGCGACCTTGGTTTTGCCCCTTCCTTTCCGCCGCAAAAACCCGTAATAACCGCCCCCATGAAAGAATTCCGGCTGGCTTTGATCGTTCGAATTACAGGCCCGGCCTTCCGCGCGCGGTAAGAGCGGCCGGAGGGTCCGGGTTTTCGGCGTTTCAAAAAGCGCCTTCCGCCACCGAATTTTCATCGATATGCGCCGGTCCGCGGCGCCAGAGACGATTGCCCAAAATGACCGATACCGCCGAAAAGCTCGACTATTCGAAGACCCTCTATCTGCCTGAAACCGATTTTCCGATGCGCGCCGGCCTGCCGCAGAAGGAACCGGAACTGGTCGCCCGCTGGCAGCAGATGGATCTTTACAAGAAGCTCCGCGCCTCCGCCGCCGGCCGCGAAAAATTCGTCCTCCACGACGGCCCTCCCTATGCCAACGGCAACATCCATATCGGCCACGCGCTGAACAAGATCCTGAAGGACGTCATCACTCGCTCGTTCCAGATGCGCGGCTATGACTCGAACTACGTTCCGGGCTGGGACTGCCACGGCCTGCCGATCGAATGGAAGATCGAGGAGGAGAACTACCGCTCCAAGGGCAAGGCCAAGCCCGATCTTTCCGAACCCGCCGCGATGACCGAGTTCCGCCGCGAGTGCCGCGCCTATGCGGAAAAGTGGATCAAGATCCAGGCGGAAGAGTTCAAGCGCCTCGGCATCGTCGGCGATTTCGACAATCCCTACCTGACGATGAATTTCCACGCGGAAGCGCGCATCGCCGGCGAGCTTTTGAAGATCGCCAAGAGCGGTCAGCTCTATCGCGGCTCCAAGCCGATCATGTGGTCGGTGGTCGAGCGCACCGCGCTTGCGGAAGCCGAGGTCGAATATCAGGACTACGAAAGCGATACGATCTGGGTGAAGTTCCCGGTTGTAAGCTTTGGCAAAGAAGCCGCGAATGCGAACGGTGTTGCTTACGAAGATATTCGGGCTGTGGAATGGCGGGATGTATCGGTTGTCATCTGGACGACTACTCCCTGGACCATTCCCGGCAACCGCGCGATCTCCTATTCGCCGAAAATCTCTTACGGCCTTTACGAAGTCACGGCCGCGGAGAACGATTTCGGCCCGCGTCCCGGCGAGAAGCTGATCTTTGCCGATGCGCTGGCGGAGGAATCCTTCAAGAGGGCCAAGCTGGAATACAAGCGCCTGCGCGATGTTTCGGCCGATGATCTCGCAGCGGTCACCTGCGCCCACCCCCTCAAGGGTTTCGGCGGCGGCTACGAATTCCCTGTGCCCCTGCTCGCCGGCGATCACGTCACCGACGATGCCGGTACCGGCTTCGTGCACACCGCTCCGAGCCATGGCCGCGAAGACTTCGAGGCGTGGATGCATCACATCCGCGAGCTGGAGGCGCGCGGCATCGAGACGAAGATCCCGTTCCCGGTCGATGACGCCGGTGCCTATACCGCCGACGCCCCCGGCTTCGAGGGCGCCCGCGTCATGGACGACAGTGGCAAGAAGGGCGATGCCAACGATCGCGTCATCAAGGCGCTGATCGAAAAGAACGCGCTCTTCGCCCGCGGCCGGCTGAAGCACCAGTATCCGCATAGCTGGCGGTCGAAGAAGCCGATCATCTTCCGCAATACGCCGCAGTGGTTCGTCTACATGGACAAGGAATACAACCTTGATTCTGAGGCTGAAAACAATGTTGCTTATTTGCTGGAGAATGAAAGCTTCAAGAGTAATGTTATCGATCTTAAGCTCCTCGGGAAGCCAGTCACTATTCGGAATCTGGCGCTCAAGGCGATCGACGACACCCGCTTCGTGCCCGCCGCCGGCCAGAACCGCCTGCGTGCCATGATCGAACAGCGCCCGGATTGGGTGCTTTCGCGCCAGCGCGCCTGGGGCGTGCCGATCTGCGTCTTCGTGGACGAGCACGGCGAGGTTCTGCAGGACGAGGCGGTCAACCAGCGCATCCTCGATGCCTTCGATGCGGAAGGGGCGGATGCCTGGTTCGCGGAAGGCGCCAAGGAGCGGTTCCTGGGCAACGAACACGACCCGGCCAAGTGGACCCAGGTCATGGACATCCTCGACGTCTGGTTCGACTCGGGCTCGACGCATACCTTCACGCTGGAGGACCGTCCGGACCTGAAATGGCCGGCCGACGTCTATCTGGAAGGCTCGGACCAGCATCGCGGCTGGTTCCATTCCTCGCTGCTCGAATCCGCCGCCACCCGCGGCCGCGCGCCCTACGACACGGTCATCACCCATGGCTTCACCATGGACGAGAAGGGCCAGAAGATGTCGAAGTCGCTCGGCAACGTCGTGGCGCCGCAGGACGTCATGAAGGACGCCGGTGCCGATATCCTGCGCCTCTGGGTCATGACCACCGACTATTGGGAAGACCAGCGGCTCGGCAAGACGATCATCCAGACGAATGTCGATGCCTATCGCAAGCTCAGGAACACGATCCGCTGGATGCTCGGCACGCTCGCCCATGACGAGGGCGAGGAAATCGCCTATGCGGAGCTTCCGGAACTCGAAAAGCTGATGCTGCATCGTCTCGCCGAGCTCGATAAGCTGGTGCGCGAGGCCTACGATGCCTTCGAGTTCAAGAAGATCGCCCGCGCGCTCATCGATTTTGCCAATGTCGAGCTTTCGGCCTTCTATTTCGATGTCCGCAAGGATGCGCTCTATTGCGATGCGCCGTCCTCGCTGCGCCGTCGCGCGGCCCTTGCCGTGATCCGCAGGATCTTCGACTGCACCGTCACCTGGCTTGCGCCCATGCTGCCTTTCACCACGGAAGAAGCCTGGCTGTCGCGCAATCCGGATGCCGTCTCCGTGCATCTCGAACAGTTCCCGACAGTTCCGGCCGAATGGAAGAACGAGGCGCTTGCCGAGAAATGGGCTGCGATCCGCCGCGTCCGTTCGGTTGTGACGGGCGCCCTGGAGATCGAGCGCAAGGACAAGCGGATCGGCTCGTCGCTGGAGGCGGCCCCGGTCGTCTACGTGACCGATCCGGAGCTCCTGAAGGCGCTGGAAGGACAGGATTTCGAGGAGATCTGCATCACCTCGGGCATCGCGATCGTGGCGGGCGAGGGGCCGGAAAATGCCTTCCGGCTGCCGGAAGTGCCGGGCGTGGCGGTCGATCCGAAGTTTGCGGAAGGCGTCAAATGCGCTCGTTCCTGGCGGGTGACGAAGGATGTGGGCTCCGATCCGGCCTGGCCGGACGTGTCGGCGCGGGATGCCGCCGCTCTGCGGGAGCTTGCCGCTCTCGGGCGCCTTTGACGGGGTCTAAAATCGCCGGATGATTGCGCTTTGGCGCGTCATCCGGTATTTCTGCCTGAAATTGGCCGGATTTTTCCGCCACCTGGGGCATACGTAGTCTGAGGCGTCGAGGACGGGCGCCGCTGGAAGGGTTTTGATGAAAACGACATATGCGTTCCGTGTCGGCATGGGCGTGGCCGGCATCCTCGCCTCGACATTGACCCTTTCGGGCTGCATCGGCGGCCCCACCTACGGCACCGACAAGACGGCCATGGAACAGCTCGCCGACGACCTCGGCAAGTCCGTTTCTCTCGGCGGGGGCCGGGAAGAGGCGAACCGCAGCGTCAAATACAATCCGCGCCCCTCGCTGGTCGTCGCCACCAAGGAACAGGGCAGCTCGCTTCCGCCGCCGCAGCAGTCGCTTGCCAACCGCGAGAACAATCCGAACTGGGTGGAATCTCCGGAAGAGACCCGTAAGCGCCTCCGCGACGAGGCTGCCGCGAACGAGAAGGACCCCAACTACCGTTCGCCGCTTCTTGCCGGCAGCGGCCAGGCCGGTCAGATGACCGAGGCCGAGAAGTGGGAAGCCTTCCGCAAGGCCAAGCAGGATGCCGAAACCGTGGACATCTCGGCGCGCCGCCGCTCGCTGGTCGATCCGCCGGCGGAATTCCGCTCGACCGATGCGGCGAACCTCACCGATCTCGGCGAGCCGGAAACGCAGAAGGAAAGGCGCCGCAGGCAGGAGGCGGCCGATGCGAAGAAGTCCAGCGAGTGGTGGAAGCTCTTCTGATAGAACCGCTCAGCCTTCCCTTTTCCCTTTGAAGAAGCCGGTGAGCAGGCTTGCCGCTTCGGTTTCCCCCAGGCCCGAATAGACTTCCGGGGCATGATGGCAGGTCGGCTGGCTGAAGAAGCGCACGCCGTTGTCCACCGCGCCGCCCTTCGGGTCCTCAGCCCCGTAATAGAGACGGCGGATGCGCGCGAAGGAAATCGCCGCGGCGCACATGGTGCAGGGTTCGAGCGTCACGTAGAGGTCGGCGCCGGCAAGCCGCTCCTGGCCGAGCGCGGCGGAGCCTTCGCGGATGACGGCGATCTCGGCATGGGCGGTGACGTCGTTGCCGGCGCGGGTGCGGTTTCCGGACCGGGCGACGATCGCGCCGTCGAGCACCAGCACGGCACCGATGGGGACCTCGCCGCGGGCTGCGGCATCGCGCGCTTCGGCAAGTGCGGCATCCATGAACCCGTCGGTATTCGGCATTTGGCGATTTCCTCTTAACCCGGATCGCGCGAACTGGTAGGAAGCATCCAATCGCAGGCCCGATTTGCGGGCGTCGCTCCATCGCAGTCAACACGAACAAGAATGTCCGGATTGCTCCGCAGACATCACGCTTCAGGCAAACAACAAATGAATTCAAAAGACAAGCCGAAGCGCGGCGAAGGCAGAACCTTCGTCCGCGAAACCAAGCCCAGATCGGCTCCGAAGGCCGATGCAGGTGCAAAGAAGAAGGCTGCGCCCAGGGGCGTTGCAGAAAAGCCCGTGAAGGCGGCGCGCAAGCCTGCCGTGGCTGTCGCGGCGCCGGTCGAGGCCGAGGGCAAGCCGGAGCGCATTTCCAAGATCCTGGCCCGTGCCGGCGTGGCGTCCCGCCGCGATGTCGAACGGATGATCATGGAAGGCCGGGTGAAGCTGAACGGCAAGCTTCTCGAAACGCCCGTCGTCAACGTCACGCTTGAAGACAGGATCGAAGTGGACGACGTGCCGATCCGTGGCATCGAGCGCACCCGCCTCTGGCTCTATCACAAGCCTGCCGGCCTCGTGACCACCAATTCCGATCCGGAAGGCCGTCCGACCGTCTTCGACAACCTGCCGGAAAGCCTGCCGCGCGTCATGTCGATCGGCCGCCTCGACATCAATACGGAAGGCCTGCTGCTGCTCACCAACGACGGCGGACTGTCGCGCGTGCTGGAACTGCCGACCACCGGCTGGCTGCGCCGCTATCGCGTGCGCGCCCATGGCGAGGTCGACCAGGAAGCGCTCGACAAGTTGAAGGAAGGCATTGCCGTCGAAGGCGTGCTCTACGGTTCGATCGACGCGACGCTGGACCGCACCCAGGGCCATAACGTCTGGATCACCATGGGGCTGCGCGAAGGCAAGAACCGCGAGATCAAGAACGTGCTCGGCGCGCTTGGCCTCGAGGTCAACCGCCTGATCCGCATTTCCTACGGCCCCTTCCAGCTCGGCGATCTGCCGGAGGGACAGGTGGTGGAGGTGCGCGGCCGCATGCTGCGCGACCAGCTCGGGCCCCGCCTGATCGAGGAAGCCAAGGCGAATTTCGACGCGCCGATCTACAACGACAAGGGCGCGGAAGACGACAAGCCGGTGCGCGCGGAACGGTCCGACTGGTCCGGGAAGCCGGAAAAGACCGACAAGACGGAACGTCCGCGGGCCGGCAGGGACGAGGATCGGCGTGAAAAGGCGCTTGGCCGGCTGGATACGAAGCCTGGTGACCGGAAGTTTGGTGACCGGAAGTTTGGCGACAAGAAGTTCGGAGACAAGAAGTTCGGCGATGGGCCGCGCGGCAAGGGCGGTGCCAAGGGCAACGACCGTGCTTCCGACGACGACCGTTCGCCGAAACGTTCTCCCATGGGCACCAGCCGCACCGCCAATGTCTGGATGGCGCCAGGCGCCCGTCCGACCACGGACAGCAGGGCGAAAAAATCTTCGGCCCGTGCCGAGGCGGAGCAGTTCTTCAAGAAGCCGGCCCCCGAGAACGACCGCCGCGTGGTGGTGAACCGCGCCGACGACGACAGCGACTGGATCCGCGCCGAAGCACCGGCCCGCCGCCCGCGGGAGGAAGAGGGCGGTGATTTCGGCCGCAAGCGTTCGTTCGGCGACCGTGCTTTCGGGGATCGCCCAAGAGGCGACCGCAAGCCGCGCGAAGAAGGTGACCGCCCACGCGGCGAACGCTCTTTCGACAGGCCGAGAGGCGACCGTCCGTTCGGCGACAAACCCCGCGGTGATCGCAGGCCTCGCGAAGATGGCGATCGTCCGGCCCGTTCTTTCTCCGGAGAGAGCCGTTCGGAGCGTCCGCGCGGCGAGCGCAGCTTTGGTGATCGTCCGCCTCGCGCTGACCGTCCGTTCGGCGACAAGCCGAGAGGCGACCGCCGTCCGCGTGAGGATGGCGACCGTCCCGCACGATCGTTCTCGGCAGGAGAGGGGCGCGGCGAGCGCAGCCGCTCCGAACGCCCGGCGGGAGATCGTCCGTTCGGCGACAGGCCGCGCGGCGGAAAACCGGGTGGAAAGCCCTTCGGCGGCAAGCCGGGCGGCGCCAAGTCCGGATTTGGCGGAAAGCCTTCCGGCGGACGCGGAAAGCCGGGTGGCGCGGGCAAACCGGGCGGACGTCCGGGCGGTGCCCGCAGCGGAGGCAGACCTGCCAGCGGCAAGCCGCGCACGCCGAGGGGGTGACGGGCAGTGCGGATCGTCGGCGGTGAATTTCGCGGCCGTTCCCTGGCCACGCCCAAGACAAATGCGATCCGGCCGACCATCGACCGGACGCGCGAAAGCCTGTTCAACATCATCGGCCACGTCTATCCGGAAGCGCTGGACGGCACCCGGGTGATCGATCTCTTCGCCGGCACCGGCGCGGTGGGGCTGGAGGCCGTCTCGCGCGGCTGCAAGAGCGCTCTCTTCGTCGAAAACGGTGTCGAGGGCCGCGGGCTCCTGTGGGAAAACATCGACAGTCTCGGCCTGCACGGCCGTAGCCGCATCCTGCGCCGGGACGCGACCAAGCTCGGCGCGATCGGCACGATGGAGCCGTTTCATTTCCTTTTCGCCGATCCGCCCTATGCTCAAGGGCTTGGCGAGGATGCGCTATTGGCGGCGCATGCCGGCGGTTGGCTGGTTCCGGGCGCGCTCGCGATCCTGGAGGAGCGCGCCGATATGATGCCCTCCGTCGATCCTGCCTTCAAGCTGCTCGAAAGCCGCGTCTTCGGCGACACCCGCATGCATTTCTTCCGCTATCAGCCCGCGTGAGAGAAAAGGAATGAACACCAAGCTCGCCTTTCCCGATCTTGAAGCCGTCAAGGAGAGGGGCGGGCTGACCTTCGCAGTCGCCTTCGGCGGCGGCGGGGCACGCGGCATTTCGCATATAAGGATCATCGAGGCGCTCGACGAACTCGGCATCCGCCCTGTGGCGATCTCCGGTTCCTCGATCGGTGCGATCATGGGTGCCGGCATGGCGTCCGGCATGACGGGGCGTGAGATCTGCGACTATACGTTGGAGACGGTGGGAAACCGCGGGGCGCTCCTCAACCGGCTCTGGAGCCTCGGGCCTGCGACGATGCGCGACAAGCTCGGCGGCTTCCGCTTCGGCCATTTCAATCTCGAACTCATCCTGAACGCTTTTCTGCCGCCGCAGGTGCCGGAGGATTTCGCCGATCTCCAGATCCCCATGAAGATATCGGCGACGGACTATTACGGTCAGGCCGAAGTGGTGCTGGAACAGGGCGAGTTGCGCACTGCGATCGCTGCCTCCGCAGCCATTCCGGGGCTCTTCATGCCGGTGCATGTCAACGGCCGGATCATGATCGACGGCGGCGTCTTCAATCCCGTGCCCTATGAGCAGCTGATGGAGCTTGCCGACGTGGTGATCGGCGTCGACGTGGTGGGCGCGCCGGAAGGGGACGGCACCCATCCCCCCAGCCGCATCGACGCCCTGTTCGGCGCGAGCCAGCTCACCATGCAGGCGAGCATCGCGCTCAAGCTGAAGCTCAACCCGCCGCATATCTTCCTCCGGCCGTCGGTCAACCGGTTCCGGGTTCTGGATTTCCTGAGGGCCCGCGACATCCTGGACGAATCGGAAGGTGTCAAGGACGAGCTGAAGCGCGCGATCGACGCGCTCCACACGGCCGCCGAGGTTTAGGCTGGCTTTCATGCCGCCTGCGGCGCCTTGGATGCGTTGAACAAATTGCAGCCGATCGTGCGGGCGGTTTCCGGAGGGGCATCCGAATTTCGCGAATCCTGTTCGAGCAGGAGTTCCGATGTCACGACCCGCGCGCCGCAATAGTCGAAAATCCCGTGATCGATCTGCGTTTTCATCGCGCCGAAATAGCCATGCCGTGCATAGGTTCGCATGTCCGCGCCACCGATGGCGACGAGATGAACGGGCAGATGGCGAAGCTTCTTCACCAGCCGGGTGTCCGGTCCCTCGTCATAGGCCCAGCCGTTGGCGAACACCCGATCGATCCATCCCTTGAGCAGACCGGGCATCGACCACCAGTAGACGGGATAGACGAGCACGAGGGCGTCGGCGCGGTCGATTCTTGCCTGTTCGGCGGCAACATCTCCGGACGGCGGCACCTCCCTGCGATGCACGGCAAGATCGGTTCGGGTGAATCTCGGGTCGAAACCCTCTGCCGCGAGGTCGGCGATTTCAAAGGAGTTGTCCGGGGAGGACAAGGAGACGCCCTCGGCGATGTGGGCGGCGATATTATGTGTGAGGGACGCGGGATCGGGATGCGCGACAACGATGAGCGCGTGCATGTTGAAAGCTCCTGCTGACAGGTTGCGATGGGATCATGAAACTTATATACTTTTAGTAAGTTACTTTTGGTATATAAGCATGTCAAGCACGAAAGCGGGCAATCAGGTTCCCATGACGGCGAAACGCCGCCGGCTGTCGCGGGAGGAGAGGCACCGGCAGTTGCTGGATGTCGCCTGGAAGATCGTACGGGAAGAGGGGACGGAGGCGTTGACGCTCGGGCGGCTGGCCGAGCGGGCGTGCGTCGCAAAGCCGGTCGTCTATGACCATTTCGCCGCACGGCCAGCGCTGCTGGCGGCGCTTTATCTGGAATTCGACGCGCGCCAGACGGCCATCATCGACGCGGCGCTCGAAACGAGCGAGGCGACTTTGAACGGCCGGGCCGCGGTCATCGCATCGTCCTACGTCGATTGCGTGCTTCTTCAGGGACGCGAGATACCGGGCGTGATTGCCGCCCTGGCGAGTTCTCCCGAGCTTGAAAAGATCAAGCGGGAATATCAGGCGGCTTTCATGGAGAAATGCCGGGCCGCTCTCGCCCCGTTTGCGGAAGCGGGAAGCATCAAGCCTGCCGGTCTTTGGGCCATGCTCGGCGCGGCCGAGGCTCTGTCTCATGCGGCTGCGACAGGGGAGGTTACCGCGTCCCAGGCGAAGGACGAGCTTTTCGAGACTATTGCCGCAATGGTGGCCCGAAAAGATCGCTGATCCGAAGCCCGGGACTAGGTGGTTTCGGCCGCTTGCTCCGAACCCATTTCGTCCACGACGGTTGCCCGCTTGGGCTTGATCAGCGGCTCCGGCCGGACCGGGCTGTTGAAGAGCATTTCGCGGCCTGCTCCGAGACCCTGTACGGCCTGGATCTGTAGCCGCTCCTCGTCGCGCTTGCGGATGTCCTCGCCGATCTCGTAGGCGTCGCTCTCCGTCATGCCGAGCCCTTCCAGCGTCCGGCGGCCGAAGAGAAGTCCGGATTCCAGCGTCTCACGCAATTCGTATTCGACATCCCGGTCCCGGAGCGACAGGGAATGGAGGCGGTCGTAGGAGCGCACGAAGAGCCGCACGTCCGGGAATTCGGAGCGGATCAGGTCGACGATGCGGTCGGTCGTCTCGCGCTTTTGCGTGGTGACCGCGACGATCTTCGCCTTTTCGATGCCGGAAGCGATCAGCACGTCGCGGCGCGTGCCGTCGCCGAAATAGATGCGGAAGCCGAAGCTTGCCGCCTGGCGGATACGGTCGGCGGAATCGTCGATGACGGTCACGGCGCTGCCGCCGGCAAGCAGGATCTGCGCGGCGATCTGGCCGAAGCGCGAGAAGCCGATCATCAGCACGTCGGCGCCTGCGCCGTCGAAATCCTCCTCCAGCTCCTCGCGGGTCTCGCCGCTCATGAACCGTTTGGAAAGCGCCGCGCCGAAGGGCGTGAGCGCCATGGAAAGCGTCACGCCGGCGATCAGGAGCGAGGCGGTGGCCGAGGAGAAAAGGCCGGCGGCGGTCGCGGTGGTGAAAAGCACGAAGCCGAATTCGCCACCCTGCGGCAGCAGGAAGGCGATCCTGACCGCATCGTCGTGCGGCGAACCCCAGAGCCGGCAGAGCCCGTAGACGATCAGCGCCTTCACGGCCATGAAGACCGGCACGGCCGGCAGGATGAAGAGGATATTGTCGAGGATGACGTCGACTTCCAGCGACAGGCCGACCGCCATGAAGAAGAGCGCGAGCAGCAGGCCGCGGAAGGGCTCGATATCCGCTTCGAGCTCGTGCCGGTAGGAGGATTCCGCGAGCATCACGCCCGAGAGGAAGGCGCCCATGGCCATGGAAAGCCCGACCGCCTGCATGGCCGCCGCCGACCCGAGCACGACCAGAAGGGCTGCGGCGATCATCACCTCGCGCGCGCCGGTGCGGGCGATCACCTGGAACATCGGCGTCAGCAGGTAGCGTCCGGCAAGCACCATGGCCCCGACAGCGCCGACAGCGGTCGCGAAATCGAGGAGCGGGGTCGCGGCGGCTTCGTTGGTGCCGGGGGATAGGATCGTGATCAGCGCCAGGAGCGGCACGATGGCAAGGTCCTGGAAGAGCAGCACGGAAAAGGACCGCTGTCCGTATCGGCTGTTCATGTCGCCGTCGTCGTTCAGAATCTGCAGCGCAAATGCGGTCGACGACAGCGCCAGGCCGAAGCCGATGATCAGGCTGCCGCGCCAGCCCGCCACGTTCGCAAAATAGGCAAGCGCCGTCAGGACGAGGCCTGTCAGCACCACCTGCACCGGGCCAAGGGCGAAAACGTCGCCGCGCATCTGCCACAGGCGCGACGGATTGAGCTCCAGGCCGATGACGAAGAGCAGGAAGACGACGCCGAACTCGGCGAAACTCAGAACCTCCTCCGCCTCCATGATCGAATGCATGATCGGACCGATGACGATGCCGGCGGCCAGATAGCCGAGCACAGTGCCCAAACCCAGCTTCTTGAACACCGTCGCGGCGATGACGGCACCGCCGAGCAGAAGCAGGACTTGGAAAAACAGCGAGTCGGGCGATGTCATGCAGGGTACTTTCGGATCATGGAAGCGAGCGGCTTCTCAAGAATCGGAGAGGCGCCCTTGATGCATCTGACAGTGCACAATAAATGGGACGATAATGAAAGGCTTGCAATCATGACCTCTGAAATCGATTCCGCCGCCCTGCTTTCCCGCGCCAGTGAACTCATCGATCTCGCCAAGGCCGCGGGAGCGGATCAGGCGGATGCGGTGGTCGTGCGATCCCGGTCCCGCTCGGTGAGCGCCCGCCTCGGCAAGGTGGAGGGAACGGAGGCCTCCGAGAGCGACGATTTTTCGCTCCGCGTCTTCGTCGGCAGAAAGGTCGCAAGCGTCTCGGCCAATCCCGGTTTCGACATGAAGACGCTCGCCGAACGCGCCGTCGCCATGGCGAAGGTCTCGCCGGAAGATCCGTTCGCCTGCCTGGCGGACGAAAAGGACCTGGCGAGATCCTATCCGGATCTCGAACTGTTCGACCCGACCGAAGTCCCGACCGATGCGTTGCGGGAAGTCGCGCTGGAGATGGAGCAGGCCGCGCTCGATGTCCGGGGCGTCACCAATTCCTCCGGCGCCGGAGCTTCCGCCGGCATGGGCGGCATGGTGCTGGTCACCTCGCACGGCTTTTCCGGCAGCTATATGGCGAGCCGTTTCGGCCGTTCCGTCAGCGTCATCGCCGGCGAGGGCACAAAGATGGAGCGCGACTACGATTTCGACAGCCGCCTCTATGCCGCCGATCTCGACGATCCGAAGCTGATCGGCCGCCGCGCCGCGGAGCGGGCGGTCAAGCGCCTCAACCCGCGCCAGGTCGATACCGGCAGCAACGTGACCGTTGTCTTCGATCCCCGCATCGCCCGCGGCTTCGTCGGCCATATCGCCGGCGCCATCAACGGCGCTTCGGTCGCCCGCAAGACGAGCTTCCTGCGCGACAGGATGGGCCAGCAGGTCCTGAAGGCCGGGCTCGACATCACCGACGACCCGCTCGTCGTGCGCGGTTCCTCCTCCCGCCCCTTCGACGGCGAAGGCATTTCGGGCGAGCGCATGGTGATGATCGAGGACGGCGTGCTGAAGCACTGGTTCCTGTCCACGTCCACGGCGCGCGAGCTCGGTCTTTCCACGAACGGCCGCGGCGTGCGCGGCGGCACGGCGGTGACGCCCGCCTCCACCAACCTCGCGCTGGAGCCCGGCGACGTCTCGCCGGAGGACCTGATCAGGTCGGTCGGCACCGGCTTCTATGTCACCGAACTGATCGGCCAGGGCGTCAACATGATCACCGGCGAATACAGCCGCGGCGCGACCGGTTTCTGGATCGAGAACGGCGAGCTCGCCTATCCCGTTTCGGAGGTGACGATCGCCTCCAACCTCAAGGACATGTTCATGCGGATCACCCCGGCCAACGACATCGACCGGAAGTTCGGCGTCGCCTCGCCGACGATCGCTATCGAGGGCATGACGCTGGCGGGACGTTGAGCCCGATGGCTACGGGAAACTGGCAGGACGATCTCGAACTCATCCGAGACGCCGCGCGTCAGGCGGCCGAGATCGCCCATGGCTTTTTCGGCAACGCCCCGGAAGTCTGGTGGAAGAACGAGGGCAGGTCGCCGGTCAGCGCCGCCGATTTCGCCGCCAACGACCGGCTGCAGAACCTGCTTTTGAAGGCGCGGCCGAATTACGGCTGGCTGTCGGAGGAGACCGACGACGATGCCGCCCGCCTTTCCGTCGAAACCCTCTTCGTGATCGATCCGATCGACGGGACCCGCGCCTTCATCAACGGGCAGAAGACCTGGTGCGTCTCGGTGGCCGTCGTGCACCGCGGCCGCCCCGTGGCGGGCGTCCTGGTGGCGCCGGCACTGGAGGAGGAGTTCTGCGCGGCGGAGGGCGGCCCCGCCTTGAAGAACGGCCGGCCGATCGCCGTCACCGCCGGCCGCCGGGATGACAAATTGGTGATCGCGGCCGACGAGAGCCTGGTGAAGAAATTCGATCCGGCGTTCCGCGAGGAGATCCATCGCGTGCACCACGTCCCCTCGCTCGCCTACCGGCTCGCCATGGTGGCCGACGGGCGCATCGACGGCACTATCGTCAAGCGAAATTCCCATGATTGGGACCTTGCCGCCGCCGATCTGATCCTCGAACGCGCCGGCGGCATCCTGCAGGATCTCGACGGCAACCGGCTTTCCTACAACCGGGCCGAGGTCAGCCACGAGATGCTGGTCGCCGGCGCCGGCCACGCGGTCGTGAGCCTGGCTCCGCACCTTCCCGGTTGACCTTTTTTCCGGAATGCAGCAGAGGAAAGCCGGGGGAGCTGGAACGGACGGGATATCGGACAATGACGGAAACGCTCGAAAAGAAACAACTCCTGCACCTGGTCTTCGGCGGCGAATTGCAGAACCTCGAAGGTCTTCAATTCAAGGATCTGTCCAAGCTCGACATCGTCGGTATCTTCCCCGATTACGCGAGCGCGCTCGTCGCATGGCGGGCCAAGGCGCAACAGACGGTAGACAACGCCCAGATGCGTTATTTCATCGTCCATATGCACCGGTTGCTGGATCCAGACAGCAAGTCGGCCTGAAGTCGGTCCGACCTCTTGGAAGTGCCATTTTCAATGCAGGTCCTCCACCTGCCGACGCCCCGGAGGACCCTATTTTGACGCATTTGTAAAACACAAAAATTTCCGCTACGGATGGACGAAATCGGAGGGGCTATCACATTGGCGGCGGTCACGATGGATCGGAGGCAGATGCGATGAGCAGCGGCTTGGCGCGCACGGCTCTCTTTGGCTATCGGCTGGCCGGCATCGTGCTGTATCCGCTGGCCGGTCCCTATCTCAGCTACCGTGCCATCAAGGGCAAGGAAGACAAGAGCCGCCGCCTGGAGCGGCTCGGCTATGCGAGCCTTGCCCGGCCGCGCGGACCGCTCGTCTGGGTGCATGCCGCAAGCGTCGGCGAAACGATCGCCATCATGCCGCTGATCCGCGAGCTGCGCCGCCGGGAAATCCATGTCCTTCTCACCACCGGCACCGTCACGTCGGCCAATCTCGTCCAGTCGCGTCTGGCCGACGAGGTGATCCATCAATATGTGCCGCTCGATCTGAAATTCCCGATCAAGCGCTTCATCGCCTACTGGAAGCCGGATGCCTGCATCACCGCGGAATCCGAGATCTGGCCGACGACCGTTTCGGAACTTGCCCGCCGCCATATCCCGCAGATCCGCGTCAACGCCCGCATGTCCGACCGCTCCTTCGAGCGCTGGCGCAATTACGGCTCGGTCGCCGAGAGGCTGTTCGAGAAGATGGCGCTGGTGGTGGCCCAGTCGGACCTCGATGCCGAACGTTTCCGCGATCTCGGCGCCTGGCCGGTCATCGTATCCGGCAACCTGAAGAGCGATACGGACCCTCCGCCCTGCGACGAGGCGCTGCTTGAGCGCTATCGCAAGGAGATCGGCAGTCGCCAGACCTGGGCGGCGATCTCCACCTTCGAGGGCGAAGAGAAGGCGGTCGCCACCGTCCACCGGGCGCTCAAACCGAAGAACGGCCAGCTGACCATTCTCGTGCCGCGTCATCCCGATCGCGCCGATGCGATCGAGACGATGCTGAAGGAGGCGGGATTGACCGTCGCGCGTCGCTCGCGCAACGATCCGCTGACGCCGGAGACGGATGTGTTCCTGGGCGACTCGATCGGCGAGATGGGGCTCTATCTGCGGCTCACGGAGATCGCCTTCGTCGGCAAGTCGCTCGGCGAATCTCAGGGTGGCCAGAACCCGCTGGAACCGGCCATGCTGGGCTGCGCCGTGCTCTCCGGCCCGCATGTCCAGAATTTCCGTGATGCCTATCAGCATCTGGTGCGCAAGGGTGGTGCCCGCATCGTCAAGGATGTCGAAATGCTCGCCAAGGCGGTGCATTACCTGACGATCAACGAACTCGCCCGCAAGAAGATGGTCGATTCCGGCCATGACGCGATGGACGAGATGCGCGGTGCGCTGTCGAAGACGGTGAAGGCGCTGGAACCCTATATCAACCCGTTGACGGTCAGCGCCCGGCTGCAGCCGAAAACCGCTGCGGCGGCCACAAGATGAATCCGGACAAGCTTACAAGGATCGCCGGCATCCTGTTCGACAAGGACGGCACGCTTCTGCGTTACGACGAAAGCTGGGGACCGGTGAACCGCGAAGCGGCCCGGATCGCGGCCGCCGGCAATGCCGGGCTCGAGCCGCAGCTCCTGTTTTCGGGTGGCATGGATCCGGTCTCGGGCCATACGCGGGCGGACAGCCTGCTCGCCGCCGGCAATGCCGCCGAGATCGCCGCCGGTTTCGTCTCCGCCGGTTCGCCCTTCGATGTCGCGGAACTGACGAGGCTGCTCGACGAACTCTTCGTCCGCGCGGCGGAGTTTTCGGTGCCCGTCGCCGATCTCGCCGGACTTTTCGCGCGGCTGAAGGCCCGCGGCTTCAAGCTGGGCGTCGCTTCCAGCGACAACGAGGAATCGATCCGCCAGACCGCCATTCGCTTCGGCTTCATCGACCATCTGGATTTCATCGCCGGCTACGACAGCGGCCACGGCGTCAAGCCGGAGCCCGGCATGGTGCTCGGCTTCTGCCGCGCAGTCGGTCTTGATCCTGATGAGGTCGCCATGGTCGGAGACAACAATCACGACATGCATATGGGCGAGAAGGCGGGCGTCGGCTTGAAGGTCGCGGTGCTGACCGGCACCGGCTCGCGCGAGACTTTGTCGGCCGCCGCCGATATTTGCCTTGACGACATAACGGCGCTCGAAAGGCTCTTGCCCGAAAAGGCCGAAGCCTGAGCCGTGCCGCGGGTTCGGAGGCTTGCCTTTTTGGGAAAAGTCCCTTCTTCTTCGCGGGCTTTTTCAGGACGGATCAGCCGGAGAGCGTAGCGTATGGTATCGGAAGCACCGCCATTCTGGTGGACGAAAGCGGATTGGCGTGCCTGGGCCCTGTCCCCCTTTTCCTTCATTTACGGACGGATCGCCGGACGCCGCATGGCGCGCGCGCGCCGCGCCGGCGCGCCTATCCCGGTCATCTGCGTCGGCAATTTCACGGTCGGCGGCGCCGGCAAGACGCCGACCGCCCTGGCGCTTGCCCGCGCGGCGAAGGAAAAGGGCCTGAAGCCGGGTTTCCTGAGCCGCGGATACGGCGGCTCCATCGATGTCACGACCGTGGTCGATCCCGCCCATCACCGGGCCGAAGCGGTCGGTGACGAGGCGCTGCTGCTTGCGCGCGAAGCCTTGACGGTGATTTCGCGGGGCCGCGTCGACGGCGCCCTGAAGCTGGCCGAGCAGGGCGCCGATCTGATCATCATGGACGACGGTTTCCAGAGCGCCCGCCTCGTGCTCGATTTCGCCCTCGTGGTCGTCGATACGGTGCGCGGCATCGGCAACGGCCATCTCGTGCCGGGAGGTCCGGTGAGGGCGCCGATACCGGAGCAGATGCGCCAGCTTTCCGCCATCCTCAAGGTCGGCAGCGGCGATGCCGCCGACCGGCTGGTGCGCCAGGCCGCCCGCGCCGGCAAACAGGTCTATGTCGCGACGCTGAAGCCCCGGGAAAACCGCGAGATCGCCGGCAAGCCGCTCCTCGCCTTCGCCGGCATCGCCGATCCGCAGAAATTCTACCGCACCGTGAGAGAGCTCGGCGGGGAGATCAGGCGGGAGCGTGCGTTTCCCGACCACCACTATTTCAGCGAGGACGAGATCGCCGGCCTCTTGGACGACGCGGCGAAGGAGAAATTGACGCTCGTCACGACCGCGAAGGACGCGGTGCGGCTTGCCGGCCATCACGGCCGTATGGAGGAGCTGGCAGATAAGGCAAAGGTGGTGGAGGTCGACATGGCATTCGACGATCCGCTGGCACCTTCGAAGATCATCGATACGGCGATCGCCAATTTCCGTGCGCGGCGGATCAGAGAGAAGTAAGGGGAACCGAGCGGGTCCGGCTTGCGCCCTCTTCTCCCCGGCAGGGAGAAGTGCCGAGCGAAGCGAGGCGATGAGGGGGTGCACATGCGGCAAGCGCATCGCCGGATTTGGCTTCGCCCCCCTCATCCGCCTGCCGGCACCTTCTCCCCGCTGGGGAGAAGGGGAGCGCGCGCTGCCGTTCATCGTTCCACGGGAGCATCAGTATTTTGCTCAGATGCAATTGCCCTGCCGCCAGCGGGGGACGCCGGGACGGAGGAAACCGGTGCGGCAAATTTCCTTCTCCCCGTTGACGGGGAGAAGGTGCCGGCAGGCGGATGAGGGGCAACAAGGCATGCGGATGAAGGAGAACGGATGCCTGCCTCGATTCCGGCCGCCGATCAGCCGCGGCTCTGGTTCGGCAAGACGCCGGCGCGCTTCTCGGCTTCCAGCGAGGCGGCGCAATCGACATAGGGCTCCTGCCTTGCGACGCTCCAGTAGCGCAGCTCGTCGATCGGGATCTGCGCGCCCGTCATGGCGCAGACGACGTAGGAGCCGGCGGCGAGAATCTGATAATCGCCGTCGAGATACCGGATTTTGGCCTCGCGATAGCCGCTGCCTTCGAACCGGTTCATCTGTCGTCTCCTGCGGAAAAACATGACGTCTGCTCTAACGCGAATGGGGCCGGAAGGCCAGCCTTTTCAGCTCCGGCCGAAGAGCCGCTCGATATCGGAGAGCTTGAGTTCGATATAGGTCGGCCGGCCGTGATTGCAGGTGCCGGAGCCGGGCGTCGCCTCCATTTCCCTCAGGAGCGCGTTCATCTCCTCCGGCTTCAGCCGGCGGCCGGAACGCACCGAACCGTGGCAGGCCATGGTGGCGGCGACATATTCGAGCTTGCCGCGCAAGCCGCCGGCGGTGTTCCATTCGGCGATCTCGTCGGCGAGGTCGCGCACCAGCGAGCCCGCATCCACCTCGCCGAGCATGGCGGGCGTCTCGCGCACCGCCACCGCGCCGGGGCCGAAACGCTCTACCGCAAGCCCCAGCCGGTCGAGTTCGGATGCGTGCGCCATCAGTCGGTCGCAATCCTCCTCCGGCAGGTCGACGATCTCCGGGATCAGCAGGACCTGCGAGGCGAGCCGCTTGTTGTCGAGCGCCTTGCGCATCGCCTCGAAGACCAGGCGCTCGTGGGCGGCGTGCTGATCGACGATGACGAGCCCGTCCTCCGTCTGAGCGACGATATAGTTCTCATGGACCTGCGCGCGGGCAGCACCCAGCCGGTAGCGGGGCGCGTCCTCGGCCGCCGGGTTCAGAACGGATTCCGCGATGGTCATGTCCGCCCGTGCCGCAGGCATGGTCAGCACGTCGAAATCCGACTGCACCCGTTCGGAAAAATCGTTGGCCGGTTGCGGGTGAAGCGGTCGGAAGGGCGAACTCGCGGCGCCCCAGGGCGTACGCGGCGCGGGCTGCAAGGGGGCTGACGGGAAACCAGGCCGGAAGGCGCGCATCATGCCGGAGGCGCCGGTCGTCGCGGCACGATCGCCTTCCCGGTGCAGCGCCTCGCGGATCGCGCCGACGATGAGGCCGCGCACCAGGCCCGGATCGCGGAAGCGCACGTCCGCCTTGGCCGGGTGCACGTTGACGTCCACCAGCGCGGGGTCGAGCGTGATCGACAGCACCGCGACGGGATAGCGGCCGGCGGGCACGCTTTCGGCATAGGCGCCGCGGATTGCCGACAGGATCAGCTTGTCCTGTACCGGCCGGCCGTTGACGAAGGCGTATTGATGCGCCGAGTTGCCGCGATGGAAGGTCGGCACGCCGACGAAGCCCTTGAGCTCCACGTCTTCCCGCATGGCGTCGATCTCGATCGCGTTGTCGCGGAAATCGGCCCCCAGCACCTGCGCCATGCGGGCGAGGTGGTCGTCCCCGGTCGCAGCGAATTCCAGCGTCGACCGGTCGGAGCCCGAGAGCACGAAGCGGATCTTCGGAAAGGCGATCGCCATGCGCTTGACGACCTCGGTGATGGCGCCGGCCTCGACCTTTTCCGTCTTCAGGAATTTGAGCCGGGCAGGGGTGGCGAAGAAGATGTCGCGCACCTCCACGACCGTGCCCGGATTGGCGGGCGCCGGCCTGACGCCGGAACTCTTGCCGCCCGCGACGGCGACCTGGGAGCCCGCCGCATCGCCAGCCCTGCGGCTGGTGATGGTGAGCTTGGCGACCGAGCCGATCGAGGGCAGGGCCTCGCCGCGGAAGCCGAGCGTGCGGATGTCGTCGAGCGTCTCGGAGATTTTCGACGTGCAATGCCGCCTGACCGCGAGATCGAGATCGGCGGCATCCATGCCGGAGCCGTTGTCGGTGATGCGGATGAGGCTTTTGCCGCCGCCGGCCGTGGCGATCTCGATGCGTGTCGCACCGGCATCGATGGCGTTTTCGATCAGCTCCTTGGCGGCGCTGGCGGGCCTTTCGATGACCTCGCCGGCGGCGATCTGGTTGATCAGCGTCTCGGGCAGTTGTTTGACGGACATGCGTCATTCTCCGGGATTCGCCGTTCGAAGAAAAGCCTCGGCGGGTGAATTCAACGGTTTTGAGGAGAGGTTCGCACAAGCGTGCCGCTGTTTATTAATCGGAGCTTAAGACAAGGACGATAATTTGTTCAAGATTGAATTTGGATGAAGCCGGGGGAGCGCCAGCTCCCCGCGTGTGATCTGGATGGCGGCCGGCTGGGCACCGCCATGCGAGACCGGATCGCCCGTTGAGGACTTGGAGCCAGCATGTTTCCGACCCCACGCGACTTAAACCAGAAGGAATAACGCCCGAGAGGCGAACAAGCGGCATAACGGTCCGGCTTTGGCCGTGTCCGAAAAAGCATACGGGGAGTTTCATCCTATGAATGATTTGTCGTCGGCGGACGCGAACATTCAGATTGCCATGCTCGAAGTGATTTCCGAAGGCATCTCCGGGGGCGTGCTTGTCTATGACAGGAACGACCTGATCGTCTTTGCAAGCCAGCAACTGCTCGGTCTCCTGCCGGTTCCGAAGAGCTTTCTTGCGCCCGGCACGCGCCTCAGGGATTTTCTCGGCGCCGTTTACGACAGCGGCGGGCGCTTCTCCACCGACAGCGCCGGGCCGCGCCGCATGCTGAGCCGCGAGGACTGGATCGCGGAACAGATTGCCACCCTCTGGAAAGAGCGCGCCGAGACGCTGGAACGGCGCGGCACGGACCGCTGGCTGAGCTTCACCAAGCGGCGCCTCTCCTCCGGCTACGGCGTCTGCGTCGTCAGGGACGTTTCGGACCACAAGAAGCGCGAGGAGCAGTGGCGCACGGACATGGAGCGCGTGCAGATCACCGAAGAGGTGCTCGACAATCTGCCCTTCCCGGTCACCGTCAAGGACGGCAATTTCACCTTCGTCGCGGTCAACAAGGCCGCCAGCCGTTTTCTCGACCTGCCGGCCGAAGCCGTTCTGGGGCGCAAGGGCTCGGACATCCATCCGCCGGAGCTGGAGCGGCGTCTCGACCTCGTCAACCGGCAGCTTTTCCAGACGGGCGAACCGGTTCAGCTTCTCGAGCGCGTGACAGGAGCGGATGGCTCCGAAGTCATCATCATCGCCAACAAATACCGCATCGGCAAACCCGGCCGCTATTACATCGTCACCGCGATGGAGGACATCACCGGCCTGGTGGAGGTGGACGGCGGCGGGCGGATCGTTCCCGGCAAGCCCCGGACCGAGTTGATCTCGTCCTCTCCTGGCCGGCATGATCGCAAGGCGCGCCCGGAACCGGGACGCGATACCGCCGGTGTCGCGGGCCGCAAGGTTCTCGTGGTCGCTTCCGACCTTCAAATGGAGGCGGAAGCCCTGGATATCCTCGGCGAACTCGGGCTCGATACATCGTCGGTATCCGGTGCCGGGGAGCTCGAACTCTTCCTGCGGCTGGCATACGAATCCGGAATCCGCATCGATCTCGTCGTCGTCGACGTGGCGATGGACCTGCAATGTCTCGAGGCTGCCGAGCGTCACGGCGTACCGGCACTGGCGATCGGCAGTTTGCGGATGAGGAGGGAACTGGCCGCGGGCGTCACCCGCCTGCTTGCCCGGCCGGAAAACGTGGTGGAGACGGTGCAGGAAGAGGAGCGGCCGACCGAACCCGTATGCGAGACGGAAAGCCCGGGCATCGATATCCTCGTCGCGGAAGACAACGAGGTGAACCAGATCGTCTTCTCGCAGATTCTCGAAGGCTTCGGTTATCGCTATGCGATCGCCGCGGACGGCGAGGAGGCGATCCGGCTCTGGAAGGAGCGCTCGCCGCGGCTGATCCTGATGGACATCACCCTGCCGAAGCTGAGCGGCTTCGAGGCGAGCGCCAGGATCCGGTCGCTTGAAACGGCGGACAGTTCCATTCCGATCATCGGCGTTCTCGCCCAGCCCTTCGACCGCGACCGGGACGAATGCTTCGCTTCCGGCATGAACGAGGTGATCCTGAAGCCGATCAGCCCCGAGGCCTTGGAGGCCCTCTTCCAGACCTTTCTCGACATGCCGGAAAAGCGGTCGTATGCTTAACCGATTAATCATACTGTTCACCTAAGTTAAGGTGAGGGCAGGATTTTTTAATCTTTTTCCCGCATTCTTCCCGCGATTGTGAAGCGTAACGGGATTGTTCATGAAGTCGGCGGGAAATCCATTGCCGCAGGTCAGCCAGAATGAGCTGCAGGCAATGGCCTACAGCGATCCTCTGACGGGCCTTGGAAACCGGTACCGCCTTCGCGACAAGGTGCGCCTTCTGGCAGCCGAGCGCGCCCAGGACCCGGCCCCCTTCACCATCTGCATCGCCAATCTCGACGGGTTCAAGCCGATCAACGACCTTTTCGGGGCGGAGGCCGGCGACGAGATCCTCTGCCAGGTGGCCCACCGGCTGAAGGCCTGCATTCCGGACGGCGCGACCGTCACCCGCCACGAGGGCGACGAGTTCGCCTTCATCCTGCCGCTCGTCTTCGAGCGGACAGGCGCCGAACGGATCGGCCAGATGATCAAGGACGTGCTTTCCGCGCCCTACGATCTCGGCGACCGCAACGTGCGTCTTTCCGCCTCTTTCGGCTTTGCGATCTATCCTTTCGCAGGCGCGGATTTCGAAGAGCTGCTGAAGAGCGCCGAAACCGCCCTCTACCGCTCCAAGCGCCGCGGCCGTGGCCAGATCACCGTCTATTCCCGCGAGATCGCCCAGGAGATGAAGCGGGCGACGCAGCTCGAACAGGCATTGCGCAACGCGATCATCGCCGATGCGGTCGATGTGCATTTCCAGCCGATCGTAGGCGTCGCCGATGGTGCGGTCGTCGGGTTCGAGGCGCTCGCCCGCTGGATCGATGCGGACCTCGGATCGGTCTCGCCCGCGGTATTCGTGCCGCTCGCCGAGGAACGCGGTTTTATTGACGCGCTTTCTGAAACGTTGCTGCGCAAGGCGGCGGAGGCTGCGCTCTCCTGGCCGCGCGAGCTTTTCCTCTCCTTCAACCTGTCTTCCGCGCAACTGATGGACCCCGGCACGACCGAGACCATCCTTTCGACGCTCGCCCGCGTCGGGCTCGATCCCTATCGCCTGGAGCTGGAGATCACCGAAACGGCGGTGATGACGTCGGCCGACACGGCCCAGCGCATCATCACCGATCTTCGCCGGCAGGGCGTGCGCATCGCGCTCGACGACTTCGGCACCGGCCAATCGAGCCTCGGGCGGCTGCGCGATTTCACCTTCGACAAGGTCAAGATCGATCGCGCCTTCGTCTCCCGCATCACCACCGACCGCGCCTCCGAACATATCGTCAAGGCGATCATCGCCATGTGCCAGGGGCTGGATCTGGAAGTGGTGGCGGAAGGCATCGAAACGTGGACCGATGCCAACAAGCTCAAGGAACTCGGCTGCGGCATGGGGCAGGGTTACTTTTACGGCAAGCCGGCCGACAGCGCCGCGACACTGCGCTACCTTCACGAACACTACCGCGATTTCGTGACGCTCTGACATCGCCCGACGACGCTCTCCGGACAATCCGCGCCGCGCATGGTTCTCGCCATGTCCGCGCGCCTGGGCGATGATCGGCCTCTCAGACCAGTAGCGGAAAAGCCGATGCCAGCCTCAAACGATCCCCTTCTGCAGCCGTTCCAGCTCAAGCATCTGACGCTGAGGAACCGCATCATGTCGACCGCGCATGAGCCCGCCTATTCGGAGAACGGCATGCCGAAGGACCGCTACCGGCTCTATCACATCGAAAAGGCGAAGGGCGGCATCGCGCTGACCATGACGGCGGGATCGGCCGTGGTGTCTTCCGACAGCCCGCCGGCCTTCGGCAACCTGCATGCCTATCGCGACGAGATCGTCCCGTGGCTCAGGCGGCTCGCCGACGACTGTCACGAGCACGGCGCGGCGGTGATGATCCAGCTCACTCATCTCGGCCGCCGCACCGGCTGGAACAAGGGCGACTGGCTGCCCGTACTGGCGCCTTCGCCGCTCCGCGAGCCCGCCCACCGCGCCTTCCCGAAGGAGATAGAGGACTGGGACATCGAGCGCATCGTCGCCGATTATGCCGACGCGGCCGCGCGCATGCAGGCCGCCGGCCTCGACGGCATCGAGTTCGAGGCCTACGGCCACCTGCTCGACCAGTTCTGGTCGCCGGCGACCAACCGCCGCGAAGACGAATTCGGCGGCTCGCTCGAAAACCGCATGCGTTTCACGGAAATGGTCCTGGAGGCGGTGCGAAAGGCCGTCGGCCCGGATTTCATCGTCGGCATCCGCATGGTGGCGGACGAGGACTGGGACAAGGGCCTGAGCCGGGAGGAGGGCGTCGAGATCGCCCGGCGCCTGGCGGGTTCCGGCAGGGTCGATTTCCTCAACGTCATCCGCGGCCATATCGATCACGATGCGGCCCTGAACGAGGTGATCCCTATCCAGGGCATGCGATCGGCGCCGCATCTGGATTTCGCGGGCGAGGTGCGGGAGGCGACGAAGTTCCCCGTCTTCCATGCGGCCCGCATCGCGGATGTGGCGACCGCCCGCCACGCGGTCACGTCGGGCAAGCTGGACATGGTCGGCATGACCCGCGCCCATATCGCCGATCCGCATATAGCCTTGAAGGTGGCGCGCGGCGAGGAAGCCCGCATCCGCCCTTGCGTCGGCGCGACCTACTGTCTCGACCGCATCTACGAGGGCGGCGAGGCGCTCTGCGTCCACAACGCCGCAACGGGCCGCGAGGCGGAAATCTCCCATGACATTCCCAGGGCGGATGTCTCCCGCAAGGCCGTCGTCGTCGGCGCCGGGCCTGCGGGATTGGAGGCCGCCCGGGTGCTCGCCGAACGCGGCCACCAGGTCATGGTGCTGGAAGCGACGGGGGAGGCGGGCGGACAGATCAATCTCCTGGTCCGCAATCCGCGGCGGAAGGAAATGATCGGCATCGTCGACTGGCGGCTTGCCGAACTGGAGCGCCTGGGCGTCGAAATCCGCTACGACGTCTATGCAGAGCCGGAAGACGTGCTTGCCCTGGAGCCCGATCTGGTCGTGGTAGCGACCGGCGGCGTGGCGCAGGCGCCGGAGGTGGAAGAAGGCAGCGAACTGTTGACGTCGAGCTGGGATATCCTGGCGGGCGCGGTGAAGCCGGCCGGCCCGGTTCTGCTGTTCGACGACAACGGCGGCCATCCCGGCATGAGCGCGGCGGAAGTGATCGCCGAGGCCGGCGCCGAGCTGGAGGTGGTTTCTCCCGAACGGTTTTTCGCTCCGGAAATGGGCGGCATGAACCATGTGCCCTATGCCAGGGCCTTTGTGGAAAGGGGCGTGCGCGTCACCATCAATGCCAGGCTGCAATCGGTCCGGCGGGACGGCAATGCGCTGGTCGCGGTCCTGGGATCGGATTTTTCAGACGGGGCGCGGCAGGAGCGGCGGGTGGCGCAGGTCGTGGTGGAGCATGGCACGGCGGCCAATGCCGATCTCTATCTGGCGCTGAAACCGCTTTCGAGGAACCTCGGTGCGGTGGACTACAAGGCGCTCATCGCCCGCCGGTCGCCGTTGCCGGTGAAGCTGCCGCAGGGCCGCTTCGATCTCATCCGCATCGGCGACGCGGTTGCCGGCCGCAACATCCACGCGGCGATCTACGACGCATTGCGCTTCTGCTCTTTCTTATAAAAAGAAGAAGGACGGCACCTGCGGGTGCCGTCCCTTTCTCCGTGGATGGCGACGTGTCGCCCGTTCCAGGCTCTTATTTGCTCGGAGCCGTCGACGGGGTAGTGCCGCCGCCCCCGGCAGGCATCTGCGTGCCGGTAGACGATGTGGTCGTCTGGTCGGCCTCGGCCTGCTTGTCCGCCAGGGTCTTGAATTCCGGGGCGCTCTGCAGGGCTTCGGCCGTTTCGGTCGTGGTCAGACGAACCTCGTTGTTGTTGTCGGCATCACGGCTCATGGTGATCTTGTCCATCGGTAGGGCGACATCCTTTTCGCCGATGCCGAGGAAACCGCCGACGCCTATCACGGCTGCGACGATGCCGCCGTTTTCTTCCATGATCAGGTCGTTGACGTCACCGATGCTCTTGTCTTCGGCATTGTAGACAGGCTTGCCGATATAGTCGTTGGCGCTGACCTGGGTTTCGCTCTGTTCGGTCAGGTAAGCGCCCGAAGCGGCCGCGCTATCGGCCGGTTTGGCCGCGGGGTCCGCCGGAGCGGCGGGTGCCGCAGGCGTTGCCGGGGCCGGGGCCGGGGATGCCGGCGGCGCGGGCTGGGCCTGGCCGAATGCCGGCGCAATGGCGGTGGATGCCAAAAGAACTGCGGCGGCCATAGTGCTAAGGGTCTTCTTCATAACGATCCTCCTACCTTCCTCTTTCTGTTATGACCGCGCGGTCCTCCTGCCGGAGTTGCTTTGCCGCGCCGGTTCGAGAGGAGAATGTCAGGAAGGGCGAATAGTTCCGGATTTTTATGCCGAAATTCTAGGCAATTTTACGGGAACATTTCGAGGTTTCCGCAGTTTGGTGTCTCTTTGCCTCTATTATAGGCGGTACGCCGGCTCGGGATCGCATTGAATCGGGACCGCGATCTCGAAGAGCGCTCCCGCCAATGGGTCGGCGGTGCGGGCCGCCTCGTCCAGCCCCTCCCAGGAGGAGGTGACGGCAAGCCGTCCGTCGCCGATGTAGACGGGGCAGGTGGTGCGGCGCGCCGGCAGAAGATGGCGGGAGATGTGGGTCCCGTCGGACGCGTAATGATCCACCGCGCCTTCACCCCATCGGGCATTCCAGATCGAACCGTCGCTTGCGCAGATCGACCCGTCTATCCCGCCGGGCTTGCCGTTCTCGTCGACGAGGACCGCCGCATCTCCGGCCGGCAGCCCCGTTTCGGAATTCAGGGGCACGCGCATCAGCCGGTTGACGCGCGTATCGACATAGTAGCCGATCGTTCCGTCCGGCGAGAAGCAGATCGAGTTCGGAATGCTGATCCGGTCGAAGAGCTTCGTCACCACGCCTTCGCGGACATGGTAGATCGAACCTGCGCCGTCTTCCCCTTTTTTGCTCATCGTACCGATCCAGAGGCTGCCGGAGGGATGCACGCGGCCGTCGTTCGAGCGGTTGCCGGGCTTTTCCGGCTCCAGCTCGCGGTAAAGCGAAAGCTCACCGCTTGCCCGGTCGCGGACGAAGAGGCCCTGGTCGCTTCCCACCAGTTGCCGGCCGGCGTCGATGGAGGCGAGAACGCTGCCCATGACCGGCAGCTTGTGGACGATCTCCCGGCCCGTGGGGAGATGTAGCTCGTGCAGCGCCTTGCCGAGAATGTCGAACCACCAGAGCGTCGCCGTCTCCGCTTCGAAGGTCGGGCCTTCTCCAAGCTCGCAAAGGGACGAGGAAAGGACGGAGCCTTCAAAATTGTGTGTAGTCGCCATGCGAAATCTCCAATTGCAGCCGGGGGTAATGAATCTGTATCATTGCAGCGGGACGCCGCAAGCTCCGTCTAGCTGATTTGATCCCCAAAAATTATCCCCTGACAAAGGCTTAGAAGCGTGCGACAAGATTTGCAAAGGCGAGCATATGTCATCATTATCCGAAATTGATACACAGCATCAAATTCAGAATTTTCTTAAATTTGAGATGTCGGTCTTGGCCGGACAGGCGCTTACAGTAGGGCTTCGGGCAAATTCAGCCCCCGATCGCGGTATGATCGGCGGCCGAAGGCACCGTGAATACGAACCGCTTCGGGGCGAGCGCATGCGGAATGCCGGGAAACGCTCGATGACGACGGGCGAGCAAAGAAACAGATGATGTCCGATTCCGAGAAAACTGAAGAAGCTCGGGCTTTTGACGGAAACGTCGAGGAAATCGCCGGTCTCAAGACCCAGTTCGATGTGATCCGGTTCATGAAGCGCGTCGCGGAACATTACCGCTGCCGCGCTTTCATCGTCCTCAACCTGCCCCCCGCCACCTCGCTCGAATTGTCCAGCAACACGGTCATCACGAACTGGCCGGTCGAACTCATGTCTCATTTCGACAGGGAAGGCCTGCTGCAGACGAGCCCGGTCCTGCGCAAACTCCGCAAATCGACGCTGCCCTTCACCTTCGATCTGGAGACGATCGCCACCGATTGGCGCGGACAAATGTCCCGCAGCATCTTCGGCCGGTTCGGCCTGGTGCGCGGCGCCTATTTCCCGGTGCATGACATGTCCGGCGCCCGCGGTGCTGTGTCTTTCGCCGGCGACGGTCCGCTCTTCAGCCGGCAGCAGATGATGGAGATCATGTATGTCTCCATCCACGTCTTCGAGCGGCTGGCCGAAATCCGCGATCTCGATGTACGTGCCACCGATACGCTGACGGACCGGGAGATCGACTGCCTCAATTGGACCGCTGCGGGCAAGACCAGCGCCGAGATCGCCGATATCCTCGGTCTGTCGGAGCATACGGTGAACCATTATCTCAATCGCGCAGCCAAGAAACTCGACACGGTCAACCGCACCCAGGCGGTGGCCAAGGCTCTCCGCATCGGCTTGATCAAGTAACTAAAATCTGTGCTGCACTGCACACTGTTTCATCACCGCACAAAGCTTGATCGATATGAAATGCGGCAGATACCGGCAGGTTGCTGCGCCGCAGCAGTGGGTTTACTCAGAACTTGTTGAAAATACTCAATAAAAAGAAGTATCTTCCCGTCTGGCATGTTTCGTGCTTCTGTAGGAGCCAGGTCCAGAGGGGACTGTAAGCGTCCCAAGAGGCGTGCAAAGAAAAGCCGCCGTCCGATCTGCGCGCCATACGGCTGCCGATCGGACGGCGGTTTCGATCTTTCTTGCTCCCGACGATTGCGAACTCCTATATATCCCGGAAAGCGGCGCCTGCTTCGTGACGTGGCGCCGGATCATGCAATCGGGAGTTTTCGATTATGTCCGACGTGACGAAGGAAGAAGTTCTGGCGGTGCTCGGGAAGGTGCGCGGGCCGGATCTGGAAGGCGACATCGTCTCGCGCGGCATGGTGTCGGACGTCTTCATCTCCGACAACAAGGTCTATTTCTCGATCACGGTGCCGTCCGAGCGCGCCCAGGAGCTCGAGCCGATGCGCATGGCGGCGGAGCGCGCCGTCACGGCCATGCCCGGCGTCAGGGGTGCGCTGGTGACGCTGACGGCGGACCGCAAGGCCGGCTCTGCGCCGCCACCCCGCCCGCAGCCCGCTCCGGCTGCCCATTCCCACGGACATGCCCATCCGCCCCATGGGCAGCAGCCCGGCCAGCCCCCGCAGCGCCAGAAGTCGGGCGTGCCGGGCGTCGGTGCGATCATCGCGGTCGCGTCGGGCAAGGGCGGCGTCGGCAAGTCGACCACGGCCGTCAATCTCGCCCTCGGCCTCCAGGCGAACGGCCTGCGCGTCGGCATTCTCGATGCCGATATCTACGGTCCCTCCGTGCCCAGGCTTCTGAAGATTTCCGGCCGTCCGCAGCAGATCGAGAACCGTATCATCAAGCCGATGGAGAATTACGGCCTGAAGGCCATGTCCATGGGCTTCCTCGTGGACGAGGAGACGGCGATGATCTGGCGCGGCCCGATGGTGCAGTCGGCGCTGATGCAGATGCTGCGCGAGGTCGCCTGGGGCGAGCTCGACGTGCTGGTCGTCGACATGCCGCCGGGCACGGGCGACGCGCAGCTCACCATGGCCCAGCAGGTGCCGCTTGCCGGTGCGGTCATCGTCTCGACGCCGCAGGATCTGGCGCTCATCGATGCCCGCAAGGGGATCGCCATGTTCCGCAAGGTCGAGGTGCCGCTGCTCGGCGTCATCGAGAACATGAGCTATTTCCTCGCGCCCGATACCGGCAAGCGTTACGACATCTTCGGCCATGGCGGCGCGCGCGGCGAGGCGGAACGCATCGGCGTGCCCTTCCTCGGCGAGGTGCCGCTGACGATCGACATCCGCGAACGTTCCGATGCCGGCACGCCGGTGGTCGTTTCCGATCCGGAAGGGGCATCCGCGAAGATCTACCGGGAGATCGCCGCCAAGGTCTGGGCCGAGCTCGGCGGGCGTACGCCGCGCCAGGCGCCCTCTATTGTCTTTGAATAAAAGCGTCGTTTCCGAATAGGCATTCGAATAAGCGAACCGCAGGATTTCATGACAGGCCCTTCGACTTTGGTTGGGGGGCACTTCCTGGGGTGCTTTCGGCCAAGGTCTTGATCGGGATCGCAAATCGGCCTGCTGTTGCTTCCCCCTTGAACATCGGCTCGGCCGGAGTCATGTTGCAGCGCCCAAAGCGGATCTTATGCACCTCTTGATTTTGACTATGGCTGTCTTTATAGGCGCGTCCCGCCGGAGGCCGGCTGGTGGTTCCGGAACAAGGGAGCCGGCAAGCCCGCTTCTCGTTCAAGGCCGACGAACTTCGGCCGGAGACACAGATTGATCAATGCCTATAGCGCCAATGGTTCGATGAAGACGCTCGCGCCGGCCGAAGCGCTGCGGCAACTTCCCGGCGACGTCGTCTGGATCGACCTGGTCGAACCGACCCCGCAGGAGGACTCCTACGTGGAGGGCCTCGTCGGCATCCAGGTTCCGACCCGCGACGACCTGAAGGATATAGAGCCGTCGAGCCGGCTCTATATCGAGAAGGATTCGGTTTTCATGACCGCTTCGCTTGTCTGGCGGGCGGACGGCAACGATCCCCAGCTCACCGATGTCGCCTTCATCCTTTCGGGCAACCGGTTGATCACAGTTCGCTACGCCGAGCCGAAAAGCTTCCAGCTCTTCATCGCCGCGCTCGGCCGCGTGCCCGAGGAGGCGCGCGATGGCGTGACGCTGCTTGGCCGGCTTCTCGAGACGATTGCCGACCGGACCGCCGAGATCCTCGAGCGTACGGTCGACCGGGTCGATACCCTCTCGACCCACATTTTCCGCGACCGGGACCGGCGCCGGCCGCCGAAATTCCTGGAGGGCAAGCTCGCCGACATCGCCGAACAGCACCGGCTGATCGGCAAGGTGCGGGACAGCCTGGGTTCGCTGTCGCGGCTCCTGACCTTCCTGATGAACGTTCCGATGGTCAATCGGGACGAAGCCGACGGCAGCCTCTGCCGCACGGTGGCGCACGACGTCGAGACATTGTCGGAACATGCCGCTTTCGTCGCCGGCAATATCGCCTTTCTGCTGGACGCCTCGCTCGGCCTCATCAACGTCGAGCAGAATACCATCATCAAGATCTTCTCGATCGCTTCGGTGGTCTTTCTGCCGCCGACGCTTGTCGCTTCCATCTACGGCATGAACTTTCATTTCATGCCGGAGCTCGACTGGCATCTCGGATATCCGTTCGCGATCGTCGCGATGATCCTGTCCGCCATCATCCCGTTTTTCATTTTCCGCTGGAAAGGTTGGCTCTGACGGGCCAGACATCCCATGGGACATCCCGCTGAACATCATGCTGCCGAAAAGACCAAGGTGCAGGGCCTCTTTGCCCTGGCGCTCGGCTCCGTCGGCGTCGTCTACGGCGATATCGGCACGAGCCCGCTCTATGCCTTTCGCGAGGCTTTGAAGCCGGTTTCTCACGACGGCGTCACGGAAGTCGAAATCATCGGCCTCATCTCGCTGATGATCTGGACGCTGACGATCATCGTCACGCTCAAATACGTGCTCTTCCTGCTGCGCGCCGACAACGACGGGGAGGGCGGCACGCTCTCCCTGCTCGCAATGCTGACCAAGACGGCGAACGGCCACACGGCCACGCTGATGCTGCTCGGCCTGGTCGGAGCCGCTCTCTTCCTGGGCGACGCGATGATCACGCCCGCGCTGTCGGTCATGTCGGCGGTCGAAGGCCTGAAGCTGGTGACCCCGAACCTGCAGAGCGCCGTGCTGCCGATCTCCGTCGGCATCCTGATCGCCCTTTTCGCCATCCAGTCGAAGGGGACCGGTCTCGTTTCCCGCTTCTTCGGGCCGATCACCGCGCTCTGGTTCATCGCGCTCGCTGCCGGCGGCATCGCCCATATCTCGGACGATTACAGCATCCTCTCGGCGTTCAATCCCTGGTATGCGGTTCAATTCATGCTGCACGAGGGGTTTGTCGGCATCGTCGTGCTCGGAGCCGTCTTCCTGACCGTCACCGGCGCGGAAGCGCTCTATGCCGACCTCGGCCATTTCGGCCGCCGCCCGATCCAGTGGGCCTGGTTCCTGCTGGTCTTTCCGGCGCTGACGCTGAACTATCTCGGACAGGGGGCGCTGGTGCTCAAGCGTCCCGAGACCATGTCCGATCCGTTCTATCTGATGTTCCCGCAATGGGCGCTGCTGCCGGTGGTGATCCTTGCGACGGCTGCCACCATCATCGCCAGCCAGGCGGTGATCACCGGCGCCTTCTCGCTGGTGCGTCAGGCGATCCATCTCGGCTATCTGCCGCGCATGCAGATCCTCTTCACCTCCGAGACCAATACGGGGCAGATATTCCTGCCCTCGGTGAACACTCTGCTTCTGGTCGGCGTCATCGCGCTGGTGCTGGGCTTCGAAAGCTCCGATGCGCTGGCCACGGCTTACGGCATCTCGGTCACCGGCGCGATGGTCGTCACCACTCTGATGGCCTTCGAGTTCGTGCGGGTGAAATGGAGATGGCCGCAGACCCTTGCGATCTGCGTGCTGGCGCCGCTGCTGGCGCTGGAACTGGTCTTCCTCGGCGCCAACCTCTTGAAGATCCACGACGGCGGCTGGGTGCCGGTCCTGATGGCGATCATCTTCACCGTCATCATGTGGACCTGGAAACGCGGCGCGGCGATTCTCTTCGAAAAGACCCGCCGCATCGACGTGCCGCTTGCCACCTTCGTGCCGATGGTCGAGAAGAAGAGCGATCACGCTCCGGTTTCCGTGCCCGGCGTGGCGATCTTCCTGACCAGCGATCCGGAAACGGCGCCGGCGGCTCTGCTGCACAACATCAAGCACAACCACGTCCTGCACGAGAAGAACGTGATCCTGACCATCGTGACGGTCAACAAGCCGCGCGTTTCGCTGGAAGAGCGCTTCAAGATCGAGAAGATTTCCGACCGCTTCACGCTGATCGAACTGCGGTTCGGCTTCATGCAGTCGCACAACGTCTCGCAGGCGCTCGCCTATCTGCGGAAGACCGGCTTCAAGTTCGACATCATGTCGACCTCCTTCTATCTCGGCCGCCGTAAGCTGGTGCCGGATGCCGAATCGGGCATGCCCATGTGGCAGGACCGGCTGTTCATCGCCATGGCCAACACCGCGACCGACCCATCCGATTATTTCCACCTCCCCGCCAACCGCGTGGTGGAGCTCGGATCGCATGTCATCATCTGAGACGGCGGTAAACCGCGGCTGACATTTATGTGCCGGCTGACATTTGTGTGAATGTCCTAAATCAGCCCGGTTTCCGGGCTTCTCGCCCATCGTGTTAACCGCTCATCAAGGTTAATGATCGATCTTCACTGGGTCGTCTTGCCTTGTGGAGTTCTGGTTTTGCGTTCGAAGAATGTTTTGCGTCGCAGGTCCTCGTCCTATCGGGACGCCTGGACTTCCCCGGCCGTCTTCGGCCTCGCCTGCTGGCTGATCTTTCCCTCAGCGCCCGCTCATGGCGATCTTTCCGATCTTCTGACCGGTTTCGACCGCGCCGACCAGTGGCGCATGGTCCTGACCGATTCTCCGGCGGGTTCGATCCACCAGGCCTCGCTCGCTTTCCCCGGTGTGAGGGATGCGGTCTCCGGCAATGCCGGGCTGGAGCTTCCGGACGGCCGGAAGATCGCGCTTGTCGACGAACGGAAATCCTCCGATCCGCGCCCTGACGAGGACCGCGTCAACCGCGCCGCCAAGAAGGGCCGTGTCGTCGCCGTGGAGCCCATGCAGCCGCCCAAGGCCTTTTCCGCGGGCTCCGTGCTGCAGCGTTCGAGCGCGCTCACCCTGCCGGTCGAAAGCCGCGAGGAGCTGACGGCCTTTGCCAGGCCCGAAAAGGCGCAGAAGCAGATCGAGCTCGCCTCCTTCTATTTCCGCAAGCAGGACAGGCCGAAGCCCGCCGACGATCTGATGCCGATGGTGGCGAGCCTCATCAACAACCATCAGGCCGATGTTCTGGCGACGGCCTACGCACCGCCGGAACCGGATTTCGCCAAGCACTCGCCCTTCGACGCGATTCTGAAGGAAGAGCCGAATGCGGGCCGCTTCATCCCGCCGATCGGCCCGGACGATCATGCTTGGGCGGCGACGCCGCTGCCGCCTTCCGTCTTCTCCGCCCGCGAGCAGCAATGCCTCGCCTCCGGCATCTATTTCGAGGCGCGCGGCGAATCCGCCCGCGGCCAGGCGGCGGTCGCCCAGGTGATCCTGAACCGCGTGCGCAACCCCGCCTATCCGGACACGATCTGCGACGTCGTCTACCAGAACGAGGACTGGCGCAACCGCTGCCAGTTCTCCTTCGCCTGCGACAGGATCAAGGACCGCATCCGCTCGCAATATCACTGGAAGATGGCCCGCGAAGTGGCGATGGCCGTGACCGCCGGCAAGATCTGGCTGCCGGAAGTCGGCTCCGCCACGCACTATCATGCCGTCTACGTCCGTCCGAAATGGGCGCGCTCCATGAAGAAGGTCGGCCGCATCGGCCTGCACGTCTTCTACCGCACCTATGGCGGGGGCTGGAGCTGACGCCAGCCGGGGCCATGGCAAAATAGGCCGCGATTCCCGCGACAGTTTTACCCAGCTCAGGTTGCGTTCCCTGTAAGTCAATGAAATTCCTTGGTTAATTAACCTCTGTCTAATGGTCCTGGATGCCTTGACTATGGGGACGCCCAAAACTATGTTGCGCGCGACTTGAAAACGGGCCGGAAGGCGCGAAATCCCTCGCTGGCTGACCTTTGGGCGGCTGGCTCGGTAGCGGACCGGGCGAGCCGGAAGCCGGATGGGGAGGACGCAAATGACGGATGACCGCGACGATAGTCTGGAAGAGCGCCGGAAGCGCCTTTCCGCGGAACTTGCGGGAAGGAAGGCTGAAGACGCGGCAGAAGCGAAGAGGGACGCGCAGTCTGAAGAAAGCCGCAAGGGCATGGCCCTCGGCTTCAAGCTCTCCTCAGAGTTTATCTCCGCGGTCGCTGTCGGCGCGATCCTGGGCTATATGCTCGACCGTTTTGCCGGCACGTCGCCGTGGGGGATGATCGTTCTTCTTCTCCTGGGTTTCTGTGCCGGTGTGCTGAACGTGCTTCGTGCCGTGGGCATGGTGGCTCCGCCGCCGTCCACGCAGCAGCGGGGCGGCAAGGATAGGAATGGCAACGGCCTTTAAGCGGTTGTCGCAGGTGAATTGAGCCGTCTGGCACGGCGAAGGCAAAGAGGTAGACGGTGGCAAACGATCCGATCCATCAGTTCCAGATCAGCAAGATCGTTCCGATCGAGATCGGCGGCATCGACTTCTCCTTCACCAACGCCTCTCTTTTCATGGTAGCCACCGTCGCCTGCGCCGCGGGTTTTCTCTATTTCGCCACCTCGCAGCGCGGCCTGATCCCGGGGCGCTCCCAGTCGGTCGCCGAAATGTCCTATGAATTCATTGCCGGCATGCTGCGCGAGGGCGCGGGCAGTCACGGCATGAAATTCTTCCCGCTGGTCTTCTCGCTGTTCATGTTCGTGCTGACCGCGAACATGCTCGGCATGTTCCCCTATTTCTTCACCGTCACCAGCCAGATCATCGTCACCTTCGCGCTGGCGCTGCTCGTCATCGGCACTGTCCTCGTCTACGGCTTTTATAAGCACGGCCTGCATTTCCTGCAGCTTTTCGTGCCGAGCGGGGTTCCCGGCGCGCTTCTGCCGCTGGTCGTCGCGATCGAAATCATCTCGTTCCTGTCCCGCCCGGTCTCGCTCTCCGTTCGTCTCTTCGCGAACATGCTGGCCGGCCACATCACGCTCAAGGTGTTCGCAGGCTTCGTCGCCTCGCTTGGAAGCCTGGGCGCGCTCGGCATCGGCGGTGCGGTCCTGCCTCTCATCATGACCGTCGCCCTGACCGGTCTCGAATTCCTCGTCGCCTTCCTCCAGGCCTACGTCTTTGCGGTGCTGACTTGCATGTACCTCAACGACGCGGTCCACCCCGGCGGGCACTAAGGATAACGACATTGGCGTCCTGAGGCGTCAGTCATCAGCCGCAACAACCATTTCGAAGGAGTTTCTCATGGAAGCGGAAGCAGCAAAGTTCATCGGTGCAGGTCTGGCTTGCTTTGGCATGGCCGGTACGGCTCTTGGCCTTGGCAACATCTTCGGCAACTACCTTTCGGGTGCTCTGCGCAACCCGTCCGCCGCTGACAGCCAGTTCGGCCGTCTGGTATTCGGCTTCGCCGTTACGGAAGCTCTGGGCATCTTCTCGCTGCTCATCGCTCTCCTGCTGCTCTACGCAGTCTGATACCTGGCCAGGCATCGGGATCGCGGCCGCTTGAAAACAGCGTGCCGTGATCCTTCGCATTTGGAATACACCTGGAGGTGATGATGTTCGTGACCTCGGCATATGCGCAGACCGCGCCGGCCGCTCCTGAAACGCCTGCAGCGCCGGGCACCGCCCCCGCGGGCGATACGCATGCCGCGCCGGCTGGCGAAGTGCATACCGAAACCGGCGTCGCCCATGAAGGCGAGCACGGCGGCGGCACCTTCCCGCCCTTCGACGCGACCCATTTCCCGTCGCAGATCCTGTGGCTCGTCATCACCTTCGGCCTCTTCTATCTCCTGATGAAGAAGGTCATCGTTCCGCGCGTCGGCGGCATCCTCGAGCATCGCCACGACCGGATCGCCCAGGACCTCGATGAGGCCGCCCGCCTGAAGTCGGAAGCGGACGCCGCTGTCGAGACCTACGAGAAGGAACTGGCTGCTGCCCGTTCCAAGGCTCATAACATTGCCGAAACCGCCCGCGAGGCCGCCAAGACCAAGGCTGCCGCCGATCGCGCCGCGATCGAGGCGGAACTGGCCGAGAAGCTGACCGCCGCCGAAACCAGCATCGGCGAGATCAAGGCAAAAGCCTTTGCCCAGGTCGGCCAGATAGCCGAAGAAACCGCCTCCGCCATCGTCGATCAGCTGATCGGCGCCAAGGCGAACGGCGACGACATCAAGGCTGCGGTCGCGGCCGCGAAGACGGAGGCCTGATCGAGATGGCATTCGATGCAACCTTTTTCGCCCTCGTCGGCCTCGTCCTCTTCTTCGTCCTGATCGTCTACCTCAAGGTTCCGGGCATGATCGCGAAGTCGCTCGACGAGCGCGCCGACAACATCCGCAAGGAACTCGACGAAGCCAAGCGCCTGCGTGACGAAGCGCAGCAGCTGCTTGCCGAATATCAGCGCAAGCGCAAGGAAGCCGAGGCGGAAGCGGCGCAGATCGTCGCGCATGCCGAGCGCGAGGCCGCCGCTCTGACCGAGGAAGCCCGGCAGAAGACGGAGGAATTCGTCGCCCGCCGCAACGCGCTCTCGGAACAGAAGATCAAGCAGGCCGAGACGGAAGCGATCGGCGCCGTCCGCGCCGCCGCCGTCGACCTCGCCATCGCCGCTGCCGAAAGCGTCATCGCCAGGAAGGCCGACGCCTCCACTCAGGACGCGCTCTTCAAGGACGCCGTCGGCAAGGTGCAGTCGCGGTTGAACTGATTTCAATCGGATAGCGACTTCCAAAGGCCGGGCGAAAACCCGGCCTTTTTTGTTGTGGCGGAGCTATGTCTTCGAAAAGATGTAGATCGCGCGGACAAATCCGTCGTCATCAGGATCGGGAAGAAGGGTAAAGCCGCAGCGGCGGACGAGGGCAAGGGCCGCTGCGTTATCGGGAGAGATGCGGCCTTCGATGACCCCGTAACCATGCCCTGGCCCAGCAAGAAAAGCGCTCAACACCGCCGTTCCGAGACCGCGGCCGCGCCGTTCGGGGCGGAGGGCGATGTCGAGATAGCCGGTCCCGTCCTCCCGATCCACCTGCAATACGGCAATGAGCGTATTCGTGTGATCGACGGACGCCCAGCAGGCATTTTCCGGCCTGCGGACATGTCCGAACCAGATGTCGTCGGGATAGGAAATGCGCCGGCTGAGTTCTTCATCGGCGGCGAACCAGGTCCGGTACTCCGGCAGGTCCGTTTCGCCAAAGGGGCGGAACCAGATGTCCATGGGCTTCACGCCTCCGGCAGATCATCCTTGCGGAGCGGCCGGAAGCTCATCCGGTGAAGGCGGCAGGGGCCGTGCGCCTCGATGCCCGCGCGGTGCTGCGGTGTGCCGTAGCCCGCATGGTTCGCGAAGCCGTAAACCGGGAACACCGCATGGGCGCGGGCCATCATCCGGTCGCGGGTGACCTTGGCGATGATCGAGGCGGCGGCGATCGAGACGGAACGGGCGTCGCCCTGGATGACGGCCTTGCCGGGGCAGCAGAGCCCCTGCGGCACGTCGCGGCCATCGGCGAGCACATAAGACGGCGTGACGGCAAGACCGGCCACGGCGCGGCGCATGGCATCCAGGCTTGCGCGCAGGATGTTGCGTTCGTCGATATGGCGAGGCCCGGAGGCGGCGATCGAGACTTCCGCCGTCGCCATGATCGCTTCGAACAGTGTCTCCCGCTGAAGGGCGGTGAGCTGCTTGGAATCGTTGAGGCCGTCCGGAATATTGTCCGGGTCGAGGATCACCGCCGCGGCGACCACAGGGCCGGCGAGCGGTCCGCGCCCGGCCTCGTCCGTACCGGCGACCGGCCAGTGACCGGCCCTGCGTGCGAGCAGTTCCAGGCTGAAATCCGGAACGAGCGGCACTTCTTCGAAAAGCATCGGAGTATCGGGCGACGTGCGAGGCAACATGGCGGCAACCTCGCACGTCGGCCCGACCTCCTGCAACCCCCGGCGGGCGCGAGCGGCATCGCTATCCACCGTGATCGGGACAGGTCGTCCGATCTGGGGCGGCGGTGGAACCGGGGACATTCCGGTGCGTGAAAGGGGCGGACGCGCACCGGAAATTCGGGTTCAAAAAATCAAGTGCCTTATCCGGCAAGATATTCCGGAAAGGGCGGTGCTCCATTGGCGAGACAAGGTATGGAAGATACCGGACCGGCGCCTCAGAGCAGCGAGAGCTGGATGCCTCCCCCATCCGGCCGGATGAAGATGTCGTCGCGCAGCGGCAGGCCGCGGCGCACCATGCCGAGCCGCTTGGTGGCCATCTCGAAGCGCCGGCCGATCTGCCAGGCATAGGGTCCGGCGCCTTTCATCCGCTTGCCCCACTCGGCATCGTAATCCTTGCCGCCGCGCATGGAGCGGATGAGCGACATGACGTGCCGGTAGCGGTTCGGATAGTTTTGCAGCAACCAGTCGCGGAAGAGCGGGCTTACCTCCAGCGGCAGGCGCAGCAGCACATAGCTCGCCTCGGCCGCGCCGGCCGCGTGCCCCGCTTCCAGGATGCGCTCGATCTCGTGGTCGTTGAGCGCCGGGATCACGGGCGCCACCATGACCGCTGTCGGGATGCCGGCATCGGTCAGCGCCTTGATGGCGGCGAGACGCTTGGGAGGGGTCGAGGCGCGCGGCTCCATGGTACGGGCGAGCTTCCGGTCCAGCGAGGTGACGGAAATGCCGACCTTGGCGAGCCCTTTCGAAGCCATATCGGAGAGGATGTCGATATCGCGGGTGATCAGCGCGGACTTGGTGACGATCGCGACGGGATGGTTGGCCTTCTGCAGCACTTCGAGGATCTGGCGCATGATGCGCCATTCCCGCTCGATCGGCTGGTAGGGATCCGTATTGGTGCCGATCGCGATCGCCCGCACCTTGTAGTCCGGCTTGCTGAGTTCCCGTTCGAGCAGTTTCGGCACGTCCGGCTTGGCGAAGAGCTTCGATTCGAAATCGAGCCCCGGGGAAAGCCCCATATAGCTGTGGGTCGGCCTCGCGAAGCAGTAGATGCAGCCGTGCTCGCAGCCGCGATAGGGATTGATCGAGCGGTCGAAGGAGAGATCGGGAGATTCGTTGCGGGTGATCGCCGTGCGCGGCTTTTCCACCTGCACCTCGGTCTTGAACGGCTCGAGCTCCTCGATCGTCTGCCAGCCGTCGTCGAATGCCTCGCGGCGTTCCTCCTCGAAACGGCCGGTCGGGTTCAGGCCCGCCCCGCGTCCGCGCCGCCGGTCCACCTCGACCCGGAGGCCGGACGACTTCACCAGCGCATCGGCAATATCGGCCGTATGAGCAGGCGCGAAAGCGGCCTGCCGCAATTGGGACAGCTCGTTCATGGGTTGCTCCTGACGGGGAACCTTCCCCGTTCCTGATGGATTAAATTCCTAGCCCCAAAATGAGAACATTGCAAGAACAAAATTCGGCGGCGGGGTTTCTGGCGTTCCCTGTTGCGATGCGGTAAATGTCAGGGATGCTGACTGTCATCATGGAATGCCGCGATCAGGAATCGGAACTGGCGCAGACCCTATCGGTACTCGTCTCCGGCGCGGTGGAAGGCCTTGTGAGCGATGTTGTCGTGCTCGATCACGGCTCGCGGGACGGTTCCTCCCGCGTGGCGGATGCGGCCGGCTGCCGGTTTCACACCCATTGGGACATCAAGGATATCCTGCGCAGCGCCCGCGGCGAATGGCTGCTTCTGGCCCAGCCGGGCGCGCGGCTGCAGCCGGGCTGGATCGACGAGGTGATGGAATATATCGCGCTCAACAAGCAGCCGGCCCGGTTCGCCCCGTCGCGGACCTACAGGCTGCCGTTCTTCAAGCGCATTGGTCGTGCGGTTCCGCCTCTGGAATACGGCCTGCTGCTGCCGAAGCGGCAGGCGATCGCGCTCGCGAAATCCGGCATGGACCTGGAAGCGCTTGCCAAGGGGCAGAAGGCTTCGAAGCTGGCCAGCGAGATGATTCCCGCCTGGGTGGCTGCGGCGGCACGGTAGGCATGTGCCGGAGGCTCATTGGCCGGCACCGCGCTTCAGGTGCTCGTCGAGCCGCGGCATGATCTCGATGAAATTGCAGGGCATGTGGCGATAGTCGAGCTGCGCCTTCAAGATGCCGTCCCAGGCATCCTTGCAGGCGCCGGGCGAGCCCGGCAGCACGAAGATGAAGGTGGAATTCGAGACACCGCCGGTGGCGCGCGACTGGATCGTCGACGTGCCGATCTTGTCATAGGAGATGCGGTGGAAGACTTCCGAAAAACCGTCCATCCGCTTTTCGAAGAGCGGCTCCAGCGCTTCCGGCGTCACGTCGCGGCCGGTAAAGCCCGTGCCGCCGGTGGTGATCACCACGTCGATTTCCGGATCGAGGGTCCAGTCCCGCACTTGGCTTGCGATGCGTTCCTTGTCGTCCGGCACGATGGCGCGGGCCTTGAGCCGGTGGCCGGCGTCTGCGATGCGTGCCACGAGCGTGTCGCCGGACTTGTCGTTCTCGGGCGTGCGCGTGTCCGAGACGGTCAGCACGGCGATGCCGACGGGAATGAAGGGACGGGTTTCGTCGATCCTGCTCATGATCCTGTTCCCACGGTCTCAACCGCCTGAAAATACCAGTCCGGCTTCTGGCCGTTAAGGTTTTCCGCTGCTTTTTTGGCGGCTTCCGGGGAAGGAAATATCCCGAAACAGGTGGCGCCGGAACCGGACATGCGCGTCAACATCGCCCCTTCGCCGCCGATCATGCCGGAAATCTGGTCGATCTCGCGCACCAGCGAGCGGGCCGGCGGTTCGAGGTCGTTGCGGAGCGTTTTCAGGAAGCCCAGCCAGTCGCCGCCGAAAGTCCCGGCCGGCAAGCCTATCGGAGAATTGTCCTTGCGAGTCAGCCTCCGGAAGATGTCCGGCGTCGAAACGCCGGTGAGCGGATTGCCGAGCACGAGCGGAAAGGAGGGAAGGGTGGGCAGCGCCGTCAGGTCCTCGCCGATGCCCTTTGCCATCACCGCCTCGCTCTTGAGGCACATCGGCACGTCGGCGCCGAGCGATAGGGCAAGCGCGGCAAGCTCTTCTTCCGGCAGGCCTGCATCCCAGAAGCGCAGCAGGCCGCGCAGCGTGGCGGCGGCGTCCGCCGAACCGCCGCCGATCCCGGCCGCCACCGGCAGGTTCTTTTCGAGATGGATGGTTACAGGCGGTGCCGCAATGCCCTTGCCCGACAGCGCCTGGCGCAACAGGTCGCGGGCCTTCAGCACCAGATTGCCGTGCCTGCCTTCGGCATCGGCGGGCACGAGAGCGGCGAACCGGCCGGAGACCGCAAAATCGTCCGTTCCCGCCGCCGCAAAACCCAGCCGGTCGCCCATATCGGCAAAGGTCACGATGCTTTCCAGCAAATGATAGCCGTCGGCCCGCTGGCCGGTCACATGCAGCGCGAGATTGATCTTGGCGGGCGCCAATTCGAAAAGGCCCGCCTTGTCGGCGGGCCTCGTTTCACGAAACGTATCGGAAAACATCAGGACTTCTTGTCGGGGACTACCGGAGCCGGCGGGGGCGGAGCAACGGGATCGGCCTGGCTGCGGGCGGTCGTCGCATTCGGATCGAGCGGTGGCAGGCCCTTTTCGATCTTCTCCTTGATGTGCTCGCGGTTGACGTCCTCGCCCTCGGAAATCAGCGAACGGTTCCACTGGTAGACGGCTTCGAGCTTGCGGCCGACGCGCCAATAGGCGTCGCCCAGATGGTCGTTGATCGTCGCATCGCCGGCACGCAGCTGGACGGCGCGTTCGAGCTCGGTCACGGCGTCGTCGAACTGGCCCATGCGGAAATAAGCCCAGCCGAGCGAATCGACGATATAGCCGTCGTCCGGCCGCGCGTCGACGGCGCGGCGGATCATGTCGAGACCCTCTTCGAGGTTCTTGTTCATGTCGACCAGCGAATAGCCGAGATAGTTCAGAACCTGCGGCTGCTCGGGATTGAGCTCCAGGGCCTTGCGGAAATTCGGCTCGGCCTTCTCCCACTGCTTCAGCCGCTCATAGGCGATGCCGCGCTGGAAGAAGATCGTCCAGTCGCTCGGCTTCGGAACGGGGCCGATCACCTCGATCGCCTTGTCGTAGGTCTCCGCCATGGCCTTGTAGTCCTTGGCGTCGGAAAGCACGCTGCCATAGGCGATATAGCTGCGGATATCGGTCGGATCGGAATCGATCAGCGATTTCAGGTGCTGCTTGGCTTCGTCGACCTTGCCGGTTTCGGAAAGCGTCAGGCCGAGCTGCAATTCGGAAATCCGCCGCATCGGCGAATCGGCCGGCACGCTCGAATAGAACTGGATGGCGCGGTCCGGCTGTTCGAGTTTTTCGGCGAGCCCGCCGAGCATGATCAGCGTATCGGCGCTCTTCGGATCGAGAGCGTGCGAGATCTGCAGGTAGAGCGAGACCATGTCCTCGGCGCCCTGGCGGTTCAGCGCCCCGCCGATCGAAAAGAGCACGCCGGCTGCCCCTTCGGCGGCCGTCGTCACCTGCTGCTGCGGCTTCTCGCCGTTTTCGATGCTCTGCCGCAACGCCTTCAGCGGCGCGTAATTTGCGACCATGCCGTCGCCGACGGCGATCGCATCGAGCGCCTTCTGCTTGTTGCCGGCGGCAGCTTCGAGGCGCGCCAGCGCCATCACGGCGCGCATGAAGGTATCGGGCGCGGTCGCCACGGCTTCGTTATTGGTGACGGCCGTGTTGAGGTGACGCCGTGCGGTGCCGATATCGCCGGCAACGAGCGCCATGGCTCCGAGATGGTAATCGGTGAAGACCTTGTACCAGGCCGGCCCCTTGAGATTGTTGATGCCGGCCATCGCCTGCTTGCCCTTGCCGGCGCCGACATCCACCCAGGCGGAGAGAAGCTGGTGCGTCAGCCGGTCGAGGTCGTTGGGGCCGTCATAGGCGAGGATCTTTTTCGCCGTGTCGAATTTCTTGTCGCGCAGGGCGTCGAGGCCGCGGACGATCTTGGTGATCCGCTCGACCGCCGCGTCATCCTTCAGCGCTTCGGCCTCCGCGAGGCCCTCCTCGAAATCGCCGTTGAGCAGGAGCGAGATCATCAGCCTTTCGCGGATTTCCAGATTGGCCGGATCGAAACCGAGCGCCTTGCGGTAAAGCGCGATCGCGGTCGGGTAGTCATGGTCCACGTCGGCGGTCCGCGCCGCCAGAAAGGCGCCGGAAAACGACTTCACGTCACCGGCATTGAAGGTGACGGCTTCCTGTGCCGTGGGCTTCGGTTCCGCCGTCGCGGCTCGGGCCACCGTCCCGACCAGAAGGACGGTCGCAAGCGCCGCGCTCGAAAGCAGAAGAAGGCTGGATTTCTGCCGCATAAAGGTGCCTTTCGTGTAGAGCCTGAGGCGACGATGCGATGCCGTCGCCGATCCTGCACCGATTGATTCACGATAGAATGGCTTTTTTGGAGCAGGTCCGCAAGGAAATCTCCGGCACCGCCGGGCGGCCGCGCCGGTCACACCTTCGTTAGCTCCACGCTCCGCTCAGTTGACGCGCTGGATCGAGAAGTCGATCACTTCCAGAAGCGCGGCCTTGAGCGGCGAGGACGGCAAGGGCGCCAGCGCATCCCGGGCGATCGTGCCGTAATGCAGCGCGCGGCCGATCGTATCGTTGAGCGCGCCGTATTTGTTGATCAGACCGAGCGCCTTTTCGAGGTTCTCGTCGCTGCTCTCGCCCTTCTCGATCGCCTCGCGCCAGAAGGCGCGCTCGCTTTCGGTGCCGCGGCGATAGGCGAGGATGACCGGAAGCGTGATCTTGCCCTCACGGAAATCGTCCCCGACATTCTTGCCGAGGTCGGCAGCCTTGCCGCCGTAGTCGAGCGCGTCGTCCACGAGCTGGAAGGCGAGGCCGAGATTCATGCCGTAGGATTTCAGTGCCGCGCGTCCGGCCTTGTCCGCGTTGGCGATGATCGGGCCGACTTCCGCGGCGGCTGCGAAGAGAGCCGCGGTCTTGGCGCGGATGACGGAGAGATAGTCGTCCTCCGTCGTTTCCATGTTCTTGGCGACGGAAAGCTGCAGCACTTCGCCCTCTGCGATCACGCAAGCCGCGGTCGAGAGCACGTCGAGCGCGTCGAGCGAGCCGACCTCCACCATCATCTTGAAGGCCTGGCCGAGCAGGAAGTCGCCGACGAGAACGCTTGCCTGGTTGCCCCAGATCATCCGCGCCGTGGACCTGCCGCGGCGAAGGTCGCTTTCGTCCACCACGTCGTCGTGCAGCAGGGTCGCGGTGTGCATGAACTCGACACTGGTCGCGAGCCTCACATGGCCGTCGCCCTGATAGCCGAACAGCGAGGCGGATGCGAGCGTCAGCATCGGTCTCAGGCGCTTGCCGCCGGACGAGATGAGATGGTTGGCGACTTCCGGAATCATCTGCACGTCGGACCCGGCCTTGGACAGGATCAATTGGTTGACCCGCTCCATATCGGCCTTGGTGAGATCCACCAGCGGTTTAACGGACGCGGGTTTGTTTTTGCCTTCTTCAAGCGGTATGACGACGCCCAACGATGAGGCCTCCCTATCGAAATTTTGCGAATGACAATAGAAAGAGGCAGTTAGGGCGGCAAGGGCAAATCGCATACCGCCGGAGTGATAGGACGTTTTGAAGCATGCGGGAAATCATCCGCACCAACGATGTGGTTACCCTCTCTCTGGCGGAAAGCCTGATGAAGGACGCGGGCATCCATTGCCTCATCGCCGATCAGTCGATGAGCGTGCTGGAGGGCTCGCTCGGGCTCCTGCCGCGCCGCTTCCTGGTGGAAGAGGAAAGGGCGGACGAGGCGCGGCGGATATTGAAGGATGCCGGCCTGGGAGCGGAGCTGAGGCCTTGATGTTCGGGGCCTGTTACCCCCCTCTGCCCTGCCGGGCATCTCCCCCTCAAGGGGGGAGATCGCAATCGGCACGACCTTCGCACCCAAAGAACCATCGCGAATTGCGTGACGTTAATTGGGGAATGATGAGCACGCACCCAGCCAATCTCCCCACCCGTGGGGGAGATGCCCGGCAGGGCAGAGGGGGGCTGGCAACCACCAACCTTAGATGGGATCTGGCAACCGCCGACATTCAACGGTGGCAAACCGCATGACTTCCACGCACACCATCGACGCTTTTCACCGCGGACACTTTCACGTGATGCAGCCGAAGGGTGGGGGGCACCGCTCGGGCGTCGATGCCATGCTGCTCGCTTCGCTGGTGGCTGCCGACAAGCCGGTCAGCGTTGCCGATCTCGGCGCCGGCGCCGGTGCGGCGGGGCTTGCGGTCGCCGCCCGTCTGGAAAAGGCGAAGGTCCTGCTGGTGGAAAAATCATCGCTGATGGCCGATTATGCCCGCCGGACGCTGGCACTTCCCGAAAACGCCTTCCTGGCCGGCCGCGTCGGGGTCATCGAGGCCGATGTGACGCTGACGGGCAAGCCGCGTCTCGCCGCAGGCCTGGCGGACGAAATCCACGACCATGTCGTCATGAACCCGCCCTTCAACGATGCGGCCGACCGCCGGACGCCCGATGCGCTGAAAGCCGAGGCCCATGCGATGACGGAGGGCCTGTTCGAAGCCTGGATACGCACCGCCGGCGCGATCATGAAGCCCGGCGGGCAATTGTCGCTGATCGCCAGGCCGCAATCGATCGCCGAAATCGTCGATGCCTGCGGCAAACGCTTCGGCGGGCTGGAGATCACCGCGCTCCATCCGCGGCCGGACGAGAGTGCCACGCGCATCCTCGTCACCGCCGTCAAAGGATCGCGGGCCCGGCTGACGCTGAGGGCGCCGCTCTTCGTGCATGGCGCGGACGGCCACGCCTTCACGCCCTTCGTGGACGATCTGAACAACGGCCGGGCGGCCTATCCGCGCCTCGGCCCGCGGCGGCATCCGCAGGCGACCTGATGCCGGGCCGGGGAGACGGCATCGAAAATGCCGCTTTCTCCGGGGCCGCCATTGTGTTTGAAATTCCGCCACATACATGTTTCTGAACGTTCCAACGCAACAGAAGGAAGAAAAATGGCCGGGTTTTGGAAGAGGCTGATGCCGAAGCGGTTCCGTAAAGCGGGCGTGACGATCCCCGTCGTCCGGCTTCACGGCGCGATCATGGCCGGCGGCAGCCAATTCAAGCAGACCCTCAATCTGGCCACCGTCGCACCCATGCTGGACAAGGCCTTCGCCAACAAGGAGGCACCGGTCGTCGCCATCTCCATCAATTCGCCCGGCGGCTCGCCGGTGCAGTCGCGGCTGATCTTCCAGCGCATCCGCGCGCTCGCCGAGGAGAAGGACAAGAAGGTGCTGATGTTCGTGGAGGACGTCGCGGCTTCCGGCGGCTACATGATCGCGCTCGCCGGCGACGAGATCTTTGCCGATCCGACGTCCATCGTCGGCTCGATCGGCGTCGTGTCCGGCGGCTTCGGTTTTCCGGAACTCCTTCGCAAGATCGGTGTCGAGCGCCGCGTCTATACGGCCGGCGAGAACAAGGCGATCCTCGATCCCTTCCAGCCGGAAAAGGAAGGCGATATCGAATACCTGAAGTCGCTGCAGCTCGAAATCCACAAGGTCTTCATCGACATGGTGAAGATGCGCCGCGGCGAGCGGCTGGCGGAAGATGCGGCCATCTTTTCCGGCCTGTTCTGGAGCGGCATGCGCGGCCTTGATCTCGGCCTGATCGACGGTCTGGGCGAAATGCGCGAGGTGGTCAAGCGCCGCTACGGCAAGGATGCGAAACTGGAATTGATCGGCAGCGCCCGCACGCTTTTCGGCCGCCGGGTTCCGGGTGTCGCCTTCGGAGGGGGCAAGGCCGGTGAAATCGCCGCGGGAGCGGCAACGGGACTTGCCGCAAGCCTTGAGGAAAAGGCATTGTGGAGCAGGTACGGCCTCTGAGAGGCCGGAAGATACGCGCGAGGGGGAAATGGCGCAGCTTATATTTCTGATTGTTCTGATCGGCGGCGGCTGGATGCTTTACAAGAAGTTCGTCAAGGACGCCGAACGGCTTTCCGCCCGCTCCCGCCGGGAGGAAAAGGAGCGCCAGACCGGCGCGATCGGCACGCTGGAGAAGGACCCGGTGACGGGAGAGTATCGCGTGAAGAGGGATGAGGAGTAAGTTGGCCTTTGATTGGCTTGTGCGATATGATATACATGATAAAAGTATATCATGGAGGTGTTGAATGCTGATCGCAAAATGGGGAAATAGTCTGGCAGTCCGTATTCCCGCGTCCGTCGTGGAAGCCTTGGACCTGAAGGAAGGTGACGATATCGCTATTCGCGTTGCAGATGGTCCCGTCTTCGAAATCAAGCGGAACGATGTCCGCCAGAAGGCGCTTGAACGGATCAAGGCCTTTAAATTGAAGCTGCCGCCCGACTGGAAATTCGACCGCGACGAAGCGAACTCCCGCTGATGCCGTTGGTAGCGAATTTTCTCGATACGAACATACTTGTCTATGCGTTCAGCGAGGGCCCGAAAGCTGAGGTCGCTCAAGCACTGATGGCAGAGCCGTTTGTGCTCAGCGTGCAGGCGCTCAACGAATTCGCAAATGTTGGGCGGAAGAAGCTGAAATTAAGCTGGGAGCGTATTGAGGAGGCGATTGATGACCTCTCTTCAGTGGCTTCCGCGATCGTCGTTTTGGATAAGCAGGCAACCAAAGCCGCTTTAAAGCTGGTCGGACGATACAACTTGGCTTTCTATGATGCTCTAATGTTGGCTGCTGCGTTGAAAGCGAATTGCGGCCGATATTATTCCGAAGATCTCCAACATGGACTTTTGATCGACGGGAAGCTGACAGCTATAAATCCATTCCGCTAAGTCCTGTCGAGCTTGGCTTTCACCCTTGCAGCCATCGCTTCGCCGTCCCACGGAATGAATTGATCCCGCGGCGTATCCATCCGCCGACGGATTCCGTCTTTCATGGCAAGCAGCGGATCGTTAGGGCCGGCCGGGACTTCGTCCGCACGCATGAGGCTGTCGATGCCGGCCTCACAGCGTAACGATCCGGCAGTGCGCAATATGCGCAACGCATAAATCCTTGACCCGCGCCCCCGATGCGTGGCACTCGTCCGCATCTTCAAAACCCAATATATCGCCCAAAGATACCACGATGACCGATCTGCCCGCCCACATGTCTCCGGCCCGCTCCTTCCAGGGGCTGATCCTCGCGCTCCAGAACTACTGGGCGGACAAGGGCTGCGCGATCCTGCAGCCTTACGACATGGAAGTCGGTGCCGGCACCTTCCATCCGGCGACCACGCTGCGTGCGCTCGGGCCGCGGCCGTGGAAGGCGGCCTATGTGCAGCCGTCGCGCCGCCCCTCCGACGGCCGCTACGGCGAGAACCCCAACCGCCTGCAGTACTATTACCAGTACCAGGTCATCCTGAAGCCGAACCCGCCGAACCTGCAGGAACTTTATCTCGGCTCGCTGAAGGCGATCGGCCTCGATCCGCTGCTGCATGACGTGCGTTTCGTCGAGGACGATTGGGAAAGCCCCACCCTCGGCGCCTGGGGCCTCGGCTGGGAATGCTGGTGCGATGGCATGGAAGTCTCGCAGTTCACCTACTTTCAGCAGGTCTGCGGCATCGAATGCGCGCCTGTCGCCGGCGAGCTCACCTATGGTCTGGAACGCCTCGCCACCTATCTGCAGGGCGTCGACAGCATCTACGAGCTGAACTTCAACGGCCGCGAGGGCGAGGAAAAGATCACCTATGGCGACGTCTTCCTGCAGGCCGAGCAGGAATATTCCCGCCACAACTTCGAATTCGCCGACACGGCCATGCTGCACCGGCATTTCATCGACGCGGAGAAGGAGTGCCAGGCGCTGCTTGCCGCAGGAGCTCCGGGCGGCAATGCCAACCAGATGCTGCACAAATGCGTCTTCCCGGCCTACGACCAGTGCATAAAGGCGTCCCACGTCTTCAACCTGCTGGATGCGCGCGGCGTCATCTCGGTCACGGAGCGCCAGAGCTATATCCTGCGCGTCCGCACGCTGGCGAAGGCCTGCGGCGAGGCCTTCCTGCTGACCGAAGCCGGCGGCCTGAACTTCGGCAAAGAGGCGGCATAAGCCCGATCCCGTTTGCGCATCGGGCTTGGCGCCGTTTGACGCCTTTCAAGAAGTGTGCCTAGTCTCCGCCCGGATTACACGTCTGAGGGGGATTCGTGCATGTATATCCTGATCGGCATCGTCGTTCTCGTCGCTCTCTACGCCGTCGTCATCTATAACGGCCTGGTCAAGTCCCGGCAGATGGCGGAGGAGGCCTGGTCGGGCATCGACGTGCAGTTGAAGCGCCGCGCCGATCTGATCCCCAACCTCATCGAGACGGTGAAGGGCTACGCCGCCCATGAGAAGAGCACGCTGGAGGAAGTGATCGAGCTGCGCAACAGGGCGCAGGCCGTGCCGGCCGGCGATGTCGCGGGCCGTGCGGAAGCCGAAGGCCTGCTCGGTCAGGCGCTCGGGAAGCTCTTCGCGCTCGCGGAATCTTACCCGGACCTCAAGGCCAGCCAGAATTTTTCCGAGCTGCAGGCCTCCCTGGAAACCATCGAGAGCGAAATCCAGATGGCCAGGCGCTATTACAACGGCGCCGCGCGCGACCTGAACGTCAAGGTCGAGAGTTTCCCCTCCAATCTCGTCGCTGGCCAGTTCGGTTTTGCCAAGCGCGACTATTTCGAGATCACCGACGAGGCAGACCGGGCGGTCCCGGCCGTCAAATTCTGAGAAACCGCCATTGGACCTTTGCGCCGCGACGGTTTAAGAGCGCGCTTGGCCGTGCTGTCGCGGCGTTTTGAATGGCGTAAGAGACGATCATCATGGGCAGAGCCAAACTCACCATATTGCCGCCGGGCAAGCCGCTCATCGGGCGCGCCGTGCCTCCGGGTTCAAAGTCGATCACCAACCGCGCATTGCTGCTCGCCGGGCTTGCCGAGGGCACCAGCCGGCTGACCGGGGCGCTCAGAAGCGACGACACGCGTTATATGGCGGAAGCGCTCCGGGCCATGGGTGTGACGATCGAGCAGCCGGACGAAACGACCTTCGTGGTGACCGGCACCGGCAAGCTTCTGCCGCCTTCCGCGCCGCTCTTCCTCGGCAATGCCGGCACGGCGACCCGCTTTCTCACCGCAGCGGTCGCCTCGGTCGACGGTACGGTCGTGGTCGATGGCGACGAGCACATGCGCAAACGGCCGATCGGCCCGCTGGTCGCCGCGCTCAAGTCGCTCGGGATCAACGTCGAGGCGCCGACCGGCTGCCCGCCGGTCACCGTGCGCGGCAACGGCCATTTCGCTTCGGGCCGGGTGGAGATCGATGCCGGCCTGTCGAGCCAGTACGTTTCCGCCCTGCTGATGGCCGCGCCACTTGCGCCGAAAGGCGCCAATGCGCCGGTCACCGTGGCGCTTGCCGGTGCCGAGATCGGCGCGCGCGGTTATGTCGACCTGACGCTTGCCGCCATGCAGGCCTTCGGCGCCAGGGTGGAGCAGATCGACGCCGCGACCTGGAAGGTCGAGCCGACCGGCTACAAGGCCGCGGATTTCGTCATCGAGCCGGATGCCTCTGCCGCGACCTACCTCTGGGCGGCGGAAATTCTGACCGGTGGCAGGATCGATCTCGGCGTGCCGAACGATGCCTTCACCCAGCCGGATGCCAAGGCGTTCGATGTCATCTCGACATTCCCGCATCTGCCGGCGGAGATCGACGGCTCGCAGATGCAGGACGCCGTGCCGACGCTCGCCGTTCTCGCCGCTTTCAACGAGACGCCGGTGCGCTTCACCGGCATCGCCAACCTGCGCGTCAAGGAATGCGACCGGGTGCGGGCGCTGTCGCTCGGCCTCACCGCCATTCGCGAGGGCCTTGCCACGGAAGAGGGGGACGACCTGATCGTCGCCTCCGATCCGTCGCTCGCCGGCCAGACCCTGCCGGCCGAGATCAACACCTTCGCCGACCACCGCATCGCCATGAGCTTCGCTTTGGCGGGTCTGAAGATCGGCGGCATCACCATTCTCGATCCGGATTGCGTCGCCAAGACGTTTCCGACCTATTGGGACGTGCTGGCCTCGCTCGGGGTTTCGTACACGGACATCGAATAGGCGCCAAAGGGGATCGGTCCGGGCGCCGAGGGGAGGAACGCGTGGTGCGGTGGTTTTCCGGTTTCTGGCTTGCGCTTTTGTTCTGCCTCTCGGTGGCGCCGCCGGTCCGGGCGGAGGAATATATCCGCGCCTACCATTCTGACATCGAGATCGCCCGGAACGGCGAATTGACGGTTTCCGAAACGATCACCGTCAATGCCGAAGGCCGCAACATCAGGCGCGGCATCTTTCGCGATTTCCCGCTGACCATGGTGGATGCGAACGGCCGCACGGTGCGTGTCGGTTTCGATGTCGTCTCGGTCACGCGGGACGGGCAGCGCGAGCCCTGGCACACCGAAACGGTGACGGGCGGCATCCGCATCTATGCCGGCTCCGAAGACACGCTTCTGAGGAACGGCGAACACACCTATGTCTTCACCTACCGGACCGACCGGCAGATCCGTTATTTCGACGATCACGACGAGCTTTACTGGAACGTCACCGGCAACGGCTGGCTGTTCCGCATCGCCGGGGCTTCGGCGCGGATAACGCTTCCGGCCGGCCGGATCACTCAGACCGCCGCCTATACCGGTCCGCTCGGTTCCACCGCCCGCAACGTGCGCATGCAGGCGAACGGCAACGAGGCGGTCTTTGCAACGACCCGCCCGCTCGGCGAGCAGGAAGGCCTTACCATCGTCGTCGGGTTTCCGAAGGGCATCGTCGCGCCGCCATCCGCCGATCAGGAGCGCTCCTGGTGGTTCCGCGACAATCTCAACCTCTTCCTGGGTTTCGGTGGTCTGATCCTCGTCATCGGCTATTATTTCTTTTTCTGGACCCGTGTCGGGCGTGATCCCGCGCGCGGCGTCATGGTGCCGCGCTGGGACGCCCCGGACGGCATCTCGCCGGCGCTCGTCAACTATATCGAGAACAAGGGATTTTCAGGCGGCGGCTGGACGGCCTTTTCCGCGAGCGCCCTCGATCTCGCGGTGAAAGGCTATGTGAAGCTGGAGGACCTCAAGGAAAAGATCGTCATCCGGCGAACGGACAAGGCCGCGCCCAAAAACCTGCCGATCGGCCAGGCTTCCATCCTCGGCTCGGTCGGCGGACCGGGGCGGAGCCTGGTCATCGACGAGGCTCACGGCACGACGGTGCAATCCGTGGGGGCGAGCTTCCGCAATGCGATCGAGAAGGAGCATCGCGGCCGATATTACAAGGCCAATACGGGTTATGTGGTAGGCGGCGTGGTGCTGAGCGTGCTCGCCGTTCTGGCGCTGATCGTCTTCGGCAATCTCGAGCCGGACATGATCGGCATGCTGATCGTGCCGGCCTTCTTCGCCGTCTTCTTCGGCATCTTTGCGGTCAGCCTCGGCAAGGGCCTGCGCCGCGGCTCCTCGCTCCTCTCCAAGATCGTCTCGATCGTGATCCTCGGTTTCATTGGGCTTGTCGCCTTGTCGATCGGCTCGGCTCTGCTGGTGGCGATCATGTCGGAGATGACCGGCAGCGACCATTGGCCGATGCTGGTGGCGGTGGGCGGCATCGTGCTTGCGAACGTCATCTTCTTCTTCCTGATGGGCGCGCCGACGCCGCTCGGCCGCAAGTTGATGGACGGCATCGAGGGCCTGCGCACCTATCTGACGCTGGCGGAAAAGGACCGGATGAACATGGCGGGCGCGCCGGCCATGTCGCCGCAGCATTTCGAAACGCTGCTGCCCTACGCGGTGGCGCTCGGCGTCGAAAAGCCGTGGAGCCGCGCCTTCGAGACATGGCTCGCGACGGCCGCGGCGGGCGCTGCCGCGGCGTCCTATGCGCCCGGCTGGTACAGCGGCAATTATTCGAACTTCGGCGACCGCATCGGCGGCTTTTCGTCCTCGATGGCCTCCACCATCGCCTCGACCATTCCCGCGCCCAAATCCTCCTCGTCCTCCTCCGGCTTTTCCGGCGGCTCCTCCGGCGGCGGGGGAGGTGGCGGCGGCGGAGGGGGATGGTAAGCTCGATAGGTGTGCCGTGGCTTGGCCGTTGATTTTTGGCGGTGACGATTCGGCATAACGTCACCTCCCCCTTGAGGGGGGAGGTCGCCGCGAAGCGGCGGGTGGGGGTGACCCGATGCGCATCGCAGCAATCACCCCACCCCGAACCTTCCGTTCGACCCTCCCCCTCAAGGGGAGGGTGAGTGTCTGCCTCGACGGCCTGCTCATATCCGATATGCTGATCTTGAGATTGAATTTTGGTCGGGTGAGATGGTCAAGAACAAGGCGTCAAAAATTACCCGCTTCAAGATCGCCAACGCCCGCCGTCTGCGCAAAGGCACAACCGACGCTGAGGCAAAGCTTTGGCATCATCTTTGGCGTATCCCCATCGAAGGTACGCATTTCCGTCGGCAAGTTCCGATAGGCCCGTATTTTGCAGATTTTGCCTGCCATCAAATAGGACTGATCGATTGAACTCGACGGCGGCCAGCACGCCGGGGATGCTGCAAGGCATTATGATGAGAAACGTACTGCTTTTCTCGACAAGCAGGGCTATCACGTCATCCGGTTCTGGAATCACGAAGTTCTGGAAGAACTGGAAGCAGTCCTCGATACGATATTTGCCATTGTGCAAGAGCGATTAACTTTGCTAGCAGAGGCGCACGATTTTCACCCCATACCGGACCTTCGGTCCGACCCTCCCCCTCAAGGGGAGGGTGAGGAAAAGTGACATGCCCGATCTGCTTCTCGAACTCCGCTCGGAGGAAATTCCCGCCCGCATGCAGCGCAAGGCCGCGGGAGATCTCAAAAAGCTCGTCACCGACGCGCTGGTGGAAGCGGGTCTGACCTATGAGGGCGCGCGCGAATATTGGACGCCGCGCCGCCTGACCCTCGATATCCGCGGCCTGACGGCCCGTTCCGCCGATCAGCGCGAGGAGCGCAAGGGCCCGCGCACCGACGCGCCGGAAAAGGCGATCGAAGGTTTCTTGCGTGGCGCAGGTCTCTCGTCGGTGTCGGAAGCCCAGGTTGTCAGCGATCCGAAGAAAGGCGATTTCTACGTCGCCGTCATCTCCAGGCCCGGCCGCCCGGCGGAGGAGATCATCGCCGACGTCATGCCCGGCATCATCCGCAACTTCCCCTGGCCGAAATCGATGCGCTGGGGGGCTGCCTCCATGCCGAAAGGCATGCGTTACGCCGGCATCGAAGGCAAGGGCCCGGAAAGCCTGCGCTGGGTGCGCCCGCTGCAGTCGATCGTCTGCGTCTTCGGTCCGGAGCATGAGGAGACCCAGGTCATCCCGTTCGAAATCGACGGGCTGACGGCAAGCAACGTCACCTATGGCCATCGCTTCCATGCGCCTGAAGCGATCACCGTGCGCCGGTTCGAGGATTACGCATCGAGCCTCGAAAAGGCGAAGGTCATGCTGGATGCAGATCGCCGCAAGGACGTGATCCTGCACGACGCGCGCGACCTCGCCTTCGCGAGCGGCCTCGATCTCATCGAGGACGAGGGCCTCTTGGAGGAGGTCTCCGGCCTCGTCGAGTGGCCGCATGTGCTGATGGGCGAGTTCGAGAAGGAATATCTCGGAATCCCGTCGGAAATCATCCGTCTGACCATCAAGACGAACCAGAAATGTTTCGTCACGCGGCCTCAGGGCGGCGAGGGCCTTTCCAACCGCTTCATCCTGGTCTCGAACATCGAGGCGAAGGACGGCGGCAAGGAGATCGTCCACGGCAACGGCAAGGTGGTGCGTGCGCGCCTTTCGGATGCCAGGCATTTCTGGACCCGCGACCAGGGCGACCTGCCGGACCTCGGCACGCTGGTCGAGTCCGCCAAGAAATTCGACCTCGATCTCAAGAAGCCGCTCGACCAGCGCATGGCGAAGCTCGACGCGCTGAACGTGACGTTCCATGCCAAGCTCGGCACGCAGGGCGAGCGCGTCCGCCGTATCCGCGACCTGGCCCAGCAATTGGCGCCGATCGTCGGTGCCGATCCGACGCTTGTCGATCGCGCCGCCGTGCTGGCGAAGGCCGATCTGCGCACCGAAGCGGTGGGCGAATTCCCCGAACTGCAGGGGTTGATGGGCCGCAAGTACGCGACGTTGCAGGGCGAGAATCCTTCCGTTGCCGCCGCGATCGAGGATCACTACAAGCCGCAGGGCCCGTCCGACCGCGTGCCGGACGACAAGGTTGCGATCACGGTCGCGCTCGCCGACAAGCTCGATACGCTCGTCGGCTTCTGGGCCATCGACGAAAAGCCGACAGGCTCCAAGGATCCGTTCGCGCTCCGCCGCGCTGCATTGGGCGTGGTGCGAATTCTGTTGGAGCGGAAGGTTAGGCTGCCGCTAAAAGAATTTCTTACGCGATCATTCTACCGCTTGCTTGCCGAACTCTATTACGCCGACAAATTCTCCTCTTTGGAGAGAATTGACGAACTGAAAGATCAGGGAGTTCAGGATGATTTCGTCGACGATCTTTCTGCTCGTTTTGGAGGATCGGTAAAAGCACTCGATCCGGAAGATGATTATGCAATCGCAGCTTTCTACCCTGGTTGGGGAGAGGAAAAAGCTGCAGACCTCCTTTCCTTCTTCCACGACCGTCTGAAGGTCTATTTGCGTGACATAGGCGCGCGCTACGATATCATCGATGCGGTGCTCACGCCGGATGTCGATGACCTGTTGCTGGTCGCCCGCCGCGTCGAGGCGCTGACGGCGTTCATCACGTCGGAAGACGGCAAGAACCTGCTCGCCGGCACCAAGCGCGCCGTGCAGCTTCTCGCCGCTGAAGAGAAGAAGGGCACGGTCATCGCGGATGGCGTTTCGGAAGAGCTGTTGACGCTCGACGCCGAAAAGGCGCTCTGGTCTGCCATCACCGCCGCCTCGAAGGAGGCATCCGACGCCATCGCAAAGGAAGACTTTCGCTCGGCCATGGAGGCCCTGTCGAAGCTCCGCGCACCGGTGGACCGGTTCTTTGAGGATGTTCTGGTCAACGACGAGGACGCCGCGATCCGCGCCAACCGCCTGGCGCTCCTGAAGGCCATCCGCGAAGCGACCGGCACGGTCGCCGATTTCTCGAAGATCAGCGGCTGATTCTTGCAAACCGATTGGCAGATGGTTACATATATGTTACCATCTGCCAATGAAGATCACCGAATATCTGGACCGGAAAGGATCGAGCCCGTTCGACGGTGGTTTGCCGATATCGAATCCCGCGCTGCCTCCAAAGTGACGGTCGCTCTGGCTCGCATCGGACAGGGCAATCTCTCGAACGTTAAATCCGTTGGTTCGGGAGTGTCGGAGTACCGGATCGACTACGGGCCGGGTTACCGGATCTACTTTGGCCGGGACGGAGAGCAATTGGTGGTCCTCTTGGCGGGCGGCACGAAGCAACGCCAGCAGAATGATATCGAGACCGCGCAAGCCTATTGGCGGGATTACAAATCCAGGAAAGGAGACTGACATGGCGCTGACACGGGAATTCAAGGAAACGGTCAAGGCTCGCCTGGATCAGGACCCGGCGTTTCGGGCTGCCTTGCTGTCCGATGCCGTGGAACTTCTTCTCGATGGCGATCTCGATACCGGCAAGAGCGTTCTGCGCGATTTCATCAATGCGACCATCGGTTTTGAGGCGTTGGCTGAGAAGGTGGGCATGCCTGCCAAAAGCCTGATGCGCATGTTCGGGCCGAAAGGTAACCCGCGGGCCGACAATCTCTTCAGTGTTATCCGGCAGTTGCAGGAAAGTTCGGGCATCCACCTTGCGGTCGCTGCCGCCTGATTCATCGACAAAACAAAACCGCCGGGCTTGCGCCCGGCGGTTCCTCTGCCCCCCTTGAAGGTTTGGCTCAGCTTGCCCTGCGCATCTTCTGCGCCGCGTGGTGAAGCCCGGTTGCGCCGGCGTCGGCATTCGCAACGCGGAAGCTGCGGATCAGGTTGAGCAGCTCGTCGGTGTCGGAAGCGAGCGCTTCCGCCGAGGCGGTGGTTTCCTCGGCCATGGCGGCATTGTGCTGGGTCGCCGCGTCGAGCTGGTTCAGCGACGAGGAGATCGAGCGCAGCGTCGTGTCCTGTTCGGAAGCCGAATGGGCGATCTTGCCTACAATCTCGCTTGCGGCCTTCACCTGGCTGGAGATGCGCTTCAGCGCCTCGCCTGCTTCGCCCACCAGCCGGACGCCGTTCTGCACCTGGCCGGACGAACGGGAAATCTGGTCCTTGATCTCCTTGGCGGCAGCGGCGGAGCGCTGCGCCAGTTCGCGGACTTCCTGGGCGACGACTGCAAAACCCTTGCCGGATTCGCCGGCGCGGGCAGCCTCGACACCGGCATTCAGCGCCAGCAGGTTGGTCTGGAAGGCGATGTCGTCGATCACGCCGATGATCTTCGAGATTTCTTCCGACGAATGCTCGATGCCGCCCATGGCCTCGATCGCCTGGGCGACGATCTGGTCGGAGCGGTTGGCTTCGGTGCTGACCGAGGTCACGCGCTGGGCGGCCTCATGAGCGCCTTCGGCTGTCTGGCGGACGGCGACCGCCAGTTCGTCGAGCGCGGCGGACGTCTCTTCCAGGTTGGCGGCCTGGCGCTCGGTGCGCTGCGACAGCTCGTTGGAAGCGCGGCGGATTTCCTCTTTCGAGCCGCCGATATCGATGCCCTTGGCATTGACCTTGGCCATGGCCGCTTCGAGATGCGCGAGCGCCTCGTTGAAGTTGTGGCGCAGCGCCTCGTAACGGGGCCCGAGATCGCTGCAGCGGACGGTGAGGTCGCCGGTGGCGAGCGCTTCGAGCGCCTGGCCGATGGTGGAGACGACGCGAGCCTGCTCGGCTGCATCCTGCTGCTGCAGGGAAAGGTTCTGCTGGCGTTCGCGGTCGAGTTCCTGCTGCTGCTTCGCCTCGCGCTCGGCCATGGCATGGCGCTCGCGGATCTTTTCCTGCAGCGCCTGGGTCGCCTTGGCCATCATGCCCACTTCGTTGGACATTTCGGTGTGCGGGATCTCGGTCTTGACGTCCTCGTCCGCGACGGCCTGCAGCGCGTCGTGAACGGCGGCGAGCGGCCGGGTGATGTTGCGGATCACGTAGAAGGCGGCGGCCAGCGCGAAGAGGAAGGCGAGGAAGCCGATGCCGACGACCTGCCAGATGGCAGTGTTGATCTTGGCGTCGAGATCGTCGGTATAGACGCCGGTCGCGACGATGATCTGCCAGGGTTCGAAAGCCCGCGAATAGGCCGCCTTCTCGAAGACCTGGTCGGCGGGCATGCCGGGTTTTTCCCAGTAGTAGAGGGTGATGCCGCCGCCGGCACGGCCCTTGGCGACGAGCTCCTCGCGGAAGAGGTTGCCCATCTTGTCCGGCTGGCCCTTCTGGTTCACGCCGACCAGTTTCGGGTTGTAGTGAAACTGCGTCACGGTGTCGTAGTTCAGGCCGAAAATGTAGCCTGCCGGCTCGTATTTGATGCCGGCAACCGCCGCATAGGCGTATTTCTGGGCATCCTCGTGGCTGAGTTCTCCGGACTTTTCCCGGTCGTAATAGGATTGCAGGATGGAAATGCCGGATTCGACCTGCGTGCGCAGCATGTCGTAGCGCTCTTCATAGATCGCCGCCACCGAGGTGCGGATCTGATAATAGGTCACGGCGGCGAACGCCACCATCAGCACGGCCACCATGCCGAGCAACTGGTGGGAGATCTTGAGATTCTTCATTTTCGACTCACTTTCAGGCAGCCGAAATCTCCCGGAGGGGAGCCGGAGCGGAACGAGGGGGTTTTGGGGAAGGCGCTTCCTGCGCCGGCACGTGCTCACATCGCACTGGTAACGATAGAGTGACGCGCTATACTTGAATAAAAATTTAATTATGCGTGCTTTGGCGGCCGAAACAGACAATAATTTAGGCAAATCTGCCGTGAGGAGGCGAAGATTCACGCATCACGCGAAATTATATTTGCCGAAGCACTTTTTGCTCTGTAAATATTATTATTATCTAATTTAGTAATAACGATAATTGATTGAGTGAAGGCGACGGAGACTGGCTCCGGGTGGTCATCTGCTGACGATCTTAGCCCCGCAGTTTCCTGGAATCGGATATCCGCAGGCTGGCGAGCTGGGGGGCGACGATTGCGATGAACAGTTCGGGATCGCCGAAAGCCCTGGCGGAGAGCATTGCGCCATGAACCGAGGCCATCAGAATCTGGGCCTCCTCTTCCGGCCGCTTGTCCAACCGGAACAGGTCCTGCTCGACGCCGGCTTGCAGCACCGACGTAAGCCATTCCGCGAGGCCGTGGAAATGGGCACGGACGCGTGACGCGACCTCTTCCGGAAGCATCTGCATCTCGCTCGCAAGCATCGCGCAGACGCAGAAAGGCAGCGAGGCATCCCGAATGCACGAATGCCAGTAGTTCATATAGGACTGCAATTGCTCGGCAGGGCTTGAGATTTGTTCGCGCAGAGACTTCAAGCCCGCCTCCGTCTGCTGCCTGTAGCGGCTCACCAGAACCGAGACCAGCTCGGCCTTCGTCGGAAAGTGATGGTGGATGCTCGCCTTCCTGATGCCGATGGCAGCCGAGATGTCGGCATAGCTGAAGCCGTTATAGCCGCCCGCCACAATCAGAGACTGCGCGATGTCGAGGATTTTTTCCGAAGTCGAAGCCGTTGATTTCATGGGGCTGCCTACCTTCTGGTAGGCAGGTTGTCAAGGCTGTTTCTGTACTCCGGTTTCTCACGAAGAGGTGTTCGCGCGTCGCGTTGACTCCAAAATTAGGCTACCTACTAGTAGGGAGGCAACAACAAGGAGCCTGCCGATGCAAAGCCATTCTTTGACCCAGTCCACGTGGCTGCGATCCTATTATTTCATACGCGCCTTATTCTCGATCGCGTGGATTGCCGCCGCCGTTTTCTTCGGGGGGCAACCCCGCACCGCCGCCCTTCTGCTGGCGATCTATCCCGTATGGGACGGCCTCGCCAATCTGGTCGACGCCCGGGTCAACGGCGGCCTGAAGGCCAATCCGTCCCAGGCGTTGAATGTCGTGGTCAGCGTCATCACGACGCTCGCCGTCATCGTCGCGGTCAGCAATAGCACCTACGCCGTTCTGGCGGTGTTCGGGGTTTGGGCGATCCTTTCGGGTCTGCTGCAACTCTACACGGGAGTGAGGCGCTGGCGTGCCTATGGCGCCCAGTGGGTGATGATCCTGAGCGGTGCGCAATCGGCTCTTGCCGGCGGCTTCATGATCAGCCGATCCCTCGGCACCGTTGCGCCGACGATTCTGGATATCGTCCCGTATGCGGGGTTCGGCGCGTTCTACTTCCTGCTTTCCGCAATCTGGCTTGTGGTCGCAAGCTATCGCAAGGCCCATGCGTAGGGCCGCATTGGCCCAATGAGTCCTGACCTTGGATCAGTTGAAGCGAAGCTGGAACGTGTCGAGCGCCAGCGGCTTCTGGATGGCGGATGCCTCGATAATCCCGGTATCCGCCTTGCTGATGGCCTCGACGGCACTGGTGGTGGCTGCGACGTCGATGCCGTCGCCGGAGGCTTCCGCCTCCTCGATCTGCATTTCGGTCGAACCGTTGGTCGTCGGATGAATCTCAGCGACGGCCTTCTCGCCGGCCAGCCATTCGGGCAGCTTGCTGACATAGATCACAGGCGAGCCGCCGAGCCAGGCTTCGGTGCGCGCGAGCTTCTTCTCGCCGTTGATGTCGACGATTTCCATCTTCTGGGTGCCCGGCGCCAGCTCGGGAACCTTGTAGGTGGATTCGTCGGCCTTCGCCTCTGTGACCGGACAGTCGGCGCAACGCTTCTCGACAATGCTGCTGCTGAAGCGCTGGGTGCCTCCCATCTCCATGATGGATGAGGCGAAAGCCGCACTGCTTGCAAACACCAGAACCGTCGTGAGAACGAGACGCATGACCGGAATCCTTCCTTGAGTTCCAAAGAAATAACGCCGCTTCGTTTCGATCCCGTCAGGATAGTCGGTAAATTTTGAATGAATCCGCAGCCGCAGCGTGCTCAGTTCTGCTCGCGTGCGACGGCACGCCAGCCGATATCCCTGCGGCAGAAGCCGTTCTCCCATTCCACCTTGCCGGCGAGCGCGTAGGCGCGATCCTTGGCCTCCGCGACCGTTCGGCCCGTGGCGGTCACGTTGAGCACGCGCCCGCCGGTCGCGACGAGCGAACCGTCTTTCAGGGCCGTGCCAGCGTGAAAGATCTTCTCGCCGGCCGATGTTTCCGGCAGGCGGGCGATCAGCGTGTTCTTCTCGTAGGAGCCCGGATAGCCTTTCGAGGCCATTACGACGGTCAGAGCCGCGTCGTCGCTCCATTCGGCGGCAACGCGATCGAGCGTCCCGGTCGCGGCGGCATGGAGAAGTTCCAGCAGGTCGCTCTTGAGCCGCATCATCAGCGCCTGGCATTCCGGATCGCCGAAGCGGATATTGTATTCGATGAGCTCCGGTCCCTTCGCCGTGATCATCAGTCCGGCGAAGAAGACGCCGGTGAAGGGATAGCCGCTTGCTCCCATGCCGCGGATGGTCGGCTCGATGATCTCCGTCATCGTGCGGGACACCATCTCCGGCGTCATGACGGGGGCCGGGGAATAGGCGCCCATGCCGCCGGTGTTCGGCCCGGTATCGCCGTCGCCGACGCGCTTGTGGTCCTGGGCGGTGGCGAGCGCCAGCGCCGTCTTGCCGTCGGAGAGGCAGAAGAAGCTTGCCTCTTCGCCGTCGAGATAGGCCTCCACCACGACCTCCGCGCCGGCCGAACCGAACGCGCCGTCGAAACAGTCGTCGATCGCCGCCAGCGCCTCGTCGAGCGTCATGGCGACCGTCACGCCCTTGCCGGCGGCAAGCCCGTCCGCCTTGACGACGATCGGTGCGCCCTGTTCCCTGATATAGGATTTCGCCCCGGTTGCATCGGAAAAGCGGCGATAGGCGCCGGTCGGAATGCCGTAGCGGGCGCAGAGATCCTTGGTGAAGCCTTTCGAGCCCTCGAGCTGGGCTGCGGCGGCGGAAGGCCCGAAGACCGCGATGTTTTCGGCGCGAAGGACATCGGCGAGCCCGGCCACAAGCGGTGCTTCCGGCCCGACCACGACGAGATCGATCTGATTTTCGAGGCAGAAGGATGCGACGGCCGGATGATCGTCGATGTCGAGCGCCACGAGATCGGCATGTTCGGCGATGCCGGGATTGCCGGGCGCGGCGTAGAGTTTCGCGAGTTTCGGGGATTGGGCGAGTTTCCAGGCGAGCGCATGCTCGCGTCCGCCCGAACCGATCAAGAGAACCTTCATGCCTCGCCCTCGTTTGCGCCTGAAGAATTGTACTACCGGGCGGTTAAGGGGAGGGGCGGCAAAGGTCAAGGGCCAAGGCCCCGCGATGGCCTCTCATCCCATGGCGGGCACGCCATGATCGATGAGGCCATCACGTAAGCGAACCTATATTTCTTTTCCCCTCCGCATATTGTCGTTCCGGCGGATGTCGAGCGCCGCCTGGAATATCATCCTGTTTCGGTACGCCAGGAAAGGCACCGGTTCGTTTCGCGAGGCTGCGCCGTCCAGTTTTTGGGTGAGATAGCAAATGATGGCTTCGAGCTCTTCATTCGCAACCGTCGTTTCGAATGCCAGAGTCCTGGCTGTCTTGCTAGGCATACATACCTCCTTGCTCGCCGCATCATGCGACTCGGAAAATGTAATTCCGGACGTGGGAACGTGAGAGCGGGCGGCGTCTTTTCCACAGCACCGAGGTTAGCAGATCGTCAAGCCTTTCCCGTTTTGGGACGCCTCCATCCAAATTGTGGACCTTCGGCCCCCTTGGTTGCCTTGCCGAAAACTTCGACTATGGTCGCGCATCCGGTTTCAGAAGAGGACATGCATGGCCGCCGATATCCGTTTTCTTGCCGCTGCGATCGCTGCCGAGATCAATGCCCGCCCGGAACAAGCCGCTGCCGCGATCGGGCTGATCGACGAGGGCGCGACCGTTCCCTTCATCGCGCGCTACCGCAAGGAAGTCACCGGCGGGCTGGACGACACGCAGCTCCGTACCCTTTCGGAACGTCTCGTCTATCTGCGCGAGCTGGAAGCCCGGCGCGTGTCGATCGTCGAATCGATCACCTCGCAGGGCAAGATGACCGACGAACTCTCCGCAAGGATCGCCAGGGCGGCGACAAAGGCGGAGCTGGAAGACCTGTACCTTCCCTACAAGCCGAAGCGCCGCACGCGCGCCGAGATCGCCCGCGAGCGCGGCCTGGGGCCGCTCGCCGAAGCGATCTGGGCCGACCGCGCCGCCGATCCCGCGAAGCTTGCCGAAGCCTATGTCGCAGGCGAGGTGACGGACGTTAAGACGGCGCTCGACGGCGCGCGCGATATCGTCGCCGAGACGATCTCGGAAAATGCCGACCTGCTCGGCCGGCTGCGCCAGCACATGCGCGACGGCGCGCTGCTGAAGGCCAGGGTGGTCGACGGCAAGCAGGAGCAGGGCGCCAAGTTCGCCGACTATTTCGACCATTCGGAACGATGGGCGACGGCCCCCGGCCATCGCGCGCTCGCCATGCTGCGCGGCTGGAACGAGGAAGTGCTGACGCTGACGATCGAGGTCGACGCCGACGATCCGTCGCCCGTCAAGCCGGCGCAGCGCATCATCGCCGCCGCCTTCGACATCCGCGATAGAGGTGCGGCCGATCGCTGGTTGATGGACGTCGCCGGCTGGACATGGCGCGTCAAGCTCTCCGTATCCCTGTCGCTCGACCTGATGCGGGAGCTTCGCGAACGGGCGGAGGAGGAGGCGATCCACGTCTTCGCCCGCAATCTGAAGGACCTGCTCCTGGCCGCCCCAGCCGGCTCGCGGGCCACGATGGGCCTTGATCCGGGCATCCGGACCGGCGTGAAGGTCGCAGTGGTCGACGGCACCGGCAAGCTGCTCGAGACCACGACCGTCTACCCGTTCCCGCCGAAGAACGACATCCGCGGCACCCAGGCGGAACTCGCGTCGCTGATCCGCAAGCACAATGTCGAGCTGATCGCGATCGGCAACGGCACCGGCAGCCGCGAGACGGAAAAGCTGGTGGCCGACATGCTGGCAAGCCTGCCGGCGTCCCCCTCGGGAACCAAGCCGACCAAGGTCATCGTCTCGGAAGCGGGCGCCTCCGTCTATTCCGCATCCGAGACCGCGGCTGCGGAATTCCCTGGGCTCGACGTATCGCTGCGCGGCGCCGTCTCCATCGCCCGCCGGCTGCAGGATCCGCTGGCGGAGCTCGTCAAGATCGAGCCGAAATCGATCGGCGTCGGCCAGTATCAGCACGACGTCGACCAGGGGAAACTCTCCCGCTCGCTCGATGCGGTGGTCGAGGACGCCGTGAACGCGGTGGGCGTCGATCTCAATACGGCATCTGCGCCGCTGCTCGCCCGCGTCTCGGGCCTCAGCCGCTCGATCGCCGAGGCGATCGTCGTTCATCGCGATGAGAACGGTCCGTTCGAAAGCCGCAAGGAGCTACTGAAGGTCGCCCGCCTCGGCAACCGCACCTTCGAGCAGGCCGCCGGCTTCCTGCGCATTCCGAACGGCAAGGAACCGCTCGATTCCTCGGCCGTCCATCCCGAAGCCTACGGGGTCGCCAAGAAGATCGTTGCCGCCTGCGGCCGCGATCTGCGTGCGCTGATGGGCGACAGCGCCACGCTGAAGGCTCTCGATCCGCGCAGGTTCATCGACGAGCAATTCGGTCTGCCGACGGTGAAGGACATCATCGCGGAGCTCGAAAAGCCCGGCCGCGACCCGCGCCCGAGCTTCAAGACCGCGACTTTCGCCGAGGGCGTCAACGAGATCGAGGACCTGAAGCCCGGCATGGTGCTGGAAGGCACGGTGACGAATGTCGCGGCCTTCGGCGCCTTCGTGGATATCGGCGTGCATCAGGACGGCCTCGTGCACGTCTCCCAGCTCGCCGACCGGTTCGTCAAGGATCCGCACGAGGTGGTGAAGGCCGGCGATGTGGTGAAAGTCCGCGTCGTGGAAGTCGATGTGAGGCGCAAGCGAATCGGGCTCTCCATGCGCAAGGATGGCGGCGAACCGGTGCCCACACCGCGCGGCGGCGACCGCGGCAAGCCCGCGAATCCGAAGTTCATGAAGACGGAAAAACCGTCTTCGCAGGGCGCATTCGGCGCGGCACTCGCGGAAGCGTTGAAACGGAAGTAAAAACCTCCGGCCTGTCCCGTAAAAATCAATCAGGAGCTGCAGTCGTCAAACATATTTGACGGCTGGATTTTTTGTGTCATTTTTGTGGCGCCGATGTGCTTGCATGTTGTGCGGAATGTACTATTTCTTTGCAATTGATAAGGCAGCCTTAGCATTCCAGGAGGTGCGTCCATGGCCTCGTCCCTTCACAATCTCCTCAACAAAATCATCAAGACCGGTACCCTGACTGTTCGCGGCTCGGGTGGCGAGCAGCGTTACGGCGGCGGCGGGGGGAGGACGGTGACCATCCGGTTCACCGACGAGGCCGCCGAGCGGGAACTGGTCAACGATCCGCAATTGAAGCTCGGCGAGCTTTACATGGAGGGTCGGCTGCTGGTCGAGCAGGGCGACATTTACGACCTTCTCGCGCTCGTCAAGGACAACACCCTGGCCCAGGGGCTGAGCTTCGGCATGATCTGGCGCGGCATCGCCCGCATCATCGTGTCCCAGTTCCGCAATCGCGTGCCGATCAACCACAACCGGCGCAACGTCGCCCATCATTACGACCTGGATGAAAAGCTGTTCTCGCTCTTCCTCGACGAGGACTGGCAGTATTCCTGCGCCTATTTCAATCCTCCCGGCATTTCGCTCGACGAGGCGCAGCTTGCCAAGAAGCGCCATATCGTCGCCAAGCTTCTGGCCGAGCCCGGCCAGAAGGCGCTGGAGATCGGCTCCGGCTGGGGCGGCATGGCCATGTATCTCGCCGAATCCTCCGGCGTCGATGTCACGGGCATCACGCTGTCGACGGAACAGCTCAAGATTTCCCGGGAACGCGCGGCCAAGCGCGGGCTTGCCAACAGCGTCCGCTTCGAGCTGCAGGACTATTACTACCTGCCGGCCGACAAGAGCTACGACCGTATCGTCTCCGTCGGCATGTTCGAGCATGTCGGCCGGCTGAACTACCGCAAGTTCTTCAACAAGGTGAACGACGTGCTGGCCGATGACGGCGTCATGCTGCTGCATTCGATCGGCCAGCCCTATCCGGCGATCATCAACAATCCCTGGATCGAGAAATACATCTTCCCGGGCGGCTATATCCCGTCGATCGCCGAAGTGATGCCGGCCGTGGAAAAGGCAGGCCTTCTGGTCTCCGACATCGAGATCCTGCCGATGCATTACGCCTATACGCTGCGCCACTGGCGTCAGCGCTTCATGGCGAACAAGGAGAAGGCGGCCGCCATCTACGACGAGCGTTTCGTGCGCATGTGGGAATTCTATCTCGCGGGCTCCGAAATGGCCTTCACGCACGAGAAGTTCTTCATCTTCCAGATGCAGATCGTCAAGAAGCGCACCGCCGTTCCGGACAACCGCAACTATATCTACGAGCGCGAAGCCGAACTGAAGGCCTTCGAGCAGCGCCGCGTGCCGCTCGACAAGATCGCGGTGTGAGCACTCGAACCGCAGGACTTCGGGCCTCACCCTGACCTCCCCGCTTGCGGTAGGTATGTTCGTATGCTGAGGCTTCTGTGGATTGCTGGGAGGCGGCGCGCTTCCCTTCTCCCCGGCGGGGAGAAGGTGGTCCGAAGGACCGGATGGGGGGGGGCGAAGCCACCATCCGGCAATACGCCTGCCGCATGTGCACCCCCCTTCATCGCCTCGCTTTGCTCTGCACTTCTCCCGGCTGGGGAGAATGAACCGCAGGACGCAGCCGGATGAGGGCAGGGGCCGCGGCGGGTCCCGCTTGACCGGCCGCTTTGCCGGGCGCTAGAACCTCGCCATGACGAACGCCGACGATTTCAGCGGCCGCGTGGCCGACGCACCCTCGGACAATTGGGTCTACCGCGTCCTGCCGCGGCCGGCCTGGCCCTATGCGCAGCTTGCGCGCTGGGACCGGCCGATCGGCTGGCAGCTCCTGATGTGGCCCTGCTTCTGGTCGGCGGCGCTGGCGGCCAATGCCGCTCAGGACGAAGGGATATTTTCCTTCGGCCTTCTGCTCTTCCACCTCGTTCTCTTCTTCATCGGCTCGGTCGCCATGCGCGGCGCCGGCTGCACCTATAACGACCTTGTCGATCACGGCATCGACATGGAGGTGGCGCGCACCCGTTCGCGTCCCCTGCCGTCCGGCCGCGTGTCCCGATTCGAGGCGAAGGTGTTCATCGCCGTTCAGGCGCTGGTCGGCCTGCTTGTGCTGATTCAATTCAATGCCTCTTCGATCCTCCTCGGCATCCTGTCGCTGGCGGTCGTGGCGATCTATCCCTTCGCCAAGCGCTTTACCGATTGGCCGCAGTTCTTTCTGGGACTTGCTTTTTCCTGGGGCGCGCTGATGGGCTGGGCCGGTGTGTTCGGCAGCCTGTCCTGGGCGGCACTGTGGCTTTATCTTGCCGCCATCGCCTGGACGATCGGCTACGACACCATCTACGCGCATCAGGATAAGGAAGACGACGAGCTGATCGGCGTGCGCTCGACGGCGCGTCTTTTCGGCGAGAACACCAAGGCCTGGCTTGTCGGCCTCTACGGCCTGGCGCTTCTGTTCCTGCTCTTCGCCTTCGCGGCGGCGGGCGTCGGGTTCCTGGCCTATCTCGGCCTTTTCGCGGCCGCCCTCATGTTCGCCTGGCAGGTGCTGATCCTCGACATCGACAACGCCGACCAGTGCCTGAGGCTCTTCAAGTCCAACAACCGCGTGGGCGCGATCCTGTTCATCGGCCTCGTTCTGTCGCTGGCCGTCTAAAAGGAAAAGCCCGACCGGACCGGTCGGGCTTCCTCCCCTGACGCGTGCATTGTGGGCAAAGGGACAAGCAAAGCCCTACAGCATCGGCCCGAAAATCGGAATCGATTTTCGGTAAGCACGATGCGGTAGATTCAATAAGTTGGAGCGTCCTTTGTGCGTCCGTTCGGACGCACGGCGCTCTAGCTGCGCGCGATAATCTCCTTGCCTTCGATCTTCATCGAGACACCCAGGCTGCCGGTCGTGCGGCGGACCAGGAAGCGGGGTCGGCGGGCGGCGAAATAGGAATGGCGGCGGCGCGGCTGGGCGCCGTTGGCGCGCACGTCCCCGATATGGTTTTCGAGCGGACGGGCAATCCCGTCGGCTTCCACCATCAGCATGGGGATGCGGAAGGCCTCCGACCAGCTCCGCCAGTCCGCGGCAATGTCGCAGAGGTCGTGGGCGACCAGAAGCGGAATGCAGAGATCGGGATCTTCATGATGGAGTTCCAGCGTGACGGTCACTTCGCCGTCGCCATGATCGATGGCACGGGCGGCGACGCCCTTGAAGGCGCGGGCCGGGAGAGCGAAGGAGAGCGGCAGGCCGCTAGCGGGAAGAACCTTGCGCAGCACGGCGCCGCGCTCGTCGATGGTGATGGTGACATCTCCTGATGTCTCGCGCAGCGCATAGGTAACCTGCTGCGGGAAACGAGACGGATCGAGCCTCAATGTCGACCCTGCCCAAACGGGCTTCAGAACGGTATTGGTCATCGGTATGCTACCCTTGTTTTACCTGAGAGCCGTTGACGGTTTCTCTGCGGGACTTTTGTCCTCTGGCGCCAAACATAGGGCTGGCATCTTCGAGACTGCTTAAAAATCGCGGTTAAGGAAACTTTGCCTGACTGGATGGTTAGCGAAAGGGCACGCTTTTGGGTTTCCGGAAGGTGAATCTCTGGAATCTGTGCGGAGCCGGCACACCGGCCGGAACGTGCGAATACCGATGAATCGGGGCCGCTGAAAAGCCACGGGCAAGGCTGGGTCTCGATACTTGCGGCAGCATCATTCCGACCCCTTGAGGCTTGTCCATGGTATCGACCTATCTGACCTTCGATCTCGTCAATCGCGACATGCAGAAAAGCCTGAAGCAGATCGCCGGCCAGACCATGGTCGCCAACGACACGAAATATTACCAGGAGAATATCGGGAAGGTCACGACGGTCGACGAGTTCCTCGACGACTACCGCCTGTATTCCTACGCGATGACCGCTTACGGCCTGGAGGACATGATCTACGCCAAGGCCTTCATGAAGCAGGTGCTGGAAAGCGATCTCAGCGACGACAACAGCTTTGCCAACCGCCTGACCGACGATCGCTACAAGAATTTCGCCGCCGCCTTCAATTTCAGCTCGTCAGCCTCCGACACGGCCGTCGCCCAATCGGACGGGCAGATGGACGAGCTCTTCGATACCTACGACCGGACGATTGCCGCGCTCAACGACACGACCGAGGAGGAAACGCGCTATTTCAAGGTCATGCTGGGAGAGACCGGCAATATCAAGAACGTCGACGAGTTCCTCAGGAACGACCGGCTGCGCGACTACATGTTCACGGCCTATGGTTACGATGGGACATACTACAACTACAATGCGCTTCGCGGGGTCCTGACCAGCGATCCCGACGATCCGAACAGCTATTACAACACCGCCTATGGCAGCCGGCTCGACCAGTACAACGCGGCGAAGACCGAAGACAGCGAACTGGCGGAGCGGCAGTCCATCCTCGGCCTGCAGGATTCGATCGCGCTCGGAGAACAGCTCAAGGCCGATCTCGAAGAGCAGATGGCCGCCAAGCAGGAGGAGCTGGACAATGGCGGCGATCCCGACGTCCTGCAGCCCGAGATCGACGCCTTGCAGGCCGAGATCACAAAGACCGAAAACCTGATCCAGAAGGATCGCGACGCCTTTGAAGAACAGCAGCCCCGGCTCGAGGAATTGAACTCCAGGCTCGTCCCGCCCGAACAGGCGAACCAGCGGCGGGCCGAGCTCGCGAAGATCATCGACGGCACCAAAACGGACATCCCGTTCCTGCAGCTCATGGAGATGCTGGCCGAGGATTTCAACTTCAACGCCGACGGGACGGTCCCGGCCGAAGGGGCCGTGACGCCGGAAAAGCTGCAGGAGATCATCGGCGGCTATTTCAACAAGCAGACGCGCCTGACGCATGCCGAAGCGATGTTCAATCAGGAATATTTCGAGCAGAAGGTCAAAACGGCGACCAGCGTCTCCGATCTCACCGAAGATCCACGCATTCTCAATTACATCAAGGCCGCCTTTGATCTGACCGACAGCTATATCGTCAAGTCCACGATCGAGCGGATTTTGACCAATGATAGCGGCATCGTGGAGGAGTATGAGAAGGAGCGGCCGCAATACCGTGAGCTTTACGAAGCCTTCAACTTCAACGCGGACGGTACCGTTGCCGCCGGGGAAGCGCAGACCGACTTCCAGACGAACAAGACCCGCAACAACTACATGAGCCGGTGGGACGACAAGCAGGAAGAAGACTACGACAAGGCTGTCAAATTCTACAAGACGGACATGGCGGCGATCAAAACGCTGGACGATCTCTTCAGCTCGGAGGCGGCAACCACCCTTGCATTCGCGCTGCAGGCCGTCGGTATCGATCCTTCCGAATATTCCGCATACAAGCTCAAGACCGTGCTGCGAAGCGACCTGTCCGACCCGAACAGCTATGTCTATCAGCTGAAGGACGAGCGGCTGGTGACCTTCGCCAAGCTGTTCAACTTCGACAAGGACGGCGATATCACCACGCCGGTGCTGGCCCAGTCCAACGCGGCGATCACCAACGTCGCCAAGGACTATATCCTGCGCAAGACCCGCTTCCTCGAAGGCGATGAACTGGAAGCCGCCAAGAAAAAAGCGGAGGAGGAAGCGAAATATTACACGGACGCCATGCAGCGCATCGACAGCCGCGACGAACTGCTCGCCGACCGCAAGCTGCTCGACATTCTTTTGACGTCGAAGGGCATCGATCCCGAAACGGTCACCGACGATTTCCTGAAACAGGCCTTCAATTCCGATCTCGACGACCCGGAGAGCTTCGTCAATGCGCAGACCGACAAGAGGTTCGCCCAGATGGTCGGCACCTTCAACTTCGATGCCCAGGGCAATATCGACCGCAGCGCTGCCGGCGAGGCCCAGAACGGTGGCGAGGTAGCGGCAACCCTGAACCTCTATGTGCGCCAGCTTCTCGAAACGCAGCAGGGCGAGGAAAACGCCGGCGTCCGCCTGGCCCTTTACTTCCAGCGCATGGCCGATACCATTACCGACGCTTACGTCATCCTCGGCGACGAGGCGCTGATGGAGTTCTTCCGCATCGCATTCCAGCTGCCCCAGGAAATCGGCAACATGGATGTCGATCAGCAGGCGAAGATCGTAGAGAAGAACCTCAATCTCGAAGATCTGTCCGATCCGGAAAAGCTCGGCAAGCTGATCGAGCGCTTCACGATGATGTACGACCTGGAGAATGCCACCGTGAGTTCGTCGGCGCTCGACATCCTCTATGGCAGCAATGGTTCCGCTGGTATCAGCGCCGACACCCTATGGGCATTGTCTCAGATCAGGATGGGCTAGGGGCCGGCATGGCCTATGGCATCGGCCCGAAAATCGGAATCGATTTTCGGTAAGCACGATGCGTAGATTCAATAAGTTAGAGCGTCCTTTGTGTGTCCGTTCGGACGCACGGCGCTCTAGGTTTCGTCGATCTTGCCCGCCGGCTCGAAATTCGGGTCGGCATTGGCCGCCAGCCAATCGAGATCGGCATGCATCGCGCCGCGGCTTGCCTCCTCCATGCGGCGATACCGCGAAAGCAGTTCCCGGCCGAATTCGGTCAGGCCTGCGCCGCCGCCGCTTTTTCCCCCGTGGCGGGTGAAGATCGACGGTTCGCGGAACATGCGGTTGATCTCGTCGCCGAGCAGCCACGCGCGGCGATAGGACATGCCGATCGCGGCACCCGCGGCCCGGATCGAGCCGTGTTCGGCGATGAGCTGGAGAAGCTGCGCCTTGCCAGGGCCGAGCCGAACGCCGTTGTCGAGATCGATGCGGATCGTGGTTCTCGGAGGCCGGCTCATGGGATCGTCACCACTTTGCCCGGGTTCATGATCCCGGCCGGATCGAAGGCCTTCTTGACGCGCCGCATGAGGTCCATCTCGATCGGCGCGCGGATATGCGCGAGCTCGTCGCGCTTCAACTGGCCGATACCGTGTTCGGCCGAGATCGAGCCGCCGGCGGCAAGCACGATGCCGTGCACGATCGCGTTGATCTCCCGCCAGCGGGCGATGAAGGCCGCTTTGTCACCCCCCATATCGGCGCTGAGGGGCTGGGAGATATTGTAATGGATGTTGCCGTCGCCGAGATGGCCGAAGGCGCAGATGCGGGCGCCGGGAATGGCAGCCGTGACCGCCTTGTCGGCTTCCGCCATGAAGGCCGGAATTTTCGAGACCGGCACCGAGACGTCGTGCTTGATGGAGCCGCCTTCCGGCTTCTGGGCGTCGGACATGCCTTCCCGCATGTGCCAGAGCGCCTTCTGCTGGGCGACGGAGGAGGCGACCACCGCGTCGCGGATGAGCCCCGCTTCGAAACCCTGCTCGAGCAGCGACTGGATCATCGTCTCCGCCGTTTCGGCGGAATCCGAGGTCGAGATGTCGATCAGCGTGTACCAGGGATGCGGCTCGGAAAGCGGATCGCGCACGCCTTCGATATGGCGGGTGGTGAATTCGATGCCGATCCGCGGCATCAGCTCAAAGCCCGTCAGCGCCGTGCCGCAAAGGTTGGAGGCCCGCTCGAAAAGCTTCAGGGCATCTTCCGGGGAGTTGAGGCCCGCCAGCGCCACCTGGTGGCCGGCCGGCTGCGGAAAGAGTTTCAGGACGGCGCCGGTGATGATGCCGAGCGTGCCTTCCGCGCCGATGAAGAGGTCGCGCAGGTCGTAGCCGGTATTGTCCTTCTTGAGGCGGCGCAGCCCGTCCCAGATCTCGCCCGTCGGCAGCACCACTTCGAGGCCGAGGCAGAGCTGGCGCATGTTGCCGTAGGCGAGCACGGCGGTGCCGCCGGCATTGGTGGAGAGATTGCCCCCGATGCGGCAGGAGCCTTCCGAGCCGAGCGACAGCGGGAACAGCCGGCCGACGGCTTCGGCCGCCTTCTGCACGTCGGCAAGGATCGCGCCGCCATCGGCGACGAGCACGTTGGCGACGGGATCGACGTCGCGGATGCGGTTCATCCGCTCGAGCGAGACGATCAGGTCGCTGCCGCCGGTGCGGGGCGTCTGGCCGCCGACGAGGCCGGTATTGCCCGTCTGCGGCACGATAGGCGTACCGGTCTCGCTCGCGAGCTTCAATATTTCCGAAACCTCCTGCGTCGAACCCGGCTTCAGGAGCATGGGCGAGGACCCCTGATAGAGCCCGCGGCCTTCGACGAGATGGGGCGCCAGATCTTGCGGATCGCGCAGCACATGGTTTTCGCCTACGATCGCCGCGAAACGGTCGAGAAGCTCTGGTTTCGGTCCGGAGATATCCATAGGCTGCCTCCTCCTCTTATTCCCGCGGCGCGGCGGCGCGGGCCAGCCGGTCGTTGATCGCCTCGCCAAGCCCGTGATCAGGGATGGGTGTGACCGCAATGCGGGCCGCACCCGTCGCATCGGCGCGCTTCAGGTAATCGAACAGGTTTGCCGCCGCCTGCGCAAGATCGCCGGAAGGACTGAGATCAAAAACCGCTACGGCGCGTTCGACCCCCTTCACCGGGGTAGGGCCCAGCCGGATCAGCGCCTCGCCGGGCTCGACATGGTCGGCGTTGAGCCGCACGGCGGCGCCCGGCGCATAGTGGGAAGCGAGCATGCCGGGCGCTTCGATGATCGCCGCCGGACCTTCCGGCCGGATCACCGTAAGGCCGGTGGCCTTCTCGATCTCCTCTGCCGCCACGCCACCGGGTCTCAGCAGGCGGATGATACCGTCTTCCACGCGCACGATGGTGGATTCGACGCCCACCGGTGCGGCGCCGCCGTCGACGATGAGCTTGAGCCTGTCGCCCAGGTCCTCCGCCACGTGGCTCGCGCTCGTCGGGCTCACCTTGCCGGACGTGTTGGCGCTCGGCGCGGCAAGCGGCTTCCCGAAGGCGCGGATAAGCTCGGATGCGAACCCTTTCGGCAGGCGGATGCCGATCGTGTCGAGACCCGCGGTGGCGAGCGAGTGGATGCCGTTTTCCGGCTTCAGCGGCAGGATCAGCGTCAGCGGCCCGGGCCAGAAGGTTTCGGCGAGCGTTTTCGAGATCGGATCGAAAACCGCATAGCGCTCGGCCATGGAAAGGTCGGCCACGTGGCAGATCAGCGGGTTGAAACGCGGCCGCCCCTTGGTCTCGTAGATGCGGGTGATGGCTGCGGGATTGGTGGCGTCCGCGGCGAGCCCATAGACGGTCTCGGTCGGGATCGCCACGGGAAAGCCTTCGGCAAGCACCGCACAGGCTCGCTTGAGCGCGTCTTCGTGGTTGCGGGTGATATCGATGATCTCGGCCGTCATGTCCGCACGTCCATAGCGCGGACCGGGCCGTCTTCAAAGCTTTTTGATGATCTCGCGCAGCGCATTGCTCGATGCGCCGAGCGTCAGCACGTTCTTGATCGCTTCCATCGGATCGCTGGTCTGGAACAGGAGCCCGTTCTTGCGGATCGAGCGGTCGATCCGGAATGGCTCGCCCGGCTCGCCCTCGATCGCGACGGCGAAGTACATGCGCGAATAGGTCGTGCTGATGCGTTCGAAAAATATCTCCTCTTCCCCGATCTCGGAGAAGAAATTGGCGATGTAGAAGGACCAGCTGACCGGCACGCGGCGTGCAAGGAGCGTTCTCGCCGCCGTGACATGGCAGTAGCCGAGATGCGGGCGCTCGTCGAGCGTGCGGTGGAAGATGATCTTCGGGAACTGGATCGACCGATGGAATGCGTTGATCCGCTCGTGGCTCTTTTCGCCGGCGGCTTCCAGTTTCTTGCCCGTGCGTGCCGCGACTTCCGCGTAGCTGACGTAGCGCCGCTCCGCCGGCATCCAGATGGAGCTGTTGCGGGCGATGCGCCCGGTGCGCAGGAATTCCGAATGCGCGGTCGTCTTCGGCGCCGCGGGAGCAGGAGGCTTCGGCGGCGGAGCTTCGTAATAGCGGAATTTTCCCGTAGCCCGCATGGTGGCGCTGCTCCCATCGATGGCGGGACCGTAACATTCACCCCTTAATGACCGGTTTTCCTTTCGCGGGGCTTGAGGGTTTTCCGAAGCCGTCGTCAATGCGGTTGCCGATGTCGCAATGTTGCCTATGCGACACGCGGGGCTGATGATTATATCCGCTGCAAGCTCAAGGTGCCGCCTCGCTAGGGAGGGCGGAGAATTGGGAAGCCGGTCGAAACCCGGCGCTGCCCCCGCAACGGTGGTGGAGTTGAGAGGCCTGGCAGAAGTCACTGGGAAAGAGCCGGAACGGCCGCCCGGGAAGGCGCCATGCCCGTCCCGCAAGGGACAGCTCCTGAGCCCGGAAACCAGCCTGGGATGAGAGAGAATTTGACCGATCGCGGTGGGCGCTCGGGACGCGGAGATTGCGGGTCGGAGCCGGCCGGTATTTCCCTGTCCTTCCGTGGTTGCTCAAGGGCCGCATTGACGAGGAAGGCAAGATGGAAATTCGCAGTCAGGTCCTGCGGCAGCTCAAGAACCGCCGCGAAGGCTTCAGCCTCGAACAGGCCTTTTATACCGATCCCGATTATTACAGGCTCGATCTCGAATTGATCTGGTATCGCGATTGGCTGTTCGTCGGCCACGATTGCGAACTGCCCAAGGCCGGCAGCTATTTCACGCTGCAGATCGGCGACTATCCGGTCGTCGTCGTGCGCGGCCGTGACGGTCAGATCCGGGCGCTCCACAACACCTGCCGCCATCGCGGCAGCCGGGTCTGCACCAAGGAAAGCGGTTCGGCGGTACGGCTCGTCTGTCCCTACCATCAATGGACCTACGAGCTCGACGGCTCGCTGCTGATCGCCCGGCAGATGGGCCAGGATTTCGACAAGACGCAGTTCGGGCTGAAGAAGGTCCATTGCGAGAGCGTCGCCGGCTACATCTTCATCTGCCTTGCCAACGAGGCTCCCGACTTCGCGCCCGTCCGCGCCGCGATCGAGCCCTACATGGCGCCGCATCGCCTGTCGGAGGCCAAGGTCGCCCACCAGTCGACGATTATCGAGAAGGGCAACTGGAAGCTCGTCTGGGAAAACAATCGCGAATGTTACCATTGCGCCGGCAATCACCCGGAACTCTGCCGTACGTTCCCGGAGGCGCCGACCGTCACGGGCGTGTCGGGTGCGATCGACGATCCGGTCATCCTCGAGCACTGGCAGCGCTGCGAGGCGGCCGATCTGCCGAGCGAGTTCAGGATATCGCCGGACGGCCAGTTCCGTGTGGCCCGCATGCCGCTGATCGAAGGCGCCGAAAGCTATACCATGTTCGGGAGGAGCGCCGTGCAGCGAAGGCTTTCCGACGACGTGGCGATCGACGGGATCGGTACGATGCTGCTCTTCCATTATCCGACCACGTGGAACCACATGCTGGGCGACCATGCGGTCTCCTTCCGCGTCACGCCGATCGGGCCGGAGGAGACGGCGGTCACCACCAAATGGCTGGTTCACAAGGATGCGGTCGAAGGCGTCGATTACAATCTGGAAGAGCTGACGCATGTCTGGAACATGACCAACGACCAGGACCGTCAGATCGTCGAGGAAAACGCCTTCGGAATCCGCTCGCCGGCATACGAGCCGGGGCCCTATTCGGCGGTGCACGAAGGTGGCGTCATGCAGTTCGTCGAATGGTATTCGAACTTCATGGTCAATCGCCTTCAGGGCGATCAGACGATGCTTTCGATCGTTGCGTGATCCGGTTTCTTCCGAGGCTGATCGCTTATTCGTGATCGTCGAGAACCCTTCTCCCAGGAACGGAATACTCTATTTTGCATTGTTTCCTAAACAGAATTCAGAACAAGGAAACATGAGGAATGAGATCTTTTCGTTTACGCCTGACCGCGGTCGCGATCGCCGCCGCGTCCGCTTTTGCCGGGTTTACGCCCGCGCAGGCTTTCCAGATGCCCGCGGCGCCCGGCATTTCGTTCGCCAACCCCGTGACGGATGTGCAGTACCGGGATCGCCGTGACTGGCGGCGCGACCGCTATGGCTGGCATCGCGGTTATCGAGGCTATCGCGATCGCCGTCCGGGCTATCGGTATCACAACGGCTTCTGGTTCCCGCTGGCTGCCTTCGCCACCGGAGCGATCATCGGCGGCGCGGTCGCGGCCGATCGCGGCGGCTATGGCAGCCGGCACGTCGCCTGGTGCGAAAGCCGCTACCGGACCTACCGCGCTTCGGATAATACCTACGTGCCGCGTGCCGGCGTTCGCGCGCAATGCGTATCGCCGTACCGGTAAGATCATTTCGAGGCTGGAATGTGGGACCCGGTTCGGGCATCTGCCCGGGCCGGGTTTCCGTTGCTTGTGCGTTAATCACGCATTCAGGATGAATTTTCTAGTATCGTGGGGAACTTACGGTTCGTCGATGGCAGGCGCTGTCGGAGCCGGCGAAGGAAATGAAAACGTCGACCAAGGGTTGGGAGAGTTCAACATGACGCTGTTCAAGAAAATCGCGGTCGCGGGCATTTCCGCCGCCGTTCTGCTCGGCTCGCTGATGCCGGCCGGGGCAATGCCGCTGCCGGCCGCTCCGGCAGCCGGGATCGAGGCGAATTCGGGCATAAACCTGGTGCAGTATCGCCGCGATTGGCGTGACGGCCGCGATTGGCGCGACCGCCGCGGCTGGGATGATCGCCGCGGCTGGTACCGCGGTCATCGCGGCTATCGCGACCGCCGGCCGGGCTATCGCTATTACAATGGTTACTGGTTCCCGCTGGCGGCATTCGGCGCCGGCGCGCTGATCGGCGGCGCCATCGCCGCCCAGCCGCGCTATGTCGAGCCGGCTCCCGCCCCGGTCTATGGCGGCGGCGGTCTCAACCCCCGCCATTACGAATGGTGCTCGGCCCGTTACCGGTCCTACGACGCCTATTCGAACTCGTTTCAGCCCTATAACGGGCCCCGCCAGACCTGCTATTCGCCCTACTACTGAGAGCGGCCGGCAATCGCATCGAAGGCCCGTCCGGCATGAGCCGGGCGGGTTTTCGTTTGGCAGGCGGCATCAAAGAATGCCCACCCTCTTCAACAGCCACCAGGCGGCGACCACGGACAGCGCGATGAGGCCGAAAGCATAGGCCGTTCCGCTCATGCCCTCCGCGAAGGGCAGGGAGGACGTGTTCATGCCGAAGAAGCCGGTGACGAGCGTCGGCGGCAGCATGAAGGCCGTCATCAGCGACAGGATGTAGAGGTGCCGGTTGGTCTCGGAGGAGAGCTTCGAGTCGATTTCCTCATGCAGCAGCCGGGCGCGCTCCTGCAGGGCGTAGACGTCGTGGTCGACCGCTTCCAGCCGGGCGACAAGGCGCGACGCGGCGTCGTCGAAGCCGGGCGGCATTTCGTCGTCGTCCGCGGCGGCAGCCCGCCGCATCAGCGTCAGCACGGTTCTCAGATGCCGGTGCAGCCTGACCACCGTGCGCCGGACCGGAGCAAGCCGCCGGCGCTCGTCGCGCGGCGCATTGTCGTAGACAAAATCCTCGATGAGGTTCAGCTCCTCGGTAAGTTCCATGACGAGGCTGATCAGCGTGCGCTGGAATTCGGCGACGAGCGTTTCGAACACGTCGATCGGCTGCCTGTAGCGCGATGCGTTCTTCTCGATCGCCGCCCGCACCCGGTCGATCGACCTGAGCGGCTGTAGGCGGGTGGTGATGATCACCCTGTCCGAGACGAAGAAATGCAGCCAGCCGATATCGCGCGTGTCGTTGTCGAATTCCCGCTGGAAATCGACCAGCGTGCCATAGACGAGCTGTTCGTCGAGCGTGATGGCCGCGTGGGTATCATGCGTGGTCAGCGCCGCGATGGCCGCCGGGGTGAGGCCTGGAAAATTTTCGAGGAAGGCCGTGACACGGGTATCGGCGAGATTGAGATGAAGCCAGAGGAAACCTTCGGCCACGTCCAGATCGCTGCGGGCGGCATCCAGCGGCAATCGCGTGCAGGGCGCCGAACCGGGGCGGAAGTGATAGGCCCAGACGAGCCCGGGAACGGCGGGGGTGAGGATGGACATGGGCGAGGAATCCGGAAGCATGCGCGTCACTCCTTAGGCCTCTTGTGTAACGCCGGTTCGACAAGATTTTCTAAAGCGAAAGAGATAGGAATGGGAAGCTGCTTGCCGCTGTGGTTGACAATCGCATTTACGTTTACGTAAAAGAAAGGGCAGGAGTGGGCAGCAATGCGGTGAGGCGCATATGCGCCAAGGAGGAGCATCATGTACAAGGCACCGGTCGAGGAGATCGCCTTCACGCTGAACCATGTGGCGGGCCTGGCGGAGGCCGTGGAGATCGGCCGGTTCGGGGATCTTTCCGCCGACCTGGTCGATGCTATCCTGGAAGAGGCCGGCCGCTTCGCCGGCAACGAGATGGCGCCGCTTGGCGAGATCGGCGATCGACAGGGCGCACGGCTCGTTGACGGCGAGGTGAAGACGCCGGACGGCTGGCCGGACCTCTACCGCCGCTGGCGGGAGGGCGGCTGGAACGGGCTGACCGCGCCGGAAGCCTTCGGTGGCCAGCACCTGCCGCATATGCTGAACGTCGCGGCGCTCGAAATGTGGAATTCCGCCTCCATGGCCTTTGCGCTCGCGCCGACGCTCACCATGGGCGCGATCGAGGCGCTCGTGGCTCACGGCAGCGACGCGCTCAAGGAAAAATACCTGGCGAAAATGGTCTCCGGCGAATGGACCGGCACCATGAACCTGACCGAGCCGCATGCCGGCTCCGATCTGGGCGTCTTGAAGACCCGCGCCGAACGCCGCGACGACGGCACCTACCGCATCTTCGGCCAGAAGATCTTCATCACCTGGGGCGAGCACGATGCGGCCGACAACATCATCCATCTCGTGCTTGCGCGGCTTCCCGACGCGCCGGCCGGCACGCGCGGCATCTCGCTCTTCCTGGTGCCGAAGTTCCTCGTCGACGACGACGGTTCGCTCGGCCCCCGGAACGACGTCTTCTGCCATTCGCTCGAACACAAGCTCGGCATCCACGGTTCGCCGACCTGCACGATGATCTACGGCGACGGAGTGTTCGCCCCCGAAAACAGCAGTGAGAAGGGAGCGGTCGGCTGGCTGATCGGCGAGGAGAACAAGGGCCTCGCCTGCATGTTCACCATGATGAACAATGCAAGGCTGGCGGTCGGCATGCAGGGTGTGGCGATCGCGGAGGCCGCAACGCAGAAGGCGGCCGCCTATGCCCGCGAGCGGACGCAGGGCAAGGCGCCGGGGTGGTCCGGATCGGGCATGAGCCCGATTATCGAGCACCCGGATATCGCCCGGACGCTGATCACCATGAAGGCGCTGACCCAGGGGGCGCGGGCCATCTGCTATGCCTGCGCCCACGCGATCGACATGTCGCACCACACGGAGGGCGAAGAGGCGCGCCACTGGAGCGAGCGCGCCGCGCTGCTGACGCCGGTCGCCAAATCCTTCGCAACCGATATCGGCGTCGAGGTCGCCTCGCTCGGCATCCAGGTGCACGGCGGCATGGGCTTCATCGAGGAGACGGGAGCGGCCCGTTATCTCCGTGACGCCCGTATCGCTCCGATCTACGAGGGCACCAACGGCATCCAGGCGATCGATCTCGTGACGCGCAAGCTGCCGCTCTCCTCCGGCGATCAGGTGCGCGGCTTCATCGGCGAGATGAAGGAGGTCGCCGACCGGGTGGCTGCGTCGAACGAGCCGGCTTTCGGCGAAACCGGCGACAGGCTGAAGGCCGCGATCGCCGCGCTCGAGACCGCCACCAACTGGCTGCTGGAAACGCAGGCCGATGGCAGGGTGGCCGATGCGCTGGCAGGTGCCACGCCCTATCAGCGCCTGTTCGGCCTGACGCTCACCGGCTGCTACCTCGCCAGGGGCGCGCTTGCCGATATCGGCGACGGCGGAACGGAAAAGCGTGTGGCGCTCTGCGGCTTCATGGCGGAAAACCTGCTCGCCGAAACCTCGGCGCTGAAGGACCGCGTCGTCTCCGGTGCCGCGAGCCTCGAAGCGGCCCGTGCAATCCTCGCCTGAAGGAGTTTTCCGTGAGCGACAGCCATATCCTTGTCGAACGTCCGGAGGTCCGGCCGGGCGTCATGGTGATCCGCTTCAACCGGCCGGAAAAGAAGAACGCCATCACCTCGGCCATGTACAACCGCATGACCGCGGCGCTGGAAGAGGCGAACGGCGACGAGACGGTGCGTGCCGTCGCCTTCCTCGGCACCGAGGGCTGTTTCTCGGCAGGCAACGACATGGGCGATTTCCTGACCTATGCCCTGTCGGGTTCGAAGGATGCGCCTGCCGCCGCCGTCTTCATCAAGGCGCTGGCGCTTGCCGAAAAGCCGCTGGTCTCCGGCGTCGACGGCCTGGCGATCGGCATCGGCACGACGCTCAACCTCCATTGCGACATGACGGTCGCCTCCGGCCGCAGCCTGTTCAGGACGCCATTCGTCGATCTGGCGCTGGTGCCGGAAGCCGCCTCCAGCCTTCTGGCCCCGAGGATTATGGGCCATCAGCGCGCCTTCGCCATGCTGGTGGCGGGCGAGGGCTTTTCCGCGCAGGCCGCACTGGATGCCGGCCTCGTCTGGAAGATCGTCGAGCCGGAAACGGTGGAGGCGGAAACGCTCTCGCTTGCCGCAAGCCTGGCGGCCAAGCCGCCGCAGGCGCTGAGGATCGCCCGCGATCTGGTGCGCGGGTCCCGCGATGAGGTTCTCGCCCGCATCGATGAGGAACTCGTGCATTTCTCCGCCCAGCTCAAAAGTGCGGAGGCGCGCGCCGCGTTCGAGGCTTTCATGCGGCGTTAACGCTGCCGAGCGGGAAAATCCGGCCATCCCCTTCTTTTGGCATGCGAGCAGGATTAGTTTTTCTTCTGAAAGGGAAGCAATCTCATGCGCAAAATCCTGTCGAGCCTCACGATCCTGCTGATCTCCTGTTCCGCGGCCACGGCAGGGGATTTTCCGGGCGGGGCGCCCATGTCGTTAGCCCAGTATCAGGGGGATACCCGCACCAGAACCGACGATCGCCGGCCGCGGCCGCAGCGCTATGTCTGCGTCGTGCCGCCCCGCCAGAGCGATGACCGCAACCGGCCCTATGTCTGCCGTGCCGATGCGGGCCGCGTCGGCGGGACCTGCCGCTGCCAAAACGTCGTCGGTACCGGCCGGCTGGACCTGGATTTCTAGGAATTACTTCTCCAGCAGCGCCACCGCTTCCACATGCGGTGACCAAAGGAACTGGTCGATCGGCGTCACCGATCTGATGCGATAGCCGCCGTCCACCAGTATCCGCAGGTCGCGGGCGAGCGTGACCGGATTGCAGCTCACCGCGGCGATGGCCTTCACGCCGGAACGGGCGAGTTCCTTCACCTGTGCCTCGGCGCCGGCGCGCGGCGGATCGAAGACGACCGCGTCGTAGTTCTTCAGCTCCTGCGGGATCATCGGCCGTCGGAAAAGGTCCCGTTTCTCGATGGTGAGCGGTTTCAGGCCCTGCGTGTTGCGGGCGGCATGGTCGAGCGCCTTCAGCGGCTTCTCCTCGCCTTCGACGGCATGCACCTTGGCGGTCCGGGCCAATCTCAAGGCAAATGTGCCGGAGCCTGCGAAAAGATCGAGCACGCGCTTCGCCTTGCCCACATGGCCGAGCACGAGCGCGGCCATCGCGTCTTCCGCCGGTTTTGTCGCCTGGGTGAAGGCGCCCGGCGGCGGCGAGACCTTCACACCGCCGAAATCGATCAGCGGCTTCTGCGGCTCGATGACGATTTCGCCGTTGACCGAAACCCGCGCGATGCCCCTGAGGCCGAGCACGATTTCGGTCACCGCACGCCGCTGCCTGTCGGTAAGCGGCTTCAGCCCGTCGGCGGCGAGGTCGAGGCCGGAGAGTGTTTCGAGCACCGTGATGCGGAAGATATCGGAGCCGGTCGCCAGCGCCTGGCCGACTGCCCGGATGGCATCGAGCCGCGCCATGATGCCGGGTGCTGCGATCGGACATTCATCGATCGAGACGATGTGGTTGGTTTCGGCGCGGTTGAAGCCGAGCAGGAAATCCTTCTCCGTCCTGCGGGCCGAGAAGACTGTCCGCCGCCGCTCGCCCGGATGTGCGGCGGCGAGTTCGCCGACCTCCGGCGTCAGACCCCTGGATTTCAGCGCCTCAACGACCAGTTCGCGCTTGAAGGCGCGGTAGGGCGTATCCGCCAGATGCTGCAGCGAACAGCCGCCGCAGGCGTCCCGGTCCGGATCGAAATGCCGGCAGTGCGGCACCGCACGGTCCGGCGAAGTCTCGGCGATCGAGATCAGCGTGCCGTGATTGCCGTTGCGGGCGATCGCCACCATCTCTCCCGGCAGCGCATGCGGCACGTAGACCGGCCCCTTCTCGCCCTCGGCAATGCCGTGGCCCTGCGCGCCGAGCCGCGCGATCTTGACTGTTTCTGTGCTCATTCTGGCTTTCGTCCTGCGAGCAGGAATTCCCGGTTGCCGTCGCCGCCGGAGATGGGTGAGGGGATGAGGCCGAAACTCGTCCAGCCCATGTCTTCGGTCAGCCAGCGTTCCAGTTCCGCCGCGACCTGCGGCGCGCTTTCCGGCTCACGCAGGAGCCCGCCCTTGCCGATCGCATCGCGCCCGGCCTCGAACTGCGGCTTGACGAGAAGCACGCATATGGCGCCGGGCACGGCAAGGTTCAATGCCGGCGGCAGCGCCAGCTTCAGCGAGATGAACGAGACGTCCGAGACGACGAAATCGATCGCCCGGCCCTCGAGGTCCGCCTCGGTGAGGTTGCGGGCGTTCAGCCCCTCGATATCCGTCACGCGCGGGTCGGCGGCGATCCGCGCATGCATCTGACCGTGTCCCACGTCGATCGCGGTGACATGCGCCGCGCCGCGTTGAAGCAGGACTTCGGTGAAGCCGCCGGTGGAAGCGCCCACGTCGAGACAGGTTCTGCCGGCCGGATCGAGGTCGAAATGGTCGAGCGCCGCGACAAGCTTCAGCGCAGCGCGGGAGACATAGGCCTTGGCCGGATCGTCGATCGCAATTGCAGCGTCCGGAGAAACCACCTGGCCCGGCTTCGTCACCACCTGGCCGTTCACCGTCACGGTGCCGCGCGAAATCGCATCGCGCGCCCGCGATCGGCTTTCGAACAGGTCGAGCGATATGAGAAGCTGGTCGAGGCGTTGGTTTTCAGCGGATTTGGCCATGCGGCCAGTCAATGCCTGCCGGCGGGCCGATGCGCAAGTATCTCATGGAATGAAAACTCGCGTCGCCGTTCAATCAAATTTTAATCATGTTGGGATTCTCTCGGCTGCGGAGGAGCCTGCAATCCTTTGACCGAGAGTGGAAGCCGTCATGGCGCTCAAAAATCTTTCCCTGAACAAGAAACTCATCATCACTTTCGCGGCTTTGATGTCGGTTTGCCTCCTGGCATCGGCCGGCGTCTACTGGCAGGCGCTGAAGTCGAGCCGGGCTTCGGCCCAGCAGACCGTTTCGCAAGCCATCATGATGCAGGTGGACAACGCGCTGGAAGCCATGCTGGAGCAGGCCGTCAACCAGCGCGGCTTCCTGCTCTTCAAGAGCGACAGCACCTATAACGACGTGTTCGCCAATCGCGACAGGATGATCGCCGCGATCGATGCCGCCAAGCGGGCCGCGGCCGGCATGCCGGACCTGATCGCCTCGCTCGACGCCATGCGCGCCGCGGCCGACGTCTTCCATACCCAGCTCACGGTGCCGCAGCTCGAGGCCCGCAAGAACACCGACAGGCCGATCGACGAAGTCATCGAAATCGGCCGCAACCAGGCGAGGGGCCAGCTCGACGGGTTCCGCGAGGCAGCCGCAAAGATCAAGAAGCAGGCGTTCGATCTGACGACCGGCCTGCAGGATACGCAGGCGAACGCCCATCGTGACCTGCTGCTCACGCTGCTCGTCGGCGGCGGCGTCGCGGGTCTGATCGCCGTAGCGCTCGTTCTCGCCCTCTCTCGCGCCATCGTCACTCCGATCGTCGGCATGACGGAAGCCATGGCCGCGCTCGCCGGCGGAAACCACGACATCAAGGTTCCGGCGCTCGACCGCACGGATGAAGTGGGCCGCATGGCCAAGGCCGTCGCGGTCTTCAAGGATGCGGCGATCGAAAAGCAGCTCCTTGCCCGCGATGCGGAGGCGTTGCGCGAAAACAGCGAGCGCGAACGTCTCGCCAACGATGCGCAGAAGGCGCGCGAGGCTGCGGAGATCGAATTCGCGATCGACTCGCTTGCCACCGGCCTTGCAAGCCTCGCCAATGGCGATGTCGCCTATCGTCTCGAGAAGCCGTTCGCGGGTCGTCTCGACCGGCTGCGGACCGACTTCAACCAGGCGCTCGGCAAGCTGCAGTCGGCACTCCAGGCGGTCGGCGAGAATGCCTCCGCCATCAGCGCCGGCGCCGGTGAGATTCGCGCCGCTGCCGACGACCTCGGCCGCCGCACCGAGCAGCAGGCCGCCGCCGTCGAGGAGACCGCCGCAGCGCTCGAAGAGGTGACGACGACGGTAAAGGAATCCGCCCGCCGTGCCGAAGATGTCGGCCAGCGCGTCGAGCGCACCCGCATCGGCGCGGAGAAGTCGGGCGATGTGGTCCGCCGCGCCGTCTCCGCCATGGAGCAGATCGCGAAATCCTCCGGCGAGATCATCAACATCATCAGCGTCATCGACGATATCGCCTTCCAGACCAACCTTCTGGCGCTCAACGCAGGCGTCGAGGCGGCCCGTGCGGGCGATGCCGGCAAGGGCTTTGCGGTCGTCGCCCAGGAGGTGCGCGAGCTTGCCCAGCGCTCCGCCAATGCGGCGAAGGAGATCAAGGCGCTCATCACCACCTCCAGCCAGCAGGTAGATGCAGGCGTGGCGCTGGTCGGCGAGACCGGTCAGGCGCTGGAAGCGATCGTCGGCGAGGTGCAGCAGATCAACGAGCACCTGAACGCGATCGTGATCTCCACGCGCGAGCAGTCGACCGGCCTGCAGGAGATCAATTCCTCGGTCAACAACATGGACCAGAACACACAGCAGAACGCGGCCATGGTCGAGGAGCAGACGGCGGCCAGCCACAAGCTCGCTCAGGAGGCCCAGGCGCTCGATGCCCTGCTGAGACAGTTCAACTTCGGCGGTTCCACGGCGTTCCGTATGTCCGGCCCCGTCGTCGTGCCGGCGGAAGCCCGCCCCGCCGCGTCGCCCGTCAATACGCTGCGCTCCACCGTCGCCCGCGCCTTCTCGGGCAAGACCGCGACGACCGCGGCCACCAAGGAAGAATGGTCGGAATTCTGATCCGCCGGATGGTTTGTGACATATAGGAAGGCAGGCCGGAGATTGTCCGGCCTGCCTTCTCTGTTTTCGCAATTCGGTCTATTTTGCCGGCCGTAATAGACTGGAGGTAAGATATGCGCTGGATACTGATCGCAGGCGGACTGCTCTCTGCGGCATCGCCGACATTCGCCCCGGCATTCGCAAATGACACCACTGCGGAACTGACCACCGGCGGCCTCAGCTACCTACAGACTTCCGATGTGACGATGGAGCAGGAAAACCTCTATATTTCCCGCAAGGAGGTTCTGGTCGATTATGTCTTCAGGAACACCGGAACTTCGGATTTCGAGAGCATCATCGCCTTTCCGATGCCGGACGTCACGGGCGGCTCGCAGAGCGATATCGCCTATGGAGACCCGGAAAGCGATAATTTCCTCGGCTTTTCGGTCGTCCAGGACGGCAAGCAGATCACGCCGGAATTGCAGCAGCGCGCCATTGCGATAGGCGTGGACAGGACCGACGAACTCGTCGCCCATAAGGTCCCGCTTCTCCCCTATAGCGACAAAACGTATGAAGCTCTGAAATCGCTGCCGCAAGACGTTAAGACACGATGGATCGCCGAAGGCCTCGTCTATGTGGACCGCTACGATGCGGGAAAGGGCTGGCAGGAGGATTTGCGGCCGACCTGGACGCTCCGCTCGGTCTATTGGTGGAAGACGATGTTTCCGGCCGGCAAGCCGGTACGCGTCAGCCACCGGTATGCACCGAGCGTCGGCGGCACCGTCGCCATGTCCTTCATCGACCAGGGCAAGCCGAGCACGGGTTACAAGGATTATGTCGAACGCTACTGCATAGACGACGCCTTCATGAAGACGGCGGCCAAGCTCGAGGCGGCGGCCGGCAAATCCGGCCCGAACTACATGGAGCAGTGGGTCTCCTATATCTTGACCACGGGCACGAATTGGGGCGGCCCGATCGGCAAGTTCAAGCTCACGATCGACAAGGGTCGGCCGCAGGATTACGTCAGCTTCTGCGGCAATGGGATCAGGAAGGTCGGTCCGACGACCTTCGAGATGACGGCGGAGGATTTTTACCCGGAAAAGGATCTCCACATCCTGTTCCTCACAGCAGCGGACCAATAGGCTCCACGACTGTTGAAGCGGTGTGATCTCTTCGCGACTTGCCGAAGAGCGAATTGAGGAGGATGATCCCGGACGAGATTTCCGGGAAGCCAGTCATGCGTCGTCCTGCCGATCGCTATGATCCATTCGCGATCATCCTCCACTGGCTGATCGCAGGTCTTATCCTTGGCCTCATGGTGCTCGGCTTCGCGATGACCAGGCCATCCATCGACCCCGTTCTGCAATTTTCGCTCTTCCAGTGGCATAAATCCTTTGGGATGCTGGCGCTGCTCTTCGCTATCGTCAGGTTCGCCCATTCCCTGATCCGTGTCCGGGTGACGCCGGTCGCGGGCATGAGCCGGCTTGAGCATCTCGCGGCAAAGGGCATGCACCACGTGCTTCTGGCATTGGCAGTTGCGGTTCCCCTGGCCGGCTGGATGGTCGCTTCGGTCTCGCCGCTGGAGATTCCGACCTTCGCCTTCAACCTCGCCGTCATTCCGCATCTGCCGGTGCCGAAGTCGGATGCGGCGGAAGCCTGGTGGACGACGGCCCATGCGGTGCTTGCCTATTCCACCCTGGCGCTGGTGTTCCTGCATTCCGGCGCGGCGCTCTACCACCATTACCGCAGGCATGACGACACGCTGATCCGCATGGTCGGCGGCCGGCGTCGTCAGATCAAAACGTCCGCCACGGAGTCGCGATCATGACCCACAAGACAACTCTCATCGCGGCGCTGCTTGTCGCCGCATCGTTTCCAGAGACAAGCCGATCCGACATTGAGGTGCCGAGCCTGTCCGAGGTCGCAGGACGTTATGCCATCACGCCGGGTTCGCGCATCGCCTTCACCGTCGATCAGGTGGGCGGCGGCGGCATCAAGGGCAAGTTCGGAAAGTTTTCCGGCACCTTCAATCTGAAGGCCGGCGATCTTCCCCATTCCATGGTGAATTTCGAGCTGAAGCCCGGAAGCGTCAGCACCGGCCAGGCACGCATCGATGCGTTCCTGCGGTCAGGTGCGGTCTTCGACACCGACCACTTCGACACGATTTCCTTCCGCTCGAACCGTGTGGAGCAGACGGGACCCGACAGCGCCCGTATCACCGGCACCCTGACGGCCAAGGGACGCAGCATGTCCGAGAGCTTCGACGTGAAGCTGACGGGCTGGAGCGGCCGCAAGATCGCCTTCAACGTCAGCGGCAGGATCTTCCGCTCGCGTTACGCGATGGATGTCGGCACGCCGATCTACTCCAATGTCGTGCAGTTCGACATGATGATCGAGGGGCTGCGCAGTTAGAGCGTTTCCTTGTTAGATTGAAGCATTCTGTTGGCTCAAACGGAGTCGGATGGTCGACCGGCTGGCGCAGGTCGTAGCCCAGCCCTACGGCCGAGCCAGCCGGTTGATCAGGCGGCCCGTTTCAGCCAACCCGCAGGGCCGGGCATCTTTCCGCCGGGATCAAAGGCGATCGGCTCGGACGTACCAGGGGGTATGCCCTTCGCCAATCGCCTTTGCCCCATCGAAAACCTGCTCCGGCAGAATGCTTCAATCCAACAAGGAAACGCTCTAGTCTCAGCCGGCTGCCCCGACGCCGATGCGCGGCTGGCCGAGCGTTTTGAAGACGGTCGAGACGATGCCGGCGCGGTCGAGGCCTGCCTTGGCATACATGGCATCCGGATTGGCCTGTTCCATCCAGATATCCGGCAGCACGAGGGAGCGGATCTTCAGCCCGTTGTCGAGCAGGCCTTCCATGGCGAGGAACTGCAGCACATGACTGCCGAAGCCGCCGACGGAACCCTCTTCGACGGTGATCAGCACTTCGTGGTGATGGGCAAGCTGGCGGATCAGGTCACGGTCGAGCGGCTTGGCGAAACGGGCATCCGCAACGGTGGTGGAAAGCCCGGCGGCATCCAGGTCTTCCGCCGCCAGCAGACATTCCTTGAGGCGCGTGCCGAAGGAAAGCAGCGCCACCTTTGAACCCTGCTTCACCAGGCGGCCCTTGCCGATTTCGAGGATCTGGCCGCGCTCCGGCAGCTCGACGCCGACGCCTTCGCCGCGCGGATAACGGAAGGAGATCGGCCCTTCGCCATAAGCCGCCGCCGTGCGCACCATATGCTTCAGCTCCGCCTCGTCGGCGGCCGCCATCACCACCATGCCCGGAAGGGTGGCGAGGAAAGTCGTGTCGAAGGAACCCGCATGGGTCGGACCGTCGGCACCGACGAAACCGGCGCGGTCGATCGGGAACCGGACGGGAAGCCCCTGGATCGCCACGTCGTGGACGACCTGGTCGTAGCCGCGCTGCAGGAAGGTCGAATAGAGGGCGCAGAAGGGCTTGTAGCCTTCCGCGGCAAGCCCCGCGGCGAAGGTCACCGCATGCTGCTCGGCGATGCCGACATCGAAGGTGCGGGCAGGGAAGGCTTCGGCAAGCTTGTCGATGCCCGTGCCGTTCGGCATGGCGGCGGTGATGCCGACGATCTTCTCGTCGAGAGCCGCTTCCTGCACCAGCGCCTCGCCGAACACGCTCGTATAGGAGGGCGCATTCGGCTTCGATTTCGCCTGCGCCCCGGTGATGACATCGAACCTGTTGACGCCGTGATACTTGTCGGCGGCAGCCTCCGCCGGCGGATAACCCTTGCCTTTCTGGGTGACCACGTGGATCAGCACCGGACCGCGGGCGTTGTCGCGCACGTTGCGCAGCACCGGCAGGAGATGGTCGAAGGAATGCCCGTCGATCGGGCCGATATGGTAGAAGCCCATTTCCTCGAACATGGTGCCGCCGGTGACGTAGCCGCGGGCATGTTCGACGGCGCGGGTGATCGCCTTGTCGATGCCGTGGCCGAGATAGGCCGTCAGCTTCTTGCCGAGCTCGCGGAAGCCCATATAGGTGCGGCCGGAGGCGAGCCGCGCCAGATAGGCGCTCATGGCGCCGGTCGGCGGCGCGATCGACATGTCGTTGTCGTTCAGGATGACGATCAGCCGCGCATCGAGGGCGCCGGCATTGTTGAGCGCCTCGTAGGCCATCCCGGCCGACATCGCGCCGTCGCCGATCACCGCCAGCACATTGCGCTTGGAGCCGGAAAGGTCCGCCGCCACCGCCATGCCGAGGCCGGCGGAGATCGAGGTGGAGGAATGCGCCGCGCCGAACGGATCGTATTGGCTTTCCGCCCTCCGGGTGAAGCCGGAAAGGCCGCCCTCCTGGCGCAGCGTCCGGATACGGTCGCGCCGCCCCGTCAGGATCTTGTGCGGATAGCACTGGTGGCCGACATCGAAGATCAGCCGGTCGTCCGGCGTGTTGAACACCTTGTGGATGGCGATCGTCAGTTCCACGACGCCCAGGCCCGCGCCGAGATGCCCGCCGGTGCGCGATACCGCGTCGATCATCTCGTCGCGCACTTCCCGCGCAAGCCGCGGAAGGTCGCGGTCATCGATCTCACGAAGGTCGGCGGGGAGCTTGACCGTGTCGAGCAACGGCGTAGCGGGCATTGAGGTCACGGATGGCAGCCTTTGTCTCATCTTGTCTGGAAGTCTGTCCTTCCACAAGATGAGAAGAAAACAGGCTTTTTCAAGTTGTCCGGTGGCAGGTTTCTAATCGATTTTAGCCTGCGGGCAAAGGGACAAACTCTTCCTCGTCGCCCGGCACGATGTCGAAACGGCCGGTGCGCCATTCTTCCTTCGCCTTTTCGATCCGTTCTTTCGAAGAGGAAACGAAGTTCCACCAGATGTAGCGCTTGGAATTCAGGGCCGCGCCCCCGAAGAGCATGAGATGACAGCCCGAAGGACCGGCCTCCAGCGTGATCGGATCGCCCGGCCGGAAGACGAGAAGCTGGTCGGCCGCAAAACGGTCGCCGGCCACGATGAGCTCGCCCGAAAGGATATAGATCGCCCGTTCCTCGTGATCGGCAGCGAAGGGAAAGCGACGGCCTGCATCGAGGCGGAGATCGACATAGAGCGTGTCGGTGAAAGTCGTGACCGGCGAGGCGAGGCCCTCGAAAGCACCGATCACCACCCGGCCCTTGGCGCCGTCCGCGTCGATCGCCGGCATCGCCTCCTTGCCCGTATGCGCGAAGGCCGGATCGATTTCTTCCCGGTCGTCCGGCAGCGCCAGCCATGTCTGCAGTCCGGAGACGGATTGCGGATGGCCGCGCAGGTTCTCCGGCGTGCGTTCCGAATGCACGATGCCGCGGCCGGCGGTCATCAGGTTGATGTCGCCCGGCCGGATGACGAGTTCGGTGCCGAGGCTGTCGCGGTGTTTGATCTCGCCGTCGAAGAGATAGGTGACGGTGGAAAGCCCGATATGCGGATGCGGCTTGACGTCCAGCGCTTCGCCGGCGCGCAGAAGCGCCGGTCCCATCCGGTCGAAGAAGATGAAGGGACCGACAAGCCGCCGCTGCCGCGTCGGCAGCGCCCGCCGCACGGCAAACCCGCCGATATCGCTGGTGCGCGGAATGATCAGGTTTTCGATCGCATCACATGCGAAGGCATCGCCTGCGACGGGGTCTTTTCCGGGAAAGAAGGACATGGGTCAGGCCTCAGATGTGTTGCGATTGGCGAGAGCACTCCCGATGTCGCTGACGAGAGGCGGCAGGTTGATGGTGATTACGTCCCAAATATTGACCGTTTCGATCTGATCGTATTCGTGCCTCAGGATATTCCCTATGTCTCGAATGCCTCTCCAGTTATGTGCCGGAAACATCTCTTCTGCGAAAGCTCCCAGCTTTACGGCAGCCTCTGAGATGCGCGACAGGCACCGTTCGCAGGCATCTCTCGTCTTGATCCGACAGGTAGTCGGCCAACTCCATGCCTCGAGTATATTCGAGCACGGCAAGTGCATTTTCGAGGATGTCCTCAACGCGAACCCATGGGCGGCTAGAAGGCAAGCTGTCTGTCCCGTGTAATTTCCCGTGCCAGCCTTGGCTTTTGGACCGGCTCGGAAACGATGTCGACCGACTTGCCGACGATGGTCTCCAGCTTTTCTTTCAAATCGGCGAGGGAACTGAAATAATCGAGCCCGCGGCCCGTCACATCCAGGTCCAGTCGTACCACCACGTCGACATCCGACATATCGGTTGCTTCGCCCCGTGCAACCGAACCGAACAGCGAAAGCGTCTGCACGCCCGCGGCGCGCAACTCGTCTTCGTGCTCCCTCAGCTTGGCTATGACCTGATCCTTGTCCATGCCATTAATATAGGGGAATGTCGGGTTCTGGTCGAGAGCAGCGTATTGACGCCTATGGCGCCGGATGCCATAATTATATCCATGAAAGCCGATCTTGTCACTCGCGAACGCATTGTTTTCGGTGATGGCGCGATCATGGAGATCAGGATATGGCGAGTGCCGAACAAGGTGCCGCCGTCGCAGCATTTCCTGAAATATTCGCTCTTCTACGGCCGGCCCGGCGAGCGGTCGGTAGGGTATGACAACGAACGCGGCAAGGGCGATCACCGGCATTATGGCAGCCGGGAAGAGAGCTACCAATTCGTCTCGATCGAACGGCTGCTGACGGATTTCAGGCAGGATGTCGAAGCGATAAGAGGAGAAAAGATATGAGCAGAGACATAGAGCTGCATATCGGCGGCTCCTTCGGTGACATTGCAAAGCGAGTCTCGGATGCCTGGCATCGGGCGGAAAAAGGGGAGGCGGTCTCGGAGGAACATCTGACCTTCGTCACCTGGGACGCCTTTTCCAGCACGATGACCGGCAAACGGCTGGAATTGCTGCGTTATCTGCACAAGCATCCGCAGGCGAGCGTCGCGGCTCTGGCTCGGGCTCTTGGCAGGGATTACCGGCGGGTCCATGAGGATGTCGAAATTCTTGGACGTGCCGGGCTTATCAAGCAGGATGAAACCGGATTGCATGCCGGCTACGATGAAATCCGTACGGTGATCTCCCTCTAAGGCTCTGGACACCGGCTCAGCACCACCGCGTTTCCCGCCTTCGCTCCCAGCTCGATGCAACCGCCGTTATGACAGAGCCGCCACGCGCTCGGCGTCATGCCGGAGGCTGCGAGAGACACGCGCTCCTGCGGCGGCAGCGACGGATGCCATACCCACCAGCCATCGCGCAGCACGGCGTCCGGCCCAGGTTCCATCCCGGCGCCGGAGCCCTTGACGGCGGCCTCGCGTATTTCGAGGCCTGCCGGCGTGACCGCCCAGGTCTCGCGCCATTCGGTCTTCTGCACCGAATGGGTCCAGGAAAGCGAAAAGAGCGAGACGGCGAGCGCCGTGATCTTGCCGCCTGCGAGGATGCAGAGGCTCACCGGCCGCCGCTCAGGTCAGCGCCGGCGCAGCCGGCGCGTTGCGGTTCCGCCACCAGTGCTGCGCCACGACGATGATGCCGAGCGCCCAGCCGAGCTCGTCGGTCCAGGGCAGGGCCAGCACGAGGCTCGCGCCGGCGACGAAGGCGAGCAGCCGCTCCCAGAGCGCCATGCGGGCGAACAGGAAGCCGACGACCGCCGTGCCCCAGAGCGCGATGCCGAAGCAGGCCTTGAGGAAGAGATAGATCACCTCGACGGGATAGCCCCAGGCGGCGGAAATGGCGCCCGGATCCTGCAGCATCAGCGCCGGCGTGTAGACGGCCATGAAGGGCACGACGAAACCCGATGTCGCAAGCTTCGTCGCCTCCACCGAAATCTTGAGCCCCGACGTCTTGGCCATCGGCGCGGCGGCGAAGCAGGCGAGCGCCACCGGCGGCGTCAGGTCGGCCATGATCCCGAAATAGAAGACGAACATGTGGCTGACGATCAGCGGCACGCCGAGCTCCAGCAGCGCCGGGCCGGCGAGCGAGGAGGTTATGATGTAGTTCGGGATCGTCGGAATGCCCATGCCGAGGATCAGGCAGGTGATCATCGTCAGCACCAGCGACAGGAAGAGATTATGCTCGCCGATCCGGATGATGGCGCCGACGAAGGTGGAGGCGATGCCGGTCAATGTCAGCGTGCCGATGACGATGCCGACGATGGCGCAGGCGATCCCGACGGGCAGGGCGTTCTTGGCGCCCTCCGCCATGGCGTCGCGGCAGATGGCGAGCGTCTCGCGGCCGCCCTTCACGAAGATGCAGCCGGCGATCAGCGCCAGGATGACGATCGCCAGGAAGTTGACCCCGTAGCGCAGGAAGGATGCTGCGGCGAGGCCGAGCACGACCCAGAAGACGAGGCGGAAGGCGAGCGGCCCGATGCTTGCGGCAAGCGGCATGCCGAGGACCAGAACCGCGACGAGCGCGAGCCCCATCGTGCCTGCGAAGATCGGCGTGTAGCCGGCGAAGAGGAGATAGACGAGGGCCGCGAGCGGCAGGATGAGCGGCCAATGTTCCTTCACGGCCGCCCAGGGGTTCGGCAGCTCGGTCTTGCTCATGCCTTTCAGCCCGGCCTTGCCGGCTTCGAGGAAGACCATCCAGAAGCAGGCGCCGAAATAGAGAATGGCCGGAATGACGGCGGCCTTGACGATCTCGGCATAGGAGACGTTGAGCGTCTCGGCCATGATGAAGGCGACTGCACCCATGACCGGCGGCATGATCTGCCCGCCCATCGAGGAGGTCGCTTCGACGCCGCCGGCGAATGCCGAGCGGAAGCCGAAGCGCTTCATCAGCGGAATGGTGAACTGCCCGGAGGCGACGACATTCGCGACGCCCGAGCCGGAGATCGTGCCCATCAGCGCCGAGGACATGACGCAGACCTGCGCCGGCCCGCCGCGCCAAGTGCCGACGAGACCCAGCGCGAAATCGTTGAAGAGCGCCAGCATGCCGGCCCGTTCCAGAAAAGCGGCGAAGACGACGAAGATGAAGATATAGGCGGCCGAGACATAGATCGGCGTTCCGTAGATGCCTTCGGTGCCGAAGCCGAAATGCTCGACGATGAGCTCGAAATCGTAGCCGCGATGGATGAAGGGGCCGGGTGCATATTGCCCGAGGAAACAGTAGGCGAGAAAGATCGCCGCGATGATCGTCAGCGGCAGGCCCATCAATCGTCGTGCGCCCTCGAAGACGAGGGCGATCATCACCGTGGCAACCGTCAGGTCCAGCGTCGTGTGGAAGCCGCTGCGCAGGATGAGGTCCTGATAGAAGACCCAGTTATAGACGCCGGTGAGGAAGCCGAGGATGCCGAGCGCCCAGAACCAGAGCTTTCCTGCGGTGGTCTTGGCGACGAGATTGCCGAACAATGCAAAGCCGAGAAGCAGCAGGAAGCCGACATGCATGGCGCGCACGATCTGGCTCGCGAGCGTTCCATAGGCGGCGGTCCAGAGCTGGAAGAGGGTGAAGGCGAAGGCGATCCAGAAGGCGATGCGCCCGGTAATGCCTTCACCGAATCCTGCCGGCAGGCCCTCGATCGCTTCTTCGGCCGAATGCGGGGTCATCGGGTGGTGCATTGCGGATTCTGACATTTTTGCTCCGGAGATCGCTCTGGACTTTTGGAAATGCCCCCTCTGGCCTGCCGGCCATCTCCCCCACAAGGGGGGAGAAGACCCGCAGTAGGGTCCTGCCTTACATGCAGCATTGCGGCAAGGTTAAGCCCCTCCCCCTTGTGGGGAGGGGTTGGGGAGGGGGCTTGCAGAAAGCGCGCACGCGCTCACTTCATCAAACCGGCTTCCTTGTAATAGCGCTCGGCGCCCGGATGCAGCGGCACCGGCATGCCGTCCAGCGCTTTTTTCGGGTCGATCGCCTTTGCTGCCGCATGGGCTGCTGCAAGTTTCGGCAGGCTTTCGAAGAGCAGCTTGGTCATCTGATAGACCGTCTCGTCGGAAACCTCCGAATGGGTGATGAGAAAATTGCCGACGGCGGCGGTTTCCACATCCGCGGTCTGGCCTTCATAGGTCCCGGCCGGAATGACGACGGAAATATAGGGCGCGCCGATCTTCTCGACTTCGGCCTTCGGGATCGCCACGACGTTGATCTTCAGCGATGTGGCGAGGTCGCGGATTGAAGCGACGCCGAGGCCGGCCGATTGCAGCGTGGCGTCGAGCTGGCGGTTCTTGATGAGTTCGACGGATTCCGCGAACGGCAGGTATTCCGTCTTGCCGAGATCCTTGTAGGACATGCCGGCGGCGGCGAAGATGGCGCGCGCGTTGAGTTCGGTGCCGGAGGCCGGCGCCCCGACCGACAGGCTCTTGCCCTTGAGATCGGCCAGCGTCTTCACGCCGGAATCGGCGCTCGCGACGACCTGGATGTAGTTCGGATAGATGGCGGCAATGCCGCGCAGCTTGTCCAGCTTCGCGGGAAATCCCGCCTCCTTGTTGCCTTTCCAGGCTTCCTGGACGGAATCGCCGAGCGAGAAGGCGATCTCGCCGCGGCCGGCCTGAAGAAGGTTCAGGTTCTCGACCGATGCCTTGGTGGCCTGCACCTGCGTGCGGGCATCCTTGATCCCCTGGCCGTAGATTTCCGAAAGCGCGACGCCGAGCGGATAGTAGACGCCGGACGTACCGCCGGTCAGCACGTTGATGAATTCCGCGGCCTTCGCGCCGGTCATGGAAAACGCCGTCGAAACGGCAAGCGTCGCGGCGAACATGAGATTGATTTTGCTGGATTTCGCGCCAAGCATCACGATTGTCTCCTCCCAAAGCAACCATTCGGATGACGGCTATCATGGGGAGGCGGTCACGGTGCGTCAATCGCTTTGTGACGTGATCGTGGCGATGGTCGTACGACTTTGGTTTTAGACGCCGGATGCGCGCAAGGGTTACTCTCCGTCGAGCGGCTCGACGCCCTGCGGTTTGCCGGCGCGGTCGAGACGGATCTTCTCGATGCGGTTCTCGGCGGCGGTGAGCAGCTTTTCGCAATGCTTCTTCAGCGCTTCGCCGCGCTCGTAGATGGCGATGGATTCGTCGAGCGCCACGTCGCCACGTTCGAGCCGCGCGACGATGCTTTCGAGTTCCGCGACCGCCTTCTCGAAGGAATAGCCGCTCACATCGCCCGTCGACCCAAGAGTCTCGGTGTTCTCGGTCATTCCTTATCCTCTCATCAGTCTCATGATGTGCATGCCGGCCGATTCGGCCAGACCTTCCAGATCATAGCCGCCCTCGAGCAGGCTGACGACCCGGTTGCCGGCATATTTGCCGGCAATCTCCATTACCCGTCCCGTCGCCCAGTCGAAGTCGTTGCCGACGAGATTGATCTGCGCCAGCGGGTCGCGGTGATGGGCGTCGAAACCTGCCGAAATGATGATGAAATCCGGCCGGAAGTTTTCGAGCGCCGGTAGAACGCGGCTCTTGAAGGCTTCGCGAAAATGCTCGCTGCCGGTATCGGGGGAAAGCGGCGCGTTGACGACGTTGTTCTTCGTGCCGGTCTCGTCCTTGGCGCCGGTGCCGGGGTAGAGCGGCATCTGATGGGTCGAACAGAACAGCACGGAGGGATCGTCCCAGAAAATGTCCTGGGTGCCGTTGCCGTGGTGTACGTCCCAATCGACGATCGCGACGCGCTCCATGCCGTATCTCCGTTGGGCATGGCGGGCGGCGATCGCGGCGTTGTTGAACAGGCAGAAGCCCATCACCTTGTCTTTTTCGGCGTGATGGCCGGGTGGCCGGGCGGCGACGAAGGCATTGTCCACCTTGCCGGTGACGACGTCGTCGACGGCTGCCATCGCCCCACCGATGCCGGTGAGCGCCGCCTGCAGGCTCTTCGGCCCCACATAGGTGTCGGCCTCGATCTGCCGGATCCTGTCTTCTTCCTCCGGGATTTCCCGGATGACGGCGCGAAGATGCTCTTCCGGGTGGGCGAGCAGGACTGCATCCTCATTCGCCCGGGGCGCGTCTTTCCGGTCGAGCTTTTCGAAATTCGGGTGCTGGAGCGCGATATTGAGCGACCGCAGACGGTCGGCTCTTTCGGGATGCCCTTCCGGGGTCTGATGCTCGAGGAAGATCGCGTGTTCGTAAAGGCGCGTGGTCATGAAGGCGGCCTCGTGAAGTGTGAGCCCCGGGGCGGACATCTCCGACATGGCGCAGATGCCGTACTTTTTCAAGCCGAATCCCCTTGCTCCTCCGCTTGTTTGGATCGAAGGATTGGTCTTACATGGGGATATTCAACCTAGAGGGTGTGGTGGCTAAAGACGCAGTCAAATCGCAGGAGTTCCGCGTACCGTTCCGCGACGTGGACATGCATGGGGAAATGTCGCGGTCGGCCTATGTCGTCCGGGCGGAGGAGGCGGTCACGGAGTTCTGGCGCCGCCGCAAGCCCCAGAAGGGGGATCCGTTCTTCACCATCGGCAAGATCACCTGCACCTTCCATACGGCGCTGAGGCTCGGCGATCTCGTGCATATGCATGTCGGCGTCAGCAAGATCGGCGGAAAGTCCGCCGGCTTCCTGGTGCATATGCTGCGCGATGGCGAAGCGGCGGCGGAAGCCGAGATCGTCTGGACGGCGCACGATCCTGTGAGCCGGGAGCCAGTCGCGCTGCCCGAAGACCTGCGCGACTGGTTCTATCAGTATCTGGATTGAGCCTTTTGCGGTCAGGCCCGCTGCGGCAGCAGCGGATAGCCGATCATGACCGCGCGGCCGGCGAAAGCCGCGATCAGGGCTTTCAGCACGTCGCCCGGAATGAAGGCGAGATCGCCCATGAACGCGGTCATGAGGCCGGTGCCCGTACCCCAGGCGAGATAGGCCACGCCGAGCGCGTGGTCCACCACGACGCCGCCCGCGAGCGCGGCCAGGAAGAAGCCGGCGATCTGGACGATGCTGCTCTGCGAGCGGTCCACGAAGCGTTCCGAAAGATAGCCGGTAACGTAGGCTGCGAAGAGCCAGCCGACCAGATAGCCTGCGGTCGGCGAGACGAAGGTGGCAAGCCCGCCGCGTCCGCCGGACAGCACCGGCAGGCCGATCGCGACGAGCAACAGGACGAGAAGCACGGCAAAGCCGCCGCGCTTTGCTCCCAGGATGACGCCAGCCAGCATGACGCCCAGCGATTGCGCGGTGATCGGCACGGGAATGAAGCCGAGCATGATCGGCGGCACCAGGCCGAGCGCCACGATGATGGCGGCAAACAGGGCGGCCAGAACGAGATCCCGGGTGGACATAATGCAGGATTCCTTAATGCTGACAATGAATCACTTTTGCGCCCGAATGCCCCTGGCGTCAATGGCGGCGGCAATCTCGTCGGCGTTTCGCAACGTCAGGATGATCAAGGGAACCGCGAGCGTCAATGGCCGGGGCTTCAACCCTCGCGCGTGGTGGGCGTCCCGGATGGCCTGGTAGCGGGTCAGGACTTCCGGCACGAAGCGCACCACGAGGCCGATCGAAAGTCCGAGGTCAGCGGCTCGAACGAGGCCGATGCGTTCCAGCGGCCGGGCCGCCAAAGTTATTTCGTCGATGAAATCGCCGGTGCTCGTGGTGGCCGTCACGGCTGCCGCCAGAAGCGCCAGCGCCGTCAGCCGCAGCAGGACGACGAGTGCCTGGCCGGCACCGTTCAGGGCAAGCGTGAAGATGGCGACGATCGCGATCGTCAGCAGGATCGGCCGCAGCCGCAGCAGGGATTGGCGCCATCCGAGCCGGAGAGAGGCATAGATGCATCCGCCGCAGACGGCGGCGGCGGCGAGAAAGAGAGGCGAATCGATCAGGAAGAGAAGGAAACTCGAAAGCGCCAGCGCCACGAGCTTCACCCTTGGCGAGAGCCGGTGCAGAAAAGTATCGCCCTCGACATAGAGCGTCTTCATGCCGCGATTTCCCGGTATCGGGCGATGACCTCTTGCGGAACGCCGTCGGCGGCTAGCCGCCCTTCGTGGAACAGGAGCACCCGGTCGAAATCCGCGACCAGCGAAAGATCGTGGCTGATGACGATGACATTCTCGCCGAGACCGCGGATCGTCCGCTCGACGAGATCGCGGTTTTTCAGGTCGAGCTGGTTGGTCGGCTCGTCCATGATCAGGATGTTCGGCTCGGTGACGAGCACGGAAGCGAGTGCCGCAAGCTGCAGCTCGCCGCCGGAGAGCTCGTGCGCCCGCCTGTCGGCAAGATGGGCGATGCCGAACCGGGAAAGCACGGCTTCGACTGCCGCCTCCGTCTCCTGCTTCGAAAGCTTCCGGCCCTTGAAGCCCAATGCGATGTCTTCCTTCAGGATCGGCAGGATGATCTGGTTCTGCGGGTTCTGGAAGATGAAGCCGGCCTCGGCGCGCACTTTGTCGCCGTCCTTCGCCGTATCGAAGCCGTTGACCGTGACGCGGCCGGCGGCAGGCACGACGAGGCCGTTGATCATCCGCGCGAATGTCGTCTTGCCGGAGCCGTTGAGGCCGATCACGCCGATCCGGCGCTCACCGAGCGAAAGCGTCAGCGGATGAAGTACGGTGCGCCCCTCGAAACGCGCTTCGGCCTGTTCGAAACGGATGTCCAAACCTGTCCCTCGATGTCTGGAGTGCTCTATAGACCGGAAGACGGGTGAGGGGAATTCGGAACCAAACATGAACATTGAATCCGCCGCGATGGCATTCTACTCTTCCATGCATGGCGATTCTCATTCCGAACGATCAGGCGCGAAAAATCTTCCTCGAACGGCAGCGGCTTTCCGATCCGCCCGGCCGGGCGCTCACCAAGGCCGGTCTCCTGCAACTGATCGACGATCTCGGCTTCGTTCAGGTGGACAGTATCGCGACCGTGGAGCGCGCTCACCACATGATCCTGTTCTCGCGCCACCAGACCTACAAGCGGGAGCATCTGAACGCGCTTCTGGAAAAGGACCGCGAGCTTTTCGAACACTGGACGCATGACGCGTCGATCATTCCGGCGCGTCTTTTCCGCTATTGGAAACACCGCTTCCGCCGCCGCGAGCCGATCATCGCCGAACGCTGGAAGAAATGGCACGGCGAAGGCTTCGACGCCGCCTTCGAGGAGACGTTCCGGCACATAGCGGAGAACGGTGCGATCATGTCGCGCGACATGAAGGTGGAGGACCACAAGTCCGGCGGCTGGTGGAACTGGCATCCGAACAAGACGGCGCTCGAATATTACTGGCACACCGGCAGGCTCGCGATCGCCGGCCGCGTCAACTTCCAGAAGATCTACGACCTGATGGAGCGGGTCATCCCGCCGCGCCACCACGAGCCGGAGGTGAGCCACGAGGAATTCGTCGACTGGGCCTGCCGCAGCGCGCTGAAAAGGCTCGGCTTCGCGACCTCGGGCGAGATCGCCGCCTTCTGGGATCTCGTCACGCCGCAGGAGGCGAAGGACTGGGTGACCGATCATCGCGACGAGCTCATCGAAGTGCTGATCGGCTCCGCCAACGGCGGCAAGCCCCGCCCGTCATTCGCCTTTGTGGGCTTTCCGGAAAACCTCGGCGACATCCCGGAGCCGCCCGCCCGCGTGCGGGTACTGAGCCCCTTCGATCCGCTTCTGCGCAATCGCGATCGCGCGGAACGGCTCTTCGACTTCTTCTACCGCATCGAGGTTTTCGTGCCGGAGCCGAAGCGGCAGTACGGCTACTACGTGTTCCCGCTCCTCGAAGGCGACCGCATGATCGGCCGCATCGATATGAAGGCCGATCGCAAGGCGGATGCGCTGGACGTCAAGCGGCTGTGGCTGGAAAAAGGCGTGCGCCCTTCCGCCGGGCGCCTGGAGAAGCTGGAAGCGGAACTGCTCCGCGTCGCGCGTTTCGCCGGCGTGGACAAGATTACGTATCAAGAGGGATGGCGGGGCGAATAAGCAAGGCTGAAAAAGGCACTGCCCCGCCGCATATGCTGCCGCACCCCCCTCTGCCTTGCCGGGCATCTCCCCTACAAGGGGGGAGATCGGATAGTAGCCAACTCTCACCCTCAACACAGGTTCGAGACTGCAGGAACTAGGCCCGACATCGTTAATGGTGGGGGAAGCCCGTGCGTCTTGCCGATCTCCCCCCTTGTGGGGGAGATGCCTGGCAGGGCAGAGGGGGGTATCGAGGCGGCTTCAGGGCAACCAGAAAATCTACCGCTGCCACCTCAAAAACACCGTCGCCAGCGGCGGCAGCACGAGCGACACGGAAAACGCCTTGCCATGCGCCGGCTGATTTTCCGTCCAGGCTTCGGATTGGCCGAGATTGGACCCGCCGTAGATTTCCGCATCGGTGTTGAGCACCACCTCCCAGCGGCCTTCCGCCGGCACGCCGATGCGATAGCCGTACCGGGGCACCGGCGTCATGTTCGAGACGATCAGAAGCCAGGACGACCGGTCCGCGGATGTGCGCAGCATGCCGTAGACGGAGTTCGCCGCATCGTCCGCGACCACCCATTCGAAACCTTCCGGATGAAGATCGCCGAACTGCAGCGCCGGTTCCGCGCGGTAAAGGCTGTTCAGGTCGCCGATCAGCCGCTGCACGCCCGCATGACCCGGCTGGTCGAGCAGGTCCCAGTGGACTGAGCCGTCATGGCTCCACTCGGCACCCTGCGCGATCTCGCCGCCCATGAAGAGCAGCTTCTTGCCGGGATGCCCCCACATGAAGCCGTAATAGGCGCGCAGATTGGCGAGCTTCTGCCAATGGTCCCCGGGCATCTTGCCGAAAAGGGAGCCTTTGCCGTGCACCACCTCGTCATGGGAGAGCGGCAGCATGAAACGTTCGGTATAGGCATAGATCATGCCGAAGGTCATCGCGTGATGGTGGTACTTCCGGTAGACGGGGTCGTCCTGCATGTAATGCAGCGTGTCGTGCATCCAGCCCATGTTCCATTTGAAATCGAAGCCGAGGCCGCCGTCTTCCGGCTTTTTCGTCACGTTCGGCCAGGCGGTCGATTCCTCCGCTGCGGTGAAGGCATGCGGGCAGCGCGTGTGGATGATGCTGTTCAGATGCTTGAAGAATTCCACCGCTTCGAGGTTCTCGCGCCCGCCATACCGGTTGGGAATCCATTCGCCCTCGTTGCGGCTGTAGTCGCGGTAGAGCATCGAGGCGACGGCATCGACGCGCAGGCCGTCCACGTGGAAATGCTCCAGCCATTCCAGCGCCGAGGCGATCAGGAAGCCCTTCACCTCGTTGCGGCCGAGATTGTAGATCAGCGTGTTCCAGTCCTTGTGGAAGCCCTCGCGGGGGTCCTCGTGCTCGTAGAGGGCCGTGCCGTCGAAGCGGGCCAGCCCCCAGACGTCGGTCGGGAAATGCGCAGGCACCCAGTCGAGGATCACGCCGAGGCCGGCCTGATGGCAGCGGTCGACGAAATAGGCGAAATCCTCCGGCGTGCCGTAGCGGCCGGTCGGCGCGAAAAGGCCGAGCGGCTGATAGCCCCAGGAGCCGCCGAAGGGGTGTTCCATGATCGGCAGCATCTCGATATGGGTGAAGCCGAGGTTCTGCGCATAGGGGATGAGCCTCTGGCTGAGCTCCACCCAGTCGAGCGAACGGTTGCCTTCCTCGCTGATCCGAAGCCAGGAGCCGAGATGGACTTCGTAGACGGAGACCGCGCCTTCGCCGGATCGGTTGGCGCGCTGCTTGCGCATCCAGTCCTCGTCGCTCCAGCGGAAGGGTTTCGAGGAGGCGACGATCGAGGCGGTGGAGGGCGCCGCTTCGCTGGCGCGCGCCACCGGATCGGCCTTTTGCGGCAGAAGATTGCCGTTCCCGTCGAGAAGCTCGAACTTGTAGCGCTCGCCGTGGGTGAGGCGGGGGATGAACAGTTCCCAGACGCCCGCCTGCGGCCTGAGCCGCATCGGGTGGCGGCGCCCGTCCCAGGAATTGAAGTCGCCGACGACCGAAACGCGTCGGGCATTCGGCGCCCAGACGGCAAACCGCACGCCCTCCACGCCCTCGACCTCCATCGGGATCGCGCCGAGCGTTCGGCCGAGATCGTAATGGGTGCCCTGGCCGATCAGGTGCAGATCGAGATCGCCGAGCAGCGTGGAGAAGGAATAGGGGTCTTCCATCTCCTGGGTCGCGTCCGGCCAGCCGATGCGGAAGAGGTAAGGAGCGGTACCGCCCCCTGACTTGCCGATCACGCCGGCGAAGAGCCCGCCCTCGTGAATGGTTTCGAGCTCAGCCAGCACCTTGTTGCTATCGGCCTCGACCACCTCGACCGAAAGCGCTCCCGGCAGCAGCGCTCTTACCACGATGAGCTCGCCGTATTGATGTCGCCCGAGGATCGAGAAGGGATCGCCGTGCCGCCCTTCCACCAGGGCCTGAAGGCCCTCGCGGACCGTGCCGATCATCAGGTCCGTGCGCTCGTATCTCATCAGGCGGTCTCCAGAAGTCTTGATGCGATCGCCGAAAGGCCGGCAAGCGGAAGCGGCAGCCAGTGGGGCCGGCTGCGCGCTTCGTAGACGATCTCGTAGGCAGCCTTTTCGAGAAGGAAGAAATCGAGGATGCGGTCGCGGGCCTCGTTCGAAATCCGCAATTCGTCCGAATTCTCGGTGGCGTCGAAATAGGCCTGCAGGAAGGCGGGTTCCGCCATCTCCATGAAGCGGCCGACCAGCGCGTTGTGACCGGCATCGTCCACCTCGCTTACCACCTCTCGGTCGAGATCGGCCGAGGCGGCGAGATAGCTGAGCGACCTGAGGAGGCCAGCCACGTCCCGCAGCGGATTGGTCTTGGCGCGGCGTTCGGCGAGGTCGCGGGCCGGCTCGCCCTCGAAGTCGATGATATAGGCGTCACCCTCCGCGACCAGGACCTGGCCGAGATGGAAATCGCCGTGATTGCGCGTCATCAACGCTCCCTTGAGCGCTTTCGAAAGATGCGCCGCGAGACGGATGAGGACGTCCTGGCGCGCGAGCAGCTCTTTTGCCTCGCGCGCCGGCTCGGGGTCGAGGCCGTCGATGGCGCCGGCAAGCATCGAGAAGCTTTCGGACATCTGTGCGGTGACCGCCCCGCCCCATTTCCTGGCGTCCTCCGCGGTGGCCCAGACGGGGTTGAAAGCCTCGTCGTCGGTGGGCCGGGCAAGCGCCACATGCAGCTCGCCGAGCCGCTTGCCGATGGTGGCGGCAAGGTCGACGAGCGGCTTGAAATGTTCGTCCGCCGCCTCGCCGTCGGTTCCGGTCACGGTCACCTCGTCGATCGAGCGGCGCAGGTTGCCGAGCATCCAGTTCCAGGCGTCGCCCTGGTTGCGGATCGCGCCCTGCACGATGATCAGCGTATAGCGGCTGCCGTCTGGCGCGATGCGGGCCACCTCGCCGAGGAGCTGCGCCGTATTCTTGTATCCGACATTCGTGAGGTAGCGGGTCATCTCCACTTCCGGGTGCATGCCGGGAAAGACGTGGCGGATGAGCTTCACCATCGCCATGTCGCCCATGATCAGCGAGCTGTTGGATTGTTCGGCCGACAGCCAGCGAACCGGCATGTCGTCGTTGACCCCCAGGCAATCGAGCTGGTCGGTGCCGAGAAATTCAAGCGTGCCTGCGCGGCCGGAAATGACGGAGCGCTCGCAAAGCCCCCGGATGACGCTGCGCGCCAGCCCCTCCATGGCGAAGCCGTCGGTCAGGAAGCCGACGCGGCGGCCCTGGCGGATGCGGGCGAGGGCGAGCTGCTGGGCAAGCGCGGTCGGCTGGCTGTCGTCCCAGGAGACGGCAAGTGGCAGCAGATACGTGTCCTTGCGGCTGTTCAGTTCCACCTCCAGCTCGCCGAGCAGCACGTTGTTGGCAAAGGCCATCGGCGTCGCGGCGACGAGCGAGGCGCGGCTCAAGGCCTCGTCCTTGGAGCCGAACCAGCGGCGCTTCCTGAGATACGGCGGCAGGATTTCGTTCGACAATGTACCGGCAAGACGGGGCTCGTCGATAAGCTCCTGCAGGTCGCGGCGCACGACCATGGTCACCATGTCCTGCATCTGCTCCGGCGGTTCCGTCCTCCAGTCCGGCCCGTCCGTATCGGCGGCAAGCTGGAACCAGAAGAAGCCGTAGGGCGGAAGGGTGAGCAGATAGGTGAGCTGGCCGATCGGTGGGAAGGGCGACATGCCGGTGAGCTCGATCGGCACCCGGCCGGAAAACTGCGCAAGGTCGAGCTCGACGGCCTGCGGCAGGCGCGAAAGGTTGGCGACGCAAAGGATCGTCTCGCCCTCGTGTTCACGCAGATAGGCGAGGATCTTCCGGTTGCCGGGTGAAAGAAACCTCAGCGAGCCGCGGCCGAAGGCGGCATGCCGGTTGCGCAGCGCCAGCATCCGCCGCATCCAGTTGAGCAGCGAATGGGCATCGGCGCTTTGTGCCTCGACGTTCACAGCTTCGTAGCCGTAAAGGGGGTCCATGACCGGCGGCAGTACGAGCCGTGCCGGGTCGGCTCTGGAAAAGCCGCCGTTGCGGTCCGGCGACCATTGCATCGGGGTCCTGACGCCGTCCCGGTCGCCGAGATAGATATTGTCGCCCATGCCGATTTCGTCGCCGTAATAGATGACCGGCGTGCCAGGCATGGAGAGAAGCAGCGCATTCATCAGCTCGACGCGGCGGCGGTCGCGTTCCATCAGCGGCGAGAGCCGCCGGCGGATGCCGAGATTGATGCGCGCACGGCGGTCGGCGGCATAGATGTTCCAGAGATAGTCGCGTTCCTCGTCGGTCACCATTTCGAGCGTCAGCTCGTCGTGGTTCCGGAGGAAGATCGCCCATTGGCAGTTCTCCGGGATTTCCGGCGTCTGCCGCATGATGTCGGTGATCGGAAAACGGTCTTCCTTGGCGATCGCCATGTACATGCGCGGCATCAGCGGGAAGTGGAACGCCATGTTGCATTCGTCGCCGTCGCCGAAATATTCGCGCGTGTCCTCCGGCCATTGGTTGGCCTCGGCGAGCAGCATCTTGCCGGGATGGGTGCTGTCGAGCGCGGCGCGGATCTTCTTCAGGATCTCGTGCGTCTCCGGCAGGTTCTCGTTGATCGTCCCCTCGCGCTCGACGAGATAGGGAATGGCGTCCAGCCGGAACCCGTCGATACCGGTCTCCAGCCAGAAGCGCATGACGCCGAGCAGTTCGTCGAGCACCAGCGGATTGTCGAAGTTGAGGTCCGGCTGGTGGGAATAGAAGCGGTGCCAGTAATAGGCGCCGGCGACCGGATCCCAGGTCCAGTTCGATTTTTCCGTGTCGAGGAAGATGATCCGGGTTTCCGGGAATTTCTGGTCCGTGTCCGACCAGACGTAGAAGTCGCGTTCGGGGGAGCCGGGCGGCGCGTGCCGCGCCCGCTGGAACCAGGGATGCTGGTCGGACGTGTGATTGATGACGAGCTCGATGATGACCCGAAGCCCCCGCTCGTGCGCCGCTGCGACAAACGCCTTGAACTCCTCGACGGTGCCGTAGTCGGAGCTCACGTTCGCGTAGTCGGCGATGTCGTAGCCGTCGTCGCGGCGCGGCGAGGGGAAGAAGGGGAGCAGCCAGATCGTATTGGCGCCGAGCGAGGCGATGTGATCGAGCTTCTCGTGCAGCCCTTTGAAGTCGCCGATGCCGTCGCCGTTGGCGTCGTAGAAGGATTTGATGTGGAGCTGGTAGATGACCGCGTCCTTGTACCATAGCGGATCGGTCTCGTGGGGCTGCGCCGGGTTGGGGGCCTGGCTGCGGTTGGTGCCTACCATGTCCATCCTGTTTTCCTCCCTATCTCACGCGCCAGATCGCAAAGGGCAGGCCCGCATGGGGATCGAGCCTTATCCTCTGCATCTTGCCGGCAAGGCTGAACCTGTGGCCGGTGATCAGGTCTTCGAGGTCAAGTGCTGCATGGTCGGGGAGGTTCCATGACCAGAGCGGAATTTCGACATCCGCCTCGTGGGCATTGTAGGGATCGAGGTTGACCGCGATCAGCAGGGCGTTCTCCCGGCCCGCGCTCGCCTTCTCGTAGAACATGATGTTGTCGTTCCAGGCGGTGAGAAGCTGGAGGCCGAGATGCGAATGCAGCGCCGGGTTTTCCCGGCGGATGCGGTTCAGCATGGCGATCTCGCCCTTGATGTTGCCCGGCCGGTCGTAATCCCAGGCGCGGATCTCGTATTTCTCCGAGTCCGCATATTCCTTCCGCTTGGCATCCGGCCGGCCCTCGCAGAGCTCGAAGCCGTTGTAGACGCCCCAGAGGCCGGAGAGCGTCGCGGCAAGTGCCGCGCGGATGAGAAAGGCCGGCCGCGGCGCGTTCTGCAGGAAGTCCGGGTTGATGTCGTGCGTGTTGACGAAGAAATGCGGTCGGAAGAACTCCTTCGGCTCCTGCGTGGTGATCTCGCGCATATACTGCTCGAGCTCCCATTTCGTATTGCGCCAGGTGAAATAGGTGTAGGACTGCGAGAAGCCGATTTTCGCGAGCCGATACATCACCTTCGGCTTGGTGAAGGCCTCCGAGAGGAACACGACCTCGGGATGGCGCGAGCGGATGTCGGCGATCAGCCATTCCCAGAAGGGGAAGGGCTTGGTGTGCGGATTGTCGACCCGGAAGAGTTTGACGCCGTTGTCGACCCATTTCTGTACGATGTCGCGCAGCTCGATCCAGAGCGACGGCACCGCATTGCTGGCGTAGAAATCGACGTTGACGATGTCCTCGTATTTCTTCGGCGGGTTTTCCGCATAGCGGATCGTGCCGTCCGGCCGCCAGTCGAACCAGCCGGGATGTTCCTTCAGCCAGGGATGGTCGGGCGAGCACTGGATGGCGAGATCGAGCGCGATTTCCAGACCTTCCTCCCTGGCCGCTTCGATGAGCCGGCGGAAATCCTCGAACGTGCCGAGCTCGGGATGGATGGCGTCGTGGCCGCCGTCTTCCGAGCCGATCGCATAGGGGCTGCCGGGATCCCCCGGTGCCGCCTGGAGGCTGTTGTTCCTGCCCTTGCGGTTCGTCTTGCCGATCGGGTGGACCGGCGGAAAGTAGAGGACGTCGAAGCCCATGGCGCGGATCGCCGGCAGGCGCCGGATGACGTCGTCGAAGGTCCCGTGCCGGTCGGGATCGCCGCTCTGGGAGCGCGGGAATATCTGGTACCAGCTGGCGAAGGCCGCCGCCGTGCGCTCCGCATCGAGCGGAATGGCCTGCGAGCGTACCCTGTACGGCCGCCGATCGGCCTCCGCCATCAGGTCGGCGGTCTCCGCGGCCAGCAGGATTTCGATGCGCTGCGTGTCCTGCACCTCGGTCAGCTTGTCGAAAAGGGTCTTCAGCCGGGTCTTGATGGAGCCGGAGGAGTTGTCGAGCGCATCGAGCACGAGATTGATGCCTTCCTGGATTTCCAGGCGGAGATCGAGCCGCGCCTCGTGCTTCTTGGTGAATTCGTAGCGGAAGATCGCGAAGGGGTTGCGCCAGCCTTCGACCGCGAATTCGTGGCGTCCCAGGCGTCTCGGCGTGAATTCCGCCTGCCAGCGATCGTTTTCGATGAGCTGCATGCGGACTTCCTGCCAGTTCGTTTCGTCCGCCGCGCGCCAGAGCAGCGCCGCCGAAAGCGGGTCATGGCCGTCGCCGAAAATATCGGCTTCGACCTTCACGGTCTCGCCGACGACGCGCTTGACCACGAAACGGCCGTCATCGACCGAGGGTGTGATCTTTTCGATCGCAAGCCGAGGCGAGGCGGCGGCCTCCTTGGCGGCGGGCACCGGAACGGCATCGGTGACCGGCACGGAAGACCAGCCCTCGAAGACGCGCAGCTCGCCGGGCTTCAGCTTGAGTTCGGCGGCAAGGATCTGGCTTTCGTCGTCTGCCGCCGTCAGCGGCAGAAAAGGGGAGGCGGCCTCGCGCAGCGCGTTGAAGGGTGCGTTCACCGCACGCCGCAGGTCGCGATTGAGCACCACGACCCGGATTTTCTCCGAGGCGCGGATGTCCTCCCTGTCGGTCTGCAGCAGCGCGACGGCCGGCGTCTGGCTGGTGGAGATGAGCCTGAGCGGCTGCCGGGCGAAACCGGCCCTCGTCTTGTTGGTGCCGGCATTGACCGCGCGGATATCGCCAGAGAGGTCGAACGAGCCTTGCTCCCGCAGGCCGCGCAGGCTCAGGCCGTCGCCGTGCAACGGGTCGAGCGGCACTGCGGCGCCGTATTCGAACCCCATCGGAATCATCAATCCGCTCGCGAAGGTCGAGGCAAGCTTCAGCGCCCGCACCGCCTTGCGCTGCAGCACCTCGCAACTGTCGGTGCCGTGCGCCATCCGTGTGCCGAACGGCGCCTCGGGAAAGGTGACCTGGTAGCCGAGTTCGCGCTGGATCTGGTATTCGTCCATGATCCAGCGCTCCTCCAGGTTCCACCAGGCGAAGGACGAAAAGCTGCCGTCGAACCCGGTGCCCTGCAGCGCTCTGCGATCTTCGAAAGCGCTGCCCGGCGTCCAGGCGAGAAAGGTGGTGTCCGGTGCCGACCTTCGTGTGGAAAGGATGAGATCGTACCAGGCCTCGGGCGCAATGCGGCCGATGCCGAGGCAGCGGAAACCCGCGATGCCGAGCCCTGCGAGCCACGCCAGGCGCTTGCGCCAGTCCTCGATATGACGGACCTCGCTCAGGAAATCGATTTTTCGGCTGCAGCTCTCTTGCGGTGCGATGCGCGGGTCGGCGACGACAGGCGGAGCATGTTCGGCATCGACCGCGACGCGGTCGACCACGAGATCGAGCATCAGCCGGATATCGTTTTGTCGTGCCGCTTCGATCAGTGCCCTGAGCCCATCCTCGACGGAGGAGCCCAGATCCAGTTCCGGGTCCAGGCGCTCGAAGCTTCTGGTCACGAAAACGCTGGCATTGCGGCCCCGTTCGAACAGCGGGGCGGTCAGCACGGTGTCGAAGCCGAGATCCTTGGCATGGGCGAAAACCTCGCGCCAGGCATCGAGCCCTTTCAGCATCAGGGGATGGACGTAGTAAATCTGCGGTGGCAGTTGCGAGAGCGAGATCCGCGTGGCGAATTGGGGGCGCGTGTTCATCGGTTTTGCCTTGCCGTAGAGTTCTGGCTCTAACGGCAAGGCTGGCGAGCTTGTTCCGGCAAAATGACGCGAAGTGGGCGGAAGGCACCGGAAAGAGGCAGTCGCTTGCGCCGGGAAGGGCGGCAATTCCGGGTTGCTACGGAAGGCATCCGTAAGGCGCGGTTGTTTTGAAAACGCGCAAGGAAAAAGCCGGAGCGGAACTCCGGCCCTCTTTGAACTACCTTTGCGGCGTTTACTGCTTTTCGATCTTGCCGATCTTCGCCCAGTCTTCCCAGCGCTTCACGTCCATCGTCGCATAGTCGAGGGTGGCCTGGGGGCTGTCGAGCGTCATCGGCTCGCCGCCGTTGGTGCCTACGAACTTGCGGGCTTCGTCGCTGGTGGTGACCTCGGTCATCACCTTGTGCATCTTCTCGAGGATCGGCTTCGGCGTGCCCTTCGGCGCCGCGAGAACCCACCAGATGCGCACGTCGACATTCGGCACGCCTTCTTCCTGGAAGGTCGGGATGTCCGGAACCGATGAAATGCGTTTTGCCGTGCTGACGGCGAGGATACGCAGCGTTCCATCGCGCGAGCGGGCCAGTCCGAAGACCGGGTCGCCGACCATGTAGTCGATCGAGCCGCTGGCGAAATCGTTGAGCGAATCCGCGCTGGTCTTGTAGCGCACCTGCAGCGTCTCCAGGCCGCCGGCATTGGCCTTGTACATCTCGGCGAGGATGGTCGCCGGGAAGTTCGGCGTGGCATAGGAAGCCTTGTCGCCCTTTTCCTTCATCGCCGCGGTCAGCTCGGAAATATGCTTGTACGGCGATTTGGCGCTCACCAGCATCATGAACGCCTGGCTGAAGACCGGCGCGATATAGTCGAAATCCGTAAGCGGATCGTAGGGCGGCGCCTTGAAGACGTGCGGAGCCGCGGTGAACTGGTCGGCGGAACCGATCAGCATCGTATAGCCGTCCGGTTTTGCGTTCTTCAGCGCCACGACCGAAAGGCTCCCGAGCCCGCCCGGCTTGTTCTCGACGATGACGGTCTGGTTGAGCTTTTCCTCGAGCTTCTTGGCAAAGAAGCGGGCATAGACATCCGCGCCGCTGCCGGCCGGGAAACCGGCAATCAGCGTGATCTGCCTGCTCGGATAGTCGTCGTCAGCACCGGCACCGCCCGGCGCCACGACCGCGGTAAACATCAGCGCCAGCGCGCCTGCGAGAAATCGTTTCACTGCACTCTCCTCCTGGAGTTCAGTCCGGCTCATCGCGGGCGATGCCGGATGATGATGCGCGAAAAACGGTCTCCTCCCCGTTCGCGCTGAAATGTAAGGTAGCCATATGTTTTGAGGAGCGTCAAACACTCTCCATGCGGGAAGCCCGATCCGGCTTAAATCTAATGGAGGAAGCGGGTGCGCTTATGCCGGGAACGTTAAATGCCTGTTCCCCGGTTTCCGACAATGGAATGCGGTGTTCCAACTGTAGTGTAGGTAATGCTCAGCGACGGGTCCAATGCCGCCTCAGCGGGCCGGCCTCGCCTTCGAGCGGATCTGTGGCGGGAATGGCAAGGCCTGCGATCTTCCGAAGCTGCGCTTCGCTTGCCGGACCGGTCTGAATGTCGGCCTCCTGTCCCGGCGGGTAGGCGCCGACCACCAGGAAATCCCGGCTGGCTTCGATCCGCTTGTGGCCGGTGCCGGCCGGCAGGATCAAACAGTCGCCGGCATGTACGTCGAGTTCCGCGCCATCCGGCCCGCCGATCAGCAGCCGCGCCCGGCCGCCGGCGATGCCGAGCACCTCGTGCGCGCCGGTGTGATAGTGCTGATAGTCGAAGACGCCGTTCCGCCACATCCCCAGCCAGCCGTTTTCCCGGAACCGCTCCTCGAACCTGGGCGCCATCTCGCCTTCCGCCGGAAACGCTTCGTGATAGATGAGGACCGGCAGGTTCCGGTTGTTGGGCACCCAGCCGCTGGGTTCGAAGGTGAGGGTTTCGATGCTCATCGCGGTGGAGGGCATGGTCGGAGCCAGAGTGGGCGGAACGATCTTAGTGCTTCGGTTCACGGCCGAAATCCTTGCGCAACTGGTCCTTGGCCTTTTCCAGGGTCGCGCGCCGGGATTTCGAAAGCTGCTCGCCGGCACGGTTAATGTAGAAGGTCAGCATCGACATGGCCGACTGGAACGGCCCCGATTTGCGGCGAGGACTCTCCTCCGCCGAACGCTTCAGCGAGTCGGCGATCTTCTTGGGGCTTTTCGACCTGAACACGCCTTCCTTCAGATCCATGGCGTCGCTGTTCTCGGTCACGTCCTGCGACCATTTTTTCTTCTTCTTGTTCTTGGGCATGGAAACTCCCGCGAAACGGTGAACGCCATCCAAACCTGCCCGGGAAACTAAGGTTCCACGCCTAATTCGCGGCAGCCGTCGTATTGCGCACCACCAGATGGGTCTCCAGCACGTAGCGCACGTCGCGGATGGCGCGCGATTGCAGCATGTCGAGCAGCAGCGAGACGGCGACGCGGCCCGCTTCCATGGAGCGGTTGGAAACGGAGGTGAGGGCGGGATAGGTGACGGCGCCGAGCACGTCGTCGCAGCCGATCAGGCTGAAATCGGAAGGCACGGAGACGCGCTTTTCCGCGAGCCCCGCCAGCACGCCCTGCGCCGTCAGGTCGTCGAAGGCAACCGCCGCCGTGGCGCCCGTGGCGAGGATGGCGCCCACCGCGTTGCGCCCGGAATTGTAGCTCGGCAGCACCGCAGGCACGGTTTCGACCGCGACCCCAAGGCCGGAGGCGGCCGCCCGCATGGCGGAACGCCGCTGCTTGTTGGACCAGGAGGTCGAAGGGCCACTGACATAGGCGATCTTGCGGTGGCCGAGCTTAACGAGATGCTCGACCGCTTCCCGCACGCCCGAGCCGCTGTCGATCAGCACGCGCGGGATGCCGTCGAGATCGCGGTTGATCAACACGAGCGGCAGCTTGCCGGCATGGGCGCGGATGCGTTCGTCGGAAAGCCGGGAGGAGGCCAGCACGAGACCTTCCACCTGGCCCGCGAACCGGCCGACCAGCTTGTCCTCCTGCTTGGGGTTTTCTTCCGTATTGCCGAGGAAGATGCAGAAATCCGAGCGGTCGGCCTCGAGCTGGGCCGCCTGGATCATCGGCGGGAAGAACGGGTTGGCGATATCAGGCACGATCAGCCCGACATTTCCGTGCCGGCCGGTGCTGAGCGCGCGCGCCGTGTGGTTCGGCACGTAGCCCAGTGCCTCGGCGGCTTTCATGATCCGCTCCACCGTTTCCGGGCTCAGCATGTCCGGCCGGGTGAAGGCGCGCGAAACGCTGGAACGCGCCACTCCGGCCGCTTCCGCGACCTGGCTGATGGTGACGCCCTTGGTCCGCTTGATCATGGATTCTGGAAACTCGCCCTTTTCAGCTTCGACTACCACGAATTCCACGGCTCCATCAATTCGAGGCTAGAGACTGCCATTCATCCACTTGACATGCAACCGGTTGCATGAAACTCTTTCGCCAACAAAAAAAGGGGGATCTGCGACAGGCGCGGTAACGTGCCGGCCGGTTCCCTGTGCGACGACATGGAGACCGCGTTGAACCTCGCAACCGCCCTTCGCCCTTCACCGGAAACTCGGCGGACCTTTGACCGGCTTGTCGTCGAAAGCTTTGCAGCACGGGCAGAGATGGGAGCCGCCGCCGCTGCGGATATCGCGGCCGCGCTTGCGGGGCTTCTCGGTAAACAAGCCAATGTGCGGATGGTGTTTGCGGCAGCGCCCAGCCAGGCGGACATGCTTGCAGCGCTTTGCGCGGTGCCGGGCATCGACTGGAACCGCGTCACCGCTTTCCATATGGACGAATATATCGGCCTTTCGCCTTCCTCGCCTGCCCGGTTCGGCAACTGGCTGGATCAACACGTCTTCGGCAGGCTGCCTTTTGCCGCCGTCCACCGCATCACGCCGGAGCCGGATGCGGCGGCGGAGATCCGGCGTTACTCCGACCTCCTCAACGAGGCGCCGATCGATTTCGTCTGCCTCGGCATCGGCGTCAACGGCCATATCGCCTTCAACGATCCGCCGGTTGCGGATTTTTCCGATCCGCTGGACGTCAAGATCGTCGAACTCGACGACATCTGCCGGCAGCAGCAGGTGGACGACGAATGTTTCCCCGATCTTGCCTCCGTGCCCCGCGAGGCGGTCACGCTGACGGTGCCGCGTCTCGTCCGCGCCGGGCGGATGTTCTGCGTCGTGCCGGGCCGCGTCAAACGGGACGCGGTTTCGAAAACGCTCCACGGCCCGCTCACCACGGAATGCCCTGCAAGCATCCTGCGCACGCATGCCGCCTGCACCCTCTATATCGACAAGGACTCCGACCCCGATGCCTGAACTTGAAGCCCCTGGGCCTGTCATCGATGCGGATGCGCTCTGCGAAGGTTACTTCGCCTCCACCCACGCCCTGATGCGCCGGGTGCTGGAGGAGGAAAGGGCTCCGCTCGATCAGGCGGCCGAAAAACTCGCCGACCAGATCGCCGCCGACCGGCTCGTGCATATCTATGGGCCGGGCGGCCACTCGAACCTGGCTTCGCAGGAAGTCTTCTTCCGCGCCGGCGGGCTGATGCACATCAGCGCCATCCTGGACGAGGGCACGCTGCTCTCCAACGGCGCGCTGCGCTCCATGGCGATCGAACGCACGCCCGGTTACGGCAAGGTGGTGATCGCCAACCAGCGGCTCGGCGAAACCGACCTGCTGATCCTGGTGAATGCCTACGGCATCAACGCGGCGCTGATCGATGCGGCGCTGGAGGCGCGCCGCCGTGGCGCCTTCCTGATCGGCATCAGTTCGCGCGAGCACGCCTCGAACACCTCGCCGGATCATCCCGCGCGCCATCCGACGAAGCAGAACCTGCACGATATCGTCGATATCGCCATCGATACCAAGGTGCCGATCGGCGATGCGGTGGTAACCGTGCCGGGCATGGGGGAGAATATCGCGGCGATCTCCACCTTCGCCAATGCCTTCACGCTGAACTGCCTCGTCATCCGGACCGTCGCCAAGCTCGTGGAGCGCGGCATCGAGCCGCCCGTCTGGCGCAGCGGCAACGCACCGGGCGGCGACGAGGCGAACAGCCGCTTCATCGCCGGTTTCCAGGGCCGGGTGAGGGCGCTCTGATGACGACCGTCGACGGTATCGATCCCCGCACCGGCAAAGGTATTGCGATCGACATCGCCGATGGGAAGATTGCCGCTGTCCGAGCGGCCGAAAACACAAGCTCTCACTATCTGTCGCCGGGCCTGATCGACCTGCAGGTCAACGGTTTCCGGGGCTTCGACCTGAACAATGGCGAGGTGACGGCGAATGTCGTCCTTTCGCTCTGCGAGGAACTCCTGAGCACCGGCGTGACCACCTGGCTGCCGACCATCATCACCGCGTCGGAAGAATCGATCCTCCAGGCGCTGGAGGCGATCGCCGGGATTCGCGCCGGCCATCGGCTGATCGCCGAAATGGTGCCGGGCGTGCATGTCGAAGGCCCGTCGATCTCCGACAGCGACGGCCCGCGCGGCGCCCATCCGCTGCAGCATGTCCGGCCGCCTTCGATCGAGGAGTTCGATCGCTGGCAGAGGGCTTCCGGCGATCTCGTTTCGATGGTGACCATCGCGCCGGAACATGAGGGCAGCATCGATTACATCCGGGCTCTGGCCGCGCGCGGCGTCTCCGTGGCGCTCGGCCATACGGCCGCGACACCCGAGCAGATTCACGCGGCGGCGGAGGCGGGAGCCGTGCTCTCCACCCATCTCGGCAACGGGGCTGCGGCCATGCTGCCCCGCCATCCGAATTTCCTCTGGGCCCAGCTTGCCGACGACCGTCTGACGGCGAGCTTCATCGCCGACGGCTGGCACCTGCCGCCGGATACGTTCAAGGCCATGTTGCGCGCCAAGGGCATGGAGCGGTCGATCCTCGTTTCCGACATGGTGGCGCTTGCCGGCATGCCGCCCGGCCTTTACGACCAGCCGGTCGGCGGCCAGGTCGAGGTCTCGCCGGAAGGGCGCATCGGCGTCGCCGGCACGCCCTATCTCGCCGGCGCCAGCCTGCCGCTATCCGCCAATGTGGCGATCGCCGCGGGGATGGCCGGCTTGGTCCTGGCCGATGCCCTGCTCCTTGCAACTGAGAATCCCGGCCGCTTCGTCGGCGGGCGAGGGCGGCTGGAGGTCGGCGCGCGGGCGGATGTCATCCGTTTCGACTGGTCCGAAGGCGACCGCGAGCTGAAGGTCCGCGAAGCCTGGGTCCATGGCGAGAAGGCATTCCGCGCATGATCGAGGCAGGGGCGGCCATTGTCGATATCACGCCCACGCCGGGGCTCTCGATGTCCGGCTTCGCGGCCCGCAGCCTGCTCGCAAAAGGTGCCCATGACGCGCTGACGGCGCGGGCGGTGGCGGTCGGAGATACCGCCGTCGTCGTGGCCGATGTCATCGGCATCGAAGCCGGCATGAGCGCCCGCATCCGCGAGCGCTGCACGCTGCCGGCCGGAAACGTGGTCGTGGCGGCGCTCCACAATCACGGCGGGCCGGTTTCCATGGCGGGGAGGCTGAGCCTCGCGGCCGATCCGGCCTATCTGGAGCGGCTGGAGGATGCCTGCGTGGCGGTGATCGACAAGGCCGCAGCGGCCCGCCGGCCGGCAAGGATTACGGCGGGGCAGGGGAGCGACCCGGGGATAGCGCGCAACCGGCGCCATCCCGGCGGACCGGTGGACGCTTCCCTGCCGCTGCTGCGCATTCGCGGCGAAGATGGCGCCATGATCGCCGTCCTCACGGCCTATGCCTGCCATCCGGTGGTGCTCGGCGCCGACAACCTGCTGTGGACGGCGGACTATCCGCACTTCGTGCGGCAGACGCTGGAGGAAGCCTGTCCCGGCGCAGTCGCCCTCTTCATGACCGGCTGCGTCGGCGACGCCAATACCGGCCATTCGGCGCATGCTTCGATCACGCTGTCCGCCAATCCGGACCGGACTTATGAGGCCGCCGCGCGGATCGGCCGCAAGGTTGCGGAAGCGGCCCTTGCAGCCTCGGAGCAATCCGTTTCCGATACCGTCACCGCGCGAAACGGAACTGTCGTCCTCGGCTTCCGGCGCCGCGAGACGGATCTTCCGGAAATCCTCGAAAGACGCTGGCGGGAGGAAGCCCTGACCGCCGAACCCGCACGCAAGAATCTGCTCGGTTACTGGGCCAACTGGGCGCGCGATATCGCCCCCGTCGAAACCGGGCCGCTTGCCGCGCGGGTGACTGTGCTCGATTGGGGCGGCGTGCCCATCGTGGCGCTGCCGGGCGAGATCTTTGCCGAAACGGCCCTGTCGATCCGCGCCGCGCTCGGCCCCGGCAGACCCGCCTTCGTCATCGGCTTTGCGGACGACAATCCGGGCTATATCCCGCCGGCCGGCGAGTTCCGCCATGGCGGCTACGAGGTGGACGAGGCGCACCGCTATTACGGGCTGGCCGCAACCTTCGCGCCGGGCTCGGCCGAAGCGCTTGCCGCTTGCGCCATCGAATTGGCGAACGGCAGCTGAGGAGGAGCAAGCCGCATGATCCGCACGCGACCAAGACCCATCCGATGCTTGACACGCAACCGGTTGCATGAGAGCTTTTTGTCAACAACAAGAGGGAACAGGGACATGAAAAACGCATCAGTGAAGACTAGGATTTCCACCCGCGCTCTGCTTATGGGCACGGCATTCGGCGCCGCTCTGCTTTCCGGCCTCTCTTCGGCGTCGGCGGAGACGCTGACGGTCTGGAGCGGTTATCCGGAAATGGCGCCGTTCTACGAACATGTCGCCCAAGGCCTCAAGGCCAGCCATCCGGACCTCGACGTGAAGGTCGAGGCGATTGCGCTGCGCGAGCACGAGAAGCGCGTGGCGCTCGGCCTCACCGGCGGCCAGGAAGGCATCACCGTCATCGAGCTTTCCGGCTCGACCGCCACCCGCTATCTCGAAAACGGCCTCCTGCCGGAAGCGCCGGACGATGTCGCGACTTTCGTCAAGGACCCGAAGAACTTCGACAAGTTCTTCAGCGACACGGCAAGTTACGACGGCACCGTCTACGGCGTGCCGCTCTTCCGCGGCCAGGGCGCTCTCTATTACAATACCGACATGTTCAAGGCCGCCGGCCTCACCGAGCCGCCGAAGACCATGGAAGACTATTCCAAATATGCCGAGAAACTGACCAAGCGCGACGCTTCCGGCAAGGCGACGGTTTCCGGCTGGAGCCTGCGCCTTTCCGGCGGTGGCCAGGGCATTGCCGAAAAGTTCTGGATCAACATGCACCAGTACGGCGGCGCGATCCTGGTGCCGGCCGGCGACGGCAAGTGGAAGACCGATTTCGCCAACGAGGCCGGCCGCAAGGCGCTGAAACAGTATCTCGAAAACATCTACACGCTGAAGACCGTCACGCCGGAAATGCCGGCCGATGCGGACGCTTTCGAGCGCGGCCAGACCGCCATGTTCATCCGCGAGTCCTGGGTGATCGGCGACATCGCCAAGAAGGCGCCGGACCTGAAATATGCGACCGCGCCGCTGCCGAAGGGCTCGATCGCGCTGCCGACCAATCTCTATGTCGCGGGCGACGATGCGGATATCGGCTGGGAATTCGCCAAGGCGGCCAGCTCGCCGGAAAACCTCGTCTGGCTGCTGGAGAATGTCGGCTGGCTGCCGAACCGCTCGGGCGTCGACTATTCGAGCGTCACGGCCAAGCAGCCGGCCTTTGCGGCCTTCGTCAACTATCCGCAGGGCTACGAGTTCTTCACGCTGCCCTCGATCGGCCCGATCGAGGAAATCCTGACCCGCGTCGCGGCCCAGCTCGTGGTCGCCTTCGGTGACGCCTCGATGGCGACCGACGATGCCAAGATCGACGCCTTCCTGAAGAAGGCGAGCGACGAAGTGAACACCATCCTCGATCGCGAAGGACTGCTGGCGAAATAATCCGCCGGCAACCCTCGCCAATCGCATCCGCCCGAGGCATCATTCGCCCCGGGCGCTTTCCCGAGGATCAGGGTCCGACCCGCTTTGCGGCCGAACCCGATTATCTACAGGCCATGACGTAATGCTGAAGCGCAAAAGATTTATCTTTGCGATCCTCGCGATCCTGCCGACGCTGGCGATCTTCGCCTATGTGCGGCTTTATCCGATCGCCGACACGCTGAGGCTCAGCCTTTTCAAATGGGATATCCTGTCGAGGAACAAGCCGTTCATCGGGCTTGCGAACTTCCGCGAGCTGACGGGCGATCACCTGTTCCTCGATGCGCTCGTCAACACCACGATCATCGCCTTCGGCGTGCTCTTCCTGACCATTCCGATGGCGCTCGTCATCGCCGCGCTGATCTTCCATCGGACGCGGTCGAAAATGGCAGGCTTCTACGAGACCGCCGTTTTCATCCCGCATGTCGTGTCGCTGGTACCGGCCGCCATGGCCTGGAAGTGGATTTTCGACGCCCGTCTCGGACCGCTCAACGCGCTTTTGGATTTCTTCGGCATTCCGATGCAGAACTGGCTGTTCGACCCGGTCCTGTCGGTCATCTGCATCATCGTCCTCTGCTCCTGGCAGGCGCTGGGTTATGCGGTGCTGATCTACATCGTCGGTTTCAAGAACCTGCCGGTCTCGCTTTACGAGGCGGCCAAGCTCGACGGCGCTTCCGGCCCGCAGAGTTTCTGGCACCTGTCGATCCCGATGCTGAAGCCGATCACGCTTTACGTCTCGGTGGTGACGCTGGTCTCCGGCTTCAACGTCTACGCCCAGGCCTTCGTACTGGCGTCGGATGCGCAGGGCGCGCCGGGCAGACAGGTGCGCGTGCTGGTCCTCGACATGCTGGAAAACAGCTTCCGCAATTATCGCGTCGGTTACGCCGCCTCCGAAGCGGTGGTGCTGCTGGTTATCGTGCTTGTGCTGACGCTCATCCAGTTCTCGATGCTGCGGGAAAGGGGCAGGGCATGACCGCCGAAATCGCGACCATCCACATCGAACCGACCGCGGACGAACTCGCCGAAGGCCGCCGCCTGCGCCGCAGGAAGCGTCTCACCAATCTTGCGATCGATGTCTTCCTCGTCATCGTCTCCCTGCTGATGCTGCTGCCGCTCGTCTTCCTGGTGGCGAACGCCTTCAAGACACCGGCGGAAATGCTCGCCTGGCCGCCGACCATCATCCCGCGCGACCCGACGATCGCCAATTTCTCGGCGGTGCTCGGCGAGACGCCGCTCATCCGCTGGATCGGCAACAGCCTCGCCTTCGCCGTCCTCTCGACGATCGCGATCGTCGCGACCTCGGCGATTGCCGGTTACGTTTTCGGCAAATTCCGCTTCGGCACCATGAACGTGCTTTTCGCGCTCTTCCTAGCGACCGCGATCGTGCCGTTCGAGGTCTACATGATCCCGCTCTATTTCCAGGCAAAAAGCCTCGGCATCCTGAATTCCGTCTGGGGCCTGCTGCTCGGTTATCTGGTAATGAGCTTCGGCATCTTCCTGATCCGCCAGAACGTCATCCATTCGATCCCCGACGAGCTTCTGGAGGCGGCGCGCATCGACGGCGCCGGCGAGTTCTGGATCTTCCTGCATATCGTCCTGCCGCTCCTGCGCGGAGCGCTCGGCGCTCTCGCAGTGCTGGCTTTCTTCCAGGCCTGGACCGCCTTCGCCTGGCCGATGATCGTCGCGACCACGCGGACGAGCTACACGATCGAGGTTGGGCTGGCGCTTTTCCAGACAGGCTTCACGGTCGATCTCGGACGCCTCAGCGCCGCCTCCGCCACAGTGCTCATCCCGTCCATCCTGCTCTTCGTCATCCTGCGCCGCAATTTCGTGCAGGGCGTCGCCAGCACCGGCCTCAAGGAGTGACGGCGATGGAGTTTTTCGAAGAGACGCGCACCACCTATGCCGCGGCCAATGCCGGCACGCTCTACTGGATGCTGCAGCGGCCAACGCTCGGCGGCGGCTTTCTGAACACCAAGCAGAACAGCATGACGCTCACGGATTACGGCACTGGGGACGGCGTGCGCGGGCCGGGTTACACCTATGGCTGGATTCAGGGGCGGGGGCTCGAATCCCTCGTCACCCATGCGGAATTCTTTGAGCGGGAATTGCCTCCGCTGGCCGAAAAGCTCGATGCTGCCGGCCGCCGCCTTTACGACCTGCTCGCCGGTCTGCAGAAATCGGATGGCCATGTCTATTTCTGCTACGACCGCGACATGCTGCCGGTTTACGCGGATGCGGCCAACGTCGTGCACAAGCAGGAAAAGCCGGCGCTGATCTACACCTACTCGGATGCCTTCGTGGCCAAGGGTCTCGTGGCAGCGGCGAGCCGCTACGGCCTGCCGGGCGTGACCGATCATCTCGCCTATCTGGGAGAGGTCGTCGCGTCGATCGAGAACGGCCGCTTCCAGATGGACGAGCGCCGGCCGCTGTCGCTCGAAAGCCTCGCCCTCCAGCCTGATGATTTCGGGCCGCGCATGATTCTTCTGGGCGCCGCAGGCCCGCTGAAACGCCTCGGGCATACCGCGCATCTCGCCTTTGCCGACCGCTTCATCGCCCATGTCGTCGACCGGCATTTCGATGCCGGAACCGGCCTGCTCCGCAACGTACCGGGCGAGGATGCCTGCAATGTCGGCCACGGCATCGAGTTCGTCGGCTTCGCGCTGGACTATCTCGACGACAGCGTCGATCCGGCGCTGATCGAGACGCTGGAACGTATTCTGGTCTCGTCCTTCAAAACGGGCTTCGTCGGGCCCGGCATCACGCTCACCGTTTCGATCGCGTCCGGCAAGCCGCAGAGCCCCTATTGCCCCTGGTGGTCGCTGCCGGAGACGATCCGCTCCGCAGCCCTCTGCCATGGGCGCACCGGCAGCGCCGAGAGCCTGAAGGTCTGGAAGGCGGCGCATGCGGCCTTCTTCGAGCGCTATTGGCGCGGAACGCCGCCGATCGCCTACCAGACCATGACGAAGGACGGTCCGGTCGATTTTGTGCCCGCCACGCCCGACCTCGATCCCGGTTAGTCGGTCCTTCGGGCTGCGGCAAGTCGACGACGCTGAGGATGATCGCCGGACTGGAGGAAATCTCCGGCGGTGAACTGCGGATCGGCGGAGACCTGGTGAACGACGTTCCCTCCAAGGACCGCGATATCGCGATGGTTTTCCAAAACTATGCGCTTTATCCGCATATGACCGTTTACAAGAACATGGCCTTCGGTCTGCAGCTGCGCAAGGCGGGGCGCGACTTCATCGACAGCCAGGTGCAGGACGCGGCCAAGATCCTCGACATCACGCATCTTCTGAACCGCAAACCCAAGGCGCTTTCGGGCGGCCAGCGCCAGCGCGTGGCGCTCGGTCGTGCCATGGTGCGCAATCCGGCCGTCTTCCTGCTGGACGAGCCGCTCTCCAACCTCGACGCGCTGCGCGTGCAGATGCGCGCCGAGCTCAAGGACATCCCACAAGCGGCTCGACGACGACCTCATCTCACCCACGACCAGATCGAGGCCATGACCATGGCCGACCGCATCGTGCTGATGCGGGACGGCATCGTCGAGCAGGTCGGCGCGCCGCTGGAGCTTTACGACAAGCCGGCCAACACCTTCGTCGCGAGCTTCATCGGCCGCTCAGCTTCGCGAGCGTCTTTTCATCAAGACGGGCGACGTATTGAACCTCACGCTCGTACCTGCCAACGGCCATCTCTTCGACGCAGCCACCGGCGTGCGGCTCTAACAAGGTAAGACGACAATGGAACAGACCTGGCGCTGGTTCGGACCGGACGACACGGTAACGCTTTCCCATGTGAAGCAGGCGGGCGCCACCGGCATCGTCAGCGCGCTTCACCATCTGAACGACGGCCGCGCCTGGCCGGACGACGAGATATCGAAACGCAAGGCGATCATCGAGGAGGCGGGGCTCACCTGGTCGGTGGTGGAAAGCATCATCGTCCACGAAGACATCAAGACCCGCACCGGCCGTTATCGCGAGCTGATCGAGAACTACAAGGCTTCGATCCGCGCGGTCGCCAGGGCCGGCATCAGGACGGTCTGCTACAATTTCATGGCGATCACCGACTGGACCCGCACCGATCTCGAATACCGCATGCCGCACGGCGGCACGGCACTGCGCTTCGATATCGTCGAGTTCTGCGCCTATGACGTCTTCATCCTGAAGCGTCCCGGTGCGGAGGCGGACCATCCGGCCGGCCGGATCGAGAAGGCGGCCGCGTGGCTGAAGGCGGCGAACGAGGGCGATCTCGCCCGGCTGGAACGCAACCTCATCGAATGGGTGCCGGCGCGCGAATTCGTCTACGACCGCCAAAGCCTCAACCGCATGCTGGATATCTACAGGGAACTTTCCGAGGATGGTTTTCGCGAAAACCTCTTCGCCTTCTTGCATGAGATCATCCCCGTCGCGGAAGAGGCGGGCGTGAGGATGGCGATCCATCCGGACGATCCGCCGTTCCCGCTCTTCGGCCTGCCGCGCGTCGTCTGCAAGGCGTCGGATGCCCGCGCGCTGCTCGCCGCGGTGAAGTCGCCGTCGAACGGCATCACGCTCTGCACCGGTTCCTATGGCGCCAACCCTGAAAACGATCTCGTCGCCATGGCGAAGGAATTCGCGCCCGACATCCATTTCGCGCATCTGCGCAACGTCACCAAGGAAGGCGACGGCTCCTTCCACGAGGCGGAGCATCTGGAGGGCGACACCGACATGGTGCGGGTCGTGATGGCGCTGATGGCGGAAGAGAAGCGCCGCAAGGCCGAGGGCCGGGCGGACTGGCGGATCCCCATGCGGCCCGACCACGGCCACGCGATCGTCGACGACATAGGCAAGAAGGTCAATCCCGGCTATTCCTGCATCGGCCGCCTGAAAGGCCTGGCGGAACTGCGCGGCATCATGCGCACGCTGGAAGTGCTTGGGTGAGGAAATGCGGGGAGGGGTAAGGATAAGCCCCCTCATCCGACCCTTCGGGCCACCTTCTCCCCGTTGGGGAGAAGGAGAAACGGCGACGTCGCGGCATATCCCCTTCTCCCCAACGGGGAGAAGGTGCCGGCAGGCGGATGAGGGGGCCGCGAGACAAACGATATTTTTGTAAGCGGATTGGAGAGGATCGAATGGCGAAATTGAAAGTGGCGATGATCGGGCTCGGCATGGCGTCGGGGCATCATGCCCGCGCCCTTCTGGACCTGTCGGACCGGATCGAATGCGTGGCGGCCTATAGCCAGACGGCGGCCCGGCGCGATGCCTTTGCCGCACAATATCCCATTCCGGTCAGCGGCGATCTCGACGCCATCTTCGCGGACGAGGCGATCGGGGCGGTTCTGATCCTCACCCCGCCGAGCAGCCATCTGGAGCTCGTCCGGCGGGCCGCTGCGGCGAAGAAGCATATCCTGCTCGAAAAGCCGCTGGATATCTCCTTCGAGCGCTCCGAGGCGATCGTCCGCGCGGCGAAGGAAGCGGGCGTGCTGCTCGGCATGGTGCTGCAGAACCGGTTCCGTGCGGCCGCCCTGAAGCTCGACGAGATCGTGAAATCCGGCCGCCTCGGGCAACTGGTGGAAGCCTCCGCCGCGATCCGCAACTGGCGTCCCCAGAGCTATTACGATGTCGAAGGGCGGGGCACGCGGGCGCGCGACGGCGGCGGCGTGCTCCTGACCCAGGGCATCCATACCATCGACCTGCTCCTGAGCTATGCGGGTACGCCGAAGGATGTCTCTTCCTTCGTCCGCACCAGCCCGATCCACACGATGGAGACCGAAGACCTCGTCACCGCCGCCTTCTGCTTCGAGAACGGTGCGATCGGCACGCTGAACGCCACGACCTGCGCCTATCCCGGCCTGCCGGAGCGCATCGAGCTGATCGGCACCAAAGGCACGGCGGTTTTCACGGGCGACAGGCTCGACGCCGCCTTCATGGACGGCACGAGCGTTACGGAAGGCGGAGAGAGGTCAGGCAGCGGGTCAGGTGCCAATCCCATGGCCTTCGGCCACGAGATGCACCGCGCGCTCATCGAAAATTTCGCGGATGCTGTCCGGGACGGCACGCCGCTCCGCGTCACCGGCGACGATGCGCTGAACGCGCACCGTTTCATCGAGGCGATCCTGGCAGGCGGCAGATAAGGCTAGCAGATCACCGTCTCGGAAATCTTGATGCCGAACCCTTCGAGGCCGACATAGTGACGCTCGCTGCGGGTGAGCAGCTTGATCGAGGTGACGCCGAGATCCTTCAATATCTGGGCGCCGAGACCGATTTCCAGCCATTCGCTTTCGCGCGCCTGGGCTTCGGCATGCGCTTCCTGATCCTGGCGCAGCTTGCGTCCGTGGTCCTTCTGGCCGACGCCGACCGAGCCTTCGCGCAGGTAGATAATGACGCCGCGGCCTTCCTCCTCGATCTTCGCCATGTAGCGGTCGAGGGGCCGGTAGGCGCCGAAGACGTCGCGGGTGACGTTTTCGAGATGCAGGCGGACGGGGATGTCGACGCCGTCGCGGATGTCGCCGAAGATCACCGCCACATGCTGCATCGGGTCCCAGGGCAGCGAATAGGCATGCGCCTTCGCCTTGCCGTGCGGCGTCTCCACGTCGAAGCTCGACTGCAGCTCGATCAGGGTTTCCTTGCGCTGGCGATAGGCGATGAGATCGGCGACGGAAACCTGCTTCAGCCCGTTCTTCACCGCGAAATCGGCGACCTGCTGGCCGCGCATCACGCTGCCGTCGTCGTTGACGAGCTCGCAGATCACGCCGACTGGCGGGAGATTGGCGAGCCGGCAGAGATCGACTGCCGCTTCCGTATGGCCCGAACGCATCAGCACGCCGCCTTCGCGGGCGATCAGCGGGAAGATGTGCCCCGGGCGGACGAAGTCGCTCGGGCCGACATTAGGGTTGGCGAGGTTGCGGACGGTCAGCGTCCGGTCTTCGGCGGAAATGCCGGTCGTGGTGCCGTGCTTGAAATCGACCGTCACCGTGAAGGCGGTGGTGTGGGCGCTGTCGTTCTCGGCCACCATGGCGTTGAGGTTCAGCCGCTTCGCTTCCTCGCGCGGCATGGGCGCGCAGACGATGCCGGACGTGTGCCGGACGATGAAGGCCATCTTGTCGGGCGTGCAATGCACGGCGGCGACGATCAGGTCGCCTTCGTTCTCGCGATCGTCGTCATCGGTGACGACGACGATTTCGCCGGCTTCGAAGGCGCGGATAGCATCGACGACACGCTTCTGGTCATAGCCCATGGATCAGGTTCCTAGAGAGTTCGCCCGGTTTGTGCCCGGTGGCGCAGATAGTGATCGGCAACCGCGCAGGCAACCATCGCCTCGCCGATCGGCACGGCGCGGATGCCGACGCAGGGGTCGTGGCGTCCCTTGGTGCGCACCTCGACATTGTTGCCGTCGGCATCGATCGAGTGTCGTTCGGAGAGGATGGAGGAGGTCGGCTTGATCGCGAAACGGGCGACCACGGCTTCCCCGGTCGAGATGCCGCCGAGGATGCCGCCCGCGTGATTGGAGAGGAAGATCGGCTTGCCCTCGTTGCCCATGCGCATTTCGTCGGCATTCTCCTCGCCGGAAAGTTCCGCCGCGGCAAAGCCGTCGCCGATCTCGACGCCCTTCACGGCGTTGATCGACATCAGGAGCCCGGCGATATCCTGGTCGAGCTTGCCGTAGATCGGCGCTCCGAGCCCGGCCGGCACGCCTTCGGCCACCACTTCCACCACCGCGCCGATCGAGGAGCCGGCCTTGCGAATCGAATCCAGATACTCTTCCCAGACCGGCACGATCGCCGCATCCGGCGAGAAGAACGGGTTCTGGCCGACCTGTTCCCAGTCCCAGTTGTCCCGGTTGATCCTGTGCTTGCCGATCTGGATCAGCGCGGCGCGGACGTTGAGACCAGGCACGACCTTACGGGCGAGCGCACCTGCCGCCACGCGCGCCGCCGTCTCGCGGGCGGACGAACGGCCGCCGCCGCGATAGTCGCGGATGCCGTATTTCACGTCATAGGTATAGTCCGCATGGCCGGGGCGGTAGCGGCGGGCGATCTCGCCGTAATCCTTGGAGCGCTGGTCGGTATTCTCGATCAGCATGGAGATCGGCGTCCCGGTCGAGATCATCGTCTCGCCGTCCTCGTCCATCATCACGCCGGAGAGAACCTTTACGACGTCGTCTTCGCGGCGCTGCGTCACGAAACGCGACTGGCCGGGCTTGCGCTTGTCCATCCAGGCCTGGATTTCCGCATGGGTGAAGCGGATGCCGGGCGGGCAGCCGTCGACCACGCAGCCGAGCGCCGGACCATGGCTTTCGCCCCAGGTGGTGACGCGGAACAGGTGACCGAACGTATTATGCGACATGGCAGTAAAAAACCGGCTGTGGCGAAGCCGGCCTCCTGCCAGCTCCTGACGCGGTTGTCATATGGAAAAGGTCGCCGGGCGACAAGCTTTTCTTGCGCAAACGGGTACGCCCGCGGGCGAAAGGCTGGACGGCCCTTATGCCGCCGCCTTCCGCCAGCCGACGCGTGCGGCCTCGGTGAAATCCTTGAAGGAGAGCGGCCGGGAGAAGGCGTAGCCCTGCAGGAGGTCGCAGCCGAGTTCGCGCAGCAGGCTGGCGTGCTGCATCGTTTCGACGCCTTCGGCCACGGTCTCGACGCCGAGTGAGCGGGCGATGTCGATGATCGAGCGGACGAGCGCGCGCTCCTGCGGCGAGTTGACGATCGGCATGACGAGCTGGCGATCGATCTTCAGCCGCTTCGGCTTCAGCTTCAGAAGGCTGACGATCGACGTATGGCCGGTGCCGAAATCGTCGATCTCGATATCGATGCCGAGCTCCTTGATGCGTTCGAGGTTTCCGGCCGCGGCGGCCTCGCTCTCGTCGAGGAAGATCGATTCCACCAGCTCGAACGAGATTTCGCCGGGCGCGATCTGCAGGGTCTTCAGCGTATCGATCAGCGTCTCGTCATGCAGCCGCTTCGAGGAGACGTTGACGGAGACCTTGGGAATTCTCATGCCGAGCGCGGCCCAGCGCAGCTTGTCCTTCATCACGGTTTCGAGCACGATCTGGTCGAGCGCGGCCGAGACGTTCAGGTCCTCGGCGATCTTCAGGAACCGGTCGGGGGCAAGCACCCCGTGATGCGGATGGTTCCACCGGATCAGCGCCTCGACGCCGGTGAACTCGCTGGTGCGGGCGCAGAATTGCGGCTGGTACCAGGTCGTGAATTCGCTGTTGTCGATGCCGGCGAGGACCTCGTCGGCGGTTCGCTTCTGGCTGACGATCTCGGCCTGCAGGTTCTGCGTGAAGAATTCGTACCGGTTGCGGCCCATGCCTTTCGCCCGGTAGAGCGCGATGTCGGCATTGACCAGCATGCGGCGGGCGTCCACGTTCAGGCCGCTCGCCTGGGCGATCCCGATCGAGACGCCGCAACGGCACGAAAAGCCCTCGAAATCGATCGGGTGGTGGAATTCCGCGATGATCCTTTGGGCAAGCTGCGCCATCTGTTCGGCGCTGGCATTGCCGGCCGCGAGGATGACGAATTCGTCGCCCCCGATGCGTGCGACGATGTCCGTGCTGCGCACGTTGCGCGACAGGATGCGCGAGGCATGCACCAGCATGGCATCGCCCGCCGCGTGTCCGAGCGTATCGTTGATCTGCTTGAAGCGGTCGAGATCGAGATGCAGGATCGAGAACTTCTGCCGCTCGTTACGGCTGGAGCGCGACAGCCGGTCGAGTTCCATGTCGAGCTTGCGGCGGTTGGCGAGCAGCGTCAGCGGGTCGTGCAGCGCATTGTGTTCGATCCGGCTCTTGGCGAGCTCGAGTTCGGCATTCTTGGCGTCGGCCTCGTTCTTGGCTGCCTGGAGCTGCTGGGTGAGGATCGCGTCCTGGGTGATGTCGAAGGCGATGCCCACCACCTTCTTGGTTCCGTCGCGGGTCGTATGCAGCTTGCCGATCGAACGGATATAGCGGATCGACCCGTCCGGCTGCGGAACGCGCGCGACGAGCGGGTCCGGCCGGAAGCTGTCGTTGAAGTGATAGGAGGTCTGCTTCGCGAGAGACCGGTCGTCCGGATGGATGAGGTCGATCCACTGTTCGGCCCGCACGATGCCGTCGGTGAACGGAAGGCCGTGCAGCTGGCACATGCGCCGGTCCCAAATCTCGATATGGGTGACCGGGTTGGATTCCCATATGCCGCAATTGGAGGAGGCGAGAGCCAGGTCGAGTTTGGTCGAGAGCTCTTCCAGCTCCTGTTCGCGGTTCGACAGCTCGTCGAGAGCCAGTTCTAGCTCGGCATTCTTGATGTCTGCGTTCTCCTTGGCATTCCGGAGCGTCTGCGTCATCACCATGTCCGCCGTCACGTCCCAGACGATGCCGGTCGTGCGATGGCTGCCGTCGGCGTTGCGGTAGCTCGCGCCGGCCGACCTCAGATAGCGCACGGCTCCGTCCGGAAGCCGAACGCGATAGACCTCGCTGCAAGCCGTATTGCTGCAGGTGCAATTGAAGAAATGCGTCTCGGCCGCGGGCCTGTCCTCCGGATGGATCGAGTTCAGCCAGTCGTCGAGGCGGTTGCCCTCGCTGTCGGCGGCCTTGCCGTGCAGCCCGGCGGCCCGCTTGTCCCAGAAGAGATTGCCGCTGTCGCCCGTCACCTCCCAGATGCCGATGTTGGAAGCCTCCATAGCGAGGTTGAAGCGCTGCGACAGATCGATGAGATTGAGTTCGCGCGCCTTCAGCGCCGCGATATTGCGGTTGCGCTCGCTGATCAGCGAGGTCGCGACGAAGATCGGCATGATGACGGCGAGCGCGGCAAGCGCGATCGACAGGCGGAAACGCAACTGGTTCGGCGGCACCACATCCCAGCCGGACCGGGGGGCGGCGAGCAGGGTCCAGTTGGCGCCGCTGACCGGCACGGTCCATTTCAGGGGAGACTGGTCCTCGATCGAATCGTCGCCGTAGAAGGCGAAATATTCCGGCTTGTCGGCGTCGCGCAGGACCACGTTCAGCCAGTCGAGATTGATGAGGCTCTGCGCCGTTGCCGTATTCGGCGAGAAAGTGACGCCGGAGGCTTCCATGAGCCCGGTTTCATCGATGAGGAGGGCGATCGCACCCCAGAGGGCTGCGCCGTCGCCTTCCTTCGGCACCGGCATGACCAGCGTCAGGTGGCCTTCCTGGGAGCCGCTCAGCAGGGATGCCCGATTGCGGCCGCTGACCGATTTCAGGTCGCTTGCGAGGCGGGCGGGATCGATATCGGCGTCCGTCCCCGACGCGGCTGCTGGAGCTTCGCGTGTTATGATCCGGGCGAGGTCGAAGTCCGGCGCGATCGCAACGGCGGAAAAATGTGGTCCGTAGCGGAATTCCTTGTCGACGAAACGCTTGAAATCGTCCGGCGATCTTCTTGCGTCTTCCGTCAGGGTGTGGACAAGGCGGTCGGCGACCGCGGCATCGGCCTCGATGCGTGAGACGAGCCGCCGCGCCAGCAATCCCACCGTTCTTTCCGTCGTCACCCGCAGTTCGCGGCGATAGTCATTGGTGTTGTGCCGGTCGAGGAGCACGCCGATGCTGATCACCGCCAGCGCGATGGCGGATGCGATTGCCGTAGGCGCCTTGGGGTTCCGGAAAAGGCGAAGAGATTTTGAAGCGGGCGGAAGCCAGAATTTCAATCGCGCAAACCTTTTCGTTAACCTCTATGACGTCGGAAAAAAGCCTATTGGACGGGGGTTAATTTCCGATTGCACTGCAGCCGGTAAATTTGATAGCCATTTGTTGTGCGGAAATACTTGGCAAGGTTTGGCGAAATCGGCCGCTGCAACCGGAGGGTGGCGCTAGGCTGTTGAAAAGCGTTAATAATCTGGCCTTCACTTATACTCAAAATGTCATGGTCACGGGCGATTTTCGCCACAATCTGAGGGCTATCTGTGCAACGAAACGAGACAACACCGATCTCACCGAAGGCCCCGACCATGCGTATCCTGATCGCAGCTCTCCTCGCCACGGCCAGCATCTTTTCGCCTCTCAACAGCTGGGCGCAAAGTGCCGACGTGGAGGCTACGATCAAGTCCGTGGACGTGAAGTCGCTCAGCCTGACGCTCGACGACGGAAAGATCTACAAGGTGCCCGAAGAATTCAACTTCGAAGGGCTTAAAGCCGGCGTCAAGGTGCTGGTCTTCTACACCGTCGTGGATGGCAGCCGCGTGGTGGATGATCTCGAAATCGTTCAGTAGTTTCGAAGAATTAGCAAAGTATAATTTAGAGTATATACGGCGTGGCCTAGAGCCACTCCATCCGGCCGTGGTCCGTGTCGATCCTGAGGATCCGGTCTTGCGGGGTGGGGGCCGTCGCCGCTTCGTCCTCTGGAAGGTCGCCGATCAGCCGGAAGAGCGAGCGGATCACTCCGCCATGGCTGATGCAGACCGTCGGTCCGTCGACGGATTGCAGCCATGCGCCGATCCGCCAGCAGAGTATCTCATAGCTTTCGGCGCTCGCGCCGGGCGGGATGAAGCTCCACTTTTCCTCCGCCCGGGCGGTGAGCCTGTCCGGCGATATGCGGGCGATCTCCTCGAGCGTGTGGCCTTCCCAGTCGCCGAAGGAGAGTTCCTTCAGCCGGTCATCGATACCGTAGTCATGGGGATCGAGGCCCATGGCGGCGCGCAGCCGCTCCATGGTTTCGCGGGTTCGCGACAGGGGGCTGGCGATGAACGAGAAATCCCCGGCCGTGCCGATCATGCCGCGCAGCCGCTCGCCGTTGCGGCTGGCCTGTGCCCGGCCGAGCGCATTGAGCGGAATATCCTGCTGGCCCTGGAGCCGTCCCTCGGCATTCCAGTCCGTCTGCCCGTGGCGGATCATGTAGAGGAGCAAGGCAGACGTTCCTGGAAGCTGGCCATCAGTCCTTGATGACCGAAATGTCGGGCGCGTCGACGGCTTTCATGCCCACCACATGGTAGCCGCTGTCGGCATGGTGCGTCTCGCCGGTGACGGAGCGCGAGAGGTCGGACAGCATATAGAGCCCGACATCGCCCACTTCCTCGATCGTCACGGTACGGCGCAGCGGCGCGTTGTACTCGTTCCACTTGAGGATATAGCGGAAATCGCCGATGCCGGACGCGGCGAGCGTCTTGATCGGGCCGGCGGAGATCGCGTTGACGCGGATATTCTTCGGGCCGAGGTCGACGGCGAGATATTTCACGCTCGCTTCGAGCGCGGCCTTGGCGACGCCCATGACGTTATAGTTCGGCATGACCTTTTCCGCGCCGTAATAGGTCAGCGTCAGCATCGAGCCGCCGTCGGTCATCAGCTTCTCCGCCCGCCGCGCGACGGAGGTGAAGGAATAGACCGAAATCTGCATGGTCTTGGCGAAATTGTCGGGCGAGGTGTCGATATAGCGGCCGGTCAGCTCGTCCTTGTCGGAAAAGCCGATCGCATGCACGAGGAAATCGATCTTGCCCCAGTGCCTTTCGAGATTTTCGAAAACCGCATCGACGGTCGATTCGTCGGCGACATCGCAATGGCCGGCCATATAGGCGCCGAGTTCGGCGGCCAACGGTTCGACCCGCTTCTTCAACGCGTCGCCCTGGTAAGTGAATGCGACCTCGCCGCCTTGGCTGTGAATGGCCTTGGCAATGCCCCATGCGATGGAACGGTTGTTGGCAACGCCCATGATGACGCCACGTTTGCCTGCCATGAGGCCGGAAGCCTGAACCATACATAGTCCCCTGAAACTTAGACGAATGTTGCCTATGACATAGGCAGCCCAAGGGTTCAAGCTGGCTTCATTCATCTCGTGTTAGAGGTCGTAACAAAGGGTGCGCGCCGGTGAAAACCGACGCATAACTGTCATATTCGGCCGTTTTCCTCAGACATAAAGCCCGTGGCGCATGTGCCGCATGAGGTCCGTGACCTTCTCGTTCGGCTTTTCCCACAGAATAATCCTGAGCTCGATGACGAGATCGCCGCGGCCGCCGGCATCGTCGAAAAGGCCGAGACCGCCGAGGCGGATCGTCTGGTCGGAGCCGGACCATGGCGGAATGGTGATGCTGCGGTTGCCCTCCGGCGTCTCCATCGCCGCCTCGGCGCCGAGCACCGCATCTTCCAGCGAGATCGGCAGGGTCGCGTGGAGGTTGAACCCTTCGACCCGGTAATTGGCGTCGCGGGCGATCTTGAGCGTGACCAGAAGATCGCCGGCCTTCATGCCGGGAACCTTGAGGCCCTGGCCCTTGAGCCGCACGACGTGCCCTTCCGTCATGCCCTTTTCCAGGACGAAGCGCACCTCGCGCTCGTCCGCCAGCTTGAGGGTGATCCAGCTCTGCTTCAGCAGGTCCTCGATGGTGACAGCCGCATCGATGGAAAGGTCCGGCGCCTTTTCGGGAACCGGCGCGGTGCCGCGCAGCCGGCGTACCAGCGAGGTGACGAGATCGATCGCCATGGCCGGCAGCGGAGGCTTCTCTCCCATGGGATCGGCCTTTGCCGCTTCGGCAGAATCGCCGGCGGTGTGTGTCTGGGCCTTCGTCTGGCCTTGGGCTTTCGCCTGTTCGGCTGCGGCGGCTCCGAAAATGCGTTCGATCACGTCTTCCGGCGTCTCTCCGGCGTTACCCGACGGCCCCTGGGCCTGGCCGCGCTGCGCATTGGCGCGCGCCAGTTCCTCCATGACCTTTTCGGCATTCGCCTTGGCGGCCTTGGCGCGTTCGGCCGCTTCCCGTGCGGCCTGGCGCTGCTGCATGATGGTCTGCTGCATTTCGGCGGCGCGGTCGTAGCGCTTGCGGCGCTCCGGGTCCTTCAGGACCTCGTAGGCCTGGCCGACCTCCGCAAAACGGCTCGCCGCGGAAGGATCGCCCTGATTATGGTCGGGATGGGCGGTCTTCGCCTTGGCGCGCCAGGCCGCCTTGATCTCGTCGGCGTCGGCATTGTGCTTTACGCCGAGAACGGAATAGGGATCACGCATTGTGGGACCACCGGTTACCTGAAACGGCGGGCCTCGCTCGATCCTTGGCCCCTCCGATACGCGTCACAACTCGACAGCAGCCCGCCGGTTCCTCATGATCGGCGGGCGGTCCGTCTGCTCGCGAAAAACCTAGGTCAGAACTCCTGAATCAGGAGTTACATCGAAAGGCTCAGCACTCGTTAAGGTAAAGAAAGCGTTTAGAGACCGATTCCTAAGGGTGCGGAAACGGTTTTACCGCCCGAGATTGCATCGAAAAGAGAGGATGCGCTTCTGCTTTTTCGGAGAAGAGGGGCGAGCCCTATTGCCTGTCGAAGGCGGTCAGCATCCAGTCGCCGCTGTTGGTCAGGCAGGCCTGGCCGGAAAACATCGCGATGCCTTCGTAGGAATGGCGCGTGGTCATGAAGTCGCGGCAGATATGCCCCTCGTTGCGGGCTTCGCGGATCTGCGAGACGACGCCGGCGCTGCCGGTCGCGGTATTCGCCCAGGGAAGGGAGGCGTTTCCGAGCCTTTCGAGATCGGCGGAGGTGACGGCGTTGCGCACCGTCGTTTCGTCGGAAAGCGTCGCACCCGTGTGCTGCGGCGCGCCGGGCACGGTACCGGTCGAGATGTTGCGGTCGATCTTTTCCGCACTGCCGAAGAGATCCAGGCTGCTGGTGCAGCCGGCAAGCGAAAGGCCGACGAGGCAGACGGCGGCGCGCCTGCCGAGCAAAAGTAATCCCTTTGTGCGGCTTTTCGACTTTGCTATCACGTCCACTAGTTTCCTGTCCGTCAACGAGTCACGGGCAATCATCAGATTGGGAGTATTTTAGTCAATATGTCTGAAGGCGGGTTAACAAGTGGTGACTTCACCGAAGAGAACGAGCCCTTCGCGCTGTTCGGCGCCTGGCTGAAGGAGGCGGAGCGCACAGAGCCCAACGATCCGAACGCGGTGGCCCTGGCGACGGTCGACGAGCGCGGCATGCCGAACGTCCGGATGGTTCTCCTGAAGGGCTACGACGAGCACGGCTTCGTCTTCTACACGAATTTCGAAAGCCAAAAGGGCCGCGAGATTCTCGGCCAGAAGAAGGCGGCCATGTGCTTCCACTGGAAATCGCTGCGCCGTCAGGTGCGCCTGCGCGGCGAGGTGGAGGTGGTGAGCGACGCGGAAGCCGACGCCTACTACGCGTCCCGTGCCCGCGGCAGCCGGATCGGCGCCTGGGCCTCGAAACAGTCCCGGCCTCTGGAAGGCCGCTTCGCGCTCGAAAAGGCGGTGGCCGAATATACCGCCCGCTATGCGATCGGCGAGATTCCCCGTCCGCCTTACTGGTCCGGCTTCCGCATCAGGCCGGTCTCGATAGAATTCTGGCACGACCGCCAGTTCCGCCTGCACGACCGCATCGAATTCCGCCGCCCGGTTCCGGATGGCCCCTGGGAGAAGGTCAGGATGTATCCTTGAGACGCATGCCGCCCGAAAGCAGAACCCGGTTTCGGGATAACGGCATGCAGGAACGCAAAAAAAGCGCGTCACCGCCCGATCGAGAAGGGGATTCCCGAGGCCAGGGCCGAGACGTAGCGCGGCTGCTGGTAATAGCCGTTGAGCGAGATGCGCGGCAGGCCGGTAAGCCGGTTGGCGTGTTTTTCGCAAAGCGTGCCGGGCTGCGTCGTCACCGCGACCGAGAAGCCGAGCTCTTTGGCGATCGTCATGTCGCGTTCGGAAACGGCCTGCTGCGTGCCGTAGGGATAGGCGAGCGATCGCGGCCGCTCGCCGGTCAGCATTTCCACATAATCCGCCGATTGCCGCATTTCCTCGCGCGCCTCTTCCACCGAGAGGCGGGCGACCGCACGGTGGCTTATGGTATGGGCGCCGAGAGAAGCCAGCGGATGCGCTGAGAGCGCTCTGAGCTCCTGCGCGTCCATGGTGAGATCGGCGGTGATCTTCAGCGGGTCGACGCCGTGCTTCTTCGCCATCGCATCGATGCGGGAGACGGCGCTCGCCTCGTCGGTCGTTCCGACGTAGTGGGAGATGCGGTCGAAGGCGTCGAACTTTCGGGCTTCGGAGGTCAGGTCCATCAGCTCGGGCCCGTCGCCGAAGTCGAAGGTGACTTCAGGCGCCTGCCCGAGCAGTTCTGCAAGCGTCTCCCACCAGAGCGAATGGGTGCGCTCCGCAAACCCGCGGGTCACGAAGATCGTGAAGGGAGCGTTGTGGCGCTCGAAAACGGGCAGCGCATATGCGGCGTTGTTCCTGTAGCCGTCGTCGAGCGTGAAGGCGGCGAAGGGCCGCTTCGACGGTTTGGCGAGTCGCGCCGGGACTTCCGCCAGGGGCACGAATTCGTAGCCTTCCGCGGAAAGCCGCTCGATCGCCTCGCTCAGGAAATCCGGCGTGACTTCGAGATGGGCGCTGGGTTGCAGGGGACGGCTCTTTTTCGGCCGGACATGGTGAAGGGTGAAGATCGCGCCGCGCCCGCGCGCATTCGCCATCATGCCGGCGCGTGCGAGGGCGGCGGCCATGTCGAGCCCGCCCGCGACCAGACGGCGCTTGACGTCGCGGCGCCAGAGCGCCTGCAGCCTCTCCTTGGTGTTCCCCACAGCGATCACGCCCACGTTACTATAAAGCAGCGCGACCCTACTCCCGCACGCGTTAAGCCTTGCTGAAGAAACGCGGGCAGAATCCGGTCAGGGCCGCAGCGTGTCGAAGAGGGGAAGCCCGACGATCGCCGCCATCGCGATGAGCAGGAAGCAGATGCGCCGGAAGGTGCCTTCGGAGGCGACGCCGAAAAGCCGCGAGCCAAGGAAGAGGCCGACGCCGTAGCCGGGCCCGGCGATCAGCGCGAGTGCCAGCACTTCAAGCGTCAGCAGGTGGCCGACGACGTAGGAAACCGCCGAGATGACGGTGGCCAGCGCAAAATAGAGGATCAGATTTGCCCTGACCGTCAGCGGCGGGATCGCGCCGCCCAGCCAGTAGGCGACGATCGGCGGGCCGGAAAGCTGGGTGGCACCGCCGAACAGTCCGGCGATCGCCCCGACCACGACCGTCAGCCAGGTCTTCGGCGTTCCGTGGTAACGCCACCCGGAAATCAGGAAGGCGAGCAGGCCGAGCACGACGATGGAGATGAGCCAGCGCAGCGCCGTCGGCTCGATGACCGCAAGCAGCGCCGTGCCGGCCGGCACGCCGACGAGGGCTCCGACGAGCATCGTGCCCACCTCCCGCCGGTTGGCGCGCCGCCAGCCTTCCGGCAGCATGCCGAGCGTCGTGATCCCGTCGATGACCAGCAGCAGGGCGGGGGCGATTTTCGGGCCGACCGCCGCGCCGGCGAGAGGCACGAAGATCAGGGCGCCGCCGAAACCGGAAAACCCGCGCGCCAGCCCCGCGATCACCGCCGCGAAGAACATGAAGGCGAGTTCGGGCAATCCGTGCCCGGGAAGCAGGGTTCCCACGAAGGTGGAAAACGGATTTTGGGAGTCCATGGAGAGGCCGTGCGGGGGATTCGAGCGATGGTCCGCACCTGGCGGGATTTGGTCTGCGCTGTCAAGCAAACGCTCTGGACAGCAGCCTGAGAATCATCGTTTCCTGTGGAAACAAAAGGAGAACGATATGCTGGAGAGATTGGCCGGCCGGTTCGAGGCCGCATCCGTCGCCTATGCAGAAACCCACGGCATCGCCCGCGACCCCGACTGGTTTCTCCTGAAGCTTCAGGAGGAGATGGGAGAGCTAACCCAGGCCTGGAACCGCAAGACCGGCCGCGGCCGCAAGAAGGGGCGGAGCGAGGAGGAGCTTGCGCGTGATCTCGCCGACGAGACCGCCGATCTGCTTGGCCATGTGCTGCTCTTCGCCCGCGCGAATGGGATCGATCTTGCCGCGGCGATCGAGCGGAAGTGGCTTTTCAGGCCGTTCGGCGATTCAACGTGAATTGGCCCTAGTAGTAGCTTGCATGGCTTCACCCCCCTCTGCCCTGCCGGGCATCTCCCCCACAAGGGGGGAGATCGGCAAGAAGTACCGGCTTCCCAAATCATTAGCGGTGTTGAACCTGGCTCCGGTGATCTCAAACCTGTGTTGGGAGTAAGAGCTTGCTACTATCCGATCTCCCCCCTTGTGGGGGAGATGCCCGGCAGGGCAGAGGGGGGTGAAGCGCTCCGTTATAGTATAGGGCTACGCCCTCGTGCCGCCCACCGTCACCTGGTCCATCCGCAGATGCGGCTGGCCGACGCCGACCGGCACCCATTGGCCGGCCTTGCCGCAATTGCCGATGCCGGTGTCGAGCTTCGTGTCGTTGCCGACCATCGAGACCCGCTTCATCGCGTCCGGGCCGTTGCCGATCAGCATGGCGCCCTTGATCGCCGGGCCGATCTTGCCGTTTTCGATCATATAGGCCTCGGTGCAGCCGAACACGAACTTGCCGGACGTGATGTCCACCTGGCCGCCGCCGAAGGAGACGGCATAGATGCCCTTCTTCACCGAGGCGATGATCTCTTCCGGCGTCTTGGTCCCGCCGAGCATATAGGTGTTCGTCATGCGCGGCATGGGCACATAGGCATAGCCCTGCCGGCGGCCGTTGCCGGTGGGCTTCATGCCCATCAGCCGGGCGTTCTGGCGGTCCTGCATGTAGCCGACCAGCTTGCCGTCCTCGATCAGCACGTTGTAGGCCGACGGCGTTCCCTCGTCGTCGATGGTGATCGAGCCGCGGCGATTGTCGATCGTGCCGTCGTCGACGACCGTCACGCCGGGAGCGGCGACCATCTCGCCGAGGAGGCCCGCGAAGGCAGAGGTCTTCTTGCGGTTGAAGTCGCCTTCCAGCCCGTGGCCGACCGCCTCGTGCAGCATCACGCCCGGCCAGCCGGAACCGAGCACGACGTCCATCGTGCCGGCCGGTGCCTCGCTGGCGGTCAGGTTGACGAGCGCCTGGCGGAGCGCCTCGTCGGCCCCGGTCTGCCAGTTGCCGTCCGTGACGAAATCGCCGAAGCCGATGCGGCCGCCGGTGCCGAAGGAGCCGGATTCCTGCCGGTCGCCGTCGCCGACGACGACGGAAATGTTGAGACGCGTCATCGGGCGGATGTCCTGCACCCGGTGGCCGTCGGCACGCAGGATGTCGACCACCTGCCAGCTTGCCGAAACGGTGGCGGTCACCTGCCGCACCTTGTCGTCCTTGTTGCGCAGATAGGCGTCGATCTCGGTCAGGAGCTTCGCCTTCTCCTCGAAGCTCGGGGATCCGATCGGGTTCTCGTCGCCGTAATATTTCTTGTTGGTGCGCTGGGGGGCAGCCGCATAGGAGCCGGAATAGCCGGCGGTGACGGCGCGCACCGCGTCGGAGGCGCGGGAAAGCGCGGCGGCAGAAAGCTCGCCCGCATGCGCGTAGCCGACCGCCTCGCCGGCGACCGCCCGCAGGCCAAACCCCTGGTCGGTGTTGAACGAGCCGCCTTTCAGCCTTCCGTTGTCGAAGGTCAGCAATTCCGCCTGGGCATGTTCCACGAAAAGTTCGCCGTCATCGGCGCCGGAAAGCGCACCGGAAAGGATCGAGCGCAGCTTAGTCTCGTCGCAGTCGAAAAGGTTGAGAAGGTCGGTATTCATGGAATGCTCCTTTGGGCGCTGCGGCGAAGACGCGGGCTCTCATCCGACCGATGTAGGTCCCGAAGGGGGGCTAAGCAAGCCTATCTTCGAACCGACCGGGCGCTCAGAAAGGCCTGGACCTCTTCCGGCATGGTATCGCGCGGCAGGATGTTGAAGGCGTTCGCGCCGCTGAAGAGCATGAAGGAGCGCGGCCGCTCCCAGATTTCGGTGACGTTGCGCCAGGTGAGGTTTCCGCTGCCGAGATCGGAGCTGATGCCGAAGCCTTCCGGGTCGATGGTGATGTCCGCCCGGCGGTCGGCCATGCGGTTGTACCGGCCGAATGTGTTGGCGGAATGGACGCGCCAGACGATGGCGCTGAAAATCGCCGGAAAGCAGGCGACGACGATCGCCAGGACGGCAAGCGTGAAATTGCCCTGGACGACCAGGAAAAGGCTGGCCACCACCATCAGCGCCGCTGCGCGCCATTTCATTTTCTGCTCACGCACAGTGCGCTGGACGACGAAGGCGCGCACCGCGTCGCTGACGACCTCGTCGTCGAAACGAACGGGGAAGTGATGGCTGCCCTGCAATTCCATGAGCGTCGTCCCGGCGCCGATGTTCTCTTTATTATATGACGTTCAGGGGAGGGCGTCGTAGCCTTCGCCGAAGCCGGTGAGCTCGATCGGAATCCCGACCCGGTCCTGGTCGGCGGATTCGCGCAGCGCGAAGACGGCGTTCTTGCCGGCGCGCAGGATGCGCATCAGCTCGTCGTCGATCTCGACCTCCACATAGCAGCCCTCGGAGAAGCAGCGGGTGAAATAGGCGCGGCCGATATTGTTGTTGTCGACATAGAGTTCCATGCCGTCCTTCAGGAGCACGCCGAGCGGCGCCAGGATGCGCAGGATCTTCGCCTTTCGGTCGGCCGTCTTCAGGACGACGACCGAAAGCCCGACCTCGGGACGGTCCTCAGCGATCACGTTCTGCATCAGCGCGCATTGTTCGACGGATGCGCCGGCCGGCCGGTCGCAGATGATCGACCACGCGCCGTGGTTCTCGCGGACATTGCCCGGCGGCTTGGGCGCCTGGGAGGGTGGCTGGGGAGACGGTTGTGGCGCCGTCACTCCCGGTGTCCCGCTCGGTTGAGGGGCAGAGCCCTGGGCCGGCTGTGGCGTCGGACGCGGAGCCGGCTGCTGCGCGAACGCCGGAAGCGACAGGACCGCCGAGAGCATCACGGCAAGGCTGGCGCGGATCAGGGAGGGACGACCCATGGAAACCTCTGGAAGACGAATCAGTGCGGCTATTCTTGTCGTTCGCCGGGCGAAATGAAAAGCCCCGCCCACTTTCCAGCCGAGTACGGCGAAAATGGGACTCCGAATCCGGCTGGGCCTCCCATGCGCGCTCCCGCCGGGAAATAGCCGTTTTTGCGGACCTGAGAGGCTATGATGGTTTGGCCCGAAATACCGAAGACCTCAAAAAAACGGGGGACGAATGCTGAAATTCCGCTACGCGGCTTGCGCCATTCTCGCATGATTCCGGGGTTTCCCGGGAGGCGCAAAAATGCCGCACGGGCTTTTCCCGCCAGATATTGCGGTGGCAGGCAAACTGTGATTGAAGCAGACCATATAGCTTGGATTCTGCGTTCGGTTTGATCGAGATCAGACGCATGGGGAGAATTATAGTGATGAACAGAGCTTATGCAGTGATGACGGCGCTCATCTGTCTGCTCTTTGCTTCTGCCGGTTATGCGGATCAGCCGCATCCTTGGCAGCTTGACTTTCAGGCGCCCGCCACGCCGATCATGCACCAGATTCGCTGGTTCAACCATTATACCCTGGTGTTCATCGTGCCGATCACGCTGCTCGTCCTGGCTCTGCTGGTCGTCGTTGCCTTGAAGTTCCGCGCCAGCGCCAATCCGGTGCCGTCGCGCACCAGCCACAACACGGCGATCGAGATCATCTGGACCCTCGGCCCGGTTCTCATCCTCTTCTTCCTCGCCATCCCCTCGTTCAACCTCTTGAACGCGCAGCTCGAAATTCCGGAATCGGACATGACGGTCAAGGCCACCGCCACCCAGTGGCAGTGGAACTACGAATATGAAGGAACGCCGGCTCCGGTGGCCTTCGACAGCTTCATGCTGAAGGAAACGGACCGCGCTGCTGCGGGCAAGACCGATGTCGCCACCTATCCGCGCCTGCTCGCCGTCGACAACGAGATGGTCGTCCCGGTCGGAAAGACCGTTCGCCTGCTCGTGACGGCGGCTCCCTCGGACGTCATCCACGCCTTCGCGATGCCGGCTTTCGGTCTCAAGATCGACGCCGTGCCGGGCCGTCTGAACGAGACCTGGTTCAATGCCGAAAAGGAAGGCCTGTACTACGGCCAGTGTTCCGAACTCTGCGGCAAGGATCACGCTTACATGCCGATCGCCATCCGCGTCGTCTCCGAAGACAGGTACAATACCTGGCTCGCACAGGCCGCGACCGACCTGCCGGGCGCCAACAAGGCCCTGATGGCAGCGGTCGACGCGCCCGCCGGCAACCTTGCCGTCGCGGCAAACGAAGCCAAGTAATAAGGAGGAGTGAGGACAATGGCTGGACATTCCGCTCACGACGATCACGCTCATGCCCGCACCTCTGACGATGCGCATGCTCACGACGATCATCATCATGCACCGGGCTTCGCCGCCCGCTGGCTCTTTTCGACCAACCACAAGGACATCGGCACGCTCTATCTGATCTTCGCGATCATCGCGGGCATCATCGGCGGCCTCATGTCGGTGGCCATGCGCATGGAGCTGCAGGAACCGGGCATCCAGATCTTCCACGGTCTGGCCTCGATGGTCTACGGCTTCGAGGGCGACGCCGCGATCGACGGCGGCAAGCACATGTTCAACGTGTTCACCACCGGTCACGCGCTGGTCATGATCTTCTTCATGGTCATGCCGGCGATGATCGGCGGTTTCGCCAACTGGATGGTGCCGATCATGATCGGCGCGCCGGACATGGCCTTCCCGCGGCTGAACAACATCTCCTTCTGGCTGCTCGTGCCGGCCTTCCTCCTGCTGATCCTGTCGATGTTCGTCGAGGGCCCGGCGGGCGCTTACGGCGTCGGCGGCGGCTGGACCATGTATCCGCCGCTCGCGACCATGGGGCATCCGGGTCCCGCCGTGGACCTGGCGATCTTCTCGCTGCACGTCGCGGGCGCATCCTCGATCCTCGGTGCGATCAACTTCATCACCACCATCCTCAACATGCGCGCTCCCGGCATGACGCTGCACAAGATGCCGCTCTTTGCCTGGGCCGTTCTGGTCACCGCCTTCCTGCTGCTCCTCTCGCTGCCGGTTCTGGCGGGCGCCATCACCATGCTTCTGACCGACCGCAACTTCGGCACGACCTTCTTCGCGCCGGAAGGCGGCGGCGACCCGATCCTCTACCAGCACCTGTTCTGGTTCTTCGGTCACCCGGAAGTCTACATCCTGATCCTGCCGGGCTTCGGCATCATCAGCCACATCGTCTCGACCTTCTCGAAGAAGCCGGTCTTCGGTTACCTCGGCATGGCCTATGCCATGGTGGCGATCGGCGCCGTCGGCTTCATCGTCTGGGCCCACCACATGTACACGGTCGGCCTGTCGCTCGACGCGCAGCGCTACTTCGTCTTCGCGACGATGGTCATCGCGGTTCCGACCGGCATCAAGATCTTCTCCTGGATCGCGACGATGTGGGGCGGCTCGCTGACCTTCTCGACCCCGATGGTCTGGGCGATCGGCTTCATCTTCCTGTTCACCGTCGGCGGCGTCACGGGCGTCCAGCTCGCCAATGCCGGCCTCGACCGTTCGCTGCATGACACCTATTACGTCGTGGCCCACTTCCACTACGTTCTGTCGCTCGGCGCGGTCTTCGCCATCTTCGCGGCCTGGTACTACTGGTTCCCGAAGATGTTCGGCTACATGTACAGCGAGTTCATCGGCAAGCTGCACTTCTGGGTCATGTTCATCGGCGTCAACCTGGTGTTCTTCCCGCAGCACTTCCTCGGCCTCGCCGGCATGCCGCGCCGTTACATCGACTATCCGGATGCATTCGCCGGCTGGAACTATGTCTCGTCGATTGGCTCCTACATCTCCTTCGTCGGCGTGCTGATCTTCCTCTTCGGTGTCTGGGAAGCCTTCGCCAAGAAGCGCGTCGCGGGCGACAATCCGTGGGGCGAGGGTGCGAGCACGCTGGAATGGCAGCTTTCCTCGCCGCCGCCCTACCACCAGTGGGAGCAGTTGCCGCGCATCCGCTAAGCGGCGGACGATATTGAAAGAGGGCATCGCGGCATCCGCGGTGCCCTGAAAGAGCAGACAGGACGGTTCAATGACGGTTATCGACAATCACGACGCTCTCGGCACCGATGGAGGCACGCGCCTCTCGGAAGCCAGCGCGCGCGATTTCTTCGAGCTCCTGAAGCCGCGGGTGATGTCCCTCGTCGTCTTCACCGCGTTTGCCGGCCTCATGCTGGCGCCCGGAGAGATCAATCCGGTGCTCGGCGTGATATCCGTACTCTGCATCGCGGTGGGTGCCGGCGCGTCCGGCGCGCTCAACATGTGGTACGACGCCGATATCGACGCTGTCATGACCCGCACCGCCAGGCGCCCCATCCCGGCCGGCCGCATCCTGCCGAAGGAAGCGCTGGCCTTCGGCCTGACGCTCTCGGTCTTCTCGGTGGTCATCCTCGGCCTCGCGGTCAATTGGTTCGCGGCCGGGCTGCTCGCCTTCACCATCTTCTTCTATGTCGTCGTCTACACGATGTGGCTGAAGCGCTCGACGCCCCAGAACATCGTCATCGGCGGGGCCTCCGGCGCCTTTCCGCCGATGATCGGCTGGGCCTGCGTGACGGGCGGCGTGTCGCTCGACAGCATCCTGCTCTTCATGATCATCTTCCTGTGGACGCCGGCGCATTTCTGGGCGCTGGCGCTCTTCAAGATGCGCGATTACGGCGCGGTCGGCGTGCCGATGATGCCCAATGTGGCGGGCGAAGCCTCCACCAAGAACCAGATCGTCGTCTATGCCGTCCTGACGGCGGTGACTGCCGTAGCACCTATGCTGACCGGCCTGGTCGGCCTCGGCTACGGCGTCTTCGCCGCCGTGCTCGGCGCGATCTTCATCATCTGTTCCATCGCCGTCCGGCGCATGCCCGACGGCGACGAAAAGATGGTTCCGGCGAAGAAGATGTTTGCCTATTCGGTCTTCTATCTCTTCGCGATCTTCTCGGCTCTTCTGGCGGACCGGCTTTTCGAAGGACTGCCGGGCCTCGTTGGAGGTGTGCTGTGATCGAAACCGTCAAGCTCAGTGAGGCGCAGAGAAAGTCGCGCCGCAACCGCAATATCGCGCTCGGTCTGGTTCTCGCCGGCCTTGTGGTTCTTTTCTACATCATGACGCTGGTGAAAATCGGCGGTCTCGGGAACTAGGAGCGGAGCGATGACGGAGGTTCAAAACGGGCAGGTCCGGAACGGTCAGGTAAAGCGGGTCAGCAACAGCGCGATTTTCGCCGGCTGCGCCGTTTTCGTCGCCGGCATGGTTGGCGCGGCCTATGCTTCCGTGCCGCTCTACCGCCTGTTTTGCCAGGTCACCGGCTATAACGGCACGACGCAGCGCGTCGAGCAGTATTCCGACACGATTCTCGACAAGACCATCCAGGTCACGTTCGATGCGAATATCTCGCCGGGCCTGAACTGGGAGTTCAAGCCCGCCACGGCCGTCAATCCGAAGATCGGCGAGACCATGCAGGTCGAGTACACGGCGACCAACCGTTCGCCGGAGGCGACGACCGGAACGGCCGTCTTCAACGTGACGCCGATGGAAGCGGGCGCCTATTTCAACAAGGTCGAGTGCTTCTGCTTCACCGAGCAGACGCTTCAGCCCGGCCAGTCGGTTACCATGCCGGTGGTGTTCTTCGTGGATCCGGAGATCGCCAAGGCGGCAGAAACCAGGAACATCAAGACGATCACGCTGTCCTACACCTTCTATCCGAGCGAGCCGTCGAAGCCGGTCGCAGCTCTGCCGGAAGGCGATAAGACAGGGGCAGGAAAACTTTAAGAGGGTTCGCCGGGTTCCGGCGAAGCAGGCATTCATCCGGGGATTCTGACATGGCCGATGCGCATCAGAAACATCACGACTACCACATCATCGATCCGAGCCCGTGGCCGATCCTGGCTTCACTTGGCGCTTTCGTCATCACCTTCGGCGGCGTCGGCTACATGCGCTATCTGCATGGCAGCGCGTTCAGCATGTTCGGGGTAAATCTCGCCACCCCGTGGCTCTTCTACATCGGTCTTGCGATCATCATCTACACGATGATCGGCTGGTGGTCGGACACGATCAAGGAAGGCCGTGCCGGCGCCCATACCCGCGTCGTGTCGCTGCATCTGCGCTACGGCATGATCATGTTCATCGCGTCGGAGGTGATGTTCTTCGTCGCCTGGTTCTGGGCCTTTTTTGATGCGAGCCTTTACGCCAACGAGGCGATCCAGGCGACCCGCACCGAATTCCTGGGCGGCCAGTGGCCGCCGAAGGGCGTCGAGGTCCTCGATCCGTGGCATCTGCCGCTCTACAACACCGTCATTCTTCTCTTGTCCGGCACCTGCGTCACCTGGGCTCACCATGCGCTGCTGCACAACGACCGCAAGGGCCTCATCACCGGTCTGGCGCTGACGGTTGCCCTCGGCATCCTGTTCTCCTGCGTGCAGGCCTACGAATACATCCATGCGCCGTTCGAATTCTCGAACTCGATCTACGGCGCGACCTTCTTCATGGCGACCGGTTTCCACGGCTTCCACGTCCTGGTCGGCACGATCTTCCTGGCGGTCTGCCTGCTGCGCGCCATCAACGGCGGCTTCACCCCCGCCAAGCATTTCGGCTTCGAGGCTGCCGCCTGGTACTGGCACTTTGTCGACGTGGTCTGGCTCTTCCTCTTCTTCGCCATCTATATCTGGGGTGGCTGGGGCGCGCCGCTCGCCCATTGATCCGGGAAGCAGGAATTCGGGGAGGGCGGCGAAAGCCGCCCTTCTGCTTTTTGAGGACTGGAATTTCCGATGGCGATCAAAGTCTCTGCCGAAACCGAAACGCCCGACAGGCCCGCCCGCGGCAGGGGCCGGACGATCGCGACCGCGGCCGCCGTGCTGGCGGCGCTGGCGATCCTGATCTCGCTCGGCACCTGGCAGGTTCAGCGGCTGCATTGGAAGGAGGGCCTGCTTGCCGATATCGCCGAACGCCGGGCGGCGGAGCCCGTTGCACTCTCCGAGATAGAGGCGATGGCAAGATCCGGCGGCGATATCGAATACCGGCGGGTCTCGGTGACCGGTGTCTTCGATCATTCCAGGGAGCGGCATTTCTTCGCCACCTTCGAGGGGCGGACCGGCTACTACGTCTACACGCCGATGGTGCTTGGCGACGGCCGCATCCTCCTCCTCAACCGCGGTTTCGTACCCTATGAGATGAAGGATCCGGCGACGCGCGCGGCGGGAGAGATACCGGGCGAGCAGACCGTTACCGGCTATGCCCGCGCGCGGCTCGGAGAAAAGCCGTCCTTCCTCGTGCCGGATAACGATCTCGCCAAGAACATCTTCTACTGGAAGGACCTCGACGCCATGGCATCGAGCGCCGGGCTCGACGCTTCGAAGGTCGTGCCCTTCTTCGTGGATGCGGATGCGTCGGTGACCAATCCCGGCGGCTGGCCGAAGGGCGGCGTGACGCAGTTCGACTTGCCGAACAGCCACCTGCAATACGCCGTCACCTGGTACGGGCTCGCCGCGGCGCTGATTGCCGTGGTCGCAGGCGTCTGGCTGCGGCGTCGTTCGGCTTCTCCCGGACAGTGAGCAACATTTTCCTTGGCGCGGTCGGATCGGCTCGCCTATATGGAGCGCGAGCAACGACCATGGGACCGGAATGAACATCCAGGTGAAAAAGCCTCCTCTGACGATCCGCCTCTGCGGTCCGCGCGGGTTCTGCGCCGGCGTCGACAGGGCGATCCAGATCGTCGTGCTGGCACTGAAGGCCTATGGCGCGCCGGTCTATGTCCGCCACGAGATCGTCCACAATCGCTATGTGGTCGAGGGGCTGGAGGCCAAGGGCGCGATCTTCGTCGAGGAGCTCGACGAGATTCCCGCCGAGCACCGGGAGCAGCCGGTCGTCTTTTCCGCCCACGGCGTTCCGAAATCGGTGCCGGAGGATGCCCAGGCCCGCAATCTCTTCTATCTCGACGCGACCTGCCCGCTGGTCTCCAAGGTCCACAAGCAGGCCATGCGCCACCAGCGGCTCGGCCGCCATGTCGTCCTCATCGGCCATGCCGGCCATCCGGAAGTGATCGGCACGATGGGCCAGCTTCCTCCCGGCACCGTGTCGCTGATCGAGACGGTCGAGGACGCGGACGGATACGAGCCGGCCGATCCGGACAATCTCGGCTACGTCACCCAGACGACGCTCTCGGTCGACGACACCGCCGGCGTGATCGCGCGGCTGACGGAGCGTTTTCCAAACCTTTCGGCGCCCGCCGCCGACAGCATCTGCTATGCCACCACCAACCGCCAGGAGGCGGTGAAGGAAGCCGCACCCGGCTGCGATCTCTTCATCGTCGTCGGCGCTCCGAATTCGTCGAATTCCAAGCGGCTGGTCGAGGTGGCCCTGCGGGCCGGGGCCAGGCGCTCCATGCTGGTGCAGCGCGCCGCGGAACTGGACTGGAACGAGATCGGCGACATCCGCACGCTCGGCCTCTCCGCCGGGGCATCCGCTCCGGAAGTCATCGTCGACGAGATCATCGCGGCCTTCAAGGCACGTTTCGAGGCGGAGATCGAACTCGCCGTCACCGCCGAGGAGACCGAGAATTTCCTCGTCAACCGCGAATTGCGCGGAGTGCCGCTGACCGTCGAGGACATGGCCTGGGTCAACGGGGTGCGGGCGTGAAGGCGTGGGCGCCGGAACACCCCCCTCTGCCCTGCCGGGCATCTCCCCCACAAGGGGGGAGATCGGATGGGCGCCTGCTCGATAGTCCCTTGCTGACGCATTGCGCTCCGCGACATTTTTTCGGGAATGACGGTCGTGCCGTTTGTGATCTCCCCCCTTGTGGGGGAGATGCCCGGCAGGGCAGAGGGGGGTACAATCCCTCTCAAACGATTCTGCCCACCCACGGACTGTGAGACCACCTTGGCCGTTTATACCGACATCACCGAAGACGACCTGAAGCGTTTCCTGACCGAATACGATGTCGGTGCGCTGACCTCGTACAAGGGCATTGCCGAGGGCGTCGAGAATTCGAATTTCCTGCTGCACACGACGCGCGATCCATTGATCCTGACGCTTTACGAAAAGCGGGTGGAGAAGGCCGACCTGCCGTTCTTCCTGGGCCTGATGCAGCACCTTTCGGCCCGCGGCCTGTCCTGCCCACTGCCTTTGCCGCGCCGTGACGGCCAGCTGCTCGGCGAGCTTTCCGGCCGCCCTGCGGCGCTGATTTCCTTCCTCGAAGGCATGTGGCTGCGAAAGCCGGAAGCGAAGCACTGCCGCGAGGTGGGCAAGGCGCTGGCTGAGATGCATCTTGCGGGCGAGGGATTTGAACTGACCCGTCCCAATGCCTTGTCGCTCGAAGGCTGGAAGGTGCTCTGGGCGAAATCCGCCGATCGCGCCGACGAAGTCGAAAAGGGTCTGCAGGAGGAGATTTCCTCCGAGCTGGCCTTTCTCGCCGCCCACTGGCCGAAGGACCTGCCGGCCGGCGTCATCCATGCCGACCTCTTCCAGGACAATGTCTTCTTCCTGGGCGACGAGCTTTCCGGCCTGATCGACTTCTACTTCGCCTGCAACGACCTGCTGGCCTACGACGTCTCCATCTGCCTGAACGCCTGGTGCTTCGAGAAGGACGGCGCCTACAACCTCACCAAGGGCATGGCGATGCTGGAAGGTTACGGCAGCGTCCGGCCGCTTTCGGATGGAGAGATCGCCGCACTTCCGGTGCTCTCGCGCGGTTCGGCGCTACGCTTCTTCCTGACCCGCCTCTACGACTGGCTGACGACGCCGGCGGGCGCGCTGGTGGTCAAGAAGGACCCGCTCGAATACCTGAAGAAGCTGCGCTTCCACCGGCAGATTTCTTCCGCCGCCGAATACGGGCTCGCCGCATGAAGCACGTGGAGATTTTCACCGACGGTGCCTGCTCCGGCAATCCCGGCCCGGGCGGCTGGGGCGCCATCCTGCGTTATGGCGAGGCGGAAAAGGAAATGTTCGGCGGCGAGGCCGAAACGACCAACAACCGCATGGAGCTGATGGCCGCGATCCAGGCCTTGAATGCGTTGAAGACGCCCTGCGAGGTCGATCTATACACTGACAGCGCCTATGTGAAGGACGGTATTTCCAAATGGATTTTCGGCTGGAAGAAAAACGGCTGGAAGACATCCGACAAGAAGCCGGTCAAGAATGCCGAGCTCTGGCAGCAGCTTGAGGAAGCCCGTAACAAGCACAAGGTGACCCTGCACTGGATCAAGGGCCATGCCGGCCATCCGGAAAACGAGCGGGCCGACGAGCTCGCCCGGCTCGGCATGGCGCCGTTCAAGAAGAAGTAGGCCGGTAGGGGACGACCGGGAAGGAACCATGGCGCAGAACATCTACGACACGCCGGAGTTTTTCGAAGGCTACAGCCGGCTCGGCCGATCCGTACACGGCCTTGCCGGTGCTGCGGAATGGCCGGTGATCCGGTCGCTTTTGCCGGATTTGAAGCAGAAGCGCGTGGTCGATCTCGGCTGCGGTTTCGGCTGGTTCTCGCGCTTTGCCGCGGAGAAAGGGGCGGCATCCGTGCTCGGCCTCGATCTTTCCGAGAAGATGATCGCCCGGGCGAAGGCAGAGAATGCCCACCCGGCAATCGCCTACGATATCGCCGACCTGGAACGTGTCGAACTGCCGCAGGCCGCTTTCGACCTCGCCTACAGCTCGCTCGCCTTCCATTATCTGGAGGATTTCGGCCGGCTGGTGCGGCAGGTGCATGCGGCGCTGGTTCCCGGCGGCAAATTCGTCTTCACCATCGAGCACCCGATCTACATGGCGTCCGCCAATCCGGGCTGGCGTACGGATGAGGCCGGCAGGAGATTCTGGCCGGTGGATGGCTATTCGGTCGAGGGAAGGCGCACCACCGATTGGCTCGCCAAGGGCGTCCTCAAATATCACCGCACCGTCGGCACGACGCTGAATACGCTGATCGACGATGGCTTCACTATCCGCCGCGTCGTCGAATGGCGTCCCTCGGAAGAGCAGATTGCCGCCAATCCCGATCTTGCGGAGGAAATGGACCGGCCGATGATCCTCATGGTTTCCGCGGAGCGCTAATTCATGACCCTGCGCCTCATCTCCCTCAATGCCTGGGGTGGCCGCGTCCACGAGCCGCTGATGCGGTACCTCAGGGAGGCCGATCCAGATGTGCTCTGCCTGCAGGAAGTCACCCATGTCGCGGGACATGACGGCGGCTGGCTGGCCTTTCGCGACGGCGATTTCGAGCTGCCGCAGCGCGCCAGCCTGCTGGAGGACGTGGCGGCGATCCTGCCTGACCATCATGCCTTTTTCGCCCCGGCCGCGCGCGGCCCGCTCCATGAGGGCGATCGCGAAGTGACGTCCGAATGGGGGCTTGCGACCTTCGTCCGGCAGGGCCTGCCGGTCATCGGCCAGGCGCAGGGCTTCATCCACGGCGACTTTCCGGTCTCCGGTTTCGGCGAACATCCGCGTCCCCGCAATGCCCATGGCTTCCGCATCTTCCGTCCAGACGCCGGCTCGGCTGTGACGATCGTGCAGATGCACGGCCTGCGCGATCTCGCCGGCAAGGGCGATACGCCCGCGAGGCTCGCCCAGGCGCATGCGCTTGTCGCGCTCGTCGAGAAGGTCCGGCGGAGAGGCGAGGGGCTCGTCGTCTGCGGCGATTTCAACCTCCTGCCGGATAGCGAGACCTTTGCGGTTCTGGGAGAACTGGAACTCGCCGACCTCGTCACTACGCGCGGCTTCACCGATACCCGCACCTCCTGGTATCCCAAGGAGGGGCGTTACGCGGATTATCTCCTGGTGACGCCCGAAGTGAAGGTCGGGAAATTCGACGTGGTGGCGGAGCCCGAGGTTTCCGACCACCGGGCGCTTCTTCTGGAAATCGCCTGACGGGCGGTTGCGCTCGCCGCGTCAGCCACTATTCTGCCGCAAACGAAAATCCGGGAGGTCCGCTCAATGATCCTGCATTGCGTCTTCGTTCGGTTCAAGGCGGCCCTTCAAGCGGCCGACAAGCAGGCGATCTATGATGCGGTCGCCGCGCTGAAAAACGTGACCCCCGGCATTCTCGACGTCAAGTACGGTCCGAATACATCGCCGGAAGGGTTGAACGGCGGCTTTCTGGACGGCTTCATCGTGACATTCGAAAGCCCGGAGGCGCGCGACGCCTATCTCGTCCATCCCGAGCATATCGCCGTCGGCGAACGCATTCTCGCCTCCACGGATGGCGGGCTGTCGGGGCTGATGGTCTTCGACCTTGCCGTCTGACGAAAGGCTCCCGACGAAAAAGGGCGCCTCCGGGCGCCCTTCCGGGGAAGATGCGGATATCGTTCAGAGCTGTTCCAGCATCGTGGCGGCACCCGAAACGGTCGCCTGGCCGGGGCTTTCTTCGATATTGAGAGACTTCACCACACCGTCTTCGACCAGCATGGAATAGCGCTTGGAACGGACGCCCAGGCCTCCGGCCGAGAGGTCGAGCTCGAGGCCGAGCGCCTTGGTGAAGGCGCCGTCCCAGTCGGCGAGGAAGTGGATCTTGCCGGTGCCGCCCGTCTGCTGCGCCCAGGCGCCCATGACGTGCCAGTCGTTGACGGCCACGACGGCGATGTCGTCGACGCCTTTGGCGAGGATCGCATCCCGGTTTTCGAGATAGCCCGGCAGGTGGTTCAGCGTGCAGGTGGGCGTGAAGGCGCCCGGCACGGCGAAAAGGACGACCTTCTTGCCGTCGAAGAGCTGGTCGGTGGTGATCTCCACCGGCCCGTCTGCGGTCTTTTCCTTGAACTTGGCTGCGGGCAGTTTGTCGCCGACGGCTATGGTCATGGGAATTCTCCTCTGTGTCGGGATTTTGCGGGTCCATACCTCCGGCCCGCCGGTCGCGGCGCACTATAGACCCGGCTCGACCGATGGCAAGGGCAATACCGGCGCACCGGAGGACACCAATTGTTGAAGCCGGCCGGCCATCCGTTCCGGCTTACTCGCCCTTCACTCGAAGGCGAGCGAGGTTTCCATGGCGCGGTTTCCGGCGATCACCAGGATTCCCCAGCGCTTGCCCTTGATGTCGTAGTTCTTGGGAAGTTTCCCGACCGGCATGTCGAGCGAGTAGCTGTCGCCGTCCTGATGCCCGTTGGCGCCGTCGAAGAGCACATGGCCCTGCGGACCCGTGACGATCACCTGCGGCGGCGCGGCGGTCTCTTCCGGCAGCTTCAGCTTCAGGTTCAGGGTTTCGCGGCCCTGCGTCATCGCATAATGGGTGACGGCGAAGTCGTCCGAAGGCGCTTCCGGCAGTTTCGAGGCGGCCTGATTGATGATCATCGCCTCTTCCACGGGCGTGCCCTTGACCGGTGCGAGCGCCAGCGAGAACTCCGCCTGGAACGGAATGCAGATATTGCGGCAGAGGCCGACGAAGGCGGAAGCGCCGAGGTTCAGCGGCTTGCCGGGATCTTCCACCTTCAGTTCGAAGGGCAGGGCCACCGGATGATCGTAGCCGATGTCGTTCAGCTTGCCGTTGGCGATGCGCTTCGGCACGGGATAGGAAACATGGGAGAGCGTCGCGCCGCCCGCCTTGGAAAACACCATTTGCGGCGGAATGCCGGCATCGCCCGGTTCCTTCCAATAGGTGATCCAGCCGGGCCGGGGTTCGATCTGCAGCGCGCCGCGCACCGTTCCGTCGGGTTCCGGCGGCAGGGCCACGATCCGCATGCGGCCGCCCTCGGTGGTGGCCCAGGGCGTGGTTTCCGCCCGGCCGACCGCCGGACTGCCCAGGATCGTACCCGCGGTAACACAGGCGACGAGCGCACCAAGCGCGCGGGCCGGGAGGCTGCGGACTGAATTTATCTTCATGGGCCCAAGCGTTTAACCGATCTGGCCGGCGTGGACTAGTCGTAAGCTGGCCAAAGCCGATCATTTTCGGTTGATTGATGGGGCGGACTGCCCCATCTTGCTTCAATGACAGATCGAAGCCTCTCCTGTCCGGGGTTCGGGCCGGAAGGCAGGCTGGAGGCGTGATGGTTTTCTCGACCTTGAGGGACAAGTGCGAACGGGGTTTCCTGGACGGCCAGTTCCTGATCGCCATGCCCGGCATGCAGGACAGCAATTTCACGCGCACGGTCGTCTATGTCTGCGCCCATTCTCAGGCGGGCGCCATGGGCTTCATCATCAACCGGCCGCAGCCGATCTCCTTCACCGACGTCCTCCTGCATCTGAAGCTTATGGACCAGGCGGACGCGATCATGCTGCCCGGTGATACCCGTGATTTCCCGATCCTCTCGGGAGGACCGGTCGAGACCGGCCGCGGCTTCGTGCTGCATTCCGACGATTTTTCGAGCGAGTCCTCGATCCCCGTCAGCGACGAGATCTCCCTGACCGCGACGCTCGATATCATCCGCGCGATCTGCGACGGCCGGGGTCCCGCGCGGGCGACCATGCTGCTCGGTTACGCCGGCTGGGGGCCGGGTCAGCTCGAGCTGGAGATATCCGGCAACGGCTGGCTGAATTGCCCGGCCAATGACGAGCTGATCTTCGACCGCACGGTGGAAGGCAAATACGAACGGGCACTGGCGCTGATGGGCGTCAGCCCGGAAATGCTGTCGAGCGAAGCCGGCCATGCATGATTTTGAATTTGAAAATATCGGAACGAAGCCGCAGGGCCTCGCGTTCTTCTTTGGTCGGGACAATGGGGTCCCCTGTCGAAGGAGAAAAGATCATGGGCAGCACCAGCGACAAGATGGCCGGCAAGGCCAACGAAGTGTCCGGCAAGATCAAGCAGGCCGCAGGCGACATGACCGATAACCCGAAGCTGAAGGCAAAAGGCAACGCCCAGGAAGCCAAGGGCCATGCCCAGCAGGCCAAGGGCAAGGTCAAGGACGCCGCCAAGAACGTCGTGGACCGCATGTAACGGTCTGTCCGAGGCTCGTAAGTCGAAACCTGTTCCGGTTCTCGCCCGGAGCAGGTTTTCTGTATCCGCTTCAAGAACCCGGTTCCTCCATGCGCCTCTATGAATGCGATCACTGCGGCCAAACCATCCATTTCGACAACCGGTCCTGCGTCAATTGCGGCCATCGGCTGGCTTTCGTGCCGGAGAGGCTCGCCATGCACGCGCTCGCCGAAGACGAGGGTGAGGGGACCTGGCATCCCGTCGCGGAGCCGGGATACAAGGTGCGGCTCTGCGCCAATGCAGCCATGGACATCTGCAACTGGACGGTCCCGACGGACGATCCGAATGTCTTCTGCCCGGCCTGCCGGCATAACCGGCTGGTCCCGGACGCTTCCACAGAGGTCGGCCTCAACCAGTGGCGCCGCATCAGCCAGGCGCAGCGGCACCTCTTCTATTCGCTGCTCCGCTGGAACCTGCCGTGCACCACCCGCGAGCAGGATCCGGAAGGCGGCCTGGTCTTCGATTTCCTGGTCGACGAAGTGCAGCCGGACGGCACCGTGGTGCCGGCCATGACCGGCCACGAGGACGGGTTGATCGCGATCCGCGCGGCCGAAGCCGACGACGCGACCCGCGAGCAGGTGCGGGTCATGATGAACGAGCCGTATCGCACCATGCTCGGCCACTTCCGCCACGAGACGGGCCATTACATGTGGGACAAGCTCGTGCGCGACGGGGGGAGGCTCGATGAGTTCCGTGCCGTCTTCGGCGACGAGACGGCCGATTACGGCGAGGCGCTGCAGCGCAATTACGAACAGGGCCCGCCGCCCGGCTGGCAGGAAACCTTCATCAGCACCTATGCGAGCACGCACCCTTGGGAGGATTTCGCCGAATGCTTCGCGCATTACCTCCATATCGTCGATACGCTGGAAACGGCCCGTTCCTACGGCATGTCGATCGAGCCGCAGCAGCATGAGGAACTGTCGGTCGAAGTCGCCTTCAATCCCTATCACGCCCAGGGCGCCGGGCAGCTCGTCTCAGCCTGGATCCCGTTCAGCGTGGCGCTCAACAGCCTGCACAGGTCCATGGGCGTGCCGGACCTCTACCCCTTCATCCTGACACCGGCGGTGGTCGGCAAGCTGGAGTTCATCCACCGGCTTGTTCATAGCCGGGGTTGATCACCGGCGGCCGGCAAAAAATCGGCCCGCCTTTTGGTGGATCAAAAGGCGGGCCAGTCATTCTAGGATCGTGGCCGATGAAATTCGCAGGTGCATCCCGTAGGCTCAGACCCTAAAGGGGCGCATTCAAAACCCCGTGAGAATTAAGGGGTATGTTCACGATTTCGTCAACTGGAAATATGCATGTTCATATTTCCGGAAATGCTTTCGTACCTCTGACACCTTCTTCTGGTTGTGACGTGAAGGCCGCCTTGATTTCGTTTCCTTCCGTCAGAAGGTTTTCACCGTATCGAGCCCCAGAGCCGTGCGGCCGGCGAATTCCTGCTGTGCGCCGGTCCTCATGGGGTGGTAGCGCGCGCCCTGCACGTCGCGGAACCGCCGTTCGAGGCCCTTGTCCCGGAAAAAGGCGCCGCCGCCGGCCGTTTCCATCGCAAGCTCGGTTGCGGCGATCGCGTGGCGCGCCACCAGCGAACGGCCGATCATGATCTCGTTGGTGGTGGCGGGGCCGGGTTCGCCCCGTTCGGCTGCGGCGATCATCGCGGCATGCGCATATTGCGCGGCCCTCAGTTCCGTATCCATCCGCCCTGCGAGCGCGATGACATGCGCATCCGGCTTGCGTTTCCTGGCGAGTTCGACGGCGATGTCGCGGGCGCTTTCCGCCACGCCCAGATAGGCGGAGTAGATCACTGGGAAGGCGATCATCGAGATGATGTGGAAGAGCATGTGCCATTCGCCCTGATTGCGCTTCAGGGCAACCGCTTCTTCCGGAACCACATGCCCCTCGACCATCACGTCGTTCGAGCCCGTGCCGCGCATGCCCATCGTCCTCCAGGTGTCGAGGACTTTGATATGCGGCGATTTCATCGGCAGGCCGAAATGCAGGACCTTCGGTCCGTCGTCGCCGTCGAAAACCGCGCCCGTCATCAGGACATCGCCCATGGGCGAGCCGGACGTGAAGATCTTGCGTGCCGTGATCCGGTAGCCGCCCTCGACCTTCTCGGCCTTGCCCGAACCTTCGATCCAGTCAGAACCGCCGCTGGACAGAAGAATGATCCGCTCCGCGGCGACGCGCTTCAGAAGCGGGACCACCGGCTCGGCCTTCTGATGCGTCCAGCGCCAGGCGGGGATCGCCACCTGATGCGTATGCATGGAAAAGGCGAGCGCCGTCGAACCGCAATGGTGGGCGAGTTCCTTGATCATGGCGCAGAGTTCCGCGATCTCGGCACCGCCGCCGCCGAGATCGGCCGGTACGCCTGCCTCCACCAGGCCGGCTTCGCGCAGGTCGCGGTAGTTTTCGGCGACGAAGGCGTCGCTGTCGTCCGCCGCCGCGGCGCGCGCGGCAAAGCTCGGCCCCAGCGAGCGGGCAATGCCGACGGGCTCCGCGTGAACCGTATCCCGGGGCGAAATTTCGGTTGTTGCAATCATGTTCTGATCCTCCTCCTGTTGTTGAGAATGGACCGATTGTTCGCCGGTGACCAAAGAGCCGCAAGTACAGGAAATGTACCGCCATCGGCCGATCCGGTTTCCTGCCATTGGATGAGATGAAAATCGCCAATACAATCAATGGTGCAGGAAAATGGTCTTGGTGCTTCCAAAGAACGGGCTTATTCTACTTCGGATATTGGCGCGGAGGGTTTTTCCATGACGGAAATGACCGGAAGTTACGGCCAGTTCTGCCCGGTCGCGATGGCGGCCGAGGTTTTCTGCACGCGCTGGACGCCATTGGTGCTTCGGGAACTTCTGTGCGGCAGCCGCCGCTTCAACGACCTGCGCCGCGGCGTGCCCCGCATGTCCCCGACACTGCTCTCGAAGCGGCTGAAGGAACTGGTGCAGGCCGGCATCATCGAGAACCGCAGGGCGCCTGACGGCGCCACCGAATATCACCTGACGCCGGCCGGCGAGGAGCTGCGCGAGGTAGTCATGACGCTCGGTTTCTGGGGACAGCACTGGGTCGAAACCCAGCACTCTCTCCAGAAGCTCGATCCATCGCTGCTGATGTGGGACATGCGCCGTCATCTCGACCCGGTACCGCTGCCCACCCGGCGCTGCACGGTCCTCTTTTATTATCCGGAGCAAGCGCCGGCGCAGCAGCGCTACTGGCTCGTCATCGACGGGCGGGACGTCGACATCTGCTCGACGGATCCCGGTTTCGAGATCGATCTCTACGTGACGTCTCCGCTCCGCACGATGACGGCGATCTGGATGGGGATTGCAACCGTCCGGGCCGAGATGGATGCGGGCCGGCTGGAACTGGACGGCGATACGGACATGGCAAGCTCCATGCAGCAATGGCTGGGCCTCAGCCCCTTCGCCCGGGAACAGCCGAGGAGAGGAAAGGCGGCGTAACTGCCGGATGGCTCCGAAGCTCCAGACCCCGGGCGTACCGTCCCACTTTCCTCCCAGCAATATGCTGATGCTGATGAGGCGGCAGCGGCTCTCCCCTTCTCCCCAGCGGGGAGAAGGTGCCCGTAGGGCGGATGAGGGGGGCGAAGCCACCATCGGGCAATGCGCCTGCCGCGTGTGCACCCCCTCATCGCCTCGCTTTGCTCGGCACTTCTCCCCGCTGGGGAGAAGAGGGCGCAAGCCGAACCTGCTCGGTTCCTCATATGCGATTGTCCCGCCCTCGGGGGAGATCGGATGCCGCAGGTCTTTTCCCAGTTCAGGTCGTAGCTACGCCCGTTTCGTCAGCGGAAAACGTTCCTTCAGCAGCCTCAAAACCGCGTCGGCTGCGGCGGGCGGGCCGAAGAGGTAGCTCTGGCCGAAATGGCAGCCCATCTTGGCGAGTTCGGCGGCGTCCTCGTCCGTCTCCACCCCTTCCGCCACCACGTCCATGTCGAGCGCGCGGGCCATGGCGATCACCGATCGCAGCAGGACGGCGCGCTTTTCCGTCGCGTCCCTCACCAGCGCCTTGTCGAGCTTGATCGTGTCGAAGGGGAATTGCGTGAGATAGGCGAGCGAGGAATAGCCGGTGCCGAAGTCGTCGAGCGCGAGGCTGAGCCCCGTCTCCTTTAGCTTGGCGAGCACGAGGCGGGCCTGTTCCGGGTTCTCCATCATCAGGGACTCGGTGAGCTCCAGCTTGAGCTGGCTCGGGTTGACCTGGGTCTTCTGGATGAGCGCCCGGACGTCGTTGTAGAGATCGGCGTTGAGGAGCTGCGCGCTCGACAGGTTGACCGAAACGAAGATCGGCAGGTCGCCCGTCTGGTGCTGCCAGGTCATCAGGTCGGAAGCGGCGCGGTCCATCGCGAAGAGGCCGAGCGGGCCGATCAGGTCCGACATCTCCGCGACCGGAATGAATTCCGACGGCGGAATGCTGCCGCGTTTCGGATGGTCCCAGCGCATCAGCGCCTCGAAGCCGGCGATCTCGCCGTCCTTCAGCCGGATGATCGGCTGGTAGGCGAGCGAAAGCTCCTTGCGTTCGATCGCCCGGCGAAGATCCGTCTCGATCTGCAATCGGTCGGTGCCGCCGGAACGGAAGGCCGGGCGGAAAGGCTCGACGCGGTTGCCGCCGGCGCGCTTGGCCCGGTACATGGCGAGCTCCGCATCGGCGAGCATGCCGGCTGCGCTTTCCTGCTGGTCGACCCAGGAGGCAAGCCCGATCGAGGCGGTCAGGATGATCTCGCGATTGGCGAAGTTGATCGGCACCATGATCGCCTTGGAGACCGCATCGGCGAAATCCGCCACCTTGGCGGGATCGCGCTCGGAAACCAGGATCAGGCCGAATTCGTCGCCGGAAAGCCGCGCCAGCGTGTCCTGCGGCTTCAGGAGACGGCGCAGCCGCCGGGTCAGCGCGATCAGGATATTGTCGCCTGCGGCAATCCCCAGCGCGTCGTTGACCTGCTTGTAGCGGTCGAGGTCGATCGCCATGACGGTCGGCCGCACGGTGTCGCCGCCGGGCGCCAGCGTCAGCACCGATTGCAGGCGGTCGAGAAAGACCTGGCGGTTCGGCAGCCCGGTGAGGTTGTCGTGCAGCGCATCCTGCAGCAGGCGTTCGACGGAGTTCTTCTGTTCCGTCACGTCGATGATCGTGCCGACGCAGCGGATGATTTCGCCGTTCGAACCGAGAACCGGCCGGGCGCGGATCTGCAGCCAGTGGAAATGGCCGTCCTCGGCGCGGATGCGGAATTCGTGGTTCAGCCGTCCCCGGCGGTGTTCGAGTAGCACGTCGAGCGTGGCGCGGAACCGGTCGCGATCGTCCGGGTGGAGCCGCGGCACCCAGTTGCGGACCGGCCCGTGCATCGCGCCTGCGTCCAGGCCAAGGCGGGTCGAGATATCGGGCGTGGTGACGACCCGGTCGCGCGCCACGTCCCAGTCCCAGACGGTGTCGCCGCTGCCCGTCAGTGCCAGCGACTGCCGTTCGAGATCCGAGAACAGGCCCTGCTGGTAGGCGCCGCCGGCAAAGGCATGCTGCATGACCGTGAAGCCGATCAGGAGCACGATCAGCACGAGCCCGCCGCCGAGCGCCGGCTGGATGATGTCGTTGTCGAGCCTGCCGGTCACCGTCAGCCAGCCGCCGAACAGCCAGACGAGGATCAGCGCCCAGGTCGGCACGAGCAGGATCGCCCGGTCGTAACGGTTGAAGCCGAGATAGATGATCAGCAGGATGCCGACGGAGCCGGTGAGCGCGAAGGAGAGGCGGGCGATGCCTGCGGCCACGGACGGGTCGTAGATCGCCACGCCGCCGAGCAGCACGAGGCCGACGATCCAGGCGAGCGTCGCGTATCCGAGATGCACGTGCCAGCGGTTGAGGTTGAGATAGGTGAAGAGGAAGATGACGAGCGAGGAGGCGAGCGCCACCTCCGCGCCCGCTCGCCAGATGCGCTGGTCGCTGGACGTGACGGTGATTAGCTTGTCGAGGAAGCCGAAATCGACGCAGATATAGGCGAGCACCGCCCAGGCGAGCGCCGCCGCCGCCGGCAGCATGGACGTGCCCTTCACCACGAAGAGGATGGTCAGGAAGACCGCGAGCAGGCCCGCGATGCCGAGCACGATGCCGCGGTAGAGCGTGAAGGAGTTGACCGTGTCCTTGTAGGCGTCCGGCTGCCAAAGGTAGATCTGCGGAAGCTGCGGGGTGGCGAGTTCGGCGACGAAAGTGATGGTCGAACCGGGGTTCAGCGTGATGCGGAAGACGTCGGCGTCGGGGCTCGGCACCCGGTCGAGCGCAAAACCTTCCGAGGGCGTGATCGAGATGATGCGCTGCGAGCCGAGGTCCGGCCAGAACATCTTGGAATTCGCGAGGCGGAAATGCGGCGCGACAATCACCCGTTCGAGCTGTTCCTCGGAGACGTTGGCGAGCGCGAAGACCGCCCAGTCGCCCTGGTGGCGGGGGGAGCTCGCGCGCACCTCGATGCGGCGGCGGATGCCGTCGGCGGCGGCGGCCGTCGAGACCTGAAAGGCCTCGCCCTGATTGGTGTAGATCTCGGTCGTCTTGGTGAGGTCGAGCGCGGTGTCGTCGCGCGATATCTTCACCGGCTCGGCGGCGCCTGCGGCCTGTGCGGCGGTGAGGACCATCACGGCGGCGACGATGGCGAGAAGCGCCGGAAGCCAGCGCGTCAACGGCGGAAAACGCAGAATCCGGGCGCTCATGGTCTCGACATCTTCCCGAATTCACCGTCTTCCGGCAACCGGGAGAACATCAGATGGTCGCGCCATTCGCCGTTGATTTTCAGATATTTCCGCAAAAGACCTTCCCGCTCGAAGCCGGCTTTTTCGAGAAGCCGGACACTTTTCCAGTTTTCCGGAATACAAGCTGCCTCGATCCGGTGCAACTGAAGTCCGCCATAGATATATGGGATAGCCACCTGTAATGCGGCCAACATATGGCCTTGGCCGGCATGTCTTTCGCCCATCCAATATCCGATCATGCAGCTTTGCGCCGCGCCCCGGCGGATGTAGCCGATGGTGAGCCCGCCGAGCAGCACGTTGTCCCGGCGGCTGAAGAGAAGAAGCGGCACGGCAAGCCCGGAGGCGTATTCCTGTCCGCTGCGCACGACCCGGGAGCGGAACGAGGCCTCCGTCAATTCGTCGGCCCGCCAGGTCGGCTCCCAGGGCTGCAGGAAGGTGCGGCTTTCCGAACGCAGCCTATACCACTGCCGGTAATCGGAATAGCGCGGCAGCCGAAGCAGATGGTTCTCGCCGAAAAGCTCTGGTGTGTCCGGCTGTCGTGACAGGAACCGAAACACCGACTTCGTCATCCCATGCTCCAGCCGGAATTCAGCCGGCAGCCTTCTTGGTCTCAAATCCCGGCGTCGAAAGCGCCGCGGTGATCTCGGCCATCGGTGCGAGCTGTTCGATCGGCCCGACGGCGGACAATGTCGGAACTGTATCGAAAAACAGCCGTCCGGCAAGATCGGTGAGGCGCTCCGTGGTGATGCCGGCCAGCCGCTCCATCATTTCCGGGTTCGGGATCGGCCGTCCGTAAAGCATCATCTGCCGGGCGATCTGGCCGGCGCGTGCCGCGGGGCTTTCCTGCCCCATCAGGAGCTGGGCGCGGATCTGCGCCCGGGCCCGGTCGATTTCCTGCTGCTCGATCGATTCGGAGGCCTTGCGAAGCTCGTCGATGACGACCGGGACGAGGTTCGGAAGCTCGTCTCCGTTCGTCGCGGCATGGATGCCGAAAATGCCGGTGTCGGAAAAGCCCCAGTGGAAGGCGTAGACCGAATAGCAGAGGCCGCGATGCTCGCGCACTTCCTGGAAGAGGCGCGACGACATGCCTCCGCCCAGAATGTTCGCAAGGATCTGCGAACAGTAGAAGTCGCGCATGTGATAGGCCTTGCCCTCGAAACCGAGCAGGACCTGCGCGTCCATGAGATCACGGTCTTCGCGAACGTCGCCGCCGATATAGCGTGCCGCGTCGAAGACGGGCGGTGCGCTCGGAGTGCGGGGCAGCTTGGCGAAGCGCTCCTCCACCTGCTTGCAGAACGCGGCGTGATCGACCGCGCCGGCGGCCACGACGAACATCCGGTCGGTCGTATAGTTGCGCGAGAGATAGTTGCGGATCTGGGCGGGCGTGAAGCTTTTCACCGTGTCCGGGGTGCCGAGGATCGGTCTGCCGATCGTCTGGCCGCGGAAGGCGGCTTCGGAGAATTTATCGAAGATCACGTCGTCCGGCGTATCGTTCGCCGCGCCGATTTCCTGCAGGATCACGTGCTTTTCGCGCCGGAGCTCTTCCTCGTCGAATTCCGATTCCGTCAGGATGTCGGCGAGGATGTCGACCGCGAGCGGCACATGGTCCTTGAGCACGCGGGCGTAGTAGGAGGTCGTTTCGGTGGAGGTGGCGGCGTTGAGCTCGCCTCCCACATTCTCGATTTCCTCGGCGATGTCGCGGGCGCTGCGCCGGCTCGTGCCCTTGAAGGCCATGTGCTCGAGGAGGTGGGCGATCCCGTGCTCGTCTTCGGTCTCGTTACGCGATCCGGACTTGATCCAGACACCCAGCGCGACGCTCTCCAGATGGGGCATGGTCTCGGTGACGACTGTCAGCCCGGAGGGGAGCCGGGTGAGTTCTACATTCATCTTTACGTCTTTCCGGCGCGGCCGATGGCTTCAAGCGCGGGCATGCTGGCCGATGAAGATTTCGACGGCCTTAAGCTCAGGCTCCAAGATATCGAAGCGCTCCTCCCTTTCCATGAGATCAGCGAGCCATGATGGAAGGGCCGGATCAATTCCGCAAGCGGATTTTACCGCGGCCGGGAATTTCGCCGGATGCGCGGTGGCGAGCGTCACCATCGGGCTTGAGGCCCGGGCGTTCTTCTTCGCGACGAAAACGCCGGTCGCCGTATGCGGGTCGATGAGGTAACCGGTTTCGGCAAGCGTCTCGCGGATGGTGGCGGCCACCTGGCGCTCCGTGGCGCGGCCGGCACGGAACTCCCGCTTTATGGCCTTCAGTGCGTCCGGCTGGATTTCGAAGGCGCCGGACTGTTTCAGCCCCGCCATGGACGAGCGTACGGCAGCGGCATCGCGGCCGTAGGATTCGAACAGCAGCCGCTCGAAATTGGACGATATCTGGATATCCATCGAAGGCGAAGTGGTCGCCTTCACGCCGCGCATCTCGTAGCGGCCGCTCTTCAGCGTGCGGGCGAGAATGTCGTTGTCGTTCGTGGCAATCACCAGCCGGTCGATCGGCAGACCCATCTTCTTGGCGACGTAACCTGCGAAGATGTCGCCGAAATTGCCCGTCGGCACGGTGAAGGAGATTTTCCGGTCGGGGCCGCCGAGTGAAACGGCTGCCGTGAAATAATAGACCACCTGCGCCATGATGCGGGCCCAGTTGATCGAGTTGACGCCGGAAAGCTTCAGCCGGTCGCGGAAGGCGACGTCGTTGAACATCTCCTTGACGAGGTTCTGGCAGTCGTCGAAATTGCCCTTGATCGCCAGCGCGTGCACGTTCTTGGCGGCGGATGTCGTCATCTGCCGCTGCTGCACCGGCGAGACCTTGCCGTGCGGGAAAAGGATGAAGATGTCGGTGCGTTCGCGCCCGGCAAAGGCGTCGATCGCCGCCCCGCCGGTATCGCCCGACGTGGCTCCGACGATGGTGGCGCGCTCGCCGCGTTCGGCGAGAACGTAGTCCATCAGCCGGGCGAGAAGCTGCATCGCCACGTCCTTGAAGGCGAGCGTCGTGCCGTGGAAGAGTTCGAGCACGAAATCGTTGGGACCCGTCTGGACGAGCGGCACGACCGCCGGGTGCCGGAAGGTCGCATAGGCCTCCTCGATCATCGCCTTGAACTTGTCGTCGGGGATTTCGCCGTCGACGAAATGCTTGAGGACCTCGAAGGCGATTTCCTGATAGGACTTGCCGCGCAGCGCGCGTATTTCCCGTTTCGTTAGCCGCGGCCATTCGCGCGGCACGTAAAGCCCGCCGTCGCGTGCAAGTCCGGCGAGCATGGCATCCCGGAAGCGGAGGGACGGTGCTTCGCCCCGGGTAGAAATGTAGTCCACGACCTTCAATCCCCAATCGATTTTTATTCGCGCCGCTGATATAGACCAGGAAAATGGGCGGTGAAAGACCGGAATATGATGCTCCGGTTCGCCAAGAACGTGGCCCGTGAACGGGATGGAAGAGGGTAGAGTACGGTGTTTGGCAAGATTTCGCGTGGGTTTTCGGCAGTATCGTTCGTGGCAGTTCTCGCAGGCTGCAATTCCTCATCCCCCACGGAAGGCCTGACGGCCCAGGCTCAGCAGCCCGTGACTCCCGTCGTGCAGGCCTATTGCCCGCAAGTGGTGATGCTGGAGCAGGATGCCATCCACCGCGCCTATGCCCGCGGCGGCCAGGACAATCCGGAAAAGCTGCTTTATCAGGCTTCTTTCGGCGACGTGACGCGCCAGTGCACCGCCAACGAGACGACCCTGACGATCAACGTCGTCGCCCAGGGCCGTATCGTCCAGGGGCCTGCCGGCACGCCGGGACAGGTCACCCTGCCGATCCTGGTCGAGGTGATCGACGGCGACAAAGTCATCTATTCGCAGAAGGTGGCTTTCCCGGTCGAAATCCCGGCCGGCGGCACGCAATTCATCTTCAACAAGCCGGACGTGCAGATCCCCAACGCACAGGGCGGCGCCTCGCGCTTCACCCGCGTGCGCCTCGGCTTCGACACCGGCCCGGCGAAGAAGCCGGCCCGCCGGAGCTGATCAGAACGCGCCGGTCCATTCGCTGAGTGCGGCGATCACCGCCGGCAGGTCCATCATCCGGGAGATCACCGTTTCGGCGCCGGCATCGGTCAGCCGGTCCGCATGGCTCGGATAGGTGTGCGATGCGCCGGTGAAGCCGACGACGCGCATGCCGGCGGCCCTGGCGCCATGGATGCCGTGAACGGAATCCTCGATCACCAGGACCTTGTCCGGAGAAACCTTGAACTGCTGGGCGGCATGCAGGAAGATATCCGGCTTCGGCTTCACGCGGTCGGGGCCGAGATCCTTCGCCGAATAGATATGCGGCGCGAAATAGGGTTTCAGCCCGACTTTCTCCAGCATCATGTCGAGCCGGTGGCTGCTCGAATTGGAGCAGACGCAGCGCTGCGTGGTGAGGCGGGCGAGCGCGAATTTCACGCCGTCGATGATCTTCACGTCGCGGGCAAGGCGCGCGTCGAGCAGCTTTTCCGATTTGTCCAGCAGCGAGGCGGAGAGCGGGATGTTGGCTTCCTTCTCCACGGCCAGCAGGATGTTCTTCCAGGTCATGCCGGCGAACCGTTCGCCCATTTCCTCGACGCTGATCGGATAACCGGCTTCGGTGAGCAGTCTCGATTCGACCTGTGCCGCGATGATTTCGGAATCGACGAGCACGCCGTCGCAGTCGAAAATGATGAGGTCGAAACCGCTCATGATGGAATGCCTTATGTAGGAAGTGAGGCGGGCCTTTTATCCGACCGGGCCTGAAATCTCAATCGATACTCCTGCATGGCAGGATTAAGCCGAGCGGGCGGCTCTCGACAAGCCGGAAAGCCCCCTCTAAGGAACATGCATGGGCAAGGAGCCGGAAGACACCATCGCCAGCCGCATCAGCCGCGTGCTTGCCGATCGCATCGTGCGCGGCGAGCTCGCCCCCGGCGCGCGTCTTCGCCAGGATCATATCGCCGAGGAGTTCCGCACGAGCCACGTGCCGGTGCGCGAGGCCTTCCGTCGGCTGGAGGCGCAGGGCCTGGCGATCGGCGAACCCCGCCGCGGCGTGCGTGTCGCCTCGTTCGATCTCGCCGAGGTGCGCGAAGTGGCGGAAATGCGTGCCGCGCTGGAAGTACTGGCCCTTCGCCATGCCGCTCGCCACCTGACGCCGGCGATCCTCGACGCCGCCGAAGAGGCGACCCGCGAAGGCGACGCCGCAGCCGACGTCTTTGCATGGGAGGAGGCGAACCGCCGTTTCCATCGCCTCATCCTGACGCCCTGCGGCATGAACCGTCTGCTCGCCTCGATCGACGATCTGCATGCCGCAAGCGCCCGCTTCCTTTTCTCCGCCTGGCAATCCGGCTGGGAAAAGCGCACCGACCACGACCACCGCGCCATCCTCGCGGCGCTGCGCCAGGGCAGGACGGAGGAGGCCGCCGCCATCCTCCAGAAGCATGTGCAATGGATCGGCCGCGGCCCGCAGCCGGCCAAAAACGGCCCCGCACGCGAAACATTCGCCATCGTCGGCTGAGAATTCCAGAAATTATAGATAATTTTCGGACGGCTTTCGAAGGAAGGCCTTCCCGCTTCTTGTCTTGGCTTTCGGGCGAAGATTTCCGCCCGCTTGTCGCCACTTTCCCTTTGATTGACACTTGCCTTTCGATCAAAACTCCGCTCACATATAGATCGTGAATCAAAATTATCTATAATTTGGAAGGAGACTTCATGTCCTTGCCTCAGCAGATGGCCGCAGGCCGTTTCGATCCTCTGCGCCTTTCCGCCCGCTCGCCGCTCGCTCTCGCCGTCTTCGTGCTGGCCGGCACGCTGGCGCTGGCGATCGCCTCGCAGATCGCCGTGCCGATGGTTCCGGTGCCGATCACCATGCAGACCTTCGCCGTGACGATGATCGGCGTGCTTTACGGCTGGCGGCTCGGCGCCCTGACGGTCCTGGTGTGGCTCGGCGAAGCTATGCTGGGCGCTCCGGTCCTCGCCAACGGTTCGGGTGGCCTGGCGCCCTTCGCCGGTCCGACGGCGGGATATCTCGCATCATTCCCGGTCATGGCGGCTCTGGCCGGCTGGCTTGCCGAACGTGGCTGGACCGGGCGGCGCGTCGTCGCCAGCTTCTCGGCGCATCTGGTTGCCAACCTTCTGTGCCTTGCGCTCGGCTGGGCCTGGCTTGCGGCATTGATCGGCGCCGACAAGGCGTTCTGGGCCGGCGTTGCTCCCTTCATCCTCGGCGCGGCGCTGAAATCGGGCCTCGCGGCGGCGGTTCTCGCCGCGATCGCTTCCCGCCGGAGCGCCGCGGCGGGGTGATGGTGAGGCTGCGTCCGCATCATCTTCTCTGCATGCTGACCTTTGTCGGCGAAGGCTACAGTCCGGCCTTCGTCGCCAATTATCGCCGGCTCGCCGGCCGGCTTTCCGCCGGCGAGCCGATCGAGATCGTCTCCGGGCCGGACGATATATGCGCTCCGCTCCTGTCGGATGAGGATGCGCATTGTTTCGGGGCCTCGGTGATGGGCCGCGACGCGGCGGCGCTGGCCGATATCGCCCGCCTGCTCGCACGCAGGCTGGAGGTGGGCTCGGTGATCGCTTCCGATCCGGCGCTGTTCAGGAGGTTGCGCCGCGCCTTTTCCCTCGGCATCACGCGCCACGCCTGCACCGGCTGCGAATGGGAGAGCCTTTGCGACCGTATCGCGGGAGCGGGATATCAGGGCGCTCTGGTAGGGAGAAGAGAGCTCAATCCGCCGGAAACAGCGCCAGGAATTTCCGCTCGCCCTCGGGCGTGAAGAGCACGGCGCGGCTTTCGCCGCTGCGCCTCGCCCAGCCCTTTTCGAGGAAATGCGACAGCAGCGCCTTGCCGAGCGTGCCGGCGAGATGCGAGCGCCGCTCGCTCCAGTCGAGGCAGGATTTGCAGAGCGGCCGGCGGCTGGAGGCAAGCGATGCGACATCGATGCCGAGCTTGCCGAGTTCGGTACGGCCTTCCTCCGTCATCGCCAGGTTCTCGCCATCGGTCTCGATCGCGCCGCGTGCGACGAAACTGTCGAGCATCCTTACCCCGTAGTCGCCGGCGAGGTGATCGTAGCAGACCCGCGCCTTGCGCAGCGCCGGATCCTTCGGCCCCGGCCGATGGCGCAGATGCCCGCGGCTTGCGGCAAACCCCATGATGCCTTCGAGCAGCGCTCCGGCCGCGGTGTCCGCAAGCGTGAAATATCGGTGCCGGCCCTGCTTGCGCTGGGCGATCATGCCGCCGTCTTCGAGTTTGGAGAGATGCGAGCTCGCGGTCTGCAGCGTCACGCCGGCCGCCTGGGCGAGTTCGGTCGCCGTCAGCGCCTGGCCGCCCATCAGCGCGGTCAGCATGTTGGCTCGGGCGGGGTCGCCGATCAGCGTTCCGATGCGGGCAATGTCTGGACCTTCCTTCATACTTCGATCCTAACCGAAGCATTCTCGTTCGGCAACATGGCAAAACGTCCTCGTCATCACAGGAGAAAGCCATGATCACCTGCTTCATTCGCTACGAGATCGACCCGTTCAAGAAGGATAAGTTCGAGGATTACGCCCGTGCTTGGGGCCAGGCGATCCCGCGCTGCGGCGCCGATCTCGTCGGTTATTTCGGCCCGCACGAAGGTTCTGCGACGACCGCCTACGGGGTCTACAATATCGAGAGCCTTGCGGCCTACGAGGCCTATCGCGCCCGGCTTGCCGCCGATCCGCTCGGCCGGGAGAATTACGCCTTCGCCAGGCGCGAGCGTTTCATCCTGAAGGAAGACCGCATTTTTTTGAAGAATATGTCCACGCCCCACGGAGCTTTCGTAAAGCCATGATCGCTGTCATCTTCGAAGTCGTGCCCTATATGGGCGAACGCCACAAATATCTGGATCTCGCGGGCGAACTGCGCTCGGAACTCGAAAGGATCGATGGGTTCATTTCGATCGAGCGCTTCGAGAGCCTGACGATGCGCGGCAAGCTTCTCTCGCTCTCCTTCTGGCGCGACGAGGAGGCCGTGCGTCAATGGCGCAATCTCGAAGCGCACCGGGCGGCGCAGCGGGCAGGGCGGAACGGCATCTTCGCCGATTACCGCCTCCGCATCGGCCACGTCCTGCGCGACTACGGCATGTTCGAGCGCGACGAGGCGCCGAAGGACAGCCGCGAGGCGCATGCGGCGTGACTTGACGTTATCCGCGGGCAATTCTGGTTTGGAGGGCAAGGACTGCCGCCTTGAGAGGCGGCAGATCGTGAGTCACGACATCCCAGATAACGTCGTCTGCAATTCGATGATATTCATGACGCAGGATATTTCCCATCCCACGGATCGACCGCCATGGGATTTCGGGAGCATGTTCCAGCAGTTCGCTCGGAATATGCTTGCTCGCTTCCGAAATGATTTCGATCGCACGCTGTATTGCAAGCCGCAGAATATCGTCGCCATCGAAATCGCTGCGGGTTTTCTCAAGCAGAGATTTTTCGACCACCGCGATCATTTCAAGGATGTCATTCAGGATCAGTTCGATGTCGCGCGCCATCAGAAAATCCGGATCGCTGAGTGTTCGATCTTATTTTTGAGGCGCGGGTGGAGGCTGTTCCGTGTCGTGACATCCACTTCGGTGTCAAGCTCATCCTCCAGGAAAAGCTTGATACCGGCGAGATCGACGAGGGAAAATTTCTTTTCCAAATCATAATCGATGAAGAGATCGAGATCGCTCGAAGGACCGGCCTCGTCCCGTGCGACCGAACCGAAAAGATAAAGCGAGGTCGCGCCGAGCGCCTTTATGGCGTCGGCCTGCCGTTTCAGCTTCTCGATCGCTTCGTGTCTCTTCATGAAAGCGATCTTAGCGCAGTCATCGCATCCTTTCCACGCCTTTGAAATTTTTCTCGGAATCGGCCGTGCCCTTCAGGTTTTGGTAACCAGGATGGGTAACCATAACAGTCAGTAAATTTCGTTCGAGTACAGCGTAGCGAGTATCTTATGGCAGCAGTTCTTCCGCTGGCCGACCTGAAGCAGCAGGTCCGTCCGGACACCTGGCTCAATTCCATCATCAAGGGTGACTGCGTCGCCGCTCTGGAGGCCCTGCCAGATCACTCCGTCGACGCGATCTTCGCCGATCCCCCGTACAATCTGCAGCTCGGCGGCACGCTGCATCGTCCCGATCAGTCGCTGGTCGATGCGGTCGACGACGAATGGGACCAGTTCGCGTCTTTCGAAGTCTATGACGCCTTCACCCGCGCCTGGCTGCTCGCCTGCCGCCGCGTCCTGAAGCCGAACGGCACGATCTGGGTCATCGGCTCCTACCACAACATCTTCCGGGTCGGCTCCATCCTGCAGGACCTGAATTTCTGGCTCCTGAACGACATCGTCTGGCGCAAGACCAATCCCATGCCGAATTTCAAGGGTCGTCGTTTCCAGAACGCCCACGAGACGATGATCTGGGCAAGCCGCGATGCCAAGGCGAAGGGCTATACCTTCAACTACGATGCGCTGAAGGCGTCGAACGACGACGTGCAGATGCGTTCCGACTGGCTCTTCCCGATCTGCTCCGGCTCCGAGCGGCTGAAGGATCAGGACGGCAAGAAGGTCCATCCGACCCAGAAGCCGGAGGCCCTGCTTGCCCGCGTCATCATGGCATCGACAAAACCGGGCGACGTCATCCTCGATCCCTTTTTCGGCTCCGGCACGACCGGCGCGGTGGCCAGGCGTCTTGGCCGCAATTTCGTCGGGATTGAACGCGAACAGGATTACATCGATGCGGCTGCCGCCCGCATCGCGGCCGTCGAACCGCTCGGCAAGGCGGAGCTGACGGTCATGACCGGCAAGAAGGCGGAGCCTCGCGTCGCCTTCAACACGCTGGTCGAAGCAGGCCTTGTCCGGCCCGGTCAGGTGCTGACCGATGCCAGACGCCGTTTCAGCGCGGTCATACGCGCCGACGGCACGCTTGCAGCCAACGGCGAAGCAGGTTCCATTCATCGCCTGGGCGCGAAAGTGCAGGGCCTTGATGCCTGCAACGGATGGACGTTCTGGCACTTCGACGACGGGCAGTCCTTGAAGCCCATCGACGAGCTCAGAACCGTGATCCGAAACGACCTGGCGAAATTGGACTGATCCACCAGTCCCTGCCAGATCGTCCGCATTCCTTGTCCGGTCATGTACCTCTAGTCCCGGATGAGGATAATTGGCGCCCGGGGAGGCTGACCCCGGGCGCCATTCTTCCTGATCTCAGACTTCCACGCCGTGCGCGGCGAGATCCTTCTTCAACGTTTCCGGATCCTTGAAATGCACCGCCTGCCAGCCGGCGGCGCGCGCGCCTTCGACATTCGCCTGGGAATCGTCGATGAAGATCGTCGCTTGCGGTGCGAGGCCGAAATCGCGGGCATGCTTCTCGTAGATCGCGACATCCGGCTTGATGAGGCCGATCTCGCCGGAAACGGTGACGCCGCGCGGCTTGTTCAGGAAAGGGAAGAGCTCCCTTGCGTGGACGAAAGTGTCGGCGGCGAAATTGGTGAGCATCGTCACGTCGCGGCCCTTGCCGATCAGGCCCTCCATGATCGCGACCGAACCGTCATAGGCATGCGGCACCATCTCGTGCCAGTATTTGCGGAAGGCGCGGATCTGCTCCTCGCGCTCGGGATATTTCTCGATCAGCAGCGCTTCGGCCTCTTCCCATTTCCGGCCTCGATCCTGTTCCAGGTTCCATTCGTGGGTGCAGACGTTGAGGAAGAACCACCGGCGTTCCTCCTCGTCGGGAATGATGCGGCTGTAGGGAATGTTTGGATCGTAGTGGATCAGCACCTTGCCGATGTCGAAGACGATGTGGTCGATCTTGGCCGCCATGAATGTTTCCTGAGGAATGGAAGGATCGGGATCAGTTCGGGTGTTTTTCGAAGGCTCGCGGAATAGCCTGTGCGATTGCTTTTTTCATGACGGTCGGCAGCGCCTGCGCCTCAAGATTTGTGACCGGCTCCCACCATCCGTCACCGGCGGCGATTTTTCGGGTTTTCGCGCGGAAGACGGAGAGCCTGAGTTCGAAATGGGTGAAGACATGGACCACGGTCCCGCAGGCGTCCCAGTCGGCGGGGAAGGGGGCGTGCTCGACGGTCGTGCCGCCGTCGAGCCGCGAGGTCCAGGCCGTCGTCGGCACCTCCGTCATGCCGCCCAGAAGGCCGCTCTCGATGCGCCGCCGCAGAAGCACGTCGCCTTCCGGCGTGACCGCGACGAAAGCGGCGCCCAGGCGTACCGGCTTCTCCTTCTTCGCGGCCTTCACCGGAAACAGTTCCGGGTCGTGTTCGGCAAAGGCGAGACAGTCGTCGCGGAAGGGACAGATGGCGCAGGCCGGTCGCTTCGGCGTGCAGATCGTCGCGCCGAGGTCCATCATGGCTTGCGCGAAATCGCCGGGCCGGTCGGCGGACGTCAGTTCCGCGACGTGTCGCTTCATCAGCGGTTTGGAGCCGGGAAGCGGCGCATCGATGGCGTAGAGCCTTGAGACCACCCGTTCCACATTGCCGTCCATCACCGCGGATGGACGGTTGAAGGCGATCGCCGCAACGGCCGCGGATGTATAGTCGCCGATGCCGGGGAGCGCTCTCAGCCCTTCCTCGGTATTCGGAAAGATGCCGCCGTGCTCGCCCGCCACCGCTTCGGCGCATTTCTTGAGGTTGCGGGCGCGGGCGTAATAACCGAGGCCGGCCCAGGCGGCCATGACGTCCTCGACCGGGGCCGAGGCAAGATCGGTCACCTTCGGCCAGAGCTTGAGGAACTTCGCGAAATAGGGTTTGACCGCCTGCACGGTCGTCTGCTGCAGCATCACTTCCGACAGCCAGACGTGATAGGGATCGGCCTTTTTGCCCGCCTTCGCCGCGGCGGGGCTCACCCGCCAGGGCAGTTCCCGGTGATGCCGGTCGTACCAGGCGAGAAGGCTGCCGGCCAGGTCGGATCCTGATGTATCAAGGGCTGTGGACGTTTTCATCGGCTGCGAAGATAGTGGTTGAGGCACGGTTCGCCAACGGCAGGTCCCCTCGAAAGCTGGGGATGGAGGCCCGGTTGGCCGTGCCGGCTTTTGCCTGAAAACAACGAACCCGATCGGTCGCAGGCCAATTCAGTCGCAGGCCAATTCAGTCGCAGGAGAGAGACATGATATCGTTCACCGGAATTTCCATCGGATCGCTGCCCTACGAAGATTATCTGGCGCCGCTCGTTGCCTTGGTTGCCGTGATGACCGCGCTCGCGGCCATCGTGGGCGGTGTCTATCTTCTGGGCAGATATGTGCGGCTGGCGATCCGTCAGTGGACGGCCCTGTCCATGCGACCTTTCTATGAAGCCATCGGGCGTGCGTGGGATGCATTGGTTCTGTTCCTGAGAGGCCAGCTTGATTACCCGGAATTGCCGAACGGGCGGGCGAGATGGCGGCCGGTCGATGTTCCGGAGGCCGTGAAGGCCGCCCCTTGCCTCATCTTCTCGCTGCTGCTCCTCGGCATCTTCACGGTGATCACGATGCTTTACGGATGGCAGGGGCTCGGCAGCCCCAAGCTTTCCCTTGGCGCCCATGCGATGGTCCTCGCCTATCTGGTCGGAATTGTCGCCTTCGCGCGGATGCTGATGGTCAGGGGCGTCAAGATCTGGCACGGCTTGCGTTAGAACGCTTTCCCCATTGCGTTACGACGTTTATGATGATCCCCGACCAACTGGATTAGATCGGAAAATGAGCAGCTCGGAACAGACCCGCCGTCAGAAAGGACGGCGGGAGTTTCAGATTTCCGAAGTGGCGAACGGCATCATCGACCCGGTGCTCGCCCGCCGCGCCGGCATTTCGACGGCGCTGCTCGGCTCCTGGGACGAGATTGCCGGCGAAGAATTCGCCGATTGCACGCGGCCTGAAAAGATCGCCTGGCCGCGACGCGACGAAGGCGCAGGCACCGGCGGCGGCCATCAACCCGGCGTGCTGACGATCGCCTGCGAAGGCGCACGCGCGCTTTTCCTCACCCATGCGCAGGGCGAACTGATCGCCCGCATCAACGGATTTTTCGGCTTTCCGGCGGTCCGCCAGATCCGCATCGTCCAGAAACCGGTCTCGCAGACCTTCAGGCATCCGCGCAAGCCGCCGCCCTTGAAGGGGGAGGCGGCGAAGCGGCTCGAGACCATGATGCAGGGCATCGAGAGCGAAGCCTTGAAAAAGGCAGTCGAGCGGCTCGGCACCGCCGTCCTGCAGAAGAAACGCAAGATCTGATCTCTGAAGAACTGGGATCTTCTTGATGCACCTCCGATTTGTCACAATTCTTTGAAGAGATTTCCCTATCGACAGCTTGTTCGCGTTCGGGCGCCGCGATACGGAATGTCGAATTTATTTGAGATCTCTCGCACACGGGTGTTCCATGCAGATGAAAGATATCACCATGACCAGGCGCGCGCTTCTTGGCGGAGTGGCCGTGACCGCTCTTTGCCTCGCGCTGCCGCTCGGCGCTTCCGAAGCCTTCGCGCAGGAACTGCCGGAATCCCAGGGCGATGTCGATATGGCCGAGGCCGTGAAGCCCGGCCCGCTGCCGGAAATGGTGATCGGCGATGAAAAGGCGCCGGTCACGATCATCGAATACATGTCGATGACCTGCCCGCACTGCGCCCACTTCCACAACACGACCTTCGATACGATCAAGACCAAATATGTCGATACCGGCAAGGCGCGCTTCATTATTCGCGAATTCCCGTTCGATCCGGTCGCGACCGCTGCCTTCATGCTCGCCCGCTGCAATCCGCAGAACCCGGCCGAGCTTGCGACGGCCGCGCAGTATTTCCCGATGGTCTCGATGCTCTTCAAGCAGCAGCGTAACTGGGCGGCCCCGGCCGACGGCAATGTCCGCAACGCCCTTCTTCAAAGCGTCAAGCTTGCAGGTTACTCACAGCAGAGTTTCGAGGCCTGCTTGACGAACCAGAAGCTTCTCGATGAAGTAAATGCGGTCGTGAAGAGAGGTGCGGACGAATTCGGCGTCAATTCCACGCCGACCTTCCTGATCAACGGCAAGAAATATTCGGGAGACATGTCGGTTGAATCCATGTCGGCGCTCATCGACAGCCTGTTGTGAGGCGGAACTGCCGATTATTGGGTGCGGTGGGTCGCGTGCGCTTTCTTTTGAGCGCCGGGTACCCCCCTCTGCCCTGCCGGGCATCTCCCCCACAAGGGGGGAGATCGCAAGAGGCATGTCCTTCCCGCGTCGCTTGACCTCTACCGGAAAGCACCGTTTTTGTTTGGGGAAGCCGGTGCGCCCATCCGATCTCCCCACCTGTGGGGGAGATGGCCGGCAGGCCAGAGGGGGGCTCACGGCCTCCGCGTGGCCGGCATGAAGTTCAACAAGCTGCGCCTCGTCGGATTCAAGTCTTTCGTCGAGCCGACGGAATTCATCATCGAGCGCGGGTTGACCGGCGTGGTCGGCCCGAACGGCTGCGGCAAGTCGAACCTCGTCGAGGCGCTGCGCTGGGTGATGGGAGAGAACTCCTATAAGAACATGCGCGCGTCCGGCATGGACGACGTGATCTTCTCCGGCTCCGGCAACCGTCCGGCCCGCAACACTGCGGAAGTCGGCCTCTATCTCGACAATTCCGACCGCACGGCGCCCGCCGCCTTCAACGATGCGGACGAGATCCAGGTGTCGCGCCGCATCGAGCGCGAGTCCGGCTCCCTCTATCGCATCAACGGCAAGGAGGCGCGCGCCAAGGACGTGCAGCTTCTGTTTGCCGATGCCTCGACCGGCGCCCGCTCGCCGTCCATGGTCGGACAGGGCCGCATCGGCGAGCTCATCCAGGCCAAGCCCCAGGCCCGCCGCCAGCTTCTGGAAGAGGCAGCCGGCATTTCCGGCCTGCATTCCCGCCGTCACGAGGCCGAACTCCGGCTGCGCGCCGCCGAGAGCAATCTGGAACGGCTCGACGACGTGCTGACCCAGCTCGAAACGCAGATCGAGAGCCTGAAACGGCAGGCCCGCCAGGCGAACCGCTTCAAGATGCTGTCGGCCGATATCCGCTCCCGCGAGGCCCTGCTCCTGCACATCCGCTGGGTTCAGGCCAAGGAGGCGGAGGGCGAGGCGGAAAGCGCGCTCAACCAGGTGACCTCCGTCGTCGCAGGGAAGGCGCAGGCGCAGATGGAGGCCGCCAAGCAGCAGGCGGTCGCGAGCCTCAAGCTGCCGGAACTGCGCGAGGAGGAGGCGAAGGCGGGTGCGGCGCTGCAGCGCATCCAGATCGCTCGCGGCCAGCTGGAGGAGGAGGCGAACCGGCTTCTCAAGCGCCGCGACGAATTGACCCGCAGGCTTGCCCAGCTCGGCGAGGACATTCGCCGCGAGGAGCAGCTCGCCGCCGACAACACCGCCTTCCTCGAAAAGCTCGGCCAGGAAGAAGCCGAGCTGAACGACATGCTGGCCGATTCCGGCTCGGAAGCGGAGGAGATGCGCGAGGCCTTCGAGGCTGCCGCCGCTGCACTTGCCGAAAGCGAGAAGCTGTTCTCTGCCATCACTGCCGAGCGTGCCGAGGCCGCCGCCGGCCGCAACCAGCTCGAACGGCTGATCCGCGATCTTGCCGAGCGGCGCCAGCGTCTCGACAGGCAGCTTTCCGAAGCGACAGGCGAGCTCGATGCCATCAACGGGCGTCTTGCGGGCCTCGACGATCCGGCCGAGAGGCGGGAGGCGGTGGAGGCTGCGGAAGTGGCCGTCGAGGATGCCGCCATCGCCGTCGAAGAGGTCGAAGCCGCGCTCGCATCCGCCCGCTCCAATGAGTTGATGGCCCGCGGCCCCGTTGAATCCGCCCGTTCCGCCCTGAACGCGCTGGAGACCGAGGCCCGCACCATTTCGAAAATGTTGGCCGCCGGCGCCGCTTCCGGCGATTTCGTCGCGGTTGCGGAAATGATCCGTGTCGATCGCGGTTTCGAGGCGGCATTGGGTGCTGCCCTGGGCGACGATCTCGAAAGCCCCGTAGACAGTGCCGCGCCGACCTTTTGGTCGCTGAACGGGGACGGCGCCGCCGATCCGGGCCTGCCTCAGGGCGCCGAGCCGCTGATTGCCCGTGTGACCGCCCCGCCCGAGCTTTCCCGCAGTCTCGCCCAGATCGGCATCGTTTCGGAAGCGGATGCGCGTCGCCTGATGCGGCTCTTGCGGCCGGGTCAGCGTCTGGTGACGAGGGAAGGCGCCGTCTATCGCTGGGACGGGCATGTCACCGGTTCCGAGGCGCCCGGTGCCGCGGCGCTGCGCCTTTCCCAGAAGAACCGCCTCTCGGAGCTCGAAGCCGAGATCGACGAGGCCCGCATCGTACTCTCGGAGACCGAGGTGGCGCTTGCCGCTGCGGCATCCGAGATCGGCGCCGAGGAAAAGCGGCTTGCGGACGCCCGCGACCGCAGCCGGTTCGCGGCCCGCCAGCTCTCCGAAGCCCGGGAGGCGCTCGCCGCCGCCGAACGCGCCGCCGGCGACCTGATGCGCCGTCGCGACATCGCCACCGAAGCCCTGAACCAGCTCAATGCCCAGATCGAGGATCTTGGCCTGCAGGAGGAGAATGCCCGGGCGGAGCTGGAGGATGCGCCGGATATTTCCGGCATCGACGACCGGCTGCGCGAGCAGCAGGCGGTGGTGGCGACCGATCGCGGTCTGCTTGCCGAAGCGCGCGCCCGCTACGAGGGCCTGAGCCGCGAGACCGAAGCCCGCAAGCGCCGCCTTGCGGCGATCGCCCAGGAGCGGGCCTCCTGGACCGCACGCGCGGCGAGCGCCGCCGACCACATAGCAAGCCTGCGGGAGCGCGAGGAAGAAGCCCGCGAGGAGATCGTCGATCTCGAAGCCGCGCCGGAGGAATTCGACGACAAGCGCCGGGCGCTGCTCTCCGAATTGCAGAAGGCCGAGGAAGCCCGCCGCGCCGCGGCCGACCGGCTGGCCGAAGCGGAGGCCCATCAGCGCGAGGCGGACCGGCTTGCGGCGGTTGCGCTTTCCGAACTCGCCGAAGCGCGCGAAAAGCGCGGCCGCGCCGAGGAGCGCCTGGTCTCGGCGGCCGAGAAGCGCCACGAGAGCGAGCAGCGCATCCGCGAGGCGCTGGGTGTCCCCCCCCATGAGGTGCTGCGGCTCTCAGGCTTGAAGCCCGATGCGCCCATGCCCGATATCCGCGAGATCGAGCGCGAGGTCGACCGGCTGCGCATGGAGCGCGAGCGGCTGGGCGCCGTCAACCTGCGCGCCGACGAAGAACAGAAGGAACTGTCCGACAAGCTCGACCTGCTGATGCACGAGCGCGCCGACGTCATCGATGCGATCCGCAAGCTGCGCGGCGCGATCCAGAGCCTGAACCGCGAAGGCCGCGAACGCCTTCTCGCCGCTTTCGATGTGGTCAATGCCGAATTCCAGCGGCTTTTCACCCACCTCTTCGGCGGCGGCACTGCCGAACTGCAGCTCATCGAGTCGGACGATCCGCTCGAAGCGGGCCTCGAAATCCTCGCCCGCCCGCCGGGCAAGAAGCCGCAGACCATGACGCTGCTGTCCGGCGGCGAGCAGGCGCTGACCGCGATGGCGCTGATCTTTGCCGTGTTCCTCACCAATCCCGCCCCCATCTGCGTGCTGGACGAGGTGGATGCGCCGCTCGACGATCACAATGTGGAGCGCTATTGCAACCTCATGGATGAAATGGCGGCGTCCACCGAGACCCGGTTCATCATCATCACCCACAATCCCATCACCATGGCCCGCATGAACCGGCTCTTCGGCGTCACCATGGCCGAGCAGGGTGTCTCCCAGCTCGTGTCGGTCGATCTTCAGACGGCCGAGCTGATGCGTGAGGCGAGCTGAGCAAATTTACAACGTTTCGTAAAAATGCTCACCTTTTACGTTAAATCACCCATATGGGGGATGGAACTTTTCGGTTATTAGTGTCTTGTGATTGCGTAGTGAATTAAAATTGCGCCGATCGGTTTTCAGTACGAGCGCAGATGGTTGGTTTCCAACCCCCCGTCCGGGTTTCCTGTCCCGGGCGGAAAGCTTTGCGGGGCCGCCTGTGATCCGGCCCCGCAAAGCTTTGTTTCTGAAATCCTCCCATTCTTCCTTAACCCTGTCTCCGCGGTTTTTGTTGCGATGCAACATAATCCTGCCGTCATCCGTTCCCAAACCGTCATAAAACTTGTAGTTATTGCGAAAAACAGACTGCATCGGGGTGGAGAGCAGGATGACGAAGTGGGTCTATCGCTTCGGCGGAGGCGAAGCGGAGGGACGTGCGGCCGATTTCGACCGGCTGGGCGGCAAGGGTGCCAATCTTGCGGAAATGGCGAGCCTCGGCCTGCCGGTGCCGCCGGGCCTCACCATCGTTGCCGATGCCTGCGGCTTTTATTTCAGGAACGGCAGGACGCTTCCCGACGACCTGAAGGCGCAGGTTCTGGAAGGCATCATCGCCATGGAAGGGCTGACGGGCCGAACCTTCGGCGGCGATACGAAGCCGCTGTTGCTCTCCGTCCGCTCGGGCGCACGCGCCTCCATGCCGGGCATGATGGACACGGTCCTGAACCTCGGCCTCAATGACGAGACCGTGCAGGCGCTCGGCCACGATGCGGGCGACGCCCGTTTCGCCTGGGATAGCTACCGCCGCTTCATCCAGATGTATGCCGACGTGGTGATGGGGCTCGACCATGAAGTCTTCGAGGAAATCCTCGAGGACGAAAAGGCCCGCTTCGGCCACGAATACGAAACCGATCTTTCCGCCGTCGAGTGGCAGCATGTCGTGGGGCTCTACAAGCGGGTCATCGAGGAGGAGCTGGACACCAGCTTTCCGCAGGACCCGCATGTGCAGCTCTGGGGCGCGATCGCCGCAGTCTTTGCGAGCTGGATGAACCCGCGCGCCGTGACCTACCGCACGCTCCACCGCATTCCGGAGGAATGGGGCACGGCCGTCAACGTCCAGGCCATGGTCTTCGGCAATCTCGGCTCTTCCTCGGCCACGGGTGTGGCCTTCACCCGCAATCCGTCCACCGGCGAAAAGGCGCTTTACGGCGAGTTCCTGGTCAATGCGCAGGGAGAGGATGTCGTGGCCGGCATCCGCACGCCGCAATCGATCACGGAGGAGGGACGGCTTGCCTCCGGCTCCGAAAAACCGTCGATGGAAAAGCTGATGCCGGAGGCGTTTGCCGAATTCAAGGCGATCTGCGAGCGGCTGGAAGCCCATTACCGCGACATGCAGGACCTCGAATTCACCGTCGAGCGCGGCACGCTCTGGATGCTGCAGACCCGCTCGGGCAAGCGCACCACCCGCGCCGCGATGAAGATCGCCGTCGATATGGTGGAGGAAGGACTGATCGGCGAAGAAGAGGCCGTCTGCCGCATCGAGCCGCCGTCGCTCGATCAGCTTCTCCATCCGACCATCGATCCGCGCGTCGAGCGCCATGTCGTCGGTTCCGGCCTGCCTGCCTCGCCGGGAGCGGCGACCGGCGAGATCGTCTTCACCGCTGAAGAAGCCGTCGAGGCGGAGAGCGAAGGCCGCAAGGTCATCCTCGTGCGCATCGAGACGAGCCCGGAGGATATCCACGGCATGCACGCTGCGGAAGGCATCCTCACCACCCGCGGCGGCATGACCAGCCATGCGGCGGTCGTCGCCCGCGGCATGGGCATCCCCTGTGTCGTCGGCGCCGGCTCCATGCGGGTCGACCTGCGCAACGAGCATCTGATCGGTACCGGCGGCGTCACCCTGAAGCGCGGCGACACGATCACCATCGACGGTTCGTCGGGCCAGGTGCTGAAGGGCGCCGTGCCGATGATCCAGCCGGAACTCTCCGGCGATTTCGGCAAGCTGATGGCCTGGGCCGACAAGAGCCGCCGCATGACCGTGCGCACCAATGCCGATACGCCGCAGGATGCCCGCGCCGCGCGCTCCTTCGGGGCGGAGGGTATCGGTCTCTGCCGCACCGAGCACATGTTCTTCGAAGGCGACCGCATCCATGTGATGCGGGAGATGATCCTGGCCGAGGACGAGAAGGGCCGTCGCGAGGCGCTTTCGAAACTCCTGCCGATGCAGCGCTCGGATTTCACCGATCTCTTCTCGATCATGCACGGCCTGCCGGTGACGATTCGCCTCCTCGATCCGCCGCTGCACGAATTCCTGCCGAAGACCGAGGCCGAGATCGCCGAGGTGGCGAAAGCCATGGCCATGCCGCCGGCCTTCCTCGCCCGCCGCATCGATGCGATCCACGAGTTCAACCCGATGCTCGGCCATCGCGGCTGCCGGCTGGCGATCTCCTATCCCGAGATCGCCGAGATGCAGGCCCGTGCCATCTTCGAAGCGGCGGTCGCGGCGGCGAAGGAGACCGGCGAGCCGGTGGAACTGGAAATCATGGTGCCGCTCGTCAGCCTCCGCACGGAGCTCGACTACGTGAAGGGCGTCATAGACCGTGTCGCCGAGGATGTGGCGAAGGAAAGCGGCATGCCGATCGCCTATCTCGCCGGCACGATGATCGAGCTGCCGCGCGCGGCGATCCGCGCCCATGTGATCGCGGAGACGGCGGAATTCTTCTCCTTCGGCACCAACGACCTGACGCAGACGACCTTCGGCATCTCACGCGACGATGCGGCCGCCTTCATCCCCACCTACCAGAGGAAGGGCATCATCGAGCACGACCCGTTCATCTCGCTCGATTTCGACGGCGTGGGCGAGCTGATCCGGTTGGCTGCCGAACGCGGCCGCAAGACCCGCAACGACCTGAAGCTCGGCATCTGCGGCGAACATGGCGGCGATCCGGCCTCGATCCGCTTCTGCGAGGATGCCGGCCTCGACTACGTTTCCTGCTCGCCCTTCCGCGTCCCGATCGCGCGTCTGGCGGCCGCCCAGGCGGCGATCGACAGGAGGAAGCCATGACCGGCATCACCGTCCTTTCCGTTCCCGTCTTCAGCACGCTCTGCAACGAGGGTTTCCGCCTTCGCCGCGAGGTCTTCATCGTCGAGCAGGACGTGCCGGCCGATATGGAATTCGACGCGGACGATCTGACGGCGTTCCACTACGTCGCGATCGTCTCCGGCGAGGTCTGCGGCACGCTGCGCGTCATCCATGCGGAGGATTGCGTGAAGATCGGCCGGGTGGTGGTGAGCCTTCCCTGGCGCGGCAAGGGGGTCGCGAGCGCCATGATGCGCCAGGCGATGGACGACCATAAGGGCGTAAGGGACAACCGCTTCTATCTGACGGCGCAGAGCGACAAGACCGCCATGTACGAGCGCTTCGGCTTCAAGGCCTATGGCGATGAGTTCTTCGAGGTCGGCATTCCCCATTACGCGATGAGGAATTACTGAGACGCGGCCGGCCGTGCGGGACTACCAGCGCAGCAGGCGAGGTCCGAGGAGGCTGCCGAGCGCGCCGGTCAAAAGAACGCCGAGCGAGTACCAGATCAGCACGAAAGGCATGCCGTTTTCGGTGCAGAACCAGGAATAGACCCAGGCGCCCGCCGCCCCCGCCGCAAGGCCGGCGATGAAGCCCGTAAGCCGCAGATTGGTTGGCGCCGCGCCGCGCAGCACCCAGGCGTTCCCGGCAAGGACGGGAAGCGCGAAGGCGAAGATCAGGAACGGGCAGTGCAGCGCCGACGACCCGAGGATCAGGGCCGGATAGGTTTCGGCGGGGGAAAGAAGAAGCTGGATGGCGGCGGCTGCAGCCATCGCCGCGAAGATCGCTGCAGCCGCTGCGAAGAACCGCCCCTGCGAACCCTCGGGCCGCGCCAGATGATAGACAGCCAGGAAAGCGGCGATGGCAAGAAGCGCGTTATAGGCCGACTTGATCCAGAAGAGGGGCAGCGACAGCGCCTGGGAAAGATCGGGCCGCAGGCCGGCGATGGTCAGCATCAGGACGAGCGAGACCGCAAGCGCAGGAAGGATGCCGAGAACAAAGCGCCGCTGCAGGGCATGTCGCGGCACCGGCTTCAGCTCGCCGACCAGGCTCTCGATGATGTCGTCCGTCTTTCTCACGCTCCGCCTCGCAACTTCTCCGCCAGCGCCTTGAGGCCTCTGTGGATGCCGACCTTCACCGCTGATTCCGACTGGCCGGTGCGGCTTGCCGTGTCGGCGACCGACTGGCCCTCCAGCTTCACCCGGCGGATCAGCTCCCGCTGTTTTTCCGGCAGACTGCCGAGAAGCCGCTCGACATCCATCCGCGCCGTCACGGTGTCCTCGCTGAAATCGCTCTCCATGTCCTCGCCAAGCTCCGTTTCCGCCAATTTTCGTCCGCCGCGGCCGCGATGGTGGTCGATCAGCTTGTAGCGGGCGATCGAGAAGAACCAGGCCGTAAAAGGCCTCTCCCGGTCATAGGTCGACCGGCGGGAATGCAGCGCCAGCAATGTCTCCTGGACAAGATCTTCCATGTCCGCCTTCGTCGCCGCGCCCATTCTGCGGCCGTAGTAACCGACGAGCAGGATGCGCAGAGCATTCAGCAAATGCCGGTAGGCCGCCTCGTCCCCATCCAGGGAGAGAAGCATCAGCGTCTTCAGGGCTTCTTCCGAATGAGCGGTCGTCATGCTGCTTCAACGATTATTCGCAAAGACGAGGTAAACGGTTACAGGAGGGAAGAAAAATACTCCGTCGCCATGGGGTGATCACATGCGCGTGAGGTGGTAACGTCCTTGCCCGGATCCCGAATGAGGGGATGTGAGCCTTCGGCAGGCAGCCGGCGGACACGTCGATCCCATTCGAGGAGAACACGCCATGATCAAGCTTCTTTCCAGCCTTGCGGCTTGCACGGTCGTTGCCGGTCTGTCTTTTGCGGCCGCCGCCAACGCTCAGACCAGCACGGGCGCGGACACGATGAAGAAGGACAACATGCAGAGCGGTGCGATGTCGAAGGACTCTATGAAGACCGATACGATGTCGATGGCCGGCACCAAGACCGCCTGCATGGACAAGGCCGGCATGGAGAAGGACTCGATGAAGAAGGCCGAGATGATGAAAGCTTGCGACGCCATGAAGTAAGTTCGCCGCGGCCGCCGAACTTTCGCTTCGCGGCCGCGTCTCCCTTTGCGGCAGAAGCCTTTCATTCATTCGAAAATGCGTGGCCCTGCGATCGTGCCGGCTCGGCGACCGGCGGATTCCGCTCAGCGCCGCCTGACGATCACGCGCCGTTCGACCACCATGGGCGGCCACATCATCGAAGCGTTGCGGTACTGGAAGGAGCGGGCTTCGGCGCGCCGGTCGAGCTCGATGTCGAGCAGGCAGCGCGCCATGGCCTCGGTGCCGCGCCGGAAACCGTAGCCGGCGCAGGTGTTTTCGTCGGCCGCGCGGCGCTCCTCCGGCGTCATGGTCTGGCAGGCCGCAAGCAGTCCGGCGAGTGCGGCAAGGACGAGAAGGCGATGAAGGCGCATGGCGGGAAACTCCATGGAATGCAGAGGTGGTCGAAACGACCGATCTCGACCTTTTTCTACACAAGAACGGCCGCTTGCGCTATCATCGGCTTTCATCAGGCACTGCTGGATTCGAACACCGATGATCGGTCGACGGGCGAGAAGCCGGGATTCCGGCCCGGATCGTGGGATGTGGACTGACACCCGGCGGTGAGGACGGAAATCGCGACGAGGAAGGAAATCCCGAGGTGGCGCATGGTGAACTCCTTATGCCCCGGGGGAAACAAAGCGATTTCCATTTAGGAACGGCTGCTTTAGATTGAAGCGCAGCTGTTTTCATATTGCCGTGAGCTTTCCGCCAGCATGACCGTCCGCTTCGTCCGGCCCGTTTCCTATTCGGCTTATGCCGGCCGCCGGTTCGGCTTTTCGGCCCTGGTGCTTTTCGTCATCGCCGCGCTGGCGCATCGCTTCGGGCCGCTGACGAGCCCGGATTTCCTGGCGCTCGCCTTTCTCTCCGCAGCGATCGCCGCCGTCTCCGTGCCGCTGTCGGTGATCGGCCTGGTGCGGCTCTGGCAGGTGGGGGCGGAAGGCGGCGTCGCGGCGGCCAAGGGGCTTTTCTATGCTGCGGTCCCGCTCGCCGTCGTGGCTGCCGGCGCCTTCTATTACTATACCCTGCCGCGGCTTTACGACGTTTCCACGGATATCGCCGATCCGCCGCCATGGGTCGCGGAGCCGCAGGCGAACCAGCAATGGCTGCCTCGGACCGGAATGATCACGCCGGCCGATCGCCGCGCGCAGTTCGCCGCCTATCCCGGCCTCACCGGCCGGCGCTATCAGGGCGCGCTCGACCGTGTCTATGAAGGCGTGCAGAAGGCGGTGCTTTCCGCCCGCATCGCCATCACCAGGAAGGAAGGCATCGAGCTGATCGCGCCGGATATCGCCGAACGCCCGGCGCCGCAGGACGAGCAGGCGCCGGTGCCGGATGTGGCGCCGGTCCCGCTCTCGCGTCCCGAGCCGCTGCTTTCGCCGCTCTTCGGCAATGCCGGCGACGTCCTTCTCCAGGGCGAGACCCGCACGCTGGTCCTCGGGCTGCGTTTCGATCTCGTCATACGCCTGCGCGAGGATGCGGAGACGACGTCGGTCGATATCCGCGTCGCCTCCCGTTACGGCCCGCACGATCTCGGCATCGGCCAGGCGATCGCCGAGGATTTTCTCGACCGGCTCGATACCGAGCTTCTGGGGATCGCCGGCAATTAGATTTTCGGCAACTAGGCCGGCCGGTAGGCTCCCGTAAGCGACGGCGGCCCGTCGGTTGCGACGCGGCCTTTTTCGACCAGGTCCTCCAGATGCGCGAGCACCGAAAGTGCCGCGGCCCCATGCAGGCGCGGATCGGTGCTCGCATAGATCACCTTGACCATGTCGGGGATCAGCCGGTCGCCGGCCCGGATGCGCTCCAGCACGGCGCGCTCGCGCATGCGGCGATGGGTCCTGAGGCCTCTGAGGAAAGAGGCCGGCTCTTTCACCGGTCCGCCATGGCCGGGCAGGAAAATGCGATCCTCGCGGGCGAGCAGCTTCTCGATCGAGGTCATGAAATCCGCCATGGAACCGTCCGGCGGCGCCACGATCGTCGTCGCCCAGGCCATCACGTGATCGGCGGAAAAGAGCACGCCCGTACCTTCGAGCGAGAAGGCGGAGTGGTTCGCCGTGTGGCCGGGCGTATGGACGGCCGCAAGCGCCCAGCCGTCGCCCTCGACGACCTCTCCGTCCGCAATCGCGATATCCGGTACGAAGCCGGTATCCGAGCTTTCCGCGAACGGGTTCGTCTCACCGGCGTGGAGCGGCCTTGCCGCCCGGTGCGGACCCTCGGCGACGGTGAGCGCGCCGGTCGCTTCCTTCAACCGCCGGGCAAGCGGCGAATGGTCGCGGTGGGTGTGGCTGACGAAGATATGCGTCACCTCGCGGCCCTCAAGCGCCGCCATCAGAGCCGCGAAATGCGCCTCGTTCTCCGGTCCCGGATCGATGACCGCCACCGAAGAGCCGCCGACGATATAGGTGTTCGTCCCGTGGAAGGTGAAGGGCGAGGGATTGTTGACGGTGAGCCGCTGCACGCCGGCAGCCACCGGCACGGGCGTGCCGTAGGCGGGCGCGAAATCCAGGTCGAAGGTGATGTCCTCTGCCATGCGGGATCTCAACGCTTGTATTCGATTTCGATGAAGGCCATGGGGTCGGCGCCCGCATTGACGACGTTGTGCTCGACGCCCGCATCGCGCCGGTATGCGGCGCCGGCCGCCATGTCGACGCGGCGGCTGCCCTCCTTGTCCTCGATGAGGAACCGGCAGTCGGTCATCGGCACGACCACATAACCGAGCCCGTGCACGTGATGGCCGGTATCGGCGCCCGGCTCGAAATCCCAGCGGGTGACACGCACGACGTCGTCGTCGATCAGCACGGTGGGGATTGCAGGCGGTCGGGCGCGGAACTGCGTCATGGTCTCTCCTGATAAGAGGGAATGGCAAGGTCTAGCACCGCTTCTGCTGCGCTGCATTCAAAAACAGTCCTCGGAAAATTGGAAAATCGCAAAGTTAGACGTTGAGAGGCCGGAAAAGCTTTGCTAGAGCAGGCCCACTCGTCCGGGCGGTTGTTTTTACCGATTGTCGCCCGCGCTCGTGTTGGGGCGTAGCCAAGCGGTAAGGCAGCGGTTTTTGGTACCGCCATCCCCTGGTTCGAATCCAGGCGCCCCAGCCATACACTATTTACGCAATACAAACAAATGCTTAGAAAGCGTTAGAAAACGCTAAGTGTTACACCTTTGTGGATGTTCCACAGGTATCAGCGGGGCACGGCGCCCATCAAAATCTTATTGCCTTCCATGTTCCCGCACTCGCACTTGAGCCGATGGCGAAGGTTTATGAGGTAGTGATTCGCCACTTCTGTTCAGTTGCACGCTTTACTTTAGCAGTGTCGATACCGGGACACTTTTCGATGTAGAAATCCGGATAAGGCACTAACCTCTCTCGCAAACGTCGCCGTTATAAAGTTGCATATTGAAGTCGCTCCACAAATTGTCCGAGTATGACGCAGAAAATTGGGTGATTCTCTTATTAGGGGTGAGATTTGCTGGGAAACTTACGAAATAGCTGGCGAGAAGCTCAAGCTCGTTTGGTCGTTCAAACAGCCGACCTCCCGCTGGGCACCTTGGCTGACATGGTTGAGACCGGTGCAATCGATCTTCAACCAGGGTTTCAGCGGCGAGAGCGGTGGGCGGTTGATAAGCAGTCAGCCCTGATTGAGTCGTTTCTTCTGAATGTTCCGGTGCCACCTGTTTATCTCGCTGAAGAGGAAGAAGGCACATATACAGCGATCGATGGCAAGCAGCGGCTAAGAGCAATTGCGGATTATATCCATGGTAGGCTGCCGCTAAAGAATCTCGAGCGGCTTACTGAGGCAGAAGGCATCCTATTTTCTCAGTTGCCGTCCGATATCCAGAACTCCCTAAGGCTGAGGCCGTTCCTTCGGGTAGTGACGCTGTTGAAGCAGACTGACCCTCTGCTCAAATACGAAGTTTTCCTTCGGTTAAACAGGGGCGGTGAATCCCTGAATAACCAAGAGATTCGCAACGTAGCATTCCGGGGTAAGCTGAATGACACAATCTATCAGCTTTCCGAGCACGGATTCCTACGGAAGCGTCTGAAAATTGATGGTCCAAAGTCTTCCGCCTATCGCGACATGGACGATGCAGAATACGTGCTTCGATTCATGACCCTGAGAGAGCGGTATGAGAATTTCAGTGGTGATCTCGCAAAGGAGATGGACGAATTCATGCGGCGAAACCAGTCTTTGAGCGACTGGGATATCGGCACAGTTGCGGGTTATTTTTCCGAAGCAATCCACCGCTGTGAAGTTCTTTGGGGTGATAATGCTTTTCGGCGGCCGGACGGGAATGGCTGGCGAGATCAAACCCTAGCTGGAATGTATGATGCACAGATGATTGCTGCATTTGAAGTCGATCCAGCGGTCGTGCAGAAGGGGCAGCAGAAGACAGCAGCGGTTCTGAGTGGCACTAAAGCGCTTTTCGCTGACGACGAATTCGATAAATCTGTTCGGACGGGAACTAACACGCCCCAGAGAATTCGCTACCGCATTCAAAAGATGCGCGAGATGCTCGAGGCCCTTTAGCCGTGACAATATTCCGCGCTGAATTTTACGAGGCGCTACAGGCTATGCTTCGCGCTACAGACGAGCCGCTTCTTACGGATCAACTTGCCATAACATCGGAGCACAACACTCGAGCTAGGATTTTGCGACACGGTATAGCTGTTTCTGCCTTCGCCATGCTGGAGCGTTATGTAAAAAATGTATTTGAACATATGATGAAGGAATTAGCGCAGTCATCGATCTTGTATAATGATCTTCCTGACAAATTAAGACGTTTTATTATTGTCGATTCTGTTGCTGGTCTTAATAATGGAGCTTATTTTATTCGAGATGAGGTCCAGAAGATTAACTACATCGAAACCCACATCGCTTCTATCTCACTCTATAAGGACAATCCCCCTACTTACACACATCTTGGATTCAGCCCGACCGGATCTAACGTAGGCCATGAGGATATTAAAAAGGGCTTCGCGGCCTTTGGTGTGCAAGATCCATGGGGTAAGCTTACGACGCTATCCGCATCGGTAGGGTCGGCTTACCTAAATTTACAGGATCAATATAAAACGCTCGCATCAGCTCGTAATAGCTCTGCGCATGACCCTGCTGGAAATATCCCGACCACGACCTTGCAGTCGAATCTGACAGCAGTGATCGCGTTGGGCATTTCGATCGATCTGCTAGGTCATGCTGTGGGGAAGGCCGCTAAGCTATGCACTGACAAAACTAAGTTCGATACAGATGTCAATAAGGTAACCCCTTCAATCCGTTTCTTAGACGAGCAGCTGGACGGCAAATGGGCGGAGCGCGCATCGACGTTGGGCAAGATCATTAAGCGGTATCCTAACCGACTTGCGGGCACCGCTAGCGCTTCGGCTCGGACTAGTAATCCAGCCGTTGTCATTAGAGATACGTCCGGCAAACCTATCTCATTAGCATAATCTGTGGGCGAGAGCTGTTAGCCGCGGCGCCAGTCTGCAATCATCGTATCGTTTTTAGGCTGGACAGGTCGCCGGGCTTCTTTTCGCCGAACGCCCACCAACATTAGTTGGTCATAGTCCGTCAGTTCATGCCGAAGCATGTTTCGGATTACGTGGTTTACGGCCACTTCGATTGATGTGCCTCGCCAGTTTTTCGGCTCGGTGCAAATCTTGCTGGTGAGGCGGACAACCGCAAACTCCGAGCATCCGGGAGAGGCCAAGCCGATACCCATCTCCCTCAATCGAACGGATACAACACCCGCCCGACCTTTCTGAACGTAGGGTTCGAAAGCTCCCGGAAGAAGAGGATAGGGTTTTTCCGGAAGTCGTCGGCGTCGGCCCTGTCGCCGATCGTGCCGATGATCCGCGCCAAGGGTTCCGTGAGCAGGTGGCGCCATCCGAGAAGGCCGTAAGGGCCGGAAAGCCGGAACCCGGGCTTTTCCGGAATGGGAATGGGCGCGATGAGGCTTTCCGGCATGCCAGTCTTCCGCCAATGGGCCGCGAGTTCCAGGCATTCCTCGAAGCTGATCGCGGCTCCCATCACCGGATTGAAATAGTGCGGATACAGAAGATAGGCGCCGGCGAAGAGCTCTTCGACGCTGAGCTTCCGGCCGCGCCTCGGGTTCGCCTGGCGGTCGTCCGTTAGTCCCCATCCCGCGTAGAACGGACACCCCATGACGGTTACCGGAATGCCCCGCAGCAGCGCTTCGAAGCCGCCGAGGGAGGTGATCGTGTAGACATGGTCCGTGCCGGCGAGAAGCTCCGGCAGGGAGACCGGAGCGGTGACGAGCCGGCAGAGATGGGCGACCTCCGCCGGATCGGAAAGGCGCTTGCGCACCCCGTTCAGCACGTCCGGATGCGGCTTGTAGAGGATTTCGCAGCCGGGATTTTCCGCCGCCGCGGTGCGGATCACGTCGTTGTTCGTCATGGGGCGATCGCATCCGAGCGTGATGGATGCGTCGTCCTCCACCTGCCCGATGACGAGGATGCGGCGCCTCTCCTTTGTCTTCGGTTCATGCGCCGCAGCCATGGTGCCGGCGGCATTGTATTTGCTGAGGCCGGAGGCGAGCAGCGAGCGGATGCCCTTCCGGGCGCGCTCCATCAGCGCAGGATCGCCCGCAAAATCGTAGGAGCCCAGAAGGCATTCGAGATCCGATGCCTGGCGGCTGTCGAAATAGGGCGTGCGGGAATCGAAGGTCAGCGAAAACGGCGCGCTGTGGCTGGCATTCGGCACGAGCGACCGGATGAAGCCGTCCTCGATGAAACGAAGGGGGATCGAATTCTCTCGGGCAAAGGCGATCGCCGCCTGCGGCGCATTCCGGCCCCAGACGAGAAGGACCGGCTTTTCCGAGGCCCCGATCGCGCGTGCCCAGTCGCGCGCAAAAGCCCTGTCCGTCAGGTAGAGCGGCGGATAGACGAAGCGGGCTTGCGGAAAATAGGCCTGAAGGACCGCCCTTTTCCATCTTCGGAAATGGAAGGCGAAAACGGTGAGCCCCGCAAAGTCCGGCCTGTCATTCGTCATCATGCTGCCGGCAGCTTTTCCCAAGTCATTGCATGCGGCGGGCCATGGATGGCGGAGCGAGGGTTACAGCAGCGCTGTCCCTCTCGACGGCCCCGCACCTAGTTCCTGTCGCGGATATTGTAATATCCCATGACCACGACACCCCAGGCGAGCAAGGCGCCGAGGAATACGAGGATCGAATTCAGGATCCTGCTCGGATATTGCGCCAGCTCCGACAGCGTCGGCTGAATGAAGACGGCGAGGTAGCGCTGCTTTGCATTGGCCTCGATCCGTGCCTTTTCCAGGCCCGCGAGCGCGGACGTATAGGCCCGTTCGGCGAATTCGCGGTCGGTTTCCAGCGTTTCATACTGCTGGATGCGGCCCGCCACATCCGTGAACGCTGCCGAAGCCATGCGGCCCTGCTTGCTGGCGGAGCCGCTGCCGAACCTCTGCCTCTCCTGTTCGATCTGCTTCTCCAGGCTGGCGATCTGGGAGCGCATGACGCGGACGCGGGGCGTATTCTCGCCCATCTGGGTCAGCGCCGTGGAAAGTTCCGTCTTCAGCTGGACGAGTTGCTGCTCGAGCGAAGCCACCAGCTGGGTCGCGAGCTTCGCACCCTCGACCGGGTCGGCTTCCTGCGATGAATCGCGATAGATGCGCAACGCCATCCGGGCGTTCGACAAACGCTCCTCGGCCATGCGGACTTCGCTCTGGGCGACTTTCAGCACTTCGTTGCGCGCCGAGAGCGAAAGCTCGTTCACCAGCTTTTCGCTCTGCGCGATGACGAAGGCGGCGATCTTCTGGGAATCTTCCGGCGTGAAGGCCTTGACCTCCAGCTCCATGATGCCGGACGTATGATCGAAATTGACGCTGATCATGCTCCGCCAGTATTCGAGCTTGTCCTCGATCGGCCGGTCCTGGCCGATGCCGTAGAAATAATCGAGCCCGCGCGGCGCAAAGACGGAATCCAGCCCGAACGCCTCGTCCACCGCCTGAACCATGCGCTCGCTGCGGATGAAGTCGAGCAGGACGTAGGAGTCGGAGAATGTGCTGCCGCTGGAGGCCTGCGAGAACATGCCGAGAATGTCTGCAGGCTGGGAGGATTCGATGCTGCGGACGGAGAAGGAGGACGAACTGTGATACTGGTCGGCGGCGATGAACGCCATGTAGAGGGACGTCAAAACCGCCGGCAGCGCGACGAGGCCCAGGAAACCGGAGATGATGGCGATGTGCCGGGGCCGCAATCTGCTGGCCCAACCGCGGGAAGGCTTGGCCGCCTGCGGTTCCACCTCGATGACGGGCGGGGATGCCTCGGCAGGCGCAGGCACGGGGGCTTCCAGAAGACCCTCGAGCAGCCGGAGGTTTTTGGGCTTCTGAACGGGTTTCGCCTCTTCCGGCAGCGGAAGGCGGGCAACAGCTTCGCCGGTCTTTTTGGTTTGGGCTTGGTCTGTCACGTCTACTGCCTCGTCATGTTGCGCTCGTGGACGGTGAGGGCGTCTTCCAAATTATCATAATATGTTAATTTTCCGTGTTCGGGAACTATTCCGGATTCGCAATGCTCCTGCAACGGAGAAGGGCTATCGGCGATCGTGATGACGTCCGAACCCTTGAGCCGCGCCTTGGAGACCTGCCGGGACATTTGCTTGAAATGGGTATTCCGGAAAGCCCGGATGCAACCGCCGGGCCTGCTGCCGGACCGCGCGGCCGTCTCGCGAAGCGCCGGCGCTGCAACCACACGGATATGAGTTACGAAATAGGACAAGCGACCTCGTAAGACCCGGCATCGACCCCGTAAGTGTGGTCCCCTTGGCCGGTTATCGTGTCGAAAATATGCTGTTTTGCAGGATGATGCCAGAAATAAGTTCGCCCGGGCGGCGCATTTCGGAACGCCGTCCGGTGGGGGCAGGGGCCGGTGGCCCCTTCGCTCAGTTCGCGGCGAGCAATTCCGTGCAATAGCTCGGGCCGTTGGCGCCCGGGGGATCGGATATGATCGCGATGTCGCGGATGACGTAGCTCTCGGAAACGGTGATCTTCGCCGAGCAGCTGACGCGTGCGGTGCGGCCGTTCTGCTGCTTGATGCGGTTATAGCCGCCGCGCCAGTTGTAGACCGTGGCGGAGCCCTCGTTGCTGTCGCTGATCGGCGGGCTGAACTTCGCGAAGAATTCGCCGGCCGAACGGCCCACCCAGCGGGCTTCGATGGGATTGCTGGCGACGCCTACGGTGGTGCAGGCCGAAAGGGCAAGAGCGAAAAGGCCAAAGGTGAAAAGGGTGTGCGATGCGAGAACGCGGCGGCTCATGATCTGAAATGAATCCTTGTATCGTCTGTGGCGCCCCGGGAGGCATGGTTTGGGAGGCATGGTTTTCGAGATCGCAACTAACAGATTTTGTGCAGGCTTCGCGAGACGGCCGGCCGCCGCCGATATCAAATTTCTCCTGCGCCGCTTTTTTGCAACGCCCCGCGTCTCAATGCCTCTTGCGCCACCGCGCCCAAGGACCGCGATTCCGTCGCAAATTTTTCATGACGGCGCTTGTGGAATGGAAAATGCTGGTCTATAGAGGCGCCGCTGGTCACGGAGTGTAGCGCAGTCTGGTAGCGCACCACGTTCGGGACGTGGGGGTCGAGTGTTCGAATCACTCCACTCCGACCAGCCGAAAAGCCCGCCGCAGCGGGCTTTTTTCTTTTCCGCCGAACCGTTGGATATCTGCACCCGCCCCGCCGAAGCCGCGTTGAGGCTCGGTGCCGAACGGCGTTGCCCTGCCTGTCCGTCCCGTTACGCCCGCTGCCGGGAATTTCACCCATCGCGCAGAACAGGCTGGACAGCTCCCGGAAACTTCGATAATCGATGTAATGTTATTACATATCAAAGGAGAGATTCCATGAGGTCAGCGAAGCCGATATGGTCCAGGCGATCCGGTCCGGCGTGACCCCGTCAGACCACGGCGAGCGTCGCATCGTTGCCGCCGGAGGCTCCGGCGCCGTCCATTGACGGCGCCCCTCTCTCGGCTTGACGCGGTCGCCGCGCTCGGCATAACTGGGCGCGACGGTTCCCCGACGGTGACTCGGAGGGGATGAAAAGGGAACACGGTGCGGACGCCCGAAAGGGGCCAATGCCGTGGCTGCCCCCGCAACTGTAAGCGGATTGCCGTCCATCCTCGTGGCGCCGGAAGGCGCCATGCCACTGTGCCCCTGCGGCGCGGGAAGGCAGATGGACGGCGGATATCCGTGAGCCAGGAGACCTGCCGTCGAACATCGATCCATCGCACGGGCGGGGATGCCCGGAACAGGAGCAGGACATGACCACCATCCGCGCCGCATGGCGCCCTGGCGCTTCGCATTCCCCATATCTCGACGATCGTTCGGCCGAACGGGCTGCCTCAAGGGCATTCTGAACTCCTCTGCTGTCCGGCAGATGGATCTGCTGGCTGCATTCACGTCACATTCGGGGAAACACGATGAATATCTTTCTGAAACGGCCGTCGCTCGCGGGCCTCGGCGCCATCTCCTTGATCGCCTCCGGCCTGTTCCACGGTGCCCTGGCGGCGCAGACCGGCTATCCGCTCACGCTCGAAAATTGCGGCCGGCAGGTGACTTTCGGAAAGGCTCCGTCGCGCACCGTCTCCATCGGCCAGAGCAGCACCGAAATCCTCTACCTCCTAGGCCTGGCCGACAAGGTCGTCGGCACCGCGCTCTGGGTCGGGCCGGTCCTCAAGGGGTATGAGGAGGTGAATTCGAAGATCGACCGGCTTGCCGACAACGAGCCGAGCTTCGAAAGCGTGCTCGCCAAGAAGCCGGATATCGTCGCCGTGCAGTTCCAGTGGCAGGTCGGCCCCGAGGGCGTGGTCGGCAAGCCCGAACAGTTCGAGGAACTCGGTATCCCGGTCTACACGTCGCCGTCCGATTGCACCGGCAAGGAAAATTCCGCCGCCAGCGACGGCGTCCGCCACCAGGTCTTCACCATGGACCTCGTCTATCGGGAGATCCGCGATCTCGCGAAGATCTACGACGTAGAGGACAGGGGCGAGGAAGTCGTGGCCGATCTGAAGCACCGCGAAGCCGCCGCCCGGGCCAAGGTCGCTTCTGCGGAAGGCAGGCTTTCCGCCGTCTTCTGGTTCTCCAGTGCCGCGGGCGCCGATCCCTATGTCGCCGGCAGGAACGGCGCTCCGGGCTATATCATGTCGGCTCTCGGGATCGAGAACATCATCAAGACGGACGACGAATGGCCGACGGTCGGCTGGGAGACCATCGCCAAGGCCGATCCGATCATGATCGTCGCGGGCGCCATGGACCGGCGCCGCTATCCGCTGGACAGCATCGAGGCCAAGTACAAGTTCCTTGAGACAGACCCGGTCGCGAGCCTGATGCCGGCCGCGAAGAACGGCCATGTCTTCGACATGGACGCGCAGGCGATGAACCCGACGATCCGCACGATCGAAGGCATCGAGACGCTGGCCGAAGCCATCGCAGCCGCCGGCCTCGCCAGATGAGCCGGGCCTTGTCCTCGATCGGGCGGACGGGGGCGGTTTCCCTCGCGCTCGTCGTCCTCGTCGCCGCGCTCTGGCTGGGTGCGGCGATCGGCGAGACCGCGATCTCGTTCGATGTCGTCGCCAAGACGGTCGCCAACCGGCTGTGGGATGCGGGCTATCCGCTGGAACCGATCGACGAGGGCATCGTCTGGAGCTATCGGCTGAGCCGCGCGGTCGTGGCGGCCTGCTGCGGGGCCTCGCTTGCCCTCTCCGGCGTCGTGCTGCAGTCGCTGCTGCGCAATCCCCTGGCAGACCCGTATATCCTCGGCATTTCGGCGGGCGCCTCCACCGGCGCCGTCGGCGTGGCGATCCTGGGCCTCGGCGGAGGATTCCTGACGCTGCCGATGGGAGCTTTTTTCGGGGCGCTGGTTGCCTTTGCGCTGGTCAGCCTGCTCGCTCTCAAGGCGGGCAAGGGAACGGCGGCCATCATCCTTGCGGGGGTCGCGGGCTCGCAGCTCTTCAACGCGCTCACCTCCTTCATCGTCACCAAGGCGGCGACCGCGGATCAGGCGCGTGGCATCATGTTCTGGCTGCTCGGCAATCTTTCCGGCGTCCGCTGGCCGGATGCCTGGCTTGCCATACCCGCTGCCCTGTTGGGCCTCGTGGTCTGCCTCTGGCATGCCCGCTCGCTCGACGCCTTCACCTTCGGCGCGGAGCAGGCCGCCTCGCTCGGCATTTCGGTTCGCCGCACCTATCTCGCGCTGGTCGGCATCTGCGCCATGATGACGGCGGTGATGGTGTCCATCGTCGGCTCGATCGGCTTCGTCGGGCTGGTCATCCCGCATGCGGCGCGCATGCTGGTCGGCGTGCGGCACGGCGTTCTCCTGCCGGCGGCGGCGCTGATCGGCGCCGTCTTCATGATCGTGGCCGATATTCTGTCGCGCATCCTGATACCCGGCCAGGTCCTGCCGATCGGCGTGATCACCGCGCTTGTCGGAGCCCCGGCCTTCGCCTTGATTCTCGGACAGAGGAGGGGCCGCGCATGACGCTTTCGGCCAGGAATGTTTCATGGACCGCCGGCGGCGCCGAAATCCTGCGCGATGTTTCGCTCGACGTGCGGACCGGCGAGTTTCTCGGCATCATCGGCCCGAACGGCTCGGGAAAGACCAGCCTGATGGCGCTGCTTGCCGGCATCCGCAAGCCGAAGTCGGGGGAGGTCCTGCTGGACGGCGTGCCGATCACGGCGCTCGGGCGGCGCGAGGTTTCCCGCCGGCTGGCGCTGGTGGAGCAGCAGGCGGAGACCGGCGAGCGGATCACCGCCCGGCAGGCGGTGGAGCTCGGGCGCACGCCCTATCTCGGCCCCCTGTCGCCCTGGTCGCCCGAGGACGATGCGATCGTCGAGGCCGCGCTTCGGAACGTCGACATGGCCCATCTGTCCGGAAGGCTGTGGCACACGCTTTCCGGCGGCGAGCGCCAGCGCCTGCATATCGGCCGTGCGCTCGCGCAGCAGCCGAAGATACTGCTCCTCGACGAGCCGACCAACCATCTCGACATCGGCCACCAGATCGGCCTGCTCGATCTGGTGCGCCGGCAGGATCTGACCGTGGCGGCGGCCCTGCACGACCTCAATCATGCGGCCATGTTCTGCGACCGCCTCGCGGTCATGCAGGGTGGCCGGCTGGTGGCGCTCGGTGTGCCGCGCGAGGTGCTGACGCCTGAGCGCATCCGCGACGTCTTCGGCGTGGAAGCGGAGATCGATCACGAAAGCGACGGCAGCTGTTTCATCCGCTACCGGGCTGCCGGGCAGTCCCGTCCGGCGTCGCGGCGCGGGAACGGTGCGCGGCTTGAGACGGTCGCAGGTGGGGTATCTTGAACATGGATGGACGCAACCACCACCTCAAGGAGGACATCCGCGAATACTGGTCGAAACGGTCGGAAACCTTCGATCTCGCCTTCGGCCACCGCATTCCGCCCGGACCGGAACTGGAGGCCTGGGCGGCCGCGGTCCGGCGCGGCCTCGGCAGCGAACCGCTCAAGGTCCTCGAACTGGCCTGCGGCACCGGCGAAGTGACGAACGTGCTGCTCTCCCTCGGGCACGAGGTGACGGCGCTCGATTTCTCCGAGGCGATGCTGAGCGTCGCCCGCCGCAAGCATGCGGGGCGCAAGCGGGTTCGTTTCATCCTTGCCGATGCGGAACGGACGATGGAGCCGGACGAAAGCTATGACGCCGTCGTCTGCCGCCATCTCGTCTGGACGCTGACGGCGCCGGAACAGGCCCTTGCCGACTGGTACCGGGTCCTGAAGCCCGGCGGCAGGCTCCTGGTCTTCGATGGAGACTGGGCGAGACCGACTCCGCTTGGAAAGCTCGCGTCTTACGCCATCTGCCTGATCGACCGGCTGAGCGGCGCCGATCCGCATTACGACGGCGCAATGAGCGACCGCCATCAGAGCATCATGCAGCGGCTGCCGTTCGGAAAAGGCCTCACCGTGGAAAAGCTCGTGCCGCTGATCGAAGCGACCGGCTTCGAGAATATCGGGATCGCCTCTCATGCGCCGATCGCTGCCGCCCAGCGGAAGACCGCCGATCTGCGGAACCGGCTGCGCACGCGGCTTTACCGGCGTTTCATTCTCTCCTGCCGGCGGCCGGGTTAGCCGCTCACGCGTTGTCTGCGAATATCCGGACCAGCCAGTCGATGAAGACGCGCACCCGCGGCGAGAGCTGCCGGTTGCGGGGGTAGAGCAGGGAGACCGGCGTCCTGGTCGGCGGAAAGGCCGAAAGCACCTCGACCAGCGTGCCGGCCGCGAGATCGTTCGTTGCGTGATAGCGGGGGATCTGGATCAGGCCGAGCCCCAGCCGGGCGGTGGCGATATAGCTTTCCGCCGCGTTGACGGTCACGGTCGCGGGAATGGCGATGTTGCGGACCGTGCCGTTCACGGTGAATTCCAGCGGAAGCGCGGCAGTGCTGCCGGTCGCGCGGAAGCCGACCATACGGTGGCCGTCGAGTTTCTCCGGATGCCCGGGCAGGCCGAAATTTTCGATATAGGCGGGCGAGGCGAGCGTGACTTCGTCCAGCATGGCGACGCGCCGGGCGATCAGGTCGCTGTCCTGCGGCGTGCCGACCCGCAGCACGCAGTCGATGCCTTCGCGCACGAGATCGACCAGCCGATCGCCCTCGCTCATGTAGAATTCGATCTCCGGATAGGTTTCGAGGAAGGAGGGCAGGTTCGGCAGCACGAAATGCCTGGCGAGCGTGCCGTGCACATCCACCCGCAGCAGCCCCTTCGGCCTGACGCCCGCAAAGGCGCCCTCGGCATCTTCGATATCGGCGAGGATCGAGAGGCACCGCTGGTAATAGGCTTCGCCGTCGAGCGTCGGGCTGACATGCCGCGTGGTCCTGAGCAGCAGGCGCACGCCGAGGCGGGCCTCCAGTTCCTTCACCGCGTCGCTCACCGTCGAGCGTGGCAGACCCGTATCCTCGGCCGCCAGCGTAAAGCTGCGGCGCTCGACGACGCGGGTGAAGACATGCATGGCGTCAAATCGGTCCATGAGTTTTGTTCGCGATCTTCGGATAGTGATGGCGAACTATGCCCGATTATCCGCAGATCGGAAAGCGCCATCTTCTCCTCACCGAAAACGCGCTGCGGCGCGGAGAACCGAAGGAGAAGAAAATGTCTGCCAATCAGAACAAGGTCGCCATCGTCACGGGCGCTTCCCGCGGCATCGGAGCTGCGATCGCCGAACGTCTCGGCAAGGACGGCTTCACCGTCGTCGTCAACTATGCCGGCAATGCCGCCGCGGCCGAAGAGGTCGTCCGCAGGATCGAGCAGGCCGGCGGCAAGGCCGTCGCCGCCCAGGCCGACGTTGCCGATGCGGAAGCCGTCCGCCGCATGTTCGACAGCGCCGAGACCGCTTTCGGCGGCATCGATGTGCTCGTCAACAATGCCGGCATCATGATGCTGTCGCCGCTTGCCGGCGCCGACGATGCCAATTTCGACCGCCAGGTCGCCGTCAATCTCAAGGGTACTTTCAACACGCTGCGCGAAGCTTCAAAGCGTCTGCGCGACGGCGGCCGCGTCGTCAACTTCTCGACCTCCGTCGTCGGCCTGAAGCTGGAAACCTACGGCGTCTATGCCGCCACCAAGGCCGCCGTCGAAACCATGACGGCGATTATGGCCAAGGAGATGCGCGGCCGCGATATCACCGTCAACGCGGTCGCTCCCGGCCCGACGGCGACCGACCTCTTCCTGAACGGCAAGTCGGACGAGTTGATCGAGCGCATGGCGAAGATGAACCCGCTGGAACGGCTCGGCACGCCGGAAGATATCGCCGCCGCCGTCGCCTTCCTCGCCGGCCCGGACGGCGGCTGGATCAACGGCCAGACGCTGCGCGCCAACGGCGGCGTCATCTGAGCAATCCTGTTCGAAGCAAGCCCGGCGGCGGCCATGGCCGTCGCTCCAAGGCTGCCGACATCGCCCCAGAACCCGCACAGAAAAGGATCAAGATCATGAGCAAGCAAGTCATCGTCATCACCGGCGCATCGAGCGGCTTCGGCGCGCTTGCCGCCCGCGCGCTCGCCAGGGCCGGCCATACCGTCTATGCCGGCATCCGCGCCACCGAGACCCGCAACGCCAGGGCCGTCGCCGATGCCGCCGCCTTTGCAAAGGAGAACGGCGTCGATCTGCGCACCGTCGAACTGGATGTCGCGAACGGCGCCTCCGTCGAAGCCGGCATCGCCAAGGTGATCGCCGAGGAAGGGCGCATCGACGTCATCGTCCACAATGCCGGCCACATGTCCTTCGGCCCGGCCGAAGCCTTCACGCCGGAACAGTTCGCGGAGCTCTACGATATCAACGTGCTCTCCACGCAGCGCGTCAACCGTGCGGCCCTGCCGCACATGCGCAAGGCGGGGCGGGGCCTCGTGGTGTGGGTTTCCTCCTCCAGCACCCGGGGCGGCACGCCGCCTTACCTCTCGCCCTATTTCGCCGCCAAGGCCGCGATGGATTCGCTCGCCGTCTCCTATGCGGGCGAGCTGACCCGCTGGGGCATCGAGACGTCGATCATCGTCCCGGGCGCCTTCACCAAGGGCACCAATCACTTCGCCCATTCCGGCGCGCCGGCCGATACCGCCCGCGCCGCGGAATATAACGACGGCCCCTACAAAGGCGTGCCGGAACAGGCGCTGCAGGGGCTTGCCTCGCTGGAACCGGCGGATGCGGATGCCGCCGAAGTCGCCGCCGCCATCGTCGATGTCGTCGGCAAGCCGTTCGGCAAGCGGCCCTTCCGGGTCCATATCGATCCGTCGGAGGACGGTGCGGAAATCGTCAACGGCGTCGCCGACCGTGTCCGGGCCGAACTGTTCCGCCGCATCGGCCTCGAAGACCTGTTGAAGCCGACGGTCATCGGCTGATCGTTTTCATGGCGCGGCCGGGACCAACCAGGCCGCCCACTCGTTCAGTGCAGGCCGCCTGGAAGTCCGATCGGGACCGATCGGGCGGCCTATTTGTCTTTGGCAGCCTGTGCCGAAGCCTCCCGCAGCGGCGCCCGGCTGAGTTCGTTGCCGGCGGCGATCGCCTTGCGCAGGAGCCGCATCAGCTCCTCCGTCTCCTCTGCCGTGAGCCCCCGCACCATGGTCTTCTGCGCCGCCTCCACCGCCGGCGTGATGCCGGCAAGGGTCTGCCGTCCCGCATCGGTGATCTGCAATTCGCGGGCGCGCCTGTCCCTGCTGCTCGGATTGCGCGCCACCAATCCCTTCTGCGCCAGCCGGTCCACCACGCCGGTGATGGTCGTCCGGTCGTAGGCGATCAGTCCGGCAAGCGTTATCTGGTCGATTCCCGGGTTGGTGCTGATCGCGGCGAGTGCGGCGTATTGCACTGGCGTCAGGTCGTATCCCGCCTCCTCGACCTCGGCATGGAAGACCGCCACGGCGATCTGCTGGAACCGGCGGGCCAGGTGCCCGGGCATGTCATTGTTGTCCTTCACCGATCTCTCCACCGTTGAACACGCTCTTGACAGTATACTGATAATCAGCATACTGATCAATTATCGCGACGGCTTGTCTACAGGCATCGCCGCATCGACTTAAATCACGGGGCGGTCCGGCCGTCGATACGGTCGGCTTGAAGCCGGTATGTAACCGGCTTGAACCGGACACCCGTCGGAGGCACGCGGAGGAGGCAGTCCCATGCAATTTCATCTGAACGGATTCCGGACGGGCGATCCGGGTGTGTCGGAACGGTCCGAACAGGCCCTGTCGTCGTCCGGCAGCAACTCTCTTCCCCGGGAGGTCGACGTGCTGATCGTCGGCTGCGGGCCGGCCGGCCTGACGCTTGCGGCGCAGCTCTCGGCCTTTCCCGGCATCAGGACCTGCATCGTCGACCAGAAGAGCGGCCCGTTGCAACTGGGCCAGGCCGACGGCATCGCCTGCCGCACGCTCGAAATGTTCGAGGCCTTCGGCTTTTCCGAGCGCGTGCTGAAGGAATCCTATTGGGTCAACGAGACGTCGTTCTGGAAGCCCGACGATGGCAACCGGGAGAACATCGTCCGCCACGGCCGGATAGAGGATGTCGAAGACGGGCTCTCCGAAATGCCGCATGTCATCCTCAACCAGGCGCGCGTCCACGATTTCTATCTCGACGTCATGCGCCGCTCGCCGAACCGGCTGGAACCCCACTATGCGCAGCGCCTGATCGATCTCGAGATCGACCCCGCCGTATCCGGCGGCGGGGCTATCACCCATCCGGTCACCGTCCGGCTCGAACGGCTGGATCCTTCGCACGAAGGGCAGGTGGAGACGGTGAAAGCCCGCTACGTGGTCGGCTGCGACGGCGCACGCAGCGCGGTGCGCAAGTCTCTGGGCCGGGAACTCAAGGGGGATTCCGCCAATCAGGCCTGGGGCGTCATGGATGTGCTGGCCGTCACCGATTTCCCCGATATCCGCCTCAAGGCGCTGATCCAGTCCGCCGGCGAAGGCAGCATCGTCCTCATTCCGCGCGAAGGCGGTTATCTTGTCCGCATCTATGTCGAGCTCGACAAGCTTGCCGTCAACGAGCGTGTGGCGAGCAGGAACATCACGGTCGATCATCTGATCGCGGCGGCGCAGCGCATTCTCAATCCCTACAAGCTCGATGTGAAGGAAGTCGCCTGGTGGTCGGTCTACGAGATCGGCCAGCGGCTTTGCGACAAGTTCGACGACGTGCCGGAGGACGAGGTCCGGACGCGCCTGCCGCATGTCTTCATCGCCGGCGACGCCTGCCATACCCACAGCCCCAAAGCGGGGCAGGGCATGAACGTATCGATGCAGGATGCTTTCAACCTTGGGTGGAAATTGGCGGCCGTTCTCCAGGGGCGGTGCCCGCCCGAGCTGCTGCACAGCTACTCGGCCGAGCGCCAGGCGATCGCCCGGGAGCTGATCGATTTCGACCGCGAATGGGCAAAGATGCTGAGCGCGCCGCTGAAATCCGAGAGCAATCCGGACGGTGTCGAACCGGCCGAAGTCCAAAGCTACTTCGTCAGGTCCGGGCGCTACACCGCGGGAACGGCGACCCGCTACCGTCCGTCCGTCCTCACCGGTGAAGCGACCCATCAGCATCTGGCGAAGGGACTGACGATCGGCATGCGCTTCCATTCCGCGCCGGTCATCCGCCTGGGCGATGCCAAGCCGGTCGAACTCGGTCATGCGGCGAAGGCGGACGGCCGCTGGCGCATCTATGCCTTCGCAGGCGCCGGAGACCGTGCCGCGCCGTCCTCGCGCCTGCGGGCCTTGTGCGATTTTCTCGCGGATTCTCCCGCATCGCCGGTCCGCAAATACACGTCGGCAGACGGGGATATCGATTCGGTGATCGATCTCCGGGCGATCTTCCAGCAGGCCCATCGCGAGCTTGCCGTGGAATCCATGCCGGCCCTGCTTCTGCCCGCGAAGGGACGTTTGGGGCTTCGCGACTACGAGAAGATGTTCTGCCCCGACCTCAGGAGCGGCAGAGACGTTTTCGATATGCGCGGTATCGACAGGGAACGGGGCTGCATGGTCGTGGTGCGGCCGGACCAGTATGTCGCCCATGTCCTCCCGCTCGATGCGCATGCGGAGCTCGCGGCCTTCTTCGATGGCTTCATGCTGCCGAGGGTTTGAATGGGAAAGCCGAAGCCGCGGCAGCCCGACGCAGGACTGCCGCTTGTTTCCGCAGGGCCGGATCGATCCTCTTGCGTTAGATAGACCTTATTGAGCAACCCCACACTTTTGCAGGCCTAAAATTGTACTAGGTGCGGCTGCCGCTTCCATGCATGATGGCAACCGAAACGTGTACATTGCAATACTCCCTTGCTCCCCGGGAAGCGGCCTGGAGCGGGGGCCGAAGAAGGATGGCCGCAACAGGCATGTCGCATAGAAATTCCAAATCCGAGCGGGTGACATTGCTGGATGTCGCGAATGCGCTCGGGATCAGTGCCATTACCGTTTCCCGTGCCTTGCGCGACCCGGGAAAGGTCTCCGAAGCACTTCGCGAAAAGATCCTCAGCCAGGTGGAGGAGATGGGCTATATGCCCGACCTGGCGGCCCGGGCCCTGGCAAGCCGGCTGAACGGCACCATTTGCGTCCTGGTTCCCGCGCTCACCCATCAGGGCACGCTGAATTTCGTGCGCGGCATCGAGGCGCGCACCCAGGGCACGGATTTCCGCATCCAATATGCCAATTGCCGCAACGATCCCGAAGAGGAGCGGCGGCTCATCCGGCTTTTCCTGTCGCAATACCCGGCCGGTATCATCTTTGCGGGCCTCGATGTGCCCGAGAAGACGGCCGATCTTCTGAAATCGGGCACATGCCCCGTGGTGCACGTCATCGATCCCGCCCTGCGGACGAAGGGCGCGGCGGTCGGCGGCGACAATTTCGAAGCCGCCGCCGCGGCGACGCGCCATCTTCTCGCCTGCGGGTACAGGCGGATCGGCCTGCTGGGTGCGCATGCCGATATCCGCGGCCAGAGGCGCCAGCAGGGCTATCGCGCGGCGATGCAGGAGGCAGGCCTTTACGACCCCGCGCTCGTGGTTTGCGACCACACGCCGGCGACCGTCGAGCTCGGCTGCCGGCTTCTGCGCAGGCTGGTGGATGGCGTGAAGGGGGTCGACGCGGTGTTCTGCCAGGACGACGACATCGCGCTCGGCGCCCTTTTCGAGAGCCGCAGGCTCGGATTGCGCGTGCCGGAAGATCTCGGGATTTGCGGTTACGGCGACCTGCCGTATTCCGCCCATACGGAGCCGCCGCTGACGACGGTCCGGGTGCCGGCTTTCGACATCGGGTATCGGGCTGCCGATCTGCTCGTCCGGGCGCGCGCCGGCGTCGACGGAGCGGATGGCGTCGTCAACCTCTCCTTCGAGCTGATCCGGCGCGGCTCGACGCGGTCTTCCTGCGGTCTTCGCCGAGAGACGGCGGACGAGACCCTGACGGCGGGGATGTGAAGCGAAAGGGGCCTTCCGGCCCCCGGCTTGTTGACGAACCTCTAGTCTTGTTCGGCGTCATCCTCGGCCTTGTGCCGAGGATTTGCAGCGATCCGACAAGCAACGGTTGGCAGATGCTCGGGACAGGCCCGAGCATGACGAAAGAGAAGTCTCGCCTTTGTCAGCAGCCTGGGGGCCTTCCGGCCCCCTTCTTTATCCTTGCGCGGCGAACGCTCAGATGTCGCTCGCTGCGTTGGAGAATATCTCCGCTGCCTGCTTGGCGGTCATGCGGCGGATTTCCGTCTCGTCGCGGCGGCTGGCGAAGAGTTCGCTCGCCATGATCTGTTCGGCAAGATCGGCCGGCAGCGACAGGAGCACCCTTTGGCCTTCCCGATGGATGCCGCCGGTCTCGCCGCGCTTGGCGGTGATCATGCCGCCCGCCACGGTGTTCAGGGTGTCGGGATCGATCAGGATGAAAGCGCCGGTCGAGCGGTTCTGTTCGTAAGCATCGAAGATCGCCGTCTCCTCGAAGGAAAGCCGCACCTTGCCGATCGCATTCATCTGAAGCGTCGAGGCGTGCGGCTGCCATGCACCGGTGGCGAGTTCGAGCTGCCAGATCGGTTCGACGGTGACGCGCTGGCGGCGGGAGCCGCTCTTCAGCCAGTAGCGCTTGCCCGGTTCGATGCCGCCCGGCTGCAGCGCGACGAGCTGCGCGTCGAAATCGAGGCCGGTCATCGGCGGGCCGTCGATCGAGACGATCATGTCGCCGCGCGAAACGTCCACCTGCCGGTCGAGCACGAGCGTGATCGCGTCACCTGCGACGGCCGCATTGCGCACCAGGTCGAAGGTGACGATCTGCTTGACGTTCGCGACCGTGCCGGAAGGCAGGATCGCGACAGAGTCCCCTGGCTTGATCGATCCGCTGGCGACCGTGCCCTGATAGCCGCGGAAGCTTTCGCCGGGACGGGAGACGCGCTGCACCGGCAGGCGGAAACCGCCGGCCTGGGCGGAGCGCACGGTCGCAAGCTCCAGCGCGTCGATCAGCGTCGGACCTTCGTACCAGGGCATCGAGGCCGTGGCCGGATAGACGACGTTCTCGCCCTTCAGCGCCGACATCGGGATCGCGGTGATCTGGCGCACGCCGAGCGACAGCGCGAATTCACGGAAATCATGGGCGATCTTCTCGAAGATGGCCTTGTCGTAATTGACGAGGTCGATCTTGTTGACCGCCAGCACGAACTGGCGGATGCCCATCAGCGCCGCGATCGTCGCGTGCCGGCGGGTCTGTTCGAGCAGGCCGGCGCGGGCATCGGCCAGAAGCACGGCGAGATCGGCGGTCGAGGCGCCGGTCGCCATGTTGCGGGTATATTGCTCGTGGCCGGGCGTGTCGGCGACGATGAAGGAGCGCCGGTCGGTCGAGAAATAGCGATAGGCGACGTCGATCGTGATGCCCTGTTCGCGCTCGGCCTGCAGGCCGTCGAGCAGCAGGGCAAAGTCGGGCAGGCCGAGATCGTTCTGGCTCCCGCTGTCGCGGGCGAGCGTCGCGGCCTGGTCTTCCTTCACCGCCTTGGTGTCCCAGAGCAGGCGGCCGATCAGCGTCGACTTGCCGTCGTCGACCGAGCCGCAGGTGATGAGCCTGAGCGGGCGGGTGTCGCGATGCGCCTTGGCGGCGGATTCGGCGAAGGGGATGACGTTCGCCGATGCGGCGTTGGCTGTAGCTGTGGCGCTCATCTCAGAAATATCCTTCGCGCTTCTTCTTTTCCATCGAGCCGGACTGGTCGCGGTCGATCGCGCGGCCCTGGCGTTCGGAGACGGTGGCGATCTCGAGTTCGGCGATCACCTCTTCCAGCGTCGTGGCGTTGGAGCGGATGGCTCCGGTGAGCGGGAAGCAACCGAGGGTGCGGAAGCGGATCATGCCCCGCTGCACCTTTTCGCCGGGAAGCAGTTCGAGGCGCGGATCCTCGGCAAGGATCATCATGCCGTCGCGCTCCACATAGGGGCGTTCGGCGGCGTAGTAGAGCGGCACGAGGGGGATGTCTTCGGCCTGGATGTAGCGCCAGATGTCGACCTCCGTCCAGTTGGAGAGCGGGAAGGCGCGCACGCTCTCGCCCTTCTTGATCATGCCGTTATAGATGTTCCAGAGCTCCGGCCGCTGGTTGCGCGGGTCCCATTTGTGGTCCGGCGTGCGGAAGGAATAGATGCGCTCCTTGGCGCGCGAGGCCTCCTCGTCGCGCCGCGCGCCGCCGAAGGCCGCGTCGTAGCCGCCGGCGTCGAGCGCCTGGCGCAGCGCCTCCGTCTTCATCACGTCGGTATAGAAGGCCGAGCCGTGGGTGAAGGGCGTGATGTTCTCGGCCTTGCCGCGCTGATTGGTGTGGACCACGAGGTCGAGATCGTATTTCTCGGCGATCTCGTCGCGGAACTCGATCATCTCGCGGAACTTCCAGGTCGTGTCGACATGCAGAAGCGGGAAGGGGACGCGGCCGGGATGGAAGGCCTTGCGGGCGAGATGCAGGAGGACGGACGAGTCCTTGCCGATCGAATAGAGCATCACCGGCTTTTCGAACTCTGCCGCCACTTCGCGAAAGATGTGGATCGCTTCGTTTTCGAGGGCTTTCAGATGGGGATCGAGCGGCGGTCTGGAAACGGGCGGATTCTTGATTTCCGTTTCCTGTACGGACAGGGGCATTTCGGTCTCCGGGTATTCGACTGTAACAAACACAAAAGGTTAGCTGGCTTGCTTGGCTGGCCGGTTTAGCTGGCCCAGTTAGCTGGCTTGGGCGACGGGTTGAGCGGCGCTTTCCGGCACATGGTTGTCCGGAACATGCAGGCCGCATTCGCGCTTCTCGTCGTTTTCCCACCACCATCGGCCCGCACGCTCGGGCTCGCCGGGCTTGATGGCGCGGGTACAGGGTTCGCAGCCGATCGAGGGGTAGCCGCGCGCGTGCAGCGGGTTGACCGGGATCGCTTCCGCCGCCACATGGGCGCGGATCGTCTCGATGTCCCAATCGGCGAGCGGGTTGATCTTGATGAGGTTGCGCTCGGCATCGTATTCGGCAAACGGCGTCGATGCCCGGTTGCCCGATTGGCCGCGGCGGAGGCCGGTGATCCACACGTCGGCGCCGGCAAGCGCCCTGGCGAGCGGCTTCAGCTTGCGCACGTGACAGCAGGCGTGGCGGGCTTCGACGCTGTCGTAGAAGCCGTTCAGACCGTATTGCGCGGCATAGGCGTCCACGTCGTCCTGTTCCGGCACGAAACGGCGGATCGTGATGCCGTAGCGCTCCTCGGTCTCGCCGATCAGGTCGACGGTTTCCTTGAACAGGCGGCCGGTCTCCAGCGTCGACACCTCCACCGGCAGGCGGTGGGTGCCGATCGCGGCGGCGATCACCTGGTCCTCGATGCCGAGCGAGGTGGTGAACACCGCGTGGCCGAGCTCGGCAGCCAGCGAAAGGCGGCCTGCAAGGTCGAGGCTTTCGAGCTTTGCATCAAGAGTTTCGGCCAGCGCCGGAGGATCCAGTGCCGGGGAATCTGGGGCCGAACGGTCTTGGCCTGCATCGTCGTGAAGGGTCATCATGTCTTCTTTCGTGAGCGATTTCTTGATTATCCCGGTTTCGCGCACGTAAGGACAGAAAAACCCGTTTCTTCCCATGGAGATGGAGAGCAAATATCTCTCCAAAGCCGGCCTCACACAAAAAACCTGCCGCCTTAACCAAAAGTGACCGATTTTATCTTCGGAAACGCTCGCATTGGTTTGTATTTTCTCATGATTTGAGCTAATCGGGATATATGCCCGCAAGGCAGGGTTTCCGATTGCGGACATGCACCCCTTGAGCGCCTTTGCGGCGAACCCGTGGATGCCCCGTACGAAGCTGATTGAGCGGCGCCGTGAGGACCGATTTGGCCTTGCGGCGGCGTTATTGTCGATGGTTGCGTGATGATATCCCAGAAAGCGAAATATGCGCTGAGAGCGCTCGCGGCGCTCGCGCAGGCCGATCCCGCCGAGCCGATGCTGATCTCCGAGATCGCCGTCCAGCAGAGCATTCCGAAAAAGTTCCTGGAACAGATCCTGCTCGACCTGAAGCGCTCCGGCATCGTCGTCAGCCGCCGCGGCAAGCAGGGCGGATATCTCCTCCTGAAGCCGGCCCACGCCATCACCTTCGGCGAGGTGCTGCGCCTCGTCGACGGGCCGATCGCGCCGCTTCCCTGCCTCAGCCAGACCGCCTACCGCAAATGCGAGGACTGCGACGGCGAGCATCTCTGCGAAATCCGCCACGTCTTCGCCCGCGTCGCCGATGCTACCCGCGACGTGCTGTTCAGCACGACCATCGCCGATGCGGTCGAAGGCGCCGGAGAGCCGAAGGCCGCCCCGGTCCGGGAACTGCTGACGGCGTAAGGCGTCGATCCTTCGTCTTGGCGCTGTAGGGCTCGCGCGTACAGACTTTTCCTGTGCGCTGCGACGCTTCCGAGGGCTTCTAGGCGATCGCGATAATCTCGAGCTCCTGATCGCCGACGTTCACGACATCTCCCACGGCCTTGTCGGTGAGGGCGCGGGCTACCGGTGATACGTAGGAAATCGATCCCGCTTTGGGATCGGCTTCGTCCTCTCCCACGATGCGGTACGTCTGCACTCGCCCGTCCTCTCTGGCGAAGGTGACTGTGCTTCCGAAAGCAACCGTCTCGGTCGAAGTCGGGGCAGGCACGACCTGAGCGGTGCGAAGTCTTTCCGCAAAATAGCGCAGATCCCGAAGCGGGCTTGCTGCCTGGCGTCGCCGTTCGTTCACGTCTTCGATCGTGCTTGCCGCATCGTAGGCCTTTCGGGCTTGATCCAGCTGCAATTCCAGCGCTTTCCATCCCGCTTCGGTAACGAGGTTCGGGTGAGGAGAAATCGGACGATCCGGCAGCAGCGTTTCCGAAGCGGTTTCGGCACTCTCTTCCTTGGTGAAGGCAACGCTCAATTTCGAACTCCGTTCAGGCGTGGCAAGGTCTTAAATCCGTGAAGCGGCGGTCCGGCATTTTGTCAGAAGCGGGCATGACCCGTAACCGGCTGCGCTATGGGATGCGTGAAAAATCTTTCTTCGAATGCTGCAAAATCCGGATTGTGGCGGGATTGTGATTTTCCGAAGCCGGGTTTTCCCGACGCTGGCATTCTCTTCGCGGACTGGCGGTTAATGCTTTCTTTGCTGGCGGGACCCGCGCGGGGAAACAGTTTTGCCTTCTTTTGTCCCTCGATTGACTAACACGACCTAGCCGATAGAGTTTCAGGCGAAACAACAGGAGGGAACCTCATGTTCAATTTTGCCCAGGGACTTGGCCAGGGATTTGGTAAACGATTGGGGGCCGTCGCCCTCGGCCTGTCCCTGACCGTCGGGATGACGGCGGGGGCGGTTGCGCCGGCTTTCGCCGAGACGCAGCTCCTCAACGTCTCCTACGACCCGACCCGCGAGCTCTACAAGGATTTCAACGCCGCCTTCGCCAAATACTGGAAGGCCCAGTCAGGCGAGGATGTCACGATCCGCCAGTCGCATGGCGGTTCCGGCGCGCAGGCCCGTTCGGTCATCGACGGTCTGGAAGCGGATGTCGTGACGCTGGCGCTCGAAAGCGACATCAACGCGATCGAGAAGAGCGGCAGGATCAAGGAAGGCTGGCGTGCGCGCCTGCCCAACAATTCCTCGCCCTATACGTCGACGATCGTCTTCCTGGTGCGCAAGGGCAATCCGAAGGGCATCCACAACTGGGGTGACCTCGTGAAGGACGGCGTACAGGTCATCACGCCGAATCCGAAGACATCAGGCGGCGCGCGCTGGAACTATCTGGCCGCCTGGGCCTGGGCGAACGAGGAATACAAGGGCGATCTGGAAAAGGTCAAGGCCTATGTCGCCGATCTGTACCGGCATGCGCCCGTGCTCGATACCGGCGCCCGCGGCTCGACGGTGACGTTCGCCCAGCGGCAGATCGGCGACGTGCTGCTCGCCTGGGAAAACGAGGCCTATCTCGCCGGCGAGGAATTCGGCAAGGACGCCTTCGAGATCGTCGTCCCGCCGATCTCGATCTTGGCGGAGCCGCCGGTCGCGGTCGTCGATGCGACGGTTGATGCCAGAGGTACCCGCAAGGTCGCCGAGGCCTATCTGCAGTATCTCTATTCCGACGAGGGCCAGAACATTGCGGCCAAGCACTTCTATCGTCCTTCCAAGCGTGATGTGGTAAAGCCGGAACTTCTGAAGGCGCTGCCGGACATCAAGCTGGTGACCATCGACGACCCGATCTTCGGCGGCTGGAGGAAGGCGCAACCGGAACACTTCGGTGACGGCGGCGTCTTCGATCAGATCTATAAGCCTGGTAAATAAAGTCGGGATATCGAATGACGAACATAGCTGCCGCAGCTCCGGCGCGGTGGCGATTGAAACAGCCGAGCATCATCCCGGGTTTCGGGCTGACGCTCGGTTTTTCGCTCGCCTACCTGTCGCTGATCATTCTCATCCCCGTCGCCGGACTGTTCTGGCGAAGCGCCGAGCTGGGATGGGCCGGCTTCTTTGCGATCCTCGGCGACGAGCGGACGCTGAGGGCTCTCTACGTTTCGTTCGGGACCGCCTTGGCGGCGGCGCTTGTCAACGTGGTGTTCGGCACGCTTGTCGCATGGATGCTGAGCCGCTACAGCTTTCCCGGCCGCAAGCTCATCGATGCGATGGTCGATCTGCCTTTCGCTCTGCCGACCGCCGTTGCCGGTATCGCGCTGACAACTCTTTACGCGCCGCAGGGCTGGATCGGTTCGCTCTTCATGCCTTTCCGCATCGCCTTCACGCCGCTTGGCATCGTCATAGCGCTGGTCTTCATCGGCTTGCCCTTCGTGGTGCGCACGGTTCAGCCCGTCATGGAGGAGATCGACCGGGAGATCGAGGAGGCGGCGGCGACGCTCGGCGCCAACCGTTTTCAGACGATCCGCCGTGTCCTTCTGCCGGGGCTGATGCCGGCGATCCTGACCGGTTTCGCGCTCGCCTTCGCCCGCGGGGTCGGGGAATACGGCTCGGTCATCTTCATCGCCGGCAACATTCCTTACGTTTCGGAAATCGCGCCGCTCTTGATCGTCATCCGCCTGGAGGAGTTCAACTATGCCGGCGCCACGGCGATCGCCACCATCATGCTGATCATCTCCTTCCTGATGCTTCTCGTCATCAACCTGATCCAGGCCTGGAGCCGCAGGAGATATGGCAATGCCTGATCAGCTCCGTTCCCCTTCCGCAACGCCGCCGGCCTTCCGCGATCCCGCCAGCGAAGGTCTGCTCGCCAAGGTTCTTCTGATCCTTCTGGGGCTCGCCTTCCTCGGCTTTTTCCTCGTCCTGCCGCTGGTCTCGGTTTTCGTCGAAGCCTTCCGCAACGGCTTCGGGGATTATTACGAGGCGTTGATCGAACCGGATGCGGCTGCCGCAATCCGCCTGACGCTTCTCGTCGCCGCGATCGCCGTGCCGCTCAATCTGGTCTTCGGGCTTGCCGCCTCCTGGGCGATCGCCAAGTTCGAGTTCAAGGGCAAGTCGTTCCTCATCACCCTGATCGACCTGCCGTTCTCCATTTCGCCGGTCATCTCCGGCCTGGTCTACGTGCTTCTGTTCGGCGCCAACAGCGCGCTCGGGCCGTTCCTCAAGAGCTACGGCATCGAGATCCTCTTCGCCGTGCCGGGCATCGTGCTCGCCACCGTCTTCGTCACCTTCCCCTTCGTGGCGCGCGAGCTGATCCCGCTGATGCAGGACCAGGGCACCGGCGACGAGGAAGCGGCGCTGTCGCTCGGCGCATCCGGCTGGCAGACCTTCTGGTACGTGACGCTGCCGAACATCAAATGGGGCCTGCTCTATGGCGTGCTCCTCTGCAATGCGCGCGCCATGGGCGAATTCGGCGCCGTCTCCGTCGTCTCCGGCCGCATCCGGGGGCTCACCAACACCATGCCGCTGCATGTCGAGATACTTTATAATGAGTATAACATGGTCGCGGCCTTCGCGGTGGCTTCGCTGCTCGCGTTCCTGGCGCTTGTCACGCTCGCGCTCAAAACATTTCTCGAACTTCGGTTCGGTGCCGGTGCTACCGGCGGCAGGCATTAAGAGGTCCTATGGAAGTCACCATCAGCAATATCCGCAAGGAGTTCGACCGTTTCCCGGCGCTGAACGACGTCTCGCTCAAGATCGCCTCCGGCGAGCTGATCGCGCTGCTCGGCCCCTCCGGCTCGGGCAAGACGACGCTTCTGCGCCTGATCGCCGGGCTCGATTTCCCGACGGACGGCAAGATCTTCTTCGGCGAGGAGGATGCTTCGCACCGCTCGGTGCAGGAGCGCAATGTCGGCTTCGTCTTCCAGCACTATGCGCTCTTCCGTCACATGACGGTCGCGGAGAACATCAGTTTCGGCCTCAAGGTGCGTCCGTCCTCGGCCCGGCCGCCGAAGGCGGAGATCCGCCGCCGCGTCCTGGAACTCCTGGACATGGTCCAGCTCGGCGGTCTTGAAAAGCGCTATCCGCACCAGCTTTCCGGTGGGCAGCGCCAGCGCGTGGCGCTCGCCCGCGCCATGGCGATCGAGCCGCATATCCTGCTTCTCGACGAGCCTTTCGGCGCTCTCGATGCGAAGGTGCGCAAGGAACTGCGCCGCTGGCTGCGCGAATTCCACGATCGCACCGGCCACACGACGGTCTTCGTCACGCACGACCAGGAAGAGGCGCTGGAGCTCGCCGACCGCGTCGTCGTCATGAGCCAGGGCAGGATCGAGCAGGTCGGCTCGGCGGACGACGTCTACGACCGCCCGGGTTCGCCCTTCGTGTTCTCCTTCATCGGAGAGTCCTCGCAGCTTCCGATCGAGGTCAAGGGCGGCACGGTGCTCTTCCAGGGGCAGCCGATCGGCATTTCCGAAACAGAGGAAGGGGCAGGGGAGCTGTTCTTCCGCCCCGAGGACGTGGTGCTCGTCGACGCGCCGGATGCACTGTTCGGCAAGGTGACCGCCTGCCGCCGTCTTGCCGGTACCCGCATTGCCGAGATCGACATCGCCAACGACGGGCACGCGCCCTATCACGTCGAGGTGGAGGTGCCGCTCCATGCGCCGGTCGAATTGCGCAGCGAATTGCGCTTCCGCCCGACCCGCTGGAAGATCTTCCGGAAATAGGCGTCTTCAGGCCCGCCGCGCTCCTCTGCGCGAGCGGGCCTGGCGACGATGAACCGATATTCAATAAGGTGTGAAACCTCTGGTCATCGATGGCGGCTTCCACATCTTCGGGGATATGATCGCCGCAAAGGGAGAGCCGTCATGTCCAGCCTTTCGATCGCCCGCATCCTTGCCGGAACTGCCATAGCCGCGGCCGTCGCCGGCTCTGCCGCCGCCCATCACGGCTGGTCCTGGGCCGAAGCCGACCAGGTAGAGCTCCGGGGCACCATACATTCGATTTCCTTCGCGCCCCCGCATCCGACGCTGGAAGTCCGTGCCGAAGACGGCGTCTGGCGCGTCGAACTCGGCAATCCGAACCAGACCCAGCGGTCGGGTTTCGTTGAAGGACAGGCGAAGGTCGGCGACGAGATCGTCGCCACCGGCAACCGGTCCGAGGACCGCAACGAGAGGCGCATGAAGGCGGTGCGCATCGTCGTCGCCGGCAAGACCTTCGACATCTATCCGGAACGCATCCGGACGAACTGAGCCAGGAACAGTATCCGAGATGGAATTTCTCGCCCCGCTTGCCGAGACGCCGCTCGCGCGGGCGCTGATCTCGTCCTCGACGATCTATCTTCTGGTCAATGCCGCGCATATCCTCGGCATCGGCATGCTGTTCGGTGCGATCCTGGCGCTCGACCTCCGGCTCCTGGGCCTCGCGCGGGCCATGCCGCTGCCGGCCACAGCCCTCTATCTTTCGCGCATGGCCGGCGCGGGCGTCGTGCTCGCGATCGTCACCGGGCTCTGTCTCTTCACCGTCAAGCCGGTGGAATATGTCCGCAATCCGGCTTTCCTCTTCAAGCTGGGGCTGATCGCCCTCGGCCTCGTCAACGTTGCGGTCGTCCATTTCGGCGCGGGCTGGAAAGCGATGCTTGCGGGAGAAAACCCGAGCACCGCCCTTCGCATCTCCGCGGCATTTTCCACGCTGATCTGGATCGCTGCGGTGATCTCGGGGCGGTGGATCGGGTTTCTGTAGTTCCTTGATAAAAACATGCATCTCATGCATATTGCATCGCAATTGCGATGCATGGAGCAATGTCATGAAAACTGCGACGATCCCCTCTCTTCGCGTCGATCCGGAACTGCGTGCTGCTGCCGAAAGCGTGCTCAAGGAAGGGGAGACCTTGTCTGCTTTCGTCGAGGATTCCGTGCGAAAGCAGATCAATTATCGCAAGACGCAGACGGAGTTCATTGCACGGGGGTTAGCTTCGCTTGCGGAAGCGGAGCGAACGGGCATTTACTATACATCCGAAGAAGTTCTGGCTGAGCTTAAAGGCATGCTTGATGCCAAGCGGGCCGAGAAACGAAAGCAATGACATATCAGGTCAAGCTTACGGAAAAAGCTCGGCATGATCTGCGGCGCCTTTATGCATATATGCTTGATTTGGATGAGGATGCGGCGGTGCGGGCTTTGGAAGCGATAACCTCTGCGATGGCAATCCTTGAAAGATTTCCCTTCTCCTGCCGTAAAGCGATTGGCGATAATCCGCTTTTACGAGAACTCCTCGCGCCATTCGGCTCGTCCGGCTATGTTGTGCTGTTTCGTATTGATGGCAGCGAAACGGTGACGATCGCTGCCATTCGTCATCAGCGCGAAGAAGACTATCACTGATCACCGATCGCTTACCGCCGCCCGCGGGTTGACCCAGGGCTCCTGATTGCTCCGCGGCAGCGGCTGCTTGCCGAGGATATGGTCGGCTGCCTTCTCGCCGGTCATGATCGAAGGGCCGTTCAGGTTGCCGTAGGTCACGTGCGGGAAGATCGAGCTATCCGCGACGCGCAAGCCCTCGACGCCGATCACCTGGCACTCCGGATCGACCACGGCGAGAGGATCGCCCGCCCGGCCCATGCGGCAGGTGCCGCAGGGGTGATAGGCGCTTTCCAGGTGCTCGCGCAGAAAGGCGTCGATCTCGTCGTCCGTCTGCACCTTCTCGCCCGGCTGGATCTCCGGTCCGCGATATTGGTCGAAGGCCCTCTGCGAAAAGATTTCGCGCGTCAGCCGCACGCAATGGCGGAATTTCTCCCAGTCCTCCGGATGGCTCATATAGTTGAAGCGCAGCACCGGATCGGCCTTCGGATCGGGCGAACGAAGCGTCACGCTGCCGCGCGATTTCGAGAGATTGTAGCCCACATGAACCTGGAATCCGTGGGTATTGGCGGCCGCGCGCCCGTCATAGGAGATCGCCACGGGGAGGAAATGGTACTGGATGTCCGGCTGCTTCAGCCCGGGCGCGGAGCGCAGGAAGGCGCAGGCCTCGAACTGGTTGGAGGCGCCGAGCCCGCCCTTGGAAAGCAGCCATTGCGCGCCGGCCACACCCTGCCAGAACCAGGGAAGCCAGGAATAGAGCGAGACCGGCTTCAACGAGATCTGCTGGAAGTAGAATTCCATATGATCCTGCAGGTTGGCGCCGACGCCCGGCCGGTCGGCCTTCACCTCGATGCCCATTTCCTTGAGATGCGCTGCCGGACCGATCCCGGAGAGCATCAGCAGTTTCGGCGAGTTGAAGGAGGAGGCGGAGACGATGACCTCGCGGTTCGCGCGGATGATTTCGGTCACGCCCCGCCGCTCGATCTCGACGCCAACCGCGCGGCCGTTCTCGATCACGATCCTGTTCGCGAACCCGTGGACCAGCTCGACATTCGGCCGTTTCAACGCGGGCTTCAGATAGGCATTGGCCGCGGACCAGCGGCGGCCGCGATGGATGGTCTGCTCCATCAGCCCGAAGCCTTCCTGCTTCGAACCGTTGTAGTCGTCGGTCAGTTCGAAACCGGCTTGGCTGCCGGCCTGGATGAAGGCGTGAAAAAGCGGGTTCTTCACCGGCCCGCGCTTGACATGCAGCGGCCCGTCGGTGCCGCGCCAGCCTTCCTCGCCGCCCTCGGAATTCTCCATCCGCTTGAAATAGGGAAGCACGTCCGCATAGGCCCAGCCGGTCGCGCCGAGCTCTTCCCAGCGGTTATAGTCTTCCGCGTGGCCGCGCACATAGACGAGGCCGTTGATGGAGGACGACCCGCCGATCACCTTGCCGCGCGGCGCCGTGATCCTGCGGTTGTTGAGATTGGGCTCGGGTTCGGAGAGATAACCCCAGTTGTAGCGCTTCATGCTCATCGGCCAGGCCAGCGCGCCGGGCATCTGGATGAACGGCCCGAAATCCGATCCGCCCGCCTCGATGACGATCACCGAATGCCTGCCGTCCTCCGACAGGCGATAGGCCATGGCGGAACCCGCCGAGCCCGAACCGATGATGACGAAATCTGCCTGAAGCATGTCAGTTCTCTCCAGACCGTTTCTCTATGTCGTGCCGTGTCCGCCCCCCTCTGGCCTGCCGGCCATCTCCCCCACGGGTGGGGAGATTGGATGGGTGCACTGGCTTCCCCAAACAAAAAGCCGCGGCAGCGAGCGCACCGTTCACGTGACGGGAAGGCCGAGCGGCCTGTGATCTCCCCACCTGTGGGGGAGATGGCCGGCAGGCCAGAGGGGGGCGATCTTGCGCGACGGCCATGGTGGACATCAATACGGCGCCTCGACCGGTCCCATGCCCACATAGACCGTCTTCAATTCCGAATAATGCTCCAGCGCCGCGAGCGAGTTCTCCCGTCCGAAACCGGATTGTTTCGAACCGCCGAAGGGGATTTCCACCGGGCAGAGATTGTAGCTGTTGATCCACAACGTACCGGCCTGCAACTGATCCGCCACCCGGTGTCCGCGCGTCAGGTCCGCGGTGAACACACCGGCCGAAAGGCCGAATTCGGTGGCATTGGCCCGTGCGATCGCTTCTTCCTCGCCGTCGAAATCGAGCACGCACATGACCGGCCCGAAAATCTCTTCCCGCGCGATGGTCATCCCGTCCGTGACGTCGGCAAATACGGTCGGCTGCACGTAATAGCCTTCGCCCGTCACGTGGTTCGGAATGCCGCCGCCGGTGACGAGCGTCGCGCCCTCGGCCTTGCCCTTGTCGATATAGGAAAGCACCTTCTGCCGCTGGTCGAAGGAGACCATGGGGCCGAGCTGGGTGGCCTCGTCCATCGGATCGCCGATAATGATCTTCTCCGTCCGCTCCTTCAGCCGCGACAGGAACTCCTCCTTCACGCCGCGTGCCACGAAGACCCGCGTGCCGTTGGAGCAGACCTGGCCGGTCGAATAGAAATTCCCGAGCATCGCGCCGCCGATGGCGCTATCGAGATCGGCATCCTCGAAGACGATCAGCGGCGATTTGCCTCCGAGTTCCATCGTCACGCGCTTGAGGCGGCCGGCGGCGGCCGCGGCCACCTTGCGGCCGGTCGGTACCGAGCCGGTCAGCGAAACCTTTGCCACGTCGGGATGGTTGATCAGCATCGGTCCGGTATTCCGGTCGCCCTGGATGACGTTGTAGAGTCCCTTGGGAAGCCCGGCTTCCACCAGGATTTCGGCAATCTTCAGGGCTCCGAGCGGCGTATTTTCCGAGGGCTTGAAGACCATCGCATTGCCGGCCGCAAGCGCCGGCGCGCCTTTCCAGCAGGCGATCTGCTGCGGATAGTTCCAGGCGCCGATGCCCACGCAGACGCCGAGCGGCACGCGCTTGGTATAGGCGAAGTCGCGGCCGAGCGGGATGTAGTCGCCGTTGAGGCCTGCGGCGATCACGCCGCCGAAGAATTCGAAACTGTCCGCCCCCGAGGTGGGGTCGGCGACGATCGTCTCCTGGATCGGCTTGCCGGTGTCGAGCGTCTCCAGTTCGGAAAGCTCGCGGTTCCTCTCGCGCATGATCTCGGCTGCACGTTTCAGGATGCGGCCGCGCGCCGTCGGGCTCATCGCGGCCCATTCCGGCTGGGTGCGCTTGGCCGCGGCGATCGCCTTCTCGATGATCGCGGGTGTCGCCGCATGCAGCCGGGCGATGACCTCGCCGGTCGCCGGATAGAGGCTTTCGATGACGGCGCCGTCTTCGTCCTCGACATATTCGCCGTCGATGAAGTGGCTGGCGGTCGGCTGGGCTTTCATCTCATTCGCCTCTTGGATAACGCTTCGATTCCTCGAGATTGTCGAGGTTCATGTGGTTGCGCATATAGCGCTCGGAAGCCTTTTGCAGAGGCTGGTGATCCCACGGGTAATAGGCGCCGTTTCTGAGCGCCTCGTAGACCACCCAGCGGCGCGCCTGGCTTTCGCGTACGGCGGCGTCGAATTCCTGCATGTTCCAGTGTGCCGCCCGCATATCCCTGAACGCCTGAAGAATGTCGGCATGCTGGGGAGCCGCCGCCAGGTTGGTCAGTTCGAGCGGATCGGTTTCGAGATCGAAAAGCTGCTCGGGATCGAGCTCGCAATGGATATACTTCCATTTGCCCTCGCGGATGGCGACAAGCGGCGCATAGGAAGCTTCCGCCGCATATTCCATCAGCACCGGGCTGGTGCGGCTGTGGCCCTCCATGATCGGCTTCAGGCTTTCGCCGTCCGTCCAGGGCTTGATCTCCTCCATGGAAATGCCGGCGAGATCGCAGAGCGTCGGCGTCACGTCGAGGTTGGAGACAGGCGCCATATGCAGGGCAGGGGTGATGCCGGGGCCGGCAATCATCAGCGGCACGCGCGCCGAGCCTTCGAAGAAGTTCATCTTGAACCAGAGGCCGCGTTCGCCCAGCATGTCGCCGTGGTCGGAGCAGAACAGGATCAGCGTATCGTCCAGCATCCGCGTGCGCGAAAGCGTATCGATGAGTTCGCCGACCTTCTCGTCGATATAGGAAATGTTGGCGAAATAGGCCCGGCGCGAGCGGCGGATGTTCTCTTCCGTGACCTCGAAATTCTTGTAATCGCAGGAGAAGATGATCCGCTGCGAATGCGGGTCCTGCTGTTCGATCGGAATTTCCCCGATGTCGGGAGCCAAGTGCCCGCAATCCTCGTAGAGGTTCCAGAACTTCTTCCGCGCCACATAGGGGTCGTGCGGGTGGGTGAAGGAGACGGTGAGACACCACGGCCGCCGGCTCTCGTCGTCGTTCTCGCGCGAAAGCTGGTAGAGCTTCTGGTTGGCGAGGAAGGCGACCTCGTCGTCGTATTCCATCTGGTTGGTGATCTCGGCGACGCCGGCGCCGGTGACGGAGCCGAGATTGTGATACCACCAGTCGATCCGCTCGCCCGGTTTGCGGTAGTCGGGCGTCCAGCCGAAATCGGCGGGATAGATGTCGGTCGTCAGCCGCTCCTCGAAGCCGTGGAGCTGATCCGGCCCGACGAAATGCATCTTGCCGGACAGCGCCGTGTAATAGCCGGCGCGGCGCAGGTGATGCGCGAAGGTCGGGATCGAGGAAACGTATTCGGCGGCGTTGTCGTAGACGCGCGTGCGGCTCGGCAACTGCCCGGCCATGAAGGAGGCGCGAGCCGGCGCGCAAAGCGGCGAGGAAGTGTAGTTGTTGGCGAACCGCGCCGAGCGGGCCGCGAGCGCCTTCAGATGCGGCGCATGCAGCCAGGCGGCCGGCCCGTCCGGAAAAAGCGTGCCGTTCAGCTGGTCGACCATGACGATGAGGATATTCGGCTTGGTCACGCGCATGGTCCTTTAATGGCCCGATCAGCATATGGTGGATCGAAGCTGCTGCCCACGGCGGACATGTTCACACAGCTCGTCTGTGGGCAGATCCTCGGGACAAGCCCGAGGATGACGGAGTGTATGGCGCGGGCCGGCAGGACAAGAGCCGTCGCAACTTGCTCAAGGCTCTCCATAAGGACCTGAGGCACGATCTCTCCGCCGTCATCCTCGGGCTTGTCCCGAGGATCTGTCCACAAACACTGCTGGAGATAGACCGCGATGTCGTACGTGCTAACCCTACCCCCGAGGCGAAGCATTGGTATGCATTGCCGTCCTGCTGTGACCATATTGAAATCGCCTTAGATTCCCTCAGCAAATTGAGTTATTTTCGATCTCGACGGCAATCAAGAATGGTTTGCGAACCTTCCTGTCTCAAAAACGCAGGCTGTGGCACATGATCATGCTGATGACCAAGCGTAAGCCAGCGACGGTCGGGGAAATCCTTGTCGAGGAGTTCCTGGAGCCGCTGGGCTTGACTCAGGGCGCGTTGGCCGAGGCCATGGGCGTGCCGCGCAAGCATGTGAACGAACTCTGCAACGACCGCCGCAATATCACCGCGCCGACCGCGCTCATCCTTGCGCGGGTATTCGGCAACAGCCCGGATTTCTGGCTAAACATCCAGCGGCGCAACGACCTGTGGAATACGATGCACAATTCGAAGGAGCTGGAACGGATCGAGCGTGCCCGACCGATCCATAACGCCGCGTGACGAACCGTTGACCTCCGTCAAGCCTGCTCCACATCTTATCCGATAGCTTCGGGTAAGGCTTTGCGGAAAGGGGATGGACATGACATTCGGTCTGGACACGCCGTCGATCTCGATGGTTCGCGACAAATGGGGCTGGTTTCTCGCCCTCGGCATTCTTCTTCTCGTCTTCGGCATCATCGCTTTCGCCAATCTCTTCGTGGCGACGGTCGCTTCGGTCTTCTATATCGGCATGATGATGCTGATCGGCGGCGTCGCCTATCTCGTCCATGCCTTTCAGGTGAAGGGCTGGGAGCAGATCCTGTTCTGGGCCTTGAGCGGTGTCCTTTATACCATTGCCGGCCTGCTCGCCTTCTGGAATCCGGCCCTGACGGCGGTCGTGCTGACCTTCCTCATGGCGGTGGCGCTCGTGGTCGCCGGCATTTTCCGCCTCTGGGTCGGCTTCAGGATGCGTCCGATGAAGGGCTCCGGCTGGGTCATCGTGGGCGGCGTCGTCACCGTCCTGGCCGGCCTGATCATCGCCATCGGCTGGCCGGTCAACAGCCTTTGGATATTGGGGCTTTTCCTGGCGATCGACCTCATCATGCAGGGATGGGCGCTGATTGCGGTGGCACTCGCTGCAAGAAGCGGTGGAGTTGCGCCCCAGGTTGCCGATAAGTCTTTATAATATTAAATAAAAGCGGATTTTTCCGTCATCAAACTTTCACTGAACCGTCATCAACGGGAAAGGGATTTTTGACGAATTGCTGGGAGCCTGACTGTCGTGTTTTAGGCCATTGCGCAGTGGAGAGTATTGAGTATGTCGTCTGCGGCCATTCTTGAACCGGGCGTCTTCCGGCGATATGCGAGCGACCAGCTGGTCACTCTGGCGAAGCTGGTTCTGGAAAACGCCTTCCAGCCGATCGTCGAGGTGGGGACCGGTTCCGTTTTCGGATACGAATCCCTGCTGCGCGGCCAGGAACGGATCGGTTTCTCCTCGCCGCTCGAACTGCTCGACCAGGCCCAGGAGACCGGGCAGCTCCTGGCTCTGGAACAGATGATGGCGAACCGGGCGCTGGCGAAATTCGCCAGCCTGCCGGATTTTTCCTCCGCGACGCTCTTCCTCAATCTCGATGTGCGGATGATCCGCCACGGCCAGTATTTCCTGGAAAAGCTGGTGCAGCACCTGCGCACGGCGAATATTGCCCCGTCTTCCGTCTGCTTCGAATTCTCCGAGAGGTTCGACAACACCAGCGTGCCGGAATTCGCCGACCTGGTGACGCAGATGCGCAAGGAGGGCTTCAAGCTCGCGATCGACGATTTCGGCGTCGGACACGGCGAGATGAAACTGCTCTGCGACTATCCGGTCGACTATCTCAAGATCGACCGGCACTTCGTCGCCGGCATCGACAGGAGCCCGCGCAAGCGCCATCTGGTCAAGAACATCGTCAGCATCGCCCATGTGCTCGGCATCCGCGTGATCGCGGAGGGCATCGAGACGGAAGCGGAATTCCTGGCCTGCCGGGAATATGGCGTCGATCTCGTGCAGGGCTGGTTCATCGCCCGGCCGACGACCTTCGTCTCCGAGCTACAGCCGTCCTTTCCCTACCTCGCCGATATCGGCCGCAGCCGCCGCTCCAGCCAGTCGCTCGACGAGATACTGATCCGCAAGCAGATCGAGCACCTGCCGACCGTCTACGAGAACGAGAGCATCGACAGCGTGTTCGAACTCTTCCGCCGCAATCCGCGCCAGGCCTTCTTCCCGGTGCTGAATGCCAATGGCGAGCCGCGCGGCGTCATCAACGAATATCATCTGAAGGAATACATCTATCAGCCTTTCGGCCGCGACCTCCTGAAGAACAAGGTCTACGAGCGTTCCATCTCGCATTTCGTCGATCGCGCGCCGATCATCGGGCTCGATGCGGAAGCGGAGGAGCTGATGAGCCTTTTCGCCAACATGGACAACAGCGCCTGCGTCATCCTGACGGAAAACATGCGCTATGCGGGCGTGGTCTCCGCCGCCTCGCTCATCAAGGTCATCAACGAGAAGCAGTTGAAGATCGCCCAGGACCAGAACCCGCTGACGGGGCTGCCCGGCAACCGCGCCATCCGCGATTTCATGCAGGAGACCGGCCGCGACGACGAGGAGACCCGTTTCTTCTGCTATTGCGACTTCGACAACTTCAAGCCGTTCAACGACCACTACGGCTTCCACATGGGTGACCATGCGATCTCCCTCTTCGCCGCCCTGATGAAGCGCTACTTCTTCTCGGATGGCGATTTCCTCGGCCATGTGGGCGGCGACGATTTCTTCATCGGCGTGCGCGACTGGACCCGCGAGGAATTGAACGAAATCCTCGAACGGCTGCTGTCCGATTTCCACGACGATGTGGCCGAGCTTTATTCGCCGGAGGAGCGGGCCGCGGGAAAAATCCGCGGCCACGATCGTTCCGGCGCCGAGCGGGATTTTCCGCTGCTGCGCTGCTCGATCGGGGTTCTGGAATTGCCGCAGGGCCTGCTGCTCGACGATTTCGGCCGCATCGGCGCCGAGATCGCCGCGGTCAAGGCCGAAGCCAAGGATAGCGAGGGCGGCCTGGTCTTCGCCGCCTTCGGCGAGACGAAATAACCCCTTTTCCGAAATAACTCCTTTTCAAAGCGTGGGGCGCAGTTGCGGCGGTCGGTCGCCTTCCTATGATGCGGGGCATGTCCTAAGTCAGTGGTCATCACCGAGAGGAGACCCGTCATGCCGCTTCCCGCCGAAATGCGTTTCATCGATCTGCCGTCCTTCGGAGCGCCGGAGGTCATGACCGTCGCCAGAAGGCCGCTGCCGGCCGTCCGGCCCGGCGAAATCCTGGTCAGGGTGGAGGCGGCCGGCGTCAACCGGCCGGATGTGGCGCAGCGCCAGGGAACCTATCCGCCGCCGAAGGATGCAAGCCCGATCCTCGGGCTGGAGATATCGGGCGAAGTGGCGGCGCTCGGCGAAGGCGTCACCGAATTCAAGCCGGGCGACAAGGTCTGTGCGCTGGCGAACGGTGGCGGCTATGCCGATTATTGCGCCGTGCCGGCGGGGCAGGCGCTGCCCTGGCCGAAAGGCTATGACGCGGTAAAGGCGGCGGCGCTCTGCGAGACCTTCTTCACCGTCTGGGCCAATCTTTTCCAGATGGCCGGGCTGACGGAAGGCGAAAGCGTGCTGATCCACGGCGGCACGAGCGGCATCGGCACGACCGCGATCCAGCTTGCCGGGGCTTTCGGCGCGACCGTCTATGCGACTGCCGGGTCCCAGGAAAAATGCGAGGCTTGCGAAAAGCTCGGCGCCGCAAGAGGCATAAACTACAGGACCGAAGATTTCGCCGAAGTCATCAAGGCGGAAACCGGCGGCAAGGGCGTCGATGTCGTGCTCGACATGATCGGCGCGGCCTATCTCGAAAAGAACCTCAACGTGCTCGCGAAGGACGGCTGCCTGTCGATCATCGCTTTCCTCGGCGGCAACGTGGCCGAAAAGGTCAACCTCTCGCCGATCATGGTGAAGCGCCTGACGGTGACCGGCTCCACGATGCGGCCGCGCACGGCCGACGAGAAGCGCGCCATCCGCGACGATCTTCTGGCCCAGGTCTGGCCGCTTCTGGACGAAGGCAAGGTCGCGCCGGTCATCCACTCGGTCCTGCCGTTCGGCGAGGTGATCGAGGCGCACCGGCTGATGGAGACCGGCAGCCATATCGGCAAGATCGTGCTGAAGCTTTAGGTGTCTTGCTGATTTATACTGATTTTGATATAAGGTGCGGGCGATATGAGACCGCTGGTATTTTTGGGCGATGCTTTGGAGTGCTTGCGGGATTTCCCTGAGGCCGCGCGCAGGCAGGCCGGCGTTCAACTGCATAAGGTCCAGTTGGGCTTGGAGCCGAGTGATTGGAAACCGATGGCGACGATTGGTCTCGGTGTGCGGGAAATCCGTATCCGGGACGAAGCCGGTGCGTTTCGGGTGATCTATGTCACCAGGATCGAAGACGCCGTTTATGTGCTGCATGCGTTCCAGAAGAAGACGCAGCAGACGGCCAAGCGGGATCTGGATCTTGCCGCCGCGCGCCTGCGGCAGATCGGATAGGAGTGAAGGGATGGAACGTCAAAGCTTTGAAAATGTCTGGGATGCACTCGAAGACACGCCGGCGGAAGCAGCGAACATATCGATGCGCTCCGCGCTTTTGATCGCCATAGAGCAGAAGGTGAGAAGCTGGGATATGACGCAGGCGGAAGCCGCGCACCGTTTGGGCATCACCCAACCGCGGCTGAACGACCTGCTGAAAGGCCGCATCACAAACTTCAGCCTGGATGCCCTGATTAACCTGTCAGCCCAGGCAGGCCTTTCGGTACGGCTGGATATCGCTGATGCTGCGTGACCGCGATAACAAATTTTCGGCTTCGTTTACATAACGTGCCTTGCAGATGAGGATTATCATCCTTACCTTCTCAATATCGTCAACGTAACGAAAGGAAGGTGATCCAATGTCTAGTGAGATTTCGGTCTGCGTAACGGGCAATGGAAAGGTGATGGTCTCGACGGGGCAGCCCTCGGCCTGAACTTCATCTTCCTTCGAGACGTTCAAGAACGGCTCGGGTTCGTTCAACCGGACCAAACTCATGGAAGGGTCGCCTCGCGCGGCCCTTTTCCTTTTTGGGGCGGTGCCTTCCTCTTTCCGTTCCTTCCCGCGATCGATATGTCAGGTCCTATGCGTCGAACGCATAGGTGGCGTGTAAGTTGAGCGCTTTTAGAGCAGCCGGGTTGAGCCTATATACCGGTCATCGAAGTTACTGAGAGCGCCAAGGACTGGCAGCTAGGCTTCGAAAATCCCAGGAAAGGGGAACCATCATGAACGTCGCACGCACTCTCAACAACTGGCGCAAATACCGTCAGACGGTTGCCGAACTGGGCCGTATGACCCCGCGCGAACTGAGCGATCTCGGCATCGAGCAGAACGACATCCGCCGCGTCGCACGCGCCGCCGTCGGCTTCTGATCATAATTCGAGCAGCATAGTGGGAAACGCCTGCGTCTTCGCGGGCGTTTTGCATTTTGTGCATAGCTGGTCTTCAAATTCCGATGCGCCCCACCGCCGGCACCTTGATGCCGGGGTTTGTGAAGTCGAGGCCCGCCACCAGCCCCAGGAAATGCACTTCGAAACCGCTGCGCAGGCCGGCTGAGAAGCCGATCAGGCCGCGCAGCGTCACGTGCAGGTCCTTCCAGTCGCCGTCGAGATGCACGAACTCGCCGTCCGGCAGGTAGTCGCGCCCGACCGCGTGCGGCGGCAGGACGGCGTCGAGTTCCGGCACGCTGCGCAGCACATGGGCAACGAACGTGTTGGAATTCGGCCCCGGCCATATCGTGTAGCCGCCCGGTTCCGCATAAGGATAGGCGGCGATCGCCGCCTCGATCTTGGGGATCAGCAGTTCCGCTTGCGCACCCGTCACCGAGGTGACGATCTCCGGCGGGTTGGAGTACCAGTAGGCGTCAGGCGGCCGGTGATTGCGGCGGATCGGCGTGCCCCAGCCGACCTTGTCGTAGCGCGTATAGCTGTTCGCGCCCTTTTCCTTGGTGACGATCCAGGCGTGGCTCGCGACGGCGCCCTTGAGCCCGCCGGTCATGGCCGAGAAGATGTAGACTGCCGCGTCCTCGCCCGCCGAAGCTTCCGGCAGGATGCCGGCCGAGGTCCATCGGGCCTCGCTCCAGCGGGCCGGCCGGTCCTTCATCGCCCAGAGCCCTGCCGAGGCGAAGGTCGGCGCCAGATAGACGACGAAGATCGCCAGAAACAGCCGTTTAACCGATTTCATGCTAGGCCCCCGATGAAAATCCCGCCGGACTCGTTTATGAGCCCGTGATAGGCACTATTGAAAACAGCAATTTCAGGACCGGCCATGCAAAATCCCGTTACCGTCGAAGTCACCAGAGGCAAGCTGGTCGAGAGCCGTCACCGCGGCATGGGCGCAGTCGTCGATGGCGACGGCAAGGTCGTCTTCTCCTTCGGCGAGGCGGAAGCGGCCGTTTTCCCGCGCTCGGCCTGCAAGGCCATGCAGGCGCTGCCGCTGGTCGAAAGCGGTGCGGCGGATGCCTACGGCTTCGGAAACGTGGAACTGGCGCTTGCCTGCTCCTCCCATTCCGGCGAGGACGCGCATGTGGCGACCGCAGCCGCCATGCTGGCGAAAGCCGGCCGCGACGATGGCGCGCTCGAATGCGGCGCTCATTGGGCCTCCGACCAGACGGTGCTGATCCATCAGGCGCGCACGATCGAAAAGCCGACCGCTCTCCACAACAACTGCTCGGGAAAACATTCCGGCTTCGTCTGCACCTGCGTCCATTCGGGGCTGGAAGTGCAGGGTTACGTCGGCTACGACCATCCGCTGCAGGCGGAAATCCGCGGCACGATGGAAGTGCTGACGGGCGCTGCATTGGGACACCAGAACTGCGGCACCGACGGCTGCTCGATCCCGAGTTATGCCGTGCCGCTCAAGGGCCTGGCGCACGGATTCGCCAAGATGGTCACCGGCAACACGCTGTCGACCGAGCGTGCGAAAGCTTCGCGCCGGCTGATGCAGGCCTGCATGGCCGAACCCTTCTATGTCGCCGGTACCAATCGCGCCTGCACCAGGCTGATGCAGGTGGCGCCCGGAAAGATCTTCGCCAAGACCGGCGCGGAAGGCGTCTTCGTCGCGGCGCTCCCCGATCAGGGCCTCGCCATGGCGGTCAAATGCGAGGACGGCGCGACACGCGCCGCGGAGGCCATGATCTTCGCGCTCATCGCCCGTTATTTCGAAAAGGGCGGCGAGGTGCACGCGAAACTTCTCTCCATGGCCAACAAATCCATGAAGAACTGGAACGGCATCCATGTGGGCGATATAAGGGTCACGGACGCCCTGTTCGCCTGATTGCGGCGGCGTCGTTTGAGGCTTTCCGTCGTGAAGAGCCGTGCTAAAACAGCGAGGCCAACCGGAGGATTCCCATGTACACGCTGTTCTTCTCGCCCAATGCCTGTTCGCTCGCCAGCCACATAGCGCTTGCCGAATCCGGCCTGCCCTATGAGATCAGACGGGTGAAATTCGCCGAGAACGAACAGCAGTCGGACGCCTATCTGAAGATCAATCCAAAGGGCCGCGTGCCGGCGCTGTTGACGGACAGGGGCGTCCTGACAGAAACCGTCGCGATCCTCGCTTTCATCGCCCAGGCCGCGCCGGATGCGAAGCTTGCGCCGCTCGATGATTCCTTCCTCTTCGGCAGGATGCAGGCCTTCAACGCCTATATCGCCTCGACGGTGCATGTCGCCTATGCCCATTTCCGCCGCAGTTATCGCTGGGCGGACAACCAGGCATCCTTCGACGACATGATGGCCAAGGCGCCGAAGAATTTTCACGATTGCTTCCGGCTGATCGACAAAGAGTTTCTCGAAGGCCCCTATGTGCTCGGCGACACCTATTCCGTCGCCGATCCCTATCTCTACCTGATGACGAGCTGGCTGCCGAACCTGAAGCTCGACCGCGCCGATTTTCCCAAGGTGAACGCCCATTTCGAACGGATGAAGGAGCGCCCCGCCGTGCGGCGCGCCGAAGCGGAGCAGGCGGCTGCCGCCTAACGTCGATAGGTGGCGGCGAGCCTATGGATCGCCGCCCGCCATATGACCCTCCCTGCGGGAAATAGGCGATCGTATGCGGGAAGGACAGTGCGGCATATCGATCTCCCCCTTGAGGGGGAGATGCCCGGCAGGGCAGAGGGGGGTGTCGTTTCAGCATGCTCGTCTCGGCAACTGATCCGGACGCGCCGTCGCTACCCCCCTCTGTCACCTTCGGTGACATCTCCCCCTCAAGGGGGGAGATCAGAGGGAGCTTGCCGCATCGCACACGTCCTCATATGCGCTTCCCCTGCCGCCGGGAGGATCATAAATCCGTCAGGCGCATTTCGCGAGCGGCGCTTTTTCGCAGGAGCTTTCGTCGCGGAAGATGCCGGGGAAGGGCAGGTCGGCAAGCTGCCGGAGGTTCATCTCGCGGATGTCCGGATGGCGAAACGGATCGTCGGACTGCGTTTCAACCTGGGTTTCCGTCGCTTTCAGCAAAGCTTTCAGGTTCAAGAAAAACTTCAGCGGTGTCATGATTGTCACCTCGCAAATTATTATCATTTGCAGCATGAATATTGGCCTGAAAGCGTGATCTTTCAATTGAGTTCTCGAGCGGCATAGTTTAGAAAATCTATATGAAAAACCTGAACCTCGTGCATCTCAACGGCCTGCGCGCATTGGAAGCGGTGGCCCGCCTCGGCTCGCTGCAGGCGGCGGCTGCCGAGCTGGGTGTCTCGGTCGGCGCCGTCAGCCAGCAGGTCATCAAGGCCGAGGCCCAGCTCGGCCAGCCGGTCTTTCACCGTCTGCCGAAGGGCATGGTGCCGGTCGATGCGGCGCGGCCCATGCTGGCGCGGCTGAGCGAAGGCTTCCAATCGCTGTCGGAGGCGGTGGGGATCGGCAGGCGGCGCGACGAGACGCTGCTGACGATCTCGGTGGCGCCGGTCTTCGCGGCGCGTTTCCTCGTCCACCGGCTCGATCGGTTCTCGGCGCTCCATCCGGATATCCGGCTGCGCATCGATGCGACGACGGCCATGGCCGATTTCGTCACCGATGGCGTCGACCTCGGCATCCGCGTCGGAGCGGGCAAGTGGCCGGGCGTGGATGCGCAGCTCCTGCTGCCGCAGCTTGTCTTTCCCGTCTGCGCGCCCGCTCTGGCGGAGAAGCTGAGGGAGCCGAAGGACGTCCTGCAACTGCCGGCGATCATCGACGGTCCGTCGATGTTTTCCTGGGATGTCTGGTTCCGTGCGGCCGGCATCGAGCCGAGGCCGATGGCGGTGCGGCATGTCTTCAACGAGGCGTCTCTATGTCTCGATGCGACGATGGCGGGCGAGGGGGTGATGCTCGCCTGGCAGACGCTGGCCGCCTATGCGCTCGATCAGGGAAAGCTGGTCGAGCCGTTCTCGATCCGGGCAGCGACCGGTTTCGGGCACTATTTCGTCACCCGCGCCGGCTCGCGTCCGCCGGCGAAGGTCAAGGCGTTTCATACATGGCTGAAAGCCGAGCTCGCCGCACTGGAAGAGCCCCGATAGAGCTGGATGCCGCCCGAAAGGCGCAGGCGGCTTTCGGGCGGCATCCCGCTCAAAAAGCAGGATTACGCCGGTTCGGCGGTACGCTTCTCCCACATCGCCTTGAAGCCGGGGCGCGCCTGAGCGGCTTCGATCCAGGCCTTCAGCGCCGGGCGGCTGTCGAAGAGCGGCGCATGGCCCTGGGCATAGCGCACCACTTCCGCGACATTGATGTCCGCGACGGTGAAGCGGCCGCCGACCATGTGGCTGTTCTTTGAAAGATGCTTTTCGAGCACGTCGAAGGGCCGCTTCAGGAGACGGGCGGCGACGTCGATTTCCGTCTTGCCTTCCTCGGTCTCCTGCTTGCCGCCGGCGATGGTCGAGGAGATCTTGAGCGCGGGCGTCTCGATGCTGGTCGCGCCGAACAGCGACCACTGCACCATCAGCGCCTCTTCGTTGATGTCCTTTGAGCCGAGTTCGCCGCCGTATTTGCGGGCGAGATAGAGCGTGATCGCCAGCGATTCGTGCAGCACGAACCCGTCGTCGTCCATCGAAGGGATCGAGCCCATCGGGTTGATCGCGAGGAATTCCGGCGACAGCGTGTTGACCCGCGCCCCGGGCGCCATCGGCTCCGGCAGGCGATAGCCCTGGATGACCGGCACGATCTCGAACGGAATTCCTAGCTCCTCGACGAGCCAGAGCGGCCGTGTGGCGCGCGAACGATAGACGCCATAGATTTTCAGCATTCAATGTCCCTCCTGAAATATCGGCCGCACGCTAGGGGCATATGCCGCGAAACGGAAGATCAATCCGCGTTGGACGGCAATGAAAGTTTTCGATAGGATTTAATCGTGTCGGACATTCGAGGAGTCTTTGATCCATGCGTACCACCCAGTCGCTCAGCATCACCCTGCCGATCGAAATGGCCGAGATGGTCAAGGCCAAGGTGGCCTCCGGGGAATATGCGACCGAAAGCGAGGTTATCCGCGATGGCCTCAGGACGCTGATCGCCCGCGACGCGGCGATCGAGAAATGGCTGGTGGAGGAGGTGGCCCCGGCCTATGACGAGTTGAAGGCGCATCCGGATCGGGCGCTGTCGCCGGACGATCTCCGTAAAAGGCTCGATGCCCGTGCGGCTTTGCTTCGTCAAAAGCAGAGCAAGGCATGAGCCATCGCGTCATTTTCGGACCGAAGGCCGCCGAAGATCTTGAAGACGTTATGACCTATCTGGCACCCAGGATGGGTGCCGAAGCAGCGCACGAATATGTCCGCAAGATCGAGAGCTATTGCCTCGGGTTCGCGACCTTCCCGAAACGCGGCATGTTGCGCGAAGACATAAGGCCCGGTCTCCGTCTTGTCGGCTATCGCCACAAGGCGACGATCGCTTTCTATGTCGTGGGGGATATCGTGATGATCATCCGCATCTTCCATCGCGGCCGCAACGTCGATTTCGGCGATGAGCCCGGCGATCTCGCCTAAACGATCCGGTTGTTCTCGACCGTCAGGTGCCTGAAACTCTGGCCATCGCCGCGGCCCAATTCGGCCGTCGCGGGCGCCTTCCACCGGTAGCCGATCACCGCACCGTTCTTCATGCCTTCGAAGACGTTGTTCAAGATCATGGCGCTGCCGGCGCCCTCGACCACGGTCACCGCGCAGCCGACACCCGCCTGCCGCACGATGTTGCCGGTCGCGATGACGTTGCGCAGATAGGGGCCGAAGCCGAGCGCGATCCCCCAGAGCGGCACGTTCTCGATCACGTTGCCGGTGACCGCCGTATCTGCCTCGACGCTGATGCCGACGCCGAAGATCGCTTCGTCCAGCACATAGGGACCGATCGGCTTGAGATTGCGGACGATGTTGTTGGCGACGGTCGCGAGCCGCCCCCCTTCGTTGAAGTTGACGACCGAGATGCCGTTCGCTGCCCCGTCGACGATATTGCCGGAGACCATCGCCCCTTCGAAGGCGAATTCCGCATAGATCGCCGTTTCGCCGGAGGCGAGGCACTGGTTGTTGGCGATCTGGATGTTCGAGGCGCTGTTGGCGCGGATCGCCGAAAAGGCGGATTGCGAAATGTGGTTGCCCGTCACCATCACGTCGTCGGCGCGGAAAAGGTTGATCGCATTGCCGTATTGGCCGGTGCCGCCGTTCGTCGCCCCGATCCGGAAAATGCGGTTGCCGGAAACGATCGTGCCGTCGGGGCCTTTCGTCCGGCGGTGGATGAGGATGCCGCCGTTGCCGCAGTCGGAGACGGTGTTGCCGGTGAGGGAAAGGCCGGTGCTTTCGATGGCGAAGAGGCCGTATTCGGCGGCGCCTGAAATGCGGTTTCGCTCGATCCGGCCGCCGGACCGTTCGATCTGCACGGCCGTCTTGCGCGAGCCGATGATCTCGCAATTGTCGATCGTCAGATCGCTGACGCCGCGCATCTGGACGAGCGCCGGGCTCTGCTCGTCGAGCCGGCGGTTCGCGCCGTCGATGACGAGGTTGGAAAGTTCTATGCGGCGCGCACCCTCGGCCCTGATGAGATATCCGTCGCCGGAATGGACGAGCCTCGAGGCGCCCGGCACGCCGGTGATGCGAGCGCCATCGGGCAGGTCGAGATTGGAAACCTGGTAATTGCCGGGCGGCAGGAAGACGGGCATGTTCTGGCGCGCGGCCCTGGCGATGACCTCGCCGAGCTTGTGGCCCTGCCTGTCGCCGCCTTCCGGCACGACGGCGTGTTCGCGGGCATCGATAGAGCCGCGCAGGTCGATCGTCGCGAAACCCTGAGGCGCCGAAAAGGCACGCTGCGGCAGGATGCCGGCAGCGGCGCCGGCGATCGTCGTCAATGCTGCCCGTCTCGAAATCATCCAATGCTTCTCCGCGCCGTCAAGGAAGCATTTCCCATGCCGGTCCTTTGCATGGTTGTAATGCGAAATAGTTTGCGATGAATGAGCGGAATAGACTTTTGTACAAGCTTCAAGCGTGGCAATTTCACGATGTTTTTAAGCAACGATAAGGAACTCTCCGCCATGTTAGGGAACAACGGGCGGCGGGTTTTTGCGTATTTTTTCTGAATGAAAAAAGGAGATGCAGGGATGGTGGAACCCCTGTCACATGGCGTGCCCCTGGCTTTCCTCGCCGATCCGCTGGAGGAACTGTGCAATCGCCTGCTCCGTGTTGCCACCGAGAGCGATATCGATTTCGACGTGGCGCTTGTGACGCGCGAGCTCGAAACGCGCACCCTTCTCGATCATCTCCCGGACTTCATTTATGTGAAGGATCGCCGCAGCCGCTTCATCTTCGCCAATGCCGCCGCCACCCGCAACGGCAAGTTCCACATCGGCTCGGACATGACCGGCAAGACCGATTTCGATTTTCTCGACCACGGGACCGCGCGTGAACTCTTTGCCGTCGAGCAGGAGATCATGTCGACGGGCGTGGCGGTCGAAGGCCGCGAGGAGCGGGTCAAGCTTGCCGATGGCCGCGTGCTGTGGCTCACCACGTCGAAGATGCCGCTGCGCAATGCGGACGGCCAGATCGTCGGCCTTGTCGGCATTTCGCGGGATATCACCGAGCGCAAGCGCCAGGACGACCGCCGCCACGGCCATGCCCGTCTGCTGGAGATGATCGCCCGCGGCCAACCGCTGCAGGCGGTGCTGGACGCGCTGGTCCGTACCGCGGAGGACGAGCTCGACGGCATTACCGCGTCCGTCCTTTTTCTCGAGGAGGACCGCCTGCGCCACGGGGCCGCGACCAGGCTGCCGCCGGCCTATGTGAAACTTATCGACGGCATCCGGATCGGCCCCGGGGTCGGATCTTGCGGCACCGCCGCCTGGCGGCGCTCGCCGGTCTTCGTCAAGGACGTCCTGGCCGATCCGCTCTGGCAGGATTATCGCGAACTCGCGATCCGGTTCGGCTTCCGCTCCTGCTGGTCGACTCCCATCCTGGCGCCCGATGGCCGGGTGCTGGGCACGTTCGGTCTCTATTCCGACAGTCCCCGGGAGCCCACGGATCTCGAACTCGAACTGACCGCCATGGCGACCGATATCGCCGGCATCGCCATCGAGCGCGCCCGCAACGAGGAGCGCATCCGGCACATGGCCCATCACGACCCCTTGACCGGTCTGCCGAACCGGACGCTGTTCTGGGCGCAATTCGGCCGCACCCTGCATGAGGCCCACCGCGAGAGCCGCAAGGTTACCGTCGCCTATATCGATCTCGACAACTTCAAGCGGATCAACGATACGCTCGGCCACGCCGCAGGCGACGAGGTACTGAAGACGCTGGCCTCCCGCATGGAGGGCTGCATCCGCGCGAGCGATCTTCTGGTCCGTCTCGGCGGCGACGAGTTCGCGATCGTCTTCAGCAATCCCAACCATGACGAAACGGGGGTCGTACGCCGGTTGCAGGATCTGCGTGCCGCAATCGCGAGCCCCGTGGTCATCGAAGGCAAGAGCATCATCGCGACATGCAGCATGGGGATCGCCTTCTTCCCGCAGGATGGCGACACGCCGGAAACCCTGCTCGCCCGTGCCGACCGCGCCATGTACGAGGCGAAGGACATGGGCCGCAACAGGCTGTGCGTCTCGGCAGGCGAAGGGGTTTAGCCTTCGTCTTCCGATTCGACGTCGATGCCGAAATGCTTTTCGGCATCGCGATGGCCTTCGAGGATGTTGACGATCTGGAAGCGGTTGTCGGCGTAACGGAAGTAAATGATATATCCCCGGTGCGCGACGCTTCTTAAACCATGTCCGAGCTCGGAACGGTCCCGCCCCATGGTCCCGGGCAAGCTGGCCACATGCCGACATTTCTGCCGAAGGGCTTCGACAAATTTGTGTGCGGTTGCGATGCTGCCGCTTTCTCTGGCGACATAATCGAAAATATTCCTGAAATCCGCGTGAGCGCTATCGAGATATTGAACGCGAGGCACTCAACGATAACCTTCCTTGCGCAGTTCTTCCGCGATTGCTTCAAGTGAAGCGTCCAGCTCTTCTTCGCTGACATCTCCACCGGCCTCGATCGACCGATGCAGCGTCTCGCGCAACGCCGAAAGCTTCGCCTCGCGCTCCTCGACGAGCCGCAGCCCTTCGCGCACAATTTCGCTGGCGGAGCCGTAGCGGCCGTCCTGCACCGCTTCCTCGATGAATTTTTCCCAGCGGGGACCGATCGAAACGTTCATGTCTGATGCCTCCGGTATCTCCTCTCGATGATACCGGAATGTCAATTTATGCGCAATCTTTGACATCCCTACGAGGCGTCGGAAAGCTGAGGCTCCTGTGCCTTCTCCGCCGTTACGTAAAGCGCCTCGAAGCGCGAGACGAACTTTTCAAAATGCAGCGAAAAGGCGCTGAGTTCGTCTTCCGGCCAGTCTTCCAGCACGCGGGCGAGCAGCGAGCGTTTGACGGCGCGGATCTCGGCGAGCAGGCTGTCCCCGAATTCCGTCCTGACGACGAGGGAACGGCGTCCGTCGGCCTGGGATGCGTCGCGGCGCAGGATGCCGCGGGCGACGAGGTCGGCGACCAGCCGGCTGCCGCGGGAGGGGTCGATGCGCATGGCTTCGGCAATCGCTCCGACCGTCACCTCGCCCTCGATGCGGCGCATCACGTCCAGCACGTCGAGATGCGAGATTTCCAGGCCCGGCGCGATATTGGCGATCGCGGTGCGGCCGATGATGCGCCGGCCGATCAACAATCGCATGCGGCCGAGCGTCTCGCTGATGCGGGCCACGTCTTCCTGGGAGGGGGCGGCCGCGGTTTCCTGTTTCAAAAGGCTCTTGGTCGTCATCCCCAAATCATACCAGAGCACCGGCCTCATTCCAACAGTTCTTTGCTTTTCGCATCAAGGTGTCATTGACAATTATATGCGGAAGTCACATAAATTTCCGACGCTTTGGATCGACCTATGGATATGACCCGCCCGGCCCATGTGCCGCTCGTCGCCAGCCACCGCCAGCGGTTGGCGATCTTCTGTTTTTTGCTGACGGCGCTGTTCATGGCGACGCTGGACAACCAGATCGTCTCGACCGCTCTGCCGACGATCATCGGCGAGTTCGGCGAACTGGAGCGTTTCGGCTGGGTCGGTTCGGCCTATCTTCTTGCGAGCAGCGCTTCGATGCCGATTTACGGCAAGCTGGGCGATCTTTTCGGCCGCAAATATGTGATGCTGGCGGCCATCGTCGTCTTCACCGTCGGCTCTTTGACCTGCGGGCTCGCCTGGTCGATGGATTCGCTCATCGCCTCGCGCGTGCTCCAGGGCCTCGGGGGCGGCGGCATCATGGTGTCGATCTTCTCGATCAATGCCGATCTCTTCGAACCGCGCGAGCGGGCGAAATACCAGAGCTATTCGAGCCTCGTCATCATGGCGTCCGGCAGCCTCGGCCCGCTGCTCGGCGGCACGATGAGCGAACTTTTCGGCTGGCGGTCGATCTTCCTGATCAACCTGCCGGTCGGGATCGTCGCGCTGACCGGCATCTCGCTCCTGCTTCCCTACCGCCGCCCGGTCCGCAAGCCGAAGATCGATTATCTCGGCGCGCTTCTCCTGGCCGGCACGGTGGCGAGCATCGTCGTCTGGGCCGACAGCGTCACCCTGTTCGGCTCTCTGGTCGCCTGGCAGTCCATGATCGTCGTCGCCGCGGGTGCCGCCTGCGCCATCCTCTGGATCTTCGTCGAGGGCCGGGTGCCCGAGCCGATCGTGCCGCTCAAACTCTTCAGGGATTCCACCTTCTCGCTCTTCCTTATCGTCTCCTTCTGCACGGGATCGGTGGCGATCGGCATGGCGAACTATTTCGCGCTCTTCCTGCAGACGACGACGGGACTTTCGCCGACCGCGGCGAGCTTCTGCTTCGTCGCCACCACCGTCGGCATCGTCATCGGCTCCATCTCCACCGGCCGCCTGATCTCGATGACCGGCCGTTACAAGCCTTTCACACTCATCGGCCTGTCGATGAACGTCGTGGCGCTGTTCATCTTCTCGCAGCTTCCGGTCGGAACGCCGGTTCCGGTCATCCTTGGCTTCATGCTGATGCAGGGGCTGGCGATCGGTTTCGGCCAGCAGGCGCCGATCATCGGCGTGCAGAATTCCGCGCCGCGCGAGGATGTCGGCGCGGCGACCGGTGCCGTGACGCTGATGCGCATGGCCGGCGCCTCGATCGCGATCTCCATCTACGGCGCGATCGTCGCCGCCGGCATCCGTGGCGTCGGCACCAGCATTCCGGGGGTGGCGGATATCGGCTCGCTGACGCCCACGATGATGCTGGCGCTGCCGGAAGCGTCGCGCATCGCCGTCCACACGCTTTATACGCACGCGTTCATACCGGTCTTCCTGACCGGGAGCGTCATGGCCGTGATCGGTCTCGTCGCCGGCTTCCTGCTGAAACCGGTCCGTCTGCCGCCCGCAGTGGTGCGCACCGAGAGTTCTTCCAAGCCTGCAACCTGATGCAACTAAAAGTCATTTATTGATATACTTAAAACTATAAGTATAATTCTCTCCTGCTTTAGCGGGGGGCTTTGCGATGGCTAACGATGATCCTGGCCACGATATCGGCGGCAACGGCAACGGCGCCGATCCTCAGAACCCGGACCCGAACGGGCCGGGAGGCGGAGGGGGTGGAGGAAATGGACAGGGGCCGGGAGGCGGCGGAGGTAACGGGCCGGGACCGGGCGGCGGCGGAATTCCTCCCCATCTCACCAGCATAGCGATCGTGGTCGGGCTGCTGATGATCGTCGGAGGGGTATCCGCGGGATTCCTCGATCAGAAATCCCTTCTGACGACCTTGATCGCCTGCGCCGGCGTTGCCGTCGTCCTGTCGGCATTCGGCGCTCAGGCGCAAGGAGCCTGGCGGGGGTGGACGATGGGTGGATCGGTCGCGATAGCATTCGCCATGTTCCTGCTTCTGCAGGCCTATGACACGCCGCCCATGCTCTACAAGACCGGTTCGATCAGCGGCGATATCGACAAACTGAGCGATGTCGTCATTCTGGATGACGATCCGCTGTATCAGTATCGCGATCTCAACGCCAAGGAGATCAAGTTCATCCTGACCAACAACGGTTTCCGTAAGTCGAATATCCGCATCCGGGTGACCACGCTCGACAGCGGCCAGCCCCGTTCGGAATTCACGATGGTCGCCGGCGCCGAAGGCATCGCCAAAGCACACCTGGGACCGCTTTTCGGCAACAACAAGAATATCGATTGGGACTTCGATCTCGCCCGCCGGGTGGTGACCGAAAATGGCAAGGTCGTCTTCAAGGAAGTACGCTCGCTGCAGGATCTGGCGATCGCCATTCCTCAACCGGGTGCAGCCCCGGTCCCGTTTCTCCGGTCGCTGCTCCTTCCGGCCGCATTCGCCCAGTCTCCGCCGTTGGATATCGATCCCGTGATATTCGATCGTCTGCAGGATGACGACGCCTCCATCCGCCGCAGCACGCGCGACAATCTGGCGGCCCTCGGCCCGGCGGCGGTCCCGGCCATGGTACGGCATCTGAAAGAGGATCAGGACGACTACCGGACCAAGCTCGGCATAACCTACGCGCTGGCCGAGATGATGCGCCGCTCGCCGACGGCCGAAACGAGGCAGGCCATATCCGCCAACCTCAAGGGAGAGGACTTTCCGGTTCTGGTGGCGGCGGCGCAGGATGACGACGACACCGTTCGGCTGCAGGCCGGAGAATTTCTCTACCTCCTGCAGGATCAGCGCTCCATCCGGCCGAGCATCGATGCGGCAGCCACCGCGTCGGACGAGACCAAGGCGGCGGATCAGGTATTGATTATCCGCGAGGCGGGCAAAAATCTCTCCTCGGACGAGAAGCTCAAGGTCATCGAATCCCTGAACGATCTGGGTGCGGTCAACGACCTGATCAAGAACAAGGATGCGCTGACCAGGATCCTGAAATGGTGACAGCGTCCGGTCGGGGCCGCCGGTCTGGCGTCATGCGGTTTTTGCCCTATCTTCAAGGGCATGAAACCCGAGGCGCTGCTTCATCCCACCCCGGCCGGGCTGTTCTGTCCCATCGGCCGCTTCCATGTCGATCCCGTGCGTCCCGTCGAACGGGCCCTGATCACCCATGGCCATTCGGACCACGCCCGCGCCGGACACGGGGCGGTGCTGGCGACCCGCCATACGCTCGACATCATGCGGTTGCGTTACGGCGATGGTTTCGCCGGCTCGCAACAGGCCGTCGCCTTCGGTGAGGAGATCGACCTCGACGGCGTCCGGATCAGCTTCCACCCCGCCGGTCACGTGCTCGGCTCCGCGCAGATCGTCATCGAGAAGGACGGGCTGCGCATCGTCGTTTCGGGCGATTACAAGCGCAGCACGGATCCCACCTGCGCGCCCTTCGTGCCGGTCGCCTGCGATATCTTCATCACCGAGGCGACTTTCGGACTGCCGGTCTTCCACCATCCCGATCCGAAGGCCGAGATCGAAAAGCTCTTCACCTCGCTCGAACAGTTTCCCGAACGCAGCCACCTCGTCGGCGCCTATGCGCTCGGCAAGGCGCAGCGCGTCATAAGGCTGATCCGCGATTGCGGTTATTCCGAACCGATCTTCATCCACGGCGCGCTGGCGAAGCTTTGCGACTATTACGTCGGGCAGGGGATCGATCTCGGCGATATAAGACCCGCGACCACGGAAAAGAGCGATCCTTCCGCCTTCAAGGGGGCCGTCGTCGTCGGTCCGCCCTCGGCCTTTCAGGATCGCTGGGCGCGGCGGTTCAACGAGCCGCTGATCGCCTTCGCCTCCGGCTGGATGCTGGTCCGGCAGCGGGCGAAACAAGGGGGCGTCGAACTGCCGCTGGTCATTTCCGACCATTGCGACTGGCCCGAACTGCTCGCCACCATCGAGGAGATCGGCCCGTCCGAAGTCTGGGTCACCCATGGCCGCGAGGAGGCGCTGGTCCGCTGGTGCGAGCTCAAGAACATCCCCGCCCGGCCGCTGCATCTGGTCGGCTATGAGGACGAGGGGGATTGATGGTGATGGCTCCTTGCGCAAGTCGCCACCCCCCTCTGGCCTGCCGGCCATCTCCCCCACAAGGGGGGAGATCACAAGCGGCATGCTCCTCCCGCCAAACTGACGATGTTCCGAACAGCAGCGCTTGTCGTTTGGGGAAACCGGCGCGTCTTGCCGATCTCCCCACCTGTGGGGGAGATGGCCGGCAGGCCAGAGGGGGGCATGCACGGCACGCCACCAAAGAGGTGGCATGATGAAAGCCTTCGCAACCCTCCTCGACCGTCTCGTCCTCACCCCCTCGCGCAACGGCAAGCTCACCCTGCTTGCGGACTATTTCCGCGATACGCCCGATCCCGACCGGGGCTATGGTCTCGCCGCTCTCGCCGGCGCGCTGGACCTGAAAAGCGTCAAGCCGGCCATGCTGCGCGATCTGGTGCTGGAGCGCATGGACCCGGTCCTTTTCCAGTATTCCTACGACTATGTCGGCGATCTCGCCGAGACCATCTCGCTCGTCTGGGACGGCGGCCGGAAGGACGTGATCGACGACGAGCACCAGCCGCGCCTCGGCGAGGTGGTGACGCGCATGAATTCGCTCGGCCGCACCGAGGTCCGCTCGGCCGTTCGCGACCTGCTCGACCGGCTCGATACGTCGAGCCGCTTCGCCTTCCTGAAGCTTGCCACCGGGGCGCTGCGCATCGGCGTATCGGCCCGGCTCGCCAAGCAGGCGCTGTCGGACATGAGCGGCTCCGGAGACGGCAAAAAAGATGTGACGGAAATCGAGACGCTGTGGCACGGCCTGACGCCGCCTTACGAGCCGCTCTTCGCCTGGCTGGAGGGCAGGGCGGAAAAGCCGGTGCTCGCGACGCCCGCGATCTTCCATTCCGTCATGCTGGCCAATCCGGTGGAGGAGGGCGATCTCGAAAAGCTCGATCCGGCCGATTACGCCGCCGAATGGAAATGGGACGGCATCCGCGTGCAGATGTCGAGCTACGGCGGTACGAAGAAGCTCTATTCCCGCTCCGGCGACGACATCACCGGCGCCTTCCCCGATGTCGTCGGCGCGATCAATTTCGAAGGCGTCATCGATGGCGAACTGCTGGTCGGCGGTACGGCGCGCTCCAACAGCCCGACCCGCACCTTTTCCGACCTGCAGCAGCGGCTCAATCGCAAGACGGTGACCGGAAAGATGCTGGACGATTATCCGGCCTTCGTGCGCGCCTACGACCTGCTGTTTCAAGGCGACGAAGACATCCGCGCCGAGACCTTCTTCGAGCGCCGCCGGCATCTCGGCGACGTCATCGACAAGGCGCCGCACGACCGTTTCGACCTTTCCGAACTCGTGCCTTTCTCCACCTGGGACGAGCTCGACCGGCTGCGCATCGCCCCGCCCGATCCGGTCATCGAAGGTGTGATGATCAAGAAGAAGGACAGTCCCTATCAGGCCGGCCGCCTTAAGGGGCCGTGGTTCAAGTGGAAGCGCGACCCCTACAATATCGACGCGGTGATGCTCTATGCCCAGCGCGGCCACGGCAAGCGGTCGAGCTACTATTCCGACTTCACCTTCGGCGTATGGGCGCAGACGCCGGACGGCGAGGAACTGGTGCCGGTCGGCAAGGCCTATTTCGGCTTCACCGATGCCGAGCTCGAAGTGCTCGACAAGTTCGTGCGCGACAACACGGTCGACCGTTTCGGGCCGGTAAGGGCCGTGCGGGCGGAGCCGGATTTCGGCTTCGTGCTGGAAGTCGCCTTCGAAGGCATCAACCGCTCCACCCGCCATAAGTCCGGCGTCGCCATGCGTTTCCCCCGGATCGCCCGCCTGCGCCAGGACAAGCTCCCCCGCGACGCCGACCGCCTTTCGACGCTGACGGCCATGGTGGAGGCGAGGGAGGGCTAAGCTCCCGTTGTTCCCGAATCCTTGAATGGACAAGCACCCGAGCCAGGTGATGATATGCCGGACATTTCGAAACGCTGATCAGGCACGGCAGACATGGCAGACGACCGCATCTTCTCCTCGAAACCCTCTTCGGAAGATGGCGGTCCGACCCGCCGCATGCTGCTCGCCGGCGCGGCCGGGCTTTCGGCAGCGGCTCTGTTGCCGGCCGCGGCCAAGGCCGACTTTCCCATTCCGGAAATCCCACCGCTCGAACGGCAGGATTACGGCGAGGCGCGGAAGCGCTTTCATACGAACCTGCTGCGCAAGGGGCCGGCCCCGGAGAAGTCCGAGACGCTCGGCACGCCGTCCGGAGCAAAGCGCGTCACCTATCCCGGCGGCCCGGACGGTTCGATCGAACTGGTGGCCTGGATCTCGCCTTACGAGCCCTCTTCGAAACCGAGGCCGGCGGTGCTGTTCCTGCACGGCGGCAATGCGACGGGTGACGGCCATTGGGATCTGATGAGGCCCTATTGGGAGGCCGGCTTCGTCGTCATGCTGCCCTCGTTCCGCGGCGAGAACGGTCAGGCGGGCAATTTTTCCGGTTTCTACGACGAGACGGCCGATGCGCTGGCCGCCGCCGGCTATCTGGAGCAATTGCCGGGGATCGACAGGAACCGCGTCTTTCTGGCTGGACACAGCAATGGCGGCACGCTGGCGCTGCTCGCCGCCATGAGCCGGACATTCCGTGCCGCCGTGCCGATCTCGGCGGGCGTCAATTCCTGGCGCTTCTTCAACCGCTACGAACGGGAAATCCGCTTCGACGCAAACGACCCCGAGGAGTTCGTCATGCGCTCGTCGGTCTGCTTCGGCCCGAGCCTCAAATGCCCGACGCTGCTTCTGCGCGGCAGCGAGGAACGGCCGTTCGACAAGGACCACCAGCTCCTGATCGACCGCGCCCGCCCGGCCGGCATTTCGATCGAGGCGAGGACATTGCCGGGAACCCATAACGGCGTGGTGCCCGGCGCCGTCACCGAAAGCATCCGCTTCTTCCGTCAGGTGGCGGGATAGGCCCGGGTCTGTCTTTTCCGTGGCTTTCGCACTATGTTTCCAAAATGGAAACCGCGCAGGACCGCACCATCATTCCCGCCGATTATCCGGAGCTGAAACAGCTCGTCTGGAGCCACGATCCGCTGCGCCCGATTCCGGCCGGAGAGGCCCTCGCGATCTACGAGCGCAACTGGCGTTTTGTCGATGAGGAGCGCCTGACGAAGCGGGAGGCCGACCTCATTCGCGATCTGGCTGCCGAATTCGGCCGCGGCGTCTTGCTGGAATCCTCATCCGGCCTCAGCCGGTTGCCGAAAAACATCCGTTAGAACGCCCCGAACATCAGGAAGCGGTGCGCCGCGGTTCCGGCCATCGCGCCGTCGCCGACCGCGAGCGCCACGGAGCCTGCGGCCCTTGCGGCATCTCCGCAGGCGAAGACGCCGGCAATGCTGGTCTGCTTCGTCTCGTCGGTGCGGATGAACGGCCCCATCGGACCGTCCTCCAGAGCGCAGCCGAGCTCTTCGGCGATCGGGCTGCCGATCTCGGTGCGCGGCATGGTGAAGAGCCCCGCGAAAGAGAGCGTCCGGCCGTCCTGCAGGTGCACGTCGGCATGGCCGCCGATCGAGTGGATCGGGCTTTCTTCGATCCTCGTCCCGCGCCGGGAAAGCTCGCCCCGTGCCTCGCCGTCGGGCTGGAACGCGCCGTTCAGCAGCAGCGTCGTCGGCCCCCAGTCCGGCAGCATCAGGCCGTGGTGCAGCGATGCGGGCGAAACCGCGATTACGCCGACCGCCCCCTGGTTCAGCTCGTAGCCGTGGCAATAGGGGCAGTGGAAGACGCTTCTGCCCCATCGCTCCTGGAGCCCCGGTATCTCCGGCAGGTGGTCCTTCACGCCGGTGGCGAGCACCAGCGCCTTGCCGGCCATGTCCTTGCCTCCGGCGGAGACGATGAAGCCTTCGCCTTCCTTGCGGGCCTTGTCCGCTCGTCCATCGATCCAGCCGACCGTCGGATAGGCCATCAGTTGCGCCCGCGCCTTGCCGGCGATCGCGCCCGGCTTCTCGCCGTCCTGCGTCAGGAAACCGTGCGAGTGCTCGGCGAACCGGTTGCGGCGAATGCCTTCGTCGATCACGAGAACCCGCCGTCGGGCACGGGCAAGGGGAAGGCCGGCGGAGAGGCCGGCATAGCTGCCGCCGACAATGATGGCGTCATAGGTCATCGGTTCGCTCCTTCGAAATGTCTCGATACTCATAAAGTTACATGAATCGGTTGTATGTCAAGCGATTTGTAACTTTTCTTGTTGCGTGATGTTTCCTGAGCTAGAATGGCGAGGCGAGATCGAAAAGAGGAAGAACCCGATGAGACATGACGGCCGCCTTTCACGCATGCTGCACGTGCTGATCCACATGGACCGCCATCAGGGTGCGGCCACGTCGGAGACGATCGCCGCGATGCTGAATACCAATCCGGTGGTGATCCGCCGCACCATGGCCGGCTTGCGGGAGAAGGGATATGTCCGTTCCGAAAAAGGCCATGGCGGCGGCTGGACGCTCGGCCGCCGCCTGCAGGAGATGACGCTCCTCGATATCTACCGTGCGGTAGGCGAGCCGCCGGTCTTTGCGGTCGGTCCCGCCTGCGACAGGCCGGAATGTCTGGTGGAGCAGGCGGTCAATGCCGCCCTTGCCGATGCCTTCGAAGAAGCGGAGAGGCTGCTCCTGGAGCGCTTCGCCCATGTGACGCTGGCCGATATCGCACGCGATTTCGACAGCCGGATGGCGAGGCGTCCGATGCCGGTGGCTGAAGCGGGCGCAGACTGCCCTTCGTGAACCTTTCCATAAGCTTCGCGCCAGCCGCGCCTGCCATTGTCGCTCCGACGTCATCTGCCGGAAGCGGGTTTCCATGCCATTTTCTTCTCAGCCTCTCCGCCGAATCCCTGGTCTCTCGCTGGTCGCTGCCGCGGCCGCTGCCTTGGCCGGTTGTCAGGTTCCCTTCGTCACCGATACGAGCCGGATGAACCCGGATGTCTTCGTCCAGGAGACGGCGCCTGTCTTTTATATTCCGCCCTACGCCGATCCCCCGACCAACCTGCCGCCTCCGATGCCGGGCGGGATTCCGCACAGGCGCCAGCTCTACCCGACGGACTTCCACCAGAAATATGGCCTGCCGGTCTCCAACCCGGTGCACCGGATGATGTATGGCGTCGTCCGCGACGAAGGGCACACGCTTCCGGCGATCCCCTATTCCCGCATCGACGCCCGCTTCCTGCGCCAGGAAGTCGAGTACCGTTCGAACGAGGCGCCCGGCACGATCGTCGTCGATACCCGCACGCATTTCCTCTATCTCGTCCAGCCGGAGGGCAGGGCGATCCGCTACGGCGTCGGTCTCGGCAAGGCGGGCTTCGGCTGGTCGGGCCGCGGCGTCATCCAGCGCAAGGCGAAATGGCCGCGCTGGACGCCGCCGGACGACATGGTCGCGCGTCAGCCGGAGCTGCGCCAGTTCGCGGCCTCCAACGGCGGCGCCGATCCCGGCCTCAACAACCCGCTCGGAGCCCGCGCGCTCTATATCTTCCAGGACGGCAGGGACACGCTCTACCGCGTCCACGGCACGCCGGACTGGCAGTCGGTCGGCAAGGCGACGTCCTCCGGCTGCGTGCGCATGCTCAACCAGGATGTGATCGACCTCTTCGACCGGGTGCCCTCCGGCACGCCGATCGTGGTCATCTGACGTTGAAACAGCTTGTTGCGGGACCTGCAGGGGCGGCTTCGGCCGCTCTTTCCGTTCCCATCTCGCGGGTGTGAAATGTCGTGTAGGTGTCGTGAATAGTTGCTTAATTACCGCAGACTTATGTTTTGAAGGCTGCGGAACGGGTCGGGAACCTTTAAGCCACCCTTCCGTTGAAGTATGCTTTTTGCTGTCCACGCGTTTTCATCGAGCGGTTCTCCACATATGGTCCTGAACAATCCCTATTCCCGCCGAGGCTTTCTTTCTCTCCTGGGCGCGGGCACGGCATCGACCTTGGCCGGTTGCGCTTCGCCGGGGCCCGCCCCCGGCGATACGATCATCAGCTATCGCGATGGCGGCAGCGTCCGCCGGCCCTCCATTCTGTCCGGCGGTTCCGCGGAGCTGGATCAGATGTATGGCACCGTCGTCGATGGCGGTTTCGTCATTCCGGCGGTTCCCTATCAGCAGATCAACCCGCGTTATTATCGCCAGCGGGTGGTGGATCCGACCGGCGAGCGTCCGGGCACGGTGGTGGTGGATACGCCCTCCCGTTTCCTTTACCTCGTCGAGCCCGGCGGCTCGGCCATGCGTTACGGCGTCGGCATCGGCCGCGAGGGCTTCGCATGGTCGGGTGACGGCGTCATCCAGTGGCGGCAGAAATGGCCGAAATGGACGCCGCCGAACGAGATGATCGCCCGCCAGCCGGAACTTGCGCGATTTTCGGCCGACAACGGCGGTATGCCGCCGGGGCTCACGAACCCGCTCGGCGCCCGCGCGCTCTATATCTTCCAGAACGGCAAGGATACCCTTTATCGCCTGCACGGCTCGCCGGAATGGAATTCCATCGGCCGCGCGGTTTCGTCGGGCTGCGTGCGCCTGATGAACCAGGACATCATCGATCTTTACGACCGCGTGCCCCAGAAGGCCCGCATCGTCGTCTGGCAGTAGTTACGGTTCGCTGACGAACCCATCGTCTGCCGAAGGCTTGAGGTGTCGCCCATGCCTGAAATCGATGCGCTGCTGGTCGAGAGGCTGGTTGCCGCGCAGTTCCCGCATTGGGCGCACCTGCCCGTCCGGCCCGTCGCGGCCGGCGGCTGGGATAACCGCACGTTCCACCTCGGCGACGAGATGTCGGTACGCCTGCCGAGCGCGGAACGTTACGTCGCCCAGGTCGAGAAGGAGCACCGCTTTCTGCCGGCGCTCGGCGCCCGTCTGCCGCTTCCCGTCCCGGCTCCCGTCGGGCTCGGCAAGCCGGGAGAAGGCTATCCCTGGCCCTGGTCTGTCTATCGCTGGATCGAGGGCGAGACGGCGAAGCGCGAGCGGATCGCCGACATGGTCCGCTTCGCCGGGGACCTGGCGGATTTCCTCTTGGCGCTGTGGAGGATCGATGCCTCCGCGGGTCCGCCCGCCGGAACGCATAATTTCCACCGCGGCGGATCCCTCGCGGTCTATGACGACGAGGCACGCCGTTCGATCGAGATCCTTGCCGACGAGCTCGACGCGCCGCTGATGACCGAAATCTGGGAGAGGGCGCTCGCCTCGACCTGGACGGAGAAGCCGGTCTGGGTGCATGGCGATGTCGCGGAAGGCAATCTGCTCGTCCGCGAGGGCAGGCTTTCGGCGGTGATCGATTTCGGCAGTTCCGGCGTGGGCGATCCCGCCTGCGATCTCGTCATCGCCTGGACCCTGTTCGACCGGCCGGCTGCGCAGGCGTTCCGGGAGCGCGTGGCGCTCGATCCCGATACCTGGGAAAGGGCGCGCGGCTGGTGCCTGTGGAAGGCGCTGATCACGATCGCCGATCTCAGGGAGAAAGACGGGAGGAGAGCCGATCTCCACCGCCGCTGGATCGGGCGGGTCGTTTCGGATCATCTCGCCGCCGCAGCCTGATCGCCGGGAACCACCCTTGGAACTTTCCCGTTACAAGGCGTGACATTTCTGGAGAGAACCCATGCAGCAGCATTCGTTGTGGCGGGCCTACAGCTACGCCTGGATCACCCTTGCCTTCTTCGTCTTCAGCCTCGTGGGTCATTGGCTGTTCGGCTGGTTCGCCTTCGTCCAGGAACAGGCCGAACACGGGCAGCCGATCGAGCTTTCCGGCTATCTGGTCGAGATGCTCAGGGATACGTTCGAGAACTGGCAGTCCGAATTCCTGCAGCTTCTTTGGCAGGTGGGCGGCCTGGCGTTCTTCCTCTTCCTCGGCTCGCCGCAATCGAAGGAAGGGTCCGACCGGCTGGAGGCGAAGATAGACGTGATCCTCCGCAAGGTGGACCCTCAAGACGGGGAAGGGGTCATCCGGGATCTGGACGAGCGCTATTCCGGCCGCCATACGGACGAGCCTCACGCCCATAGGCCCTGACCTCGGCCATCATCCCTCGGAGGCCGAGAGCAATCTTTCCCTCAGCGCCACCAGCCCGTCGCGCAGCTCCGCCGCTTCGTCGAGGCTGCAGCCGAGAGCCTTGCCGATCGCCTGGGTCACGCCGGCAGCCTGGCTCTTCAGTTCCGCGCCTTTCGCAGTCAGAGAAATCCTCACCTGCCTTTCGTCGTCGCGGTCGCGCTTGCGGGCGACGAGGCCGGATTGCTCCAGCCGTTTCAGGAGAGGGGAGAGCGTGCCGGAATCGAGGCCGAGCTTTTCGCCGATTGCCTTCACCGGCTGGCCGTCCTCCTCCCAGAGCGCGATCATCACCAGATATTGCGGATAGGTGAGCCCGAGCGGATCGAGGAGCGGCTTGTAGGTGCGCGTGAAGGCATGCGCGGCGCCATAGATCGCAAAGCAGAGCTGCGCATCGAGCCTGATCTCAACATCTTTCGCGTCGCGCACTTTTTTCTGCATGGCTGGTCCTGTCTTCACGTATCCGTGCTCTATGTTTTCCTCGTCGGGCATTTTCGCAGGCTTGACGCGGGATTGCAATGCGCGTAACTAGATTGCGCGCAATTTAATTGCGAACAAATTATCAACCCAAGGGAGTTTGAACCATGCCCATTCTCTACACCACCAAGGCTTCCGCCACCGGCGGCCGTGCCGGCCATGCCCGCTCCGCCGACGGCGTGCTCGACGTGAACCTCACCGTTCCGAAGGAACTCGGCGGCGACGGCGCCACCGGCACCAATCCGGAACAGCTTTTCGCGGCCGGCTACTCCGCCTGCTTCCTCGGCGCGCTGAAATTCGTCGCCGGCAAGGAGAAGGTGAAGATCCCGGACGACGCCAAGGTGACTGCGACGGTCGGCATCGGCCCGCGCGAGGATGGCGGCGGCTTCGGCATCGAGGTTTCGCTGCTGGTCGACATCCCGGGCGTTGAAAAGTCGGTCGCCGAAGATCTCGTCGCCAAGGCGCATATCGTCTGCCCCTACAGCCACGCCATGCGCACCTCGACCGAGGTTCCGGTCTCGGTCGCCTGATCGGTCGGGAAGCTGGGAAGCAAGGCCGGCCCGGCAGTAACCGCATCCGGTATTCCATGCGTCATCGCCTTCCCGGCGATGGCGCATTTGTCATTTTGGGATCTGTCTCGGTTGGCCGCGAAGCGTGGAGCTTGTCCGGCCATCTCGTGACGCTTGAAGATTGACCTTCCTCCTGCGCGCGCCATGTCATCGGTAGCTATGTCTTCGATAGCTGCGCATATGCCTTCCGATTGTCCATGACCGTTATGTAGAGATGCGATTATCCCGAATTGTCTTTCTGTCTCTCTCGATATCGCTAGCCATTGCTTTTCAGGCGCAGGCACAGGACAGGCCCCCCTCCAAGGCGCCGGTGAGCGTAGGGGTCTATGTGAGCCCTCCGTTCGTCGCCAGGGACGGCGACGGCTTTGGCGGCATGGCGATCGAGCTGTGGGAGGCGGCGGCGAAACCCCTGAATTTCGCCTATAGCTATCGCGAATATCCGACGTTCGAGGCGCTCGTCGGCGCCGTCCAGCGCGGGGAAGTGCGGGCGGCCGTCTCCAATCTCACGATCACCAAGGACCGGGCCGAGCAGGTAGCCTTTTCCCAGCCCTGGTACGATGCCGGCCTGCGCATCATGGTCGCGGAAAGCGAGGAGGCGGGCTTCTGGCAGGTGGTCGGCGGGCTTGAGCGCGCCGGTCACCTGAGAGCCATGGCATGGGTCCTCTTTGTCATTGTGATCTCGACGATCCTGCTCGCCGTCTTCTATCGCCGCTTCGACAGGGATTTCCCTCGGACATGGCATGAGGGATTGGCGGAAAGCTTCTATGAGGTCATGTCGGTCGCGACATCCGGCAAGATCACCCGGCAGAACATGCTGGGCTGGATCGGACGGGTCTCCGGCGGGCTTTGGATGGTCTGCGGGGTTGCGGTCATCGCTTATGTAACGTCCTCGGTCACCAGCGTCATGACCGCGCTGGCGCTGACGCACCATATCAATTCCCTTGCCGATCTTCCCGGCAGGACGGTCGGCGTTCTGTCGGGAAGCGTAGCGGAGGCCTATTCGCAGCAACTGGGTCTCTCGACCCGGCCGTTCGCCGACTTGCAGAGTTCCGTGGACGGCTTGAGGGCCGGCCAGGTCGATGCCGTCGTCGGCGATGCGCCGGTGCTCGAATATTACGCGAACAGCAATCCCGGCGTGCCGCTCTCCGTGGTCGGAGCGATCTTTCACCCCGACAAATACGGATTTGCCTTCCGGCGGGATGACGAACTGGGCCATCAGGTCACCCTGCAGATCCTCGCGCAGCAGGAGACGGGCGCGCTCGAAGCCCTGCGACAGAAGTATTTCGGCAACGAGCGCTAGGGTAGACGCCAGCCGCCGCCGGATCGAGGCAAGCTTGACCATGGCAATGCAATGGGAAGGCCGCCGGCGGGCTGGTTGCCCATTCGCGGTTATCGGTTGGCCGCCGCACTCATCCACCAGCCCCGCGTGGCGTGACACGTCTCCAGCGCCCGTCGATAGCCGCCGCGCTCGCGCAGCCGCGCTACATAGGCCTGCTCCACAGCGCCGAGCACGAACCCGATATTCCTCCGCGCCATTTCCAGCGCATAGCCCACCGAAATGTCCGCGGCAGTGAATTCATCCCCCGCCAGATAGGGGGCGCGCTCCAGCTGCCGCGTCACGAGGCTCAGCCGGCTGGTGAACGTGTCCATCGCCTGGCGCGCGCTCCAATTGTCGCGCTCGCTTTCCGGTGCGAGATTCCGCGCTCCCGAAACGAAGTAAAGGGAGGCCGCGAGGCCCGCTTCGCCGAGGTGGAGGAACTGCTGGTAGGCGGGAAAAGCGGCGTCTCGCGCATCGGGCGCCAGCGCCGCCGGCCCGTAATGCGCCAGGAGATATTCCATGATCGCGATGGATTCGACCATCGTGACTTCGCCGTCGCGGATCGCGGGTATGAAGCCTGCAGGGTTGATTTCGAGGAACTCGGTATCATGCTCGACCCCGGCCAGAAGGTCTACGTCCCGCAGCCGGTACGGCAGCCCCATCTCCTCCAGCAGCCAGACGACCCGGAAGCCCCGGCCTTCTCCGAAAACGGTGATCATCGCACTCCCTCCCATCGACCGACGCTCCTTACCGGATCAGGTTCAGTGTCGCTCTCAGCCGGTCCGGCTCGCCTTCGCCGAGCTCCGCGTCGATCTCGGCATGCACGCGCGTCCAGATCGGCAGTGCTGCGGAAAGCATGGTCATGCCGTCGTTCGTCAGCCTCAGAAGCCGGCCGCGCCGGTCCTTCGGATCGACGGTCGTCTCCACGAGCCCGCGCCGTTCCAGCACTTTCAGCGCCGCCGTCAAGGTCGTGCGGTCCATGGCGAGCAGCTTGGCGACCGATCCCATCGGGGCGGGCTGCGGCCGGTTCAGCGCCATCATCAGCGAGAACTGCCCGTTGGTGAGCCCGATCGGCTTCATCGCGTTGTCGAAACGCCGCGCAAGCGCCCGGGCCGCCCGCTGCACATGCAGGCAGAGACACGTGTCGCGCACATGCAGGGTCGTCGAAAAAGGAATCACATCGATATTTTGAGTATTTGACAGCATGGAAAGACTATGTTGATATCAACTTATCTTGTCAAGGATAGGAGGAGGCTTGTCATGGACGCCACCGTTTCATCGAAAAACCCGCCTGAGAACCAGGTCGTATCCCGCGAGGAGTGGCTGGAAGCACGCCGCAGGCTGCTGGCGCTGGAAAAGGAGGAGACGCATCTGCGCGACAAGGTGCGTGCCGAACGCCAGGCGCTTCCCTGGGTGAAGGTCGACAAGGACTATGTGTTCGACACGCCGGCGGGGAAGAAGACGCTCGCCGATCTGTTCGACGGCCGCAGCCAGCTCGTCGTCTATCATTTCATGCTCGGTCCGGAATGGGAGGCCGGCTGCACCGGCTGCTCCCTCCTGTCCGACCACCTCGACGGCACGCTGCCGCATCTCAACCATCACGACGTGACGCTGATCGCGGTCTCCCGCGCCCCGCTCGAAAAGATCGAGGCCTACCGGAAGCGCATGGGCTGGAAATTCCCCTGGGTCTCGTCCTACGGCTCGGATTTCAACTTCGACTACCACGTATCCTTCACGAAGGAGGATCTGGCAAAGGACAAGGTCTTCTACAACTTCGCCGCCATCCCGCCGGAACAGGCGAATGACGAACTGCCGGGCCTTTCCGCCTTCTACAGGAACGGGAAGGGCGAGGTCTTCCATACCTATTCGAGCTATGCCCGGGGCGGCGAGGAACTGATCGGCACGCTGATGATCCTCGACCGGGCGCCGCTCGGCCGCAACGAGGAATCGACCATGAGTTTCGTCAAGCGCCACGACGAATACGAGCCGAAGCCGGAAGGGACGGCTTCATCCTGTTGCCATTAAGTGGCGCCATGATGGGCTCGTCAGAGGGAGGAACAACCATGGAAATGGAACTAGCAAAGCCGCAGGCCGAACACGCTTTTCTGGAAAGAATGGTCGGCACCTGGGACGTCAGGTCTCCTGACATGGGCAGCGACGAGACATGGGTCGAGGTCTGCCGGTCGCTGAACGGCATCTGGTTCGTGGCCGAAGGCAACGGCAACATGCCGGGGAGCGGCCAGCCGGTGACCACCGTGCTCACCCTCGGCTACGACCCGGCGCGCGGCAAATATGTCGGAAGCTGGATCGGCTCGATGATGAACCACATGTGGGTCTATGAGGGCGAGCTTTCCGACGACGGCAACACGCTCAGCCTCTATACGACCGGGCCGGATTTCGCCGACCCCGGCAAGACCGGCGAATACCGCGAGCAGATCGTCTTTGCGGACGACGATCATCGCGTCTTCAATTCCAGCGCCCGGCAGGCCGACGGCACCTGGAAACAGTTCATGGAAGCGCATTACGCACGCAAGCGGTGAGCTTGTCCGCATCAAAACAATCTCATGGAGGAGACGACCATGTTGCAGACAGCTCCCGGGTCCCGTTCGGAGACCCATGGCAAGTTCATCTGGTGCGAGCTGATGACGCCCGACACCGATGCCGCCGGAAAATTCTATTCGTCGGTGGTTGGCTGGACGGTGAACGAATGGACCATGCCGGACCTGCCTTCCTATTTCCTGTTCCAGATGGGCGAGGGCGACAATTGCCCCGGCATCGGCGGCATGATGAATTTCCCGCCGGAACTTGAAGGCAAGATCCCGCCGAACTGGACCGGCTACGTCGCGGTCGACGATTGCGACCGCACGGCGAAGGATTTCGCGGAGAATGGCGGCCATGTGCAGCGCGAGCCGGAGGACATCCCCGGCATCGGCCGTTTTGCGGTGGTCGCCGATCCGCATGGAGCGGTCATCTGCATCATGACGCCGATCCCGCCGGAAAACCCGCCGCAGGAACTGGCGCCCGATGCGGTCGGCAATGTCGGCTGGCGCGAGCTCTATGCCGGCAACGGCCAGGAAGCCTTCGCCTTCTACTCGAAAGTTTTCGGCTGGACGCTGGACCACGATTTCGACATGGGTCCGATGGGCGTCTACAAGGTCTTTGCCCATAACGGCTGTCAGATCGGCGGCATGATGACCAGGCCGGAGCAGGTGCCCGTGCCCTGCTGGTGCTATTACTTCAACGTCGACGCGATCGATGCGGCGGTCGAACGGGTCAAGGCCGGCGGCGGCCAGATCGTCATGGGGCCGATGGAAGTCCCCGGCGGAAGCTGGATCATCCAGGGTCAGGATCCGCAGGGCGCATTCTTCGCGCTGCTGGCGCCGAAGAGATAGGCCGAAACAGCTCGGAGTGCCTGCTGAGGCGCCCTTCGCGAACGGCAGGGCGCTCACCCGCTGCCGCGTATCGAAACCCGGCTGTCTGCCCTGCGCGGCGGCATCCGAATTCCTCCCGACGGCGGCGGCATCGCGGATTTTTTCGCACGCCTCTGTCGGCCCGGCGAGGGCTCGCTCGTCCTCCGGGCATCAAATCCCAGATGGAGACAAGAACATGCGCAGGATTGTAATTTCCGCCTTTGTCAGCGTCGATGGCGTCATGCAGGCCCCGGGGGCGCCGCAGGAAGATACGACGGGCGGCTTCGCCCACGGCGGCTGGCTGGCAGGACTTCAGGACGAGGAGATCGGCCAGGCGGTCGGCGAAATGTTCACCAAGCCCTTCGATCTGCTGCTCGGGCGCTGGACCTACGACATCTTCGCGGCCTACTGGCCCTATATCGAAAAGAACCCTTCGGCAGACGGCTACCACGAAGGCACCGCCAGGATTGCCGAACTTTTCGACAGGGTCACCAAATTCGTGGTCACCCACCGCTCCGGGACGCTCACCTGGGCGAACAGCCGGGCGCTCGGCGAGGATGTCGTGGGCGCCCTCCGCAATCTCAAGCGGGAGGAGGGACCGGATCTTCTCGTGCAGGGATCGACCGAGGTCATCCAGATCCTGCTGGAAAACGACCTGCTCGACGAGATGACGCTGATCATCGCGCCGATTGTGCTCGGCAAGGGCAAGCGGTTCTTCGGCGCGGGCGCGGTTCCTGCCGGACTGGAACTCGTGAAATCCGGCACCACGCGGAAGGGCACCATCATCGCCCGGTACCGTCGCGCCGGCGATATCGAAACCGGCTCCTTCGCTCACCAGCCGCCGAGCGCGGCGGAACTCGAACGCCGAAAGAAGATGGCGAAGGCCTGAGGAGGGAAATCGGTGAGGGTTATCGACTGGCCGAAGCCCACCGGTCTCGCCGCGACTCGCCCGGCACCCCCCTCTGCCCTGCCGGACATCTCCCCCACAAGGGGGGAGATCGGCTGGGTGCAGCGGCTTCCCCAAACAACCAATCGATACCCTGAAGCGGTCGCCGTTTGAGGCAACGGTCCGGCAATTCGAAGCTTGGGTGAGGGCCGGTTCCTTGCTACTATCCGATCTCCCCCCTTGTGGGGGAGATGCCCGGCAGGGCAGAGGGGGGTAAGCAGCACCCGGCAGGGAACCGTATCAGGCACAAGTCATTGATGTGTCTGCGTGACCCGGCCGGAGCCCGGCTCTCCCGCCTACCGCTTCAAGCTCCCGAGAATACCGCGCACCAGCGCCCGGCCGACCTGTGTGGCGACGGTGCGTGCGACGCTCTTCATCGCCGCTTCGACGACCGTCTCGCGCTGGTAGCCCGTACGGCGCGGCTGGGCGCGGCCCCGGTCGCTGCCGCCGTCGTCGCCGCCGGTGCCGAAGCCCGGCAGCGTCCACCCGCCCGTCTCGCCGGAACCGGCAGACGGCGCGGTCTGCAGCTCGTCCTGCGCCTTTTTCGCGGCAGCCGCGTCGGCGGCCTGCTTGGCGCGGGCCGCCAGGATTTCGAAGGCGGATTCGCGGTCCACGTCCTCGTCGTAGAGCCCGAGCACGGGGCTCTTGTCGATCACCGCCTGCCGCTCCTGGTCGGTCAGCGCGCCGATGCGGCCCGACGGCGGGCGGACCAGGGTGCGTTCCACCATCGAGGGCGCGCCCTTGCCTTCGAGCGTCGAGACGAGCGCCTCGCCGGTGCCGAGATTGGTGATCGCCTCGGCGCAGTCGAAGGCCGGGTTGGGACGGAAGGTATCGGCGGCGGTCCTCACCGCCTTCTGCTCGCGCGGCGTATAGGCGCGCAGCGCGTGCTGCACGCGGTTGCCGAGCTGGGCGAGCACGGTTTCCGGCACGTCGAGCGGGTTTTGCGTCACGAAATAGACGCCGACGCCCTTCGAGCGGATGAGGCGGACGACCTGCTCGACGCGTTCGGTGAGCACCTTCGGCGCGTCGTTGAAAAGCAGATGCGCCTCGTCGAAGAAGAAGACGAGCTTCGGCTTGTCCGGATCGCCCACTTCCGGCAGCTCCTCGAAGAGCTCCGAGAGCAGCCACAGCAGGAAGGTCGCGTAGAGCCTGGGATTCATCATCAGCTTGTCGGCGGCGAGCACCGAAATCTGCCCGTAGCCGTTATTGGCCGTGCGCATGATGTCGGAGATCTTCAGCGCCGGCTCGCCGAAGAAGTGCTCGGCCCCCTGCTGTTCCAGCACCAGCAGACCGCGCTGGATCGAGGCGACGGAGGTCTTGGAAATCAATCCGAACTGGCTGGAAAGCTCGCCGGAGTTTTCCGCCATGTAGTTGAGCAGCGAGGCGAAGTCCTTGAGGTCGAGCAGCGGCAGGCCCGCCTTGTCGGCGATCTTGAAGGCGATGTTGATGACGCCTTCCTGCGGCTCGGAAGCGTCCATCAGCCGGGAGAGGAGAAGCGGCCCCATCTCGGCGATCGTGGTGCGGACCCTGTGGCCCTTTTCGCCGAAGAGATCCCAGAAGATCACCGGGAACTGTTCGAAATCGTAATCGGCAAAGCCGATCTGCTCGGCGCGCTTGGCAAGGAAATCCTTGGGCTCGCCCTTGGCGGCGACGCCGGAAAGGTCGCCCTTGATGTCCGCTGCGAAGACGGGAACGCCGGCCCTCGAGAAGCCTTCCGCCAGGATCTGCAGCGTTACGGTCTTGCCGGTGCCGGTGGCGCCGGTGATGAGGCCGTGCCGGTTGCCGAACTTCAAATCCAGATATTCGGCCTTGTTGAGCGAATCGTCCGGATTGCGGCTGCCGCCGATGAAGAGTTTACCCGTTTCGTCCATGCAACTATGCGCTCCCTGGCCGCGTGCCGCCCTCATAGAAGGTTAGTTATAGGGTGAGCAGCGAAAAGCGGCAACGGCAAGTGCAACGGTTGGTTACTCCTTCCACCGGATGGTTCACCGGGCGGGCTTTTTATTGTCATAGGCCTCCTGCGCCTGCTCGATCTCGTGCAGATGGTCGATCGCCCAGTCATACGCCGCTCCGAGCGGGGCTTGCAGGGTGCGCCCGAGTTCCGTGATCGAATATTCGACCGCGACCGGCGACGTGGCGAAGACTTTCCGCTCGACCAGCCCGTTGCGCTCCAGACGCCGCAGGGCCTGCGTCAACGCCTTGTGCGTCACTCCTTCCAGCCTCCGCCTGAACTCGTTGAAGCGCGTCGGCTTTTCGGTGAGGACGGTGAGGATCATCACCGACCATTTATTGGCGACCTGATCGAAGAAAGAGCGTGCGGCGCAGTCCGCAAAGAAGACCGCATCAACCTGGCCCGTCATCCCGGTATCCTTCCGTATATCTACGCACCTGAAAGTGCATTCTTGATCCTAGATATACAATGGATATCTGTCCTGCAACTCGCAGGCCGCCAGCATCGCCACGCCGATCCACGTCCTTGCGAGGCAGCCGAACACGAAGCTTTGCAAACGACAGAGGATAAGATGGAAACCAGATTCTCCCGGCGCGGCCTGCTGAAATTCGCCGGCGCCACGGCCGTTGCGACCGCGGCCTTCAAGGGCGCGCCTGCGGCGGCAGCACCTGCGGCGAAACTCTTCTACACCGAGGCCGGCACGGGCAGGAATGTGATGCTCCTGCACGGCTGGACCTGTGATTCCAACGATTGGATCGGGCAGTTTCCATTGTTCGAAAGCAAGTACCGCGTCGTCGCGCCCGATCTGCGCGGGCATGGAAGGTCGCAGATCATGCCATCGGGCGCCTATACGCCCGCCGATTACGTCGCCGATATCGAAACCCTGCTCGCAACCGGGTATCCGGGCGAGAAGTTCGTCATCGTCGGCCACTCAATGGGCGGGCAGATCGCTGCGCGCCTTGCCCTCAAGCGGCCGGATCTGGTCGACGCTGTCGTGTCCGTCGACGGGGCGCTCGGATTTGGCGGTGACGCAGCCCAGTTGTTCGACAAGACCGTCCGCGACCTGAACGCCGGCGATCCCGCCGTCGTGGTGCCGGCTCTGTTCCAGCTCGTCTATGATGCGGCGACCGATCCGGCATTCAAGCGCTGGCACGCGAGGCGCGTCCAGGGCATGCCGGACCACGTCGTGCGAGAGACCTTCAGCCCGCTCTTCTTCGGAGCGGAGCAGGTCGGCGTCGGAGAGGCGAGCGCGAGATTCTGCGAGCGGCTGACGGTTCCCGTCTATCACCTGTGCCGCGATCCTGCCCAGGCGGACCGCATGCGGCCATGGTTCTCGCACCCGAAGTCGAAAGTCGATATATGGTCCAATGCAGGCCATTGGATCATGCAGGACCGCCGGGAGGACGCAAATGCGGCGATCACCGCCTGGATCGATGCGCTTTAGGACCATAGTACAGGCGATCCGCCGGTTCACCGATTCGACCGGCGCAAATTTGCGCCTATATTTACGGCTGCCCACTGGCTTGGTGGCCAGACAGTGTGTATTACTTTGACGTCAACGTCAGATTTCGAGGAGAATCTTTATGAACGAGCTGGTTACCCGCGTCGCCGAGAATGTCGGCATTGCCCCGGATGTCGCCGAAAAGGCGGTCGGCATGATGCTCGGTTTCCTGCAGCGCGAGGCCGATGACGGCGCGGTCGCCAGGATGATCGAAGCGATCCCCGGCGCGACGGAACTGGTCGCCCAGTTCAACGGCGAGGGGAGCGGCAACGGCGGCCTGCTCGGCGGCTTGATGTCGAGCTTCGGCGGCGGCGTCATGGCGCTCGGCCAGCAGTTGATGAGCCAGGGCCTCGGCATGGGCGAGATCACCGCGCTTGCCAAGGAGACGATCGCGATCGCCCGCGAGCACGCCGGCGACGAGGTGGTCGACACGGTCGTCGCCTCCGTTCCGGGCCTTTCCCAGTTCGTTTGAGGCCGCGGCATCGCCCGATACGAAAGTTGTTGACTTTCAAACGGCTTGAGCGCATGCCGTTTGGTGAAGCGGCGCCCGTCCGGGCGCCGTTCTTTCAAAGGACAAGAGAGATGAACCCCGACAGTCGAAGTTCGACGTCAATATACCGACCCGTCCTTTCGGGGCTCTGATCCTTTCTTTGGGGATACGCGCTCCTGAAGGACCGATGGTCCGAGAAAAGGAGCTGTCATGCTGCGTATCCATGCCTATGACATCGACCGCCTTGTGCTGGTTGCGTCCGATACGCCCGCCGTCGCCATGGCGCCCGCTGCCGCGGGAAGTGCCGCAATCGCGCTCGACGCGAATGCGCCGGCTCAGCCGCCCGTCGTCTGGTACGACCTCATCAACCCCACGCCGGAGGAGGAGCGTTCCGTCGGCGAGGCCCTCGGCATTGCCGTGCCGACCATGGACGAGATGGAGGACATCGAGCTTTCCGCCCGGCTCTACCAGGAGGACGGGGCGGAGTTCATGACCATGACGGTGCTGACCCGGCCGGATGCCGGCACGCCGCGCAAGGTTCCCGTCACCTTCATCATCAAGGGCCAGGCGCTGGTGACCGTGCGCTATTCCGAGCCGCGCCCCTTCGACGCCTTTCTCGCGCGTGCCCGCCGCGCCAACGGCGCCGGCCTGCATTGCGGCAATGGCGAGCTCATCATGGCGGGGCTGATCGAGGCGGTGATCGATCGCATGGCCGATACGCTGGAGCGGCTCGGCAGCGACATCGACCAGATTTCCCAGGAGGTTTTCAGCGCCAAGGCCGCAAAGGTCAACAAGAAGACGCGCGACCTTCAGGAACTGATCCGTGAGATCGGCCAGACGGGGGAATTCCTGACGGTCGTGCGGGAAAGCCTGGTCAGCGTCGCACGCGTGGTGGCCTATTACAGCGCGCTCGACGGCCTCGACCGCAAGCTCGCCAAGGAGCTTCGCCAGCGCCTCAAGCTCTTGCAGCGGGATGCGGCCTCGCTCGGCGATCACTCTGCGTTTCTGTCCGGCAAGATCAATTTCCTGCTGGATGCGACGCTGGGCCTGATCAACCTCGAGCAGAACCAGATCATCAAGATCTTCTCGGTTGCCGCGGTGGTCTTCCTGCCGCCGACGCTGGTGGCCTCGGTCTACGGCATGAACTTCGAGATCCAGCCCGAGCTGAAATGGCACTACGGCTATCCGATGGCGCTCGTCCTGATGGTCGTCTCGATGATCCTGCCCTACCTGTACTTCAAGAGGAAGGGGTGGCTTTAACCACTTCCTCTTTTTGAGGGAAGGCGTCCCCTCTCCCGCATGCGGGGAGAGGGCTAGGGTGAGGGGCAAATCCCCGAGGCCGGCCACCTCCTACTGCCCCGCCGCCTGCGGCTCGTAGTCCATGATGAAGCGGCAAGGCTCGTTGTCGTAACGGGCGCTCGCGGCCTGGCACGCCTTGGCGATCGATGCGGGGCTTGGTTTTTCGCCCTTGTCGATCCAGTCCACCATGGCGGCGAAGACCGCTGCATATTGCGGCGTTGAGAGCTTGCTGTGCTGGTTCTCGTCGGTGAAGGTCTGGACCAGCAGATCGGCATTGCCGGCTTTCGCCACCGTCTCGCGGTATTGGGCTTCCAATTCCACGAACGCGGTCGGATCGTTCCTGGCATGCATGGAAATCGTGGGGGCGACGATCGCGCCCGTCAGGTCCGCGTCATAGGCGAGCAGCCGCCGGGCTTCCGCATCGGCGCTGAACCGCTCCACGCCCTCGTTGAGGGCCGCATCGTCATCCGAGCCGGAATAGACGGTCTTCGAATTGTCGAACGGATTCTTGCCGTCCAGCCGCCGCCACACGATGTCCTGGAAGAGATTGGTGGCCCAGGCGAGATGCCCTACGAGGCTGCCCTCCGGCACCTTGGTGACGGCGAGGATATTGGCGAGGTTTTTCGCCTGTTCCGGCGAGCGTTTGTCCTTGTCGAGGGAAACGCCGGTGCATTCGTCGATACGCTTTTCAAGCTCTGCGCGCGACATCTTCTCGCCCTTCGGCAAGCCCTGCCATACGGGATATTGCGCCTCCTTCGGCCGCGGATGGTTCTTGCAGTAATACTGGTAGACGGCGCGAAGGTCGGCGCGGAAGCCATAGGAGCCGGTGCCGCCGCCGAGCACGCCGCTCGTCAGCACCACGCCGTCGTAATTCCTTTTGCCGTCCGCATCGAGCGCATAGAGTTCGGCGGCCTTGGCGGCGACATTGGCGCCCCAGGATTGGCCGTGCAGCAGGGTCAGCTTTGGTTCGCCGAGCAGCTTTTCGGCGATCTGGCGGACATTTTCCGTATCTTCCGCCGCCATTCGCACGCCGTAACCCTCCCGGCGATAATTGGAACCGGCCCAGGCATAGCCTTCCTCGACGGTCACGGCGAACCGTTCGAGATCCTCGACGGGATCGTCTGGTTCGGGTTTTGCGGTGCGTGGTCCGCCGTGCGAGTGCACGACGAGAATGCCGTTCCAGTTTCGGGGCTTGGCGATCCAGTAGAAGGCGCCGTTCTGATCGGCGCCCGCAAAGCACTCGGTCCCTTCCGGAAGCGTTTCCGGGCAATCCTTCTTCTCCTGCCCAAGGGCCGGCAATGCCGCAGGCAGGGACATGACGGCGGCGAAAGCCACCGAGGCCAATAGATGCTTCATGGAAAACTCCTCCTTCTCCACCATGAGGAGGCTATTCCGGTGTGTTTGCGGGAGGCAACCGGGGCGAGGGGCCGGATTGCGCACCGGATGCGATTCCGCACCTGCGAATGTTCCGCATTCTGCCCAACGGGCGCGATCGGTGGGTGGGAAACCACCCATCGGCGGCGGGTATTACCTTTTCGCCAGCCAGTCCCGTAATGCGTCGTTGATGCGGGACTGCCAGCCGGGCCCATCCGCTCGAAAGCGCTCCAGGACATCCGCATCCAGTCGGATCGTCGTGGAAACCTTGGTGCGATCGCTTTTTGGCCGCCCCCGTTGAACGGGTGCCTCCGCAAGCTTCTCCACCCAGGGGCTTTCCGTCAGGTCGGGGGCGTCGTCATCAATGGTGGGCCAGTCTGGGGCCATAGGCTTTCTGTTCCCGGTCATTGGCCTTCCTCATGCTGATGATGCGCTGATCGTCTCACCGGTGCGTCCAGACCAGAACGACCAGCCGTTCATTTAGGAAGCCCACGGTGAAATAGCGCGTTTCTACCTAATCGATCCGATCGTCTTCGATCGTCAGGTGCGGGCCATCGAATACCTTACCCGCATCGGAAAAATCCAGGCCTCGCTGCTCGAGGGTCAGAAGCCGCTTCACCGGATCGAATAGGATCGCCATTTATCGTTACTACAGAAAATATGGATTTTCCAGTATTGTGCGCGAAGAGGGCATTCACAAAAAAATGCGCCGGAGCAATCCAGCGCATTTCATGTCGTTTTGCAACGTTTAGCTGTCCCATTCCGGCGCCAGATGCGCCGGGCTGACGATGCGGCCGTTCGGCTTCGCGAGGCCGTGTATCGCTTCCATCTCTTCGAGCGACAGCGCGAAATCGAAGACGTCGAAATTCTCGGGCAGGCGGGAGACGGTCGCGGTCTTGGAAAGCGCGATGACGTCCTTCTGCTGGATCGCCCAGCGCAGCGTCACCTGCGCCGCCGTCTTGCCGTGCTTGGCGCCGATCTCCTTCAGGAGCGGATCGTTCGGCACCTTGCCGTCGGCCATCAGGTAATAGGCGGTCACCGACATGCCGTGCTTGCGGGCTTCCGTCAGGACCTTGGTCTGGTCGAGATAGGGATGGTATTCCACCTGGTTGGTGGCGATCGGCGCATCGGAAAGCTTGACGGCTTCCGCCATCAGCGCGGTCGAGAAGTTGGAGACGCCGATATTCTTCACCTTGCCGGCCTGTCTGAGCTCGTTGAGCGCGCCGATACGGTCGGCAAGCGGCATCTCGCTCTGCGGCCAGTGGAGCAGCAGCAGGTCGACGTAATCCGTCTTGAGTTTCTTCAGGCTCTCGTCGACCGAGGCGATGAAGGCGCCGTGGCCGACCTTGTCCACCCAGACCTTGGTGGTGAGGAAGATATCGGCGCGCGGAATGCCGGAATTGGCGATCGCTTCGCCGACGGAAGCTTCGTTTCCGTAGATCTGCGCGGTGTCGACATGCCGGAAGCCGAGTTTCAGGGCTTCGGGCAGCACGCGGGCCACGTCTGCATCGGGCATGCGGAAGGTGCCGAAACCGAGGGCGGGAATATTGGCGCCGTTGGCGCTGACGGTGAACATCGATGGAACTCCTGTGGGAGGCCCGGCACGCAGCCGGGCGGGAAGGATAGGCCCATACTACATGGACCGATTCTGTGACGGATCAACCTCCGTCTTTCGAGGTGCGGGTCACCCGGCGATAGGCGGGTTGAGACGCGCAAAACCCTCCTGCCGCCGGTAGGGGAAATGCGGATAGGGCGCGGTCACGGCGCTGGCCCGATCGAGTTTTTCGATCTGCTCCTTCGTCAGCGACCAGCCGACGGCGCCGAGGTTCTGGCGAAGCTGTTCCTCGTTGCGGGCGCCGATGATGACGGAGGAGACGGTCGGACGGCTGACGAGCCAGTTGATCGCCACCTGCGGCACGGTCTTCGCAGTCTCCGCCGCGACCTCCTCCAGGGCGTCGACCACCCGGAAAAGCAGTTCGTCTTCCACCGGCGGGCCGAAATCCGCCGTTTCATGCAGGCGGCTGCCGGCCGGCAGCGGCTTGCCGCGGCTGATCTTGCCGGTCAGGCGCCCCCAGCCGAGCGGGCTCCAGACCAGCGCGCCGAGGCCTTGGTCCTGGCCCAACGGCATAAGGTCCCATTCGTAGTCGCGGCCGACCAGCGAATAATAGACCTGGTGGGCGACATAGCGCGTCCAGCCGTGCCTGTCGGCCGCGGCGAGCGATTTCATGACCTGCCAGCCGGAGAAGTTCGAGACGCCGACATAGCGCAGCTTGCCGTCCTGAACGAGCCGGTCGAGCGTCGAGACCACTTCCTCGACGGGCGTCGAGGCGTCGAAGGCGTGCAGCTGGAAGATATCGATGTGGTCGGTACCGAGCCGCTTCAGCGCCGCCTCCACCGAGCGGATCAGCCGCGAGCGGGAAGAGCCCCGGTCGTTCGCCCCGTCGCCCGTCGGCAGGCTGGCCTTGGTGGAGATCAGGACGGCATCGCGCCGGCCTTTGATCGCTTCGCCCAGCACGTCTTCCGAAGCGCCGTTGGAATAGACGTCGGCCGTGTCGAACAGGTTGACGCCGGCTTCGAGGCAGATGTCGACGAGGCGGCGGGCTTCCTCGACATCGGTCGTGCCCCAATGGCTGAAGAGCGGACCGGAGCCCCCGAACGTGCCGGCTCCGAAGCTGAGCACCGGGACCCTGAGGCCGGATGCGCCGAGATTGCGGTATTCCATGATCTTTCTCCTTGGGTCCGGAGGTTCATTCGGCCGGGCAGGCGAGGGCGGCGGTTTCCGCGCTGCGCTTGTCGAGCCGGATCGCGAAGAGCGCGACGGCAAGGGCAGCGATCGGCACCAGGCCGGCGACCAGCGTGACCGAGCCGAGGCCGGGACCGTGGTCGATGACGATGCCGCCGAGCCAGGCGCCGATCGCATTGCCGAGATTGAAGGCTGCGATGTTGAAGGACGAGGCCAGGCCCTGGCCGGCGCCTTCGGCCTTCTGCAGCACCCACATCTGCAAGGGCGAGACGGTCGCGAAGGCGGCGGCGCCGAAGAGGCCGATGGCGATCACGGCGAGGACCGGCTGGTGGATCGCGGCGGTCATGGCGAGAAGCACGACGGAGAGCGCCACGAGGCTGGCGACGACGGTCGGCACCAGACGCCGGTCGGCCAGCCAGCCGCCGAGAAGGTTGCCGACGACGAGCCCGCCGCCGAAGACGAGCAGGATCGGCGAGACGGCGGCTTCCGAAAAGCCGGTGATCTCGGTCAGGATCGGCGCGATATAGGTGAAGCCCGCGAAGACGCCGACCCAGGAAAGCACGGTGGTCAGCAGGCCGAGGATCACGGCGCGGCGGCCGAGCACGGCCAGCACGCCCTGCGAGCCTTCCTCCTGCCGGTCGTCGCCTGCCTTGTCCTTCGGGACGAGGGCGGCGATCACGGCAAGTGCCACGACACCGATGGCGGTCACGGCGAAGAAGGTCGAGCGCCATCCATAGGCCTGGCCGAGCCAGGTGCCGAAGGGCACGCCGAGGATGTTGGCGACCGTCAGGCCGGTGAACATGATGGCGATCGCCGAAGCCTTCTTGTTGGGTGCGACGAGGCTGGTGGCGACGACGGAGCCGACGCCGAAGAAGGAGGCATGCGCGAAGGCGGTGAGCACGCGGGCCGCCATCAGCGTCCAGTAGTCGGGCGCGAGCGCGCAGGCGAGATTGCCGATGGTGAAGACCACCATCAGGCTCATGAGCAGCGTCTTCTTCGACCATCTGCCGGCGATCGCGCCGAGCAGCGGCGCGCCGATCACGACGCCGAGCGCATAACCGGAAATGAGCAGCCCGGCCGCCGAAATCGACACGCCGAGATCGGCGCTGACGTCGATGAGCAGGCCCATGATGACGAATTCCGTGACGCCGATCCCGAAGGCCCCGGCCGTCAGGGCATAGAGAGCAAGTGGCATGAGGGTAGTCCTTGTCCTGGGAGAGGAATTGATGCGCCGCAATATCGTTCCGGGGGACTTGCCTGTGTAGCGGTGGAGGTGGATAATCATTTGTGAAATTGTTTCACAGATTAAAGTGCGTTGTGCCGAGCCGCCCCCTCACCCGGCCTCCGCTGCGCTCGGCCACCCTCTCCCCCAGGGGAGAGGAGGGGATAGAGACGGCGCGGCAATCCCTTCTCCCCGGCGGGGAGAAGGTGCCGGCAGGCGGATGAGGGGGCTGCGACGGTCACTAAAAGCCTAGGAGAACCACCCATGGACAACCGCGCCGGCGAAATGGAGGTCTTCGTGCTTGCCGCCGAGCTCAAGAGCTTCTCGGCCGCCGGCCGCAAGCTGAAGCTTTCGCCCTCGGCGGTGAGCAAGCTCGTCACCCGGCTGGAAAACCGGCTCGGCACGCGTCTCGTCGTCCGCTCCACGCGTCTTCTGCAGCTGACGCCGGAGGGCGAGACCTATCTTGCCCGCGCCCAGCGTATCCTGGCCGAGATCGCCGATACGGAAGAGGTCGTTTCGGGGGGAGGACGGATGCTGCCGCGCGGGCCGCTTGTCGTCAACGCCTCGGTCGGCTTCGGCGAACGCTACATCCTGCCGCTGACCGCCGAGTTCCAGCGGCTCTTTCCCGATGTCCAGCTCGACATCACCCTCACCGACGACGTCGTCGACCTGATCCGCGAGCGGGTGGACATCGCCATCCGGCACGGGCCGCTGCGCGATTCGTCGCTGATGGCGAGAAAGCTCGGCGAAAGCCGGCAGGTGGTCATGGCGTCGCCCGAATATCTTGACCGTCACGGCACGCCGAGCACGCCGGACGATCTCGCCCGTCACAATTGCATCAACTTCAATTTCCGCAGATCGGTGGAAGGCTGGCCTTTTCGTGATCCGCAAACGGGCCGGCGTCTTCTCCTTCCCGTCTCGGGCAGCCTCAAGGCGAGCAACGGCTCCATCATCCGGCAGTTCTGTCTTGCGGGGCTCGGCATCGGCCGGGTCGGCCGTTTCCATGTGGAGCCCGACATAGAGGCGGGCCGCCTCGTGCCGGTCCTGGAGGATTTCAACCCGGAGGACATAGAGGTCATCCACGCCGTCTATGCCGGCCACGAGCACCTTGCCGTGCGTATTCGTACCTATATCGATTTCCTTGCGGCGCGGCTGTGATCACAAATGTGTCATAAAGGCCGCATTCATGCCATCGTTTGGCCGATTTTCTCCAGGAATCCCCATGGCTCAGGAGAATCTGTCCCATGTCCCACGAACTCCACGAAGTCCTGGCCCGCATCCGGGCCGAAGTGAGCGCCGAACAGGCGGAGCGCCCGCATCTCAGTGTGCCGATGGAAGATCTCCGGCTGCTGATCCAGAGCATTGAAATCCTCCATTCGGAGAGGGAGGAACTGCGCCGCAGGGTCGATCAGCATGCGGATGTCATGGAGGCGGTCACCGTCTTCATCGAAGCCTACCGGGACAAATACAAGAACTACGGCAGCGGCGGCGTGCGTCCGAGCGCGGTGCTGCGCCGCGAAGTGTGGCGGATCTGGGCGGCCATGCATGGTCATGTCGTCGTGACCGACAGCAGCTTCTGATCCCGGCCAGTCCCGGTTAGTCCCGGTCCGGCGCACCGAGCGGAAAGAGCGGCCGGTAGGGCCGCGCTTCGTCGACGGCGCGCGCGAAGGAGGGGCGGGCAAGCAGCCGCTCCCGATAGGTCCTTACATTCGCGAACCGGTCGCCGATCCGGTGCGTCCAGTCGGCATAGAAGAGCGCCGGCGCCGCCGCGCAGTCGGCGAGGCTGAATTCGCCGCCGGCAGCCCATTCGCGGGTTTCCATATGCCGGTCGAGCCAGCCATAGGCGGCGTCCAGCATGGTTCGCGCTTCCTGAACGCCGTAGGCGTCGCGCTTGTCCTCCGGCCGGATGGCGTTGAAGACGATCTTCTGCTGCGGAGTGGAAATGTAGTTGTCGAAGAACCGGTCGAGCATCCGGACCTCGATCGCCCGGTCCGCATCCTCGGGGATCAGCCTCGCGGGGCCGGGATAATGGACCTGCAGATATTCAATGATGATCGTCGCCTCGAAGACCGGCTTCTGTCCGTCCATCAGCATCGGAAAGCGCTTCACCGGCCAGAGCGCGCAGAGTTCCTCATAGGCCGCAGGATCCTCCGGCCCCAGCATGCGGGTCTCGAAGGCGGTGCCGTTCTCGTAAAGGGCGGTCAGCACCTTCTGGCAATAGGACGAAAACGGATGCGAATAGAGAATCGGACGCATGACGGCCTCCCAAACCGATTGCAAAATGAAACTGGTATATGGATAATTCAACCGCTCTGGGTTTGCAACCGGTTTCCTGAGTGCCCCGGAAGCCCCCCTCTGGCCTGCCGGCCATCTCCCCCACAGGTGGGGAGATTGGCTGGGCACGCCGGTTTCCTCCGGCAAGAAATGTATCTGCACGGCACGACGTTGATGCGGCGGGAAAGTCGCGCGACTTGCGATCTCCCCACCTGTGGGGGAGATGGCCGGCAGGCCAGAGGGGGGCATGCCGGGCACGTCGCCCCCGACTTTACGCCCCGGCTTCACGCCTCGACAGCGACCGCCTCACGCGCATGGATCGCCCGGATCTCCCGCGCCACCATCTCCTGCAGCCGCCAGAGATTGCGGTCGCGGATGCCGAATTCCGCCAGATGCACCACGGTATTGTAGAGATATTCCGCACAGGAGCCGCGATGGCCGCAGGCGCGCGCCAGCACGGGCGCCACCTCGTCGAGCGGCAGCAGCGGGCGGATGATCCTCTGGCTGGTTCCGCCGGCCCAAAAGATCAGCGCGCGAACCGTTTCGCCGCTCTGCGTCCTGACCGGCATCCAGCGCATCGAGGCGAGGGCGTCGCGATTGCCGACCTCGCGGCGCAGCGCCTTTTCCATCTGCACGCGCTTTTCCTCGTCGGCCACCCGGTAGATCACGCCGTCGCAGCGCCCGCCGCGCGACAGCATCATCATCAGCCCGGGCTGGTCCGGCGTGCCGCGGCCGCGCTCGATCTTCAGGGAGAAGGACCGGTGCCAGCCGTGCAGGGTAGCGCGCTGGCAGGCGATCGAATCGAAACCCGGCCTCCAGATCAGCGATCCGTAGGCGAAGATCCACAAGGGCGTGTCGCCGAGCTCCTGCGTCAGCCGCTCGGCAAGCTCCGCATAATCCTCGTCGCCGAGCGGGACCCAGGAGGGCGGCGGACCGGGATCGGCCTCTTCGCGGAAGCAGAGATCGACCAGCTCCTGCGTGAGCGACATGACAAGCGATTTCGGCATGATTTCTGAGCGATTTTCGGGCAGGCGGCGAAACGATAAGCCGAAACGTGCAGGCGGATTACCCCCAAGTCAACCCGTTTTGCTGCCCTGCCTCACCGAACGAATGATCCCCTCTGCCATAAAATGGTCACGGAATATCTCAGGCTGAAAGACGTTTTGAGGGGACCGTCTGACGGAGAGAGGATCATGGATACGATGACCGATGCCCGCCGGGACCCCGGACGGGTCAGGCACAAATGGCTTGAGCTCGACGGCATGAGGGTCTTTTATCGCGAAGCGGGAAGACGGGGCGCGCCTGTCCTGCTCCTGCCGCACGGCTACCCTTGCTCTTCTTATGAATTCCGCGAGCTGATGCCGCTGCTCGCCGACCGCTGGCATCTCCTAGCGCCGGATTTTCCGGGCTGCGGCTACACCGACACGCCCGACGATTTCCGCTACGACTTCGACGGTTTCGCCGGTTTCCTGGGTGACTTTGCGGAAAAGCTCGGCCTCGGCCGGTTCGCCATCTACCTGCACGATTTCGGCTCCCAGATCGGCCTTCGCCTGGCGATCAGGCGGCCGGAAAAGATCGCCGCGCTGATCATCCAGAACGGCGATATCTACGAGGACGTGCTCGGCCCGAAATATGCGGGACTGCAGGAATATTGGCGCAACCCCACCGAGGAGGGGCGCCGCAAGATCGCCGATGCGGTGAGCGAGGAGGGCTTCAGGGAGGAATTCCTCAACGAGGTCCGCCCGGAGCTCGCCGAACGCATTTCGCCCGACCTCTGGAAGCTGCACTGGTCGCTGATGGATGACCGGCGCCGCGGGATCGCCGTAGACGTCATCGCGGGCCTTCGCGAAAACGTCGGGTGGTTCCCGCGCTACCAGCAATATCTGCGGGATCATCAGCCGCCGGCCCTGATCGTCTGGGGTCCGCAGGACGGCTACATGCCGGAAGAGTCCGCCCGCGCCTTCCTGCGCGACCTGCCGAAGGCGGAACTGCATCTCTTCGACGGCGGCCATTGGCTGCTGGAAACCAGCCTGCACGAGGTCGCACCGCTGATCCGCGGCTTCCTCGGGCGGGTCCATGCGGCGTGAGGTTGAGAAAAGGAGTTCCTGGACTGATGCGTTGGCTTTTTGTTGCGGTACTGGCGATCCTGGTTGGCTGTGTCCTGAGCATCATCTGGATGAATGACGACGGTCAATGGCCACATGGCGACAGCCGCATGGAAGGCCCGCAGTCCCAGCCTCAGAACCCGCTTTCGCCGCCGCCGGGCAATCCCTGATCAGGCTTTCACGGCGACGAGGAAGAAGCGCGGAAAGCGCAGGAGCACCCGTCCGTCGGCCATGGGCGGATAGGCCTTCGCGATGCGGGCCGTGTAGTCCGCGGTGAAGGCTTCCGCATGGGCAGGGCCAGCGGCGTCGAGATAGGGCCGGAGGCCCGTCCCGCGCACCCATTCGACGATCGCCGAAGCATTCGCGAGCGGGTGGTAATAGACCGTATGCCAGACGTCGACGCGTGCCACCTTCGGCATCAGTGCGTCGAAATAGGCGGCAGGCGGGGGAAGGGGAGTCCGTCGCACCTTTCCTCCCGCGAAGGCGGCGGCCCAGGGGCCGGCTGCGCCCGTCTCCTCCATCAGCGTGTGGCTTGGTTCGGTCAGATTGTCCGGCATCTGCACCGCCAGCACGCCGCCGGGTTTCAGGTGGTCCATCAGCCGGGCGAGCACGGATATGTGGTCCGGTACCCACTGGAAGACGGCATTGGCATAGAGCAGGTCGGCCGGTTCTTCCGGCACCCAGGCGTTGAGATCGGCCTTGAGGAATTCCGTGCCGGGCAGGCGCTTGCGGGCTGCGGCGAGCATGTTGTCGTCGCTGTCGAGGCCGGTGACGCTCCCGGCGCCGAAGCGCTCGGCCAGCAGTTCGGTGGAATTGCCCGGCCCGCAGCCGAGGTCGTAGGCCCTGGCCGCCGAGCCGAGCGGCACCTGCGCGATGAGATCGCGGGCCGGCCGGGTCCGCTCGTCCTCGAACTTCACATATTGCTCTGCCGACCATGCCATTTGCGGAGACTCCCATCGGTTCTGCTGGAGCAAAATGACACCTCTCTGAAGGTGTCTCCATGACAAAAAATATCAATTTTTGTGATGACTCATTTCATATTATCGCTTGACCTTGGAAGGCAGGCGGGCCTTCACTCACCCGCGCAATCTGAGACCCGCCCTGGAATGCCGAAGGAGACCGACATGCCCGTGAACACCGCCGCCCGCACCGCCACCTGGACTTTCGTGGACGGCGAATGGCTGGAGGGAAATCCGAAGCTTGTCGGTCCGACCTCGCATGCCATGTGGCTCGGCTCGACGGTGTTCGACGGGGCCCGCTGGTTCGACGGCATCGCGCCCGACCTCGACCTGCATTGCCAGCGCGTCAACCGCTCGGCGAAGAACATGGGCATGACGCCGGTGATGAAGGCAGACGAGATCGAGGCGCTCGCCTGGGAGGGCGTGAAGAAGTTCGACGGCAAGACGGCGATCTACATCAAGCCCATGTACTGGGCCGAGCACGGCATGCCGTTCAGCGTCGTTGCCGCCGACCCGGATTCGACCCGCTTCGCGCTCTGCATGTTCGAAGCGCCGATGGCAACCGCGAAAGCCACCTCTCTCACGGTATCGCCCTACCGCCGCCCCAACCCGGAAGTTGCAATGACCGGCGCCAAGACCGGCAGCCTCTATCCGAACAGCGGCCGCATGATCCTGGAAGCCCGGGGTCGCGGCTTCGACAATGCGCTCGCCCGCGACATGAACGGCAATGTCGCCGAAACCGCTTCCTCGAACATTTTCATGGTCAAGGACGGCGTGGTGATGACGCCGATCGCCAACGGCACCTTCCTTGCCGGCATCACGCGTTCTCGGGTCATCGGCCTTTTGCGCCAGGCCGGCTTCGACGTGCGCGAGACGACGCTGACGGTCGAGGATTTCATGGATGCCGACGAGATCTTCACCTCCGGCAACTATTCGAAGATCGTGCCGATCAACCGTTTCGAGGACCGCCAGCTGCAGGAAGGCCCCGTCGCCCGCAAGGCGCTGGACGTCTACATGGACTGGGCCCGCTCCAAGACCGGCGACGACGCGTGAGGAATTGAACGGACGGCGGCGTTTCTAAGCGAGGTCGTCTTCGTCTTCATGACCAAGGCTCTTGCCACGATGCAGGATGCGCATGATGACGACAAGGTCGTCGTCGATCCGAAAGACAATGCTCGCCTTGCGCTTGAAGCCGACGATTCGAATGCCGGCGCCGATATCGTCATGTCTGGTGCCGCGCGCGGGAAAGGTCTCGAAAGCGGTACAATAGTCGACAAGCTGGCCGATGTAACGCCGTGCAACGGAGCGGCCCGCTCTCGGCGCAAGATAGTCGTAGAGTTCGGCGAGATCCAAGTCTGCGGCCGGATCAAATACGACCGTGTACCTCATTCAGGGAAACGATTTTCTCGATCGCGCGCGTCCATATGGGCCTCGATGCGCCGCCGGACTTCCTCGATGGGAAGGGCCTTCGAAGGGTCATAGGCTCTCAGCGTCGGCACGACCTCGTTTCGCAGCCATTGCTCGATTTCGGCATCGTGGTCCGCGAGATATCGCAGGCCCTCGGCGACGACTTCGCTTTCGTCCGCGAATTCGCCGGACGCGATCTTCTTCTCGACGAGTTCGGCCATGTCTTCCGGCAGCGAGACGGTGATGGATCGGTTCGCGCGCATGCTTGGCTCCTTATCTGTCGATTGTAGCACGTAGACGGGCTGATCCGAATAGTCGCCGATGCCTGCAAGTTCCCTCAGGTAGCGACCGGTGAAAACGATCCGCACGCGAGGTTCAAACCGGCCCGTATTTGTTCAATATGGCGGCGATTTCCTCTTCCGTCGCGAAATCACCCTTTTCCGCCTCGGCAAGACCGGTTTCGACGCCGGCAATCCATTTCTCCTGCCAAGCCAGCGAGCGGCCATGCGCCAAGGCATCTTCGATGATCTGCCCTCGCGTCAGCCTGGAGCGCGCCGCGAGCTGGTCGATGCGGCGGCTGAGATCCTCGGAGATTTCGGCGTTGTTCTTCATGACGCCAGTCTGCCATATCCTGCGGTCTGTAGCCAGCCCGCCTCACTCCCGCCCCGTCGGCCCGGTATATCTCATGCGCATATAGGCATTGCCGGCCCTGAGCTCGTCGAGCATCTGGCGGATGCGTCTTTCGCGGGTGTCCGTCTGCTTGGCCCGCGCGATCCAGCCGAGATAGTCGTTGCGCTGGTAGGCCGGCCGCGCTGCATAGGCTTTCTCGACGCCCTCCCGCTTCAGCCGTTCCGCTATGTCCTGCGGCATGGGCTGGAGTTCGCGCTTCAGGTTTTCCGTGCCGGGAAATGTCGCCATCCTCCGCCCCCCTCAGACGAACCGCACCGCGGCGGTGCCGATGATGATCATCGAGACGGCGATCATCAAGGGCTTGACGGGCAGTTTCCTGACGATGACGGCGCCGAGCGGCGCGGCCAGTATGCCGCCGAGGATCAAACCCAGCGCGGGGGCAAGTTCCGACCAGCCGAGCGCCAGGATGAAGGTTGCCGAGATCGTCGTGGTGACGGCGAATTCGGTGAGGTTGGTGGAGCCGATCACCTTCTTGGGGTCGTGGCCACGGCCGAGCAGGCTGCTGGTCACGATCGGCCCCCAGCCGCCGCCGCCCATGGCGTCCAGCAGCCCGCCCGCGCCGCCGATATAGGGTACGATCCAGTCATGCACGTCGCGCGGAAATTTCGGCCGGAAGGCCTTGTAGAGGATGAAGATGCCGACGGCGATCAGATAGACCGAGACGAAGGGCGCGATCGCCTCGCCGTCGATATTGGAGAGCACGTAGGCGCCGATCGCTCCGCCGAGCATGCCGGCCGGCGCAAGCCGCAGCACCAGCCGCCAGTCCACGTTGCGGTGATAGATATGCGAGAGCCCGGAAGCCGCCGTGGTGAAGCATTCGGTGACATGCGTCATCGCGCTTGCCGTGGACGGTGCGATGCCGATCGCCAGCAGGCTGGTGGTCGTCAGCACCCCGAAGGCCATGCCGAGCGCGCCGTCGATGATCTGGGCGAGGAAACCGATGAGAACGAAGATCAGGAAGTCGGGCGTCAGGAAATCGAACATCGGCTCCTCGGGCTGTTTGATCCCAGCCCGGGAAATCCCTTGCCCTTCAAAAGGTTCCGGCGAAATGCCGGCGTCGCGCCGGAGCGGGATTCATTCTCCCGTCTTCACCATCAGTTCGTCGCCCGAAATCTCTCCGCCGATCTCGGCGGTCTTGGCCTTCTTGTCGAAGACGCAGATGGCGCTGATCGTGGCATCCGCGCCGACCGCCTTGCCGGAGACGACGGCAAGCCCGTAGTTCTCGCTGCCGAACGGATCGACGAGCGCCTTGCCGTTTTCGAGGAGGCCGTCCGCCGCCGCAACGCAGGCTTTGCCGACCTCCTCGCGGAATTCCGCCCATGCGTCGTCGGACGCGGCATGGGCGGTGGCGGCGCTGGCCGAAACGAGGGCGGCGGCGAGGAGGGACAGGGTCTTCATGCGGGGGCTCCGGGCGGTGATCTGACACGTTTCTTGTAGACGCAAAATTCCGGAACGTCTTGACCTCTCCGGCCTGATTTTTGGCAAGATCACCGTTGCCACTTGGCCGCTCCGCTCCTATGTTCCCGCACGACGCTTGTTTCAAGGTGTTTGCCGAAAAGGAGTAAGACAATGGCCTTCGAACTTCCCGAACTCCCCTACGATTACGAAGCGCTTTCGCCGTACATGTCGAAGGAAACGCTGGAATTCCACCACGACAAGCACCACAAGGCTTATGTCGACACGGGCAACAAGCTCGCCGCCGAAGCCGGCCTCGGCGACCTGTCGGTGGAGGAAGTCGTCAAGAAGTCCTTCGGCACCCACCAGACCCTCTTCAACAACGCAGCCCAGCACTACAACCACATCCATTTCTGGAAGTGGATGAAGAAGGGCGGCGGCGGCACCAAGCTGCCGGGCAAGCTCGAATCCGCGATCGCCTCCGATCTCGGCGGCTACGACAAGTTCAAGGCGGATTTCATCGCCGCCGGCACGACGCAGTTCGGTTCAGGCTGGGCCTGGGTTTCCGTCAAGGACGGCAAGCTCGTCATCTCCAAGACCCCGAACGGCGAAAACCCGCTGGTCCACGGCGCGGAGCCGATCCTCGGCGTCGATGTGTGGGAACACTCCTATTACATCGACTACCGCAACGCCCGCCCGAAATACCTCGAAGCCTTCGTCGACAGCCTGATCAACTGGGACTACGTCCTCGAGCGCTACGAAGCCGCGACCAAGTAATCCGCGGTCATCGCTGATTCTTTAAAACACTCGGCGTCGCAAGGCGCCGGGTGTTTTTGTGTGGGCTATCCCGTCACACGCCTGTCACAAGCGCAAAATACTTGCCTCCCATGTCTCACGAAAAGCCGCTTCTCCGCTTCGGCGTGATTGCCGATCCGCAATATGCCGACCTGCCGCCGAATGTGGCGATGAACCGCTATTTCGAAAACAGCCTCGCGAAGCTGAGGGAGGCGGTCGGCGTCTTCAACGGCGAAGACTTGTCCTTCGTCGTGACGCTCGGCGATCTCGTCGATCGCGGCTGGGAGAATTACGACGCGGTTCTCTCGGTCTACGGGGACCTGCGCCACGAAAGCTTCCTGCTGCCCGGCAACCACGATTTCCTGCTGGCGCAGGAGCGGCTTTCCAAGGTGCATGCGCGGCTCGGCATGCCGGCCGCCTGGCACGATTTTTCCCGCGGCGGCTTCCGTTTCGTGGTGATCGACGGCAACGAGATCAGCCTGTTCTCCTCTCCCAAGGGCGATCCGCGCCATGCGCTCGCGAAGGAGCGCCTGCGGGCGCTGAAGGCGGAAAACGCCGTGAACGCGCGAGAATGGAACGGCGGCATCGGCGACGGGCAGTTCGCCTGGCTCGAAGCCACGCTGGAACGCGCTCGCGCGGCGGGCGAGAAGGCGGTCGTCATGGGGCACTACCCGCTCCATCCGGAAAACGAACACAATCTCTGGGGCCATGAGCGCCTGACCGATCTCTTCGCCCGGTCGGGCAACGTCGTCGCCTATCTGAACGGCCACAACCATGCCGGCAATCTCGGCCGCACGGGCAAGACCTGGTACGTGAATTTCAAGGGCATGGTCGATACGGAGACGGAAAACGCCTTCGCCGTCGTCGCGATCTTCGCCGGCCGAATCGAGATCACCGGCTATGGCCGCGAGGAAAGCCGCGTGCTTCCTCTTTGAGGTCGATGCGAAATCGCAGCTCCTCTCTTCAACGGGGCATTTCGATCGCATTCGCCGTCCAGCCCTCGACCCAGAGCCGGCGCAAACTTTCCCCTTCGCCGCGGAAGAAGTCGTCGACCGGTTCGCAATGCTCCACCCGGTCGGTGCGGAAATTGCGGATTGCATGGCGAAGCTCGCACCAGGCGACGATATTGGCCGTCTGCGAATAGTAGATGAGCGCGATCGGCCGGATCGTCCGCTCCGTGGCGCGCCCATGTTCGTCGCGATAGTCGAGCGCCAGCTTCCGCTCGTCGCGGATCGCCCGGCGCAGCATGGCGAGATCGACCGCCTCCGGCACCGGCGCCGCCGTTCCCCAGGCATGCAGCGCGTTGGCGGAGAAGATGCCGGCAAGCGGCGGCGGCACGACGGCGGCGATCTTGCGGTTCACCTGTTTTGCGGCCTGCTTGAGCTCCATGTCGCCGGTGCGTTCGAGAAGCGCCAGCGCCAGCACGATCGCCTCCGTCTCCTCGATCGACAGCATCAGCGGTGGCAGCGTGAAGCCGGGGCGCAGGATATAGCCGATGCCGCGCCCGCCCTCGATCGGCACGCGCATGGCCTGCAGCGCCGCGATGTCCCGGTAGATGGATCGCACCGTCACTTCAAGCTGCGCGGCGATCGCGGCCGCCGTCACCGGCTTCTTGGAAAGCCGCAGGATCTGGATGATCTCGAAGAGGCGCGAGGCCTTGCGCATGCCGTTTTCCTTCACCGCCGGACAACCGCTCCTGACAATACGCTGTCAGTTGGGCTCCTGTATAGCGCCGGATATCCGATTGAAAAACCATGGCTCCCCTCATCGGAGCCTGTTCTTGTAAAGCCGATAAACTGACATGACATACACGGAAAGCCTCTGGCTCTATTTCACGCTGCTCTTCGGCATCATCGTCGTGCCGGGCATGGACATGATCTTCGTGCTGGCGAATGCGCTGACACGCGGCCGTACCGCCGGGCTCGCCGCCACGGCCGGCATCATGCTGGGCGGCCTGGTGCATTCGATCTATGGCGCCCTCGGCGTGGGCCTGCTCGCCACCCTCATGCCGGTGCTCTTCAAGCCTCTGCTGATCGTCGGCGCGCTCTACATGGCCTGGATCGGCGTGAGCCTGATGAAAAGCTCGATCACCGTCGACCACGTCGGCCCGGCCGATACGCGGTCCAACTGGGAGGCGTTCCGGCGCGGCGCGGTCACCTGCCTCATCAATCCGAAAGCCTATCTCTTCATGCTCGCCGTCTATCCGCAGTTCCTCCGGCCGGATTTCGGGCCGCTTGGCCCCCAGGCGGCCGTCATGGCGGCGATGACGGCGGGAACGCAGTTCGCGATCTACGGCGGATTGGCGGTTGCCGCCGGACGGGCGCGAAACCTGCTGGTCGGCAACGGCACCGCGACCATCTGGGTCGGGCGCATCGCCGGCCTGCTCCTGCTTGCCGTTTCCGTGCTGACGCTCTGGGAAGGGATCAGGGCGTGAGCCGCGGCGCCGTCGCGGAGCTTGTCGGGCGCACCCGGCCGAGGTTCTGCTAGAGATTTGATTCGCCTGACGTTCTCACCTTTTTGTTACTTCATTGTCATCGGTCCGGAAGCCATTGTGCGGCGCATTATCGCGCCCGGATTCGATGTCGAAGAGGAGAATGTCTGCATGCGTCTGAAATCCCTGGTTTTCGCAGTCGCCGCCGGCTGTCTTGGTTTGTCTGTCGCCGTCGCTCAGGAAGAGCCCCAGGCGCTTCGCCAAAGCCAGATGAAGGCCGTCGGCGGCGCGATTGGTGCGCTCGGCGGCATCGCGAAGGGCCAGAAGCCTTACGAGGCGGCGGCGGTGACTGCCGCGCTGACCACGATCAGCACGACGATGAAGGCCTTCCCGAACCAGTTCCCGGAAGGTTCGCAGACCGGTTCGGAATCGGAAGCCGCTCCGGCCATCTGGCAGAACAAGACGGATTTCGAAGCCAAGGCGCAAAAGCTGGCCGCCGAAGCGGATAGCCTGCTTGCTGCCGTCCCTGTCGATGCGGCAGGCGTCGGTGCGGCGATGAGGGCGCTTGGCGGGACCTGCAGCGACTGTCACCAGACCTACCGCATGAAGAAATGACCCGTCGCGCGGGAGCGGCGAGCAATGCCGCTCCCGCGCCCTGGCTGATCCTCGGCATTAGAACCTTCAATATTATCACCGCCTTGTTACTTCCTCCGGCCGTGCACACATCGCATCGTGAACTGTCGTCAACAGCCCGGCCGTACCGGGCTCCATGGGAGGAACGTGCACATGCGGTTGAGGTCATACGTCATCGCGGCTGGCGCCGCCTGTCTCTGTCTGTCCGCGGCATTCGCGCAGGAGGGGCCGATCGCAGCCCGCCAGGCCTTGATGAAGGCGAACGGGCAGGCGGCCGGCGCGCTGGGCGCAATCGCCAAGGGCGAAAAACCCTACGACGCGGCGACGGTAAGATCGGCGCTGACGACGATCAGCACCGATATGAAAGCCTTTCCGGATCAATTCCCGGCGGGTTCGGACACGGGGAAAACCAAGGCCCTTCCGGCGATCTGGCAAAACCCGGATGGATTCCGCGCCTTGTCGGCCAAGCTGGCCTCGGAGGCCGAAGCTCTGGTCGCGACGCTGCCCGCGGACAGGGCCGGTGTCGGGGCTGCGCTGGGACGGCTGGGACCGATCTGTTCCGAATGTCACAAGACCTACCGGGCTCCCGCCAACTGACCGGCGGACCGGAAGCCGGCGGCCAGCCCGCCGCCGGCTTTTCATGAACACCTTTGAGGGAGAAGAGCATGGCGTCTCGATGGGCGAAAGTCTTGGGTGCCGGCGCGGTCATCGTCGCAATCGGCGCCGGGATAGCCTGGGCGCTGACGAAGCCCGATCCGCACCCGGAAAGCTATTGGGCCGGTCTCGGCGAGCCGGACCTCGCGAGCGGCGAGCAGCTCTTCTGGGCCGGCGGCTGCGCGAGCTGTCATGCCGCGGCGGGGGCGCAGGGCGATGCGCTGAAGGTGCTTTCCGGCGGCCGCGCGCTGCCGACCGCCTTCGGCACTTTCCACATTCCCAACATCTCGCCCGACGCGCAGGCCGGCATCGGCAACTGGACGCTGGCGGAATTCGGCAATGCCATGACCCGCGGCGTCGGGCCGGATGGCGAGCATCTTTATCCGTCCTTTCCCTACGGCTCCTATGCCCGGCTGTCGGCCGGGGATATCAACGATCTCTTTGGCTACCTGAAGACGCTGCCGGCGAGCAGCAACGTCGCGCCGCCGCACGAATTGCAGTTTCCCTACAGTATCCGGCTGGCGGTGGGCGGCTGGAAATACCTCTATTTCAACGACCGGCCGCGGGTTCAGCTCGCCTCCGCCGACGAGAAGGTCAGGCGCGGCCAGTTCCTGGTCGAAGGGCCGGGCCATTGCGGCGAATGCCACACGCCGCGCGACGCGCTCGGCGGCTTCCAGCCGGACCGCTGGCTTGCGGGCGGTCCGAACCCGGAAGGCCGGGGCAGCATTCCGAACATCACACCGGGCTCTGAGGACATGGGTTCCTGGAGCGAGGGCGATATCGTGAGCTATCTCGAAACGGGCTTCACGCCGGACTTCGACAGCGTCGGCGGCTCCATGGTCGAGGTGCAGCAGAACGTGGCGCATCTGCCGAAGAGCGACCTCGAAGCGATCGCCGCCTATCTGAAGGCCGTGCCTGCTCGGTAACTTACGTCCCTCACCAACAAAATCTACGACTTAGCTAAAGCTAAGATCGTGATTTTGTAACCTCTCCCACCAAGGGAGAGGTAGATTCTCAGCGGCGCGGTCTTTATCTCTCCCCTTGTGGGAGAGAAAGCGATTTCAACATCTTAGCTTTAGCTAAGTGTTAGAAATCGCAAGTGAGGGGCAAATGCACGCCGATATGAAACTTCCCCGAATATAAAGGCTATACCGCCCGTATCGAATTCGATGCCGAAGATGAAATCTTCGTCGGGCATATTGCGGACATTGTCGATGTGATCGGCTTTCACGCAGGCGATTTCGAAAGCCTTAAGACCACCTTTCGTGACGCGGTCAACGATTATCTCGCAGTCCTGGCCAAGGCCGCCGGATAGGCCTCGGCCGGTCTTGCCTCATACCAGCGCCTGCATGTAGCGCATGCCGGTGACCGGGCGCGGCTTGAAGTCCAGTTGTTCGTAGAAGCGATGGGCGGCGAAATTGCCGGTCGCGGCACTGACCGAAAGATAGTCGCAGCCGGCATTCTTCGCGACTTCGCGGGCGCGCGAGACCAGATGGTGGCCGATGCCGTGGCCGCGATGGCCGTCGCGCACGAAGAGATGGTGCAGGTCCATGCCCCGCGTGCCTTCCTGCGCCCTGTAGAGCGGCACGAGGATGGCGTAGCCGATCAGTTCCGAGCCCGTATCGGCGACGAGGGCGGTGATCCACGGCATGGGGCCGAAAAGGTCGCGTTCGAGCTTTTCGGGCGTGATGGCGGCGGGATCGTTGTGATGGGCGGCAAGCGCCGCGATCATCTCGTTGAGCTCGGGCAGGTCGCGCGATTTGGCGCTGCGGATCGTCACGACGGGCGGGCGCGGCAGCGAGATTTCGGTGTCTTCAATCGTGTCTGGGGTCATTTCCGGCATCCTCTTTCGGTCTTTTCGCCATCAGGTGCCGTCTGAAACAACAAAGCCGCCTGACGGCGGCTTGTTGACATGATGATCTGTCGAGCCGCCCCTTACAGGTAGGCCCAAAAATACGAGCAGGCGATGGTGGTGCGCATCTTGATCATGGCCGCTCAGATGCTCCCGTTCGCGAAGCTTGTCAAGCGCAATCATCCGAAGGCGAGCATGCGCCCCGCGAAGATGATCGCCACCCATAGCGTGAGCGAGGCGAGGCCGCAGATGGCTCCCGCGGCCCGCCGCGCGTTGCGGCCGTCGAGAAGGCGCAGCAGGATTGCATTGCCGCCCGCCACGAGAAGAAGCGCGAGCTTCAGCCGGAAGAACAGGCTTGCGAGATATTCCCGCGCCGCCGGCGCAAAGAGCAGCTTTCCCTGGTTTCGGCCGGTCTCGGGATCGGCCTGGCGCCGGTCCAGTCGCGAAGCATCGATATTTCCGGCACCGTCCGGCGCCGGATCGAACCCTATCCCGCATCGCTGACGCTCAGCCTCGCCGTGCTTTACGATCCGCGCAACCGCTCGCCGGCGCTGCGCAAGGCGATCGAGACGCTGAAGGCGGCAGCCCCGTCCGGCTAGAGGCTTCAGATCGCTGTGCGGCCACGTTCACCCGATTGTCAAATTCCGTCTTTGCCGGGCGGTGTTGATGGGGTAGATTACATCAGAGATTGCGGGACGGCGGATGGCGAAAGCGATACTGGTTCAAAGGACGCGCAGCTATCTCCGTGAAGGCGTGTTCGTTGAAATCGTCGTCTGGCATGTGCCGGCCCCGCTGCGCGGAAGCGCCCACGGCTTCAAGTACAGCATGACACTGGTGGCTGGAGGCGAATGCGTTCTGCGATACGACAACGAGGCCGGCAAGGGCGATCACAGGCATTTCGGCGTCGAGGAAGCGCCCTATGCTTTCAAGGGTATCGATGAATTGCTGGCGGATTTCGGCGCCGATGTGAGAGGATGGCTGCGTGACAACCCTTAAGGTGAAGATCGAGACGCTCGAACAGTCCCTGGCTTCGGTTTCGGAGACGGTCAAGGCGGCCGAGGCCGGCAATAAAAAACCGGCCCAGCATACCTTGTCCTTTCCGTCCTGGGAGCTGCTCCACCGTGTTCTGGCGCCCAAGCGGCTTGAAATCGTGCAGGTGATGACCGGCCAGGGGCCGCTGAGCGTCCGCGAAGTCGCCCGCCGTGTCGGCAGGGACTTCAAAGGCGTTCACAGCGACGTGGATATGTTGCTCGGCAGCGGCGTGATCGACAGGGCGGAGGGCGGCGGAGTGGTGTTTCCCTATGACCGTATTCACCTCGAATTCGACATCGAGGCTGCGGCCTGATCGAAGCAAACCTCAATCGCGGTGCAGTCACCTGCCGGCGCTGCCTTCAATGCTCGCTCTCGCACAGTCCGTGATCCGAAAGCGCGCGGATCACGTGGCAGTCCCCGATCGAGTGTCCGCCGTCGCATTGGGAGACGATGCGTTCGAGCTCGTGCTCCAGCCTCTTCAGCTTCTCGATCTTTTCGCGCACCGCGGCAAGGTGATCTGCGGCGATCCTGTCGGCATCGGCGCAGGGTTCTGTCGGATGTTCGCTCAGTGCGATCAGCTCGCGGATCGCCGGGATGTCGAGCCCGAGATCGCGCGCATGGCGGATGAAGGCGAGCCGTTCGAGATCGGTCTTCTCGTAGCGCCGCTGGTTGCCTTCGGAACGTTCCGCCGCCTCCAGAAGGCCCATCTGCTCGTAATAGCGGATGGTCGGCACCTTGACGCCGGTGCGTTTCGAAAGATCGCCGATCGACAGCATGGCTGAAAATCCCTCTTGAAGCTCTAGTGACTATAGAAATCATCTAGGTCTTCACCTGCGCCGGGACAAGCGGAGAGGTGACATGAGGGCGTATGCCGCTGCCGGCATCATGTCAGGTTCGGAGAATTTCCGAGAGATTGTATGCCTCCTCGCAATGAGACCGGCCGACGCTCCAGCCTACCGAGCCCATCCGAGGCTTCGCCGTAGCTTGCGGCAATTTGGCTATTGGCGGCCGGCGTCATCCAATATAGGGTATCCCCCTATACTATATGGAGCGGTCCATGGCTCACATCATTCGGGAGAAGGCGAAGCTTCTGGCGCGGGTGCGCCGGCTGAAGGGACAGATGGAAGCGGTCGAGCGGGCGCTCGAGGCCGAGGCGCCATGCGGCGAGGTGCTGCAACTGCTTGCCTCGATCCGCGGCGCACTTGCCGGACTCACCGGCGAGGTGATGCAGGATCACCTGCACGAGCACGTCCTGCATGCCGGAGACGAGAGGGAGCGCGCGCAGGCGGCCGAAGAGCTCGCCGAGGCGCTTCGAACCTATATCCGCTGAGCGGGTTTGATGAGGAAAAGGAGAAGTCCATGGCGCATTCCGTCGAGGACCTGAAGCACGACCATGTGTTCCTGGGCGCGGATCACGAGCGCAACGAGCGCAAGGTGTGGCTTGTCATCGCGTTGACGGCGGCCATGATGGTGGCGGAGATCGTCGCCGGCTCGCTCTTCGGCTCGATGGCGCTGACCGCCGACGGTTGGCACATGTCGACCCATGCGGGCGCGATGCTGATCGCGGCGCTCGCCTATCTCTATGCTCGCCGCCAGGCCCGCAATCCGCGTTACACGTTCGGCACCGGGAAGCTCGGGGATCTCGCCGGTTTCGCGAGCGCCATCGTGCTTGCGCTGATCGCGCTCTTGATCGCCTGGGAGAGCGTCGTGCGTCTTGCCGATCCGGTGGCGATCGATTTCGACCAGGCGATCTGGGTTGCCGTGCTCGGGCTGGCGGTCAACCTCGTGAGCGCCTGGCTGCTCAGGGACGAGGATCATCACCATGACGGGCATCACGGCGCCCATCATCACGGCGGACACCACGGACACCACGGCGGACACGGCCATGCCCATCGCGCCGAGGACCACAATCTGCGCGCCGCCTATCTGCACGTGCTCGCCGACGCGCTGACCTCCGTCCTGGCGATCGCGGCTCTTCTTCTCGGCCGCTCCTATGGCTGGGTCTGGCTCGATCCGATGATGGGCGTCGTCGGCGGACTGGTGATCGCCCGCTGGTCCTGGGGCCTGATCCGCGCCACCGCGACGGTGCTTCTCGACGCGCAGCCGGACGACGAGGCGTTGGCGCATGAAATCCGCCGCAAGGTGGAGACGGAAGAGGACCGCATTTCCGACCTGCATGTCTGGCAGGTGGGACCGGGCCATCATGCGGCGATCGTGGCATTGGTCACGCCGAAACCCAGGGCGCCGTCCTTCTACAAGGAAAAGCTCCGGGGCATCCGGGATCTGTCGCATGTCACGGTGGAGGTCACGCCGGCGGAGGCGGCGTAACGCCGGAAAAGGCTCAGGCGAATTCCTGGTAGATGCCTTCGACCCAATCCTGCGGAACGGAGGGCATCTGCGCAGCCGCGCTCTCCGGGCCTGCATCGCCGCTCTCCACCACCCAGAGGGCGTTCGCGAGCGCGGAAGAGAGCAGCGTGCTGCTGCCGGTCAGCGCATTGGGAGAACGCTCGAATGCCGGCGTTTCGAGCTGCGGCGCTTCTTCGGTTTTACGGCCCATATCGAGTGCCCGGTTGGGATAATGATAGCCGTTGAGGCCGCTATCGATCTTCATTGGCGGAACGCCCGTGTTCGGAATGGTTAACAAATGGTTAACGTCCGAACCTTGCGCGAGGCTTGCGGCGACTGTGCCGATTTGATTGCGGGGGCTTGACAGGAATGTGCAACCGATGCGTGCTTCGCTGCGGTTTCCTACAGGAACCTGTCGATGATCCGTGTCCTGAGCCGCCGGTTGTCCCGATACCATTCGTCTTCCGTATGGAAGACCGGTTCGGCCGGATCCCAGCCGCTCATGGTGAAATCGCTCTGACGGGAGAAGAAGTCGACGAAGGCGTCTTCGGTCTCCCATGCCGCGATGGCCGGCCCGGGGAAATGGCCGTCCTGGATATCGCAGAGGATCACGCCCCGCTCCGTGCGGATCAAGCCGTGGCCGCAGAAGTCGCGGTGGAATTCGTGGATGAGGCCTTTGCCGGTCTCTGCCGCCTGCAGCTTTCTCCAGAGCCGCCGCGCCCGCTGCGGGCCGAGCCGCTCGTGTGAAAGCATGTCGCGCAGCTCCGCGTGCCGGCGGTCCATCTCTTCCTCCGTCGCGTTTATGAGCGGGTAGGGCGGCCAGGCGGGCGGCTTGCTCTTCCGTTGCCTCCAAAGGGACCGGGAGATCGTGCCGACGGCATAGAGGATGATGGCGCAGCAGACGATCGGGATGATGATGCCCGCCATGGCTCCGATCCGCCTATTCCATCGCCCGCGCCAATTCGGCGAGCTTGCGAACCGTATTGAGGTTGCGGGACGTGGCCGTCCTGAGCGCCGGCAGTTTCAGCCTCGAGCGGCCCGAGCCGTTCGGATAGTGGACGTAGATCTCCCGCCCGGCGACGACCGCCTCCTCGCCGTCCGGTGCCGCCATCTTGTCGAGCGCATCGGCGGGTGCGGGTTCTGCGAGGAAGTTCACGAGCAGGAAATTCGGCTTGGCTTCGGGAAAGGGCGCATTCCCGGCGACCTGTTCCAGCTCCCCGGTCGTGCGCACCATGACGCCCGGCTTCCTGCCGAATTTTTTCTCCAGCGCGCCGTCGAGCTTTTCGGCGACGGCATCCTCCGGCTCATCGGACCGGAACAGCACGTTGCCGCTCTGGATATAGGTTCGGACGTCGTCGAAGCCGAGCCCCTCGCAGATGCTTTTGAGTTCGCTCATCTGAAGCGGGGTGCCGGCGACATTCACCGCCCGGAGCAGGGCAATGTAGACGGTCATCGGCTTTTCCTCCCCCTCTCGAATGTTATCGCCTCTCGCTTGCCGCAGGCGTCGTGCAACGTGTCACATCTTCCCCGCCACCTTGATGGCGAAGGCATATTCGAAGGCGATCTCTTCCAGCCGCTGGAAACGGCCGGACTTGCCGCCATGGCCGGCCGCCATGTTGGTCTTCAAGAGATAGGGACCCGCCTCCGGCGCCTTCTCCCGAAGCTTTGCCACCCATTTGGTCGGCTCCCAATAGGTGACGCGCGGATCGGTCAGGCCCGAGAGAGCAAGGATCGGCGGGTAGGGCTTTTCCGCGACATTGTCATAGGGCGAATAGGCCGCGATCCACTGGTATTCCTCGATGCTGTCGATCGGGTTGCCCCATTCCGGCCATTCCGGCGGGGTGAGCGGCAGCGTGTCGTCCAGCATCGTGTTGAGCACGTCGACGAAAGGCACGGCGGCGATGATGCCGGCGAATTTCTCCGGCGCCATGTTGGCGATGGCGCCCATCAGCATGCCGCCCGCCGATCCGCCTTCGGCGATGATGTTGGCGTAGGACGTGAACTTCTGTTGATTCAGATGGTCAGCCGCGGCGATGAAGTCCTTGAACGTATTGGCTTTGTGTTCCATCTTGCCGTTTTCGTACCAGGCGAAGCCCTTGTCCTTGCCGCCGCGGATATGGGCGATGGCGTAGACGAAACCGCGATCGGCGAGCGACAGGATGTTGGTGTTGAAGCCGGCGGGAATGGTGATGCCATAGGCGCCGTAGCCGTAGAGCAGGCAGGGCGCCGAACCGTCGAGGGGCGTATCCTTGCGGTAGAGGAGCGAGACCGGCACCAGCTCGCCGTCATGCGCCGGCGCCATCACCCGGCGGGTGACATAATCGTCCGGATTGTGACCGGACGGCACTTCCTGCGTCTTCAGGAGCACCCGCTCGCGGGTCACCATATTATAGTCGAAGAGCTGGGAGGGTGTCGTCATCGAGGAATAGGAGAAGCGGATCACGTCGGTGTCGTATTCCGCCGCTCCCTGCAGGCCGAGCGAATAGGCCTCTTCCGCAAAGGCGATCGCATGTTCCTCGCCGGTCTTGCGGTCGCGGACGATGACCTGCGGCAGGCCGTCCTTGCGCTGCAGCCAGACGAGATGGCGCTGATACGCCATGTGGGAAATGATCAGCCGGCCCGGCTCGTGCGGCACGACCTCCGTCCAGTTCTCCTTGCCCGGCGCATCAACCGGTGCCTGCATGATCTTGAAATCCTTGGCATCCCCATCATTGGTAAGGATGTAGAAGACGTCGCCGCCTTCCGTCATCGAATATTCGATGCCTTCCTCGCGCTCGGCGACCAGCATCGGCGCGGCCGTCAGGTCCCTGGTGGAGAGCAGCCGGTATTCCGAGGTCTCGTGATCGTGGATGTCGATATAGATGAAGTCGTCCAGCAGAGACCCGCCGACGCCCATGAAGAAGCCCGGATCCTCTTCCTCGTAGACCAGCCGGTCTTCCGATTGCGGCGTGCCGACGATGTGATGGAAGACCTTCGACGGGCGGTGGTTCTCGTCCTGCAACGTATAAAAGAAGCTCTTCCCGTCCGGCGCCCAGACGCCGCCGCCGGAGGTGTTTTCGAGTATGTCGGCAAGGTCCTCGCCGGTGGAAAGATCGCGGATGCGCAGCGTGAAATATTCCGAGCCCTTGTCGTCATAACCCCAGATGCCGAACAGATGGTCTTTGGTGTGGTCGATGCCGGAAAGGCGGAAATAGTCCTTATCCCTGGCTTCCTCGTCGCCGTTCAGCAGCACGTGCTTTTCGCCGCCGTCGCGCGGCGTGCGGAAATAGTGCGGCTGTTCGCCGCCGGTCACGTAGAGCGTGCCGTAGGCGAAGGGCCCGTCCTTCATCGGCACCGAACTGTCGTCTTCCTTGATGCGGCCGCGCATCTCGTCGAAGAGCGTCTTCTGCAGCGCCTTCGTGTCGCCCATGGCCGCTTCCATATAGGCGTTCTCGGCTTCGAGATGGGCGCGGATCTGGCTGTCGAGGATCGACGGGTCCTTGAACATCGCCTGCCAGTTGTCGGCCCTCAGCCAGGCGTAGTCGTCGGTGCGGGTGATGCCGTGGCGGGTGTCGGCCACCGGCTTCTTCGCGGCGACGGGAACTGCGGGGAGACCGGCGAAAGGCGATTTCGGGGAGGTGGCCAAGGAAGCACTCCGGATTTCATGAGAGGAGTGCCAGAGATAGGCGGCGCTTGACGAAGAGGCAAGCGGGGAAGGGGAAGGAGGATTATTTCTTCCGCGGCTTCTGGTTCGGCAGCACGCCGTCGCGCCAACTCTGCCAGTAGACCACACCGGCAGCCATCGCTACGCCAATGATCGGTATCAGAACGAGGATGATTTTCTCGGTCATTTGCTCAGTCCTCTTAGCATCCAACCCGCCATCAAATGTAATGCGATGCCGAGCAGAAAACAACCCAACGGCGAGCCTGCAAGCCAGAGAATATCGACCTGCGCGTTCATGTCGCCATAAATCACGCGCACGATTGGAGTGAATACACCAATTAGCATCACGCCGATTCCGATATTGTTGAGAAACGTCGCGCGAAGTTTGATCTGCTCTTTCTTCGCATCCGAGAGCGGCTGAATTTCGTCTTCCATGATGCGTTTATCCCGCCGCCGTCCATCGCGAAGGCTGAGGAATGTCCCGCCCCATGTCATGGGCTGCCTCGATCCAGCTTGCGATCGCGTCCTCAACGTTCGAAATGGCCTCCTGAGGCGTTTCTCCGTCGCTCACGCAGCCGGGCAGGTCCGGTACGGTCGCGAGGAAACCACCGCCATCCTCGGTCGGAAGCGGAGAGACGAGAACAGAATATCGCAATGGACTCATGACGAAGCCCTCACTGCATCGATGAACTGTACAAGCCTGCGGATTGGCTCGCATCCGTTCGAGACGCTTGCTCACCCAAAGCCCCCTCAACACCACCCCGATCACAACATCCTATTTCGCGCTCTGGTAGGTGGTCAATCGTCCGACCATCTCCTAGTTTCCGCGCCGTCCTGAGTCATCTTGGATGGAAATGACATGAAGAAAACGCTGTCGCTGGTGGCTTTCGCCCTGCTTTCCGCTTCGACCGCTCACGCGCTCGACGCCCGCATCGTCAGGCAGTTGGATGCGCTCGCCCCGAATGAACGACGGGAGCAGCGCTGCGACATCGAGGCGATGGACCGTATCCGCAAGGAGGGGGATTTCCGGCCCGACAAGGTGATCGCCTATACCTTCGCCGATCCGATCGAGAGCGGCAATTCCATCCGCGCGCCGGGCGCCGTCTTCCGCAGCCGCGGCGACTGGTACCGCCTCAAGTACAAGTGCGAGACGGGCGACAAGGGTTTGAAGATCATGTCCTTCGACTACAAGATCGGCTCGAAGGTCCCGCGCGCCGAATGGGAGCAGTATTACCTCTACGACTGAGTGCGTCTCAGCCCGGCAGGTGCGGCGTCGCCTTCTCGGGGAAGAGTTCGGCAAGCACGGTCATCATGATGAGCGAGAGCGGCAGCGCCAGCATGGCGCCGACCGCGCCCCACATCCATGTCCAGAACAGGATGGCCAGGAAGACGATGAACGGGTTGATCTCCCATTGCCGTCCCATGATCGCCGGGAAGATCAGGTTCTCCATCACGAGATGCAGGCCGAAGAAGATCACCGCCGGAATGAGCCCGATGATCAGCGCGTCGTGGGTCAGGATGCCGGCGATCGCCACCGAGATCGTCATCAGCGTGATGCCGAGGAAGGGGATGAAGCTCGAGAGAAAGGCGAACAGGCCCCAGAGCACCGGCATGGCCAGCCCGCCGAAATAGGCGATCAGCGTCATGCTGACGCCGAGCCCCAGATAGAGCACGCTTGCGGTGGCGAAATAGTAGCCGAGCACCTGGTCTATCGCGTTGAGCACCCGGATCGCCACGAGCCGCTGCCGCCGCGTCGGGAAGGCGAGGATGATGGTGCGCCGGAGCCTCAGCCGCCCGTAGAGGAAGAGCAGCAGCGCCGCGAAGAAGATCAGGCCCTGGACGATCGCCGGCGTCAGGTTGGCCGTGACGACGCCGAGGATGTTGCTGGAATTTTCGATCAGCGACTGCATCGACATCGGCCCGGTCTCGAATGTGGCGGGCGAGATGTGCAGCCATTGCTGGCTTTCGAGGAAGGGCACGATACGGCTGACCGTCCGCTCGATGAAGCTCGGCCCCTCGCGCACCAGCGTCGCGACCGGCTGGGCGAGGGAGTTGATGAGCAGGAAGAGGACGGCGAAGACCAGCGTCGAAAGGACAAGCGCGATGCCGAAGCGCGGCACGCCCGCCTGGCCGAGCCTGTCTGCCACCAGGCCGAGGATCAGCCCGACCACGACGGCCAGCGTCACCGGGATCAGGATCAGCGACATGTAATGGAGGATGGCGAAGAAGGCGATCGCGAAAATGCCGATCACCGCCCAGGCCATGGCGACGTCCAGCGCCTCGCGGCCGAGCGGGTGATGTTCGCTGAGGTCGAGGTCCTCGGCGTTGAGCGCCGCATCCTTGCGCGCCGCTCCCGCGATCTCGACTGGATGTTTCTTCGGTCTGCCGATGCCGCGCGCGCTGATGATGGCCATGGTTGTCCCCGCAAGTCCCCCGCTACGAGCATTAGAACGCGAAGAGCGGCGTTCCGGTTCCGGAGCGCCGCTCTTGCGGGGGACGATGGTTGAGATCAAGCGGCGAGCGTCAGGCCGATGCCCCAGGGGTCCTTCAGCGAAAATCCCTCGGCGGTCTTCGTGGCGGCGATCTCCTGCGCCTCGAGGGCGGCGAGCGCCTTGTCGAGCGCTGCCTTGTCGTTGAAGCGCAGGGTATAGTCCGAAAGCCCGGTCATGTTCTCTTCGCGGGTCCCGGCGCCGCGGCTGTTCCAGATATTGGCGGCGATATGGTGGTGGTAGCCGCCGGTCGCGAAGAAGCTCGCGCCCGGATAGCGGGCCATGACCTTCAGCCCGAGCACGTCGCGGTAGAAGGCGTCGGCCTGCGGGACGTCGCCCACCTGGAGGTGGATATGGCCGATGGCCGTGCCGTCCGCCATGCCGTTCCAGCTCTCTTTCGGCGCGCTGTCGTAAAGCGCCTGCAGGTTCAGCCTTTCGGTCGCCATGGCGACGGTGCCGTCCGGATGATAGGTCCATTCCTCGGGCTTGCGGTCGCGATAGATCTCGATGCCGTTGCCTTCCGGGTCGGAAAGGTAGAGCGCCTCGCTGACGAGATGGTCGGACGCGCCGTCGAGCCGGACATCGTTTTCCGCGGCATGCGCCAGCCAGCGGGCGAGCTCCCGCCGGTCGGGTACCAGGAAGGCGGTATGGAACAGCCCGGCGGCATTGCGCGGCGCCCGGGCGACGTTGTTGCCGGTCGTCAGCGTCAGGAGAGGCTGGCCTTCGACGCCCAGCACTTCGCCGCTCGCGTTCTTTTCGAGAACCTTGAGGCCGATGATCTTCCGGTAGAAATCGGAAACGAGGCCGAGATCGCCGACGACGAGATGGGCGCCGCGCACATGGGCCGGCCGGGTCAGCGCAAAGGGTTGGGCACTATAGGACATGGTGAAATCCTCGTTGGACGGGCGCTTCGAAGCGCCGCTTCCAGACCTATATGGTCGCTTCCCATCGTTCACGATAGAGCACAAAATGGCGATTGATCGTCTCCAAATTGGAAACGGAAGAGGTTTCGCGGGAAGGTTAAATCCGGAAACCGAATTTGAATCCGGGCACTCTTGCCTTCCGCTTCCGCCGAACGCATTCTGGATGCGCAGGTGAAAGAGGGTGGATGAGCGAGCTTTTCAATTTCGGCCGCAATTACGATTTTCACGAGATCGTCGTCGATGGCATCGTCAACGGTATCGGTATCGTCTTCGCGCTCGTCGGCGCCACCGCGCTGATCTTCTATGCCACCGCCTGGGCGAGTCACGGGGAGATCGCCGCCGCCTGGATTTACGGGCTTGGCCTGGTGCTCTGCCTGTCGATCTCGTTCACCTACAATATCTGGCCGAATTCCCGCACCAAGTGGATCTTGAGAAGGCTCGACCACTCGGCGATCTTCATCCTGATCGCCGCGACCTATACGCCCTTCCTGCAGCGGGGCGCCGGGGACCCGTGGATTTTCGCCATGCTGATGGCGATCTGGACGACGGCCCTCGTCGGGATCGCGCTGAAATGCGCCTTTCCCGGCCGTTACGACAAGCTGGCGATCCTGCTCTATCTGGCCATGGGCTGGAGCGGCGTCATGGTCATGGGTCCCGTCTCGCAATATCTGCCGCCGGTCACGGTCTGGCTCATCCTCATCGGCGGGCTCATCTATTCGCTCGGCGTCGTCTTCCATGTCTGGGAAAAGCTGCGCTTCCAGAACGCCATCTGGCATGGTTTCGTGGTGGCCGCGGCCGCCGTGCATTACGGTGCTGTCATGACCTGTTTCAGCCTCTCGGGCAGTCTCTGATCGCTGGGGAAGCAATGCCGCCCGGGCTTTCACGCCGGCTTTCCGTCTGCTAAAGTGGACAAACGTATATCATAATGGACGAATGCAATGAGCGAGCCCCTGGTGCGCGACGCGACCGAAGCCGATCTCCCGGCGATCATGGAGATCTATAACGACGCGGTCGCCAACACGACGGCGATCTGGAACGAGGTCCTGGTCGATCTCGACAACCGGAGAGACTGGTTTTCGGCCCGCAGGGCCCGCGGCTTCCCGGTTCTCGTGGCCGAGGTCGGCGGCGGCGTGGCCGGCTACGCCTCCTATGGCGATTGGCGCGCCTTCGACGGCTACCGCCATACGGTGGAGCATTCGGTCTACGTCCATCGCGAGTTCCGCGGCGGCGGCCTCGGCCGTCTGATGATGCAGGAGCTGATCGCCCGGGCCGCTTCGAACGGTGTGCATGTGATGATCGCCGCGATCGAATCCGAAAACGCCGCCTCCATCCACCTGCACGAGAAGCTCGGCTTCCGTTTTGCCGGAAAATTCTCCGAGGTCGGCACCAAGTTCGGCCGCTGGCTCGACTTGACCTGCATGGAGCTCAAGGTCTCGGGCTGAGCGGCGAGGGCATCCCCTTCTCCCCAGCGGGGAGAAGGTGGCGGCAGCCGGATGAGGGGGCGCAGCCAAACTCCGGCGATGCCTTTGCCGCGTGTGCACCCCCTCATCGCCTCGCTTTGCTCGGCACTTCTCCCCGCTGGGGAGAAGAGGGAGCAAGCGGATTTGCCTATAGCAAGCCCCCACACCCGATCTGCGGAAAAGCCTCACCCGCCCATCGCCATCCTCCCCGCCGCCATCCTCTCGGCCTCGTCTTCGAGGTCGAGCGTGATTACCGTATTGTCGCGGATGCCGCGTTTCAGCGCCTCCTTCCGGTCCGGCTCCACGGTGATCCCGCCCGTTTCGAAGAGCCTCTGCAGCCGGCTGCGGGAAAGCCCGAGCTCCGCCGCCAGCAGCCGGTCGAGCCGCGGACCGGCGGGGAAGGGCAGGGCGAGCGCGATGCCGATCCGCTTCCAGTCCCCGGCGGCGCAAAGCACCCGCTTGCGCACCTCGAACTCCTCGCTTTCGGCTATGCGGCCCGCCTTCGCCCGCAGCGCTTCGGCATCGAATTCGAGGCGGGCCACGGCCTCGGGCGTGCTTGCCTGCATGGCCTCCAGCACGGCGGGATTGAGCGAGCGGACGCTCTGCCGCTCGAAGACCGGCCGGTTCCAGGTGCCGTCGCACACGATGCATTTGTAGATGAGCCAGGCGTCCAGCCGTTTGCCGCTGGCATTGAGGCGGATGCGCCCGCTGGAGCGGAACGCCCTCTGGCTGCCGCAGCCGGCGCAGGAAAGGATCGCCTGGGGTGGAAATTTGGGTATTACAGTCCATTCGACGCGTAGGATATCGCACATGCCGTTTTGATCTTCCGGTCGGGAAGTTCATGCGGGAAACGGCACTTGAAGAAGCCCTTGGCGGGGCGCGGCGTGGCGAAGGTCCGGACTTGAAGAAAGCGGGCGTCGGATGTCTCGGGGCGACTTGAAAGAGCAGCCTCGGCAGAACAATGCCAAACCGGTCTCAAGCCGCCACCCCGATGAACAAGTTTCCGCAAGGCGCGGCTGTTCGGCCTGCCCGTGCGGGGGTGAACCTGTCGAGACCGGGGATTACTTAGGCAAAGTGGACCTCAAAAGCCGACGCTCTTCGGTTGCAATGGATATCAAATCGCATCGGGAAATCAACCCGCCGGGCATCGCCCTCCGGCGCGCCCGCCTATATTAAGGGACGACCACCCGAACAGCGAGGACAGGACCATGGATATCAAACGCAGCGGTTCCCGGCCGTCCGCCAGGCCGGAGCAGTATTTTACCGGCACCGTCCGGCTCGACCCGATCGTCGAGGCGCCGGAACCGGCGCGCGTGCGGGCGCTAGCCGTCACCTTCGAGCCCGGCGCCCGCACCGACTGGCACACCCATCCGCTCGGCCAGACGCTGATCGTCACGGCCGGTTCCGGCCTCGCGCAGGTCTGGGGCGAGCCGATCCGGGCGATCCGCCCCGGCGACGTCGTCTGGTTCCCGCCGGGGGAAAAGCACTGGCACGGCGCTTCGGCCACCACCGCCATGACCCATATCGCCATCCAGGAAGCACTGAACGGCAGCACGGCGGAGTGGTTCGGGCCGGTCACCGACCTGCAATATTCTGCCGGAACCGCCGAGGATTGAGCGATGCCGGCGGGCAGGTCCCGCGTCATTGAACGGAAACGCCCGGCAGGCCAAGATAGGCCATGATTCCGAAACCAAGGACGAGGAGCGATCCATGCCCGCCGTGACCCGCATCGCAAACCAGCATCTGACCGTCGAGGTCTCCCCGCTCGGCGCGGAAATGCAGGCGCTCACGACCGCCGATGGGCGCTCCTTCCTCTGGAACGGCGACGCCGCCTTCTGGACCGGCCGCTCGCCGGTCCTCTTTCCGATGGTCGGCAAGGCGCCGGAAAACCGCATCACCATCGAGGGCAAATCCTACGAGATGGCCCAGCACGGCTTTGCCCGGAGGACAGAGTTTTCGCTCGCCGTCTCGACGGGAACCCTGTGCCGCTACGAGCTTGCCGCCTCGGATGCGACGCGGGCGGTCTATCCCTTCGAATTCCTGCTGGCGGTGGAGCACGCGCTTGAGGGCCGCAGGCTGACGGTTTCGGCGGAGGTCGAAAACCGCGACACGCGGCCGATGCCCTTCGGCCTCGGCTTCCATCCCGCTTTCGTCTGGCCGCTGCCGGGGGCGGCGGGCCGCCCCCACACCGTGACCCTCGACAACGGGGCGGAACCGGCGCTCGTCCGTCTCGAAAGCGGACTGGTGAAACGGGAAAAGCTGCCGTCGCCCTTCAAATCGGGCCGTTTGACGCTCGACCGCGCGATGTTCGAGGCGGATGCCATGATCTTTCCCGAAGGGGCGGGGGAGGGCCTCACCTACGCCGCGGACGGCGGGCCGGCGCTGAAATTCTCCTTCGAGAACCTGCCGAACCTGGCGCTCTGGCAAAAGCCCGGCGCGCCCTTCATCTGCATCGAGCCCTGGCACGGCACGGCGGCCGAACTCGGCGGCTCCGACGACCTGGCGAACCGCCCCTACGGCGTGACGCTGCCGCCGGGAGAGACGGCGCGGTTTGCGTTTACGGTGGAGGTGGGCGGCTGAGCGGTTTTGCAAGGGCGCGGCGAACGCCAGATGATCTCCCCCTTGTGGGGGAGATGTCACCGAAGGTGACAGAGGGGGTAATGCCGGTGCGGCAAAGCAGAGGCCGGTGAGGTGCCAAAAGCGGCACCCCCCCTCTGCCCTGCCGGGCATCTCCCCCTCAAGGGGGGGATCGGCTGGGCGCACTGTCTTCCCGCATGCGCCTCTTTTACCCCAGCGGCTCGAACGTCATCGCATGGCCGTTGATGCAGTAGCGCAGGCCCGTCGGCGGCGGGCCGTCGGGGAAGACGTGGCCGAGATGGCCGCCGCAATTGGCGCAACGCACTTCCGTGCGGATCATGCCGTGCGAGGTATCGCGGTGTTCGCTCACCGCGCCGGGCTTCGCCGGTTCGAAATAGCTCGGCCAGCCGCAGCCGGAATCGAATTTGGTGTCGGAGATGAAGAGCTCCTCGCCGCAGCCGGCGCAGCGGTAGAGGCCCTTTTCCTTGCTGTTCCAGAAGGGGCCGGTGAAGGCGCGTTCGGTGCCGGCCTGGCGCAGGATCCGGTATTGCTCCGGCGAAAGCTGCTCGCGCCATTCCACATCGCTCTTGCGTATTTTCGGGGCGGTGACATCGGACATCGTGAAGCTTCCTTTCGTTTTCCCTTAGATAGGCGCGCCGCCGCGGAAGGAAAAGGCGCGTTTCTGTGTGTTTTTCCCGGTTTTGCTTGAGGCGGGGAAATCTTTCCCATAGAAAACCAATTCCCTCCGAACGGTCGGGCGGAGCAGGCAAATCTGAAGCGGGAGGCGACATGGCTGCCGATGCGCCGGCATTGACGTTCATCGCGCTCTTCCTGCCCTTTCTCGGTGCCGTCCTTGCGCCTTTCCTGACCCGCCGGCTCAAACACAATGCCGCCTGGCTGCTGGCGCTCGCGCCATTCGCCGCCTTCCTGCATTTCTGCGGCTTCCTTCCCGAGATCGCGGCGGGCGAGGCGGCGACCGGCGGTTATGCCTGGGCGCCGAGCTTCAACCTCTCCTTCTCCTGGTTCCTCGACGGCCTGTCGCTGACCTTCGCGCTTCTGATCACCGGCATCGGCACGCTGATCGTCGTCTATTCCGGCGGCTATATGAAAGGCCATCCGGACCAGGGCAGGTTTCTCGCCTTCATCCTGCTCTTCATGGGGGCGATGCTCGGTCTCGTCGTCTCCGACAGTTTCCTGATGCTCTTCGTCTATTGGGAGCTCACCTCGCTCACCTCCTTCCTGCTGATCGGCTTCGATCATGAACGGGAGGCGGCGAGACGCGCCGCGCTTCAGGCTCTGGTGGTGACGGGCGCGGGAGGCCTGAGCCTTCTCGCCGGTCTCGTCTTCCTGTGGAACATCACCGGCGTCACCCAGCTTTCGCTCCTCGTGCATCTGGACGGCGGCCTGCGCGAGAGCCCCTTCTATCTCGCGGCATTGCTGCTCGTGCTCGGCGGGACCTTCACCAAGTCCGCGCAGTTTCCCTTCCATTTCTGGCTGCCGAACGCCATGGAGGCGCCGACGCCCGTCTCCGCCTACCTGCATTCCGCGACCATGGTGAAGGCCGGCGTCTATCTCCTGATGCGGCTGAACCCCGTCATGGGAGCGACGCCCGCCTGGGAGATCCTGCTTCCCTTCTTCGGCGGCATCACGCTGATATCGGGCACGCTGCTCGCCGTCCGCCAGACGGACCTGAAGCTGATGCTGGCCTACACGACCATGGCCTCGCTCGGGCTTCTCGTCATGCTGACCGGCTTCGGCTCCGCCCATGCGGTGGAGGCGGCGGTGCTTTATCTCGTCGCCCATTCGCTTTTCAAGGGCGCGCTCTTCATGGTCGCCGGCACGGTGGACCACGAGGCGGGCACCCGCGACGTGACCCGGCTCGGAGGCTTGCGCGCCGCCATGCCGGTCACGTTCGGCGCGGCCCTGCTCGCCGCGCTTTCGATGGGCGGCCTGCCGCTCTTCTTCGGTTTCCTCGCCAAGGAGGAGATCTATGCCGCACTCTGGGCCGCCAATCCGCGCGCGGTCTTCTTCACGATCCTGGCGCTGATCGGCAACGCCCTGATGTTTGCGGTGGCCTTCGCCGTGGCGCTGAAGCCCTTCCTCGGCGCCCCTGTCGAGACGCCGAAACACGCCCATGAGGGACCGCCGAGCTTGTGGCTCGGGCCGGCCGTGCTGGCCGCGCTCGGCCTGCTGGGCGCGCTCTTCTCCGGCATCGCCCATCGGTATGTTTCCTCGCCCATGGCGAGCGCCGTCATGGACGATGCCGTGACGATCGACATCACCACGGTGCCGCATCTCGGAATGCCGCTTCTGCTCTCGGCGATTACCGTCCTGCTCGGCGCGCTCGTCTATTGGCGGCTTGGCGACGCCCGTGCGCTGATGGCCCGCATGCTGGAAAATCTGGGTCCCGGCCCGGACCGCGGCTTCGACCATTTCGTCTCGGACCTGGTGCGGTTCTCCGTGGCGGTCACCCGCTTCATCCAGCCGGGGCGGCTGGAGCTCTACATCACCGTCACCTTCGTCCTCCTGGCGCTGACGCTCCTCGTTCCGCCGGTCGTCTTCGGGGAGCTGCCGGGCATGCCCGCCTGGCCGGACGGCATTCTGGTGCAGGAAGCCGCCTTCTTCCTGATCGCCCTGATCGGCATCGTCGCCGTGCTGCGCGCCCGCGACCGGCTGACGGCGATCGTCTCGCTCGGCATCCAGGGCTTTGCCGTGGCGGTGCTCTTCTTGCTTTTCGGCGCGCCGGACCTTTCCTTCACGCAGTTCATGGTCGAGACGCTGTCGGTCGTCATCCTGGCGCTGGTCATGACGCGGCTCAGGCTTTCGCCCGCGGATCACCGGCCGGCCGGCCAGTTGTTCGTCGATGCGACGATCGCGGCCGCCTGCGGCATCGGCTTCACGCTCCTGCTTCTGAAGTCGGTCGAAGCGCCGTTCGACACCCTGCTGACGGATTTCTTCAACGCCTATTCCAAGGTCGTCGCCCACGGCGCCAACGTGGTGAACGTCGTCATCGTCGATTTCCGCGGCACGGATACATTGGGCGAGATCGCCGTGGTGATGATCACGGGGCTTGCGGTCCTGGCGCTGATCCGGGTGCGGGCGGGGCGGAAGGGGGACGTGAAATGATGAGCTGCGCCCCATTTGCCGCAGAGCAAGCCCGCCCCCCTCTGGCCTGCCGGCCATCTCCCCCACAGGTGGGGAGATTGGCTGGGCGCACCGGTTTCGCCAAACAACGACCGTCGCTATTCCATGCAGGGTTAGTTTGGCGGGAAGAGCATGCCGCTTGTGATCTCCCCACCTGTGGGGGAGATGGCCGGCAGGCCAGAGGGGGGCGGCCTTGCTCGACTGCAAATGACGCGCACTCCAAATCTCCCCCAACCGCGCCGGTCCCGCGTGTGACGGAAGGTGTCCGCCCATGAGCACCCTCATCCTGCGCACGGTCGCGCCCGCCTTGACGGCCCTGATGCTGCTCTTTTCGGTCTTCGTGCTCCTGCGCGGCCATAACGAGCCGGGCGGCGGTTTCATCGGCGGGCTGATCGCGGTGTCCGCGCTGGCGATCTACGGCATCGCCTTCGGGGTCGGCGCCGTGCGCCGCGCGATCCGCTTCCACCCGATGGCGATCGCCGGCGCCGGGCTGCTGCTCGCGACCCTCTCCGGCTTCCTCTCGATTTTCTTCGGCGTGCCCTTCATGACGGGGCTCTGGGTCTATCCCGTGATCTTCGACGTCGAGGTGCCGCTTTCGACCGTCATGTCCTTCGATCTCGGCGTCTATCTGGTCGTGGTCGGCGCGATCATCTCGATCGCGCTCGCGCTCGAACAGGAGCCGGGTCCCGAACTCGGTGGAGAGGAGGATTGATGGAGCCGCTTTTCGCCGTCCTGATCGGCCTCTTCTTCGCCGCTGCCGTCTACCTCATGCTCTCGAAGCATACGGTGCGCATCCTTCTCGGCATCGTGCTGCTCGGCAACGCCGTGAATCTCACGCTCTTCACGGCCGGCCGGCTGACGCGCGAAGTGCCGCCGATCATCCCGGCGGGCATGGACGCGCTCCCCGCAGGTGCCGCCAATCCGCTGCCGCAGGCCCTCATCCTGACGGCGATCGTCATCTCGTTTTCGTTCTTCGCATTTCTTCTGGTGCTGACCTACCGGGCCTACCAGGAACTCGGCACCGACGACACCGACGAGATGCGCCTTGCCGAACCGCGGGACGAACAGCTCCCGCCCATGGGGTATTGAGGGGATGAGCATGAACGTTCTGCCTGACACCCCCCTCTGCCCTGCCGGGCATCTCCCCCACAAGGGGGGAGATCGGATGGCAGCAAGGCCTCGTCCTCGACGGAGGTTCGTGATTGCCGAAATTGCGCCCGACATCGTTATCGATGGGGGAAGCCGATGCGTCTTGCCGATCTCCCCCCTTGTGGGGGAGATGCCCGGCAGGGCAGAGGGGGGTAAGTGATGGCAGGTCCGGCAATTTCGCCCATCGACCTCTCCGCGGCCCTCGTCCTCGCGCCGACGGCGCTTGCCGACTGGCTGGTGGTGGCCCCCGTCGCGCTGATGATCGGGTTCGGGGCGGTCCTGATGATGGTGCGCAAATCCGTCCGCCTGCACGGCGCGATCGCGATCGCCGGCCTTGTCCTGCTCGTGCTTCTCGATGCGGCACTCCTCTGGCGCGTCTCGGCCCATGGCCCCGTGACCATGGTGATGGGGCGCTGGCTGCCGCCTTTCGGCATCGCGTTCACCGCCGATCTCTTCGGCGCGGTCATGGCGCTCGCCGCGGCGGTGGTGGCGCTCGCGGCTGGCATCTTCGCGCTCCGCGACATCGATGCGGGCGGCCGCCGCTACGGCTTCTTTCCCTTTCTCATGCTGCTGATGGCCGGCGTTTCCGGCGCGTTTCTCACCGGCGACATCTTCAATCTCTATGTCTGGTTCGAGGTGCTGCTGATCTCCTCCTTCGGCCTCCTGATCCTCGGTTCCGAGCCGGAGCAGATCGACGGCGCGCTGAAATACGCGATCCTCAACCTGATCGGCACGACGCTCTTCCTCATCGCGGTCGGCTATCTCTATGCGATCTTCGGCACGCTCAACATGGCCGATATCGCGAGAAAGGCCGCGAGCCTGCGCGGCACCGCCCCGCTCACCACGCTGACGGCGCTCTTCATCCTGGCCTTCGCCATGAAGGCGGCCGCCTTTCCGGTGAATTTCTGGCTGTCGGCCTCCTACCATACGCCGCGCGTGGTCGTGTCGGCGCTGTTCGGCGGCCTGCTGACCAAGATCGGCATCTATGCGCTCGTCAGGGTCACGATCATGCTCTTCCCGGTCGAGCGCGAGGCGCTGAGCCTGACGGTCGCGGTGGCGGCGGCGCTGACCATGATCGTCGGCGGGCTCGGCGCGCTCGCCCAGAGCGATGTCCGGCGGCTCGTCGGCTACGTCGTCATCGCCGGCATCGGCAACATGATGGCGGGCGTTGCGATCGGCACGCCGGCGGCCGTCAGCGGCGCTATCCTCTATGCGCTGCATTCCGTGGTGGCGATGACCGCCCTCTATCTCCTTGCGGGGGAGGCGGCCCGGCTCGGCGGCGCCTGGTCACTCTCGAGCCTCGGCGGCCTCTGGCGGCAGGCGCCCTGGTTTTCGGGCGTCTCCTTCCTGCTCTTCATCGCCGCCGCCGGCCTGCCGCCGCTCTCCGGCCTCTGGCCCAAGGTGGCGCTCCTGAAGGCCTCGCTCGATATCGGCGCCTGGTGGCTGGCCGCCGCCATCCTCGTCTCCGCCTTCCTGATCACGCTGGCGCTCGCCCGCGTCTTCCTGCTCGCCTACTGGCGGCCGAGGCCCGAACCCGCCGCCGGAACCGTGGCCGGCGACTGGCGGATCACCCTGCCGCTCGGCGGCCTGACGGCTCTGGTCGTCCTCTTCGGCCTGTTGCCCGAGCCTCTGCTCGATCTCGCCTACGGCGCGGCGAGCGGCCTTGCCGATCCGGCGGCTTATGTGGAATCCGTCTTCCCCGGGGCAACGATGGAACGGGGTGCCGTCCGATGACTACCTTTCTCCTGTCGCTGGTCTTCGCCTTCGTCTGGGTCGCCATTACCGGCAGCGCGACGCTGCACAACCTGATCCTCGGCTTCGCGCTGTCGACGCTTTCGCTGTGGATCGTCCGCGGCGAGGTGGGCACCCGCGGCTACTGGCGGCGGCTCGGCCGCATCCTCTCGCTGCTCGCCCTGTTCCTCAAGGAACTGGCGCTGTCGGCCTGGAAGGTGGCGGTGCTGGTCATGCGCCCGCGCATGGACCTGAAGCCCGGCATCTTCGCCTTTCCGCTGACGGTCGACCGGGATTTCGAGATCACGCTGCTCGCCAATCTCATCACGCTCACGCCGGGCACGCTGTCGGTGGATGTCTCCGAGGACCGCAAGACGCTTTTCGTGCACGCGATCGACTGCTCCGACATCGAGGCGACGAAGCGGGATATAGCAAACGGCTTCGAAAGGAAGATCATGGAGGCCTTCCGATGACGGCCGCCGACGCGATCCTCTCCTACGCCGTCTGGCTGGCTTTCGCGGTGCTCGCCGCAGCCTTCCTGCTGACGGTCTGGCGGGTCGTCAGGGGCCCGACGCTTCCCGACCGGGTGGTGGCGCTCGACATGCTCACCGGCATCGTCATCGGCTTCATCGCCCTCATCGCCATCCGCACCGGCTTCACCCTCTATATCGACATCGCCATCTCGCTCGGCCTCGTCGGCTTTCTCGCGACCGTCGCCTTCGCCCGCTTCGTGCTGTCGCGCGGCACGGGCGGCGGGGCGCCAAGGGAAAACCCGGCTGCGGCGCTGCTTGCGGCCGCCCCCGTCAAGCGCCGCAAGCCGGCGGCCAGGCGGACGGGCGGCACGGGCCCGGCAGTCCGGCGAAAGGCAAGAAAATGATGGAGACGCTCATCGCTCTCGTCACCGCTCTGGTGATATTGGCCGGCGCCGGCTTTGCGCTCGTGGCGGCGATCGGCCTCAACCGCCTGCCGGACGTCTATACCCGCATGCATGCGGCCTCCAAGGCCGGCACGGTCGGTTCCGGCCTCCTGCTGCTCGCGGTCGGCCTGCATGCGGGCGATCTGCCGACATTCGCGCGGGCGCTCGCCGGTTTCTTCTTCTTCGTGCTGACGGCGCCGGTTTCGGCCCATCTGCTCGCGATGGCGGCGCATAAAGTGGGTTATCCACTGAGCACACAATCCGTTCGCGATGAGATGAAGGGCCGTGAATAAACGAATATAACCTGTCGGAAACGAGTTATAACCCTGTCAAACTTGAAAAAACTCCCATTTATTCATCAGTAAAATCGATTTCCGTCCGTTATACCGGGTAGAATGGCCGGTATGTATCAAAATTCACACTTTGACATTCAGCGAAGCGGTGCTACTTCATTGCAAGTAGAGTTCAGATGTTGTTCTTGATTAAGCGCCCCCTCGCCAATTCGACAAGTTCTTCCGTCCGGAAGAAGAATGCAAGGCCGATTGCGAGGCGTGTTCAATCGAAAGCAATGTCCGGTGGAAACCGCTTTTCTTCCGTATGAAGCTTAGGGGTAGGCTTCGGTCGCAAGACGGTGCGGAACAAGGGTGTTTTTCTCCGGGAAACTCTGCGAACGGACAGGTGCCGCGGAGGTCGCGGGCCTGCTCATTGTTTGAACAGGAGACAGGAAATGACAGACATCGCATTGGGCAAGGGCCAGGATCTGCTGGTGGAACTGACTGCGGATATCGTGGCTGCCTATGTGAGCAATCACGTGGTTCCCGTCGGCGATCTTTCCAACCTGATCGCGGACGTGCACACGGCGCTGAGCAGCACCTCTTCGCCGGCCCCGGTCGCCGCGGCCGTCGAAAAGCCGAAACCGCCGGTTCCGATCAAGAAATCGATCGAGGACGACTATCTGATCTGCCTGGAGGACGGCCAGAAGTTCAAGTCGCTGAAACGGCATCTCATGACCCATTACAACATGACGCCCGAGGAATATCGCGAGAAGTGGGGTCTGCCGGCGGATTATCCGATGGTGGCGCCGGCTTACGCGGAAGCCCGCTCCAGGCTCGCCAAGGAGATGGGTCTCGGACAGCGCCGCAAGCGCGGCAAGGCCTGATCGGGAGACGCAGGCCCCGAACGGCTGCGAGGAGGATTTGAAACCCGGCCGATGAGGACCGACCGCGCAAGCGCCGGGCGGTTGGGTTTTTCACTGAAAAATGCGTATGCGGACAAGAACCGGGCCACCCAGCGCCCGGTTTTTCCGTTTTCCGGGGCGGCGATGCGGGGATGATGAAAGGAAAAAAATCCCATTATCTTTCCGCCGCTTGTTAAAAATATCAATGATTTCAGCGATAGGTTGCAATCGCCCGGTTTCTTGCATCCCCACTCTTGCTCTAAGGTGTATGAATTAATTCCTATTCATTGAGGAGTTGTCATGCCTTTGGAGAACATTTCGAACCTTCCGCGCCGCCGGTTGCCGCAATGATCGCGGCCGATGCGTTCGTCCGCCCGTCGCGGCTTCCCGCAAGCCTGCCGCTTCGGACCGTCTGCCGCATCGTCCGGCAGATGGTGGCGGAACTCATCCCGCTTTTCGGCGACCGGGTGATGCTGCGCCGCGACCGCCGGCGCCAGGTCTGCCACGTGCGGCAGATCGCCATGTATGTCTGCCACGTGGCGCTCCGTATTTCGATGAGCGACATCGGGGATGCCTTCGGGCGCGACCGCACCACGGTCGGCCATGCCTGCCATGTGGTGGAGGATCGCCGCGACGATCCGGCCTTCGACGATTTCGTCGCGGCCGTCGAGCGCATCGTCACCGCCGTATTCGGCGTTTCGGAGGTGGCGGCGCATGATTGAAGCTGTGACCGGGAGGAAATCCGATCCGTCGCTCAGGAAACAGCTTCTGCGGCTGGTCCGCCAGCTCGCCCGCGGCGACTGCGCCATCCATCATGCGGCTGACGGCGAGGCGAGGCTGGCGGGGGCGGAGGAGCGGCTCTATCCGCAGGCCGTCATCGCCGAGGCCCGGTCGCTGGGCCTTGTACATCTTTCCGGCGGACGGATTGCCGCAAGCGCCGAGGCTTCCGCCTTCTTGCGCCGGGCGCTGGTGGCGGGCGGGGAGGCTTTCTCCGAGCAGCATGGCGAGGTGGTCGCTGCGACGGCCGAGGTGGAGGGCGTCCGCCAGCCGGTCCGCCGCAACTTGCAGGAATCGCCGCTCGGCGCGGTCGCGCGGCTGAAGGACCGCGACGGCAGGGCCTTCCTGCCGGCGGAGGCGGTCGAGGCGGGCGAGCGGCTGCTGGCCGATTTCACCCGCGCGCAGCTGCAGCCGCGCGTCACCGCTTCCTGGGAACCGAGGTTGTCCAGCCGCGCGAAAGGCCATGCCGGCGGACAGGCCGAGATCGCAGACAGCGCGATCGCCGCCCGGGATCGTTTCTCGCGGGCCATGGATGCCATGGGGCCGGAGCTTTCCGGCGTCGCGGTGGACGTATGCTGCTTTTCGAAGGGGTTGGAGACGGTGGAGCGGGAACGCCAGTGGCCGGCGCGGTCGGCCAAGCTCATGCTGCGCGTGGCACTTCTGGCGCTCGCCCGCCACTACGCCCCGCCGCAATCGCCACCCCGCCGCCGCAGCCACCATTGGGGCGCCGAGGATTACCGCCCGGCGCTGTGACCGCTCTCCCTGCCGGCCTCGGCACCCCGCTGCCCCTTCTCTCCAGCGGGGAGAAGGTGGTCCGAAGGACCGGATGAGGGGGGCGAAGCCAAAATACAGCGATGCCGCGCCTGCCGCATGTGCACCCCCTCATCGCCTCGCTTTGCTCGGCACTTCTCCCCGCTGGGAGAAGAGGGCGCAAGCCCTCCGGAAGAAAGATCGGTGCCGGACGGGTTGACCATCCGTTTCGGGGCACCAAGTTCTCTTCGGGCGCCAAATCATTGCTTGCAAGAGAGGATGGAGGAGACCATGCCGACCTATATCATCGAGCGCGATGTTCCGGGCGCGGACAAGCTGACCGGGGACGATCTTTGCGCCATATCAGCAAAGTCGAACGATACCGTCGCGGGGCTCGGAGTCCCTTACAAGTGGATCACCAGCTATGTCGCCGGGGACAAGCTCTATTGCGTCCACGAAGCGCCGAGCGCCGACGACATCCGCCGCCACGCGGAGCGCGGCGGCTTTCCCGTCAGCAGCATTACCGAGGTTTCCGCGGTCATAGGCCCGTGGACGGCAACCGAAAAATAAGGCTCACGCCGCCTGCTTCATCCGTGCTTCCTCACGGATCCGCTTGACCATCGAGCGCAGCCCGTTGGCGCGTTGCGAGGACAGGTGCTCGACGAGGCCGATGCGGTCGAAGATCTCGATCGCGTCGGTCGCCGCTATCTCGGAAGCCCGCTTGCCGGAATAGACGGCGAGCACGATGGCGACGAGGCCGCGCACGATATGGGCGTCCGAATCGCCCTCGAAGGTCATCACCGGGTCGGCGCCGCCGTCGATATGGCTCACCAGCCACACCTGGCTGGCGCAGCCCTGCACCTTGTTCTCCGAAGTCTTCTTCTCGTCGGGAAGGTCGGGCAGTTCCTTGCCGAGCTCGATGACATAGCGATAGCGGTCCTCCCACTCGTCGAGGAAGGCGAAATCGTCGATGATCTGCTCGAGGCTGGCCATGGGCGCTCCGGTCTGGCTCCGGTCTGTCTGGGCTCCATATAGGCATTGTAATGCGGGATGAAAGAAAAAAATACGCCGCGAGGAATTCATTCCTCGCGGCGTCAGCAAGATGCTGAATTGCAGGGCAGGCAGTCCGGCGCCGGGACCGTGGCAATCAGGGCCCGGCGCAAGCTTTGAAATTCGGTGCCGGCAACGGGTGGTGCCGGGCAGTTCCGGGAAAGGCGGAAGAGGCTCTTTCTCCGGAATTCTCGTGAAATTAATGGGCCGGGCGCTTCTGCGGCACCGGCACCGTGCCGGTGGAGATCGCGTCGGCGGGAGCGGCCGTCGCAGCCGGGAAGGGCGTGGGGTCCGGATCGGCAACCAGCGAGGCCTCCGTCTCCTTTGCGGTTTCCTTGGCCTGTCCGTTGGTCTGTCCGTTGCCGAACTGCTTGTCGAGCAGCTCGAAGGCGACGCGGGCGCCTTCCTTGGCCCTGACGCCGAGCGCCGAGAAGGTTTCGGCGCCCTTTTCGCAGACATCCGGCTTTTCGGCGCAGATGGCGCTCACATATTGATAGGCCTCGGTCGCGGCGGCAAAGGCATCGCCGACCTCAAGCGCCGAGGCGCCCTGGGGCTCGGTTACGGGCCGGCCGCTGAAGTAGGAAAGCACCACCAGCACGGCTGCGAACCAGAATGTTCCCTTGATGAGAAACCACATCGTCCTGTCCACCTGTTTTTTCCCACGGTCTCTTCAGAGCAATTCCAGGAAAAGTGTGAAGCGGTTTTCCGTCCGGAATTGCGTCTAGCGAAGATAGTGTGGGCCGCCGGGTCTGTGCCGGTCTTGAACATGGTTGTACCGGCTGGAAGCAAACATCGTTTTGACGCAGCCGTTCGGTTTTTCGGCAAATTTATCTAAAATGCGAAATATCGGTGTCCCATATTGGCTTTGCCTCGGATTTGCATCGAAGTTTAGCGACCGGTGTTAAGCATAATTGCGGCGCTCGCCCTGAAAGCCCTGCATTTGTCGGCGGCGGTTTTGCCACAAAGGTTAACTTCTGAGTAAAAACCGAAGTAATTCCGTCGCTTACGCCCCGTTAACCACAAGCAGAGAAGGGTTGGTTCCGATGTGCCAAAGCCGGATTTCGGGCTTCCGCAGGGGCCTCCGGAGCCCCATGTTTTATCCTTTCCTTAAGTCGGGAAGGCCTATTGTCGCCCCGAACAAACCGAGACTCAGGGTATAGCGTGCGCGTATTGAGTAACATTGCCGGAAGGGCGGTCCTGCTGGTCGACGAGACCGCGGTCCGCTGGCTCACTCGCCTCGGCGAAGGCGAGGCGGCCTGCGCCGGCGAGATCGTGCTCTTCCGCCGGCTGGCTTTGGCCTGCGTGGCGGCGCTCGTCGCCGTGCCGGCCGCCTTCACGCTGGTGCTGACGCCGGCCCTGGCATTGCCGGTCGGCGCGGCCCTGGTGCTCTCCCTCTTCCTGCTCGTCGTCGCGGCCGTCTTCGCGCTGCCGCGCCCTGCTGCTGCTCCCAACGCCGGCCCGCTGCCGGAGGATGTCGCCTTCGACGCCTGCCCGGGCCTCTCGCTCGTCCTGGATGCGCAGGGCCAGGTGATGAAGACCGGCGGCCGCGACCGGGACGCCTTTCCCGCGAACCTGCGCGATGCCGCCGGCCACTCGCTGGCCGAGATCGTCCACGTGTCGGACCGGATCGGCTTCGTCCAGGCGTTCGACGCGCTGCGCCGGGGGGCTGCGAGCGCCGCCGCCGATATCCGCATCGAGCGGCCTTTCTCCGCCGCCGGCCGCCAGTTCCTGCCGGTCCGGCTCGACATGACCGCGATCCGCGACGGGGAGGGGGAGCTCTTCTCCGTCTTCGCCCAGGCGCGCGACCTGTCGGAAGAGGAGCGGCTTCGCTCGGAGGCCGCCGCCCATGTGGCCGAGGCCCGCTCCGCCCACGAGGCGAAGTCGCGCTTCCTCGCCGCCGTCAGCCACGAGCTGCGCACGCCGCTCAACGCCATTCTCGGCTTTTCGGATGTGCTGGCCGGCGAATATTTCGGCAAGCTGGAGAACGACCGCCAGCGCGAATATGTCGGGCTGATCCGCCAGTCGGGCGCCCACCTGCTCTCCGTCGTCAACACAATGCTCGACATGTCCAAGATCGAGGCCGGCCGCTACGAGCTCATCGCCGAGCCCTTCGCGGTCGCCGAGGCGATGGAGACCTGCCGCGCCATGCTCGATCTTTCGGCGCGCGAGAAGGGCATCACGCTGACGAGCCGCGCATCGCGGGGCCTTGGCGAAATCGTCGCCGACCGCCGCGCCCTGCAGCAGATCCTCATCAATCTCACGGGCAACGCCATCAAGTTCACGGAAGCCGGCGGCGTCGTCTCGATCGATGCGGTGCTCTCCGGCGACAACGTGGTGATTTCGGTGAGCGATACCGGCATCGGCATCGCGGCCGAGAAGCTGGAATTCATCGGCCAGCCCTTCATGCAGGTTGAAAATGCCTATACCCGCAGCTACGAAGGGACCGGTCTCGGCCTTTCGCTGGTCAAGGGCCTGGTCGCGCTGCATGGCGGCCGCTTCGCGATCGCCAGCCGTCCGGGCGAGGGAACGGTGGTGACCGTCTCGCTTCCCGCCGACGGCTCGGGCGTGACAGGCAGGCTGGAGGAGACCCGGGAGGAGAAGATCGAATTCCCGCCGCGGCTGAGGAAGCCCCGGCAGACGGCCATGACGGACGAACAGGATTTTACCGATGCCCGCGCGGAAGCGAAAATCGCCTGACAGGAGAAAGCCGGCCAAGGGGCCCGGCCTTCCGTCTCGCCTCCTGGCTGCGGCGGGACGCGCCGCCGCGCGCCATCCGAAGCCGGTGCTCGGCGTCGCGGCCTTCGGCGTGGTCTTCTCCTTCGTCGCCGCCAACGCGCTCTGGTACCAGCCGGGCGGCCATCCGGCCCCCTTCCTCGCCACCCGCGACTCCCACGATCCGAACGCGATCGCCGGCTATCGTCCGGTGCGCCGCGTCGCACCCGAAGACGTGACGACCTTCCGCATCGAGCGGGCCGATCCGGATGCGCCGGCGCCGGAAGTCGTCCGGTCTCCGGCCGCGGAACCGGCCGCGGCTCCCGTATCCGATCCCGTTCCGGCTGCCATACCCGCGCCGCGTCCGCAGGTTCTGCAGGAACCGGTCAGGCAGGCGGCGTCCGAGCCCGCATCCGCTGCGCCGAAGGTTCCCGCCGAGACGGTCAGGGCCGCGCCTGCAAGGCCCGCCCAGCCGGCATCGTCCCCGTCGCCGAAGGCGGTCCCTCCAAGCCGCCCGGCGCAAAACGTCGCGGCCCGCGGCGAAGACCCGGTGGCCGCCGCGATCCGCGCGGCCGAGCGCGGCCCGTCCATGCGGCCGCCCGCCGACATTCCCAATCCGAATACGGGATCGAATCCCCGCCGGGTGGCGATGCCGGTCGCCCAGAAGCCGGCCACGTCGTCTTCCCCCTCGACCGATCTCGTGCTGCAGATCCAGCGCGGCCTGTCGAACATCGCCTATGCGGATGTGGAGGTGGACGGCGTTGCCGGCGCCCAGACCAAGGCGGCGATCCGCCGGTTCGAGAAGCACTACCGCCTGCCGGAAACCGGCGAGCCCAACGAAATGGTGCTGAAGAAGCTGAAATCCATCGGGGCTTTGTAGCTCTCCGGTTTCGGGGAATTGCGCCGCTTTCCTGCCGCCCGGGATGACGTGTCCCTGTCCGCTGCGCCCCTGCATTGTCCGGCCGGTAAAGGGTACGCGGTCGTACCGATCAACCGGCGCCTTGATTTCAATGGTATCCTGGGTTTTGCGGCAGTCAGCCGTCTTGAAGAGAAGGTTGCACGCCGGGGGGAGGCGGCAAGGTACTCATGTGTGCACTCAATGACCGGCCCAACGACCGGATCGAGTTCAGCTCGCTCCCCCCAAGGCTGATCAGCGTCCTGTCCCGGCAGGGAATCTCGGATCTCTCGGTTCTCGCCGCCATGGACGACAAGCAAATACTTCTCCTCGACAATATAGGCCACGACTATCTCCAGCTGATAAAGGCGGAGTTGGCACGCCGCCGGGGAAAATCTCTCAGGAAGCAATGATGCCGGGCGCTGCTGCGCCGCAGAGTGCGCGAACGCCTACCTCTTTTGGCCGGATTGCAAACCGGCGGACGGGGACGGCCGTTAGCATTCGATCCGGGACCCGCCGTCCCTGACCTGCGAGAGCGTCGTTTCGCCCACCCCGGGTGTCCCCCGGGAGGAATGGCGCTCTCGCAGTATAATGCCGGAACGGCCGGGTTCTGTTTGTTCCGGTGGCACCGCGCCGATGCGAACGGTGTTGGCGCGCCTGCCGATTTGCCCTCAGCGCCGAACCACCTTAAGACAGGCCATGCGCCTGAAATCCGATATCTTCGTCTCCGCCCTGATCCGCCGCGTCTTCGGGCTCGGCGGTTTTGCCGCCGTCGAGAAGAAGGGGGCGGAAGAGGCCGGCGCTATCTTCATCCGCCAGCGTTTCCGCGATGGGCTGGAAACGCTCTATGCGCCGGCACCGCAGAACTTTTTCGGTGAGGACGATGGCCAGCGCAAATTCGAGGCGCGGGCGGAAAAGGCGGAGCCCGACGCCGTCCGCGACATGCTTTCCCGCGAGCTGCGCTTCGACCCGGATCTCTGGCTGGTGGAGCTGGAGACCGACGAGGTCGACGGCCTTTTCGAAATCGTCAGACCGTCCGCTTAGCCGGCCCCGGTTGACTGGCATTGGTCGACTGGCTCCGTTGAGTGGCCCTGGTTGACTGACCTTGTCAGCGTGCCCGGCGCAGCGGCCGGCGCACGCTCGCCGTCGTGCGGATCAGCCGCGGCAGGGTCTCGCGTCCCTCGGCCTCGCGGTCTCCGGAGGCTGCCGGCCGGGGCTGCGGTTCGGCATAGGTGTAGCGGTCGGCGCGGCGCCAGGCCTCGACGCGCTTGCCGCATTCGCTCTCGTCGAGCGAGTTCCAGAGTGCGGCGGCCCGCGTCGCGCCATCCTCGCCGGCCCCGAGGTGGTCGTAGAGCCGCTGGAGGATGAAGACGGCATCCTCGCCGTCCATGGCGAGGCCCTTCAGCGTCGTGGCGAGCTGCTGGCCGGAAATATCGAGCATGATGCGTTCGGAGAGCCAATGGCTGGCCGAAAGCGCGTCGGCGAGCACCGTGGCGAAGAGGCCGGTCTCGCGGTTGCGGGCGAATCGCACCAGCAGCGCCTCCTGGATCGGCGAGAGGTTGCGCAAGCCGAGCCGATCCCCGGCAGGCCGGTCGATATGGCCGGCGAGCGCCTTGAGGCGCCGGCGCAGCTCCTCCTCGCGCCCCAGCCGCCCGGCGTCTTCCGCCCCGTGCCGTTCCTGCTGTTCCGGCCGAGGCGCATCGATGCCGGCGATCGCCGCGTCGTGGCGCTTGACGTGGTCGTGGCGCAGCCCGACAAGCGCGTCGATGACGGTCGGCGACAATGCCTCGCGGAGCACGATGGCGCGGGCATGCGCCTCGCCCTGCGTGCGGGCGATGGCGATCAGCGCGTCGTCAGAAAGGCAGGTCGAGGCGGTGAGGAACGGGGCGGCGATCGCGATCGGCTGGCTGGCGATGAAGAAGGCGACGGCCGGCGGCACGTTCCTGGATTGCGACAGCGCCGCGACGGCATCCCGGCGGGCCTTTTCCGAGGAGGCCGAGAACAGCGGCGCGAAGAGTTCGGCGAACTGTCGAAGTTCCGACCGCGAAGGATGCGGCAGACTTTCGAAGCTCGTCACGGTGGCCATCAGAACCACATCCTTCTTGCGCATGGCCTGGGGCCTCTCAAGGTCTCGAAACTCGTTCGTCACGGGCAAACTCACATCGACGCAATACAAATCCGGTGGTGCCGCGAAGCGCTCGGGCTCGCCTGCAAGGCTTGCCTGATGGCCGTCATCGTACCTTGCCTGGGAAAACTCTCCCCCAAGCCCCACTCACGCAGCCGTGAAAACATCTGCCGGAAGGGGGGCTCTGGTTTAACCGGATGCTAACCCTCTGAGGGTTAACGGTCGGTGAAAACGGATCGTTTTGATACGTCTGTCGTTTTCGGGAGTTCTGGTGTGCCGGTGCGGGAAGGGGATCTTTCCTCCGCCGGCATCGGCCCCGGGAAATGAACCAAACAGCCGCTTCCGCGTTTTCATGCGGGCAACAGACATGCATCGGTAGCAAATGCTATTTTAGCATTTATCGATTGTTAACGCTGCTCTGGCTGAATTTGCGAAGTACCGGCGCGTGATTGCCGGGTTCAGGTTCCGGATGGTTCCTGCGTTTCCGGCCGGGCTAAGTTCCAGGTCCGGCCTTCGGGGCCATCCTTCATCTCCGGCCGGTTCGGCGGGGCCGGCCGTCAATGCCGAAATGTCGCTGCGCTTTTTTGAAGGCGCTCAGACGAGAAAGGCGCGCATGCCCGGAACTTTCATTTCGGGAAGCGCCGGCCCTCGGAAAGAGGGCAGGGTGAGATCGGTCCGTCTTCATCCGTCTCGAATTCCTGAAAACGGAGACGAGCATGGCAGAGATCGTAGTGTTGAACAGGTGGAAGGCCGAGCATGTGCCCCGGCCGCAGATCAGGATCGGCGAGAGCGGGGATGCCGGCCGGCTTCTGCTGTTCACGGGCGTGCGTTACGAACGTTTCGACGACCGGGGGGACCGCAAGGCCGAAAATCACGCCGTCCGGGCCGATTGATCGGTCGGCCTTGAAATTCACCGTCAGAACCGGCTCCGCGACCGCCATTCGAAGGGCGTGCAGGTCGCCTGCGACAGGAATTGCGAGGCGATATCCGCAAAGCTCGGCTGCGGCACGAGGCTTCTGAGAACCACATATCCTTCCGCCTGCGTCGTCTCCACGAGGATGGACTGCGAGAGCGCGGGAGGTTGTGCCTGGCGCAGCGACGTGAGCTGCACCGGCGTGGCGATCACCACGTCCAGCACGCCGCCGGCCGAGGTGCGGTCGTTGATGCTGAAGACCTCGTTGGACGACTGGTCGTAGACGGCAAGCGACCAGAAGGGCACGCCGCCATTGGGGGCGGTGAGCCGCAAGGGTCCTTCCGAGACGTCGAAGGCGCAGACAGCCGTATCCACGAACGGATCGTCCTTGGAAAGTCCCGCCCGGTCCGGTTTTTCGCCGAGGCGGTAGAAACGGTGGCTCTCGCCTTCCGCCAGCACCCGCGTATAGGCGTCGCGCTCGCTGAAGTCCGGCAGCAGCAGCACGATGACCAGATGCAGCAGCGCCGCGCCGATGAGGCCCGTGACGACGGCGAAAAGGACCTGCAGCGCGAAAATTCTAGGCATTCCCGCACCCGGTTCTCTCGATGCGCGGCATGGAAAGATCGATGAGGCCGGAACTGCCGGCCGTCGGCGTGTCGAAGAGCGTCAGCGTCAGCCGGAACGGGCCGGCTTCCGGCACGGCGAGCCAGTTGCCGGGCTTCGCGGTCGCGGACATGACGATGTCGAAACCGCCGTCTCCGTCGCGCAGGACCATGCGCGAGTTGAGCGCCCTCGGCAGGTCGGATTGCGCCGAAGGCGGCGGGGCGCCCGGAGCCGCGGCGAACAGCGTCCAGAAGCGCGCAGGCGGCGTGTGGCCCGTCAGGCGGTAGGAGCAGTTTCCCGTAAGCCGCGCGCCCGTTTCGTCGACCGCGGCGGTGAAGACGAGGCCCTCGGCGCTCGCATAGAGCAGCTTGCCGGCATTCGCCCGGTGCGATTTCGCGTAAGGATCGGCTTTCGCCGTCTGCGCTTCCGGAAAGGCTTCCCAGGCGCCGAGCCTGATGGCGCCGAATCCGATGGTCGCATCGAGCGCCACGAGGGTGGACCAGATCCCGCCGCCGAAGGCGATGGCAAGCGCGATCGCGATGAGGAAGGGAACACGGAACACGGGTTTGCTTTGGCCCTCGGGATAGCTGTGTCGGAGGGTTAGCATTGATTCCCGCAGGGGGGAATGGGTTGTTGGCGACAAGGTGGCTTGAAGATGCAACGATAATTCAACCAGCGGACGATATTATTCCCCCATGCCGATTCGCTATGCCGTCCCGCCCGGCACACTTTTGTTGTGCGATTATTCTCTCGGTGGCTTCGTGCCGCCGGAAATGGTGAAACGACGGCTCGCAATCGTCATATCTCCACGCCTGCCTCACCGGGATGGGCTCTGCGCCGTTGTTCCTGTTTCTACGACGCCGCCTCCGCGCAACGTCGCTTATGTCATCGAGTTCAAGCTTGATCCGGTGCTGCCCGCTCCTTTTGATTCGCCTGTGATGTGGGCCAAATGCGATATGGTCGCGACAGTGAGTTTTAGCCGTCTCGATCTCTTCCGCACCGGGAGAGACCAGCAAGGCAAGCGTAAGTATCTGGCACGGCGAGTGGATCGGGAGACCTTCGAAAAGGTTTGCGCCGGCATTCGCGCCGGCCTTGGAATTTAACTTGATATTCAGACCGCAATCTCCATATTGGGGATGATTGCTGGCGGCGAAAGCCGTTCAGCCTCAAGACCTCTCTGGAGGCAGACCCCGTCACTGCGATAACAAGCATGGCGGGGTTTCTTGTTTCTGATTTTGCGAGGCCTGCCCATGTCGAAATCATCGACTACCACGGCTGAGACCGAACGGCTGCACAATCCCCATCCCGGAGAAATCCTTCTTGAGGATTTCCTCAATCCGATGGCGCTCAGCCAGAAGGGGCTGGCGCGTGCCATCGGCGTGCCGCCACGGCGCATCAACGAGATCGTGCTGGGCAAGCGTGCAATCACGGCCGATACCGATCTCAGGCTGGCCCGCTATTTCGGCATGTCGGAAGGTTTCTTTCTGGGGCTTCAGGCCGATTTCGATCTGATGCAGAGGCGCCGTGAACTCGGCGATGAACTCGGTCGTATCCGACCGCGCGCCGCCTGACCCTACCGACGCAATTCCACACTGGCCGGTGTTGCGGCGATGGCGGAGGGTTGGGCCGGTCCGTTTTCGCCGGCATCGGCCACTTTCGTGCCGGCGGGAGCGAGCGGGCCGGCATTCTTCAGGTTCTCGGCGATCTGTTTCAGGACCCGGGTGGATTCGGTCGAAAGCGAGCGCGGACGGACGAGCGCCGGCAGGGCGGGTTCGCCCTCCTTCTTCGCCACGGCGGTTCCCTTGTGGTCGCCGGTCGGGAGCGGGCCCTTGATGCCGGGGATGGGTTTCAGTTCGATGCCCTGATGGGCATAGTCCATCACGGTCTTGAAGGTCATGGCCGGCAGCGCGCCGCCCGTCATGTCCTTCATCGGCGTGAAGTCGTCGTTGCCGAACCAGACGGCGGTCGTGTAGTTGCCGGTAAACCCGATGAACCAGGCGTCGCGATAGTTCTGCGAGGTGCCGGTCTTGCCGCCCGTGACGATGCCGCCGTCGAGTGCGGCCCGGCGGGCGGTGCCGATCACCGGGATCTGCGTCAGGATGCGGTTCATCGACGACATCGCCTGTTCGGAGAGGACGCGCTTGGCCGGCGGTTCGTCGCGGTTGAAATCGTAGAGCACCTCGCCGCCGTAGCCCAGCACCTGTTCGATGCCGTGGCGGCGCGACTGCATGCCGCCCGCCGGCATGACCGCATAGCCCGTCGCCTGGTCGAGCACGGTCACTTCCGAGGTGCCGAGCGGGATGGTCTTGTCGGTCCTGAGCGGCGTCTCGATGCCCATCGCCTTGGCGGTCTTGGCGATCACCTCGGTACCGAGATAGTCCTTGGCGAGCCGGACGGGCACGGTGTTGAGCGACTGCGCCATCGCCGAAAGCAGCGTCACCTTGCCCTTGTAGGAGCGGCCGTAATTTTGCGGCGACCAGCCGCGCCAGGTGATCGGCGCATCCGAGATGACCGATTCCGGCGTGAAACCGTTCTCCATGGCGGCGGAATAGGTATAGAGCTTGAAGGAGGAGCCCGGCTGGCGCAGCGCCTTGGTGGCGCGGTTGAACTGGCTTTCGCCGTAGTCCCGGCCGCCGACCATGGCGCGCACGGCCCCGCCGTTCTCGATCATGACGAGCGCGCCCTGCTTGACCTTGTAGGCTTCGCCGTATTCGCGCAGGCTCGATTCCATCGCGGCGTCCGCCGCCTGCTGCAGGCCCATGTCGATCGTCGTGCGCACGACCACGGAATGTTCGCGGATCTTGCCGGCGGCGGCGAGCCGCTGCACCTCCTCGAAGGCCCAGTCGAGGAAATAGTCGGGCGCCTTGACATCCGCCCGGTCTACGACGGTGGCCGGGTTGCGGCGCGCCGCGATCACCTGGCCCTCGGTCATCATCCCGCCCTGCACGATGTTGGAGAGGACCTCGTTGGCCCGGCCGCGCGCCGCCGGAAGGTTGACGTGCGGGGCGTATTTCGCCGGCGCCTTGAAGAGGCCGGCGAGCATGGCGGATTCGGCGAGGTTCACTTCCGTGATGTTCTTGCCGAAATAGAACTGCGCCGCCGCCGCCGCCCCGAACGTGCCGGCGCCCATATAGGCCCGGTCGAGATAGAGCGACAGGATCTCCTTCTTGGAGAGGTTCGCCTCCAGCCACACCGCCAGGAAGGCTTCCTTGATCTTGCGCTCGATCGACCGTTCGTTGGTGAGGAAGAGGTTCTTGGCGAGCTGCTGGGTGATGGTCGAGCCGCCCTGCACGACGCCGCCGGCCTTGGCGTTCTCGGTCATGGCGCGGGCAAGCCCGATGAAATCGATGCCGTAATGGTCGAAGAAGCGGCGGTCCTCGGTCGCCAGCACGGCCTTGATCAGATGGTCGGGCAGTTCGTCGATCGGCACGGAATCCTCGTGGATGATGCCGCGGTGGCCGATGACGTTGCCGTACCGGTCGAGGAGGGTGACGGCGAAATCGCCACGGTTTCTCCAGTCCTCCTTGGTTTCCTCGAAGGCGGGAAGGGCAAGCACCAGAAGGGCGACGAAGCCGGCCGTGCCGAGCGTCATGGCTTCGCCGGCAACCTCGAAGGCGGCGCGCTTCCAGCCGCGAACGCGGAACCTGCGGGAAAAGATGGTGATCTCCTCCCATATTTCGCCGAGCTTGAAGCCGAGATTCCAGACGGTGGAGTCGATCCAGGAGTCGATGCGCAGCAGGATGTGGCGCTTCCTGCGCGGCTGCCCCGGAGGCAGCTCTTCGGATGACTTTGGCTCGTCCTGCACCGTGCAATAACCCCCGCCCATTGTGAGATGTGCTTGACGCCGTCCCGCGCAGGGATCAAGAGCATGAGCCTCTCACCGTTATTCAGCAATAGCTGACAAATGGTTGATACGCGATAGCCAAATCGCAACAGGGTAAAGGGCGGCGCGGGCATTTGTTCCACGTTGCCGCAAAAGTGATCCGAAGAATGACCGACGAACCTTTCTGGAAGACGAAACGGCTGGATGAGCTGAGCCAGAGCGAATGGGAAAGCCTCTGCGACGGCTGCGGGCTCTGTTGCCTCAACAAGCTGGAGGACTGGGATACGGGGGAGGTGGCCTTCACCTCCGTCGCCTGCCGACTGCTCGACGGGGAAAGCTGTCGTTGCAGGGACTACGAGAACCGTCAGGCGACGGTGCCGGACTGCATTCAGCTGACGCCGGAGACGGTGGAGGAGATCACCTGGCTGCCGCCCACCTGCGGCTACCGGCTCGTCCGCGACGGCGAGGATCTCTACTGGTGGCATCCGCTCGTTTCCGGCGATCCGGAGACGGTGCACCAGGCCGGCATTTCCGCCCGCGGCCGCACGGTGAGCGAAACGGAGGTCGATGTCGACGATTTCGAGGACTATCTGGTGGAGTGGCCGCTGACGGTCGGCGGCAGGGGGTAACGGGGCATCGGCGAGGCCGCTGCCGATCCGTTCGGTAATATACTGAAACCGGCTGTGATTTCACTTCTACGTAATTTGGCGGATATACCTTGTCCGACACACAGGCTAATCCTGACCTGTGGTCACACCTGCTCGGTGGCATCCGATGACGGCCGAAGGTACATTGACAGATCGCCTTTACGAGGCAGCCCTCGTCCCGGAACTCTGGACCGAGACTTGCGAGCGGCTGGCCCGCGAAGTGAAATCCAGCACCGCGTCGATCTTCACCATCGACCACCAGGGAACCCACCGTTACGTCACGACGCCCAATCTGGCCGAGACGTTCGTGCGGTTTGCCGGAAGCGATCTGCGGTTCAGCAACCTGCGTCCGGAGCGTGCGATGCAGCGGTTTCCCTTCTCCTTCGCGCGCTCGACCGATATTCTCACCGCCGACGAATATGCGCGCGATCCCATCCAGCGGGCATTCATCGAGCCCGCCGGCATGGAATGGGAGGCCGGCTGGGTCTTCCAGGAGCCCACGGGGCATACGGTCGTCATCACCCTGATGCTTGCCAAGGGGCTCGACAATTTCTCGGACGAGCAGCTGGCGCGATTGAACGTCCTGAAGCCGGATATCGCCAGGGCCGCCTACATGTCGTCCAGGCTTGCCTTCAACGAGGCGCGGTCGATGACCGAGACGCTTTCCCTGCTCGGCCTGCCGGCGGCGGTGATCGGCGACAACGGCCGGGTAATCGCCATGAACCCGGAGATCGAGGCCTTGAGCCCCCGCATCCGCACCGGCGCCGAAGACCGGCTCGTACTGGAGGGGGCGGGAGCCGATGCCCTGCTGTACGACGCGATCCAGCGCTACAAGGCGCAGGTCGTGCCGACGGTGCAATCCCTGCCGATGATGTCGCGCCACGGGGCGCCGGCTCTCATCCTGCATCTCCTGCCGATCCGCCGGGCGGCGCGCGACATCTTCTCCCGCTCCATGGCGGTGGTGGCCGTGACCGAGGTGGGCAAGGTCGGCCCGCCGGACATGCGGGTGCTCTGCGGCCTTTTCGACCTGACGCCGGCGGAAGCGCGCGTGGCGCGCGGCATCGCCATGGCCGGAAGGCCGGAGGCGATCGCCGCCTCGCTCGGCATCTCTCTCGAGACCGCCCGCTCGCATCTGAAGCGGATCATGAGCAAGACCGGCACCACCCGCCAAGCGGAGCTGGTGCTCCTGCTTTCGGGACTTTCCGCGCCGACATTCGGGGGTGGCGAGCCAAAAAAAGGCTAACCGCGGCCGCCCCAATCTTCCGTCCGCTTAGGAAAGTAAGGCATCACCTCCGGTTCGGCTGTCGCCCGCCTGAGTTCAAAGATCTGACCGGTTTCGCCGGGCACTTCCAAGGGAACGCCTTCGGAGTTGGCCGCGAGCAGTCCGGTGATCTCTGGTGGCGCGGATCGAACATAGCTCTCGGCGCGATCAAGCGCGGCTTCCAGTTTCCGCCGGATCGCCGGCGCATCATATTCGGCGGGAAGCCCCTTCACGGACTGGTAGTCTTCGGACGCGATGGACAAACCCCTGTGCCGGATTTCATCGACGATCCTGAGGGGGGAATAATGCGGCGGTTTGCCGGCTGCCGCCATCATAAGAGGCCCGAGCGGGCAGAAGCGCTCCTCGATCATGACGAGATCGGCATAATCTCGCGCTTTGCGGCGGGTCGACGCCGCCAGAACCTTGTTGACCGCAAGGTCGGTCTGATGAAGCCTCGCGCCCCACTCGTCGTCGCGGACGAGTGGAAAGAACCGGTGCCTGGATTCGCTCATCCACTGGATGATCGTGCTTTCTCCCCCGCGGGATATGGATGCCTCCACGCAGCCATAGATGAAGACGTCGACGGACACCGTAAAGCCATCTGCGCGCAGGGTCTCGAGGTCTCGTTCCGCGACGGCCCCGATCTCCTCATCCGTGTCCTGAAAGATATCGATGTCGTCTGAAAGGCGCGGCCAATCGCGATTGAGGACGAGACCGCCGGCAAGATAACTGGTTTCCGACCGGTTCTTCGCGATCGAGCCCATGACGTTCTTCTGAAGCGGAGTGAGTGCCACGATCAGCTCCCGAGCTCGGCAAGCATCCGCCGGCCGATGGCGAAAGCGCGGGCATCGCCCCGCTCCATCAGGGCATTGGCGACGACGCGAGATTTCTCTTTGAGATCGGACAGACGGTCGAGGTCGATATTGTCGAGAACCCGCAGTCGATAAAGGCTGAGCGCCTGATCGATGGAGCGCTGAAGCCGCTCCTTCCTCAGCCTGTGCTCGTTTCGCATCCGGGCCGCCTCAGAAAGAATGTCGCCCCGCCTGTCGGCAGGCACGAGAACTTCCACGCGAACGAGATCGGCCGCTCCTCCGCTTCGTCGATATCGCTTGATCCTATCCTGAACCGCCATGCCGGCCTCCTGCGAACAAAGATAGGCGTATCCGGGATACGGATCAATCCCGTCTTCATGCCTCCTCCAAAAAGGCGTAATTGCGAAAACAGCCCGTCCAGCCATCATCGCCGCATTCGGCTGAAAGTCCGGGGCTTCCGCTCATGCCTGAGAAATCTTGAGAACGGCCCTTGACCTTCCCATGATGGGAAGGTCCACATAAGGCGGGAAATGGAGATTTCCGCTTATGAATGAGACCGTAAAACCGATCCGTCCCGCCGAACCTTTCACCGTTCCCGTCGAGGGCATGACCTGCGCCTCCTGCGTGCGCCGCGTGGAAAACGCCGCCGCCAAGGTGCCGGGCGTCGACAGGAGCGCCGTCAATTTCGCGACGAAGAAGCTGACCGTCGAATCCGCTGAAGGCTTTTCGCCGGAGGCTCTCGAAAAGGCGATCAGCAAGGTCGGCTACGAAATCCCGCCCGCCGCCATGGCCCATGCCCTCCGCGAGGCCGGCATGCTGCCGGAGGCCGCGGAGCACGCCGGGCATCGGCACCATCACGACCATGCGCAACACGCCGTCCATGACGTAGATGCGCATTCGGGTCATGCCGGGATGGACGGCGATCACGCTGCACATCAGCACGAGGGACATGCCGGCGGGCATGACCATATGCACATGCATTCGGGCGAGGAGGGCGCTCTGAAGCGCGATCTCGGCCTCGCCTTCGTGCTCACGCTGCCGCTCTTCGTGCTGGAAATGGGGAGCCATTTCTACGATCCCTTCCATCACTGGCTGATGGGCGTGATCGACACGCAGAACCTCTATTACCTCTATTTCGTGCTGGCGACCGTGGTGATCTTCGGACCCGGCTTCCGGTTCCTGAAGATCGGGCTTCCCGCGCTTCTGCGCGGCGCGCCGGAAATGAATTCGCTGGTAGCGGTCGGCGTGCTGGCGGCCTACGGCTATTCTCTGGTGACGACGTTCGCGCCGCAATTGCTGCCGGAAAGCGCCCGTTTCGTCTATTACGAGGCGGCGACGGTGATCGTCACGCTGATCCTGTTCGGCCGGCTTCTGGAAGCCCGCGCCACGGGCCGTACCGGCGAGGCGATCGAGAAGCTCGCGGGCCTGCAGGCCAAGACCGCCCGCGTCGAGCGCGACGGCAAGGTTCTGGATGTCCCGGCGGGCGACGTCGTCGCGGGCGATATCGTGGTGATCCGGCCGGGTGAGCGCATTCCGGTGGACGGCACGGTGATCGATGGCCAGTCGAACGTGGACGAATCGATGATATCGGGCGAGCCGCTGCCGGTGGAAAAGGCGGCGGGCGCCACCGTGGTCGGCGGCACGATCAACAAGACCGGCGCCTTCCGTTTCCGTGCCGACAAGGTCGGCCGCGACACGATGCTGGCGAGCATCATCCGCATGGTCGAGCAGGCGCAGGGGGCGAAGCTGCCGATCCAGACGCTGGTCGACCGGATCACCGCCTGGTTCGTGCCCGCCGTGATCGGGCTGGCGGCCGTCACCTTCGCGGTCTGGTTCTTCATCGGGCCGGAACCGGCGCTCACCCATGCGCTGGTCAATGCGGTGGCGGTGCTGATCATCGCCTGCCCCTGCGCCATGGGACTTGCGGTGCCGACCTCGATCGTCGTCGGCGGCGGCCGCGCGGCGGAGCTCGGCGTGCTCTTCCGCAAGGGCGAGGCGCTGCAGGAGCTGCGCAATGTCGGGCTGATCGTGCTCGACAAGACCGGAACGGTCACCAAGGGCCGGCCGGAACTGACCGATCTCGTGGCCGCCGAAGGTTTTGCCGGGGACGAGGTGCTGAGGCTGGTGGCGGCCGTCGAGGCGCAATCGGAACACCCGATCGCGGACGCCGTCGTCAAGGCGGCGGAGGCAAAGGGCATCGCCGTGCCGAAGGCGGAAGGGTTCGAAGCCGTGACCGGCTACGGCATCCGGGCCGAGGTGGAAGGACGTGCGATTGCGGTCGGCGCCGACCGGTTCATGGAGAAGCTGGGGCTTTCGGTGGAGGCCTTCGCCGAAGCCGCGGCAAGGCTGGCAGACGAGGGCAAGACGCCGCTCTATGCCGCAGTCGACGGCAAGGTGGCGGCGGCGATCGCGGTTGCCGATCCGCTGAAGCCTTCGAGCCGCGCTGCGATCAGGGCGCTCAAGGACATGGGCGTCGAAGTGGCCATGGTGACCGGCGACAACCGCCGCACGGCCGAAGCCATCGCCCGGCAGGTCGGCATCGACAAGGTGGTGGCCGAGGTATTGCCGGAGGGCAAGGTCAGGGCGGTAAGGGAGTTGCGTATGGGCAACGCCGAGATATTGCACGAAGGACAGCACGGCACACTCCCGGTGATCTCCCCCCTTGAGGGGGAGATGTCGGCGAAGCCGACAGAGGGGGGTAAAGACGGTTCGGCCGGCGAAGACGCTAATGATGTGCCCGCGCAGCACCCCCCTCTGCCCTGCCGGGCATCTCCCCCTCAAGGGGGGAGATCGGCCGGTGGCAGCGCATCCGCTTTTCGAACTGTTGCCTTCGTCGGCGACGGTATCAACGATGCGCCGGCGCTGGCGGAGGCCGATATCGGCATTGCCATCGGCACCGGCACCGACGTGGCGATCGAGAGCGCCGATGTGGTCCTGGTCGGCGGGGAACTCACCGGCGCCGTCTCGGCGGTATCGATGAGCCGCGCGACGATGAGAAATATCAAGGAGAACCTGTTCTGGGCCTTCGGCTACAACGTGGCGCTGATCCCGGTTGCCGCCGGAGCGCTCTATCCGGCCTTCGGCTGGCTGCTGTCGCCGATGATCGCGGCCGGTGCCATGGCGCTGTCGAGCGTCTTCGTGCTCGGCAACGCGTTGAGGCTGAAGACCGTCAAGATTGGAGAGACAAGATGAACATAGGCCAGGCATCCGAAGCCTCCGGCGTATCCGCCAAGATGATCCGCTACTATGAGGAGATCGGGCTGATCCGGCCGATGGGCCGCACCGGCAACAATTACCGGGTCTATGGCGAGGACGAGGTGCATATCCTGCGCTTCATCCGGCGGGCGCGCTCGCTGGGCTTCTCGCTGGAGGAGACCGAGACGCTTCTGAAGCTCTGGCAGGACCGGAGCCGCGAGAGCGCCGCGGTCAAGGAGGTGGCGACCGCCCATATCGTCGATCTCGAACGCCGCATTGCCGAGATGCAGGGCATGGTGAAGACCTTGAAGCACCTCGCCGACTGCTGCGGCGGCGACCACCGGCCGAACTGCCCGATCCTCGATGATCTAGCGGGCGATAGCTCCGCAAAGGGCGATAGCTCCGCAGAGGGTGAGGCGTCGCGGTCGGCGGGGAAAACGAAACTGCATGCTTGATGCTTAAGGTGAAGGTGAGCGGGAAGGAAAGCGGAGCGGCATACCGATCTCCCCCCTTGAGGGGGAGATGCCCGGCAGGGCAGAGGGGGGTGTCGCCTCGATACCTCCCGGCCTCGTCGTCTGCAGCGCCGCCGCCACCCCCTCTGTCGCTTCGCGACATCTCCCCCTCGAGGGGGAGATCGACGGGAATGTGCCGCAGTGGTCCACTCCCCTTTGACCTTCTTCCGGCAGCAGCTTGCCTGTCCGAGGCCGCAGCGCGCTCCCCTTCTCCCCGGCGGGGAGAAGGTGCCGGCAGGCGGATGAGGGGGGGCGAAGCCAAACCGGCGGGCGAAGAGTTTGCCGTATGCGCACCCCCTCATCGCCTCGCTTTGCTCGGCACTTCTCCCCGCTGGGGAGAAGTGGGAGCAAGCAGAACCCGCTTGGTTCCCCATGTGCGTTTGTCCCGCCGTTAACGGGGAGATCCGTCCTTCGACACACCAAGGGCCAGAGGGGGAGTTTCCATATACCCACTTGACCTTCCCCCTGTTGGAAGGTGCAGAAGACATTCATCGAAAAGGAGAACCTTAAATGACGACGATTTTCACCGTGCCGGACATGACCTGCGGCCATTGCGAAAAGACGGTGCGCGGCGCGCTCGCCGACGCGCTGCCGGGTGCCGCCGTGGCGATCGATCTGACGGCGCAGACGGTGACGGTGGAGGGCGATGCGGCGAAGGCCGAGGACGCGATCCGGGAGGCAGGATACAGCCCGGAAAGGGCTGCGGGCTGAAATCGGCGCATGACGCTATTTAGATCATGACGCTATTCAGGTCATGACGCTATTCAGGTCGTGCTTCAATGGATGTTCGGAAAGCCGGGCCGGGATGTCATCGGCGTAAAACCAGGCGGTTCCGCAACCCATTGAAGTGAAACGATCTTATTTTCATCTCCCTTTCTTGACCTCAACGGCGCTTGAGGTTGTAGCGTGGCCGCCGACAGTGAGAACGGGAAAGGGCGTGGCGTGCTGCAGGACGTGAATGTGGGGTGGTCGAGGCTTCTGAAGGGCCGCGACGGGGCGATGCTCGGGCTGATTTCGGCGGGTATCGGGCTGCATGCCTTCAACCAGTTCGCGATCGTCGCGGCACTTCCGCCGGCGGCGGCGGAGATCGGCGGCACCGCCTATTTCAGCTGGGCCTACAGCCTCTATTTCATGGGCTCGATCGCCGGCGGCACCGGGGCGGCGGCGCTGCGCGACCGGTTCGGCGCCCGTGCGAGCCTGGTGTTCTCGACGCTTCTCTTCGCGGCGGGCGGGCTGCTGGCGCTGGGGGCGCCCGCCTTCTCCTGGATCATGGCCGGACGCCTGCTGCAGGGCGTTGCCGACGGGCTGATCGTGGCGATCTGCTACAGCCTGATCCCGGCGAATTTCCCCTCCGCGCTGATCGCCCGCGTTTTTGCCGTGGAGGCGATCGTCTGGGCGGTCGCGGCGATCGCCGGGCCGCTCGCCGGCGGGTATCTGACCGAGGCTTTCTCCTGGCGGGCGTCCTTCCTGGCGGTGGCGCCCTTCGTCCTGCTGCTGCCGGTCCTGGCGCTTGCCGCAAGGCCGCGGGTGACCGAAGCCGCACCCGTGCCGCTGTCGTCGGCGACGATCGCGCTCTGCCTCGCCGCCTCCTTCGTGCTGTCGCTGTCCTCGGTCGCGACCGGCGGTGCGATGCAAGCCGCGGCGATCGCGGCGGGAGCGGCACTTTTCCTGGCGGTGCTGAAGCTCGACGGGAAGATCGGCCCGAAACTGTTTCCGGCGGGCGCCTTCCGGCTCGGCTCGGTGCTGGGGCACGGGTTCTGGGTGCTGTTCCTGATGTCCGCCAGCCATTCGGTCGGCAGCGTCTACCTGGCGCTGATGATCGGCGCCGTCTTCGATTTCCGGCCTGCCGTGGTCGGCTATGTGGTCGTCATCATGGCGCTCACCTGGAGCGCGGTCGCCGTGCTCGCGAGCCGGGTGGTGGCGCCGGCACCCCGGCATATGTGGATGCGCAGCGGGGCGCTGTTCCAGCTTGCCGGTTTCCTGGCGCTCGGCACCGCGTTCGCGACCGGTTCCGTCACCCTGCTAGTTCTCGGCCAGGTGGCGGTCGGCACCGGTTTCGGAACCGCCTGGGCGAGCGTCAACCAGGCGGCGATGGAGGCGGCCGGCCGCGCCGAGCGGGACCTGACCAGTGCGCTCCTGCCGACCATCTCGACCGCCGGCTATGCGATCGGTGCGGGGATTTCCGGCATGATCGCCACCGCCACCGGGCTGGTCGCGGCGCTCGAAAACGGCGGGGCCGGCGGGCCGGCATTCTGGCTTTACGGCACGGCGGCGGCGGGGGCCGCGGTAACCTTCCTGCTCGGCTTCGGCGTGCGGCTGAAGGAGGCTTGAGCCGCGCAACAAAAGCGCATTTGGCTTGTTCGGCGGGGGAGATTCCCCATATTGGGGAAGGCCGGTCCGGTCCGAAGGAGTCCTTTTCCCGTGTTCCAGTTCGACAATTCCTATGCCCGCCTGCCGGACAGGTTTTTCGCCTCGGTCTATCCCGAACCGGTCGAGGGGCCGAAATTATTGAAGTTCAACGAGGAACTGGCCGTGGAACTGGGCATCGAGGCGGATTTTTCCGACCCCGCGCGGCTTGCGGCGATCCTTGCCGGCAATGTCGTGCCGCCCGGCGCCGAGCCGATCGCCATGGCCTATGCGGGGCATCAGTTCGGCAATTTCGTGCCACAGCTCGGCGACGGGCGGGCAATCCTGCTCGGCGAGGTGGTCGACCGGAATGGACGGCGCCGCGACATCCAGCTGAAAGGCGCGGGACCGACGCCCTTTTCCCGCCGCGGCGACGGGCGCGCGGCACTCGGGCCGGTGCTGAGGGAATATATCGTTTCGGAGGCATTCGCCGCGCTAGGGCTTCCGGCGACGCGCGCGCTAGCGGCCGTCGCGACCGGCGAGCCGGTCCGTCGCGAGCGCATGGAACAGGGCGCCGTCTTCGTGCGCGTCGCGGCGAGCCATGTCCGGGTCGGCACGTTCCAGTTCTTCGCCGCGCGGGGCGACAACGAAGGCGTGAAAACGCTCGCCGATTACGTGATCGAACGGCACTATCCGGAGCTGAAGACGGCGGAAAACCCTTACTCTTCGCTGCTGAGGGCCGTGGCGTTCCGGCAGGCGGATCTGATCGCCCGATGGATGGGCGTCGGCTTCATCCACGGCGTGATGAACACCGACAACATGACGATCTCCGGCGAGACGATCGATTTCGGCCCCTGCGCCTTCCTCGATGAATATAATCCTATGAAGGTCTTCTCCTCGATCGACCAGGCGGGCCGCTATGCCTATCGCAACCAGCCGGGCATCGGCCAGTGGAACATCGCGCGGCTGGCGGAATGCCTTCTGCCGCTGCTCGACGAGGATCAGGACAGGGCCGTGGATGCGGCGAATGCCGTCCTGAAGGAGTTCGGCGAGCGGTTCCAGCGCGAGTGGCTCGGCGTTTTCGCAAAGAAGATCGGGCTCTTTTCCGAAGCCGACGGCGACGAGGGACTCATCCAGGCGCTGCTGGCCGCCATGCATGAGGGGGAAGCGGATTTCACGCTCGCCTTCCGGTGGCTCGCCGATGCGGCGGAGGGCAGGGACGAGGCGTTCCTCGCCTGTTTCGCCGCTCCGGAAAAGGCGCGGGACTGGCTCGGCGCCTGGCGGGAGAGGCTGGCGGGAGAGGCGCGATCGGGCGAAGAGCGTGCGGCGGCCATGCGGGCCGTCAATCCGGCCGTCATCCCCCGCAACCACCGGGTGGAGGAGGCGCTTTCGGCCGCCAACTACAACGATTTCAGCTTCTTCGAACGGCTGCTGGAGGCGCTGGAAAACCCCTATGAGGAACGGCCGGAATTCGCCGACCTGATGGTCCCGCCGAAACCGGAGGAGCGGGTTTCGATGACGTTCTGCGGGACGTGAGTGCTGTTCAAGCATCGGAATGCCCCTCATCCGCCCTGCCGGGCACCTTCTCCCGCAGGCGGGGAGAAGGAAATATGCCGCCCCTTTCGCAGGTGCGGCGTTGGATACGGCACGTCCCCTCTCCCCGCCTGCGGGGAGAGGGTGAGGGGCAAATTGGAGAGGCGATGAGCAGCGCCTTCATAAAAATCCGCCAAATAGGAAAATAATCCTTGACGGCGTGACGGTGGTTTGATAGGGTTCTGCCACAGTCGAAGAATTGCGCCGGCGGGCAGCCTTCAAGGGGCTGGCGGCGCAAGGCTTCCAGTCATCGGCCCGGTTCTCCAAACCGGGCCTTTTTTATCTCTGCAATCGGCATCGGGGCGTCAGGCGGCCGGAAACGGGCGCGGCGCGATGCCGTGTGCGCCGAAGACGCGCGCCGGAGACACAGCTATGGAAACCGGCCATGGATGAATTCGAGACTTTCGATCCCGCGCTCTTCGGGCTCTGGGCGGAACGGCCCGTCTATGGCGAAGGGCCGGCGATGGACGATGCGGCGCTGGCGGACGAGGTACGCGGCGTGCTGCTGGAGACCAAGTCGGCGGAGGGTGCCATCCCGCCCGCCGAGGAATTGCGCGGCCTGCTCAATGAGATGACGGTCGAGATGCGCGACCAGTTCGCCACCTTCCGGCGCATGCGGGCCTTGGCCGGGAAGGCGCTCACGGACGGCGACGAGGCGGCGCAGAAACTGGCGCGTGCCGATATGAAGGCCGCGACCGACGCCATGTCGCTGATCGTCCGCACGCTCGAAAAGGTCGACGGCCTCCAGCGCCAGCTCGCCCGCGACCGGGAGCTGGAAGCGGAGCGCGCGGCGGACGAGGGCGGATATGAGGAGGCGAAGGCCCGCTTCATGAAACTGATCGAGGAGCGCGCCAATGAAAATGCCGTCCGCCTTTACGAGGCATGGAAACGCGATGGGCCGCCGCCATCGGTCACCGAGCTACTTGAACGCAAAGCCTCCAAGCCGCCGGACTCAACGGTTGGCGCAGGAGAAGACAGCGGCCAAGGCATTGGCGGCTTCGACCAAACTCCGGCAAGGGATACAGCAGATACGTGAGGAAAAGGCAGCAGTCTCTGCGGAGATCGAAGTTCTCAGTGAGCTGATTGGCGGCGCAGCAAGGTCACCCGGCAACGATCAGCCATCCGTTGCGGGGGAGATGTCACACGAGGTGAAAGAGGTGGATGGCCATCGAGCGGTAAAACCGATCATCGATGAAGAGGTCGGGGTGACACCCCCCTCTGCCCTGCCGGGCATCTCCCCCTCAAGGGGGGAGATCGATCTACCGCCCGGTCCCGCTTCCATATGCAATCGACCTCCGGAGCAGGAGGGGCAGATTGTTGATCTCGCTGGCTTCACGCTCGATCATGAGCGCGATTGGGATTTCAAAGGCCGCCCGGAACAAAAACCTCCGGCGGGCGACTGGCGGACCTGGCTGATCATGGGCGGACGCGGCTCCGGCAAGACGAGGGCCGGGGCAGAGTGGGTGCATGCGCTGGCCTCGGCCGGCGAGCGGTCCGCTCTCCGGATCGCGCTGGTGGCGGAAACGCTGGGCGACGCCCGCGAGGTGATGATCGACGGCGTTTCCGGCATCTGCCGGATCGCGCGCTCGAAGCGGCCGGATTTCGAGATATCGCGGCGCCGCCTCGTCTGGTCGAACGGCGCGGTGGCGCAGATCTTTTCCTCCGAGGACCCGGAGGCGTTGCGCGGGCCGCAATTCCATTTCGCCTGGTGCGACGAGCTCGCCAAGTGGAAACATGCCGAAGAGACATTCGACATGCTGCAGTTCGGGCTGAGGCTCGGCGCCGATCCGCGCCAGCTGGTGACCACCACGCCGCGGCCGGTGCCGGTTTTGAAGCGGCTGATCGCCGATCCGGGAACGCGGCTTGCGAGGATTTCGACCGAGGCGAATGCCGGCAACCTGGCACCGGGTTTCATCCAGGCGCTGGAGGCGCGCTACGGCGGCACGCGGCTCGGGCGGCAGGAAATCGCCGGCGAGCTGATCGAGGACCGCGAGGATGCGCTCTGGAAACGCGCCGACCTGGAGGCCTGCAGGATCGGCTTTCATGGCGGATATCCGGGAGGACGGTTCACCGGGGCGCTGAGGCGCATCGTGGTGGCGGTCGATCCGCCGTCCGGTTCCGGCGAGGGGTCGTGCTGCGGCGTCGTCGTGGCCGGCCTGGAGACGGGCGGCAGGGCGGTGGTGCTGGCGGATTGTTCGGTGGAAGGGGCAAGCCCGGCGGGCTGGGCGCATGCCGTGACGAAGGCTTATGCGCGCTTCCAGGCGGACCGGGTGGTGGCGGAGGTGAACCAGGGCGGCGAGATGGTGACGGCGATGCTGAGAAGCGTCGATGCGGGCCTGCCGGTGACGATGGTGAGGGCGACGCGGGGGAAATTCCTGCGCGCCGAACCGGTCGCGGCGCTCTACGAGCAGGGGCGGGTCGCCCATGCCGGGCGCTTCGCCGATCTGGAGGACCAGATGTGCGAAAGTATCGCCAAGCGGAAAAGATAAGCCTCCTCAATCACTTACGTTTTGCTGGGAGGATGCGAAAAACCGTGAACATGAACGGAACAATGAGCCTGACTGTAAAACGTCAGTAGACCGGGTTTTGCAGGCGGGTTCCTGGCTCGCACGGAACCGTGACGCAATTATCGGTCCTCTTCTTCCTACCCTTCGTCGCAAGTTCGATCTGACGATCATCGAAGCCATCGACGCGGCGAAACTCGCTCACCGGATCGAGCATGATGAGCGATCGACCTGAGCTTCCCGGCAAGAACGACTTTGCGGTGGCCTTCAAAGCCATTGCCCTGGCGCGGGGGCTGTCCGGGGATGCTAAGACCGTTGCTGCGGTCATCATTACTCATTTCAACGCCAAAACCGGCCAGTGCGATCCGGGGACGGATCGGCTTGCGGCAAAGGCTGGTATCAGCACACGTAACGTCGTGAAGGCAACCAATGTCCTGCACGAGAGCGGTCTGGTTGTAAAAACGCGGCATGGCGGTAACGGTTTTCGAAGCAGCTATCAGCCGAACTGGAGCAAGTTTCGAGAGATCGTCGAGACCTTCGAACGGCCTGACGGTGGAGCGGAGATAGTGAACAAACGTGCACTTAGTAAGTGCACAAACGTTCACTTAGACAGTGAACAAACGTTCACCCTAACTCATATAAGGAACTCACCTAAGAAACTCACTCATACGGACGGAGCAAGTGGAAGGGCGCAGCCCTCGATGCCGTCGAAAGTCTCACCGGCAGTCACTGCCGAGATGATTAATGGGCTTGTGAGAAGGAGTTTGTCTCGACCGTATGCGAGCAAGCGTCAACCACCCTCGGTTGTAGACCCGAAGGAGGGCTTGAGGGATCAGTTCTTCGCCGCGATCGAAACGCTTGGCGACACGATGAAGGCGGTCGTCCTTAGCCGCCTGACGTCCGACATCGAGCGAGAAGCATTGATCGCCGAGCAGAAAAGCCGAGGCGCAGGCCTGCGGTTGGTGGTTGATCGCGTGTCCGGCTTGGACGCGACGCGAGGCAATCGCGATGGATAGGGGGGGTGGTCTCAAACTTCGGAAAGCCGTCGCCTTTGGACCCGCGCCCCTCTCATTCGCAGATTTTTTATTTGGCATCGGATTATTTTCACGAAAGGCCCCGAAAAATGAGCTGCTACCAGAGTGGTCTATTCGAACCTGTTGAAAACATTGATGAAAGTTCCGACCTGTCGGCGGAAAGCGCCAAAAACGAGGAATTAGTTTCCGTCCCCTCGAAAGCGAGGGTTTGCGTCATTTGCGAGCGTGAGTTTGTCCCGAAGCCGCGTTCACTCGGCTACACCTGTTCCGATGACTGCCAGCGGACACGTCGACTGCGTTACGGCGCGGCCTATCGTCAGGATCTCCGGGACAAGAAGGCGCGAATAATCGACATGTTCGGCGGCCGGGAGCCGACCTACCAGGATTTCCTCGACCTGGTGCAACGGAGGCGGCATGACCGGGATTGATTCGGCCGAGCTATCGGCTCTCATTGATCGTGTTGTATCCGATCTGCTGGAACTCAAAGCAGCCCTCGGAGGTGACACGATCACTCCGGCTGTTGAGGATCTGATCGATACCGCCACCGCTGCCGAGCGCTTCGGAATGTCCTCCGACACCGTCCGCTGGCTATGCGAGTCGAAGGGGTTCGGCGAAAAGAGAGGCGGACGGTGGATGGTGAGCCTTTCGGCTCTCCAGGCCTACAAACGGGAGAAACGGGAGTGAATTGGGCCTCAAACGGGAGAAAATGCCGGTTGTGCACTCCCGTTTCGTTTCCGACCCTAAGCGCAGTCCAACGCAAAGGGTGAAAACATGAATGATCCCATCAGTTCCGACGTCGGCGTCATCGCGAAGGCACTTGCGGCCGCCGGCGGATCATATCCGCTGGCGCGGGAAATCGCGGAAAACCGCAAAGGCTCTCCGCGCGTGCTGCGCATCCTCGACAAGGCCGCGATCAGCGGCGGCAGCTTGAGCGACGGCGATTTCGGCGAGATCCTTGCCGACTGGCGCATATCCTCGGCCGGCTTTTTCACGAGCCTGCGCTCCCGATCGATCTTCTTCCGCCTTCTGGACTTCGGCTTTGTCCGGGTTCCTCTGCGCACGCGCCTCGGCGTCGTGACGGCCTCCGCGACCGGCTGGATCGTCGGCGAAGGTCAGCCTGTCCCGGTTTCGAAACTCACGCTCAAAGGCGGCTCGCTCGATCCCGTGAAGGCGGCGGCCCTGCTGGTCATCACCTCCGAAGTTGCCCAGTCCATGACGGACGGCGCTTACACGCTCGTCAACACCGAGCTGCGCGGCGCCGTGAGCGATACCGTCGATGAAAAGTTCTTCTCGGAGGTCATTGACGGGTCCTCGCTGTCGATCGTCAGCAGCGGCAGCGATATCGCGAGCGTCAAGGCCGATCTTCTGCGACTGCTGAACAACGTCAACGACGGCGGCGGCGGTCAGATGCTTTGGGCTATGTCGCCCGACGTGGCCAACGGCTTGGCACTGATGCCGGAAACGTTCCGCAACATGTCGCCTCAGGGCGGCGAGTTGCTGGAGCTTCCGGCCTATGTCAGCCGCACCATTCCCGCCGGAACGCTGCGTTTGATCAACGGCGCTGCGATCGCCGCCGACGCGGATACCGTCGCTCTCGATGCCTCGCGGCAGGCTGACATCAAGATGGCCGACAATCCGACGAACAACAGCGTGACGCCGACCCGCGAGGAATTGGTGAGCATGTTCCAGACCGGCAGCGTAGCCATGAAGGCGATCGTCAGCTTTGGCGTACAGCGCGTCCGTGACAACGCGGTCGCCGAGCTGACTGATATCGGATGGGGTATCCCGGCGGAGCCGGCGCCATGAGTGGTAACGGCGCAAAATTTGGGGCGGATCTCGCCGAGGCAGTCAAGGGTTACGTTGCTCGGTCGCTTGCAGATTTCGAGGCTCGTCATCTCGAGCTCGCCCGCCGCGTCTCTGATCTGGAAGAGCGGATGAAGGCGGAAAAGCCTCGGGTCCGCGTACCGGTCGGGAGTGAGCGGGTATGATCGAAGCGGAAGCGGTCCTTTGCGAGGATGGCAGGACAGTCATGGTCTACCTCTACCAGGGCAAAGATCTTGTCGACACGCGGAGCCAATCCCTCCCCTTTGTGATCTCCGATGATGCTTTCGAAGACGTGCGGGCGGAATGGGAGCGGGCGTGGGAAACTACCGCGCATCGGCTCCTGATCTGAGGCGGGCGAGGCAATGGCAAAGCAGGTCTATCTCCGCCTCGTGAACCCCTCGGAGAATGGCATCACCGCATTTTACTGGCGGGGGCGTTTCTCTTGAAACTTTAGCCGGAAGCGACCCTTGTGGCGCTTCACCCAGATCGATGATGACGCGATCGGTGGGAACTGGCGAAAGATCCATGACCTTGGCCAGCCTGTGGTAGCGGACGCGCTGGCATTCTTTGACGAATATTTCGATGAAACCGGAAAGCAGATCAAGCTGCTTCCATAAGCAAGCAAAAAGGCAAATTCGATGACCGAGAAGCACTATGCAGAAATCGTACTGCCGTTTGGTGACGGCGATTACAAGTTCTGCCTGACCTTTCAGGATGTGGCAGACTGGGAGGAGCGGAACGAGCGACGTTCTCTCTTTGCGACGTTCAACGATATGGTCTGCAACCGCGCAGGATTGCTTTCCGATGTGCGTTCCATTGTCCACATGGGGCTCATCGGCGGAGGGATGTCGCCCAACGACGCGACGGCAATGGTCAGGACCTATGTTGAGCGCCGGCCGATTTCCGAGACCTTGCCGCTGGCGGTCGCGATCATGGAGGCGGCCTTTCTCGGCAACGACGAGTATCGCGCCACCAAGGGAGAATGATCCATGGCGCGGTCCGATAACGCGGAGTTTCGCAGGCGTCTCGCGCGGCTGCCGAAGGCCATCCGCGATCAGGTAAGCGCCGCCATCGCGAAGGACGCCGACGAGTGGGTGAGGCTGTCCCGCGCAATCGCCCCGAAGGACCCCGAGGACGGCACGCCCCTGCATGACAGTATCCGGCATCATGAGACCGACACCGGCGGCCAGGTGGTGAGAGCCGGAGGCGAGGCGACGACGAAGCCGAGTGCAGGCGGGCCGTTTGATTACGCAGTCGGGCAGGAGTTTGGCACCGTGAACAGTCCGGCGCAGCCATTTTTCTGGCCCGCTTATCGATTGCTGAAGAAGAAATTCCTTAGTCGGCGCCGGAGCGCCCTGAACAAGGCTGTGAAGGATTTCAACAATGGCAGATGACGCCGTACTCTACACGCGCATGGAGATGCGCCTCACCGACGCGGAGAAGAAGCTTGCGAAGTTCCAGTCCAATGTCGACCGGAACATGGGCGGGATCGAGCGGCGCACGAAAAAGGCGGCGCAGAATATGGAAAGCTCGTTCTCATCGTCGATCTCGAAGATCAGCGGCATGTTCAAGAGTTTCGGCGCCGGTCTCTTCGCTGGCGTGGCGGCCGGGGGGATCGCCGGCGTTGTTTCAGGCTTCCGGGACGTTGCGAGGGGTGTCGCCGAAATAGGCGATGCTGCCAAGATCGCCGGCGTTTCCACGAAAGCATTTCAAGAATGGAAATTTGTCGCCGAACAGGCGCGTATTCCGGTCGACGCGCTGACGGACGGCCTGAAGGAGCTTTCCCTTCGGGCGGACGAGTTCGCGGTGACGGGCAAGGGCTCCGCAGCCGAAGCGTTCCAGCGGCTCGGTTTGTCGCCGCAGGAGGTCAAAGGGCGGCTGAAGGATCCGGCCGAGCTGCTGATTCTCCTGATCGAACGAACGCGCCAGCTCGGTGACACGGCGGCAGGTGTGCGTCTTTTCGACGAACTGTTCGGCGGTACGGGTGGCGAGCGCATGGTGGCGCTGATCGACCAGGGTGAGGCGGGCATTCGCGCACAGATCAAGGCGGCGAATGACTTCGGCATCGTCATGAACGATGAGATGATCAAGAAGGCGGCGGAAACCGATCGTCTCTTCAATCAGATTACCACTACCGTGGGCACAAGGCTTAAGGCCGCCGTGGTCGAGGCTGCTGGCGCCTTGCAGGTATTCATCAATCTTTACGATCAGTACCAGCAGCGGCTTAACCTTTCCGACGCGGGAGCCGAGATCGGCGCCATGGTGAATGGCCCGTTTGCACCGAGGGCTCCCGAGTCATCCCCCGCGGCACCCAAAACCGGGCGCCTGCCGTCCGGCGCGGATATCCTCCGGCAAAAGCTCATCCAGCAGCGGATCGATGCGGCTTTCGAATCGCCGGAAGGTTCGCTTCCGTCCGACAAGAAACAGTCCGGCCCGTCGCAGGCCGAGCGAGAGCGCCAGGCGATCAAGGATCTCATTTCGGAGCTTGAGGAAGAGCTGCGGCTGGTCAACGCCACGGATGCCGCAAAACGCGCCGCTGCGGCATCCAGGCAGGCAGGGGCGGCCGCCACGGAGGACGAACGCCAGAAGGTCATCAACCTTACGGAGGCGATTTACCAGCAGGAAGAAGCGCGGCGCCGGGCCGAGGAACAGATGCTTCTGTACAGGGACTTGACGCGCGCCGGCCTCGACGACCTGTTCAGCGCCCTCGAAAACGGAAAGAGCTTCTGGCAGTCCATGGGGGATGTCGCCGTCAACAGCCTAAAGCGGATTGGCGACACACTTCTTGACGATGTGCTCGACAGCCTCTTCAAGGTGAATAGTGCGGCGGGCGGCGGCAGCTTTCTTTCAGGTATCCTTGGCGTCTTGGGTGGCGGTGCCACGAAATTCCCGTCCGCGCCAGGTGGCCTCTATTCTGACGGAGGCTACACCGGGCCTGGTGGGAAATATGAACCTGCAGGGATTGTTCATAAGGGCGAATACGTCTTCGACGCCGACGCCACGCGCCGCCTCGGTGTGGATAATCTGCACCGGCTTCAAGGTTACGCGCAGGGCGGATTGGTAGGAGCGCCAAGGTTGCCATCGTTGTCCCTGCCAAGCAGGGGCGGATCTACTTCAATCAACTTCGCGCCGCAGATAGACGCGAGAGGGGCGTCCTTAGAAGCGGTGGCTCGGATTGAGAAGGTAATGGAGCAGCAGAAGCGGGATTTTTATGCAAATGTGCTGAATTCGCTAAACAAGGCACGCCGAGCCCGGGACTGGCCGTGACCGACAAGACCGGGGAGAAGATCGATGCGCTTAGGAAGGAGGTGGCCTCCGCTTAGCCCCGCTGCCAAAGATATCGTGGCACATACCCGAACTCCGATTGGCAATTAGGGCATTTGCTTTTGCCACCGCTGAGTTCTGCGATATGGAATAATCGCCCTTCCTTTTGCTCACATACAGGGCAGAACGGATCTCCCCTCGGTGTTCCATCTTCGAAAGCTAACATCGAGAAGCCATCCTTTTTAATGGTGGTTTCTTTGATCGCAAAAGAAGCTCGGAGGCGTTCAATTTCCTGATTCCGAGCCTTTAGTTCCTCTTGTGCATCAGCAAGCGCCATTTTGACGTCTGCAAGCGAGCTATAGAGCTCGGCCATCTTCGCCTTGAACTCGCCTGCGTCTAAGCCCTTGTCGATTTCGCGGAGATCTTTTGCGATCCCGATCGCCTGCGCGGCCATGCTGAGGCCTGTTGCTATGTCGACCATGCTTGTCCCTGTTGCCGTTTATATCGCTTCAGTTCGATTACTCGGCCTCAATCACCTAAGGTTTTTTCCAGGTAGCAGCAGACAAAAGGCGATTGGTAGATCCGCCGCTTGAAGGCGGAACTTGTGCGCCGGGCGAGTGCCCTTCGGATGGGAAATCCGACCGACTAAACCAGGGCCATGCCTCCGGCGGAAGGCGTCCACTAAGGTTTTCAGGGTTAACTTCTGCAATCAGGAAGTTTTGTAAACCAAGTACCGGCTCAAAGTGAGCGCGAAGTTCATTCACGCTCGCCCTAGACTTTATGCAGTACACTAGGGGAAGGTAATTCCAGTAGCTCAGCACATAAGGACTGTACGTAATCCACCGGTTCAGAGTTTCCACGTCTACCTTGGGATTGAAAAAGACGATTATGTAGGTTTTAACGTCCATCTATTTTCGCTACCTCTCCGCCTTCAACAAATACGTTCGGCTCTTGCTCTACGGAAAGATCTATGGTCGTTGGTTGCTTCCCGCTTTCCCTGAGCAAAGATATGCGCCGGATTTCTGTGAGATATTCCTCCGACTGCAGCCGGTCAGGATCGCGCAATGCAAAATAAGCGAAGAAGCCAACGCCGGATATTACAACGATGGCTACTAGGTAGGTGAGAATTTCTTGGACATGACCGGTAGTTAGATAAACTGCTGGTAGCAGCGTTGTCAGAGCGATGCCGAGTAACCACAACATTGGAGACATCGCGCTCTTTGTGGTCATTCGCTGTATGGCTTCACCGTGATGAGGCACACCTGGAATTGTTAGTCTGCTTGACTGATCTTTGGCTGAACTCGCCATCTACTCCCCCGAGCCTTTTCTAACATTACATTATGCTGTAGTCAGCCTTTTTGGGAACTGTCATTGTGACTTGCGGGAGCCTCATCCTCGTCGGTTGCTAAGATCTCCCTTTGGGTGCTCGATCGTCAGCCATCTTCCGGCCCATCTTCGTTGCGGCCAACCTCGTCCGCAATTGCCTTCATTTCCGTTTCACTGGCCGGTCTGCCCAAAATCGGACTGTAATCACTCTGGGGCTGCCTCAGATAATGGCGTCCACGGTTACCGATGGGATTAAGTTTAACGAACTTTCCGATGTCTTTCGATGAGACCTTCATCTTCCGCGCATACTCGGCAATTTCCGCTCGCTCCTCCAATAGCCGTCGCTCCTCTGGGGTGAGTTGAATGAAGAGCTTCAAAAGCTCTTCATATTGACGCTGCGCGTTCCACGCCTTGGTCTCCAGTTCCCCGATCACTGTACGTTCGGGTGCCAAGCTCTGTTTAAGTCGAAAAATCATCTCCTCATGAAGTGAGCGACTGTTGCGCTCAGCCGCCAGCATCAAGTCGAAGTCGAGTTCTTCGCCCAAGCCAAGCGCAAAATCGGCGAACTTGGGGTTGTCGAGGCTGTTAGCGAGCCGATGCACGATTTCTGCATTCATGGAGCGGCCAGATTTCGCCGCCTCCTCCTTTATACGGTCTCGCATGCCTTCGGGAAACCGCAGCATGAACTTATCGCTCTCGCGACCTGTGTTTGAACTCATGGATATCGGTTTACCGTAGCTGATGTGTGGGTGATGTCACCGTGACGCATTTTTGCGGTTGACGCAATGAAGTCACCGTGACATCTTTTGATGTGTCACGGTGACACATTGGAGGTTCGTCATGATCCAGCAGACACGCGAGAGCGGCCAGTTTCCCCTTAGGCTTCCGAGCGAGCTTCGTGAGGAAATCAAAGCGTCGGCATCCGAAAACGGCCGATCAATGAATTCTGAAATCGTATTCCAGCTAATGCGGGCCTTCCGGAAGGAAGGGGTCACCTCAACGAAAAAAGCCGACGCTCTGGCCTAGGAACCAGCGTCGGCTTTTTCTGCATCCAGAAAGGAAAATGAAATGCAGGAAAGACATACACCAACAGAAGGCGAGGGCGCAAGCCTTTCGCGACGCAACTTCATCACCATCGCCGCCGCCAGCACCGCCGCAACATTGCCGGCCGTGGCGCTCGCTGAGGCAAGCGGCAAGACCAGCCGCTTGCCTCAGTCCCTCGATGCGCAGTTTGACGCCTGTGTGGCGCAGCTCCGCGAGATCCTGGCGAAAATGCATCCGTACATCTCGGTAATGCATGATACCTATTTTAGCACCCGGCGGGATGGATCATTCAATTTCTTAATTCAGGGAGATGTCGAATTCCAGCCGTTCCAAGGGGACGGGATTTACCTCGTCAGCATCGAAGGTCACCCATACGAGTACCTGGTTCGCGAGCAGCGGGTGGTCTCGTATGAGGGGCGAGATCTCGGCTTTAGCCACTATTATGGCCGCGCACGCTGCGATGATGGCGGATGGGATGATTACGAGCGCTATCTGTCGCCGAAATTCATCCGCAAGCTGGGGGAGGTGCCGGCATGAGCGAGCATTCTCGCCAATTGGAAGATGCCCTTGATCGCATGCTGGAAGCTGCAGCGGTCATGCGCCTGACGGCCTTCGTCCTCGACGATCTTCCGGTGTCCCCGGGACCGAGGCATGATGAACTGATCGCGGCTGTTGGGCGGGCTGCGGAGGCCGGCATGCGGATCACGTATGACGCGGTCGAATTGGTCGAGCGCGTTTCACTTGCTGTGCGGGAGGCGGCATGAAGCCCGGTCTTCCCGCCCATTCTCGCCCGCGCTCTTACCTGTCCTGCAAGAGCTTGGCAGACGAGCTGGACATGTCGGAAACGACCGTCCGTGAAATGGTGGATCGAGGCGTTCTGCCGAGGCCCGTGAAGTTGTCCAACGGCTGCGTTCGTTGGTCGTGGAATGACGTTCAGATGGCTCTCGGCGGCATGGCGGTCGCCGGAGCTATTACCTCGGACGATCCTTATTTGGTGGGGGCTCTCAATGCCACGTCGGCGTCAAAGAGCTAAGATCAGCCTCCCTAAAAACGTCCATAAGGTCATTTCGCGAGGCAAGGAATACTTCTACTTTCAGAAGGGCCGGGGGACAGCAACCCCCGGCCCACGCGTTCCGCTCCCGGGAGATCCACATAGTGTAGAGTTCTGGGCTGCGATCCAGCAGCATCGGGGCGAGGCGGTGTCTTTGCCGCCCGATACATTCAATGCTGTCCTCGATGAATGGCTCGTGCAGCTCCGTGCGGCCGGTGAGGTGACGGAAGGCACGATAGACTTCTACGACCAATCCTCGCAGGTTGCTCGCAAGGCCTGGGGCGGCCTCTCACCGCGCGGCCTCAAGCCGCTTCACGTGCAAGCTATCTTGAATGGTCTAGCTGACAAGCCAGGAGCGGCGAACAACTTCCTGTCGACGATGCGCAGCTTTTCGAAGTGGGCGCGGCTCAACGAACATATAGAGGTTAATCTGACGGAAGGTCTGACACCCCGGAAAACGCGAAGTGGTCACAAGCCATGGAACCCGACGCAGATCGACGTGGCGAAGTCAAAGCTGAAGGGCGTCGTTCGCCGTGGCGTGATCCTCTATCTCTACACCGGCATGCGCGGGAGCGATGCCGTGCGCGTGGGGCCTCAGCATATCGACGAGGGTGGCTTTGATCTGACGACGCAAAAGAAAGGGCGAGATATCTACTGCCCGATCCTGCCGGAGTTGGAAGAGGAAATGAGGACGTGGGACATGGTGGCGCCTGGCCCTTTCCTCAAACAGGAGGAAGGGCGTGCGGCCGGGAAGCCGTACACGAGGAAACTCTTCTCCAAGCACTTTGCCGAGCAGCGCGATCAGATCCCCGAACTTGCCGGAGTAACGTTACACGGGCTGCGCTGTACCGCCGTCATCAGGTTGCGGCGTGCCGGCCTCTCGATCGGGCAGATAGGCGATATCGTCGGGATGTCGATGGCGACAATCGAACGCTACTGCCGGTTTGTGGATCGGAAGGCGAGCGGAAAGGCGGCGCTCGCCGCGCTTAAAAAAGCAGAGGGAAAAGCGCCAACTGTAAAACGCAGGAAATCGGCAAAACAGAAATCTAGCCAAATCAACGAGGTAGGGCCAGAAAGATGAAATGTGCGATTTCGGCCCGGACGGGCTCTCGTCAGGCCGCTCGCCCGACCGCCTGGACGCCCTGGTCTGGGCGCTGACGGCGCTTCTTTTGGAAGGTTCCGGCGAGCCGCGCGTCAGAGGCATATGAGACAGTTCAGAGCGAGCAGCCCTGCGCCAGGTCGCCGTAAAGGCGGGCTTCCGTCCGAACCCTGTTCGCGTCCGGACCGCGGCCGGGGCTGATACAGGCCTGGCCCGGGCGAACTTTGTCGGCAAAGAGGGCGGCACGCTCCCGATAGAAGTCGCACCTGTCCCTGATGCTGAGAGATGAGAGACGGGCCAGCAGAGCCTCCGACTGCGACATGCGGCGATCGTGATCGGCGCGGATGCTGGAACAGGCCGGGTCCAGACTGCTTCTCAGCAGCAGTCCGAAGAAAAGCAGAAGCACCGCTCCCAAAAGGACCGGCGCTACACGTGCACGCACTCTGGACATTCAGTTTTTCAGGAGGATCAGCGCGGGCCGGCCGGCTTGGGCGGAGCGCTGTCGCGCATCTGCTTCCATTCGGATTCCATGCGCTCGACGACATGCTGGGGGATCGGCTTGGAAGGAGCGGTCTGCACCTGCTTCTGCATCGTCATGATCTCCTTGTTCGTTGGACGGCTGACATGAACGTCGTGTGACGCAGTTGGTTCCACAGCGTTAGGAAAAAGTAAACTGCCGCCTAAGCGCTTAAAACGATTTAGTTTTTCTAAACCGATTGAAACCCTTGGAAGGGTGAGGAGGTAAACTTAACATGGGGCGCGAGCGGGCGGTTTTCTTCGATGTCATCCGGCCGGGGCTATTCAAGGGGCGGCTGTCCGCGGGGCAGGTCAAGGGATTGACGGCGATTCTCGACTACTGGTTCCGGCATGCGCCGGAAGGGCGGACCGACGCGCTGGCCTATGTGCTGGCGACCGCCTTCCACGAGACCGCCGCCACCATGCAGCCCGTCCGCGAGACGCTGGCGAAGAGCGACAAGGCGGCGATCGGCAGGCTGGATGCGGCCTTTTCGGCAGGCCGGCTCCCATCGGTGAGGACGCCCTACTGGCGCCTGGACGCGGAGGGGAAGAGCTGGCTCGGCCGCGGCCTGGTGCAGCTCACCCACCGGCGGAACTACGAGGCGATGTCGAAGGTGACGGGCGTGGATCTCCTCGCCGACCCGGCGCGCGCCATGCAGATGGAAGTATCCGTGGCGATCCTCGTCGAGGGCATGCGGCGCGGCAGTTTCACCGGCAGGCGGCTCGATCACCATTTTGCGCCGGGCAGGTCCGATTGGGTGGGGGCGCGAAAAATCATCAACGGTACGGACCGGGCGGAACTGGTCGCGGGTTATGGGCGGATGTTTTCCGGAGCGCTCGCCGGGCTTTGAGACCGGACGGATATGTGCTAGCCGCCCGTCGTTGCCGCACAGGGAAATGGAACATGATCCGCCACATCGTCTTTTTCACCGCCCGCAGCGCGGAGGACCGCGATGCGGTGCTGTCCGGCCTGTCGCTGCTGACCGGGAACCCGCATGCGCGGCTCCTGGAAATCGGCACCAACGCGAAGACCGACCAGCTCGGCAACGCGGTGGATTTCGTCGTCTACGGCGAGTTCGAGGACGAGGCGGCGCTGGCGGCCTACAAGGCGCATCCGCTCTACCGGCAGTCCATCGAGCGGGTGAGGCCGATCCGCGAAATGCGGATCGCCGCCGACTACGACACGGAAACGGCGGCGAAACGGCCGGCCTGAGCCTCAGGGTGACGTGCACCGCAAAGCGTTGATGATACGCAGTGCATATGCTATGAATTACATATATGGCTCCTGCAACCTTGATCCTCGACAGAAAGCTCTTCCTGGAAAACGGAGCGATTCTGCAGATGAAGGTCTGGAGGCTTTCGGCTCCGAGTGGGGAACGGCCGCACGGCCTGAAATATTCTCTCTTTTACGGCAGGCCCGGCGAGCGGATCATCGGATACGACAACGAGCAGGGTAAAGGCGACCATCGCCATTACCGGGGCCGGGAAGAGGGATACCGGTTCACAACCCTCGAACAGATGATCCTCGATTTCGAAGAGGATGTCAGACGGGAGATCGGCATATGAGCGAAGTAAAACTCCACGTCACGGGCATGGACCAGTTCTTCGAGAGCGCAGTCGAGGCGGCCAGGCGTATCGATGCGGGTGATCTGCGCGAGCAGCCTGCAGACTTGGCCTTCGAAAGCATGGATCTTCTGTTGAAGGTATTGACGCCCAATCGCTGGCGGCTTCTGCGCGCCTTGAAGGCTTCCGGTTCGTCATCCATACGGCACCTCGCCCAGAGCCTGCGGCGGGACTATCGCGGCGTGCATGCCGATGTCGCGGCTCTGATCGAGGCGGGGCTGATCGAAAAGACGCCGGACAACGCGATATTCGTGCCTTGGGACCGGATCACCGCCGAGATGGCGATCACCGAAGCAGCATAGTCCAGAGGATAATTCATCATGAGATCTCCATTCCGGCTGCCGTGGGGCTCCGCGGCGGCGCGACAGGGCGTGCGCGCGGAAAAGCGTGTCGAGACGAAGATGGCGGGCAGTTTCGCGATCGTCTCCGGAGAGGGCGCGGCGCACTGGTCCGGCCGGTCCTATGCGGCGCTGTCGCGTTCCGGCTTCATGAAGAACCCGGTCGCCTACCGCGCCATGCGGATGATCGCCGAAGCGGCGGCGGCCGTGCCCTGGCTCGCCTATGAGGGCGCGAGCGAGGTGGCGGACCATCCGGCGCTTTCACTCATCGCCCGGCCGAACGCGCGGCAGGGCGGCCCGGATTTCTTCGAGGCGCTCTACGGGCATCTCCTGCTGTCCGGCAATGCCTATGTGGAGCCGCTGGCGATCGGCGGGGCGCTGAAGGAACTGCACCTGCTTCGTCCCGACCGCGTCAGCGTGGTCGAGGGGCGCGACGGCTGGGCGGTCGGCTACGATTACCGGGCCGGTAGCACGACCCGGCGGCTGCCGGCGGAGGCGGACGGCGAGGGGAGCCTCGCGCTGCTGCATTTGAGGCTCTTCCATCCGCTCGACGACCATTCCGGCTTTTCGCCGCTCGGGGCCGCGGGCGCGGCGCTCGACCTCTCCAACGCGGCGGCGAGCTGGAACAAGGCGCTGCTCGACAATTCCGCACGGCCTTCCGGCGCGCTGGTCTACCAGCCGAAGGATGGCGGCAATCTTTCCGCCGACCAGTACGAACGGCTGAGGGAGGAGCTGGAGGCGGGTTATTCCGGCGCGGTGAACGCCGGCCGGCCGCTGCTGCTCGAAGGCGGGCTCGACTGGAAGTCCATGGGGCTTTCGCCCAAGGACATGGATTTCATCGAGGCGAAGAACGGCGCTGCGCGCGACATCGCGCTTGCCTTCGGTGTGCCGCCGATGCTGATCGGCATTCCCGGCGACAATACCTACGCCAACTACCAGGAAGCGAACCGCGCCTTCTACCGGCTGACAGTGCTGCCGCTGATCGCCCGCACCGCCGCAAGCTTCGCGGCCTGGCTGTCGGATGCCTATGGCGAAGCGTTGCGGCTGGAGCCGGACCTCGACCGGATCGCCGGCCTGTCCGCCGAAAGGGAGGCGCTCTGGGCGCGGATAGGGGCGGCGGCGTTCCTCACCGAGGAGGAGAAGCGGGAGGCGGTGGGGTATTGAGAATTCCCACTTTTAAGAGTAATTTTGTAATACGCCGTATTACAAATTGGAGGCTCCGATGGCCAAGCCCGTTCTTTCCGATCCGATCACGCTCCGCCTGCCGCTCGACATTCTGGAGGACATCGAGAAGATCGCCGAGACGGCGGACAGAAGCCGAAGCTGGGTGATCGTCCGGGCGCTGAAATATTACCTGATGGCGGAGGGGAGTGAAGTGCTCAGCATTCGGCGCGGCGAGGAAGATATCGAGGCGGGGCGGTTCGTGGACGCGGAAGAGTTTTTCGCCGAGCTTGATCGCCTCAACCGCGAAGACGCCGCCTGATGAAGGTGTTCCTATCGGAGGAAGCGATACGCTACGTCGAGAGGGAACGGGCTTATCTAGCCTAATTCAGCCGACGGGCATCCGCTGCCTTTACGGATCAAATCAAGAGGGCAACCCGACTGATTGCGGATCATCCTCATGTGGGAACCGCCGTGGCACCGGTCAAAGGAATTCGCCGCTTCGTATCTGCACCCTATCATCTGGATTATATAATCCAGGCCAACCGGATATCGGTTGTTTCCATCATGCACGCGCGACAGGGGCCAGCCGATCTCGAAAAGGACGAAGACGACGACTTCGAATGAAAACGTTGAACGGCAATATTTTCCGCTAGGTCGTTAAAGCGATTTCCCGGCGATCTGACTGACTTACGACGTCGCTGATTCGGCTTCGCAGCAAACGCATCCAAGCGATTCCGACGATTCACGAAAATTAGAACCGGCTATGCCCGCGGAAGGCCGAGGATCGGCTCGCCGGCGGGCGCCGCCTGCTATCTGCGTGAAACTCCAAAAGAGAGATCAAACATGTCTGACCTCGGAAGCGATCCGGGCGTCGGGATCGCCAAGGTCCTGGGCGCCACGGCGGGAGCCGGCGTCTCGCTGATCTATCTCCTGCCCAAAAGCCGCCGCGAGGCGGCGAGCCGGTTCCTGACCGGCGTGAGCTGCGGGCTGATCTTCGGCGCGCCGACCGGGCTGTGGCTCGTCGAGCGCCTCGGAATAGGGGGCGAGCTCTCGGGCGCCGAAGTGATGCTGGCGGGCTCGGCGGCGGCAAGCCTCTCGGCCTGGTGGGTGCTGGGAATGCTGGCGCGGGTGGCGGAGAGATATGGGAGAAGGGCGGGCGGCTGAGGCGCCGTTCTTCACGCCAGCGGCTTCTCATCCATTTGCTCAGTGCCCCTTATCCGCCTGCCGGCACCTTCTCCCCGCAAGCGGGGAGAAGGGCGGATGCCGCGCCGATTTCCCTCTTCATCGGCATGATCGAGACAGAACCTTCCTCACAGGCGGAGAGGGCGAGACGCCGCCGCTTGCTTCCTTCTCCCGGTCAAACGGGGAGAAGGTGGCGGCAGCCGGATGAGGGGCAAAATTCATGAAAATCGCAGGGAGAATGCCAATGCACGCTTATCGCGGGCCGCGCCCGACCGCGCGCAAATTCGCCAATCTGGAACTCGCGGGGCTTACCGGCGACGGAGTGTTTTCCGGTTATGCCAGCGTCTTCGGCGAGGTCGACCTCGGCAAGGACCGGATCGAGCAGGGTGCTTTCCTGAACTCGCTGGTCGAGCGAGGGCCGGGCGGCGTGCGCATGCTCTACCAGCACGATCCGAACGAGCCGATCGGCGCCTGGAAGACGATCCGCGAGGATGCGCGCGGGCTCTATGTCGAGGGCGTGCTCTCGCCCGGCGTGGCGCGGGCCCGCGAGGTGCTGGCGCTGATGAAGTCGGGCGCGCTCGACGGGCTCTCGATCGGCTTTCGCACCGTCAAGGCCCGCACTGACGCCAAGACGGGCGTCAGGCGGATCCTGGAGGCCGACCTCTGGGAAATCTCCGTGGTGACCTTTCCGATGCTGCCATCGGCCAGGGTCTCCAACGTCAAGCATGCGCGGTTCTTCCGCGACCGGGAAACCGAACTCGTTCGCCACATGCGGCGGGCGGCGAAGATGATGATGCAGGCAACCTTCAAAGGAAAAACGATATGACGGAACAGAATGCGACAGGTGCGGCGCTCGAGAGGAAGGCCCCGGAAGTCAAGGGAGTGCCGGAAACGGTGACGGCGGCCTTTGACGAATTCATGGAGGCGTTCGAGGCCTTCAAGGAGGTGAACGACCGCAGGCTCGGCGAGATCGAGCAGAAGCTTTCGGCCGACGTCGTGACGCGCGACAAGGTGGACCGCATCAACCGTGCGATGGACGACCAGAAGAAGGTGCTCGACCAGCTCGTGCTGAAGAAGGCCCGTCCGCAGCTCGGCGGCGGAGCCGAGCTTTCGGCCGACGCGACGGAGCACAAGGCGGCTTTCGACGCCTATGTCCGCCGCGGCGAGGAGGTGGGGCTGCGCGAGCTGGAGGCCAAGGCCTTTTCCGGCACGACGGGCGCCGACGGCGGTTATCTCGTGCCGCCGGAAACGGATACGGAGATCGGCCGGCGCATTTCCGTCGTCTCGCCGATGCGGGCGCTCTCGACCGTGCGCACCGTTTCCTCCGCCGTGCTGAAGAAGCCCTTCGCGGCGGCCGGGCTTTCGACCGGCTGGGTGGCCGAGACGGCGGCGCGGCCGCAGACGAACACGCCGCAGCTAGCCGAGCTCTCCTTCCCGACCATGGAACTCTACGCCATGCCGGCGGCGACCCAAGGCCTGCTGGACGACTCGGCGGTCGATATCGAGGCCTGGATCGCCGGCGAGGTGGACATCGTCTTTGCCGAACAGGAGGGCGACGCCTTCATCCGCGGCGACGGCGTGAACAAGCCGAAGGGTTTCCTGTCCTATACGACCGTTGCGGAAAGCGCCTGGAGCTGGGGCAATATCGGCTATATCGCCTCCGGTGCCGCGGGCGCCTGGAAGGCGACCGGTCCTTCCGACACGCTGGTCGACCTCGTCTATGCGCTGAAGGCCGGCCACCGCCAGAACGGCACCTTCATGATGAACCGCAAGACGCAGGGCGACATCCGCAAGTTCAAGGATGCCGAGGGCAATTATCTCTGGCGCCCGCCGGTGGCCGGCGACCAGCCCGCCTCGCTGATGGGTTTCCCGATCGCCGAGGCGGAAGAGATGCCCGACGTCGGTGCGAACGCGCTCGCGGTCGCCTTCGGCGATTTCCGTTCCGGCTATCTCGTCGTCGATCGGGCCGGCGTGCGCATCCTGCGCGATCCCTACAGCGCGAAACCCTATGTACTCTTCTACACGACCAAGCGCGTCGGCGGCGGGGTGCAGAATTTCGAGGCGATCAAGGTGGTGAAGTTCGCGACGGCGTGAGCCGCCGCGAACAGGCAGTAGTGAGTAGGCAATAGGCAATGGCAATAGGCCGGTTGCCTCGGCCAAACCGGCCTGTTCCCCTTTCGCTACTGCCTACTGCCTACTGCCTACTGCCTACTGCCTTTCCGAAGGATTCCCATGACCTACGCCCTTGTTACTCCGCCCGCCGCGGAGCCGCTGACGCTTGCGGACGTGAAGGCGCATCTGCGCATCGACGGAAGCGAGGAGGACGCGTTGCTGGCCTCGCTCGTCACGACCGCCCGAGAACATCTGGAACGTGAGACCGGACTTTGTCTGATCGTGCAGGCATGGCGGCTCCATCTCGACCGCTGGCCGAAGGACGGCGTGATCCGGATTGCGAAGTCGCCGGTGCAAGCGATTCAGAACATTACCGTTTACGAAGCGGACGGAACCGCCGTCGATGTTCCGCTTCAAGATCATCTGCTCGATGGCGCTGGCCGGCCGGCGCGGCTCTGGCTGAGGAGCCCGCTGGAGCCGGGGCGGAGCGTCAACGGCATCGAGATCGATTTTTCCGCCGGTTTCGGCGAGGCGGGGATGGACGTGCCCGACACGCTGAAGCGGGCGATGTCGATCCATGTCGCGCACATGTTCGCCTTCCGGGGCGTGGTTTCTCCCGACCAGCAGCCGGCCGGCATTCCCGACGGCTATGAGCGGCTGATCGCACCTTTCCGGATGCGGAGGCTCTGATGGTCGTCTTTTTCGATCCCGGCCAGATGACGGCACGGCTCGATCTCGAAGCGCCGCAGACGGAGCCGGACGGGCAGGGCGGCGCGACCGTGACCTGGCAGGTGGTGGCATCGCTCTGGGCGCGGATCGAGCCCGTCTCGTTCGTGGTGGCCGAAGAGGCGGCGGCGGAAAGCGGCAGGATCAGCCACCGCATCTGGGTGCGGTTCCGCGAGGATATCGTCGCGGGGCAACGGTTCCGCAAAGGCGCGCGCCTCTTCGTCGTCAGGCTGGTGCGCGATCCGGACGAGACGGGCCGCTACCTCGTCTGCCAATGCGAGGAGGAAGCCCGATGACGGCGGCGAACGCGCTTTTGGCGACCATCCACCAGAGGCTTGCCGGCGATGTGGTCTTGGCGGGGATGATCGGGCCGGATGGTATTCGGGACCGGCTTCTGCCGCGCCCGAAACTGCCCTGCGTTGCATTCGGCGAGATGGAGACGCGGGATTATTCGACTTCGTCGGAAGGCGGCGAAGAGCATTTCCTGACGCTCGAAATCTGGTCCGGCGGCGAGGGGCGGCGGGAGGCGCAGGAGATCGCCGGGCTGGTGCGCGGGCTATTGCACGATGCGGCGCTGACGCTGGATGGGGCAGTGCTGGTGAGCCTGCTGCAGGTGGGCATGCGGACGCGCCGCGAACCGAAGACGAGGTTCCATCTCGCGGAGATGCGGTTTCGGGCGGTGACGGAGTGAAAGGGAGTCTGGATTTCTCCTTGAGTAACCCCGGTTATGTCTGTATATACAATGTATGTACAGGATGAGGCCCTGAGCTATGGGAGCACTTCGGAAGAGCGAAACGATCAATTTGCGGGTCGATGCCGACACCCGCGAGGTGATCGCGCGTGCGGCTGAAGTTTCCGGCAAATCGCTGACGGCCTTCATGACGGAGGCGGCTTTCGCTGCTGCCCAGAAAGAGCTGCTCGATCAGAGGTTCGTTGGCGTGGATGCGAAAGTGTTCGATGCGGTGGAGAATCTCCTCGCAGAGCCTGCGCAGGCCAACGAAAAACTTGCGGCCTTGTTCAAGTCGAGCCGGGAATGGCTCGATTGAAGCCATGTATCGCAAACCGGTTCCACTGAACGAACAGCACCGTCTCGAGGGTTTCGATAGCGGCAAACCGGCGCTGGATGCCTTCCTCAAGGAAATGGCACTTCATAACCAGGCGCAGGGCTACACACGCACTTTCGTCATCGCCGATGCCGATTTTCGCGTTGTGGGCTATCACTCGCTCTGTGCCGGCATGATCTCGCGCGAACATGCTCCACGCCAGGTCAAAAGCCATCAGGCGCCGGGCGAGATACCGGTGGCGCTGTTGGCCCGGCTGGCGGTGGACAGGCGATGTCAGGGGCTGGGGCTCGGCGGCGAGCTTTTGAAGAACGCGCTGCTGGCAGTCGTCGCAACCGCCGAAGTGGTGGCGTTCCGGGCCGTCATGGTCCATGCGCTTGATGAGGATGCGGTTCGCTTCTACCTTAAATACGGTTTTCGGCAGGCCAAAGGCCTGGAACGCACCTTGCTTTTGCCGGTGAAGGATATCGTCGCCTCGATCGGCGCTTAGGTGGACCGCCCTCCCGCCTTCCGCACCAGTTCAACCAGCATCAGCACGAAGATGAGCGAGATCGCCGAAAGGACGGCGCCCGTGAAAAGGGCGGCGGTTGGGCCGATGCGGTCGAGGATCGCCGTGAAGATGACGGGTGCCAAGGCGTTCGCGAGGTTCTGCGGCAGCGACAGGCGGGCAGACTGCAGGCCGAATTCGCGGGCCGAGAACAGCGACAGCGGCAAGAGCGCACGGGCAACCGCGACGACGCCGGTGCCGAAGCCGTAAAGCAGCACGAAGATCACCAGGACCGATGCGGAGGACGGCAGCGTTGCGGCGACGAGGAAGCTTGCGAGCATGAGGCCGGTTCCGACGAGCGAGGTGAGCAGCGCATTGCCGCGCCGACCGAGCAGCATATCCACGAAACGGGCGGAAACGCCGATGGCGCCGCGCGCCGAGCCGAGCTGCAGGGCAAGTGCCGGCGACGCACCGGCCTGGCGCAAAAGTTCGAGCAGCGAAGGCGACAGGCCGAAGCTGACGAAGGAGCTGATGGCGGTCGCCGCCGCGACCAGCAAGAAGGCCCGGCGGCGTTCCGGCGGCGTGAACTCGACCGGGACGATTTCGGCCGCCTGTGCCCGCTCGCGGTTTTCGACCCTCTTCGGCAGGCCGTAGAGATAGAGCGGCAGGCAGACGAAGATCTGCAGCGCGGCGCACAGCCCGAAGGTCAAACGCCAGCCGACGAGATCGTTCACGAGCGCGAGGACCGGCCAGAAGACGGTCGCCGAAAGCCCGGTGAACAGCATGAGAATGGCGATGACGCGCTTTCCGTTCAGCCCCTCGCGCTCGACGACGGCCGTATAGGCGGGTGCCGACAGGCCGAGCGCGCCGCCGATGCCGATGACGACCCAGGCCGCGGCATAGGCCACGAACTCATGGGCGGCGGCAAGCAGGAGAAGGCCGGCGGCGAAGACGACGGAGGCCGTCGCCATCACCCTGGCGGCGCCGTGGCGATCGAGCAGCCGGCCGGTCGCGGGACCCGCCAGCGCGCTCACCAGCATCATGATCGTCAGCCCGAAGAAGATCACCTCGTTCGGCAGGCCGAGATCGGGCGCGATGACGCGGCCCATCACGCCGAGCATGTCGAAGGTGGTGCCCCAGGAGACGATCTGGGTGACGGCGAGCACGGCGATCGTCCGCGCCGAACGCAGAGGGAAGGTTTTGGACATACGGGAATCGTGGAAGGGCTTCGGACGCAAAGGCTGTAGCAGTTCAGCCGGTGGCGCGGAAGCAACAATTGCAACGGCTGGAAGGATTGGAACATGGTGGCGCAGAAGGGCAAGGACCTTCTCCTGAAGATCGACAATGGCGGTTCGTTCGTGACGGTGGCGGGGCTGCGCTCGAAGCGGCTCGCCTTCAACGCCGAGACCGTCGACATCACCGACGCGGAGAGCGCCGGGCGCTGGCGGGAGCTTTTAGGGGGAGCCGGCGTGCAACGGGCATCGCTGACCGGGGCAGGCATCTTCAAGGACCAGGCGAGCGACGGGCTGGTGCGGACGGCCTTTTTCGCCGGCGGCATCCTGAACTGGCAGATCCTGATACCGGCCTTCGGCACGGTGTCCGGGCCGTTTCAGGTGACGGCGCTCGAATATTCCGGCGAGCACGATGGCGAGATCCGGTTCGAACTGGCGCTGGAATCGGCCGGTTCCTTGAGCTTCGGAGCGCTCTGATGCTGCCGGACAATCGGTTTACGGGCGGGCGGGCGAACCGCAGGCGCGGCGAGGTGGAGGCGATGATCGACGGCGAGCGCCGCATCCTCTGCCTCACATTGGGTGCGCTGGCGGAGCTGGAGACGGCGTTTGCCGCGGGCGATCTGAATGGTCTCGCGGAGCGCTTCGCCTCCGGCCGGCTGAAGTCGGCGGACATGATCCGCGTCATCGGCGCCGGTTTGCGGGGCGGCGGCAACCTCTTTTCCGACGAGGAGGTGGCGGCGATGGCGGTCGACGGCGGGATCGCGGGCTATGCGCGCATCCTCGGCGACCTGCTCGCGGCGACCTTCGGCGGGGCGGAAGGGGAGGCCTCTGCAAACCCTTGAAGGCCGCAGCGGGTATCGAGGCACGGGCAGAACCGTTTCCCTGGGAAGCGGCGATGCATGTCGGCCTCTGCCGGTTGCGGCTGAATTCAAGGGATTTCTGGGCGCTGACGCCGCGGGAGTTCTTCGCCATGGCGGGAGGTTCGGGACCGCGGGGCGAGGCGATGGAGAGAGCCGGGCTGGAGGCGCTGATGAGGGCGTTTCCGGATGGGACTTAGAGCCCCCTCACCACCAAAATCTAGCACTCAGCTAAAGCTAGGCTGCTGATTTTGTAACTTCTCCCACCAAGGGGATGACAACCATGGAAGACGACGAGAACGATTTTTCCGGCACGCTCGCCAATGCGGAGGCGCTTGCCGGCGTGATGGCCGATCTGGAGGGCCGGTCGCAGCGGTTCGGGGCGGCGCTGACGGGGGCGCTGCGCTCAGCTACCGCCGGCGGGCGGGGGCTGGAGGACGTGCTGTGGGGTCTGGGCAACCGCCTGACGGATATTGCGCTCGCTGCCGGGCTGAAGCCGCTGGAAAACATGCTTGGCACTGCCATCGGCGGGCTCGTCGGTTCGGTGACGCCCTTTGCCGACGGCGGCGTCGTGCGTTCGCCGAGCTTCTTTCCCATGGGAGGCGATATGGGCCTGATGGGTGAGGCGGGCGCGGAAGCGATCCTGCCGCTCAGGCGTGGGCCGGACGGTGCGCTCGGTGTTGCGGCGTCCGCGGGCGGGACGGCGCCGCAGATCGTCTTCAACGTGACGGCGACCGATGCGGCGAGCTTCCGCAAAAGCGAAGGACAGATTTCCGCCATGCTGGCGCGCAGCGTCGCGCGCGGGCGCAGGGGCCTTTAGGTCGGACTTTGAGGTGAAACGATGAGCGGTTTTCACGAGGTGCGGTTTCCGCTGCGGCTGGCGCTCGGTGCGACCGGCGGGCCGGTGAGGCGCACGGACATCGTCAATCTTTCCAACGGGCGCGAACAGAGGAACCAGCGCTGGCGGGATTCGCGCCGCGGCTACGACGCCGGGTCGGGCGTGAAATCGCTCGCCGATCTCTATGCCGTTCTGGAATTCTTCGAGGCGCGCCGCGGGCAGCTCCACGGCTTCCGGTTCCGCGATCCGCTCGACTGGAAATCCTGTGCGCCCGGCGAGACGATCTCGGCCGCCGATCAGGTGATCGGCATGGGCGACGGCACGACTGCCGCATTCCAGCTTGTGAAGACCTATGCGGACAGCGGCGGAAGCTGGGTGCGGCGGATCGCCAAGCCTGCGGCCGGGACGATCGTGGTGTCGGTGGACGGGGCGGCGAAACAGGCGGGCTCGTTCTCGACCGATACGGCGACGGGGATCGTGACCTTTTTCGGCGGGCACATTCCCGGGGCTGGTGCGATCGTGCGCGCGGGTTTCGAATTCGACGTGCCGGTGCGCTTCGATACCGACCGGATCGACGTCAACCTGGCGCATTTCGATGCCGGACGCATCCCGACCATTCCATTGACGGAGATACTGGCATGAAGACGGTGCCTGTGGCGCTGGCCGCGCATTTAAAACAGGAGGCGACGACGACCTGCCATTGCTGGCGGGTGACGCGGCGCGACGGGACGGTGCTCGGTTTCACCGAACACGATCGCGATCTCGTCTTCGACAGCACGATCTTTCTGGCGGCGAGCGGCTTTTCGACGAGCGAGGCGGAAGCCTCGGCGGGGCTTTCCGCCGGTGCCGACGAGGTGGCGGGCGGGTTTTCGAGCGCGGCGATCCGCGAGGACGATCTGACTGCGGGGCGATATGACGGGGCAAGGGTGGAGCTGTTCATCGTCAATTGGGCCGAGCCGGAAGAGCACATGCTGCTGAACGTGCGCGAGATCGGAGAGGTTTCGCGCGCCGGCGGGCAGTTCCGGGCGGAGCTGCGGAGCCTGGCGCATCGGCTGAGCCAGCCGCAGGGGCGGATTTACGGCCGCCGCTGCGATGCCGTTCTGGGAGACGCGCGCTGCGGCGTGAATCTGACGGCCTGGCGTGGCGAGGGAGCGGTCGTTGCCGTGAAGGATGCGAGCCGGATCCTGGTGTCCGGGCTCGGCGGTTTCGCAAGCGGGTTCTTCCGGCAGGGCACGCTGACCTTCTCCGGCGGTGCGATGATGGATGTCGAGACGCACGAGCGGAAGGCGGACGGCACGGCGGAGCTGACCTTGTGGCTGCCGCTGGAGGAGCCGGTTTCGGTGGGGGAGGCGTTCTCGGTGACGGCGGGTTGCGACAAGACGTTTTCGACGTGCAGGGCGCGGTTCGCCAACCACCTTAATTTCCGCGGCTTTCCCCATGTGCCGGGCGCCGATTTCGCCTATTCCTACGCGGATGGGGAGCGGCTCCATGACGGCGGTCCGATCTTCGAATGAGCGGGACGGGAGAGACGGTCTTGGCGCTGGCCGAGAGCTGGATCGGCACGCCCTATCGGCATCAGGGCGCGGCGAAGGGGATCGGCTGCGATTGCATCGGCCTGATCCGCGGCATCTGGCGCGAGCTTTACGGTAAGGAGCCCGAGACGGTGCCGGCCTATGCGCCGGACTGGGCCGAACGGAGCGGCGAGGACCGGTTGATGGATGCGGCGCGACGGCTGTTCGGTGAGCCGATAGCGGTGGGCGAGGCGGAGCCGGGCGATCTGCTGCTGTTCCGCTGGCGGCCGGATTGCGCGGCAAAGCATGCGGGGATACTCGCCGGGCCGCGGCATTTCATCCATGCTTATGAGCAGGCGACAGTGACGCGCTCCACGCTGGTGCCTTCGTGGCGGCGCAGGATTGCGGCGGTGCACCGGTTTCCGGATGTACGGAGTGGTTGAAAAAATTCCATTTGGAATGTATGTTTATGGAGTGGTGAGCGAGGCGGCTACCTCGCCCACCGTGGACTTATCTGGCGAATGTTACCCGGACGGCTATAGACCAGCCCGTCCGGGTTATCCGCAAGCTAAGCGTAATGCCAATCGGCAGAAGCCTCATCGCATCACCTCCATGATTGAGAACTAAGGCATCTGCCCACGTCGGCGGAGCCCATCTTCGCCGACGCGCCGGCTGGCACGGCGCATTCTGCTTCTAATCCTCAACCGACATAAACCTAACATGCAATCATAGAGGGCGAACAGTAGCAATTTCGCCTCGATGCACGAGGTTGTATCTATGGCCACTCTTCTTCTTCAGGCTGCGGGCGCGGCGCTCGGCGGCGTGTTCGGTCCTGTGGGTGCGATCATTGGCCGGGCCGCAGGTGCGCTTGCGGGGAGCGCAATCGATCGGGCGCTGATCGGCGGCGGCGGTACGGTATCGGGCGCGAGGCTCGCGACCGCACGCATTCCGGGTGCCGACGAGGGAACCGCGATCAACCGCGTTTATGGCACCGCGCGGATCGGCGGTACGCTGATCTGGGCGACGCGCTTCGAGGAGGAGGTGACGCGCGAGCGCTCCGGCGGCAAGGCGACAGGGCCGCGGGTCGAGACCTTCCATTATTTCGCAAACCTAGCGGTAGGGATCTGCGAGGGACCGATCGCCGGCGTGCGGCGCGTCTGGGCGGACGGGCGAGAGCTCGACCTGACGGCGATCGAGATGCGCGTCTATCGCGGCGACGAGGAGCAATTGCCCGATCCGCTGGTCGAGGCGAAACAGGGCGAGGGCAATACGCCGGCCTATCGCGGCCTGGCCTATGCCGTATTCGAACGGCTGCCGCTCGACAGCTTCGGCAACCGCATCCCGCTGCTGCAGTTCGAGGTGCTGCGGCCGGTGGGCGGTCTGGAGCGGCAGATCCGTGCGGTGACGATCATTCCCGGTGCGACCGAGCACGGGTATGCGACCGTGCCGGTGACCGAGAAGACGGGCGAGGGAAGCGCACGTATCCTCAACCGAAATACACTGGCGGCAGGAACGGACTGGCAGGCCTCGCTCGACGAGCTGCAGGCGCTCTGCCCGAACCTCGAACGGGTGGCGCTGGTCGTGTCGTGGTTCGGGACCGACCTGCGCGCGAGACACTGCCGGATCGTTCCGGGGGTGGAAGTGGCGGCGCGGCGGGACGAGAGCATTGAATGGTCCGTCGCAGGTATATCGCGTGCGGATGCGCATCTTGTGAGCCAGGAGGACGGGCCGGCCTTCGGCGGCACGCCGAGTGATACGAGCGTCCGCCAAGCGATCGCCGATCTGAAGGCGCGTGGGCTCAAAGTCTATCTCTATCCTTTCGTCATGATGGACATTCCGCCCGGCAACGGTCTGCCCGATCCCTACGGCGAGGCGGAGCAGGCGGCCTTTCCGTGGCGCGGTCGGATCACCGCCTTTCCGGGGCCGGGACGGCCGGGAACGGCGGACAAGACGGCGGCGGCGCGGGTGCAAGCCGAGGCGTTTTCGAACGGCGCCGAAGGCTATCGCCGGATGGTGCTGCACTATGCGGGTTTGGCGGCGGCCGCGGGCGGCGTCGATGGGTTCATCATCGGTTCGGAACTGCGCGGCCTGACGCAATTGCGGGACGAAACGGGTGCATTTCCCTTCGTGCAGGAACTGGTCGGGCTGGCGGCGGACGTGCGAGCGGTCGTCGGGCCGGAGACGAAGCTGACCTATGGCGCCGACTGGAGCGAATATTTCGGCTATCATCCGCAGGACGGTACGGGCGAGGTTTTCTTCCATCTCGACCTGCTCTGGACTTCGCCGGATATCGACGCGGTCGGCATCGACAATTACATGCCGCTCGCCGACTGGCGGGACGAGGATCTTGCGGCGGACAGTCCGGACGGGTTCCGCTCGGTGGACGATGCCGAGGCCATGGCAGCGCAGATAAATTCGGGCGAGGGCTTCGACTGGTATTACGCGAGCGAGGCGGACCGGGAGAACCGTGTGCGCTCGCCGATCACCGATGGACTGGCGGGAAAACCGTGGGTGTTCCGCACCAAGGACCTGTCCGGCTGGTGGTCGAACCGGCACTACGACCGGACGGGCGGTGTGGAGAAGGCGACGCCGACGGCCTGGACGCCCGGCATGAAGCCGATCTGGTTCACCGAGCTCGGCTGCCCGGCAGTGGACAAGGGGGCCAACCAGCCGAACGTCTTCATCGATCCGAAATCGGCGGAAAGCGCCGCGCCTTACTTTTCGAGCAGCGGACGGTCGGACGGCATGCAGCGGCGGTTCCTGGAGGCGCATCACGGCTGGTGGCAGGGTGAGGGTCCGTCTTCCGGGATGGTCGATCCCGACCATGTCTTCGTCTGGACCTGGGACGCGCGGCCAACCCCGGCCTTTCCAGACGACCTGTCGATCTGGAGCGACGGCGGCAACTGGCGCACCGGCCATTGGCTGAACGGTCGGCTGGGGGCGACCACGCTGGCGGACGCGATCGCGGCGATCCTGATCGAGCATGGGTTCGAGGATTTCGACGTCTCGGAGGTGAGCGGTGACCTGACGGGTTACGTGCAGGGCGAGGTGACCTCGGCGCGGGCGCTTCTGGAGCCGCTGCTCGAGGTTTTTCAGGTCGACGTCGCGGAAGATGGCGGAAGATTGCGCTTCCGGTCGCGGCTGAAGGCCAGCCTCGCGCCAAGGGAGATCTCTGTGGTCGCCGATACGGACGGCGAGCCGTTCTGGTCGGAAAGCCGCGGTCACGACAGTGATTTTGCGGCGGAGGCGGTGCTGACGTCGTACAACCCGGTCCTCGATTACGAGCAGGGGAGCGTGCGGTCACGGAGGGCACGGGCGGAGAGCCGGCGGACACTCAGCTACGACCTGCCGGCAGTGCTGCCGGGGGAGACGGCGCTCGGAGCGGTCGAGACGCTGCTGCGCGGCCAACGGATCGGGAGGCGAACGCTCAGCTTCGCGCTGCCGCCTGCGGGTGTCGCCGTGGAGCCGGGCGATACGGTGCGGCTGGCCTTGCCGGATGCGGAGGGTCCCGAAGGTGTCTTCATCATCGATCGGGTCGAGGGAGGCGCGGTGCAGCGGATCGAGGCACGCCAGCATGCGCCGCTCGCCCCGGCGAGCCATACCGGCGAGCCCGGGCGCCGGATGGGCGGCGGCACGGTTTCGGATGCCTTTGCGCCGGTCCTGCATTTCCTCGACCTGCCGCGGTTTTCATCGGGCGAGACCACAGGTTTCGCGAGGGTCGCCGGCTTCTGCAGGCCATGGCGGCGCATGGCGCTGTCGTCTTCGTCCGGAACGGAAGGATACCGGACGCGCGCCGCACTCGACCGGCCGGCGAGGGTCGGCGTCCTGGCGGCTTCGTTGGCGGCCGGTGTGACCGGTCGTTTCGACAGGGCCGGTACGGCGGAGCTTGAACTCTTCTTCGGCGGTTTGTCGTCGGCGGACGAGCGGGCCGTGCTGAACGGAGAAAACCGCATCGCCGTGATGGCGGAAAACGGCGTTTGGGAGGTGATCGGCTTTGCGGATGCAGAGGAGGTCGGCCCCAACCGCTGGCGGCTCGCGAACCTGTTGCGCGCCCTTGCAGGCACCGAGGATGCGATGCTCGCGGGTGCCGTCGCCGGGGCTCCGGTCGTGGTGCTCGACGAAGCGGTCGTGCCTTTGGGGCTTGCGGCGGAAGAGCGCGGCCTTACATTGAACTGGCTGGCGGAAAGCCTGGGGCAGGGCGGCGGACGTTCCGGCCCGCATGGGTTCGCAGCCGGACTGCGCGCAGAGGCGCCGCTTTCGCCGGTGCATATCAACGGCGAACGGCAGCCGGGAGGCGGCGTGCGCCTCACCTGGGTCCGGCGCGGCCGGGTGGAGGCGGACGGCTGGGACGGCACGGACATTCCGCTCGACGAGCCGGAAGAGCGCTACCGCGTCGAGCTTCTCGATGGAGAGACAGTCAAGCGAACGGCCGAAGTGACGCAAGCGGCTTTCCTCTATCCGGCGGCAGACGAGGTCGCGGATTTCGGCGCGCCGCAGCCGAGCCTTTCGTTGCGCATCCGCCAGATGGGGCGTGCGGTGCCGCTCGGCATTCCGGCCGAAACGGTCATTACATTCTAGGTTGAAAAGGAGACGAGCATGGACGGAATGAAGGCCTGGTACCAGTCGAAAACGGTCTGGGGCGCGCTGATCGCGGTCGGCGCATCGTTTTTGCAGATGGCGGGAATTGAACTCGGCCAGGATGTGCAGGCCGATCTGGCGGATATTGCGGTGACGCTGGCAGGCGTTGCGGGCGGGCTTCTTGCAATCTATGGGCGGATCGCGGCCCAGTCGGGAATCGGGGGAAAATAGGCTTGTGAATGGCAGCGTTACCGACCATTCATTTGCCATTCAGCCGCCTTTGGCTACATAATCCATCACATGCTTTGGACATGAATCCTGTTGTCTCGTGAGTGGAAAGTGTAACCATGGCGCGATTGCCGATCATCGCGATTTTGGCCGCCGGCATAGCCGGTTTTGCCGGTCTTGAGCCGGAAAAGGCCTCCGCGCGTGATTATCTCATCCTGGTCGCAGGCGACTGCGGCTCGGCAGCATCTCGCGTGGTGCGGGAAACCGGCGGCCAGCTTCTTTCCGCTCAGCCTTCCTCCGATGGCCAGACCTGTGTCGTGACGGTGCTCGTCCAGGGCAGCGGCAGCGAAAGACCGCGCAAGGTAACCGTAAGGGTTCCGATGTAAGCGGAAAGGCAGGTATCCATCTGCCGGCATATCATTCGAGGGACGGTTCATGCGCATTCTGGTGGTCGAAGACGACGTCAATCTCAACCGGCAGCTTTCCGACGCCCTGAAGGAGGCCGGTTACGTGGTCGACCAGGCCTTCGATGGCGAGGAAGGCCATTATCTCGGCGACACCGAGCCCTATGACGCGGTGATCCTCGATATCGGCCTGCCGGTGATGGACGGCATTACCGTCGTCGAGAAATGGCGCGCCGAGGGCAAGGGCATGCCGGTGCTGATGCTGACCGCCAGAGACCGCTGGAGCGACAAGGTGGCGGGCATCGACGCCGGCGCCGACGATTACGTGGCGAAACCCTTCCATGTGGAGGAAGTGCTGGCGCGGGTGCGCGCGCTGATCCGCCGTGCCGCCGGGCATTCCTCCTCGGAGATCGTCTGCGGCCCGGTCCGGCTCGACACCAAGGCCTCCAAGGCGAGCGTCGACGGCGTGACGCTGAAGCTCACTTCGCACGAATTCCGTCTGCTCTCCTACCTGATGCACCATATGGGCCAGGTCGTTTCCCGCACCGAGCTTGTGGAGCATATGTATGACCAGGATTTCGACCGCGATTCCAATACGATCGAGGTTTTCGTGGGCCGGCTTCGCAAGAAGCTCGGCGTCGACCTCATCGAAACTGTCCGCGGCCTCGGCTACAGGATGCAAGCGCCGACAGATGCGCGTTAGATTTCGCACCATCGGACCAAGATCGCTGACGGCCAGGGTGTTGCTTCTGGCAACCGCATGGTCGGCGCTGGCTCTGGTGGTGATTTCGATCGTCATCTCGCAGCTCTACCGGCAATCGGCGGAGCGGGCCTTCACCGACCTTCTGCGCGCCCAGCTCTACAACGTCATCAACTCGATCACGATCGGCGACGACAACCAGCTCTCCGGCAGTCCGCAGCTCGGCGACCTGCGCTTCTCGCAGCCGGAAACGGGCTGGTACTGGATCATCGAGCCGCTCGGCACGTTTGCCGCAAGGCCGCTGTCGTCGTCCTCGCTCGGCACGTCGAACATCAGCGTGCCCTCGATCCTCGCAGTACCCTTCAACAACCGCTACGAACGCTTCTATCCCGCCAACGACGCCTTCGGGAACCACGTTCTCGTCGCGGAGACAGAAGTCGTGCTCGACGGCGAGGGCCGTGCGGCCCGCTTCCGCGTCTCCGGCAATCTCGCGGTGGTGGAGGAAGACATCCGCGGCTTTTCCCGCAATCTCTATATCGCGCTTGCCGTCTTCGGTTTCGGCAGCCTGGTGGTGAACGGCCTTGCGATCCTCTACGGATTGCAGCCGCTCGACGGTGCCCGCCGCGCGCTCGAAAGGGTGCGCAGGGGCGAGGTGGAGCGGCTGGAGGGCGAATTCCCGCGCGAGATCATGCCGCTCGCCAACGACGTCAACGCATTGATCGAAAGCAACCGCCGCATCGTCGAGCGGGCGCGCATGCAGGTCGGCAATCTGGCGCATTCGCTGAAGACGCCGATCGCGGTCCTGCTCAACGAATCGCGCATGCTGGACAAGGTGCAGTCCGATCTCGTCCGGTCGCAGGCGGAAGCCATGCAGGCGCAGGTGCAATCCTATCTGAACCGGGCGCGCATCGCAGCCCAGCGCGAATCCCTGCTCGCCCGGACGGATATCGAACCGGTGCTGGAACGGCTGGTGCGCGTCATGCGCCGGCTCAACCCGGAAAAGGAGTTCCATCTCTCCGTCTTCCCACCCGGCGTGGCGCTCGCCATGGAACAGCAGGACGTCGAAGAGACGATCGGCAATCTGCTCGAAAACGCCGCCCGCTTCTGCAAGACGGGCGTCTGGATCACGGCCACGCCGACGGCGGGGCCACAGACGGCCGAAGGTGAGCACGCGCGCCGCAACTGGGTGGAAATTGCGGTCGAGGACGACGGCCCGGGGCTCGAGCCGGATCAGATCCGCGAGGCGATGAAACGCGGCACGCGGCTCGACGAAAGCAAGCCGGGCGCCGGCCTGGGGCTTTCGATCGTGCGCGAGATCACCGGCGAATATCAGGGCACGGTCGAGCTGACGCGCGGAGCGCGGGGCGGTTTGCGGGCGCAGCTGCTTCTGCCGGGAGTGACGAAAGATGCGGCGTGACGTGGGGCGTTCGGGAGAGCTCCGCCGAAGTGTGGCCGGTGGGCAACATCCTACCAATCCCAGCCAAGGGGCATGGACGAATGAATCGCCTGCTATATCTTTGATGCGAGGAAACTTTTTATTGAATTCTAATGTAATTCGCGTGACGATCCGGCAGAGGCTGGAAGCTCACATGGATTTGCGTGTTTCCCAGTGACGCCATAAAGACGCCATGTCGGGACGGGAACTGTCCCGGCGGGGATTCCCGAACGAAAACCGACCGAGAGCCAGTTTCTGACACGATGCGATCCTTGAGCTTCCGAAATGTCGTTTCATCGCTTGTCGTGGCAGGCCTGCTCGCCGGCTGCGGCACCTCTTCCAACCGGGCGACCGGGCCGCGCGGCCTGCTTTCGCCGAAGCCTTCGGCATCCGCTTCCTATATTTCCGCGCTGCAGGGCGGCATTGTCGGCCGCACCGGCGCCACGCTCTCGGCGAGCGACCGTTCCCGTGCGCTGGAGGCGGAATACCGGGCCCTGGAGACGAGTGCCAGCGGCCACACGATTCCCTGGAAGGGGAGTGACGCAAGCGGCGAGGTCGTGGTCAACGCGCCTTACCAGGTCGGAACGCAGAACTGCCGCCAGTACCGCCACACGGTGACGGCGGACGGCAAGGAAGTGACGGCACGCGGTGCGGCCTGCCGCAATTCCGACGGAACCTGGACGCCGTTGACGTGATCTGCGACGGTTTGACCTGGGCCATGGCCGCAGGTACGCACGAGATCCATATCCAGGACGAACTTGCGGCGAAACGCCTCAAATTCGCGTCAACACCGGCTCCGCGGTTGGAAAGAGCCGGTGGTTGCAGTAATGGGACGCTATGGTTTTATGGATCGTCTTCGCAGTTCTGACGGCGGCCGTCGCGGCAGTCCTCATCATGCCCTTCGCCCGAAGCGCCAAATCCGCGCCCGCAGATCGCGCCGGTGAAGTCGAAGTCTATCGCGACCAGCTGAAGGAACTGGAGCGGGATCGCGACCAGGGCCTCATCGAGCCGCAGGAGGCCGAATATGCCCGCGCCGAGATCGGCCGCCGGCTGATCGCCGCCGCCGGTGCGGACGGGGGCAGGCAGCAGGCCGCTCTCAAGACCCGCAAGCATACGCTTGCGACCGCCGTCGTGACGCTCGTTCCGCCCGCCGTCGGGCTCTGTCTTTACGTGATGCTGGGAAGCCCCGGCATCCCCGACCAGCCGCTCGAGGCGCGGCTTGAAAATCCCGGCAACAACATCGCGCTGCTCGTCGCCAAGGCCGAGCGGCATCTGGCTCAAAATCCAAACGATGGAGCCGGCTGGGACCTGCTGGCGCCGATCTATTTCCGCTCCATGCGCCTCGGCGATGCCGAGATGGCCTACCGCAACGCGATCCGCCTCCTGGGGCCGAACGCAATGCGGCTGGCCGGTCTCGGCGAGACGCTGGTGGCGTCGAACGACGGCATCGTCACGGAAGATGCGCGCTCCGCCTTCGAGGAGGCGGTGAGGCTCGAGCCGGGCAATCCGCGCCCGCGCTTCTATGTCGGGCTCGGGCTGGAGCAGGCGGGCAAGGCCGCGGAAGCTCGGACGGTGTTCGAAGGGATCGCCAAGGTTTCCCCGCCGGACGCGCCCTGGATGCAGCTCGTCAACCAGCATATCGCCAAGAACGGCGGCACGGTCGCTCCCGGCCCGGATACCGGCAGCGAAGCGGCACAGGTGCCGGGCAATCCGAGCCAGCAGGATATCGCCGCGGCACAGAACATGTCGCAGGACGACCGGCGGGCGATGATCCGCGGCATGGTCGACAGCCTCGCGGCGCGGCTGAAGGAGGATCCGAACAATCTCGAAGGCTGGCTGAGGCTGGTGCGCTCCTATTCCGTGCTCGGCGACAAGACCAAGGCCGAGGAGGCGTTGAAAAGCGGCCTGAAACAGTTCCCGTCATCGGGCGAGCTGGTGGCGCTCGCCAACGAGATCGGGATCGCCGTGGAAGGGACTGCCCAATGACGCGAAAACAGAAACGGCTTGCGGTGATCGCCGGCGGCATGAGCTTCATCATCGTCGCGGTGCTGCTCGTGATGTTCGCCTTCAGCCAGTCGGTCGCCTATTTCTTCATGCCGGCCGATCTCGCCACGGCCGACATCAAGCCGGGCACGCGCATCAGGCTCGGCGGGTTGGTGGCGGAAGGCTCCGTCAAGCGCGGCCAGGGCTCGACCGTGAGCTTCACCGTGACGGACGGCAGCGGCAACGTGCCGGTCACCTATACCGGCATCCTGCCCGACCTCTTTCGCGAGGGGCAGGGCGTGGTGACGGAAGGCGCCTTCGACGCGGCAAGCCATGAATTCGTGGCCGACAGCGTGCTCGCCAAGCATGACGAGAACTACATGCCGAAGGAGGTCGCCGACCGGTTGAAGGCCGAGGGCGTCTGGGAAGACGGCAAGGGCGGCGGCCAGGCGGCAGGCAAAACACCGGCAAGGGAGGCGACACGATGATCGTCGAGATCGGCCACTACGCGCTCGTGCTGGCGCTCGCCACCGCCTTGATCGTTTCGGTCCTGCCGGTGATCGGCGCGCGGCGCGGAGACGCGGCGATGATGGCGCTCGGCACGACCGGTTCGCTGACCATGTTCGCGCTCGTCGCCTTTTCCTTCGGCGTGCTCACCTGGGCCTATGTGGTCTCCGACTTTTCGGTGGCGAATGTCTGGGAGAATTCCCATTCGCTGATGCCGCTCATCTACAAATATTCCGGCGTCTGGGGCAATCATGAGGGCTCCATGCTGCTCTGGCTGCTGATCCTCGTCCTCTTCAGCGCGCTGGTGGCCGTCTTCGGCCGGAACCTGCCCGACACGCTGCGGGCCAATGTGCTGGCCGTGCAGGCCTGGATCTCGACGGCCTTCCTTCTATTCATCCTCTTGAGCTCCAATCCCTTTCTGCGCCTCGACCCCGCTCCAGCCGAAGGGCAGGACCTGAACCCGATCCTGCAGGATCTCGGGCTGGCCATCCATCCGCCGCTGCTCTATCTCGGTTATGTCGGCTTTTCCGTCTGCTTCTCGTTTGCCGTCGCGGCGCTGATGGAAGGCCGCATCGATGCCGCCTGGGCGCGCTGGGTGCGGCCCTGGACGCTGGCTGCCTGGACCTTCCTGACGGCAGGCATTGCAATGGGGTCCTACTGGGCCTATTACGAGCTCGGCTGGGGCGGCTGGTGGTTCTGGGACCCGGTCGAGAACGCTTCCTTCATGCCCTGGCTCGCCGGCACGGCGCTGCTGCATTCGGCGCTGGTGATGGAAAAGCGCGAGGCGCTGAAGATCTGGACCGTGCTGCTCGCCATCATGACCTTCTCGCTGTCGCTGCTCGGCACCTTCCTGGTCCGTTCCGGCGTGCTGACCTCGGTCCATTCCTTCGCGACCGATCCCGCGCGCGGCATCTTCATCCTCTGCATTCTGGCAATCTTCATCGGCGGCGCTTTCACGCTGTTTGCCTGGCGGGCGCCGATGCTGAAGGCGGGCGGGCTTTTCGCGCCGATCTCGCGCGAAGGCGCGCTGGTCTTGAACAACCTGATCCTGACGGTGGCGACCGCGACCGTGCTGACCGGCACGCTCTATCCGCTGATCCTCGAAACGCTGACCGGCGAGAAGATTTCGGTCGGCGCGCCGTTCTTCAACATGACTTTCGGGCTTCTGATGCTGCCGCTTCTGGTCGCCGTGCCGTTCGGACCGATGCTTGCCTGGAAGCGAGGCGACCTGCCCGGCGCGCTGCAGCGGCTCTACGTCTTTGCCGGACTGGCGCTGTTTGCGGGGCTCGCCTTCTACTACGTCCAGAACGGCGGGCCGGTCATGGCGATCTTCGGCCTGACGCTTGGATTCTGGGGCATGGTCGGAGCGCTGGCAGACCTCTGGTATCGCGGGAATTTCGCCAAGGTGGGCTTTTCGGTAGGCCTGAAGCGGCTCGCCGGCCTGCCGCGTTCGGTGTTCGGCACGGCGATCGCCCATTTCGGGCTGGGCGTGACGGTGCTCGGCATCTTCGCCGCGACGACCTTCGGCACCGAGACGGTGGTCGAGATGAAGCCCGGCGCCTCGGTGGACGCGGGCGGCTATTCGCTGACCTTCGACGGCATGCGCGAGGCGATCGGCCCGAACTATACCGAGGAGCGCGGTCATTTCACCGCGAGCCGCGGCGGGGTTGCGGTTGCGGACGTCTGGTCGTCGAAGCGGCTTTATACGGCGCGGCGCATGCCGACGACGGAGGCCGGCATCCTGACCTTCGGGCTCAGCCAGCTCTACGTGTCGCTCGGCGATCCGATGGAAGGCGGCGGCATCGTTGTGCGCATCTGGTGGAAGCCGTTCATCCTCTGCATCTGGGGCGGCGCGCTGATCATGATGGTGGGCGGCTTCGTTTCGCTGTCGGACCGACGTTTGCGGGTCGGGGCGCCGAGCCGGAAGGCGAAGGCAGTGAAGCCGGTGCTGGAGGCGGCGGAGTGATGGAGGGGAAGGACGCCTTGCAACACCCCCCTCTGGCCTGCCGGCCATCTCCCCCACAAGGGGGGAGATCGACTCGCGGCGGCCTATCGCTCCCTCAAGGGGTTTATAATTGGGGGAAACCGGTGCGTCTTGCCAATCTCCCCCCTTGTGGGGGAGATGGCCGGCAGGCCAGAGGGGGGCTGATAGCACTCGCGCTGGCATTGATCCTGGCCATTCTCACCCCCCTCCCGGCGCTTGCCGTCAATCCGGACGAGGTGCTCTCCAACCCGGTTCTCGAACAGCGCGCCCGCAACCTTTCGGCGCAATTGCGCTGCATGGTCTGCCAGAACCAGTCGATCGACGATTCCAATGCGGAACTCGCCCGGGATCTCCGCGTGCTGGTGCGCGAGCGGCTGACGAACGGCGATACGGACCAGCAGGTCATCGACTACGTGGTGTCGCGCTACGGCGAATTCGTGCTTCTGAAGCCGCGCTTCAGCGTCAAGACGGCGATCCTCTGGGCGACGCCGATCCTGCTGCTTCTCATTGGCGCCATTGCGATTTTCGTCTTCGTCCGCACCCGGCCGAGTTCGCGGGCGGTTGCGGTGCTGTCGGCCGAGGAACAGGCCCGCATCGACGAGCTTCTGAAGAAGTAGCGGCCGGATTTCTTGCGCGTCAGCCGAACATTACGAAGATTTCATTCGCCCGCCACGTGCAGTTAACGTGTTGCCGCCTATATCTCTTGTCATCCACCGCCCGCCGGACCTCCGGCCAACAAGTGACTGAAGAGAAGAAGGTAGCTTAAAAGATGCGCAATATTGGACGTCCCTCCCTGAAGACCGTCTTGCAGACCACCACGGTTGCTGGTCTTGCGGCGGTCATGCTGTCGAGCGGCATCCCGGCTCAGGTCATGCAGTCCTTCGCTGCCCCGGTCAGCGTCACCGCGCCGCAGGCTCCGAGCTTTGCCGACGTCGTCTCCGCCGTTTCCCCCGCCGTCGTTTCCGTCCGCGTCCAGTCGGACGCCCAGGCCGCGTCCGACGACAGCGGCAATTTCTCCTTCAATTTCGGTGGCCGCGGCTTCGACCAGCTTCCCGATGACCATCCGCTGAAGCGTTTCTTCCGCGAATTCGGCGGCCAGATGCCGGGCGACCGCAATCAGGACCGCGCCGACCGCAACGGCCCGCGTGACCGCGACAACGGCAACCGCCCGCACCGCCTGCGCCCGACCGCGCAAGGTTCCGGCTTCTTCATTTCCGAAGACGGCTATCTCGTCACCAACAATCACGTCGTGTCGGACGGCTCGGCCTATACGGTCGTGATGAACGACGGCACCGAGCTCGAAGCCAAGCTGGTCGGCAGGGACAGCCGCACCGACCTCGCGGTGCTGAAGGTCGACGCCACCAGCCGCAAGTTCACCTATGTCAATTTCGCGGACGACAGCAAGGTTCGCGTCGGCGACTGGGTCGTCGCGGTCGGCAACCCGTTCGGCCTCGGCGGTACGGTAACGGCCGGCATCGTTTCGGCCCGCGGCCGCGACATCGGCTCCGGCCCCTATGACGACTATATCCAGGTCGACGCGGCCGTGAACCGCGGCAACTCGGGTGGCCCGACCTTCAACCTTTCGGGCGAAGTCGTCGGCATCAACACCGCGATCTTCTCGCCGTCCGGCGGTAACGTCGGCATCGCCTTCGCGATCCCCGCCTCCACGGCGCGGGATGTCGTCGCCGACCTCATGAAGGACGGCAAGGTCGAACGCGGCTGGCTCGGCGTGCAGATCCAGCCGGTCAACCAGGACATCGCCGACTCGCTCGGCCTGAAGGAAGCCGCCGGCGCCCTCGTCGTCGCTCCCCAGGAAGGTTCGCCAGGCCAGAAGGCCGGCATCCGGGAAGGCGACGTGATCACTGCCGTCAACGGTCAGCCGATCAAGGATGCCCGCGACCTCGCCAAGCGCGTCGCCGCCTTCGGCCCGAACACCAAGGTCGATGTCGATCTGTGGCGCGACGGCAAGGCTGAGACGATCCCGGTCACGCTCGGCAATCTTGCCAGCGACGAGGCGGCCGCGGCAGAACCGCAGCAGCCCGATGCGCCGGCCCCGTCCAGCGAGAAGGCGCTCGCCAGCCTCGGCATCACGGTCGCTCCGGCCGAGGACGGCTCCGGTCTTTCCGTCACGGATGTCGATCCCGATAGCGAGGCTGCGGCCCGCGGCCTGAAGAGCGGCGAAAAGATCGTCTCGGTCAACAACCGCAAGGTCGCGAGCGCCGCCGATGTCGGCAGCGTGATCGACCAGGCCCGCAAGGATGGCCGCACCCGCGCGCTGTTCCAGGTCGAATCCGGCGGCAACAGCCGCTTCGTGGCCCTGCCGATCGACGAAGGCTGATAGCCTCGGACTGCCAAGTGGTCGAGGGCGCCGCCGGCAACGGCCGGCGCCCTTTTCACGAGGGGAGAGTGAGAAATGGTGATGGATATCCGTTATTCTGCCGAAACCGACGAATCCCATGATGCAAAAACGGGCGGTGACGCTATTGTTCCGCACATGAAGATTCTGGTGATCGAAGACGATCTCGAAGCCGCAGCCTACATGACCAAGGCCTTTCGCGAGGCCGGGATCGTGGTCGACCATGCAAGCGACGGCGAAAGCGGCCTCTTCATGGGAACGGAGAATTCCTACGACGTGATGGTCATCGACCGCATGCTGCCGCGCCGCGACGGCCTATCCGTCATCAGCGAACTCAGGAAGCGCGGCGTCAACACGCCGGTCCTCATCCTCTCGGCGCTCGGCCAGGTGGACGACCGCGTGACGGGCCTGAGAGCCGGCGGCGACGACTATCTGCCGAAGCCCTATGCCTTTTCCGAACTGCTCGCCCGCGTCGAGGTGCTCGGCCGCCGCAAGGGCGCGCCGGAGCAGGACATGGTCTACCGGGTCGGCGACCTGGAGCTCGACCGGCTTTCCCACGAAGTGAAGCGCGCCGGCAAGGAAGTGCTCCTGCAGCCGCGCGAATTCCGCCTGCTCGAATATCTGATGAAGAATGCCGGCCAGGTGGTGACCCGCACCATGCTGCTCGAAAACGTCTGGGACTATCATTTCGACCCCCAGACCAACGTCATCGACGTGCATGTCTCGCGGCTGCGTTCGAAGATCGAGAAGGATTTCGACAAGCCGCTGCTCAAGACCATCCGCGGCGCCGGCTACATGATCAAGGACGAGGGGTGACCCTGGATTGCTGGCACGCGCCCGCCTGATGTTCCGTTCGACGGCCGTGCGGCTGTCGGCGCTTTATATCCTGCTTTTCGCGCTTTGCGCCGCTTTCCTCGTCTTCTACGTGACGGCGATGTCCGAACGGCTGCTCGCCCAGCAGACGCGCCAGACGCTGCAGGAGGAAGTGCTCGACATCCAGCGGGCCTACGAGAGGGGCGGCGTCAATCTCCTGCTCAGGATGATGGAGCGGCGCGCCCGCCAGCCGGGCGCAAATCTCTATGTGATCGCCGGACCGAACGGCGAGATGCTGGCCGGCAACGTCGCTTCCGTGCAGCCGGGCGTGCTCGACGAGCAGGGCTGGACCGCGGTTCCCTTCACCTACGAGCCCTATTCGGAAGTGGACGGCCCGCGCCGGCATCTGGCGCTCGCCAACGTCGTGCTTCTCGACAACGGCTTGCGGGTCATGGTGGGACGCGATCTCGGCGATCCGGGACGGTTCCGCGGGCTTGTGCGGCGGGCTCTCATGGTCGCGCTGACCATCATGGGCGTCGGGGCCCTGGTCATCTGGTTCGGCATCGGGCGCAACGCCCTGAAGCGCATCGACCGGATGTCCGCGGCGAGCCAGAAGATCATGGCCGGCGACCTTTCCCAGCGACTGCCGATCGGAAAATCCGGCGACGAGTTCGACCGGCTTTCGGATTCGCTGAACGCCATGCTGGGGCGCATCGAGAAGCTGAACGAGGGCCTGAGGCAGGTCTCCGACAACATCGCCCATGACCTGAAGACGCCATTGACGCGGCTGCGCAACAAGGCGGCCGATGCGCTCGCCGAAAACCGCGAGGACGTGCGGCGCGCAGCTCTTGAAGGCATTATCGGCGAATCCGACCAGCTCATCCGCACCTTCAATGCGCTGCTGATGATCTCCCGCGTCGAGGCGGGGTCGATCGCGGCGGAAATGTCCGATGTCGATCTTTCGGCGATCTCGGCCGACAGCGCCGAACTCTACGAGCCGGTGGCCGAAGAGGCGGGGCTTTCCCTTGCGACCGATCTGGAGCCGGGGCTGGTGGTGCACGGCAACCGGGAACTCATCGGCCAGGCGATCTTCAATCTGCTCGACAATGCGATCAAATATGCCGGGGAAGGCAGGGGCGAGCCGAAGATCGGCGTAAAGCTTGCCAAGACCGACGGCGCCATCCGGCTGTCGGTTTGCGACAACGGTCCCGGAATTCCGGCCGACAAGCGCGGCGAGGTCGTCAAGCGCTTCGTGCGGCTGGACGAAAGCCGCTCCAAGCCGGGTACGGGTCTCGGCTTGTCGTTGGTCGAGGCGGTGATGGAACTGCATGGCGGTTCGCTCGAGCTTTCCGCCACCCATCGGGACAACAAGGAGGCGCCCGGCCTGACGGTCACCATGGTCTTTCCGGCGCCGAAGCCCTAAGTGGGAAATGGAGGACGATTCGAGGAGGACGTGGTGTCGGAAAGACTGAGCCGGCTCGATGCGGTGAAGGCGGAGGTGATCCGTCCGCTGAACCAGACGGAAGCGAAGGCGGCGATGGCCGCCCTGAAGGATATCGGCAAGGCCGAGCCGGCGGTCGCCAGGCTGCTCGCCGGCGAAAGCCCGCTCAAGGATTTCGTCGTCGCTGCCTTCACCCTCTCGCCTTATCTAAGGGACACGGCAGCCGTTTCGCCGTCGCTCCTGGCAATGGCGATCGGCGAGCCGCTGGAACCGGCATTGGAGCGGCTGATCGGGACGGCGCGCAACGCCTGGCGGCCGAAGGATGGCAGGACGCCCTCCGAAAACGAGGTGATGACGGCGCTTCGGGCCGCCAAAAGAGGCTTGAGCTTTCTCGTCGCGCTGGCCGACCTCGCCCGCATCTTTACCGCCAAAGACACGACGCGCTGGCTGAGCGCGATCGCCGAGGCTTCCGTGGCGGCCACGGTCGACCACCTGCTGCTCGCGGCGCATGAGAGCGGCAAGCTGAAGCTTCTGGACGCAGCCGAGCCCAGCAAGGGTTCGGGTCTGATCGTGCTCGGCATGGGCAAGCTCGGCGGCCGCGAGCTCAACTATTCCTCCGACATCGATATCGTCGTCTTCTTCGACGCGGAAGCGGGCATCCTGACCGATCCGCTGGACACTTCGGAAACCTACGGCCGGATGATGCGGCGCCTCATCCGTATCCTGCAGGAGCGTACGGCCGACGGTTACGTCTTCCGCACCGACCTCAGGCTGCGTCCCGATCCCGGCTCGACGCCGCTTGCCGTCTCGCTCGATGCGGCGCTGATCTATTACGAGGGCAGGGGGCAGAACTGGGAGCGCGCCGCCTTCATCAAGGCGCGGCCGGTCGCCGGCGACATCGCGGCCGGCGACGATTTCGTACGGCTGCTGACCCCTTTCGTCTTCCGCAAATATCTCGATTACGCGGCGATCGCCGACATCCACTCGATCAAGCGGCAGATCCATGTGCACAAGGGCCATGGCGCGATCGCGGTGAAGGGCCATGACGTGAAGCTCGGCCGCGGCGGCATCCGCGAGATCGAGTTCTTCGCCCAGACGCAGCAGCTGATCGCCGGCGGGCGGATGCCGCCGTTGCGCGCCCGCGAGACGGAGACCGCCCTGAAGGCGCTTGCCGAGGCGAAATGGATCACGCCGGAGATCGCCGCCGAACTCACCGAATGCTACTGGTTCCTGCGCGACGTCGAGCATCGCATCCAGATGGTGCGCGACGAGCAGAGCCATAACCTGCCGGATACCGACGCCGAGCTGAAGCGCATCGCCTTCATGCTGGGCTTTGCCGATGTGGCGGGTTTCTCAGCCAGGCTGGAAGAGGTGCTGCGGACGGTCGAGAGGCGCTATGCGCGGCTCTTCGAGCAGGAGGTGAAGCTTTCCGGCGGCGACGGCAACCTCGTCTTTACCGGCCAGCAGGACGATCCGGGCACGCTGAAGACGCTCGCAGCGCTCGGTTTCGAGCGGCCGGCGGATATTTCCCGCGTCATCCGCACCTGGCATTACGGCCGCTATCGCGCGACGCAATCGGTCGAGGCGCGCGAGCGGCTGACCGAACTCATGCCGGCGCTGCTCCGGGCCTTCGGCGAAAGCAAGCGCGCCGACGACGCGCTGCTGCGTTTCGACCATTTTTTGAAAGGTCTGCCGGCGGGCATCCAGCTCTTCTCGCTGATCGGCAACAACCCGGCGCTGCTGGCGCTGATCGTGACGATCATGTCGTCCGCGCCGCGGCTTGCCGATATCATCGCCTCCAAGCCGCATGTCTTCGACGGCATGCTGGATCCCGGCCTGATGGCCGAGCTGCCGACCCGCGACTATCTCTCCCATCGTCTCTCCACGTTCATCGGCGGCGCAAGGGCTTACGAGGAACTGCTCGACCGCCTGCGCATCTTCGCGGCCGAGCAGCGTTTCCTGATCGGCATCCGCCTGTTGACCGGCGCGATCTCCGGGGCGGAGGCGGCGCGCGCCTTCACCCATCTCGCCGACCTCCTGATCGAGGCGGCGCTGAAGGCCGTGGTGGAGGAGATCCGGACCGCCCACGGTATCTATCCCGGCGGCCGCGTCGCGGTGATGGGCATGGGCAAGCTCGGCAGTTTCGAGCTGACCGCCGGTTCCGACGTCGATCTCATCCTCCTCTACGATTACGATAGCGATGCGATGGAGAGCGAAGGGCCGAAGCCGATCGATTCCACCCGTTATTTCACCCGCATCACGCAGCGGCTGATGGCGGCGCTGTCTGCGCCCATGGCCGAGGGAGTGATCTTCGAGGTCGACCTTCGCCTCAGGCCGTCCGGCAACAAGGGCCCGGTCGCGACCCGCATCAACGCCTTCGGCAAATACCAGCGCACGGAAGCCTGGACCTGGGAGCATATGGCGCTGACCCGCGCCCGTCTGGTCTGCGGCGACGAGAGCCTTGTGCGCGAGGCGAGAGACGTGATCGGCGAGGTGCTCTCAGCCGAGCGGGATGTCGGCAAGATCGCCCGGGACGTTGCCGAGATGCGCGAACTCATCGAGACGGAAAAGCCGCCGCGCGACATCTGGGACTTCAAGCTCATTCCCGGCGGGCTGATCGACATCGAATTCATTGCGCAATATCTGCGCCTCATCGCGCCCGCCAAGGGAGTAACGGCCGATACTTATGGCTTCTCGACGGCCGAAGCTCTGAAGGCGCTCGGGGAAAAGCTGACGAAGCCCGGCGATCTCGACATCTGCCTTGAGGCACTACGCCTCTTCACCGAACTCTCCCAGATCATAAGGCTTTGCGTCGACGGTCCGTTCGACCCGAAGGACGCCCCGGCCGGCCTGCTGGAACGCGTCTGCCGGGCCGGTGACTGCCCGGACATCCGGACGCTGGAGGGGGAGGTGAAGCGGTTGTCGAAAACTGTGCGGGAGGTTTTCCGGAGGACGGTGGGGGCTTGATCGAGGCATGGGATTTGCCCCTCATCCGCCTGCCGGCACCTTCTCCCCGCAGGCGGGGAGAAGGATATATGCCGCACCGTTTCCGCGTCTCCGGCATCGTGCATGGCACGTTCCCTCTTTCCGTCAGAACGGGGAGAGGGTGAGGGGCGATTGTAAAATGTCCAGCTCCCCTTAGAGCGTTTCCGTCAGGCCGGTCTTTTCCGGGTCGTCGCCTGCTGCGGCAGCTCGGGGATGTGCAGCGAAACGACGGTTCCCCTGCCGACCTGCGAGCGGATTCGCATCGTGCCGCCGTGGAGCGCGATCAGCGAGCGGGAGATGGCGAGCCCGAGGCCCGAGCCGCCCTTGCTCTTCGCATACTGGCTCTGCACCTGTTCGAAGGGCTGGCCGATCTTGCCGAGCGATTCCTGCGGAATCCCGATGCCGGTATCGGCGATGGTCAGCACCACGCCTTTCTCCAGCTTTCGGGCGCGGAGCTCCACCTTGCCGCCTTCGTTGGTGAACTTCACGGCGTTGGAAAGGAGGTTGAGCATGACCTGCTTCAAGGCCCGCCGGTCGCCGGCCATGTTCAGGTTGTCGCAAAGGCGCTGGCGGATGGCGATCGCCTTGTGCTCGGCGGCGATCGAGGTCAGGCGCAGGCTCTCCTCGATGAGCGGCTTCAGATCGACCGGCTCGCACTGGATGCGCATATGGCCGGCTTCGATCTTCGACATGTCGAGGATGTCGTTGATGACGTTCAGGAGGTGCTTGCCGCTGTCGTGGATGTCCTTGCAGTATTCGGAATATTTCGGCGAGCCGAGCGGGCCGAACATGCCGTTCACCAGGATTTCCGAGAAGCCGAGGATGGCGTTGAGCGGCGTCCTGAGCTCGTGCGACATGTTGGCGAGGAATTCCGACTTCGCCTTGTTGGCCGCCTCGGCACGTTCCTTCTCCGCCTGGTAATTGGCGTTGGCCACTGAAAGCTCGGCCTTCTGGCGCTCCAGCTTCTTCTGCGAGGAGGACAGGTCGCCGATCGTCGCCATCAGCCGGCGCTCGCTGTCGCGCAGCCGCTCCTGATGGCGCTTCAGGAGCGTGATGTCCGTTCCGACCGAAACGAGGCCGCCGTCGCGGGTGCGTCGCTCGTTGATCTGCAGCCAGCGCTCGTCGGCGAGCTGGACTTCCGTGGTGCGGGAAAAGCCGCTGCCGTCCGGATCGGCGACGCGCCGCTCGATGACCGGCCGGGCGGCCGCGGCGTTGACGGCGGCGCGCTCGGTGCCCGGCACCAGCACGCTGTCCGGCAGTCCGTAGGCCTGCTGGAAATGGGTGTTGCACATGACGAGCCGGTCGTTCTTGTCCCACAGCACGAAGGCTTCCGACGTGCATTCGATCGCGTCCGCCAGACGCTGGTCGGCCTCCGCATAACGCTGGGCGAGACGGTGCTGCTCGGTCACGTCCATGGCGATGCCGATGACATGAGTGCGGCCGGCGGCGGTCTTCACCACCTGGGCGCGGGCGCGCATCCAGACGTAATGGCCGGCCGCATGGCGCATGCGGAAAATCTGGTCCACCTGCTTGGCATTGCCGCGGCTGATCGCGCGGGCGAGCGAATAGATGTTGCCGTCGCTCGGGTGCATCATCCGCGCCGCGTCCGTAAACGAGATCACGTTGCCGGCGGGCGGCAGGCCGAGCATCTCGTACATCGAACCGGACCAGAAGAGCCGCTTGTTGGTGACGTCGAAATCCCAAAGGCCGCAGCGTCCGCGCGACAGCGCCGTCTCGATGCGCAGGTTGGATTCGACGAAGATCTCGTCGGCTTCTCGCGCGCGCCTCACCTGCATGTAGTAGGCGTAGAGGATGACGAGCAGGATCGCCGAGATGCCGGTGAAGAGCGTGACGTTGAGCGAGACTTCGTGACGCCACAGGCGGTTGATGTCTTCCAGCGAATGAGCCGCGACGATCAGCGCACCTTCGGTGCCGACCGGCCGGATCGCGGCATAGTGGGGGATTTCGCCGAAATAGGTCTCGATCACACCGCTGTCGTTGTCGAAACGGCGAAGCGCCGCGATCTCGGGCAGCACGGATGTCAGGCGCCGGCCGATATAGGCGGCGGCATCCGCGGTGCCGCCGAAAACGCGACCGGCCTGATCGACGAGGAGAACGAAGGCGCCGGATTGCAGATGGCCCTGCGGCAGGAAGGAGCCGAGACGCGTTTCGGCCGCGGCGCGATCGGCGCTGGAGAAGACGGCAACGTCGCCGGAGAAGGCTGCGCGTGCCGCGGTCGCGATCAGCGCGGTCGATCGCTGCGCGGCTTCCTGCATCCGGCCATGTTCGGCCATGATGCCCAGGATACGGGCGGCCGCGACGACGGTGAGGAAGGCGATGATGAGGAGCGGAATGGAACGCTTCAGGACCAGTTCCACCCGCGGCATCTGCCGGGCGAGCGGCCTGACGGCCTCGTTCGGAATGGCGCGCCCCAAACTTGCCAGGCTCGGAAATTTGAAACGCAGCCATCCTTCGGCCGCGGTTGCCCGCCGCACGTCCGCCATCGTCTTCATGTGGTCCCTCGTGATGATTCGGCGCGCCGCTCGCCCGAATCTGACTTAATGAATCACTAGTGATTCTTCGTGTCCAGAGGGTTGCTAAGATTTTTTTAACGATTTGATTCGATTGCGAATCGGCCAGATTCCCGGATGGCGAGGCGAGATCCGGCCGTCAGACGGCCGGGCTTTCGACGAGGCTGGTGCGGGTGGCGGCGATGGAAATCGCGGCAAGCAGGATGATCACGGCGCCGTAGATATAGGCCGTCATGGAGAGGCCGAGCGCCGGCGCGACAAGGCCGGCGACGATCGCGGGGACCGCGAAGGCAAGATAGCTTTCGACCAGAAAGGCGGCAAACAGGCCCGCCCGTTCATGGCTTTCGGCGAGCGGCATGACGATCTTCAGGATGTTGGCGAAGATCGATCCGAGGCCGAGGCCGGCAACGGCGGTGCCGAGGAAGAGAAGTCCGACGGCCTGTTCCTCCACGCCCACGAGCGTGATCAGAACGCCGGTGATGAGCCCGCTCGTCGCGGCGAACAGGACCCGCCGCGGGGCCAGCGTGCGGGAGACGAAGACCGAGATCGTGGCGCTCAGCATCGAGGTCGCGACGACCGCTCCGCCGACAAAAGGCGAAGCGATGCCCGTGGCGACCGCGACCAGCGTCGGCATGAGCGAGAGATAGAAACCGGCGAGCGCCCAGCCGGCCACGTTGACGGGCGTGACCTTGATGAGCGGTCCCCAGGCGCGTTGCGGCACGCTGATGCGCGGCCGCATCGCGCCGAGCGCGCCCGGCCGTCCCGCAGTGGTCTCGGGCATGAAGGCAAGGGCGATGATGCCGAAAATCGTCGCGACGAACAGGATCGCATAGATGAGATGCGTCGGTTCCGGCGCGAAGGCGACGAGCGTGCCGCCCGCAAGCGTGCCGATCGTTAGGCCTAGAAACGCGGTGATGCTGTTGAGGATCGGGCCGTTCCGCTTGTCCGTATCGAGGATCGCCGCGCCGAAGGTCGGGAAGGCGATGCCGGTCGCAATGCCCTGGACGATGCGGCCGGCGAGCAGCATGCCGCCGGAATCGGCCAGGAGGAAGATCACCAGCGCCGCGGCGTTGAAGAGGAGGGCGATGAGGATCAGCGGCCGGCGGCCGACATAGTCTGAAAGGCCGCCGAGCGTCAGAAGTGCCGCAAGCAGCGCGAAGGCGTAGGAGCCGAAGATGAAGGTGATCATCGCCGGCGAGAGATGGAAGAGTTCCTGATAGAGGTGATAGAGCGGCGTCGGGGCGCTGCTGGTCGCGGAGATCAGCACCGCGAAAATGAAGCTGTAGACGGTCATCCGGAAGGCCGCCGGAGAGGGAGAGGCGGAGAGCAGGCTGGTCATGGCTTTCACCTTAACGCAATTTTTTAGCGTTAGGCGCATATAGTTGCATTCAGCCGCTAATGCAATATCTTTGCATTAAGAGAAATGATTTTCCGGCAACACGCCGGCAGGGAGAAGAAAAATGGCCAGGGAGATGTTGCGGCAGGGCGGGCGTAGCGCCCGGATCCAGGAAGCGGTGCACCGCACTGTCCAGGAACTTCTGAAGAGGATGGACCGCAGCGGGATCACCGTGCCGATGATCGCCGAGAAGGCGGGGGTGACGCCGTCGACCATCTACCGGCGCTGGGGCGATCTTTCCGAGCTTCTGGCGGATGTCGCCGTCGCCCGCATGCGGCCGATCGCCGATCCGGAGGATACCGGCGCGATGGCCTCCGATCTCGAAACCTTCATGGTGCAATATGCCGAGGAAATGTCCTCGAAGGTCGGGCGTGCGATGATGTCGGACGTGCTGGCGAGCACGGAAGGCGAAGCCGCGGCACGCTGCTGCCAGTATACCTACCATCACCTGGAGACGTTGCGGGAACGGGCTGCGGCGCGCGGCGAGACGCCTTTCGACATCAACGAAGCGGTCGATCTCGTCGTGGCGCCGATCGTCTATCACATCCTGTTCCGGGATCGCGAACCGACGCCGGACTACTGCCGGTCGCTGGTCGGCCGATTTTTGGGAAGTAGGGCCGAATTTTCGAGGCTGGTCTAATGGCAAACCTCGCTTTCGGCGTCATCCTCGGGCTTGTCCCGAGGATCTGCAACGATGAGATAAGCAAGGGTTGCAGATGCTCGGGACAAGCCCGAGCATGACGGACGAGAGATTGGCGGGCCTGTCGAACCCCAATCCGCAAAACCTCCCGCGCTTGAGACTCACCCCTTCAGCATGCGCTCGACGATGTCGCGCACGTCGGTCGAAAGCGTTTCGGTGCGTTCGATCGTCATCAGTGCCGCGCGGGCATGATCGGCGCGCTGCGGCTCCAGAGACCGCCAGGAACGCATCGATGTGAGGATGCGTGCGGCAAGCTGCGGGTTCCTCGGATCGATCGCAAGGATCTGTTCGGCGAGGAACCGGTAGCCCTCGCCGTCTGCGCGGTTGAAGCCGGTCGGGTTGCCGAAGGCGAAGGTGCCGACCAGCGAACGGACCCGGTTCGGGTTGGTCGAGACGAAACGCGGGTTTTCCATCAGCTTCCGGACCCGGGAAAGCGCAGCCGCGCCCGGAATGGTCGCCTGGATCGAGAACCACTTGTCGATGACGAGCGCATTGCCGTCGAACCGCTTCAGGAACGTGTCGAGCGCATTGGCGGCCTCCGGTGCATCCGGGAAGCGATGGGCGAGAAGGGTCAGCGCCTGCGCCAGATCGGTCATGTTGTCTGCCGCGGCAAAGGCTTTCGCGGCGCGCTCCGGCGTTCCCTCCGCATAGGTGAGATAGGAAAGCGCGGTGTTGCGCAGGGACCGCTTGCCGGCGCTTCCCGCATCCGGCGTATAGGAGCCGGCGACCTTCATCCCGTCGAAAAGCGCGAGGAAAGTTTTCTCGCCTGCCTTTGCGATGGCCGACAGGATGGCGTTCCGGCCGGCATGGATGGCATCCGGATCGTTGTTGCTGCCGAGTTCGCGGGCGATGTCGGCTTCGCTCGGGAGCGTCAGCGCCTGGGCGCGGAAGGCGGGCTCCAGCGCCTCGTCGGCGGCGGCTTCCAGAAGGGCTGCGATCAGTGCCGGATCGCAGGCGATCTCCTTGCCGTCGCGGGCATCGCGCGCCGCCTGCATAAGGTTCGGCATGGCGAGGTCGGTGAGCGCCTGCCAGCGGGCGAAAAGGTCCGTGTCGTGGCGGGCGATATGGGCGAGATCGGCCGGCGTCTGGTCGAGGTGCAGGTTGATCGGCGCCGAGAAGGAACGGTTGAGCGACAGCACCGGGCGCGACGAGATGCCCGAGAAGGTGAAGGTCTGCCGGCGCTCGGTCAGATGCAGCACGTCGCCCGTCACTTCGCCGCCCTTGACTGCGGAGGGCGCCGCCAGCGAACCGTTGTCGAGGATGAGCGCGAACGAGAGCGGGATGTGCATCGGCTCCTTGTTCGGCTGCCCGGGCGTGGCCGGGATCATCTGCTCGAGCGAGAGCGTGAACGTTCCCTTCTTCTGGTCGTAGTCGCTCGAAACGGTGACGAGCGGCGTGCCGGCCTGGTGGTACCAGAGCGAGAACTGGGCAAGGTCGCGGCCGCTCGCATCCTCGAAGCATTTCACGTAATCTTCGACGGTGACGGCCTGGCCGTCATGGCGTTCGAAATAGAGGTCCATGCCCGCCTTGAAGTCCCCTCTGCCGAGCAGCGTGGCGATCATGCGGGTGACTTCCGAACCCTTCTCGTAGACGGTGGTCGTGTAGAAATTGTTGATCTCGCGGTATTTCGTCGGGCGGACGGGATGGGCGAGCGGTCCCGCATCCTCCGGAAACTGCTCCGATTTCAGGTGCCTCACCTCGGCGATGCGCTTCACCGGCCGCGACCGCATGTCGGCGGAGAATTCGTGATCGCGATAGACCGTCAGGCCTTCCTTGAGGCAGAGCTGGAACCAGTCGCGGCAGGTGATGCGGTTGCCGGTCCAGTTGTGGAAATATTCATGCGCGATGATCGCCTCGATATTCGCGTAATCCTGGTCGGTCGCGGTCTCGGGGTCGGCAAGCACGTATTTGTCGTTGAAGACGTTGAGGCCCTTGTTCTCCATGGCCCCCATGTTGAAGTCGGAGACGGCGACGATCATGAAGATGTCGAGGTCGTATTCGCGGCCGAACCGCTCCTCGTCCCATTTCATCGAGCGCTTCAGCGCATCCATGGCGTAGGCCGCGCGCGGCTCCTTGCCGTGCTCGACATAGATCTTCAGCTTCACCTCGCGGCCGGACATGGTCGTGAACGTGTCCTCGACCACGCCGAGATCGCCGGCGACCAGCGCGAAGAGATAGGCGGGTTTCGGATGCGGGTCGAACCAGGCGGCGAAATGCCGGCCTTCGTCGTAATTGCCGCCGCCCAGAAAATTGCCGTTCGACAGCATGACCGGATTGGCGGCCTTGTCGGCGATGATGGTGATCGTATAGGGCGCCAGCACGTCCGGCCGGTCCGGGAAATAGGTGATGCGGCGGAAGCCCTCGGCCTCGCACTGGGTGCAATAGACGCCGCTGGTGCGGTAGAGGCCCATCAGCTGGCTGTTGGCTTCCGGGTTGATGAAGGTCGTGACGGTGATCTCGAAGGGCGTTTCGGCCGGCAGGTCGCGGATCGTCAGGCTTTCCGGCGTCGCGTCGTATTGGCTGGCCGGGATTTCCGACTGGTCGAGCAGGAGGCCGGAAAGGGTGAGTTCGTCGCCGTCGAGTACAAGCGGAACGGAAGGATCGGCGCCCTCGCGCCGGTGGAAGATCAGCCGGGCCTCCACTTTCGTGTGGGTGGGATCGAGCTCGAAGGTCAGGTCGACCCGCTCCAGGACGAAATCGGTGGGGCGGTAATCTGCCAGATGGACGATCTGGCCCGTATCTGTTCGCATGTTGCTTCCTGAACCGGCTTTAATGAAATGGCGTCTGGAGCACTTTCGTGCCCGCTAATCTTAGCATTGCTCGATGTCGCGCGCATACTTGCACGCAATGCTAAACGATTGTTGAAACCGGGACCAAATGAAACACATTCTGTGCCTTTGTATTACATTTCGCGGAAATTTTCATCGAGTCACGGATATTGATGGACCTATCATCAGTTTTGATCCCGCTCATGCCACTTTTCCGTTACTCTGCCGACAAACTGAATCCTCCCGTCCAGCCAGGCTCCGTGCCCAACGGAGCCTGGAATTTCTTTGAGTCGTTATGGCCGCCGATGCCTTAAATCCCCTGCGGGGGATCATGTTCAAAGTCTCCTCCGTGGTGATTTTCGTGATGATGCAGACCTGTATCAAGTCCGCAGGTCCCGATATCCCGGCCGGCCAGATCACCTTCTATCGTTCCGCCTTCGCGCTCGTGCCGATCATGGCCTATCTCGCCGTCCAGGGCGAGCTGCGCGGCTCCTTCCACACCGACAGCCTGTCCGGCCATCTGAAACGCGGCTTCCTCGGCATCCTGTCGATGATCTGCGGCTTCTACGGGCTCGTGCACCTGCCGATGCCGGATGCGATCGCCATCGGCTATTCCTCGCCGCTGCTTGCCGTCGTCTTCGCGGCGATCTTTTTGAAGGAGACGGTGCGCGTCTATCGCTGGACGGCCGTCATGGTCGGCATGGTCGGCGTGGTGATCATCTCCTGGCCGAAGCTGACCATGTTCGAGGATGGCGGCATGGGCTCGGAACAGGCGATGGGTGCGGCGGCGGTTCTCCTCTCGGCCGTGCTTGCGGGTTTTGCGATGATCCAGACGCGCCAGCTCGTGCGCACCGAGAAGACGGCGACGATCGTGCTCTATTTCTCCCTGACGGCGGCGCTGTTCTCATTGCTCAGCCTGCCGTTCGGCTGGGTGGCGCCGACCGCGTCGGAAACGCTGTTCCTGATCGGCGCAGGCTTCTGCGGCGGGATCGGCCAGATCTTCCTGACCGAAAGCTATCGCAATGCCGACGTCTCGACGGTCGCGCCGTTCGAGTATACCTCGATCCTGCTCGGGATCGGCATCGCCTATGTTCTGTTCGGGGATGTGCCGACGGTGGCCATGCTTGTCGGCACGGCGATCACGGTATCGGCCGGGATTTTCATCATCTACCGCGAGCATCAGCTCGGACTGGAGCGGAAGGCGGCGCGCAAGGCTTCGCCGCCGGGGGCGTGAGACCCGAACGCTTCAGAGCGGAATGGCAGCCGTGACCGGATTGACCTTTTCGGAACTGTACCGGGCGGCGCCCGCACGGCTGAGTTCACGCGAGGCGTTCACGGCAACACCGATATGCGAGAGGTTTTCACGCAGCGCACGAATCGGATGGAGGAGGGCCGTCGTCATGGCAGCTTCCTTTTATTCAGTTCGATCAGCGTTCGCGGAAGTCGGCGAAGACGGCAGCCGGACGCGTGATGCCGGCCGGGCGGCCGAGCGCACGGGACGTCATCTGCTCGTTCGTCGCGGAGCCGAAACGGTGATAGCCCTGCGTCGACCGCGGCGGGAGGCCTGCGAGCCGGAGGGTTTCGAAGCCCGAATGGATCGGGCGGAAGCGCGTAGTCATGGCCTTGGTTCCTTAAACCTATTCCTCCCAAGACACGCCGTTAATATTGCAGTGCAACGTTGATTTTGCAATGCAACAGAACGCCGCACTGCCATGCGCTAAATGCATGGCGATCTTCATATTTTCGTAACCTTGCGCAAATTTCCGGCGCATTTGCCGGAAATGCGGGCAATCACGAGGCGGAAAGCCGCATTTTGAAGGTCAGAAGGTCCCGCCAGGCCAGCGCCTTGTTGGCCGGCGCGGCAAGAAGCTCCTGCGGATGCAGCGTCGCGACCGCCGCCGTATCGATCCCTGCAAACGCAATATCGCGCCACTCTCCGCGCATCGAGTGGATCGTGCCGTTGCCGCCGAAGAAGAAACGCGCGGGGAAATTGCCGAGCAGCAGTAGGAATTTCGGCTCGGCGAGCGCCACCTGCCGTTCGAGGAACGGACGGCAGATATCGAGCTCCGCCTGCGAAGGCATGCGGTTGCCGGGCGGCCGCCAGGGAATGACATTGGTGAGCAGCATCGCTTCGCGCGAAAGCCCGATCGCGCCGAGCATGCGGTCGAGAAGCTGCCCCTGTCTTCCGGAAAAAGGAATGCCGTCCCGGTCGTCGTCGGCATTCGGCATCGGGCCGATCACCATGAGGCGGGAGGCCGGATCGCCGCTCGCGAACACGGTGGAGCGGGCGCCGTTCTTGAGATTGCATCCGTTGAAGGCTTCGAGTGCCGTTCTGAGTTCGGAAAGCGACCGGGCGCTTTCGGCCGCAAACCGCGCCGCTGCGACCGCTTCTCCATCCGGCACCGCGACCGAGGGTGGGGAGGCGGGCGCTGCGGATCGCGCGGCCGGAGCGGTGCGTTTCTTCGACGAAGCAGCCGTCTCTCCCGTTCGCGACGTGGGGTTCTGCTCGTCCTGCGTGGGCTGCGGCTGCCGCGCCGTTGCCGGCATCCGCGCCTCCGCCTGCGCTGCCTTTTGCGCCGCGAACTGCGCGAACCGGTCGACCGGCTCGTCCTCGACGAGCCATTCCACACCCGAATCCGCATAGAAATGCAGAAGGGCGGCGAGCTCGGGCGGATCGAGGTCTTTGGCGGCGTTCATCACTTTACACTACAGCAACTCGGCCGGGAGTGGGAACCGGTTTTGCCTTTGGGCAAGCGATTGCACATGGAATTTGCCCCTCACCCTAGCCCTCTCCCCGCAGGCGGGGAGAGGGAACTGGAAGCTTGCGGCTTGCGTCCTTCCCCCCGCCTGCGGGGAGAAGGTGGCGGCAGCCGGATGAGGGGCATTGTCCCCTCACGCCGCCCATTGCTGGACGTTGTCGCTTTCGCCGATCAGCGCCAGACCATGTGCGATCGACAGCAACTCTCCGCCGCTTTCGATCTTTCCGTCATCGAACCGCCGGGTGAAGATGCGCCTGACCGCGGGCACGAACGAGGTGCCGCCGGTCAGAAATACCTTGTCGATTTCGGAAGGCTCGGTGCCGGTCTTTTCCAGCACCTCGTCCAGCGCGCCTTCGATACGGGCGAGATCCTCGGCGATCCAGCTTTCGAAATCGGCGCGCTTCACGGTTCTGCGGCCTGCGCGCCCAAGCGGCGCGAAATGGAACTCCGCCTCTTCGGCGCCCGACAGCGCCATCTTGGTGGCCGAGATCGCCTGGTAGAGCGGATATCCCTCGTCGTGTTCGACGAGATCGATGAACAGCTCCAGCTTGTCGGGGTCGAGCGCCGAGCGCACCAGCGATTTCAGGTCGTTGAATTCGCGCGTGGTCTTGAAGATCGAGAGCTGGTTCCAGCGGCTGAAATTGGCGTAGTAGCCGGACGGCACTTCCAGCACCTTGTCGAAGCTCTTGAAGAACGTGCCCTTGCCGATCTCCGGTGCAACCAGATTGTCGATCATGCGTGCGTCGAAATGATCGCCGGCGATGCCGACGCCCGAATGGCCGATCGGCGTCGCCGCGAGCTTGCCGACCTTGCGCTCGAAACGGATCAGCGAATAGTCCGTCGTGCCGCCGCCGAAATCGGCGACGAGAACGGTCGCGTCGCTCTTCAGCGTCTGCGCGAAGTAATAGGCCGCCGCCACCGGCTCGTAGACATAGTGGATTTCCGGAAAGCCGAGCCGCGTCAGCGCCGCGTTGTAGCGCTCGACGGCGAGTTTCGGATCGGGACTGGCGCCGGCGAAATGCACCGGACGGCCGGCGATGACGCGGGAGACTTCCGTCGGCCAGTTGTCGTCGGCATAGGTCTTCAGGCGGCGCAGGAATATCTCCATCAGGTCCTCGAAGACGTGCCGGCGGGCGAAGATCAGCGTGCCCTGGAAGAGGGCGCTCGCCGCAAAGGTCTTGATCGACTGCAGGAAGCGGCAGTCGCCCGGATTGTCGATGAACTGACGGATCGCCGCCTGCCCGGCCTCGACCTTCAGCGCCTGCGCACCCATGACCGGATCCTTCATGAAGGAGAGCGCGGTGCGCATCGTATCGGTCACGCCGGCGCTGCTGGCGAACGACATGGAATGCGTGGCCGCATCGCCGTCCGAAAGCGCCAGAACCGTATTCGTCGTGCCGAAATCAAGCCCGAGCGCCCGTGCCATGGCCGTGCTCCTTTTATCCCGCCGAAGACCGTTGAACCGGAGCCAATAAGGCCCCGAACGCGAAAAGGGCGCCTGGTCGCGCCCCGAATGTCTTGAGAGCGCGCGTGATCGCACAAGGGAAAGCGGATGGCAACCCCGGCCGCGTCAGTTTTCCGTCTGCCGCCGCGTCTCCTCCGCGCGCTCCGCGAGCCAGTTGCGGAACATCTCCATGGCCGGCGTCACGCTCCGCGACTTGAGCCGCGTCAGCCAATAGCTTCCCTTGGAAATATAGATGTCGAAAGGCTGCTCGATCGCGCCCGCCGCCAGCTGGCGGGAAAACATCAGCGGCGGGGCGAGCGCCACGCCGGCGCCCTGGAGCGCCGCCTCGATCATCAGCACGGATGAATCGAAAACCATGCCGCGGATCGGCGGCGAGGCGACGCCCGCCTCTTCGAACCAGCTCGGCCATTCGTCGGCGCGGTAGGAGCGGAGTAGCACCTGGTGCGCCACGTCTTCGGGCGATTTGAGCTGTCCGGCGATCGGCGGGATGCAGAGCACCGAAAGCGGCGCTTCGAACAGCGCTTCCGCCTCGATGTCGTGCCAGGCGCCGTTGCCGAACTTGATCGTGTAGTCGAGCCCTTCGGCGGCGATGTCGACGCGATTGTTGTTGGTGGAAAGCCTAAGGTCCACGAACGGATATTTCTCCCGGAAGTCGTGAAGCCGCGGCAGCAGCCAGCCGACCGCAAGCGTGCCGACCGCGCCGAGCTTCAGCACTTCCCGCACATGCCCGCCCTCGAACCGGTCCAGCATGTCGGCCATGCGGTCGAAGCTCTCCTGCAGCGAGGGTAAAAGCGCCAGCCCCTCCTCGGTGATCATCAGCCCGCGCGGCAGGCGGCGGAAGAGCGTCACGCCGAGCCGCTGTTCCAGAAGCTTCACCTGATGGCTGACGGCGGCCTGTGTGACGCAGAGTTCGATCGCCGCACGGGTGAAGGAAAGGTGCCGCGCGGCCGCCTCGAAGGCGCGCAGCGCGTTCAGCGGCAAATAAGGCCGGACCATGGCAATGCCCTAATTTGATTCATGCCTGACCGCAGATATCATCGTTTGATTGGGGCTCGCAAGGCGACCTAGAAAAGCCGTGTCCAACCCAGCGGAGTACGATCATGGCTTTCAGGAATTCTCTTCTTCTCGCCTTTTCTCTCGGAATTACAGCGGCTTTTCTCGATTGCGCGTCGGCGGAGGCGGCCGAACCGATCCGCTGCACCGTCATCATCGACGAGGATAGCGGCGAGCCGCTCTATCGCCAGGGCGCCTGCGATCAGGGCTTTTATCCCCAATCCACCTTCAAATTGCCTTTGGCCATGATGGGCTATGACGCGGGTGTCCTCACCGACGCGCAGAATCCGCGCTGGAAATACCAGGCGAAGTTCGGCGGTCCGGAACGGGTGAAGAAGGATGTCGATCCGGTCATCTGGGAGAAGGATTCGATCGTCTGGTATTCGCAGGAGATCGCCCGCAAGCTCGGCAGCAAAGCCTTTGCCGACTACATCCAGCGCTTCGGTTACGGCAACCGCGACGTTTCCGGCGGCCTGACCGAAGCCTGGCTGATGTCGTCGCTGAAGATCTCCGCGGACCAGCAGGTGCAGTTCATCCGCCGCTTCCTGACGGGCGGCCTGCCGATCTCCGAACACGCCGTCGACATGACGGTCGCTATCATCCCGCATTTTCCGGCGGGCGACGGCTGGGATATCCAGGGCAAGACCGGTTCCGGCTGGCTGCGCGACAAGGCCGGCAAGGTGGACTACGACCGCCCGCTCGGCTGGTTCGTCGGCTGGGCGATGAAGGACGAGCGCCGCGTCATCTTCGCAAGGCTGCTGGTGGATACGAAGCGCTACAAGGGCGACCCGATCAGCTTCGTGGTGCGGGACGGGCTGATCAGGGAGTTTCCGAAGCTGGCGGAGGGGTTTTGACCTTTTAGTCCGGCCTATGTGGGTTCCCCCTCATCCGCCTGCCGGCACCTTCTCCCCGCTGGGGAGAAGGGATTTGCCGCGCCGTTTCTATTCCCTCCTCTCCCCTTGGGGAGAGGGTGGCCGAGCGAAGCGGAGGCCGGGTGAGGGGGCTTACTCCGCCGCGATCGCCGCCGGCACATCGTCGTTCGCCTCATGCCGGTCGCCATCCTTCCTCCGGCCGAGCCTTCCCAGAAACCGCCCGAACCGATCCATTTCCACGAAAATGACAGGCGTGATGAACAGCGTCAGCGCCTGGCTGACGATCAGCCCGCCGACGACCGCGACGCCGAGGGGCTGGCGCAGCTCCGAGGAGGCGCCGGTGCCGAGCGCGATCGGCAGCGCGCCGAGCAGCGCGCAGAAGGTCGTCATCATGATCGGCCGGAAGCGCCTGACGCAGGCCTCGTGGATCGCCGCACTCGCCGTCTCCGACTTCGCGCGCATCGTCTCCACCGCCACGTCGATCATCATGATGGCGTTCTTCTTGACGATGCCGATCAGCATCAAAAGCCCGATCAGCGCGATGATCGACAGGTCGAAGCCGAAGATTTTCAGCGCCAGCAGCGCTCCGAAGGCCGCCGCCGGCAGGCCGGAGAGGATCGTCAGCGGGTGGATGAAGCTCTCGTAGAGCACGCCGAGCACCACATAGATGGTCAGAACGGCGGCGAGGATCAGAAGCGGCGTGTTGCCCTGGCTCTGCTGGAAGATCTGCGCCGTGCCGCCGTAGGAGGTGAACACGTCGTTCGGCATCTGCAGGTTCGCCTTGATCCCGTCGATCGCCGCCGTCGCGTCGGAGAGCGAAACGCCCGCCGGCAGGTTGAACGACACGGTGGTCGAGACGAGCTGGCCCGTCTGGTTGATCGTCACCGGCGCGGTCTGGCGCACCACCTCGGCGAAGTTCGAGAGCGGCACCAGCGAGCCGTTGGCGGACATCACCCGGATGTCCTGCAGCATCTGGTCGTTCCACTGCTTGGTATTGTCGAACTCGGTGATGACGTCGTAGCTGTCGCCGGTCGACTGGATCTCGGCCGCGGTATAGCCGCCGAAGGCCATCTGCAGCGTTTCGCGCAATTCCTGGTCGGTAATGCCGAACGACGCCGCCTTTTCCGGATCGACCTTGATGTTCGCCTCGATCGCGGCGTTCTGGGCATCCGAGGTCACGTCGGTGAAATGCGCTCGGTCGGCGCGCATCGCGGCCTGGATCTTGCCCGCCCATTCGTTCGTCTGGTCGGCGTCGAGCGCCTGCACGACGAGCTGGTACTGGCTGGCGGTGGAGCGGCCGCCGAAGCGCAGGCTCTGCTGCGGCGTGATGAAGGTCTTTATCCCGGCCACCTTGGACGTCGCCTGCCTCAGGTCGCGCAGCGTCTGGTCGAGCGGCGGGCGCTTTTCCCGGTCCTTCAGCTCCACGAAGATCGTGCCGTTGTTGAGCGAGCTGCGGCCGTTGCTGCCGACGATCGAGGTGATGTGGGCGACGGCCGGGTTCTTCTCGACGATCGTGGCCACCTGGCTTTGCAGGTCGCGCATGGCCGGATAGGAAATGTCCTCGCGGGCCTGCGTGGAGATGGTCAGCCGGCCGATATCCTCCTGCGGGAAGAAGCTCGTGGGCAGGGTCTTGAAGAGATAGGCCGAACCGCCCACCGAAGCGAGGAAGATGAGCATGACGATGCCGCGGTTTGCGAGGCACCAGCCGACGGCCTTGTCGTAACCCCTCAGCGTACGGCTGAAACCGGCATCGAAGACGCGCACCATCAGGCCGGGGCTGTGACGGCCGCCGGAAAGGCGCGAGCCGAGCATCGGCGTCACCGTCAGCGAGACGATCGCCGAGGCGACGATGGCGAGCGCCACGACCATGCCGAACTCATTGAAGAGCCGCCCGACCACCCCGCCCATCAGGAGGATCGGGATGAAGACGGCGATCAGCGACACCGACATGGAGACGATCGTATAGCTGACCTCCGACGCGCCCTGGATCGCCGCCTGCATCACCGGCATGCCGTCCTCGATATGCCGCATGATGTTTTCCAGCATGACGATCGCATCGTCCACCACCAGGCCGACCGAGAGCGTCAGCCCGAGCAGCGAGATGTTGTCGATGCTGTAGCCGAGCACATACATGGCGCCGAACGTGGTGATCAGCGACAGCGGCACGGCGAGCGCCGGCACGATGGTGGCGGTGATCCGGCCGAGGAAGAGATAGATGACAAGCACGACGAGCGCGATGGTCAGCATCAGCGTGAACTGCACGTCGGAAATCGAGGCGCGGATCGCCGTCGAGGCGTCGTTCATCACGTTGAGCGACACCGAGGCGGGCAGCTCGGCCGAAAGCGAGGGAAGCTTCGCCCGCACGGCGTCCACCACGTCCACCGTATTGGCGTCCGGCTGGCGCTGGATCGCGAGGATGATCGACTGGTTGCCGTCATACCAGCTTCCGGCGTCCAGATTTTCGACGCTGTCCTGAACGTCGGCGACGTCGCCGAGATGGATCGGCGCGCCGTTCGGGCTGGCGATCACCAGCGAGCGGAACTGATCCGCATTGGTGCGCTGCGTATCGGCGTTGATGGTGAGCCGCTGGGTGTTGTTTTCCAGCGAGCCGACCGGCGCCTGGCTGTTGGCATTGGCGATCGCGTTGGTGACGGTGTCGACGCCGAGATTGCGCGCCTGCAATCTGGCGGGATCGAGCTCGACGCGCACCGCATAGGTCTGGGCGCCGAAGATCGAGACTTCCGCGACGCCCGGCAGCGTCGAAAGGGCAGGGGACAGGACGTCCTCGGCGATCTCGTCGACCTTGCTGCGCGGCAGCGTATCGCTTTTGACCGCAAGCAGCAGCACCGGCGCATCGGCCGGGTTGGTCTTGCGATAGCTCGGCGGCGTCGTCATGTTGTCCGGCAGCTGCCGTGTCGCGTGCGAGATCGCCGCCTGCACGTCGGCCGCGGCCGCGTCGATATCCCGGTTGAGGTCGAACTGCAGCACGATCGACGTATTGCCGAGGGAGTTCGTGGCGCTGATCTCGCTGATGCCGGGGATCGTCTCGAACTGCTTGATGAGCGGCGTCGAAACCGCGGTCGCCATGGTCTGCGGCGAGGCGCCGGTGAGCTGGGCCGAGACGTTGATCGTCGGGAAATCCACCTGCGGCAGCGCGGCGACCGGCAGGAGCTGGTAGCCGGCAAGGCCGGCGAGTACGGCGCCGATCGCAAGCAGCGTGGTGGCGACAGGCCGGCGGATGCAGAATTGCGGGATCATCATTGCGCTTCTCCCACGTCCACCGGTTGATCGTCGTCGCCTGCGGAGGCGGTCTCGTTGGCCTGATCTCCGCCGAATTGCTCCGTCACGACCGCGCCGTCGAAGAGCTGCACCTGACCTTCCACGACCACATGCGTGCCTTCGGAAAGGCCGCTCGCGATCGCCGTGTCGGGGCCGTTCGAGCGGGCGATCCTGACCGGCGTCACATGCACCTTCCTGTCCTCGCCGACCGCATAGACGAACGGGGTGTCGACGCCCGGATTGACGGCCACCGTCGGTATGACCACGTCCTTCCGGCCGCTCTCGAAATGCACCGTGACGTTCAGCGATTGCCCTGGCCAGAGAGTGCCGGAGGGATTGTCGAATTTCGCCTTGGCGAGGATGGTGCCGGAGGCCGGATCCACCGTGTTGTCGAAGAAGCTCAGGGTTCCCCTGGCCGCCGTTCCGCCACCCTGCGGCACGGCGTCGACCGCGATCGTGCTGAGAGAGGCCCCCTGCTTCAACTCGCCGAGATAGGCTTCCGGCAGATGGAACCGCACATAGATCGGATCGTACTTGGCGATCGTCACGATCGCCGTTCCGGCACTCACATAGGCTCCCGTGCTCAGTGCGATGTCGCCCAGCCTGCCGTCGAACGGGGCGCGGATATCGGTGTTTTCCACCGCTACCTGATCGGCGGCGATGGCGGCCTTGTCGGCATCGACCGTGGCGGCCGCCGTGTCGCGGGCGGCGCGCGCCTCGTCGTCGGCCTGCTGCGTGCCGGCATTGCGCCGGACGAGGTCGTCGGCGCGGGCAAGCGCGGTTTCCGCCTGGGTGAGCGTCGCCTGGTCGCGCACGAGCAGCGCCTCGTCCTTGGCGAGCGCGGCTTTTGCGGTCCGGTCGTCGAGCTTGGCGATCAGGTCGCCGGCCTTCACGGATGCGCCGTCGCTCGCGGCGATGCTGACGACGAGGCCCTGTTCCTGCGCGGCGATCGTGGTGTTCTCGTCGGCATCGGCCGAACCCGCGGCGGCGACATCCATCGGCAGGGCGGTGCGGGTCGCGGCGACCGTCTTGACGGTAGGCGGCGGACCGCCTCCGCCGCGGCGCCGTTGCTGGCCCTGATCCGTTTGCGGCTGATTGCCGCCGGTATCGGCGGAAGCCTGCTGGATGAGAGATGAAAGGAATGGAAGCCGATCGCGGAATTCCCAGCCCGCAGCCCCGGCGACGATAAGAACGCCCGCAAAAATCCAGATCTTCTTCATGAGGTCACCGTCTGCCTCTGGTTTGCCCGATGATGTCGATCCATCGAGCTGCCCTTATTGCGGCGCAAAAAAGACCGATTCCGTCCTTGCCGCTCACGAGCCGGTGAAAGCGGATTAAATGTTAGTAATGAATGGGTTAGATGAACTGGAGTTAATCTTTCTCGCGCTTCGGCTGCGCTGCTCCAACTCGTATGCCGCTATCGGAGAAACCGCCGTGGAGCCCAGATGAGCAGAAGCCCGATGACGGCGGCGATCAAGCCGTTGATGATCCAGGGTGTCTGGTTGATCATGAAGCTCGTTGCCGGATAGGGGAAAGCGCCAGTCCCCTGGCCGATCCAGAGGAGGCCGAGAAGGACCAGCAGCGCGCCGACCACCGAAAGTGCCAGTCTTGCGATTTTCATGGGAGATCTCCGAAAGCTGAGGAAACTTCCGGAATCATAGTCCTCCGCCTTGCCCGCCGCGAAACGCATTCGCGTGATTTGGGCGCGGCTCAGACGTCTTCGTAATAGCGCGCGATCAGCGGCCTCGAGGCCTGTTCCTCGTGTTCGGACAGCACGAAGCCGGCGATGCGGCTCGAAGGCGAGAAGTTATCGAGGAGGTTGGCGATGACCGCATCTTCGACGGCACCCAGGGCTCTTGCGTGGAGGGTTGCCGACTTGGCAACTGCGGGGCGTGTCGCCCGGCGGCCGTCATCGCTGGCCGGCATGTCTTCGATCGCAAGCATCTCCGCGATCGCCGCGGCGGCGGAAACCGGTGCGGGCGGCGCGGAGGAGGAAATGTCCGGGGCGGAATCCTCGGCGGCCCCGGAAATGCTTTCGATCATGCCGGCGATCCTTGATGGAGAGGGCCGGCTTACCTTTTATGACAGGCGCCTTGAGAGACCGCCAACGGCGATCGCTCAATTTGAATCGATGTTTAGCGGCGGGAATTCAGATCGAGCGCGAGGCTCCGCCGTCGACCCGCAGCATCGTGCCGGTGACATAGCTTGCAGGGGCCGAGCAGAGGAAGGCGCCCGCGGCCGCGAACTCCTCCACCTTGCCGAGCCGCCCTGCGGGGATGGTTTTCAGCGAGGCGGTGCGGATCTCTTCGAGCGATTTGCCGTTGCGCTTGGCGTTCGCCCCGTCGAGTTCGTCGATACGGTCGGTGTGGATGCGGCCGGGCAGCAGCATGTTGGCGGTGATGCCGAAGCCGGCCACTTCCGCGGCGAGCGTCTTGTTCCAGCCGACCAGCGCCGAGCGCAGCGTGTTGGAAAGCGCAAGATTGGTGATCGGCTCGACCACGCCCGACGAGGCGACGGTCAGGATGCGGCCCCACCCTTGCTGCTTCATCTGCGGCAGGAGGGCATTGGTGAGGCCGATGACGCGCAGCACCATGGACTGGAAGAAACTGTCGAGCTTGTCGGCGGTCATGTCCTCGGTCGTGCCGGGCGTCGGGCCGCCGGTATTGTTGACGAGGATATCGATGCCGCCGAGCTTTTCCTTGACGGCATCGACCATGGCCTCGACGAAATTGTCGTCGGCGAGATCACCCCACACCCAGTCGGCCTTGCCTCCATTAGCCTTTCCTTGGCCTTCCGCATTGATCGCCTTGCAGTTTTCCGCCAGGCGGTCGCCCGAACGGCCGACGAGGAGAACGTTGGCTCCTTCCGCCGCGAGAGCCTTGGCGATGCCGAGGCCGAGGCCGCGCGACGAGGCGAGCACGAGTGCGCGTTTGCCGGTGATGCCGAGATCCATGATGCTGTTCCTTCCTTTATTCCTGTCATCGGTGTTTCGCCTTTATAACAGCGGCAGACCGGGGCGAAAGGCCGAACTTGCTTTCTCCGGTTCGGCTTCTATAATTGACGTGAACGTAAAAGTAATATGAGGGAACGGAAAACCGTTTTGCGCGAATGGCAAGGCGGAAGACGTTTTCCCGCCTCGACAAGTGGAATGGCTTTTGCCAAGACAGGTCGCCTGAATAATAGCCGGGAGGGGCCGGCGAGCGGAGTTTGAGATGAACGAACAGGACCTTCCCGAACGGGAGAGCATGGAATTCGACGTTGTGATCGTGGGCGCTGGGCCGGCGGGCCTGTCTGCGGCGATCCGGCTGAAGCAGGTCAATCCGGATTTGACCGTGGTCGTGCTCGAAAAGGGGTCTGAGGTCGGCGCCCATATCCTCTCGGGCGCGGTGGTCGATCCGGTCGGCATCGACGCGCTGCTGCCCGGCTGGCGCGAAGAGGAGGGCCATCCCTTCAAGACGCCTGTCACCGACGACCAGTTCCTGTTTTTAGGCCCTGCCGGCTCGGTCCGCCTGCCGAACGTCATGATGCCGCCCCTGATGAACAATCACGGCAATTACATCGTCTCGCTCGGAAACGTCTGTCGCTGGCTGGCCGAAAAGGCCGAAGCGCTCGGCGTCGAGATCTATCCGGGCTTTGCCGCGACCGACGTGCTCTACAATGAACAGGGTGCCGTGATCGGGGTGGCGACCGGCGACATGGGCATAGAGCGCAATGGCGAGCCCGGCCCGAACTTCACGCGCGGCATGGCGCTGCTGGGCAAATACGTGCTGATCGGCGAGGGCGTGCGCGGTTCGCTCGCAAAGCAGCTGATCCTGCGCTTCGGGCTGCAGGAGGATCGCGAGCCCCAGAAATACGGTATCGGCCTGAAGGAACTCTGGCAGGTGAAGCCGGAGAACCACAAGCCCGGCCTGGTGCAGCACTCCTTCGGCTGGCCGCTGGGCTTGTCGACCGGCGGCGGCTCCTTCCTCTATCACCTGGAGGACAATCTCGTCGCCGTCGGCTTCGTGGTGCACCTGAACTACAAGAACCCCTGGCTCTACCCGTTCGAGGAATTCCAGCGCTTCAAGACGCATCCTTCGATCCGCGGCACGTTCGAAGGGGGCAAGCGGCTGTCCTACGGCGCCCGCGCCATCACCGAGGGCGGGTACCAGTCGGTGCCGAAAATGTCCTTCCCCGGCGGCGCGCTGATCGGCTGCTCGGCCGGTCTCGTCAACGTGCCGCGCATCAAGGGCAGCCACAATGCGGTGCTTTCCGGCATGCTGGCGGCTGACAAGATCGCCGAAGCGATTGCCGCCGGCCGCGCCAATGACGAGCCGGCCGAGATCGAGGCCGGATGGCGCTCGACGGCGATCGGCAAGGACCTGAAGCGGGTGAGGAACGTCAAGCCGCTCTGGTCGCGGTTCGGCACGCTCGTCGGCATCGGGCTCGGCGGTCTCGACATGTGGACGAACCAGCTGTTCGGCCTGTCGATCTTCGGCACGCTGAAGCACGGCAAGACGGATGCGGCGAGCCTGGAGCCTGCCGCACAGCACAGGAAGATCGATTATCCGAAGCCGGACGGCGTCCTGACCTTCGACCGTCTCTCCTCGGTGTTCCTGTCGAACACCAACCATGAGGAGGACCAGCCGGTCCATCTTCAGGTGAAGGACATGGATCTGCAGAAGCGTTCCGAACTCGACGTCTATGGCGGACCGTCGACCCGCTACTGTCCGGCGGGCGTCTACGAATGGGTGGAGAAGGACGGCGAACCGACCTTCGTCATCAACGCCCAGAACTGCGTCCACTGCAAGACCTGCGACATCAAGGACCCCAACCAGAACATCAACTGGGTGCCGCCGCAGGGCGGCGAAGGACCGGTGTATCAGAATATGTGAATTGCCTATTCGGAATGGCCTATGCCCAGCGCCGCCGCGATCCGCGCGAGGCGCTTGTCGGGGTCCAGAGAAATGTGCCGGGCTTCAATTTGGCTGATGCCATTAGGTGTATCGATCACTCGGGATTACCGTCCCAAGTGCCGTTCGGATTCCAACGCCGCCGCGGAGGCGCTTCTACGTCCGGTCCGCTGCCGCCAAGCATGATCAATCTCTCCGCCGCCTCGTGCTGAACGAGCAGGATGAGGGCCTTCCTGATGACCGAAGAGGTCTCGGTAATGCCGGTAAATTCCTTGGCATTCGCGAGTAACTCGTCATCGATGGTAATGGTCGTTCCGCATGGCCAATCTCCCTTGGCTGCATCAAAAGTAGCATCGGATGATGCACTTTTCCATGCGCCCGCCCGCCATCACGACCCTGCCGCTGACACGTTCGTGATTAACTCCTGCATGCCCGACTTAGCACTTCATTAACCATAATCTTCCTAATTTCGGCGTCATCTTCTTGACGCACCAAGGACGCATTCATGTCAATTTCCCGTCGCGGCTTTTTGGTCGGCCTTCCGCTTGCGCTTGCCGGCTGCGCTTCCACGATTCCTGCGCAGACGAATTATGCGGCCCTGCCGCATGAAGAGTTTCCGCTGAAGGCAGTGCCGATCGACAAGATCAAGCCGGAACTACGCCGCACGGAAGTGGCCTATACGACGTCGCATCCCGCAGGCACCGTGGTCGTCGATACGCCGTCCCGCCGCGCCTATTACGTTCTCGGCGAGGGCCGGGCGATCCGCTATGGCGTCGGTGTCGGCCGCGCCGGCCTCGCGCTTGCCGGTAACGCCTATGTCGGTCGCAAGGCGGAATGGCCGAGCTGGACCCCGACGCTCAACATGCAGCGCCGCGAGGAGCGTTACCGCAAGCTGGCCGGCGGCCTGCCGGGCGGCCCGAACAACCCGCTCGGCGCGCGCGCCATCTATCTCTACCGCGGCGGCAACGACACGCATTTTCGCATTCACGGCACCAACCAGCCGGAATCGATCGGGCTCGCCATGTCGAGCGGCTGCATCCGCATGATGAACCACGACGTCATCGACCTTTACGAGCGCGTCAAGGTCGGCGCCCGGGTGGTCGTCATCCAGGCGGTTGCGTGAGGTCGGGCCGCCCTGACGGCAGCCCCGTGATCACCGCGATTTCCAGGCGACGACCATCAACGCGCCGATGACGGTGATGTGCTCCATCACCACATGAAACTCGATCGTCTTGAACGGTTCCTCCATCGCCCAGAAATTATGGGCGATCGGAATGGTGAGCGCGGTGAAGACGGCAAGCGCACCGGCACCCAGCCAGGTCCAGCGGTTGAGGATGATCAGCGCCGAACCGACCAGCTGCGTGACGATCGTCGCGATGTTGAAAAGTGCTGCGGGCTCCAGCCCGAAATGCGCCATCTCTCCGACGCCGGCCTGGAAGTCGATGATTTTCGAGAGCCCGCTTCCCCAGAACATGAAGGTGAGGACGATGCGCGCGAGATAGCCGAACCACGTCGCGCTCGTGATTGCAGAAACCGGATTCCCGAAACTGTTTGTCTGAACGCTCGCCATGAACTCCCCCCTTATCGATGCTCCCGCCATCTATAGCGGACCGCAGGTTCATCGATAAGGTGCGGCGAAGCCGAATACACCCATTTCGCGAAATGGAGGCTTTTCGGCAACATGGGCGAGGTCAGAAGCCGGAGAGCACGATCTTGCCCCTGGTGCGGCCGCTTTCGATCATCGCATGGGCTTTCTTGAGGTTCGCGGCGTTGATCGCGCCGAGCGTCTCCGACAGCGTCGTGCGGATTTTCTTCGCATCCACGAGTTCGGCCACGTGGTCCAGGAGCTTGTGCTGCTCGATCATGTCGGCGGTCTGCCAGACGGGCCGGGCGAACATCATTTCCCAATGGATCGAGAGTGCCTTGCGCTTGAACGGGCGCAGATCCATCGGCGCCTTCGGATCGTCGATCAGCGCGAAACGGCCCTGCGGAGCGATCAGTTCGAGGATATCGTCGACATGCTGCTCCGTCTCGGTCGTGGAGAAGACGAAGGCGGGATTGCCGATCGCCATTTCGGCGAGCTGCTTCGCCATCGGCTTCGAATGGTCGATGACGTGATGGGCGCCGAGTTCCCGGATCCAGGCTTGCGTTTCCGGCCGTGAACCGGTGCCTATCACGGTAACGTCGGAAAGCTCGCGGAGCAGCTGGATGGCGATCGAGCCGACGCCGCCCGCGCCGCCGATGACGAGCACGGCATTCCACGCGCCGGCCACCTTGTCCTGCACCTTCATGCGGTGGAACAGCGTCTCGTAGGCGGTGATCGCCGTCAGCGGCAGGGCGGCGGCCTCTTCGAAGCTCAGGCTTTTCGGCTTGAAGCCCACGATCCGCTCGTCGACCAGATGGAATTCCGCATTGGTCCCCGGCCGGTTGATCGCGCCGGCGTAATAGACCTCGTCGCCCGGCTTGAAGAGCTTGACGTCCGGGCCGGCGGCCTTCACCACGCCGGCCGCATCATAGCCGAGGATGCGGTGCTGGCCGGGTTCGACCGGGGCCGAGGCGCGCACCTTGGTGTCGACCGGGTTGACGGAGACCGCCTTGATCTCGACGAGCAGGTCGCGCCCCTTTGCCTCCGGAACGGAGAGCTCGATATCGATCAGCGAGGTTTCGGCACTGATGGGCTGGGGCGTGTTGAAGCCGACGGCGCGCATGGATGTCTCCTTGGTTCCTGTTGTCTGCGTTGCGTGGAGACTAGATGGCGCGTATGTTCCACGAGCGCAAGAATGCACATTTTTGGCCTATAGTGTCGAAAAGTATACCGTGAAAGGACGCCGCCCATGTCGAAACCGCGCGCCAAGCTGACCGGCAATTTTCCCGGCTGTCCGGTAGAATCGACGCTGAGCTTCCTCGACGGAAAATGGAAGGGTGTGATCCTCTATCACTTGCTCCAGGAGGGGACCCTGCGCTTCAACGAGCTTCGCCGCCGCATACCGTCGGTGACCCAGCGCATGCTGACGAAGCAGCTCAGGGAGCTGGAAGAGGCGGGGCTGGTGGAGCGCACCGTGTTTCCGGTTGTGCCGCCGCGCGTCGATTACAAGCTGACGCCGCTGGGTTTGAGCCTGGCACCGGTCGTCGAGGCGCTGCGCATATGGGGCAAGGAGCACGTCGTCTGCGAGAACGGCAGCAAATACGTGGTCATGCCCGAAGGGAAGGCCGCCTCGAAAGCGGCCTGACCGTCAGGCGGTCCCGCGTTTCTTCTCGAGCAGGACAGAGGCGAAGAAGACGCCGAGCCCCAGCAGCGACAGGAACGATCCGACATAGCCGGTGGCCGCAAAACCCCAACCCCAGGTGATCACCAGGCCGCCGAGCCAGGCGCCGAGCGCGTTGGCGATGTTGAAGGCCGAATGGTTCGAGGCAGCGGCGAGCGTCTGCGCGTCCGCCGCGACGTCCATCAGGCGGGTCTGCAGGGCAGGGCCGGCGGCGAATCCGCAGCCGATCAGGAAGACGCAGATGCCGAGCACGACCGGATACTGCGCGAAGAGCCCGAAGACGCCCATGACGACGATGTTGAACACCATCACGCCGCCGATCGTGCCCTTCAGCGATACGTCCGCCAGGCGCGAGCCCAGGATGTTGCCGACATTCATGCCGATGCCGAACAGCGCCAGCACGATCGAGACCATGGTCACCGGCATCCCCGCCGTCACCGTCGTGGTCGAGGCGATATAGCTGAAGACCGAGAACATGCCGCCGAAGCCGACGGCGGCGATCCCGAGCGTCAGCCACACCTGCGCGCGGCCGAAGGCGCCGAGCTCGCGCCGGATGCTCGCCCCTTCCTGCACCTTGTCGCGCGGCTGGAAATACCAGAGGAGCGCCACGGTGACGGCGCCGATGCCGCCGACCAGGAAGAAGGCGGCGCGCCAGTTGAGCATCTGGCCCATGAAGGTGGCGATCGGCGTGCCGATGAGCGTCGCGACGGTCAGCCCCAGCATGACGCGGCCGACGGCCCGGGCACGCTTGTCGAGCGGCACCATGGACGCGGCGACCAGCGCCGCCACGCCGAAATAAGCGCCATGCGGCAGGCCGGTGATGAAGCGCAGGATGGTGAAGCTCCAGAAATCCGGAGCGATGGCGCTCAGGATATTGCCGACCGCGAAGAGGCCCATCAGGCAGAGAAGCAGGGTCCGGCGCGGCAGGCGCGCCGAAAGCACCGCGATGATCGGCGCTCCCACCACGACGCCGAGCGCATAGGCGCTGATGACGTATCCCGCCATCGGAATGCTGACGTCATAGGTCGATGCCACGTCCGGAAGCAGGCCCATGATCGCGAATTCGCCGGTGCCTATGCCGAAGCCGCCGACCGCGAGAGCGATCTCTATGAGAATGACGGCGAGCCGGGAGAGGGCGGGAGCACTTTCGAGGACTTGCGGTTCCGAACGGTCGCGTGCGGAATCGAAGGGAGCGGCGGAATCGGTCATGATGTTGAATCAGCAGAAAAAAAGATGCGGGTAAGATGTGGGAGACATCCACCCGCTCTGGAGGTGAGCGGCCATCGAAATGACCTGAATGGAAGATTAGCATGTCGTTGTGCATCGCGGTAGGCCCCTTGCTCACTTCACGGGATTGTGTGCGCAGACCCGCGCGGCCGGAGCGGTGTTGATAAAACCGTCGGCCGCAACCATTTCTCAGATGAACCGTTGTCCCGCGCCGATCCCCGCGCAGAGCCTTATGCGATGAACCTGTTTGCCGTTTTCAACCGCGATGGCGGGACCTTCAGAACCACCGACATGGATGCTTATTGCGCCCGCGCCGTCGAGGCGTTCGAGTCTCAAGGACATCAGATCGAATGCCACGTGGTCTCCGGCGATCAGGTGGTGGCGACCATGGAGAAGGGTGCTGCCGCGAGCGGTGTCGAGGGCCTCGTCGCCGGCGGCGGCGACGGCACGATTTCCGCCGCGGCGGGCATCGCCTGGAAAAGCGGCATTGCGCTGGGCGTCGTGCCGGCCGGCACGATGAACCTCTTTGCCCGTTCCCTGAAGCTGCCGCTCGACATCTGGCAGGTGCTCGATGCGCTGGCGGTCGCCACCCCGGAGAATATCGACATAGCCAGCGCCAACGGCAGAAGCTTCGTGCACCAGTTCTCCGCCGGTATGCACGCCCGCCTGGTCCGGTACCGCAATTCGATGACCTTCGCCTCGCGGCTGGGAAAGATCCGCGCAAGCACGCGGGCGGCGATCGGCGTGATGTTCAATCCGCCGGAATTCGAGGTGGAGTTCAAGGCCGAGGGCAAGGTCGGGCATCGCAAGGTTTCGGCGATCTCCGTCTCCAACAACGAGTTCGGCCCCGATCCCTTGATGTATGCGGACAGTCTCACCCGCGGCCATCTCGGCTTCTATATCGCCGATCCTTTGAAGCCTGCGGGGGTGGCGAAACTGGCGTTTGACATCCTGCGCGGCCGGCTGAAGGAAAATCCCTCCGTCACGGCCATGACGGCGACCGAGGTCGAACTGCATTTCCCGCGCGAGCGGCACGATATCCGCTGCGTCATCGACGGCGAGCTCCTGCCGATGGACCGCGACGTGCTCTTGAAGGTCCATGCCGGAGAGTTGAAGGTGCTGGTCAACGAGCCGCAGCAGCGGGAGGAAGTCGAGCAGGACGGCAGCGGAATCTGAGCCCTGATGCCGATGACCATGCGGCCTTTCCTTCAGGTGGACGAGACGACCCGATTCCGGCCGCCGGCCTTGGCCTCGTAAAGATTGGCGTCGGCCGCCCTGAGGCTTTCGTGAGGATCGAAGCCCGTGGTGCAGTGAAAGGCGCCTATGCTTGCCGACACCGGGACGGCCGCGCCGAAGGGGGAACGCAGATCCATATGCTCGATAAGCCTGCGGACCTCCTCGCATCGTCCCGTCATTTCATCGATCGCCAGGCCGCCTTGAAAGAGGGCGAACTCTTCGCCCCCGAGACGGCCCGCTATGTCGAACCGCCCCCGATAGGTGGCGAGCATCTGCCCCGTCCGGCGGAGCGCCTCGTCGCCTGTCGCATGGCCGTAGCGGTCGTTGATCGACTTGAAATGGTCGAGGTCGAGGAAGATCAGCGTTCCGGTCACGCCCTCGCGGCTGAAAGCCTCCAGCTCCTCCATAAAGGCGCCCCGGTTCAATATGCCGGTCAGGCTGTCCCGGCGGGATTGCAGGCGGAGCTCTTCATAGGCGATCGCCAGCTTGCGTAGCGCGTCCGAGGCCGTCGCCTCCGCGCGCTTGATCCTTTCCGCCTGCCAGAAATGCACGGCCGAAGCCGGAATGGAGATGGCAAGCGGGCAGACGATGGTCATGACCAGTCCGGCCCCGGCCACCTGTCCGCCGAGCATGGGAACGAAGGTGAAGGAGATGGCCAGCGAAGCCAGCAGGGAGAACAGGCCCGTCAGAAGTGACTTGGCGAGAACAATACGCATCAAAGGTGCCAAAAGATATCAGGTATCCACTAGCCTCCCGGATTTAAGATAGGCTGAAGAAGTATCTTAAACATCAACGGTTATCCGGTTGGCGAACCGTCAGATTCTGGGCAGATAGGTCCGGTAGTCGAAATCGCTGACCGTGCGAAGATAGGTGATCGCCTCCTTGCGCTTCGTGTCGCCATAGAGCTTCTGGTAGCGTTCCCCGAAGACATCCCTGATGAAGGGCGAGGCGGCAAAGTCCTCGACCGCGGTCAGGAAATCATGCGTCAGCTTCCTTGCGCCTTCCGGCGCCGCCGCTCCGGGCTCGGTTGCGGGGCCGGGATCCAGCGTCCCGTCGAGGCCCAGGAGCATGCCGCCGAGGATGGCGGTCAGGAGCAGGTAGGGATTGGCGTCCGCCCCGGCGACGCGATGCTCGATACGGGCGGCAGGTCCATGGGCATCGGGGATCCGCACCGCCGTGCCGCGATGGCCGAAACCCCAGTCGATGTCGACCGGCGCGAAGGAGCCGGGCTGAAAGCGGCGGTAGGAATTGGCGAAAGGCGCGAAGATCAGCTGCGCGTCGCGCATCGTGTTCAACAGCCCGGCCGAGACGGATTTGAGCCGCGCCGGATCGCCGCCCTTCGCATCGAGCACGTTGTCGCCGTTGCGGTCGACGACGCTCGCATGCACATGCAGGCCGGAACCCGCCTGGTCGGCATAGGGTTTCGCCATGCAGGTGGATTTGAGGCCGTGTTTTCTGGCGGCCTGCTCGGCGATGCGCTTGAGGTAGATGCAGTCGTCCGCAGCCGCCAGCGCATCGGCCCGGTGAAGCAGGTTGATCTCGAACTGGCCGGGGCCGAATTCGGCGGCCGTCGCATCCGCCGGCAGGCCCTGCGCGCTCGCCCAGGCCCGCACGGTCTGCAGGTAATCGTCGAGCGCGTCGACGGCGCTCATGTCGTAGAGCTGGAAACCGTTCGGCTCGCCGCGATACGTCAGCCGTTCCGGCGGACGCGGTTTTCCGGTTTCGCGCCAATCGTCCTGCATCACGTAGAATTCGAGCTCGGTCGCCACCACCGGCGTCAATCCGCGCTCCTCGTAGCGCTTCAGCATGGCGGCAAGGATGCCGCGCGGGTCCATGAAACTCGGCTCGCCGGTGAGCTCGTGCATGGTGGAAAGCACCTGGCTCGATCCCGCCGGCGCCCAGGGCATCGGCGCAAGGCTGCGCCTGTCGGGAATGCAGACCCCGTCCGGATCGCCGATCGTCAGGGAAAGCCCGGTGATATCGTCGTTGTCGTCGCCCCAGATGTCGAGCGATTGCGTGGAGGTGGGCAGTCGCACGGCGCCGTCCCAGACCTTCTTCTCCTTGTCTAGGGGGATGCGCTTGCCGCGCAGGTCGCCGTTCATGCCGACGAGCAGGATTTCGATATAGGGCGGGGCGGTCTTCTCTGCGGACGTGGGGGCGGCCATCGGCAAGTCTTCTGAAGGGTTGCGGAACCTCGTTCGTAGCCGATAAGAATCGGTGGCACAATCAGAGGCCGAAACCATGAACGACAAGCCCGCCCTTTCCAATCTCGCCGCGATCGACGCCGCCCATCACCTGCATCCGTTTTCGGACATGAAGGAACTGAACGCCAGAGGCACGCGCATCATCGAACGGGCCGAAGGCGTCTTCATCTACGATTCGGCCGGCAGGAAATATCTCGATGCCTTTGCCGGGCTGTGGTGCGTCAATGTCGGCTACGGCCGCAAGTCGATCGCGGAAGCCGCCTACCGGCAGATGCAGGAACTGCCCTATTACAACAGCTTCTTCGGCACCACGACGCCGCCCGCGACGCTGCTCGCCCAGAAGATCGCCTCGCACGCGGGCGACAGGCTGAAGCGCGTCTTCTTCACCAATTCCGGCTCGGAGGCGACCGATACCTGGTTCCGCATGGCGCGGGTCTATTGGAAGGCGCTGGGCAAGCCTGGGAAGACTGAGGTCATCGCCCGCAGGAACGGCTACCACGGCTCGACAGTCGCCGGCGCCTCGCTCGGCGGCATGAAGCTCATGCACGAGCAGGGCAACCTGCCGATCGAAGGCATCCACCATATCGGCCAGCCCTATTGGTATGCGGAGGGCGGCGATCTCTCACCCTCCGAATTCGGCCTCAAGGCCGCCCGCGAACTGGAGGCGAAGATCGAGGAGCTCGGCGACGACCGTGTCGCCGCCTTCGTCGCCGAGCCGATCCAGGGGGCAGGGGGCGTGATCATCCCGCCGGAGACCTATTGGCCGGAGATCGCCCGCATCTGCAAGGCGAAGAACATCCTGCTCGTGGTGGACGAGGTGATCTGCGGTTTCGGGCGGTTGGGCGAGTGGTTCGGCCACCAGCATTACGGCGTCGAGCCGGATCTGGCGCCGATCGCCAAGGGCCTCTCCTCCGGCTACCTGCCGATCGGCGGCGTGCTGGTGTCCGATCGCGTCGCCGATGTCATGGTGGGCGAGCTCGGCGACTTCTATCACGGCTTCACCTATTCCGGTCATCCGGTGTCGGCCGCTGCCGCACTTGAAAACATCCGCATCATCGAGGAGGAAGGGCTGGTGGAGCGGGTGCGCGACGATATCGGCCCCTATTTCGCAAAAGCCTGGAAGAGCCTCGAGGATCACGCGGTGGTCGGCGAGGCCGAAAGCGTCGGCCTGATGGGAGGCCTGCAGCTTAGCCCTGACAAGGCGACCCGCCGCCGCTATGCGAAACCCGACGATGCCGGGATCCTGGTGCGCAATCACTGCCTCGAAAACGGCCTCGTCATGCGCGCGACGGCCGATCGCATGCTCGCTTCGCCGGCCCTGACCATCAGCCGCGCGGAGGTCGACGAGGTGGTCGAAAAGCTCCGCAAGGCGCTCGACCACCTGCGCGACACCATGAGGGAGTAGAGCTTACGGCGTAATCTCGACCAGGGCATAGGCGAACCGGTACCGGTCGTCCGGCTGCCCGTAATTGTAGGGAAGAGCGGTGATCCGGGCCTGCGGCACACTGCCGGCGATGCCGCGCTCCTGCAGATATTGCGTGAATTTCTCCGGGAAGCCGGAGGGCACGCTGCCGTCGGAATTCCGCCAGACGAACAGGATGCGCCGGTGGGGCGGCATCGGCAGCGCGTGGATATCTGTGGGCGTGGAGGTCGTCCTGACCGGGGTCGAGGGCAGATTGAACCGCAGGTTTCCGGCGAGTTGCCCATCGGAGGCGACGATCAGGGTCGGCACGGAAGCAGTGAGCGGCCGGATTTCGTCCGAAAATGCCTGAAAGGGATGATGGGAATATTGATACTTCCCCGTGATCGGGGCGGCGGCGAAGCGGCCGAAGAGGATCGACGGGATCAGCACCATGATGACGAGCGCCACGCCCCACATCCGCTTCAGGCCCGGCTGCAGCTCGATCGCCGCAGCGTCGACCTTCACCGTCAGATAAAGCGGCAGCACGAGGAGGATCGGCGTCAGCCACCGGTCCCGCACCCTCTCGACGCCCGCGAAAAGGATCAGCAGGACGATGAAGCCGAGCGAGAAGAGCAGGATCCGGCCGACGAGCCGCGTCCGGTCGTTTCGGGCCCGGATCACGTCGCGCAACCGTTCGCGATAGACCGCGGCGAAGATGATCACCGTCAGCGCGCCGAAGCCCAGCACGGCAAGCGCAAGCGAACCGAGGCCTTCGAAGATCGCCAGGATGAAATTGATGTCGTCGCCCAACAGCTTGCGCATCGTATGGCTGCTGGTCACCCCGAAATGCTCGGTGAGCCAGAGCGCGTGCGGCAGGACGATGAGGAGCGCCACCGCGCCCGCGATCAGGAGCCGCCAGTCGAGCAGGCGCCGTCGCCGGTCCGGGTCGCTCGCGAGAGCCAGGAAGGCTGCGGCCGGCAGCACGATGAAATTGTATTTGGCGATCCCGCCGATGCCGGTCGCGATACCGAGCAGGAGGAAGGAGCCGATCGAAGGCCGGTTGAGCGCCTTAAAGAGGGCATAGAGAAACAGCGAGGCGGCGAAGATGGTTGCGACGGTGTGGCTGAGATCGCGTTGCGCCTCGAACGCGACTTGCGGGATGGTCAGCAGGCCGAGGGCTGCGACGACGGCAAGCTGCCTGTCGCGCAGGATCTGGCGCGCCGCCAGCCAGTAGAAGAGATAGGACCCGAAGAGCAGCAGGTTCTTGAGCAGCGAGAGCGTTGCGAGCGACAGGCCGAAAATCTGCACGGTGCCATATTGCAGCCAATTGTAGAACGGCGGCTGCGAACTGTATCCCGCCAGCAGCCATTGGGAGAAATAGCTCTGTTCGGCTTCGTCCAGCTCCAGAGAATGCGGCAGCATCATCCGGAGGATGACGTTCACGGCGAAATAGACTGCCAGCACGATCAGCAGGACGTGGCGGCCGGAAGCCGTAGCGTCTTTTGCCGTCTCCGCGTTGTCTAGCCGCACCTGTTCTCTCCGCAATGAGATTGGGCTTCCTCGGTCAAGGCGTTCCATTCACCCAGGCATAGCCGAAGAGCACGTTGTGTCGTCCACCGGAAAAAAGATAAGGCACGGACATCGTCCGGGGCGCAAGACCGTCCGGCGGAATTCCCTGTTCGGCGGCATAAGCCTTGAGCAAGGCCAGAACCTCGGCATTTTCCGGCGCCGACCAGATGACCAGCCCCGGCCGGGCCCTGTCCGCCTCGCCAAGGGGCGGCGTCTGCTCAAAGGTCGGCAGCAGAACGCGCGCATCCGGCAGCTCCAGCCGCGCGATGGCAGCGAGGAACTGATCGGAGGCGATCACATAGGCGGGGTTCGCGCCCGGCCGTTCGGCCAGAACCTGCCTGATGAAAGGGCCGGCCGGAAGGTTTTCCTTTCCGTAGTCGCCGAAGCGCGGGCCTATCACGTTGGCAACGGCGAGATAGAGCACGAACCCGAGCGCCAGGGCCGCGACGGGAAAGAAGAGCCGCGGCACGCTGCGGCTCGTGTCGGCGCCGGCGGCATCGAGCTTCAGGCAGAGATAGAGCGGCAGAAGCAGGAGAAACGGCGAGAGCCATTTCTGGCTGATACTGGTGGCGCCGAAGCCGAGCCCGATGATGCCGACCCCGACCAGGCAGAGGAGGATCATGCGGCCGGTGACCCGCGTCCATTGGTTCTCGGCCCGCCAGGCGTGGACGAGCGTGCGGCGGAAGGCGAGAAGGAAGAAGCCGAGGACGGGAAGTCCGCCGTTGAGGGCGGCCGCAACCAGCGTGCCGATGCCGGAAAGTCCGTCGAGGACGACATTGCCCGAGGCATCCCGGCGCATTGCCTTGATCGTGCCCGCCGTCGCCTCCGTCAGGTTGCCAAGCACCCAGAGCCCGTGCGGCAGGCAGATGGCGGCGGCGACCAGTAGCGCCGGAATCAGCCGCCAGTCGAAGATGCGCTTGCGCAGGTCCGGTTCCGGCAGGATGGTGAGGATCGCCGCCACGGGCACGATGACGAAATTATACTTGGCGATGAGCCCGATGCCGACCGCAAGGCCGGTCAGCACGTAGCTCCACAGGCTCGGCCGCGTCAGCGTCCGGAAGAAGGCATAGGTGAACAGCGCGACGGCGAACAGCGTGGCGACCGCATGGGTGAGATCCCGCTGGGAAAGGACGCTCACCGCCGGCATGGCGATCACCCCGAGCATGGCGATCGCCGGGAGCCGCCGGTCCTTCAGCACGATCCGCGCCGCCAGCCCGTAGACGACGCAGCAGAGAAAGAGCAGCAGGTTCTTGACGAGCGAGATCGCGAAGATCGACGGGCCGATGAGCTGGATGACGCCGTATTGCAGCCAATTGTAGAAGGGCGGCTGCCGTCCGTATCCCATCAGCAGGAACTGCGACTGGAAAAGCTGCTCCGACTCGTCGCTCTGAAGCGCCTCCGAACGCAGCATCCTCAGGATGACGGCGATCGCGTAATATGCCGCGATCAGCCAGAGGACGAGGTCGGGCCGGCGGGCGAGCGCGTCACTGATGCGCCTGATCGCCCTCATAGACTTCCCTGACAATGTAGCTGAGTGCCGTGTCTTCGCGATAATAGGTTCGGGCGATCATTTCGGCGACGATGCCCGTGGTGATCATCTGCACCGCCGACAGGAACAGCATGACGCCGATCATGAAGAGCGGCCTTGTGCCGATGTCGTTGCCCATGATGAACTTGTCGACGAAGAGATAGGCGAGGATGACCGCCGACAGCGCGCCGAGGCCGAGCCCGAGCGAGCCGAAGAAGTGCCCCGGCCGCGCCTTGAAGCGCATGAAGAACATCACCGACAGGAGGTCGAGGATCACCCGGAAAGTGCGGGAAATGCCGTATTTGGAGACGCCGTGCTGGCGCGCGTGATGCGTCACCGGCATTTCGCCGATCCGCGAACTCGGCACCACGCCGGCCACCCAGGCCGGAATGAAGCGGTGCATCTCGCCCATCAGCTTCACCTGCTTGATGACCGAGCCGCGATAGATTTTCAGGCTGCAGCCGTAATCGTGGAGGCGCACGCCGGTGATGCGGCCGATCAGCCGGTTGGCGATCCAGGACGGCACTTTTCGGAGGATGAGCCCGTCCTGGCGGTTCTTGCGCCAGCCGACGAGCAGGTCGAGCTCGCGCCGCTCCAGTTCCGCGACCATGGTCGGAATGTCGCTCGGATCGTTCTGCAGGTCGCCGTCGAGCGTCGCGATCAGGCGGCCCTGTGCCTGGTTGATGCCGGCCTGCATGGCGGCCGTCTGGCCGAAATTGCGCTGCAGCGCGACGATCTTGAGATCGAGACCGGGGCGGTCGAGCGCGCGTCTTGCATTGGCGATCGTCGCATCCGTGCTGCCGTCGTCGACGAGGATGAGTTCCCAGGTCGCCGGATAATTGGCCATTGCCGAGCAGATCCGCTCGATGAGCGGGCCGACGCTTTCTTCTTCGTTGAAGAGCGGCACGACGAGGGACAGTTCGATCGGTTCGGCCGCCTCGATGCGGCTTGTGACCGACTCTGCGGTTGTACGCACCTTGTGTTTCTCCTAGAACCTCGGGCTTGAAACGGCGGCGTTACGATGCCGTCATCGGAACTCCACCCGAAACCGTCATATGGGGCACCCTACTATATGAAGAATTATCCGGTTGCCAGCCGCCGCGCATGGATAATTCGTCACGCCATGACGCTCGGAACCGTTGCGATCATTGCCGTCTACGCCGCCTTCATCCAGTGGGTATGGGGCTGGCAGAGCGTCGTGTCGCTCTGGAACGGCGCCGGCTGGACCTCGGCTCTCGTGGCTCTTGTCCTGCTTCTCGGCACCTATGTGCTGCGCACCTGGCGCATCTACGACTACTTTCCGAAGGAGACCGGCGGGCATTTCGGCACGCTGCTCAGGCTCGCGCAGGTCCATAACCTCTTGAACGTCATGCTGCCGTTCCGCACCGGCGAGGCGAGCTTTCCGCTGCTGATGAGACGCGAATTCGACGTCCCGCTCGCGCGCGGCACCTCGGCGCTCCTCGTCATGCGGCTCTTCGATCTTCATGCACTGCTCGCCGCCGCCGGCACGGGGCTCGCGCTGCAGACCGGCAAGGTCTGGGCCTGGGCGCTCTGGCTCCTTTTCCTGCTCCTGCCGGCGGTGGCCTTTGCCCTGCGCGGGCACGCTTTCCGGCTTTTTGCGAAAGTGCTGCCGGTGAAGGCGGGGAAGCTCCTGGACGAGGTGGAGGCCGGCCTGCCGTTCGATGCCGGAGCCTTCGCCCGGGCCTGGGGCGCGACGCTCGTCAACTGGTTCACCAAGATTGCCGTGCTCGCCTGGGTTCTCGGCCTGCTGGGCGGACTCTCCATCGCTCCGAGCTTCGGCGGCGCCTTGGGTGGCGAGCTTTCGTCCGTCCTGCCCGTGCACGCCCCCGCCGGCGTCGGCACCTATCCGGCCGGCATCACCGCCGGCGCTCTCGCCTTCGGCGCCGATGCGGGCAGGCAGGCCCTGGAGGAACTCGGCCAGGCGGCGGTGAACACGCATCTCCTGGTGATCGTATCCTCGCTTGTCGGCACGGCCCTGTCTCTGTTCGCGGCAAGGCCGAAGCGTGACTAGACGGTTTCGCCCAGCAGCATCGCTACGCCCCGATATTTCTCGTCCGGACTTTGCCGCAGCTTGCGAACGAGGCTTTCGTCGGCGGTGACGAAGCGGAAGTTTTCCTTCAACGCGAGTGCCAGATAGATGCAGTCATAGGCCGGATGATCGAGCTTCATCGCCAGTTCGACACTGGCCGTGAAAAATGGCAGCATTTCCCATAGCTGCAGGTCCGAGCTTTCGATGAGCCGCGCGGCAAAATGCGCTTCGGCCGCAGAAAGCTCGCCACGACGGGTCTTCTTCCAGAGTATATTGGCACACTCGGTAAGGATCAGCTCCGGGGCAACCAGCGTGTTGCCCTTGAGCAGAGACAGTGCTTCAGGAGTTCCCGTTTCCTGAACCACCCATTTGATGACGACGCTGGCGTCGATGACGAAGGTCGTCACCGTTCCTTGCGCCCTTCGCGCATCAGCATTTCTGAAGGCGTGTGATGGCGATCCGCGGTCAAAGCCCGAAATTCGGACGCCAATGTCTCGAAGGTGGGCCGGCTATGATGCGGACCGTCCCAGCCCATACCTTCCAGCTCATTCAGAGCCTGACGCTGGCGCTCGTTTGTGACGAATCGCCGAAGGATCTCCTCCACCGTTGCCGTTGTCGGCAAACCGGCGATTTCCTTCGCTTCGTTCAACAGATCATCATCGATACTCAAGGATGCGCGCATATGATCCTCCATACACGCAAGAATATAGTCCTAAATTATCCCGATGTCACTGAAACGCCGTCTCGTAGAAGCTTCTGAGCTTGCGCGAATGCAGCTTCTCGATCGGCATGGCGGCGAGCTTCTGCACGGCGCGGATGCCGATCTGCAGGTGCTGGCTGACCTGGCTGCGGTAGAAGGCGGTCGCCATGCCCGGAAGCTTCAGTTCGCCATGCAGCGGCCGGTCGGAGACGCAGAGCAGCGTCCCGTAGGGCACGCGGAAGCGGAAGCCGTTCGCCGCGATCGTCGCCGATTCCATGTCGAGCGCGATCGCCCGCGACTGCGACAGGCGCTTCACCGGCCCGCGCTGGTCGCGCAGTTCCCAGTTGCGGTTGTCGATCGTCGCGACGGTGCCGGTGCGCATGATCCGCTTCAGGTCGAAACCCTGGTAGCCGGTCACTTCCTCGACCGCGCTTTCCAGCGCCTGCTGCACTTCCGCGAGCGCCGGGATAGGCACCCAGACCGGCAGGTCGTCGTCGAGCACGTGGTCCTCGCGCACATAGGCATGGGCGAGTACGTAGTCGCCGAGCCGCTGGCTGTTGCGAAGCCCGGCGCAATGGCCGACCATTAGCCAGGCATGCGGACGGAGCACCGCGATATGGTCGGTGATCGTCTTGGCGTTCGACGGGCCGACGCCGATATTGACGAGCGTGATGCCGGCATGCCCCTTCTTCTTGAGGTGATAGGCGGGCATCTGCGGCAGCCGCACGACGGCATCCGTCTCCGGCTTGTCGGAGCCGGCCGGCGTGATGATGTTGCCGGGTTCGACGAAGGCCGTGTAGCCGTCACCGCCCTTGGCCATCAGCGCGCGCGCCCAGGCGGCGAACTCGTCGATATAGAACTGGTAGTTCGTGAAGAGCACGAAGTTCTGGAAGTGGTCCGCGCTGGTTGCCGTATAGTGGCTGAGGCGCGCGAGCGAATAATCGATGCGCTGCGCCGTGAAGGGGGCGAGGGGTGCGGGCTCGCCGGGCGTCTGGTCGTATTCGCCGTTGGCGATCAGGTCGTCGGTATTGTTGAGATCCGGCGTGTCGAACAGATCGCGCAAGGAGATGTCGGCAAGCGCGTTGGAGGCCGAGGCTTCCACATGCGCGCCCTCGCCGAAGGCGAAATGCAGCGGGATCGGCGTCGTCGATTCCGAAATCGTCACCGGAACGTTGTGATTGCGCATCAGGAGGTCGAGCTGCTCTTTCAGATAGTGCCGGAAGAGCTTCGGCCGGGTGATGGTGGTCGTGTATATGCCCGGTGCCGTCACATGGCCGTAGGAGAGGCGCGAATCGGCGTGCCCGAAGGACGTCGTCTCGATGCTGACCTGGGGATAGCAGGCGCGGTAGCGGCCGGTGACGGGGGCGCCGTCGGCAAGCGCGCCGAAAGCATCGATCAGGAAGCGCGTATTGCGCTCGTAGAGTTCAGTCAGGGCATCAACCGCTTCGACCGCGTTGTCGAACGCGCGCGGCTCGGCCGCGCTCGGGCTGATGAAGGGAAGCGGAGAGAGTGAAAAGATTCGTGTGTTCATGCGCCATTATAATGGGAACTCGTTGACAATCAAACGACGCTGCCAAACGACGCTGCGCTGCCGCCCGCGGTGGCCGCGCGAATTTCTCAAAGTGCTGCGACGCAGCCGGGCGTGGCGGGATGATAGCACTGTGCCGCCGTTCCGAGATGGACGCGCAGCTCCTTGCGGCTCGGCTCCGCGACAAGCGCGCCGAAAGCCAGCGCGAAGATTGTCATGATCAGCGTTACGATGGTCAAGCGGCGCACAAGAACGGACATGGCCTTCTCCCCGGTCCCAATAAGGGCAGAATGAAGGCGAGGGGCTGAATGTGTCCTGAGAGGCGGGTTCATCGGGTGTTCAGAATGATGAATGGCGGGCCGCATTTGAAGAATCGCCCTGCTCGCCGGGGGTGTCCGGGAATGGAAGCGAAGAGACCGAGGAGCGTCCTCCTCGGCCGGCGGTCCATGAAAAAAGCCGGCCCAGGGGACCGGCTTATCTCTTGAACTATGCTCCCGACCCAAGGCTGCGACCTGTGCGGGAGCCGGTATCTTGAATCAAATGCTTAGTTATGAGGCGTCAGAACGCCGTCATAATAATCGCCGGTGTCATGGCCGCCGTCGAGATCGGCGTCACCGGACGTGCTGTTGTTGTATCGGTACATTCCGGTGCTCGGATAGATGCTGCCGGTCGACATGGTGTCGATGTCCTGGCCGCGCGACTGCTGGATGGTCGGTGGGGACTGGGGCAGGGCATCCGGGTTCGAATAGACCGCATCCTGTGCGGCTGCGGCGCCGGCAAAGCCGGCGGAAACGATCAGCACTGCGATACCGGAAGTGAGATAGGTCTTCATTTTCCTGTCCTTTCCATGAGGTTTTATGCTGCGAAGCGATGTCGCGATCGCTCCGTCCAGATACAAATCCCTGGGCGGACGGATCGTTCCAACGTCCGCAAAACGGAATCGCCGCGGATCTCCCCCGAAAAACGGGGCGGAATCGGAAAATCGGAGGAATGTTTCGGGAGATGCGGTGAATGATGGGCGAAATCTCACGCCGATGAGCGTGATCGTGATTGATTCGCCGGAAAGCTTCACCTAATCTTGAATACGATGGCTGGTTTCAGAGTCCGGCCATCCTCGCACCGGAAAGACGATTGCGACCCGTCTTTCCAAATCGGTGTCTTGAATGAACTGCGAATACCAGCCGCTTGCGCGGCTGGTATTTCTATTTTCACCTACCATTTTCATGGCGATCCCGTGCGGGCCTTTGTGATCCGAGGCCTGTAGTCCTTGCGCGGGCTGCCGATCGCGAAACGCGATTAGTTCGGACGGCTGATGCCGTCGTAGTAGTCGCCGCTGTTCAGGAAGGTGGCGCGGTTGTCGTCGCGGCCGCCATTGCTGAGGCGCAGGCTGTTCGGGCGATCGCCGATGCTGCCGGTCCGGGTCGTATCGACCGAAGAGGAAGCGGCGGGAGTGCTCTTCTGAACGCCCTGGTAATAGTCGCCTTCGGCAAGAGCTGCACCGGCGAAGGAAGCCGAAGCGATGAGGGCTGCGGCGAGAGCGGAAGTGATCCTGGTCATTGTAATAGTCCTTTCAGAGTTTTCCGCACGGAGAAGTTTGCGACCTGACGTGCGGTGATATTCGATGTCTTGAGATACGCAGCCGCCGTTAGTTCGGGCGGACTGCACCTTCGTAATAGTCGCCGCGGCCGATGACTTCTTCAGCATTGGGAATCTGGCTGTTGGAGTCGTGACGGCGGACGACCTGGGCGCGGTCCTTGCCGACGCTTGCGGTGCGGACCGTGTCGACGGAGGCGGAAGCAGCGGGAGCACCCTTCTGAACGCCTTCGTAATAGTCGCCTTCAGCGAGGGCGACGCTGGCAAAAGAGGCCGTAGCGATCAAAGCTGCGGCGAAAGCCGAAGTGATCTTCGTCATTGTCTTAATCCTTGGTGGGAGCGGTCCGCCGCCTGAAGTTTGCGACCTGGCTGGCGGACGCTGTTCGGTGTTTTGAATGAACCGCGGTTAGTTCGGACGGTTGATGCCGTCGTAGTAGTCGCCGCTGTTCACAACGGTCTTGCCGGAAATGAAATCCTGGCCGGTAGCGCGGGAGATCGAGCCGGTGTAGCCGTAGCTGCCGGACTGGTGCGCGCGCTGAACCTGATGCTGCTGGACGTCACCCTTCTGGACGCCTTCGTAGTAGTCGCCTTCTGCAAGGGCGGCACCGGCGAAAGAGGCCGAAGCGATCAGGGCTGCGGCGATAGTGGAGGTAATGGTCTTCATTGTCTTGGTCCCTTCAGAGTTGTCCGCGGCTTTTAGTTTGCGACCTGGCCTGCGGACTTTGTTTCGGTGTTTTGAATGAGCTGCGATCAGTTCGGGCGGTTTGCGCCGGCGTAATAGTCGCCGTCTTCGACCGGAGCCGAAATTGCCTGGGCGTGCTGCTGGCCGTTCTGAGCGACGCTGCCCGTCTGGACGTGGTCGACGGCAGGAGCCTTGGAAACGCCTTCGTAATAGTCGCCTTCCGCGAAAGCGGCGCCAGCGAAGGAGGCCGAGGCGATTAGGGCCGCAGCCAGGGCAGAGGTGATGGTCTTCATTGTCTTAGTCCTTTTCGGTCTGGTATGGGTTCGGTCTTGGGTTCGAACCCGAGGGGAATTCGCTGCTTGCAACGCTCATATCGGACCGATCGGTTCGATCCGGAAGGCTTTATTTGGAAGACTGCTGTCAATGAAATGTTGACAGTGGAAATTGCCGCGACGGAAATGCACGTATAGGATGCTAAGCGTGCTAATTTTTTAGAGGTAGGCGCAAATAAACCGATTATGTTACGGAAATTTAAGATTATTTCCGTTTGAAATCAATGCGTTGGACGGACAAAAGAGATTTTGCACCCAGAGCGTGCAATTTTTTCTGAATTGTGTCTGATTGATGGCTTTTATGTGGCATTTGGAGGCATCAGGCCCGATTCAAGCTTTTCACAAAACTGTGACATCCGGATTCGGGAAAGAGTTTTGGCCAGAAATCGCTGCCATTTTCGTGATCACCCTGCTTTTTCCTGGTGCGACGCAGCAAAAATTTCGGGCAGGCCTTGAATTCGAAAAAGGGAAAACGGCCGCCCGTTGCCGGGTGCGGCCATTCGCTTGCTTCTCCATATATAAGGACGGTGAAGCCTCAGAGGCGGGTCCAGGTCTGCGATTTGCAGAGGACCTTCAGAACGCAGCCCTTCATCTTCAGCGCATTGCCGTTGACCGAGCCCGAGCCGCTATAGGTCTTGTCCTCGGCCGGATCGGTGATCTCGCCGGAATATTCGCCGGCCTTGCCGGAGAGCCGGCCGATCTGCTTGCCGGCGTACTTTCCGGTCTTGAGCGTCACGCAATAGGCTGTGCCGCATTTGCCGATCGCCGCGGTCTCGCCGCTCGCGGTCTTCCAGTTGCCCTCGATCGGCTCGGCCGCCTGGCTGACGGTGGCGGCAAGCGCCAGCGTCCCTGCGAGCATCAGTATCCGCATCATGAATGGATCTCCTCCTTGCGCCGCCAGGCCTCGGGCCTTCGCGGCATGTCCCTCCGCCGCGCTCCTACGCGCAGGCTTGCGAACGTTATCTTACGCGTACGTAAAGGTAAATAGCGCGCTTGCCGACGCATGATTTTCCACGTTTGCCGGCGTGGTTTTGCGATGAGGGTTCGGACGCGACCCGGATTTGTGGTTAGTTTTCGGTTTAAATCCATTTCTGAAGTTTTCGTAAAGATCGGTGCAAAATCCTTAAAATGCAGGGCATCCCATGTTTAACGAAAAACCAAATTTACGAAGCATTTGAACTTTGTTTTCCGCAAGTTAATCATGCTTTTTAGGCGTCTTTTGGAAGGTTTGGCCGATAGTCGGCTCATCAAGACGAGCGGGAAACCCGCCGGCCGGAAGGATCGGAAGAGCCGCGTTAGACGGCGGATCCGGACGGGAAAAACAGGGCAGATGAGAAACAGGCTTTAAACAGGGATCAAACCGATGGCACGCTTTGAAATGAACAATTCCGAAATGGCCACCATGGGTGGCGAAACCCGCGCCGACACGTTCTGCGAAATGGGTCTGATGTATGCGACCGGCCGCGGTTGCGAGGTGGACTTGGTCTCCGCGCACAAGTGGCTCAACATAGCGGCGATCAAGGGCTCCGACCGCGCCGCCGAACTGCGTGCGGACCTTGCCCAGACGATGACCAAGATGCAGCTCGCCGCGGCCCTCCGCGCCGCCCGCGAGTGGATGACCATGCACTGAGCTCTTCGGAGCGCCTGATCTGAAATTCCCCGCCAAAGGCGGACGACGGATAAATCCAAGAGGGAACGGGGGCGTCCGGTTCGGACGAGGGCCGATGCCCGAAATTCAGGACCGCGACCGGCAGGAACAAGGCCGGCGCGGTCCTTCTTTATCTCTATAGGCTCTTGAGCACTTTCGGCAGAGCCTCTTCCAGAAGCCGCATGTCCGATTCCGGTCCGGTGCTCACGCGGATGCAGCGGTTGAGCGGCGCGACCCCCGGCATGCGGATGAAGACGCCGTGTTCCATCAGCCCGTCGACGATCGAGCGGGCATGGGCGCCGTCGCGGCCGCAATCGATCGCCACGAAATTGGTGGCGGAGGCGAGCGGCTCCAGCCCGTTGGCCCGGGCAATGCCGGCGATACGGTCTCGCGAGCCCCTGATCCTGCCGATCACCTCGGAAAGATAGGCCTGGTCCTTGAGCGCGGCGAGTGCCGCGGAGATACCGATCCGGTTCATGCCGAAATGGTTGCGGACCTTGTCGAAGGCCTGCGCAGTCTCCGGCGTCGAGATCGCGTAACCCACCCGCGACCCCGCCATGCCGTAGGCCTTCGAGAAGGTGCGGGTGCGGATGATGTTCGGCCGGTCGATGAGGGCCGGGATCGCCGGCGTTGCCCCGGCAGGGCCGGTCTCGCAATAGGCCTCGTCGAGAATCATCAGGCAGGTTTCCGGCAGCGCCCCGGCGAAGGCGACGATGCTGTCGGCATCCCACCAGCTTCCCATTGGATTGTCGGGATTGGCGAAATAGACGAGCGGCGCATTCTCGCGGCGCACCGCTTCCAGAAGCCCGTCGAGGTCCTCGCGGTCGTTGGCGTAAGGCACGGTGACCAGCCGTCCGCCATGGCCGGCGACATGGAAGTTGAAGGTCGGATAGGCGCCGAAGGAGGTGACGACCGGCAGGCCGGGATCGATCACCATGCGGACGATCAGGCCGAGCAGGCTGTCAATGCCTTCGCCGACCGCGATATTCTCCGGCTTGCAGCCGAGATGCGCGGCGAGCGCCTGCTTGAGCGCGAAATTCTCCGGATCGGCATATTTCCAGGTCTCGCCGGCGGCCGCGCACATTGCCTCTATGACGGACGGGGCCGGTCCGAAGCCGTTTTCGTTGGCGCCGATGCGGGCTTTCACGGTGAGCCCCCGGTTGCGTTCGATGGCTTCCGGCCCGACGAAGGGCACGGTTGCGGGCAGGGCACTGATCAGCGGCGTGAAGCGCGGGAATGCAGGCATGGATTGTGTTCCGGTTTTCGAAAACCGGCACAATAAGAGCGATTCACCGCCGCGCAAGTATGGAAACGGAGGTTTGCGGCCCCGCGCCGGCGAATCTTTTCCCCTCGCGCTTGAAAAGCGCATCGAGCCTTTCGATCACCTGCCGCAGTTCGGGCCGGTGCCGGTCGTCGTCATTGGCGACGATCCAGAGCGTATAGGTGAGTTCCGCGATGATCTCTCTCTCCCGCACCAGGCCGGAGAACCGGTCGCCGATGAAGCAGGGCAGCACGCCGCGGCCGTTGCCGCCGGCGATCAGCCGCGGAAGGAGATCGGGCGAACTGGTCCACGTGCATATATCCGCTTCGTGGTGCTGGAAGACCCATTTGTCGGCCGGCGCGTGGGAGCTGTCGGTGCCGAGCGAAACCCACGGCAGGGCCTCGTTGCCGGCAAGCTCCTTCGCTTTATAGACCGCATACGCGACGGCGACCGACCGGCGGATGGCGACATTGCCGGATTCCGGGCGGCGGGCGACGAGCCCCACATCCGCCTCGCGATAGGTGAAGTCCATGCCCTTGTGGAGCGACTTGCAGCAGAGCCGGAACCGGTCGTGCTCGCCGCGGATATCCGCCGTGTGGTCGGCGATGAATTGCGAAAGCCAGGCATCGGCGCCGATCGATACGATCGGCATGGCGAAGGCCTGGCCCTTCCAGTCGGCGATGCTGTCGGCCGTCTTCTGCATGGCCCGCACGTGTTCGAGCAGCGTTTCTCCGTCCGGCGCCAGGCGATATCCCTGCTGGCTGCGCACGAAGAGCGTGCGGCCAGTCATCCGTTCGAGCAACCGCATGCGCCGGCCGATCGTCGGCGGGCTGAGCCCCGTGCGGCCCGCAGCGCCACTGAGTCCTCCCTCGGTCGCCACATGGAGGAAGAGTTTCAGGTCGTCCCAGCCAGCATCGGTCATGTCTGACACCTTATAGAGACTGCAGCGATCTTCCGATCGTTCACCGGTGAAAAGCGGCTTTCGCCGGCGCGTCTACACGCGGATACGGCAAGCCATTAGCTCCATGGCATCGCGTTCGTCACATTATAGATGGAGAGACCGCCATGCTTCTCAACTGGGCGAGGCTCTGGATTGAATTGAAGAGGGAGAACGACAGGCGCGGGCGGCATCCGCTTGCCGATCCGCTGGAGGGCGCCGAATGGCGCGGGCTCCTGTGGACCGTGCCGCTGTTCTCGCGGCTGACCGGCGGCAGCCGGAGGCCGCGGGCGGGCAGGGATACCCGCCGTCCGCCGCGCGGCATATCCGTCAGTGGCTGGTCTCGAAGCTCAGACGGACGACATGGTGCAGGAATTCCGGGTCGATCAGCATGTTGAAGCCGACCGTTACCTTCTCTTCCTCCCGCCGGATCACCGTGCAGCCGATCTCGTCATGGATGCCGAGGATCTCCAGGAAGAAATTGGTGGGTAGCGGCAGGTGCGGGCTGACCTCGAGTTCGGCGCCGTAGAGCGAGATCGTGCGGATCAGGCAGCGTAAGTTCGTCTTGGTGCTGAGGCGGCGGCCGACGAAGATGATCCTGCCGGGGCGGTCGATCGAGAATTTCTCGAATGCCTGGTCGCGCGGACCGTCTTGTTTTGTATCGCGATCGATGGTCAGGGGCATCAGAGCCTCCCTTTTTCACTCCCTGACGTGATCGTATTCCTCCTCTGCTGATGCATTCTGAAACGGATCGGTAAAATGCGATCGATCGCGCTTTTTCCTCTCCGCATATGCAGTTCGCAACTGAAAGCGTGCAATCGCCTCTGTCGCGCAGTTGACGGGCCGGTGTCGCAGCGATACCCCTTCCAGGCTCGATTATCGTGCTATCTCGGCGGAAAACATGAATTCTCGGCATGGGGAGTGAGGCGTGACAGACAGGTTGGTGATTGTCGGCGCGGGGCAGGCGGGTTTTGCGCTCGCCGCGAAGCTGCGGGCTCTGAAGGATGCGCGGCCGATTACGATCGTCGGTTCTGAGACCGTGATTCCCTATCAGCGGCCGCCGCTTTCCAAGAAGTACCTGCTCGGCGAGATGGAATTCGAGCGGCTGACCTTCCGCCCCGAGACCTGGTATCCCGAAAACAACGTCGAGCTTCTGCTGTCGACCTATGTCGAGGAGATCGACCGCAAGGCGAAACGCGTGCGCATGCAGGACGGCGCGGAACTCGAATACGCAACCCTGGCGCTCGCCACCGGCTCGACGCCGCGCACGCTGCCGGCGAGCGTCGGCGGCGATCTCGACGGCGTCTTCACCGTGCGCGACAAGCGGGATGCCGATCTGCTCGCGGGCGAAATGCGGCCCGGCCGGCGACTCCTTATTATAGGCGGCGGCTACATAGGCCTCGAAGCGGCGGCCGTCGCCCGCCATCTCGGCCTCGAAGTGACGCTGATCGAGATGGCCGACCGCATACTCCAGCGCGTCGCGGCCAAGGAGACCGCCGACGCGATGCGCGCCATCCATCAGAGCCACGGTGTCGTCATCCGCGAGAAGACTGGTCTGCATCGCCTGATCGGCAGCCCGGAAGGGAATCACGTGCGTGCCGCCGAGCTTTCCGACGGCAGCACGATCGACGTGGACTTCGTCATCGTCGGCATCGGTGTGGCGCCGAACGACCGGCTCGCCCAGGATTGCGGCCTGGAGGTCGGCAACGGTGTTGTCGTCGACGAGTTCGCCCGCACCTCCGATCCGTCGATCTTCGCGGTCGGCGATTGCGCCATGCTGCCGTGGAAGGGCAGGCGCATCCGTCTCGAATCGGTACAGAACGCCGTCGACCAGGCGGAGGCGGCGGCCGCGATCATCGCCGGCGGCAATGCACCCTATGATGCGAAACCCTGGTTCTGGTCCGACCAGTACGACGTGAAGCTGCAGATCGCCGGCTTCAACATGGGCTATGACGAGACGTTCGCGCGCCCGGGCGTCCGCGAAGGCAGCCTCTCCATCTGGTATTTCCGGGAAGGGCGGTTCATCGCGGTCGATGCGATCAACGACGCCAAGGCCTATGTGACCGGCAAGAAGATGCTCGAAACCGGCATCGAGCCGGACAGGGCGGTCCTTTCCGATCCGGCGGCCGACCTCAAGCAACTCCTCGCCTGAAAGGAAGGCGCGCCATGCCGGCTCCGAAGAATCACTTCAAGGCGGCGCTGAAGGCGCACCAGCCGCAGATCGGCCTCTGGCTCAACATGGGCGAGGCGCTGACGGCGGAGATTGCCGGTCACGCCGGTTTCGACTGGCTGGTGATCGACGGCGAGCACGGGCCGAACGACCTTCGCAGCATCCTGTCCCAGCTTCAGGCGCTGGCCGCGTCGCCTTCGGAAATCGTCGTGCGACCGCCGGTCGGCGAGACCTGGATCGTCAAGCAGCTGCTGGATATCGGCGCCCGCACGCTTCTCGTGCCGATGGTTGATTCGGCAAAGCAGGCGCAGGAACTCGTGCGCGCGGTGCGTTATCCGCCTCAGGGCGTCCGGGGCGTGGGCGCCGCGGTCGCGCGCGCCTCCCGCTTCAACGCCATCCCCGATTATGCCGAGACGGCGGCCGACGAGATATGTCTCATCGTGCAGGCGGAAACGATGGCGGCGATCCGCGATCTCGAGAATATCGCCGCGGTCGACGGCGTCGACGGCATTTTCATCGGCCCTGCCGATCTTTCCGCCGACATGGGCTATCTCGGCCGCATGGAGGCGCCCGAGGTGCAGGAGGTGATCGAGAAGGCGATCGCCACGATCGTCAAGGCCGGCAAGGCTGCGGGCATCCTGACATTCAGCGAATCTCTCAACCGCCACTATCTCGATCTCGGCGCGAGCTTCGTGGCCGTCGGCGCCGATGTGGCGGAGTTCTCCGGTGCGCTCCGTGCGCTCGCCAGCCGCTACGGCCGCGGCGCCGGAGCATTGAAGCCGCGGTCCGGCTATTGAGGAGCGCGGCAAACGCATGCGGGGCGGAGCCGGAAAAGCACCGTCGAATCAGGCCGTAAACGCCTGAACCTTCGCTCCTCCCTCCGTTCTGCGCCTCCCGCGCGATTCGCGTAAAACTTTGCCGCGCCCGTCACAAAGGCCTTGCATTCAGGGGGGCTCTAACATAGTTAGACCGCGACGGAGAGGTGGCCGAGTGGTCGAAGGCGCTCCCCTGCTAAGGGAGTATACGTCAAAAGCGTATCGTGGGTTCGAATCCCATCTTCTCCGCCATTTCCGGCCCCAAGCGGCCCTTTCATCCTGCATACGACTTCCCGTTTTGATTGATCTTGTGCCGCCGCCCCGCTCTCGGAAGAGACGGCCGGATGCGGCCGCGCGGCGATTGTCCCCGGCAGGGCGGCGCTTGCGCTAAGTGACTGCCGGATAAGCCCTTTCTTAACAAAGCGTAAAATAAGCTCCGGGGTCGCGAGCCTCTTTGTGTCCTTTCGGCAACAGACTTCTGGGAAGCGGGTTTCGGAAGCCTGTCCGGTTGAAGTTCCAGATTGCATGGTCATTCGCGTCTTGTATTTTCACATTCGGAAGCGAGGCGGTGGATCGTCCTTCTTCTGGTAATCGACGGGGATGGGGCAGGGAACGCTGTCCTTCAGCAAAAAGAACCCAAACCCACACGAAACTTTTGACTGGAGGTCAAATAATGAACATCAAGAGCCTTCTTCTCGGCTCCGCTGCTGCCCTCGCAGCAGTCTCCGGCGCTCAGGCTGCTGACGCCATCGTAGCTGCCGAGCCGGAGCCGCTTGAATACGTCCGCGTTTGCGACGCATTCGGCACCGGCTACTTCTACATCCCGGGCACCGAAACCTGCCTCAAGATCGGCGGTTATGTCCGTTACGAGCTCGGCTTTGGCCCGGACGCTTATAATCCGGACGGCGCGATCGAGGCGAACAACGAAAGCGACTGGGATTCCTTCGCTCGTGTTCAGCTCGACATAACGGCGAAGAGCGACACCGAGCTCGGCACTCTTACGGGCCTTGCATCGCTGCGCTGGGAAGCTGGTGCGGACACCACCTTTACCGATAACACCAACACCGTTTACATCAACGAAGCCTACATCCAGCTCGGCGGCTTCAAGGTTGGTCGTTACTACAACCCTTGGGATAAGGGCATCAACGGCGAATCTGACTGGAACTCGGCCGCGTCCCCGAGCACGACCCGCATGAACTCTGTCGGCTACTTCTACACCGGCGATGCGTTCTCGGCTGGCGTGCAGCTCGACGAGCTTTCTCGTTCAGGCGGGCAGGAACTCGGGCTTGAAGGTATCGTAACTGCAAAGTTTGGTAGCGTTGCCTTCGACTTGCTTGGTGCTTACGACTTCGGCGCTGAAGAAGGTGCAATTCGTGCCCTTCTCTCCGCTCCGGTTGGTCCGGGTACCCTCCAGGCTCTTGCCGTATACTCCACCGGTCCTGGCGATACCTATGGCAACGCCTACTATAACCGCGGTGAATGGGCTCTCGCTGCTTCCTACGCCTTCAAGGCCACGGACAGGCTGACCATCACCCCCGGCGGTACCTATGTCTGGAGCGCTGAGGCTATCGGTGATGATTGGGGCGGCGACGACGCTTGGCGCGCTGGCGTAACGGTCGATTACACGATCGTTCCGGGCTTTGTCGCCAAGGTCACCGCGAACTACAACGATACGCCGGTTAACGAGTTCTGGGACGGCTTCGTTCGCCTCGACCGCACGTTCTAATGAACTTGAGACTCCCCCGGTTCGGGGGAGTCTCTTGATAAAGATGGTTGGCCCACGTGGCCTCCATATGGGGAGCTGAGACCGGGGGAATTGGCTGCATCTGCGGCCTGCATGTGTTTGATCCTTGTTGGATCGGACGAGACTAGCATTCATGGTAATTTGACTGGAGGTCAAAAAGATGAACATTAAGAGCCTTCTTCTCGGTTCTGCTGCGGCCCTCGCGGCAGTATCCGGCGCTCAGGCTGCCGACGCGATTGTCGCCGCCGAGCCGGAACCCTTGGAATACGTGCGCGTCTGCGATGCTTTCGGCACGGGTTACTTCTACATCCCCGGTACGGAAACCTGCCTCAAGGTCGGCGGTTATGTCCGCTTTGAGGTTGGTTTCGGCCCGGGCGCATATCAGGTGACCAACGGTGCTGGTGTCGTCACCGGTAACAGCGACTGGGATACCTACACCCGCGCCCAGCTCGACTTCACGGCCAAGAGCGACACCGAACTCGGTACGCTGACCTCGGTTGCCTCGGTGCGTTTCGAGTATGGTGATGACACCGTATTTACCTCGAACTCGAACGACGTTTACATCAACGAAGCATCTATTCAGCTTGGCGGCTTCAAGATCGGTCGTTGGCTGAACTGGTGGGATGAATACGATCTCCCGGGCGAACTCGACAACCTCGGCTCCCTGCGTCTGAACTCGATTCAGTACATGTACACCAGCGATGCGTTCTTCGCCGGTATCCAGGCAGACGAGCTGTCGTATTCGGGCGGCAATGGTGTCGGTATCGAAGCGATCGCACAGGCTTCCTTTGGCCCTGCGACCCTTCAGATCCTCGGCTCCTACGATTTGGAAACTGACGACGGCGCGATCCGCGGTATCGGCAGCGTCGCTATCGGCCCGGGCACGTTCTACCTGTCAGGTTTGTACTCGACGGGTAGAAACGCCTACTACGACGTCGGCGAAGCAACCGTTGCTGTCGCCTATGCCTGGAAGGCCACCGACAAGCTGGAAATCATTCCGGAAGCCCAGTACATCTGGAACACGGAACTCGTTGGCGATGACTTCGGCGGCGACGACGCTTGGGGTGTTGGCGTAACCGTCAACTACGAGATCGTCGAAAACTTCGCTGCCAAGGTTGCTGTCAACTATCAGGAAGTTGGCGACGACGACGGCACCGTACAGGGCATCGTCCGCCTGCAGCGCAACTTCTAATCCGATCTGATCGGATCAAGTTCGGAAGCCCGGCCTTTGCGCCGGGCTTCTTGTTTTTGAAGATGACGATGGGGAGCTGCCGGAGCATTGCTGACACTCAGAGGATGCCCGGAATACATCCGCATGATCTTCCCGGCAGACAAGGCAACTCTCTGATGGAGCGGCGCGAAAGCCGGGTCCGATATCGGCGCTGGGGTCGGGTCGCGGTCGCATTGGCGACGTGGCTTGGAAGAAGCGTCACCGATCGGTTCATGCGGGATGAACGGCTGCGCACCGCGTCACAGGTCACGGAGATCGGCAGCAGGGGCCAAGCCGTCGGTTACTGTCGCCCAAGCCGCAGGTCTGTCTCGATGTCGGCTTTCTGGCCGAGGCGGACCTTGTAGACCTGATAATTCTCCATCACCCGTTGAACGTAGTTGCGGGTTTCGGGGAAGGGGATGCGCTCGATCCAGTCCACCACCTCGTCGAGGGATTTGCCGCGGGGGTCGCCATAACGGGCGATCCACTCGGGCACCCGGCGCGGCCCGGCATTATAGGCGATGAAGGTGAGGATATAGGAGCCCCCGAACCGGTCGATCTGTTCGCCGAGATAGTGCGCGCCGAGCGTGGCGTTGTAGCCCGCATCCGTCGTCAGCCGCGCTGCGGCGTAGGTGAGGCCGTGGCGCTTGGCGACGCCCTGGGCGGTGCCGGGCAGGAGCTGCAGCAGGCCGCGCGCATTGGCCGGCGACACCGCGGCCGGATTGAAGGCGCTCTCCTGGCGGGCGATGGCATAGGCGAGCGCCTTGCCGGAACCGGCGATATCGGCGCCGGCCGGGATGACGCCGATCGGATAGGCGAGCGCCGCCACCTCGATGCCGCGGCCGAATGCGGTCTTGCCGATCTGCAGCGAAAGGGCGTGATTGTCCTTTGCCTCCGCGCGGGCCGCCAGAACGGCGAGTTCGCCGGGACTGGTCAATTCTTCCGCGAGCGCCCGGTAGAGCGCTTCGGCGCGCTTGCTGTGGTCCGCCGCCTCAAGGCGGGCGATCGCCCTGACGGCCTCGCGGTTGTCGAAATTCTGGCGGTCGCCGGCCGTCGGCTTGGGATAGGTGACGTCGAGCGTCTTGATGCCGAGGCGGGCGGCCGCGAGCTGGCCGTAGAACGTGCCGGAATAATGCGCCGCCTTGGTGAAGAATTCGCGCGCCGTGCCGGGCCCGCCGTCTTCGGCCGCGCGGCCGAGCCAATACCAGGCGCGGGAGGCCGAAAGCGGCCTGTTCGATGTGTCGAGGAGCTTGCGGAAGTGCTTCTCGGCGGTAGCCGGGTCGCGCAGCGCCCGCAGCGCGTACCAGCCCGCATGGAATTCCGCGTCGACGATGTCGGTGGAGGAGGTCGCGGCGTAATTGGACACCACCTTGTAGGCGAGCTTGAAATCACCCTGGTCGGCAAGCCCGCGCGCCACGATGCGCCGCTCGTTCCACCATTCGCCCGGATTGACCAGCTTGGCCGTCTCGCGCGGCGCCTTGTCCAGAAGTGCCGCGGCATCGCGATATTTGTCCTGCCGGCGGAGATATTCGATGCGGGCGAAAAGATAGCCCGCATCGTCTCTCCAGGAGCCGTCGACGGCATTGAGCAGGGCGCCGGCGTCCTTGGCGTTGCCGATCACCGCAGCCCAGGCCTTGTAGAGCGATTGGGCCTTGCCGAGATCGGCGAAGCGCTTCGCCTGGCCCGCGCGGCTCCTATACATCAGGTAGTCCATGCGCGCCTTGTGATCGGCAGCGGAGAAGAGCGCGGAGAATTCGGCGAGGATCTTGTCCTCGGTCTGCTTGTCGAGAGGCTGGGAAATCCAGATCTGGCGGAGCGGGCGGGCCGCCTCGGCGCTCCTGCCGGAGGCCACGAGCGCGCGGGCGAGAATGATCGCGCCTTCCGTCGTTTCCGGCCGGGTGGAGCCGAAGGCGGCGAGCACGGCGGAAGCCGGCGGGTTTTCCCTGTAAAGGGCGCGTTCGGAATTGGCCCGCAGGCTCTTGAGCCCCGGCCAGCCCTGAAGCTCCCGCTGGGCGGCGGCGATTTCGCCGGAGGGCACGCCCGGCGCGCCGGAGGTGGCGATCGCCCAGGTCAGGATATGCCGGTCGAGCGAACCTTCGGCGAGGCCGTTGCGGATGGCGAGCGCCTGCGCGATATCGTTGTCGGAAAGCGCGTCGAGACCCTCCTTGAGCATGACGGCGGGCTGCGGCCGCCCCGTCCGCGGGATCGCCCCCGTGATGTCCGGCACGGGCATCGCCGCGGGCATCGGGACGGTCGCCGGCCTCTCTGGTCTGACGAACGGCAGCGGCGCGACGCTGTCGGGAAGCGAAGCGGCAAAGCTGCGCACGCTCGCCTCGCCAAGCCCCAGGGCGACACCCAGGGTCGCAACGATCAGAACGGGCCTGTTCATCCGGTAACTCGCGATAAAGATTATTGAACCCCTATTAGCCGTCCGCTGGATTAATGAAACCTTACCATACTTATGAAAATGCGCGATTTCTTATATGGGATTCCGCATGAAATCCGGTGTCGTCGCGCTTGTCGCCGCTTTCCCTCCGCTTTATGGTGCGCGACCTGCGAGGCTGTCGGAAAGATGGTCCGCCGCGTTGCGGTCCGGTCCGTCCGAAGTTCCTGGTCGCCTCGATTAATCACGGATTGCGGCCGAAGCATGAACTGCGGCCGATTGGGAGTTTTGCATGTTCAAGGGATCAATGCCCGCGCTCGTCACCCCCTTCACCGCCGAAGGCGCGGTGGATGAAGCGGCCTTTGCCGCCCATGTGGAATGGCAGATCGGCGAAGGCAGCAGCGGTCTGGTGCCGGTCGGCACGACCGGTGAATCGCCGACGCTCTCCCATGACGAGCACAAGCGCGTCGTGGAACTCTGCATCGAGGTGGCGAAAAAGCGGGTTCCCGTCATTGCCGGCGCCGGCTCCAACAACACCAGGGAAGCGGTCGAACTGGCCGTGCATGCGGAAAAGGCCGGCGCCGACGCCGTCCTGGTGGTGACGCCCTATTACAACAAGCCGACCCAGAAGGGCCTGATCGCGCATTTTTCGGCGATCGCCGAAGCCACGAAGCTGCCGATCATCATCTACAACATTCCGCCGCGCTCTGTCATCGACATGTCGCCGGAAACGATGGGCGCGCTCGTCAAGGCGCACCGGAACATCGTCGGCGTCAAGGATGCGACCGGCAAGCTGGAGCGTGTCTCGGAGCAGCGCATCACCTGCGGCAAGGATTTCATCCAGCTTTCGGGCGAGGATGCCACCGCGCTCGGCTTCAATGCGCATGGCGGCGTCGGCTGCATCTCGGTCACGGCCAATGTCGCGCCGCGTCTCTGTGCCGAATTCCAGGCGGCGACGCTTGCCGGCGATTACGGCAAGGCGCTGGAATACCAGGACCGGCTGATGCCGCTGCACAAGGCGATCTTCATGGAGCCCGGCCTCTGTGGCGCGAAATACGGCCTCCACAGGACCCGCGGCATGAACCGCACGGTGCGCTCGCCGCTCATCTCGACGCTGGAACCGGCGACCGAAGCCGCGATCGATGCGGCGCTGCGTCATGCGGGGCTGTTGAACTGAGCATTCCGGCAAGGGGCGGTGGCCGGCATATCTTTGGGCAGTCCGTAACACCCCCCTCTGTCCTGCCGGACATCTCCCCCTCAAGGGGGGAGATCGGATAACAGCCAAGTTCGGCTCTCTCAACAGAGGTCGAAGATGCCGAAGTGAAACGACGGTGATGTGGGAAGCCCATGCGTCTTGCCGATCTCCCCCCTTGAGGGGGAGATGTCCGGCAGGACAGAGGGGGGTAAAATCAGCCCGTGTCGCCATGGAATTTGCAGTAAACCAAAGACGCAAAAGCTTCACATTTCCCCTCTCGCGCATTAGATAGGACCGGAACCCCGCTCATAGCCCCATCGCTCGGGATTATGGGCGGGGATTTGTTTTCGATAAAGGGCGGAACGGAATTCGGTCATGGCACCCAAAGGCAGCCAGCGCACGGTGAACAAGATTGTCGCGGAGAACCGCAAGGCCCGCTTCAATTACGAAATCGTCGATACCTATGAGGCCGGCCTGGTGCTGACGGGGACCGAGGTCAAGTCGCTGCGCGACGGCAAGGCGAATATCGCCGAATCCTACGCGTCCGACGAAGGCGACGAGATGTGGCTGATCAATTCGCATCTGCCGGAATATCTCCAGGCCAACCGCTTCAATCACGAGCCGCGCCGCCGCCGCAAGCTTCTTTTGTCGAAGCGCGAGATCAACCGGCTGCGCGCCGCCATCAATCGCGAAGGCATGACGCTCGTGCCGCTGAAGATCTATTTCAACGACAAGGGCCGTGCCAAGCTGGAGCTCGCGCTCGCCAAGGGCAAGAAGCTGCACGACAAGCGCGAGACGGAGAAGGAACGCGACTGGAACCGCCAGAAGTCGCGGCTTCTGAAAGCGAACTGACCCGGCATGGAGAGCTTGCGCATCACTGTCGGCCCGTTCGCCTTCATGGCGCGCTTCGAGCGCGAGAAGGCACCGGAAACCTGCCGCATCTTCGAGACCTTCCTGCCGTTCCGCAACCAGGTCATCCATTCCCGCTGGAGCGGCGAGGCGGTCTGGGTACCGCTCGGCGATTTTGATTTCGGCGCCGGTTTCGAGAACCACACCTGCCACCCCTCGCGCGGCGATATCCTGCTTTATCCGGGAGGCCACAGCGAGACGGAACTGCTGTTTGCCTATGGCAGTTCCTCGTTTGCGAGCAAGATGGGGCCGCTTGCCGGCAACCATTTCCTGACCGTCACCGAAGGCCGCGAGCAGCTCGAGGAGATGGGCAGGCTGGTGCTGTGGAAAGGCGCTCAGGCGATCGGCTTCGAAGCGCTCTGAAGAACGGCCATGAACTTTGCCCTTCGCCATCCGTTGAGAGGGCGGAGGTTGCATATGGCCTATGCTGATATCATCAGGGATGCGATCGACCGGCGCAAGGTCCTCGAACTCCGCTACAAGGACGTGGCGCGCAAGGTGCGGCCGCATATCCTGGGTTATGTGGGCGAGGGGGAGCTGGCCCTGAGCGGCTGGCAGATTTCCGGCACCGGGGCCGGCTGGCGGCTTTTCCATGTGAACGACATCAGCGCGCTCTCCGAGACGGAACAGAGTTTTCACGGTACGGCGCGCGGTTACAATCGCAACGATCCGGCCTTCTCCCGCATCATCGACCGCATCTGACGCGCTGTCTCCAGGAACAAAGTCCGCGGCCGCCCGTTGGGCTTTCTTCTGTGAACGCGAGCGGGCGATGACGCGAAAGAAAATCCTCACCTGTCTCATGCTGGTGGTCGGCTTCGGCCTGGCGGGTTACCTTCTTTACCACACCTTCCGCGAACATTCGGTCTCGGAGATCGTCGAATCCGTCCGGGCCATCCCGACCGTCAACCTGCTGGCCGCGCTCGGCTTCGCCTTCGGCTCCTATCTCTGCCTGACCGGCTTCGACTGGACGGGCGTGCGCTACGTGAAGAACGGCCTTCCCTATCCCAAGATCGCGCTCGCCTCGTTCGTCTCGCTGTCGATCGGCCAGAGCGTCGGCCTCGCGGGCCTGAGCAGCGGCGCGCTGCGGTATCGCTATTATGCCCATTGGGGCATGAGCACCGAGGATATCGCCAAGATCGTGCTGCTCTCCGGGGTCACGGTGGGCATCGGCATGGCGGTGCTGTCCGGCATCGTCCTGGTGCTCAACCCCGGGGATGCCGCTGCCGTGCTGCATTTGAGGGAAGGCGTCATCGTCGGGATCGGCATCGCCTGTCTCGCCGCGACGGCCGGTTACCTCGCGCTTGCCGCTTTCGTCCGTGCGCCCTTGAAAATACGGTCCTGGACGTTCCGGATGCCGGTGCTGAAGATCGCGATCGCCCAGGTGGTGATCGGCACGCTGAACTTCGCGCTGGTCTCCGCGTGTCTGCGCGAGGTGATGGCGGCGAGCGCCGATGTCAGCTACCTGAAGGCCGCCACCGCCTTCGTGCTTGCCAATCTGGCGATCCTCATCACCCACGCGCCGGGCGGTCTCGGCGTGCTGGAGGCGACGGTCCGGCATGTGATGGGTGATGCCGCGTCGATCGGCTCGCTGGTCGCCTTCCGGGTGATCTACTTCTTCATCCCCTTGTTCATCGGCCTGCCGCTGTCGCTGATCGTCGAGGCGGTTTTCCGTGTCCGGAAGGCGAAACGGCAGTCGCAAGATGGACTTTCGCTGAGCGAGGTGGCGCCGGCCCAGAATCTTGTCTGATGAGTGTCGGAAGAGGAGGGTGGCAGGCCGCCCCTTCTCCCCAGCGGGGAGAAGGTGGTCCGCAGGACCGGATGAGGGGGCGAAGCCACCATCGGTCGATGCCGCATTTGCCGCATGTGCACCCCCTCATCGCCTCGCTTCGCTCGGCACTTCTCCCCGCTGGGGAGAAGAGGGCGCAAGCCGAACTGGCTCGCTTCCTCCATATGCGATTGCCCCCGCCCGCGAAGGAGATCCCAAGCAGCGCGCTCTCCCCTTCTCCCCAGCGGGGAGAAGGTGGTCCGCAGGACCGGATGAGGGGGGCGAAGCCAAAATCCGGCGCCGCGCCTGCCGCGTGTACACCCCCTCATCGCCTCGCTTCGCTCGGCACTTCTCCCCGCTGGGGAGAAGAGGAGTTCGTGCCACCGGCTTCCTCAGACAACCAGGTTTGCTACTTGGCATGTGCCGGGCAGGAAGTCCTGTTGTTTGGGGAAGACGGCGCTCCCATCCGATCTCCCCCCTTGAGGGGGAGATGCCCGGCAGGGCAGAGGGGGGTGACGCGACGCACACCGCCCGATCTTTCCGACTATCCTAACCGCCCCTCTTCACCGCCATCCGCCTTTCATGCTCCAGCAGCCAGCGCTTGCGCCAAAGCCCGCCGCCGTAGCCGGTCAGGCTGCCGTCGGCCGAGAGCACCCGGTGACAGGGGATGACGATGGCGATCTGGTTGGCGCCGTTGGCGCCGGCGACCGCGCGGGTGGAGGAGGGCAGGCCGAGTTCGGCGGCGATCGCGCCGTAGGTGCGCGATACGCCGACCGGAATGGCCCGGAGCGCCTCCCAGACCTGCCGCTGGAACGGCGAGCCGTGGCCGGCGATCCGCGTCTTGAAACCGAGATCCTCGCCTGCGAAATAGGCGTTCAGCTCGGCTTCGATCTCGTCGATCGGCGGGTGCCTGCCCATGACGATGCCGCTGCCGGTGAGTTTCTGCAGTCTGCGGATCTCGGCCGGCAGCGCCTTGCGCTCGGCGAATTCGAGAAGATGCAGGGCGTGGCCGTCGGCGATCGCCATCATCGGCCCGATCGGCGTCTCGATCCAGTCTGCCCGGAGCAGGGTCTTGTCGCGCAGGTTTGCCGGTGCCGCGCCGAAGAGTTTGGTGACGGCGCCGCGGAAGCCGCTGCCGGATTCGTAACCGGCGTCGAGCTGCGCGTCGATGACGCTCGCACCCGAGGTCAGCGTCTCGGCGGCCTTTCCCATGCGCCGCAGGCGGGCGATCTCCAGGAAGCTCATGCCGAACTGCCGCTTGAAGGCACGCCGCGCGGTGGAGGGATCGATGCCGAATGCGACGACGTCGTCCTCGCTCCAGCGCCGGTGCGGATCGGCATCGAGCGCATCGAGCAGCCGTGTCACCATCGGGTCGGCCTCGCCGAATTTCAGCATCGGCCGGCAGCGGCTGCAGGGGCGGAAACCCGCCTCCAGGCACTGCGCGATCGTTTCGAAGAAGGTGGTGTTCTCGCGCTTCGGCTTGCGGGCGGGGCAGGTGAGACGGCAGAAGATGCCGGTCGTCTTCACCGCCGCCCAGGCAAAGCCTTCGTAGGCCGCGTCGCGGGCGATGAGCGCGTCGTAGAGAATGTCGTCGGAAGGGCGTTCGAAAAGCATGTTGCTTTTCTAGCAGAAGGCGGAAAAAGGCGCCGCCGAAAAACGGGCGCCTATTCTTGTCCGCGGGTCAGAGATCGGCCGCCTCGGTCGGCTCCGTCGGACGGACGGGGCGCTCGGAGGGATCGCGGCCGACTTCGGCTTTGAGCGTCATCAGGTCGATGAAATGGTCGGCCTGGCGGCGCAGGTCGTCGGCGATCATCGGCGGCTGGGTCTGCATGGTCGAAACGACCGAAACCTTGCGGCCCTTGCGCTGCAGGGCTTCCACCAGCGTCGTGAAATCACCGTCGCCGGAGAAGAGCACCAGGTGGTCGACGGTCTCGGACTGTTCCATGGCGTCGATCGCGAGCTCGATGTCCATATTGCCCTTGATCTTGCGGCGACCCATCGAATCCGTGAATTCCTTGGCGGGCTTGGTGATGACCTTGTAGCCGTTGTAGTCGAGCCAGTCGATCAGCGGGCGGATGGAGGAATATTCCTGATCCTCGATCAGCGCGGTGTAATAATAAGCCCTCAGGAGATAGCCGCGCTTCTGGAAGGCCTTCAACAGTTTCCGGTAATCGATGTCGAAGCCCAGGCTTTTCGAAGCAGCGTAGAGGTTTGCGCCGTCAATGAAGAGAGCAATCTTCTCTCTTGGGTCAAACATTTGGTCTCCATCCCCTTAGTTCTTATGAACCTGCTTTGCAGGTGGAGCCTTGGTCAATATAAGTTGAACCAAATCCCCTATTAATCCACTACATTACGATCTATTCATATATTTGTCATTTATGGCACGATTTATAATAATCCAAGCAACTCATGATTGAATTTCGCAACTGTCCCAAGGGAGCGGGGCCGGAGGGCGGCCGAAAGCCGCTTGACAGGAAAAACTTGAATTTGCCGCGCAATGGCTGTATCGGGCGTAACAATTCCAGAAATCATGACCCAAAGGACAGGCAATGGCCCGTGTCACAGTAGAAGATTGCATTGACAAAGTCGACAACCGTTTCGAGCTGGTCCTGCTTGCGAGCCACCGCGCCCGCCAGATTTCGCAGGGTGCGCCGATCACGATCGACCGCGACAATGACAAGAACCCGGTCGTCGCCCTTCGCGAAATCGCCGACGAGACGCTCTCTCCGGACGACCTCAAGGAAGACCTCATCCATTCGCTGCAGAAGCATGTGGAAGTGGACGAGCCCGAGCCCGATCCGGCTTCGCTGATCGCCGCCGGTGGCGTCGCGGTCGCCTCCGATCGCGACGAGGAAGAGGACCTTCCGGAAACCGTCACTTTCGACCAGATGTCGGAAGAGGAGCTTCTGGCCGGCATCGAAGGCCTCGTGCCGCCGGAAAAGAGCGACGATTACTGAGCGTCAGCAAGTTTTCGTTCATCCTCTCGCCCTAATCTGGCTGGATGTCTTATGATGGCCGCGCCGATCGTCAGATCGGCGCGCCATTTTCTTTTCGTTCAGGGCGTCTATCGAGGACAGAATACAGGATGATGCGGCAATACGAGCTCGTGGAGCGGGTTCAGAAATACAAGCCCGAAGCCAACGAAGCTCTCCTCAACAAAGCCTATGTCTATGCCATGCAGAAGCATGGCCAGCAGAAGCGCGCCAGCGGCGACCCTTACATCTCCCATCCGCTCGAAGTCGCCGCCATCCTCACCGACATGCATCTCGACGAGTCGACGATCGCGGTCGCTCTGCTGCACGACACGATCGAGGACACGACCGCCACCCGCGCCGAGATCGACGAGCTCTTCGGCGAGGATATCGGCCGTCTGGTCGAGGGCCTCACCAAGCTGAAGCGGCTCGACCTCGTCTCCAAGAAGGCCAAGCAGGCGGAAAACCTTAGAAAGCTGCTGCTCGCCATTTCCGACGACGTGCGCGTGCTGCTCGTCAAGCTCGCCGACCGGCTCCACAACATGCGCACGCTGGAGCACATGAAGCCGGAGCAGAAGGCGCGCATTTCCGAAGAGACGATGGATATCTATGCGCCGCTCGCCGGCCGCATGGGCATGCAGGACATGCGCGACGAGCTGGAGGAGCTCTCCTTCCGCTACATGAATCCGGAAGCCTACGAGACCGTCACCAAGCGCCTTGCGGATCTCGAAGCCCGCAACCAGGGCCTCATCAAGAAGATCGAGGACGAGCTGCGCGAGCTCCTGATCGCCAACGGTCTCACCGATCCCTTCGTCAAGGGCCGGCAGAAGAAGCCCTATTCGGTCTTCCGCAAGATGCAGTCGAAGTCGCTTTCTTTCGAGCAGCTTTCGGACGTCTACGGTTTCCGCATCGTCGTCGGCGACATTCCGTCCTGCTACCGCGCGCTCGGCATCGTCCATACCCGCTGGCGCGTCGTGCCGGGCCGTTTCAAGGACTATATCTCTAACCCGAAGCAGAACGACTACCGTTCGATCCACACGACCATCGTCGGCCCGTCGCGCCAGCGCATTGAGCTGCAGATCCGCACCCAGCTCATGCAGGAGATCGCCGAATACGGGATCGCCGCCCATGCCCTCTACAAGGACGGCCGGGCAGGGGAGCTGCTGCCGAAGGAATCCAACGCCTATTCCTGGCTCCGCCACACGATCGAATCGCTGGCCGAAGGCGATAACCCGGAAGAGTTCCTGGAGCATACCAAGCTCGAACTCTTCCAGGACCAGGTCTTCTGCTTCACGCCCAAGGGCAAGCTGATCGCGCTCCCGCGTGGCGCCACCCCGATCGATTTCGCCTATGCGGTCCACACCAATATCGGCGACACGACGGTCGGCGCCAAGATCAACGGCCGCATCATGCCGCTCGTCACCCGCCTCAACAACGGCGACGAAGTGGAGATCATCCGTTCCGGCGTGCAGGTGCCCCCGGCCGCCTGGGAGGAGATCGTCGTTACCGGCAAGGCGCGCTCGGCGATCCGCCGCGCCACCCGCATGGCGATCCGCAAGCAATATGCCGGCCTCGGCCACCGCATCCTGGAGCGCACCTTCGAGCGCGCCGGCAAGGTCTTCTCCCGCGAGGCGCTGAAACCCGCGCTGCATCGGCTGGCCTACAAGGATGTCGAGGATGCGATCGCCGCCGTCGGCCGCGGCGAGCTCTCGTCGCTCGACGTGCTGCGCGCCGTCTTCCCGGACTACAAGGACGAGCGCGTCACCGTGAAGCCGGCCGATGACGGCTGGTTCAACATGCGCAGCGCGTCGGGCATGATCTTCAAGCTGCCGGACCAGCGGCGGATGGCGGCGGAGGAAGTCGAGGCGGGGCCGGACCCGCTGCCGATCCGCGGCCTTTCCGGCAACATACAGGTCAAGTTCGCCCCGAGCGGCGCGGTGCCCGGCGATCGCATCGTCGGCATCATGGAGAAGAACAGGGGCATCACCATCTATCCGATCCAGGCCTCCGCCCTGCAGCGCTTCGACGACCAGCCGGAGCGCTGGATCGACGTGCGCTGGGATCTCGACGAGGCGAACAAGTCCCGTTTCCCCGCCCGCATCGAGGTCAACACGCTGAACGAACCCGGCACGCTCGCGACCGTCGCCCAGACGATCGCCAGGCTTGACATCAACATCCGCACGCTGACCATGGGCAGCAACCGCGCCGACGATTTTTCCGAGATCACCATGGAAGTCGAGGTCTGGGACCTGCGCCAGCTGAACCAGCTCCTGTCGCAGCTGAAGGAGCTCGACGTCGTGGCGAACGTCAAACGGGTATATGACTGAGCCATCGGCTCGTCCGGGCGCTTGCCTTCCGCCCCGCGCATTCCACTTTAAATGCTGTGGCGGATAGGAGGCGGTTATGTCCGATGATCACAAGGCCGCCCTGGTGCGGATAACCGGTCGGGTGCAGGGCGTCAGTTACCGTATCTGGACGCGCAACGAGGCGACACGGCTCGGTTTGGCGGGCTGGGTCCGCAACGAGGAGGATGGCTCCGTCACCGCCTTGGTCGCAGGTCCCGATGCCGCGGTCTCGGCCATGATCGAGCGCTTCTGGCACGGGCCTCCCGGCGCATCGGTTTCCGGCGTGGAGACGCAACTGACCGAGCTCGCGGAGATGCCGGCGGGATTCCGCATCACCGGCTGATGCGGTCGGGGCATCCGGACGCTGTTGCCGTGGCGCCGTCATCTCGATCCGGCATGCCCAAACACGATTCGCTCATCGGAGGAGTGCACGTAATGGCTGACGAAGTGTCCGGCAAATCGGCGAAAGCCGCAAGAAAGACCACCGACAAGCCGGCGGCCGGAGAGCCGGTTCTTCTCTCGGGCGGAAACCCTCAGATCGCCAAGGGTTACGGCGATGCCCCGGTGCAGGCCTATATCGCGGCCATGCCGGGCTGGAAAAGCGATCTCGGCCGCCGCCTCGACGCGCTCATCGAGCGCGAGGTGCCCGGCGTGCGCAAGGCGGTCAAATGGAACACGCCTTTTTACGGCGTCGAGGACGACGTCTGGTTCGCGGCCTTCCACTGCTTCACGAAATACGTGAAGGTGACCTTCTTCCGCGGCACGTCGCTGCAGCCGGTTCCGCCCGGCACGTCCAAACATCCCGAGGTCCGTTACCTCGACATCCACGAAGGCCGGTTCGATGAAGCCCAGTTCGTCGATTGGGTGAAGCAGGCCAGCCGACTGCCCGGCGAACGCATGTGAGCGGGCGGCACGGGATGCTTGGTGTGAGCCGATATGGGAGACGGAGCCTTGACGAGGACGCCTGATCGGCCGCTCACGGGGACGGAGCGCGTGAGCAAGCAGGCGCGGGAGCGCATAGGCCAGCCTCCCGAGCTGTTGCGCCGCCTGCTGCGTGCGAAAGACCGGATGGATGCCGCCTCGCACGAGGAATGGCCCGTGCCGCGGCTGGCGCGCGTGAGCGGCGTCTCCGAGGCTCATTTCGCGCGATCGTTCAAGGAAGCCTTCGGCGTCCCGCCGCACCGCTATCTGCTGACGCGTCGCATCGAGCGGGCGAAGGCGCTGCTTCGGGATACTGACCTGCCGATCACCGAGATCGCGTTCCAGACGGGATGGAACAGCCTGGGTACGTTCGGGCGCACGTTCCGCGACGTCACCGGCGAGAGCCCCGGTGAGCTCCGTGCGCGTGAGAAAGCCGCTGGACACCAGCTCGAGCCGGTGCCGGCCTGCTTCCTCAGCGCCGCCCACAGGCCCGACCTCAAGACCGCAGTTTTGGAGAAGCGGCGGCAGGACGCGGACGGTAGTATGAGCGGGTCCCAACAGATGGAGGTCCCATGAGCCAGGGTGTCGGAGTAGTCGGTTTGTATGTTCGCGATCAGGAGGAAGCGCTCCAGTTCTATGTCGAGAAGCTCGGATTCCGCGTCCACACCGATGCGCGGAACGGCGATTACCGCTGGCTTACGGTGCAGCACCCCGACCAGCCGTCCTTCCAGCTCGGCCTGTTCATGCCGCAGCCGCCGGTGCTCGACGATGCGACCGCGCAGGCCCTGCGCGAGATCGTGGCGAAGGGAGCGATGCCGCCGCTCGTGCTCGTCGTCGACGACTGCCGCGCCGCCTACGAGCGGATGCGCGCCCGCGGAGTGGAGTTCACGCAGGAGCCCGTGGACCGCTACGGTTCCGTGGATGCCGGCTTCCGCGATCCGTCGGGGAACGGGTGGAAGATGATCGAAGCGCGGCGGGATGCCGGGCGAGCTTGAACGGCGCCCTGGTTGGGCGTCATAGGCGGCGAGCCGGGCAGGGCGTCTTTCGGGTTCCCCCGTCGCCCGGCCCGGCTGGATGCTTTATCGCGGTCAGAACGAGAGCGTGGCCGCTCCCTCCTTGATCTCGGCATGCATGGCGCTCGCACCGACGATGACGACGCCGTCGAGGAGGTCGTCCTGCTCGTAGCCGCGCGACTTCACGCAGGGCGGGCAGGCCCAGATCGTGCCGCCGCGGTTCTGGAAATCCTCGATCGATTTTGCGAGCGGATCGAGCGGGGGAACATGCGTCATGCGCTGGCCGCCCTTTCGCACCAGATCGATCGCCGTGCTGGTGAGGAATACCGAGACCTTGAGCCCCGCGGTGATGCCGCCGTTGGCGATGGTGAAGGCGACGGACGAAAGTTCGGAATCGATGCCCTTGGTGACAAGCACGACCAGTTTGTCAGTTGAAGTTTGCATAGTATTCTCCGGCGAGTGAGTTGAACGTATTCACTTTAGGAAGGCGGGCGGCACCCGTCTTTGGCCGAAATGCGGGAAACCTTGTCCGAAAATCCTGGACCTGCGCGCGGTGTGGCGCGGGACGACGTGCTGTCGGCGCTGCTGTCGACGATCCGCCTTTCGGGATCGCTGCAATTCTGCTTCATGCCCTCCGGCGACTGGCAGACCGACGATAAACCCGCCATGGCCGGCCTTTCGGGAAAGGCGGTCGGCACGATACCGTTTCACATCCTCGTCGCGGGCGATTGCTGGCTGAAGATGGAAGGCGAAGAGGCGAGGCTGGAGGCGGGCGACGTGCTTGTCTTCCCCTTTGGCACGGGACATCAGCTGGGCGCGGGAAGCGGCGGCGTGCTGGTCGATCCGGTGGGCGGATTGCCGCCGAAGCCCTGGCGGCAGATTCCCGTTCTCCGGCATGGCGACGGCTCGCAAGGGGCAAGGCTGCTTTGCGGTTATCTGGAGTGCGGTGCGCTGAGTTTCGCGCCGCTGAGACGGGCGCTGCCGAAGCTGATCCACGTGAAGACGCGCGGCGCCAACGACGGAGACTGGCTGCGCGCCACCATCGGGCAGATGGTGGACGAGGTCGACAGGCCGCGTGCGGGCGGGGTCTCCATGCTGCCGAAGCTCACCGAAATCATCTTCATCGAAATCCTGCGCCACCAGATCATGATGGCCGAACCGCGCGATGTCGGCTGGCTGGCGGCACTTGCCGACGCGGCGCTGTCGCGCTGCCTCTCCCTCATCCACGACGACCCGACGCGCGACTGGTCGCTGGAGGACCTGTCGGCCGCATCGGGCATGTCGCGCAGCGTGCTGGCGGAACGTTTCCAGACGATCCTCGGTACCCCGCCCATCAGATATGTGCGCGACTGGCGGCTTTATCTGGCGAGCGTGGCTCTGGCGACGACCGGCCGGGCGGTCGCGGCGATCGCATATGAAGCCGGATATGCGACGGAGGCGGCGTTCAATCGCGCCTTCTCGCGGGCCTTCGGCACGCCGCCGGCGACGTGGCGCGCGATGGCGAAGGCTTGAGCATGACCGTTTGGCTGCGTCATTCTCCCCTCGACGGCTTCCCCTGCCTTGCCGCTTATTTTCTCATCGTTCCGTCAAGCCGCCATGCTTCCGCTGCAAGGCTGACCAGCGGTTGCGGCGTTGGTAAAAAGCGCTTTTGCGTCTTATATTGCTGCAGTGCAATATGAGAGAGAAAGAAGACAGTCATGTTTGACTCCGTACGTAAATTCGCCCGCGCCTTCCGCGTTCCGTCTACCCAGGACCGTGAGATCGCTTACCTGAACGAAGCCAAGGACCGCATCGACCTCGAATACCGGATGCGCCAGATCGACCGCGGCATGTTCCGCAAGTCGGGCTTCTGAGAACACCAGCCGTTCGTTCCGCGCGGAAAGACGCCCGCGCGGTTTGCCCGCGCAATTTGCATGTCTCCGCATGCCGCAATCTTGCGATTGCGCCGGATCGGTTCCGCAAAAGGCGGCCGCTTCAAGAGGCGGGCCAATTTTCGCCATCATCTTCGGCTTGGGCTAGGATTACATATCCACCAGAGCCCCCGCAGCCGGCGGACGGATGTCCCGGGCTGCAGAACCCGGTCCGTCCCAGATTCGACCCAGATTCGACCATGCCGTTCCGCCGCCGCACCCCGCTTGGATTTCGTGAAAGACTGCGCCGGGCTATCCTGCCTCCGAAGGGCTTTCGCCGCAGCCTCGATTATTATCGCCTGAAGGTTTTGAGGATCGGCGGATCGCCGCATGCGGTGGCGGCCGGACTTGCGATTGGCGTCGTCAGCGCCTGGACGCCTTTCCTCGGTTTCCACATCCTGCTCGCCATTCCCGTCGCCTATCTCCTCGGCGGCAGCATCATCGCGGCTGCGCTCGGCACGGCCTTCGCCAATCCGCTGACCTGTCCGATCATCTGGCCGCTCACCTGGAAGATCGGCGAGATCATGCTCGGCCAGAGCGCCGCCGGCCATGACCGCCTCGATCTCGGCGCTCTCTTCCATCATCTCGATATCTCGCAGCTCTGGCGGCCCATCTTGGAACCGATGCTGATCGGCTCCATTCCGCCCGGCCTCCTCTCAGGCCTCGTTTTCTATGCCGTCACCTATTGGGGCGTGCGCAGCTTCCGCAACGCGCGGCTTCAGCGCTTGACGGCGCGTGCGGGAGCGCTCAAGTCAGTGTAGACTTGAGCGAGCATCGCGTGCCGCCCGAAAACGGGAACCGGTTTCCGTGAGGGACGGCATGCCGCAGGATAGTAAAGGAACCGCATGATCATCGGCATGGGCAGCGACCTGATCGACATCCGCCGGGTGGAGAAGTCCATCGAACGTTTCGGCGAGCGCTTCACGCACCGCTGTTTCACCGATATCGAGCGGGCGAAATCCGACCGCCGCCAGAACCGCGCCGCCTCCTATGCCAAGCGTTTCGCCGCCAAGGAGGCCTGTTCCAAGGCGCTCGGCACCGGCATCGCCCAAGGCATTTTCTGGAAGGACATGGGTGTGGTCAACCTGCCGGGGGGCAAGCCGACCATGGTTTTGACCGGCGGAGCGGCCGACCGCCTTGCCGAGATGATGCCGGCCGGTCACGAGCCGTTGATCCACATCACGATCACCGACGAATATCCCTATGCGCAGGCTTTTGTGGTGATCGAGGCGAGGCCGGTCGCCCGCTGATGGCCACCCGTGACCCGATGAGCCCCCGATGAGCCATTGCCGCGGCTGCGGGAAGGGGTTAGAAAGCGGCACTCCGCTGGTAAGAGAAAGTCCTTAACGTGTCCGACAAAGCCGAGACCAAATCGCAGAGCAGCCTTTGGGAAAACATCAAGGTCATCATCCAGGCATTGCTGCTGGCGATGGTGATCCGCACCGTTCTCTTCCAGCCGTTCACCATTCCGTCGGGCTCGATGATGCCGACCCTGCTTGTCGGCGACTATATCTTCGTCAACAAGTTCGCCTACGGCTATTCGAAATATTCGCTGCCCTTCTCGCCGAACCTGTTTTCCGGCCGCATCTTCGAATTCAACGAACCCGAGCGCGGCGACGTTATCGTCTTCCGCCTCCCTCAGCAGCCGGACATCGACTACATCAAGCGCCTGGTCGGTCTGCCAGGCGACCGCGTCCAGGTCACCAACGGCGTGCTCTTCATCAACGGCAAGCCGGTGCCGAAACAGGCGGACGGCACCTTCACCTCCGATTACGCGCTCGATCCGGGCACCGACGTGCCGGTCTTCCGCGAGACGCTCGACAACGGCGTGACCTATGACACGCTCGATCATTCGCAGGTATCGCGCGGCGACAACACGCCGGAGTTCATCGTCCCCGAAGGCCATTACTTCTTCATGGGCGACAACCGCGACAACTCGCTCGACAGCCGCTTCGACGTGGGCATGGTGCCCGCCGAAAACCTCGTCGGCCGCGCCAGCATCATCTTCTTCTCGCTCGGCAACGACACCTCGTTCCGCGAGGTCTGGAAATGGCCGACGAACATGCGCTGGGACAGGCTTTTCAAGGTCGTCGAATGATGAAGGCGAAACCGCTTTCGGCGGAGGAACGCGGTCAGCTTGAAAAGCTGATCGGCTATGAATTCGCCGACAAGCAATGGCTCGACCGGGCGCTCACCCATGCGAGCACCGGCTCGGCCAAGGGGGCCAATTACGAGCGGCTTGAGTTCCTGGGCGACCGCGTGCTGGGCCTCTGCGTCGCGGAGCTTCTCTTCAGGACCTTCCGCACCGCCACCGAAGGCGAGCTTTCGGTGCGGCTGAACCAGCTCGTCAGCGCCGAGAGCTGCGCCATCGTGGCGGACGAGCTCGAGCTGCACCGCTTCATCCGCACCGGCGCCGACGTCAAGAAACTGACCGGCAAGCGCATGATGAACGTGCGCGCCGACGTGGTGGAAAGCCTGATCGCCGCGCTCTATCTCGACGGGGGGCTGGAGGCAGCCCGCACCTTCATCCTCAAGCATTGGGAAAGCCGGGCCACCCGCGCCGACGGCGCGCGGCGCGACGCCAAGACCGAGCTGCAGGAATGGGCGCATGCGAAATTCGGACTGACGCCCTGTTACAGGGTCGACGACCGGTCCGGCCCCGATCACGATCCGCGCTTCACGGTGACGGTGGAAGTGGCCGGTGTCGCGCCGGAAACCGGCATCGACCGCTCCAAGCGGGCGGCCGAGCAGGTGGCGGCGACGAGGATGCTCGAACGCGAAGGCGTATGGCAGAAGAGTTCTGCGGACGCATAGCCCCGGAAATGGATGTCGATAAATCGATATCGATTTTCGGAAGGGACTATGCGCAATATCAACAGGATGCCGCGTTTTGCGCGTCCCCGGGGGACGCGGCGCGGCGGAATTGATTGGACGATATGACGGAAAACGAAAACATCGCCGGTGACGGGAAGGAGGCCGGTGCGACCCACTCCGGTTTCGTGGCGCTGATCGGCCCGACCAATGCCGGCAAGTCGACGCTGGTGAACCGGCTCGTCGGCGCCAAGGTCTCGATCGTCAGCCACAAGGTGCAGACGACGCGCGCCATCGTGCGCGGCATCGCGATCCACGGGAACGCCCAGATCGTCTTCATGGATACGCCCGGCATCTTCAAGCCGCGCCGCAGGCTCGACCGCGCCATGGTGACGAGCGCCTGGGGCGGCGCCAAGGATGCCGACCTCATCATGCTGCTGATCGACAGCGAGCGCGGCATCCGCGGCGATGCGGAGGCGATCCTCGAAGGCCTGAAAGAGGTTCGCCAGCCGAAGATCCTCGTCCTCAACAAGATCGACCGGGTGAGGCCGGAGGACCTTCTGAAGCTCGCGGCGGCGGCCAACGAGTTCGTGCCCTTCGAACGCACCTTCATGATCTCGGCCACGACCGGGTCGGGCTGCGAAGACCTGATGGATTACCTCGCCGGGACGCTTCCCGAAGGCCCCTGGTATTATCCGGAGGACCAGATCTCCGACCTGCCGATGCGCCAACTCGCCGCCGAGATCACCCGCGAAAAGCTCTTCCTCAGGCTCCACCAGGAGCTTCCCTATTCCTCGCATGTCGAGACGGAGAAATGGGAAGAGCGCAAGGACGGTTCGGTCAGGATCGAGCAGGTCATCTATGTGGAGCGCGACAGCCAGAAGAAGATCGCGCTCGGCAAGGGCGGCGAGGCGATCAAGGCGATCTCCACCGCCTCCCGCAAGGAGCTCTCCGAAATCCTGGAACAGCCGGTGCATCTCTTCCTGTTCGTGAAGGTGCGCGAGAACTGGGGCGACGACCCCGAACGGTTCCGCGAAATGGGGCTGGATTTTCCAAAAGGGTGATTTGAACTTTTGTTGCCCTAACCTCTCCCGCGAGCGGCGGGGCAATTTCATATGCAAAATATGCTGACGCTTCCTTGGAATGACGAGGCGGCAGCGCGCTCTTCCCTTCTCCCCATCGGGGAGAAGGTGGTCCGAAGGACCGGATGAGGGGGGCGAAGCCAAAATCCAGCAATGCGTTGCCGCATGGCCCCCTCATCGCCTCGCTTGGCTCGGCACTTCTCCCCGCTGGGGAGAAGAGGGCGCGAGCCGAACCTGCTCATTTCTTCATATGCGGTTGTCCTGCCGCGTGAGGGGACAATCCCCCACGCAGCCCTCACTTCTTCGCCCGGTCCATCAGCGCCTTGACCTCCAGGTAGCGCCGGCGGTTTTCCTGTTCCTGCTCGTTCGGGCCGTAGCAGGTGTCGGAAATGCAGAAACGCTGCAGGCTGAAGGGCGGCGTGGCCTTGTCGAATTCGCATTCGATCTCGTTGTTGAAGTCGGTGGGCTTCGCGTCCTCGCGGGTGGAATAGGTGAGCCGCGCCCCCGGCGGATCGAGCTCGGGGAAGGATTGCACGATGCCGGTCTTGATGTTCGGCACCAGCAGGAAGTTCTTGGCGACCGTCACGCAGGCCTGCTCGAGCTGCGGCGATTGCGCGGCGGCGGGCGGGGCGGCGACGAGAGCGGCAGGCATGGCGGTGAACAGGGCGGCGGCGAGGAGGGCGTGTCTCATAAGGGCTCCCGGGCGTTATGGTTTGACGTCGTGAATTTCGCACAGGAATCCAAATGGAGCCCGATTTGTTCCAGGCAAGCGGGAAGGCGGCATCCCGGCAAAAGGGCCGAGCCTAAAAAGCGATTCAGTCCGAGAGGCTTATGGGCTAGACTTGAATCGGCCTGAGAGGAGCTTGAAGAAAAGCATGCAGTGGCAGGACGAAGGGATCATCATCGGCGTCAAGCGCCACGGCGAGACGAGCGTCATCGCCGAGCTGATGACCCGTGAGCGCGGCCGGCATCTGGGCCTCGTCCGCTCCGGCCGATCGCGCGCGATGCAGCCGGTCCTGCAGCCGGGCAACCGGGTGGAGGCGGTCTGGCGGGCGCGGCTCGACGAACATCTCGGCGAATTCAGGCTGGAGCCGGTCAGGCTGCGGGCTGCGAAGCTGATGGAGACGGCAACCGCCGTCTACGGCGTGCAGGCCATGGGCGCGCTGCTCCGCCTGCTTCCCGAGCGCGACCCGCATCCGCATCTTTTCGAGGCGCTCGACATCATCCTCGATGCGCTGGACGATCCGGCCGATGCCGGCGAGCTTTTCGTGCGCTTCGAGCTTGCCGTGCTGAACGATCTCGGCTTCGGCCTCGACCTTTCCGAATGCGCCGCAACCGGCCTGCGCGAAAACCTCGTCTATGTCTCGCCGAAGACCGGCCGCGCCGTCAGCCGGGAAGCGGGCGCGCCCTATGCCGACCGCATGCTCGCGCTCCCCTCTTTCCTGAGCGAGGGGGCCGCCGGGGCGGCCGACCGGGAAAACATGGCGGCCGCCTTCCGGCTGACCGCCTTCTTCCTCCACCGGCATGTCTACGAACCCCGGGGGCTCACGGAAAACGCCGCCCGCGACGGTTTCGTCCAGGCGGCGCTGAAGGCGCTGTCGGCGCGCGATCCCGAGCGTCAGGCCGGCTGAAGGAGGGCGGATGGAACGGATAGCCACCTGCGCTTGCGGCAATCTTCGCGCCGTCTGCGAAGGCGAGCCGGCGAAGGTCTCGTTGTGCCATTGCCTTGAATGCCAGAAACGGACTGGCAGTGCCTATGGCATCGCCGCCTTCTTCGACCGCAGCCGCGTGCGCATCGAGGGCGAAAGCCGGACCTATACCCGTCCTTCCGACAGCGGCTTTGCGGTGCGGCTGCATTTCTGCCCGGATTGCGGTTCGACCGTCTTCTGGGAGCCTGAGCGCAAGCCGGATGCGATCGCGGTCGGCGTCGGTTCTTTCGCCGACCCGCACTTTCCCGCGCCGACGCAGGCGGTCTATGAGGAGCATCGCCATCCCTGGGTGCCTCCGCATCCCTGGGTGCCGCCGATCGGGTGATTTCCCGTTCCTCCGCTGTGCTCTATTCCGCCGGCTGCGCTGCCGGCATCGGCCGGCCGACCGGCTTTTCCTGGATCGGCCAGTGCACGATCGCGGCGAAGATGCCGAGCGCCACGCCGAGCCACCAGACCGGATCGTAGGAGCCGAAGCGGTCGTAGAGGAAGCCGCCCATCCACACCCCGAGGAACGAGCCCACCTGGTGCGACAGGAAGACGATGCCGCCGAGCAGGCCGAGATGCCGCGTGCCGAACATGATGGCGACGAGCGCGTTGGTCGGCGGCACGGTGGAGAGCCACAGAAGCCCCATGACGACCGCGAAGACGATCACCGACAAAGGCGTCTGCGGCAGGATGAGGAAGGCGGTCACCGCCACCGAGCGGGCGAGATAGATATAGGCGAGGAAATAGGGCTTCGAATAATGCTGGCCGATGATGCCGGCGCTGAACGAGCCGATGATGTTGAAGAAGCCGATCGCCGCCATGGCGATCACCGCGTAGCGCGCGTCGATGCCGATATCGCCGAGATAGGCGGGGAAATGCGCGGTGATGAAGGCGACCTGGAAGCCGCAGACGAAGAAGCCGGACGTGAGCAGGAGATAGCTCTGATGGCCGAACGCTTCCCTGAGCGCCTGGCCGACGGTCTGGTCGATCTCGCTCCTGGACTGCGTGCCCGACTTGGCATTGCCGCGCAACGGCAGGGCGAGTACCGGGATGGCGAGCATCATGAAGCCCATGACGACCAGGCTGTCGGACCAGCCGTAGGTGCTGATCAGCGCCTGGCTGAGCGGCGCAAAGAGGAACATGCCGGCGGAACCCGCCGCCGTGCCGATGCCGAAGGCGAGCGAGCGCTGCTCCGGTGTCACGTTGCGGGCGAAGGCGGAAAGGATCGTGCCGAAGGAGCCGGCGCCGACCGCAAGGCCGATCATGATCCCGCCGGAAAGGTGCAGCACGGGCACCGAATGGGCGGTCGACATCAGGAAAAGGCCCGCCGCGTAGAGCAGGCCGGAAAACGTCAGCACCCGTCCGGTGCCGTATTTGTCGGCGAGCGCCCCGAAGAGGGGCTGGCCGAGACCCCAGGCGAGGTTCTGGATCGCCATGGCGAGCCCGAAGGTGGAGCGGTCCCACCCCGTATCGGCGAGCATCGGAAGCTGGAAGAAGCCCATGGCGGAGCGCGGGCCGAAGGTCAGCATGGCGATCGATGCCCCGGCGAGGATGATCAGCCAGGGCATGGATGCGCGGGCGGCTCCAGGTCGGGACTGGGGCATGGGTTGCGGCATGGTTTCCTCCTCGGAGCGATGAGGAAACCATACCGCTTGCATCGCGGTACTTAAAACAACTTTTCCTCAATCAATCCATCACCGCATTTGATGCGGCATGCCGTCCTGAAATGTAGGTCGCCGCGGTGAAATCCCCCTCTGGCCTTGCTTGATCAACACATACGGACCTGGCGTTGGGGTTCTGCAGATGATCAGGCAGGACAGAGCGGCATATTTTCTCCCCCCTTGTGGGGGAGATGGCCGGCAGGCCAGAGGGGGTCTTCTCACGGCGTCCCCGGCGGGTCGATCGGCGGCGGCGTGCGGCCGAGTCGGGCCTCGCGCCAGATGGTGAAGATGCCGGCGGCGATCACGATGGCGCAGCCTGCGATCACGTTGGCGGTCATGACCTCGCCGAAGATGAAGACGCCGATCAGGCAGACCAGCACGGTCTGGATATAGGACATGGGCTGCACGACGACGGCGTCGAGCAGGCCGAAGGCCCGGATGAGAAGGTAGTGCCCGGTCATGCCGGTGACGCAGAGCACCAGCATCCAGAACCAGTCGCCGAACGTGATGTTCGCCCAGTAGAACGGGCCTATGAAGGTGATCGCCGCCGCGCCCGCGACGCCGGTGTAGAAGAAGGCGGTATCGGGCGTGTCGGTACGGCTCGCAAGCCTCGTCATCACCGAATAGAGCGCGAACATCAGCGTGGCGACGACCGGGATGACGATCTTGTAGTCGAACGTGGCGTGCAGCGGATTGACGATCAGGAGAATGCCGACGAAGCCGATGCCGATCGCCGTCCAGCGGCGCCAGCCGACCTTTTCGCCGAGCAGCGGCACGGAAAGACAGGCGACGACGAGCGGCGTCGCGGCGAAGATCGAGTGGCTTGCGGCGAGCCCCACCTGCGAAAAGGCGGTGATCGAAATGGCGATCTGCACCGCCAGAAGAACGCCGCGGGCGATCTGCAGCCGGAGCCGGTTGGCCGCGACGGCGCCCTTCAGCCCGGCCGTGGAGCGGCTCGCCAGAATGAGGGCGAAACCTGCAAACGCCCAGTAGCGGATCATCGTCACGAAGATCGGCGGATAGGCGGTGCCGAGATGTTTCGAGATGCCGTCCTGCACCGAGAAGATGGTCACCGCCGTCAAAGCGCAGAGGAGGCCGGTGGACCGAGGTGTCATGCGGGCAGTCTCTTTCGGGGCGCAGCCGGACGGAAGGCCGCCGGCTGGGAGCAGGGATAGGCAGGAAACGGGTGTCCGTTCCGTTTGACCGTGCGTCAGGCGGGCGGACAACCTGCTTTTTAGGAATAGCTGCCATGCGCTGCGCGGGATAGTGCTCCGCGGCGGATAACTGAGCCGCCCGGACTTCGGTCATCCGCTTCCGCATGCCGCCGCCGGTGCGGCGCGCGGCGATTTTTTCCAGACCCTGTCGGAATCGCGCCGCCCGTTTCGTCCTTGGATCGTATGCTCTTTCAGGGCCTGTCACGAAGGAAGGAACGCACGATGAAGGTTACGCAGCATCTCTGGTTCGAAAAGGACATGGAAACCGCGATCCGCTTCTACGCCTCGCTGATTCCCGGCTCGTCGGTCGAATGGATCTCGACCATCCCCGCCGAAACGCCGAGCGGCCCGCCGGGCAGCGTGAAGCTTGCGAGTTTCACGCTGGGCGACCAGCGTTACATGGCGATCGAGGCCGGGCCGCTCGATCCGTTCAACCACGCCTTCTCGATCATCGTCGAATGCGGGACGCAGGGTGAGATCGACCGTCTTTGGGAAGCGCTGAAGGAGGGCGGTTCAACGGAACAGTGCGGCTGGCTCAGAGACCGCTGGGGCCTCTCCTGGCAGATCACCCCCAAGCGGCTGGGCGAACTGATGGGCGACCCGGACCCCGCGAAGGCGAAGCGCGTCACCGAAGCCATGCTGAAGATGGTGAAGTTCGACATCGCCGCTCTGGAAGCAGCCGCCAGGGGCTGACCGGCGGATGGGGAACCCGGTTTCCCTGAAATCGCCGGTCCCTAGGCGTAGGCTCCGAAAATCAGCAGGATGGCGCCCGCGATCATCATGGCCAAGCCCGGCCAGTTCCTGCGGAGGCTCAGGAAGCCGACGCCTTGGCGCCGGGGTTCCAGGGTGGGCTTCGAACCGGCCTGAGCGGGACGATGCGGCTCGCTCAGCCGGCGGCGGCCAAGGGCCTCGCGGAACTGGTACAGCAGTCCCGCAACGACCAGGATCGCTCCCAAAACAATCGTCAGCACCGCGTCTGCCTCCTCTGGACGCCGTTCGATCAGTATAGCGGAAAGGCGCTCGATTGGGGAGTGGGCGTCGTTCTCGCGGGATGTCGGTTTGATCGCCATGGCCGGAGGCAGCGTGCGGGAACGAGGCGAGCAGTCCGCTTTTGCCTGCCGCATTGAGATCATTGGCCGGCAATGCCGATCTCGATCTCCGCGTCGCTCCAGCCCTGCACGCGGTAGAACCTGATCATCTCGCGAAGTGTCAGACACCCGATCCGCTGCAGCCATAATTCCGGCTGCAGCGGTGGCGGCTGCAAATGCTGTCGAGGCTCGGGCCTGCGGCGATCGTCTGCCATCTGGAGCACCTCCGGAAACGGAACATGCTCCCGCGCAAACCGCCGGGCTAGCTGGCCAAAATGAGTAGGGCAGGCGGGCAGCCTGCCTCTCCGTTGCCCCTTGTCATCGAGGCCCGCGCCTTGCATTCCCCCTTCGCGCGGGCCCCTCTGAGAGCCGAGGCGTTGAGCTGCTCGGATTTGGGAAACATCGACTGTACGATAGCGTACGAATGTTTCAACCTGCCCAAAAGTGGTAGAGGGATGCCGCAATCCGGCATCAGCGGTTCGGCTGTTGCAACCCCGGAAGCGCGTTCTGGTCCGACTGGCGCGCGGGAAGGCTGGTTTCGGAACCTTGCGAGTCCGGCGGATTGGAGGGCGCGCTGGGCGCGCCGGCAATGTAATATCCGAGACCCAAACCGCAGATGACGATGATGATCGCGCCCAGTATGGGAAGTAGCGGCCTTTCGAACATGTTCAGCTCCTTTTTGAGAAGCTAACAAGGGGCGCCGCGCTATGGTTCCGGCCGCCCGGGCATCCCGCCCGGACGGGTTTATGCGGGCGCTTTCTCCTTCAGCAATCCCGAGATCATGGCGTTGAACGCCTCGACCGCCTTTTTCGATACGGCCTGCGGGTCCTCCGCGCCGGCGATCCAGAGCGCCGCGCTGAGCGTCGCGCCGTTGACGAGCCGCGCGGTCGCTTCCGCATCCACCTTGCGGATGGTTCCCTCGTCGATCAGCTTCTGTATGCTGGCGGTGGTGGTGCGGATGCAGGCGTTCTGGTTCGGCCATTGCGACGGATCGCCGAGCACGGCCGGTCCGTCGAGCAGCATGATGCGCTGGATTTCCGGTTCCAGCGCCATTTCGATATAGGCGACGCTTTCGTCGACGAAGCCGCGCCAGGCGTTCTCCGCTTTGGCTGAAATGGCGCAGAGCCGGTCGGACATTTCCGCGTCGATCTCTGCGATCACCGCCTGCAGCAGTCCCTTCTTGTCGCCGAAATGATGGTAGAGCGCGCCGCGCGTCAGCCCGGCCTCGGCGGTGAAGTCGTCCATCGAGGCTTCCGCATAGCCTCGCGTCGCAAATGCCCGGCGGGCGGCGGCGATCAGCTTGCCCTTCGTTTCGGCGATCATTTCCTTGCGGGGCTTGTGCCCTATCTTCTGCGCCATACGGACTCCGAAAATTATTCGCATACGTCGCGTATGTGAATTGACATACGATACGTATGTGATTATTTAGCTCACATACGCGGCGTATGTAAGTGGTCATTCAAAATAACCCAAGGATTCCGATATGCCCAATCCCTATCGTGAAATATTCCGAAGGCCGGGGACGAAAGGTTTTGCCGCGGCCGCTTTCGTGGCCCGCCTGCCGCTGCCGATGACGACGATCGGCCTCGTCGCCATGCTTTCCCAGACGCATGGCGAATACTGGATCGCGGGCGCGGTCTCCGCCACCTTCGCGCTCGCCAATGCCTTCATCGCCCCGCAGGTCTCGCGCTGGGTGGATGCGAAAGGCCAGTCGGCCGTGCTGGTGCCGACGACGATCGTCACCGTCGCAGCGCTGCTGGCGCTCGCCGCGGCCGCCTGGTTGCGCTGGCCCAACTGGACATTGTTCGTCTTCGCGGTGATCGCCGGCATGATGCCGAGCATGATGGCGCTGGTCCGCGCCCGCTGGACGGAGATCTATCGCGACCGGCCGGAGCTCCACACCGCCTTCGCTTTCGAATCGGTCATCGACGAGGTCGTCTATATCTGCGGCCCGATCTTCGGCATCGGCCTGAGCGTCTCGCTTTTCCCGGAAGCGGGCGTGCTCGCCGCGGCCATGTTCCTCGCTGTCGGCACGACGCTGTTCGTCGCCCAGAAATCCACCGAACCGAAGGTCGATCCGTATAGGGCGAGGGGCGAAGGCTCGGTCATGCGGCTGTTGCCGATGTGGTTCCTGGTGACGGTTTTCGCCGGCATGGGCACGATTTTCGGCACGGCGGAAGTCTCGGTCGTCGCCTTCGCGGAAGCCGAAGGGCACAAGGGCGCGGCAAGCTATATCCTCGCGGCCTACGCCGCCGGTTCGTTCATCGTCGGTCTCGTCGTCGGCGCTATCAAGTTCAGGACGCCACTCGCCCGCCGCCTGGTTTTCGCGAGCCTGATCGCCGCCGTCACCACGCTCCCCATGCCCTTCGTCGGCAATCTCTGGGCGCTGACGCTGGTGGTCTTCCTGGCGGGTGCCGCCATCTCGCCGACCTTCATCACCGGCATGAGCCTGATCGAGCGCATCGTGCCGGCTTCGCAGCTCACCGAAGGCATCACCTATGCGATGACCGGCGTCGGCATCGGCTTTGCCGCCGGCTCCTCGCTCGCCGGCTGGACGATCGATGCCTATGGCGCTTCGAACGGCTTCTGGGTGGCGGTCGCCGGCGGCGCGGTGGCGTTTGCGACCATGCTCGCCGGCTATGGCCGCCTGAGCGACACCTCGCAGCAGGCGGTGCCACACTCCGCGGCCCTGAACCCGGCTGCGAACCCGGCGGAATAGCGGGCACGCGCAAATCCCGTTCCGTCGTATAGCCCGGATTGCACCATTGGCATTTCGTCCGCCCGCAGTAGAGTGCTGCGGGCGACGTCGGAACCGGGGTTCGCCGGCTTCTAGCCTCCCGCCGCGTTCGGGCGGAAACAATATCGAGCGCGGCAGATTTGACGGCCTGACACATCGCCATGACGGAGACCGGGACGATGCCCAACCTGACCACATTCCTGACCTTCTACGCCGCCGTGCTCGCAATCCAGCTGACGCCCGGGCCCGATATGATCCTCGTCATCGGGCGCGGCATCGGTCAGGGCCGGCGGATAGCGCTTCTGAGCGCCGTCGGCATGACCCTGCTGGCCGGTATCGTCCAGCTGTCGATGCTCGTGCTCGGCATCGCCTCATTGCTTGCGGCTTCGCCGCTGGCGTTCGAAATCCTCCGCTGGGCGGGCGCGGCCTATCTCATCTGGCTTGGGCTGAAGCTTCTCGTCGAATCGGGCAGGCACCCCGATCGGGCCGGCCCGGCTGTGCTCGTCTCCATGTCGGACGGCGCGGCATTGCGGGAAGGGGCCATCAACAATCTCACCAATCCCAAGTCGCTCGTTTTCCTCTTTGCGTTCCTGCCGCAGTTCGTGGACCCGGCCAACGGCTGGCCCGTAGCCGTGCAGCTTTTGCTGCTGGGAGCCGTCGCAAAGCTTACGAATTTCGTCATCCTGACCACCGTTGCGCTGGGGGCGGGAACGTTCGGCGGCTGGCTGGCGCGTCGTCCGGGACTTATCGCCTGGCAGAAGCGCTTTGCCGGCATCGTCATGATCGGGCTCGGCCTGCGGCTGGCGATCGGGGGAGACGCCCGCCCGGTCCGCTGAAGCAGCCGGACGGCGAAGGGCAGGACGCTGTCACGCCCGCCGCTTGATCGTCCAGGGTTCCCGCTCGGCCGTCACCGTCACTCCGTCTCCGATTTTGATCCGCCCGGTGCCGCGCGGCACGGCGTTCCAGCCGAAAAGCGGGCCGGGCACGCGCCGGTCGGCCGACATGCGGATGCGGCCCATCGCCGCCATCGGGCTCGGCGCCTCGCGCGAGCCGGTCCTCTGGTCCTGGGTCGTCATGATGCAGCGGGCGCAGGGTTTTGCGAAATCGAAGCGGATGCCGGCGATCTCGATGCCTTCCCACTGATCCTCCGCCCAGGGCTCGTCGTGATCGAGCACGATGTTCGGCCGGAACCGCTCCATGCCGACCTGTCCTTCGCCATGCTTTTCCATGTCGGCATTGAGCGCCTCGAGCGATCCGGTCGTGGTGACGAGCACCTGATAGCCGTCCGCGAAGGTGACGGGCGTATCCGGCCCCGCCCATTCGGCGTTGGCGGTGCGCCTGGCCCGGTCGTCGAAGAAGACGAGCCGCACGTCGCGCCCAAGCCAGCCGGAGAGGGTATCGTTCACCGCTTCCTCCGCGAGGGCGGCGTCGACGATCGACCTCCACACCGCCACGCTCAGGCGTCGGTCGGCCGGCGGCCGCGCCACGAAGATCTCGCCCTTGCCGTCCATCGCGAAGCGGAAGCCGTCCGCCTCCGGCGTCGCCTGCACCTGCGCCAGGGCCTGGAGTTCCCGTTGCGTGATGAAATGGCCGGAAGGGTCGGTCACCATCATCTGCCGGTCGCCGGGAATGCCGGTCGCCGTAATCTCGGCCTCGGAGAGCGCGATGCCGCGGCCGCTCTTCAGGGGATAGACATTGAGTTGGCTGACGCGCATGGCTTTTTCCTAGATTTCGTCGATGAAGAGGTCGAGCACGGTTTTCAGCCGCTCGTGACGCGCGGCCGCCAGCGCCCGGCCCGCCGCCGTCTGGAACCCGTCCGCGAGCTTGAACAGCTTCACCGCGAAATGGTCGATGGCGAAGGCCTTGTCGTCAAGCGGGCGGTCTTTTGCGAGCGGATCGGCCGGATCGTAAAGACCGGACCCCATCCGTCCGGCGATATAGAAGCAGCGCGCCGCGCCTACCATGCCGATCGCATCCAGCCGGTCGGCGTCCTGCAGGATCTTCGCCTCCAGCGTTTCCGGCGCGATATTCGCCGAGAAGCTGTGGGCCGCGACCGCATGGGCGGCGGCGGAAACATCCGCCTCGCTCCAGCCGAGGCCGGCCAATATTCCGGACGCCTTTTCCGCCGCCAGCCGCGAAGCCTGTGCCCTGAGCGGCGAGTTCTTCTCCACCGCCACGCAATCGTGCAGCAGCACGGCCGCCGCCAGCACCCTGCCGTCGCCGCCTTCCTCGGCCCGGATGCGCATGGCGTTCTTGAAGACGCGCAGGATATGGGCGATGTCGTGCGAGCCGTCGTCGCCTTCGGTCGCGTACGGGATCAGCGTTCGTGCGAGATCCTCGAAGGGCGAGAAGGCGGCGGCGATGGATGCGGTCACGGCGTGGATTCCTGGGAATCGGTTGGTGCGGGTTCACCATCCTTCTTCACCAGAATGCGCTGATAGAAAAGCCCGATCCCGATCAGCACCGCGCCGAGCCCGATGAAGGAGAGCGCCCTCAGGATTCCCTCGAGGTTCGACATGTCGATGAGGAACACCTTGGCGACCGCGATCAGCACGAGGCCCGCCGAGGCGAGCCGGAGGCTGCGCGCATCGAGCCGCGAGCCGAGCGCCAGGAGCGCCACGCCGATCAGCAGCCAGACGACCGAATAGGTATAGGTCTCGCCCTGCAGGAAACCCTTCCAGTCGGCAATGTTCTCGCCCTGCCAGAAGCGGCGGACGGAGAGCGTCGCCCAGAGGAAGCCGAGCACCGCGCCGGCCAGCGCCAGCATCACGACATAAGGCTGCGGCCGCCGCCCGCGCGCATACCAAGCGACGAGACCATAGGCGAGGGCCGGCAGCAGGTAGCCGAGGAGCAGCAGGTTGAAGAAGGGCCAGGGCCCGGTGTTCTCGCCGCTGAAATAGGGATTGAGCGCGAAGACGTGCAGCGAAAGGACGTTGACGGTCGCGATCACCCCGGCGATCATCGAGCCGAAACGGAAGACGGGGCTCGGGGATTTCAGGTCGAGCGTCATCAGCACGCCGGAGAAGCCGACCGCCAGCAGCGTATAGATCGACTGTTCGCCGAGCGTCGGGACGCGGCTGTCCAGCACGCCGCCGTTCATCGCATGCCGCACCAGCACGGCGACCGTCATCAGGCCGGCGAGCGAGGCGAGCGCCTGCATGACGTTGCGGATGCGGAAATCCGGCGAATCCTTGAGCATGTAGGCCGTGGCGGCGGCGAGCAGCGTCGGAATGCCGTAGCCGGGCAGCAGCGCGTTGAGGAAAGGCGTGGTGCCGAGGCTGTTCGGCCCGATCAGCGTCGGCTCCCAGGCGATGCGGCCGAAGACGATCAGCGTCGCCGCCGCCATCATCCAGGGCAGCGCCGGCCATGGTTTGAGACGCATCGCCAGCACATAGGCGAAGCCGAGCACCGAGACGAGGATGGTGGTGACGATGCCGTTGGTCAGCGCATGCAGCGAAAGCGTGAAGCCCGCAAACGAGCCAGCGACCAGCAGGTTGGCGGGCCAGTCGATGAGGGGAGCGATCCGCTCCTCCGGGGCCTCCTCGCTCCGTCGGAACAGCCATTCGGCGCCGGCGAGAAGCGCAAGGCCGAGCCCCAGCCCGTAAAGCCCGTGCGTCCAGTCGCGTCCGAGATTGCCGAAGTTCAGGAAGCTGACGAAAGCGAGCGTCGCCGGCACAGCAGGCATGAGGAATGCCCAGACGATAGAGAATTCCGGTTCGCTCTTGCGGAAACGCCGCAGGAAGACGAAGCCCAGGAAGGCGAAGACCGCGCCGAGCAGCAGGTAGACGGTGATCTCGTTGCCGAAGGTCAGGGGTGCCGGTGCAGGCTGGCCGTCGGCCGGGATCGGGACTGAGTAGTCGAGCCAGGAAAGTGCGGTGATGGCGATGCCGAACACCGCGCCGGCTGCGGCAATCAGCGCCGGCCAGACGGCCCAGGGGCGGCTGGCGCCGAGTGCCGCGACGGTCGCGATCACCGCGGCTGCGGCGAAGAGCACGATGCCGCCTTCCTCCGTCTGCCGCAGGATCATCACCAGCGCAGGCAAGAGGGCCATGATCGCGACGGAAAGCGTGATCTTGAGCGGCGGCCGCGTCAGGAGCCCGCGCCAGCCCGGCTTGGTCGGCAGATCGGTGCCATAGCGCGCGCCCGGCCAGAAGAAGCCGGTGCCGGCGATCATCACGATGAGGGCGAGCGCCGGCGGCATGGGATCGAATGTCTCGGCCCCCGCTGCATAGACGATCGCCCAGAGCCCGACGCCGATATTGGCGAGCATCGGCACGGTGGTCCATCGGCGGAAGCGCGAGGCCGCATTGACTGCGACCCAGGCGAGGCCGAGGAAGACGAACAGCGCGTTGGCGTTCGGCTCCTCGCTCGCGACGAGCGCCGGCGTCGCCAGCGAAGCGAGCAGGCCGAGCCCCGCCAGCGCCTGCCCGTGCAGCAGCGAGAGCGCGATCGTCGCGAACGAGACCAGCGCGAGCAGGATGAATGCGCTCGCCGGCCCGATGAAGCCGTAGATCGCATGGGCCGCATAGATGGCGCCGAGCAGCGTCACGGCGCCGGCGGCCGTCAGCACGCCGGGGATCATCGCGCCGGAAAGGGCATTGCCGTAGCGCTCCGAAATCTGCGGCATGGCCCAGGGGGAGAAACGGCGGCGCACGATCTCGCCGGCGGCCAGCAGGATCAGGCCGAAGATCGCGGCGAGGGTGAGCCGCGCGCCCGGTCCGAGCAGCCCGGCCTCGATCGAATAGCGCACGAGAAAGATGCCGCCGAAGGCGAGCGCCACGCCGCCCACCCAGACGGGCCAGCGGGCGCCGAGATAGCTTTCCAGGTTCTCGCGGCCCTTTGCCCGCGTCGTCGGGACGGCGGGGCCGGGTATCACCGTCTCGTGGCCGGTGCCGGCATCCTCCGAGACGACGGCCGCCTGCGTCTCCGGCGCGGCTTCCTCCTCGGCTGCCTCGCGGGCCGCGAGCTCGACGGGAGAGACCGGCTCGTCCTTCATCGCTTCGGCCGCGGCCTCCGCCGGGATCGCCGCCGGCAGGGCGGCCGCCTGGCGTTTGGCAAGATCCGCCTTGACCGCTTCCAGCTCCCTTTCGAGCGCGCCGACCCGGTTGGCGGTCCGGCTATGCAGGCCGATCATGACGATGACCAGGATGAGGAGCAGGAATACGATCATCGGCACGCTCGCGGTCTAGGGTTGTTGCTGCGGTTATACAGTTGCCGCACGAAGAAAGGAAAGAGTTGGGCGCTTGCCGAAAACATCATCACATTTCTGCATGCAAAATCAGCTTTTTGCATATTTATTGATCAATTATGAAATATGATTACATTATGTGCAATTTCGGCTTGCGCGGAAGCTGAAGAAACGCTTGGATGCAACCATCCGAACAAAAATCTTCAGGGGGACGACCTTTCATGATCTCGCGCAGACTGCTTTCGAAACTCTCCGCCGTCGCGGCGCTGGCGCTCGCCGCGGGCTTTTCCGCGCCGGCGCGGGCCGAGACCTCGATCAAGTTCACGCTCGACTGGAAGTTCGAAGGCCCGGCCGCCGGCTTCCTGCTCGCCCAGGACAAGGGGTATTTCAAGGCCGAGGGCCTGGACGTCACGATCGATACCGGCAACGGCTCGGTCGAGGCGATCCCGCGCGTGGCGACCGGCGCCTACCAGATGGGCTTCGGCGACATCAACTCGCTGATCAAGTTCCTGGACGAGGATCCGTCGCAGAAGGTCAAGGCGGCGATGATGATCTACGAGCGCCCGACCTTCGCGGTCGTCGGCCGCAAGTCGCTCGGCGTCACCGGCGATCCGAAGTCGCTGGAAGGCAAGAAGCTCGGCGCCCCGCCGCCGGACGGCGCCTTCGCCCAGTGGAAGGCCTTCAAGCAGGTCGCCAAGATCGACGACGGCAAGATCGCCATCGAATCGATCGGCTTCCCCGTCCGCGAGCCGATGCTGGCCCAGGGCAAGGTCGACGCCGTCTTCGGCTTCGCCTTCTCGGTGATCCTGAATTTGAAGGCCCAGGGCATCAAGGACGAGGACATCTCGACCATCCTGATGGCCGAGCACGGCTTGAATCTCTATGGCAACTCCGTGCTGGTAAACACTGATTTCGCCGAGAAAAACCCGGATGCCGTGAAGGGTTTCCTGAAGGCGCTCGCCAAGGGCTTCGCCGATGCCGTCGCCAACCCGGAAGAGGGCGCCGCCGCCGTCCTGAAGCGCAACGAGACGCTCAACAAGGATATCGAGACCGAGCGCCTCACCATGGCGAACGCCATGAACATCAAGACCCCCTACGTCGTGGAAAACGGTTTCGGCGGCATCGACCCCGCGCGGCTCGCCGCTTCGATCGAGACGCTCAAGGTCTCGATGGGATTGAAGGGCAATGTGAAGGCCGAACAGGTCTTCGACGCCGGCTTCCTGCCGCCGAAGGAAGAGCGGATGCTGCCTTGAATATTGTGGCTTCTTGCCGTTGCCCCTCACCCTAACCCTCTCCCCGCTCGCGAGGAGAGGGGACGTGCCGAGCGCGAGGCTGGCTGCAGCGGAAAACAGCGCGGCATATCCCTTCTCCCCGTCATGACGGGGAGAAGGTGGCGGCAGCCGGATGAGGGGCAATTAAAAGACGCGACTGCCCAAACAGAGAAAACCAAATGCCTCACCTCGTATCCATCGATAACGTCGACATGCGCTATGGCGGCGCGGGCGGCACGCTGGCCGTCTCGGGCCTCAGCCTGAAGGTCGGCAAGGGCGAGTTCGCCGCGGTCGTCGGCCCGTCCGGCTGCGGCAAGTCGACCCTGATGAAGCTCGTCACCGGCCTGCACATCCCGCAGAGCGGCGTGGTGGTCGTCGCGGGAAAGCAGGTCACCCAGCCGGTCTCGATCGTCGGCATGGCCTTCCAGAACCCGACCATGCTGCCCTGGCGCACGACGCTCGACAACATCCTCCTGCCGCTGGAGATCGTCGAGAAGCACCGCCGCCGGCTGCGCGCCCACAGACGAGAATACGTGGAGAAGGCCGAGCACCTGCTGGAGACCGTTGGCCTGAAGGGCTTCGGCTCGAAATTCCCCTGGCAGCTTTCCGGCGGCATGCAGCAGCGCGCCAATCTCTGCCGCGCCCTCATCCACGAACCGGAACTCCTGATGCTCGACGAGCCTTTCGGCGCGCTCGACGCCTTCACCCGCGAGGAGCTCTGGTGCGTCATCCGCGACCTGCACGCGGCTCAAGGGGTGACCATCATCCTCGTTACCCATGACCTGCGCGAGGCGACCTTCCTCGCCGACCGCATCTTCGTGATGAGCGCCAGGCCGGGCAGGGTGCTGAAGGAGCATGTCGTCCCCTTCGCGAGACCGCGCGCCCTCGATGTCATGTATGAAAAGGGCTTCAACGACATGGTGCAAGAGCTGCACGGCGAGATCGCCAGCGCGAGGATCGCCGCATGAGCACCGTCGCGGAAAACACCGCGGTCTCAGCCGCACCGCCCAAGCCGCTGATGGCCCGCATCAACTGGGTGAAGCTGGCGCCCTGGCTTTACACCATCGCGCTCTTCGTCCTCTGGGAACTGCTGGTGATCGTCCTCCAGACATCGCCGACCGTGCTGCCGGCGCCGTCGCGCGTCTTCCAGGCCGTCGCGCAATACTGGTCGCCGATCTGGAAGAACTCGCTGCAGACGCTCTATACGACGACGCTCGGTTTCGCGATCGCCGTCGCGGCGGGACTGGCGCTCGGCATCCTCGTCGGCTGGTCGAAGGCGATCTATGCCGGGCTCTACCCGCTGATGGTCGGCTTCAACGCCATCCCGAAGGTGGCGCTCGTGCCGATCCTCGTCATCTGGTACGGCATCGGCACCATCCCGGCGGTGCTGACCGCTTTCCTGATCTCCTTCTTCCCGATCGTCGTCAATGTCGCGACCGGGCTCGCCACCATAGAGCCGGAGACGGAGGACGTGCTGCGCGCACTCGGCGCGAAGAAGCTGGATATCCTGCTGAAGGTCGGCATTCCCCGCTCCATGCCCTATTTCTTCGGCTCCCTGAAGGTGGCGATCACGCTCGCCTTCGTCGGCTCGGTCGTCTCGGAGACGGTCGCCTCCAACTACGGCCTCGGCAACATGATGAGCTCGGCCCAGAGCCAGTTCAACGTGCCGCTCGTCTTCGCCGGTCTTTTGGCGCTCGCGGTGGAAGGCATCGCCATGTATGCGCTGATGGCCTGGATCGAGAGACGCATGACCGGCTGGGCGCACCGCTCCTCCATGTCGCACTGAACGGCGCAAGTCCATTTGGCCTTTACTTGCGGATCATATGGCCTATACTCCTTCTGAACGAAGGGAAGTCCCGGCCATGGAAGCTGCAGCGAAAGACCTGAAGGCGGAGCAGATGACCGCCGTGGCGCTCAAGGCGTTCGGTAACGTGATGAGCGAATGGGGCGTGCCGCTGAACGAGGCGGCGGCGCTGGCGGACATGTCTGAAAGCACCTGGAAACGGGCGAGGAAGCCCGGCTTTTCCGGCGGCCTCACCAAAGATCAGATGCTGCGGCTGAGCGCCGTGATCGGCATCTACAAGGCGCTGAAGCTCTATTTCAGCGATCCGATCGCGGTCAGATGGATGACGCTGCCGAACAACGGACCGCTCTTCGGCGGCGCGCGTCCGGTCGATACGCTGATCGAGGAGGGGCTGCCGCAGTTCCTCCGGGTCCGCAATTACCTCGACGCGCTGCGTGGTGGCGCGTGATCCTCACGGCGCTCAGCGATCGCGGATTGGTGCGGCTGATCCCGGCGACCTACCACAAGCCGCCTAGTCTGCGCGGGCTGGTGGACAGCGACGATGAACTGGAGATTCTTGCCGGGATCGAGGGCATGACCAGCGCCCGACTGATCGCCGAGCGCGGGCTGAACCTGCACCTGGACCGCCGCGAACTCGCCTGGAAGCGCCGCAAGCACGACCTGCAGGTCTATGGCAACAGCCACATCAACGCGGCCTTCACCTATACGCGCCAGGGCGGCAACCGCTTCAACGACGAGAGCCGCGGCGCCTGGTACTGCAGCTGGGACACGATGACCTCTGTCGCCGAGGTCGCCTTCCACAAGACGCGCGAGCTCCGGTTCGTCGGCCTCTTCGAGGAGACGGCGCGCTATGTCGAGCTGCTGGCCGACTTCATCGGCGAGTTTCCCGACATCACCGACGAAAGAGATCACCCCGCCCTCGATCCCGACCCGGCGATCGGCTATCCGGAAGGGCAGGCGCTTGCCGGGAAGCTGCGGCGGGATGGCCATGACGGCCTGATCTATCCCTCGGTGCGCCATGAAGAGGGCCGCTGCCTCGTCGCCTTCGAGCCGACGGCGATCCGCAACGTCCGCCCCGGCGCGTCATGGGAGATCGTGTGGGCGGGGTCCGAGGATTACGGCATCAACGCGGTCTGATGACGGACAGCGTGGTCCGTAACCATACCCCCCTCTGCCCTGCCGGGCATCTCCCCCACAAGGGGGGAGATTGGCTGGGCGCACTGGCTTCCCACATCACTAACGATGTCGGACGTAATTCGGCGGTGTCGAACCTTTTTTGAGGGCGAGGCCTTGCTGCTGTCCGATCTCCCCCCTTGTGGGGGAGATGTCCGGCAGGACAGAGGGGGGTAGGACACCCGCGAACATTTGCGCATCGGGTCCGGCTTCCTCGTAAAGCCGGACCCGATGCATCCTTTCCTTCAGGTCCGCGCGTTTGACGGCTCGTCCGCACCGTGAGGAGCCGGAGGTCCGCTCTCGCCGGAAACGGCGCGGGAATCTACCTGAGGGTCTGGAATGGCTCGTTCTGGCCGTTTGTCGAAGGCCAGCTTGATTTCTTTCGTAAGGTCGCGGCCGGCATCCCACCAGTCGCCGCTGGTCGTCCAATAGCGAAGGGTGAACTTGGCGCCGCCGGGATCGAATTCGGCCATGTAGGCCATCGGGGCCGGGTCCTTCAGCACGCGCTTGTCGCGCGCGGCGAGCGCAAGCAGCTTCGCCTGCGTGCGCCCCACGTCGTCATCCGCGCCGATGCTGACGGTAATCTCGTTGCGGCGCGTCTTCAGCCGGCTGTAATTGGTGATGGGCACGTTCCAGAGCGTGGAATTGGGCGCCAGCCGATAGACGCCGTCCGGCGTCCTGAGCTCCGTGGCGAACAGCCCGACATCGACGATCGTGCCGCTGACGCTGCCGGTCTCGATCGTTTCGCCGACCCGGAAGGGGCGCAGCACGAGCAGCATGATGCCGGCCGCGATGTTCTGCAGCGTGCCCTGCAGCGCGAGCCCGACCGCAAGGCCGATCGCGCCGAGCGCGGCAAGCACCGAGGCCGTCTGCACGCCGAACTGGCCGAGCACCATGACGACGACAAGGACCAGAATCACATAGCGGATGATGTTCGAGAAGAACTGCGCCAGCGTCGCGTCGAAGCCGCGGACGCGTGAAAGCCCGCGCAAGGCCCAGCGGCTCAGAAGGCCGGCGGCAAGCCAGCCGAGAACGAGAAGCAGGACCGCCCCGACCACGGAAAAGGAGTACTGCACCAGCAGCGCGCTCAACTGGGCGAGCGCCGATCGCGTGGCGACAACCAGATCCGATGCTTCGTCCATCCGCCGACATGCTCCTTTCGTGGCCGGTAATTGGCGCGGCGGAGCGAGAGGTCAAGCAAAAAGTTTCAAGCTTTTAGGCTTAAGCCTAAATTATTAGGAAAATTCAGCTTTCCGGCCTGACCGGGAATTTTGAGCGGCAGGATGAAGGATGCCCTGCCGTCCGTCTCCGCGCCGCGGCCGATTCCCTTGACGGCGGCGACGAGCCGGCCGCCGCGGCCGAGCATCCGGTCGCCGATCTCTATCAGCCGCGCATTCGGCGTTGCGTGCGGCGCCACCGCGCGCAGCCGCGCGGCGAGGGCGAAATCGTCCTCGTCGGGATGAAGGGACAAGGCGGCGATCACCGCCGCGGCCGGCGAGCGGGAGACGCCCATCCAGCAGTGGATGAGGATCGGCGCGGACTGGTCCCAGCCGCGCATGAAGGCGATCAGGCTTTCCACATGCGCCTCGCTCGGCGCCACGAGGTCGCCGGTGCCGGCAAAGCCGATATCGTTCATCGCGAGCTTCAGGTGGCGGTCCGCGGAAATCACGCCCGGCCGGTGGAAATCCTGTTTCTCGGCGATCAGGCTCACCATCTCGCGGGCGCGGTGCTTCACCGCCATTTCGGCGATGTTCGCAAGCGGACAGACGACGATCGCGGTCATGATGCCCGGCCCGCCTCATTGCCTGCCCCTTTGCCTGCCCCCTTGCCCGCAATACGGCTGCCCTCGATCGCCTGAAAACGGTCGAGGAAACGCCGCTGCGCTTCCAGAGCCGGCATCGGCTCGATCGGCAGCATGTCGCGGGTGATGCCGCGCGGCTGGCCGAAGAATTTCCGCGCCTCGGTGACGGAAAAGCCGGCAAGCTCGGTCGCCTCGAAAAAGGCGGCGATCGTATCGGCCTTCTTGATCAGGCCTTTCAGCTCGCGGGAGGGGTGCGGCGGCAGGCCGAAGCGCAGATGGACCGCGGCCTCCAATCGCTGCTCCACCGCCTTGTAGCCGCCGCCGACCACCGATTTGAACGGCGAGATCATGTCGCCGATGACATATTCCGGCGCATCGTGCAGCAGCGTCATCTGCAGCGCCTCAGGCGCGCAGGGCTCGTTGCAGCGGCGGAATATCTCCTCCACGACGAGGCAGTGCTGGGCGACGGAAAAGGCATGGTCGCCGCGCGTCTGGCCGTTCCAGCGGGCGACGCGGGCAAGCCCGTGGGCGATGTCGGAGATTTCGACGTCGAGCGGCGAGGGGTCGAGGAGATCGAGCCGCCGTCCCGACAGCATGCGCTGCCAGGCGCGGGCGCCGGAAGCCGGAATCGAGGGCGTCGTCGTGGCTGCGCTCACGGCTCGGCCTCTTGCGCCTCGACGGGGAAGGCGAGCCCCGTCCACTCCGGCAGCGCGAGCGTCACCGCCACATCGCCCGCGGCGAGAGGCAGGCCGCGCGCCAGCGCGTCGCCGACCCGGTCGATGCGGACGATCGCCAGCCCCTTGTTGCCGGAGACGGAGCCGAGCGTGCCGACCGGCTTGCCGCCGGCGGTGATCTCGGTGCCGGAGGCGGGCAGGCGCGCGTCGCCGGAGACGAGGGCCACGCGCCGTCTCGCCGTGCCGCGATGCTGCATGCGAGAGACGACTTCCTGGCCGACATAGCAGCCCTTGCGGAAGCCGAGTCCATCCGTCTTGTCGAGCAGCACGTCATGCGGAAACGCGTCCTGCAGCGCATAGTCGTGGCCGGAGAGCATGAGGCCGGCCTCCACCCGCAGCGCATGATAGGCCTCTTCCGGCCCCTCGGCTTTTCTGCCCGGCGCGCGGGTGAGCGCGATACCGGCCTTCGCGAAGGCCGCATCCTTCACCGTGCCCTTGTCCGCCTCGTCGCCCCAGAAGACCGTGACGCCGTCCTCCGCGACGGGTGTGATATCGACGGCCGCGCGCAGCTTGTACATGGTGAGCCGCCTCGCCAGCGCGTCCCGCTGCGAGGCATCGGTCTCGATCAGGAAACCGTCGCCGTCCCGCCAGATCGTGAAGTCGAAGAGGATCTTGCCCTGCGGCGTCAGGAGCGCGCCGGGACGCGCCTCGTTTTCCGGCAGCGAATCGATGTTGGTGGTGATCAGGTTCTGCAAGAAATCCTGGGCTTGGGCGCCGGAAAGGCGGATCAGGCTTCTCGTCGGAAGATAGGCGGCGGACATGGCACGGGAATCCGGTTGTTTCTGAGACTGAGAGTTAAGTCTTCCATGGAGCGGCGGCAAGACGTGCTTGCCAAGTGCCGGTGAAGTTCATGGGCTGAAATCAGCGAGGCAAGGCCAGATACTCGGTGAATGATCGTGGCACCTCTACCTCTCCCTTGGTGGGAGAGGTTACAAAATCACGATCTTAGCTTCAGCTAAGTCGTAGATTTTGTTGGTGAGGGGGTCTGATTGAAGAGAGACAACCTCTATTGATTTCGATAAGATGTTGAAATTCCACCGGAATGAGACAGGAAGTCCGCCTCGCCGCCTTGCTCTTCAATCGCCGCCGGAGAAGAACTTCCATTTGCCGTCCGGGCTTATCCCGGCGCGGAAGAAGTTGTAGTTGCCGTTGTCTTCCATGCCTGCGAGATCGCCGGCGGTGACGATGCGCAGGAGGTCGACCCGTTCCGGCGGCGTCAGGGCATCGAGCGCCTTGCCGGTAAAATAGGGCCAGACATAGGTCTCGTCCGGCGTGCCCGCGTCGAAACGCGCGGCCCCTGTGGAGAGAATATCGAGCATGATCGCCAGGATTTCCTGGCCGTCCGGATCGCCGGAAAAGCTTTTCAGCGTCTCGATCGGGTCGTCGCTTTCGCCGTTCATCACCGCCGTCTGGTCCGCACCCGAACCGAGCAGGGGGCGCAGGCGTTCGATATCGCCGGAAGCCGCCGCTTCGACGATCTGTTCCCGCATGCGCCTGACCGGTTCCGGCAGCTTCGACATGTCGACGATGATTTCCGTCGGAGGATCGGACGCGTCCGGCTGCGCCTGTGCCGCGTTCGGATCAGGCGATGCCGTGGGCTTTTCGTCGCCCTGCGCATCGCCGGCCGGTTTCTCGCCGGCTTGCGCGGATTGGTCGATGGCGGGGCCGGGCAGAGGCAGGGTCGTGCCTTCGAAGGCCTCCTGGACCTGTCCCTCGCGCCCGGTCTCGGCCTGGCGCGGCGCCTCGACGCTCGGGCGCAGCTCGGAAAGGGCGAAGGCATGGCTGGCGGCCGTCAGGCTTGTGGCGGCGGAAAGCAGCACGGCCAGCGAAAGGCGTGTGAGCATCTGGGATATTGTCGTTTCCGCTGCGTTCCGCATGGGAAACTCCGGCTGTTTATTGGATCGTGCGCTCGGGGGAGAACTCGCCGGCGAGCATGCGGGTACGGAGCGATTCGAGCATGGCTTCGGCTCCGAGTTCGCCATGGATGCGGATGGTTTCCCGCATGGCGAGCACCAGGGCCGCATCGGCGATGATTTCCGGTTCGATGCCGTCCGCCCGGCCGTCGGCCCAGGCTTCGCTCTGATATTCCAAGGCGGCCTGCATCTTCTCATGTACGATCATGTCGTCGATGTCGTTGCGGCCTGTCTGCATTCTGTTTTCCTCGGCGCCGTTTGTTACTAGCCCGTTAAAAACTTTATCAGCCTTTTATCAAAACGACACGGGCTCCCGCGAAAAGAGGTAAATAATCCTCTAATTTCCGAAGCGGGCGGCGATTTCTGTGGCAAGTGTTGCGCCTTCGGCACGGTATCGTTCCTCGGCGGTCCGCGCTGCGTCCGTGCAGGACGTGTGGACGGCGGCGAACGACCGATAGCCCCGATTGAAGGCAGCGGTCAATCGTTCCCGGCGTCTCGGCTCGTTCGCGGTATCGGCGTCGAGCAATTGCTGCATGGACTGGCGCCAGTCGGACGTCGGCGCGCCGCAGAGCGTCCTCAGATACTGGATCGAGCCCAGCACCTCCGCCAGCCGGGTGAACTGCGCGTCGTAGGGCGCCGGCTTTTCCTCGGCGGGCGGTGGGGGGACGACCGGGGCCGGCTGCTGTTTCACGGCCGGCTGCTTCGCCGTCTGGGCCATGAGCGGCGTCGCGGCAAAAAGGGCGATAAGCGGAAGTAGCGCGATGATTCTCATGAACGGGTTCCGGCGCGGCTGGACTGCCATCTCTTACCGGGCCTCGATCTCCGCCGCCAGCCTTTCGGCGCATTCGAGCACGCTCGGCGGCACCGGCAGCTTGCGGATTTCCTCGACCGTGTACCAGCCGGGATCGGCGGCATCGTCGGCGGCGATCGCTTCGGTATCCGCATCCGCCTCGACCCGGAAGACCGAGAGGAAGAAATGCCGGCTGTCGTCCTTGTCGCCGTTGAGATCGTAGGTGGCGAAAAGCACCGGATTGCGGGCGCGGATGCCGGTCTCCTCGAAGAATTCCCGCACGGCCGTCTCATCCGGCGTCTCGCCGGGCTCGGCGCGCCCGCCCGGAAAGGCGTAGAGATCCGCTGACGGCGGGTTCATCCGGCGGATCAGCAGGAACCGGCCGTCCCGTTCGAGGATCGCGGAAGAGGCGGCTTGCGGGAGAGGGGGCATGTCGTGGTCTTCCATCGGCCGCGAGGCTATCTCACGCCGCATTCAATGTCGGAATATTGCTGACATCCACCTCGCGTTCCGCATGCCAGGCGTCATAGGCGGTCTGCATCCGCAGCCAGATCGCCGCACCATCGCCGAACATCTTGCCGAGCCGGGCCGCGACATTCGGCGAGACAGGCTTGCGTTCGCGCAGGATGTCATAGAGCTGCTGGCGCGAGATGCCCAGAAGCTCGGCTATCTCCACCTTCGTCTTTCCCGTCGCCGGGATGATCTCCTCAAGCAGCGCGCCGGGATGGGAGGGGCAGCGCTGGATCGGTCGTTTCGGTTCATACTCCGCCATAGACGTCACTCCCCGGTTATACCCTTTTAATGATACTGCTCGAAATCGACGCGGACAGCATCCTTGCCGTCGAATTCGAATGTGATACACCATGGTCCGTTGACATGAACGGTATAGCGCGTTGGATTGAACCCATGCTGGGCGTGAAAATCAAAGCCTGGCAGATTCATATCCTCCGGGCGTTCTGCCACTTCGAGACGGTCCAGCCGCGCGAGGATGCGTTTGTGCATCTTTGCGTCGATCTTGCCCGTCTTGCCTGTCTCGAACAAAGCGGCAAGGGCTTTGCTCTTGAATGATTTGATCATGCGGCATGTAAGTATGTAGCTTACATCTCGTCAAGGGATGTCAGCAGGAAATTTACATCCATCCCGACAAGCTCGCGCTGCGGCAGCTCGTACGCCGATATTGTAAAAGTATTGTATTTTATCGTATGCTTTAGTCAAAGGAGCATGCGATGGCACGCGCGAAGACGTTCTCCCTCGGCGACACCTATGACGGCATTCTGGCCGATCTCGTCAAGAACGGCCGTTTCGGCACGGAGACGGAAGCCGTTCGCGCCGGCATCCGCATGCTTGCAGACTACGAGATGCGGATGCAATCGCTGCGGCAGGCGATCCATGCAGCGGATGCGGAAATCGAGGCGGGTCTGGGCAAGGAATATGTTTCCGGCGCCGATCTGCTCGCCGATGTCATGAACGAAGGCGACGACCATTAGCGGCCCGAAACGCCTCGTCGTCGCACCGCTGGCACGCGCGGACCTGCGCGCCATCCGCCGCTACATTGCCGAAAGCAGCCCGTTCTATGCACAGGAATTCATGGCGGACATTACCGCCAAGATCGCCTGGATCGCCGAAGTGGACTTCACCGGTTCGCCGCGTGACCACATCTCACCGGGATTGCGGAGTTTCCCCTATCGACAGCGCTGCATCTACTATCGTTCCCATCCCGACCGGATCGTGATCCTTCGCGTCATGCACATGGCGCAGGACGTGAAGCCGCGGGATTTCGAATAGGCACCCCATGAAAACCTACGCCCTCTACGCCTTTGCCGCTCTTGCCGAGATCGCCGGCTGCTTCGCCTTCTGGGCCTGGCTCCGGCTCGGAAAGCCCGTCTGGTGGCTGGCGCCGGGCATGGTTTCGCTCGTCCTCTTCGCCTGGGCCCTGGCGCTGGTGCCGAGCGAGGCGGCCGGGCGGGCCTATGCGGCCTATGGAGCGATCTATATCTTCGCCTCCATCCTCTGGCTCTGGGCGGTCGAGGCCCGCGTGCCGGACCGCTGGGATGTCATCGGCGTCGCCGTCTGCCTGGCAGGCGGGGCGATCATCCTCTTCGGCCCCAGAAGCGCATAGGCGCCGAACCGCTTGACCCGTTTCCGGGGCGGTGCCATGAAGTCCGCATGTGCGGACGCTACGCCCTGACGGCGACCCCCAGGGATATTTCGGAATTCTTCGGCCTGCTGGATCTCGACGATTTTCCGGCCCGCTACAATATCGCCCCGACGCAGCCGATCCTCGTCGTCGCGGCGTCGGAAAGGGCTGGGCCCGGCAGCAATCTGCCGGAGCGTCGCGCCTTTCTCGCCCGCTGGGGTTTTCTCCCCGGCTGGGTGAAGGACCCGAAGGAATTTCCGCTGCTGATCAACGCGCGCTCCGAGACGGCGATCGAAAAGGCATCGTTCCGCGCCGCCATGCGCCACCGCCGCATCCTCATCCCCGCGTCCGGCTTCTACGAATGGCGCCGGCCGCCGAAGGAGACGGGGGTCAAGCCGCAGGCCTATTGGGTGCGGCCGAGGAAGGGCGGCGTCATCGCCTTTGCCGGGCTGATGGAGACCTGGTCTTCCGCCGACGGTTCTGAAGTCGATACCGCCACGATCATGACGACCAGGGCGAATGCCGCGATCCGCCACATCCACGATCGCATGCCGGTCGTCATCCAGCCGGAGGATTTCGAGCGCTGGCTCGACTGCAAGACGCGCGAGCCGCGCGAGGTGACGGACCTGATGCGGCCGGTGCAGGAGGATTTCTTCGAGGCGCTGCCGGTTTCGGACCTGGTCAACAAGGTCGCCAACATGGGGCCGGAACTCCAGAAACCGGTCGCGGTCGCCTCCCCGGAAGAGGAACCGCCGAAGAAGCCGAAGCCCGACCAATCGCAGTTGTCGCTCTTCTGATCCCTCCGCTTTTCTTCTCCGATCCCTCCGCTTTTCTTCAAACAGACAATCCCATGAACCTGCTCTCTGCCGGCCTTTCCGGCCTCGCGCTCGGCGCCTCGCTCATCGTCGCCATCGGTGCCCAGAACGCATTCATCCTGCGCCAGGGTCTCATCCGCAGCCACGTCTTCGTGCTCTGCTTCATCTGCGCGCTGTCGGACGCGCTGCTGATCGCCGCGGGCGTCGGCGGCCTCGGCACGATCGTCTCGCAATCGCCGGTGCTGATCTCGGCGGTGACGCTCGGCGGCGCGGCCTTCCTCGGCACCTATGCGGCGATGGCCTTCCGCCGGGCGGCGAAGCCGGGCGCCATGGTGGCGGGCGCGCCGGAAGCGATGGGGTTGAAGGCGGCGGTGCTCACCTGCCTCGCCTTCACCTTCCTCAACCCGCATGTCTACCTGGATACGGTCGTGCTGCTCGGCAGCCTGTCGGCGGCCTTCGAAGGCATGGAACGCGTGGCCTATGGCGCCGGCGCGGCGATCGCCTCGTTCCTCTGGTTCTTCGGGCTGGGCTATGGGGCGCGGTTCTTGGCACCGCTCTTTGCCAGACCCGCCGCCTGGCGGGTTCTGGATGTCGTCATCGGCGTGGTGATGGGGCTGCTTGCGCTGGGGCTCTTGTTGAGCTTCCTGAGGGGCGGATGAGGCGGGCTCAGCCGGTCGGGGTGAGCTTCGGCTTGCGCTTCAGCATCAGGGCGGCGGCAACCACGGCCTTCAGCCCCAGCGGGCGGTAGGGCGTCGTCGGTTCCGGCTTGGCTTCGGTCTTCGTCTCTGGCTTGTCGGTGCTCATGGCTGTCTCCTCACACACGCGAATCTCTGCATTGCCTGGAATCGCGCCTGTCCGCATAAAAGCGGGCGGAATCGTGGCCGAAGAGCCGGCGCCATCGCCGGCCCTTCATAGAACTGTCATCTTGTCGGAAACTGTTGCGCGGAAGTTGCAACTTACGCCGCTCAAACGGTTTTACACGTTCGCACTGTCATCCTCGATTGTAATCGTGCCGTAGCGGCGCTGCCAGGCGCGGGCGCTGAAGGGCAGCACGCAGAGATAGGCGACGACGGTGATCGACAGCACCTGCCAGGTATAGCTCATCAAGAGCGCCACATAGAGCACCACGCCGAGCAGGATGGGCAGCATGAGGTCGCGGCGGATGCGGCGCGACTTGCCGGACCAGACCGGCAGGCGGGAAACGAGCAGGTAGCCGATCAGCACCGTATAGGCGACGCTTCCATAGACGAAGAGGGGCGTGGGCTCGACCCCGAGGAAGCCGAGATAGACCGGCAGCAGCACCAGCATGGCGCCCATCGGGGCGGGCACGCCGACGAAGAATTCCGATTGCCAGGGAGCCTTCACGTCGCGCTCGGCCATCACATTGAAGCGGGCAAGGCGAAGGCCGGCCGCGATGGCATAGAGGAGGGCGGCGATCCAGCCCGGCGAACGGGCGTTGTCGAGCAGGAAGGCGTAGGAGACGAGCGCCGGCGCCACGCCGAAATTGATGATGTCGGCAAGCGAATCCATCTGCACGCCGAATTTCGACGTGGCCTTGAGGAGACGCGCGACGCGCCCGTCTATGCCGTCCAGGAAGGCCGCCAGCAGCACCATGGCGACGGCCAGCTCGTAGCGGCCCTCGAAGGCGAGCCTTATGCCGGTCAGGCCCGCGCAGATGGCGAGCACGGTGATGAGGTTCGGCACCATGAGCCGGAGCGGGATTTCGCGCAGGCGCGGGCCGCGGGCCTCGTCATGGGCGCGGGGCGGTTCGGAAGGCGAGGGGGAGTTCTCCATGCGGCTCTCTCGTCCTTCGCTCAGCTACGTCGGCTGATGGTCGGGCCTTTGGCCGAGCCGAATTCCGCAAGCACGGTCTCGCCGCCGATGGCGAGCTGGCCGACGGAGACGCGCGGCTGGGCCCCTGCCGGCACGAAGACGTCGAGCCGCGAGCCGAAACGGATGAGGCCGAAGCGCTCGCCGGCATTGACCGGTTCGGTCGGCTTCACCCAGCAGACGATGCGCCGCGCCACCAGGCCGGCGATCTGCACGACGCCGATCTTGCCGTGGCGGCTTTCGATGACGAGGCCGTTGCGCTCGTTGTCCTCGGACGCCTTGTCGAGCTCGGCATTGACGAACTGGCCGGGCCGATATTCGATGCGGGTCACCTGGCCGCGCACCGGCGAGCGGTTGATGTGGCAGTCGAAGACGTTCATGAAGACGGAAATGCGCAGCATCGGCTCGGAGCCGAGCTCGAGCTCGGCCGGCGGCACGACCATCGCGACATGGCTGATCTTCCCGTCGGCGGGGCTCAGCACGAGGTCGTCGTCCTGCGGCACGGCGCGTTCCGGATCGCGGAAGAAATAGGCGCACCAGAGCGTCAGCACGAGCCCGACCCAGAACAGCGGTTCGAAAATCCAGCCGAGGATCAGCGAGGCGATGAAGAAGGCGGCGACGAAGACATAGCCTTCCTTATGGATCGGCACGAGCGTGTTGCGGATGGTGTCGAAGAGATTGATCAACCCTGGTTCTCCTGAGGCATGTCGCGCAAAAGTGCGTGGTTTTGCGATGACGGCATGCGAAACGCAAAATGGTCAGCGGGAACTGACTACAGAAAAACCGTTTTGGCGGCAATGCGGTTCCGTCGCCGCAACTTCAGGGATCGGTGATGGCCTCGCCTACGGCACCCCGGCCGCGCCAAGGACAGCACCCCGCGCGCCGAAGGTTTAGCCCTCGTCCCCGGATGCCAGTGGCGCGCCGGGCAGATAAAGCAGGATCGGCCGGATCTCGTAGACTGCGGTCGGATTGGCGCGGCGCAGCTCGCGCGCCGCCGCGACCGCATCGTCGAGGGTCGGAAAGTCCACGACATAGAAGCCGAGCAGCTGTTCCTTGGTTTCGTCAAACGGGCCGTCCGTGACGATGCCGTCACCCTTTCCCCGCAGGGTCACGGCGCGTTCCGTCGGGCCAAGCCGCGCGGCAGGCCCCAGATGCTTCTGTTTGACGAGACGGTCGTTGACCTGGAGCAGCTCGGCCATCAGCGCCGCATCCTCCTCCTTGGACCAGGATTCGACCACTCCTTCTGCGTGATAGGCCAGTATGGCGTAATACATGGATCGTTCCTCCCTTGTGGATCCGTCAATTTCCGCCGGCCGGGTTCCGTCCGGCCGGCGCCGCGCAAGCCTCGTCGGCGTGGCCTCTACTGCTCCACGAGCCCGAGCCACGTCGTCAGCGCGAGGAGCGGCGAGCCGTAGAACGTAAAGACGAGCAGATAGGCAAGCGCGACGCCGCCGAATACCGCCATTCTCTTGTTAAGATATCTCTTCATCCGTTCGTCCCGGTTTGGATTGCGGTCTGCAGCCGATTGACGTTCGGCTCGGCCTTCGAAGGCCCCGACTAGCAGAAAAACCGGTTCGGCGGCAAATGGTTGATATCCGGAAAAGCACATTCCCGGCCCGCCCGTGCCGTCTCGTCAGCGCGGCGCCAGCCCGCTGCTTTAAACGCTCACATTCAATTGAAGCCATAAACGAACAGTTGCAGCACGGCATGCCGGTTTTCCTGTTAAGGAATCGGCGGGCCACCGCGTCTGGTGCGGACATTCAAGTCATTGTTTTCAATTAAACATTATAAGAATCGAAAGGTAGATTATGCAGCACTGGACGTCGGGATATGTCGAGGGATTGGACTACACGCATGGTTTTTACCGCGAACTGACGCCGGCCTTGCTTGCGCTTGCCGCCCTGTCTCGCGGGCAGCGGTTCAATCTGGCGGCACCGCATCTCAAATATTGCGAACTCGGCTGCGGCCAGGGGTTTTCCGTCAATCTTCTGGCGGCGGCCAATCCCGGGATCGAATTCCACGCGAACGATTTCAATCCGGCGCATATCGCCGGCGCGCGCAGCCTTGCGAGTGAAGCCGGCTTGAAGAACGTGCATTTCTACGAGCACGCCTTTGCGGATTTCGCAGACGAACCGGCTTTGCCGGCCGATGGTTTCGACATCATCGCGCTGCACGGCATATATAGCTGGGTCTCGGCGGAGAACCGGCGGCATGTGATCGATTTCGTCGCGAGGAAGCTGAAGCCCGGCGGGCTCGTCTATGTCAGCTACAACGCGCTGCCCGGCTGGGCGGCCGCCATGCCGCTGCGGCGCATCCTGGTCGATTCCGCCGCGAGGCAGGCCGGGCCGATCGGTCCACGCATCGACGAGGCGCTGGCGTTCGCCGATTCGCTTCTGAAAGCCGAGGCCGGCTATTTCCGGCAGAACTCGGCGGTAGGCTCGCGGCTCGGCTCGATGATGCCCATGTCGCGCAACTATCTCGCCCATGAATATTTCAATCGCGACTGGACGCCCTTCTATTTCGAGGACGTGGCGGCGGAGCTCTCTTCCGCCAAGCTTTCCTACCTGGGCACCGTCAACCTGCTCGACCATGTCGACGAGATCTCGCTGACGGAAGGGCAGCAGAAGCTGCTGCAGGCGGAGACCGATCCCCTGCGCCGCGAGACCCTGCGCGACTTCCTGGTGAACGAGCTGTTCCGCAAGGATCTGTTTGCCAAGGGGGCCTTGCCGCATACGTTCCGCAGCGCTTGCGGCGTCTGGCTGGAAACGCGTTTTGCCCTTTCGGTGGCGCGCCCGCATGTACCTCCGACGATCAAGGGAGCGCGCGGCCGGATCGAGCTGCACGAAGCCTCATACACTCCGATCCTCGATGCCTTCGCCGGCGGACCGATCACGGTCCGCGAGCTCCTGACGCGGGGCGGCGGCCTCGGCATGAGCTGGGAGCAGGTGACCCGCGCCCTGACCGTCCTGGTCGGCGCCGGCCATCTGCAGCCGTGCCTGCCGGAGGAGGGCGAGGACCTGCGCGTGGAAAGCTGCCGCGCCTTCAATCTCGCTGTCTGCAAACGCGCCGAGGATAGCGAGGATCTGCAGTTTCTGGCTTCTCCCGTCACCGGCGGCGGGCTGTTCCTGGACCGGTTCGAACAGCTCTTCCTCCTCGCGATCGGCGAGGGGCTTCGGGAGCCGGGGCAATGGGCGGGCCTTGCCTGGCGTATCCTGGGGCCTCAGGGCCAGAGGCTTCTGAAGGACGGAAAGCCCCTGGAAACGGCGGAGGAGAATATCGCCGAGCTCTGCGCCCGGGCGGAAAAATTCGCAGAAACGCGGTTGCCTGTCTGCGAGCAGCTCCAGATCGTTTTCTGAGAAAAGACCGCGACGATCTGCCGGCAAGCCTTCTTCGCAGGAGGGCTTGGCCGGGCCGGTTATTCCGCCGCCGGCTGGCCGCGCAGCACGACGCCGAGGTCGTCGCTCTCGCGCACCTTTCTCAGCTGCTCCTCCGCCTGCACCGCCTCGCGCTGGCGGTTCCACATCGAGGCGTAGAGCCCGTTCGCTTCGAGCAGCGCCGCATGGGTGCCGCGCTCGGCGATCTGCCCGTCGCGCAGCACGATGATCTCGTCCGCATTGATGACGGTCGAGAGCCGGTGGGCGATGACCAGCGTCGTGCGGTTTTTCGAAACCGTGTCGAGCGCCGACTGGATCTCGTGCTCGGTCGTGGTGTCGAGCGCCGAGGTCGCCTCGTCGAGGATGAGGATCGGCGGGGCTTTCAGGATCGTGCGGGCGATCGCCACGCGCTGCTTCTCGCCGCCCGAGAGCTTCAGGCCGCGTTCGCCGACCTTGGTGTCGAAACTTTCCGGCAGGGTGCGGATGAAATGGCCGATCTGCGCGATCTCCGCGGCGGCGAGCACTTCCTCTTCCGTCGCCGAAGGCCGGCCGTAGCGGATGTTGTAGGCGATCGTGTCGTTGAACAGCACCGTATCCTGCGGCACCATGCCGATCGCGGCGCGCAGGGATTTTTGCGTGACGTCGCGCACGTCCTGTCCGTCGATGGTGATCGCGCCGTCCTGGATGTCGTAGAAGCGGTAGAGCAGGCGGGAAATGGTGGATTTGCCCGCGCCGGACGGGCCGACGATCGCCACCGTCTTTCCGGCCGGCACCTCGAAGGAGATGCCCTTGAGGATCGGCCGCGCCGGATCGTAGGAGAAATGCACGTCCTTGAAGGCGATCGACCCTTGCGCGATGGCGAGTTCCTGCGCACCCGGCCGGTCGGTGACTTCCGGCGCCACTTCCAGGAGATCGAACATCTGCTCGATGTCCGTGAGGCCCTGGCGGATTTCGCGATAGACGAAGCCGATGAAGTTGAGCGGCACGGCAAGCTGCATGAGCAGCGCGTTGACGAAGACGAAATCGCCGATCGTCTGCTCGCCGCGCTGCACGGCGAGCGCCGACATCACCATCATCACCGCCTGCCCGATGCCGAAGATGACGCCCTGGCCGAAGTTCAGCCAGCCGAGCGAGGTCCAGACGTCGGTCGCGGCCTTTTCGTAGCGCGCCATCGACGAGTCGAAGCGGCGGGCCTCCATTTCCTCGTTGCCGAAATACTTGACCGTCTCGAAGTTCAGAAGCGAGTCGATCGCCTTTGTATTGGCGTCCGTATCGCTGTCGTTCATCGAGCGGCGGATCGAAATGCGCCAGTCGCTCGCCCGGATCGTGAACCAGATATAGAGCCAGACGGTGACGGCGGTGACGAGAACGTACCAGAAGCCGTAGCTCGCCCAGAAGATGATCGCGGTGAGCAGGAATTCGAGCAGCGTCGGCACGGAATTGAGGATGGTGAAGCGGACGATCGTCTCGATGCCCTTGGTGCCGCGCTCGATGATGCGCGACAGCCCGCCCGTCTTGCGCTCCAGATGGAAGCGCAGCGAGAGCTGGTGCATGTGCACGAAGGTGCGGTAGGCGAGCTGGCGCACCGCATATTGCCCGACCGAGGCGAAGAGCGCGTCGCGGAGCTGGTTGAGGCCGAGCTGCAGGATGCGGGTAAGGTTATAGGCGATGACGAGGACGACCGCGCCGAGCAGGAAGGCCGGCAGGAGACCGGCCATGTCCAGCCTGCCGTTCAGGGCATCGGTGGCCCATTTGAAGAAATAGGGGACCGCGAGCAGCACGAACTTGGCGAGGAAGAGATAGAAGGTCGCCCAAAGCACGCGCGCCTTCAGGTCCGCCCGGCCCTCGGGCCACATATAGGGCCACAGGTTGACGAGGGTGCCGAGCGGATTGCTGGCATCCGCCGATACGGTCTTTTTCTTATCCGCCATGAATGTCTCCGCGCGGGCGCATCGAAACGCCACCCGGCACATAAGGGGCTGCGCGGCATGTTGCAATGACGGTTTTGTGAAAGATCCGTCTCTACGGGAGCAGGCATCGGTCTGTCAGGCCATGCGCAAGCCTGTCGCGGCGGCCCGCCGCCCGCCCGCCGACGGCAAAGGCCGTGGCCTTATTCGATCACCATCACCCGCGCCTCCCGGGCGGCGTTGATGAAGGCCTTGCGCACCTCGCCCGGCGAGACGAGATCGTGAATCCCGTCGAGGCAGGCTTTCACCGCTTCGCAGAAACGCTCTCCGCCGTCATCCGGCCATTCCTTGAGAAGCTCTTCCGCGGCTTCCTCGACCGAATGCACGACGCTGTACCGGCCTGTGCCATGCATGGCGAGGCCCACTGGCTGAAACTGGTGCAGACTGTCCGATTTCATGACGTTTTGCCTCTGTCTGTCTGCGACATTGGCAACGTTGCAATAACCATGCCGCATGTGGCGGCGGTAAAGCCCGATCCGCATCAACTTTTCATCTGGGAGATTTCGTACGAACCTTTTCGCCTGTACAATGTTCTCCCTACAGGAGGAGGAAGCCATGAAAGACCGGAACAACAGGCAGGTCCATAATCCTGGTCCGCGTGACCAAGACGTTTCGAAATACTGCAAGCGTTTGGGCGTTGACGTTGCCGAAGAGCGAAAGCTGCTGCGGCTGCTCGGGAAGCATGCGCCGTTGCACGAGATCCGGTCGAACCTGCCGCCTGGACAGCCGCGCTTCCGGTGATCGTCGAGAAATCAGCTTGAGAGAACTTGTCACGCGCCTTCGGCCGCGCCGGATTTTTCGTCCGCGCGGTTGAAATGGGAATGGGGCAGGCGGGGCATTTCGGGTGTTGGTTTTTCAGGCTTTCCGCCTGCCCCGATCGCTCGGAGGCGTTTCGGGAGGTACAGTCAGGTCTCCCTTGCGCTTCCACCGACCATCACCGGCAACCGGGCTCCTTCGAACCTGATGAGGAGGCCGGTTCCGGAACCCGGTTTCCCATCCGATGACCCGACGATTGTCGCGCGGCTTCGAGAGGCGGGGACGATGGGGGACGGCGACCTGAGTTAAGATGCTGAAATCGGTGCCGGAAACTTTTCAGGGAGGCGAAATCTGTCCACGGTCGCGGAGCACTTGAGGAACCGAACGAGTTCGGCTCGCTCTCCCTTCTCCCCAGCGGGGAGAAGTGCCGAGCAAAGCGAGGCGATGAGGGGGTGCGCATGCGGCAAACGCATTGCCCGATGGTGGCTTCGCCCCCCTCATCCGGTCCTTCGGACCACCTTCTCCCCGCTGGGGAGAAGGGGCGGCGCAATTTTGCTCAGATGCAATTGTCCTGCCATTCGCGGGGAGAGGGGCCCCGATACGGTGTGATGGATGCGGAAACGGCGCGGCATATCCCTTCTCCCCGCGTGCGGGGAGAAGGTGGCGGCAGCCGGATGAGGGGCTGTATCAGCCGGCAGCCGGATGAGGGGCCTGTGCCAGCCGGCAAGGCGGGAGGGGTGAAAGCCTACGACTTCCGGTGCAGCATCCGCTGGCGGTGGAGTTCTTCCGAATCCGGGCGGTATTCCTCCGGCACGCCGAAGATCTGGCCGGGCTGGATGATGTCCGGATTGCGGATCTGGTCCTCATTGGCGAGGTAGATCGTCGTGTAGCGGACACCCTGGCCGTAGACGCGGCGCGAGATCTGCCACAGCGTATCGCCCCGGCGAATGATCACGGATGCGCGCTCGCTCTGGGTGAGCGGCGCCTGCTGGATGGTCCGGGCGCTGCCGGCATCCGTCGCCGTGGCCGGTGCCGGCGCGGCGGCGGGCGCGTTCGCCGCCACCTCGACGCCGTCGAGTTCCCGGGCGATGGCGGGGCCGACGGCGCGGGCGATCAGGTCGCCGATCTGCTTCAGGCCGGCGCCGACGGCGGCGACGTCCTTCGGAAGCGCATCGAGCGCCGCGAGCGCGGCTGCGGCATCCTTGGACGTCGTCTCGGCGACCGCGCGGGCGGCGGCCGCGGCATCGGCCGGCAGGCGGTATTCGGCGAGCGATTTCAGCGCGATCGAGGTTGCGGACCGGGCGGCGACCATCTGTTCCAGGGAAGGGACCTGGCTATTGGCGTAAAGGCCGCGCAAGAGGTTGAAGGCGCGCACGGTCTCGTTGCGCAGCTTGTCGAAGGCGCCGGCTTCGATCATGGCCGCGGCATCGCCGCCGCGCGGCGCGGCGACGGCGGCGATCTGGTCGCCGGCCGGGCGGTTGAAGGGCACTTCGACGCGCACCAGGACCTCGCCGCCCGCGCCGAGCGCTTCGACGGAGATCCGGTGGTCGCCGACCGCAAGCTCGCGCGTTCCCTCGATCACGAAGCTGCCGTCCTGGCCGGCCCGGGCGGTGCCGATCGGCTGGCCGTCGGCCGCGCCGCGCAGCGACATGCCGGGCTTGGCAACGCCGGCGACGAAAATCTTGGTTCCCTCGATCTCGACGGCGGTGACCTGCAGTTCCGGCGCCGCGGCGGCAGCTCCCGGAAGCGGAGAGGCCGGCACGGCGGCGGGGATATTGGGTGCGGCGGCGGCGAGATCGGACGAGCCGGCCGGCAGGGCGGGCGTGCCGCCGGGCGCATTTGCAGCCGGTGCCGCGGAGGCCGCGGGGGCCTGAAGAGGCGAGGCGGCGGCGGTGTCGGTGGCGGCCGGTGCCGCCGGTGGTGCGGCTGCGGAAGATGCGGCGGGCTTGCCGGGCTCCTGCGGCGACGGCATGGCGACCACGCGGCTCGCCTTGCCCGGCTTGGTCACCAGGGCGAGCAGTTTGCCGCTGTCGTCCGTCGGGATGGAAATCGTCGCCGTCTCTTCGGAGATCGTCGTCTTGCCGTCCTTGCCGGTCGCCTTCAGCACGAGCTGGTGGTCGCCGGGCGGCAGAGGCTTGTCGAGGGGAATGGCGAAATCGCCGCTCGGGCCGACATCGACCTTGCCGATGACGGAGGTGCCGTCGGTGACCTCGAGCGTGGAATTGGGTTCGGCGCGGCCGGCGATGACGGTGGAGCCGTCCGGCTCGACGCGCAGCACGTCGAAGGAGGGAGACGTCATGCCGGCGGCGGGCTGCTGCGCCGCGGCGGGCGGATTAGCGGCCTGGGATGCCGCCGGTGCCGCGGGAACGGCGGCCTGCCCGGAAAGCGGGGTCTCCGGCGCCTTGGCGGCCTGCTGCGTTTCCGTCACCGCGTCCTTGACCGCATTGCCGGCCGCATTGATCGCATCTCCGAGCGGCTTTGCGTCATGGTTGATCCTCGGCAACACGAAGAACACCATCAGCAGCGATGCTATGGCGAGTACGAACAGGGCCAGCCAGCCGGCGCGGTTTCTGATCATCAATGTCTCTCCCGACGGGTCCCAAAATCCTTCCCGCAAAATTGCGTCGGATTTGAAGAACGATGCTCTACCGTCGCATATTCGGATTAACCCTTTCCTCCTGCCTCCACAAGCTTTTCGGGCTATAAACCCTTGCTCTTCCGGGCATTTCCCGTCAATTTCGACGATTGGGACCCCGTTCCCGCCCCTGCCTTGATGCCTTACGGAGAAAACTGTTGCCGATTCGATCCATCTGCGTTTACTGCGGCTCTCAGCCGGGACGCGATCCCGCCTATATCGCGGCGGGCCGCGAGCTCGGGAAATCCATCGCCGCCCACGGGCTTCGGCTTGTCTACGGCGGAGGCACGAAGGGCATCATGGGCGCGGTCGCGGCCGGCGTTCTGTCGAACGGCGGTCAGGTCACCGGCATCATTCCCGAATTTCTTGTCGATATGGAGGCGACCCGCCACTCTCTCGGCCAGCTCGACGAGCTGATTGTGACCGAGGACATGCATGCGCGCAAGCACAAGATGTTCGAACGGGCCGACGCTTTCGTGACCCTGCCGGGCGGCATCGGCACGCTGGAGGAGATCGTCGAGATCATGACCTGGGCGCAGCTCGGCCGTCACGAGAAGCCGATGGCCTTTGCCAATATCGGCGGCTTCTGGGATCCGATGCTGGACCTGATCACCCACATGCGCGAACAGGGTTTCATCCACCGCGCCCATCTCGTCCAGCCGCTGGTCATCACGGACGTGGATGAGATCGTCCCGGCGATCCTGGAGCGCGGCGAGGATCGCCCGCCGACGGACGGCGAGGAAGCGGTGATCTCCAAACTCTGAGGCGTCCCGGCGCGGCTACCGGCCGCGCGCCTGCCGGAGCATCGACCAGGTGTAGAGCACGAGCGCCGCCCAGATCAGCACGAAGGCGCCGAGCTTCACGGAGCCGAGGGGCTCGTGGAAAACGAAGACGGCGACCAGGAAGATCATCGTCGGCGCGATATACTGCATGATGCCGATGGTCGAGAGCTTCAGGAGCTTGGCGCCGTTGGCATAGATCATCAACGGCCCGGCGGTGACGATGCCCGCCGCCATCAGGATGAAGGCATCCCAGCCGCTCGAATTGGTGAGATGGCCCTGGCCCGTGGCCTCCAGCCAGATCACGTAGGGAAGGCAGGGAATGCTGATCAGAAGCACTTCCAGGAAGAAGCCCTGGTTCGGGCCGATCGGCAGCGTCTTGCGGAACAGCGCGTAGAAGCCCCAGGTGACGGTGAGCGCGATCGACACCCACGGCAGCCCGCCGGCATCGATCGTCAGGATCGCCACCGCGACGGCCGCAAGTCCGATCGCCGCCATCTGCGCCGGTGTCAGCCGCTCTTTCAGGATGAGGGCGGCGAGAAGGACGCTGAAGAGCGGGTTGATGAAATAGCCGAGCGCCGCATCCAGCGTGCGGCCGGCGGCGACCGACCAGACATAGATGCCCCAGTTGGCGCCGATGATCGCGGCCGTGAGCGAGGCCATGGCGAGCATGCGCGGGTTCTTCAGCGCGATCTTGAGGTCGCCCGTGCGGCGAAGCAGGACAAGCACGAGCCCCGCGAAGGGCACCGACCAGATGGCGCGGTTGGCCAGAACTTCCAGCGACGGAATGTGGGCGACCGCCTTCAGGTAAAGCGGCAGGAAGCCCCAGAGGAAATAGGCCGTCAGTCCGAAGGCGAAACCGCGCGGCGTGTCTTCGTTCTCCGGCGTGCCGTTCTTCGCCATGACGTCCTTCGCCAGGTCCGGGACGCTATCGGTGGCCATGAGGGTGTTTCCATGATGCTTGTTCTGGTTGCCTCCGCTCTAAACGAACAGGTTGAGCCGAACCAATTCATTTCGGTGAAGGATCCATGACCGGCCGCGATCCTGCCGGCGAGACCCAGGCATGCCGTGGCGGCCGGGTACGGGATGGAATGTACGCGCCGATAGAATGCGCACCGGGCGCGGCTCATCCCCCTCTGGCCTGCCGGCCATCTCCCCCACAGGTGGGGAGATCACAAGCGGCTCGGCTTTCCCGCCAAGCGAGCCTCGCGCCATGTAGCTGCGGTGTTGTTTGGGGAAGCCTGTGCGCCCATCCAATCTCCCCACCCGTGGGGGAGATGGCCGGCAGGCCAGAGGGGGCCTGTCGTTCGAGGAGGTCTGAGGCCGCGGCTTTCGGCATTCCCCTCGTTCGATGAAGGGATTTCGGAAGGCGCAACGAAGCAACCTGGCCGTATCAGTCCACGGCCAGGTGATTTGCTGCGCGAGGCCTCATGCGCGGGTTAATCACATTTATCCGGCGTGGCGGCCGCAGCGGCGGTTTCCCCGCCTTTCTGTTGCGCGACGGCGTCCTGGTTGGAGGTCGCAAGATTGCGGCTTTCACCCATCGGCATCGTTGCGCCGTCCTTCTGCGGTGGCTTGGTGGCGGCATCCGCGCTGGTGGTCGTCGTTCCGGTTGGGGTCTCCGTTCGGGCCTGCGTTCCCGCATTGCCTTCAAGGGGCGCGTGGGTGCCGTCCTTGGCGATGCCGCTGCGGGCCTCCTTGTTGACGGAACCGGTGACGTCGACGCAGTCGGCAAAGGCCGGCTGGAATGCAAAGGCTGCCATCCCGATGGCAGCCGCGGTCAAGGAAATTGGCTTCATGGGACTTCCTCCTGGTTGATCGTCCCTAACCATTCAGCCTACCTGAGGTTCCGCAAGAGCCTCACTCCGCCGCGATTTTCCCCGCCAGTTCCCGGTTCTTCATCAGCTTGTAGATGACGGAATCCATCAGCGCCTGGAAGGAGGCGTCGATGATGTTTTCCGAGACCCCGACGGTCCACCAGCGCACGCCGCTGGAATCGGTGGATTCGATCAGCACGCGGGTGATCGCCTCCGTGCCGCCGTTCAGGATACGCACCTTGAAGTCGGCGAGAACGAGGTCGTCGATCTCGTGCTGGTACTTGCCGAAATCCTTGCGCAGCGCCCGGTCGAGCGCGTTGACCGGACCGTCGCCTTCCGCGACGGACATATGTGTGTCGCCGTCGACGATAATCTTCACGACGGCTTCCGAGACGATCTTGATGCGGCCGTGGGAATCGAAGCGGCGCTCCACCATCACCCGGAAACCCTCGATCGAGAAGAAGTCCGGAATGGTGCCGAGCGTGCGGCGGGCGAGCAGTTCGAAGCTCGCGTCGGCGCCCTCGTAGGCGTAGCCGGAGGCCTCGCGGTCCTTGACGATGGCGATGAGCTTGTCGAGCTTCGGATCGTCCTTGGCGACCTCGATGCCGCGCCGCTTCAGGGCGTTGATGAAGTTCGATTTGCCGCCCTGGTCCGACACCATGACCTTGCGGAAATTGCCGACGCTTTCCGGCGTCACGTGCTCGTAGGTGCGCGGATCCTTCAGGAGTGCCGAGGCGTGGATGCCGGCCTTGGTAGCGAAGGCGGACGCGCCGACATAGGGGCTCTGGTGGTTCGGCGAGCGGTTCAGGAGCTCGTCGAAGGCGTGGCTGAGATTGGTGAGGCCGGAAAGCCGCTCCGCGTCGATCGCCGTCTCGAAGCGCGAGGAATAGGTTTCCTTCAGCGCCAGCGTGGCGATCAGCGTCACCAGATTGGCGTTGCCGCAGCGTTCGCCGATGCCGTTCAGCGTGCCCTGGATCTGCCGGCAGCCGGCCTCGACGGCGGCGAGCGAATTGGCGACCGCCTGGCCGGTGTCGTCATGGGCATGGATGCCGAGCGAGGCGCCCGGAATGCCGGAGGCGATCACGGCGGCGACGATCTCCCGCACTTCGCCCGGCTGCGTGCCGCCGTTCGTGTCGCAGAGCACGACCCAGCGCGCTCCGGCGTCGTAGGCCGTTCTCGCGCAGGCAAGCGCGTATTCGGGATTGGCCTTGTAGCCGTCGAAGAAATGCTCGCAGTCGACCATGGCTTCCTTGCCGGCATGCCGGGCGGCCTCGACGCTGTCGCGGATCGATTCCAGGTTCTCCTCGTTCGAACAGCCGAGCGCCACGCGCACGTGGTAGTCCCAGCTTTTCGCCACGAAGCAGATGGCATCGCTCTTCGCCTGCAGCAGGACGCTGAGCCCCGGATCGTTGGAGGCGGAGATGCCGGCGCGCTTGATCATGCCGAAGGCGACGAATTTCGATTTCTCCGTGCGCTTTTCGGAAAAGAAGGCGGTATCGGTCGGATTGGCACCGGGATAGCCGCCCTCGACATAATCGATGCCGAATTCGTCGAGCATGTCGGAAATGGCGATCTTGTCCTCGACGGAAAAATCGACGCCGGGCGTCTGCTGCCCGTCGCGGAGCGTGGTGTCGAAGAGATGGATGCGTTCGCGTGTCATGGGCGCTCCTCCTGGAGCGGGATCATTTTATTAATGAAGCCGGCACCCCCCTCTGCCCTGCCGGGCATCTCCCCCACAAGGAGGGAGATTGGAAGGGCTCGCCGGTTTCCCCCGATCTCCAGCATTCGCGGAGGGCGAAACGTTGCCGCGGACCGATCTCCCCCCTTGTGGGGGAGATGCCCGGCAGGGCAGAGGGGGGTAACGTCGGGGCACATCGGACTCAGACCTTCCCCGCAAACCGGTCCGTCGCGCGGATCAGCCTGTCGGTAATCCCCGGCTCGGAAACCGCATGCCCCGCGCCCTCGACGATATGGAAATCCGCGTCGGTCCAGACCTTCGAAAGCTGCCAGGCATATTTCAGCGGGCAGGGCATGTCGTAGCGTCCGTGCACGATGACGCCCGGGATGCCCCTGAGCTTCACCGCGTCGCGCAGGAGCTGCCCGTCGGTGAGCCAGCCGGCGTTCATGAAATAGTGGTTCTCGATGCGGGCGAAGGCCAGCGCATACATGTCCTCGTCATGGGAGGCCGCGAGCTGCGGATCGGGCAGCAGCGTGATGGTCGAGCCTTCCCAGACGCTCCAGGCCCTGGCGCAGCGGATCTGCTCGGCCTTGTCCGGGCCGGTGAGGCGCCGGTGGTAGGCGGCCATCATCTCGTGGCGTTCCTCTTCCGGAATGGGCGCGACGAAGGCCTCCCACTTGTCCGGGAACATTTCCGAGACGCCGAACTGGTAGTACCAGTCGAGCTCGGGCCGGGTCAGCGTATAGATGCCGCGCACCAGAAGCTCGCTCACCCGTTCGGGATGGGTTTGCGCATAGGCGAGCGCCAGCGTCGAGCCCCAGGAGCCGCCGAAGACCTGCCATGTCTCGACGCCGGCCATCTCGCGAAGCCGCTCGATATCGGCGACCAGATGCCAGGTCGTGTTGGCCTCCAGGCTCGCATGCGGCGTCGAGCGGCCGCAGCCGCGCTGGTCGAAGAGCAGCACGTCGTAGAGTTCCGGATCGAAGAGCCGCCGCTGGTTCGGATTGCAGCCGCCGCCCGGGCCGCCATGCAGGAAGACAGCCGGTTTGGCGCCCTTCGTGCCGACCCGTTCCCAGTAGATCACATGGCCGTCGCCGACATCGAGCCGGCCCGTCTCATAGGGTTCGATCTCGGGATAGAGCGTGCGCAGAACGTCCGTCATAGATGAAGTCCCTTTGCCGGCCAGTTCTCGGTGTCGTGGTCGGGGTGCTGGAAGGAGATGATCTGCTCCTGCTTGGCGATGTCCTCGGCGCTGTCGCGGATCGGGGCGTCGAAGATCGTCGTCACCCATGGGATATGCGAGGAATAGTTCACCTGGATCTTCGGGGCGAGGTCGTCCCGGTTGTCGAAGGCGCCGATCGCAAGCTCCAGCCCGCCGGGATAGCGGTAGGTGAGCGGCGTGCCGCAGTTCTCGCAGAAGCCGCGGTCGATATTGACGGAGGACTGGAAATATCTGGGTTCGCCGCGGGTCCATTCGACGCCGTCCCTGGGCGCGCTGACGAGCGGCCCGAAGAAGCCGCCGAAGGCCTTCTGGCACATACGGCAATGGCAGATCGAGGCCCGTCCCAGCTCGCCGTGGATGCGGAAGCGCACGGCGCCGCACTGGCAGCCGCCCGTTCTGAAGTGTTCAGTCATGCCTCTTCTCCTTCTGCCGGTTCTCCGGCGGCCAGGTTTCGGTGTCGTGGTCGGGGTGCTGGTAGGAAACGATGTCGTCCAGAAAGGGGGCGGAATCGATGTCGTCCATCGTATGCCGTCCGGGCAGCTCGTGCAGCCGGTCCACGAAGGGAAGCTTCGCCTCGATGCCGAACTGCACGACCGGCGGCAGCGATGCCGGATCGTCGAAGGCGCCTGCCGCAATCCCGATGCCGTCGGCGGCCTCATAGGTCATCGGCGTGCCGCACATCTCGCAGAAGCCGCGCCGCACGTGATTGGAAGACTGGAAATATCTGAGGCTTCCGCGCGTCCAGGTGAGCTCCGCCTCGCCGGTCGCCACGAGCGGAGCGTAATAGGCGCCGAACGCCTTCTGGCACATTCGGCAATGGCAGATGGACGAATCGAGAGGTTCTCCGGCGAGCCGGAAACGGATCGCGCCGCACTGACAGCCGCCGGTTCGGATGATGTCGCTCATGGATGCTCCTCCTGTGGCCAGACTTCCGTATCGTGATCCGGATGCTGGCGGTTGCCCGCCGCGACCTTCTTTTCCTCCTCGGGGGTCATGTCCATGGCCGCGTCGTGTTCCAGCCGGTCCAATTCGCCGAACCAGGACATCTTGCGGGCGAGATTGGTCTGCAGCCGGGGCTTCACGCTTTCCGGATCGTCGAGCGAGCCGAGCGTGACGCTGATATGGTCGCTCGAGCCGTCATAGAAGAGCGGCGTGCCGCATTTTTCGCAAAAACCGCGCCGCACGGTCCCGGAGGACCGGAACCAGGCCGGCTCGCCGCGGGTGAGCCTGAAACTCTCCCACTTCACGCCGGCAAGCGGCATGAAATAATTGCCCGCCGCCTTCTGGCACATGCGGCAATGGCACAGATGCGGAAAGCCGAGCTCGCCTTCCGCAAGATAGCGCACCGCGCCGCACTGGCACCCGCCGGTTCGGATGATGTCGCTCATGGATGCTCCTCCTGTGGCCAGATCAGCCGTGTGCTACCCCCCTCTGTCCTGCCGATCTCCCCGGGGGAGATCGGCAGGAGGCACCGGCTTCCCGAAACTGTAATGCCAGCCTGCCCCGCTTCGGCAATCACAAACGTGAACCGGAGGCGAGGCTTCGCTGCAATCCGATCTCCCCCCTTGTGGGGGAGATGCCCGGCAGGGCAGAGGGGGGTGCGTGCAACGGAGAAAGCCATGCCATTCATGATCGCCTAAGCCTCTCCGGCAATTGTCAGAATATGCAGGCAGACATTGTCGATGTCTTTCAAAACATCATCGTTCCAGAAGCGCAGAACTATCCAGCCATCCTTTTCGAGGCGCCGGGTCCGGTCAGCATCATAACGAAGATCGGCATCGTTGCCGTGCTGCGATCCGTCGATTTCCACGATCAGGCGATGCGTAGGACAGGCGAAATCGACGATGTAGCCGGCGATCGGCACCTGGCGGCGGAAACTCAGTCCCATCAGCCGGTGGGCGCGAAGCGCGTTCCAAAGCTTCAGCTCGGCATCGGTCAGGGCTTTCCGCATGCGACGCGCGTTGGCACGCCGCTGCGGCGGGACCGGTGCATGCGGCATTCGACCCTCCTTGAGATGACCTGCCCGGACTATACCCCCCTCTGCCCTGCCGGGCATCTCCCCCACAAGGGGGGAGATTGGATAGTAGCCGAGCGTCGCCTCCAATTCATGTTTGAGATTGCCGAAGCTGCACAGACCGACATTAATGTTTCGGGAAGCCGGCGCGTCTTGCCGATCTCCCCCCTTGAGGGGGAGATGCCCGGCAGGGCAGAGGGGGGTGGATGCGGGTGCCGCAACGGCGTCCATCCTACCTCTTCACCTCCCAGGTCGTGACGCGCTCGCCGGTGGCCGGGTCCTTGCCGTCCTTCAGCTGGATGCCCTTTTCGGAAAGCTCGTTGCGGATCTTGTCGGCCTCGGCGAAATTCTTCGCTTTCAGGAGTTCGAGCCGCATGGCGACCAGCGCATCGACGGCGGAAGCCAGCGCCTCGTCGATCTCGGTCTTCTGCGGCAGCACGCCGAGGAGGTCGGCGCTGGCGGCAAAGACCGGCAAAAGCGCCTTGTCGGATTGGGCCTCCTGCGCCAGCGCATGCAGCGCCTGCACGGCCGCGACCGTGTTGAGGTCGTCCGAAAGCGCCTCCAGCACGGTGTCGCAGGGGGCCGCGCCGGATGGGTCCGCCGCCGGCCATTTGGAGAGGAGCCGCTCTGCCTCTTCCAGCCGCTTCACCGAGAAATCGATCGGCTCGCGGTAATGCGTCATCAGCATGGCGAGCCTCAGCACGTCGCCCGGCCACTTTCGGCCGCCGAAGGTTTCGGTGTGCAGGAGATCGTAGATGGTGATGAAATTGCCTTCCGACTTCGACATCTTGCGGCCTTCGACCTGCACGAAGCCATTGTGCATCCACACGTTCGCCATCACGTCCGTGCCGTGGGCGCAGCGCGACTGGGCGATCTCGTTCTCGTGGTGCGGGAAGATGAGGTCCAGTCCGCCGCCATGGATGTCGAAGACCTCGCCAAGATAGCGCCCGCTCATCGCCGAGCATTCGATATGCCAGCCCGGCCGGCCGCGGCCCCAGGGGCTTTCCCAGCCGGGCTCGTTATGGCTCGACAGCTTCCACAGCACGAAGTCGCCGGGGTTCTTCTTGTGCGCGTCGACTGCGACGCGGGCGCCCGCCTGCTGCTCGTCGAGCGGGCGTTTGGAAAGCCGGCCGTAGTCGCGCATCGATTTCGTGTCGAACAGCACTTCGCCGCCCGCCACATAGGCATGGCCGTTGGCGATCAGCTTGTCGATGATGCCGATCATCTGTTCGATATTGTCGGTGGCGCGGGGCTCCACGGTCGGCTCCAGGCAGCCGAGCTCGGCCACATCCGCGTGGAACTGCCGCTCGGTCTTTTCGGTGACGGCGCGGATCGCCTCGTTGAGCGGCAGGCCGGGATGGTCGCGCAGCGCCCGGGCATTGATCTTGTCGTCCACGTCGGTGATGTTGCGGGCATAGGTGACGTGGTTTTCGCCGTAGACATGCCGGAGCAGCCGGAAGAGCACGTCGAAGACGATCACGGGCCGCGCATTGCCGATATGGGCGTAGTCGTAGACCGTCGGCCCGCAGACATACATGCGCACGTTCTGGCGGTCGATCGGTTTGAACTCCGCCTTCTCGCGGGTCAGCGTATTGTAGAGCTTGAGCGAAAAGCCCATCGAAAATCTCCCGACAGCAGGCGCCCGGCCGGACCGGGTCGTTTGTCTTCAAGGCTTTTCGAGAGACGAAAACGGCCGGGCCAGCGCGTACGCTAGCGAATAATGATCCCACAAATGGAAATCGCCGTTTTCATGGGCTTGGGTTATGGCGCGGAGCAGGGGTTTGGTCAAGGGGTGTTGCCTGTCCATGAGCGATTGAACGGCCCCTCATCCGGCTGCCGCCACCTTCTCCCCGCACGCGGGGAGAAGGTTAGGGTGAGGGACCAGGAGGGCTTCACTCAGGCATCCTGAAATCCACGAACCTGTTCTCGCGCACCACGAAGAGCCGGCCGCTGTCCTTCAGTTCGGGTGAGGCGAGGAAGAGGATTTTCTCGGCGACTTCGGAAGGATGCGGCAGGCTCTCGGGGTCTTCGCCGGGCATCGCCTGGGCGCGCATCGCCGTGCGGGTGGCGCCGGGATTGACGATATTGACCTTGAGCGGCGTATGGCTGGTTTCTGCCGCCCAGATGCGCGCCATGTTCTCCACCGCCGCCTTGGAGATCGCATAGGCGCCCCAGAAGGCCGGCGCCTTGCTGGCGACGCCAGACGACATGATCAGCGCCCGGCCGGCATCGGAGCGGACGAGCAGCGGCTCGACGGAGCGGATCAGCCGCCAGGTCGCCGTCACGTTGGTCAGCATCACCTTCTCGAACACCTTCGCCTCGATATGGCCGAGCGGCGAGATGACGCCGAGGATCCCCGCATTTGCGACAAGGATGTCGAGCTTGCCCCAGCGTTCGAAGATCGAGGCGCCGAGCCGGTCGATGGCAGCCATGTCGGTGATGTCGAAGGGCACGAGCGTGGCGGTGCCGCCGGCCGCCTTGATCGCGTCGTCGAGCTCTTCGAGGCCGCCGACCGTGCGGGCGGTGGCGATCACATGCGCGCCGGCACGCGCCAGACCCAATGCCGTGAAATAGCCGATGCCCCGCGACGCGCCGGTGACCAGCGCGATCCTGCCCTTCAGATCGATCGTCATGATGCCTTCCTCGAATTCTCCGCGCAGCCTCTGCCCGCGCTCCTCATCCTGTCCTTCGGATTGGACCGGAGGATTGTCACAGGGATACGGCGGGCGCAAGTGCCTGGGTGAGGGAGAGTCTTTCTGTCATGCGAAGAGCCGGCGTCCCGTCAAGCGTCGTGCCGTGCCCGCCCCCTCTGGCCTGCCGGCCATCTCCCCCACGGGTGGGGAGATCACAAGCGGCATGCTCTTCCCGCCAAAAGGACGATGCGGCAGGTAGGAGGCTGGTTATCTTGGGAAGCCGGTGCGCCCATCCAATCTCCCCACCTGTGGGGGAGATGGCTGGCAGGCCAGAGGGGGGCGGACACGGCACGACCCCTGAGTGCGGTCTTCGAAGGAGGCCCCCTCAGCCGTTGCTGGCGAGGACCGAAACCTTGCGTCCCATCGTCTCGCCGTCCTTGTCGAGCAGGCGGGTGGGATAGTCGCCGGTAAAGTAATGGTCGGTGAACTGCGGGCGGGCCTCGTTGCGGTCCTCGCCGCCGACGGCGCGGTAGAGGCCGTTGAGCGACAGGAATTCGAGCGAATCCGCGCCGATATACCGGCACATGGCCTCCAGGCTGTCGTACTGGTTGGCGAGCAGCTTTTCCCGGTCCGGCGTGTCGATGCCGTAGAAATCCGGATAATAGATCATCGGGCTGGCGACGCGGATATGCACTTCCCTGGCGCCGGCATCGCGGATCATCCGCACGATCTTCAGCGAGGTCGTGCCGCGCACGATCGAATCGTCGACCAGCACGACGCGCTTGCCCTCGATCATCGCCCGGTTGGCGGAATGCTTGAGCTTGACGCCGAAGGCGCGGATCTGCTGCGTCGGCTCGATGAAGGTGCGGCCGACGTAATGGTTGCGGATGATGCCGTATTCGAAGGGGATGCCGCTTTCCTGCGCATAGCCGAGCGCGGCAGGCGTGCCGCCGTCCGGCACCGGCACGACGACATCGGCTTCGACCGGCGCTTCCTTGGCGAGGTTGATGCCCATGTTCTTGCGCGCGACATAGACGCTGCGGCCGCCGACGACGGAATCCGGCCGGGCGAAATAGACGTATTCGAACAGGCAGAGGCGCTCCGGCTGGCCGTTGCCGGCCTTGCGGGCGTCGATGGTGATCGAGCCGTCCGGCTGGACCTCGCAGATGACGACCTCGCCGTTCTCCACGTCGCGGATGAATTTCGCGCCGATGATGTCGAGCGCGCAGGTTTCCGAGCAGAAGATCGGCTTGCCGTCGAGCTCGCCCATGACGAGCGGCCGGATGCCGGTGGGGTCGCGGGCGGCGATCAGCTTGGTGCGGGTCATGGCGAGCATGGAATAGCCGCCTTCCATCTGGCGGATCGCGTCGATGAAGCGGTCTGCGGTCGATGCGTAGCGCGAGCGGGCGATGAGATGCAGCACCACTTCGGTATCGGAGGTCGACTGACAGATGGCGCCGCCGGCGATCAGCTGCCGGCGCAGCGTCAGCCCGTTGGTGAAATTGCCGTTATGGGCGATCGCGATGCCGCCGACTTCCAGTTCGGCGAAGAGCGGCTGCACGTTGCGCAGCGCCACTTCGCCGGTGGTGGAATAGCGGTTATGGCCGATGGCGATGTTGCCGGGAAGTTTCGCGAGCGTCGCGGGATCGGTGTAATGGTCGCCGACGAGCCCCATGCGGCGTTCCGAATGGAAGCGCAGGCCGTCGAAGGAGACGATGCCGGCCGCCTCCTGGCCGCGATGCTGGAGCGCGTGCAGGCCGAGCGCCGTCAGCGTCGCCGCGTCGGGATGGCCGAGGATTCCGAAGACGCCGCATTCTTCGCGAAGCGTATCGCCATCCCATTCGTGGACGCTTCTTCCGTCAAACGTCTCGGAAACCGGCTCGCTCATCTTGGCCCCTTATCCCTTTCGGAAAAATGGAAAGGCCGGTCGGGGGAAATCTCTCCCCGGAACCCAGCCCGTTCTTCATGTGAACTCGAATGTTACCACAAATGGTGACGTTTCGCGCTGCATCAAGCGCAAGATAACGTCAATTATTTGTTGAAGGTGCGTCTTCGGCCGGCGGCTGATCCTGTCCTGCGGCACTATCGGCCGGCGCTTCCTCCCGGCCCATGATGCGGGCGCGGATCTGCGGCTCGATATCCTCGGGCAGGACCGCTTCCAGCCGCGCGACGAGCGTATCGAGGAAAGGCTTCGATTTCGCCTGCGTCACCCAGGCGGGCTGCGCGTTGGCGGCCACCAGCCAGTTCCAGAACGCCACGGCCACCACGAGCAGCAGGATGCCGCGGGCGGCGCCGAACAGGAAGCCGAGCGTGCGGTCGAGCGCGCCGATGCGGCTGTCGATGATGAAGTCCGCGATGCGCGCGGTGATGAAGGAGATGACGATCAGCGCGATCAGGAAGATGATGCCGGCGGAGGCGGCGATCGCGATGCGGTCATCGGCCGTGTAGTTCTTCGCGTAGGGAAGCAGCAGCGGATAGAGATAATAGGCGGCGGCGACCGAGCCCACCCAGCTTGCGATCGACAGCACTTCCCGCGAAAAACCGCGAACCATGGCAAGCACGGCGGAAAACAGCGTCACGCCGATGACGATACCGTCGAAAATCGTGATGGGCATATATGAACTACTCCGAACTGATCGACTTCGCGACAGCGCCCCGCCGTCTCGCAGCCGTCATACAACAGCGGACCTGTTAACGGAAGATCAATCATCTTCCGGGGCTTGCGGCATGTGGATGAATGGTCTGCCGCGCTGAATTCCTGGCATCAAAACCTCTCATGAGGATGTTTCTCTTCCAAAACCGAAATAGAGCGAGGGAGCCGCGAGTCTCCTTCTCCCCGTCAGAACGGGGAGAAGGTGCCCGGCAGGGCGGATGAGGGGCTGAAAACTTGCTTATGCCTTTATGCGTTCCGGCGCTCAATCCTCTTCCACGGCCGGCCGGAGCCGGTTGGAGGAGCCGGCGATGCGCGCCACCAGGTCCGGCAGGTCGTCGATCTCGGTCCAGCGTCCGTTTGCGCCCTTCGGCACTTCGGCCGAGCTTGCGGGCAGCATGGCGCCTGCAAAACCGAGCTTCTCGGCCTCTTTAAGGCGTTGCGCCGTCTGCGAAACCGGCCGCACGGCGCCCGAAAGGCTGATTTCGCCGAAATAGACGCAATCGGCGGGGAGCGCCAGGCCGGCGAGCGAGGAGACGAGTGCGGAGGCGACGGCGAGGTCCGCCGCCGGTTCCGAGATGCGGTAGCCGCCAGCCACGTTGAGATAGACGTCGTGCTGCCCGAGGCGGACGCCGCAATGGGCCTCCAGCACCGCGAGAATCATCGAAAGCCGCGACGAATCCCAGCCGACCACGGCGCGTCGCGGCGTGCCGAGCGAGGTCGGCGCCACCAGCGCCTGGACTTCCACCAGCACCGGCCGCGTGCCCTCCATGCCGGCGAAGACGGCGGCTCCCGGAGCCTTGGCGTTGCGCTCGCCCAAAAAAAGTTCGGAGGGGTTGGAGACTTCGCGAAGGCCCTTGTCGGACATTTCGAAGACGCCGATCTCGTCGGTCGGGCCGAATCGGTTCTTGACGGTGCGCAGGATGCGGTAATGGTGGCCGCGGTCGCCCTCGAAATAGAGAACGGCGTCGACCATGTGCTCGACGACGCGAGGTCCGGCGATCTGGCCCTCCTTGGTGACGTGGCCGACGAGCACCATGGCGGCGCCCGTCTGCTTGGCGAAGCGGATCATCGCCTGCACGCCGGTGCGAACCTGGGTGACGGTGCCGGGCGCCGAATCGGCCGTGTCGCTCCAGAGCGTCTGGATCGAATCGATGATGACGAGATCCGGCCGCTTGCCGTCCGAAACGGTGGCGAGAATGTCTTCCACATTCGTCTCGGCGGCGAGCAGCACGTCCGTATCGGCCGCACCCAGCCGCTGGGCGCGCAGCCTCACCTGCGCCACCGCCTCTTCGCCCGAGACATAGATGATACGGTGGCCGCGGCGGGAAAGGGCGGCGGCCGCCTGCATCAGCAGCGTCGACTTGCCGATGCCGGGATCGCCGCCGACGAGCACCGCCGAGCCGCGCACGAAACCGCCGCCGGTCGCCCGGTCGAGCTCGGAAATGCCGGTATGGATGCGCGGCGCCTGCTCGGTCTCGCCGGAAAGCGTGGTGAGCGCCACGGCACGGCCCTTCTTCGGCGCGCGTCCCGGACCGCCGCCGATGCCGCCCATCGGGTCTTCCTCGACGATCGTGTTCCACTCGCCGCAGCCGTCGCATTTGCCGGCCCAGCGGCTGTGCACCGTGCCGCAGTTCTGGCACACGAATTGGGTCTTTGCTTTTGCCATGGGGTCAGGTCAGTTTTCGTCAGTCTTGAAATAGTCGGGAGAGATTTCCTGATGGCCGTGCAGAACACGCACGACGACCAGTTCATTGCCCCGGATACGAAAGAAAATGATGCGTTCGCGATAAGCGATGCTGCGAAGGCCCTCGCCAAACTCAGAGCGGCTGACGCCCGTCAGGCCCAGCTCGGCCAAGGACCTGACTTTGGCAAAGATCGACAGTGCAAACCTGCTTGCAGCCAAAGGACTGGAAAGCGCGATATAGTCGTGATCGTCAACCACGTCGGCACGCGCCGTGGTGGTCCATCTGGCGCGCCGCCGTCTAATGGCCGGTACCCGTCTTCAGCTTGCGTTCGTTAGAGAGACGCTCGATGTCGGCGAGAAATTCCTCTGCCGTGTCGTAGCTATGAACGCGGCCTGCTTCCACGTCGTCCAACCCCGCCTGAATCAATTGCTGGAGGCTGGTATTGTGACGCTTCAATAGTCGGATGCCGGCCATTACGGCCTCGCTGACATCTGTATAACGCCCATCCTTTACCTGCTCCTCGATAAAGGCCCTGTCCTCTTCGCTGAGATGGATCTCGGTCATTTCGATCTCCTTTTGTTCTCTTGTAGCATGGTCGATCGCGGCTTCCAAGAGGAGAGGCGCACGTCACTCAGCCGTCGGGATAGACATACCGCCGCTCGTAGCGCAGACCGAGGCCGGTGAGCATCTCGTAGCCGATCGTGCCGGCCGCACGCGCCACCTCGTCGAGCGGCATGTTAGGGCCGAAGAGCTCGATATAGTCGCCGGCGCGGATGTCTGCTGCCGGAACGTCGGTGACGTCGAAGATCGTCAGGTCCATGGTGATGCGGCCGACGACCGGCACCCTGTGGCCTGCGACGAAGCCGTGAGCGCCCGGCGTGCCGCCGGCCCTGAGGGGCACACCCGAGCCGGAAAGCGAGCGGAGATAGCCGTCCGCATAGCCGGCCGCGGCGATGGCGAGCCGGCTGTTGCGCGACAGTCGATGCGTGGCGCCGTAGCTGACCGTGGTGCCTTCGTCGGCCTCGCGGATCTGGACGATGCGCGCCTCCGCCTTCGCGACGGGCTTGAGCGGCTTCATGCCCTGCACGGATTCGCCGCCATAAAGCGCGATGCCGGGCCGGGTGAGGTCGAAGTGGTATTCGGGACCGAGGAAAATGCCGGCGGATGCGGAGAGGCTTGATTCGATGCCTTCGAAAGCCTCGGCAACCCTCTGGAAAGATTCGAGCTGCTGCCTGTTGAGGGGCGAGGAGGGCGTATCTCCGCTGTGGAGATGCGAGAGCACCAGCACCGGCGAGAAGCTCGCCGGCCGCGAGACGTCCTCGGCAAGGGCGATCGCCTCATCGAGCGGGATTCCGAGCCGGTTGAAGCCGGTATCCACCTGCAGGGCGCAGGGGTGGTCGCCGTGTTCCGAAACGACGGACATCCAGAAGGCGAGCTGTTCCTCGGAGGCGAGCACCGGCACGAGATCGTTCTCGAAGAACGTGCGTTCCTGGCCCGGCCAGATGCCGGAGAGCACATAGATGCGGGCGTCCGGCGCATAGGCGCGCAGCGTCACCCCTTCCTGCACGACGGCGACGAAGAAATCCCGCGCGCCGGCTTCGTAAAGCGCGGTGCCGCAATCCTCGAGCCCGAGGCCGTAGGCGTCCGCCTTGAGGACCGCCGACGCCCTTGCGCTTCCCGAGCGCCGCGCCATCTCCCGCCAGTTGTCGACGAGTGCTCCGAGATCGACGGTCAGGCGTACCGGCGCGAAGTCGAAATCGTCGGGAGAGGAAAGTTCGGTCTCGAAATCGGTCATTTCTGCTCGTCGCGCATGAGGGGTGTTCCGGCGATCCTACCGCTTTCGAAGGCGGGAAAAAGACCGCGGCGTGAAAATCCTTCGCGCTGCACAACCTTTTGGGAGACGAAGCTCCGGAGGAGACTGCCGGAGCCGGTGCACAGGGAGCTTCGCAAATCTGTCACATCGGCTGGATAGAAGCGGCGGACGGCGCGCGGCCGGTCAGGTGACCAGGCCGCTGCGCCTCTTCTTTTTGCGGGGGCGGGACCGATGCAGAACAATCCGGCATTTGTGATCGAGGGGGCGAGCGTGGTTTTCGGCGATCGCCTGGCGCACGCCTCCGTCCGTGTCGAAGACGGGCGGATCACGGCGGTCGACGGCGCGCGAGACGGAGCGGATGTCATCGACGGCCGCGGCCATATCCTCGCGCCGGCCTTCGTGGATGTCCATGGCGACGCCTTCGAGCGGCAGATCATGCCGCGGCCCGGCACCATGCTTCCGGTCACCGCGGCGCTGCTCGACACGGACCGCCAGCTTGCGGCGAACGGCATCGCGACGGCCTACCATGCCCTGACGCTGAGCTGGGAGCCGGGGCTCAGGTCTGTGGAGAACGGCCGCTCCGTCGTCGCCGCCCTCGATGCGCTCTCCCCGCGGCTGACGGTGGACAACCGCGTGCAGCTGCGCTGGGAAACCTTCTGCTTCGAAGCCGTCGACCTGATCCGTGAGGCGCTTTCGGGCCCGCATCTGCCTTCGATCGCCTTCAACGATCATACGTCGATGGTGATGCTCGATCCCTCCGTGCCGTTGCAGGAGCGGCCGTTCGATCTCGATCCGGCCTTCCCGGCGGTCGATCCGCGATCGCCCGAATTCGCCGTGAAGATGGCCGAACGCGCCAAGCGTGCGCAGATCCCGGTGCCGGACATGGTCTCGCTCGTCCGCGACATGTGGGAGCGCCGGCCTGAGGTGCCCGGGGCGATCGAGGACGTGGCGGCGCTCGGCCGGGCGGCCGGCGCGCCGATGCTCTCGCACGACGACAGCCAGGTCGAGACGCGCGACTTCTTCCGCGCCCGCGGCGCGCGGATCAGCGAGTTCCCGATGAACAGGCGGGTGGCGCGGGCCGCCCGCGACGCCGGCGACTTCATCGTCTTCGGCGCGCCGAACGCGGCGCGCGGCGGCAGCCATCTGGCTTCCGTCGCCGCAGCCGACATGATCCGCGACGGTCTCTGCGACATTCTCGCCTCGGATTATTACTATCCGGCGATGCTGCTCGGCCTCGCGCGGCTCAAGGCCGACGGCGTCGCACCGCTCCACGCGCTCTGGCCGCTCGTATCGGGCAATCCGGCACGCGCTTCCGGGCTCGTCGATCGCGGCGTGATCGAAGTCGGCAGGCGGGCCGATCTCGTGCTGGTCGAGTGGCCGGAAGACGGCGTACCGGCGGTACGGCGCACCTGGTCCGCCGGCCGGGAAGCCTATCGGGCGGCGCCAGCGGGCCGTTGAAGGAACCCGGCATGCCGGTGACGGCATACGGTGCTGCGCAGAACCGGCAACGGTTGGACGCCACCTGAAATCAGGCTACGCTCCGCAGATCGAAATCCGCATGGATCACCTCGTAGGGCACGTGTATGCGGCCGTCCTCGTTGATTTCGACCAGTCCCCATTCGATCAGCACCGCCGTATCCTCATGAACGCGCTTCACATCGCGGGAAAGGGCATGAGCCAGAGCGCGATAGGTGGAGGGGCCGAGGCCTTGCAGGGTTTCGATCAGCGTCCACCGCTTCGGTGTCAGCACCGTAAAGAGCTGTTCGGGAGACGAGAAGCTGAAGACATGATCCTGCGGCTCGCCGGTTTTCCAAGCTTCGAGAAAGCCTTTGGCGGCCTGCTGAAGTACAGCCTCGTCGTCCTTCTGGATTCGGATCGTGGCGGTGGTCATCGGCGCTGTCTCCTTGCATGCACATCGGCAAGAAAATCCCGGATCAGAGCGTCGACAGTCGAAAAGGTATAGCTCTCTTCGTGGTCGTTAAGGTGCCGGTGATCGCCTTTGCCTCTTTCATTGTCGTAGCCGACGATCCGCCGTCCTTCGTAACCGTAGAACAGGCTGTATTTGTAGGCGTGTCGACTACCCAAGACGGGATGCGGAACCTTCCAGACGACCATCTCGACGATGGCACCATCCGATAGCACGCTTTTCGAGCGGTAAAGCAATTCCGCCTTCATGTTGGCGATCATGCCAACATGAAGGCGGTCTGTCAAATCGAGCTGATCTCAATGCTCTTCGTACTGCGTGAAGCTCGGATCGGCCAGGTCGGCGAAGCGGGTGTATTCCGACTGGAAGGCGAGTTTCACGGTGCCGGTCGGCCCGTGGCGCTGTTTGGCGATGATGACGTCGGCCGTGCCCTTCACCTTGTCCATATGCGCTTCCCATTCCGGATATTTCGGATCGGAAATATCGCGCGGCTCCAGGTTCTTCACGTAATATTCCTCGCGGAACACGAAGAGCACCACGTCGGCGTCCTGTTCGATCGAGCCGGATTCGCGAAGGTCGGAGAGCTGCGGGCGCTTGTCGTCGCGGCTTTCCACCTGGCGCGAGAGCTGCGACAGCGCGATGATCGGCACGTTCAGCTCCTTGCCGAGCGCCTTCAGGCCCGTGGTGATCTGGGTGATTTCCTGCACGCGGTTGTCGCCGGATTTGCCGGCGCCGGTCATGAGCTGGATATAGTCGACCACCAGGCAGTCGAGGCCGCGCTGGCGTTTCAGGCGCCTGGCGCGGGCGGAGAGCTGGGCGATCGAGATGCCGCCCGTCTGGTCGATGAAGAGCGGCACCTTCTGCATCATCTGGCTGCAGGCGACGAGTTTTTCGAAATCGGCTTCGGTGATGTCGCCGCGGCGGATCTTCGACGACGAGACTTCCGTCTGTTCGGAGATGATGCGGGTGGCGAGCTGTTCGGCCGACATTTCGAGCGAATAGAAGCCGACGACGCCGCCGTTCTTGGCCTTGAAGGACCCGTCCGGCATCACCTCCGGCTCGTAGGCGGCCGCGATATTGTAGGCGATGTTGGTGGCGAGCGAGGTCTTGCCCATGCCGGGGCGGCCGGCAAGCACGATCAGGTCGGAGCGCTGCAGCCCGCCCATCTTGGCGTCCAGCGACATGATGCCGGTCGAGATGCCGGAAAGATGCCCGTCGCGCTCGAAGGCCGCGCCCGCCATGTCGATCGCGAGCGCCACGGCATCGTTGAACGACTGGAAGCCGCCGTCGTAGCGGCCGTTCTCGGCAAGCTCGAAGAGACGGCGTTCGGTATCCTCGATCTGCGCCTGCGGCGGCATGTCGAGCGGCGCGTCATAGGCGATGTTGACCATGTCCTCGCCGATGGTGATCAGCGCGCGGCGCAGCGCCAGATCGTAGATCGCCCGGCCGTAGTCCTCGGCGTTGATGATCGACACGGCCTCGGCCGCGAGACGGGCGAGATACTGCGCCACAGTCAGGTCGCCGACCTTCTCCTCGGCCGGCAGGAAGGTCTTGATCGTCACCGGATTGGCGGTCTTGCCCATGCGGATGATATCGCCGGCGACCTCGAAGATCTTCCGGTGCAGGGGCTCGTAGAGATGGACGGGCTTCAGGAAGTCCGAGACGCGGTAATAGGCGTCGTTGTTGACGAGGATGGCGCCGAGCAGCGCCTGTTCGGCCTCGATATTGTTCGGAGCTTCGCGGTAATGGGGTTCGGCCGGCTGGAGATTGGCGAGCTTGCGCACGGCGTCATTCATGGTCTTTTTGTCCGTCCCTGTCCGTCAAGGTTTCGGTTGTAGAGGCTTCGGGCAAAGGGCGATACGCCAAAAGCGATTCCCACAGCAATTCACAGAGCCGCTCCAGTGCGGAAAACAAAAAACGCTGTGAAACGGTAAAACCGATTGACTGTATCAGGACGCCGAATCGCCCGGGCCATCCGACATTCTATACCGAAACGCATAAAAAAACGCCCGGACCTTGCGGGATCCGGGCGTCTTTTGAATAGGCAGCCGCGAAGCGATCAGGCTTCGTCTTCTTCCTCGCGGGCGGCTTCCGGATCGAAGAAATCTTCCGGACGCAGCGCGTCTTCGTCGACGCCGTAGATGGCTTCGGCGGAGGTGAGGCTCTCGCCCTTGGCCTGGCGCTCGGCTTCTTCCGGCGAACGGGCAACGTTCACGTCGATCGAGATCTCGACTTCCGCATGCAGGTGCAGCGTGACCTTGTGAATGCCGATCTCCTTGATCGGATGGTTGAGGTCGACTTGGTTGCGGCCGATGTTGAAGCCTTCGGCGGCAAGCGTCTCGACGATGTCACGGGCAGCGACGGAGCCGTAGAGCTGGCCGGTTTCGCCGGCGGCGCGGACGATGATGAAGGACTTGCCGTCGAGCACTTCGGCAACCTTCTGGGCTTCGCCCTTGCGCTCCAGGTTGCGGGCTTCGAGCGTGGCGCGCTCGGCTTCGAAACGCTTCTTGTTGGCGTCGTTGGCGCGCAGCGCCTTGCCCTGCGGCAGCAGGAAGTTACGGGCAAAACCGTCGCGAACCTTCACGACTTCGCCCATCTGGCCGAGCTTCGGCACGCGTTCGAGCAGGATGACTTGCATGGTGGGTTTCCTTTCTAAGTCTCAATTCTTGTTTTCATCGGGATTGGCGGAGGACCTGACCGGGGTGAGCGCGATCGTCCGCCGCGTGTCGGAGAGGCCGAGCACGAGGATGGCGATCGCCGGCAGCAGGAGCATGGAGGCGAGATAGCAGAGGACGAGGACCGGCACGCGCCAATCCTTGCCCTGGCTGCGGAAATGGATGGAGGCGAAACCCGCCATCAGGAAGCCGGCGCCGAACGTGCCGCAGATCACCGCGCCGATCATCGCCGGAACGCCGCCGACGAAGGTGAGCAGGATGCCGGCGAGAAAGATGAAGATGGCGTGCCGGTTCATGCGCAGCGCCGACGGCATGTCCTCGCGCGGGCGGAGCGCCCGGCCGGAGCGGGAGACGATGCGCACGGCGATGTAGAAGGCCGCGAACAGCAGCATGACCCAGATGCCGCCCTGCACGAGCGGCAGCATCAGCACGATCATCGCCTTGGTCTGCTCCATGCCGGCCGGGTCCGGCGTGAAGGCGGGCTCCTGGGACTTCAGCGCCTCCGTCATGGCATCGACCATCTGGCCGGTGAGTTCCGGTCCGTAGCCGATGACGACGCCGAGCGCGATGACCGCGACCGTGACGAGGCCGCACAGATGCAGCAGGATGTCGGAGATCGGATACCAGGCCATCAGGTTGTCCGGGCCGCCGAGTTCGGAGGCCGGGCGCGCCAGGTTGGCGAGGTGGCTGAGCCAGCCCGCCGGGATCAGCGTGAAGACCGCCATGGCGAGCGCGAAGAGCGGCGAGACGAGGAGGGCGCCGAGCACGGCGGCCGTCACGACGCCGACGATCGCGGCGCGGTTGCCCCAGCCGAGCCCGGCGACCAGGATCGGCAGCGCGGAGGCGGCATAAAGCACGGACGCGAAAGACGACTGCGCATTCGCACCCAGCACGAGCAGGGTGGCGGCGATGCCGGCGAGAATGCCGGTGGGCAGCACGGTCTGATACTTGTTCGTCACGGTCTCGCTGTCCTGCTAATTCAAGCAGTTAGGGGAGGGCACCTGAATCATCTTCTCAGGCACTTCATCCCCAACATGGGATTTAGGATTTCCGATCCGCGCCCATCGCGGAAGGGAGGTCCGACCCTTGAATTCCAAATCCAAGGGTCGGTTGGTTTGTTGGCAAACCTTGCCTCTTGCTCGGCGTCATCTTCGGCCTTGTGCCGAGGATCTGCATTCCTCGATAAAATCTTATCGTTGCAGATGCTCGGGACAAGCCCGAGCATGACGGAGGAGCGTGTGGCGGCTTTGCCGGCAGTCTGTCCGACCCTCAGATTAGGAATCTGAGGGTCGGTATTTCAAATCACGCTACGACGTAGGGCAGCAGGCCGAGGAAGCGGGCGCGCTTGATCGCCTGGGCGAGTTCGCGCTGCTTCTTCTGGGAAACGGCCGTGATGCGGGACGGAACGATCTTGCCGCGCTCGGAAATGTAGCGCTGCAGGAGGCGTACGTCCTTGTAGTCGATCCGCGGCGCATTGGCGCCCGAGAACGGGCAGGTCTTGCGGCGGCGGTGGAACGGGCGGCGTGCCGGAGCGGAGGATACGTCAGCCATTGTCTCTTCTCCTTATAGCCGATTACGCTTCGCGCGGCGTCGACGGACGCGGGGCGCGCTGGAATTCGCCGTCGCGGCGCGGCGGACGGTCGCCGAATTCGCGGCGCGGACGGTCGTCGCGGTCGCGCTTCTGCATCATCGCGGACGGGCCTTCCTCGTGCTTCTCGACGGCGATCGTCATGTAGCGGAGAACGTCTTCGTTGATGCGCATCTGGCGTTCCATCTCGTGCACGGCCGGTGCCGGAGCGTCGATGTCCATCAGTGCGTAATGAGCCTTGCGGTTCTTCTTGATGCGGTAGGTGAGGGACTTGAGGCCCCAGTTTTCTACGCGCCCGACCTTGCCGCCGTTTGCTTCGATGACGCCCTTGTACTGTTCGACGAGGGCATCAACCTGCTGCGGGGACATATCCTGCCGGGCAAGGAATACGTGTTCGTAAAGAGCCATGTAAGCTTTGCCTTTTCTTGCGGTTGTCTTGACCCGGACCTCGGCGGCTAAGCCTCAACGACTGCTCCTGAGAGGCTTCGAAAGCCAAGCAAGAAAAGTTGTTTGATCGAGACGGTCGAGAGCGGAGACACGGGAGGCTTGGACCCTTTGGTCCCTGCGGCCCGCTTTCGCGAGCCTGCCCTCCGTTCAGCCACCAGCCAGAAGACCGGGCATTTCGAACAGCGCGCCTTATACGGATTTTTGGGAAGAAGGCAAGGGGAAAGCCGGCGCGCGGTTCATTTCTGGTTCTGGCGATGGCAGGGGCGACGGTTCGGGCCTCGCCGCCTGCCGTTCGCCGGCGTTACTTCCGCCGTTCGAAATTCGCCTTGCCGCCCGATTTCGGGCCGTTGCTCTTGGGCTTGTCCTTCTTCTTGAAGGGCTTGTTGAAGGGCTTGTCGGCGCCGCCCTTGCCGAAAGGCTTCTCGCGGAATGGTTTGTCGAAGCTCCGCGCATCGCGGTTTCCGGCCCCGGCGGGCTTGGCTTTGCCCTTCGGCTTGGCGTCGCCCCAGACCGCGTCGTCGAGGCGCCGCCCCTCGTCGGCCTTGCCGCGGGCTTTTTCGCCGCTGAGCTTGCCCTTCCCCTGCCATTCCTTGCGGGGGCCATCCTTGAAAGACTTCTCTTTCCAGGGCTTGTCCATGCGCGGACCTTCTCGGCGGGCAAAACCGTCCTCGTCCTTCCCACGGGAGAACTTGCTGAAATCCGGTGCACCGTCGAGTCGCGTCACGCGGATGCCGCGTTCCATCATCCGGTCCTTGCCGAGCTTCTGCAGGAAGCGGTCGGCATGGTCGGCGGCGATCTCCACGAAGGTCTCGTCGGCCTGCATCTTGATCGCGCCGATCTCGTTCTTCGTCAGGTCGCCGTTGCGGCAGATTGTCGGGATGAGCCAGCGCGGCTCGGCGCGCTGCTTCCGGCCGACGGAGAGCGAGAACCAGGCGGCCGGGCCGAAATCGCCGCGCGGCGTCAGCGGCCGGGAAGCCGGGTCCCCTCCGTCACGGGCATTGCCGCGTCCGCCCTCGCGCGGCTTGCGGCTGCCGTCGAGCGACACTTCGACGATGTCTTCGGGGGCGGAATTCCTGCCGCGGTAGAGGCCGACAAAGGCGGTGGCGAGCTTTTCGGCGCCATATCGGGCGACGAGTTTCGCGACCAGCGCCTCTTCGTCCCCGTCGCGTGCGGCCTCTTCGAAGATCGGGTCGGCGAGCAGGCGCTCCTCGTCGCGGCGGATGACCTCTTCGGCCGAAGGCGGGCGGGCCCAGGTGGGCTCGATGCTCGCGCCGAACAGCAGGCGCTCGGCCTTGCGGCGCTGGTTGACCGGCACGATCAGCGCGCTGATGCCCTTGCGGCCGGCACGTCCTGTCCGGCCGCTGCGGTGAAGCAGGGTTTCCGAATTGGTCGGCAGGTCCGCGTGGATGACGAGGTCGAGACCGGGCAGGTCGATGCCGCGGGCGGCGACGTCGGTCGCGATGCAGACCCGGGCGCGGCCGTCGCGCATCGCCTGCAGCGCATGGGTGCGCTCGTTCTGGGTCAGCTCGCCGGACAGCGCGACGACGGAGAAATTGCGGTTGTTGAAACGCGCGGTCAGATGGTTCACGGCCGCGCGGGTCGAGCAGAACACGATCGCATTGGTCGCTTCGTAATAGCGGAGCACGTTGATGATCGCATTCTCGCGGTCGGCCGGTGCGACGACCAGCGCGCGGTATTCGATATCGACATGCTGCTTTTCCTCCGCCGCCGTCGAGATGCGCACCGCGTCCCGCTGATAGCTCCTGGCGAGCTTGGCGATCGCCGCCGGCACGGTTGCCGAGAACATCAGCGTCCGCCGGGCGTCGGGAGCGGATTCGAGGATGAATTCCAGATCCTCGCGGAAACCGAGATCGAGCATCTCGTCCGCCTCGTCCAATATGGCGACTTTGATCTCCGACATGTCGAGCGCATTGCGGCGGATGTGGTCGCAGAGACGGCCGGGCGTGCCGACGACGATATGGGCGCCGCGCTCCAGCGCCCGGCGCTCGCTGCGGATATCCATGCCGCCGACGCAGCTCGCGATTATCGCGCCGGTCATCTCGTAGAGCCATTCGAGCTCGCGCTTGACCTGCAGCGCGAGTTCGCGGGTCGGCGCGATGACGAGCGCGAGCGGGCTGCCGGCCCGGCGGAACTTTTCCTCTCCGCCGAGGAGGGTGGGAGCCATGGCAAGCCCGAAGGCGACCGTCTTGCCCGAGCCGGTCTGCGCCGAAACGAGCGCATCGGACCCGACGAGGGCGGGATCGAGCATCGCCTTCTGAACCGGGGTCAGGGTTGCGTAGCCGCGTTTCTCCAACGCCTTGGCGATCGCCGGGAGGGCGCCGTTGTAATCGGTCATCTGTCGGTCTTTCGGATTTCCTGGCGCGCGTGCGCCGTGGCCGCAAGGATCGCGGCCGCACATTGCGCCGGGTCCTACTCAGTCCGAAGGCAAATGTCAAAATCCGCGGCGATCATGGCCGCTCAGGCCTGCAGGCCCGGCTGCGGCGGAGGGCTCTGAGGGGCGCCCGTCGGGCAAAGGAATGGCACCGGGCTCGCCTCCGGATTGCCGGCGTGCCGGAGCAAGGCTCCCGGCACGGTTTTCGCATAGGCGCCGTCCGCTCACAGCGTCATCGGATATCGCCGGTAGACTTCTGCGATGTCTTTCATCGCCTCGTCCGAAAGCTTCAGGCCCGCTGCGGCCGTATCGGTCCTCAGCTGCGCCATCGATGTCGCGCCGATGATGACGGACGTCATGAAGGGCCGCGAGAGGCAGAAGGCGAGCGCCATCTGCGCCAGGTCCAGGCCGTGCTGCGCCGCCACCTCGGCATACGCCTTCACCGCCGGCTCCTGCAGCGGCTGCAGGCGTCCGCCGAGGTCCTTGTTGATCGTCGCGCGAGACCCTGCGGGGCGGGCGCCGTTCCGGTACTTGCCGGTCAGGATGCCGGCGGCGAGCGGCGAATAGGCCAACAGTCCGACATCCTCGTGATGGGCGACTTCCGCAAGGTCGAGGTCGAACTGCCGGTAGAGGAGGTTGTACTCGTTCTGGATCGAGGCGACGCGCGGCAGACCCTTCTCTTCGGAGAGGCGCAGGTATTTCAGCGTGCCCCAGGCGCTTTCGTTGGAAAGGCCGGCGGCGCGGATCTTGCCGTCTTTGACCAGCCCGCCCAGCGTTTCGAGGATTTCGGCGATTTCTTCTGCCACCTTCTCGCGATCCTGCGTCGTCGCGTCGAAGGTCCAGGAATTGCGGAAATGATAGGTGCCCCGGTTCGGCCAATGGATCTGGTAGAGATCGAGATAGTCGGTCTGCAGGCGCTTCAGGCTGGCGTCGAGCGCCTCGCGGATGGTCGTCGCGTCGATGCCGCGCCCGCCACGGATATGCGGCCGGCCGCTGCCGGCGATCTTCGAGGCGAGGACGAGGTCCTTGCGCCTGCCGCCTTTCTTCAGCCAGGTGCCGATGATCTCTTCCGTCCGGCCATATGTCTCCGGGCCCACCGGCGTGGTCGGATAGAGTTCGGCCGTGTCGAAGAAGTTGATGCCGTTCTCGAAAGCATAATCCATCTGCTCATGGGCTTCCGCTTCCGTATTCTGCGTGCCCCAGGTCATGGTGCCGAGGCAGATTTCCGACACGGAGAGTTCCGTGCGGCCGAGTCTCTTATATTTCATGAAATGAGGTCCCGTCTGAAATGCGTCCGGGACTTTAAGCGGGATTTGCTGCAGCGCAAGAGGCAATATCCAGGCTTTTCAGCGGTTTTGCGGGGGTGCTTCCTTGACTCGGGATGCCCAAATGTGAATGGAGAGGCGCAAAGCATGAGGGAAGGACATATCCCATGAGCATCGCATTCACGTTCCCGGGCCAGGGCAGCCAGGCCGTCGGCATGGGCAAGGATCTGGCGGACGCCTTTCCGGAGGCCCGTGCGGTTTTTGCCGCGGTCGACGAGGCGCTCGGCCAGAAACTCTCCGACATCATGTGGAACGGACCGGAAGAGACGCTGACGCTGACCGCTAATGCGCAGCCGGCGCTGATGGCCGTTTCGCTTGCCGCGATCCGCGTGCTCGAAGCCCGCGGCCTGAGCCTTGTCGACAAGGTCGCCTATGTCGCGGGCCATTCGCTCGGCGAATATTCCGCGCTCTGTGCGGCCGGAACCTTCTCGCTCGCCGACACGGCGCGGTTGCTGCGCATTCGCGGCGATGCCATGCAGACGGCGGTGCCGGTCGGGCAGGGCGCCATGGCGGCGATCATCGGCCTGGAGCATGGCGACGTGGAAGCCGTCTGCGCAGAGGCCCGCGACGTCGGCGTCTGCCAGATCGCCAACGACAACGGCGGCGGTCAGCTCGTCATTTCCGGCTCCAGGGCGGCGGTCGAGAAGGCAGCGGCGCTGGCGACGGAAAAGGGTGCCAAGCGCGCCATCATGCTGCCGGTCTCCGCCCCCTTCCACAGCGACCTGATGGCGCCGGCGGCCGACGCCATGCGCCACGCGCTGGACAAGGTGGAAAAGAAGAACCCGGTCGTCCCGGTGATCGCCAACGTGCGCGCCGCCCCGGCCTATGACGCCGACGAGATCGCCAAGCTGCTCGTCACCCAGGTGACCGGCCAGGTGCGCTGGCGCGAGACGGTCGAATGGTTCGGCGCCAATGGCGTGACGACGCTCTACGAGATCGGTTCGGGAAAGGTGCTGACCGGCCTTGCCCGCCGCATCGACAAGGATATTTCCGGCATTGCCGTCAATACGCCGGCCGATATCGACGCGGCGCTCGCCGCCATTGTTGGCTGATGGGAATAGCGAATAGGGAATAGGGAGTAGCGAATAGAAAGAGCCTGCGATGATGCGATGAAAATCATTCGCTATTCGCTATTCGCTATTCGCTCTAAAAAGAGGACGACATCATGTTTGATTTGACCGGCCGCAAGGCACTGGTGACGGGCGCAACCGGCGGGCTCGGCGAAGAGATCGCAAGGATGCTGCACAGGCAGGGCGCCGTGGTCGGCCTGCACGGCACGCGCGTCGAGAAGCTGGAGGCGCTGGCCGCCGAGCTCGGCGATCGGGTGAAGATCTTCCCGGCCAATCTCTCCGATCGCGCCGAGGTCAAGGCGCTCGGCGAGAAGGCCGAAGCCGAGCTCGGAGGCGTCGACATCCTCGTCAACAACGCCGGCATCACCAAGGACGGCCTCTTCGTGCGCATGAGCGACGAGGACTGGGATTCGGTGCTCGAAGTGAACCTGACGGCCGTCTTCCGCCTGACGCGCGAGCTCACCCATCCGATGATGCGCCGCCGCCACGGCCGCATCATCAACATCACCTCCGTCGTCGGCGTCACCGGCAACCCGGGCCAGGCGAACTACTGCGCCTCAAAGGCCGGCATGATCGGCTTCTCCAAGTCGCTCGCCCAGGAGATCGCCACCCGCAACGTGACGGTCAACTGCGTGGCGCCGGGCTTCATCGAAAGCGCCATGACCGGCAAGCTGAACGACAAGCAGAAGGAAGCGATCCTCGGGGCGATCCCGATGAAGCGCATGGGCGCCGGTGCCGACATCGCCGCCGCGGTCCTCTATCTTGCCTCCGACGAGGCGGGTTACGTCACGGGCCAGACGATTCACGTCAACGGCGGCATGGCAATGATCTGATCCGCCAAACGGCATCTCGAAGTGCGTTGCAATCGGTTGTTGGCGGCTGTGAGATGGAACAAATTCTGGCTTTGCGGAACACTGAAACCGTGTTAAGCGGGCCAATGACTGTGAATGGTCACCCCGGAATGCAGGCCGTCATATTGCGTGACTGCGACATGGCTGGAACCTGACAAGGGGCGAACGGGTTTGCCGGCATCGGCGTCGAGACGGCGGCGGTTGCGGGTTCTAACAGGGATGCGGATGCCGCTTGGGCATCCGATTAAGACAAAAGGTCGAGGAAACCGACATGAGCGATATCGCAGAACGCGTGAAGAAAATTGTTATTGACCATCTCGGCGTCGATGCCGACAAAGTCGTCGAAGGCGCCAGCTTCATCGACGATCTTGGCGCTGACTCGCTCGACACCGTCGAACTGGTCATGGCTTTCGAGGAAGAGTTCGGCGTTGAAATCCCGGACGACGCTGCCGATTCCATTCTGACCGTCGGCGATGCCGTGAAGTTCATCGAGAAGGCCCAGGCCTGATCGACGCGATAGATTGGGATAAAGCCTTGACGGCAGATCCCGAAAACGGCCCGCTCGCACGGGCCGTTTCAGCACTTAGGGTCGGGGCCTACAGCATCGGCCCGAAAATCGGAATCGATTTTCGGTAAGCACGATGCGTAGATTCAATAAGTTAGAGCGTCCTTTGCGCGTCCCTTCGGACGCACGGCGCTCTAAGGTGAGATACGTTCTAAACATGAGAAAATGCAGGGTGGAACGCTGGCGATGAGACGGGTCGTTATCACCGGTACCGGTATGGTATCTCCTCTTGGATGCGGAACGGAAGTGAGCTGGCAGCGCCTGCTCGCCGGCAAGAATGCCGCCCGCCTGGTGACGGAATTCGAGGTCGAGGACCTGCCGGCCAAGATCGCCTGCCGCATTCCGACCGGCGACGGCTCCGAAGGCACCTTCAATCCCGACGACTGGATGGAGCCGAAGGAACAGCGCAAGGTCGATCCCTTCATCATCTACGGCATGGCCGCCGCCGACATGGCGCTCGAGGATGCCGGCTGGCATCCGCAGACCGATGACGACCAGATCGCCACCGGCGTGCTGATCGGCTCGGGCATCGGCGGCCTCGAAGGCATCGTCGAGGCGGGCTACACGCTGCGCGACAAGGGGCCGCGCCGCATTTCGCCCTTCTTCATCCCCGGCCGCCTGATCAACCTGGTCTCCGGCCAGGTGTCGATCCGCCACAAGCTGCGCGGTCCGAACCACGCCGTCGTCACGGCCTGTTCCACCGGCGCGCATGCGATCGGCGACGCGGCGCGCCTCATCGCGCTCGGCGACGCCGACGTGATGGTCGCCGGCGGCGCGGAATCGCCGATCTGCCGCATCTCGCTGGCGGGCTTCGCCGCCTGCAAGGCGCTTTCCACCCAGCATAACGACGAGCCCCAGAAGGCTTCGCGTCCCTACGACCGCGACCGCGACGGTTTCGTCATGGGCGAGGGCGCCGGCATCGTCGTCCTCGAAGAGTTGGAGCACGCCAAGGCGCGCGGCGCCAAGATTTACGCCGAAGTCGTCGGCTACGGGCTTTCCGGCGACGCCTTCCACATCACCGCGCCGTCGGAAGACGGCGAGGGCGCCTACCGCTGCATGTCCGCGGCCCTGAAGCGGGCCGGCATCGCGGCTTCCGATATCGACTACATCAACGCTCACGGCACGTCGACCATGGCCGACACGATCGAGCTCGGCGCGGTCGAGCGCCTCGTCGGCAATGCCGCTTCGAAGATCTCGATGTCGTCGACGAAGTCGGCGATCGGCCATCTCCTGGGGGCTGCCGGGGCGGTCGAGGCGATCTTCTCGACGCTGGCGATCCGCGACAACATCGCGCCGCCGACGCTGAACCTCGACAATCCCGACGTCGAAACGGCGATCGACCTTGTGCCGCACAAGGCGCGCAAGCGCGAGATCAACGTGGCGCTGTCCAACTCCTTCGGTTTCGGCGGCACCAACGCCTCCCTCGTGCTGCGCCGGTACGACGCATAATTGAACGCCGTGGCCGGAATGACGACTGGACTCGCGAAGCGAGTTCGTATCATCTGCTGGACCTGTTTTTTGCCGCATTGCTTGGCCAAACAGCGGGCAAAAGCAACGAATCTAGGGGGCGTGGTTGAGCGATACGAATCCTGTGAGTGAGCAGCCGCCCGGCAATGGCAGGGGGCCGATCATCCCGAAATCGCCGAACGAGGCCCTGAAGCCGGAGCGTGTGCCCGAGCCCCCGCGGCGTTCGAAGAAGGCGCGCAGCCAGCTCGTCATCTTCCTGAATTTCGTGATGACGATGGTCGTCGTCATCTGCGTGGCCGCGGTCGCCGGCTTCTATTACATGATTTCCAGCTTCCAGGATCCGGGTCCGCTGGAGGCCAACACCCATTTCACGGTGCGTCCCGGCGCGGGCGTGGCGGAGATCGCCAACAACCTCGAGCGCAACGGCGTCATTTCCGATGCCCGCATCTTCCGCTATGTGACGGCGAGCTACCTGCGCGACGGCGAGACGCTGAAGGCGGGCGAATACGAGATCAAGGCCCGCGCCTCCATGAAGGACATCATGGAGCTTATCGAATCGGGTAAATCGATCCTCTATTCCGTCGTCCTGCCCGAAGGGCTGACCGTCAAGCAGATGATGCTGCGGCTGGCGGAAGATCCGGTGCTCGAAGGCGATCTGCCGGCCGAACTGCCGCCGGAGGGGAGCCTGCGCCCCGACACCTACAAGTTCTCGCGCGGCAGCAAGCGGGCCGACATCATCCAGCAGATGCGCGTGGCGCAACAGAAGATGATCGACCAGATCTGGGAGCGCCGCGATCCGGACCTGCCGATCAAGACGAAGGAAGAATTCGTCGTGCTCGCCTCGATCGTCGAGAAGGAGACCGGCAAGGAAGACGAGCGCGCCCATGTGGCTTCGGTCTTCATCAACCGGCTCCAGCGGGGCATGCGCCTGCAATCGGACCCGACGATCGTCTACGGCATTTTCGGAGGCGACGGCAAACCCTCCGACCGGCCGATCTTCAAGTCCGACCTCGCCAAGCAGACGCCCTACAACACCTACCAGATCAAGGGCCTGCCGCCGACGCCGATCTCCAATCCCGGCCGCGCGGCGCTGGAGGCCGTCGCCAATCCCTGGCGCACCAAGGACCTCTACTTCGTGGCCGACGGCACCGGCGGCCATGTCTTTGCCGCGACGCTGGAGGAACACAATGCCAATGTCCGCCGTTGGCGCAGGATAGAAGCCGACCGCGCCGCCAATCCGGAGGCCGTCGTCGATGGCCAGCCGGACGGTGAAGAGGCGGAAAAGCCGCCGACGAGCAATTGACACGCCTTCTCTCCTCAAAGCGCGGCAGCGGCCTGAACATTATCTGGAGACGTCGATGACCCTGCAGTCCATGACCGGTTTTGCCCGCAGCGAAGGGTCGAGCGGGCGCAATCGCTTTGCATGGGAACTGCGCTCGGTGAACGGCAAGGGTCTGGATATCCGGCTGCGCCTGCCGTCGGGCCTCGAACGGCTTGAACCGGACGTCCGCCGGCTGATCTCGGAAAAATTCTCCCGCGGCAACCTGCAGGCGACCCTCAGCCTGACCGTCACCGAGACCAAGGTGGAGGCGGTGCTGAACCGCGAAGCGCTGGCCGCGGTGCTGGCGCTGCGCGAGGAGCTCGGCGATCTCGTCGATCCGTCGCCGCTGCGGCTCGATACGCTGCTCGGCATCCGGGGGCTTGTCGACATCCGCGAGCCGGAAGAGGACGAGGAGGCGATCGCCGCCCGCGATGCCGCGATCCTCGCCGGCCTAAGCGAGGCGCTCGTCCGTCTCGGGCGGATGCGCGAGGGCGAGGGCGCGGCGCTTGCCGCGGTGCTGAAGGGGCAGGTCGCCCGTATCGCCGAACTGGCCGAGGTGGTGGAGGCCGATCCTTCCCGCCAGCCGGAGGAGATCGCAAAGCGGCTTTCCCTCCAGCTTGCGGCGCTGCTGCAGGAGGCGCCGACGCTCGACCGGGACCGGCTGCATGCGGAAGCGGCGCTGCTGGCCACCAAGGCGGATCTGCGCGAGGAAATCGACCGGCTGAGGGCGCATGTCGCCGCCGCCGGCGAGCTCATCGACAAGGGCGGGCCGGTGGGCCGCAGGCTGGATTTCCTTGCACAGGAATTTAACCGGGAATCGAATACGATCTGTTCCAAATCGAATTCGGCTGCTGTAACCGCAGCCGGTATCGAATTGAAAGTCGTTATCGACCAGTTCCGCGAACAGGTCCAGAATCTGGAGTAGGTCATGAGCCCGGCCCAATTGTCCGAGGGCAAGCCGTCCCCGCCCGTGAAGATCGCCCGGCGCGGGCTGATGTTGGTTCTCTCGTCCCCTTCGGGCGCCGGCAAGTCGACGATCGCCGGCAACCTGCTCAGGGACGACCACAGTCTGGAGATTTCCGTCAGCGTGACGACGCGGGCCAAGCGGCCGAGCGAGATCGCCGGCAAGCACTACCATTTCATCACCGTGCCGCAGTTCGAGAGAATGCGGGATGCCGGTGATCTTCTGGAATGGGCCGAGGTGCACGGCAATTTCTACGGTACGCCCCGCGAGCCGGTGGAGGCCGCCATGGCCGAGGGGCGTGACATGCTGTTCGACATCGACTGGCAGGGCGCGTTGCAGTTGCAAGAGAAGATGAAGGCGGATGTCGTGTCGATCTTCGTGCTGCCGCCGACCATGACCGAGCTGCAATCGCGCCTGCACCGGCGCGCTGAGGACAGCGAGGAGGTCATCCGCACGCGGCTCCTGAATTCCCGGGCCGAGATCGAGCGATGGCGCGAATACGACTATGTCATCGTCAACGACGATCTCGATGAAGCCTTCCGCAACGTGAGCTGCATCGTCAACGCCGAGCGCGTCCGCCGCGACCGCCGCCACGGCCTGTTCGATTTCGTCGAAAGCCTGCTGACGGAAGAGCCGAAGCTCTGAGGCGGTGGCCCGGACGGCGAATTTGACTGGTCCGAGCAATCCAGCTCCCGGGCCAGCCGACGGGATGCTTGGATTTCCGGCCTGATCTAATAATTCACCAGAGGATATTGTGCCTCCGGAGAGCCGAATCGGGGCTGCACGCCGAGGAGAGGCGCCGTTCGGCTGATGATCTGCTTGATCATGGGAGCGGCGGTCGAGGCTGCCGTCCGGCCTCCATGTTCTCCCGTCGTCGGTGCATCGATGATGGAAAGCACGATGTATTTGGGCTTGTCCATTGGAAAGGCTGCCACGAACGCATTGAAATTGATGTCTTTAGCGTATCGCCCGTTGATCACCTTGTCGGCGGTGCCCGTCTTGCCGCCTACGTTGAAGCCCTCGACCTGCGCACCACGGCCGGAACCCTTGATCCCGTTCCAGGTGAAGAGATAGCGCATGTCCGCGCTCGTCGTTTCCTTTATGACTGTGCGGGAAACCGATTTCGCCTCCTCCGGGGAGCGGGGGAGGAAGGTCGGAGCGATCAGGTTTCCGCCATTGATGAGCGACGCGGCTGCAACGGCGGTTTGCAGGGGGGTGGTCGCTACCCCGTGGCCGAACGAAATGGTGACCGAATTGATCTTCTTCCAGGCCCGCGGCTGGGTTGGCGTCGCCACGCCGGGCATCTCGGTTTCCATTCTCGACAGGAGCCCGAGCTTCGTGAGGAATTGCTGATGTCCCTCGATCCCTACTTTATCCGCAACCGCCGCGGTGCCGATATTCGATGAATACTGGAAAACCTCCGGGATGCTGAGCGGCCTGTTCTTTCCGCGAAAATCTTTGATCGTGAAGCCTCCCATGCGTATTGGCCGGGAAGCGTCGACAACCGAATTCAGAGTGATCTTGCTTTCGTCCAGCCCCATGGCCAGGGTGAAGCTCTTGAACGTGGACCCCATTTCGAATGTCGCGTTGCTCATCCGATTGAACCAGCCTTTTTCGTATTCCTTGTCCACGCTGCCGTCGGGCAATGTCCGGGAGGGCTGGTTCGGGTCGTAATCGGGCACCGATGCCATGGCCAGCACCTCGCCGGTCTCGACATCGAGGATCACCGCGCCGGCGGCTTCGGCCCTGTAGGCGGTCATCGCGTTCGCGACGACCTCGCGGACAATGCTCTGGACGCGAAGATCGATCGACAGTCTCACGGGTTCCAGGGGCGCGGCGCTGGTGAGACCAACCAGGCGAAGATCTGCGAGGCCCTGCTGGTCCAGATACCGTTCCATCCCCGCAAGGCCCTGGTTGTCCACATTCACATGACCAACGATGTGGGATGCGGTGACGCCGCCGGGATAGAACCGGCGCTTTTCCGGCCTGAAGCCGATGCCGGGAATGCCAAGGGCGAGAATATCGGCCTGTTGCCTTGGGGTCAGTTGTCGCCGCAACCATTGGAACGCCGTGCCGGAGCGCAATTTCTTGTGCGTTTCGCTCCAATCGAGATTGGGAATGACGTCCGCGAGCTTTTCCACGACTTCGTCGGCATCCACGATGCGGCGGGGATCGGCATAGAGGGATACCATGTTGAGATCGGTCGCCAGCAGTTTCCCGTTGCGGTCGACGATGTCCGGGCGGGATGCGGCGGTAGGGGCGCCGCCGCCGAACGATCCCGTCACCACAGGTCCGGCGAGACCGTATTGGACGAGACGCGTGCCGATCACCAGATAAACCGCGAGGAACGCGGTGATGATGATCCCGAGCCGCTGCCTTGTTCGACTTCTGCGGTGCGCATTGATGCCGATGAAAGCCCCGCTTTTCGCGGTGCGACCACTCGTCACGACAAAATGCGCACGGCTTCTGAGCCGGACGATAAAGGAGATCATCCCGAACAAATCCACGAATAGACCAGCAAAAGGCGAAGTGAGGCAGCCTGCCAGCCGCCGGGTTGAAGCCTGCACGTAGCCGGATCGAAAGCCAACAGGAGAGTGGGCGTGCCGTGGAAGACGTTTAAAGTTGCATTAATATACAATTAAAATTGCGCTAAATCACCGGCGAACGTTTAACCGGCTTTTGACACGGACCGTTGCTGAGAGGCGCTGTCGCGCCTCGCGGTCTCACAGGCAGTTCGCCAGCCGCACGAACTCTTCCACCGACAGCGTCTCGGCCCGCCTTTGCGGATCGATGCCGGCCTTGCCGAGCAGGGTCTCTCCGCCGAGCGGCTTCAGGCTCTGGCGCAGCATTTTCCGGCGCTGGCCGAAAGCGGCGTGGGTGACGCGCTCCAGCTTGTTCACGTCACAGGGCAGGGGATTTTCCCGCGGCGTCAGGTGCACGACCGTCGAGGTGACCTTCGGCGGCGGCGTGAAGGCCTGCGGCGGCACGTCGAAGACCATGCGCGCCTCCGTCCGCCAGCCGGCGAGCACGCCGAGCCGCCCGTAATGGTCGTCGTCCTCGTCCGCCACGATGCGCAGCCCCACTTCCTTCTGGAACATCAGCGTCAGGCTTTCCCAGAAGGGCGGCCATGTTCCGTCTTCCGGCAGCAGCCAGTTGATCAGCAGTTGCGTGCCGACGTTGTAGGGCAGGTTGGCGATGATCTTGACGGGGCCTTGCCCGGCGAGATCAGCAAAATCGGTCTTCAGCGCATCGCCTTCGATCACCTCGAGCCGGCCGGGATAATGTTCGCCGATCTCTTCGAGCGCCGGCAGGCAGCGGCTGTCCCGCTCGATGGCGATGAGCTTCTTCGCGCCGAGCGACAGGATCGCGCGGGTGAGCCCGCCGGGGCCGGGGCCGACCTCGATCACGGTAACGCCGTCGAGCGCTCCGGCGCTGCGGGCGATCTTCTGCGTGAGGTTGAGGTCGAGCAGGAAATTCTGTCCGAGCGCCTTTCGTGCATCGAGCCCGTGGCGCTGGATGACGTCGCGCAGCGGCGGCAGGCCGTCGAGCGTCGCCATTATGCCGTAGCCTTCGACGCCAGCTCGCCGGCGAGCCTGATCGCCTCGACGAGGCTCGTCTCGCGGGCGACCCCCTGGCCGGCGATGCCGAAGGCCGTGCCGTGGTCCGGCGAGGTGCGGATGAAGGGCAGGCCGAGCGTGACGTTGACGGACGTGTCGAAGCCGAGCGCCTTGGCGGGGATCAGCGCCTGGTCGTGATACATGCAGATCGCCGCGTCGTAGCGGGCGCGCGCCTCGTCGTGGAACATGGTGTCGGCGGGAAGCGGCCCGAAGACGTGGATGCCCTCGGCGCGCAGCTTGAAGATCGCCGGGTGGATGACGTCCTGGTCCTCCCGGCCGATCGCGCCGTCCTCGCCCGCATGCGGGTTGAGCCCGGCGACCGCGAGCCGCGGCTTCTCGATGCCGAAACGGGTCTTGAGATCGTGATGGGTGATCCGGCAGGTCTCGGCGATCAGCGCCTCGGTCAGCGCCGCCGGCACGTCCTTCAGAGGGATATGGATGGTGACCGGGATGGCTCTCAGCTTCGGACCGGCAAGCATCATCACCGGCAGGACCTTCGTGCCCGTCGCCTTCTCGGCGAGATCGGCCAGGAATTCGGTGTGGCCGGGAAAGCCGAAACCGGCCTGATAGAGGATCGACTTGGCGATCGGATTGGTGACGACTGCGGCGGCCCTGCCTTCGAAGCACAGGGAAACGGCCTTCTCGATCGCGCCGATCGTGCCCCTCGCGGTCGCCGCATGCGGCTCGCCGACGGCGACCTCCACGCCGGCCGGGACGGGCAGGACGGGCAGGGCGTCCGCAAAGGTGGAAACGGCGCTTTCCGCGTCCGCTTCCCGGATCGGCACGTCGATGCCGAGCAGCGCGGCACGGGATTTCAGCACGGCGGGATCGCCGAGGAAAAGGAAGGGCGGCAGGCCATATTTCTCGCGCGCCGCCCAGGCGGCGAGCGTGATGTCGGGGCCGATGCCGGCGGGATCGCCCTGGGTCAGCGCCAAGGGGCGGTCAAGCGGACGATCAAGCGGCATGGGCACTCCGGTTGTCAGCGGTAGTCGATCTGGGCCTTGCCGCGCAGTTCGTCGAGATATTTCTTCTCGTTCGGGTTCGCGCCTTCCTTCTGCGCCTTGGTGAGGTCCTCGGCGCGGAAGACCACTTCGGCGGCGAAGTCGTCGGAAACCTGGCGCTGGTTGCAGATCGCCAGGAACTCGACGCCGCGGTCGGTGACGCGGGTCGCCGTGGTGCCGCCCGAGGCCTTTTCGATCAGCGGCTTCCATTCGTCCGGCAGTTCCGGGGCGAGGACGCGGCCGAGGTTGCGGACCGAGACGTCGAGCATCGTCGCCGCGAACTGCTTGGACTGGTCGCAGCCCGGGAATTTCGAGCGGGAGGCATTTGCCTCCTGCTGGCGTTTACCGAGGATCGCGTTGCGCTTGGAGGCGGGCACGACGAAAATGATCTGCTGCAGGAAATACTCGGTGGTGACCGGCTTTTCCTTGTTTTCCATCATGCGGGTGACGAGCTCCTGGCTCGACATGCGGCCGCGGGCGCCGCCGTAGCGGGCGTTGACCAGGCGCGGCCAGCTCATCTGCACGGCGATGTAGTTCTTGAAATGCTCGACGCCGACGCCGGCCCGGTCGAGGACCTGGCCCATCTGCTGCGGCGTCATCTTGTTGCTGGCGGAGAAGCGCTGGAAGGCTTGATCGACGTCTTCGGTGCTGACCGACATCTTCACGCGGGCGATCTCCTGGCGTTTCAGGATCTCGTCCACCATCGCCTCGCGGGCCGTCTTGGTATCGGATTTCTGGCGCTGCAGCCTCAGGAAGGCGGCGCGTCGCGCCACGTCCGTGCTGGTGATCGGCGTCCTGTTGACGACGGCTGCGATCTCGCTGGCGGCCTGGGCCTGCTGGACGACCGGCTGGACGACGACGGAAGCGGCCAGGACGGCCACAGCCAGCGCCAGCCTGCGTGTTGCGGTCATTGCAAACATGATACCAATTCCTTTCCCGCCCCGGTGGGTTCTCAACCCGAACCCCGCCGGCCTCGCCTTTCTCTTACTCTATTTGCGCCCGCTTGCACAATTCTTGCGGCGAAACGATGACGACCGCCCGATCGGGCGGTCGCCGTCAGTACCGGTAATCCTGGTCGTAATCCGTCGTCGAGCCGATATTGATGTCGCCGAGCGTGCGGAAGCTCAGGCGTGCGCTGACGGTCCAGTCGTTGGCTGCCGTGTCCGAGGGCTTGTCCGTATAGGCAAGCGTGAAGATCGTGCACTCGTCCGCATAGCTGATGCCGATGCCGCGGCGGATCACGTCGTTCTCGGTGAGGTCCCAGGTGGCGGTGCCGGCGAGCGACCAGTTCTCGTTGATCCGGAAGGACATCGAGTGCTTGAGCACGTCGGTCGCGTCTTCCGAGCCGTATTGCGGCTGCGGATCGACCTGGGTGTAGACGAGCGTGCCGCTGAGGCGGGGCGTTGTGTAGCCGAACGAGAGGTCGGTGCGCTTCACCGCCAAGGTCTTCTCGTCGAAGCGGGTGTTGGCGGCGATCGTGAAGCCCTGCGGCAGGTCGATGGCGGCCATCGCGACATAGTCGGAAACCCGCGTTTCGAGACCTGAATTGGCGCCCGCCTGCACCAGGTCCTCGGTGGCGAAGGAATTTCTTCCGGCGATCTGGTAGGACTGGCCGAAAATGCCCCTCACGCCGATGCCGTTCGCGAACGAGCCGGTATAGCGCAGGCCGACATTGGCGCGCGTGCCGCCTTCGACGCGGTCGAAGCCCGAGAACTTGTCGCGCTCGAAAAGCGTGGTCGCGTCGAAGACGAAGCTCTGGGCATCCTCGTTCGGCAGGCTTCCGGCCATCTGTTCGTCGGGACGGACGAAGATCTGGGCGATCGGTTCGATGATATGGCTGCTGTTTTCGGTGGTGAGCAGGACCGGGTAGCGGGCTTCGAGCCCGGCGGTGACCATGTACCGGCCACTGCCGCCTTCCTCGAGGTCGCCGAGATAGACGCCGGGCGTGCCCGAGCTCGTCGTCCTGATGCCGTCGCCGCGGGCGGCGAGGATCGGCGTCAGAAGCAGGCCGTCGAACGTGTTGAAGGTGCGCTTCCATTCCGCTTCCGCGGTGAAGCGGCTGTAGCTGCCTTCGAGGCCCGGGAAGCGGTCGGTCGTGCCCTCGTGATACCAGTCGTCCTCCCGGCGGGAGAGATTGGTGAAGTTGGCGGTGACCGAGAACTCGCCGCCGAGGATCGGCTCCGGCGCATAATAGCTGTAGTCGAGCGAGGGATAGACGACCGCCTGCTGCCTCTCGCGCGTGTTTTCGTCCGCGTCGTCCTGGACGTTGAAGTAGTAGCCGTGCAGGTCGAAATAGTTCCGCGTCCCGAGGCCCGTCAGGTAGACGTCGTTGGTGAATATCTCGTTGTCGACACCTTCGAGGTTGTAGGTCCGCGAGAAGTTGTTGTCGGTCTGGGCCATGACGTTCCAGCCGAAGGTCCAGCGGGGATTGATCTGGAACTCGCCCTTGGAGGCGACCATGAAGCGGTTCTCGGATTCCCGGTCGCTGGTCCCGGAATTGAATACGCCGGTGTCCTGCTGGTGGATGCCGGCGAAACGGAACGTATGCTCGCCGTTGTCGAACCTGTTGCGGACCTCTCCCTCGATCAGCAGGCCCTGGGTCGAATAGTAGGTCGGGCTGATCGTGGCATCCATGCTTGGCGAGAAGACATGGTAATAGGGCACCGTCACGCCGAAGCCGAGATTGTCGCTGGCGCTGAAGCGCGGGAAGAGGAGGCCGGACTTGCGCTCGACCGTCTCGTCCGGCACCTCGATGGCGAAGGGCAGCCTGCCGATCGGCAGTCCGAAGAGTTCGAACTGAGCGTTTTCCAGGCGGATCGTGTGGGTCTGGCCGTTGCGGATGACGCGTTCGGCCTTGACCTGCCAGAGCGGCGCCTTGCCCGGCGTGCGGGTGCAGGGAAGGCAGGCGGTGTAGACGGTGTTGTTGAGCACCATCAGGTCGCCCTGCTGGCGCTCGGCGCTTTCCGCCGCCAGGCGTGTATTGTCGGTCGTCTCGACGCGAAGCGCGTTCAGGAAGCCTTCGCCGAAATCGTCGGTGATGTCGAGTTCGTCCGCATAGACGCGGGTTCCGCCGGGCTCGATCAGCTCGATATTGCCGGTCGCCATGACGCGGCCGGTGCGCTGGTCGTACTGCACGCGCTGCGCCACCATGCGGTAGCGGTTGTAATACATCTGCACGCCACCTGTGGCGGTGACCTGCTGGGCATCCTGATTGTAGACGAGTTCGTTGGCGCGCAAGAGAAGCTTGGCGTCATCCCCCGCTGCGGGCGCGGGTACCAGGCTTTGCGCATGCACTGTCGTTGCCGATACGCCGAGAACGCATACAGACACACCTGTCAACAGGGCGGCGGCGAGCCGTCTTATGTTTTTGCGGTCACTTACCGCCACTAGCCATCCTCCTGGTGAAGCAGAATCGTCGTCCCCAACGCCGTCGCGACGATGACTGGAATCCAGACCGCCACGAGAGGCGGAATCGCCCCGCTGCTCCCGAATGCTTTGACAAGCACCGTGACGACATAAAGCACGAAGCCGGAAACTATTCCACCCAGAATCACCGACCGGGACTGGGCGAACCGGCTGAATTTTAACGAGACTGTTGCAGCAATGAGAGTCATGGCGACGAGAAGGACCGGCAGGGAGAGCATGGAGTGATACTGCGTCTCGAGTGCCTTTGTAGATATGCCGAAGGATTTGCCGACCTCGATTTTTCTGGAAAGATCAAAAAACGCAACGGTTTCAGGCTGCGCCAGGCTTTCCTGGATATATTCCTGCTTCAAGTTGGTGCGAACCTGTGCAGTCTCGCGACGCGCCGGAATTTCGCCCGGCCGATTTTCCAGGACGTTGTTAAGCAGCCAGTAACCATCTTCCAACTTTGCGGTCTTGGCATCCTGCCGCATGATGACGCGGCCGTCCTTGTCGAAGTGGAACACGACCACGTCGACGAGGAAGGTCCCGTTCTCCTGGTAACTCTTGGCGCCGATGATCGTATCGTCGTCGCCGCTGATCTGGCGGATCCACGGTACGAACTTGGACGGGCGGCTGCGGTTGCTCGCCTCGCGCCAGTTCGCCTCCAGAGAGGCTGATTCGCGCTGCCCCCAGGCGGCGAGCGGATTGATGACGAGAAGCGTGGCAAGGCCGATCAGGAAGGCGCCGGCGATGAACGGGGAGACGAACTGCCAGACGGAAATGCCGGCCGCCCGCGTCACCACCAGTTCGTAGCGCCGGTTGAGCGCGATCAGCACCGTCATGCCGATGAACAGGCTCAGCGTCGGGATGACCTGCTGCAGGATGGACGGCACGCGCATGGCTGTCATCAGGAGCCCGCCGGAGACGCTGTACCCGACGAAACCCGACATGCGCCGGCTCGTCTCGCTGAAATCGGCGAGAAAGATGATGGCGCTGACGCCGAGCATGAACCAGAACGCGGTGACGATATAGCGGCGGAAGAAATACCGCCCGAGCGTCGAGAAGATCATGCCCCACCTCCGCCCGAGCTGGGCTTGGGATCGAGGCGCCGCTGCACGCTGCTCGTCAGGCGCGAAATGCCGCGGGTGAGGAAGGCGGGCGTCGAGAAATGCCTGTTGGTGGCGAGAAGGTAGAGCGCGATCAGCGAACTGACGATTGGAACCGCATAGGGGAGCGGCGCATAGAGCGGATTGCGCTCGACGAGATTGGTCGCCGAGAAGCCGAGCCAGCGGATGATGAAGGCGAGGAACAGCGCATAGACCATCGGATGCACGCGCAGCTGCCGGTGCGACCGGGTGTTGCCGGCAATGACCAGCGAGATCAGCGCGAAGGCCATGGGGTAAAGCCAGTCCGACAGGCGGCGGTGAAGCTCGGCGCGATAGGCGTGCGGCGACTTCTGGTAGACCGGATCGTTGGGGTCCGGGTTCAGCAGGAAGGCGAGGCTGCGGTCGGTGGAATATTGCGGCAGTCCGCCTTCCGATTTCGCCATGGCTGAAAGGTCGAAGGCGTAGGAGACGAACTTGATGATCGAGATGCGCCCGTCGGCGGCTTTGCGGTGCACCTCGCCGTCGCGCATGGTCAGCGACGTGCCGCTTTCGTCGATCGATCCCTCGCGGGCGTAATAGATCAGGTCGAAATTCGGGTCGCGGTAGTCGACGACGAACAGGCCCTTCAGGATGCGGCCGGAATGACGTTCCGAGATCTGCACGTAGAGCCCGTTCTCGATGCTGCGGAAGGTCTTTTCCTCGATCACCGAGGAGAGCAGGTCCGCATAGGCCGCGGCGACCATCTGGCGCGCGGCGACGCGCGACGGCGGCTCGACGAAGTTCGTCACCAGGAAGGAGAACAGGCTGAGCGCGATGCCGAGCATCAGCACCGGCCGGTAGATGATGCTGCGGGTGGCGCCGGCGGCGTCGATGACCGGCAGCTCCGAATCGTTGTTCATCGCCGTCAGCGTCTGGGTGATGCCGATGACCAGCGCAAAGGGCACGACGACGGGAATGATGGTGGGCAGGATATAGGTGGCAAGCGTCGCGAACGAACCCATCGACTGGCCCGTATCCGTGACCAGGTTGATGCGTCCGAGCACCTGGATGGTCCAGATGATGGTGAGCACCGGCAGGAGCGTCACCAGAAACATCTGAAAGATCCGGCGCAATATGTAGCGTTCGAGAAGCTTCATCCGGCCTAGACGTCTTGCATTTCTGTCATCCCGAGGGAACCGCAATTGTCGCCCACCGATGACGGTCGCGCTTATCTAAGCGATTGGCGCGGGGTTTGCGACAGGGCCCGCGTCACAAATTTGTTTGCGGATTCAGTTTTCTTCGCGGCTGTGACATTTCGAAACATGCCGCCACCCCCGCATAGACCACCAGCGACGACAGCCAGCCGAGCGTCACGTCGGACAGGTAGTGGCCGCCGAAGGATGCTCTCAGCGCCGGCGAGATGAGCGATATGGCGATCAGCGGCGGGCCGAGCGCCGGGCGGAGCGGCTTCGGCAGAAGCACGATCAGACAGGCGAGCCACCCCGCGCCGGCGGCCTCTCCGGAGATGAAGGAACAGTTGCCGTCGCAGGCGCCCCGGAAGTCGCCGGCCGGCATGAAAACATTCCCGCCGCCGAAGAGATCGGTCTGATGGGGGCGCGGACGGTCGGAAACCTCCTTCAGGATCATGTTCACCAGAAACAGGGGGCCGAGCAGAAAGGCCGTCAGCGCAACCGAACAGTCGCGCGTCTTGCGCCGGCAATAGGTGACGCCGTGATGCTGGAGATTGGCGATGAGAAGATAGAGGAGACAAAGCGCGGCCACGGCGGGCAGATAGAAGAGAATGCGCCGGAGGGCGATGAAGGCCGCTTGCGTCCCGTAGGGAAAGCTGCCGCAAATCCGCACCGCGCCGGACGGGCTGCCGCACGCCGCTTCGATGAAGAAGGCGTCCGCCGTCCACAGATCGAGCTGCGGGAAGGCGTGGAATATCGCGAGCAGCAGCCACCATGTCCCCATCAGCACGACGAACAACCCTGAAGGGCTCGAAAAGAACTGCCTCGCGGTCCGGGGCCGACCCTCAAGAACGGATGGAGCATACGACATCGAACGGGTGCCTGATGAGCCTGATGAAGCGCCCGGGCCGGAATGGAACCCGGGGCGGCACTTGCTTCGCATGGCAGTGTGAAGGACGTTTGATGGACTCGTGTCGGCGGCATGTCATCCGTGTGTCAGAACTCATCGTGATTGCGGCGCTTTCTCTTTCCCTTGCGTTCGCTGCCGAAACCGCGATGATCGCCGTTCGTCTCGAAAAGCCTTCTGGAGTCGCAATGTCCCTGAAATTCGATATCTCCTTCGCCAAATCCGCCAAGCTCGAGGGCGGGCTTGCCATTCAGCTCAAGCTTGCCGGCGACGGGCCGGCGGCGGGGGCGGCGGAAGCCGATCCGGCAGGCATCGTCGCGAGAGCCTCCGAGATCGGCAAATTCTCCGGCAAGCCCATGACGACGCTCGACGTCATCGCGCCGCAGGGTTCGCCGGCAGACCGGCTCGTGGTGCTGGGCCTCGGCAAGGCGGAGGCCCTGACGGCCCACGACTGGCTGAAGGCGGGCGGCGTTGCGGCGGCCTGCGTCAGGTCGATGACCAAAGTGGCGATTTACCTGGATGTCCCGGGCTTGACGGTCGGCGGCGCCGAGGCCGCCGGTTTCGCGCTCGGCATGCTGCTGCGTGCCTATAGTTTCGACGCCTACAAGACGAAGAAGGGCGATGACGAGGACAAGGCTCCGAAGGCGGTGAAGGTGACGATCGTCACCGCCGCGCATGCGGCCGCCAGGAAGGCCTTTTCCGAATCGGAAGCGATCGCCGGCGGCGTCCTCCTGGCGCGCGACCTCGTCAACCTGCCGCCGAACGCGCTCGGCCCGGTCGAATTCGCCGACAAGGCGAAGGAGCTCGAAAAGCTCGGCGTCGAGGTGGAGATATTGACCGAGAAGGAAATGAGGAAGCTCGGCATGGGCGCGCTGCTCGGCGTAGCGCAGGGCTCTGTCCGGCCGCCGCGGCTTGCCGTCATGCACTGGAAGGGCGGCAAGGCGAAGGATGCGCCGGTCGCCTTCATCGGCAAGGGGGTGGTCTTTGACACCGGCGGCATTTCCATCAAGCCCGGCGCCGGCATGGAGGACATGAAGGGGGATATGGGCGGCGCCGCCGCCGTCACCGGGCTCATCCACACCCTCGCCGCCCGCAAGGCGAAGGCCAATGTCGTCGGCATCATCGGCCTTGTCGAGAACATGCCGGACGGCAATGCGCAGCGCCCCGGCGATATCGTCACCACCATGTCGGGCCAGACGATCGAGATCATCAACACCGATGCGGAAGGCCGGCTCGTGCTCGCCGATGCGCTCTTTTACTGCAACGAGCGCTTCAAGCCGCGCTTCATGATCAACCTCGCGACGCTGACGGGCGCGATCATGGTGGCGCTCGGCAACCTGCATGCCGGCCTGTTTTCCAACGACGACACGCTCGCCGGCCAGCTGACGTCGGTCGGCGAGGTGACGGGCGAGCGCCTGTGGCGCATGCCGCTCGGCAAGGACTACGACAAGATGATCGATTCCAAGTTCGCCGACATGAAGAACACCGGCGGGCGCTACGCCGGTTCGATCACCGCCGCCCAGCTTTTGAAGCGCTTTGTCGGCGAAACGCCCTGGGCGCATCTCGACATCGCCGGGACGGCGATGAATTCGCCTGCCAGCGAGATCAACCAGTCCTGGGGCTCGGGCTACGGCGTGCGCCTGCTGGACGAACTGGTTCGCGCGCATTACGAGGGCTGATGACGGAAATTCTCTTCTACCATCTGACCGAGTCCAAGCTCGAGGACGCCCTGCCGGCGCTTTTGGAAAAAAGCGTCGAGCGCGGCTGGAAGGTGGTCGTGCAGACGAATGCGGAAGCGCGGCGGGATTTTCTCGACGCGCATCTGTGGACCTTCCGCGAGGACAGTTTCCTTCCGCACGGCACGGACGCCGCGCCGATGGCCGACGCCCAGCCCGTGCTGCTGACCGCCGACGCCGAAAACCGCAACGGCGCGAACGTGCGGTTTCTGGTGGACGGCGCCGAGCCGCCGCCGGTGGCCGACTATGAGCGGATCGTCTTCATGTTCGACGGCTACGACGCAGCCCAGCTCGAAGGTGCCCGCGCCCAGTGGAAGAGGCTGAAGGGAGAAGGACACACGCTGACCTATTGGCAGCAGTCGGAAGACGGTCGCTGGGTGAAGAAGGCCTGACGCATGTCGCGCCAAGTGCTCCGGCTGTTTGCGACACCGAAACGCGATGTGCTTCCGGTTCAGGCAAGGTCCGTTTGGGCGAAATCCTCGCCGACATAGAGCAGGGGAGTGCCTGCCTCCCTGGCGCCGGCATAGCTGAAGCAATCGCCGAAATTCAGTTTGGCGGGATGCCGGCCCTTGCCGTAGCGGGCGAAGGCGTCGGTGGCGGCGATCGCCGTCGAGCGGGTCATCGGAATGACTTCCACGTCGAGTTCGTCAAGGAATTCCAGTACGAAATTCCTTGCGGTGACGACGTCTTTTCGCGTCTCGCGCGCCAGCACGACGCTCGTTTCGTATATCACGGTCGCACTGGTGGATAACGGCGTGGAGGCTGCTGCAAGGCGTTCGAGCAACTTCTGGCGCCGTGGAGCGAGAGACAGGATTTCGACGAGAGCCGAACTATCGATGAACATCGTTATCGCCCCACATCTCGTCCAGGAACGCCTTCTCGTCGAGATGCTCCAGGGACTCGTAGGGCGGCATATCGTACTTGGCTCGCAACCTCTCGATCCGCTCTTCCAGGGACGCTTTTTTCTCTCTGACCGCTGTCTCGGAAGGCGTTTCCACCACCCGCTCCAGGGCCTGCCGGATGGCATCCGTCTTGGTGGGCGCTTTCAGAATCTTCTGCGCCTGCTGGGCAAGCTGGTTGACGCGTTCGTCGCGAACGTAAAGGGGCATCTTGGCACCTCGTGAATATACATCTGAAGATAGTGTATATTCACGAGAGCAACAAGACGTCACTAAGCCATGATCGTCTGACGCAGGAAGCTGTAGCCCATGGCCTGCCGCTCCGCCATTTCGGTCGTATCGCCCGCGCCGCCATGGCCGCCGGAGCCATACTCCCGAAAGAACGGTTCATGTCCTTCCTCCAGAAGCCGCTTGGCGAAGCGGCGGGCGTGGGAGGGATGCACCCGGTCGTCGTTGGTCGAGCTTTCCACATAGACCGCCGGATAGGTGATTTCGCTCGCCGGCTTCACCTGATGCAGGGGCGAATAGGAAAGCATGTAGTCGAGCTCGTCCGCCACATCCGGGTTGCCGTACTCGTCCATCCAGGCCTTGCCGGAGGGGAAGAGGTGGAAACGCGACATGTCGATGACCGGCACGGAGGTCCACACCGCGCCGAAATCCTCCGGATAGCGGGTCAGCATCACCGAGGTGAGCAATCCGCCATTGCTGCCGCCGTTGCAGGCGATGCGCGACGGCTTGGTATAGCCGCGCTTCACGAGATCGCGGGCGACCGCGACGAAGTCCTCGAACGCCTTGTGCCGGCCCTTTCCCTTGGCGGTCTTGTGCCAGTCGGGGCCGAGTTCGCCGCCGCCGCGGATATAGGCCTGCACGAAGGCGCCGCCCTGTCCGAGCCACAGCCCGTAGGCGCCGGAATAGACGGGCGACAGCGGCACCGCAAAGCCGCCGTAGCCGTACATCAGCACCGGCAGCTCGCCCTTCGTCCAGGTTTTCGGAAACACGATGTGATAGGGCACCTTGGTGCCGTCTTCCGAAGTCGCCTCCAGAAGTTCGGAGCGCATGCCCTCGGCATCGAAATAGGCGGGCGACGAGCCGGCCGGAACGAGTTCCGGCTTCCTGCTGCGGTCGGTGAGGTCGAGGCGGTAGGCACTGGAAGGGAGGAGAAAGCCCTGGCCGACGACGGTGAGGATTTCCTCGCCGAGCGTCAGCTCGGCATCGAGCAGGCGAAAGCCGACGGTCTGTAGGCCGGCCGGCAGCGGCAGTTCCTGCGGCTCCGCCTCCGGCTTCGTCAGGTCGAGGAGGAAGAGCTTCGGCACCATCCGGTCGCGGACCACGAATACGGCCCAGGTCTTCAGCAGTGCGAATTGCGAGACCGACTGGCCCTCTTTTGGCGCGAAGAGCACGCGGGCCTTGCCGAGCGGTTCGGAAGCGAACGGGGCGAAATCCTGCAGGATGAGGCTTCCGCTCGGATAGCGCTCGTCGGTCTTCGCCCGCCACAGGACGTGGTTGTGGTTGTAGTCGATATCCGATTCCGTCGGCAGGTCGAGACGGCGGAGGTTCCCGTCGGCGTCCCGCACCTCGTAACTCGCCTTGCCGATGTCGTTGACGGCCGTGAATATCTCGATCGGCCGCTCCTTCGGCGCGCCGCCCCAATAGAGCGGATCGATGATGCCGCCCATGCCCGTGACGTCGTCCTTGCCGGCTTCGTACAGGATCGGGGCATTCTTCGGATCGACGCCGCGCCGGAGGCGCCGGCCGACGCGCGGCCAGCCGGAGCGGGTGGCGGAGAATTCGTCGACCGAGCCGAAATAGGCGATCTCGTCGGGACCGAGCCAGGCGGCATGTGCCCGCGCCGGCGGCGTATCGAACCCGCCATCGACGATCGCCTTCGCTTCCGTGTCGAATTCCAGGAGCCGCAGCTGGTCGGAGCCGCCGTCGGACAGGATCAGCAGCACGCGCGTCGGCTCGTATGGGGAGGTGATCGCGCCGGAATAGATCCAGCGCTTGCCTTCCTGTCTGCAGAACGCGTCGACATCGAAGACGGTTTCCCAAGGGGCGTTCGGGCGAGGCTCCTGCTCGGCGGGCAGGCGCCGCCAGATGCCGAGCGGATTGTTCTTCGAACGGTGGAAATCGAACAGCCACCTGCCGCGCCGGGTCGGCACGATCAGCCGGTCCTCTCGCTCGATCATCGCTTTCAGGGCATCCCGGTCCTTCTCGAATTCCGGCGTCCTGAACCGGCGGTCGGAATGTTCGTTGCGTTCGGCAACGAAGGCGATCGTCTTCGGGTCGTCGTCGGCTTCGAGAAAAAGGTCCATGAAAGAGCATCCTCTGGTGGTTGGAAGCTCTTACCTAGGCATGGCGGAGGGGCGGGACAACCGGTGCTGCGTCAATCCGGAATGATGTGCCTGAGCCTCGATCTGCTCCGCCGTCATGCTCTGGCCTGTCCCGAGCATCTGCGGCGGTTCGATTTTTCGCTACGCGCTTGGATCCTCGGCACAAGGCCGAGAATGACGATCGTGAACGCGGAAGTCCGCGTCACCCCGCCATCGCCTCTTCGTATTCGGAAGAAAGCGACAGCCATTCCTCTTCCGCCGCCGCGAGCTTTGCGGCCGCTTCGCCGCGTTCCTTGGCCTTGCTCGCTGCCTTGGCCGGCGCCTTGTCGTAGAGCGCCGGGTCCGCAAGCTCCCTGTCAAGCGCCTCTATCTGCTTCTCAAGCTTTGCCGTCAGGGATTCGATTTCGTTGATCTTTTTCCTGAGCGGGGCGAGCGAGGCGCGCTTTTCCGCATTCACCTTGCGCTGTTCCGATTTCGAGGCCGGCTCGTCGGAGGCCTGCGGCTTCTCCTCCTTCCTGCGGCCGGCGGAGACGATCAGGTCGCGGTATTCGTCGAGGTCGCCTTCGAACACCTTGACCGTGCCTTCGTTGACCAGCCACAGCCGGTCGACCGTCGCCTCGATCAGGTGCCGGTCGTGCGAAATCAGGATGACGGCGCCGTCGTAATCGTTCAGCGCCTCGATCAGGGCGCGGCGGCTGTCGATGTCGAGATGGTTGGTCGGTTCGTCGAGGATCAGCAGGTTCGGCGCATGGAAGGCGGCGAGCCCCATCAGCAGGCGCGCCTTCTCGCCGCCGGAAAGATCCTTGGCGGCGGTCGCCATCTTCTCGGTCGCCAGCCCCATCTGCGCGACGCGGGCCCGCACCTGCGCCTCGGGGGCCTGCGGCATCAGCCGGCGGACGTGATCGACCGGCGTTTCGTTGGGGATCAGGTCGTCGAGCTGGTGCTGGGCGAAGAAGCCGATCTTCAGGCCGGGCGCCAGCCTGATCTCGCCGCTTTCGGCCGAAAGCCGGCCGGAGATGAGCTTGGCGAAGGTCGATTTGCCGTTGCCGTTCGAGCCGAGCAGCGCGATGCGGTCGTCGTTGTCGATCCTCAGATTGATGTTCTTCAGCACCGGCTTGCCGGGCACGTAGCCGACAGCACCCTTGCTGATCGAAACGATCGGCGAGGCGGGCTGCTTTTCCGGTTCGGGAAAGGTGATCGGCTGGACATGGTCCTCGATGACCGCCGCCACCGTGCCCATGCGCTCCAGCGCCTTGATGCGGCTCTGCGCCTGCCGGGCCTTGGAAGCCTTGTAGCGGAAGCGGTCGATATAGCTCTGGATGTGTTTCCGCGCGGCGTCGCTCTTCGCCTTCGCCTTCATCTGCAATTCGTCGGCTTCCGCCTTCTGCCGCTCGAACTGGTCGTATCCGCCGCGATAGAAGGTCAGCTTTTGCCTGTCGAGGTGGACGATCGAGTTGACCGCGTTGTTGAGCAGATCGCGGTCGTGGCTGATGATGATGACCGTGTGCGGATAGCGCCGCACATAGTCCTCCAGCCACATCGTGCCTTCGAGATCGAGATAGTTGGTCGGCTCGTCGAGGAGAAGCAGGTCCGGCTCGGCGAAAAGCACCGCCGCCAGCGCCACGCGCATGCGCCAGCCGCCGGAAAAAGAGGAGGCGGGGCGATGCTGCGCCTGCGCGTCGAAGCCGAGGCCGGCGAGGATGCTGGCGGCGCGCGCCTCGGCCGAATGGGCGTCGATATCGACGAGCCGCATCTGGATCTCGGCGATGCGGTGCGGGTCGGTCGCGGTCTCTGCCTCCTCAAGCAGCGCGGTGCGCTCCTTGTCGGCGGAAAGCACGATGGTGATCAGCGATTCCTCCGTGCCCGGCGCTTCCTGCGCCACCTGGCCGATGCGGGCATTCTTCGGAATGGTGACCGAACCGCTTTCCGCGGCGAGGTCGCCGGTGATCACCCGGAAGAGCGTCGACTTGCCGGCGCCGTTGCGGCCCACGAGCCCGGCCTTCGTGCCCGCCGGAAGCGTCACGCTGGCATTGTCGAGGAGAAGGCGCCCGGCGATGCGGGCGGAAAGGTCGGTGATCGTGATCATGGCGGCGGTTTTGGCCGAAACTCGCCGGGAAGGCAAGACGGCGCGCGCGGGTGCCGCCGCCGCCCTCCGCACCGAAGGCTATGCGGTTTCTCCCGGGATAAAGACGGCCGGCCGTCCGTTGGCCTTCGACATTTCCAGCGCGGCGGTCGCCTGCAGGCGCAATTGCTGCGGGGAGAACGCGTCCCGCGTCAGCGCCGCGCCGATCGAAAGCCCGAGCGTTGCGGCAGCCCGGTCGGAAGCGGCGAAGACGAGGTTGTCGGCGAGCGAGGCGGCGAGCCGTTCGGCGATCGGATGCACGCTGTCCCGGCTGACGTCTTTCAGCACGAAGGCGAAGTCGCCCCGGCCGATGCGCGCCAGGAAGTCGTTCTTCTTGATCGCCTTGCGGAAGATGGTGGCGGTCTTCCGGATGATCCGGTTGATGGCCGGTTCGCCATAGGTCCGCACGAGTTCCGGCAGGTCGGAGATGGTCACCAGGAAGAGCGCGGCGTCGCGGCCGTCCGCATCGCCGCCGTAAAGCGCCTCAAGGCGCTCGGCGAGCGCGGCATGGTTCGGCAGGGCCGTCAGCCGGTCGCGCAGCGTGACGGCGCGGGCGGCGGAGGCGTCCCGTTCCGCCTTGATGATGCGTTCGGCGCCGTCCTTCAGCGCCGCTTCCAGTTCCGTTTCGGCCACCACCGCATCGGAGAGCGAGACGCTCAGGTATTCGATTTCGGCCAGGATATCGCGAGGGCCGGCATCGCTGTCTTCGCGAAGGCTTCGGGCGACGGCCTCGAGCACGCGGGTAAAGCCCTGCTTCTGGGCGACGCCGCTTGCCATCTTCTCCCTCAGTTCCGAAAGCAGCTTGATCTCGTGGCCGCGGCCCGCTGGGATGGCGAGCGCGATGAAGCCCGGGAGCCGATGCCTGATGCCGATCTCGTCGAGAATTGCCTGCGACGGTGCGGCCGGCAGCGCCGCCACTTCGCGGGAAAGCGCCGCGTCGGCACCCGACAGGGCCTCGTGAAAGAGTTCGTAATTGCGCGGCAGGCCGCTCACCTCCAGCCTCGCCATATGCTGGCTCACCATCTGCAGGTTCCGGTCCCACGCCCTCTTGCTGGTTTCGCCGGCCATGTTCGCCCTCTGGGGTTCCGATCATTGTTCGATAGTGCGGCAACCTATCGGCGATCGTCCTTTAACATCTGCTGAAAAGCGGTCGTTCGGCTGCTGTTACGGTTAAGAAAAGGTGCAGGCGCTCCCCGAATGCCATCCATGAATTTTCCTGATTGGATTTTGACGGCGGATTTGTCTCCACTAGGCGTGACCGGACATCAGGAGCTGACATGACCCGCATCCTCTATTCGCTCTGCGGCGCCGACGAGAGCCGCCCCTTTTCGCCCCATTGCTGGAAGGTGGTGCTGGCGCTGCGCCACAAGCAGCTGGACTTTGTCGAAAGGCCGACGCCTTTCACGGAAATCCCGAAGCTGGAGAACGGCTTCTCGAAGACGGTGCCGATTTTGCGGGACGGCAACGAGCTCATCCGCGACAGTTTCGATATCGCGCTTTACCTGGAGGAGGCCTATCCCGACCGGCCGACGCTGTTCGCGGGCGAGGGCGGCAAGGCGCTGTCGCGCTTCGTCGAGCGCTTTTCGCAAACCATCATCCATCCGGCGATCGTCAGGATCGCCGTTGCCGACATTCATGACATGCTCGGCGATACCGATCAGGTCTATTTCCGCAAGAGCCGCGAGGCCGCCCTCGGCAGGACGCTGGAGGAGGTGAAGGCCGGGCGCGACGCGGAGATCGAAGCCTTCGCGGCCAAGCTGGAACCGGTGCGGCAAACCCTGAAATATCAGGAGTTTCTCGGCGGCGACGGCCCGCTCTTCGCCGATTACATCCTTTTCGGCGCGCTGCAGTGGATGCGCATCACGGCCGGCACCGGGATCCTCGCCGGCGACGATCCAGTGGCATCGTGGTTCGAACGCTGCCTCGATCTGCATGACGCGGCCGGCCGCCGTGTGACAGCGGCGTGAAATTGCCGAAACCCCCTTGTTTCCGGCGGAAGGGGCGGGTAAAGACCGCCCACTTTCCCTCTTGGAAACAAAGGATAGAACAATGGCGATTGAACGCACATTTTCGATGATCAAGCCGGATGCCACCAAGCGCAACCTGACCGGCGCCATCACCAAGGTATTTGAAGACAATGGCCTGCGCGTCATCGCTTCCAAGCGCGTCTGGATGAGCAAGCGCGAAGCCGAAGGTTTCTATGCCGTCCACAAGGACCGTCCCTTCTTCGGCGAACTCGTCGAAGGCATGACCTCCGGCCCGACCGTCGTCCAGGTCCTGGAAGGCGAGAACGCCATCCTGAAGAACCGCGAGATCATGGGCGCCACCAACCCGGCGAACGCCGCCGAAGGCACGATCCGCAAGACCTTCGCCCTGTCGATCGGCGAAAACTCCGTCCACGGCTCCGACGCTCCGGAAACCGCCGTCCAGGAAATCGCCTACTGGTTCTCCGAAACCGAGATCGTCGGCTGATCGACGCAGGCAGTGATTGAACAAAAAAAGCCGGGGTTCTGCCCCGGCTTTTTTGTTGGCAAAGCTGGAAGCCTTTGCCTTCCTCTGTGGACGCGAGACGGTGCGCATATCGATCTCCCCCCTTGAGGGGGAGATGCCCGGCAGGGCAGAGGGGGGTGTTTCGGCATATTCTTCTGCCATCGAGTTTGTGGCGTCCCCTCTGTCACCTACGGTGACATTTCCCCCCTCAAGGGGGAGATCGGCGGGAGTCTGCCACCGGGGAAAAAGGGAACTTCACGCCGGACAGTTGTCTTCCTTGCCGTAATCCGCCGTGCCGTCGGCGTGAAAGACCTCCGGATTGGGCGTATAGAGAGGCCCGACCACCAGCGGCTTCGACGGCATGATGGTCTGGTCCGCGTCGGACGTGATGCTCGTCTCGATCGTCTGCAGCGGCTCGCCACCGGCACCGACCAGGCGGATCCTGACCGAATACGGCCTGTCCTTCTTCACGCATTTGAGGTTCGGGCTTTGCAGCACGATCTTTTCCATGACCGGGAAAAGCGTCTGCCGCACCACGAACGGCGCGCCGCCCTCAGGGTTCTCGAATTCCGCTTCCGCATAGGCGCCCTCCGGCAGGGGCGCCGTCTTGCGCAGCGTGACGAGATAGTTCGCCGTAGCCACGCGGTAGTTGAAGACGAACATCCGGCCGGAAAGCTCCGCGAATTTTCCGTCCGCCTCCCGCTGGCAGGAGACCAGCAGAACCATGGCAAGGCCGCAGGCAAGGAGGCGGCGCATCATGACGCGGCCTCCTTCTTCTTCCGGCGATAGTGGCGGCTCGCTTTGACCCGGTTGCCGCAGACGGCCATGTCGCACCACGCGCGGCTGCGGTTCCGGCTGCGGTCGATGAACAGCCAGCCGCAATTGCCGCAGATCTTGAGGCGCGCGATTTCCTCTTCCGCCAGAAGCCTCAATGCCGAACGGGCGGTCGCCGCCTCGAGCGACCCTTCCTCCGCGCGGCGCAGGATAACGGCCGCGGCTTCGAGAAAATCGGCGAGCAGCCCGTGGGTGTCATCCCCCAGGATACGGGCGCGAAAGTAGCGGTCGATCGCCTCCCGCAACGCGAGGAAAGGCACACGGTTTCCCGGCCGCACCGGCGCCGGCTCGCCGAACAGGGCGCGTTCGGCGCAGAATTGCTGTGCCGCCCTCGGAAAGGCGTCCATCTGCCCGGGCTCGGCGAAACGGTCGATGCTGCGCTCGGGATCGAAGCGCATGATGACGCTGTTGGCGACGTCCAGCGCCAGCGCGCCGCCGGCGAAACGATGCGGGGTCCAGGAAAAGCTCATGCTCCGGATTATAACTGGCAAAATGAAGTTTACCAGTTATATTCGAAGCCCGTGACGGAGTGCCCATGGCCTATCTGCTGCAGCAATTGGCGAACGCGTTTCCGCTGGCGGCGCTTTATGCGGCGCTTGCCTTCGGTTATGCGATCGCCTTCGCGGTGACGAAGCGGGCGGATATCACCTACGGAGCGATCTTCGCCTTTTCGGGCCATACCTATCTGCTCTTCGCCCATATCGGCTGGGACCGGTTCTGGTTGATCTTTCCGGCCGCGCTGGCCATGGGGGCCGCGGGGGCGCTTGTCGGCGGCGTCGGGGCAGGGGTGGCGATCGGGCGGTTCGTCATGCGGCCGCTTGCGAAAATCTCGCCGAATGCGGTGATCGTCGCCTCGCTCGGTGTGCTGATGGTGCTGATGGAAGGGGCGCGGCTCGCCTCCGACACGCGCGAGCTCTGGCTGCCGCCCTTCATGAACGAGGCGGTTGTCTTCTGGCGCGGCGACGGCTTTCCGGTAATCCTGACGCGGATACAGCTCATCAACGTCGCCGTGATGCTGGCGATGATCGGCGCGGGCCATCTGGTCCTGGCTCGCACCCGTTGGGGCCGCATGTGGCGGGCGGTCGCCGACGACCCGCTGGCGGCGGAACTCTCCGGCACCGATGCCTCCCGCGTTTTCGTCACGGCCTACGCTTCCGCAGCGCTCTTCGCCTCGATCTGCGGCGTGCTGGCGACTTCCCATTACGGCACGATGGATTTCGGCGCCGGCCTGCTGTTCGGGCTGAAAGTCGTGCTGATCGCCGCCGCGGGCGGCCATTCCAATCCGCTCCGCTCGGCGGCGGGCGCGGCCGTCGTCGGCTTCGCGGAGACCCTCTGGAGCGGCTACGGCCCGATCGTCTGGCGGGATTTCGTGATCGTCTCGATCCTGGTTGCGGTACTCGTCATGAGCCGGCGGGAGAGGGCGGTGCCGTGACGGTTACCGCCACTTGTCGCGCGCCCTGTCGTCGGCATCCTTGGCGGCGACCCAATCGCCTTGTGAACCGTCGGCGGCGTGTTCCTTCTTCCAGAAAGGAGCCGAGGTCTTCAGGAAATCCATCATGAAGCCCGCGCCGTCGAAAGCCGCCTGCCGGTGGGGGGCGGCTGCGACGACGAGCACGATGTTCTCGCCCGGCAGGATCTTCCCGTAGCGATGCACGGCGGTGAGGCCGAGGAGCGAGAAGCGCTCGATGGCGAGCTCGGCGATCCGGCGCATCTCCGCCTCCGCCATGCCGGGATAATGTTCGAGCTCCAGCGCCGAAAGCTGGCCCTGTTCGTCGCGGCAGAGACCGGCGAAGGTGACGACCGCGCCGATATCCCTGCGGCCGGCGGTCAGCGCCTCGATTTCGGCTTGCAGGTCGAAATCGGCCGATTGGACGCGGATGGTGGGGGCAACTGTCATTGCAGATGCCTCCATGGTTTTGAAGCGCCGGGGGGGATGAGGGAAGGGGCATGCCGTGCAGGCCCCCCTCTGCCCTGCCGGGCATCTCCCCCACGGGTGGGGAGATCACAAGCGGCATGGTCTTCCCGCCAAACTGATGGTGTGTCGAACCGCAGCGCTTGTTGTTTGGGGAAACCGGTGCGTCTATCCAATCTCCCTCCTTGTGGGGGAGATGCCCGGCAGGGCAGAGGGGGGTATCGGCACGGCACGGCCATCACCATCTCACCCACCCGTCATCGGCGGAAATATTCCGATCTCGCGCGCGCCGGCGATCTTTTCGTCGTGCTCCACATGCTCCTGGTCGATCGCGACGCGGATCACGTCGGGATATTGAAGCGCGTTCTCGTATTCCTCGCCCAAACTCTTGAGGTGATTCAGCAAATCGCGCACGGTGACGACGCCCGCCGGCAGGTCGAGTTCCTCCTCCGGCTTGCCGATCCGCTCGCGCACCCAGGCGAAATAGACGAGTTTCGTGCTCATTCCTCATCCACCAGATGTTTCAGGCCGGCTTTGAAATAGTCGTAGCCGGTGTAGAAGGTCAGGATCGCGGCGATCCAGAGCAGCGTGATGCCGAGTTCGGTGATGTAAGGCATGATCTTGTCGCCGGCGGGGCCGGCGAGCAGGAAGGCGATCGCCACCATCTGGATCGTCGTCTTCCATTTGGCGATGCGCGTCACCGGCACGGAAACCTTCAGCGCCGCGAGATATTCGCGAAGCCCCGAAACGAGGATTTCGCGGCACAATATGGTGATCGCCGCCCAGAGCGACCATCCGGCGATCGTCCCGTCGGCCGCCATCAGGAGCAGCACCGAGGCGACCAGCAGCTTGTCGGCGATCGGATCGAGCATGCGGCCGATATTGGAGGTCTGGTTCCAGATGCGGGCGAGATATCCGTCGAGATAGTCGGTGATCGAGGCGACGACGAAGATCGTCAGCCCCGTCCAGCGGGCGAAGTCCGAGCTTTCCAGCCGGCCTTCGATGAAGAAGCACAGCACGATCACCGGCACCGCCAGGATGCGCGCATAGGTGAGCAGGTTGGGGATGTTGTATGCGCGGGAAGCCATGGACGACCTATTGCGATGTTTGCCTCTAGTTGAAACTTTGAGGCCCCAGCGTCAACATGTTCCCGCGGCTTTTTTGCAGCCGATTGCGGCAGCCCCTCTGCTCCGGCTCCTATTGCCCCTCAACCCGGCCCTCTCCTCGCTGTGGCCGGGGGAGAGAACATGCCATACGCAGCGTCGAGGGAGGAAACGGTGCGGCATATCCCTTCTCCCCAGCGGGGAGAAGGTGCCCGGCAGGGCGGATGAGGGGGCAACAGGCGGGGCGAACCCGGCCCTTCGCCTTGGGCTCAGGGCGTTCGTCATTCGAAACGATTCACTGGATCGTTTCGTCGGCTGCGCCGACCATTCCTCACCCCGCCCGGCTCTCGTGAAAGTGATTGTAGATCAGCTTCGCGACGGCTTCGGAAATGCCCTCCACGGCCATGAGGTCGGTCAGTCCCGCGCGGGAGACGGCTTTCGCCGTGCCGAAATGCTGCAGCAGCTTGCGCTTGCGGCCGGGTCCGATGCCGGAAATCTCGTCGAGCGGGTTCCTGACCATCTCCTTCTTGCGCCGCGCGCGGTGCGAGCCGATCGCGAAGCGGTGCGCCTCGTCGCGCAGCCGCTGGATGAAATAGAGAACCGGATCGCGCGGCGGCAGCGAGAAGTCGCTTTTGCCGTCGGCGAAGAAACGCTCGCGGCCGGCCTCGCGGTCGACGCCCTTGGCCACCCCGATCGCGGTGACGACATCGCGGATGCCGAGCTCGTCGAGGATGGCGCGCACGGCCGTCATCTGGCCCTGGCCCCCGTCGATCAGGATCACGTCGGGCCAGGCGGGGAAAGAAGCGTCGGGGAAGGCGGCATCGTTGAGATCGTCGCTTCCGGCGGCCGCAGCCGCATCGGCGCTGCGGTCCGGAAGGCCCTCTTCCTTGAGGAGGCGCGAGAAGCGGCGGGTCATCACTTCCCGCATCATGCCGAAGTCGTCGCCGGGGGTGATGTCGGTCGATTTGATGTTGAACTTGCGGTACTGGCTCTTCACGAAGCCTTCCGGCCCCGCCACGACCATGCCGCCGACGGCATTGGCGCCCATGATATGCGAGTTGTCGTAGATCTCGATGCGGCGCGGCACCCGGGCAAGCCCGAAGGTCTCGGCCAGGCCCTGCAGCAGGCGGGCCTGCGACGAGGTCTCCGCCAGCTTGCGGCCATGCGCCTCGCGGGCGTTGGCGAGCACGTGGCCGACGAGGTCCTTCTTCTCGCCGCGCTGGGGCACGGAGATCGCCACCCTGTGGCCGGCCTTTTCGGAAAGGGCCTGGGCCAGCAATTCCTGTTCCTCGACCGCTTCGGAAAGCAGGATCTGCTTCGGCACCGGCTTGTCGTCGTAGAACTGGGCGAGAAACGCGTTGAGCACTTCCGCACCCGAAAGCTGCGGATCCGCCTTCGGGAAATAGGCGCGGTTGCCCCAGTTCTGGCCGGTCCTGAAAAAGAAGACCTGAATGCAGGAAAGCCCGCCTTCGTGATGGATGGCGAAGACATCCGCCTCCTCGACGCCTGCGGGATTGATGCCCTGATGGCTCTGGACATGCGAGAGCGCCGCGAGCCGGTCGCGATAGACCGCGGCGCGCTCGAAGTCGAGGTCTTCGGAAGCTTCCGCCATCTGCGCGGCGATCGCGGACTTCACGTTCTGGCTCTTGCCGGAGAGGAAGTCCTTCGCCTCGCGCACGAGGCCGGCATAGTCCTCGTCGCTGATCTCGTATGTGCAGGGGCCGGAACAGCGCTTGATCTGGAAGAGCAGGCAGGGGCGGGTGCGCGTCTCGAAGACGCTGTCGGTGCAGGTGCGCAGCAGGAAGGCCCGCTGCAGCGAATTGATGGTGCGGCCGACGGCGGCGGCGGATGCGAAGGGGCCGAAATAATCGCCCTTGCGGGCGCGGGCGCCGCGGTGCTTGAAGATGGCGGGCGCCCGGTGGTCGCCGGTGATCAGGATATACGGAAACGACTTGTCGTCGCGCAGAAGCACGTTGAAGCGCGGGCGCAGGCGCTTGATGAGATTCGCCTCCAGCAGCAGCGCCTCGGTCTCCGTCCGCGTCGTGACGAATTCCATATGGGTGGTTTCACGCACCATCCGGGCGATGCGGTTGGAATGGACGCGGCCCTGCGCGTAATTGCCGACGCGCTTCTTGAGGCTGCGCGCCTTGCCGACATAGAGCACGTCGCCCGCCTCGTTGAACATGCGGTAGACGCCCGGCCCGTTCGGTAGGTGCTTGACGAATTCGGCGATGAGCTCGGCGCCCTTCAGCCCCGTCTCGTTCTTGAGCGCCTCGTTCCAGTCGATCGATGCGGCCGGTCCCTCAGACGGCTCGCTCGAAAGCGCGTCGTCGTCGTCATCCTCGGTCTCGTCGTAGAGAACGCCGCCGTCGGGCAGCTTCGTTCCGTTCATTCCAAAGTCTCCGCCAGAACCGGCCCGGAATCGGGTTTGCCGATGCCCGAGAACTGGCCATCATCGATTCGAACCATGGGCCCGCGATCGGCCGCTTGTCAAAGATTGAGGGCAACCCGGCCGGATTTCATGGCCGCGGGCCGCTGCCGCAGACATAGTGACTCGGGGCCGATTTTGAAAGCCGGAACCGGATTTCCAAGCCGCCGCGAAAACCGGCCTCCGGGGCCTGCTTTTCTTGAGGCAAAAATGGGGCGGAATGCTTGGTTGATCCGCTCTCCTGACGGCACGACGGCCCGGAAGCGTTTATTTCTCATGTCTAAAACGCTCGAAGCGCGCAGGGGATGGAGCCTTTTTCTGAGGGTCTAAGTCGAGGCGAAAAGATGCCGGGACGAACGGCCGCGGGAGGAAATATATTGACGAAGGTTTTCTTCCGCTTTAAAGAGTAATTTGCGAAGGTGAAAATATTTTTACTTTAAGTAAGGTTCTCTTAAGGTTAATGAAATACCTGTTGCGATACAGCAACATCAAACTTTCGCCTTCTGTTTGCCACAATCAATTCACATTTCGGCTCTTTCTATTCCTCAATTCGCATCCACATTCGGCCTCAGCGGGCAGGGAACAATCCGTCGCCACCTACGTTCTTGCGACGAGATTCCCGGCACAGCAGTAAAAGGAGAAAATGTATGCGTATTCTCATCGCAACTCTGATGGCCTCGGCAGCCAGCTTCATCGCAATCTCCGCGGCCAATGCCGCTGATGCCGTTGAGCAGATTCCTCAGGCCCCGGTAGCCGTCGAAGAGCCGGCACCGGTAAGAACCTGGGAAGGTTTCTACCTCGGTGGTTACGGCGAATATGACTGGGGCCGTTTCGGCGGCGGTGACTACGATGCCGACGGTTTCGGCGGCGGTGTCTTTACCGGTTACAACTTCCAGAACGGCCCGATCATCTACGGTATCGAAGCTGACGTCGGCTACAACAATCTGGATGGTCCGAGCCCGAACGGCTATACCGGTGAAGGCGGCTGGAAGGGCTCCGTCCGCGGCCGTATCGGTTACGACCTGAACCCGTTCATGATCTATGGTACGGCCGGTGTGGCCTTCCAGAACAACGAACTGAGCGACGGCGTCTCTTCCGACAAGAACACCCAGGTCGGTTATACGGTCGGTGCCGGTGCGGAAGCGTTCGTGACCGACAACATCACGGCTCGTATCGAATACCGCTACACGGATTTCGCAGCCGACGACTACAACCTTGCCACCGGCACGGTCTCGAAGGGCTTCGACGACCACAGCGTCAAGGTCGGTATCGGCGTCAAGTTCTAAGCCTCGCTCAGCAGGCTGGGGAAAGCCCGGACTTCGGTCCGGGCTTTTTTGATTCGTGGTTTTTTTGATTTAGGCGCCCGATTTCATCGAGCCGTAGTCGGAAAACCGCTTGGCGAAGACGTCGGGCCAGGAGGCGAGTTCCGGGCGGCCCTCCGCCCACTGGCCGTTGAAGCGCAGGTCGAGATAACCGATCAGCGCGGCGAGCGCGAAATGGCCGCCGTTGAGCTTCTTGCCGGTCTTCGGCAGATTGTTTTCGAGATGGTCGAGCCCGCGCACCACCTTTTCCCATTGCCGGTCGATCCAGCCCTGGTGGATTTTCTCCTCCGGACGGAAGCGGCGTTCGTAGACGATCGCCAGCAGGCAGTCGGTGATGCCGTCGCAGAGCGATTCGAGAACTTCCGCCTCGGTTCGCTTCTCATCCTTCTTCGGATAGAGCTTCCCGCCCGAGAGCCGGTCGAGATAGTGCATGATGGCGACGCTGTCGTAGATCGGCGGTTCGTCCTTGCGGATCAGCACCGGAATCTTGCCGATCGGATTGCTGTCGATGAGTTCCGGCGGATTGGCGTTGGTATCGGTCTTCACCTCGACGATCTTGATGCCGAGATGGCGGGCCGCCATGCGCACCTTGGCGGAATAGGGGGAGGCCGGCGAATAGAGCAGCTTCATGGGCTTTTCCTTTTTCAGGTCGGAATTCAGCGTGCGGGCGGCAGGGTGATCTGGCTGATCCTGCAGCCGTCGGCGTCCACTTCCGCGCAGTCGCGGAATTGCAGGTCCTTGGTGAGGCAGATGCGGACTTCTTCGAGCCTGCGGCCTTCGCAGCTCGTGGAGATGCCACGGCGGCTCATGCCCGGATTGGCCGCGATGAACTTTTCCTCGATCTCGTCGGCCGACAACGTGACGGCTGTCTCGCCGCGGGCAAGGTCGGAAGGAAGCCGGATGCGCTCGAAAGCCTGCCGGATCCTGGTAAAATAGTCGCGCTGGCCGAGTCCCGTGCAGCTTCCGTGCTTGCGCCACTGATGGCCGATCAGACCCATGGACGGCATGATGTCGAAGAGCGGTTCGCCGACGGAGCGCGGCACCCGGCGCGGTTCGCGGGTTTCGCAGAACTCCGGATAGCCCTTCTCGTATTGCGGCCACAATCCGTGGACGATGAAGCGGAAATCCTTGTCCGCATCGCATTGCCGGTCGTTCCGCTCGCCCTGCTGCGAGGCGCAGAAGGTCGGCGACCAGGAGAGCGAGAGCACGTAGAAATCGAATGCGCCGGCGCGGTCCTGCGCTTTGGCGGCGGCGGCCGACACGAGAAAAATGAAGAAGAACAGCAAGAAAGAGCGCTGTAGAGGTTGATCTGTCAAACGTGCGTTCCCTAAAGTCATTGGTTCGACCGAGGCCTTGCGGCAGGATTTAAACAGGGGTGGAAGGAACGGCAATATCGGATGGCTTTCAAGACGTACTTTTGGCCCGCGGTCGGCGCGGTGACGGTAACGGTTTCGGCCTGGCTCCTCTACAAGGAACTGCGCGGCCTGTCCCTCGATGAACTGGGCCGCAGCTTCGGCGCGATTTCGCCGCTGAACTGGCTTCTGTGCGGCCTCGCCACTCTGCTCGCCTATGCCGCGCTGGCCGGATACGACCGTATCGCCTTGCTGCATCTGGGACGCAAGATCGACTGGCTCTTCATCACCGTCTGCTCCTTCACCACCTACGCGCTTTCGCACAATGTCGGCGCCTCGGTCGTATCGGGCGGTGTGGTGCGATACCGCGCCTATTCCTCGAAGGGGCTGGCGCCCGCCGAGATAGGCATCCTGATCGCGATGTGTTCCTTCACCTTCGCGCTCGGTACCGTGCTGCTCGCCGGGCTGGTGCTGATCCTCGAGCCCGGCATAACGGAGCGCTTCGGGGATCTGTTGCCCATGTCGGCGTCGGCCGCCACCGGCTATGTCATCCTGGCGCTCGTCGCGCTCTATGTCGCCGGCAGCTTCCTGAAGCTCCGCGGCTTCGCGATCGGCCCCATCCGGATCGTCTATCCGTCGCCCCGCGTCACGCTGATGCAGCTCGTCATCGCGCCGCTGGAACTGATCGGCGCGGCCGGCATCATCTATTTCGCTCTGCCTGAGGCGGGAAATCCGGGATTCCTGATCGTCCTCGGGATATTCCTCGTGTCGTTTTCGGCCGCGCTGATCAGCCATGTCCCGGGCGGACTCGGGGTGCTCGAACTGGTTTTCGTCATGGGGCTTCCCGACATGGACCCCGCCGATATCATCGCCGCGCTCCTGGTGTTCCGGCTGTTCTACCTGCTGATACCCTTCGCGATGGCGCTGGTGGTGATCCTTCTTTTCGAACGCTCCCAATTCGCATCCGAAAAGCCGGACCGGCCACGCGACGACGCCGCGCCCTGACGCCTATTCGCCTTGCAGCCAGAAGGCGCGCTGCGAGGCGAAGCGGTCCTGCGCCAGGACGGTCTTCAGGACCGGCAGGAGGGCGTGCAGCTCGTCCTTCAGCGTGAAGGGCGGATTGACGACGATCAGGCCGGAACCGGTGAGGCCGGTCGTCTCCCGGTCGCTTTTCACGATGAGCTCCGCACAGAGCATTTTCGGGATTTCCAGCCCCTGCAGCTCCTCGTGGAAGGCCTTGACCGGCGCGCCTTTCTTGACCGGATACCAGAGGCAGTAGGTGCCGCCCGGAAAGCGTCTGTAGGCACCGGCGAGGCCCTTGACGAGCCGCTTGTATTCGCCTTCCTCCTCGAAGGGCGGGTCGACCAGGATGATGCCGCGCTTCTCCTTCGGCGGCAGATGCGCGCCGAGCGCCAGCCAGCCGTCGAGCTCGGTCACCCGCACCTGGAAATCGCCTTGGAAGAGATTGTGCAGACGGTTGCAGTCTTCCGGATGCAGTTCCATGGCCGAAAGCCGGTCCTGCGGCCGGAAGAGCATGCGGGCGAGCTTCGGCGAGCCGGGATAGAGCTTGAGCGCCCCATCCCGGTTGAGCTCCCTCACCACGGCGAGATAGGGTTCCAGCAGTTCGGAGACATCGGCCGGCAGGTCGGCCTCCATCAGCCGGCCGATGCCGTCTCGCCATTCGCCGGTCTTCTGCGCCTCTTCCGAGGAAAGATCGTAAAGCCCGATGCCGGCATGGGTGTCGAGCACGCGGAAAGCCTTGTCCTTCTTCTGCGCATAGCGGATGAGCCGCGCCAGCACGGCGTGTTTCAGGACATCGGCGAAATTGCCCGCGTGGTAGATATGCCGGTAGTTCATTTGGTCCGCTCGGGGATGAATAAAATTGATGCGCCGCAAATCGCACTTTTTGCGCGGCTTGGCATGCAATATAGAAAACCCATGAACGTTGCGACCCAAATCACCGAGAAAACCGCCCTCGGCCACAATTCCGTCGGCCACACCGTCTGTCCGCACGACTGTCCTTCCGCCTGCGCGCTGGATGTGGACCTGACCGCCGACGGCAGGATCGGCCGGGTGCGCGGTTCTGCCGACAACACCTATACGGCCGGCGTCATCTGCGCCAAGGTCGCGCGCTATTCCGAACGCATCTACCATCCCGGCCGGCTGATGGTGCCGAAGCGCCGCAAGGGCCGCAAAGGCGAGGGCGGCTGGCAGGATCTCTCCTGGGAAGCGGCGCTCGACGAGATCGCCGACGCTTTCGTCAAGGCCGAGGCGAAACACGGTTCGGAAGCCGTCTGGCCCTATTTCTACGCCGGCACGATGGGCCAGGTGCAGCGCGATTCGATCGAGCGCCTGCGGCACGCCAAGAAGTATTCGGGCTTCTTCGGCACGATCTGCACCAACATGGCCTGGACCGGCTATGTGATGGGCACAGGCGCCCTGCGCGGGCCCGATCCTCGCGAGATGGCGAAATCCGATTGCGTGGTGATCTGGGGAACGAATGCCGTCTCCACGCAGGTCAACGTCATGACCCATGCGGTGAAGGCCCGCAAGGAACGCGGTGCGAAGATCGTCGTCATCGACATCTACGACAACCCGACCATGAAACAGGCCGACATGGCGCTGACGGTCCGGCCCGGCACGGATGCGGCGCTCGCCTGCGCCGTCATGCACATCGCCTTCCGCGACGGTTACGCCGATCGCGACTATATGGAAAAGTATGCCGACGATCCGGCCGGGCTCGAAAGGCACCTTGCAGCGAAGACGCCCGAATGGGCCTCGGCCATCACGGGCTTGTCCGTCGAGGAGATCGAGACCTTCGCAAAGCTCGTCGGCACCACGAAGAAGAGCTTCTTCCGCCTGGGATACGGTTTTGCACGCCAGCGTAACGGCACGGTCGCCATGCATGCGGCGCTCTCGATCGCAACCGTCCTCGGCTCCTGGCAATACGAGGGCGGCGGCGCTTTCCACAACAACGGTGAAATCTTCCGGCTCAACAAGTCGGAGCTGATGGGCAGTTCTTACGCCGATCCCGATATCCGCCAGCTCGACCAGTCGCAGATCGGCCGGGTGCTGACCGGCGACGCCGAGGCGCTCCGCTACGGCGGGCCGGTGACGGCCATGCTCATCCAGAACACCAATCCGATGAACGTCGCGCCCGAACAGCGCCTCGTTCGCCGGGGCTTCATGCGGGACGACCTGTTTGTGGCGGTCCACGAGCAGTTCATGACCGATACGGCCGATGTCGCCGATATCGTGCTTCCGGCCACCATGTTCCTGGAGCACGACGACATCTACCGCGCCGGCGGCCAGCAGCACATCCTGCTCGGACCCAAGCTCGTGGAGCCGCCGCCGACGGTGCGCACCAATCTCTTCGTCATCGAGGAACTGGCCAAACGCCTCGGCGTCGACCATTATCAGGGCTTCAGGATGAACGAGCGCGAGCATATCGACCGCATCCTGAAGGACAGCCGCTGGCCGGGTGTCGACGTGCTGGAGCGCGAGAAGTGGATCGACGCTCAGCCTGATTTCGAAACCGCCCATTATATCAAGGGCTTCGGCTATCCGGACGGAAAATTCCGTTTCCGGCCGGACTGGGCGAACGGCCCGTCGCCCGACAAGCCGCCGAGGAATGTCGGCCCGCTGGGACCGATCGGCGAACTGCCGGTCTTCCCGGACCAGGTCGACGTGATCGAAGTGGCGGACGAGGCGCATCCCTTCCGGCTGGCGACCTCGCCGGCCCGTAGCTTCCTCAATTCCTCCTTCAGCGAGACGAAGAGCTCCTACGAGCGGGAAGGGCGGCCGGAGGTGATGATCGAGCCTTCGGATGCCGGGCGTCTGGGCATCGCCGACGGCGATGTCGTGCGGCTCGGCAACCAGCGCGGCGAGATCCGGCTGCACGCGCGGATCGTTCCCGGCGCGCGCCCGGGCGTGCTGATCGCCGAAGGGCTCTGGCCGAACGGAAAACATCTCGACGGCGAGGGCATCAACGTGCTGACCGGCGCCGATGCGGTGGCCCCCTATGGCGGCGCGGCCTTCCACGACAACAAGGTCTGGCTTCGCAAGGACGCCGCATGACGGACCAGGACGGCCGGCTCAGGATCGTCGGCGAGAAGACGCTGTCCGACGGCTGGACGCGGCTGTCGGCCTACGAGCTCGACTATGTTGACCGCTCGGGCGAGATCCACCGGCTGCACCGGGAAATCTATCACCGCACGCCCGCCGCCTGCATCCTGCTTTACGATGCGAAACGGGACAGGGTCGTGCTGGTGAAGCAGTTCCGCCTGCCGGTCCATCTGTCCGGCGAACCCGCCTGGCTGACCGAGGTGCCCGCCGGGCTTCTCGACGAGGATCATCCGGAGGATGCGATCCGCCGCGAGGCGATGGAGGAGACCGGTTACCGGCTGCGCGACGTGCGCTTCCTCTTCAAGGCCTTCATGTCTCCCGGCGCCATTACCGAACTCGTGCATTTCTTCTTCGCGCCCGTCGACCTCGCCGACCGGATCAACGGCGGCGGCGGGCTTGCCGAGGAGCATGAGGATATCGAGGTGGTGGAACTGCCGCTCGACGAGGCGGCGGCGATGATCGGGAGCGGCGACATTGCCGACGCCAAGACGATCATGCTCCTGCAATGGGCCGTCATCAACCGGGCGGCGATTTCGGGTTGAGCCCGGCCGGAACATTGGGATAGCCGCGCCGTTAAGGAGAAATCCCCACCAGCGAGGATTTTCCGATGACGATGATCAAGACGCGTGACGACACCGAGCTTTACGTCAAGGACTGGGGCAGGGGCCGCCCGGTCATCCTTCTGCACGGCTGGCCGCTCACCTGCGATACCTGGGACGATTTCGCCATGGTCGCGGCCGAGGCGGGATTTCGTGCGATCTCCTACGACCGCCGCGGCTTCGGGCGCTCGGACCAGCCCTGGCAGGGTTATGACTACGACACGCTTTCCGACGACCTGGCGGATGTGATCGCCGCGACCGAAGCCGAGGATGCGGCGCTGTTCGGCTTTTCGATGGGCGGCGGCGAGGTCGCCCGCTACATGTCGCGCCATGGCGGCAAGGGCATCTCGAAGGCCGCGCTGATCGCCTCCGTCGTGCCTTACATGCTGCAGACCTCCGACAATCCGGACGGCGTGCCGCAATCGGTCTTCGACGGGATGACCAAAGGCATGAAGGAGGACCGGGCGAATTTCTTCGCGGGGTTCTTCAAGAGCTTCTTCGGCGTCGGCGTCTTCACCGGCTCGGTGAGCGAAGAGGTGCTCGACTGGTCCTTCAACCAGACGATGATGGCGGGGCTCAAGCCGACGCTCGCCTGCGCAAAGGCCTTCGCGACGACCGATTTCCGGCCGGACCTGACGAGCTTCAGGGTGCCGACGCTGATCATCCACGGCACCGGCGACCAGACCGTCCCGATCGACACCTCCGCCCGTGCGGCAGCCGCGGCGATTCCTGGTTCGAAGCTGATCGAATACGACGGCGCGCCGCACGGCCTCTTCGCGTCTCACAAGGAGCGCCTGACGGAGGACCTCATGACGTTCTTGAGGAGTTGATCACTCCCAGGATTTCTGATTCTTCGGCAGCCGGCCGGTCGGGTCGATCACCTCGACCTTGTGCGGCGGTGCGGTGCTCCAATCCCAGAGCACGAGATTGCTGATCGAAGGTCCGGCACGATGAGCGAAGGATGGTACGAGGATGCCGGCGTATCGGTGGTGAAGCTGGTCGTAGATTGTCCATGCCTCAGGCCGCCTGCTCTCGGACAGGGCCGTCGCCCATGCCGATCCCATCACATCGAGCGCGATGCCGAGTTCCTTTCGCGACGCTTCCGCGGTCAGGTCGGCGATGTCGTCGCAATCCACGTCGTAGGAGCAGATCGTCAGCGGGTGGATCTTGTGGCCGAACCCCTGGCTCGCTTCGATGATCGCGCCTTCGATGGAGGTGGAGAGATAGAGAGCCGGCACCCCTTTGGGATTGAAGCGCGCGCCGCGAATGGCGGCACCATCGCCGGATGTGGGACTTATCGCCCATCGTGGATCGTGGGCGCGGTAGCAGACGCCCTGGAATCTCAAGCGAAGCCGCCGAGCGCCAGATGATCGAGGTAGTCGCGGACTGCCGCCGCCTTGCCGCTTTTGACGACGCTCTCTGCGGTGCGTCCGCCAAAGGCCGGCAGAGGCTCAGCCCGGTACCAGGCGAGCGCCTGCCGCTCGCTGCCCGCCCATTCGCTCACGCGATGGATGATCTCCGCCATTTCGCCGATGCGTGCGGCGACGGCAGGGGCTTGTGCCCGCTCCTTGCGCTGGACGGTATTGACGGAAAGGCCGGCGGTTTCGGCCAGTTCCCGCTTTGAAATGCCGAGGCGCGCCGAGACTGCCTCGATTTCCATCGAGGGCATATCGCTGGTGACCTGTACCTTTGCATGTCTGCCCATGTCGGCCTCATTGTACGTATCTCGCGTACAAATTTAGGTCGGAAGCGTAACTTTGTCGAGTCGGACGGTTTAGAGTGCCGGCGAGATGAGCTTCGCCTCGTCCTTCGCCGGAAGATCGCTGAAGACCGCCTTTGCGCCCTCCATCCTGACCTTTTCCTCCGCCAGCAGCTTGAGCGACAGCGGATAGAGCCTGTGCTCGACGGTGAGGATGCGGGCGGCGAGCGTCTCGGCCGTGTCGTCTGCTAGCACCGGCACGGCGCCCTGCGCGACGATCGGGCCTTCGTCCATGCCTTCGGTCACGAAATGCACGGTGCAGCCGGCGATCTTCATGCCGGCGTCGATGGCGCGCTGGTGCGTGTGGAGGCCGGGGAAGAGCGGCAGCAGGGCAGGGTGGATGTTGAGGATGCGGCCCTCGTAACGGCTGATGAAATCGCCGGAGAAGAGCCGCATATAGCCCGCGAGGCAGAGGATGTCCGGCTTCACCTCGTCGAGTGCGGCAAGGATCGCCGCCTCGTGCTCGGGTTTGCCGGCAAACTGCTTGCGTTCGAAGACGAGCGTCCTGATGCCGCGCGCTTCCGCCTTCTCGATGCCGCCGGCGGAAGGCTTGTCCGAGATGACGGCGACGATCTCGGCCGGGAAATCCGGCGCGGCGCAGGCATCCGCGAGCGCCAGCATGTTCGAGCCGCTGCCGGAGATGAAGACGGCGACGCGTTTACGGATTCCCGTCATAGGCCGAGCGTGCCCTTGTAGATGACGCCGGCGCCGCCTTCCTCACGCTCCACCATGCGGCCGAGCGGCACGACGATCTCGCCTTCGCCGGTCAGGATGTCGGAAACCGCCTGGGCATTCTCGGCGGAAACGACGACGATCATGCCGATGCCGCAGTTGAAGGTCCTGAGCATTTCCTTTGCCTGCACGCCGCCGGTCTTGGCGAGCCAGGAGAAGACGGGCGGCACGGGAATGCCGTCGAGGTCGATTTCGGCGGCAAGGTTCTTCGGCAGCACCCGCGGGATGTTTTCCGGAAAGCCGCCGCCGGTGATGTGGGCGAGCGCCTTCAGCGCCCCCGTCTGACGGATCGCCTTGAGCAGCGGCTTCACGTAGATGCGGGTCGGCACGAGCAGCGCCTCACCCAGAGTCATGCCGTCACGGAAGGGAGCGGGCGCGTCCCAGGCGAGGCCGGAGAGCGCGACGATCTTGCGCACCAGCGAAAAGCCGTTGGAATGGACGCCTGAGGAGGTGAGGCCGAGGATGACGTCGCCGGCCGCGATGTCGCCGACGGGCAGCAGCTGGCCGCGCTCGGCGGCACCCACCGCAAAGCCTGCGAGGTCGTAGTCGCCGTCGGAATACATGCCCGGCATCTCGGCGGTCTCGCCGCCGATCAGCGCGCAGCCCGCCTCGCGGCAGCCGGCCGCGATGCCGGAGACGATCGCGGCGCCCTGGTCGGGATCGAGCTTGCCGGTCGCGAAATAGTCGAGGAAGAAGAGCGGTTCGGCGCCCTGCACCACGAGGTCGTTGACGCACATGGCGACGAGGTCGATGCCGACCGTATCGTGGAAATCCGCATCGATGGCGATCTTGAGCTTGGTGCCGACGCCGTCATTGGCCGCGACCAGGACCGGATCGGTGAACCCCGCGGCCCTGAGGTCGAAGAGCCCGCCGAAGCCGCCGATCTCGCCGTCGGCGCCGGGACGGCGGGTGGAGCGCACGGCCGGCTTGATCTTCTCGACCATGAGATTGCCCGCATCGATATCGACTCCGGCATCGCTGTAGGTGAGACCGTTCTTGCCCCCGCTCATCATTCATCTCCAATGATTGCTGTAGCGGCCCGCAATTGCACGTCATGGCGGCGGATGCAAGCGTTGAGGGCGGTTTTGAAGGCTTTTCACAGCCTCCGCTGCGGTGCGTCCGAACTCTTGACCTTTCGGGCGGCCGCATCCTATCCCTGTCCTCGACCCCCGGTTACTCTGAAAGGGCCCGGGCACTCTGAAAGGGAAAACGGCGATGCCATACCATGTCAGCGGTGCGAGCCTCAGGCGCCACATCCTGTTCTGGATCGGCGCCCTGGCGATCTTGGTCCTGTTCCTCTGGTTCTTCCGCTCGATCCTGCTCCCTTTCGTGGCCGGCATGGCGCTCGCCTATTTCCTCGATCCGGTGGCCGACTGGCTGCAGCGCAGGGGGCTGAGCCGCCTGATGGCGACCGTCGTGATCCTCGTCTGCTTCGTGCTGGTCTTCGCATTGTCGCTGATGCTGGTGATCCCGATCGTCATCAACCAGTTCACCGAGTTCGCGGCCGCGCTTCCGGGCTATATCTCGCAGTTGCAGGCGATCATCTCGAGCCCCGAGACCTCGTTCCTGCCAGACTGGATCGGAGCGCAGATCGAGACCGTCAAGCAGAACTTTTCCGAAGTGCTGAGCCAGGGCGCCGGCTTCGTCGGTTCGTTGCTCGCCCAGATATGGAATTCCGGCAAGGCGATCGTCGACGTCGTGTCGCTGCTGATCGTCACGCCGGTTGTCGCCTTCTACATCCTGCTCGACTGGGACCGCATGGTCTCCAAGGTGGATAGCTGGGTGCCGCGCGACCAGGTCGATACGGTCCGCCAGATCGCCCGGGAAATGGATCAATCGGTCGCCGGCTTCATCCGCGGCCAAGGCTCGCTCTGCCTCATCCTCGGCATTTTCTATGCGGTCGGACTGTCGCTGGTCGGGTTGAATTTCGGTCTTCTGATCGGCTTCGTCTCCGGCATGATCAGCTTCATTCCCTATATCGGCTCGCTGGTCGGCCTCGTGCTTTCGGTCGGCGTCGCCTTCGTGCAGTTCTGGCCGGACTACCCCTGGATCGTCGCGGTTGCCGGCGTCTTCTTCGTCGGCCAGTTCCTCGAAGGCAATATCCTGCAGCCGAAACTGGTCGGCCAGAGCGTCGGCCTGCATCCGGTCTGGCTGATGTTCGCGCTCTTCGCCTTCGGCGCCATGTTCGGCTTCGTCGGCCTGCTGATCGCCGTGCCGGCGGCGGCCGTGGTCGGCGTCCTTGTCCGCTTCGCGCTCTCGCGGTATCTTGACAGCGACATCTATTACGGCCGGACGGCCACTCTTCCGTGGGAGGAGGCGCCGCCGCCCCGTGTGCTGGAACATGAAGACGCCGGCGCGCAGAGAACCGCTCAGAAAGACCAATGACAGAGACGAGCGAACGCGAGCGGCGGAAAAGCGAACAGCTGCCGCTGCAATTCACCCATGATACGGCGAGAAGCCGGGAAGACCTGCTGGTCTCGGCGCGGCTGGCCGCGGCCGTCGCGATCGTCGACGAGTGGCCGGCCTGGCCGTCGCCGGTCGTCGTGCTGGCCGGACCCGTCGGCTCGGGAAAATCGCATCTCGCGCATATCTGGCGGGAGAGGGCGGGCGCGGCGGATATCCATCCGGTCGCGGGCTCCGACGCCGCGGCGCTTGCCGCCGCCGGCCCGGTTCTGTTCGAGGATGCCGAGCGGCGCGGCTTCGACGACACGGAACTCTTCCATGTCATCAACAGCGTGCGCGAGAACGGCCACAGCCTTCTGATGACCTCGCGCCTCTGGCCGGTCTCGTGGGGCGTCGTGCTGCCGGACCTGAAATCCAGGCTGAAGGCCGCGACCGTGGTGGAGATCGGCGAGCCGGACGAGGACCTGCTCGCGCAGGTGATCGTGAAACTCTTCGCCGACCGGCAGCTTTATATCGATGACAAACTGGTCGGCTATATCGTCAACCGGATGGAACGCTCGCTCGGCGCGGCGCAGTCGATCGTCGAGCGGCTGGATCGCCTGGCGCTCGCCCGCGGCACCAGGATAACCCGTCCGCTGGCGGCCGAGGTGTTGAACGATTTCGGGAATTCCGGCGCCGGCGTCGGGGACGGTGATTGACTGTGACACTTTCCTCGTCGAACTTGGCATGGACCCCAGCGGGTTGGCGGAGGCTGTGAAATGGATTCGATGACGACGGAAACACCCGAGCCGGAGACGGCGGCCGCAGCCCCCTCCGACGAACTCCTGGCGAGCCCGGACCGCTTCATCAATCGCGAGTTCTCCTGGCTGCAGTTCAACCGGCGCGTTCTCGAAGAAACGCTGAACACCGCCCATCCGCTCCTGGAGCGGGTCCGCTTCCTGTCGATTTCGGCCGCCAATCTCGACGAATTCTTCATGGTCCGCGTCGCCGGTCTCGAAGGCCAGGTGCGGCAGGGCATCGCCATCCGCAGCCCGGACGGCAAGACGCCGGCCGAGCAGCTCGACGCCATCCTCCAGGAGATCGACAACCTGCAGATGGAGCAGCAGGCTTCGCTCGCGGTGCTGCAGCAGTATCTCGCCAAGGAGGACATCCTGATCGTTCGCCCGGCCGCTCTTTCGGCCGAGGACCGCACGTGGCTCGCGACCGATTTCGAGGACGATCTCTTCCCGGTCCTGACGCCGCTGTCGATCGATCCGGCCCATCCGTTCCCCTTCATTCCGAATCTCGGCTTTTCCATGGGCCTGCAGCTCGTCAGCAAGCTCGGCAAGGAGCCGATGACGGCGCTCCTGCGCCTGCCGCCGACGCTCGACCGCTTCATCCGGCTGCCGGACGACAAGGCGACGATCCGCTACATCACGCTGGAGGATGTGGTCGGCATGTTCATCGACCGGCTCTTCCCCGGCTACGAGGTGAAGGGCGCCGGCACGTTCCGCATCATCCGCGACAGCGATATCGAAGTGGAGGAAGAGGCCGAGGACCTGGTGCGCTTCTTCGAGACGGCGCTGAAACGCCGCCGCCGCGGCAAGGTCATCCGCATCGAGACGGATTCGGAAATGCCGGCTTCGCTGCGCCAGTTCGTGGTGCAGGAGCTCGGCGTGCCGGACAACCGCGTCGCGGTGCTGCCGGGGCTTCTGGCGCTCAACACGCTTTCGGAGATCACCAAGGCGCCGCGCGACGACCTGAAGTTCGAGACCTACAATGCCCGATTTCCCGAACGCGTCCGCGAGCATGCCGGAGACTGCCTCGCCGCCATCCGCGAAAAGGACATGGTGGTCCATCATCCGTACGAATCCTTTGACGTGGTTGTGCAGTTTCTTCTGCAGGCGGCGCGCGACCCCGACGTCCTCGCCATCAAGCAGACCCTCTACCGAACCTCGAACGACAGCCCGATCGTCCGAGCCCTGATCGATGCGGCCGAAATGGGCAAGTCGGTCACCGCGCTGGTCGAACTGAAGGCCCGTTTCGACGAGGAGGCGAATATCCGCTGGGCGCGCGACCTGGAACGCGCCGGCGTGCAGGTGGTCTTCGGCTTCATCGAGCTGAAGACGCATGCGAAAATGTCCATGGTGGTGCGCCGCGAGGAGGGCAGGCTCCGCACATATTGCCATCTCGGCACGGGCAACTATCATCCCGTTACCGCGAAGATCTATACGGACCTCTCCTTCTTCACCTGCAATCCGAAGATCGCCCACGACATGGCGAACGTCTTCAATTTCATCACCGGCTATGGCGAGCCGGCGGAAAGCATGAAGCTCGCCGTCTCGCCCTATACGCTGCGCCCGCGCATCCTCCGCCACATCGAGGAGGAGATCTGCCACGCGCAGAACGGCAAGCCGGCGGCGATCTGGATGAAGATGAACTCGCTCGTCGATCCGGAGATCATCGACGCGCTCTATCGGGCGAGCCGGGCCGGCGTCGAGATCGACCTCGTCGTGCGCGGCATCTGCTGCCTGCGCCCGCAGGTGCCGGGGCTTTCCGAAAACATCCGCGTGAAGTCCATCGTCGGCCGCTTCCTGGAACACAGCCGCATCTTCTGCTTCGGCAACGGCTACGGCCTGCCGTCGGACAAGGCGCTCGTCTATATCGGCTCGGCCGACATGATGCCGCGCAACCTCGACCGGCGTGTCGAAACCCTCGTGCCGCTGCTCAATCCGACTGTGCATGAGCAGGTTCTTTCGCAGATCATGCTGGGCAACCTGATTGACAATCAGCAGAGCTACGAGATATTGCCCGACGGCACGTCGCGGCGCATGGAAGTGCGCAAGGGTGAGGAACCTTTCAACGCGCAGCATTATTTCATGACCAACCCGAGCCTGTCAGGCCGTGGTGAAGCTTTGAAGTCGAGTGCTCCGAAACTGATTGCCGGCCTGATGTCCGGACGGAAGAAATAAGTAAGACAGCATGGTACGATCAGAAGCCCAGGGGCGCCTTCCGGGGATCGCTCCTGTCTCCGTCATCGACATTGGCTCGAATTCCGTCCGCGTCGTCATCTACGAAGGCCTGTCGCGCGCGCCGACGGTTCTCTTCAACGAGAAGGTCCTGTGCGGCCTCGGCAAGGGCCTCGGCTCCAGCGGCCGGATGGACGAAGAGGCTGTCCAGCGTGCGCTCGCGGCATTGAGGCGTTTCCGGGCACTCTCCACCCAGGCGCGCGCCACGGAAACCTACGTGCTCGCGACCGCCGCCGCCCGCGAGGCCTCGAACGGCCCGGAATTCATCCGCGACGTGGAGGATATCCTCGGTCAGCCGGTGCAGCTGCTTTCCGGCGAGGAAGAGGCGCGCTACTCGGCGCTCGGCATCATCAGCGGCTTCCATGATCCGGACGGTATCGCCGGCGACCTTGGGGGCGGCTCGCTCGAGCTCATCGACATCAGGGGGCAGGAATTCGGTCGGGGCATCACGCTGCCGCTCGGCGGCCTGAGGCTTTCGGAAACCTCCGGCAATTCGCTCTCCAAGGCGCGCACCTTCGCCCGCAAGCAGGTCAATACCGCGCGTTTCCTGGAACACGGCGCGGGCCGCACCTTCTATGCGGTCGGGGGCACGTGGCGAAACATCGCCAAGCTGCACATGGAGATGACCAGGTACCCGCTGCACATGATGCAGGGCTACGAACTGCCGCTCGCCGAGATCCAGAAATTCCTCGAAGAGGTGATCGCCGCCAAGGACTCCAAGGATCCCGCCTGGCAGGCGGTTTCCAAGAGCCGCCGTTCGCTTCTGCCCTTCGGCGCCATCGCCATGCAGGAGGTGCTGACCGCCATGAAGCCCGCCAAGGTGAGCTTTTCGGCGCAGGGGGTTCGCGAAGGCTATCTCTATTCCCGGCTGTCCGACGAGGAACAGGCGAGCGATCCGCTGCTCGTCGCGGCCGACCAGCTCGCCATCCTGCGTGCCCGCTCGCCGGAACACGCCCGCGAGCTCGCCGAATGGACCGGCCGCATGGTGCCGGTGTTCGGCATCGAGGAGACGGAGGAGGAGAGCCGCTACCGGCAAGCCGCCTGCCTGCTGGCCGACATAAGCTGGCGCGCCCATCCCGATTATCGCGGCCTGCAGGCGCTGAACCTGATCGCCCATTCCTCCTTCGTCGGCATCACCCATGCGGGCCGCGCCTATCTGGCGCTCGCCAACTACCACCGTTTCGAAGGGCTGCACGACGACGGCACGACCGGCCCGCTCGCCACCATCGCCACGCCGCGTCTGCTCGATCTCGCCAAGCTTCTCGGCGGCCTGCTGCGCGTCGTCTACCTCTTCTCGGCCTCCATGCCCGGCGTCGTCCACAACCTGACCTTCCGCCCGTCGTCCGACCCCGATCTCGATCTGGAATTCGTGGTGCCGCATGCCTACCGCGATTTCGCCGGCGAACGGCTGGATGGCCGCCTGCAGCAGCTCGCAAGGCTCACCGGCAAGCGACTGGCGTTCCGGTTCGAGTAGATTTTCGGGAGGTCCGGCTGCCGCTTTTTTTAGCTTTACGGGCGGCTCGGCGGGACCGTAAAAAACATGTGACCACTCTTGAAAAAAGAGCAGGCCGGGTTCCGCGGAGATGGCCGCGTCATTTAACCCATTGATATCGCACGATGCGTGAGCCGGGCGTGATCCGATCGTGATTGTTGTCTTTTACTGCATAAAGCGATTAGTTTTTCGGCGGTAATAAATCCGCGGCCCAGTTCCGATTTGTGATGCATGCCGGTTGGCCACCGAGGTCTTCCAAGAAGCCGGCGTAAAGCAAAGAAGGAAACATGGACATGAAAAAGATAGTCGCAATCGCCCTTCTCACCGCCGTTGCAGGCGGTTCTTCGGCCTTCGCCCTGGAGCCGATCCCGGGCAGCATCACCTATGGCGGACAGCCGGCGACACGGCTGGAAAAAGCCCCGGTCGGCAGCCCCGTGCCGCATCAGTTCCGCGCCAACGGCCAGCTCTACAACGAGACCTATATCATTCAGCCGGACCGCAGCCTGAAGCTCGTCAGCCGCAGGACCTCTTCCGTCGCGAACTGACGCCGGACCGGAAAGGGCATGAACGGAAAAGAGCGTCCGGTTTCCGCCGGACGCTCTTTCGTTTTATGGCCTACTTCGCAGCCAGGAACTCGGCGGCTTCGATCAGGCTGAACTCGTTGTTGTCGGCCTTGTCGACGGCGCGGCCGGCGGAGAAGGGCAGGTTGTTGTCGTTGCCGATGACGAGGTGCGTGGCGTCGACCACGTCGACGTTCTCGATCGTCACGAAGGGCATGTTGTAGACGCCCGCCACATTGCCGGCCTTCTTCCTGTTGTCCGGGTCCTGGATGTTCATGAGATCGATGTAGCCGATCTTGCGGACCGCCTTGCCGGCATTGGCGTCGTTCATCTCGATCTTGTAGACGCGCTTGTGCCTGGCGGGCGCGTTGAAGCAGGTCGGCTCGGGCTTCGCCGGATCGGCACAGGCCTTGTCGGCGGTGCCGGCCCCGTTGTCGCGCTCGATGACGAGGGCGGTGGTGGCGTCGATCATGTTGAAGTCGCCGATCGCCTCGCCGCCCTTGGAGAGCGGATAGAGCCAGGAGCGGCCGGTCCAGGTCTTGGCGGCGACGTCGAATTCGATGACGCGCAGCGCGGTCAGGCCGTCGGCCTGCTCCACCTGGCCGTCCTCCTTGTAAAGCGGGCCTTCCAGGAGACCGTAAAGCCTGGAGCCGTCCTTCGACATGGCAAGCCCCTCATAGCCGCCCGAGCGCTTCACGTTGAAGGCCGGCATCTTCGAAACCGGGTTGCCGGGAAGCTGGATGAGCGGGTTGTCGGGGGAGGTGACCGGCTTGCCGTCGACCATGGTCGGGATGACGTCGGTCAGGCGGCCCTCGTTATCGACCTTGAGCAGGTAGGGCCCGAACTCGTCGCCGAGCCAGAAACCGTCGGCGACGGGCTGGATGGATTCGATGTCGAAATCGGCGCCGGTGAGGTAACGGGTGTCCGAACCTTCCATGGCGATCGGGAAGGGCGCGACCTTGTTCGGGTCGGACAGGAAGACGTGCTTGACCATCTCCGCCTTGTTGGTCGTCCAGTCGAACTTCATCTGGTGCAGGAAGAGCATGGAGTCGGAAGAAGTCGCCTTCGAGCCGAAGCCGTTGTCCGACAGCGTCCAGAACGTGCCGTCGGGCATGGTCTTGATGCCGGAGAAACCCTGGACCGGCTGGCCGTCGAGCGGCAGCTTGACGTCGGTGACGCGCGCCCCGTCCTTGCCGGGCAGCGTGCCGAGCGCTTCGGTGCGCTTGCGGTCGGACGTGGTGAATTTGCCGGACGTCTTCAGGAAGGCGGGCGCATCGGCCGGCGCCGGCACGACGGTGTTGGCCGGCAGGATGGCCTGGCCGGCGAGCCTGGCCGGAAAGACCTTGTCGTCGGCGGAAGCGGAGCCGCCGATCAGCGCGGCGAGCGCAACGGTGGCGAGCAGAAGTCGGGTCATGGAAGCACCTGTTGGTTGGCGTGTCGAAGACGCCAATCGGTTAAGGTGCCTGCGTGACGGTGAGGTGATGGAACCTTGAAGCTTCGATGAAGCTTTGATGACCGGATTTTTACAGGCGTTTGAGAGTTTTAGGCGCTTCTCTGCAGCGCCTGCCAGCGGCCGGGCGTCATGCCGAACGTCTTCTTGAAATGGCGGGTGAAGTGGGCCTGGTCGGCAAAGCCGGCATCGGCCGCCGCATCCGCCAGGCTGCCGCCCCGCGACAGCAGGGCCTTCGCGCGGTCGAGCCGCCGCATGACGAGGTAGCGGTGCGGGCTCGTGCCGAGAAGGCGGCGGAACTGCCGCGCGGTCGTATAGCGGTCGAAGCCGCTGATCTCTTCGAGTTCTTCGGAAGAAACCGTCCGGTCGCAGTTTTCCCGCAGGTGGTCCCGGCAGCGCAGAACCGCGGCTTGCGCAGGCGGCGTTCCCGCATCGGCCTTCCGGGCGTCCGCATGGCGCCAGAGGCCTGCCGAAAGCCGCACGACCAGGTCGTCGAGCAGCAGTTCCTGCGGTTCGGCGTCGAGATCGTCGAGCGCTTCGGCAAGACATTGGCGGAACTCGGCGTCCGAGATCACCGGATTGGGCACGAAGGGCAGGCCCCCTCTACCTGCCGCCGCTTCGATCAGCCGCTCCGGCGGCAGGTAGAGCATGCGGTAGCGCAGGCCGTCGTCCGTGCCGGCGGCGCCGTCATGCACCTCGTCTGGATGCAGCACGATGACGTTGCCGGGCAGGCTGGCGCGCGCGGCGCCCCGATAGTGAAAGGTCTGCACGCCGGAAAGCGTGAGCCCCAGCGCATAGGTATCGTGCCGGTGCGGCGAAAAGCCGTTGCCGTGGAACCGCGCCTCGATCCGCTCGATGCCGCGCGAGGAAGGGGCCTCGACGATGCCGTCCGGCTTCTCCGCCCCTTCGCACGATCGTTCAAGACGGCCCGCATCCGCGGCGGCTATCTCGTTCGGGTCTGCATAATCCCGGGCATAGCCCTCGACGGAGTTTCTCTTCATGTTCGATACCAAGATCGCGATCGTGCTTCGCGATGACCTCGCCCCCTGGCAAGGGCTCAACGTGACCGCATTCCTGATGAGCGGCGTCGTCGCCCAAAGCCCTGCGATCATCGGCGAACCATACCGGGATGCGGCGGGGAATGTCTACAATCCGCTGAGCGTCCAGCCGGTCGTGGTGCTGTCCGCCGACCAGGAGACGCTCAGGACCATTCACCGCCGCGCGCTGGAACGCGAGGTGACGACCTCCGCCTATGTCGAGGAAATGTTCGCGACCGGCCACGACGCGGCCAACCGCGAAGTCTTTTCCCGGTTCTCGCCCGACGATGCGAAGCTGGTCGGCATCGCGCTGAGGGCCGATAAGAAGATCGTCGACAAGATCACCAGGGGTGCGAGGATGCACGCCTAGGGCAGTGTCCTCACGCTTCGAGCGCCAATGTCGCGAAGCTGGCGAGCCAGTGTTCGCCCATATAGTCGCCCGCGACATGGGGGAGGGCGCCGGCGAGATGCTCCCCGGCCGCCTTCTCCATGATCGGCCGGCGCGGGTCGCCTTCCGGCAGAGCCCTGGCGAGCGAACGCCAGCACCAGGCGCGGGAGAGGTTGAGCCCGTCGAGATGGGCGATCTTGCCGTCCGAACGATCGGAGACGGAGGCCGGCGAGAAGAGGGTGGCGGGTTTTCGGGCCTCGATCTCCGGCAGGAAACGATCGAACCACGGCAGAAAATCCTGCCGCGGCATCAGCCGCCGCATGCATTCGGCCTCGACGAGTGCGGAGGACAGGAAATCGTCGCCGGAGGGCTCGCCCCAGGCCGGGCAGGCCTCGTCCTGACCGTACCAGCCAAGCGCCGTCTCCCGAAGAAGTTGGCCGAGCGCCGCGTCCTCCACGCTCTCGGCATAGTCGGCCGCGAGCCGCATTGCGAAAGCGGTGTTGAAATGCGTGCCGACCCGTACCGGATAGGTGGCGATCGGCAGGAAATCGGTGAACCTCTGCACGAAGACATCGGAAAGAGGCTTCAGGTTCCGGAACCACCGCCGGTCGTCGAGCAGCGAAAGTTCGGCCGAAAGCTTCAGCAGCCAGCCCCAGCCATAGGGGCGCTCGAAACCGCGGGCGAGCGGATGCGCCATGGTGGAGCACTCGCCCTCGACCTTTTCCGGCACCAGCATCTCGTTAAACAGGGCGCGGATGTCTTCTGCGGCCGGGATGTCCGGAAATTTCCGGAGGATGTGTGCCATCATCCAGTAGCCGTGGACACAGGAATGCCAGTCGAGGCTGCCGTGGAAGATCGGGAAAAGCTGGCTCGGGGTCCTGGCGTCCTCAGGTCCGGCGAAGGCATTGGCCGGCTTGTTCGGATACTCCCGCCTCACATGCCCGAGCGCGATCGTGGCGAAATGCTGGGCCGTCTCGGCGGTGAGGGTATGCGGCATCAGGAAGGGCTCTCGTTGAAAAGCAAGGGATGAACGAATATCATATCCGCGAGCAGAATGAGATCGGAGGGTGACACGATGAACGCCATCACCATAAGAAACCTTTCCGATGAGGCGAGCCGGGCGCTGGAAGTGCTCGCGGAGGAGAACGGCACCACTACGGAAGCCGAGGCGGAGCGTATTTTGAATGACGCTCTGTCTACGCCCGAACTCAAGCCCGGCCCCGAGGCGGAGAAACCAAAGGAGGGGCTGGTTGCTGCGTTTCAGAAGTTGCGCGAAAAATATCCCGAGCTGGAAGATATCGAGTTTTCGCGCGATCAAACGCCGGCCAAGGGTGTCTCGTTTGAATGATCATTCTGGACACGAATGTGATTTCCGAAATCAAGAAGATCGAAATTCACCGCGGAGTGGAGGACTGGCTTCACCGTCAGGAACCTGGCGCTCTTTTTGCAACTGCCATCAGTCTGGCGGAAGTGATGTGCGGGATCGAGATATTGCCGGATGGCCGGCGCAAGTCTGCGCTGAGGAGTGATATGGAGCGTACTTTCGCTCACCAGTTCGAAAGCCGCATCCTCCCCTTTGACGAGCGTGCCGCCCGTGCCTATGGCCGAATCGTGGCCTCCGCTCGCGCCAAGGGACGATCGATCCTGATGGCCGACGGTCAGATTGCCGCCATCGCCCGGGTGCACGGCTTTGCCGTCGCCACACGCGATACGCTGCCGTTCGAGGCGGCGGGCGTGCCGGTGATCAACCCGTGGGAGCCCTAAAGGTCCACCGCCTCGACCTTCTTGTTGACGAAGCGCAGCCCGACGCCGCCGTCGATCAGTTTCAGCGCGGTGTTGCCGAAAAGCTCGCGCCGCCAGCCGGAAAGGGCGGCGACATCCGCCTTCTCCCCTTCGGAGGCGATCTTTTCCAGATCGTCCGTGTTGGCGATGATCTTGGCGGCCACGCCCTCGCGGTCGGAGATCAGCTTCAGCAGAACCTTGAGGAGTTCGACCGCCGCCGCCGTCCCCTCCGGCACATGCACGTGCTTCGGCGGATGCGGCATCTCGGTCTTCGGCAGCGCCAGCGCCGCATTGACCGCTTCGACGATCGCCGTGCCCGAGGCGGAGCGTTCCCACCCCTTCGGGATGGTGCGGAGCCGTGACAGGGCTTCCGAATCCTTCGGCTGCTGCTGGGCGATCTCGTAGATCGCATCGTCCTTCAAGACGCGGGAGCGCGGCACGTTGCGGCTGCGGGCCTCGCGCTCGCGCCAGGCGGCGACGAATTTCAGGACGGCGAGTTCGGTGGGCTTGCGAAGGCGTGCCTTCAATCTCAGCCAGGCATCGTCCGGATGCAGGTCGTAGGTCTCGGCGGATTCGAGGATCGCCATTTCCTCGGTGAGCCACAGCGCGCGGCCTTCGCGCTCCAGTTCCGCCTTCAGATAAAGATAGACGTCGCGAAGGTGGGTGACGTCGGCCAGCGCATATTCGAGCTGCTTGTCGGAAAGCGGCCGCCGGCTCCAGTCGGTGAAGCGCGAGGACTTGTCGATCTGCACGCCCTTGATGCGGTTGACGAGCTGGTCGTAGGAGACCGAGTCGCCGAAGCCGCAGACCATGGCGGCGACCTGCGTGTCGAAGATCGGATGCGGCACGAGATTGCCGAGATGGTAGACGATCTCGATGTCCTGGCGGGCGGCGTGGAAGACCTTGGTGACCGAAGGGTTCGCCATCAGCGCGAAGAAGGGCCTGAGGTCCAGTCCCTTGGCGAGCGGATCGACCAGCACCTCGAGCTCCGGGCTCGCCATCTGGATCAGGCAGAGTTCCGGCCAGAAGGTCGTCTCCCTGAGGAATTCGGTGTCGATGGTGATGAAGTCCGATTGAGCCAGCTTGGCGCAGGCTTCCTCGAGGGCGGCGGTTGTTTCGATCATCGTTGCGTTCAAATAAAGAAGATCAACCTTCCTTTCCCGTCCGGCCGCATATGTCAATACAGAACGACATTTAACCTCTACTCGCGCTCATCTTTATCAGGCGGGCTGGCGAGTTTGTTGAAATAGGCCGAGGTCCTGAGAAGCGAGCGGAAGCGCGAAGAACGTTCCGACGGCGGCACGGGAGGACGTGCCCGCATCCGGCGCAGGGTGAAGACGAGGAAGCCCGCGAAGATGAAGGACGTATAGAGGAAGAAGGCCCGCGGGCCGTAATATTCGAGCAGTATCGAGGCAAGCAGCGGCCCGACCGTCGCGCCGATCGACCAGTAGAACAGCAGGCCGGCGGAAACCAGCGCATGCTCGCCGGGCTTCGCATAGTCGTTGCCGTGCGCCGAGCAGAGCGAATAGAGCGGCATGGAAAAGGCGCCGAACAGGAAGACGCCGACGATGTTCGCCGTCTCGTTGGTGCCTGCGCCGAAGGAGAGATAGGCGCCGGTGATGATCGACCCGATCGTCGTCCAGACGATGACGCGGCGGCGGTCGAGCTTGTCCGAATAGATGCCGAGCGGATATTGCAGCACCACGCCGCCGATGATCCCGGCGCTCATGAAGGTGGCGATGGCGGTGATGCTCATGCCGAGCTCTTCGGCATAGATCGGTCCGATATTGCGGAAGGCCGCCATGGAAAGCCCGACGGCGACGACGCCGACGACCGCGAGCGGAGAGATGCGCCAGACGGCCTTCAGGTCGAAGGCGATCGTCTCCGGCGGCGCCGGGCCCGACTTGTCGGCGAGCGAGATCGGCACGAGGGACAGCGTCAGCGCGATCGCGATGATGTTGAAGACGAGCGGCCCGTCTATCCCGGCGGCGGGGATGATATATTGCGCGACCGTCACCGAGGTGAGATCGACCAGGCGGTAGACCGACAGCGTGCGGGCGCGGTTGGCATTGGTGACCTTGGCGTTGATCCAGCTCTCGACGGTGGCGAAGAGGCTCGCGACCGCGATGCCGGTCACGAAGCGCATCGCGAACCAGAAGGTCGGATCGATGATCATCGACATGCCGATGGCCGAAGCGGCCGAAACCGAGGCCATGGCCGAGAAGGTGCGGATATGGCCGATGGCGCGCAGGAACCGCGTCACGTAGATGCAGCCGATCGCGAAGCCGACGCTGTAGCCCGCCCCGATCATGCCGATGATGGAGGGCGAGAAGCCCTCCGCCGAGCCGCGCAGCGCGATATACGTTCCCTGCAGTCCGTTGCCGCCGATCAGGATGCCTGCGGTGACGAGAAGGGGGATCAGCGGACGGATATGGCTCATCGAAGACTTTGGAGACTGCGGGCAGGGGCTTGCGGGAACGTCGTTCCGGCGTGGTACTCGTCTTAGACGAGCCATACCCCGAAAGACAGCGCAAAACGTGCTGCACTGCGACAAACCGTGACAAGTCTTGACAAAGCAGGCCCATCATGCGCTTTTCGCGCCGATTTTCCATAAGATCGGCCGGCGGAGCTTTGCACGCCGAGAGACCGTAAAAAGCACCAGTCCAGGAAACTTGAAATGCATCGTTACCGCAGCCATACCTGTGCCGCCCTCCGGAAGTCCGATGTCGGCTCCACCGTCCGCCTTGCCGGCTGGGTGCATCGCGTGCGAGATCATGGCGGCGTTCTCTTCATCGACCTGCGCGACCACTACGGCACGACTCAGATCGTCGCCGATCCGGACAGCCCGGCCTTCAAGGCGGCCGAAGCCGTGCGCGGCGAATGGGTGATCCGCGTCGACGGCCTCGTCAAGGCGCGCTCCGAAGATACCGTCAACAAGGCGATGGCGACCGGCGAGGTCGAGCTCTACGCGCAGGAGATCGAAGTGCTCTCCGCGGCACGGGAGCTGCCGCTGCCGGTCTTCGGCGAGCCGGACTACCCCGAAGACGTGCGCCTGCGCTACCGCTTCCTCGACCTGCGCCGCGAGACGCTGCACAGGAACATCGTCAAGCGCACGCAGATCATCTCGGCCATGCGCCGCGAGATGACCAATGTCGGCTTCACGGAATACACGACGCCGATCCTGACGGCGTCCTCGCCGGAAGGCGCGCGCGACTTCCTGGTGCCCTCCCGCATCCACCAGGGCAAGTTCTTCGCCCTGCCGCAGGCGCCGCAGCAATACAAGCAGCTCCTGATGGTCGCGGGCTTCGACCGCTATTTCCAGATCGCGCCCTGCTTCCGCGACGAGGATCCGCGCGCCGACCGCTTGCCGGGCGAGTTCTACCAGCTCGACCTCGAAATGAGCTTCGTGACCCAGGAGGACGTCTGGAACACGATGGGCCCGCTGATGACCTCGATCTTCGAGGAATTCGCCGACGGCAAGCCGGTCACCAAGGAATGGCCGCGCATCCCCTATGACGTGGCGATCCGCAAGTATGGCTCCGACAAGCCGGACCTCAGGAACCCGATCGTCATGGAGGCGGTGACCGACCATTTCGCGGGCTCCGGCTTCAAGGTCTTCGCCAACATGATCGCCTCGAACCCGAAGGTCGAGGTCTGGGGCATCCCGGCCAAGACCGGCGGCTCGCGCGCCTTCTGCGATCGCATGAACGCCTGGGCCCAGCAGCAGGGCCAGCCGGGCCTCGGTTACATCTTCTGGCGCAAGGAAGGCGACAAGCTGGAGGGCGCCGGTCCGCTCGCCAAGAATATCGGCGAGGAGCGCACCGAGGCGATCCGCACCCAGCTCGGCCTCGACGACGGCGACGCCTGCTTCTTCGTCGCCGGCGATCCGGACAAGTTCTACAAGTTCGCAGGCGAGGCCCGTACCCGCGTCGGCGAGGAGCTGAACCTCACCGACAAGGATCGCTTCGAGCTCTGCTGGATCGTCGACTTCCCGTTCTTCGAATATAACGAGGAAGAAAAGAAGATCGATTTCGCCCACAACCCGTTCTCCATGCCGCAGGGCGGCCTGGAGGCGCTGGAAGGCAAGGAGCCGCTGGCGATCAAGGCCTACCAGTACGACGCGGTCTGCAACGGCTTCGAGATCGCCTCTGGCTCGATCCGCAACCAGCTGCCGGAAGTCATGGTCAAGGCCTTCGAGATGGTGGGCCTCAGCCGGCAGGACGTGGAAGACCGCTTCGGCGGCCTCTACCGCGCCTTCCAGTACGGCGCTCCGCCACACGGCGGCGCCGCCTTCGGCATCGACCGCATCGTCATGCTTCTGACGGGCGCGAAGAATCTCCGCGAGATCACGCTCTTCCCGATGAACCAGCAGGCGCAGGACCTCCTGATGGGCGCGCCTTCGGAGGCGACCCCGACGCAGCTCCGGGAGCTCTCGATCCGGGTGATCCCGCCGAAGAAGGACTGATTTTCCTTTTCAAGCGAGAGGTTTTGGCGGCGGCTTTCGGGCCGCCGTTTTTACACCCGTGTGCTGGGTGAACCTAAACTCAGAGCGGCACGATCCGGTTGTCGAGGAAGAACCACTGGCCCGGATTGGCGGCGATGACGGGCTCTACGACGGAATTGAGCAGCATCACGTCCTCGGCCAGCCGGCTCCCCCGGATTTCCTCCGGCGGCAATTCGACCGGCGGCAGCGCATGGAAGGCGAAGCGTATGCCGCCTTCGCGCGTGAGATAGACGGGGCGGATGAGCGCGCCCGTCTTGCGCGCCATGCGGACGACCACCGCGTAGTTGCTGTGCAGATGCATGGGACGCCCGAAGAACGGAGCGCGCAGCTTTCCGCCGAAACCCTCGTCGCAATAGATGATCAGCTTTCCGCCCGCCTCCAGGATCCTGAGCGCGGGCCGGACGTAGCTTATCCCGGGCGGAAGGAGCCCGAGCCCCCCGCGCCGGCGGACCCTGTTGGTGATCCATTGGTGCGACCGTCGCTTCGGCGGATCGTAATTGGTGGTGACGTCGAGCCCCATGCCGATCAGGCATTGCCAGAGCAGTTCCAGGTTTCCCGTGTGGAAGCCGATGAAGATCACGGGACGGCCGGAACATTGCGCCGCCATGTCTTCGGTGCCCACATGGCGGATGTTTGAGCCATCCGCGGCGATCCTCCGGAGGACGGAATATTCCGCCCGCTGGCGCCCCTGGGAATCGGCGAACTCTTCCGCCCACCGGTCGATATCCGCGTCCGAGGCGTCCGGCCGGATGGTCCTGAGATTGCTCCGCACGCGGGAAAGCGCCTTCTTGTGCCAGCGCGGCATTGCGAAACGGCCGAGAAAGCCGCCGATGTCGGAGACGAGGGCGGCCGGCAGCAGCTTGAAGGCGAAAAACATCAGGATTTCGCCGGCATTGCCGACATTGTCGCGCAGCCAGAAATCGACGAATCGCCGCCGCGCCTCGCCGCCGGCGAGGAAATCCGCAAGCGGCGGGGCGCCCGGCTCCCTGTAAAGCCAGGCCTTGCGTTTGGTCGGGTTTTCGTCGGGCGTCCGTCCGGGCTCCATCGTCACGGGTCACCGGCGGTGCAGCGTCACGGGCAGGCCGCCGCGCGGCCTGAGCGTCAGGCGGGATACGGGCTCCACCCTGTGGCCTTCCGGCACGCGCAGCCTGAAGCGCTGGGCGAGCACGGCGAGGCAGAGGATGGCCTCGGTGAGGCCGAACTGCAGGCCGGGGCAGATGCGCGGGCCGCTCGCGAAGGGAATGTAGCTGTAGGGCACCGGCCGTTTCTCGATGAAGCGCTCCGGCTTGAAGAGATGCGGGTCCGGGAAGAGCGAAGGCGTCCGGTGCAGCACCCAGGGCACGATCATGACGAGCGAGGCCGGCTTGACCTCCAGGTTGCCGATCCGGTCGGCCTGCCTGGCCTGGCGGGCGAGGATGGGCACCGGCGGATAGAGCCTCAGCGTCTCCTCGATGACGGCCGTGCACCACTTGAGCTTCGGCACGTCGGCCACCGTGGGCACATTGCCGCCGCAAACCTCTTCGATCTCCGCATGCACGGCTTCCTCGATCCAGGGCGCCTTGGAGAGCAGATACCAGGCCCAGGTGAGCGTCGCCGCCGTCGTCTCGTGGCCGGCCATGAAGATGGTGGCGGCTTCGTTGCGCAGCGCCACGACGTCGAGCTTGAGTTCCGGATTGCGTTGCTGCCTGCGCACCAGGAGCTCGACCATGGAATTGTCGTCGCCCCTGCCGGCCAGATGGTCCTCGATCACCTGGTCGATGATGCGGTGGATGCGCTTGACCGAGCGGCGCAGCGTGGGCGTCTTGAAGAGCGGCAGGCCGTCGTCGAAGCCCAGGAAATAACCGATATTGATGGAATCGATCAGCGACTGGTAGCTGGTGAAGCCGTCGGTGACCATGCCGGCGCGTTCCTCGCCGAGATCGTTGCCGAAGACGCTGCGGGAGATGATCTCCGCAGTCAGCCCCGCCATCTCGTAGAGCGCGTTGACGGAGGCGCCGTCGCCGAGCCTGTTCCAGCGCTCGACGAGTTCCAGCGACGTGTTCTTCATGATGTCGCCGAAGGCGGGAACGCGATGCTTGTGGACGATATCGGCGACGAGCGGGCGCCTCTGCTTCCATGTCTCGCCGTCCGAGATGAACAGGCCGTCGCCGAGCAGGTATTCCAGCGCCCGGCGCATCTGCGGGGTCTTGCGCTCGAAATTCTCATGCCGCGTCGCCACGACATATTTGATCGCCTCGGGGGAGTTCACGGCGATGATCTGCCGCCCGAGAAGGGTGACGGCATTGACCACCTCCTTGTGGTCGCTCTGCCGCCAGATCGACAGGAAGTCGCGCCGCGCGGTCAGGAGCCGCTGCAGCTGATTGCCCGGCTTGCCGCTGTAATAGGAGGGGTGGGCGGGCTCGAAACGCTTCCGGGGACTGTCGAGGGTCTCGATCGTCTGGGTTTCGGCCGCAAGCCAGGACAGCATGAAAAAGAAAGCCTTTCGTCGAGATTACGGCCCTTTCCGGCGACGGGTAACCGTCGTGCCGCACCGCACAGTGGTTTTCACTCGCCTTTGCCCGCGGCGTCAAGGTGCCGCGATGCACTCGGCATGTGTCGGGAAGGGATTGGGAACCTTCTTTGTGCCTTTGTTGTTAGGGCGCCGCAAGCACAGGGAGAAAGAATATGCGCAAGACTCTGCTCGCCGCCTCCGCGGCCCTGATCGCGCTTTCGGGCGCAGCCTATGCTCAGACGACGGTCATCACCAAGGACCCGGCCGTCACCGGCTCGACGACGGTGGAACTTCCGGGCGAGGTCCGCACCTATGTGATGGAACAGAGCGTTCCGTCGGTCACGTATGACGGCACGGTCGCGGTCGGCACCACATTGCCGGATACCGTCGAGGTCCACACGATTCAGGAGCATCCGGATTACGCCTACACGGTGGTCAACGAGCGCCGCGTGATCGTCAATCCGCAGACCCGGGCGGTGATCCAGGTTCTGGAATAACGCTTTTCACGAGCGGTGGAAAACCCGGCGCCCGCGTGCCGGGTCAGCTTGATGACAAACCTCGCTTCTTGCTCGGCGTCATCCTCGGCCTTGTGCCGAGGATCTATAAACGTCAACGGTTTGCAGATGCTCGGGACAGGCCCGAGCATGACGATCGGAGATTTTCGAACCTTTGTCAGCAGTCTGACCCGGCGCCCGCGTGCCGGGTTTTCCTTTGCCGGGGCGGAAAGGGCCTCAGTCGTTCGCCGTCACCTTGACGCCGAGCACCTGCGGCAAGGTGTTCGGCGCGCCCATGGCCGCCCCCATGATCATCGGGAAGGGCACGGCGTTGTCCGGCTCGGCGCTGATCGTGAAGCTGCCGGGATTGTCGAGATAGGTGTTGGCCGCAGCGCTCAGCATGTTCTGCAGTTCCGGCAGGTTGTATTGCGCCAGCACCAGCGGCGTCATGCCTTTCAGCATCTGCGCCATCTGCTCGCCCGTGGTGCCCTGGCTCTTGCCGGCGAAGTCGAGCGCCCGCTTGGTGATGCCGGCATCCTCGAAGCGGATTTCCGCGCTGTTGAAGGTGAGCCGCTGCATCAGGCCGAGCATGGCGAGGTTTGCCGCCTGCTGCGCCTCTTCCCGGTTGGGATTGGCCTCCATCGCCTTCACGGTCTCGTTCACGGACTTGGCGAAATCCAGCGTGTAGCCGGCCACGCTGAGGGCGATGTTGAAACGGCCGATATTGGCGAAGTCGAAGGCATATTCGTCGACATCGATCGTGCCGTCCGCGAGCGTCCAGTTTCCGCGCATGGTGATCTTGCCGTCGATCGACGTCAGGCCGAGCTGCTGGATCGTATCCTTGGCCTTGGGGTCTTCCACGAGGCTGAGGTCGCTCTTGATGCCGTTGGCCTGGAAATCGAAGCCGATCGAGGAGGAGTCGGCGGCGATATCGGTGGTGGTGGTCACTTCGTCGACGGAGAAGGCCGGCTTGCCGTCGATCGTCGCGGCGATCCTGCCGACATGCGCCGTGTCGTAGAGCAGGAGGGCGTCCAGGCTGTCGGCATTCGGATCGGACGGAATGACGAGGCCGCTCATGGAGATGTCCGAGGCCGTGAAGTTCATCCCTTCGTTGGTGACGTTGACGTTGTCGAAGGAGACGGTTTCGACCGTGTAGCCGCCGTTGTCTTCCGCGACACCTTCGAAGCTGATCGTTCCGAGCGGAAAGCTCTGCTTGCCGCCGTTGGCCGTGAACCTCGCATTGGTGAGCGTCACGTCCTGGCCGTTGACCGCGACCGATTCCGCGGAGAAACCGCCGCCGCTCTGCACCGAGAGCACGGTGTTGATCTTGGCGACGAGATCGTTGCCGTCGAGCGCGAAGGCCGGGCCGGCGAACACGGAAAGCGCGGCACCGGCGAGAAGAAGCCGGGCCTTGGTGGAGTATTGCATCGATTTTCCTCCTGGCGGGCGAAGGTCCGGCCCGCGGTCGTTATGGGGTCCTGCGGCAGTTATATGGAAGGACGATAAAACATCCATGGCCTTGTTCGATATTCCTCGCGGCGAAATTGCGACACTGGCCGAAAGGTAAACGAAAGATCAAATTCCATTTTTCCCGCCGTTCTCCACAATCGCTTCCCCTGTGATTCTTGCCGGGAATCAGGCTTTCCGCTAGTCAAGGCCCATGGGACAAAATCTGACACCACCCCCCGGCGACGGGGGCGATCACATTCTTCCGGTGGACCTCAAGGCGGCGCTCGAGGAGCGTTACCTTTCCTATGCGCTGTCCACCATCACCCAGCGCGCCCTGCCGGACGTGCGCGATGGGCTGAAGCCCGTCCATCGCCGCATCGTTTATGCGATGAGCGAGATGGGCCTTCGTCCGAACGCCGCATTCCGCAAATGCGCCAAGATCGTCGGCGAGGTGATGGGTAACTACCATCCCCATGGCGACCAGTCCATTTACGACGCGCTGGCGCGCCTGGCCCAGGATTTTTCGCTGCGCTACCCGCTCGTCAACGGGCAGGGGAACTTCGGCAATATCGACGGCGACAGTCCCGCCGCCATGCGTTACACCGAGAGCAAGATGACGGCGGTGGCCGAGCTTCTGCTCGAAGGCATCGACCAGGACGCGGTGGACTTCCGCGACACCTACGACGAGTCCAATTCCGAGCCGGTCGTCCTGCCCGGCGCCTTCCCGAACCTGCTCGCGAACGGTTCGTCGGGCATCGCGGTCGGCATGGCGACGTCGATCCCCCCGCACAACGCCCACGAGCTCTGCGATGCCGCGCTGCATCTGATCAAGCATCCGGACGCGACGGTCGAGAAGCTCGTGGAATTCGTGCCGGGACCGGACCTGCCGACCGGCGGCATCATCATCGACAGCCGCGAGAGCATCATCGAATCCTACAAGACCGGCCGCGGCGGCTTCCGCGTCCGCGCCAGGTGGGAGACCGAGGATCTCGGCCGCGGCGGCTACCAGATCGTCGTGACCGAAATCCCGTTCCAGGTGCAGAAGTCGCGGCTGATCGAGAAGATCGCCGAGCTGCTCGTCGCCCGCAAGCTGCCGCTGCTCGAAGACGTGCGCGACGAATCGGCGGAAGACATCCGCATCGTGCTGGTGCCGAAGAGCCGCACGGTCGACGCGACGCTTCTGATGGAATCGCTCTTCAAGCTCACCGAGCTTGAAAGCCGCCTGCCGCTCAACATGAACGTGCTCTCCATGGGGCGCGTGCCGAAGGTGATGGCGCTGAACGAAGTGCTGGTCGAATGGCTGGCGCATCGCAAGGACGTGCTGATCCGCCGCTCGCGTTTCCGGCTGGCGGCGATCGACCGGCGTTTGGAAATCCTGGGCGGCCTGCTCGTCGCCTACCTCAACATCGACGAGGTGATCCGCATCATCCGCGAGGAGGACGAGCCGAAGCCGGTGATGATGGAGCGCTGGTCGCTCACCGACCTCCAGGTCGAGGCGATCCTCAACATGCGGCTGCGGGCCTTGCGCAAGCTCGAAGAGATCGAGATCCGCACCGAGCACGACACTCTCACCAAGGAAAAGGCGGATATCGAAGCGCTGCTCGCCTCCGACGAGAAGCAGTGGCAGACCGTCGCCTGGGAAATCCAGGAGGTGAAGAAGCAGTTTGCCAAGGCGACCGAGCTCGGCCGCCGCCGTACCCAGTTCGCCGAAGCGCCGGAGGCCGATGTCGAGGCGATCCAGCAGGCGATGATCGAGAAGGAGCCGATCACCGTCGTCGTCTCGCAGAAGGGCTGGATCCGCGCGCTGAAAGGGCACATGTCCGATACGTCCGGCCTCACCTTCAAGGAGGGCGACGGGCCGAAGCTCGCCTTCCCGGCGCAGACCACCGACAAGCTGCTGCTCGTCACCACCGGCGGCAAGGCCTATACGCTCGGCGCGGACAAGCTGCCGGGCGGCCGCGGCCACGGCGAGCCGGTGCGCATCATGGTCGACATGGAGAACGACCAGGACATCCTGACCGCCTTCGTGCACGACCCGTCGCGCAAGCTGATCCTCGCCTCCACCGCCGGCAACGGCTTCGTCGTCGCGGAAAGCGAGATGGTCGCCAATACCCGCAAGGGCAAGCAGATTATGAACGTGTCGATGCCGGACGAGGCGAGATTGGTCGTGCCGGTGTCGGGCGATCATGTCGCGGTGGTCGGCGAGAACCGCAAGCTACTGGTCTTCCCGCTCGCACAGCTTCCGGAGATGACCCGCGGCAAGGGCGTGCGCCTGCAGCGCTACAAGGACGGCGGCATTTCCGACGTGAAGTGCTTCGCGATGGCCGACGGCCTCTCCTGGGAAGACAGCGCCGGCCGCTCCTTCACGCGCAGCAAGGACGAGCTTGCCGAATGGATGGGCGACCGCGCCTCCGCCGGCCGCCTCGTGCCGAAGGGCTTTCCGAGAAGCGGCAAGTTTTCGGGGTGATCATGGATAGGGGACGGTGTGATCGCGCAGGAACCGCGTCGCACCTTCCTCGTCGATTTCACCGGCGGCGACTGTAAGGACGAGTTCGATGATTTCAGCCTGTGTGGCTTCGATAAGGTAGCCGTTGATCAGCAGAAAGGCGAAGACCGCCAGATATGCTGTACGCTTGTTGCCGTCCGAAAAGGGATGATTGCGGGCCAGACCATAGAGATAGGCGGCCGCCAGCACGAAGACATCTTCCTCTCCATAGGCGTGCTTATGGAGAGGGCGCGCAAGAGCTGCCTCCAGCGCGTTTTCATCCTTCAGTCCCGGCAGGCCGCCGTGTTCTGCCAACTGTTCCGCATGGATGATCTCTATAGCTTGCCGTGAAAGCCATTTTACGGCTTTCACTTCGCAAGCTCCCGAAGCGCCACACGATACTTCTGCATGCCGAGGCGCGCAGCCTTGAGTTGCTCGGCGAGATCCGCCTGTTCCGGAACGAGCTCGATATTGCCGTCGTTCTCGCGAATCTCCAGCGTGTCGCCCGTCTTCAATCCCATGCGGTCGAGCACTTCCTTGGGAATGATGATGCCTTCGGAATTACCGATCTTGCGAATGGTGGCGTTCATGTTCACACTCCGGAACGGGACAGGTGTCGCAACGATGTTGCAACGGCGTTATAACATGATGCCGCTTTAGATGCAATGCGATCAGCTAGGCTGCCGGTTGCGCCCTCAACCTCTCCACCCGCCGCATCTGCCGGAGCGAATAGCCGATCAGCGCAAGCACGAGGATCGCGCCGCCGAGGAGCGTGCGGGAAGAGGGGATTTCGGAAAAGATCAGCCAGACCCAGATCGGCGCGAGGATCGTCTCGAGCAGGTAGAACATGCCGACTTCCGGGCCGGAGAGGTATTTCGGGCCGGTCGCGAGGCACCAGAAGGCGAGCGGCATGATCACGGCGCCGTCGAGCATCACCCAGAACGGATCGGCGACCGAGAAGCCGCCGGTACCGGCCCGGAAGGACGCGCCGACGAAGGAAAGCCCGATCAGCGCCGGGATGACGGTCGCGACGAGCGGCACGAAACCCATGTCGATGCGCGCCGCCCTGCCGATGGTGATCGCCAGCGCCAGGAGGAGCGAGACGGTGGCCGCGAGGATGTCGCCGAGAAGATGCCCGCCGGCGAGCCCGCCCGAGACGATCAGCCCGACGCCCGCAAGCATCGCCAGCATGGTGAGAAGCGTCGAGGGCGAGGGACGCTCCTTCAGGAAGAGCCAGCCGAGCAGGGCCGCGAACATCGGCGTGAACGCGACGATGAAGACGACGTTTGCGGTCGCCGTGTTGAAGACGGCGCCGAGGAAGGCGATCGTCGAAATGCCGTAGCAGAGGCCGGCGGCGAGGCCGGCTCTGCCGGGCACCAGCACTGGCCGGGCGGAGCCGAAGCGGCGCAGAAGCAGCCAGAGGACGATCGCCGCGGCGAAGGTGGTGACGCTGCGCAGCGCGAGCGTGGACCAGAGTTCGCCGTGGCCGAGCCTCATGAGCGGCACGTCGAAGGAGAGCGCGAGCCCGCCGATGGTGGTGAGCACGAGGCCCTTCTTGTGATTGTCCATGGAGAATGATGTCAGGCGTCGGTTGAGGGATCGTAGAGTTCCCAGCCACGCGGGGTCAGGTGCTCCTGCGGCTGGAAGCGGGTCTTGTAGCCCATCTTCGCCGAACCCTTGACCCAGTAGCCGAGATAGACATGCGGCAGGCCGAGTGCTTTCGTGCGGTTGATGTGGTCGAGGATCATGAACGTGCCGAGCGAACGCCGTTCCAGCTCGGGATTGAAGAAGGAATAGACCATCGAAAGCCCGTCGCTCATCATGTCCGTCAGCGCGACGGCCATCAGTTCGCCCCTCGGTTCTGCGCCGATGCCGGAGCCCGGTTGGCGGCGCCGGTATTCGATGATGCGGGTGTTGACGTGGGTGTCTTCCACCATGATCGCATAGTCGAGCGCCGACATGTCGGACATGCCGCCGCGCTGGTGCCGGTCGTCGAGATAGCGGCGGAAGAGGGAGAACTGTTCCGTCGAAGGCTGCGCCGGATAGACCGTCGCGACCACGTCCCGGTTGGTGGCGAGCACGCGCCGCATCGAGCGGTTGGGCTCGAATTCGCCGGCGAGGATGCGCACCGATATGCAGGCGCGGCAGGATTCGCAGGCCGGGCGATAGGCGATGTTCTGGGAGCGCCGGAAGCCGCCCTGCGTCAGGAGGTCGTTCATCTCGGCGGCCCGCGGGCCGACCAGGTGGGTGAAGACCTTGCGCTCCATTTCACCGGGAAGATAGGGACAAACTGCCGGGGCCGTCAGATAGAACTGCGGTGAGGGCGTTGCCTGGGTGTTCATTGCGTCGCGGGGGTCCCGTCTTTATTCACGTCAATGTCATACCATGGCGCATAAAAGCGAAACGTCAACCATGCGCCGTGCTGCGCAGCACGGCTTGCACGACAAATCTTTGCGCAGGTAACGCTTTGTTTACGAGGTCCGGACGACCACCGTGCCGAGCAGCAGGTCGTGCACGAGGCGCGAGCGCTCGATGAAGAGGCCCGCGAGCAGGATCAGCGGCGTCAGCACCGAATTGATGATCCAGAAGATGACGGTATGCGCCACCGCCGTCAGGAAATCCATCCGCCGTCCGTCGAGCCGCACCATGGCGAGGCCCATGGCGCGCATGCCGGGAGAGGCTTGCGCCGGCCCGCCGAGGGTGAAGCCGAAATAGAAGAGCGCCACGATCACGAAGAGGGCCGGATAGAGCATGAAGCCGAGGCCGAGCGTGATGATGCCGAGGAAGAAGACGACGACCGCCGCCGGAATGCAGAGCAGCAGCACGATCAGATAGTCGATGATGAAGGCGAAGACCCGCCGGGACAGGACGCCGCTATAGGCGCGCCAGTCGTCGGGCGCGGCATAGGTGGGGTTCGGGTCGAGGCTCATCGCGTTTCGTCTCCTGTTTCTGCCCGAAATATGGGAGGGAAGGCCTCCGAATGCAACGCCCTGCTTTGAGGGGAGAAATCAGCCGGCCTTGCGATGGGTCTCCATATATCTGCGGAGAACGGCGTTCATGCGGGTCTGATAGCCGCGCCCTCCGGATTTGAACCAATCGAGCACGTCGCTGTCCAGCTTGATGCCGACCGGAACCTTCACCGGGATGTTGACCGCCCTTGCCCATTCCTCGTCGCTCATCGGCGGACCGTCCTCGTCGGCCGCTGCGATTGCCTCGATCTCCTCGTCGGTCATGGCATCGAGGCGGGCGTAATCGGTTTTGTTTTCAAACGGCACGAGGCTTCCGTCGGGCCTGCGTTCATACACGACCCCGTCATATAATACTGCTTTACCCTTGCCGATTGTCATAGCGCCTTTGCTCCCGATCGTTGGCTTTCCGCGCCGATATTATCCACGTTATGTCGCCGCGGACGGTGAACGTGACATGGAAGAGGCGACTGTTGATCCGCCCGAGCAAATTCCATCGCGTCTCGCCATAGTTCCTGCGGTCGTCGATGACAATGAGCCGATGGGGATCGAAAAATGCAGGGAGAATTTCCCCGAAATCCAACCCGCGTTCTATGAGGGTCTTTTGCCGTTTCGGTTCATGCCAATCGAATTCCATGAAGATACCCCATCAGCAGACAGAAATATAGATAAAAATATAGACTAGGCAGCTCACCCCTTGGCCAGCTTCCTCGCCACATCCACCGCGAAATAGGTGAGGATGCCGTCGCAGCCGGCGCGCTTGAAGCAGAGCAGCGTCTCCATCATGATCCGCTCGCCGTCGATCCAGCCGTTCATCGCGGCCGCCTTGATCTGCGTGTATTCGCCGGAGACCTGGTAGGCGAAGGTCGGCAGGCCGAAGGCTTCCTTGAGGCGCCAGCAGATGTCGAGATAGGCGAGCCCCGGCTTCACCATCAGCATGTCGGCGCCTTCCTCGACGTCGAGTGCGGCGTCGCGCACCGCCTCCGTGCCGTTGGCCGGCGAGATGTAATAGCTGTTCTTGTCGCCCTTGAGCAGCCCGCTCGTGTTGATCGCCTCGCGGTAGGGGCCGTAGAAGCCGGAGGAGAATTTCGTCGCATAGGACATGATGCCGACGTCCTGGTGGCCGGCGGCGTCGAGCCCGCGGCGGATGGCGCCGATGCGGCCGTCCATCATTTCCGACGGGGCGATGATGTCGGCGCCCGCATCCGCCTGCATGATCGCGGCCCGGACCACCTGGTCCACGGTCTCGTCGTTGACGATCACGCCGTCGCGCAGGATGCCGTCATGGCCGTGGCTGGTGAAGGGGTCGAGCGCCACGTCGGTGATGACGCCGATGTTCGGTACCGCCTTCTTGATCGCCGCGGTCGCCTGGTTGATCAGGTTGTCGGCGACCAGGCTCTGCGATCCGGTGACGTCGCGCAGCTCCATCTCGATGTCGGGGAAGGTGGCGATCGCCGGAATTCCGAGATCGGCAGCCTCCTTCACCGCTTCCACCGCCTTGTCGACGCTCATCCGGTTGACGCCCGGCATGGCGGCGATCGGATCGACGATGCCGGTGCCGGGCACGATGAAGATCGGCCAGATGAGGTCGTCCACGGTCAGGCGGCTTTCCTGTACGAGCCGGCGCGTCCAGTCGGCCTTGCGGTTGCGCCGCATGCGGCGGTGGCCGGTGATCTCGTCGACCAGATGCGTCTTGTCCATGGCGGTGTGTCTCCGTTCTTCTGTCGTTGCGCCGCTCCATAGCACGCGGCATAGTGTTTATGAATGGGCGGGATCGCCGCAGCGCCGGTCGCCTTTGCGGCTGGCGGTGGCGGCCTGCGATGGGTAAAGTGGCGGCATGGAGCCTGATTCACTGAACGTCCCGAGGCGCACGCTGACGGAAATCCTTTACGTGGTCTTCCTCAGGATGATCGCGGTCACCTGTTTCTGGTTCGGCCTGCAATACTGGGCGATGCTGGTCGGCTATTCCCTGCACGGCATGGCGCGCTTCGATCTCCTGAGCCTGCCCTGGAAGGTGGCGGCCTCCTCGCTCGCCGTGCTTTTTCCGGTCGCCTCGCTCGGCCTCTGGCTCACGGTTTCCTGGGGGCCGGTGCTCTGGGCGATCGCCGCCGTCTCTCAGGTCCTCATGTATATGATGTGGCCCGAAGTCTTCGGACACAACCGGCTCGTGCCCCTGATGCACGGCTTTGTGGCGGCGCTTTACATCGTTTTTCGCCTCTCCCTGTGGCTCGAAGCGCGCCGGAAGGCGGAGCAGGTAAGGATTGATTTACCCTGAAATTAAAGCTTTCGCGGCTCGATTTGCGGGAAAAATCGACTCTAAGTCATTGATTTATAACGAAGGAGAATAATCGCGCCGAGTGTCGGTGGCCGGCCCCCGGAATTCGCCGGAACGCGTTAAGCACTTGTTAAGCCTATGTTTTAAGTCGAATTTTATGCGTATTGGATAGTGTCTGTCTCAAGGCGGGAAGAAAACAAACACCGCCAAACAAAACAGAGTGAGGCAGTCATGATGAACACGAAACTGAAGCCGCAGGCGGCACCGGCAGTAGCAGATCCGCATGAAGACACCATTCGCGCCCTTTATATGGAATCGCTGCATCTGGTCGAACGCCTGCACCGCCGTCTTCTCGATGTGATCAAGGACGAGTTCGACCGCCAGGGTCGCGACGACGTCAACGCCGTCCAGGCGCTCCTGCTGTTCAACATCGGCAATTCGGAACTGACGGCCGGCGAACTGCGCTCCCGCGGTTACTATCTCGGCTCCAACGTCTCCTACAACGTCAAGAAGCTGGTCGATCTCGGCTTCATCAACCATGCCCGGTCGCGCATCGACCGCCGGTCGGTCCGCATCAGCCTGACGCCGGCAGGCCAGGAGATCGCCGAAACCGTGGCCAAGCTCTACGAGCGCCACATCGGCTCGATCGAAAAGGTCGGCGGCATCGGCGAAGGCGAGTTCACCCAGATGAACAAGCTGCTCCAGCGCCTCGACCGCTTCTGGAACGACCAGATCCTCTATCGGCTGTAATCGACAACCCCGGCGGCCACCCGATCCACGGGCGACCGCAGGTAAAAGACCTCCAGCAGCGATCGGAACCGGATGCGTCCCCTGCGCATCCGGTTTTCGCGATCCAGCGACCCAGGCTACCCGTTCGGCACGCATCTTGCTTCGTAAAACCCGCACTTTTTGAGGGGTTTCGAAGATGCAACAGACCATCACCAAGACCGACGGCAATATTCTCTTTCCCATCGTGCTCTCCATCGTCGCGGCTGCGGCGACAGGGGTTCTCTGGGCTTATGCCAATCCGATCCAGCTCGTGCCCGGCGTCATCCAGTGGCGCATCTTCGCCTTCCTGCCGCCGCTCGTCGGCATCCTGCTCGGCTGGAAAAGCGGCTTCATCTGCGGTTATCTCGGCACGCTCGTCTGGTCGCTTCTGGCCGGCACCTTCATTCCTGCCCATTCGCTGATCGTCGACGGCATCATGGTGGGCCTGACCGGTCTCGTTCCCGGCTTGCTCTTCGATCCGGCAAAGACGACCTTCGACCGCATAACGCTGATCAAAATTGCGGCAGTCTGCCTGATTGTTGGGTTGGTCATGGTTGTGTTTGTGTCGGCGAGCCTTGCCTATCTCGGCATCTTCCCGTTCTGGTGGGCGGTCGGCTATCTCGGCCTTTCGGACATCGTGCCGATGATCATCGGCACGCCGCTTCTGGTCGTCCCGGCGCTGAAGATTCTGAAGAGCGCCCATCCGGCGGGCTTCACCAGGTTCTAGGGACTTCTTGGACCCGTGCTCGATATCCGTGATCTGACTGTCGGCTTCGGTGGTGACGCGCCCGTCATCGCCGATGCCGATCTCTCCGTCGAAGCCGGCCAGCGGCTTCTCGTCTGCGGCGCTGCCGGAAGCGGCAAGTCGACGCTTCTGAACGTCGTCGCCGGCATCATTCCGGGGCTCGTCGCCGCGCCGGCTTTCGCCGGTTCGGTCATGTTCTGCGGCCGGCCGATGGCGGAATTGGCGAAGGACGAACTCTTCAGCGCGATCGCCAGCCTCGCCCAGAACGCCGAGGACCAGCTCTGGGACCTGAATGTCGAGGATCTGATCGCTTTCCCATTGGAAAATCGCGGGGTGGCGAAGGCCGCAATCCGCGACCGGCTGCAGGCCTTGCTCACGGAAATGGAGCTCAGCGCCTTGCGGGGCCGAAGGGTGCTGACGCTGTCTGGGGGCGAAAGGCGCATGGTGGCGATCGCTGCGGCTCTCGCCGCACCGCCGGACCTTCTCGTCCTCGACGAGCCGACGACCGGGCTCGATCCGGCCGCGCGCCGCAGGCTGGTGCGGCTGATCGAAAGGCTTGCCGGCCAGGTGCCGGCCCTCGTGGTTTCCGAACAGGATCCGGCGGCCCTGGAGACGGTGGCGGATCGGGTGGCGCTTCTCTCGAAGGGCCGGCTTTCGGAGGTCCGGCCGGCTGCGGATTTGATGCCGCTTCGGGCGCCCTGGATCGAGGCGGGCATCCTGCCTCCGCGGCGGCAATCCGTTCCCCGAAAAGGCTTTCCGACCGGAGGTCCGCTTCTCGCCGTCGATCGTATCCGCACCGAACTGAGGCGCGCCGACGGCCGGGCGGTGCTGGAAGATGTCGGCTTCGAGCTCAAGGCCGGCGAGACGGTGGGGCTGATCGGCCGCAACGGGGCCGGCAAGACGACGCTGTTCCAGTCGATTCTCGGACTTTCGAAAATCCGCGAGGGTTCGATCTCCATCGCCGGCGAAAAGGCGGACGGCTGGACGCCGGCCCGGCGCGCCCGGCAGATCGCCTATCTGCCGCAGAACATGCGACGCATTCTCTTCAACATGACCCTGACCGAGGAAGTCGCTTTCGCCATGACGGCGAAGACGGGCACTCCGGACGCGGACGTTGCCGGAAGGGCGCGGGACATGCTTTCGGGATATGGTCTCGGTGCGCTGTCCGAGGCCAATCCGTTCTCGCTTTCCGCCCGCCAGCAGGCCTTGCTGGGGCTTGCTTGCGCCGAAGCGGCGGCGGTGCGGGTGGCGATTCTCGACGAGCCGCTCCTGGCGCGTGATATCGAGGGCCGGCGCATGCTTGACCGGTTCCTGGATGCCATGCTTTCGGCCGGAAATGCCGTCATGCTGATTTCGCACGACCTGGAGCTGATCGACGATGTCGCGTCGCGCACGTTGATCCTCGAGGATGGCCGCATCGCTTTCGACGGCGCGACGCGGAACGGCTGGACAAGCCGTGCGTTTCGCGAACTCGGCTGGCCGGCACCTTATGCGGACGGGCGAGGGGAGGCGGCATGAGGGCCCTCTACGATCTCAATTTCTTCGTCAAGCTGGCATGTGCCTTTCTGGTCATGCTCGCCGCCTGGCTGGTGCCCGGCTGGGTCTACGGCCTGCCGCTGTCGATCCTGATGGTCCTGTTCTTGTGGGTGGCCCGCACGCCGGGCTTCCGCGCCTATCTGAAGGGCGCCGTCCTGCTGACGCTGCTCGTCGTCGCGAGCTGGAGCGTCAATCTTCTGATCCAGGGCATGCCGGTCCTGGAGGCGGTCCAGGTGGCGCTCGGCATGGCGGCCAGGCTCGTCACCACCACGGCGGCCTTCTTTTTCGTGATGGAGACCAGTTCGCCGGGCTCGATCCTGGCGGCCTGCAGCGCGCTCCGCCTTCCGCCGATCGTCACGCTCGTCCTGTCGCTCACCTTCGGCATGATCCCGATGCTGCGCGAGGATTTCGAGCGGATCGCCGATGCGCAGCGCGCCCGCGGCATGGAAATCGACGCGGTCTCCTTTCCGACGCGGCTGCGGTTTGCGCTGGCGCGCGGCGTGCCGCTGCTCGTGCAGGCGATCCGCACCGCCCACGCGATCTCGCTGTCGCTGTCGATCTACGGCTTCGACCTGAAGCGCAAACGCACCACCTGGCGCAATGTCGGCCTCCTGGTCGAGCCGCGCTTTCCCCTATCGAAGGATGAGAAGAGATGACGTCCGAAACCTCGCCGCTGACCGGCTCCAGTTACAGCCTCGATGTCGCCGGTTTTCCCGTCGACCTGCCGATCGTCGCGATCAAGCCCGATTTCGCCATTTCGCTGATGATGGTGATCGATCTCGGCGTCCGCTTCGGCGAGCATGTCGGCAGGAAGCTCGCCGAGAAGCTGGCGCCGCTGAAGCCAGACGTCATCGTCGGCGCGGCGACGCTCGGCATCCCGGTGGCGATCGAGGTCACCCGCGCGCTCGGCCTCGACCATTACGTCATCCTGCAGAAGTCTCCGAAAATCCATCTGGGCGACGCGCTGGTGCAGACGATCTCGTCGATCACCTCCAAGGGCGAACAGCGCCTGCTGCTCGACCGCCAGGCGGTACCGCTGATCGAGGGCAAGCGGGTGGTCGTGGTGGACGATGTGGTCGCCTCCGGATCGAGCATCAGGGGATCGGTGGAGCTCGTGCGGGCGGCGGGCGGCGATGTCGTCGGCATCGGCGTCATCCTGACGGAGGCGCGCGACTGGCAGGAGACGCTCGGGGAGGATGCGGCCCTGATCCGAAGCCTCGCGCACATCCCGCAATTTGCGGCCGTCGGCGGCAGATGGGAGCCGATTCCCGGGACCTTCCTCTGAGGCCCGCCGCCCGCCGCAAGCGGCGGCAAAAATCACACAGGCCCACACGGCTTTGTGACAGGTTCTTACCTGACACCAATTCGCCATATTGCTATGGGACCGGCAGAGGCATGGGCCGGCGGGAATTCGCGTTTTCACAAACATTGCGATGACGGCGGAAGCCGAGCCGGCGGCGCGTCGTTTTTGCGCGTTTGTTAACCATATCCCTGTAGGCGTCTTGATGAGATGCTCGGGACCAGATGGGTAGTGTGATGTCGAAGAAGATCGGATCTGAAGCTCTTTCCCGCCGCGCGCTCCTGCGTTCGGCCGTTTCCGCCGGTGCTGCGGCGCTTGCAGCCCCCGCTCTTGCCCAGTCGGCATTCGACGATCTCCTCAATGCGCCGCGCCGCGGCACCTGGGACGACCAGTTCGACGCCAAGGCCGCCTCGCGCACCGCCGTCGGCGTCGTCTCCAACAATCCGATCCTCGGCCCCAGCGGTCCGGCGAACATCCAGCAGGCGATCTTCGACTACCAGCAGATCGTTTCGAACGGCGGCTGGCCGGAGGTCAATTCCGGCGGCCAGAGCCTGCGCCTCGGCGTGGTCGATCCGTCCGTCCAGGCGCTGCGCCAGCGCCTGATGATTTCCGGCGATCTGCCGCGCGAGGCAGGCATGTCGTCCTCGTTCGATTCCTACGTCGACGGCGCGGTGAAGCGCTTCCAGGCGCGCCACGGCCTGCCGGCCGACGGCGTCATGGGCGAATATTCCGTCAAGGCGATGAACATTTCGGCGGACGTGCGCCTGCGCCAGCTCGAGACGAACCTCGTGAGGCTTCAGTCCATGTCCGGCGATCTCGGCCCGCGCTACGTCATGGTCAATATCCCGGCCGCCTATATCGAGGCGGTGGAGAACGACCGCGTGGCGCTGCGCAACAGCGCGGTCGTCGGCCGCATCGACCGCCCGACGCATGCCATCAACTCGAAGATCTACGAGGTCATCCTGAACCCTTACTGGACCGCGCCGCGCTCGATCGTCGAGAAGGACATCGTTCCGCTGATGCGCAAGGATCCGACCTATCTCACCCGCAACAACATCCGCCTGATCGACGGCAAGGGCAACGAAGTGGCGCCGGAAACGGTCGACTGGTTCGCGCCGAAGGCTCCGAACCTGATGTTCCGGCAGGACCCGGGCAAGATCAACGCCATGGCCTCGACGAAGATCAACTTCCACAATCCGAACAACGAATACATGCACGACACGCCCCAGCAGGGCCTGTTCAACAAGCTGATGCGCTTCGAATCCTCCGGCTGCATCCGCGTGCAGAACGTGCGCGACCTCATCACCTGGCTCCTGCGCGACACGCCCGGCTGGTCGCGCCAGGAGATCGAACGGGTGATCTCGACCCGCCAGAACAACCCGATCAGGCTGGCGCAGGAAGTGCCGGTCTATATCGTCTACGTCACCGCCTGGTCGGCCAAGGACCGCGTCGTCCAGTTCCGCGACGACATCTACGAACGCGACGGCAACCAGGAGCTCGCGCTGCAGACCACGACCGGCATCGAACGCCCCGCCGGTTCGGTCGAGGACGACATGCTGCCGCAATAAGACCGGCGCTCGCTCTTCATCTTGTTTGCCCCTCATCCGGCTGCCGCCACCTTCTCCCCGCACGCGGGGAGAAGGAAATATGCCGCGTCGATTCCCCTCCCATATACCTGGCGCGAGGCACGTTCCCTCTCCCCGCGGGCGGGGAGAGGGCTAGGGTGAGGGGCAAGAGCAACCGTCGCCCCAACGAAGCCACTATGTCGCGCGCCTTCCGGCCGGCAAATGTCGCTCCCCCATATTGCCCTGCGAAAGCCGGAACGCTAAGACGCGACATTCGCATGCCCACCCCGTTTGAGGAGCTTCGCACATGTCGAACGCCAATGCCTTCTTTTCTCGCCCGCTCGCAGAATCCGATCCGGAAATCTTTGGCGCGATCGAAAAGGAGCTGGGTCGCCAGCGCCACGAGATCGAACTGATCGCATCGGAAAACATCGTTTCCCGCGCCGTGCTCGAAGCCCAGGGGTCGATCATGACCAACAAGTACGCCGAGGGTTATCCGGGCAAGCGTTATTACGGCGGCTGCCAGTTCGTCGATATCGCCGAGGAACTCGCCATCGAGCGCGCCAAAAAGCTCTTCGGCGTCGATTTCGTCAACGTCCAGCCGAATTCCGGTTCGCAGATGAACCAGGCGGTCTTCCTGGCGCTCCTGCAGCCGGGCGACACGTTCATGGGCCTCGACCTCAACTCCGGGGGACACCTGACCCACGGCTCGCCCGTCAACATGTCCGGCAAGTGGTTCAACGTCGTCTCCTACGGCGTGCGCGAGGGCGACAACCTGCTCGACATGGACGAGGTGCAGAAGAAGGCGGAGGAACACAAGCCGAAGCTGATCATCGCCGGCGGCACCGCCTATTCCCGCATCTGGGACTGGAAGCGTTTCCGCGAGATCGCCGATTCGATCGGCGCCTATCTGATGGTCGACATGGCCCATATCGCCGGCCTCGTCGCGGGCGGCCAGCATCCGTCGCCGTTCCCGCACTGCCATGTGGCGACCACCACGACGCACAAGTCGCTGCGCGGCCCGCGCGGCGGCGTCGTTCTGACCAATGACGAGGAACTGGCGAAGAAGATCAACTCGGCCGTCTTCCCAGGCCTGCAGGGCGGCCCGCTGATGCACATCATCGCCGCCAAGGCGGTCGCCTTCGGCGAGGCGCTGCAGCCGGAGTTCAAGGACTACGCCGCCCAGATCGTCAAGAACGCCAAGACGCTCGCCGAGACGTTGAAGGCCGGCGGCCTCGACATCGTTTCCGGCGGCACCGACAACCACCTGATGCTGGTGGACCTGCGCAAGAAGAACGCTACCGGCAAGCGCGCCGAGGCCGCGCTCGGCCGCGGTTACATCACCACCAACAAGAACGGCATTCCCTTCGATCCGGAAAAGCCCTTCGTCACGTCGGGCATCCGTCTCGGCACGCCGGCCGGCACGACGCGTGGCTTCAAGGAGGCGGAGTTCAAGGAGATCGGCAACCTCATCATCGAGGTTCTCGACGGCCTGAAGATCGCCAATTCCGACGAGGGCAATGCGGGCGTCGAGGCCGCCGTGCGGGAAAAGGTCGTGAAGCTCACCGACCGCTTCCCCATGTACCCCTATATGTGAGCAATTCCAGGAAAAGTGTGAGGCGGTTTTCCGTCCGGAATCGCGAGAAAACAAGGAAATCCGATGCGCTGCCCCTATTGCGGTTCGGAAGACACGCAGGTCAAGGATTCGCGTCCGGCGGAGGATTACACCTCCATCCGCCGGCGGCGCATCTGCCCGGATTGCGGCGGCCGCTTCACCACGTTCGAGCGGGTGCAGCTGCGCGAGCTGATGGTCATCAAGAAGACCGGCCGCAAGGTGCCCTTCGACCGCAACAAGCTGGTGCGCTCCTTCCAGATCGCGCTGCGCAAGCGGCCGGTCGACAACGACCGCATCGAGCGGGCGGTGTCCGGCATCGTCCGCAGGCTGGAAAGCTCCGGCGAGAACGAGATCTCGTCGGAAGAGATCGGCCTGCAGGTGCTGGAGGCGCTGAAGAGCCTCGATGACGTGGCCTTCGTGCGTTACGCTTCCGTCTACCGCGATTTCTCCCATGCGGAGGATTTCGAGAAGGTGATTGCCGAGATCAACGCCAAGATCGCCCGCGATACGGGCGAGGAGCCCTGACGGTCATGGGCGCTGCGCCCGAAGATCGCGAATTCATGGCGGCGGCGATCCGCCTGTCGCGCCGCAATCTCGGGCTCACCGGCACCAATCCCTCCGTCGGCTGCGTCATCGTTAAGGACGGCGAGGTCGTCGGCGAGGCGGTGACCGCGCCGGGTGGGCGGCCGCATGCGGAAACCCAGGCGCTCGATATCGCGGGCGGGAAGGCGAGGGGCGCGACGGTCTACGTCACGCTCGAACCCTGCTCCCATTACGGCCGCACGCCGCCCTGCGCCAACGCGCTGGTGGAAGCCGGCGTCGCCCGCGTCGTCGTCTGCCTCACCGATCCCGATCCGCGCGTTTCCGGCCGCGGCCTGGCGATCTTAAGGGACGCGGGCATCGCGGTCGAGACCGGCCTGATGGAGGAGGAGGGGCGCCGGGCGCTCGCCGGCTATCTCATGCGCCAGACGAAGGGCCGCCCCTATGTGACTCTGAAACTTGCGGTTTCGGCCGACGGCAAGCTCGGCCGGCGCGGCGAGGAAGTGGCGATCACCGGACCCGAGGCGCGCGCCGAGGTGCATCGGCTGCGGGCGCAATCGGACGCCATCCTCGTCGGCATCGGCACGGCGCTGTCCGACGATCCGGAACTGACCGTGCGCCTTCCCGGCATGGAGGATCGCTCGCCCATCCGCATCGTCCTGGACCGCCGGCTGCAGCTTCCCCTGGATTCGAAGCTGGTCCGGACGGCACGGGATGTCCCGGTGATCGTGGTTGCAGCGCCTTCTTCAGTCTTTCCGGCCGATGCTCCATTAACACCCCCCTCTGCCCTGCCGGGCATCTCCCCCTCAAGGGGGGAGATCGATGGAGCCGCCGCTCGCTCCACATCTTCCCCTGATGCGGTTGAGCCGCCCTCCGGTTCGGCAGATGAGACGACAAAAGCTGGAAGAGGTGCCGGCTCCTTGCCCATCTCCCCACCCGTGGGGGAGATGCCCGGCAGGGCAGAGGGGGGCGAGCTTGCTCGAAGGGTCGATGGGTTGAAGGCCGCAGGCGTCGAGATCATGGAAACCTCCGACCTCGACATCCTGCTGGCGATCTTCGCCGCCCGCGGCATTTCCTCGCTGCTCGTCGAGGGCGGTGCCATCGTCGCGAAAGCCTTCCTGGAGGCCGGCCTCATCGACCATGTCCTGCTCTTCCAGGGCGCCGGCGCGATCGGCGAGGGCGGGCTTGAATCGCCGCTGACGCCATCCGATATGCCGGCAGGGTTCACGCTGGTCCGGGAAAGCGCTTTCGGCGCCGACCGTCTGTTCGAATACGAGAGGGGTTTTTGATGTTCACCGGAATTGTCACGGATGTCGGCACGGTCGCGGCGATGACGCCGCTGGACGAGGGCGTCAAGCTTCGCATCTCCACCAATTACGATCCGAAGACCATCGATATGGGCGCCTCGATCGCCCATGGCGGCGTCTGCCTGACGGTGACCGGCCTGCCGGAGGACGGCAGCAACGAGCGCTGGTTCGAGGTGGAGGCCTGGGAAGAGGCGCTGCGCCTGACGACGGTTTCCACCTGGAGCGAAGGCACGCGGGTCAATCTCGAGCGCGCGCTGAAGATCGGCGACGAGCTCGGCGGCCATATCGTCTCCGGCCATGTGGACGGCAAGGCGGAAATCCTCTCCGTCGAGCCGGAGGGGGAGGCGGTGCGCATCCGCCTGCGTGCGCCCGAAAACCTCGCCCGCTTCGTCGCGCCGAAGGGCTCCGTCGCCCTCGACGGTACGTCGCTGACGGTCAATGCCGTCGACGGCACGGACTTCGACGTCCTGCTGATCCGCCACACGCTCGCCGTCACCACCTGGGGCGACCGCCAGCCGGGCGATTTCGTCAATTTCGAGGTCGATACCATGGCCCGCTACGCCGCACGGCTGGCGGAGTTTCCAGGCAAGGGGTGAGGAGCGGTGCCGCGAAGCGGCAGCAATCGATCCAGTGAATCGATTGCAGCGACGAACGCCCTGAGCCGGAGCGAAGGGCCGGGAGACGGTGCTTCAGTATGGCTTGCATTTGGCTTATCCAACGCAATCGGACCGCCACCCCCCTCTGCCCTGCCGGGCATCTCCCCCACAAGGGGGGAGATCACAAGCGGCACGGTCTTCCCGTCTCATTTGGCGTGTGCCGGGTAGAAGGTTAATTTGTTTGGGGAAGCCCGCGCCCCCATCCGATCTCCCCCCTTGAGGGGGAGATGCCCGGCAGGGCAGAGGGGGGTACCACAAGGCAAATCAATGCCTTGAAAAAAACCGCCGGAAAAAACCGCCTCCGTTCATCCCCGCCCCCTCAAACCCATGCCATCCTTCTCCCCGTTCCGTTTCGGCTACACCGGTTACGCATCGCCGGCGAGACGGGACCGGTGCCCTGGCGGTCTGCCGTTGATGCAGGCGGGCCATCAGGGGCTGCGCAGAAAATGGTCCCCCTCTCGCCTTCAAGGCGGGGCGTGCGTGTGTCGCACACAACCCGGTATGGCATCCGCAAGGACGTAAGACCATATCGCCGCAGAGGAACCGGAGTTGCGCGGAAAAACTGACCGAACGGGACACGTCGCGTGTCATATATAAAAATTCAATACGAGGCACACGACGTGTCCCGGCCGAAACAAGAAACACCAAGATCGCCAAGGGTGGAGTATGCCTGCTCGTCGCCTTTCGCGAACCGGCGCGCGATCCCGGAGGCAAGTCGGGCGCATCTGCCGGCAAGGCTGCCGTGCCGGTGCTGCAGGGCTGGAACTCGAAAAACACTTGCCATCCGCCGTCCGTCATGGTTTGACCCGGCAACTCGCGGCTTTTGGGCCGACAACCAGCAGGAATTCCCATGTCCGACACCAAGCCCCATATCCTGATCGTCGAGGCGCGTTTCTACGACGACATGTCCGATGCGCTGCTGGACGGCGCGACCCATGCGCTGAAAGAGGCCGGCGCCACCTATGACGTCGTCACCGTGCCGGGTGCGCTGGAAATCCCGCCGGCGATCTCCATGGCGCTCGACGCGGCCGAAGAAGGGGGCGTGAACTACGACGGCTTCGTCGCGCTCGGCATGGTCATCCGCGGCGAGACCTACCATTTCGACATCGTCTCCAACGAATCCTCCCGCGCCCTGATGGACCTTGCGGTGTCGGAAGCGCTGGCGATCGGCAACGGCATCCTGACGGTCGAAAACGACGAGCAGGCCTGGGCGCGCGCCCGCCGTTCGGACAAGGACAAGGGCGGTTTTGCCGCCCGGGCGGCGCTGACCATGATCGCGCTGCGCGAAAAGCTTTACGGTGGTTGATTTGATGGCCCGGGAAGGTGGAAGGGAAGGCGAACATCCGGTCAAGCCCGCCAACCAGCGGGGCGCCGCCCGCCTTGCGGCCGTGCAGGCGCTCTACCAGATGGATATCGGCGGCACCGGCGTGCTGGAGGTCGTGGCCGAATACGAGGCCCATCGCCTCGGCCAGGAGCTCGACGGCGAGACCTACCTGAAGGCGGATGCCTCCTGGTTCCGCTCGATCGTCTCCGGCGTCGTGCGCGACCAGACGAAGATCGATCCGCTGATCCGTTCGTCGCTGCAGGAGGACTGGCCGCTGTCGCGCCTCGATTCGACGCTGCGCGCGATTCTGAGGGCCGGCACTTTCGAGATCCTGGAGCGCAAGGACGTGCCCGTCGCCGTCATCGTGACCGAATATGTCGAGATCGCCCGCGCCTTCTTCGAGGAGGAGGAGCCGCGCATCGTCAACGCCGTTCTCGACCGCATCGCCAAGCAGGTGCGCGGCGAAACGAAGAAATAGCGGGCAGGGCATCATGGACGCTGGGCTGGACGGTCTTCAGGCGCAGATGCGCACTGCCCGGCGCAGCGTCGGCCTGCTGGCCGCGGCCCAGGCGATCCTCGGCGCGGCTCCGCCCCTGGTCTTCGCGCTGGGCGGCCTTGCCGGCTACCAGCTCCTCGGCGAGGACAAGTCGCTTTCGACCGCGCCGCTGACCGGTTTCAACGTCGGTGTCGCCGTGGGTGCGGTCGTGATTGCGATCGCGTCGCGCTTCCTCGGCCGCAAGGCAAGCTTCATGCTCGGCTCCGTCCTCGGCGCGCTTGGTGCCGCGATCGCCGCGGTCGCGCTCTTCCAGTCGAGTTTCTGGCTCTTTGCCTTCGGCCTGCTGCTGATCGGCCTCTGCGGCGGCTTCACCCAGAAAATCCGCTTCGCCGCGGCGGATGCCTCGCCCTCCTTCTACAAGCCGAAGGCGATCTCCTGGATTCTGGGCGCCGGCATCGTGTCGGCCGTCCTCGGCCCGCAGCTCGCGATCTGGAGCAAGGACCTGCTGGCGCCGGTGCTCTTTGCCGGCGCCTTCATCATCCTCATCCCGCTCTATTTCGTCGCCATCCTCATCCTGTCGCCTCTGAACCTGCCGGAAATGGCGGGCGATCCGGCGGCGGCCGCCGCGCCGGCCCGTCCGCTCGGCGAGATCGTCGTCAGCCAGCGGTTCCTGACCGGCATGATCTGCGGCATCGCCTCCTACGCGCTGATGACCTTCATGATGACCGGCGCGCCGCTCGCCATGGTGATCGGCTGCGGTTTCCCCTCCGAAATGGCGACCCTCGGCATCCAGTGGCACGTGCTCGGCATGTTCGCGCCGAGCTTCTTCACGGGCATGCTGATCTCCCGATTCGGCGTCGAGAAGGTCGTCGCGGCCGGTTTCGTCGTCCTGATGGGCTGCGCCGTCGTCGCCCATATGGGCATAGAGCTCTGGAACTTCTGGGCGGCGCTGGTCCTGCTCGGCATCGGCTGGAACTTCGCCTTCATCGGCTCGACGGCCATCGTCGCTTCGAGCTACCGGCCGCATGAAGCCGACAAGGTGCAGGGTTTCCACGACATCATCCTGTTCACGACCGTTGCGCTGTCGTCCTTTTCCTCCGGCAAGGTCTTCACCGCCTATGGCTGGTCGTTCATGAACCTCATCGTCTGGCCGGTGACCGTCGTCTGCCTCGGCCTCGTCGCGGCGCTGATGTTCAGATCCCGTTCTGCGAAATCAGCATGATCACTTGCCCTCTCGGGGCTTGACGGCAATTCATCCTCACAGCAATCTCGCGTCCGCGTGGCGATCCCGGAATCCTTGGGAGGGGAGCGGTCGCCGCGTTGAAATGCGCTGTGGAGTGTTGTGGCGCTATCCGTACATCCGGGAGGTGTGCGGCGCCGCAGGGTGCATGGCCGGATGGAATGTGCCAGCCGGCAATCAGGGAGAGGAAGAAGCGAATGACCGTAATTCTGGGTGTGATCGTCTGCGGCCTGCTGTCGATCATTTATGCCGTATGGGCGACGCGTTCGGTGCTGGCTGCCGATCAGGGCAATCCGCGCATGCAGGAAATCGCCGGTTATATCCGTGAAGGCGCGCAGGCCTATCTGACGCGTCAGTACATGACCATCGCCATCGTCGGCATCGTCGTCGCGATCCTGGCCTGGCTGCTGCTCTCCGGCACGGCCGCGCTCGGCTTCGTCATCGGCGCCGTGCTCTCGGGGGCTGCCGGTTTCATCGGCATGCATGTCTCCGTCCGCGCCAATGTGCGCACCGCCCAGGCTTCTTCGCAGAGCCTTGCCGCCGGCCTCGACATCGCCTTCAAGTCCGGCGCCATCACCGGCATGCTGGTGGCGGGTCTCGCTCTCCTCGGCGTCTCCATCTACTACTGGATCCTGACCGTGGGTCTCGGTCATCCCGCCGGTTCCCGCGAAGTCATCGATGCGCTTGTGGCGCTCGGTTTCGGCGCCTCGCTCATCTCGATCTTCGCCCGCCTCGGCGGCGGCATCTTCACCAAGGGTGCGGATGTCGGCGGCGACCTCGTCGGCAAGGTCGAGGCCGGCATTCCGGAAGACGATCCGCGCAACCCGGCCACCATCGCCGACAACGTCGGCGACAATGTCGGCGATTGCGCCGGCATGGCGGCGGACCTCTTCGAGACCTACGCGGTCTCCGTCGTCGCCACCATGGTGCTTGCGGCGATCTTCTTTGCCGGCGCGCCGGTTCTCGAAACCGCGATGATCTATCCGCTGGCGATCTGCGGCGCCTGCATCGTCACCTCGATCATCGGCACCTTCTTCGTGAAGCTCGGCTCCAACGGCTCGATCATGGGCGCGCTCTACAGGGGCCTGATCGTCACCGGCCTCCTGTCGATCCTCGGCCTCGGTGCCGCCACCTCGCTCACCATCGGCTGGGGTACAGTCGGCACCGTTGCGGGGCTCGAAATCACCGGCACCAGGCTCTTCGTCTGCGGCCTGCTCGGCCTCGTCGTGACGGCGCTGATCGTGGTGATCACCGAATACTATACCGGCACCAACAAGCGCCCGGTGAACTCCATCGCCCAGGCCTCGGTGACCGGCCACGGCACCAACGTCATCCAGGGCCTTGCCGTCTCGCTGGAATCGACGGCGCTGCCGGCGATCGTCATCGTCGGCGGCATCATCGCCACCTACCAGCTCGGCGGCCTGTTCGGCACCGGCATCGCGGTCACCGCCATGCTCGGCCTTGCCGGCATGATCGTCGCGCTCGACGCCTTCGGTCCGGTCACCGACAACGCGGGCGGCATCGCCGAAATGTCCCACCTGCCGCCGGAAGTGCGCAAGTCCACCGACGCGCTCGATGCCGTCGGCAACACGACCAAGGCGGTCACCAAGGGCTATGCGATCGGTTCGGCCGGTCTCGGCGCCCTGGTGCTCTTCGCCGCCTATGCCAACGACCTGCAGTACTTCGCCGCCAACGCCGCCCAGTATCCCTATTTCGAAGGCATCGGCGAAATCTCCTTCAGCCTGTCGAACCCCTACGTCGTCGCGGGCCTGATCTTCGGCGGCCTCATCCCCTATCTCTTCGGCGGCATCGCGATGACCGCCGTCGGCCGCGCGGCGGGCTCGATCGTCGAGGAGGTGCGCAAGCAGTTCCGGGACAGGCCGGGCATCATGGCGGGTACGGAAAAGCCGGATTACGGCCGGGCCGTCGATCTCCTCACGCGTGCCGCGATCCGCGAAATGATCATCCCGTCGCTGCTCCCGGTCCTGGCGCCGATCGTCGTCTATTTCGGCGTGCTGCTGATCTCCGGCGGCGACAAGGCGTCCGCCTTCGCAGCGCTTGGCGCATCCCTGCTCGGCGTCATCGTCAACGGCCTCTTCGTGGCGGTCTCGATGACGTCAGGCGGCGGCGCCTGGGACAATGCCAAGAAGAGCTTCGAGGACGGTTTCGTCGACAAGGACGGCGTCAAGCACTTCAAGGGCTCGGAGGCCCACAAGGCCTCCGTCACCGGCGATACCGTCGGCGACCCTTACAAGGACACGGCGGGCCCAGCCGTCAACCCGGCGATCAAGATCACCAACATCGTGGCGCTGCTGCTGCTGGCGGTCCTCGCCGGCTGATATCGGTTCCCCCGAAACAAAAAAGCCCGCGGAGAGCGATCTCCGCGGGCTTTGTTCCGGATGGATGAGGGCTTATCTGCCCATGCCCATGTTCTGCAGGATGCCGCGGGCTGCCGCCGCGCCGCCGCTATTGGCCCCGGCACCGCCCGAGAGAAGCTGCTGCAGGAAGGTGAGGTCGCGGCCGCCGGTCGGCGTCGTGCGCGAGATCGAGTCGAACACCTTGCCGTCCTGGAGCGTGTAGTTGGCGCGGTTTGCCACGACGCCGTTCTTGTCGAAATAGATCGCCAGCACCGACTGCTCGACGATCCGCGGCTTCATGAAGGCGGCCGCCCGCTGGCGCTTCTGCGAGATGTAGTAGAAGACCTCGTTGTCGAAGGTGGCGGTGGTCGAGGGCGTGCCCATGGTGAGCAGCACCTGCTCGCGGCTCGAGCCGACCGGGATGAGCTCCAGCGACTGCTGGTCGACGACGTAGCCGTTGTACATCGTGTCGCCGATTTGCATGGAAGTGCAGCCCGAGACGGTGATGGAAGCGACGACCATTGCCATCGCGGTCTTACTCAAGAATGTCATCTCGTATCCGAAAACCCGCTTGTTCAACCGCATCCCCAAACTCGACTCGCCCCCGCTGCTCATACAATCCCTGCTGTTATACCATTGTGGCTATTCGGGGACGTAAAGACCGGCCCGGCCGCATGTCACAGCAAAGATCGACGCTCCGTTCGCCGATCCTCCGAACGGCATTGCAATTCGTGCATGCTTCGGTAAACCAGCTTTCGTTTCCATGCAACACGGCTTGGCGCCGTCATAACCCATTCGTGGAGATCAGAAGCGGGAATTTGAATGATCTTCGGCCTTTTCAAGAAGAAGAACCAAAATCAGTCGATCGTCGACCGGCAGTACACGGCCTTGACATCGGCCGCGCGCGTTCCTTTCTTCTACAGCGATCTCGATGTGCCCGACACGGTCATGGGCCGGTTCGAGATGCTTTCGATCGTGATGATCCTGTTCTTCCGCCGCACGGCGAAATCCGGCGCCAGCGGCCAGGAACTGGCGCAGGAGATCGTCGATGCCTTTTTCCAGGATATCGACCATTCGATCCGGGAGCTCGGGATCGGCGACCAGAGCGTGCCGAAGCGCATGAAGAAACTGGCCGGCATGTTCTACGGGCGGCTGGAGGCCTATGCGGCGGCTCTGGAGGCCCGGGACGGCGAGGGGCTTGCTGAGGCGCTCCGGCGCAACATCTATCCCGAGAGAGAGGGCGCGCCCGGTATGCGCGGCCTGGCCGATTGGATGATCGTGGCGGAAACCGCGCTCGCCGGCATTTCCGAAGACGAGATTTCCCGCGGGCAGGCCGTTCTGCCGGTTCCGGGCCCCCTGGCGGGCCCTCCGGCGGAAAAGTGAGGTTCCATGAAGAATGACGATGACGGAGGCGGCAAGCCTCCCTTTTCCTATCCCGTCAAGGTCGGGCATATTTCCGCCAATCCGGTGACGGTCCGGCTGGAAGCCGATGCGCAGGAGCTCAAGGATCTGGCGAAGCTCTGGCAGGTGCTCGCCGTCAATTCGCTGAAGGCCGAGCTGCAGGTCGCCCGCTGGAAGAAGGACGGCGTGCGCCTCAAGGGCCGGGTCGAGGCGGATATCGTCCAGGCCTGCGTCGTCACGCTCGAGCCGGTCGAATCCAGAATAGACGAACATTTCGAGCAGGTCTTCGTGCCCGAAGGCTCGAAGCTTGCGCGGATCGTCACCAATGAAGCCGCCGAAATGGTGCTCGATCCGGAAGGGCCGGACCTGCCGGAGGCTTTCTCTGGCGATACGATCGATGCCGGCGCGGCGGTGGCGGAATTCGCGGCACTCGCCATCGATCCCTATCCGCGCAAGCCGGGCGTGGAATTCTCCGATCACATCGAGAGCGACGCGGACGGAAAGTCCGGCCGACCCAATCCGTTCGCAGTCCTGAAAGATTGGAAAAAGGACTGAGGGCTGTTGTACGCGGCGACAAAAACTATATTTTGGCCACGAATTCGCCGGCAGGGCCGCGCATGAGGCCGCTGGAGACGCTAGAACTGGCGCATGACGAGTGCATGCGTCCGGCGAAGATAAGGATCAGGGACGCGTGATCAGAATTTCTCTCGACGCCATGGGTGGCGATTTTGGTCCCGAGGTCGTCATTCCGGGTGCCGCCAAGGCGTTGGACCGCCATCCGGGCATGACCTTCCTCATCTACGGACTGAAAGCCGAGTGCGAGCCATGGTTGGCGAAGTATCCGAAACTTAAGGAAAAGTCGGTCTTTCATGAATGCGAACTCGCCGTCTCGATGGACGAGAAGCCGAGCCAGGCGCTGCGCCGCGGCCGCTATGTCTCGACCATGTGGCGTGCGATCGAGGCGGTGAAGCTCGGCCAGGCGGATGTCGCGGTTTCGGCCGGCAATACCGGCGCCCTGATGGCCATGGCGAAATTCTGTCTCCGCACGATGGCCAATATCGAGCGCCCGGCGATCGCCGGCATCTGGCCGACGCTGAAGGGCGAAAGCATCGTCCTCGATATCGGTGCGACGATCGGCGCCGACAGCCAGCAGCTCCTCGATTTCGCGCTGATGGGCGGCGCCATGGCGCGTGCCCTGTTCGAGATCGACCGGCCGACCGTCGGACTTCTGAATGTCGGCGTCGAGGAGGTGAAGGGCCAGGAAGAGGTGAGGGACGCCGGGCGGCTGATCCGCGAGGCCAACCTCCCGACGATCGCCTATCACGGCTTCGTCGAGGGCGACGACATCGGCAAGGGCACCGTCGACGTGGTGGTGACCGAGGGCTTTACCGGCAATATCGCGCTCAAGGCGGCGGAAGGAACGGCCAGGCAGATCTCCACGCTTCTGCGGGAGGCGATGTCGCGTACCATCTTCGCCAAGATCGGCTATCTGTTCGCCAGGGGCGCCTTCGACCGGCTGCGGGAAAAGATGGACCCGAACAAGGTCAATGGCGGCGTTTTCCTGGGTCTGAACGGCATCGTCATCAAGAGCCACGGCGGGACCAATGCCGACGGCTTCGCCGCCGCGATCGATGTCGGTTACGACATGGCGCGCAACGATCTGAACGCCAAGATCGCGCAGGATTTGGATTTTTATCATGCCCGCCGCCAGCCTCCGGCTGGCCCCGAAGCGGCATGACGACAGGATGTGAAGAAGAATGATCCGTTCAGTGGTTCGCGGTTACGGGGCAGCGCTCCCGAAACGGGTAATGACCAATCGGGAATTGGAGGGCATCGTCGAAACCTCCGACGAATGGATCGTGCAGCGCACGGGCATCCGTCAGCGCTATATCGCGGGTGAGGGAGAGACCACCGCCTCGCTCGGCGAGCAGGCGGCGCGCGCCGCGCTTCAAAACGCGGGCCTGACGCCCGACGATATCGACCTCGTGCTGGTCGCGACCTCGACGCCCGACAACACCTTTCCGGCGACCGCCGTCGATATCCAGAACCGTCTCGGCATGACGCACGGCTATGCCTTCGACATGCAGGCCGTCTGCACCGGTTTCGTCTATGCCATGGCGACCGCCGACCTCCATATCCGTGGCGGCATGGCAAGGCGCGCCCTGGTCATCGGCGCGGAGACCTTCTCGCGCATCCTCGACTGGAAGGACCGCACAACCTGCGTGCTCTTCGGCGACGGCGCCGGCGCGCTCGTGCTGGAGGCCGAGGAAGGCGAGGGGACGATCGCCGACCGCGGCATCCTGACCGCCCATCTGCGCTCCGACGGCTCCCATAAGGAGAAGCTCTATGTCGACGGCGGCCCGTCCTCGACCGGCACCGTCGGCCATCTGCGCATGGAAGGCCGCGAGGTCTTCAAGCATGCCGTCGCGATGATCACCGACGTGATCGAAGGCGCGTTCGACGCCACCGGCACGACGGCCGAGGATCTCGACTGGCTGGTCCCGCATCAGGCCAACCGCCGCATCATCGACGGTTCGGCGAAGAAACTCGGCATTTCGCCCGAGAAGGTGGTGGTGACGGTCGATCTGCACGGCAATACGTCGGCGGCGTCGATTCCGCTGGCGCTTTCGGTCGCCGCGGGCGACGGCCGCATCAAGAAAGGCGATCTGGTGATGCTGGAAGCCATGGGCGGCGGTTTCACCTGGGGGGCGCTGCTCGTGCGGTGGTAAAATCCACGCCCTAAGCCAAAAAGGCAAATAAGCGATTGCGCACAGGCGCTTGACCCTCGCGCCCAAGCAAAATACTCTCTATCGGCTTTGAAAAGATCAATCTCAGAAATTGGGCGGGGATCATGGCCGGCAAGACAGTAACACGGGCGGATCTGGCGGAATCGGTATTCCGCAAGGTCGGGCTTTCGCGGACCGAATCGGCCGAGCTCGTCGAAACGGTCATCGATGAAATCTGCAACGCCATCGTGCGGGGCGAAGTCGTCAAGCTCTCCTCCTTCGCAACATTCCAGGTCCGCTCCAAGAACGAGCGGATCGGCCGCAACCCGAAAACCGGTGAGGAAGTGCCCATTTCGCCGCGCCGGGTGATGACTTTCAAGGCGTCCAACGTGCTGAAAAACCGCATCCTGAAGGCCCATACGGCACGCAAGGCGAAGCAGAAGCCGGCAAGCCCGGTCGCGTGAAACAGGCTGCGGCCTTTCTCCAATCTTGTGAACATACTTGAATCTCCCGGCTTAAACCGTTGAGATATGTCCGATTCGTCGCATAATCGGTGCGAGACTCGACGCCAGTCGCCGTCAGGAATCGGCCGTTCGCAGTTGGAGTGTGACACTTGGAGAAGAGCCCGGACGCCTTTCGAACGATCAGCGAGGTCGCCGACGATCTCGACCTTCCACAGCACGTGCTGCGCTTCTGGGAGACGCGGTTTCCGCAGATCCGGCCGATGAAGCGCGGCGGCGGGCGGCGCTATTACCGCCCCGAGGACGTGGACCTGCTGAAGGGCATCCGCCACCTGCTCTATGACCATGGCTATACGATCAAGGGCGTCCAGAAGCTTCTGAAGACGAACGGCAACAAGTTCGTCGCGGCGATCGCCTCGGGCGACCTCGCCACGATGGAAGCGATCATGGCGGCCAACAGCGAGAAGCATGTGGAGCCGAAGATCGCCGCCGCCGAGGAGGACCAGATCGTCGGACGTCCCAAGGTGAAGCCGAGCGGCCGTTTCTTCGGCTTCGGCTCCTCGCATGACGACGACGTTCCGGAAGTGTCGGTCGGCAAATCGAGCGTCGGCAAGGAAGACCGCGCGCTGCTGCAGGAAGCGCTGTTCGACCTCCTCGAATGCAAGCGCCTCCTCGATCAGGTCCGTTAGGGGAACCTAAAAAACACAGCTTCAGGGAACGTTACGCCGAATTTACCATTCACCTCTGGTTCAGATGAAAAAGAGGATCATTTCCTCATAGGAAAACATAAGAGGAGGTGAGTCATGAAGAAAAAGATCACCGTCGTCATGTTGTCTTTGGTGACGGCTCTTAGCGGCATCGCGCCTGCCCAGGCGTTCCCGTCTATCAGCGCCCCGAAGATCGAAGCACCCCAGCAGGTGCAGAATGTGCAGTATTGGCGCGACGGTCCCCAATTGCGTGGCCGGGATCGCTGGGAACGCCGCCGCTATTATCGCGACCGGTATTACGGCCCCCGCCGCGGTTACTATCGCGACCGGTACTACGGACATCGCTACCACCGGCGTTATGATCGTGGGCCCAATGTCGGGGCGATCATCGGCGGCCTTGCTGCCGGAGCCATCATCGGCGGCGCCCTGGCGCAGCCGCGCTACGCTCCGCCGCGCCGTTACGTGGGCGGCAACTCGCATGTGAACTGGTGCTACTCGCGGTACCGTTCCTACAGGGCCTATGACAATACCTATCAGCCCTATAACGGCCCGCGCCGGCAGTGCTATTCGCCCTATTGAGGCGAGGCCCATATTGAAGGCGATAAGCCCGCCCTGCCCAATCGGTGGGGCGGGCAAGTTGTGTCTGGAGAAAGGGCCCGACTGAACAGGCAATCGATCTGACTGAGATTTCAAGGGGATAAATGGTCGGGGCGACTGGACTTGAACCAGCGACCCCTTGACCCCCAGTCAAGTGCGCTACCGGGCTGCGCTACGCCCCGACCAGCTTCGTTCGAAGCATGCCTTCCATACTGACATGCCACTCCCGGTGCAAGGGAAAAATCCCGAATGCGCCAATCTCGCCGTCATGATGCCTCAAGAAAATCCCCGCCTCGGGGGCGGGGGGCTTGAGCGGCCGGGGACGATCAGATCTCCGGACAGCCGCGACGGTTGGCGAAGCGGATGCGGTCCGGACCGTTTCTCGTCCAGCCTTCGACGGTTATGCTGCGATCTGTGACGCGGACGACTTCCGGACGGCGAAAGCCCTCGTCGCGGGCGGCAGCGCGCGCTTCGCCAGGGCTGCAGCCGCCGCGATAGTCACGATCCCGATCGCGATCGCGGAATTCCGGCCGAACGCCGTCCGGGCCGATGCGGAGCTGGAGATCCTGGGCAGACGCGGGAACGATGGATGAGGCGCCAAAGGCGCCAAGCAGTAGGACGGCCGAAAGCCCGGCTCTGGAAAGTATCCTCATGGTTTTCCTCCTTTCGCCCTGTAACGAAGGGCGCGGTTTGGTCCCTGTGGAGCAAACCAGGGGAGGCGATAAAGGTTCCGCAGAAGAAAAGCCGCCAGTAAAGGCGGCCCAGTAAAGCGTCTTGGACTTGCCCGGAGGCCCGGCTGGAAAGGGCGCGCGCCGGTATACCGACAGGTCCTGTCGTCAGTTCAGCGGAAGCGCGGCGCCCGGCTGGCATTCATCAGAAGTTCCTGCTGCGAAGCGAACGGTCCGAGAAGTTTCAGGAGGCGGGCTTCCTCTGCCTTGTCGAGGCGGTAGCGCTTGGCGAACTCGGCCACGCTCCAGACCTTCTTCGCACCCTTGTTCTCGATTTCCCCGGCTTTCAGATGCGTTGTCATGAGAACCCCTCTTTCCCGACCGTGCGAACCTGAACTCACATGGTGAATTTTTGTTCCACGAAATTCTGCGCCTTTATTGTTAAAAATATACTCCAAGTAATTTTCAGTTTTCCTCGACCTTTATACCATTCTCGCCGATGCTGATCTGCACGCCTTCGGGTTTTGTTTCTTCCCGGTAGACGTAAAAGCCCAGTCCGGCGACGACCAGGATCAAGGCGCCGATGATAAGGTAGAGATTGTTGGTGCGCGTCATGCATGCCCCCTGCAGGATTGAACGGCGGGAAAACGCATGGGAACTCAAAGAGTTCCCGGCCCGCAGAGACAATTTGGGAGGGGTCAGTCGTCGTTCGCGGCGTTGAGGTTCTGCGGGCGGATGCCCTCGTCATGGGACCGCTGGCGCAGCCTGACGCCCGGTCCCGCGCCGGGATCGTCGCCGTCGCCGGCGCCCAGGAAGAGGATGCCTCTCGCTTCGAAGATGGCGCGCAGGCGGTCCGAGACCTCGGCGCCTGCGAAGACCTTGGCGGCTTCGGCTTCCTCGATGGCGGATCTGGAAAGGCCCGAGATGGCGGCGAGTTCCTCCACCGTCATTCCCGTCATGGCGCGCGCGGCGCGCAATTGAGACGCTGTCAGCATGGGATTTGATCTGGAGCGGAGGGGGCCGGAAGTCAAGTCCGGGGCGGGGCCGGACGGCGGTTCATGGCCTGCGATCGCCGGTAGCGGTGCTCGAGGGCCGCGCAGCCCCAGACGATGCCGAGCAGCAGGTAGAAATGCCGCCAGTGGTCTGTATCGATGACGTTGCCGATGATGGCGTGGCCGAGGATCATCACCCAGGCGATCATCAGATAGGGCTGCCAGGGACGCTCGCGCAGCATGTAGCGGAAGCCGAACCAGAGGGTGGACCAGATCGTGATCTGATAGGTCACCGCACCCAGCCAGCCGTAGGTGGTGAGCGTCTTCAGCCAGATATTGTGCTCGTCCTCGCCGAACATCTTGCCGAACGTCATCGGCCCGAGGCCGAGCGGCCGCTCCATGGCCATGAGGAAGCCGATCTTGTGGCGCTCGAAGCGGCCGAGGCGCGCTCCGTCATACTCCTGCACCAGCCGGGCGCGGTTCATGAAGAGATCGGAAACCTGCGGGAACTGCAGCGCGACGGCAAGCACGAGCACCAGGAAAAGGGCGGCCCCGATCGCGATCGCCAGGATCTTGAAGCGGAAGGCGGTCGTCCGCTCCTTCAGCAGCATGATGACGACGAGGGCCGCACCGCCGAAGACGAGCAGGCCCCAGGCGGCGCGCGAGAAGGACAGGAAGATGCCGAAGGCGAGGACGAGGATGCCGAGGATCAGGAGCGGCGTCCTGACGAGCGGCCCCGTCAGCAGGCGGTAGAGCAGATAGAGGAGGGGTGCCACGAGATAGGGGCCGAAGACGTTGGGGTCCTGGAAGGCGCCCATGGCGCGGTCGTAGCGGGTGAAGACATGCGCGCCCGGAAAGGCGTTGAAATACCCGGCGATGCCGAGCAGGGCGGTGATGATCGCCGCCGCGACCCAGGCCTTGAAGACGAGGGAGAGCCGCCGGTGGTCGTCTTCGACGATGGCCGCGAAGAAGACCGAGCTCAGCGCCAGGAAGACCGAGACGGCGAAGTACATCGGCGCGCCGCTCATGTCCTTCATGGCGAACATGGTGGTGAGGCCGCTCAGGTTGAAGATCATGAGCAGGACGAGCAGCGACGCGACGGTGCGGGATATTTTCAGGCCCAGCAGGAACCAGACGGCGACCTGCCCCACCATGATCAGTTCGTAAGGGGCGGGCTCCGACATGACGAAGCCGGAAAGGAAGACGCCGAAGGCGATCATAGCCGACCCGGCAAGCCTCATGGCGGCCAGCCGGCTGTCGAACCGCTCCGGATGGTCGCTCCGGGGATTGTAAGCGAGCGAACTCAATAGGCGTTGTCCGTGTTGAGCAGCCGGATCGGCGTCAGGAACAGGATCTTGAGGTCGAAGAGGAGAGACCAGTTCTCGATATAGTCGAGGTCATAGGCCGTGCGGGCGCGGATCTTCTCGTCGCTGTCGAGCTCGCCGCGAAGCCCGTTGATCTGCGCCCAGCCTGTGACGCCGGGCTTGACGCGGTGGCGTGCGAAATAGCTCTCGACCACATCGACATACTTGCGGTCGCCGGTCTGGGCATGCACCGCATGCGGACGCGGGCCGACGAGCGAGAGCTCGCCACGCAGGACGTTGAAGAGCTGCGGCAGCTCGTCGACCGAGGACTTGCGCAGGAAGCGGCCGACCGGCGTGACCCGCGGATCGCCCTTGGTGACCGCCCTGATCGCGGTCTGGTCGCCCATGTTCGTGTACATGGAACGGAACTTCAGGACCTCGATCACTTCGTTGTTGAAGCCGTGGCGCTTCTGGCGGAAGAGGACGGGGCCTTTCGACGTGGCCTTCACGGCGATCGCCGCCCCCAGCATGACCGGCCAGAGCAGCACGATCGCGACGACGGAGAAGACGATGTCGAAGATGCGCTTGGCGACCGAATCCCAGTCGCGGATCGGCTTGTCGAAAATGTCGAACATCGGCACCGCGCCGACATGCGAATAGGAGCGGGGGCGGAAGCGCAGGCGGTTCGCATGGGCGGCGAGGCGGATGTCGACCGGCAGCACCCAGAGCTTTCTCAGGAGCTGCAGGATGCGCTGTTCGGCGCTTGCCGGCAGTGCGATGATCAGCATGTCGATCCGGGCGAGACGCGCGAATTCCACCAGCTCGGCAAAGGTGCCGAGCTTCGGATAGCCCGCGACGACGGTCGGCGAGCGCTCGCTGTTGCGATCGTCGAAGATGCCGCAGATGCGGATGTCGTTGTCGGGTTGCGCTTCGAGCTGGCGGACGAGCTGCTTGGCGGGCTCCCCGCCGCCGACGATGACGGCACGGCGCTCCATCACGCCGTTGCGGGCCCAGTTGCGGATGGCGAAGGCGGTGAGTTGCCGCTCGAGGAGCAGGAAGCCGGCGCCGGCAACGAACCAGACGAGAAGAGCGGCAAGAGGGTAGGGGCGGGATTCGGCCAGGTAAAGGACCGCGGCCGTCGCCAGAAAACCGATCGTCCAGCCGGTGAAGACGCGTCTGGCGGCCCGGCTGGCGCCGCGCAGCGACGGGATCTGATAGGTATCGGCGATCTGCAGGAGCAGGACGGTAAGGGTCGATCCGGCGGCGATCAGGGCGAAACGGGCGAGGAAGCCGCCGGCTTCGACCGGCGCCATCAGTGCGCCGACGAGGAGGCCGATCGCCAGCAGGGCGGCAAGCTCGAACAGCCGGAACTGGCCGATCAGTATGGTGGGCGACGTGCTGTCGTCGCGGAACTGCTCGGCGATCTGCCGGGCGAGAGGATTGAGCGCCGTGGCGTTTGCCGGAGCCTGCTTCTCTTCGCCGGCGCGGATTTCCGCAACCTTCCTGCGAAGATCCTCGACATCGAACTGTTCGGACTTGTTCGGCTGGCTCATCGACCGATCCCTCTGGCGTCCCATGCCCCGACGGAGCTGGAAGTATTTGGAACACCTAACAGAAAGAGGTGAAGGAAGCCTTTAGGGTTGCCCGGGCGCGGCGGCCGTGGCCAGCAGATTCCGGTACAGGTCGAGCATGTCGCGGGCCATGACAGAGGCGGAGAAGACCGCCTTGAACGCCTCCGGCTTCGGCATGACCTGATCCTTCCAGCCGGGCGTGGTGACGGCTTGCGTCATGATGCGGGCAAGATCGTCCGCATCGCCGGGATTGGCGAGCGCCGCGCTCGTTTCTCCCAGCACTTCCGGAATGCCGCCGACCCGCGAGGCGATCACCGCCTTGCCGGCCGCAAGCGCCTCCAGCACGATATAGGGCATGGCCTCGGCGCGGGAGGGCACGACGACGGTCCTTGCGAGCGCGAAGGCCTCGCGTGCCGGCATGGCAGGCCGCATCTCGATGCGGCGGCCGAGGCCGCGTTCGGCCATCATCGCCTCGTAGCGGTCGCGGTCCGGGCCGTCGCCCACCATCAGCGCCGAAAGCGGATGGCCGACGGCGCGCTCCGTGCGGGCGAAGGCGTCGATGAAGACGTCCGGACCCTTGAGGTCGCGCAGCATGCCGATATAGAGGAAATGCGGCGCCTCCCGGCCGGCTTCGATCGCCTCGAACTCGGCGTCCTTGATGCCGTTGTAGATGACGCGGGTGACGGCGCGCGGTTTGCCGACCTTCGCCTCGTAGGTGCGCCGCTCGTAATCGCAGACGAAGACGAGGCCGTCGCCGAAATGCTCCTGAAAGCGCTCGAGGCGAAGCACGACCTGACCGGAGAGGTTCGCCCGGTCGAAATGCAGGCTGCCGCCATGCGGGGAATAAAGGCGGGCTACGCGATACCTGTTGACCCGCAGGGCTGAGCCGATCAGCCGGGCAAGGACGCCGCCCTTGGCGCCATGCCCGTGCACGATGTCCGGCTGCAAGCTCTTGATATGTTTGTAGCTTCGGTAGATGGCTGCGAGATCGGAAGGGGCGATCGCGCGGCGTATCGGGATGCGGGTGAGGCCGAGCGAGAGCTGCGGCCGAATGCTGTCGAAGAGCCGGTCCTCATGCGCTCCGCCGGTGGAGCTGTCGCACAGGATGCCGACCTCGTGGCCGGCTGCGCGGTGCTCCTCGACCAGATCGCGCACATGGCGGAAGATTCCGCCGACGGGGGACCGGAAGCAGTGGAGTATCCGCAGGGGAGCGTTCTCCGACATGATCCCTCAAAAGAGCCGCTCGCGAACGTAGATCGTATCCCCCGCCAGAACCGGGGCGGAGACCGCGGTGCGGCCGGTGATCACCTGGCCGTTGATCTTGCGGGTGACATCGACGTCGCGCTGATTGCCACGGGAGGTGAACCCGCCGGCGATCGCGACGGCATTCTGGGCGGTCATGCCGGGAACGTAGGAATACTGCCCCGGCCGGCCCACCTCGCCCATGACGAAGACGGGCCGGTAGCGATCGACTTCGATCGTCACGTCGGGATCGCGCAGATAGCCCTGGCGGAGGCGTGCGGCGATCGCGCCCTCCAGCGCCGGCAGGGTCTGCCCGCGGGCGGCGATCTGGCCGATCAGGGGGAAGGCGACGTAGCCGGCCTGGTCGACCGTATAGGTGTTGGTCAGGCCCGGCTGGTCGAAGACGCTGATGCGCAGCCGGTCGCCGCTATCGAGCCGGTAGGGCTGGATCGTTGCTTCCTGAAAGCTTTTCGGCGCAGGCGCACTGCTTGTGCAGCCTGCAAGCGCTGTTGCGGCAAGTGCAAGCGCCAGCACGTGTTTGGCCAGCACGTGTGTGGCCAGAACATGTTTGGATTGGGCGAAGGACATTTCCGCGTAGGGCTCCGGCTATTCCAGCATCTGGGCCCGTTATCGATCCGTTAGGGTTAATGCCCGGTAAAGATGCGAGGAATTTTATGATTTTCTTATATGCCGCCGGCACGCGAGGCGCCATTAACCCTCGCGTTACCATGATCCTTTACCATTTGCCGAAACCGATCAGCGGGAGCGTATCATGTCAGGCGTAAACGGCGGCAATCAGGACGTGGACATCGACCTTGGGCGGATCGTGTCGGCGGTCTGGGAGCGCAAGGCGAGGATCATCGGCGTGACGGTTGTCGCCGCTGCCGCCGCTCTCGTGGCAACCAGCCTGACGACGCCGAGCTACAGGGGCGAAACGCGGCTCCTGATCGAATCCCGCTCGCCCAACCTGACCGGAGGCGAGGGCGCGCCGCAGGCCAACGACCCGGTTCTCGACGCGCTCAACATCACCAGCCAGGCGCAGGTCCTGCAATCGACCGACCTGATCAGGCGCGTGGCCCGCGAGCTCAACCTCGCCGAGCTCAAGGAGTTCGATCCGGCCGCGCAGTCGGTCCTTCCCGACCCGCTGGTGCTGATCGGGCTCAAGCAGGACCCGATGAAGCTCGATGCGGAAGACCGGGTGATCCGGGAATTCCGCGACAAGCTCGAGGTCTATCCGGTGGAGAATTCCCGCGTCATCGCGATCGAGTTCTCCTCGCACGATCCGAAGCTCGCCGCCGACATTCCGAACAAGATGGCGGAAGTCTATCTGGAGATCCAGAGCGGCGCTAAGCTCGATACCCATTCCGAAACCGCCAAATGGCTCGAGCCGGAAATCGCCACCTTGACCCAGAAGGTCCAGGAGGCGGAAAGAAAGGTGGCGGACTACCGTTCCTCCAACGGCCTCTTCCAGACGACCGAGACCAACAGCTTCTCCGCCCAGCAGCTCAACGACATTTCCACCGAGCTTGCCCGCGTGCGGGCGGAGCGGGCGAATGCCGAGGCGCGCGCCGAAAACGTCCGCGCGGCGCTCAAGGCCGGCCGCGATTCCGATACCCTGACCGACGTGGTCGGCTCCCAGGTGATCCAGCGTCTCAAGGAGGCCGAAGCCAACCTTCAGGCCCAGATATCGGATCAATCCACGCAACTTCTGGACGGCCATCCGCGGCTGAGAGGCCTGCGCGCCCAGCTCGCCGGCATCCGCCAGCAGATCGACAGCGAAACGAAGAAGATCCTTGCGAGCCTCGACAACGAGGCGGAAGTGTCGCGCCTGCGCGAGCGTCAGCTCATGGGGCAACTCAACGGACTGAAGGCCGATTCCGCCAAGGCCGGCGAAGAGGAGGTGGGCCTGCGGGCGCTCGAACGCGAGGCGACGGCGCAGCGCCAGCTTCTCGAGACCTATCTCGCCCGCTATCGCGAGGCGACCTCCCGTATCGAGAGCAATTCCAGCCCCGCCGATGCCCGCGTCGTCTCGCGCGCCGTCGAGCCCTCCGAACCCTATTTCCCGAAGATCATCCCGATCGTCGTCGTCGTGTCGCTCGCGACCTTCATCCTCGGCTGCCTGATGGTCATGGTCGTCGAGCTCTTTTCCGGCCGGGCGCTGCGTCCGTCAGGTCTGCGGGATGCCGAGCCCGAGGCCGAAGTCGAGGCCACGCCGGCGCCTGCTGCTCCTGCCGAGACCGACGCGGCTGCGCCGCTGCCGATCCACCGGATGCAGGCCGAGGCCGCGCGGTTCAGCCGTCCGGAGCCGGCGCAGGAAGAGGAGACGGCCGCGGCCGCGACACCTTCCGAACCTGAGGAGCCGGCCAAGGAAACTCCTGCCGCACGGCCGGCCGAGGAGCGGGATGTGGCGGCAGCCGGCGACCAGGCTTTCACGATCGCTTCCGTCGCGCATTACCTCCTGCGTCACGGCATTCCGGTGGCGATCGGCATCTCGCCGGGCGGTGACGAGGGATCGAGCGCCAGCGTCATGCTTGCCCGCGAGATCGCCGGACGCGGCCGGACCGTCGTGCTGGTCGACATGACCGGCTCGGCCTGCCCGACGCGCCTGATGGCGGACGAACCCGGACTGCCGGGCATCACCGATCTTCTCTGCGGCGAGACCGCCTTCGGCGACGCGATCCATCGGGACCGGCTTTCAAACGCTCATATCATCCCGCATGGGGCCTCCGATCCCGCCCAGGCGATGCGCGGCGCCGACCGCCTGACGATGATCATCGATGCGCTGGCGGATGCCTACGATCTCGTTCTGGTCGAATGCGGTCCGGCCGAAATTTCCGGCGTTTCGCGCCTGACCCGGAATGGGTTGGCCGAGATCGTTCTCTCGGTGCCGGGCTTCAAGGACGAGGACGTGGCCACGCTGGTGACGGATTTCGAAACGGCCGGATACCGCAACGTGCTGGTCATGACGGAAGCCGGCGACCGGCGCTCGCCGCGCCCGGGCCGCCGCGCGGCTTGAGGCCGTCAATCGCCGTCGGAAACGGCTGCCTCCGGTGGCCTTGAAGGTTGGCCGGCCCGCCATCGCTGCACCATCGCATAGAGGTGCGGGCTGCGCTTGATCGCGGCCTTCGCCCTGGTTCTGCCGATCAGCAGGGGGCGTGCGATCGATCCCTTCCATGTCAGCGGCAGCAGGATGTCGTGCTGCACGGTTTCCCGGCTGCACCAGTTGCGCTTGTAGGGCTGGTCGCCGATGCCGAAATCGAAGACCGAGACGCCGTCGCGGCAGGATCGTTCGATCATCAGCCAGAAGAGAAGCTCGCCGGGGCTTGCCTCCGGGCAGATCGTCTCGTCGATCGAGCTGAACTGGCAGATGACGTAGTCGCCCTTGCGGGACAGGCCGGCGATCGCGGGGATATGGCCCTCGTGCTCGCCGCGCAGCCGGATGGCATGCAGGATGAGCGGCGTATCGCCGCCTTCTTCCGGAACGTCGAGAAGCCGATGGAAGAAATCGCGCGTCTCCGGGGGCTGAAAGACGTCCGGCAGGCCGAACAGGCGCAGCCGCGCGCCTTTCTGGCGGAAGAAGAGGTCGAGGAGGGCGTGCTTCTCGCCATGCTCCCTCGGGACGATATACTCGTAGCCGCCGATCGCCTCGATCTTGCGGCTGGAGGAGCGGAACTTCTTGCGGCGGCTCTTGGCGTTGAGCTGGGCGATCGTCGCCTCGAAATCGGCAAAGAGGGGGAGCTGGAAGGAGCGGTTCTGGTTCTCGATCGTCGCAAGACCCGCGAGCGGATGCCGCATGCCGCGCCAGTGGAGCGGGATATTGTCGAGCACGACGAGATCGGCCTTGTCCTGAAGCGCGGTTCTCAGCGCATAGGCGAAGTTCTGGAGTTCTTCCGTGTCCGGAGCCGCGAGGTCGGGATCGAAAAGGCCGGTATTGCCGTTGTTGAAGCGGTCGCCCGGAAAGCGGGCGATCCTGACGCCTTTTTCCAGGACGATTTCGAGGGGCAGGATGAGATGCGTGCGGCCGTCCGCAACACCTCTAACGACCGCAAGCTCCCGGCCGTGCGCTTCGGTCCAGGCGAGGCACCAGTCGAGACCCTGATGCAGCGAGTTGATCGCGAGGTTTTCGAGCCGTCGCCATTCGCCTTCGGCGGATCGCGGATCGCCGGCGGCGTCGATCGTCAGCGCGGAGAAGCGGACAGCTTCCGCGCCGGTCCGCCCGCCGGGCGTCTCGACGATCGCTTCTTCGTATTGCATCTTCCGCTGCATGGCTTCGCCCGCATCTGCCGTTTGCAGGCAGGATGGGCCGAAGACGCCAAAAATCGGTTTATGGTCAGGCGGAGGGCCGGGGAAACCGGCGCTGCTGGTTAATCGCCGGTAAAGCTCAGCCCTTCGGTTTCGGCCCGGCCATCCATTTGATGATCAGCATCGCGGGCAGGATCCAGAGAAGGCCGGACAGCAGGAAATAGAGGAAGTGCACCCACCAGGGCGAGGTGGCGAGAAGCAGCGTCGCGACGGTCGTGGCGGCGAGCGCATAGACGATCACCAGGACGATGATCAGAATGGTGCCGATGAAACTTCTCAAACGCGGGACCAAAATGCCTTCTCCTCTATGGCGGCCGCCGGCCTGTGATCATGCGGCCGCGACCGCTGTCCGCGACTGGATGCCGCAAAGCGCCGGGGCTTGTTTTGCACGGGTCGATGAGGCAAAGCAACGCGAAATGCTTGTGGATGCGCCTCCTGTGGATGGAGGCGCCTTTTGGCGTGAGCGACAGGAGCGTGCCCCATGTCGGCGACCGATGCCGTGATCATCGATGTCATCAACCGGACGAAGCGCCGCGAGCGCGACCGCAAGGCGGTGCGCATCTGGCTGGGCGTCGTCATCTTCACGCTCTTCTGTCTGGTGCTGGTGGGAGGGGCCACGCGGCTCACCGATTCCGGCCTCTCGATCACCGAATGGAAGCCGATCCACGGCGTGATCCCGCCGCTTTCGGCCGAGGAATGGGATGAGGAGTTCCGCCTCTACCAGCGCATCCCGCAATACCAGCAGGTCAACAAGGGCATGACGGTCGACGAGTTCAAGTCGATTTTCTGGTGGGAATGGGCGCACCGTTTCCTCGCCCGCTCGATCGGCGTGGTCTTCGCCCTGCCGCTGATCTTCTTCTGGGTGACCGGCCGCATCGAGAAACGGCTGCGCTGGCCGCTCGTGGGCGTGCTGGCGCTCGGGGGCTTCCAGGGCTTCATCGGCTGGTGGATGGTCTCCTCGGGCCTGACCAAGCTTGTCAGCGTCTCGCAATACCGGCTGGCGACGCACCTGGTGATCGCCTGCCTGATCTTCGCGGCCTGTGTATGGATCATGCGGGGCCTGTCGCCGCACAGCGACGACGCGGCGCCGGAAGGCCGGGCGAAGGCCGGCGCCGTGCTGGTGGCGGCGATGAGCCTTTTCCAGATCTATCTCGGCGCGCTGGTCGCCGGCCTCGATGCGGGCTTCTCCTACAATACCTGGCCGCTGATGGACGGCGCGGTGATCCCGGGCGATCTCTTCATTCAGCAGCCCTGGTGGATCAACCTCTTCGAAAACCCGAAGACCGTGCAGTTCGTCCACCGCATCGGGGCCTATGCGCTCCTCGCGGTCGCGCTGTGGCACATGGTGGCGGTGCTGAGGGCCGCGCCGGGAACGACCCATGCACGGCGCTCGGTGCTGCTCTTCGGCCTCATCTGTCTCCAGGCCGTGATCGGCATCGCGACGCTTCTCATGCAGGTGCCGCTCGACCTGGCGCTGGCGCATCAGGCCGGTGCGCTGATCGTTCTCGGCTTTGCCGTCGCCCACTGGCGCGGCTTCGTCGGCGAATACGCGCCGGAGACGGTGGTCGAAATCCGGAGCTGACCTCGAAGAAATTTTTCAGCCCTATGTCGGAAGACGTTCCGGCTCCCCGTCCTTGAAGCAGAGTTCAACGGCTGCGGCCAGGGACAGGAGACACGACAATGGCAAGGACAAGCGCAATTCTCGTCGCAAGGCTGATCTTCGGCGGCCTGTTCGTCATGGCGGCGACCTTCAAGTTCATCGATATGCAGACGACCGCAAACGCCATCGCGGGTGCCGGCTTTCCGTTCCCGCTGTTTCTTGCGTGGTGTGCCGCGATCTTCGAACTGGGATTGGCGGCGGCCTTCCTGACCGGCGCTTTCTTTTCGGAAGCTGCCGTGCTGGCCGGCGCCTACGTCATCTTCCTGGCTTTCGCCTTCCATGGCCCGGGGCGCTGGGAAGGCAACCAGGCGGAATTCGGCTTCTTCGTCGACCACTTCACCTTCCTGGCCGGCCTGCTGTTCGCCGCCGTGCATGGACCCGGTGAAAGGCTTGCGGTCCATCTGGGACTGAAGCAGGTCTTCGCGCCGGTGCGGCAGATCGCTTAAGCCTGACGAAGGACGTTCTTGATCGCGGCGACGACGGCCAACTCGTTGTCGCGCTCCTCCTCGTTGCCGTCCTCCTCATGCCAGCTAGCCGACAGGCAGCCGTAGGAGAAGGCATAACGCAGGATGGTGCGGACGTCTCGCTTGAGCGTTTCGGCGAAGATAGAGGCCATCGAGGCGATCCGTCCTTCATCGCGGGTGAGATCGAAACGGTCGAGCGGATTGGAAAACATGTTGGCGACGTCTAGCGCCGCATCGCCGATCAGCCCGGCCGGATCGATGATCAGCCAGCCGCGGGGGCCGAACATGATGTTCTCGTGATGCAGGTCGCCATGCAGCGGCTTGATGTCCCGCTGATCTGAGATCAGCTCTTCGGCCATCGCCGCCGCTTCGAGGTAGGGGCTTTCGATCCCTTCCTTGCGATCTTCCCCGGCCTTCCTGAACAGGCTTGCGAAATAGCCGGAAAGCGGCAGCAGGCCGGCAGGCGGCGGCGTGACGGACGGGCGATGATATTCCACGAGCACTTCGGCCGCGATCCGCGTCGCCTGTTCGTCCCCATGCGTGGCGATGCGGTCGCGGAGCGTTTCCCTGCCGGCATGTTCGAGCAGGATGACGTTTTCCGAGCGCGCCAACAGGCGGATGGCGCCGACGCCATCGCGCCATTCCAGGAAATCGACACCGCGAAGATTGTCGGCAAGCACCTTCGGCTTCAGCACCTTGACGATGTCGATCTCTCCGCCCGCCCGGCTCACCTCATAGACGGTGCCGGCCACAGTGTCGGCAATCCGGTCAGCGCTTTCGATACGCCATTCGGGCGGAAAGGCAGAGATATTCTTCGCCGTCATCTCGTTGCCGGTCATGCCGAAAGCATCAGGTCCATGTTCTGGACGGCTGCACCGGATGCGCCCTTGCCGAGATTGTCGAGGAGCGCCACGAGGTTGACATGCGCTCCGCCCGGCGTGCCGAACACGAAAAGCTTCATCCTGTCGGTATCGACGAGCTCTTCCGCATCGACGCGCGGCAGCGCCCTGCTTTCTTCCAGCGGCACGACGGTGACGACATCCTGGCCGGCATAGTGCTCGGTGAGGGCCTTGTGGATGCCCTCGATCGTTGCGTCGCCCGTGAGGTCTTCGAGGAAGAGCGGCACCTGCACGATCATGCCCTGCGGGAAACGTCCGACCGACGGCGAGAAGAGGGGGGCGCGGTCGAGCCGGCCGTGGACCTTCATCTCCGGCACGTGCTTGTGCTTGAGCGGCAGGCCGTAGAGGAAATTGTTGGCGCTGATCGCGTCTTCCCGGGACTGGTCTTCCATCTGCGCGATGAGCTGCTTGCCGCCGCCGGTATATCCGGAGACCGCGTTGACGGTGACCGGATAGCCGTCCGGCAGGATGCCGGCGGCGCGCAGCGGCCGGATGAGGCCGATCGCGCCGGTCGGATAGCAGCCCGGATTGGCGACGTGGCGGGCTGACCTGATCCTGTCGGCCTGCGCCTTGTCCATCTCCGCGAAGCCATAGGCCCAGGCGGGATCGACGCGGAAGGCGGTCGAGGTGTCGATCACCCGCACCTTGTTGTTGCCGGAGAGCATCGAGACCGCCTCTTTCGAGGCTTCGTCGGGCAGGCAGAGGATGGCGATGTCGGCGCTGTTCAGCAGGTCTTCCCGCATAGCGGCGTTGCGCCGCTCCGCTTCCGGGATCGACAGCAGCTCCACGTCGCGGCGGCCGGCCATGCGGGTGCGGATCTGCAGTCCCGTCGTGCCGTGTTCGCCGTCGATGAAGATTTTCGCTGTCATGGTCTTTGTCCTGTAGGATCAGTGCCTTGGATTGAGAGCCGGAATCATTTTACCAGCCGGTTGAGAAAGAAATTCAACGCGCGGCTCGTCGTTCCGCGCGAAGCCCGAGCATATACATCGCAACCGTCGCCCCCGCAATGGCGGTGATATCGGCATGGTCGTAAGCCGGCGCCACCTCGACGACATCCGCGCCGCGGATATCGAGAGGGCCGAGCTTGCCGAGCACCGAGAGGATTTTCGCGCTCGACGGGCCGCCCGCGACCGGCGTGCCGGTGCCCGGCGCAAAGGCCGGATCGAGGCAATCGATATCGAAGGTGAGATAGGCGGGGCGCCCGCCCGTATGATCGAGGATCGCCCTGGCGATCTCCGCCGCCGTCATCTCCTCGACCTCATGGCCATAGATCAGGCGGATGCCGAAATCCTCCGGCGCATGGGTGCGGATGCCGACCTGGATCGAGCGGGCGGGGTCTATGACGCCGTCCCGCACGGCGCGCGCCACGAAGGAGCCGTGATCGATCCTTTTGCCGTCGTCGAACCAGGTGTCCTGATGGGCATCGAACTGGACGAGGGCGAGCGGCCCGTGCCGGGCGGCATGTGCCTTTAGCAGCGGCCAGGTGATGAAGTGGTCGCCGCCGAGGGTGAGCAGGAACGCGCCGCTTGCGAGGATTTTCGCGGCCTCCCGCTCGATCGTCGCGGGCGTCCTGTGATGATTGCCGTAATCGAGCAGGCAGTCGCCGTAGTCGATCACCGCCATGTCGGCGAAGAGATCGCGCGAGAAGGGATATTGCGGATCGTTGTCGAAAATGGCCGACGCCCGGCGGATCGCCTGCGGTCCGAAGCGGGCGCCCGGCCGGTTGGAGGTCGCCGCATCGAAGGGAATGCCCCAGACCACCGCGTCGACACCCTTGAGGCTCTTGGTGAACCGCCGGCGCATGAAGGAAAGCGCGCCCGCGAACGTCGGGTCGGTCGCCGCCGAGGTCAGGCTCCTGGCGGTGAAGGCGTGGTCGATGGTCTTGGAGGGCATAGTATGGCTGCTCACTTGTCGCTATTGGAGAGATCGGAAAAGTTCCGGATTTTCACGGTGTGACCGTGGAAGCGGGCGACAATTTCCAGTTCTCCGCCCATCGCCTCGATAAACCTGCGTAGCGTACCGACATACATGTCGGCACGCTTTTCGAGCTTCGCCACGGAGCTCTGGCCGATCTGCAGCGCTTGTGCGATTTCATCCTGCGACAACTTCAGGGCCAGCCGCACCTCTGCGAGGTCCATTTCGCCATCGAGCTTCAATGCTTCGGCCTCGGCCTTGGCTCGCGCTTCCTTCGTCATCCGGTTACGCAGCTCGGCGAAACTGTGTCTACCGCTCATTGCCTTTCTCCTTCGCCAACTCAGCCGAATGCTCGTCATAGAGATCATCGGCAATCGGAATCATGCGTTCATAGAACCGCTTGTCGCCCGTTTTATCTCCGCCGATCAGCAGGATCGCCATCCGACGGGGATCGAAAGCGTAGAAAATCCGCAGGGGCTTTCCGCCGCTTTGAACGCGCAATTCGCGCATATGCGCGTGCCGCGAGCCATGAATGCCACTGGAATAGGGAAACGGAAGATTGGGGCCTCGTTGCTCCAGCTTACGGACATGGGCGTCGATACTGATGTGATCGCTCTCGTCGAGGGTCTCCCACCAGGCACCAAATTCGTCCGTGTATTCGACCGTATATTCCATTTTGGAATATTATGCCTTCAGGAGAATAATTCAAGCTCCGAGCCAGAGACCGAAAAACGAAAAAGGCGGAGCCGAAGCCCCGCCTTTCGCAAGTCCAAATCCAGAAGCGATCAGCGCTTGGAGAACTGGAAGGAGCGGCGGGCCTTGGCCTTGCCGTACTTCTTACGCTCGACGACGCGGCTGTCGCGGGTCAGGAAGCCACCCTTCTTGAGAACCGAGCGAAGGCCCGGCTCGAAATAGGTCAGCGCCTTGGAGAGGCCGTGGCGCACGGCGCCGGCCTGACCGGAAAGGCCGCCGCCGGTGACGGTCGCGACGATGTCGAACTGGCCGCCGCGGTTCGCAGCGACGATCGGCTGCTGCAGGATCATCTGCAGGACCGGACGGGCGAAATAGGCGGAGAAGTCCTTGCCGTTGACGATGATCTTGCCCGAGCCGGCCTTGACCCAGACGCGGGCGACGGCGTTCTTGCGCTTGCCGGTCGCGTAGGAGCGGCCGAGATTGTCGACCTTGCGGACGTGGACCGGAGCCTGGTTTTCGGCCGCCGGAGCGAGATCCTTCAGAGAGGAGAGATCGGCCATTATCAGGCGCTCCTTACATTCTTCTTGTTCAGCGCGGCGATGTCGAGGGCGACCGGCTGCTGTGCTTCATGGGGATGGTTGGAACCGGCATAGACGCGCAGGTTCTTCATCTGGCGACGGCCGAGCGGACCGCGCGGGATCATGCGCTCGACGGCCTTTTCGATGACGCGCTCCGGGAAGCGGCCTTCGATGATCTGGCGCGCGGTGCGCTCCTTGATGCCGCCCGGATAGCCGGTGTGCCAGTAATAGACCTTGTCGGAATATTTCTTGCCGGTGAGGGCGACCTTTTCCGCATTGATGACGATCACGTTGTCGCCGTCATCGACATGGGGGGTATAGGTGGCCTTGTGCTTGCCGCGGAGCCGGTTGGCGACGATGGTGGCGAGGCGACCGACGACGAGACCTTCGGCGTCGATGATCACCCACTTCTTCTCCACCTCGGCGGGCTTCTGAACGAAGGTTGACATGATTTTCTCTTTCATCTGGACCCGCGACATCCGAAAGTCGGACGCGAAGGCGTTTCTTGTTGCTTGGATTGCCGGCCGATCACCTGTTGGCAAAAGGGCGGCAAAAAGAATGCGGGCCCGCTAAGGTCCGCAATCTGCGGCGCTTATACCGGGGCGGTGCGAAAGCGTCAAGATGGCCGGTTCGCAAGGAGTGAAAATAGATATAGTAAAATCAATGGCTTATCAATGTGGTCTTATAATACCACATCTTCTTCGGATCAATTGAAGCGCTCAGGGGCGCCTGAGCCGGCGGCTTTCCGACCTTTTCATGAAGGGCGGCTAGCTGAGGCGAGGCGGACATCCGGGTCTTTTCGGGAACTTTCGAGAAAGCTGCTGGGCACAATCGGATGTCGTGGCCGCTTGGCAAGCCTCATTCTGGGGAGGTCGCCTCCCGAAATCTCACTCGCAAAAAAATGGGGTAGCCGCTACTTGTGTGGCCAGCTGCACTGCAAATATACAATTAATAATTGTATTCGAGGCGGAGAAAATAGCCCGTTCGGGAATGACAAAAACCCCTAAAAATTTATTGGTTTTGATGAGACTATTGGGATAAGTCACGTTTTCTATTCATATTTTTTGCTGTGCTGCGGGATTGCATGGAGATGATTCGTTGAAGAACTTATAGAATTAGATTTAACTAATGAAAATTAGTAGCATATTCTAATTCAACTATGAGGTGATGCTAATATGAGATCGTACGGAAACGGAAAATTTTGGGAACATTTGCAGAACCCATTGTTTCTGCTGGGGTTTACGATTTTTTGATCAAATTTCGGCTAAAATCGGAAGCAGCCCGGCTGCAGCGGAAAACAGTCTTCCGGGTCGGGTCTTCTTTTGCAGGCGCGAACGGGGCAGCTCGGCGTATCGGCGGTGGGCACCGCCGCGCGGTCGGCGAATTCGTGTCCGTCGCAGAAGCGGCTGTCGGCGACATAGCGATCGTAGAGGGTGAGTCGCGCCCCGTTTTGGGAAGGGTAGCGGAGGATGGCGGCGCCTTCGCGGGCGATCGTCCGCTGCACGGCGGCACAGGACATGCCTGTCGAATTGTAGCGCGAGACGGCAAGCGCAGGCTCGGCCGCGAGCAGCGCCGCGCAGACGGTGAAGGCGAGGCCTGCAAGAATTTTTTTCATGACCTTCATCCCTTTTGACAGGCTGCCGACTTACATAGGGCGGAAGGGTCGTGCCGCCAGCGGCACGCCACCACGGGAGCCCGCCGCATGAACCATGACCGTTACGACAATACTTACATCGCCGACATCCTGAAGACGACCAGGACCATCGCGCTTCTCGGCGCCTCTCCGAACCCGGATCGGCCGAGCAACCGGGTCATGGGTTTCCTGCTGTCGAAGGGCTATACGGTCTTTCCGGTCAATCCCGGCCAGGCGGGCAAGCAGATCCACGGCCGGACGGTCTACCGGACGCTGGCGGACGTGCCGCAGCCGGTCGATATGGTCGACGTCTTCCGTGCCGCCGAATATCTGGACGGCGTGGTGGACGAGGCGCTCGCGCTGGAGACCAGGCCCAAGGTCATCTGGGGGCAGCTCGGCGTCCGCGACGACAAGGCGGCCGACAGGGCGGAGGCGGCCGGCATCAGCGTCGTCATGGACCGCTGCCCGGCGATCGAATATCCGCGCCTCGTCGCCTGATCTCGTCGCCGCCCGATCTCACCGTCACCCGATCTCACCGTGAACTGTCGGCAAGCCGTTCCGGCCGCGGCGGTCGTTGCCCATCGTCAACTCCTCTCTATTTCCAAGGAGGACGGGTTCCGCGGAAAGATATGCCTTGATCGCCGCCGCTCGCCGGGGTCTGCTGGAGGGAAGGACGAATGCCTTTCAAAAGGGAGGCGCCTTTCAAAAGGGAGGGATGAGGATGCCGACGATCAATCCGGGATTTTCGACACTGGCCGTGCATGCGGGCGCGGCACCCGATCCGGCGACCGGGGCGCGGGCGACGCCGATCTATCAGACGACGTCCTTCGTGTTCGAAAATGCCGACCATGCCGCAGCCCTCTTCGGCCTGCAGCAGTTCGGCAATATCTATACCCGCATCATGAACCCGACCCAGGCGGTGCTGGAGGAACGCGTCGCCGCGCTCGAAGGCGGCACGGCGGCGCTGGCGACCGGCTCCGGCCATGCGGCGCAGCTGCTGACCTTCCACACGATCATGCAGCCGGGCGACAATTTCGTGGCGGCGCGCAAGCTCTATGGCGGCTCGATCAACCAGTTCGGCCATGCGTTCAAAAGTTTCGACTGGCAGGTCCGCTGGGCCGACACGGACGATCCGGCAAGCTTCGAGAACGGGATCGACGAGCGCACCCGCGCCATCTTCATCGAAAGCCTTGCCAATCCCGGCGGCACTTTCGTGGATATAGCGGCGATCGCCGGGATCGCGCAGCGCAACGGCATACCGCTGATCGTCGACAATACGATGGCGAGCCCCTATCTCGTCCGGCCGCTGGAGCACGGCGCCGACATCGTCGTCCATTCGCTGACGAAATTCCTGGGCGGCCACGGCAATTCCATGGGCGGCATCGTCGTGGACGGCGGCACGTTCGACTGGTCGAAATCCGGCAATTACCCGATGCTCTCGGAGCCGCGGCCGGAATATGCGGGCATCGTGCTGCACCAGACCTTCGGCAATATCGGCTTCGCGATCGCCGCCCGGGTGCTGGGTCTGCGCGACCTCGGCCCGGCCATCTCCCCCTTCAACGCCTTCATGATCCTCACCGGCATCGAGACCCTTCCCTTGAGAATGCAGAGACAGTGCGACAACGCGCTTGCCGCCGCCAGATGGCTGAAGAGCCATCCCAAGGTCACATGGGTGAGCTATGCCGGCCTGGAGGACGACCCGAACCATGCGCTGCAGCAGCGCTACTCGCCCAAGGGGGCAGGCGCCGTCTTCACCTTCGGCGTGACGGGCGGTTACGAGGCGGGAAAAACCCTGGTGGAAGGGCTGCAGCTTTTCTCGCACCTCGCCAATGTCGGCGACACGCGGTCCCTGGTCATCCATCCGGCCTCGACCACTCACCGGCAACTGACGGAGGAACAGCAGATCGCCGCAGGCGCCGGACCGGACGTGGTCCGGCTCTCGATCGGCATAGAGGACATCGCCGACATCATCGCCGACCTCGATCAGGCGCTTTCCAAGATTTGAATGTGGCCAAGGTTTGGATTTGAGGCGAGCATGAGCGACTGGATCAAGTTCGATATCGAAGCGGTCGATCCGGAGGAGGGCGCGCCTGCTCCCGACCGGCTGATTTCCGGCAATCCGACCTTCCGCACCTGGAATGTCGAGGAGGCGGAAGGCGGGCTTTATGCCGGCATCTGGGAGGCGACGCCCGGCAAGTGGAAGATCGTCTATGACGAATGGGAGTATTTCCACATCCTCTCCGGCCATTCGATCGTCACGGAAGAGGGCGGCGAGCCCGTTCATCTGAAGTCCGGCGACAGCATGGTGCTGAGACCGGGCTTCAAGGGAAGCTGGGAAGTCGTTGAAACGACTCGCAAGGACTATGTGATCCGGGTTTGAAACGTCAGTCCGCTTCCCCTTTGCCGAAGCTCCTTGCAAAATCCGGCGAAGAGATGAAGGCGAGGGTACGCCGCAGCTCTTCCGACTTCTCCTTGCCGAAAGCCCTGTCGAACCGGTCCTGGGCGACCTGCCAGCGGGCGGTGAGCTCCCGCTGCTTCGCCGTGCCGGTCTCCGTCAGGCGCACGCGCTTCACCCGCCGGTCGCTGCCGTCCGGCACCAGTTCCACCAGCCCGTCGCGCAGCAGCGGCTTCAGCGTGTGGCCCAGGGCCGAGAGGTCCATCACCATGGCTTCCGCGAGGTTCTTCAAGCTTGGGCTCCCGGAGCGGGCGATCTGCGAGAGAAGCGAGAATTGCGTGCCTTTGAGGCCCGTGTCGCCCATCGCATCCTCGTAGAGCTGGCCGAGCTGCCGCGAGGCGCGGCGCACGGCGCTGTTGCTGCAAAGGAGCCAGATGCCGTCTTCGATATGCCTGTCGTCCGTCATGTTCCGTCCTGATGTCGGGTTCGGCAGAATGCCCGCTTTTGGCCGACGCTTCCACTCCCGATAAAAATTTGCGGGCCTCCTCTTGCGGTCTTGCGGCCTCCTTTTCATATATAGTGGCATATGCCAGTAAATTCCAATCGAAGGAGATGGACCCATGACAAAGGCATCGAAACTCGGAACCGCACTCGTGACCGGCGCATCCTCCGGCATCGGGGCGACCTATGCCGACCGGCTTGCAAAGCGCGGTTACGATCTCGTTCTCGTTGCCCGCGACGCCGAGCGTCTGAAGGCGCTTGCCGAGCGGCTCACGCGGGAGAACGGCATTCAGGCGGATGTTCTGCGCGCCGACCTGACCGAGCGCGCCGACGTGCTTGCGGTGGAAAAGCGTCTGCGCCAGGACGGCTCGATCACGCTCTTCGTCAACAATGCGGGCATCGGGCCCAAGGGATCGTTGCTGACGAGCGCCCCCGACTATCTCGACCGGATGGTGGAGCTCAATGTCACGGCCGCGAACCGGCTGGCGGTCGCCGCCGCCCAGGCTTTCGTTAAAAGAGGCGAGGGCGCGATCATCAACACGGCCTCCGTCGTCGCGCTGTGGCCGCAGGCCTTCAGCGGCACGTACACCGCCAGCAAGGCCTTCGTCCTCATCCTGACGGAATCGCTCGCGGCCGAACTTGCCGGCACCGGCGTGCGCATCCAGGCGGTCCTGCCGGGCCTGACCCGTACGGAAATCTTCGACCGCGTCGGCGGCTCGTTCGACAACATGGACCCGAACATGGTGATGGACGTCACCGACCTGGTCGACGCGGCGCTTGCCGGTTTCGATCAGGGCGAGTTGATCACCATTCCCTCGCTCGCGGACAAGGCGCTTTATGACAAGCTCGAAACGGCCCGCGGCGAGTTGCGGCCGCACCTCTCATTGAGCAGGCCGGCTGCGCGCTATCTTGCTGCTGCCGCTGCCTGATCGCGACATCTGCTAACAGCGCCTGGAATTTCATGCGACGGCTGGCACAGGCATGCACCGGCCGTCCCGCGTCAGGCCGCGCGAATTTCCTGAAGGAGTTCGGGATGTTTGTCGAGAAGCTTCAACAACTTGACCAACGCCACGGGAGGCTTCGTTTTCCCGTTTTCATAGCGGGAAAACGCGTTGACGCCGCCGCCGAAAATGTCGCCGGCTTCCTTCTGGTCCAGCTTTAGCTTCTTGCGAACGGATGCCACGAACGCTGGATCGACGCTGCCAGCGTTCACTTGCTTGTTAAATTCCAGCATGGCGGCATTGATCCGCCTGGCTTCGGCGTCGCCTAGAACGATCTCGCCGCAGGCCGCGCAAAAATCACCGGTTACACTCGCGATCGTGGTCTCTTCCCCTTTATAGGAGTAGGGCAAGTCACGGGTCTGGCGGGAAAGTTCTGCCTCACCGCAAGCCGGGCACTTCATTCGTTCAACTCCTTGAAGGACACGATCAGCACGTCATCGACGACGGTCAGTTTCAGATAAATCCGCCCCGCCTTCGTCATCGGCCGATATACATCCTGCCAGACCTTGTGGTCGGCATAGGTCGTCATCGATTTGTAAAAGTCGGTAAGGGTCAACGCCAGAACCGTCTCGTACATTTCGGAAAGCGTGAAATCGAGCCGCGATGCGCCAGCCAAGGCGGAGTAGGTCGTACGGACCTGACCTGCTTTGACAAGCGATTTCACTCTTTCCAACGGGCAGTGCGCCTTCCGCTTCTCGTTCATAAAATAACCTATTAGGTTAATTATTCAAGATGCCGTCACCAGGCCAAGTCCAGCCGCTCCAGCCCGTGGAAATGGTAGACGTCCTTCACCGTCGGCGTCCTGGCGATTCTCATTCCGGGCAGGCGCTTGAAGAGGATCGGCAGCACGGTGTTGAGTTCCAGCCGGGCGAGCGGTGCGCCGATGCAGAAATGGATGCCGGCGCCGAAGGAGAGGTTCGGCGCTTCCTGGCGGTCGGGCTTGAAGGCGAGCGGATCGGAGAACTTCTTCGGATCGAGGTTGGCCGCGGCGAGGATGAGGCTCACCTTGTCGCCGCGCTTGAAGGAAAGCCCGTCGATCTCGACGTCTTCGAGCGCCCAGCGCTGGAAGATGTGCACCGGCGCGCAGATGCGCAGCGTCTCCTCGACGGTCTGTTCCGTCATCGCCTCGTCGCGGAAGAGATCGGCAGGCGCCACCCCGCTTTTCCGGCCGCTTTCCAGGATGACCCGCACCGAATTGCCGATCTGGTGGACGGTCGCCTCATGGCCCGCGTTCAAGAGCACGATGGTGGTCGAGACCAGTTCGTCGTCGGTGAGGTACTGGCCCCTGTGCTCGGTATGGATCATGTGGGTGAGCAGGTCTTCGCGCGGCGCTCTGCGGCGCTCGGCGACAAGGCCCTTCACATAGTCTGCAAATTCCTTCGCCGCGCGGTCGGCGGCATGTTCGTCCTCGCGCGTCCGCTTGAACATGTACATGCCGACATAGGCATGCGACCAGGCAAGAAGCTGCGGTCCCATCTCGTCCGGAATGCCGATCATCCGGGCGATCATCGTCACGGGAATGATGTCGGCGAAGGAGGAGAGCAGTTCCGTTCCGCCGTCCTTCTCGAACCCGTCGATGAGCTTTTCCGCAAGCGCGGCGATCTCCGGCCGCAGCCTTTCGATATGGCGGGAGACGAAGGCGCGGTTGACGAGGGTTCTGAGCCGCGTGTGTTCCGGCGGTTCGATCTCCAGCAGCGAATGGCGCTCGGCAAGGTCGAAGTTCTGAAGATGCGGCTGGGGCGCCGGCAGGCCGAGTGCCTCGCGGCTGGCGATATGCAGGATCTGCCTGCCGAAGCGCCGGTCGCGCAAAAGCCCGTTCACATGGTCATAGCCGGTGAAGAACCATTGCCGCTGCTCTTCCCAGTAGAAGGTGGGACAATGCTCGTGCAGGAGGGCATAGACGCGGTTCGGGTCGCTGTAGAAGGCCGGATCGCGGCCGTCGAGCGAGACGCGGCGGGTTGCGGGATCGATGCGGAGGAAGTCGGGCAAAGCGGTCATGCCCGATGCGTAACGCAATCTCTTATGACGCGGAAGATGCCTATTCGCCCACCGCGACACCCTCGCGGCGCGGATCGGCGCTGCCTGCCAGGCCGTTCGCCGTGATCTCGATCGTATGCAGGCCGGAATTCATCTCGCCTGGCTTCACCTCGTAGCCGAGCGCCTTCAGCGGTTCGGCCATCTGCTCGGCCGCCGTGCCGGCCTCGATCTCGTAGGTTCCGAAACGGTTGATGAGATGCGGCTGGGCGACGATCTGTTCGACCGGCATGCCCCAGTCGATATAGGCGATCAGGGCCTGCGCCACGTAGCCGATGATCTGGCTGCCGCCCGGCGAGCCGATGGCGATGAGCGGCTTGCCGTCCTTCATGACGATCGTCGGCGACATGGAAGAGCGCGGCCGTTTCCCCGGCTCGACACGGTTTGCGACGGGCAGGCTGCCGTCATGGGTCTTGAAGGAGAAATCGGTGAGCTCGTTGTTGAGCAGGAAACCGTTCGTCATCAGGCGCGAGCCGAAGCCGCTTTCGATCGTGGTCGTCATAGAGACGACATTGCCTTCCTTGTCGACGATCGCGAAATGGCTGGTGGACGGGAGTTCGATCGCGGCGTCCCGGCCGAAGAGGAGCGCATGGTCCCATTCCGGTTCGCCGGCCTTCACTGCATCCGCCGCAAGCGCCTTGTCTCCGTCGAGAAGCGCCGCGCGCTGGCCGAGATAGTCTTTCTTCAGGAGGCCCTTGATCGGCGAGGGCACGAAATCCGTGTCGGCGAGGTAGCGTTCCCGATCGGCGAAGGCGAGACGCTGGGCGTCGCCGATGATGCGCCAGCTTTCGGCATTTAGCGGCCCGAGCCCTTTGATGTCGAAATTCTCGATGATGCCGAGCATCTGGCCGATGGCGACGGCGCCGGAAGAGGGCGGCCCCATGCCGCAGATGTCGAGCGCGCGGTAGCTGACGCAGACCGGTTCGCGTTCCTTGATCCGGTAGTTGGCGAGATCGGCCACCGAGAGCACGCCCGGATTGCCGGCCGCCTCGCGCACCGTTTTGACGATCGCCTCCGCGATCGGGCCGTTATAGAAGGCGTCGGCTCCGCCGGCCGCAATGGTTTTCAGCGTTTCCGCATAGGCGGGGTTCTTGAGGACCGCGCCGGCCTTCAGAGGCGCACCGGATGCGTCGTAGAAATAGCTCCGCGGCCCGTCGTATTTCTTCAGCCTGTCGCCTTCGGCGGCGATCAGCGATGCGAGGCGGGGGGACACCTCGAAACCTTCGGCCGCAAGGGTCTCGGCCCGTTCGAAAAGGCTCGCCCATTCCGATTTGCCGTAGCGCTTGTGAACCTCGTGGAGTAGCCGCACGGTGCCGGGCGTGCCGACCGAACGGCCGCCGACCACCGCATCCATGAACTTCAGCGGCTGGCCCTGTGCATCGAGGAAAAGTTTCGGCGTCGCCTCCATCGGCGCGGTCTCGCGGCCGTCGAAGGTGGTGATCCTGTTTGCCGCCGCGTCGTAATAGACGAGGAAGGAGCCGCCGCCGAGGCCCGAGCTCTGCGGCTCGACGAGCCCGAGAACCGTCTGCACCGCGACGAGGGCGTCGATCGCGTTGCCGCCCTTGGCGATCACGTCGCGACCGGCTTCCGCCGCCAGCGGATTGGCTGCGGCCACCATGAAGCTCTTCGTTTCGACGCGCTTTGCCGCGCTGAAACCGGTCGCGCGCTCGGGCGCCACCGTATCCGAAGCCTGTTGCGCCAGCGCCCCGGTCGCGACCAGAAGAGAAAGCATGATGCCCGTTGAAGTCTTCATCCACATGGCGGCGCCCTCCGCAGCTTCGATCCCTGAAGTTGATTTGGGTTTCGCGAAGCGGGAGGCAAGAGGGCCGAGGGCAAGAGAGCGGGAGACGGAGGCAGATCAGCGCTTGCCGAGCGCGGCGAGGCGTTTCAGGGCCGCCACTTGGTGGTTGGCGCGCAGGTCGCTTGGCCCTTCCTCCTCCCCCTGACGGTCGGCTGCGGGAACGATGGAAGCTTCCGCGCCGGTATCGATCGCGGTCCGGTCCCGGCCGCTTTCCTTGGCGGTATAGAGCGCCCGGTCGGCGGCGCTCAGCAGGAGGTCGAGATCCGCGCCGTCGACTGTCGCAAGGGCAATGCCGGCGCTGACCGTGACCTTGATCCTGTGCTCGCCGGCTATGATCGTCTGGTGCTTGAGGGTGAGGCGGATCGCCTCGGCGATGCTCGCGGCCTCCACCATGTCGGCGACGCGCAGGATCGAGGCGAATTCCTCGCCGCCCATGCCGCCGAAGAGACCGCGTCCGCGCAGTGAAGTCGAGCCGATCTTGGAAAATGCGACGAGCACCGCATCGCCTGCCTGATGGCCGCAGCGGTCGTTGATCTGCTTGAAACTGTCGAGGTCGAAATGCAGGAGCGCGATCAACGGTTTCTCGGCATTGTCGACGCTGCGAAGCCCGTGGAATTCATCGATCAGGCCGCGCCTGTTGAGGGCGCCGGTCAATGGATCGGTGACGGCGAGCGCCTTAAGCTTCTCCTCGGAGCGTTCGGTGAGCATTTTTCCGCCGCTCATGATGCCGGCGATGAAGCAGAAGGCGGCCGGGAAGAAGAGCCAGGCGGCATTCGGGGAGGTTTCGAACGATTGCGCGTCGGCAACGACGCTCATAGCGGCGACCACGCCGCTGGAGATGAGCTGGATTCCGATGAAGCATGCCATCAGGCGCCGCGTCGTCCTGGATGCGCCGTTATGCCGGAGGAGGAGGCCGACCATGATCGCATAGCCGACCATGGCCGCGCCGTTGTAGAGCGCGACGCGGTTCGAGAAGTCCTCGCGCACGGGGTTGAGGAACATGCCCGCCACCCAGATGAGCGCCGGAATGGCGACATAGCCCTGCACGGGTTTGTTGTCGAACTGCAGGAGGCCGGTGATCCATAGGCCCATGCCCGCAAGCGCCATCGTATTGGCGATCTCGATGGAGACGAAGTCGGGGATGTCGCCGCGAAGCGCGACCAGCGCCACGCCGGCGCCGTGCAGCGCGAAGCCACCGCCCCAGCTCAGGTAGAAATCATCCCGTTGGTAAAGCCAGCGTGACCAGAGAAGAGCGGCAAGCGTCAGCGCTTCCGCCGCCCAGATCATCAGCCCCGTCAAAATATCCACGCCTAACCCCTGCGTCCCGTTCCGGACGGGGGCAACAATGAATGAGAGTCTTTAAGACGAAGTTGCCGGGCCACCGAAATCCGGCACATCCTGCAGGGTAAAGCAGGCGAGAGCCGCGCGCCTTCACGCCTGCTTTACCCTGACCGCGCAAAAATGTGTGCGCGCCCGCAGGCGGACCTTCCGGCGGGCTGCGATGTCGGGAAATCGTCCCTATGGCGGGCTCTGCCTTTGAGGTTCAGCCCGGCCAATTAAGGATATCGGGCGCTCCGTCTTGAAGTACCGGGCGTTGACACTCTATGTAGGGGATGACCCATTCTATTTGATTCCGGAGCGCCTGGCTGCCTTCGGCAAGTGCTGACAAAGGACGGACATGAGAAATCCAGTTGATACCGCAATGGCCCTGGTGCCGATGGTCGTAGAACAGACCAATCGCGGTGAGCGCTCCTACGACATCTATTCGCGCCTTCTGAAGGAGCGCATCATCTTCCTGACCGGCCCGGTGGAAGACCATATGGCGTCGCTCGTCTGCGCCCAGCTTCTCTTCCTCGAGGCGGAAAACCCGAAGAAGGAAATCGCGCTCTACATCAATTCGCCGGGCGGCGTCGTCACTGCCGGCATGGCGATCTACGATACGATGCAGTTCATCAAGCCTGCCGTATCGACGCTGTGCATCGGCCAGGCGGCCTCCATGGGCTCGCTTCTGCTGGCCGCCGGCGAGAAGGGCATGCGTTTCGCCACTCCGAACGCCCGCATCATGGTCCACCAGCCGTCGGGCGGGTTCCAGGGTCAGGCGTCGGACATCGAGCGCCATGCCCGTGACATATTGAAGATGAAAAGGCGCCTGAACGAGGTCTACGTGAAACATACCGGCCGCACCTACGAGGAAGTCGAGAAGACCCTCGACCGCGACCACTTCATGGATGCGGACGAAGCACAGGAATGGGGCGTCATCGACAAGATCCTGACATCGCGTCTGGAAATCGAGGGCAGCTCCGGAGAATGAGGGCGATGGCGTAACCGTGGTCTCACCCCGTTGTGAGCAAAAAAGGGTTTCAAGTCCCACGGAAAACGCTATTAGTACCTATTAATGCTATGTTGAACTTTTATGACATGGCGTACGTTTCTTTAGGGGTTTCGTTGCCGCCGATCTGCATAATGTGCCCGGATCGGTAGAGTACCCCTAGGGCAAAGCAGGCACGTGAGGCCCGTCGGGCGCGCGTGCCGGCAGGCGGTAAAATGGACAGCGCCCGTTTTTGACGTGAGCGTGGAGTGCTGGAAGGAAAGTGATATGAGCAAAGTCAGCAGCGGCAACGGCGGCGACTCCAAGAATACCCTCTACTGCTCTTTCTGCGGAAAGAGCCAGCACGAGGTCCGGAAACTGATTGCCGGGCCGACCGTATTCATCTGCGATGAATGCGTCGAACTGTGCATGGACATCATCCGCGAAGAGAACAAGACCTCGATGGTCAAGTCCCGCGACGGCGTTCCGACGCCCCAGGACATCATCAAGGTCCTCGATGAATACGTCATCGGCCAGAAGCAGGCCAAGCGCATTCTGTCGGTCGCGGTGCACAACCATTACAAGCGCCTGGCGCATGCCTCCAAGGGCGGCGACGTGGAGCTGGCGAAGTCGAACATCATGCTGGTCGGCCCGACCGGCTGCGGCAAGACCTATCTCGCCCAGACGCTCGCCCGCATCATCGACGTGCCCTTCACCATGGCTGACGCCACGACGCTGACCGAGGCCGGTTACGTCGGCGAAGACGTCGAAAACATCATCCTGAAGCTTCTCCAGGCTGCCGACTACAATGTCGAGCGCGCCCAGCGCGGCATCGTCTATATCGACGAAGTGGACAAGATTTCCCGCAAGTCCGACAACCCGTCGATCACCCGCGACGTCTCGGGCGAGGGCGTGCAGCAGGCGCTTCTGAAGATCATGGAAGGCACGGTCGCTTCCGTGCCGCCGCAGGGCGGCCGCAAGCACCCGCAGCAGGAATTCCTGCAGGTCGACACGACGAACATCCTGTTCATCTGCGGCGGCGCCTTCGCCGGCCTCGACAAGATCATCTCCGCCCGCGGCGAGAAGACGTCGATCGGCTTCGGCGCGACCGTCAAGGCGCAGGACGAGCGCCGCGTCGGCGAAGTGCTGCGCGAGCTCGAGCCGGAGGACCTGGTGAAGTTCGGTCTCATCCCGGAATTCATCGGCCGTCTGCCGGTTCTGGCGACGCTGGAGGACCTTGACGAGGATGCTCTGATCCAGATCCTCTCGGAGCCCAAGAACGCGCTCGTCAAGCAGTACCAGCGCCTGTTCGAGATGGAAGACGTGGACCTGACCTTCCACGAGGACGCGCTGCGCGAGATCGCCAAGAAGGCGATCGTCCGCAAGACCGGCGCGCGCGGCCTGCGTTCGATCATGGAAAAGATCCTGCTCGACACCATGTTCGAGCTTCCGGCGCTGGAAGGCGTGCGCGAAGTGGTCATTTCCGAGGACGTGGTCCGCGGCACCGCGCGTCCGCTCTACATCTACGCCGACCGGCAGGAAGAGAAGGCCAACGTTTCGGCCTGATCGTCTCCGCCACGGATGTCGTTCTGAAGAGGCCCCCGGCGGGGCCTCTTTTCATGCCGGCATCCGGTCTTGCTTTTTTTGCTTATTCCACCATTTTCGCTTCGCGAAGAGTTGCGCCGCGTTCATCTTGCATTAGAAGCTGTGCGGGAAGATCATAGTCATGCCGGCTGCTTCGCCTGCTTCTGGTGCAGGTCCGCATCGCCGGCAATCGCGTCCCGTGTGCCTTGGCGTTCTGCATGAAGCGTTGTGAACACGCTTTGTAATACCACTGTCACAAAGCTTTCGCGGCGGCGGCCTTGCAAGGCTTGAAATCAATTTTCAAAAACTCCACTTTGGGCGGGAGTGAAGTGCCTGGGTCATCGGCCCGGGACGTATCCCGGAAACGGGACGATGGAAAGGAAATGAAATGACGAATTCAACGTCTGCGGCACCTGGCGGCGAAACCTATCCGGTGCTGCCGCTGCGCGACATTGTGGTCTTTCCGCATATGATCGTGCCCCTGTTCGTCGGACGGGAGAAATCCATTCGCGCCCTCGAAGAAGTCATGGGTTCCGACAAGCAGATCATGCTCGTCACCCAGATCAACGCCGGCGACGATGATCCCGAGCCGTCCGCGATCTACAAGGTCGGTACGGTCGCCAACGTATTGCAGCTTCTGAAGCTTCCCGACGGGACCGTGAAGGTGCTGGTCGAAGGCCGCTCGCGCGCCAAGATCGACGGCTACACGGATCGCGAGGAGTTCTACGAGGCGCGGGCGCATACCCTCGGCGAACCTGAAGAGGACGCCGTCGAGGTCGAGGCGCTCTCCCGCTCCGTAGTCTCCGAATTCGAGAACTACGTGAAGCTGAACAAGAAGATCTCCCCGGAAGTGGTCGGCGCCGCAAGCCAGATCGAAGACTATTCGAAGCTCGCCGATACGGTCGCTTCGCACCTGTCGATCAAGATCACCGAAAAGCAGGAAATGCTGGAGACCGTCAGCGTCAAGCTGCGGCTTGAAAAGGCGCTCGGCTTCATGGAAGGCGAGATCTCCGTCCTGCAGGTGGAAAAGCGCATCCGCTCGCGCGTCAAGCGCCAGATGGAGAAGACCCAGCGCGAATATTACCTCAACGAGCAGATGAAGGCGATCCAGAAGGAGCTCGGCGACGGCGAGGAAGGCCGCGACGAGATGGCCGAGATCGAGGAGCGCATCTCCAAGACGAAGCTCTCCAAGGAAGCCCGCGAAAAGGCCGAGGCCGAGCTGAAGAAGCTGCGGCAGATGAGCCCGATGTCGGCGGAAGCCACCGTCGTGCGCAACTATCTCGACTGGCTGCTCGGCATTCCGTGGGGCAAGAAGTCGAAGATCAAGGCGGACCTCAACAATGCCGAGAAGATCCTCGAGCAGGATCACTTCGGTCTGGACAAGGTCAAGGAACGCATCATCGAGTATCTCGCCGTCCAGGCGCGCGCGACCAAGATCAAGGGTCCGATCCTTTGCCTCGTCGGCCCTCCGGGCGTCGGCAAGACCTCGCTCGCCCAGTCGATCGCCAAGGCGACCGGCCGCGAATACGTCCGCATGGCGCTCGGCGGCGTCCGTGACGAAGCCGAGATCCGCGGCCACCGCCGCACCTATATCGGCTCGATGCCCGGCAAGGTCGTCCAGTCGATGAAGAAGGCGAAGAAGTCCAACCCGCTCTTCCTGCTCGACGAGATCGACAAGATGGGCATGGATTTCCGCGGCGATCCGTCCTCGGCGCTTCTCGAAGTGCTGGACCCGGCGCAGAACTCGACGTTCATGGACCATTATCTGGAGGTCGAATACGACCTGTCCGACGTGATGTTCATCACCACGGCGAACACGCTGAACATCCCGGCTCCGCTGATGGACCGCATGGAGATCATCCGCATCGCCGGTTACACGGAAGATGAGAAGCGGGAGATCGCCAAGCGTCACCTTCTGCCGAAGGCCATCAAGGAGCATGCGCTGCAGCCGAACGAATTCTCGGTCAGCGACGACGCCCTGATGGCGGTCATCCAGCAGTATACCCGCGAGGCAGGCGTCCGTAACTTCGAGCGCGAACTGATGAAGCTCGCCCGCAAGGCGGTCACCGAGATCATCAAGGGCAAGACGAAGTCGGTCGAAGTCACCGCGGCCAACGTCCACGACTATCTCGGCGTGCCGCGCTTCCGCCATGGCGAAGCCGAGCGCGAGGATCAGGTCGGCGTCGTCACCGGTCTTGCCTGGACGGAAGTCGGCGGCGAGCTCCTGACGATCGAAGGCGTGATGATGCCGGGCAAGGGCCGCATGACGGTCACCGGCAATCTGAAGGACGTGATGAAGGAATCGATCTCCGCGGCGGCCTCCTATGTCCGCAGCAGAGCCGTCGATTTCGGCATCGAGCCGCCGCGCTTCGACAAGTCGGACATCCACGTGCACGTTCCGGAAGGGGCGACCCCGAAGGATGGCCCGTCGGCGGGCGTTGCCATGGCGACCGCGATCGTCTCGGTCATGACCGGCATTCCGGTCTCCAAGGATATCGCAATGACCGGCGAGATCACGCTGCGCGGACGCGTGCTGCCGATCGGCGGCCTCAAGGAGAAGCTCCTTGCAGCACTCCGCGGCGGCATCAAGAAGGTTCTGATCCCGGAAGAAAACGCCAAGGATCTGGCGGAGATTCCGGACAACGTGAAGAACAACATGGAGATCGTTCCGGTCTCGCGCATGGGCGAAGTGATCCGCCACGCGCTAGTCCGCCAGCCCGAACCGATCGACTGGGACGGCACGGTGGAAACGCCGGTGATCGCCACCGTCGAGGGCGTGGACGACGTCGGAGCGGCCGTCGCGCACTGATCGATGGGGCCTTTTGGTTATGCCAAATTGACACCATCCACGAAAAAAGCCGGCTTTCTGCCGGCTTTTTTTGTGAAAACTAACGCATCCCCCTTGTTTTTCAGGCGATTGCGGAGCTTTTGGGTTGCCAAGGCACGACACCAAATTATTGTCGAGCCCGAAATACATGAGTCGTTCCAAAACCGTTGAAAGGGGTGGAAACATGAACAAGAACGAGCTGGTATCCGCAGTGGCCGAAAAAGCCGGCCTCTCCAAGGCTGATGCCGCATCTGCCGTGGATGCCGTTTTCGAGACTGTACAGGGTGAACTGAAGAAGGGTGGCGATATTCGTCTTGCCGGTTTCGGCAGCTTCTCCGTTTCCCGCCGTGAAGCGTCCAAGGGTCGCAACCCCTCGACCGGCGCTGAAGTTGACATCCCGGCCCGCAACGTGCCGAAGTTCTCGGCCGGCAAGGGCCTGAAGGACGCTGTCAACAGCTAAGGCGGGTGCCTTCGGGCAACCTGTGACACTCGAAAGGCTCGGGCAAGCGCCCCGGGCCTTTTTCATTTCCGGCAGAATGTTCCGGACTTTCGCTCCCCGGCCGAGCAGGCCACCGCCCTAACGTGTGAAAACTGTCATCCGCCTGTCATGCCCGTGGCTCAAAAGCCACCCGTGGTTTCATGGCCAGGAGGGCTCCTATGACATTCCGTATTCACGCCGCGCTGACGGCGGCGCTTCTCGCATCGGCCGCGGCGCCTGCCGGCGCAGAGCAGGTCTTCAACCGCATCGCATCCTTCCCCGTCGCCAATAATCTTCCCGCCGGCAAGGACAAGCTCACCACCACTTCTGCCGAGATCGTCACCGCCAGCGAGGACGGCAATACGCTCATCTATTCCGACAGCCCGCTCGGTGCGATCGGCTTTATCGACATCACCGATCCCAGGGCTCCGAAGGCGCTTGGCGCCCTCACGTTCGATGGCGAGCCGACCTCCGTCGCCTCCGCCGGTTCCAAGGTTCTCGCCGCCGTCAACACAAGCGAAAGCAAGACCAAGCCCTCCGGCGTCCTCGCCGTCGTCGATCTCGCCACGAAGAAGGTGGACCTCACCTGCGATCTCGGCGGCCAGCCGGATTCGATCGCCGTTTCCAAGGACAAGACCTTTGCGGCGATCGCCATCGAGAACGAACGTGACGAGGACGTGAACGACGGTGCCCTCCCGCAGATGCCGGCGGGCGACCTCGTCATCGTCTCCCTGAAGGACGGCACCGCTGACTGCGCTTCCATAAAGCATGTCGCGCTGACCGGGATTGCCGACGTCGCGCCCGAGGATCCGGAACCGGAATTCGTCGCCATCAACGACGCCGGCGAGATCGCCGTCACGCTGCAGGAGAACAACCATGTCGCCATCGTCGACGGCAAGACGGCCAAGGTCGTCGGCCACTTCTCTGCCGGCAAGGCGGATCTGGAAGGCATCGACAACAAGACTAACGGCCAGCTCTCGTTCACCGGCAAGGCTGAAGGCGTGGTCCGCGAGCCGGACGCCATCAAGTGGCTCGACGACAACCGTCTCATCGTGGCCAACGAAGGCGACTGGAAGGGCGGCTCGCGCGGCTTCACCATCTTCGACCGCACCGGCAAGGTTCTCCATGAAGCCGGCGCCTCGCTGGAACGCGAGATTGCCCGCATCGGCCATTTTCCGGAACACCGCGCCAAATCCAAGGGCATCGAGCCCGAGGGCATGGAATTCGCGGCCTTCAACGGCCAGAACTACGTCTTCATCCTGTCCGAGCGCGCCTCGGTCGTCGGCGTCTACAAGGATACGGGCGCGGAGCCCGAACTTGTCCAGCTCCTGCCGTCGGGCGTTTCGCCGGAAGGGGCGGTCGCCATTCCCGGCCGCAACCTGTTCGCCACCGCCAACGAAGTCGATCTCGGCGAGGACGGCGGGGCCCGCTCGCATGTGATGATCTACGAGCTTGCGGAAGGTCAGCCGAACTACCCGACGCTCGTTTCCAACGATGTCGACGGCAACGTGCTCGGCTGGGGCGCGCTCTCGGGCCTGGTCGGAGATGCGGAGAAGGACGGTATCCTCCATGCCGTCAGCGATAGCGTCTACGGCATGCAGCCATCGATCTTCACCATCGACACCACCAGGAAGCCGGCCGAGATCACCGGCGTGGTGCGCGTGACCCGGAACGGCCAGGCGGCCCAGAAGCTCGATATCGAAGGCATCGCGCTGGACGGCAACGGCGGCTTCTGGCTCGCCTCCGAAGGCGACTCCGCCAAGCTCGTCGGCCATGGTCTTTACAACGTCAACGCCAAGGGCGAGATCAAGGCCGAGATCGGCCTGCCGGCCGAGCTGCTCGCCGGCGAGACCCGTTACGGTTTCGAAGGCATCACGACCGTCGGCTCCGGCGACGACCTGACGCTCTGGATGGCAATCCAGCGCGAATGGAAGGACGATCCGAAGGGCACCGTGAAGCTCGTTTCCTACAAGCCGAAGACCAAGGAATGGGGCGCCGTCCGTTATCCGATCGAGAAGGCCGATGCCGGCTGGGTCGGCCTCTCGGAAATCACCGCTTACGGCGATCACGTCTATCTGGTCGAACGCGACAACCAGCTCGGCGACAATGCCAAGCTGAAGAAGCTCTATCGCGTCGCGATCGCCGACCTGAAGCCGGGCAAGCTCGGCGGCGAGCTGCCGCTCGTGAAGAAGGAGGAAGTCCACGACTTCATCGCCGATCTGAAGCAGACCAACGGCTATGTGGCCGACAAGCTCGAAGGCTTCGCTTTCGACAAGTCGGGCAAGGCCTTCGCGGTGACGGACAACGACGGCGTGGACGATTCCTCCGGCGAAACGCTGTTCTTCCCGGTCGAGCTGAAGGCGATCAACTAAGGCTGGCACGAACTGAAACGCAGAGGCCGGGGATGCCCGGCCTCTGCTTGATGACAAACTCTTGCTCGACGTCATCCTCGGCCTTGTGCCGACGATCTATAAACGTCAACGGTTTGCAGATGCTCGGGACGGGTTTGGGCATGACGAAAGAAGGGTTGCGGCCTCAGTTGTGAATGGGTCCGATGCCTGCAGATTCTCAATCGAGCAACGCCTTTATGTGCCGGCCCAGTTCGTCCGCGACATCGCGGACCTCGTCCTGGCGGGTACCCCAATCGTCGTTGACCATGCCCAGATAGGCTTCCCGGGCATGGGCGATCGATGCGCCGGCCGCGGCAGGCAAGCGCTCGATGGCCCATTCGGCCGCGACGTCCTTGGGAACGAAGTCGCCCGTCGCCAGCGTCCGCCACATCCGTGCCAGGGTCAGCAGGACATTGCGTTCGTCCCCCGTGAGCGTGCCGAGCAGCGCCGGGAGCGCTGCCCCGATAGCGCGGCGTATGTCCGCCTCCGGGATAAGCGGGAGGAGCTCGTGGGGACCGGGGCCGATCAACGGCTTTGCTTCCCGTCGTGCCTGGGCCAGCAGGAGCGTGAACTCCGGGTCGGATGCGGGGGCGGGCACGATCCCGGCTTCGAATTCGTCCCGCAGCCATTCGCCATAAACGAACTCGCTGCGGGCGGGAAAGAGCGCTGCGGAAAGATCGGCATGGCGGAAGATGATCAGTTCCAGAGGGCGCCGGTCACGGGTTTTGCGCGGATCCCCCGAAATCTTCATCAGCGCGCTTACCAGGCGCGCTCGCATTTCATGCGTCGTGGGAGGCTCGATGACCACAAGCAGATCCACGTCGCTCTGCGGACGCAAGCCGCCCGCTACCGCCGAGCCGTGGAGATAGGCCGCTACGATCGCGTCCCCGAGGCATTGCCGGGCGGCCAGCAATGCCTGTTCGGCTTCGACGGGCGGTTTCGCAATCTCGTCCATGGTTCCGAATGCTCCGGCTTTTGTCTCCATGCGGATCGTGGAACTCCTACCAGCGCTGATGCACATGCGGGGCGATCAGCCGCGCATAGATTTCCTTCGCCGCCGTCATCACGTCACCGGAAAGGGCGGCAAGGTCGGCCGCCGCCGCATTGCCCTTCGCCTGCGCCGCATTGCGGGCGCCGGGGATGACGACGGTGACCGCCTCGTTCATCAGGATCCATTTGAGCGCGAAGGCGGCCATGGAGGCGCCTGCCGGCACCAGCTTGCGGACTTCCTCGACCGCTTCGAGGCCGACCTCGAACGGCACGCCGGCAAAGGTCTCGCCGACATCGAACGCCTCGCCATGTCGGTTGAAGTTGCGGTGGTCGTCCCTGGCGAAGGCCGTGTCGCGGGTGATCTTGCCGGAGAGCAGGCCGCTTGCCAGCGGCACGCGCACGATCACGGCGACGTTTTTCCGCTTCGCTTCCTTGAAGAACAGGTCGGCCGGGCGCTGGCGGAAGATGTTGTAGATGATCTGGATGCTGACGACATCGGGATATTCGATCGCCTTCAGCGCTTCCTCCACCTTCTCGACGCTGACGCCGTAGTTCCCGATCTTGCCGGCCCGCCGAAGATCGTCCAGCGCGCCGAACACGTCCGGGCGGTAGAGGACTTCGGTCGGCGGGCAGTGCAGCTGTACGAGATCGAGGCTGTCGACTTCGAGGTTCCTGAGGCTGCGGTCGATAAAGCTTTCGAGATTGGCTTTTGTGTAGCCGTCGGCGACATGCGGGCTTAACCGCCGGCCGGCCTTGGTGGCGACCATGGGACGGGCACCGCCGCGGGATTTCAGCACACCGGCGATGATCTTTTCCGAGCGGCCGTCGCCGTAGACATCGGCGGTGTCGATGAAGGTGACGCCGGCGTCGAGCGCCGCTTCCAGCGCGGCCCGGCCGTCCGCTTCGCTGACATCGCCCCAGGCGCCGCCGATCTGCCAGGCACCGAAGCCGATCTCGCTGACGGTGAAGGAAGTGCGTCCGAACGCGTGCTGTCTCATGATGTCCTCCGATCTATCCACAGGCGGCGCTTCCGCCTTGCCCGGCATTTGCCTAAAACACATGCTCAAGCTGGGCAATCAAAACAAGCGAATCGATGACGTCCTTCCGTTTCATTCACGCCGCCGACCTGCACCTCGGCAGTCCCTTCCAGGGGCTGGCGCTGAAGGATGCGGCGATCGCGGAACTCTTCATCGAGGCGAGCCGCAAGGCCTTTTCGGCATTGGTGGACCAGGCGGTCGAGCGCGGGGTAGATTTCTTCATCGTCGCGGGCGACGTTTATGACGGCGACTGGAAGGACAACAAGATCGGCCTGTTCTTCAACCGCGAAGTGGCGCGGCTGGAGCGCGCCGGCATTCCGGTCTTCCTGCTGAAGGGCAATCACGACGCCGAAAGCGTCATCACCAAGACCATCACCCTGCCGAGGAACGTCAGCGAGTTCCCGGTCGCCAGGCCCGGCACGTTCAAGCTGGAGCATCTGAAGGTGGCGCTGCACGGTCAGGGCTTTGCCGAACGCTCGGCGAGCGAAAACCTGGCGCTGGCCTATCCGAAGCCGGAGGCCGGCTGGTTCAACATCGGCGTGCTGCATACCTCGCTCACCGGCCGGGAACCGCATGCGCCCTATGCGCCGTGCTCGGTCGAGGATCTGCGCTCGCGCGGCTACGATTACTGGGCGCTCGGCCACGTGCATGATTTCGAGATCGTCGCCGAGGATCCGCTGGTGGTTTTCCCCGGCAACCTGCAGGGCCGCTCGATCCGCGAGCAGGGGGCGAAGGGCGCGGTCCTGGTGACGATGGAGGACGGCCGCGTGACCCACGAACGGATCATCACCGACAGCGCCCGGTTCGCCGAACTCGCCGTCGCGGTTGAGCCGGACGACGATATCCCGGCCATTCTGCGCCGGCTGGAAGATGCGCTGGAGGCGGTCGCCGAGAAGATGGAAGGCCGGCCGCTGGCGCTGCGCATCCGGCTCGGCGGCAGGAGCCGCTTCCGCAAGGAGCTGATGGCCCGAGCCGACGACTTTCGCGACGAGGTACAGGCCGCCTGCCACCGCTGCCACGAGGATATCTGGCTCGAGAAGCTGGACGTGCGGGTAGAGCCGGAAGCGGGTGGGGCCACGGCATCGGCGGACATGCTCGGCCTCGAAGGGCTGATCCCGATGGGGGGCTTTCCGCCGGAACTGCTGTCGGACGCCGAGGCCAGGATCGCCGAGATCGCCGCGCGCCTGCCGGGCGGCACCGGCGCCGGCGAACTGGCGCTCGGAGACGATGCGGAAGCGCTGCTCGAGGAAGCGCGCGACCTCCTGCTCTTGCGGGCGGCGAGGGGCTGATGCGTTTCAACCGTCTCGACATTCTCCGCTACGGTGCATTGACCGACCGGACATTGACCTTCCGGCCGGATGCGAAGCTGCATGTGATCTACGGCCCGAACGAGGCGGGCAAGTCTTCGGCACTCTCCGCCATCTCCGATCTGCTCTTCGGTTTCCCCAATGCCGCCGAAATGAGCTTTCTGCACGACCCCGCCTCGTTGAGGGTGGGGGCGGAAATCGCCGCGCGCGACGGCCAGACGCTCGCCTTCCGACGCCGGCGCGGCCGCAAGAACACGCTGCTTGCGGCAAGCGAGGCCGAGGATGCGCTGCCGGAGGACGCGCTGGCGCCGTTCCTCGGCACGCTCTCCCGCGACGTCTTCGAACGCGCCTTCGGCCTCGACTCCGCATCGCTGCGCGCCGGCGGCGAGACCATGCTGAAGAGCGGCGGCGAGATCGGCAGCCTCCTGTTCTCGGCCGCCTCCGGCCTGACGGGGCTTTCCGATCTACGCAAGCAGTTCGAGGCGGAGGCCGACGGCATTTTCGCGCAGCGGAAATCGAAGGACCGGCTTTTCTATCAGGCCCTCGATGCGCACGAGGAGGCCCGCAAGGCGGAGCGCGACAGCGAGCTGAAATCCGGCGACTGGAAGAAGCTTATCGCCGAGCAGGCGGAAATCGAGGCGGAGCTCGCTGCCGTCCAGGCCGAAAGGCAGGAAGCCAAGCACACGCTCGACCGCCTGCGAAGACTTCTGGCGCTGGAACCGGTTCTGCGGGAGATCGACCGGGAGCAGCAGGCTCTTGCGCAATATGCGGAATTTGCCGCGCTGCCGCCCGGTTTCGAGGAGCGGCTTGCCCGGGCTCTCGATGCCTTCCGCCAGAATGTCGAGGCGCATCGCGCGGCCGAGGCGGAAGTAAAGCGGCTCGGGGACGAGATCGAAGCCGTGCATGTGGACGAGGCGCTAATCGCGGCGGCTCCCAAAATCCTCGCGGCCCATGCGGAAAAGGGCGCCTACCTGAAGGCGCGGGAGGACATCGCCCGCGTGCGGGGCGAAGTGGATGATTTCGACCTTCGCCTTTCCCAGGCGGCGCGGCGGCTCGGTTTCGCCAAGCTGGATGACCTGCAGCGCGCCCAGCCGGCCGACGCCGATCTTGCCCGCCTTCGAAAGCTGGTCGAGGAGGGAAGCGAGCTCGACCGCAGCCTGAAGCAGCTCCGCCAGCGCATCGGGGAGGAGCGCGAGACGCTGCGGCGGCTGCAAGCAGACGGCGCCGACGGCCGCCTGATCGATCCCAAGCCCTGGATGGAGCAGCTTGCCGCTCTCAGGCCGGACATCGGTGCAATCGGGGACCTCGAAAACCTGCAGGTCAGGGTGGCGAGGGCCGAGGCCAATTTCAATGCCGCGGCCGGCCGGCTCGATCCGCCTGTCCGGGATGTGGAAAGGCTTCTTTCCGCACCGCTGCCGGACCTTGCGGAGCTGACGAACCATCGCCGCCTGATCGACGCGGCCAAGGCCGAGAGCGCGCAGGCGGCCCAGAAGCTTGCGGCGCTATGCGGCGAAACGGAGGCGATCGCCGGCCAGCTTGCGGCTCTCGAAGGGCAGGGGCGGATCGTCTCACGCGAAGACATCACGGCTGCCCGTGCAACGCGGGACGAGCGCCTCGATGCGCTGGCGGCGAAGCCTTCCACCGGGAAATTGGACGAGCTGAAAACCGCGATCGGCGAAGCCGACCGGCTGGCGGATGCCGCACTTGCAGATGCCGAGCGGGTCTCGCGCCATGCGCAGCTCATGCTTCGGCAGCGGGAGCTGACGCAGGCGATCGGTGCGGCCGAACGCGCCGCGAAAGAGGCCGAGATCGCGGCCTCCGATGCCATCACCGAATTTGAGGACCTATTCCATGCCGCGCCCGTGTCTCCCTCGACGCCGGAACGGATGACCGAGTGGCGCAGGGCGGTCGACGGGCTCTCCCTTCTGTCGGACGCGCTGAACGGGGCAAGGGATGAGGCAGAGGCGCTGCGCCTGAAGGAGGAAAAGCTGAAGCCGGCCCTTCTGGCGCTCGCCGATGCGATCGGCCTCGCCTCCGCAGCCCTGCCGCCGCTGGCCCTTGCCCGCGCGCTCGACCGCCGGATCGGCGAGATCGCCGAGCGCTGGACCGAGAGCCGGTCGCTGGAGGGCAAGCGCCATTCAGCCGAAGAGGCTCTGGAGCGGCTGGAGGAGCGCGAGACCGCCTTGCGCCGCGATGCGGAGCGCTGGCGTGCCGACTTCACCGGCGCTGCGGTTCTTGCCGGCCTTACGGAGGAGGCGACGGTCGACATGGCGGTCGCGGCGCTGGATGTCTGGCGCATCGTGCCCGATCTCCTTTCCGAAAGGGAAAACCGTGACCGCCGCGTCCGCGGCATGACGCGCGACATGGAGGCGTTCGAGGAGGAGGTCCGGAACCTTTCACGCGAAATCGCCCCCGATCTCGCCCTGGTTCAAGCCGACGTGGCCGCAAGCCTGCTGAACGACCGGGCGATGGCCGCCAAAACCGCCGAAAACCAGCGCATGACGCTGTCCGCGGCGCTGGAGCGTGCCGAAATCGCCCTGGCGCGGCATGCCGCCGAAGCGGGAGAACTGCAGAACCAGCTCGCGGAGCTTGCCGCGGCGGTCTCGAAACCCGTTTCCGGTCTCGACGCCGTGCTCGAAGATCTGCGGCAGCGCAGCCACATCGAGAAAGACCTCCGGCAATGCCGCGTCCGGTTCGCCGAGCAGGCGGAGGGAGCGGACGAAGAAGAGGTGCGCGCCGCACTTGCCGGCTTCGATCGCATTGCCGCCGGACTGGAGATCGAGCGGCTGGAGGCGGAGGACGGCCGGCAGGTCGACCGGATTTCCGTGCTGCGAACCGCCGAAGCCGACAATCTCCGTCGCCGCCGCGAGCTGGAGACCGGCATCGGCGCCGAACGCGCGGTGTTCCAGAAGCTTGCCGCCGAGGCCGAGGCGAAGGAGCTCGCGCGGCGCTGGGTGGTGCTCAAGCTGGCGTCCAGCCTTCTGGCGAACTCCATGGAAGCCTATCGCGAACGCCAGGCCGACCCGGTGATGAAGCGCGCGGGAGACATCTTTTCCGATCTCACCGGCGGCCGCTTCTCGCGTCTCGTCCAGCTTTACGACGAAGCGGACGAGCTGCAGCTCGCCGTCGAGCGGAACAGCGGCGAGCAGGTTCCGCTTAAAGGCCTCAGCGAAGGAACCGGCGACCAGCTCTATCTGGCGCTGCGGCTTGCCTTCCTCGAAGATTATTGCAGCCGCAACGAGCCTGCGCCGCTGATCCTCGACGACATCTTCCAGACTTTCGACGACGAGCGCACGGCGGCCGGCATCCGCACGCTGGCCGCGGCGGGCGAAAGATTCCAGACCGTGCTCTTCACCCACCAGATGAGCCTGGTGGAGGCTGCCCGCCGCGAGATCGGCGACAACCTCGATCTCGTGCTTCTGGAAACGCTCTAAGTGGCGGATTGCGGCTGGGCAGGAATGCCGCGCAAGGCCAGGCAGCCGACTGGCATGGGGTATGTCGGCGTATTGCCTCTGCCAGGCGGCGTTGGCGGCGGCTCGCCGCATGCGACGGTCTGCAGATCCGGCTGAATGAGAAGATTGTATCGCCGCGCGTCCGTCATTTCCCGGCTGAAGGTCATCCGGTAATTCTCCACGATCGACGTGAAGTCGGTGCGCGCGAGAATCTTGTCGGCGAGATAGGTCCTGGTCTCGGGCGTCATCGGCAAGCCGAAGCGCTGCAAGGCGGCGATCGCGGCATCGAGCACGGAACGTTCGGCGGGAGGGTCCAGGAGGCTGAGCTTCAGCCGCAGGATGCGCACCACGTCCGGCTCCTTGCCCCTGGCCTGAACGAAAAGCGAGGCGGGTTCGGCGGAGGTGCCGAATTCTTCGAAAAACAGGCATTCCCATTCATCGTCGCCACCGGTGAATGCCGGCTCGATGCCCCTTTCGTTCGCCAGCCGGTCGCAGCGCTCTTCGGCGGAGAGCGACAGAGCCCTTTCGAAGACGGCGCTCCGTTCGAGGCCGGCTCTGAGAAGCCAGGGCGGATAATGGCCCGCCGGGGGCTGCGCCTTCTGCCTGCCGATACGCAGATCGGGAGGAGGGCGCGCGGGAAGGAGATAGTTCTCCAGCCCGAACTCCCGGACGAGACGCTGATAGTTCCGGCCGTTGTTGACCGCGAGCACGGTCGTCGCAAGCCCCGCCAGCACGAGGGCAAGGAAGAGGCCGAAGACGAGAGCGGCGGTGCGCTGCCTGCGGCGCCGGTCGATGGGTGTCAGAATGTTTGCCTTGTCCTCTTCCGGCATGATCTCCATTTCCGATCGAGGAATGTCCGGCGGTCGGCAATGCGCATAACATACTAGCGGGCAACCTGAAACCGCCCCGTCAAGAACGGACTATGCCGAATTCCGATGGAAGAATGATGGCCGGTGCGGTGCTCGGCCGGTCTTCGCCGACGGCGGGAAAGATGCCGGGAAAAGGGGGATTTCAGGTGCCGGCGAGTTCCTGCAAGTGGCCGGGTGGGAGCCGCGCCGTTAACCAACTTCATTAGAAGGCATTTAACTCAACTTGTTTAGGTTCGCTTGAGAATATTAAGTTGCCGTGGACTATGGCCTTAAAAGCGCACACGAATTTTATTTTTGGTGGCTCCTTGCAATCCGGCTTGTTGTTGAAGGCCCGGTGTGCTTTTCAGAGGCGGTTGGATTCACGCGAGGAGCCATGTCGCCCGGCAGGCACATGGCCCGGACTTGGAGTGCCGAATTTGGTTCGAGTGACTGCGATCATGATCTGTGCGGTTCTGGCAGGCTGTCAGGCCGTACCTGGTGAAGGACCATTGACCTCGGACATCAAGGCTGCTGCAGGTCAATCCCCTGCCCAGATCGGCCGCATCGATGCGGCGGTGTTCGACATCGTCAGCGTGGACAGCCGGACTGCGAAGCTCGTTTCCGATTATGTCGCGACGGCTCTCAATCGCCGATTCGGCATTGGCGGCGGCGGCGGTCGGGTGGTCATCGGCGTCGGCGACCAGCTCAAGATCAGCATCTTCGAAGCGGGCGCGGACGGCCTGTTTTCCACATCCGAATCGAAGCAGACCAATCTCGATGTCGTCGTGCAGCCGGACGGCACCGCCGCGATCCCCTATGTCGGCTCGGTACGTTTTTCCGGCAGGACGCTTGAGGAAGCGCGGCAGGCCATCCTGTCGGCGCTGGCAAGCAAGGCTGTCGAGCCCGATGTCATCGTTTCCAGCGTCAACACGGCGTCCCGCAAGGTCACGGTTTCGGGTGCCGTGGGGAGTTCGTCGCAAGTATCTCTTGGCCTGGTCGGGGAAAAGATCACGGATGTGATCGCCAAGGCCGGCGGTCCGACCGGGCAGCCTTACGAAACCTATGTCACGCTCGTGCGCGGCAAGAGGACCGGAACCGCGCTTCTCTCCTCCGTCATCGGCAATCCCAGCGAGAACATCTATGTTCAGCCGGGAGACCAGATTTTCGTCTCCCGCGATCCGCGCACCTTCACCCTGCTGGGTGCGGTCAGGGAGAACGCCCGCATCAACTTCGGCGCCAGCGACCTCAACCTTCTCGAAGCCGTGGCGCTTGGCGGCGGCGGCAACGACGCCGCGGTCGATGCCAAGGGATATTTCCTCTTCCGCTACGAAGAGCCGGACATCGTGATGGGTCTGCTCGGCACGCAGCGCTTCAACGAACTCCTGAGCAAGGGGATGAAGCCGGATAGGGAAGGGCGCTACCCGATCGTCTACAGCTTCGACATGACGCATCCGGACAGCCTGCTGGTCGGGCAGACGTTCCCGGTCAAGAACCGCGACGTGATCTATGCGTCCCGCCATAATTCCGTCGACCTCAGGAAATTCCTGACGCTGATCGGCGCGCCTATCGGCATTGCGTCGCAGGGCGCAGGCGTTGCCTACAATCTGGAGCGGATCAGCAACTGAGCCGAACGTGCCGGCACAGTTTTTCGAGTATCGTCACGGCAGCCGGATTTTCCGGCTTCGAAGTTCTGTGGGTTTTGCTATCCGGGCGAAGATTTCGTGACGACTTAGTCTTTGTGCGAAGGTTCGAATGCAAGCGGATTTTTTCGTGACAACCTTCGATAAGTATGTTGTTAGAGTCATATTCCGGGATGGCGAGTGCCTTGCCACGGTAGATGTGACGAACACCGAGTGACCATGACGATCGAAATCATCGGCAGGGCCAGCGTTGCCCCAGGTGCAAAATCTGTACAAGATCTACAGAAGGTTCTGAGCGAAGGGCGTTGCACGATCACTCGGATACCGGATGACCGGTGGGACAGTGCCCGCTTTTGGCATCCGGCCCAGGGCGTACCCGGAAAGACCTACACGTTCGCCGCCGGTGTTCTCGGCGATATCTATGCTTTCGATCCGGCTGTCTTCGGCCTGTCGCAGCGCGAAGCGATGCAGATGGACCCGCAGCAGCGCGTTCTCCTCAATCTGGTCTGGCAGGCGCTGGAGGATGCGAACCTGCCGGTGAGCAAGCTCGCCGAAGAACGGGTCGGCGTCTATATCGGCGCGTCCAGCCTTGAGGCCGGCAATCTGATTTCCGAGGATCCGGCTGCGGGCAGCCCGTATTTCATGACGGGCAACACGCTCTCGATCGTCTCCAACCGCATCTCGCATGTCTTCGGCCTCAAGGGGCCGAGCATGACGATCGATACGGCCTGTTCCTCCTCGCTGGTCGCCCTCGACCAGGCCGTCGCCGCTCTGGAAAGGGACGATATCGACACGGCGATCGTCGGCGGCATCAATCTGCTCGTCCATCCGCTGTCCTTCGTCGGCTTTGCGCAGGCGCGCATGCTGTCGCCGGAAGGGCTCTGCCGTGCCTACGACACCAACGGCCACGGCTATGTGCGTTCGGAAGGCGGCGTTGCGATCATCCTTCGCCGCTCGGACAGGGCGCGACAGGAGCAGGACCGCAGCTATGCCCGGCTGCATGCGGTCGCGGTCAATTCCTCCGGTCGGACGAACTTCATCAGCCTGCCTTCCCGCGAGGCCCAGGCGGAGCTCCTGCGTTCGATCTACGAGAACAACGAGATCGATGTGAACCGTCTCGCCTTCATCGAAGGCCACGGCACGGGCACCCGGGTCGGCGATCCGGCCGAAGTCTGGGCGATCGGCACGGTGATCGGCAAGAGGCGCCGCGCGCCGGTACCGATCGGTTCGATCAAGACCAACATCGGACATACCGAGCCCGCTTCCGGCCTGTTCGGCCTTCTGAAGGCGATGATCGCGCTCGAGAACAATTTCCTGCCGGCCTCGCTGCATATCGAGAAGGTCAACGAGGACATTGACTTCGACGAGTTGAACGTACGGGTCAACACGTCCGCGGTGAAATTGCTTCCGGCCAAGGAGGCTCGCTATGCGGGCATCAACTCCTTCGGGTTCGGCGGAACCAACGCGCATGTGGTGATCAGCGATCCGGAGCGGGTGGCACCGCTCGATCCTCCGAAGAGCGAGGGCGCCCTGTTCGTCGCGAGCGCTCACACGGCATCCGCCCTTTCGCGGCTTCTCGAAGAGTACCGGAACCGCCTTTCCGGAGCCGCGCCGGACGAAGCGCGCCGCATCGTCGGCGCCGCGGCGGCCAACCGGGAGGCTTTGCGCCACCGTTTCGCCGTCGAGGCCAAGGACAGCGAAGGTGTCCTGACGGCGATCGAAGCTCATCTCGCGGGCGAGGCATCGCAGGGCGAACGCGGCGAAGCGCCCGTTCAAAGTGCGAAGATCGCCTTCGTCTTCTCCGGAAATGGCGCACAATGGGCCGGCATGGGCGTCGAGGCCTATCAGGAGAACCGCCACTTCCGGCAGTGTTTCCAGTCCTTCAGCGCGCTCTTCGAATATCATCTCGGAGAGAAGCTCACCGATCTGATCGTCTCGCCTGACCTCGCTCTTCGGCTCGGCGATACGAAGATCGCCCAGCCTCTGCTGTTTGCGGTGCAGGCTTCGCTTTCCGACTGCCTGGTTGCGCTCGGCGTTCGGCCGGAAGCCGTTTTCGGCCACTCCGTCGGTGAGATCGCCGCGGCTTATGCGGCAAAGGCTCTGACGGCTGCCGAAGCGGTCGCGATCGTCGCCAAGCGCTCCCGGTATCAGGACCTTTTCGCCGGCCAGGGCAGGATGGCGGCTGTCGTGCTGAACGAGGAGGCGGCGCTCGCCTTCGCCAAGTCGAACGGCCTTGACGACATCTGCATCGCGGCGATCAATGCGCCGAATTCCGTGACGATTTCCGGTCCGACCGAGGAGATCCAGGCGTTCCGTGACGCGGCCCGCAAGGCGCAGATCGTCGCCCATGTTCTGGACATCAACTATCCGTTCCACCATCCGATCATCGACGGCGCGAAGGACGCGTTCCTTGCCGACCTGCCGCAGATCGAGCCGGAAACGGGAACCTGTACCTATATTTCGACCGTGACCGGCGCCGTTCAAGACGGCCGGGGCCTGGATGCCGAATACTGGTGGCATAACGTCCGCGAGCCTGTCCTGTTCAAGGCTGCGGCACAGGTCGCAATGGACATGGGCTGCAATCTCTTCATCGAAATCTCGCCGCGGCCGATCCTTTCGAACTATCTCGGCGATATCGCCAAGCAGCAGTCCGTGCAGGCCGTCGTCACGGCGACGCTGCAGCGCGAGACGCCGGTGCCGGGCAGGGACCCGGTCGCGCAATCCTTCGCCCGCGCGGTTGCCCATGGCGCTTCGCCGCTCCTGTCGCGCCACAGCGGCAAACGCAATGCCTTCGTCGACCTGCCGAACCTGCCGTTCGAACCGATCGAAATGAAAAGCCCGTCGACGACCGACGAGGTCGACGTCTTCGGCCGCAACGGAAGGAAGCCCTATACGCTGCTCGGCTGGCGCACCGATCCCAATGCGTCGCACTGGAAGAACCATATCGACGCGCGGCTCTTCCCCGATCTTGCCGAACACGTGGTGGATTCGCGCGCCATCCTGCCGGGCAGCGGCTTCATCGAGATCGCCGTGACGGCCGCTCAGCGCTATTACGGCACGGATGAGGTCGAAATCTCCAACCTGGAGATCGTCCGCCCTCTGGAGCTGCGCCAGGACCGCATTGCCGAACTGTCGACGCTGCTGTCGCCGGAAACCGGCAATATCGAGATCCGGTCGCGCGAGCGGCTGAGCCATGACGACTGGACAGTGCACGCGGTTGCCCGCAGCCGCCGCCCCATCGAGGAGGAGTACGACGCGCCCGCAGCAGGGCCCGACGGCGGGCAGGGCATGGTCGTGACGTCGGACGAGGCCTATGAAATGGCCGAGCGCTTCGGTCTTCAATATGGCCCCCGTTTCCAGCTTCTGTCCAAGGCGACGGCCTTTGGGCGCACCTTTGTCGAGGTGGAGCTGAAGCCCGCGGAGGCGCCGGCGCATCCTCATGTCGAGTATAACCTGAACCCCTTCTCGGTCGACGCCGCATTCCATGGTCTGGTCGCGCTGTTCGATCAGCTCTCCGGAAACGGGGCCGGCGCGCCCTATATCCCCGTCCGGTTCGGCTCGGTCCGCGTCTCGGGCAAGGGTGGTCCGATCGCCCGCGCGATCATCGAGATCGAGCGGTTCAGCGGCTATTCCATCAAGGTCCGTTTCCAGATGCTGGATGCGGAAGGAACCTGCGTGGCGACCTTGGACGACTGCCGTTTCCGCCGCACGTCGCTGCGTCGCCATCACACGCTGGCGTCCGTCGCATTCCATTATGAAACCGTGCCGGCAACGCTGCTTGCCGGGCGCGAGACCGTACGGCACGATATCTCGAAGGCATTCGGGACTGCTCAGTCCAAGCCCTCCGACAACGCGACGCTGCTTCTCGATGCGGCGATCTACCGGGCCTGTCATGAGATCGCGGCGGTGATCGCCGACCGGAGGGGTGTCGTTTCCGCCCGGCGCCTGCCCGCGGACGGAGAATTCCGCTCCTTCCTCACCAATTGCCTCTTCATCCTTGAAGATGCCGGCATCGCCACGGCGGACGAGGACGAATGGCATATCCCGCAGGAGTTCACGCTGCCGCCGGTGAGCGAGATCCTGCAGGAAGTCTATCGTGAGGATGCCGGCCGCGTGGCGGAGGCGGTGCTGGTCAACAATGCCTATCGCGATGCGCTGGAACGCCTCTCTGTCGCGGCTCACCGCGACGGTGGCGAAAAGGCCGATACGACCAGCGAAGCGATGCTCGACCATGTCCTCATCCACTCGCCGCTCGCCGAAAGGCGCCTTGCCGCGGCGGTTGAGGCCGTGGACGCAGCACTGGCCGGGGGGCAGGGTGGAATTCGCCATGTCCTGGAAGCTGGTGCGACCTCGGTCGCCATGAGCCGCCGGCTGGCGGCGATCGCCGCGGAAAACGGAGCGATGCTGATCATCGCCGAACCGCGCGAGAGCCTCCGCCGGACGCTCGAAATCGCCTTCGAACAGGACGTGCACGTGGTCCTTCCGGAAGTCGATAAGCTCGGCGCGCAGCCCGTCGCGGATCTGGTGATCGCGGCCGGTACGCAGAGCCAGAAGCTCCTGTCGGGCCATGAGGAACTCCGTTCGGCAATCCGCGCCGCCTCGGGCAACGGCGCAGCGCTCATCTTTGCCGATCGCGCGCCCTCGGCGTTCAACGATTTCGTATTCGGACAATCGGAGGCCTGGTTCGAAAACAGCCAGTCCGCGGAGTTCCCGGTCGGTCGGCTTGGCACGGCACTTCAGGTGAAGGAGTTGATCGCCGCTCTCGGCTTCACCAAGCCGAATGTCGAGGAACGCACCTATCCTCAAGGAACGCTGATCCTGGCAGCCGCGGCCTCGAAGGCCTCGCCTCGCGAGGCGGCTGCAAGCGAAGCTGCCGGCCCGGTCCTGGTATTTGCCGAAAAGATGGATCGCCCGATCGCGATCGGCGATGCAAAGCTCGAGATGGTCGATATCGACGCCGGAGACGCTGCGCTTGCAGAAACGTTCGGGCGTATCGAAGGGCAGCCGCTTCAATTGCTCTATGTCGCGGAACGCGAGGAGGATCGCGACGCCTCCCTGCTTTCCCGGGATCGCCTGCGGCGTCTGGGGCTCCTCGCAGAGACCCTTGCCGCCCATGTGAGGGAAGCCGGAGCCTCCGCCGCCAAGCCGAAGCTCGTCATCGTGGCGCCGGGCGGTTCGCCGCTCGCCGGCGAGCTGACGGACGGGGCCAATGCCGGCCTATGGGCCTTCGCCCGCGTCCTGCAGAACGAATACGACGCATTCGATGTCCACCTGCTGGATGCCGAAGTCCAAGGCGCGGCCCTGTCGCCGGCTCTGGCCGAGATATTCTCCGCCCCGACCAACAACCGCGAATGGATGATCGTCGATGGCCGCGTTCGGGAAGTTCGCGCCGCCGCCGGCCCGTTCCCGTCTTCCGACGTCATGCGTGACGATTACGAGGCGGCGACCATACGCCAGCTCGTCAACGGCCGTGTCGACAGCATCGCATGGGAAGAATGCGACCTGCCTGTTCCGAACGAAGACGAGGTGGTGATCGCCGTCGAGGCGACCGGCCTGAACTTCCGTGACGTCATGTGGGCCATGGGCCTGCTGCCCGAAGAAGCGCTGGAGGACGGCTTTGCCGGCGCGACGATCGGCATGGAACTGGCCGGACGCGTGGTCGAGGTCGGATCGGCCGTGGACGACCTTCAACCCGGCGACCGGGTGATGGGGATCGCGCCCGCCGCCTTCTCGACGCATGTCCGGGTTCGCCGGGACGGTGTCACGAAATTCCCGGACCGGATGGCTTTCCCGGCTGCCGCGACCGTGCCGGTTGCGTTCCTGACCGCCTATTACGCCATGGTCCACCTCGGCCATATAGAGAAAGGCGAGACGATCCTCATCCACGGTGCCGCGGGCGGTGTCGGCCTTGCGGCGCTTCAGATCGCCAAGCTGAAGGGGGCGATTGTGATCGCCACCGCCGGGACTGTCGAGAAGCGCCGCTTCCTCGAAGCATTGGGCGCCGACCACATCTTCGATTCCCGCTCGCTCGATTTCGTCGCCCGCGTGCGCGGCATCACCAATGGGGAAGGCGTCGATCTCGTCCTGAATTCGCTCTTCTCTGAAGCGATGGAGCGCAGCATCGAACTCGTGAAGCCGTTCGGCCGCTTCCTCGAACTCGGCAAGCGCGACTATTATTCCGACCGCAAGATCGGGCTCAGGCCTTTCCGCCGCAATATCAGCTATTTCGGCATCGACGCCGACCAGCTTCTGGTCAATCAGCCGGCGGTCACCAAAAAGATCTTTGCGGAAATCGGCCGGCTGTTTGCGGAAAATAAGCTGACGCCGCTTCCCTATCGCGCCTTCGGCCATGACGAGATCGGCAGCGCCTTCCGGCTGATGCAGAACGCCGGTCACATCGGCAAGATCGTCGTCCGGCCTCCCGCCATCGGCAGAGACAAGGTTCTCACCGCCCCCGGCAAGCCGCTGCGCTTCTCGGCGGACGGCATTTTCCTGGTCGCCGGCGGCATCGGCGGCTTCGGCCTGGTGGCGGCGGAGTGGCTGGCCGCCAAGGGCGTTCGCCGTCTTGCGCTGTGCTCGCGCCGTGGGATTGCCGATGGCGAGACCGAAGCCGCGATCGCCGAGTGGCGAAAGAGGGGCGTCCATGCGACCGTCCACGCCTGCGACATCACCGACGAGGCGGCGACCGCTTCGCTGATGGAACGCCTTCGGGCCGAAGCGCCCGTGAAGGGCATCATCCATGCGGCCATGGTTCTCGACGACGCGCTGCTTTCGAACCTGACGCCCGAGCGCAACAGGCCGGTCGTGGACGTGAAGGTGAGAGGCGCCGAGGTCCTGCACCGCCTGACCGAGAAGGACGATCTCGAGCTCTTCCTGCTCTTCTCGTCGGCGACCACGATGATCGGCAATCCGGGGCAGGCGAATTACGTCATCGCCAACGGTTATCTCGAAGGCCTGGCGCGTGCCCGCCGCGCGGCCGGCCTTCCCGCCCTGGCCGTCGGCTTCGGCGCGATCGCCGACACCGGCTTCCTCGCCCGCAATGCCGAAGTCAACGAGATACTCGCCAAGCGCATCGGCAAGACCGCGATGAAGGCGCGCGAGGCGCTGGAGCAGGTGGAACGCTACCTCGTCGCCGACACGGGCAGCATCGACGCGGCGGCAGTGATGATTGCGGAGGTCGATTGGAGCGCCGTGCGCATGCTGCCGGTCGCCAAGGGTGCGATCTTCGAAACGATCATTCGCCACGCCGGCAGCAATGCCGCTTCGAGCGATGGCGATACGATCGATCTGGAGGAGATGATCCGCGGAAAATCGGCGGAGGAAGCGCAGCAGATTCTCCACAAGCTGGTCGCCGGCGAGATCGCTGCGATCCTGCGTGTGACGGAAGACGCGATCACGCCGGACAAGATTCTGAAGGATATCGGGCTCGACAGCCTGATGGCCATGGAGCTCGGCATGGGCTTCCAGCAGAAGACCGGATTCGATATTCCGTTGAGCGGCGTCGGCGACGATACGACCGTCGGCGACGTCGTCACGCGTCTGCGCGAGCGCGTGTCGAAGCATAACGACGAGAGCGAGGGGGCGGCGCCGGCCCAGAGCGCGGTGGTCGACAGGCTCGTGAAGAGCCACTCCGTCTCTCAGCAGCAGAAAGCAGCGACGCAGTGATGAGCAAAGGTCCGGATGATGAAACCCCCTCTGGGCTGGGCGCTGAGGGAAAGCGCGGTCTATTGGACAAGATGCGCCGGACAAGCGAATCATCCGGACGCAACCGCGCTGCGCGGCTGAACCGCCAGCCGCAGCCGCCGGCCCGCCAGGTCCTGCGCTTCGATGAGCTTGCCGAATACCAGCGCGTCCAGCTTCAGCGTATGGCCGGCGAGCTGACGGGCGTCGCCAATCCTTTCTTTCGCTCCCACGACAGGGCAGCCGGTGCGACCACGACGATGGCCGGGCGAGAGTTCATCAATTTCGCGTCCTACGACTATCTGGCGACGAATACCGATCCGCGGACGGCGGAAAGGGCCAAGACCGCGATCGACCGGTTCGGAATTTCCGCTTCCGCCAGCCGTCTCGTTGCCGGCGAGCGGCCGGTGCATACCGAACTCGAAGCCGATCTCGCCTCGATCTACGGTGTCGACGCCGCGGTTTGTTTCGTCAGCGGATATCTGACGAATGTCGCCGCGATAAGCTGTCTCATGGGGCCGCAGGATCTCGTCATTCACGACGAGTTCATTCACAACAGCGCGCTTGCCGGCATCAAGCAGTCCGGCGCGACACGACGGCTCTTCCGGCACAACGACATCGAGAACCTGGAATCCGTGCTTCGCACACTATCGGCCGACTTCCGGCGGATCATGGTCATCGTCGAAGGCGTCTATTCCATGGACGGCGATATCGCCGATCTGCCGGGGCTTCTGGAATTGCGGTCCCGCTACGGTTTCTGGCTCATGGTGGACGAGGCCCATGCGCTCGGCGTGCTCGGCAGGAACGGCCGCGGCACGTTCGAACATTTCGATATCGATCCGCGCGAGATCGACATCTGGATGGGAACGCTCTCCAAGACGACATCGAGCTGCGGCGGCTATATCGCCGGCTCCCAGGCGCTTGTCGATATCCTCAAGGCAGAGGCCGGCGGGTTCGTCTACAGCGTCGGCCTGGCGCCCGTTCTGGCGGCGGCGGCGCGTTCGGGGCTGCATATCCTCAGTACGGAGCCGGAGCGGACCGAACGGCTGCATCGCAACGGAGCGCTCTTCCTCGAATGCGCGAAAAAGGCAGGCCTCGATACGGGATTGAGCGTCGGCTTTTCCGTCGTGCCGGTGATCGTCGGCGATTCTCTCCGCGCCGTGCAGCTTTCCAACGATCTCCTGGAAGAGGGGATCAACGTCCTGCCGATCATCCATCCCGCCGTGCCGGAAGGCATGGCAAGGCTTCGCTTCTTCATCACCTGCAACCATACCGAAGAGCAGATCCGCCACTCGGTCGAAGTCACGGCCCGCAAGCTCAAAGATTTACAGGATCGCAATTTCGGCCTAGCGTCGCTCGATATGGAAAAGGTGATGCAGCTTTCGCCGCTGCTGCAGGGCACCGGCAAGACCTGAACCCGCCAACGCCAACTCCGGACACATAGCGCCATGCACGTCATCGTCACCGGGGGATCGAGCGGGATCGGTCTGGAGGTTGCAAGGCTCTATGCCGGGCGCGGCGCGCGCCTGACGCTCGTCGCCCGCGATCCCGTGAAACTGGAAAATGCCCGCCGGGAGCTTCTTTCCTCGGGGCGTATCCAGGATACGGATCTCCATGTCGCCATGGCGGACGTGGGGCACGACTCCGATGTCTCGGCCGCGATCGCCGATGCGGAGGCACGGCTCGGCCCGTGCGATGTCCTGGTCGCGTCGGCGGGCATCGTCGAGCCGGGGCCGTTCGAGACTCTCTCCGGCGACGGATTTGACAGGCCGGTAACGACCAACCTCCTGGGCACGGCCAATGCCGTGAGGGCCGTCTACGCTGGCATGAAAGCGCGAGGGCGCGGCCGTATCATGATCGTGTCCTCCGGGGCCGCCCTGATCGGCCTCCACGGCTATACGGCCTATTGCGCCTCCAAGTCGGCGCTGACGGGCTTTGCCGAAGCGCTTGCATTCGAGGCCGCCGGATCGGGTGTCGGCATCTCGATCTGCTTCCCCCCCGATACGTTTACGGCGCAGCTCGAAAGGGAACTGGCGAAACGCTCGCCTCAGGCTCAGGCTCTCATGGGGAAAGCCCCGCCCTGGACCGCGCCTGCGGTCGCCAGGCGTATCGTCGGGGCGATCGATCGCGGCACGCCGAAGCTCTATTTCGGGTTTTCGATAACGGCGCTCGGCCTTTTCGGCTCGCTGATCAAACCGGTCCTGATGTGGTGGTACACCCGAAAACGGTCTTGAGGCCGCTCTATAGAATGGCGGCCTGTCCGCCGTCCATCTTCAGGACCGACAGCCTGCCGGTATAATAGGCGCCGGTGTCGATGCCGATGCGGCCGGGGCCGATATCCGGTTCGGCGGTCGGCGTATGGCCATGGACGACGAGAAGGGGGATCTGCGGCCCCGAGGTGAGGAATGGCTCGCGGATCCAGAGAAGATCCTCGTCGTCCTGTTCATCAAGAGGGATTCCCGGCCGGACCCCGGCATGCACGAAGAGCATGTCGCCGATTTTGAGACAGATCGGCAGCTCGAAGAGGAATTGCCTGTGCGACATGGGGACGGCCTCGGTCAGGAGCTCGCCAAGTTTCGCGCCGCGGCCCTTCTGGCGGGAGCTCAGGTGCTGCAGGTCGATACCATAGGAGATGAGCGTCTGCTCTCCGCCCAGCCCCAGCCATTCGGTATAGAGCTCCGGCTCCCTCAGGAAGCGCGAGAAGACGTCATCGTGGTTGCCGCAGAGAGGAAGCCTTTTCAGACCGAGCTCGCTCGGCCTGATGAGGTGTTCCAGGACATGGCGCGAACTCGGCCCGCGATCGATATAGTCGCCGAGCAGGATGACGAGCCCGCTGCGTTCGGTTGCCTGGATATCCGCCGCGATCCGCGCTTCGGCATCCTTCAATTCGTTGATGCAGCCGTGAACGTCTCCGATGACATAGATGGGGTAGCCGGGCGGGTTCGGGCCGAGATCGATCCGGCGCCGGCGGGGTTCCGGCACCTGGTTCGGTCGGCGTCTTGAAAGCCAGTCCGTCAACTTACGCATGCTTGCTGTCATCCGCCTTGTATGAGAATCGTGCCGACAATGAGAAATGGCTGCCTAAGGGACCATTAACAACCCTCATGCGCCGCTTACCCATTGGAAAACTTCGATCCTCTCCAGCATCGGCCCGAAAATCGGAATCGATTTTCGGTAAGCACGATGCGTAGATTCAATAAGTTAGAGCGTCCTTTGTGCGTCCGTTCGGACGCACGGCGCTCTAGGGGGCTTGCGTGGCGAGGGACGAGAGCCGCGAACCTTTGCCGATACGGACATTCCGATCTGCGTCTGCCCTGGCGGTCGCCGCAATCGGCCTCCGCGACAGTTCGCTCGCCGGAACGGGCCGGTTGACCGCGATCATGTTGAAGCGGGTCGCCTCGCTGATCTCCTGTTTGAAGGTGATCGGATAATAGCCCAGCAGGAAGTAAAAATCAGTCCCGGACATCAGCTTCTGCTTCAGCGCGGCTTCCATATCGGCACTGGCCGGCAGGGGCCTGATGCCGGCAGCCACGAGCCGGGATGCCTCGTCGCCGAGGCTGGTCCGCATGCCGCCGTCGCCGAGATTGAACTTGATGCGGAACCCGGAAAACGTGCCGTCCTGCATGCCTCTCATCTGAACGAACAACGAGGATCGGCCTTCGGGAGCGGCGTATTCCCTGAGGTTCGTGCACTCCCAGCTGCCGCTTTCCCCGGTGACGAGGGAGGGCGGCTCCTGGCCGTCTTCCGCTATGGAATTGCATATCTCCGCAGGCGCCGGGTTGGGCTGCAGCGCGATGCCTTCCGCTATGAGAAGAGGACGCCATGGCCATCCCGCATTCGCGGCCGGCCGTCCCGTGAGGTCGGCAGGCTCCGCGGCCGGTCCGGAGGTTCGCCCGAACCGCAGGTCGATGTCGAGCGCTTTCGCCAAAGCCAGAATGTTCCGCCCTTCGTTGGCGAAGAGGACGGTCATCGTCAGAACCGCGACGACCAGGATTATCAGCAGGAACAGCACTGCGAAGCCGCGTGGCCTGGGGGGCTGCATTGCCGTATCGGCTGAAGGCCCGGCGACCGGCTCAGGGCCGGTCTTCGATGGGAAAATCCTGGTCAATCGGCAATACAAACCGCTTTTGCTGCCGCAGGAGAGCCGGATTGTCTTCTTTCAAGGAAGCTGAACCATGCGCTCGTCTTGGCTCACGAATATACGGTGAGAATAGTCAGATTTCGTTCCAATACAAAGGATTCTTCGGAGACTGGATCATGACCCAGCGCAGATCCGTGTCACGCCAGTTCAAGACTGCGTTATTTCTATTGTCCAGGACCAGATCGCCCTTCGTCGTGCTGACGACGAGCACCGCATGGCCGTTGTTGTTGGGCGTATAGGCGATGGCGATGCGCAGGGCATTCGCAGGCCATCCGAGCTCGATCAGCCGGCGCCGCTTGGTGAGCACATAGTCTTCGCAATCGCCGGCGACAACATCGGCCTGCCACTCGTCGGTATCCGGATCGTCGTAAAGGGGCTCGATCGATCGATTGACCTGAATGTTCACCTGCCGCAGCTGGCGAAGCTGCTTTGCCGAAACCGCGACGGTTTCAGGTCCGTGGCCTTCGGCGCAGTCGGCGGCATTCGCGACGCAGTATTTCACGTATGCGAAGGGCGCGAGCGTCGGCTTCTGCACGACGATGTTGAGCGGACGCAGCTTTGACGGAACGGCCATGCCCGCCGGACCGATCGCGTGGGCCGCCGGCGCCGATAAGGAGAAGAGCATGCCTGCCATTGCCGCAACGAGATGCTTCGTAGTCATAGGTATGTCCCATCTTGTTCTTCATTGCCGAAGCGCATCGGCCCTGGGACATGCTTCTACACGCCAAACTATTCGGCCCTTTTAAGTAGATATCTCGTATTTTAACGATGTGGCTTTTTCGGACAGGATTCGCGGCAGGCGGAAATATAAGCGATACGTCACAAAGCTTTTTTGCTGCGCCACTCTGGAACTATATTGAGAAATAGTCGGGGGCGTGTAGAAACGACGGCGATCCTTGCATCTTTCAGGTGCCGGCGTTTCCATCTGGGGTGACTGCTGCATGCAAATCCGGCGCGAAGCCGTCGACCGGTCCTGGACCATGAAGACGATATCGAGAACGATCCCGGTCGTATTCTTCCTGCTGTCTTTCGGGATCGTTCTTTTGACCGACGGCGGGGTCTATCCGTCGTCGCTGGCCGTCGCGGTCATTTTCATGGCCCTGGCGCTTGCTGTGGCGGGGCTTCTCGAGGGGCTGCACCGGGAAACGTCGGGATTGTTCGGCTTCGTGCTGGTTTTATGGCTGGTGCTGATCGCATGGACCTCGTTTCAGGCGCTTTCCCTGCCGTCCGGTCTCTTTGCCAATCCCGCCTGGCTGAGCCTTCGGGAGGCGGGGATAGAAGCGCCGGGTCGCATTTCGGTCGTTCCGGGCGATACGATCGCTTCGCTGCTGCCGATAAGCCTTCCGTTCATGACCTTGCTCGCCGCGCTTTTACTGTTCCGCAGCGACCGGCAGGTGGAAAGCGCTCTTCAGGTATTCGCACTGTGCGGCGGCGCATTTGCGGTCTTCGCGATCGTGCAATCCGTGCTGTTTCCCCATACGCTGATGTTTGCCCCCAAGACGCATTACATCGGCAACCTGACGGCACCCTTCGTCAATCGCAACACGGCGGCGACGTTCTACGGTCTCGTCGCGGTGGCGTCGATCGTCTGCTTCGCCCTGGCGGCGGCGAGTTCCGACCATCGGCGGGGGCGCAGCTCCGACCGGCAGATGCCGCGGCGCGCCTGGGTCTTTCTCCTCATGGCCCTTGCGGCGGTCGTCGCCTTGGCATTGACCCGCTCCCGCGGCGGCGTGGCGGCATCTTTTCTGGGATGCGGCGCCCTGCTCGTGACGCTGCCCATCCATTTCGCGGGAAAGAAAACGTCCCTGCCGATGCAATCGGCCGGACGGAAGGCGTGGGGCCGTCAGGCCGCACTGGCTCTTGTTACGCTCGCTGTTGTCCTCGTAGTCGGTTCCCTCGTATTCGCCCGCGCCATTCTAAGAGCGGAAGTCCAGGCGATCGACGAAGGAAGACTGTGCATAATTCCCGGTATCTGGCAGGCGATACGGGACAACTTTATTCTTGGAATAGGCTCCGGTTCCTTCCGTTTTTATTTTCCTGCCTACCGCGATCCGGATTGCGGTCTTGCCGCTACCTGGTTCAAGGCACACAATTTCTATCTGGACGCGATGCTGGCTCTGGGTTTCCTTGTGTCCGTCGCCATGTTTGTTGCCATTGCCGCCATGCTGCTGAGGGTCTACGGAACGGGGCTTCGGCGCCGGAAGAGCAAAAAGCCTGTCGTTCTCGGAGGAATCGCAGCGATTCTACTAGTCGCCTTGCATTCATTCCCGGATTTTTCGCTACAGGTCCCGGGTTTCGCGATGTCGTTTGCGTTATTTCTCGGACTTACTGCAACAATAAGCTTGAATTCGACAGATATACGAAGCATTCGTAATTTATGAATTACATAGTATGTGTTGTATTTGCTACACAGGTGGCAATTCCAGAGTTAAATTTCTGTCATCTCCAAAAATATCTGGCGCCTCAAAGTTCACGAAAGTATATCGAAATCGTGGGACTTTGATGGCGGGGCACATGATCAATTCTTATAAAGCTATTTTAGCGCTCTCTACTATTGCGCTTCTTTCAGGGTGCGCGGGTCTTCCAAGGTCTGGACCGGATCCGCATCTCGTTGAATCCAATGCTGCGGTGAAGGTTTCTGCGGCGGAAAAGAAAGTCGGAATCGATTACGCTCTCGTCGACATCAACAAGGCCGTTCTGGCTCATGTGTCGAAGGCGGAGAAGCCGAGCCTGAGGGGAGGCTTCGGCGGTGGTCGGGGCGGTCCGCCGAACATCGTGCTCGGCGTCGGCGACGTGGTTCAGGTTTCCGTGTTCGAAGCGCAGGCGGGCGGCCTGTTCATCCCTGCGGAGGCGGGGTCGCGTCCGGGCAACTTCATCACCCTGCCGAGCCAGACGATCGGCCGCGACGGCACGCTCAGCGTACCCTATGCGGGCAAGGTCAATGCCGCCGGCCGTCCGATCGACGCGGTGCAGCTCGATATCGCGCAGCGCCTGGCAAATCGCGCCATCGAGCCCCAGGTCGTGATCTCGACGGTCACCAACCGCTCGATGGAGGCCTCGGTTCTCGGCGATGTGAAACAGCCCCAGAAGGTGGAGCTCAGCCCGGCGGGCGAGCGCGTCATCGACGTGATTTCCGAAGCGGGCGGTCTGAGCGCTCCGGGCGATGAAACGACGGTGACGCTGCAGCGCGGCGGCCGCAGCGTGACCGTCGCATATAACACGCTGAGCGAAAATCCGCGGGAGAATATCTACGTTCAGCCCGGGGATACGCTCTTCGTCAACCGCGACCGCCGAACGTTCCTCGCCTTCGGCGTGACGGGCGAGAGCGGCCGGTATGACTTCGACGACTCCAATCTTTCACTCGGCGAGGCGCTGGCGAAGGCCGGCGGCTTGCTCGACGACAAGGCCGAGCCGCAAGCCGTTCTGCTTTATCGTGTCGTCGATTGCGATTTCCTGCGCAGCCTTGGCGTGGACGTGAGCCGCTTCAAGGGTGACCAGGTTCCGGTGATCTTCCGGGCCAATCTGCGGGATCCGGCCGCCTTCTTCGCGGTTCAGCAATTCCCGATGCAGAACAAGGATGTCATCTACGTTTCTACGTCTGACGCAGTTGAACTTGTGAAGTTCCTCACGATCGTCAATTCGGTCACGTCTTCGACCCGTGACATCGTGGATACGCACGACACGTTGCGTGACTAAAACTAAGGCGGCGACTGGCCGCCTTAACTTTAATATTTGATTTATCCGGTTCGGCTGCTGCAATTCCAAATAAAAGATTGCAATCCATGTAGAACCGGATATTTCTTAACGAAATACTACTTTTGGGTCACTGGGGTGCTGCGATGATTGTACGTTCTATACTGATGCGATCTGCTGCGATCGGAATTTTCATGATGGGTACCGGTGTGGCGTTTGCGCAGAACGCCCCTCTGCAGGGCGTTTCGCTTCCCGCTGGGACGATCGCACCGCAAGTCTCGGTGGCGGACGTCCAGGCGTTCATGGCTAATCCGAACACGCTTCTGGCGCAGTTTCCCACCGGCGGACCGGAACTGCAGGCGCGCATCGAGGCTCTGCTTGCGGTCGCGGCTGCGAACGGTCTGCTGCCGGGCATGATGACGGCGATACAAAGCGCGATCACCGCCGGCGCTCTGAGCCCTGCCCAGATCGTTGCGATTGCGGCCGGAGCCAACGCCGCTGCCGCGGCCTTGGTCGCGGCCGGCAATCAGGCCGCCGCGGTTACGATCCAGGCGACCATGGCCAATCCGCAGGTGGCCGCGGCCACTCAGGCGGCGGCCCAGCAAGCAGGGCAGCAGGCTGCGAACCAGCAGCCCGGCGTTCCTCAGACGTCGGAAATCAACGGCGGTGCTCCCGGCGGCGCATCTCCTCCCGGTTCTGAAATCGGTGGAGCGGGTGCAACTGGCGGCGGTGCCGGTGGCGCCGGATCCAGCTCCGGTACCACGGCTGCTGCCGGTGGTGCGGGTGGCGGCGGTGGCGTCTCCAGCGGTGGCGGCACCTTCGGCGGCGCTTCCGGTGGCGGTGGCGGCGGTGGCAATAACAACGACGACGATGACGACGATACGAGCCCCGTCGTTCGGAGCTGAAAACGTCATGCGTCTTAAGGTTGCTCTGGCGCTTCCATTCCATCGGGCTACGTGATGAACCAGAGACCTGTTTTCCTCGCCAATCAGGATGACGAACTCCCGGAGCAAAGTGCTCCGGGATTGGATTTTGACAATCTGATCGCCGTTGCGCGGCGACAATGGCGCGTTGTCGCCATGTCCGTTGTCATTTTCCTCCTCCTGGGCATCTGTTACGTCCTGACCGCGGTGCCGCGCTACACGGCGAAGACGAGCGTTCTCATCGACAGAGGCAACAGCCAGGTCGTGGAGCAGCTGTCGACGATCGGCGGCGTCCTGGACGACGAGGCTTCGGTCCTCAGCCAGGTCGAGCTTCTCAAGTCCGAGACGATCGGCCTCTCGGCTGTCGACAGGCTGAAGCTGCAGGACAATCCGGAATTCATGGAGGGCGGCCGGAACCCGCTTCTCGCCGCTGTCTCCTATGTCGTTTCCACGCTCAACCCGAAGCACTGGCTGGGCGGCGGCGACGAAGCGCTTCTCGATCCGGCGGAAGCCAAGCGCCGCGAGGCGCTTTCGCGGATTCTCGATGATATGGAAGTTGCGCGCGTCGGGCGCTCCTACGTGCTGGAAATCTCGTTTACGGCCACGTCGCCGCAGCTCGCGGCGTCGGTCGCCAGGGCGATCTCGGATGCCTATCTGACGGACAAGCTGAATGCGAAATATGATGCGACGCGGCGGGCGGGGGCCTGGCTGCAGGAGCGTATCGAGGAACTGCGGCAGCGCTCCCTGGAATCCGATCTCGCCGTTCAGAAGTTTCGCGCGGCAAATGGCCTGGTTGTCGCAAACGACAAGCTCGTCTCCGACCAGCAGCTGACCGAGCTCAACAGCGCGCTCATCGTCGCGCGTGCCGATACCGCAAGGGCGCAGGCGCGCTTTGACCGCATCCGGTCGATCATAGCCAGCGGCCAGACCGATGCGATCGTTACCGATGCGCTCGACAGTTCGGTCATCAACACGCTTCGCGAGAAATACCTGGACGCTTCCAAGCGGGAGTCCGAGATCAGCAAGCGGCTCGGGGAAGGGCACATTCAGGCGATCCGTCTGCGCCAGGAAATGGCCGAATACAACCGGCTCATGTTCGACGAGCTGCGGCGCATCGCCGAAAGCTATCAAAGCGAGCTCGAAGTTGCGCAGTCCCGCGAACGCCAGATCACCCAGGGCGTCGAGAACGCCACGAATGTCAGCGTCAACGCAAGCGAGACGCAGGTTCAGCTGCGCGAACTCGAACGGAGCGCGGAAACCTACAAGAACCTCTACCAGACGTTCCTGCAGCGGTACCAGGAAGCCGTGCAGCAGCAGTCCTTCCCGGTCACCGAAGCGCGTGTCATTTCCCGTGCCGTGCCTCCGAACAGGCCGAGCGAACCGCGCGTCCCGCTGGTCCTGGCGCTCTGCATCGTTCTCGGCGGTGCCGTCGGCGGAGGCGCTGCGGCGTTCCGGGAATTCCGGGATCGCTTCTTCCGCACCGGCGAGCAGGTGAGGGACGTTCTCGGCCTGGAATATCTCGGGGCCGTTCCGCTGGTCGAGCCTTCGAAGAGCAAGCTGATCCCGGGCGATCCGATCCGGGGCGAGGTTTACAAGAGGAGCCAGGTTTCCAACTTCGCGCTGGAGCATCCCCTGTCCTCCTTTGCCGAAACCCTTCGCAGCGCGAGGATTGCCGCGGATCTCCATATCGGCAAACCTCAGAAGATCATCGGCATCGTCTCCGCCCTTCCGGGTGAAGGCAAGTCCACGATCGCGGTGAATTTCGCCCAGACCCTCGCCAAGAGCGCCAGGACCCTGCTGATCGATGCGGACCTCAGAAATCCCGGTGCGACGAGGGCGCTCGGCCAGCATGCCGACGAGGGCTTGCTGGAAGTGCTGCTGGAGAACCATGCGCCGTCGTCGGCGGTGCTGACCGATCCGGATTCGGGCCTCAAGTTTCTGCCTGCGGTCGTGAAGCGCCGGGTGCCGCATTCCTCCGAGCTTCTGGCTTCGCCGCAGATGATGAAGCTGCTCACGCAGGCATGCGGCGAGTTCGAATATATCGTCATCGATCTGCCGCCGCTCGGACCCGTCGTGGATGCGCGCGCGATCGCCTCGAGGATCGACGGCTTCGTCGTGGTCGTGGAATGGGGCGAGACGTCGCGCAAGGTCGTCAAGGACACGTTGAATGCCGAACCGCAGATTACCGGCCGCTGCCTTGGCGTGATCCTGAACAAGGTCGACAACGACAAGATGAGACTCTATCGCGAATACGGGTCGTCGGAATATTACGCCTCGCGCTATACATCCTATTACCACGATAATGCTTCGTAATCCGAGGCGGAACTTCGTCTGCCTTCTCGCCGTGCTGGCATCCTTGCTCATCGGGGCTGTCGCGGTGGGCGATCTTGCCACGACCGCCAGATATGGCAGCTATCTCGCGATCGATTCGCTGTTGGCGAACGACAAGCCGGTTTCGGCTCAGGTGATTGCGGATTATGCGCAGCGCCTGTCGAAATCGCCGCAGACCTGCCGTACCGATATCCTGAATTCGGCTGTCGACATCGCGATGCGGAATGTCGAGCAGGAGACGGCCTCCTTCGATCGGACGGCATGGATCGCCTCGCTCAGATCCCTGGAGCCTTTGCTGCGCGACAGTCTGGCCTGCATGCCGACGAACGGTCTCTTATGGGCGCGTTTGGCCGTCGTGAGATGGCTTCTCGGCGGAACGGCGGAAGAGCAGGCCTCCCTGCTGACGATGTCTCAGGCCTATGCGCCATCCGAGCTTCGGGTTATCCGCAGCCGCATGGTTCAATGGAGGCGGGTTTCGCCGAAGGTCTTGGAGCTGGCGGAGCGCGCGCTCCGATCGGACGTAAGGACCATTCTCAACTATGCCGAGGTTTCTGCGGCGAAGCGGCTTCTTGCCGATGTTCCCCCGCTGGTGAAGCCGTTCGTCGCCGAGGAAGCCCTTGTCCTGCCACAGGAGCGGCGAACTGCCTTCGTTCAGGCAGGAATTCCGCTTGATTAGGATTGGGCCCCGTATCCGTTGAGTTCGCCCGCTCCGCGAAAGCGGATTGTGGCCCCGGCGATGACACTTCCAGCAGACCCGAACCCTTCCGTCGCCGTCAATAGGCCGGCTTGTAACACACGGCAACGACCTCGGTCTTTTCGGGATAGGTCACGGTCAGGTCGTCGCATACCCGGACCCTCTTGCAGCGATGGCCGCAGGTTGGCACCGGAGCATGGCGATGGCTCGAGACTTTCGGAGCTTCGCTGGCGGTGAGATCGGCGGCAAGGGCCCCGGAAAAGGAGAAAAGCCCGGAAGAGGAGAAAAGCAAGGCGGCCAGAACAACGGCGAGAGATTTTCCGGATCTAAACGACATTTATTTCCTCCATGCAAAGCTGTAGCATGGAGCATATTCTCCCGCATAAATATTAAGGTTCGGTACTTGCTTCGATTTCAGGAATATATACGCACGTCTTGATGCATGTGCTTGCGGTCGGCGGCATGGTCCGGTGCCGCTCCGGCAGCGGGTTTCGGAAGAATAGCCGAAAGAATATTCACTCCTCCCGATCTGTTCGTCCGGGAACGGGGGACTTCGGATCAGCCCAGGCGCTCGTGCTTTTCTCTTGAAATTTTTGCACCGCACAATATTCTGGCGGCCTGCCATGGTCGGGTGACGCTATGCGGGTAGAGTTGAGATCAAGACTGATCGAGGCTGCCTCATATGAGGAGGATGCGCGGCTCATGCGTATCTTCATGACGAACGGGCAGTTGCGGGAATTCGTTGGTGTTCCCAGACAGGTGTTCGAGAGCCTGATCGCCGCGCCTTCCGCCGGCACCTACTACATGCAGCAGATCAGGGGCCGCTTTTCTTCTCCGGAATAAACAAGAACACCAGCTTTGGTTCGGGCCATGCGGGGCGTGGTGGGTGAGGACCATTTTCTTCATGCGGGGCTCCGGAAGAAAAGCACGGCTTTGATACCGGGTGGTCGCGGACTCTTCCGGCGTTGGAGAAGGCGCCTGTTTGGGTTACACTTGGCGGGCAGGCTTCCTCCGAGAAGTTATGCCTTCGTGGCCTTCCGGCTGCGGTAAATTTGCATCGGAGGCTGATTAATATCGGATCGTTTGTCGATTGCTTCGTTGTTTGTAAAGCCTTTGCCTTCGATCTTTGCCATAAAGTGAATCGTGATGGTCTTACTCTCTTTATCGGGTGTTGCCCTTTGTCAAATATAGTCAAGTGCTAATATTTTGAGCTATTTGACTAGGCGATGGGCAATTAACCACCTCGTATGCAAATCATTGCTTCGAAGGTGCCTGTATAGTACGGAGAGACTGCAAGACGATGCTTTATGTAATTGGCGCCTGTACATGAGAGCCGGCTACCTGAAGTAAGTTATGACTGACGGATTCCGTTAGGGGGAATATGATGAATGCAAGTGTGAAGAGCAGTGGCAAGGTTGCGCTGATTACCGGCGTGACCGGCCAGGATGGTGCCTATCTGGCGGAGCTATTGCTGGAGAAGGGATATACCGTCCATGGCATCAAGCGGCGTTCTTCAAGTTTCAACACCAACCGCATCGAGCATCTTTACGAAGATCCGCATGTGGAGGATCCGCGCTTCATCCTGCATTTCGGCGACATGACGGATTCCACCAACCTGATCCGCGTCGTACAGGAAACCCAGCCGGACGAGATCTACAATCTGGCCGCCCAGAGCCACGTGCAGGTGTCCTTCGAGACGCCGGAATATACCGCCAACGCGGATGGAACCGGCACGCTGCGTCTTCTGGAGGCGATCCGTCTCCTGGGGCTGACGAAGAAGACCCGCTTCTACCAGGCTTCGACCTCGGAGCTTTACGGCAAGGTGCAGGAAGTGCCGCAGAGCGAGACGACGCCCTTCTATCCCCGCAGTCCCTACGCGGCCGCAAAGCTCTATGCCTATTGGATCGTCGTGAATTATCGCGAGGCCTACGGCATGCACGCTTCCAACGGCATCCTGTTCAATCACGAAAGCCCGATCCGCGGCGAGACCTTCGTCACCCGCAAGATCACCCGCGCGGCGGCTGCCATCCATCTCGGCCTGCAGGAACGTCTTTACCTTGGCAATCTCGACGCCAAGCGCGACTGGGGCCATGCGCGCGAATATGTGCGGGGTATGTGGCTGATGCTGCAGCAGGACGAGCCGGACGATTACGTGCTGGCGACCGGCGAGACCCATACGGTCCGGTCCTTCGTGGAGAAAGCTTTCGCCAAGGTCGGCATGCCGATCGAGTGGCGCGGCGAGGGTGTGGATGAGAAAGGCTATGACGCGACGTCCGGCCAATGCGTGGTCGAAATCGACCCCCGCTATTTCCGTCCCACCGAGGTGGATCTCCTGATCGGCAATCCGGCCAAGGCGCATCAGATGCTTGGCTGGAGGCACGAAACCAATCTCGATCAGCTTGTCGCCGAAATGGTCCGGGAGGACCTGAAGGTCATGGCGCGCAACGTGCCGGCTGCCGGCGCCAACAAGGGGCTCGCGCATGCCTGAGGCGATCTACAGCCTTGCGGGCAGGAAGGTCTATGTCGCGGGGCACCGCGGCATGGTCGGCTCGGCGATCGTCCGCCGGCTGGCGTCCGAGCGCTGCCAGATCCTGACTGCCACGCGGGCTGAGCTCGATCTCACCCGGCAGGAGGAGGTGGAGGCATGGATGGAGAGGAACCGTCCCGATGCGGTCTTCCTCGCCGCCGCCAAGGTCGGCGGCATCCTCGCCAATGACAGCTATCCGGCCGACTTCCTCTACGACAACTTGATCCTGGAGGCGAACATCATCCATGCGGCTCACAAGGTGGGCGTGCAGAAGCTGATGTTCCTCGGTTCCTCCTGCATCTATCCGAAATTCGCAGATCAGCCGATTGCCGAGGAGGCGCTGCTGACGGGGCCTCTGGAGCCGACCAACGAATGGTATGCGATCGCCAAGATCGCCGGCATCAAGCTCTGCCAGGCCTATCGCAGGCAGCATGGCGACGATTTCATCTCGGCCATGCCGACGAACCTTTACGGTCCGGGCGACAATTTCGATTTGAAGTCGAGCCATGTCATGCCGGCGCTGATCCGCAAGGCGCATGAGGCGAAGATCGATCGCTTGCCGGAGATCACCATCTGGGGCACCGGCAAGCCGCGCCGCGAATTCCTGCATGTGGACGATTGCGCCGATGCCTGCGTCCATCTGATGAAGACCTATTCGGATGACATGCATGTCAACGTGGGCTCCGGGAAGGACATCACCATCCTGGAACTGGCCGAGCTCGTCTCCAGGGTCGTCGGCTTCAAGGGCAGGGTAGCCCATGACCTGACGAAGCCCGACGGCACCCCGCGCAAGCTGATGAGCGCCGATAAGCTTCGCGGTCTCGGCTGGACGCCGAGGATCGGACTTCAGGAAGGTGTCGCCAACGCTTACGAGGCGTTCCTCAAGGGGGAATATCTCGAACGCACGCAGGGAGATGCCGCGTGACGACAGCGACGGCGGAAGTCCTGAGTGATGACGGATCCGCCGATGCCGCCCGAGAGGCGGTCGCTGCGGTTGCACAGCAAACGAAAAGAAGCGTCGTCGTCTACGGGATGAACTACGCCCCCGAAATTGCCGGCGTCGGGAAATATACCGGTGAAATCGCCGAGCATCTGGCTGCCGAGGGCATGGACGTGACGGTGGTCACGACCCCTCCGCATTATCCTGGCTGGAAGGTTCAACCCGGTTACGGAAACCGGTATTCGTCGTCGAGAGAGAATGGTGTCGGCATCATCCGCACGCCGCTGATTTTGCGGCAGAGGATGAAAGGTATCTGGCGGCTTGTGGCGCCGCTGTCCTTTGCGCTGAGCTCCGCTCCCGTCATATTCTGGCAAATCCTGCGCCGCCGCCCCGGGACCGTGTTCTGCGTCGAGCCGACCCTTTTCGCCGCGCCTGTCGCCCAGCTTGCGGCAAGGCTCGTCGGAGCGCAGACCGTCCTGCATGTGCAGGACCTCGAAGTGGATGCGGCCTTTGCGGTCGGCCATCTCGGCGGGAGAGCCTGGATCAGGAAGCTCGGTTGCGCCTTCGAGCGTTCGACCCTTCGAGGCTTCGACAAGGTCATCACCATCTCCGACCGCATGGCCGAGAAGCTGCGCGAAAAGGGGATTTTCGAGAGCAAGGTTTCGGTGGTCCGGAACTGGGTGGATCTCTCCCACATCTATCCGCTGGAAGAAGTAAGCCCCTATCGCGCCGAACTCGGCTTTTCGAGCGGCGATTTCGTCGTGCTCTATTCCGGCAATATCGGCGCCAAGCAGGGATTGAACGTCCTGCTCGAGGCTGCCGAACGCCTGAAGGAGGAAGTGCATATTCATTTCGTGATTGCCGGCGAGGGGCCGCTGAAGGCGGACCTCCTGGCACGTTACGGCCACCTGAAGAATGTCCGCTTTCTGCCGTTCCAGCCCTATGCGCGGCTGAACGAATTCCTGAACATGCCGGATCTGCATGTCCTGCCGCAGGAGAGGGGGGCTGCCGATCTGGTCCTGCCCTCCAAGCTCGGCGGCATGCTGGCCAGCGGCCGGCCGATCCTGGTGACGGCGGACGAGGGGACGGAGCTTGCAGGATTTCTGGGCGATTGCGTCCTGCGCGTTCCTCCCGGTGAAGCAGAGGCCCTGTGCACCGCAATCAGGTCCTTGCCGGACAGCAAGACGGAAGCATTTCAGGCAGGCATGGCGCTTGCGCAGAGATTGTCGAAGCCCAAAGCCCTTGGCGAGTTGTTCGAAGCTTCCAGCCGATGACGATCGTCGCCAACATTTTTCGCAGCAGCGTCGCCAATGCCATCGGGATAGGGATCAGCGCTTTCGTGCAGCTCGTCAGCGTCCCCGTGCTTGCTTCTGCCTGGGGGCCCGAAGTCTACGGCACCTGGCTGATGCTGACCACCATACCGACCTATCTTGCACTGACCGATTTGGGTTTCGTTCAGGCCGCTACCAGCGACATGACGATGAAGTCGGCAAAGGGTGAGAAGCAGGCGATCGTTCAGATATTCAGTTCTGTTTTCGCGCTGTTCGTCGCCTTCGCGGTCATTGTAAACGTGGTTGTTGCCGCAGCTGTCCGGATTGCGGTTCTTGCCGATGTCGGCTGGGTGACGGATTACCAGCTGTATCTGCACATGCTGGCCTTCTATTCGTCGTTGACCCTGCTGTCGCGGGTAAATCTGGCCGGTTTCCGGGCAAACGGAATGTATGCGGCCGGGACCGTGAGCTACGATACCTTGGTATTGTGCGAAGGGCTTCTGACCTTGCTGGTCGTTACGTTGCACGGCGGGTTCGCGGCCGCCATATCGACGATGATCGTCGGCCGTCTGCTGAACATGCTGCTGCTCTATGCGCTCCTGCGCCGCCGCCTGCCGTGGCTGAGCTACGACATGGAAGCCGTTTCCTGGGCCGAATTGAAGCGGCTCTTCAAGCCGGCTGTCGGCGGGATGGCCATTCCGGTCTCGTTGTCCTTCACGCTGCAGGGCACGGTCGTGCTGGTGGGGGCCGTTATTTCCCCGGCCGCGGCGGCGATCTTCACGCCTGTCCGAACCATCAGCCGCATCGCCATCCAGCTCGTGGGCATCGTGAACAGGGCGACCATGCCGGAAATCGCCCATACCTTGGCGAAGGGCGACAGGAGAAAGATCTCGCAGCTTGTGCTGTTGAACTGTGCGCTCGCGGTTTTTGTCCTGGTTCCGGCCGGAATTGTTTTCGGATTCTTCGGCGACAGGATCGTCAGCGCCTGGACGAGAGGGATTATCCAGCCCGACAGGATCTTCGTGGCCGCCATGGCCGTCTCCATGGTTCTTCATGGAGGGTGGTACCTGGTCTCCAACATGCTTCTGGCCACCAATTCCCATGGCGACTTCTCGAAGATCATGATCCTGTCCGCGCCGCTTACCGTCGTTCTGGTCTATATCGGCGCCTCGATCGGAGAGCTCACGGGCGTGGCCCTCGCCACGATCGCCTGCGAGGCCTTCTGCGTGGCCGGAGCCCTATTCGCACTCAGAAGAACGCCGTTCAATCCGGCTTATGAGCGGATGGCTTCAAAGAAAGATAATTTGGGACGTTGATGCTGTTCAAGTCGGAGAGGCGATGAAATGGAAGGTTTGCTGCTCTGCTTGTATGTTTTGATAGTGACATGGGCTATCGCGAGATTCCGTTCAATCAACTACAGGAATATTCAGTTCCATGATGGCATCTTGGTCGGTATGGGCTTTTTTTTAATTGCGCCTATTACTTTGACTTTGATTTATGGCGATATAGCCAGTGTCGAAATGCGAGCAGGCCCCTACGAGCCGGTCGATGACTGGCAGACATCGTTAAACCTTGCACTCGGAGCGGCTGTAGTTCTTCTTTTTCATACTTCAGCTCCCCGTCTAGCGAAGGGAGGATATAAGAAAAGAGAAGACGGTGGGATTGCGCTGATTTTAGTATTATTGATTTTATACATAGGGTGCGCAGTCTTCACGTTTTTCTATTCGGGCCGTGCTGGTGGTGGGCATTGGCAGGGTAATCTGGAAGCTAGCCTACGGAGTAGCCCTCTATTGATTATAATTGGTAACTTCGCGAACGTTTATCGGGGCGCTATTTTCGGTGTTTTATACAATCTTTGGGCAAGTGGAAAATTTTCAAAGCTTACGGTTTTTTCTTTTTGCTTCTTTATATGTTTAGTGGATATTATGATTACTTTCAATAGGATTACCATTGCTTACTTTGCAATAGTTACGTTGTTGATGTTTAGATCGCATTTTGTAAAAATATTATTGGTATCTTTGCCTATGCTTCCGTTTATCAGTTACTTCAGTAGCTTGTGGACAGCAATTCGTGGACTCGCGCTTATGGATGGTTATTCGATTTCAGGTTTTATAAATGCCTTTGAGACTGCAAGGAGCGTTAGTAGCTATGGTGACGGGCGCTCTACCAATGCGATATTTGATTCGGAAAATATTATTGTCTTTGACTGGCTGGTAAAACATACGGGAGACTATTTCCCGGTGCTATATGGGTCCACGTTCATCGTGCGACCGCTTACGGTTTTTATTCCTTCGACCTTGTGGCCCAATAAGCCCGGAGTTTTCGGTGTCGATGTCGGAACCAGCCTCCAGGGTGTCCCAGGTCTTGCGTTGAATTCAACTCTTTTTGGCGAAGCATATGGCAATTTCCTCTATTTTTGGCCGCTTGCATTACTTTCAATGTTGTACCTTCTGTCCTGGATATTCGGAACGTTGAGTCGTCGATGGTCGTTTGTAAATGGCGCTAGCTTTTTTATCGGTTTTGCGCTTTGGCGCTTCGACATGTCCTCCGCCTTCATTGGGTTGGTAGCCCTTTTTGCATTCCAATTCGTATTTCGATTGTCATGTGTTCCGATCCAGGCTCTGCTGGCGATCAGGATCGCTAAAGGCGGTCCTAGGATGCGAAGGATGAACTTCAATGGGCGTTAATGTTTGCGTTATCTATCACCATTATCCCCATTATAGGGCGCCTATATTGAGGGAGTTAAAGATAAATGGGGAGAATAATTATGAGTTTTGGGGTGATGTTGAAGAAATTTCAGGAATAAATCCTTTTGCAGGTGATGAAATAGTAGAAATAAAGCGACTATCGTTTCGTCGATGGGGGCCGGTGTGGATTTTGAGCGGGTATTGGAAGGTTTTATTTAGAAATAATTTAAAAGTATTTATAGTATTGGGAAACCCAAATATGCCGGCTAGCTGGATAATAGCATGTGTTGGGCGAGCTTTGGGAAAAAAGGTGCTGTTCTGGAGCCATGGCTGGCGCAAACCCGAGCCGCCAATAAAGGCTAGGATTAGAAATATTTATTTCCGGCTCTGCAATAAGGTCTTGGTCTATGGCAAGCGTGCCAAGTCCATTGCCGTCGCGGGGGGATTTCCCGAAAAAAATGTTGCCGTGATATATAATAGCTTGGACTTTGATAAGTCGGAAAAGATCTTGAAGCGCATATTTATGGATGAGGATAACGATGCAGGGAGGCCTCAACTTTTTTTTGAGAAAAGAAAAAACCCAGTAATCATTTGCACCGCCCGATTAATAAGGAGTTGCCGTTTTGATTTACTTTTCGAAGCTGCTGCTGAAATGAAACGGCGCGACTGCCCGATTAATATTCTATTGGTGGGCGACGGGCCTGAGCGTATGGATTTAGAGGCTATGGCTAAAGATTTGGCGCTTGATGTTCATTTTTTTGGTGCATGTTACAATGAAGAAGTGCTGGGGAAGTTGATATATTTTTCAGACTTGACGGTATCTCCTGGAAAGATTGGTCTCACGGTTATCCATAGCCTGACTTATGGGACGCCAGCGATTACACACGGCGATATGGATTTTCAGATGCCGGAGGCCGAAGCGATTATTCCTAATGTCACCGGGGCGTTTTTTGAACGTGGGAACTACTTGGATCTGGCTGATAAGATTCAGGGGTGGTTAGATCGATCAACAGACAGGAATTTTGTGAGGGGCGCGTGCATGGCTGAAATTAAGGAGCATTGGACGCCTCGAAATCAGAGGCGTCTTATAGATCAGGCGATATCGCAGTTATATGCTTCGTAAGATGAATAGAAGAGGGGCTTTACCAGAGGTGCCGAAGCCTATGTCTGTTCGGCCGGAAATATTGGCGCGCTGCAAAGCGATCGTGGACGGCAGGATAAAGTCAACTGCTCGGAAAGCTTTGAATTATTACATTGCTACTCGATGGCGATTGGCGGAAGTTGGAGAAGGTTTTCAGTCTTCTATCGTAACCAGAATTCCTCCTGGCAGTAGGATCGGCAGCTTTGCCTATATAGGCAAAAATTTCTACTCCGCCGGACCTATTAGTTTGGGAGATTTGGCTATGATCTCGACGTCTGTAACCATCGTTGGAAATGACCATGGTTTCGACGACGAGCAAACCCCGATGCGTCTTGCGTTTAGATGGATGCAAAACATCACCATCTTCGAAGCGGATGTCTGGGTGGGCCACGGCGCCGTAATCAAGGCGGGCATCACCGTTGGCAAGGGATCGGTTATCGCAGCGGGTGCGATCGTGACGAAGAATGTTGAACCATACAGCATTGTTGCCGGCAATCCGGCTCGAGTCATCAAAAGGCGGTTCTCCGACAGTGCGACTGAACGTTACGATCGCACGTTGTACGAGGAGCGGCTAGTGCCCTCTCAGGAGAGAGCATGAAGATCAACATCGTCGTAGGCCCGTTTTATCCCATTCCGCCGGTGAGGGGACTGGCCGTCGAGAAGCGCCAATACGCAATGGCCCTGGAATATGCCAAGGCCGGGCATGACGTGACGGTGATTTCAAGGCGATTTTCCGACTTTCCGAGCCGGGAAACCAAAGACGGCGTGAAACACATCCGGGTTCCTTCGTTCGATCCACCGAAACCCGGGCTTAAATATCGGCTGATGGACGTGCTCTATAGCATCCGCGTTGGCTTCCATATGCCGAAAGCCGACGTGACCGTCACCAACAGCGTCAGCGCTCCGCTCATTCTGCCTCTTCGAAAAGCCGGGAAGATTGCCGTCAGCGTCGGCCGTTACCCGAAGGGGCAGATGGCCCTTTACAGGCGTGCGGCTCGCCTGCATGCCGCATCACGATACATCGCCGATGCTGTCATCGAACAGTCGCCCGGCGTTGCGTCCAAGGTGCACGTGGTCAACAACGCCATCAGCCATGATTTCGCCCAGGCAATCGAAACTGAACGAGGTCCGAGAGAGAGGGAAATCGCCTATCTGGGGCGCATCAGTCGAGAGAAGGGCATCGATATCCTGCTGAAGGCTTTCGTGGCTCTCGCTCCCCGTTTTCCGGATTGGCGGCTCACTCTGATCGGCCCCTGGGAAATCGCGCGCGGCGGTGATGGCGATGACTATCTTGCGGAGTTGAAGGCGCTGACGGCGGGCGTGGAAGATCGCGTCCGCTTCGCGGGGCCGATCTATGATGGGAGGGACATCATCTCCCATCTGAGGAAGGCGGATATCTTCGTCTATCCCTCGATCGCGGAAAAGGGAGAAGCTTTCGGCGTCGCCCCGGTCGAGGCCATGGCCTGCGGATGTGCGCTCATCCTTTCAGCTCTGAAATGTTTCGAGGATTTCGTGCAATCGGAGGAAAACGGTCTGGTCTTCGATCACCGCCGCGATGCGGATACCAATCTCGCATCCGCCCTCGAACGATTGATGCAGGATGCCGCGTTGCGCGAAAGGCTGGGGCTTGCTGCCATGGAGACTGCCCGAAGGTTTACGCCTGCCAGAATTGCCGAGGCGATGTTGATGGATTTTCAGAGATTGGCAGGGCATGGCGCAACTTAAGCAGTTCGATCATCAGAAGGCGCCGAACGACAGCCCCTGGTCGCTGAGAATGCGCGTCGCGATGCTGGCCTGGGAATATTGCTGGTTGCTTTTCTGCGTCTGGACTCCCAAACCGGCAAACCGATGGCGATTGTTGGTTCTGCGAGCCTTCGGTGCCAAGATCAAGGGACGTCCCTTCGTGCACCAGCGCGCCCGGATCCAGATCCCCTGGCACGTGACCTTGCATCATCGTGCCACTCTAGGGGACCGCAGCAATCTTTACAGTCTTGGCGAGATCGAAATCGGCGCTCGGGCCACTGTGGGGCAGGAAGCCTACATTTGCACCGGTACCCATGATTTCGACGATCCGTCCCTTCGCCTCGTCACGGCGAAGATCACGGTGGAGGAAGACGCCTTCATCGGTGCACGTGCTTTTGTCATGCCGGGGATTACCGTCGGGCGCTATGCCCTTGTCGGGGCTTGCTCCGTGGTAACGCGGGATGTCGAACCTTTTACTGTCGTGGCCGGCAATCCTGCCCGCGCCACCACCAGGCGCAGGAGAGATTCGTAGTGGGAGCAAGAGAATTCTTCAATGGAAGCGCTGTACGGTAGACGGAACAAATAAACGAAGATTGTGACGAATGGTTGCTGTGCTGATCCTCACCTATAACGAAGAGCGCCATATCGCCCGAGCGATCGAGAGCGTCTCTTCCTTTGCGTCCGAAGTGTTTGTCGTCGACTCCTTCTCCACTGACAAGACGGTGGAGATCGCACGTTCCCTCGGTGCGGCGGTACTCAGCAATCCTTGGACCAACTATTCCAAGCAATTTCAGTGGGGTCTCGACAATGCGCCGATAACTGCGGATTGGGTGATGCGGCTGGATGCCGACGAGGTGATTGAACAGGAGCTGGCGCGGGAGATCGTCGAAAAGCTTCCGAGGCTGGGTCCCGATATTGTCGGTGTCAATCTAAAGCGCAAGCATATCTTCCTTGGGCGCTGGATTCGCCATGGGGGGCGCTATCCATTGATCCTCACCCGCATCTGGCGAAAGGGGCAGGGGCGCATTGAGGACCGCTGGATGGACGAGCATGTCATCGTGTGGGGCGGGCATACGGTGCTCTTCGACGCCCCTTTCGCCGATCACAACCTCAACGATCTCGGCTTCTTCACCGAAAAACACAACAAATATGCGACACGCGAGGCCGTCGACGTTCTCAACCAACGCTACGGCCTGTTTGCCGAGGATGTGCGGTTGACGAGCGAAGGCTCGTCGCTACAGGCCTCTGCCAAGCGGTTCATCAAGGAACGCATCTACAACAGGATTTCGTTTCCTCTTTCCACGCTGAGCTATTTCCTCGTCCGCTACATCATCCAACTCGGCTTCCTGGATGGGCGCGAGGGGCTGATTTATCATTTTCTGCAGGGCTATTGGTACCGTTTCCTCGTCGGCGCCAAGGTGCTGGAACTTGACCGGACGATCCGTGCGCTTCCAACGCCCGAGGAGAAGCGCACGGTTCTGGCACAGCTCACCGGTTTGGCCCTCTAGCATGCCATTGCGTCAACCGACTGTAAAATGTGGGCTTATTCGTATGCGGTCCGGAATTTGCCTGTAATAAGAGTAATTTCCGCACGGGTGGCACGACGGTTGAGGCCAAGGTAAGCATATTGGCGCCCACCGGTGAAGAGTGACGGGTTATTGCCATTGTTATAAGCGCAAAGTGCAATGGGCGAAGTGGTTCCAGCTGGAGTACCGCTCGGTGTGCCGCTGGCTTCAAGAATACCATCAACATAAAGCTCAATCGCGTCTGCGTTACCGGTCATGACCACGACATGGTCGGAAGTGGTGAGGTTGCTTTGCCCAACAAGTGCTTCCGCCGATGCTCCCCAACCTGCTCGTGCGACACTGCCTGCACCAGATGTCCCCAACACCGCTCGATTGTTGGAGGCACTGTTGCCTCCCCCGAGAACGATTTGATTGGTCCCCGAGAGCCGCCCCGCGAATGCCAGGGTGAGCGCGGCGGTTGGGATAAAGGTCGTCAGGAGCCGGTCGTCGCTGGCGTCCGGCTGTAGATACGGCTTTCCATTATTGGCTCGCCAGAGAGGCCGTGATGATGCGGTGGTCTGGACAGCATTGCAGGCATTGCCGCTGCTGTCTCCGGCGTACCCCACGGGATCATTGTCCGCCGCCACGGCGGCAGTGGCTGCGCTATCCTGAAAGAGCCTTGAAAGATCGCCCAGCGGATAGATCAGGAAGCCGCTTTCGCCGTTGGCGAACAGCGAGAGAAGGCTTTTGTCGTTGCTCCGATTGAGAGCGGGCGGTCCTTTGAGAGAAAGGCTGAGATCGAGCATCAGGACCTCCCGTCATGGGCGGCAGCCGTTGTGGCGCCGGCAAGCCTTCGCCCTGCGAATGACAGGTCGCGCGCGACGGCAATCTCGCCGTGGTGTTTCGGTCGGCTCTTTGCCGATACCTTTGAAATCTGCATGTCCGTTCCTGCTCCTTCATGTTCATCGGACAAAAGCCGGCCGATGGTGGCCGGAAGTTTGCCTTTGATTGTAGGAACAGGTTCGGGGAGGGGGATGAAATGTCGGAAGAAATCTGCGGAACAGGCTGCACCACAGAAACCCTATGGTCCGCCAACCATCTGATCCGGCTTGCGGATCGGCTGTCTGACCGGTATTCGCACATCGCTCATGACATTGTCCCGGAGGGTCAGTTCGTCCACGCCTTGCCCGATATCGATGCCGATATCGGTCCGCGTGATCTCGTTCTGCTCGATCAGGACGTTTCGAATAGCGGGCGCAGTTGCCGAGCGGCCATCCACCCGGATCGTCGCAGCCGCGCGCAGCCGGTTCTGCCGGATGACCGTCCCGAAGGCGAGAAGGGTGTCGTTGTCCTTGAACTGCCGGCCGGCAATATCGATGCGGGCTGCATGCTGGAAAGCCGGTCCGGTGACCTCGTTGTTCAGAAACTGGATATAGAAATTCGGCTGCAGATGTTTGTAGTAGAGTGAGGTCGCGCCGAAACCGGTGCTCCTCAATGCCGTGTTGTCGGCAAAGACATGCTTGTAACCTGCGCCGTAGATCTGGATTTGGCCGACGTCTTCGAAGTGGTTGCCGACGATCAGATAGTTTTCCTGCATCGGCAGGATCGAAACGATGGAGCCGATCTCCGCCAGTCCGGAGATGTCCCGGTCCAGGTCGAGAACATCGCCGGCTTTTTTGACAATTCTCGCCACGAGCCCCAGCCCCTGGCCCTTCACCACAAACAGACCCGCTCCCTCCCAGTTCCGCTCCTTGAGCACGCCGGGGCCGGCGGGATCTATCCGCACCGATCGGTCGAGCACCGCGGCCAGAGGCCCGCTGTAATAGCCGCCGGGACCGTCGGAGGTCATGGCCTCGCGGTCGTTGCCGTACATGGTCTCGAACCGGTTGTTGCGGATGAGCACGTTGCGGGCGGAGACATAGCCTTCGAGGGTATTGATTCCGCCGCCGGAGGCCTGCAGGTCCGTCCCTATGATGCGGTTGTTTTCAAAGAGAACCCCGTCCGGCCCCGAAATGCTGTACCAGCCGCGGCGGCCGGTGCGGAACGTGTTGCCGGTAAGACGCGCGCCTTTCGGCCCCATGAGCAGGAACGGGCGCATGGAGGAAAGTATGTCGCAATCCTCGACGACGATGTTGCTTCCCCCGAGCAGAAGGCCGACGACGCCTGATTGACGATGTCCCCGCATGGCTTGCAGCCGCTGGGCCGCGTCCTCGTCCGTCATTCGTCCGAGGAAGGACGATGCCCGGACGATCACTCTTCTGACGGCGACGTTCCGGCCGCTGGCCTTTCCCGACCGCGGATCGAAGCCGCCCTTGATGATATCGAAATGGCGGAAGGCGTTGATCGTCATGTCTTCCACGGAAAAATCGCGCACTCCCTCGATCAGCGCGCCCGGAGGGGTTTCGGTATCCTTCCATATCAGCGTCACGAGATCGTTCGACTCGCCCTTGAGGACGACGCCCTCCGGAATTTCGAGCGTTCCCGTCAGCCGGTAGATGCCGTAATGCAGCAGCAGCGTACCGCCGCCCCGCTTGTGCAGGGCTCCCATGGCCGCGTTGATCCGCGCGGTATCGTCGTGATCGGCGCTGTCCGGCTGGTTGCTGAAGAGCTCCATGACCGGCCGTTCCGCTTGCGGCCCGGATTCTATCTCGATCGTGCCGGCATCCCGCCAGGCGGAGGCGTCGCCCGCTCCGTTCCAGAGGCGGACACGGTAGGAGCCGGCCGGCGCCTCGTCGGGGATGGGGAAGGATGCCGACCATATGTCGGGGCCTGCAACGTTCAGAGGGATTTCCTTGGCATCCTCCCCGATCAGCTTGGCCACGGCCCTGTCGGTCACGGCCATGTTGCGTCCCGACAATCGCAGCCAGCCGCCGGGCGTGGCCGCCGGCCCTCTGTCGCCCTGCGCCCAATAGATATCGGGAGCGTTGAGCTGGAAGCTGGAGGTCGTATCTTCGGACCGAAGCGTGACAGAGAAAACCCCTGGCGCAAAATGCTTGGGCAGAATGAAGGATAGGCTGCTGTCGGATTTCGCCAGCGCTTCGGCCTGTTCCGGCTCCGGCCGGCTGGCCGTCCTGTCTTCAGCGTGATCAATTAGCCGGGAGACCTCCACCTTTTCGACCGCGGCAAGCCCCATCCCGCTGACCTGAACGGTCTGCCCCGGCTTCACCGGATCGCTCGCCCAGAAGATATGAGGGGCGTCTGCCGCGGCGGGGCCGGAGAGGCCGAGTGCCGACAGCATAAAGACGATCGGCAGCAGTCGGCGGCCGAGGCGGGGGAGGCGGAAGCGCATGACCTACCTTTGCGGACGTGGGCGGATGCAGATGCGGGAAAATAAATCGATCTTTGTGACACTTTATCGATTGTTTGCTGCAAGACAATAACGGCACCGGCAGCCCGAACGGCAATTTGTCGTCGCTTTCGCATGGAAGACGATCAAGGCCACGTGCTTGGAGAAACTACAGCGCTCACGCGCAGCAACCCGCGGTGCGGCTCTTCGATAAGTTTAAAGGAGAAATGGTGGGCGATGAGAGACTCGAACTCCCGACATCCTCGGTGTAAACGAGGCGCTCTACCAACTGAGCTAATCGCCCTTCGCGGATGCGGGGCTTCGGCCCCGCCGCATCGGTGGCCGTGATCTATGCGGATCGCGGAAAAACCGCAAGAGCTTTCATGATGTTTTTTTGAAATTTTTGGAGAAGTCGTGGCGCGGCAAGGGCAGGAGAGGGGAAAGCGGCGAGCCGTCATCCTTTTGTCTTGAAACCTGCTTGACACGAAAACACGAACCTCTTAGTTAGCCGCTCAACCGAGCGGTCGAGGCCGCCGGCCGCGGGGCTTCGTGCCTCACGAGTAATGCGCGGGTGTAGCTCAGTCGGTTAGAGTGCCGGCCTGTCACGCCGGAGGTCGCGGGTTCGAGCCCCGTCACTCGCGCCATCTCTCCTCGAAACGATCCGCTGCTTGGCGCTCCGGCGCAAAGAGGCGGCTGCCGCAAGTCGGCATCATGCGCGGGTGTAGCTCAGTCGGTTAGAGTGCCGGCCTGTCACGCCGGAGGTCGCGGGTTCGAGCCCCGTCACTCGCGCCACTTGTTTCCTTATTCTTCGGCATATGCATTAAAACGATTTGGGTTTCGGATATCCTTCACGAACGGAGCCCGTCGTCGTCGTCCTGATGCGGGTGCCCGCAATCGTTTGAAGTGCTCCATTTTGGCGCAGGATGCGACATTCAAAAAGCTTGCGCCGGGGCTTCGGCTGCGCTAGTCACGGCTTGCTGCAATGCACGTTCGCTTGCCCGTGCATTGATTTTAGAGCGTCGCCCGGCGCTTCAGGCAAGCTGGGATCGAATACCATGAGTGAACTCCTCACTTCCTACATCCCGATCGCGATCTTCATCGGAATCTCCCTGGTGATCGGCATCGCGCTTTTGGTCGCGCCCTTTGCGGTGGCGTACAAGGCGCCCGACTCGGAAAAGCTCTCGGCCTATGAATGCGGCTTCAATGCCTTCGACGATGCGCGCATGAAGTTCGACATCCGATTCTATCTGGTCTCGATCCTCTTCATCATCTTCGACCTCGAGGTGGCTTTCCTGTTTCCCTGGGCGGTCTCTTTCGGCGACCTCGGCTGGTTCGGCTTCTGGTCGATGATGGTTTTCCTGGCCGTCCTGACGGTCGGCTTCATCTATGAATGGAAGAAAGGAGCGCTGGAATGGGAGTAGTCGATAGCGGCAGCACTCTCGTCGCGCCGAAGCCGAAGGGCATTATCGATCCGAATACCGGCAAGCCCATCGGCAGCGACGACGCGTTCTTCGGCGAGATCAACAACGAGCTCGCCGACAAGGGTTTTCTCGTCACCTCCACCGACGAGCTGATCAACTGGGCCCGCACGGGTTCGCTGATGTGGATGACGTTCGGTCTGGCCTGCTGCGCAGTCGAGATGATGCAGCTCTCCATGCCGCGCTACGACGTCGAGCGCTTCGGTTTCGCGCCGCGCGCCTCGCCGCGCCAGTCGGACGTGATGATCGTCGCCGGCACGCTGACCAACAAGATGGCGCCCGCGCTGCGCAAGGTCTATGACCAGATGCCGGAGCCGCGCTACGTCATTTCGATGGGGTCCTGCGCCAACGGCGGCGGTTACTATCATTATTCCTATTCGGTGGTGCGCGGCTGCGACCGCGTCGTGCCGATCGATATCTACGTTCCGGGCTGTCCCCCCACGGCGGAGGCGCTGCTTTACGGCGTGCTTCTGCTGCAGAAGAAGATCCGGCGGACCGGCACGATCGAGCGCTGAAGGCCAAAGGCTAGGGTAACAGGACAAGAATATGAGTGAAGCCCTGAACGAGCTTTCGATCTATATCCGCGAAGCGCGCTCCGCTCTCGTGGAGGATGCGGTTCTCGCCTATGGCGAGCTGACGCTGACGGCGAAGCCGGAAAATCTGGTGCCGCTGCTCACGTTCCTGCGGGACGATGTCCAGTGTGGTTTCGTCAGCTTCATCGATATCTGCGGCGTGGACTATCCGGCGCGCGAGAAGCGCTTCGATGTGGTCTATCATCTGCTCTCGCCGCGCCAGAACCTGCGCATCCGCGTCAAGGTCGCCGTGGCCGAGGACGAGCCGGTGCCGTCCGCCTGCGCGGTCTATCCGGGCGCCGACTGGTTCGAGCGCGAGGCTTGGGACATGTACGGCATCCTGTTCACCGGGCATCCGGACCTGCGCCGCATCCTGACGGATTACGGCTTCGAAGGCCACCCGCTGCGCAAGGATTTCCCGACGACCGGTTTCGTCGAGGTTCGTTACGACGACAGCGCCAAGCGCGTCGTCTACGAGCCCGTGGAGCTGCGCCAGGAGTTTCGTAACTTTGATTTCTTGAGTCCCTGGGAAGGCACGGATTATGTGCTGCCGGGGGATGAAAAAGCTAAGGCCTGATTTCAGGCAGTAGGCAATGGGCAATAGGCAGTAGTTTTTAGGAGAACGGGCAAACGGCGATAAATTCCTATCAGGATCTTGTAGTGTGGCAACGCTCCATGGACCTGGCGGTTGCGTGTTACGAGCTGACCAAAGATTTTCCTAAAGAGGAAATCTACGGGTTGGTTTCACAGATAAGGCGCTCGGCAGCATCTGTGGCAGCCAATATCGCTGAAGGTTACGAGCGTGACGCTACCGGTGCTTATGTGCAACATTTGAAGATTGCTCAAGGCTCGCTGAAGGAATTGGAAACGCATCTGATACTCTCGACACGCGTAGGGATCATTGCAGCAGGTAATATTCAGCCGGCGATGCTTCTGAGTGACGAGATTGGGAAGATGTTGCGGTCGCTTATTCGCCGTTTGCAGGATGGACGGAATGATGATGAGAACTGAAAACGGGCTACTGCCTACTGCCTACTGCCTAATTCCTACAAGCGCGGAGCGCGCCCATGACTGAACACAACGTCCGCAACTTCAACATCAATTTCGGACCGCAGCATCCGGCGGCGCACGGCGTGTTGCGGCTTGTGCTGGAGCTGGACGGCGAGATCGTCGAGCGCGTCGACCCGCATATCGGCCTGCTGCACCGCGGCACCGAGAAGCTGATCGAGACGAAGACCTATCTGCAGGCCGTTCCCTATTTCGACCGGCTCGATTACGTCGCGCCGATGAACCAGGAGCACGCTTTCGCGCTTGCGGTCGAGAAGCTGGTCGGCATCGAGATTCCGATCCGCGGCCAGTTGATCCGCGTTCTGTATTCGGAAATCGGCCGCATCCTGTCGCATCTTTTGAACGTCACGACGCAGGCCATGGACGTCGGTGCTCTCACGCCGCCGCTCTGGGGTTTCGAAGAGCGCGAGAAGCTGATGGTCTTCTACGAGCGTGCCTCGGGCGCCCGCATGCACGCGGCCTATTTCCGCCCGGGCGGCGTGCACCAGGACCTGCCGCACGAGCTGGTCGAGGATATCGGCAAGTGGTGCGACGAATTCCCGTCGAAGCTCGACGATATCGACGATCTCTTGACCGGCAACCGCATCTTCAAGCAGCGCAACGTCGATATCGGCGTCGTGAAGCTGGAGGATGCCTGGGCCTGGGGCTTCTCGGGCGTCATGGTGCGCGGTTCGGGCGCGGCCTGGGACCTGCGTCGCGCGCAGCCCTATGAATGCTATTCCGAACTCGATTTCGACATCCCGATCGGCAAGAACGGCGACTGCTACGACCGCTATCTGATCCGCATGATCGAAATGCGCGAATCCTGCAAGATCATGAAGCAGTGCGTCGACCGTTTGCTGGGCGATGCCAAGACCGGCCCTTTCTCGTCGGCGGACGGCAAGGTCGTGCCGCCGAAGCGCGGCGAGATGAAGCGCTCGATGGAAGCGCTGATCCATCACTTCAAGCTCTACACGGAAGGCTATCACGTGCCGGCCGGCGAAGTGTACGCTGCGGTCGAGGCCCCGAAGGGCGAATTCGGCGTCTTCCTCGTCGCCGACGGCACCAACAAACCCTATCGTTGCAAGATCCGTGCTCCGGGTTATGCCCATCTGCAGGCGATGGATTTCATCTGTCGGGGGCACCAGTTGGCGGACGTTTCGGCTGTCCTCGGCTCGCTCGACATCGTGTTCGGTGAGGTGGACCGCTGATGATCCGCGCCGTCGTTTTCGCAAGTCTGCTCCTGGCCGCGCCGGCTGCGTTCGCGCAGCAGGGTCAGTCGGCTGAGCAGTTCGGCGGATCGACGGAAAGCGGCGGATCGAAATCCATGGGGGATCTCCTGTCGGAAGGATATGAGATCAAAGCTTCCGCACCCAGCGGAACAAAGTTCATAGTGTTCATGCAGAAAGACAAGTCTGCCTATGCCTGCGAATTCGTGTCGCTGACGCGCTCGCGGTGTGGAACCATAAACTGATAAGGCGTGGAAAAGAATGTCCGTTCGTCGATTAGCCGAAGACAAGGTGCAGCCGGCAGTATTCGCCTTCAATGACGAGAATGCCGTCTGGGCCGAGGCAACGATCAGGAAATATCCCGAAGGCCGGCAGCAGTCCGCCGTCATTCCGCTTCTCATGCGCGCGCAGGAGCAGGACGGTTGGGTCACCCGCGCGGCGATCGAATATGTCGCGAACAAGCTGGACATGCCGCTCATCCGGGTGCTGGAGGTCGCGACCTTCTATACGCAGTTCCAGCTGAAGCCGGTCGGCACCCGCGCCCATATCCAGGTCTGCGGCACGACGCCCTGCATGCTGCGCGGCGCGGAAGACCTGATGAAGGTCTGTCAGCATAAGATCCACCACGACCCGTTCGAGCTGAATGCCGACGGCACGCTCTCTTGGGAAGAGGTCGAGTGTCAGGGCGCCTGCGTCAACGCGCCGATGGTCATCATCTTCAAGGATGCCTATGAGGACCTGACGCCGGAGCGCCTCGAGGAGATCATCGACGCTTTCGAAGCGGGCAGGGGCCACGAGATCAAGCCCGGCCCGCAGATCGACCGGCATTTCGCCGCGCCGGAAGGTGGGCCGCTGACGCTTCTGGAAGACGTGAAGCCGGTTCGCACCAATCTCGAGCCGCAGCCGGCCGCCGATGCAGCCCCGGTTCCGCCGGCCGATGCCGCCCGCCCGAAGGATACGGCGCCGGAAACGGATCCGAAGCTCAAGACGCCCGCCACCGCGCCTAAAGCCGCCGCGAAGAACGCCAAAGCTGCGGAAGCCCAGCCGCTCTCGGGCACCGCCAAGAGCGAGCCGGACCCGAAGGCCGTCGGCAGCGCGGCCGAAGGCGCGCCAGCCGAACCCGGTGCCGCGACGGCGCCGGCCAGGCCGGCCGCCGCCAGGGCTGAAAAGCCGTCGCTCGAGGACAAGAACCGCCCGAAGGGGATCGAGAAGCCGGCCACGCCGGACGATCTCAAGATGATCTCCGGCGTCGGGCCGAAGATCGAGGCCATTCTGCACGAACTCGGCATCTTCACTTTCGCGCAAGTCGCTGCCTGGAAGAAGGCGGAACGCGAATGGGTCGACGGATATCTGAATTTCAGGGGCCGCATCGAACGCGACGACTGGGTGAAGCAGGCGAAGGCGCTCGCCAAGGGCGGCGAGGCCGAATACATTAAAGTCTTCGGCAAGAAGCCGCGGTAAGGGGTGAGACATGCTTAAGGATCAGGATCGCATCTTCACCAACATCTACGGTCTCAAGGACAAGTCGCTCAAAGGCGCGATGAGCCGCGGCCATTGGGACGGCACCAGGCAGATTCTCGAAAAGGGCCGCGACTGGATCATCAACGAGATGAAGGCGTCAGGCCTTCGCGGCCGCGGCGGCGCAGGCTTCCCGACCGGCCTCAAATGGTCCTTCATGCCGAAGGAATCGGACGGCCGCCCGCATTACCTCGTGGTCAACGCCGACGAATCCGAGCCCGGCACCTGCAAGGACCGCGAGATCATGCGCCACGATCCGCATACGCTGATCGAAGGCTGCGTCATCGCCGGTTTCGCCATGGGCGCCCATACGGCCTACATCTACGTTCGCGGCGAATATATGCGCGAGCGCGAGGCGCTGCAGGCGGCGATCGACGAGTGCTATGACTTCGGCCTGCTCGGCAAGAACAACAAGCTCGGCTGGGACTTCGACATCTACGTCCATCACGGCGCCGGCGCCTACATCTGCGGCGAAGAGACGGCACTGCTCGAAAGCCTCGAAGGCAAGAAGGGCCAGCCGCGCCTGAAGCCGCCGTTCCCGGCGAATATGGGCCTCTACGGCTGCCCGACGACGGTCAACAACGTCGAGTCGATCGCGGTCGCGCCGACCATTCTGCGTCGCGGCGCCGGCTGGTTCTCGTCGATCGGCCGCCCGAACAATGTCGGCACCAAGCTCTTCATGATCTCGGGCCACGTGAACAAGCCCTGCACGGTCGAGGAAGCCATGAGCATTCCCTTCCGCGAGCTGATCGAGAAGCATGCCGGCGGCATCCGTGGTGGTTGGGACAATCTCCTCGGCGTCATTCCGGGCGGCGCATCCTGCCCGATCATTCGCGGCGAGGACATGGACGACGCCATCATGGACTTCGACGGCATGCGCGACAAGAAGTCGTCGTTCGGCACGGCGGCCATCATCGTCATGGACAAGTCGACCGACGTCATCAAGGCGATCGCCCGCCTCTCGGCCTTCTTCAAGCACGAGAGCTGCGGGCAGTGCACGCCCTGCCGCGAAGGCACGGGCTGGATGTGGCGCGTCATGGAGCGCATGGTGAGGGGCAACGCGCAGAAGCGCGAGATCGACATGCTCTTCCAGGTCTCCAAACAGATCGAAGGCCATACGATCTGCGCGCTCGGTGATGCGGCCGCCTGGCCGGTCCAGGGTCTCATCCGCAACTTCCGTGCGGAGATCGAAGCGCGTATCGACCAGTACACCTACAACGCCATGGACCATGGTGCCGTTCTGGAAGCTGCGGAGTAAGGATTTTGACGAAGAAAGGCGAGGATCGGCGGGATATGGAGGCGGCGGATCAGCATCCGGCGTTCGATCCCACGCGCCTGCCTTATTTTTCCGAAGCGCTGTCGCTCAATCCGCTGCTGGCGCATCCGGCGGCCGCCATGGCCGCGGCCACTGCGATCGGTTTCGGTTTCGCGAACCAGATGGCGAGCGCCTTCTTCGGCGTGCTGCAGGGGGCCATGGAGGCGGCTAACCAGCGCAATCAGCCGGCGGGGGCCGAAGTTTCTGCTCCGGTCGAGAAGCCTGTGACGTCGCGCGCCGCCGCCGTGGCAGAACCGGTGCCGCCGGTCGCCGAAAAGCCGAAGGCTAAGCCGGTTCGCAAGGCCGCAAAGCCGGCTGCAGAGAAGAAGGTCGTTGCTCCGGCGGATACGGCCGCCAAGACCAAGGCAGCGCCGAAGCCCGCAGCCGGAGTTTCTGTTAAGGCCCCGGCTGGCAAGGTTCCGGTACGGAAGCCGGCCAAGGCAAAGCCCGCGGCAAAGGCGTCTGCCTCGGCCGACGACCTGAAGCGGATTTCGGGCATCGGCCCGAAGCTGGAGGGGGTTCTGAAGGGCATGGGCGTCACCGGTCTTGCCGAGATCGCCGCCTGGAACGATGCCGACATTGCCCGCTTCGACAAGGAATTGGGTTTCGAAGGGCGCATCCGGCGGGACGATTGGGTCGGCCAGGCGAAAGCTCTGTTGAAATAAGAGATCATGTCCCGGGCGCTTGGCGCCGAGGGATGGAACTAAGGACGTTAGTGAGACGATGGTTAAGCTGAAGGTAGACGGCAAGGAAATCGAGGTTCCGGATCATTTCACGCTGCTCCAGGCGTGCGAGGAAGCCGGTGCCGAGGTTCCGCGCTTTTGTTTTCACGAGCGTCTTTCGGTCGCGGGCAACTGCCGCATGTGCCTGATCGAGGTGAAGGGCGGGCCGCCGAAGCCGGCCGCCTCCTGCGCCATGGGCGTGCGCGATATCCGTGGCGGCCCGAACGGCGAGCTGCCGGAAGTCTTTACCAACACGCCGATGGTCAAGAAGGCCCGCGAAGGCGTGATGGAATTCCTGCTGATCAACCATCCGCTCGATTGCCCGATCTGCGACCAGGGCGGCGAATGCGACCTGCAGGACCAGGCCATGGCCTTCGGCATCGACAGTTCGCGCTACACGGAAAACAAGCGTGCCGTCGAAGACAAGTATATCGGACCGCTCGTCAAGACCGTGATGAACCGCTGCATCCACTGCACGCGCTGCGTCCGCTTCACGACGGAAGTCGGCGGCATTTCCGAGCTCGGTCTGATCGGCCGCGGCGAGGATGCCGAAATCACCACCTATCTCGAACAGGCCATGACCTCCGAGCTGCAGGGCAATGTCATCGACCTTTGCCCGGTCGGCGCGCTGACCTCCAGGCCCTTCGCCTTCACCGCCCGCCCGTGGGAGCTCGGCAAGACCGAATCGATCGACGTGATGGATGCGGTCGGCTCCGCGATCCGCGTCGATACGCGCGGCCGTGAAGTCATGCGCATTATGCCGCGCGTCAACGAGCAGGTGAACGAGGAGTGGATTTCCGACAAGACCCGCTTCATCTGGGACGGCCTGAAGACCCAGCGCCTCGACCGGCCCTATGTCCGCAAGAACGGTCGTCTGCAGGCCGCCTCCTGGGGCGAGGCCTTCGGTGCCATCAAGGCTGCGGTTTCGGCGGCCTCTGCCGACAAGATCGGCGCGATCGCCGGCGATCTCGCCTCGGTCGAGGAAATGTATGCGCTGAAGGAACTGATCAAATCGCTCGGTTCGGAAAACCTCGACTGTCGCCAGGACGGGACGGCGCTTGATCCGTCGCTCGGTCGTGCAAGCTACCTTTTCAACCCGACGATCGAGGGCATCGAACAGGCGGGCGCACTGCTTCTGATCGGCGCCAATCCGCGCCTCGAAGCCGCCGTCCTCAACGCCCGCATCCGCAAGCGCTTCCGTCGCGGCAACTTCCCGATCGGCGTGATCGGCGAAGTCAGCGAACTGCGCTACGTCTACGACTATCTCGGTGCGGGCCCGGAAACGCTTTCCGATCTTGCTTCCGGCGCCAACAGCTTCGTCGACAAGCTGCGCAACGCCAAGAACCCGATGATCATCGTAGGGCAGGGGGCTCTTGCCCGCCCGGATGGTGCAGCGGTTCTGGCGGCTGCCGCTCAGCTTGCCGGCTCCGTCGGTGCCTTGACGGAAGACTGGAACGGTTTTGCCGTGCTGCACACGGCCGCTTCCCGCGTCGGCGGCCTCGATCTCGGCTTCGTGCCGGGCGCCAAGGGTGCCGATGCCGCTCACATGCTCGCCGGCATGGATGTGCTCTTCCTGCTCGGTGCCGATGAGCTCGACTTCTCGAAGAAGAACGCCGGGTTCACCGTCTATATCGGCAGCCATGGCGATGCCGGTGCTCATACCGCCGACGTCATCCTGCCGGGCGCTGCCTATACGGAAAAGTCCGGCACCTGGGTCAATACCGAGGGCCGCGTCCAGATGGGCAACCGCGCCGGTTTCGCGCCGGGCGAGGCCCGCGAGGACTGGGCGATCCTGCGCGCGCTCTCGGATGTGCTCGGCAGGAAGCTGCCCTTCGATTCTCTCGCGCAGCTCCGCACGAAACTCTATGAAGCCTATCCGCACTTCGCCGCCATCGACGAGATCGCGGCCGGCTCGGTCAACGAAATTGCCGCACTTGGTCAAAAAGCTGGTGCTATGACGAAGTCCGGGTTTGCGTCTCCGATCAAAGACTTCTATTTGACGAACCCGATCGCCCGCGCTTCCGCCGTCATGGCTGAATGCTCGGCATTGGCCCGCAACAATTTCCAGGCTGCGGCGGAGTAATTATGAACATGGATTCGTTCTTTTCGACCTACGTCTGGCCGGCGATCGTCATGATCGGACAGTCGCTGCTGCTCTTGGTCTGCCTGCTTGTCTTCATCGCCTACATCCTGCTCGCCGACCGCAAGATCTGGGCGGCCGTGCAGTTGCGCCGCGGCCCGAACGTCGTCGGTCCCTTCGGTCTCTTCCAGTCCTTCGCGGACCTTTTGAAGTTCGTCTTCAAGGAGCCGGTCGTTCCGGCCGGCGCCAACAAGGGCGTCTTCCTGCTCGCCCCGCTGGTCGCCGTGACGCTGGCGCTCGCCACCTGGGCGGTGATCCCGGTGAACCAGAACTGGGTGATCGCCAACATCAATGTCGGCATCCTCTACGTTTTCGCGATCTCCTCGCTCGAAGTCTACGGCATCATCATGGGCGGCTGGGCTTCGAACTCGAAGTATCCGTTCCTCGGCGCGCTCCGTTCGGCGGCGCAGATGGTGTCCTACGAGGTCTCGATCGGCTTCGTCATCGTCACCGTGCTGCTCTGCGTCGGTTCGCTGAACCTCACCGATATCGTCAACGCGCAGAACAGCGGCCTCGGAACGATGCTCGGCCTACCGGCTTCCTTCCTCGACTGGCACTGGCTGGCGCTGTTCCCGATGTTCGTCGTCTTCTTCATCTCGGCGCTGGCGGAAACCAATCGCCCGCCCTTCGACCTTCCGGAAGCGGAATCGGAACTCGTCGCCGGCTTCATGGTCGAATACGGCTCGACCCCGTACATGATGTTCATGCTCGGCGAATACGCAGCCGTCGTGCTGATGTGCTCGCTGACGACCATCCTATTCCTGGGCGGCTGGCTGCCGCCGGTCGATATCGCGATCCTCAACTGGGTGCCGGGCATCATCTGGTTCGTGCTGAAGGCGACGCTCGTCTTCTTCATGTTCGCCATGGTGAAGGCCTTCGTACCGCGCTACCGCTACGACCAGCTCATGCGTCTCGGCTGGAAGGTCTTCCTGCCGCTGTCGCTCGCCATGGTCGTCATTACCGCATTCGTGCTGAAGCTTATGGGATGGGCTTGAAGATGCCTGTTGAGATATTCGCCCAAGCTTCTGGCATCATTGGAGAATAAAGATGGCAAGTCTCGGCCAGGCCGTGAATTCGCTGTTCCTGAAGGAGTTCGTCGGCGCCTTCTTCCTGTCGATGCGCTACTTCTTCAAGCAGAAGGCGACGATCAACTATCCGTTCGAGAAGGGGCCGGTCTCCCCGCGCTTCCGCGGCGAACATGCGCTGCGCCGCTATCCGAACGGCGAGGAGCGCTGCATCGCCTGCAAGCTCTGCGAGGCGATCTGTCCTGCCCAGGCGATCACCATCGAAGCAGGCCCGCGCCGCAACGACGGCACCCGCCGCACGGTGCGCTACGATATCGACATGGTGAAGTGCATCTATTGCGGCTTCTGCCAGGAGGCCTGCCCGGTCGATGCGATCGTCGAGGGGCCGAACTTCGAGTTCTCGACCGAGACGCGCGAGGAGCTTTACTTCGACAAGGCGCGGCTCTTGGAAAACGGCGACCGCTGGGAGCGGGAGATCGCCCGCAATATCGCTTTGGATGCGCCCTACCGCTGAGGCGGGATGCATCTTTCCGGTGCCGCCGGCACTGGTGACATTGGATGAAATGCCCGGTGCGGAAACGACGGCGCCGGGTTTCGACGGGAAGGGGCGTCCGCCCCGGTCCCGGTGAGGACGAAAAGGCACCACGATGGGTCTGCAGGCTATCTTCTTCTATCTCTTTGCGTTCGTCGCGGTGGCGTCGGCGTTCATGGTCATCTCGGCCAGGAACCCGGTCCACTCGGTGCTCTTCCTCATCCTGGTCTTCTTCAACGCGGCGGGTCTCTTCCTGCTGACCGGCGCCGAATTCCTGGCGATGATCCTCCTGGTCGTCTATATCGGCGCGGTCGCGGTCCTCTTCCTCTTCGTCGTCATGATGCTCGACATCGACTTCGCGGAACTGCGCTCCGGCGTGCTGCAATATGCGCCGATCGGCATCCTGATCGGCCTCATCGTCGCGGCCGAGCTCATCGTCGTCATCGGCGGCAGTGTTCTGACCACGGATGCGGCGCGGGCGATCACCATGCCGATCCCCAATCCGGCGGAACGCACCAATACGGCCGCGCTCGGCGACGTGCTCTATACGAATTACGTCTACTTCTTCCAGATCGCCGGCCTGGTGCTTCTGGTGGCGATGATCGGCGCCATCGTATTGACGCTGCGTCACCGCACCAACATCAAGCGGCAGGATATTTCCAGGCAGGTGGCCCGTACGCCCGCGACCGCCGTCGAGGTGGTCAAGGTCAAGCCGGGCCAGGGCGTCTGAGACAGGGAACAGGAATAGAAAAATGGAAATCGGACTTTCCCATTATCTCACGGTCAGCGCCATCCTCTTCATCCTCGGCGTTTTCGGCATCTTCCTGAACCGCAAGAACGTCATCATCATCCTGATGTCGGTGGAGCTCATTCTGCTCTCGGTCAACCTCAACATGGTGGCCTTCTCCTCCTTCCTGAACGACATCGTCGGCCAGGTCTTCGCATTGTTCATTCTGACCGTCGCGGCCGCCGAAGCCGCCATCGGTCTTGCAATTCTCGTCGTCTTCTACCGCAACCGCGGTTCGATCGCCGTCGAAGACGTCAATATGATGAAGGGCTGATCGGGTCATGATCTACCAGGCTATCGTCTTCCTTCCCCTGATCGGCTTCCTCATCGCCGGCCTCTTCGGCCGCCAGATCGGCGCCAAGACGTCCGAATACGTCACCAGCGGCCTGATGGTCGTCGCGGCCGTTCTGTCCTGGATCGTCTTCTTCAACGTCGCGCTCGCCCACGGCGAAGCCGGCGAGGTCATCAAGGTTCCGGTGATGCGCTGGATCCAGTCCGGCGGCATCGATGTCGAGTGGGCTTTCCGGATCGATACGCTGACGGCGGTCATGTTCGTGGTCGTCAACACGGTCTCGTCGCTGGTGCATATCTATTCGATCGGCTACATGCACCATGACCCGCACCGGCCGCGCTTCTTCGCCTATCTGTCGCTCTTCACCTTCGCGATGCTGATGCTCGTCACGTCGGACAACCTTGCCCAGATGTTCTTCGGCTGGGAAGGCGTGGGTCTGGCGTCCTATCTTCTCATCGGTTTCTGGTACAAGAAGCCCTCGGCCTCCGCCGCAGCGATGAAGGCCTTCATCGTCAACCGTGTCGGCGATTTCGGCTTCGTGCTCGGCATTGCCGGCGTCTTCGTGCTCTTCGGCTCGATCAGCTTCGAGACGATCTTCGCCGCCGCCGCTACCTATCTGCCGGCCGAAGGGTCGCCGGAAGCGGGGCAGGCGATCGTCAACATCTTCGGCCTGCAGCTCGACAAGGCGGGCGCGATGACCGTCGTCTGCCTGCTGCTCTTCATGGGGGCGATGGGTAAGTCGGCACAGTTCCTGCTGCACACCTGGCTGCCGGACGCCATGGAAGGCCCGACCCCGGTCTCAGCCCTCATCCATGCCGCGACCATGGTCACCGCCGGCGTGTTCCTGGTCGCCCGCATGTCGCCGCTCTTCGAACTGTCGCATGACGCGCTGCTCGTGGTGACGATCATCGGGGCGATCACCGCCTTCTTCGCGGCGACCGTCGGCCTCGTCCAGAACGACATCAAGCGCGTCATCGCCTATTCCACCTGCTCGCAGCTCGGCTACATGTTCGTGGCGCTCGGGGTAGGGGCGTATGGGGCGGCGATCTTCCACCTCTTCACGCACGCCTTCTTCAAGGCGCTGCTGTTCCTGGGCGCCGGCTCGGTCATCCATGCCGTCGATGGCGAGCAGGACATGCGCTACATGGGCGGGCTCAGGAAGCACATCCCGATCACCTTCTGGATGATGACGATCGGCACGCTGGCGCTGACCGGCGTCGGCATCCCCGGCACGATGATCGGCTTTGCCGGCTTCTTCTCCAAGGACGTGATCATCGAGAGCGCCTTCGCCTCCCATTCGGTGGCTTCGGGCTTCGCCTTCACGCTGCTGGTCATCGCTGCTCTCTTCACCAGCTTCTATTCCTGGCGTCTCGCCTTCCTGACCTTCTTCGGCAAGCCGCGCGCGTCCGCCGACGTGATGCACCACGTGCATGAATCGCCGGCGGTCATGCTGGTTCCGCTCTACATCCTCGGCATCGGCGCGGTTCTCGCCGGCGTGATCTTCGAAGGCTATTTCTTCGGCCATGAATATGCAGAGTTCTGGAAGGGCGCGCTGTTCACCCTGCCGGAAAACGAGATCCTCGAGGAGTTCCACCACGTGCCGCTGCTGGTGAAGTGGAGCCCGTTCATCGCCATGGCGATCGGCTTCGTCACCGCCTGGTACTTCTATATCAAGTCGCCGGAAACGCCCCGCCGTCTCGCCGCGTCGCAGAGGGTTCTCTACGAATTCCTGCTCAACAAGTGGTATTTCGACGAAATCTACGACTTCCTCTTCGTCCGCTCCGCCAAGGCGCTTGGCCGGTTCCTGTGGCAGAAGGGTGATATCGGCGTCATCGATACCTACGGCCCGAACGGCGTTGCCGCCCGCGTGGTCGACGTCACCAGCCGGGTCGTCAAGCTGCAGTCCGGTTATCTCTATCACTATGCGTTCGCGATGCTGATCGGCATCGCCGCCCTCGTCACCTGGATGATGCTCGGGAGCTCAATGTAATGACCGACTGGCCAATTCTCTCGACGGTCACCTTTCTGCCGCTGGTCGGCGTTCTTCTGCTGCTTCTGACGCGGGAGGACGGGCCCCATGGCCGCCGCAACATCCTGAACGTCTCGCTATTCACGACGGTTTTCACCTTCGTCGTCTCGCTCTTCATCTGGATCGGCTTCGACAATTCGAACCCCGGCTTCCAGATGGTCGAGAAGCATGCCTGGCTCGGCACCGGCATCTCCTACCATCTCGGCGTCGACGGCATCTCCATGCTGTTCGTCATCCTGACGACCTTCCTGATGCCCTTCTGCGTGCTGGCGAGCTGGGAATCGGTCGAGAAGCGCCTCAAGGAATACATGATCGCCTTCCTGCTCCTGGAAGTGGTCATGGTCGGCGTCTTCGTCTCGCTCGATATCGTGCTCTTCTATGTCTTCTTCGAAGCGACCCTCATCCCGATGTTCGTCATCATCGGCGTCTGGGGCGGCAAGGATCGCGTCTACGCCTCCTACAAGTTCTTCCTCTATACGCTGCTCGGCTCGGTGCTGATGATGCTCGCCATCATGGCGATGTATTGGCAGGCCGGCACGACCGACATTACCGAACTCCTGAAATACGGTTTCCCGGCCGGCATGCAGACCTGGCTGTGGCTCGCCTGCTTTGCGGCCTTCTCGGTCAAGATGCCGATGTGGCCGGTCCATACCTGGCTTCCGGACGCGCACGTCCAGGCTCCGACCGCGGGTTCTGTCATCCTGGCGGGCGTCATGCTGAAGCTCGGCGGCTATGGTTTCGTACGCTTCTCGCTTGCGATGTTCCCGCTGGCGTCGGACTATTTCGCGCCCTTCGTCTTCACGCTGTCGGTGCTCGCCATCATCTACACCTCGCTGGTGGCGATGATGCAGGTCGACATCAAGAAGCTGATCGCCTATTCGTCCGTCGCGCACATGGGCTATGTCACCATGGGCATCTTCGCGGCGAACGTTCAGGGTCTCCAGGGCGCGCTCTTCCAGATGCTGTCGCACGGCATCGTCTCCGGCGCGCTCTTCCTCTGCGTCGGCGTCGTCTATGACCGGCTGCACACCCGCGAGATCGCGGCCTATGGCGGCCTCGTCAACAACATGCCGAAATATGCCGTCGCCTTCATGATCTTCACGATGGCGAATGTCGGCCTGCCGGGCACGTCCGGTTTCGTCGGCGAGTTCCTGACGATCATCGGCGTCTTCCGGGTCAACACTTGGGTGGCGCTCTTCGCGGCGACCGGCGTCATCCTGTCGGCCTCCTATGCGCTCTGGCTCTACCGCCGGGTGATCTTCGGCGCGCTGGAGAAGGAAAGCCTGAAGGCGCTGCTCGACCTTTCCGCCCGCGAAAAGCTCATCCTCTATCCGCTGATCGCCATCACCATCTTCTACGGCTTCTATCCGGCCCCGATCTTCGATGCGACGGCTGCCTCGGTGGATCAGCTGGTGAACAATTATTCCGCAGCCCTGCAGGCGGCGAAAGACCTTGCACTCAACGTGCACTGAGACGGGACACGACTGGACATGACCGCTGAACTACTTTCCCTCAGCCTGCAACTCTCCATGCCGGAGATCATCCTGGCCGTGGGCGCGCTCGCTCTCCTGATGATCGGCGTCTTCTCCGGTGAGAAGTCCGGACCGCTGGTGACGGGGCTTGCGGTGGCGCTGCTGGCCGTCGCCGGCCTCTGGCTGATCTTCATGCCGGGCGAAGGCGAAGCCTATGGCGGTGCCTTCCTGCTCGATCCCTTCGCCCGTTTCATGAAGGTCCTCGCGCTGATCGGCTCGATCGTCGCGATGGTCATGTCGGTCGGCAGCGGCCGGTCCGATCAGCTCGACCGTTTCGAGTTTCCGGTCCTGCTGGTGCTCTCCACCCTCGGCATGCTGCTGCTGATTTCGGCGAACGATCTGATCGCCTTCTATCTCGCGCTCGAATTGATGTCGCTGGCGCTCTATGTCGTCGCCGCCTTCAACCGCGACAGCGTGCGCTCGACCGAAGCGGGCCTGAAATATTTCGTCCTCGGCGCGCTGTCCTCGGGCATGATGCTTTACGGCATGTCGCTGGTCTACGGCTTCACCGGCAACACCGGTTTCGACGAGATCGCCGGCGTCCTCTCCGCCGAGACGCGTCATATGGGCCTCATCTTCGGGATGGTCTTCGTGCTCGCCGGCGCCTGCTTCAAGATCTCGGCCGTGCCGTTCCACATGTGGACGCCGGACGTCTATGAAGGCGCCCCGACGCCGGTCACCGCCTTCTTTGCCGCCGGCCCGAAGGTCGCCGCGATGGCGATCCTCGTCCGTATCGTGTCGGAGGCCTTCCTGCCGATCGTCGCCGACTGGCGCCAGATCATCGTCTTCGTGTCGATCGCCTCCATGCTGCTCGGCTCGTTCGCTGCGATCGGACAGCGCAACATCAAGCGCCTGATGGCCTATTCCTCGATCGGCCACATGGGCTATGCGCTCGTCGGCCTTGCGGCGGGCACCGAGACCGGCGTCTCCGGGGTCGCGCTCTACATGGCCATCTACATGGTCATGACGCTTGGTACGTTTGCCTGCATCATGGCGATGCGCCGCAAGGAAGGCGGCAATGTCGAGAATGTCGACGATCTCGCCGGTCTTTCGTCGACCAAGCCCTTCATGGCGGTCGTGCTGACGGCGCTGATGTTCTCCATGGCCGGCATTCCGCCGCTCGCGGGCTTCTTCGCCAAGTATTTCGTCTTCGTGGCGGCGATCGAGGCGAAGCTTTACGCGCTGGCGATCATCGGCGTTATCTCGTCGGTCATCGGCGCCTATTATTACCTGCGCATCGTCAAGCTGATGTGGTTCGACGAGGCCAAGGGCGAGTTCGCCCGCATCTCCGGCGAACTGCGCCTGGTCTTCGGTCTTTCCGGCCTCTTCGTCACGGCCTATGTGCTGTTCGGCGGTCCGATCGGCACGGCCGCGAACGCGGCCGCCAAGTCCTTCTTCTGAGAATGACGGATCCAAGGGGACGCTTCTCGCTCGATGCCTTTCGCCACGAAGCTCTGAGCGAGATTGGCTCCACCAATAGCGAATGTCTCGCCCGCGCCCGCGCGGGCGATTCCGGTTTGTTATGGATTACCGCGGGCCGGCAGCTCACCGGCCGCGGCCGGCGCGGCAGGGCCTGGACCTCGGAACCCGGCAATCTCTACGCCTCCCTGCTGCTCATCGATCCGGCGCCTGCCGAGCGCATCGCCTCGCTGCCGCTGGCGGTTGCGGTGGCCGTGCATGCGGCGATCCGTTCCGTGCTGCCGCCTGGCGGCGAGCCGCTGGAGGTCAAATGGCCGAACGATATCCTGATCGGCCGCAAGAAGACCTGCGGCATTCTTCTGGAAGGCGAGGCCCTGCCGGACGGCCGCCGCGCGCTGGTGATCGGGATCGGCATCAATATCCGCCATATGCCTGATGACGCCCCCTATGGCGTCACGCGGCTTGCCGATCATGGCGCGGGTGCGTCGCCGGATGAGGTTTTCGCGCATCTTTTCAGAGAGATGGCCGATGTTCTGGACGCATGGGATAAAGGACGGGGGACGGCGGAAATCAGCCGGCGCTGGCGCAAGGTCGCCTGCGGCATCGGTGAAAAAATCACCGTGAACCTGACGGACCGCTCGCTTGTTGGAACATTCACGGGTATCGATGATAGGGGATTTCTGATGCTCGACACCGGCGAGGGCGCTCCGATGCCGATCGCCGCCGGTGATGTATTTTTTGAAAGAACGGATTAAGAGAAGAAATGGCAAACCAAGAAGAACTGGTGTTTCTGCCGCTTGGCGGCGTGGGCGAGATCGGCATGAACCTCGCCCTTTACGGCTATGGTGCGCCGGAGAAACGCCAGTGGATCATGGTCGATTGCGGCGTCACCTTTCCCGGACCGGAACTGCCGGGCGTCGATCTGGTGCTGCCGGATATCCGTTACCTCGCAAGCCAGCGCCAGAACCTCAAGGCAATGATCATCACCCATGCGCACGAGGATCACTACGGCGCGATGAACGACCTCTGGCCGGGCCTCAACGTGCCGGTCTATGCCTCGCCGTTTACCGCCGGCATGCTGGAGGCGAAGCGCGACTACGAAGGCTCGCGCGCCGATATCCCGGTCACGATCTTCAAGGCCGGCGACCGTATCACGGTCGGCCCGTTCGAGATCGAAGCGGTTGGCGTCAACCACTCCATCCCCGAGCCCATGTCGCTGGTCATCCGCACGCCGCTCGGCAATGTCGTCCATACCGGCGACTGGAAGATCGATCACGCCCCTTCGCTCGGCCCGGTCACCGACGAGGCCCGCTTCCGGGCGCTGGGCGACGAGGGCGTTCTGGCACTCATGTGCGACAGCACCAATGCGTTGCGCGAAGGCATATCTCCCTCGGAGGAGGAGGTGTCGGAAGGCCTGCGCAAGATCATCGAGGAAGCCGAGGGCAGGGTGGCGATCACCACTTTTTCCTCCAATGTTGGCCGCATCCGCTCGGTTGCCCAGGCCGCCGAAGCCGCCGGCCGCGAAGTGCTGCTGCTCGGCAGTTCCCTGAAACGCGTCGTCGATGTCGCCCGCGACATCGGTATCATGGAGGGGCTGAAGCCCTTCATCGCCGAGGACGAATACGGTTATATCCCGCGCGACAAGGTCGTCGTCATCCTGACCGGCAGCCAGGGCGAGCCGCGCGCGGCCCTTGCCAAGATTGCCCGTGACGAGATGCGCAACGTGGCGCTGGCATCCGGCGATACGGTGGTGTTCTCCTCGCGCACCATTCCCGGCAACGAGAAGGCGATCATCGAGATCAAGAACGGCTTGATCGAGCAGGGCATCAAGGTGGTGACGGATTCGGATGCCCTGGTGCACGTCTCCGGCCATCCGCGCCGCAACGAACTCCTGAAGATGTACGAATGGACCCGGCCGCAGATCCTCGTGCCGGTGCATGGCGAGGCCGCGCATCTGACGGCCCAGGCGGAGCTCGGCGCATCCGCCGGCATCAAGACCATTCCGCGCGTCCGCAACGGCGATATCCTGCGGCTTGCACCCGGGCCGGCCGAGGTGATCGATGAGGCGCCGCACGGCCGCATCTTCAAGGACGGCAAGCTGATCGGTGATTTCGACGAGATGGGCATCGGCGACCGCCGCAAGCTCTCCTTCGTGGGGCACGTTTCGGTGAACATCCTGCTCGACAATCGCTATGACTTCCTGACCGATCCCGACGTCGTTGCCTTCGGGCTTCCGGAGTTCGACGACGAAGGCGAGGACATGGAGGACACGCTCTATGATGCGGTGCTCGGCGCGGTCGAAAGCATTCCGCGCGCCCGCCGCAAGGATCTCGACATGCTGCGCGAAGCCGTCCGCCGGGCGGTGCGCGCCGCCGCCAACGAGGCCTGGGGCAAGAAGCCGGTCGTGACGGTGTTTGTGACGAGGCTGTAGCCGATCTGGAGTGAGGATTTGCGCATGGGGAGGAAGACAGTGCGGCAGACCGATCTCCCCCCTTGTGGGGGAGATGCCCGGCAGGGCAGAGGGGGGTATCGTCTCGACACCTTGTCTTCTTTTTCCTTTGCCGCGCCGTTGCCACCCCCCTCTGTCACCTTCGGTGACATCTCCCCCTCAAGGGGGGAGATCGTTGGGAGTTTGCTGCAGCGCTTCACGTCCCCTTGTGCGATTGCTCTGCATCGGGGGAGGTGAACCATGCTCGGACGCGTCAACCACATCGCCATCGCCGTGCCGGATCTCGCCGCCGCCACCGCGACCTATCGCGACACGCTCGGCGCGCGCGTTTCCCAGGCTCAGGCGCTGCCGGAACATGGCGTGACGGTGGTTTTCGTGGAGCTTTCCAACACCAAGGTGGAACTTCTGGAGCCGCTTGGTGCCGATTCCCCGATCGCAGCCTTTCTGGAGAAGAACCCGTCGGGCGGCATGCACCATATCTGCTACGAAGTGGACGACATCATTGCCGCCCGCGATAGGCTGCAGGCCTCCGGCGCTCGCGTGCTCGGCGACGGGGAGCCGAAGACCGGCGCCCATGGCAAGCCGGTGCTCTTCCTGCATCCCAAGGATTTTTGCGGCACGCTGGTCGAGCTGGAGCAGGTGTGAGCCTGGGTATTTTCAATTCGCCGGCGCTCTAACCTCTCCTCGCATGCGGGGAGAGGGACGTGCCAGGCCGTGCCTTCGAGATTGGGGATGCCGGTGCGGCATATTTCCTTCTCCCCGCTGGCGGGGAGAAGGTGGCGGCAGCCGGATGGGGCGGCCTCATCAGCCGAGCCGGCCTGCGGCATCGCGTCCCCTCGGCTCCGTTTGAGCTTGCCGGCCTTTCGGCCTATAACGCCGCTCTGAACAGAAACCGGAACCCATTCATGTCGTTGCTGACGATCGCCGCAATCTATTTCATCCTCTGGTGGACGGTGCTCTTCATCGTCCTGCCGCTCGGCTACCGCAGCCAGCGGGAAGATGGCGAGGTGACTGCCGGAACGGTCGAGAGTGCGCCCGCGAAATTCCGCGGCGGCCGCGTCGTGCTTCTGACGACGGTGATTTCGGCAGTGCTTTATGCGGCCTATCATGTCGCCTCGACCTATTTCGGCTTCGGCGTTGCCGACATCCCGGTCATCGTGCCGGATTTCAAATAGATCAGTCTGGCGGAGAAGGCTGTCATCTGCCTGTCATCAATCGCAGGCATAGGAGACGCCGATAGAGAGGACGCCATGTTCTGGCGTGTCCCTCAAGAAAGCAAAAAAAAAACAAGGCGGTGAAGCCTTGTTTTCTAGTTTCGCGTGATCCTTCACCGTTGCCGGGGCAGCGAATAAACGCGCCTAAGATCTGATCCTCCCAAGACTTGACCGCGAAATGGCAAGAATTTGAACTCCTTGCCTCTTTTGTGAGCTGAACCTAGCTCAAAGGTTGGGCTTTGTCACTCGATTTTTTTGTATTTTTGCTACACTCGGACAAAATTTTTCAGTTGACAAAAATGTCGCACGCTCGCCACGAAATTTCCACTTTTTGCGGGTCTGCCGGTATTCGTCCAAACTTGCGCCCACGTGCCGCCAAGATCGTGAACATCGCGTGATTCCTGCGGGAGCGGGTTCCCTTGAGAGCCCGGAACGGCTATGTACCGCACGCAATATTACTCAAGAAGTGGCCGATTCCCGACGTTGCGAGGATAGGCCTGGCAACTCTCGGAAATCTCGATGCGCCTCTCCCGCTATTTCATGCCCATCCTGAAGGAAAACCCCAAGGAAGCGGAAATCGTGTCCCACCGGCTGATGCTGCGTGCCGGCATGATTCGCCAGCAGAGCCAGGGCATTTACTCCTGGCTGCCGCTCGGCAAGCGGGTGCTCGACAAGGTCAATGCCATCATCCGCGAGGAGCAGAACCGCTCCGGCGCCATCGAACTCCTCATGCCGACGCTGCAATCCGCCGAACTCTGGCAGGAGAGCGGCCGCTATGACGCCTATGGCAAGGAAATGCTGCGCATCAAGGACCGGCAGGACCGGCCGATGCTCTACGGCCCCACCAACGAGGAGATGATCACGGACATTTTCCGGTCCTACGTCAAATCCTACAAGAACCTGCCGCTCAACCTCTACCATATCCAGCTGAAGTTCCGCGACGAGATCCGCCCCCGTTTCGGCACCATGCGCTCGCGCGAGTTCCTGATGAAGGACGCCTATTCCTTCGATCTCACGAAGGAGGGGGCCGAACATTCCTACCGCAAGATGTTCGCGGCCTATCTGCGCACCTTCTCGCGGCTTGGGCTCAGGGCGATCCCGATGCGCGCCGATACCGGCCCGATCGGCGGCAACCTCTCGCACGAGTTCATCATCCTCGCCGATACGGGTGAATCGGAAGTCTTCTCTCACAAGGATTTCGTCAATTTCGACATCCCCGGCATCGACACCAATTTCGATGATGTCGATGCGATGAAGGCGATCTTCGACAAGTGGACCTCGGTCTACGCCGCGACGTCGGAAATGCATGACGAGGCGGCCTTCAACGCCATTCCCGAAGCGGACCGGCTTTCCGCCCGCGGCATCGAGGTCGGCCACATCTTCTATTTCGGCACCAAATACTCCGAGCCGATGGGTGCGAAGGTCCAGGGGCCGGACGGCAAGGAGCACCTTGTCCACATGGGTTCCTACGGCATCGGCCCGACCCGCCTTGTTCCCGCCATCATCGAAGCATCGCATGACGAGAACGGAATCATCTGGCCGGCTTCCGTGGCGCCCTTCGACGTCGTGGTGATCAACATGAAGCCCGGCGACGATGCCTGCGACCGTCTCTGCGAGACCCTCTACGGCGGCCTTTCGACGGTCGGCAAGGACTTGCTCTACGACGACACGGACGAGCGCGCCGGCACCAAGTTCGCGACCGCCGATCTGATCGGCGTGCCGGTTCAGGTGATCGTCGGACCCCGTTCCGCCGCCTCGGGCGAGGTGGAGGTCAAGGACCGCAAGACGGGCGAGCGCGAGACGTTGACCCTCGAAGCGGCCATGAACAGGCTCGCCGGCCGATAACCGGCGAGGCCGGTGGGAGCAATTCCAGGAAAAGTGTGCAGCGGTTTTCCGTCCGGAATTGAGACAAGGCAAAGCGACAAGGCGGAATTCCCCGCCGGCAGGTTGAGGAAACGGCATGGCGAGCGTCGCAACGAATGGTGAAGCGGAAAAGGCAGGGCAGCAATCGCCTTCGGCCGGCCCCTTCTCGGCCTTCGAGCGCATGGTCGCCTGGCGTTACCTGCGTTCGCGCCGTCGCGAAGCCTTCATCTCCGTCATTGCCGGCTTTTCCTTCATCGGCATCATGCTCGGGGTCGCCACCCTCATCATCGTCATGGCGGTGATGAACGGGTTCCGCACCGAGCTGATCTCCCGCATTTTGGGCATCAACGGCCATATGATCGTCCAGCCGATCGACGGGCCGCTCACCGATTACGCCGAGCTTACGCAGAAATTCGCCGCCGTGCCGGGCGTCAAGATGGCGCTGCCGCTGGTGGAAGGCCAGACGCTCGCTTCGGGTCGCGGCGGTGCAGGCTCCGGCGCGCTGGTGCGCGGTGTGCGTCCGGAGGATATCGAAAAGCTCACCGAGGTGGCCGGCAACGTTAAGTCGGGCGATCTGGTCGGCTTCGCCTCGGGGGAGGGCGTGCTGGTCGGCTCGCGGCTCGCGGCGCAGCTCGGATTGGGCGCCGGAGACCAGATCACGCTGATCTCGCCGGAAGGCGACGTGACGCCCATGGGCGTCAATCCCCGCGTCAAGTCCTATACGATCTCCGGCATATTCGAGATCGGCATGTCGGAATATGACGCGACGATCATCTACATGCCGCTGGAGGAATCGCAGCTCTATTTCAATGCCGACGGCATCGTGCAGTCGATCGAACTCTTCATCGACAATCCCGACAATGTCGACGGCATCCGGCCGCTGGTCGAAGCTGCCGCCGGCCGGCAGATCTTCATCACCGACTGGCGCCAGCGCAACCAGACCTTCTTCTCCGCCCTGCAGGTGGAGCGCAACGTGATGTTCATGATCCTGACGCTGATCGTGCTGGTCGCCGCGCTCAACATCATCTCCGGCCTCATCATGCTGGTGAAGGACAAGGGCAGCGATATCGCGATCCTGCGCACCATGGGCGCCGGTTCCGGCGCGATCATGCGCATCTTCTTCATGACCGGGGCTGCGATCGGCATCGTCGGGACCGTCGCCGGCGTGCTTCTGGGCGTCGTCGTCTGCCTCAATATCGAATCGATCCGCCAGTTCTTCTCCTGGCTTTCGGGCACGGTTCTCTTCGATCCGGAGCTCTATTTCCTGAGCCAGCTGCCGGCCGAGATGAGCTTCCGCGAGACGCTGTCGGTGGTCATCATGGCGCTGGCGCTCTCCTTCATGGCCACCATCTTCCCCGCATGGCGGGCCTCCAAGCTGGACCCTGTCCAGGCCCTCCGCTACGAATAGAGAATAGGATCCGCATCCTTCATGGCACGCAAACCCGTCTTGCAGCTCTCGGGCGTCGAACGTCACTACGGCCAGGGCGAGACCATGCTTTCGATCCTGAAGGGCGCCGATTTCGAGCTCAACAGCGGCGAGATCGTCGCGCTGGTGGCTCCCTCCGGCACGGGCAAATCGACGCTGCTGCATCTTGCCGGCCTGCTCGAGCATCCGGACGGCGGCGAGGTCTTCGTCGGCGGTCAGCCCTGCAACGGTCTCCCGGACAACGAGCGCACCGCGATCCGCCGTTCCGAGATCGGTTTCGTCTACCAGTTCCACCATCTTCTCCCGGAATTCTCGGCGCTCGAGAACATCATGATGCCGCAGCTGATCTCCGGGCTTTCGAAGGCTGAGGCGAAGGAGCGGGCGGCCCAGCTTCTCGACTACATGCGCATCGGCCACCGCGCCGACCACCGCCCGGCCGAGCTTTCCGGTGGCGAGCAGCAGCGCGTGGCGATCGCCCGCGCAGTCGCCAATGCGCCGCGCGTGCTCCTGGCCGACGAGCCGACCGGCAATCTCGACCCGAAGACGGCATCCTATGTCTTCGACGCACTGGAGGCGCTGGTGCGCCAGTCCGGCCTTGCGGCGCTGATCGCCACCCACAACCACGAGCTCGCCGGGCGTATGGACCGCCGCGTCACGATCGAAGGCGGCAAGGTCGCGGAAATGTAGAGGCTGGCCCGCGCCGGCATGGTCTGACGGCCAAAAAGTCAGGCGTCGCGGTTGATGCGGTGGCCCTTCGGTCCCTATCTGTTGGAAACGGTCGGTCTTTATCGTGTTCCGCGCGGGTCAGACCGGCGGCGTATTCGGCAGAAACGAAAGGACACCATGGCCTTCCACTCCCGCGTCAGACAAAAGATCGTCGAAAGGTTCATGACGTTCGAGCCGATCGGCCTGACGATGTTCGCATTGCTGGCCGGCGGCCTGTTGCTGTTCTTCAGCCTGACCGGCGAGGTTCTGGAAGGGGAGACGCGTGCGTTCGATGAGCGCATCCTGCTTGCCTTGCGCAGCGCCGACGACCTGTCCGCACCGATCGGCCCCTATTGGCTGAACCATGCCATGGGCGATATCACTGCGCTCGGCGGTACGACGGTGCTGTCGTTGATGACGGTATTGGGGACCACCTATCTTCTGCTGGCGCGGCAGAAGGCCATTGCCGCCTTCATGTTCCTGTCGATCCTGGGCGGCTGGCTTGTGAGCAACGCGTTGAAGCTCGGCGTGGCGCGCCCACGGCCGGACATCGTCCCGCATCTGGTGGAAGTCTATGACCTCAGCTTTCCGAGCGGGCATGCGATGCTTTCCGCCGTCACCTACCTCACTCTCGGGGCGCTGCTGTCGCGGGCGCAGCCCTACCGGTCGACACGGATTTTTCTGATCTTCGCGGCCATCTTCCTGACATCGCTCATCGGGCTCAGCCGCGTCTATCTCGGCGTCCACTATCCGACCGACGTGCTCGGAGGCTGGTGCGCCGGGGCGACCTGGGCGCTGGGCTGCTGGATGATCGCAAGGCGCTTCATCTCTGCAAAACCTGCCGGTGAATGAGAGGGCCCGGGCCGGCGCGCCGGCTCGATCTTAACCATAATCGCGATTCCGTGTTTCTTGTTTTGTTCTCTTGTTGACTCTCAAACAAAATGAGAACAAAGTAAAAACATAAAGGAACACGGGAGACGACGATGACTGACATTCTTCGTGACATTGCCGCATTCGCTTCCATCGCCACCTTCGTGGCCAGCCTGTCCATGATCGTCATGGCGATGTGATCCGGTTCTTCGCTCAGGCTCCGTCGTTCGAAAGAGGTTGAGCGAGGAAATCCGAACTGGACTCTCCGTCGGCCACACCGGAAAATAGCCTGATTCATGAGAATGGTAGGGTGCGGATATGGCGGACGCGGCGGACGTAAAATCGGGATCGGAAGAACTCGGGGCAACCCCGCAATTCGTCCACCTGCGCGTTCACTCCGCCTATTCCCTTCTTGAGGGCGCTCTGCCGCTGAAGAAGATCCTGTCGAAGGCGGTCGCGGACCATCAGCCTGCGATCGCGATTACCGATACCAACAATCTTTTCGTCGCGCTGGAATTCGCCCAGAAAGCGATCGGTGACGGGCTGCAGCCGATCATCGGTTGCCAGCTTTCGATCGACATGGAGGACCAGGCGGACGAGCGGCGAAACGGCCAGCAGCAGCTTGCGAAGCTGCCGGCGATCGTCGTGCTCGCTGCGACCGCCGCGGGCTACGAGAGGCTCGTCGACCTCATCAGCCGCGCTTATCTCGGCGGCGAAGGACATGGCGCCGTGCATATCCGCCGCTCCTGGCTGGAAGAGAGCGGTACGGAAGGGCTGATCGCGCTGACAGGCGCATCGAGCGGGCCGGTCGACATGGCTCTGAAGGACGGCAATGCCGCGCTCGCCGAGGCGCGTCTGTTGAAGCTGAGAGAGGCCTTCGGCGACAGGCTGTATGTGGAGCTGCAGCGCCATGGGTCCTATGACCGGCGGCACGAGCAGAAGATGGTGGCGCTGGCCTATGACCATGACCTGCCGCTGGTCGCGACGAACGAGGCCTTCTTTCCGTCGAAGGCGGATTACGACGCCCATGACGCGCTGATGGCGGTCGCCCATAACGCGATCGTCTCGGACGACAACCGCTTTCGCCTGACGCCGGATCATTATCTGAAAAGCCGGAAGGAAATGGCGGCGCTGTTTTCCGACCTGCCGGAGGCGCTGGAGAACACGGTCGAGATCGCCCGGCGCTGCTCCTTCATATTGAATACGCGCAATCCGATCCTGCCGCGCTTCACCGGCGCGACCGGTGATCAGGAGGAGGCTGAACGGGCCGAGGCGGACGAGCTGCGCCGCCAGGCGGTCGAGGGGCTGGAGGATCGCATCGCAACCCTCGGCATGACGCCCGGTTATACGGAACAGGATTATCGGGAACGTCTGGATTACGAGCTCGGCATCATCGAGCGCATGAAGTTCCCCGGCTACTTCCTGATCGTCTCGGACTTCATCAAATGGGCGAAGGTCCATAACATTCCGGTCGGCCCGGGCCGCGGGTCGGGTGCGGGCTCGCTGGTCGCTTACGCGCTGACCATTACCGACGTCGATCCGCTGCGCTTCTCGCTGCTCTTCGAACGCTTCCTCAATCCGGAACGCGTCTCGATGCCGGACTTCGACATCGACTTCTGCCAGGACCGCCGCGAAGAGGTGATCCGCTACGTGCAGCAGAAATACGGCCGCGAACAGGTGGCGCAGATCATCACCTTCGGTTCGCTGCAGGCGCGTGCCGCATTGCGCGACGTCGGCCGCGTGCTCGAGATGCCTTATGGCCAGGTCGACAAGATCTGCAAGCTGGTGCCGAACAACCCGGCCAATCCGACGCCGCTTTCGAAGGCGATCGAAGAGGAACCGAAACTGCAGGAAGAGGCCGAGAAGGAGCCGGTCGTCGCGCGCCTCCTCGACATCGCCCAGAAGATCGAAGGCCTCTACCGCCACGCCTCGACCCACGCCGCCGGCATCGTCATCGGCGACCGGCCGCTGTCGAAGCTCGTGCCGATGTACCGGGACCCGCGTTCGGACATGCCGGTCACCCAGTTCAACATGAAATGGGTGGAGCAGGCCGGCCTTGTGAAGTTCGACTTCCTGGGGCTGAAGACGCTGACGGTGCTGAAGACCGCCGTCGATTTCTGCAGGAAGCGCGGCATCGAGGTCGATCTCGCAAAGATCCCGCTGGATGATCAGAAGACCTACGAAATGCTCTCGCGCGGCGAGACGGTCGGCGTGTTCCAGGTGGAAAGTGCCGGCATGCGCAAGGCGCTGATCGGCATGCGGCCGGACTGCATCGAGGACATCATCGCGCTCGTCGCGCTCTACCGTCCGGGCCCGATGGAGAACATTCCGGTCTACAACGCCCGCAAGCACGGCGAGGAGGAGATCGAGTCGATCCATCCGATGATCGACCACCTCCTGAAGGAGACCCAAGGGGTTATCGTCTATCAGGAACAGGTCATGCAGATCGCCCAGGTGCTCTCGGGCTATTCGCTCGGAGAGGCCGACCTGCTCCGCCGCGCCATGGGCAAGAAGATCAAGGAGGAGATGGACAAGCAGCGCGCCCGTTTCGTCGATGGCGCGGTGAAGAACGGCGTCTCGAAGCCCCAGGCCGACCTGATCTTCGACCTGCTTGCCAAATTCGCGAACTACGGCTTCAACAAGTCGCACGCCGCGGCCTATGCGATCGTTTCCTACCAGACCGCCTACATGAAGGCGCATTACCCCGTCGAATTCCTGGCCGCGTCGATGACCTACGATATGTCGAACAGCGAGAAGCTGAACGACTTCCGGCAGGATGCGGGACGCCTCGGCATCGCCGTCATACCGCCTTCGGTTCAGACGTCCTACCGGCATTTCGAAACAGGCGAGAACAAGATCTATTATGCGCTCGCGGCCATCAAGGGTGTCGGTGAATCGGCCGTCGATCATATCACCGAGGTGCGCGGCGACCGGCCGTTCAAGAGCATCGAGGATTTCTGCCTCAGGATCGATCCGAAGCAGATCAACCGCCGCGTCATGGAAAGCCTGATCTCGGCCGGCGCCTTCGATTGCTTCGGCATCGATCGTGCGGAGCTCGTCGGTGGTCTCGACCGGATCATCGGTTATGCGCAGCGCGCCCAGGAGGAGAAGGTCAGCGGCCAGTCGGATTTCTTCGGCTCGTCCGCCAGCGCGGGACCCGAAAAGCTGATCCTGCCGCCTTTCAATCCCTGGACGCCCTCCGAGAAGCTGATGCGCGAATACCAGGTGCTCGGCTTCTACCTCTCGGCCCATCCGCTCGACTCTTATGCGAACATCCTTGCCAAGATGCGGGTGCAGACCTTTGCGGAATTCTCCGTCTCGGTGAAGGGAGGGGCAAGCTTCGGAAAGCTGGCGGGCACGGTGACGAGCCGTCAGGAGCGCAAGACCCGCACCGGCAACAAGATGGGCATCGTCGCCTTCTCCGACTCCTCCGGCCAGTTCGAGGCGGTCTTGTTCTCCGAAGGCCTGGCGCAGTATCGCGATCTGCTGGAACCCGGCAAATCGCTGCTCATCACCGTGCAGGCGGAAGAGCGGCCGGAAGGCATCGGATTGCGTATCCAGACGGCGCAGTCGCTGGAAGAGAAATCGGTGCAGATGCAGAAGGCGCTGCGTGTCTATGTCCGCGATTCCGGCCCGCTGAAGACGGTTGCACGGCATCTGAACGCCAAGGGCGACGGGCTCGTCTCCTTCGTGGTCATCAAGGACGACGGCAAGAGGGAGATCGAGGTGGAACTGACGGAGAAATACCGCATTTCGCCGGAGATCGCCGCGGCGCTTCGCGCGGCCCCCGGCGTCCTCGATGTCGAGCTGGTTTGATCGCTGACGTTTCTCAATAAAGGCCGATCGTGCGGTACCTCGGCGCAGCTTGAGGCTGGCGCACCGGACGGGGCTTGGCGATGGATGTCTCGGCTGCGGCAACCTTGGGCTGGGACCGCGTGATCGTTACGAAGTCCGTACCTTTCCCGGTTTCCGGTCCGAGGCCCTCGTCATTGATCGTGATCGACGTGCCGTCGGTCATCAGCGTTTCGATCCGGTCCCGGATATCGGCCGGAATCTCGATGCGATCGATTGTCCGCGCGGCGGCACCGGAAGCGTTTGGATCGTCGGCGACGGTGATCCCGAGCCGCCGCATCGTCGCGGCGCTGAGCTCGTTCGGCACCGTCATGCCATGCCATTCGGCGGTTTCTGCACGGCGGTCCAGCTTGTCGACGGTGAGGAAATGCGTGCCGAGCGCGATTTCCGGGTCCTTGATCCCGACCGGCGCTTCGAACAGCGGCTCGAAATTCTGCCGCACCATGATCTGGCCGGCCGGCGGCTGCGTCTTGCCGGCGGACTCGTAGAGAGCGGCCAGGAATTCCGGGGTCACCAGCGGCCCTTTGGGGGAAATGTTCTTCCAGCGCTTGAAGCCGGCGATCGCGCTGCGGGTCATGGGACCGGCCAAACCGTCGGTGCCGCCGGTCTCGAAACCGAGGTCCTGCAGCAGCACCTGGGCGTCCATCAGCGTTTCGCGCTCGCCGCGGCGGGTGATGAGGATGCGCAGCGGTGCTGCGTCTTGGTCTTCCGCCCCGGCCGCCGGCGCATCCGTCACGACGTCCGAATGCGTAGCGGCGGGATTGTTCGGCACGACGTTCATCGCCACTTCGACCGGTTTGGACGTTCCCCGGATCGACGAGGTCCGCAGCTCGACATCCGGAAAGAGCGGCCCATTCGGCAAAGGTTTGCGGGGCAGGAAGAGTGCAGCGCTCTCGATCCGCTCCGGCGTGACCGGAGCGTCGGTGACGATCACATGCGCACCCCGTTCCGTCATCTGGTAGAGCGACTGGGCGAATGCGCCGGGCATTCGGATGCAGCCGTGCGAGGCGGGATAATTCGGCACCACGCCTTCGTGAAGCGCGATGCCGGACCAGGTCAGCCGCTGCATCCACGGCATGGGCGCGTTCGAATAGATGTTCGATTCGTGATATTTGCGCTTTTCGAGAATGGAGAAGATGCCGCTCGGCGTCGTGTGGCCGGCCTTGCCGGTAGATACTTTCGACGTGGTCACGACCGTATCGCCGTCATAGACGGTAAGCGATTGTTTATCCTTGGAAATGACGATCTGCAGGGTGCCACCCGCTCCCGCGAAGGCCGTATGCGACAGCATCGTCGCAGACAGGAGACCAAACCCGAACACCAGGTGACGCAACATACCAGACCCCATACGCAATACACGATCCGCATATTAGCGCATCAGGTTAAGGAAGATTTTCGGCAGTGCGTATAATCTTAGGATCATGGTTAAAAACGGGTCACACGTCACGGATCCCGCCGGCGGTTCCCGAATGTGTATCCGGTCTCCACCGCCGCTTTGCCGAACTTGTCGCGCAGCTTGTCCATGGCCGCTTCGGCGGCGGCGCGACGGCCGGCCTGCCGGTCGACGAGATCAGGCGGATCGGCGAGCGCCGGATCGACGAGATCGGTGACGCCGATGCCGATGAGGCGGAATTTCGTGCCGTCGGTCTCGCGTTCCATCAGCGAAAGCCCGGTCCGGAAAATGCGGTCCGCGAGCTGCGTCGGGTCTTCCAGCCTCCTGTTGCGGGTGCGGATCTTGAAGTCGGCCGTCTTCATCTTGAGCACCACGGTCTGGCCGGCGATGCCGTGCTTTTTCAGCCGCGTCGAAACCTTTTCGGAAAGCCGCCGCAGGATCGGCACGAGCTCGTCGCGGCGGGAAATGTCGTCGAAGAACGTGGTTTCGGCCGAGACGCTTTTCGCCGCCTCGTTGGGATGCACCTCCCGGTCGTCGATCCCGCGTGAAAGCCGGTAGAGCCGCTGGCCCATCGTGCCGTAGCGGCGCATCAGGTCGGCCTCCTCCATGGTCTGAAGCTGCCCGATGGTGCGGATACCGTCCGCTTCCAGCGACGCGTTGAAGGCCTTGCCGACGCCCCAGATCGTCGTGACGGGGCGTGCCGCCAGGAATTCCAGGGCCTCCTGCCGGCCGATCACCGAAAAGCCGCGCGGCTTCTGGAGGTCTGAAGCGACCTTGGCGAGGAACTTGCAATAGGAGAGGCCGATGGAGATGGTGATGCCGAGCTCGTTCTGGACGCGCGTTGCAAGCCTGGCGAGGATGCGCGCCGGCGGATCGTGGTGCAGCCGTTCGGTGCCGGCGAGCTCGAGGAAGGCTTCGTCGATGGAAAGCGGCTGCACGAGGGGCGTCAGATCCATCATCATCTGCCGCACCTGGCGGCCGACAGTCACGTATTTCTCCATGTTCGGCGGGATGACGACGGCCTCGGGGCAGAGTTCCAGCGCCTTGAACATGGGCATGGCCGAGCGTACGCCGTTGATACGGGCGATATAGCAGGCGGTCGAGACGACGCCACGCTTTCCGCCGCCGATGATCACCGGCTTGTCGGCGAGGTCGGGATTGTCGCGTTTCTCGATCGTCGCGTAGAAGGCGTCGCAGTCGATATGCGCCAGCGTGAGATCGTAGAGTTCCCCGTGATAGACGAGGCGCGGGCTGCCGCAGGCACGGCATCGGCGTGTGTCCGCCTTCTGCTCCGCAAGGCAGTCGCGACAGAAGCCGGGTGTCTTGTCAGGTGCAGGTGCCATGACCGGAACAAAGGTTGAACGCCGCGACAATAGGCCTTAAGCTTGTGAGTCTCAAGAGATGAGCGAGCCGGTATGGACGTCTTCGCCGCCTATCCACTGACGCCCGACAGGTGGGACGATTTCGTGACCCTCTTCGGGCCGAACGGCGCCTGTTACGGCTGCTGGTGCACCTATTTCCGGGTGCCTGCTGCCGAACGCAAGGCGCTTGATGGGGCTGCGAAGAAGGAATTCATTCACAGGCGCCTCGAAAACGGGCCGCCGCCCGGCCTGCTGGGCTATGTCGGTGATCGGCCGGCCGGCTGGGTGCAGGTGGGGCCCCGCGCAGACGTTCCGCAGTGGAACTCGCCGCGCACCGTATCGCGGCCATTGGACCCGGCCGACGCGGAAGATCCTTCGGTGTGGGCCGTGAGCTGTTTCTTCATCGGCAGCCGTTATCGCGGCAAGGGCAACAGCCATCGGATTCTGGATGCCGCGGTCCGTTTTGCCCGGGAAAGCGGCGCGCGCATCCTCGAAAGCTGTCCCATGGAACAGGCGAAGACGTCGAAATCGCTCGGCCTTTATGTCGGGTCGATGCGGGTATTCGAGGGGGCGGGCTTCAGGGAAATCGCGCGGCGAAAGGACGGACGGCCGCTGATGCGGCTGGAATTGTGATCTCACGCTGCTTTCGGCTGGATATGCGCACGGATCAGCGCCGCGGCATGCGGCCAGTCGGTCGCCCGCACGATGTCTTCGGCGGGCTTCGGAGCGAGGACATGCAGGGGAGAGTCGGGCATCATGTGCAGGAGCAGGGATTGAGGGAGATGGTCCCGTACGGACTGGAGTTGATGAGCCATGTCGTCGATGAAGACCGAGGGCAGGGGCCGGTCCGCATGCAGTCGCCGCATGATCAGCCCTTTGGGCTCTTCGTCGCTGGCGATCAGCGGGAAGGCCAGTCCTATCCGGTCGAGCAGGCGACGGCGCTGCTCCTGATAGCGCGAGGGCATGGCGGTAAGGAAGACGATGTCGGCTTCGCTGGAAAGACCCTCCAGGGTCTGGATGACGAGATCGAACGGGACCTGCCAGTTTTCCTGCGCCTCGAAAAACGCCTCGATCAGCCGGCGGACGTCCGTTTGTTCGAGCGCGGCCTCGGTCGCGATGGAAAGGATATTGCCGGTAAGCCGGAAGGAGCGAGGCACGAGCTGATAACCTTCGCCGCGCAGGAAATCCTGGAAGGGCGCTACGAAATGCAGCACCACGTCATCCACGTCGCAGACGATGAGCGGCCGGTCGCCGAGGCGGATATGGGAGAGGTCGAGGATTTCCGTCATCTCAGAACTCGCCGGAAACGGGGCCGGAGTAATGGCGCCAGGCTGCAGCTACGGTTTCCGGTTTTGTACCCGTCGCCTCGCAGAAGGCAAGCAGCGTCGGCTCGTGTCCCATCAGGAAGTCGATCATTCCAGAAAGAAAACCCGGATCGTTCACCGCGCCGCGCAACTGGTTCGGCTGCAGGCCGGACAACGCCAGGAAGCGGCCAAGCATATCCGGTTCGTTGGCGAGCCAGCCGAGAATGGCGGCCGCCGTTTCTTCGGCATCGGCCGAATTGCGTCGATTGTAGTCGGGTTCGCGCGGCATCGTCTGTCAAGTTACCTATTTTTCAACTAAATGGTCTTACCGTGTCTGAAGGGGGGCTCTGTGGAAACGACCGTTCCGCGAGCTTATATACCGAAGGCACGCTTGCAAGGAACGGATAGCCATGCCCAAACGGGTGATGATTGTCGAGGACAATGAGCTGAATATGAAGCTCTTCCGCGACCTGATCGAAGCATCCGGCTACGATACGATCCAGACCCGCAACGGGATGGAAGCGCTCGATCTCGCCCGCAAGCATCGCCCCGACCTCATCCTCATGGATATCCAGCTTCCGGAAGTTTCCGGCCTCGAAGTCACCAAATGGCTCAAGGAGGACGACGAGCTGCACATCATTCCAGTGATCGCGGTGACCGCTTTCGCCATGAAGGGAGACGAGGAGCGCATCCGCCAGGGCGGTTGCGAGGCCTATGTCTCCAAGCCCATTTCGGTGCCGAAATTCATCGAGACAATCAAGACCTATTTGGGCGACGCATGAGATCGGGACGAACGTCATGACGGCGCGCATATTGGTAGTCGACGATATTCCGGCGAATGTGAAGCTGCTCGAAGCCCGGCTGCTGGCGGAATATTTCGACGTCCTGACGGCCGATGACGGCTACAAGGCGCTGGCGATCTGCGACAGCACCCATGTGGATCTGATCCTGCTCGACATCATGATGCCGGGTCTCGACGGCTTCGAGGTCTGCGAGCGGCTGAAGGCCAATCCGCGCACCGCCCATATCCCGGTCGTCATCGTCACCGCGCTCGATCAGCCTTCCGACCGCGTGCGCGGCCTGAAGGCCGGCGCCGACGATTTCCTGACCAAGCCGGTCAACGACCTGCAGCTCATCTCGCGGGTGAAGAGCCTTGTGCGGCTGAAGGCGCTGAGCGACGAGCTGCGCATCCGTGCCGATACGGCGCACAACATCGCGCTCGAGGACATGCTGAAAGGGACGGACGGCCGTGACGAGACGGCCCAGGTCCTGCTCGTCGACGGGCGCGCGAGTTCGCAGGAGCGCATCATCAAGGCGCTGAAGCCGATCGCCGAGGTGATCGCCATGTCGGACCCGCAGGCAGCGCTTTTCGAGGCGGCCGAAAACCCGGTCGACCTGGTGATCGTCAATGCCAATTTCGACGAATACGATCCCTTGCGCCTCTGCTCGCAGCTCCGCTCTCTGGAACGCACGCGCTTCCTGCCGCTGCTCCTGGTGACGGAGCTTGGCGCCGACGACGTCATTGTTCGGGCACTGGAACTCGGCGTCAACGACTACATCGTCCGGCCGATCGATCCGAACGAGCTTGTCGCCCGCGTGCTCACCCAGATCAAGCGCAAGCGCTACAACGACCGCTTGAGGATGAGCGTCCGCCAGACGATCGAGCTTGCCGTGACCGACGGGCTGACCGGCCTCAGCAACCGGCGTTATCTCGACAATCACCTCAAGGTGCTGTTCGACCGTGCCGCCGCCCGTTCGCGGCCGCTCTCGGTCTGCATCACCGATATCGACCGCTTCAAGTCGGTCAACGATACCTACGGGCATGATGCGGGAGACGAAGTGCTGAAGGAATTCGCAGCGCGCGTCCGCTCGACGGTGAGGGGGGCAGATCTTGCCTGCCGCTATGGCGGCGAAGAATTCGTTGTCGTCATGCCCGATACGGATGCCGCTGCGGCTGCCGCGATCGCCGAACGCCTCCGCGGCATCATAGAGAGCCAGCCTTTCGCGCTGAAGGCGGCGGGTCTCATGCTCAACATCACCGCGTCGCTCGGCATCGCCTGCAGCACTTACGGCGCCGAAACCCCGGAACAATTGCTGAAGCAGGCCGACCGGGCGCTTTACGAAGCCAAGAACGGCGGGCGCAACAGGGTCGTTGCAGCCGCTGCCTGAGGGCCGTTTTCACTGCCGCTGGGCACCATCGGACTGCTTGCGCCCACAAGCGCTGTGGAAAAAAGTTTCCGATCTGTAACTGTCGAATGTGGATGCTATTTTTCGCAGGTGCGAATTGACGCAAGAATTTTGATGAACAGTAGTCAGAAAATTCTCTTGTTGCAGTGCACTCAAGAAATTTCAAATGTATCCTCTGACGTTATAGGTCGGTCGCTGGAGAATACCTGAGCCCGCCAGCATCTGGATTTTCGCCCGTTTGAAGGCGATGATCGGTCATCCCTCAAGTTATTCTTCAATGCGGCGAAATGTTTCAAGAATTTAAGCGAATGTAAAAATACGATATTCTTGAGTCAACTTTCAGTATGTAAGGGAAAAGAGAGCGCGGACGTGGTTTTCCGTTGCGAATTTTAACCACAACCGAAATAGATCGGAGCCGCAATTAAGAATCTGTTGATTTTCTTTTCGTTTTGCGCAATTTTGAGGCCAACGAAGGTGTAGCTCCTGAAAAGGACAGCCATGCCCCATGATGCTCAGGTCCGCCGCATCTCCTGGGTCGTGGGGTCGGTCGACCGGCAGGCATGCTAAAGCGGTTCCTCGTGCCGTGATTGCAGGCTGGTCGACCCCCGTTTCAAAGGCGCCGCATCCTGACGAAGGAGCGGCGCTTTTTTATTTCCGCGCAGCCCGCTTCGTTTTAGATCACATGATTCCGGGAAAAAGGCAAAAGAAAAGGCGCTCGGCCTGGTCGACCAGCGCCTTCCGGTAACCTCGGGATCAAGACTTACTTGATCTTGGTTTCCTTGAACTCGACATGCTTCTTGGCAATCGGGTCGTACTTGGTCTTCGTCATCTTGTCCGTCATCGTACGGCTGTTCTTCGTCGTGACGTAGAAGAAACCGGTGTCAGCCGTCGACAGCAGCTTGATCTTGATGGTCGTAGCTTTCGCCATGGTCGTTCTGCCTCTGAGAAAAATGAAGCCGTGGACGCGGGTGGGGTCCACGGCAAAATCTGGCGCGAAATTACAAATCGCGCTCGAAAAGTCAACTCCGTTTTGACCGGAAAAGCAAACGGCAGGCGGAAACCAGCACGTAAAAGCCGAAGAATGCGGCAAGCGCCCAGGCAAAACCGTCATTGCCGGCGACGTCGATCGCGGCGCCGATGCCCTGCGGACCGGCCACCGTGCCGACGGCGTAGCAGAAGATGAAGGCGGCGTTGGCGGCCACGAGATCGGGGCCGCTGAGGCGCGAGCCGAGATGGGCGAGGCCCACCGTGTAAAGGCCGGAGACGCAGCCGCCCCAGAAGAAGAGGAGCACCGCCATCAGCAGCCAGTTCTGGATCAGGAGGGGCAGCGCGAGCGACCCCAGGACGCCGAGGACCGCCATGGCGGTCAGGAGCGGCCGCCGGTCGCGCAGCCGGTCGGAGAAGAGCCCGAGCGGGATCTGGAAAGCCATGTTGCCGATGCCCATGACCGTGAGCAGCACGGCCGCTTGCGACTCGCTGAGCTGCTCGCGAAGCGCATAGATCGGGAAGAGCGACAGGCCGCCCGCGGAGACCGCGCCGAAGGCGAAGACCGCAGCCGTCGCGGTCGGCACCAGGAAGATGTAATGGAAGAAATGCCGTTCCGGCTTGGTGTCGAGCACGGGACTTTCATGCCGGGCGATGAAGATCGGGATGACGGCGAGCAGGATAATGGCGGCGCCGACCAGGAAGGGCAGGATGCCCTCGCTGCCGAGCGCGGAGAAGAGCAGGGGGCCGATGGCGAAGCCGACGGCCAGGACGGTCGCATAAATGCCGAGCACGAGGCCGCGGCGCCGTGGCGGGGCCGCTTCGTTGATCCAGAATTCCGACAGGATGAAGAGCGTCGTCGTCGCGCCGTGGAAGGTGAAGCGCAGCGGAAACCACATCCAGAAGGCATCCGCATAATAAAAGCCGATGGCGCTCAGGGCCGCGATCAGCACGGCGAACATCATGGTTTTCGCGACGCCATGGTCGTGCGCGAGCTTGGTGGTGACGGGAGCCGCGAGCATGGAGGCTATGCCGGCCATGGCCGCGTTCAGGCCGATCAGGGTGGAGGGGATGCCGCGCTTTTCCAGGATGATGCTGAGGAGCGGCAGGCCGAGGCCGATGGCAATGCCGACCGCACTGATGGCGGAGATGGCGGCGATCAGCGATGGCCAGTGGATCTCCTCGACATGGCCGTTGGCGTCGGTCGTCGGCTGAGGCATTCAATATTCCTTACAGTCGGCTGCGGACGAAGCGCCCGTGACGCATGAAGTAGAAGGATACCGGGGTTCCGAACGGCAAAGAGGGATCGGCCGCCATCAGGTTTTGCACATCCTCCAGTACCGCCTGCGTGATGCGCGGGAGTTTCAGACCTGAAAGCTCGGCAATGTCAAGCCAGCGCACGTCCTGAAGCTCGCTGGAATCACCCAAAAGCGTCATGTCAAACGGGGTTTCATCCGAAAAGGTGAGGAAGAAGCGGGTGTCGTAGCGCCGCACGTTGCCGGGCGGAGTGATCGCGCGGGCGACATAGCGCAGCCGGGAAAGATCGGCGGATGCCGCGCCGGCAAGCCCGGTTTCTTCGCGAAGTTCCCTGAGTGCTGCGAGCGCCAGGGCGCGCGCGCGGCTCGGCGTCATGCGCGACGAGGTGCCGGAGAGCAGCTTTTCGAGGACCAGCCGATCGAGATCGGTCCCGAAGGGAAGCGCATGGTCGCGGGCATCGCGCCGCCCGCCCGGAAAGACGTAGACATCGGGCATGAAGACATGGCCGCTGCCGCGCCGGCCCATCAGCACCCGCGGGCTTTTCGTCGAACGGTCGATCAGGATCAGCGATGCCGCATCCTTCGGCTTCACGCCCGCAATCCGCGCATGTTTCGGCGCGTCCATGGCGGACGGCACGTGTTCCTCGGCGGAGGAGATCATGCGGTCGGCCCGCCCCTGCGGGAATCAGTGCCGGGATCGGCCGCCTCGTCGTCGTGGCCGCCGAAGCCATGCATCTTCAGCGCCCATTGCAGGCCGATGACGCCGCCCTTGATCGGCTGGATGGTCACAAGTGCTGCCAGAACCGCAATCGGCACCCAGATGGCGAGATGGACCCAGGGAGAGACGCGGAAGGCCATGTCGGTGAGCATATAGCCGGTCAGAAGCACGTGGCCGACGACGACGATGACGAGATAGGCCGGCAAGTCGTCGGCCCGATGATGAAACATTTCCTCGCCGCAGGCGGCGCAGGCGTCGACCGGCTTCAGGAAAGCCCGGAACAGGCGGCCCGTGCCGCAATTGGGGCACCGGTTGAGCATGCCGCGCTGGATGGAGCGCCCGAGCGGCCGTTCGACCCCCTGGCCGCCGCCATACCGGACCATCTGTTCGCTTTTCTGCATCCTATCTCCTTCGGCCGCGCGGCGGCCTCGTGCCGGGTTTCGCCCGGCCGGTGGATCGATCGCGCCTCCCGGATTTATGGAAGGAACGGATCGCGGTCGGCAGCTTCTTGCCCTCGCTCAGCATCTCGAACCGCAGCGCGCCTGCAAGCGGGATCGCTTCCGCAAGCCGCACGTCGACCGTATCGCCGAGCTGGTAGCCGAGGCCGGTCTTCTCTCCGGAGAGCGCCTGATGCGCCTCGTCGTAGATGAAGTAGTCGTTGCCGAGCGTGGATATAGGGATGAAACCGTCCGCGCCATAGGTCGGAAGCGAGACAAAAAGTCCTGCCTTCGTGACACCGGAAACGCGGCCTTCGAATTCCTCGCCGATTCTCGTCGAAAGATGGTGCGCGATCAGGCGGTTGATAGTATCGCGCTCCGCCGCCATGGCGCGCCGCTCGAAGGTGGAGATTTCCGCGGCGATATCGTCGAGCTGCGCCTCTTCGTCCGGCGTGATGCCGCCTTCGCCGAGCCCCAGCGAGCCGACGAGCGCGCGATGCACGATCAGGTCCGCATAGCGGCGGATCGGCGAGGTGAAATGGGCGTATTTCATCAGGTTGAGGCCGAAATGGCCGATATTTTCGGGGCTGTAGATCGCCTGGCTCTGCGAGCGCAGCACCATTTCGTTGACCATCGTCTGGTGCGGCGTGTCCTCGGCCCTGGCGAGGATGCCGTTGAAGGAATTGGCGCGCACCTGCCCACCCTTGGCCATGGATATGCCGAGCGTCGCCAGGAATTCGCGCAGGCTCTCCTGCTTGGCGAGCGAGGGGGCGTCATGGATGCGGTAGACCAGCGGCTGGCGCTTCTTCTCCAGCGTTTCGGCCGCCGCGACATTCGCCTGGATCATCATCTCTTCGATGAGCTTGTGCGCGTCCAGCCGGTCCGGCACGAAGACCCGGTCGACGGTGCCGTCTGCTTTCAGGACGATCTTGCGCTCCGGCATGTCGAGTTCGAGCGGCTGGCGGCGGTCGCGGCCGCGCTTCAGCACGGAATAGGCATGCCAGAGCGGTTTCAGGATCGGTTCGAGGAGCGGGCCGGTCTTGTCGTCCGGCTTGCCGTCGATCGCAGCCTGGGCCTGTTGGTAGGAGAGCTTGGCGGCACTCTTCATCATGATGCGATGGAAGGTGTGGCCCGCTTTGCGGCCCTCTTTCGAGAAGACCATGCGCACGGCGATCGCCGGCCGGTCCTCGCCTTCGCGCAGCGAGCAGAGGTCGTTGGAGATGCGCTCGGGCAGCATCGGCACGACACGGTCCGGAAAATAGACGGAGTTGCCGCGTTTCAGCGCCTCGCGGTCGAGCGGCGAGCCGGCGCGGACATACCAGGAGACGTCGGCGATCGCGACGGTGACGATCACACCGTCCGGATTGTCGGGCGAGGGGTCGGGCTCGGCATAGACGGCGTCGTCGTGATCCTTGGCGTCGGCCGGGTCGATGGTGATGAGCGGCAGGTCGCGCCAGTCTTCGCGTTTCGACATGGTGGCGGGCTTGGCTGCCTCTGCTTCGTCCATCACCTGCTTCGGAAAGATATGAGGAATTCCGTGGGCATAGATGGCGATCATCGAGATCGCCTTTTCCGAGGCAACCGACCCGATGACCGAGAGAACGCGGGCGCGCGGCAGGCCGAAGCGGCTGGAGCGGGCGACTTCCGTCTCGACCAGATCGCCGTCCTTCGCCTCGCCGAGATCCTCGCGCTCGATGATCATCTCCTCGCCGCGCCGGTCCACCGGCAGCAGGCGGATTTCGCCGTTTGCAAGCATCTTGACGACGCCGAGCGAGGCATTGCTGCGACGGTCGAGGAGCTTGATGACCCTTGCAGTATAGGCGGGGCCGGTCCGGTCCTTGTTCGGGAAGATTTTCGCAAGCACCCGGTCGTTCAGGCCCGCGGCCGGCGTCTTGCCCTTGCCCCTCGGTTCCGACGGCTGGCGGATGAGCACGGCCGGTGCCACGCCCTGTTCGTCGGGCCATTCCGCCGGACGGCCGATGAGATCGCCGTCCTTGTCGCGGGTGGTGATGTCGAGCACGGTGACCGGCGGCAGGGCGCCGGGGCGGCTTAGCGACTTTCGGTTCTTCGTGAGGAGGCCTTCCTCCTCCAGCGCCCTGAGCAGGTCCTTCAGCTCCACGCGGGTCTCGCCCTTCAGTCCGAAGGCCTTGGCGATCTCCCGCTTCGAGGCACGGTCGGGATTGTCGGCGATGAATTCGAGCAGAACCTCGCGCGGCGGCACGGCTCCGTGGATGATGGCGGACTTTTCGCCCGCCGAAGGGGTTTTCCCGCGGGCGGTTCTGTCGTGGCGTCTGCCCGCAGGTCTCGATCTGTCGCGCGGTTCTCTCACGTGCCCGTCTTCTTCGCCTTGGGAGCGGCTGCCTTCTTTGTCGCAGCCTTGGCCGCCGTCTTGGCCTTGGGAGCGGCCTTTTTTGTGTCGCCGCTGGCTTTGGCTGCAGCTTTCTTCGATTTTGCCTTGCCGGAGGAGGCCTTGCCGCCTTTCTCAACGATGAGGGCGATCGCCTGTTCCATCGTCACCGATTGCGGGTCCATCCCCTTCGGCAGCGTCGCATTGACCTTGCCCCAGTTGACGTAAGGCCCGTAGCGGCCGTCACGCACGGTGACGGCGCCGCCGTCCGGATGGTCGCCGAGCTCCTTCAGCGCCGCGGGCGTGCCGCGCGTGCGGCCGTTCGCGCCGTTCTTGCTCTGCTTTTCGGCAAGCACGGTGACGGCGCGGTTGAGGCCGATGGTGAACACGTCCTCGACCGATTCCAGGTTGGCATAGGTGCCGTCATGCAGCACGAAGGGGCCGTAGCGGCCGATGCCGGTCGAGATCATCTTGCCGGTTTCCGGGTGCTTGCCCACGTCGCGCGGCAGGCTGATCAGCGCCAGCGCCTTTTCGTAATCGATATCCTCCGGCTTCCAGCCCTTCGGCAGCGAGGAGCGCTTGGCTTCCTTGCCGTCGCCGCGCTGGACATAGGGCCCGAAACGGCCCGAACGGAGGGTAAGCGGCTCGCCGGTATGCGGATCGTTGCCGAGCGCCTTCGGTTCGTTGAGGCCGTTCGCCTCCGCCTCCGCGCCGCCTTCGGAAGAAAGCTGGCGCGTGTAGTTGCATTCTGGATAGTTCGAGCAGCCGACGAAGGCGCCGTACTTGCCGAGCTTCAGCGAAAGCTGGCCGGTGCCGCAGACCTGGCAGATGCGCGGGTCGCTGCCGTCGTCCCGTTTCGGGAAGACGAGTGGCGCCAGTGCCTCGTTCAGCGCATCGAGCACATTGGTAACGCGCAGCTCCTTGGTATCTTCGATCTGGCTGAAGAAATCCTGCCAGAACTCGCGAAGCACCTGTTTCCAGTCGAGTTCGCCGGCGGAGATCTTGTCGAGCTTCTCCTCGAGGTCGGCCGTGAAGTCGTATTCCACGTATTTGGTGAAGAAGCTTTCGAGGAAGGCGGTCACCAGCCGGCCCTTGGCCTCCGGCACGAGCTTGCGCTTGTCGATCGTCACGTATTCGCGGTCGCGCAGCGTCGCGAGCGTCGCGGCATAAGTGGAGGGCCGGCCGATGCCGAGCTCTTCCATCTTCTTGATCAGCGAGGCTTCCGAATAGCGCGGCGGCGGTTCGGTGAAGTGCTGGCTCGCATCCACCTTGCGCTTGTCCAGCTTTTCCCGGGCATTGATCTCGGGAAGGCGGCCATCCTCCTCATCGTCCTCGCCCTTATCGCCTTCTTCGCGCTGATCCATGTAGGCGCCGAGGAAGCCGTCGAAACGGACGACGGAACCGACGGCCCGGAGACCCGCCTTGTGGCCGTTGTTGTCGGCGAGGATATCGACCGTGGTCCGCTCGATCTCGGCCGACGCCATCTGGCTCGCGATGCCGCGCTTCCAGATGAGTTCGTAGAGCCGGGCTTGGTCGGCGTCGAGATAACGGCGCACCTTGTCCGGCGTGCGGTTGAAATCGGTCGGGCGGATCGCTTCGTGGGCTTCCTGGGCGTTCTTCGCCTTCGTGGAGTAGAAGCGCGGCTTTTCCGGCAGGTAGCGAGCGCCGAACTGTTCGCCGATCGCGCTGCGGGCGCCGTCGATCGCCTCCGGTGCCATCTGCACGCCGTCCGTACGCATATAGGTGATGAGGCCGACCGTCTCGCCGCCGATATCGACGCCTTCGTAGAGCTTCTGGGCCACCTGCATTGTACGCGACGCATTGAAGCCGAGATTGGAGGACGCCGCCTGCTGCAGGGTCGACGTGGTGAAGGGCGGCCCCGGATTGCGTTTGACGGGCTTCGCCTCGACCGAGTCAACGACATAGGTCGCACCCTCGAGCAGCGTCTTCAGCCGGTTGGCGTCGTCGCCGGTCTTGATGCCGCGGGGCGGCAAGCGCTTGCCGTCGGCCGAAACGAGGCGTGCCTCGAAGTCGTCGCCGCGCGGCGTGCGGAGCAGCGCCGAGAGGTTCCAGTATTCTTCCGAGACGAAGCGCTCGATCTCCGATTCCCGGTCGCAGACGAGGCGCAGCGCAACCGACTGCACGCGGCCGGCGGAACGGGCGCCCGGCAGCTTGCGCCAGAGCACCGGCGACAGGTTGAAGCCGACGAGATAATCGAGCGCGCGGCGGGCGAGATAGGCATCCACCAGCGGCACGTCGATGTCGCGCGGGCTGGCCATGGCGTCGAGCACGGCCTTCTTGGTGATGGCGTTGAAGACGACGCGCTTGACCGGCTTGTCGCCGAGAACCCGCCTCTTCTTCAAGAGATCGAGCACGTGCCAGGAGATCGCTTCGCCTTCGCGATCGGGGTCGGTTGCGAGGATGAGCCCGTCCGAGCCCTTCACGGCATCGGCGATGTCCTTGATGCGCTTCTGGGACGCGTTGTCGACCTCCCAGGACATTTCGAAATCCTGGTCGGGAAGCACCGAGCCGTCCTTGGCCGGAAGATCGCGCACATGGCCGAAAGAGGCGAGAACCTTGTAGCCGGAGCCGAGATACTTGTTGATTGTCTTGGCCTTGGCTGGAGATTCTACAACGACAACATTCATCTTGCTTCTCTGGAAAAAGAGGAGTGGCCCGGTACCTTTGCAGTCCAGGCGGAAATCTGACCTCCCGACATGGAGGGCGTTTGCGCCGCGGTCAAGAGGGCAGCCACCAAATTCTGACGCACAACGCGATACAACCTAAGGAGGCTTTGCAATTGGTTGCAATCTTAAATAAATGCGATATGGTTCGCCGCATACTCCCGATATGCACATATCCGACTCGCGGTCGCAATTTTCGACAGGAATGGAATATGGTCCCTCAGAACGAGATGAACGGCCGGCGCGAGGACAATACGAGGGAAAACATCGCCTACATAAGGCAGATGCTCGGCGAGCTGCGGCAGGTGGCGTTGGGCGAGGGCGCCGACATGCTCTGCTATCTGATCGAGATGGCCTATGTGGAGGCGGGAGACCTGCAGGCGGGCCGGCGCCCGCGTTCGCTTTCAAATCGTGGACCGGTCAATTCCTGATACCGTCAGGTTTGCTTGAGGAGAACGGTGCGGATTTTCTCCAGCGCCTCTTCCTGTTGGGTTCCGTAGGGAATGAGGCCCTTCAGCCGGCCGTCTGCGCCGACGAGGAAGAGCGTCAGCGTGTGATCCATGCTGTAGCCGCCGCTGCCGTCCGGTACCTTTTCCGCATGCACCCGCCAGCCGTCGACGACCTTGCGCATTTCGGCCGGATCGCCGGTAAAGCCGGTGATGCGGTCGGTGAAGGCCGTCACATAGCCGTTCACGACGTCCTGGCTGTCCCGCTCCGGGTCGATCGTGAAGAAATAGCCTTTCAGGGCTTTGCCTTCTTCTCCCAGCTGGTCGAAGAAACCGGCCATTTCATAAAGCGTGGTCGGGCAGGCGACCGGGCAATGGGTATAGCCGAAATAGACGAGCGAAGGCTGGCCGTGGAAGACGCTCCGGTCCGCCGGTCGTCCGAGGTGATCGACGAGCGAGAATTCGGCGCTGAACGGGCCGGTCCGGGGCTCGCTGGCATATATCCAGCCCATCAAGCCGGAAAGCGAGAGCAGGGTGACCGCGGCAAGGCCGGTGGCGATGATGGCGAGACGATTGCGGAACATCGGGCTTTACTCGCTTGATTGCATGTCAGGGCAATTAAGCGATGATCTTCGGTCCGCTCAATGTGGCAATTCAACTCAATGTGGCAATTCAACCCATCGCCAGCGACACCATGCCGCCCGGATGCCGGTGCAGCAGCCCGGCGAGATCGAGCTCCAGCAGGATGAGATAGACGGAAGAGGCGGAGAGCCCGGTATGGCGGATGATGTCGTCGATATCGACCGGCGTCGGACCGAGCGCCGAGACGATCATCGACCGGTCGTCGTCGTTGGGCGGCAGCATGTCGCCGGTCTTTTCCGGCTCCTCCACGACCGGGCCGGCGAACAGATCGAGCTGTGACAGCGGGGCGAGTGCTTCGATGACGTCGTCCGAGCCGGTGGTGACGATCGCGCCCTGTTTGAGAAGGCCGTTGGTGCCGTGGCAGCGCGGATCGAGCGGCGAGCCCGGAACGGCGAAGACAAGCCGGCCGAAATCGGTCGCCATGCGCGCCGTGATCAGCGAGCCGGAGCGTTCCGCCGCTTCCACGACGACGACGCCCAGCGAAATGCCCGATATCAGCCGGTTGCGGCGGGGGAAATCCCGCGCCCGCGGCTCCCACCCGAAGGGCATTTCGCTGACCGCAAGCCCGGCGCCGTCGGTGATCTCGTCGAGGAGAGGAACGTTTTCCGGAGGGTAGGGCTGATCGAGGCCGCCCGCCAGAACGGCGATCGTACCTGTCTCCAGGCTGGCGCGGTGGGCGGCGGTGTCGATGCCGCGGGCAAGACCGGAGGTGATCGTATATCCGGCGCGGCCGCAATCCCGCGCGATCATCGCCGCGAACTTGGCGCCTGCGATCGAAGCGTTGCGGGAGCCGACGATGCCGACGGACGGACGCGTGGCGGCGGCGAGATCGCCCTTGACGGCGAGCAGCGGCGGGGCGCCTTCGATCTGGCGCAGGGCAGGCGGATAATCCGGCTCGCCGATGCCGATAAAGCGGGCGCCGTGGCGGCGGGCGGCTTCCAGCTCCCGTTCGGCTTCCTGCACGGTGGCGATGCGGATCGCGCGCGTCGCGCCGCCGCGGGCGGAAAGTTCCGGCAGCATCGCAAGCGCGTTTTCCGCCGAGCCGCAATGGTTGATGAGGTCTCTGAATGTGGCGGGTCCGACATTGTCGGAGCGGATCAGCCTCAGCCAGGCGATCCTCTGCCTTTCCGTCAGCGCAATTCCCGTCCGCCTTGCGCTGCCGTCCGGCATGTTCTCATCCCTTTTGCCCGATCCTGCTTTCGGTGCCGGCGATCAGTCGCTCGATATTGGTCTTGTGCTTTACCCAGGAGATCACGGTCATGATCGCCATGACGAGCGCGATCTTCGGTTCATCTATGAACCACAGCACAACCGGAATGACAAGCGTTGCAACCAGCGCGGACAGCGAGGAATATTTGCTGAGCTTGGCGACCGACAGCCAGATGAGTGCGAAAACCAGCACCATCCACGGCGCGACGCCGAGCAGCATGCCGATATAGGTCGCGACACCCTTGCCGCCCTTGAAGCCGAGCCAGACCGGAAAGAGGTGGCCCAGGAAGGCCGCGAAGCCGGCGATCAGGCCTGCCTCCTCGCCGAAGAAATACCAGCCGATCAGCGCCGCGGCGGTGGCTTTCAGCGCATCGAGGAGCAGGGTGGCGGCAGCGAGCTTCCTGTTGCCGGTGCGCAGCACGTTGGTCGCGCCGATATTGCCGGAACCGATCGAGCGGATGTCGCCGAGCCCCGCTGCGCGCGTCAGGATCAGGCCGAACGGGATCGAGCCCAGCAGGTAACCGAAGACGAGCGCGGCAAGCGCGATGGGCAGGCTGATCTGCCAGTTGAAAAGCTCACTCACGCTTCTTCCCCAGTCAAAGCGAATGAACGCACTTGCCCGCCACATAGGTGGCGACGGCACGGCCCGAAAAACGCGCATCCTCGAAGGGCGTGTTCTTCGAACGGGACAAAAGCATATCCTTCGAAACGATCCAAGGCTCGTCGAGATCGATGAGCGTGATATCCGCTTTCGCGCCCGGCTTCAGCGTGCCGGCGTCGAGGCCGAAGATCTGTGCCGGCCGGGTCGACATGGCATCGATCAGCCGCATCAGCGGCACGCGGCCGTCGTGATGCAGGCGAAGCGCCGCGGCAAGCATGGTCTCGAGCCCGATCGCCCCGTCGGCGGCATCCGCAAAGGGCAGGCGCTTGGTGTCGACGTCCTGCGGATCGTGCGAGGAGACGATGATGTCGATCGTGCCGTCGGCGACCGCATCGGCCATGGCCACCCGGTCGCCCTCGGAGCGCAGCGGCGGCGAGAGCTTGAAGAAGGTGCGGTATTCGCCGATGTCGTTTTCGTTGAGCGAGAGATGGTTGATCGACACGCCGCAGGTGACGTTGGCGCCGCGCGAGCGGGCGAGCCGCATCGCTTCCGCCGATTCCGCCACGGAAATCTTGGCCGCATGATATTTCGCCCGCGTCAGGCCGGCGATCCGAAGATCCCGTTCGAGCGGAATGATCTCGGCCTCCTTCGGCACGCCGGAGAGGCCGAGCCAGCTTGCGAAGAGTCCTTCGTTCATGACGCCGCTGCCGAGATATTTTTCGCGCAGTTCGAGCGAGATGACCGCATCGAATTCGCGCGCATAGGTCATCGCTCGGCGCAGGAGCAGCGTATCCGAAAGGCCTCGGCGGCCGTTGGTGAAGGCGACGGCGCCGGATTGCTGCAGCAGGCCGATCTCGGTCATCTCCTCGCCGGCAAGACCCTTGGTGAGTGCGGCCGCCGGATGGACGTTGACGACGGCCTTGTCGCGGGCGGTCTTCTGCACGAACTCGACGAGCGCGATATCGTCCAGCACCGGATCGGTGTCCGGCATCATGATGAAGGAGGTGATGCCGCCGGCCGCTGCCGCGCGGCTTGCCGACTCGATCGTCTCGCGGTGTTCGGCGCCCGGCTCGCCGACATAGACGCGGGCGTCGACGAGGCCCGGCGTCGCGACGAGGCCCTTGCAATCCCTCACCGTTGCGCCGTCCGGAGCTCCCTGGTTCTGCGCATCCCTGCCGGCAGCGAGAATGCGGCCGTCGTCGCCGACGACGATGGTGCCGGTCTCGTCGAGATTGCGCGACGGATCGACGATCCGGAGATTCTTGAGGACCGTTGCGGTCATGCGCGTTCTCCCTGGTTTTGAGAGACGAGCAGCGCCTCCATCACGGCCATGCGCACGGCGACCCCCATTTCCACCTGCTGCTCGATGACGCTCTGCGGGCCGTCTGCCACTTCGGAGGCGATCTCGACGCCGCGGTTCATCGGGCCGGGATGCATGACGAGCGCGTCTTCCTTCGCTGCCTTCAGCTTTTCCGCATCGAGGCCGTAGAAGCGGAAATACTCGCGCACCGACGGCACGAAAGCTCCGGCCATGCGCTCGCGCTGCAGGCGCAGCATCATCACCACGTCGGCGTCCTTCAGGCCGTCCTCCATGGAATGGAAGACCTCGACGCCCATCTCGCGGATGCCGGAAGGAAGCAGCGTAGAGGGCGCCACGACCCTGACCCGCGCGCCCATGGCGTTGAGCAGCAGGATGTTGGAGCGCGCGACGCGCGAATGCAGCACGTCGCCGCAGATCGCCACGATGATGCGCGAGAGCTTGCCCTTGGCGCGGCGGATGGTCAGCGCATCGAGCAGCGCTTGGGTCGGGTGTTCGTGTTGGCCGTCGCCCGCGTTGACGACCGAGCAGGCGACCTTCTGTGCGAGCAGGGCGGCCGCCCCGGCGGAGGAGTGGCGCAGCACCAGCACGTCAGGCCGCATGGCGTTCAGCGTCATCGCCGTGTCGATCAGCGTTTCGCCCTTCTTCACCGAGGAATTGCCGACCGACATGTTCATCACGTCGGCGCCGAGCCGTTTTCCGGCGAGCTCGAAGGAGGATTGCGTGCGGGTGGAGGCTTCGAAGAACAGGTTGATCTGCGTGAGACCTCTGAGCGTCGAGGTCTTTTTCTCCCGCTGCCGGGAAATCTTCACGGCCTCGTCGGCCTTGTCGAGAAGAAAGGTGATGTCCTGCTCGGTGAGGCCCTTGATGCCGAGGAGATGGCGATGGGGGAAGAAGACCATAAGTCGTGTCTCCGCTTGCGTTCGGCGGTCTATAAGGTCTGGCGGAGAGACCCGCAAGCGGGCGCGGACTTTATCTTACCGCTTGTTTCATGAGCTTGTCTCTCGCAGACGGCACTTTGGCTGCCTTTTGTTGAGAATGCGGGAATTCCTCTTTCGCTGCCGTTCCCAGGCCCGGTAACTTCCGCTAGAACCGCTCCCATGAACCAGATGTCGCGCACCGAAGAAAAATTTGCCGAATTGAACCAGCCCAAACCCTGGTCCGGCATCAACGCCTATCGATCCGACCCGCTTGTCGTCGATCTGACGAGCACCCTTAATCGCACGATCCGGGAAGAATACGATCAGCTCGGCCGTTACGTTACCTCGCCGGAGGCGCAGGAACTGGCGCGCATGGCCAACGAGAACCCGCCGAAGCTGAAGACCCACGGCCCCCGCGGCGAGCGGCTGGATGTGGTCGAATTCCATCCGGCCTGGCATGCGTTGATGCGCCGGTCCATGCAGACGGGCCTGCATTCCTCCGTCTGGGAAAGCATTTCGGAAGCCAAGGGCCACGAGCACAAAGCGCGTGCGACCCGCTTTTACATGACGGCGCAGCTCGAATGCGGGCATCTGTGCCCGCTTACCATGACCAGCGCCTCGATCGCCGCGCTGATGGCCGCGCCGCGCGTCCAGAAGGAATGGGCGCCGAAAATCCTGTCGCGCAAATATGATTCGACCAATCGTCCGGCGCTGCAGAAGACGGCCGTGACGCTCGGCATGGGCATGACCGAGAAGCAGGGCGGCACGGATGTGCGCGCCAACCGTTCCACGGCCGAGCGGGTGGGCGAGGGCATCTATCGTCTTTCCGGTCACAAGTGGTTCATGTCGGCTCCGATGAGCGACGGTTTCATCATGCTTGCCAAGACCCACGAGGGGATAGGCTGTTTCCTCGTGCCGCGGCTCCTGGAGGATGGTTCGGCGAACGGCCTGCAGTTCCAGCGCCTGAAGGACAAGCTCGGCAACCGCTCGAACGCCTCGTCGGAAGTCGAGTTCACCGATGCCTTCGGTTACCTTCTTGGCGATCCCGGCGCAGGCGTCCGCACGATCCTCGACATGGTGACGCTGACCAGGCTCGACTGCGCGCTGGCTTCGGCCGGCATCATGCGCGCCTCGCTGTCCGAGGCCGTTCATCACACGCGAGGCCGCAGCGTCTTCGGCAAGAAACTGATCGATCAGCCGCTGATGACACGCGTGCTCGCCGACATGGCGCTCGACGTCGCGGCGGCGACGGCGCTCAGCTTCCGCCTGGCCGATGCCTTCGACAAAGCCGCGTCGAGCCCGGCCGATGCCGCCTTCGCGCGGGTCATGACGCCCGTCGTCAAATACTGGAACTGCAAGATCGCCCCGTCGCTGATCTACGAGGCGATGGAGTGCCTCGGCGGCAACGGTTATATCGAGGAGCGGCCGATCGCCCGGCACTACCGCGAGGCGCCCGTCAACGCGATCTGGGAAGGCTCCGGCAACGTGATGGCGCTCGACGTGCTGCGCGTGCTGTCGCGCGGCAGGGACCTATTCAACACGGTGCTCGCCGGTTTCGAGCGTGATCTCGGCGCGTCCGGCAGGAAGACGGTCGAGGTGCTGCGCGCCGCCATGGCGCTTTGCGAAACGGACGAGGGGGCGGCAAGGCTTCTGGTGGAGCAGCTCGCGCTTGCGGCAGGCGCTTCCGAACTGGTGCGGCTCGGCGCCGGCAAGATCGCCGATGCCTTCCTGGAAACGCGGCTGGCTGGCGGCTGGCGCTCGACCTACGGCATGCTCGATTCCCGCTTCGACGCCCGCTACATCATCGATCTTCTCTATCCGGCGGCGAGCTGACCGGCGAATAGCAGTACCGCGGGGATGGTGAGGAAGGAGGCGGCCGTCTGCACCGTGGCGGTGGCGGCATAAAGCTCAGCATCGCCTCCCATCTTCTTCGCGAGGATGTAGCCGTTCATCGCGGTCGGCACCGCGGCGCTCAGCGCCAGAAGCACGAGCGGCTGGCCGCCGATGCCGACGAGCGTCGCGATGCCGATCATCACCACTGGAAAGACGATGAGCTTGATGGCGGTGCCGACCAGCACCATCGGCCGCGGCCTTACGGCATCTCTCACCTTCAGGCCTGCGCCGACCGCAATGAGGCCGAGGCTGAGCGACGCCTGGGCGACGAGCCCGACTGCCACCATCAGCGGCTCGTAGATCGGGATGCCGAGAAGGTTCACCGCAACGCCGAGCGCGCTGCTGACGATCTGCGGATTGCTGATGACGCGGAGCGTGAACTGCCAGTATCCGCGATGGGCGCCGGAGAACCATAGCAACACCGAGACATTGATGAAGTTCAGCGGAATGATGATCGCCGCCATGACGACCGCGACGACGGTCAGTCCCGTGGCACCGTAGAGCTTGTCGGCGATCGCCAGTGCGATGAACGAGTTCCAGCGCGTGGCGGCCTGGAAAAGCGAGCTGAAGGCCGGCGCCCTGACCCCGATCCTGCGAAGAGCCGGCCAGAGCAGCAGGACGAAAAGGCACATCAGGAGCACGACGCCGATAGCGGTCATGCCGACCACATGCAGGTCGATGCTGGTAAAATCCGCGCGCGCCAGCGTGTGGAAGAGGAGTGCGGGAAAGAGGACGTAATAGCCGCATTGCTCCAGCCCGTTCCAGAACGTCCCGTCGATCAGCGGGCTTCGCCGGAGCGCGACGCCCAGGAGGACGAGCAGGAAGATCGGCAGGATGCTTTCGAAAATGGCGAGCATGGGAGACGGACAGAGGAGAGAGACCCTCCTCGTAGTCGTTTGCGGCCGGGTGCGCAATGCAGGAATGCCCCTTCCGCGCTGCGTTATCCTGTGCATCGTCTCCGGCAGCGGCTTGCGGCATCGAGAACGGCGCACTATCGCGGTTAACGGGTCTTAACGAATACGGACGGAAAATGCTGCAAATCCCTGAAGTGACGGCGCAGGAAGGTTCGGTCGCAAAGGTGCGCAACCGCGCCGGCACCGAACGGGCGATCTTCGTCGCCGCGCGCGACCTTCTCGCCGAACAGGGCTTTCAGGGTTTCGGCATCAACGCGGTGGCACGCCGCGCCGGTTGCGACAAGCAGCTCATCTACCGCTATTACGGCGGCCTGGACGGATTGATCGAGGCGATCGGCGCCGATCTCGGCACCTGGGTCAAGGATCGAATTCCGGAAGACACGGGCGGCATGTTCCTGTTGACCTACGGCGACCTGATGGAGAAGCTGGCGATCTACTTCATGGAGGCGCTGCGTGGCGATCCGCTCGTCTGCAAGATCGTCGCCTGGGAGGTTTCTCAGGATACGCCGCAGGTGCGGCGTCTTTCCGAAGCGCGCACCAAGGCGCTCGGCAAATGGCTCGAGCGCATGCGCGGCTCGTTGACGCCGCCGAAGGGTGTCGACGCTGCGACCACCAATGCGCTGCTCTTTGCCGCGATCCAGCATCTCGTGATCTCCGCCGCCGTCAGCGGCCAGTTTGCCGGCGTGGCGCTCAGCACCGAGAAGGATTGGGAGAAGGTCGCCGGCGCGATCCGCCGCCTTGTCCGCGCGATCTACGGCTAACCTTTTTCCACAGACCGTGCCTTTCGCATTAACCATGCCTGCCGGTTTCCGTTGCGGGAAATCCGCCGCCGTTTAAGGTCGGCATTAACGCATTGTTAACCACGAATGGGCCGGACATGCTCGGGATGGGAACTGCTATCAGGGATGGGGCATTGCTGGCCGTCATGACGACGATCTTCGCAGCGCTGGCCCTCGATATTTCTGTTCCCGCAGTGGTCCTGAGCGTCATGGCTTTATCGAGATGGCTCGTGTCGCCGGAGATTTATCCGGTGGAACCGAGGGGGAAGGCCGCATGAAGTGGTTCCTGATTTTATGGGCAGGCCCCGTGCTTCTGCTGACGGGCTGGTACGGACTTTCCTATTACGACATGAGCTTCGGCATCTTCATGCTGACCCGCCATGCGCATGACCTGGTCTTCCAGGTCTATGGCCATATTCTGGGCATCCCTCCGGAAACCATTCCGCCGCTGGTCGCCCGCGCAATCGCTTTCGACAGCCTGATCGTGTTCGGCATCATCGCCTTCCGCAAGAGGAAGGCGATCGCCGCCTGGTGGCAGAGGCGTCAGGCGTCGAAATCCGGCAAGCTTGCCCTGCCGAGCGAGGAAAGCCTGTCGAGCGCGCCCTGAAGAATGAAGCTCGCCGCGGCGGAATCGATCCGCTCGGCGCGTTTTGCCCGCGACACGTCCATTTCCAGAAGCGCCCGCTCGGCGGCGACCGTCGAAAGCCTCTCGTCCCAGAAGACGAAGGGGATACCCGTCTTCTCACCCATGGAACGCACGAAGGCGCGCGTCGCCTGGACGCGGGGGCCTGTCGATCCGTCCATGTTCATCGGCAGGCCGATGACGAAGCCCGCGATCTTCTCCTTTTCCGCAAAGGCGAGGAGGACTTCCGCATCCTTGGTGAACTTGACGCGCTTGATGACAGGCCGCGGCGAAGCGAACCGCCGGCCGATATCGGACATCGCAAGCCCGATCGTCTTCGTGCCGAGGTCGAGCCCGGCTATCGGCTGTCCGGGCCGAAGCGTTTCAGCCAGTTCTTCGATCGTCATCACCGTCATGCGTTCGTCATTTCCCTGCATGGAAAGGGCGGCTTGTCCATCTCCTGTCCCACTTTCCTTTCTCGCCACATGGGCTATCTGGCTGAAGCCGGTGGACCGCACCAAGCTTTGAAATCGTACGGCATCATGCTATATGTCTGGGTCAGGAGGTGAGACGACTTTCCTTCCGGTGGGAGCCGGGCTTTCGCCCGACCCCCGTTTTCTTAGCTGATTATCAGGGTGAACCGCCAAGTCCTGAACCTGATCGTCAGCGTAAGCCGGATTTTCAATCGTCTCACCTCCTTTCCTTTGCCGAAGCATTTGCCTCGACGGTTTCCTTCTATCAAAATTCCACTTGGTGTCGTTACCGTCCTTACATCGTATTGGAGGAAATTTTTCCATGAAGATCACTTGGCTCGCCCACTCCGCCTTCCGCATCGAAACCGCGAAGGCGAAGATCCTGATCGACCCGTTCCTGACGTACAATCCTGCTTTTGCAGGTCAGGATGCCAAGGCGGCTGCGGAAGGCCTCACCCATATCCTGCTCACCCACGGCCATGGCGACCATGTTGGCGACGCGGTGCAGATCGCTAAGGAAACCGGCGCTGTCGTCCTTGCCAATTACGACCTCGGTGTCTGGCTGGCGAAGAAGGGCGTCGAGAAGCTGGAAATGGGCAATACCGGTGGCACGATCGATCTCGGCGGCTTCATCGCCACGTTCACGCAGGCGCTGCATTCGTCGGCGCAGATCACGGAAGACGGCGTCTCCCATTGCCTCGGCAACGCCAACGGGCTGATGCTGCATTTCGACGACGAGCCCTCCGTCCTCCATATGGGCGATACGGACATCTTCACCGACATGGGCCTGATCAACGAGCTGCATCAGCCGGATATCGGCATTGTGCCGATCGGCGACCGGTTCACCATGGGCGGTGCGGTGGCGGCACTCGCCTGCCAGCGCTTCTTCGATTTCAAGCACGCCATTCCCTGCCATTACGGCCTGCCGGGCGTCGATCAGACGCCGGAGAAATTCGTGAAGGGCATGGAAGGCTCGCGCACCCGCGTCGAAACGCCGGCCCCGGGCGGCAGCCTCAGCTATTAAGCGGTCGGCTTTGCCGATCCGCAACGGTCGGCTTTGCCGATCCGCAACGGTCGGCTTTGCCGATCCGCAAGCGGTCAGCTCGCTGATCCGCAACCGATCTCGGTGGTGCGCCTTCATGAAATTGAGGCGCGCTGCCTGTTGCGAAGGGCGGGCATGGTCATTATAGCGGGTAGGAAATTTCCCATCGGAGTTATGCCATGTCCGTCGATCTCGCCACCGTCAAACGCGTCGCGCGCCTTGCCCGCATTGCGGTCACCGAGGAAGACGCCAATCGCATGGTCGGCGAGCTGAACGGCATCCTCGGCTTCGTCGAGCAGCTTTCCGAAGTGGACGTGACGGGTGTCGAGCCGATGACCTCGGTGACACCGATGGACATGCGCAAGCGGCAGGACGATGTGACGGACGGCGACAAGGCCCTCGATATCGTCGCCAATGCGCCGGCCACCGACCACAATTTCTTCCTCGTGCCGAAGGTCGTCGAGTGAGCGCTTGAGCAGCGCTGCCTCCGCCTTTTACCGCATTCGAACGTTTTGAAGAGACCATGACCGAACTCACCAGCCTCACCATTGCCGAAGCCCGCGAGAAGCTGAAGGCCAAGGAATTCACCTCCGTCGAGCTGACGAAGGCCTATCTCGATGCGATCGAAGCGGCCAACGGCGTGCTGAACGCCTATGTCGCGGTGACGCCGGAGAAGGCGCTCGAAATGGCGAAGTCCTCCGACGAGCGCCGTGCGGCCGGCCGGGTCGGCGCATTGGAAGGCATCCCGCTCGGCATCAAGGACCTGTTCGGCACCCGCGACGTCCATACCCAGGCTTGCAGCCACATCCTCGACGGCTTCAAGCCGAAATACGAATCGACCGTCTCCCAGAACATCTGGGACGATGGCGCCGTCATGCTCGGCAAGCTCAACATGGACGAGTTCGCCATGGGCTCCTCCAACGAGACCTCCCATTACGGCGCCGTGATCAACCCCTGGAAGGCGAAGGATTCCAACCAGCAGCTCGTGCCGGGCGGCTCCTCTGGTGGTTCGGCCGCGGCGGTTGCCGCACATCTCTGCGCCGGTGCGACCGCCACCGATACCGGCGGCTCGATCCGCCAGCCGGCTGCCTTCACCGGCACCGTCGGCATCAAGCCGACCTATGGCCGCTGCTCGCGCTGGGGCATCGTCGCTTTCGCCTCGTCGCTGGATCAGGCCGGGCCGATCGCCCGCGACGTGCGCGATGCCGCGATCATGCTGAAATCCATGGCGAGCATCGATCTGAAGGACACCACCTCCGTCGATATTCCGGTGCCGGATTACGAGGCCTCGCTCGGCCAGTCGGTCAAGGGCATGAAGATCGGCATTCCGAAGGAATACCGCGTCGACGGCATGCCGGAAGAGATCGAGGCGCTCTGGCAACAGGGTATCGCCTGGCTGAAGGATGCCGGCGCCAAGATCGTCGACATCACTCTGCCGCACACCAAATATGCGCTCCCGGCCTACTACATCGTGGCCCCCGCGGAGGCCTCTTCGAACCTCGCCCGTTACGACGGCGTGCGCTACGGCCTGCGCGTCGACGGCAAGGACATCATCGACATGTACGAGAAGACCCGGGCCGCCGGTTTCGGCCAGGAGGTCAAACGCCGCATCATGATCGGCACCTATGTGCTTTCGGCCGGTTACTACGACGCCTATTACCTGAGGGCGCAGAAGGTCCGCACCCTCATCAAGCGCGACTTCGAGACCGTCTTCGATGCCGGCGTCGATGCGATCCTGACGCCCGCGACCCCGTCTTCCGCCTTCGGCGTCGCCGACGAGAACCTCGCCTCCGATCCGGTCAAGATGTACCTGAACGACATTTTCACGGTGACGGTGAACATGGCGGGCCTTCCGGGCATCGCCGTTCCCGCCGGCCTCGACCATAAGGGCCTGCCGCTCGGCCTGCAGCTTATCGGCAAGCCGTTCGAGGAAGAGACGCTCTTCCGCACCGCTCATGTGATCGAAAAGGCGGCCGGCAGGTTCACGCCGGCCAAGTGGTGGTAAGCGGGCTTGTCATTCGAAGAATAACGACCGCTGATCATGCCGCGGTCGACCGGGTCGGTTTTGCCGCCTGGCAATCCAGCGATGCCTTCAAGGGGATCGACCTCGACAGCGATGTCATCGCGCGGACGAGGCAGGCTTTTGCCGTCTTTCCCGCAGAGACGGATGCCGAGGTTCATGTCGCCGAACTCGACGGGATCGTCGTCGGATGGGGCGCCCGCGACCGCGCGCCGGATTATATATCCGACCTCTGGGTCGATCCGGCTCATCAGGGCAGGGGTATCGGCAAGGCGCTCATCGAGCGTCTTTGTGAACGCATCCGGGCCGACGGTCATGAGAACGTCCGCATCGATACCCAGGGCCGCAATACAGGCGGCATCCGCCTCTACGAACGTTGCGGCTTCTCGATCACCTGGCGAGGGATCGAACATTCGAAAAGCATGGGGATCGATCTGGAAAAGGTCCATTTGGAGAAGCCGTTGAGCTGAGCGGATGCTGAGGAAGGAGACCTCATGTCGGAACCAGATCTTGCGCGATTGATCGAGGCATTCGATCGCCTCGCCGCCACCGGCTTCGCCATGGGTGCCGATTGGGAGGCAGTCCACGAAATCTGCCAGGCGCATGAAGGCGAGAAGCCGTTCGACTGGGGCCACGCCCTCTGCCACCGCATCGAAGGCGACGACTGGAATGCCGGTTACTGGTACCGCCGCGCCGGAAAGCCGCGCCCGTCGGCGTCGATTGCCGAGGAGTGGGCCGCGATGAAGGCGGAATTGTCGACACTTATTTGAGCGCAGACAGCCAAGGCCCCGTAAAGGCCGCGCATCAGAAGCGACGCGCGGCCCGTTTGCAGCGAGCTACCTGTTGTCCTGCTCGGCTCTCACCAGCACCAGTCCCCGTTCGGTGATGCGGTAGGGCCTGCCGCCTTGAGATTTGATCGCCTTCTTCTGCTTGAGCTTTCGGAAGGTGACGAGGTCCAATGCGGAGAACACCCAGCCTTCGCGGGTGAAGAGCTGCAGCTTCTCGATCTTGCGGTTCTCGTCGCGGGTGATCTCTATCCTGCCGCCCTGGGCGAGCAGGTGGAGGATGCGCTGTTCGGCGCGGGAAATATCCATGGTTTCGATGTCCGGAGAAACGCCCGTGGTGGGCGCACAAAAACGTTACCGGCGCTTGTTCAGCGTCGGCGCTCTCGTTTTTGTCTGGGCCGGTGCGCCTGTTCGGGCGGCCGGCCCCTTACCGGGTCTCTTTCGAAGAGAACATCAAAACTCCATCTATGCAGAATGGGAGCTAGGCGTGTTTTCCCCAGCCGTCAAGCGCTGCAGCGCAATAGACGATATGTTGTGCTGGTAAATGCCTGAACTCGGTGTTCTACTGGGCGCTGCAACAGGGGATGCCATGGCCATCATTCGCAATGCACGCGAAGACGAAACGGATTTTTTGAGCGAGGTCGGTTTCCGCGCCTGGGAAAAGGCCATGAATGCCATCGGCGAGATGACCGACATGCGTGCGAGCGCCCGCAGCGCTTTCCAGAATTTCACGCGGTCCTCCTGGCTCACCGTCACCGTCATCGAGCAGGGCGGCACCGTGGCCGGTTGGGCGGCGCGCGAGAACCTCGACGAGCTGATCTCCGATTTCTGGATCGACCCCGCCTTCCAGGGGCATGGCCTTGGCCGCGCACTGATCGCCGAGATCGAGGGCGAGATCGTCCGTCAAGGGTTCGAGGTCGCCCGCATCGAGACCCATGCCCAGAATGCCGAAGCGGTCGGCTTCTTCGAAAAGCACGGCTATTCGATCAATTGGCTGTCGGTCGCCTATTCGCCGAAGATCGATCGCGACGTGCAGTCGGTGGGGCTTTCCAAGCGGCTGGTGACGGAAGAACCCGAGACTTACGGCCCCGGCTTCTGACTGGCCAAGGCGTCAGATAAGCTTGCGCCGCACCACCATTTGTTCTACCTCCAGAAAACCTAATCGAGACCATTCGAAGAGCATCAGATGACCATTGTCGACGTCCGCACGCCCGATCCGAAACGCTTGATTCCCGGCGCCACAGGCGACTGGGAAGTCATCATCGGCATGGAGGTGCACGCCCAGGTTCTTTCCAATTCCAAGCTCTTTTCCGGCGCTTCGACCGAATTCGGCAGGCCCGCCAACTCCAACGTCTCGCTCGTCGATGCCGCGATGCCGGGCATGCTGCCGGTCATCAACGAGGAATGCGTGAAGCAGGCGGTGCGCACCGGCCTCGGCCTGAAGGCGCAGATCAACAACCGTTCGGTCTTTGACCGCAAGAACTATTTCTATCCGGATCTTCCGCAGGGCTATCAGATCTCCCAGTACAAGGATCCGATCGTCGGCGAGGGCAAGATCGTGATCTCGCTCGGCCCCGACCGCCAGGGCCAGTTCGAGGATATCGAGATCGGCATCGAGCGGCTGCATCTCGAACAGGATGCCGGCAAGTCGATGCACGACCAGCATCCGACCATGTCCTATGTGGACCTGAACCGCTCCGGCGTGGCGCTGATGGAGATCGTCTCCAAGCCCGATATGCGCTCCTCTGACGAGGCCAAGGCCTATATGACGAAGCTGCGTTCGATCGTGCGCTATCTCGGCACCTGCGACGGCAACATGGACGAGGGCTCGATGCGCGCCGACGTGAACGTCTCGGTGCGCCGTCCGGGCGAGGCTTTCGGCACGCGCTGCGAGATCAAGAACGTCAACTCCATCCGCTTCATCGGGCAGGCGATCGAATTCGAGGCGCGCCGCCAGATCGGCATTCTGGAAGAGGGCGGCACGATCGACCAGGAGACCCGTCTCTTCGATCCGGGCAAGGGCGAGACGCGTTCGATGCGCTCCAAGGAAGAGGCTCATGATTACCGTTATTTCCCCGATCCCGATCTCCTGCCGCTCGAATTCGACGATGCCTTCGTCGAAGAATTGAAGAAGGACCTGCCGGAACTGCCGGACGACAAGAAGGCCCGCTTCGTGCGCGAGCTCGGCCTCTCCGTCTACGACGCCTCGGTCTTGGTCTCGGAAAAGGCGATCGCCGATTATTTCGAGGCGGTGGCCGAAGGCCGCGACGGCAAGACGGCTGCCAACTGGGTCATCAACGACCTGCTGGGCGCCTTGAACAGAACCGGCAAAGACATTGAAGAGACTCCGGTTTCGCCCGCTCAGCTCGGCGGTATCATCGACCTCATCAAGGCCGAGACCATTTCCGGCAAGATCGCCAAGGACCTCTTCGAGATCGTCTGGAACGAGGGCGGCGATCCGGCCGAAATCGTCGAGGCGCGCGGCATGAAGCAGGTGACCGACACGGGCGCGATCGAAAAGGCGGTCGACGAGATCATCGCCGCCAATCCGGATCAGGTCGCCAAGGTGAAGGCGAAGCCGACGCTGGCCGGCTGGTTCGTCGGTCAGGTGATGAAGGCGACGGGCGGCAAGGCCAATCCGCAGGCCGTCCAGGCGCTCGTCAAGGCCAAGCTGGGGATCGAGGAGTAGACTTATGGTCTACTTCGTCCGCACCGCCAGCGAACGAGACGTCGGACAGGTTCGGACCCTCTTGGCCGACACCTTTCACGCCACCTACGATCCCTTCTACGGCGCGCTCCAGGTGCAGCGGATGATCGACGGCTGGAACTCGCCGGCTGCGATCCGCGCGCGAATTCTGAAGAGGGGCGGCGAGTTTCTGGTAGCCGACGACGGCAAGGATATCGGCGGCATGGGTTATGCCGCCATGTATCCGAAGATGGCGAAGACCGCGATGCTGCACCAGCTCTACGTCAAGCCGTCCTGTCAGGGCGAGGGCATCGGCCGTGATATCTTCGCCGAACTCGAAACCTGCTTTCCGGATGCGGAGATCATGCGGGTCGAGGTGGCGCTGCAGAATGTCCGCGCGCTTTCCTTCTATGAAAGACTGGGGTTTTCCGAGGTAGACCGCATGGAGGAATGGGGCGCGCCCAATTCCGGCCTGCCGGCGATCATTCTGGAGAAGAGATTGTTGGCGCATTAGCGCATGTCCCCGAAAGCGGGAACCGGTTCGGGTGACATGCGCTAGTGAAAATGTTCAATGCGTGTAAAGGGAGGGGCTTTCGCATGGCTGACATCACGATCCGCAGGGCAAGGGAATCCGATCTTCATCAACTGATCGCTCTTTTCGCGGCGGACGATATCGGCGGCCATGGCGACACGACGGACCCGGAAGCCTTTGAGAATTATCTTCGTGCCTTCCATGTGATCGACGCTTCGCCGAACGAGCAGCTTTTCGTCGCGGAACTGGCCGGCGAGGTCGTCGGCACCTTTCAGATTGTCTTCAACCGCACGCTGACGGGCAGGGGATCGCTGTCGATGATCGTCGAGGCGGTGCAGACGCGCGCGGACATGCGGGGCAAGGGCATCGGGGCGCAGATGATAGGCTACGCGATCGAGGAGGCGAAGCGCCGCGATTGCCGCCTCGTCCAGCTCTCGTCCAATATGGCGCGCATCGACGCGCATCGCTTCTACGAGCGGCTCGGGTTCGCCAAAAGCCATTTCGGCTTCAAGATGAAGCTCAAATGACGTGTGCGGCAATGCAGAAACACTGGACATGAGCGGCATCAAGCGGCATAAGCGGATCAGCCCTTCTATGGCCTTCCTGTTTGCCAAGCCGATGGAAAACCCATGAAAAACCTCCTGCTGCAGATCTTCACCTGGTGGAACGGACAGACGCTCGGTACGCGGTTCTTCACCTGGCGTTTCGGCAAGAAGGTGGGGGAAGACGAGTTGGGCAACGTCTATTACGAGGGCCCGATGACCTCCTGGGGCAAACCGAAGCGCTGGGTGATCTACAAGGATTATGCCGAGGCCTCCGCGATTCCCTCGGGCTGGCACGGCTGGATGCATTACCGCACCGACGTTCCGCCGTCGAAGGAAGACTACAAGGCCCGCGAATGGCAGAAGCAGCACAAGCTGAACCTGACCGGCACGCCCTTTGCCTATCGGCCGAAGGGTTCGCTCGCCGCCACCGGTGAACGCCCCCGCGTCACCGGCGACTACGATGCCTGGACGCCCGGCAACTGACACCTGTTTTGCCACAATCGCACTCTAGGTCCCGACACTGTCTGAAACTGTCGAAACGGGAAGCATGATGGGGTTGATGAGGGTTTTTCCACGCAAGCGGTTGATCGGCGGCTTGACGGTGCTGGTTTGCCTTCTTGCCCTGGATGGGGCCACGGCCGCGCGGCTTTCCAATCCCGTCGCCGTATTCAAGGGCATCGACAAGATCACCGGCCGCATCACGACATTCGATGTCTATATCGACGAGACCGTGCAGTACGGGGCGCTGCAGGTGACGCCGAAGGTCTGCTATTCCCGCGACGAGACGGAAGCCCAGAAGATCGACGGCTTCGTCGAGGTGGACGAAATCACCCTCGATCGCAAGATCCGCCGGATCTTCACCGGCTGGATGTTCGCCGACAGTCCCGGTCTGAATGCCGTGGAGCACCCGATCTACGATATCTGGCTGACCGGCTGCAAGCAGAGCTCCGACGTCCCGCCGCCCAACGCGACCAACTGAACTTTCAGAATTGCTTGTGCGGTGAATCGACCGCCGCTCTCAGCAGGGTGAGATAATCGTCCTTCGGGATATCGATCGCGCCGAACGTCTTCAGGTGTTCGGTGGTGAACTGGGTGTCGAGAAGGGTGAAGCCGTTCTTCTTCAAACGATCCACCAGATGCACGAGACAGATTTTCGAGGCATTGGCACGTCTTGAAAACATGCTCTCGCCGAAGAAGCCCGAGCCGAGCGAAACGCCGTAAAGCCCGCCGACCAGTTCGTCGCCTTCCCAGGCTTCGACGCTGTGGGCGTGGCCCATTCGGTGCAATTCCGAATAAAGTTTGCGGATGGTGGCGTTGATCCAGGTGCTCGGCCGGTCCTCGGCCGGTTCGGCGCAAAGTGCGATCACCCGTTCGAAGGCCGTATCGAAGCGAATGTCGAAGGGTTTCCGGCGGACCGCCTTGGCGAGGCTTTTCGAGACATGGAATTGATCGAGCGGCAGGATGCCGCGCATTTCCGGCTCGACCCAGAAGATTTCCGGGTCGTCGGCGGATTCGGCCATGGGGAAGAGGCCGATGGAATAGGCACGCAACAGGATGTCCGGAGTAATCGCCGGATAATATCTGCCGCGTCGCCCTGCCATCTAACTCCCTAGTGCGTTTTGTCTCCGGCTAGGTAATGTTCCAGCCAGTGGATGTCGTAGTCGCCGTTGGCAATATCCGGGTTCGAGACGAGGTCCTGGAAAAGCGGCAGCGTCGTCTTGATGCCGTCCACCACGAATTCGTCCAGAACCCGGCGAAGGCGCATCATGCATTCGACGCGGGTACGTCCGTGCACGATGAGCTTGCCGATCAAGCTATCGTAATAGGGCGGAATGCGATAGCCCGCATAGGCGCCCGAATCGACGCGCACGCCGAGCCCGCCCGGCGCATGGAAATGCGTGATCGTGCCGGGCGAGGGCACGAAGGTGCGCGGATCCTCGGCATTGATGCGGCATTCGATCGCGTGGCCCTGGAAGGTCACGTCTTCCTGCGTCACGGAAAGGCCGCCGCCGGAGGCGACACGGATCTGCTCATGCACGAGGTCGATGCCGGTGATCGCCTCGGTGACCGGATGCTCCACCTGCAGGCGGGTGTTCATTTCGATGAAATAGAACTCGCCGTTCTCGTAGAGGAACTCGATCGTGCCGGCGCCGCGATATTTCAGCTTCTTCATCGCGTCGGCGCAGATCTGGCCGATCTTCATGCGCTGCTCGACATTGAGGGCAGGGGAATTGGCCTCTTCCCAGACCTTCTGGTGGCGGCGCTGCAGCGAGCAGTCGCGCTCGCCGAGATGGATCGCATTGCCTTCCCCGTCGCCGACCACCTGGATCTCGATATGCCGCGGCTTTCCGAGGTATTTCTCCATATAGACGGCCGCATTGCCGAAGGCGGCCGCGGCTTCCGAACGGGCGGTGTTGAGGGCTTCGTCGAGATCGGCCTCGGTCTTGGCGACCTTCATGCCGCGTCCGCCGCCGCCGGCCGTCGCCTTGATGAGCACCGGAAAACCGATCTGCCTGGCGGTTTCGAGCGCGTTCTCGGGAAGCACTTCGCCGTCGGAGCCGGGAACGACCGGAATGCCGAGTTCCATCGCCGTCTGCTTGGCGGTGATCTTGTCGCCCATCAGCCGGATATGCTCGGCGGTCGGGCCGATGAAGGTGATGCCGTGCGCTTCCAGAATATCGGCGAACTTGGCGTTCTCGGAGAGGAAGCCATAGCCCGGATGCACTGCGTCGGCGCCGGTGATCTCACAGGCGGCGACGATCTGGTGGATGTTCAGATAGCTTTCACGCGACGGCGGCGGTCCGATGCAGACGCTCTCGTCGGCGAGGCGCACATGCATGGCATCCGCGTCCGCGGTGGAATGGACCGCGACCGTCGCTATGCCGAGTTCCTTGCAGGCGCGCAGGACGCGAAGTGCGATCTCGCCGCGATTGGCTATGAGGATCTTGGAAATCATGGGCCTTACTCGATGACGACGAGCGGCTGGCCATATTCGACGGGCTGCGCGTCATTGACCAGGATATCCGTGATCTTGCCGGACCGGGGAGAGGGGATCTGGTTCATCGTCTTCATGGCTTCGATGATGAGAAGTGTCTGGCCCTCCTTGATCGTCGCACCCACTTCGATGAAGGGACGTGCACCCGGCGCCGGGGCGAGGTAGGCGGTGCCGACCATCGGCGCGGTCACGGCATTCTTGTTGTCCTGGGGCGCGGCGGCTGGTGCGGCCGCAGCCGGAGCGGGCGTTGCAGCCGGAGCAAAGGCGGGAGCCGCAGCGATCGGCGCCTGGACATACTGCGTCGTGCCGGCGCGGGAAACGCGGATGCGCAGGTCGTCCTGTTCGACTTCGATCTCGGTGAGGTCGGTATCGTTGAGGATGTTCGCGAGGTCGCGGATCAGTCCCTTGTCGATCCCGTTCTTCTTCTCAGACATGGCAAACCCTATTGTTCTGTTTATCTTGTCAGGCGGTAATGGATTTCAAGGCGTGCAGCGCGAGGGTATAGCTCGCGGTGCCAAAACCACAGATCACGCCTTTTGCGGCCGGTGCGATCATCGAATGATGGCGGAATTCCTCCCGCGCATGGACATTCGAGATATGGAGTTCGATCACCGGCACGGAAACCGCCTTGATGGCGTCGTGCAATGCGATCGAGGTATGGGTATAGGCGCCGGCATTGATGGCGACGCCGACGGCTTTGTCGCCGGCTTCGTGAATCCAGTCGATCAGCACGCCTTCATGGTTGCTCTGGCGGAAATCGACCGTGAAGCCAAGCTCCCTGCCGGCTGCAACGCACTCGTCCTCGACATCCTTCAGCGTTTTGCCGCCATAGATGCCCGGCTCGCGCTTTCCCAGCATGTTGAGGTTGGGGCCGTTGAGGACGAAGACCGTCTTGCTCATCAGTGATCTATTGTTCCATCCAGAAATTCAGGGCCACCTATAGACCGGCAGGACGGCAAGGAAAAGCCCCCGGCTCGCCGAAAGCCGGTGCGTCCACTGCCGAGAGGCGGAGATCGGTGATTGCGGATCAGCAGCTCGCCTTGCCGCAGGCGCGGACATTGGCCACCTTCTCCTCGATCGCCTCGATGCCGACCGCGCCGAAGACGGCTTCGTTGCCCACGACATAGGTCGGCGTGCCGGTAATGCCGATGGCATTGGCGAGCTGGTAGTTCTGGCGCACCAGATCGTCGTTCGGATTTTCAGCCATGGACTTCCGGATCGCCGCCTCGTCGAGCCCGAGCGAGGTAGCGACCGCGATCGCCGTCTCTTCGGAGGCATGGTCCTGGCCGCCGAGGAGTGTGCGGTGGAACTCGGCATATTTCTCCGGCGCCAGCAGGCGCACGGCATTCGCGACCCGGTGCGCCGCAAGCGAATCCGGTCCCAGAATCGGGAATTCCTTCAGGATGAAGCGGATGTTCTTGTCCTTGGCAAGGATCTCCTCCATGTCGGCGAGCGCTCGCTTGCAGTAACCGCAATTGTAGTCGAAGAACTCGACGATCGTGACGTCGCCTGAAGCATTGCCGAGGGTGATATCGGTGGGGGAGGAGAAGATCGCGTCCTTGTTGTCCGCTATGCCCTTGAGGGACTGTTCGGAGCGCTGAGCCTGCTGTTTCGCCTGCAGGGCATCCTGCGCCTCGATCAGGACTTCCGGGTTCTGGAGGAGATATTCGCGGATGAACTCGCCCATCTCCTTTTTCTGCTGGTCGTCCAGCGCGACAGCGGGGGCGGAAAGTGCGAGAGCCAGCATGGAGCCGGCGGCAAGCGTCTTGAAAAGGCGGGTCATCCGTTTCCTCATCGGTGGGCACGCGAATCCGGTGCACCGTTGTTGCGATTTGCGCCGAAAGTAAGCCAGCCGGGCCCGTCAAGAAACTGCAAAATCGTGGCCGAGCGGTTTCGTCGGCTTCACAACTGCGTTTGGAATACTTTCCACGCCGCAGAGTGGCTTTAATTTCAAGGCCTTGGAAGCGTTTCCGGAATCTGTCCGGCAGGCAGTTGAACCGGTTTCCCGTTCTTTCCTCAGGAGGTGACGGGCACCAAATCAAAACGGCCGCGCTTGGCGCGGCCGTTCTGTTCCGTGAATCGGAGCGCTTCTCAGAAGAAGCCGCGGCGCTGCCACCAGCCGGCTTTCTTCGGCTTCGGCGGTTCGCCGTCGCCATCCGATGCCTTCGGTTCGGAGCTTTTCACGATCGCTTCGCTGGAGGAGGATATGTTCGAGGCGCGATTGGCGCGCACGGGCTTCGCCTCGCCGGCATCGGCTTCTTCCGCGTCCGTAGCGGAAACTTCCTCGATAGGGGCCTCGACGGCCTTGGGCTCTTCGCCCAAAGCGGCCTCGACCTGCTCGACGACGGTTTCCGCCGGAGCGGATGTCTCCTCCGCAGGCGGAGCCTCGGCTGCTGCCGCAGCCTTGCCCCGGCGCGAGCGGCGCGGCTTTACCGGAGCTGCTTCCGCTGGCGCTTCTTGAATTTCGACGGAAGCCGGCACGGCCTCGGCGACAGCCGCTTCTGCAGCTTCCGCCACACCTGCGGCGTCATCACCTTCGCCTTCTTCGTCCGCCTCGTCCGAGCCCTCGCCATCGTCGGCGCTCAGCTCGTTGCCTTCCTCGCCGTTGCGGTTGCGGCGGCCGCCGCGCTTGCCGCGCCGGCGGCGCTTGCGGCGGGAACCTTCTTCCCCTTCGGCAACGGCACTGGCTTCCGATGCTTCGGAAACGTCGTCCTCGCCCTCATCGCCCTCATAGTCGTCGCCGGAGGCGAGCTCGTCGCTGCCGGCCTGAACCGCCTGAGCCTCACCGCCACGCTCACCGTTGCGGTTGCGGCGGCGACGGCGACGCTTGCGCTTGCGTCCGCCCTGTTCCTCGCCGTGCTGGCCCCGATCCGTGGCGGAGGAGGCCTGCGCTTCGCCGATCTCCTCGTCGTCCTCGTCCAGCTCGAGAACGACGTCATCGTCGTCCTCTTCGACGGGGATCGCCGCGAACTGCATGAGGCTTTCGATCTTGACCGGGTTTTCCACCGGTTCGCCGCGGTCGATCGCGAAATGGCTCGAGCCGATGCCGACGTCCGATTCGATGAAGATCGAGACGCCGAAGCGCTTCTCGTAGTCCATCACGCTTACACGCTTGTGGTTGAGCAGGTAGAGCGCAATGTCCGGCGTGGTGCGGACGGTGATGTCGTGCGTGGTGTTCTTGAGGAGGTATTCCTCGATGCCGCGCAGCACGTGCAGCGCGATCGAGGACTGGGAGCGCACATGGCCGGTGCCGCCGCAATGCGAGCAGATCTGCGTCGTCGATTCGAGCACCGAGGCGCGGATGCGCTGGCGCGACATTTCGAGCAGACCGAAATGCGAGATGCGGCCGACCTGGATGCGGGCGCGGTCGTTCTTCAGGCAGTCCTTCAGCTTCTTCTCGACGGCGCGGTTGTTGCGCTTCTCCTCCATGTCGATGAAGTCGATGACGATGAGGCCGGCGAGGTCACGCAGACGCAGCTGGCGGGCCACTTCCTCGGCCGCTTCCAGGTTGGTCTGGAGCGCCGTTTCCTCGATCGAATGTTCGCGGGTCGAACGGCCGGAGTTGACGTCGATGGCGACCAGCGCTTCCGTCTGGTTGATGATCAGGTAGCCGCCGGATTTCAGCGTCACCTGCGGCTGCAGCATGCGGTCGAGCTGCGCCTCGATGCCGGAGCGCGAGAAGATCGGATGCAGGTCGCGATAGGGCTGGACGACCTTCGCATGGCTCGGCATCAGCATCTTCATGAAGTCTTTCGCTTCACGATAGCCTTCCTCGCCGGAGACGATGATCTCGGAAATGTCCTTGTTGTAGAGGTCGCGGATCGAGCGCTTGATCAGCGAGCCTTCCTCGTAGACGAGGCAGGGAGCGGTCGAATTCAGCGTCAGCGTGCGGACGTTTTCCCAAAGCCGCATCAGGTATTCGAAGTCGCGCTTGATCTCGACGCGGGTGCGGTTGGCGCCGGCCGTGCGCAGGATGACGCCCATGCCCTGCGGCACGTCGAGCTCGCGGGCGATTTCCTTCAGCCGCTTGCGGTCCTGCGGATTGGTGATCTTGCGGGAAATGCCGCCGCCGCGCGCCGTGTTCGGCATCAGCACCGAATAGCGGCCGGCAAGCGAGAGATAGGTGGTGAGGGCAGCGCCCTTGTTGCCGCGCTCTTCCTTGGCGACCTGGACCAGCAGGATCTGGCGGCGCTTGATGACTTCCTGGATGCGGTATTGCTTGCGCGGCTTGCGCACGACGCGATCCGGAACCTCTTCCATCGCGTCTTCGGCGCCGACCGATTCGATCACTTCCTTCTCGTGCGTGTCCTCATCGTCGTCGTCATCGAGGTCGTCGTCGTGGCGGCGGCGGGCATCGACCTCTTCGGAGATCGAATCCGTCTCGACCATCGCGGCCATCTCGCCGGGTGTCGAGCCTTCGTCGTCGCCATTGCCGGAAGAGGGGGCACTTTCGCCTTCGGGTGCCGCGGCTTCCGCGGCGGGAGCCTCTTCCGTGGCTGATTCGGCCGCCTTCTTGCGGGAACGGCTGCGCTTCGGTTTGGCCTTCGGCTTCTCCGTCTCCTCGACGGGTGCGGCCTCGGAGGAAGCGGCTTCCGTCTGCTCGGCGGGGGCCTCGGCCGGTTGCTTGCTTTCGGCCGGCTCGGCGCCGGTGATGCCGATATCGGGCTGTTCTTCGTTGGCGAGGTCGACCACCGGATCGGCGGCCTCGGCTTCCGCTATCTTGCGCTGGTCCTCGGCCTCCTGCTGCATCAGGGCCTGACGATCGGCAAGCGGGATCTGGTAATAGTCGGGATGGATTTCGGCAAAGGCGAGGAAGCCGTGCCGGTTCCCGCCGTAATCGACGAAAGCGGCCTGCAAGGAGGGTTCGACCCTCGTTACTTTCGCCAGATAGATATTGCCGCGTATCTGTTTCTTATGCTGCGATTCGAAATCGAATTCTTCGATCCGGTTGCCGCGAACGACGACTACGCGCGTCTCCTCTTCGTGAGACGCGTCGATAAGCATTTTGTCTGCCATTGATATTCTGCTCCTCGGCGCCGCCGTGGGAATGCAGAAAGGCCTGCCGTGAGGTCAGGCCTTTCGTGCGATGCGGTCGTTGCGCCGGATAAAGATGTTCCCGTCGGGCATGGCTGTGACGGCAACCGGAAAGATGACGGGGCCTCTTGCTCCCTCAATCTCTCCAGGTTCTGAAAATTGTGCCGCGACATTAAAAACCAAACGAGAATGACGATACCATAGGCCCTCAGGCCCGATGAATGTGCTCCGTATGAGCGGTGGGTGGCACGCCACCCGGGACTTGTTCCGGCCACCGCCGGATGGATCGAGTATCAGGAGAAAGTGTAGCGACGGCGGATGACTGTCGGTCTTCGGCGCCAGATTCCGTTGCGGCTGGCAGCCTATCGGCAGACTATCCCGTCAACACTTTAACCCTCATGCGCGTTGTATGGTTTATCTGTCACAATAGCAAGGGAAAAGCCGGCTTTGCCATATTCTGGATGGAATTGAGGGCCTTATGGATGGCAGGGAACGGGTGGTTGATTCGCATTTTCCGACGTGCAAATGCCTTCTGGAGCGGGCACTTCGATGCGGATTTCCGATGGGCGGCGGGTTTTTGAATGCGAGTTTCGGTTTGAGGGCGGGTGTGAAGGCAAGCGCGGTTGAAGCCCGCGGCACGGGCCGGAATGGCGTTTTGGCGCGAATCGCTTTCGCGCTGCTGTTCCTCGCGGGCCTTGCCGCGATGGTTCCCGCTCCGGCGCGTTCGGCGGAAAAGCCGCTTCTCGCCTTTAGCGCACGGGTCGCCGGCGACGATGCGCGTACCCGGATCGTCATCGATTTCGAGCAGAAGCCGGAATTTTCGGTCCACTATGTCGCCGCGCCGGAGCGGGTGATCATCGATCTGCCGGCGACCGCCTTCGGTTTTCCGGCCGAAAACCTTTCCGCCCGCGGTCTCTTCAGGGATATCCGTTACGGAACGATGGACGAAACGAGCGCCCGCATCGTCCTGACGGCCCGGAAGCCCGTGAAGCTGGCTCTGGCCGAGGTTCAGCCGAACGACGACGGCAGCTATCGCCTCGTGCTGGATGCGGAGATGACCTCCGGGGAAGCCTTTGCCGAGCTCGTCAAGACGCAGAGCTGGGACATGCCCGCCGCGCCGGCTCGCGATCCGCTGGCGATGGTCGAGAAGGATGATGTCTTCACCGTCGCCGTCGATGCCGGTCACGGCGGTATCGATGCCGGCGCAACCGGGGCGGGAACGAAGACACCGGAAAAGACCATCACGCTCGCTTTCGCCAGGATACTTGCCGACCGGCTGAACAGGATCGACGGCGTCAAGGCTTTCCTGACCCGCGACGACGATACGTTCCTGTCCCTTTCCGAACGGGTCACGCTCGCCCGCCAGGGGCATGCGGATCTCTTCATTTCGCTGCATGCCGATACGCTGGCGCAGAAGGATATCCGCGGCGCGACCGTCTACACGCTTTCCGACAGGGCTTCCGACCGCATGGCGGAAAACCTCGCCGCCCGCGAAAACCTTTCCGACGAACTCGCCGGCTTCAGCATCAAGAGCGGCCCTCCGGAAGTGGCCGATATCCTGCTCGATCTGGCGCGGCGCGAAACGCAGGCCTTTTCGACCGCGCTGGCCGCCAATGTCGTCGAATCGTTCGAAGGTCAGGTCGGGCTCATCAACAACCCGCATCGTTACGCCGGTTTCCAGGTGCTCCGCGCGCCCGACATTCCGTCGGTGCTGCTGGAGCTCGGTTTCCTGTCCAACGAGGAGGATGAGAAGCTGCTGCTGGACGAATCCTGGCGCGGAAAGGTGGCCGAGCGCATTGCCGATGCGGTAAGGCGCTATCGCGACCGTGCGGTGCAGAACGGCGGTTGAACAGGCCTTCCGTGGCCGCGCCGCCACAGGCGTCCGCGGAATGTCGAGGCGCGGCGCGGAGGGGCGGGAAATCGCAAGCGGGAGCCCTATTTTACTCACATTCCGGCGGTTACTCGGTGGAAATCAGATGCGATGGATGACGGACGATTGATCCGCTTTCGCCTTGCGCTGCTTCAATCACCGTGCAAAACGCCTCAAACCATGCGATGGTATGTTCCATGCGCCGAATGAAAGCCGAACGGTAGCTCCGATATGGTCAGATTGATTGGTTATTTCTTTGGATTGGCCTGCGTGCTGTTTCTGGTCGTGGCTGCCGGTGTGGGCATTTACCTCGGCGGAATGACCAAGGATCTGCCGAACTACGAAGTGCTTGCATCCTACGAGCCGCCGGTCGCCACGCGCGTTCATGCCGGCAACGGCGCGCTGATGGCGGAATATGCCCGTGAACGGCGCCTCTTCCTGCCCATTCAGGCCGTGCCCGATCGCGTCAAGGCGGCTTTCCTTTCGGCGGAAGACAAGAATTTCTACAATCACTCGGGTATCGATCCCGCCGGTCTTGCGCGCGCGGTCGTTTCCAATATCCAGAATCTCGGCTCGGGCCGACGCCCGGAAGGCGCATCGACCATCACCCAGCAGGTGGCGAAGAACTTCCTTCTGACCTCCGACCAGACGATCGACCGCAAGGTCAAGGAAGCGATCCTCTCCTTCCGCATCGAGCAGACCTATTCGAAGGACAAGATCCTCGAACTCTATCTGAACGAGATCTTCTTCGGCCTGAATTCCTATGGCATCGCCGGCGCGGCGCTCACCTATTTCGACAAGGCGGTGACCGAACTGACGACGGCCGAGGCAGCCTATCTCGCGGCCCTTCCCAAGGGACCGGCCAACTACCATCCGTTCCGCCGGGAAAAGCAGGCGATCGAGCGCCGCAACTGGGTCATCGACCGCATGGCCGAGAACGGCTACATCACGCAGGCTGATGCGGACGAGGCCAAGCAGCAGCCGCTCGGGGTCAAGCAGCGCCGCAGCGGCACGCATCTCTTCGCCTCGGACTTCTTCTCGGAAGAAGTCCGACGCCAGATCATCGAACGCTATGGCGATAAGGCGCTTTACGAAGGCGGCCTTTCGGTGCGCACCTCGCTCGATCCCGACCTGCAGGTGATCGCGCGCCATACCCTCCAGAACGGTCTCGTGGAATACGACGAGCGGCGCGGCTTCCATGGCCCGATCGCCGAGATCGGCGTCGCGGGAGATTGGGGGCCGGAACTCGCAAAGCTGCCGTCTCTCCGCGACGTGCCGGAATGGAAGCTTGCGGTCGTCACCGACGTGTCGGCGAAGTCCGTATCGATCGGCCTGCAGCCCTCGACGGATGCGAACGGCAAGGTCGATCCCGCCCGCGAGACCGGCACGATTGCCGCCGAGGACATGAAATGGGCTTTTCGTGATGCGACCGGCGCCCGCAAGACGACGAAGTCGCCGGAAGGCGTGCTGAAGCCGGGCGACGTCGTCTATGCCGAACCGATCGACGCGGCGGCGAAGACGTACAGGCTCCGCCAGCCGCCGAAGGTCCAGGGCGGTCTCGTCGCCATGGACCCGAATACGGGCCGCGTGCTCGCCATGGTCGGCGGCTTCTCCTATGCGCAGTCGGAATTCAACCGCGCCACCCAGGCGATGCGTCAGCCGGGCTCTTCCTTCAAGCCGTTCGTCTATGCGGCCGCACTCGACAACGGCTATACGCCGGCATCCGTCATTCTCGACGCCCCGATCGAGGTCGTTTCGGGCGGCCAGGTCTGGAAGCCCGAGAACTACGGCGGGGAATCCGCCGGCCCCTCGACGCTGAGGACCGGCATCGAAAAGTCCCGCAACCAGATGACCGTGCGTCTCGCGCAGGACATGGGCATGGAACTGGTCGCCGAATATGCGGAGCGGTTCGGCATCTATGACAAGATGCTGCCGGTGCTCGCCATGTCTCTCGGCTCCGGCGAGACGACCGTCATGCGCATGGTGTCGGCCTATGCCGTGATCGCCAATGGCGGCAAGCAGATCAAGCCGACCGTCATCGACCGCATCCAGGACCGTTACGGCAAGACGATCTTCCGCCATGAGGAGCGCGCCTGCGACGGCTGCAACTACAATGAATGGGCCAATCAGGAAGAGCCGACGATCGTCGACAATCGCGAGCAGGTCCTCGACCCGATGACCGCCTACCAGATCACCTCGATGATGCAGGGCGTCGTCCAGCGCGGGACGGCCGCCGGCAAGATTCCGGTCAAGGATCGCGATGTCGCAGGCAAGACCGGCACCACCAACGACGAGAAGGACGCCTGGTTCGTGGGCTTCACCCCGAACCTCGTCGCCGGCCTCTATGTCGGCTACGACACCCCGACGCCGCTCGGCCGGGCCGGGACCGGCAGCGGGCTTGCCGCGCCGATCTTCGGCCAGTTCCTGGCGGAGGCCGCCAAGCTCATGCCGGCCGAAAAATTCCATGTGCCGGAGGGCATGCAGCTGATCGCCGTCAACCGCAAGACGGGCATGGGAGCGATGGAAGGCGAACCGGATACGATCGTCGAAGCGTTCAAGCCCGGCACCGGCCCGGCCGACGTCTTCCAGGTCATCGGCGATGGCGAATACATGACGCAGGACCAGATCTTCAGCAATTCGCCGCAGGCGCAGCAGGCCGTGACCTCCGGCATGCCGGGGCTGTTCTGATAATTCCACGACCGGTTTGCGGGCAGGTCCGGGCTTTACATCCGGGCCTCGGGCAACTATGTCCACGGCACCTTTAAATTCCAGACATAGAGAGTGAAGAACCAACGCCATGCGTGCGGAAATCATCAATGTAGTCGACGAAATCAAGCAGGCCATAAGCCTGCTGAGGAGGCATCTTTGACTGGGACCAGGCGGTAAGACGACTGGACTGGTTGAACAACAAGGCGGAGGATCCGAACCTCTGGAACGATGCCGCGGAAGCGCAGAAGCTGATGCGCGAGCGCCAGCAGCTCGAGGACGGCATCAGCGGCGTAAAAGCCCTCGAACAGCAGCTTTCCGACAATATCGAGCTGATTGAGCTCGGCGAGGAAGAGGGCGACGAGGCGATCGTCCGGGAAGCGGAGGACGCGCTGAAGGCGCTGAAGGCCGAAGCTGCCCGCCGCCAGGTCGAAGCCATGCTCTCCGGCGAGGCCGACGGCAACGACACCTATCTGGAAGTCCATTCCGGCGCCGGCGGCACGGAAAGCCAGGACTGGGCGAACATGCTTCTGCGCATGTACACCCGCTGGGCCGAACGCCAGCGTTTCAAGGTGGAGCTTCTGGAAGTCCATGACGGTGAAGAGGCGGGCATCAAGTCCGCGACGATCCTCGTCAAGGGCCACAACGCCTATGGCTGGCTGAAGACCGAATCGGGCGTCCACCGCCTGGTCCGCATCTCGCCCTATGACAGCAACGCGCGCCGGCACACCTCCTTCTCGTCGATCTGGGTCTATCCGGTCGTCGACGATTCGATCAATATCGAGATCAACGAGAGCGACTGCCGCATAGATACCTACCGGTCTTCGGGCGCGGGCGGCCAGCACGTCAACACGACCGACTCGGCGGTGCGCATCACGCATATCCCGTCGGGCATCGTCGTGCAGTGCCAACAGGAGCGCTCGCAGCACAAGAACCGTGCCAAGGCCTGGGACATGCTGCGCGCCCGCCTTTACGAGGCGGAGCTGAAGAAGCGCGAGGAAGCGGCCAACGCCGAAGCGGCCTCCAAGACGGATATCGGCTGGGGCCATCAGATCCGCTCCTACGTGCTGCAGCCCTATCAGCTCGTCAAGGACCTGCGCACCGGCATCGCCAGTACCGCACCTGACGACGTGCTGGACGGCGATCTGAACGAATTCATGGAAGCCGCGCTCGCCCACCGCATCAGCGGCAAGCCGGATGTCGAAGTCGCAGACGTGGACTAAGGCGTTTTGCAGAGACGAATGAAAGCGGCCGGGCTTTGCAGTCCGGCCGCTTTTTTGTTGCTTGGAGGGCAGTTCATTCCGCAGCAGCCGCCATGGCGGGCTGCCGGCTGCGCAGGACGACGATCGACAGCAGGAAGACGACGACCGAGCAGACGGCGATGACGGTGACCATGGGCAGCGAGGTCCCGTCGGCGAACAGGCCGCCGACGCCCACGACCACCGCCGAGGTGACGAACTGGATCGTGCCCATCATCGCCGAAGCCGTGCCGGCTATCCGTCCGTGATGTTCGAGCGCCAGCACCGCGGCCGTCGGGATGATCATACCGAGGAAGCCGTAGCCGCCGAAGAGAAACGCTGCCATGATGTCGAGCCGGTCGAGACCGAGGGATGTGACAAGCGCCAGCGTGACCATCATCGCCGCATAGCCGAGGACCGCGCCGCGGATCACCTTCCTGAGGCCGATCTTGCGGGACAGCCAGCCGTTCATCTGCGACATGCCGATGAAGGCAACCGCGTTGCAGGAGAAGACGACGCTGTAGAAGGACGGCGTGAGGCCATAGTGCTCGATCAGCACGAAGGAGGAATTGGCCACATAGATCATGTAGCTCGACATGCCGAAGGAGGCGATGAAGACGAGCCCGAGATAATAGGGATCCCTGAGCAACGTGCCGTAAGCCCTGAGCGCGCTGCCGACGCTGCTTTCGCTGCGGGCGGCGGGCAGGCGCGTTTCCTCAAGGAAGAAGAGGGCGACGACGAGGCCGACGGCGCCGGCGCCGACCATGACCCAGAAGATCAGCCGCCAGCTGCCGAAGACGGTGACGATGCTGCCGGCGAGGGGCGCGAGGATAGGCGAGACGCTGAAGACCAGCATCAGCCGCGACATGAGCTGGGCCGCGGCCGGGCCGGTATGCAGGTCGCGGACGATGGCGCGGGAGATGACGACGCCGGCGCAGGCGCCCATGCCCTGGAGAAAGCGGAAGGCGATCAGCCACTCGATCGACGGCGAGAGCGCGCAGCCGATCGCGCCGACGGCATAGAGGCCGAGCCCCGCATAGAGCGGCGGCTTGCGGCCGAACATGTCGGACAGGGGACCATAGACGATCTGCGAAACGGCCATGGCGGCGAAGAAGGAGATCAGGCTCGCCTGAACCGCATGGCTGTCGGCATTCAGGTTGGCGCTGATGGTGGGAAGAGCTGGAAGATACATGTCGAGGGCGAAAAGCCCGATAGCGGAGAGCAGCCCGAGCGACAGGGCATGCGAAGGAGCTCTGCTTTGCATTGGAAAAAACCTTTCCCGTCACCACATCTGCCGTGATACGGCAGGACGGAGGACGATTATGGGAGCTGATTATGAAAGCCGGCCGAGATGGGAGGATGGGCGCACGCAATCATGTAAAAGATTTTGGACACGATTGTCCAATCCGTCAAGTGCCGATATGGTAATGTCATGAAAAATTCGTCTGCCGAACTTACGCGCGATCACGACACCTGGCCTCCGGCGCAGAACAAGCGCCAGGCGATCCTCAATGCCGCGGCCGATGTTTTCGCCGAACAGGGCTTTGCCGGCGCCAGCATCGACGCGATCGCGGCAAGGGCAGGGGTCTCGCGCCAGACGATCTACAACCAGCTGGGCGACAAGGATAATCTCTTCAAGGTCGTCGTCGCCGAGATTACCGACCGGTCCAGCGCCGGTTTCTTCCGTGTGCTCGACACGTTCCCCGTCGCGCCGCAGGATCTGGAAAAGGAGCTGACCGCCTTTTCGGCGCAGCTTCTGCGCAAGGCGATCTGCGATCCGAACGGCCGCTGGCTGCGCAAGCTGGTGGAGACGGAGGGTGCCCGGTTTCCCGAGCTTTTCGAGACCTGGAAGGAATACGGGCCCGGCAAGAAATATCCGGCCATCGCCGCACGCCTTGCCCAGCTCGCCCATGCCGGTTATCTCGACATCGACGATCCGGCGCTCGCCGCCCGCCAGTACATGGCGCTTCTCGCGACCGACCTTCGCTACGACCAGCAGCTCGGAAGGCAGACGCCGGACACCGAGATCGATCGGATGGCGGCGAATGCGACCAACACTTTTCTGCGCGCCTTCGCCCGCAGATCCTGACCCTTACGTAAGGTTGGGCATTGGCCTCGAGCCGGCTTGACGTCGGGTCAGTTGTTGAACTGTTCGGCGAGGATCCGGTCCGACCATGAATGGTCCGGATCGGACAGAATGCGCGCGGTCACCTCGGCCGACTGCGCCACCCGCACATGCAGCACGGATTTGACCTCGACATTGTCGGCGACCGCGTTGACCGGCCGCTTGTCCGGTTCGAGGATGTCGAGATCGACACAGACATGGTTCGGCAGCAGCGCGCCGCGCCAACGCCGTGGGCGGAAGGCCGAAACCGGCGTCATGGCGAGCAGCGGCGCTTCGAGCGGCAGGATCGGCCCGTGAGCGGAGAGATTGTAGGCGGTGGAGCCGGCAGGGGTTGCGATCATCAGGCCGTCGCAGATGAGCTCCTCCAGCCGCACGTGGCCGTCGATTTCCACCTTGAGTTTGGCTGCCTGATAGGACTGCCGGAAGAGGTAGACTTCGTTGATGGCGAGCGCGATGGATGTGGAGCCGTCCTCGTTGGTGGTCGTCATCTTCAGCGGGTGGAATTCGTTCTCGACGGCCGCTTCGATGCGGTCGTGGAGTTTCTCCGTGCGGTAGTTGTTCATCAGGAAGCCGACCGAGCCGCGGTTCATGCCGTAGACGCTCTTTCCGGTATTGATCGTCTCGCGCAGCGTCTGCAGCATGAAGCCGTCGCCGCCGAGCGCCACGATCACGTCGGCTTCCTCGGTAGGCACATTGCCGTAGAGGCGCACCAGTTCTTCCAGTCCGGACTGCGCTTCCGGTCCGGTGGAAGCGATGAAGGAAAGCTTTTTGGGCTGGGACGACATGAACGGGCCTTTGACGGTGCCGCTGCCCGACTGGGCGCGCTGGGGGACGCTGTAACCGGTTGACCTAACACGATCCTGTGACAGGACCATGCCGACGTGACGGTCTTTGGTACAGGAAAAACCGGTTCCTGGACAAGCGTCTTGGCATGCCGAAGCGGCTTGGATTTCCCCAGACATGGCGTCCCGGTTTAAACCATAATGGCGATTTTCCCTTTACAGGAGGGGAAAATCTGGTAACTCCCCGTCTCGAAAGTGCCCTTGTAGCTCAGTTGGTAGAGCACCTGATTTGTAATCAGGGGGTCGCGGGTTCGAACCCTGCCGGGGGCACCAATAAATTCAACTGGTTAATCATCGCTCAAATTTGAGCTTACCCCTGGGGGTAACGCGTGGGGTAACGGTCGTAGAGGAGTCGTCAACTTTGCGACTCCTCGAATGCTGGTTGACGTAAGCGAAAAGTTTTCGTTTGCGTCCCCACGGCCTGTGGCCGCGTCTGTCTCCGCCGAGAAAAACGTAGTGGACAAGTTGTCCGTTACGTCCCCGCGCCCCCCATAACCGCGTTGGCTGGAACGGCGGAAAAGTTTTCCGCCGTCGCGTTTCCTTTGCCACCGGCTACATCAGCGGTCGTCGCGCTGCCATTCTGCGCGTGTCGCTCGTGGCACTCTCAATTCTAGCGCTGCCTCAACAGTGGCGCGGTCCTCTTGCGTAAGTTCGAGTTGATCGAGCCGGTAGGATGCGTTTTCCCAAAACACGATCCGGTGATTCACAGGCATCTTAGTGCGGATCGATCCCAGGTAAGCAATCTGGCGTTGGCGAGGGGGAAGCCCTGGCCCAGGACGATGGCTTTCGACAAGGCGCGCGAGGAGCGAATCGCCCAGACTGGGGCTTCTGCTTTTCTTGCGGACAGACCATTTCACAAACATTGTAGTGCCCACGTTTCCGACAAGTTTGCCATATCGTGGGCACTACGCGATGTCAATCTTTTGCGTGTCATAACTGTTTCAGCAAAGGACGCACTCGCCAAGTTGGCGTTTGCGTCTCCGCGGCCCTTAATTTTTGAACTGGCCTTGTACGAGTTCCCTTTTGCTCCGTTCGCAATTTGCAGCCAAGCCAAAGACGGAAGGCATATCGTCCGCTGGGTTCATCTCCTTCCCAACTAGGTGAAACGTTGCGCAGGATTTGTGCTTGTCGCAGGCAAGGCATGAAAGGAAGACGGACAGCTTCGCAAGGCTCGCGGGTGACAGGCTGGCAAGTTTGTCGCTGATATTCATCGCCGGGTCTCCTTCGTCTTGCGGATCGGGTGGGCCTCCAGGAATGCCTCGTCCTTAATGATGAACTCGTTCAATTGCTCGTGGGTGATGCACCCGCGCCAGCTCGCTTCGTCGGCAAGTCTCCGTTTTTTCCATTCAATCGCCGCTTGATCTGGCGCGGGGGCTCGGAGCTGTGCCGCCGTCGCCGCTCGCATCTTTTGCATCAGGTCGGATAACCTGTGAGAGAACATGTCCTCGTCCTGTTCAGTCATTTCCTGTCCCGCTACGTCTCGGTCGAAGATGTAAATGGCGAAGTGCAGTTGATAGCGCGCTGACCAGAGACCAAGCGTGGCTTTCGCTTTCTTCCATTCGACGTAGCGGGCCTCGCGAGCCATCCGGTTGTATTCGATGTCGGCCAGAATCTCTTCGGACAGAGGCTCCATCAGGCGGTGCATGAACCGGTCGAGCTGCTTACGGCCCTTTGCGGAAATGGTCGTCCTCATGCCTGCTCTCCCGCAATGCGAAGGATCGACTGAGCGAGGCAAACTCCAATGTCCACGGACTTGCCCTTATCGTCTTTGACCGAGAAGAGGGTTAGGTATCCGTTCCCGATTTCGTGAGCCCTTGCCATTACCTGGGCCTTGATGATGATGCCGATCATCGATGTTTCCGACACGCTCACGACTTGCTTGATGAGTTCCATGAGGGCGAACTCTGCTTCGAGGTAGCGCTTGGTCGCGGCTTCGACGCCGGACGCCGCACGGATGCGCTGGCACTGTGCCTCGTAGTCGCGGGCAACGCCGATAAGCTCATAATCCTCCGCAAGCTTTACCTCCCACTGCTCCCGTGTAAGGCGCTGAACCTTCTTTCGATGGGCGAATGTCTTGTTCCTAAGGATGCCCTCTGCAAATCGGATATCGTACGCGATGTCCTCGACGCTACGGACGCAGCGTCCTCGTGACCCGCTGTATGGCGAGCCACCTTGAACAGCGTGGCCCTGCAGGTCGCGTTCGTAGTTGTCTGTATTCCAGCCGTTGTAAACCAGAGCCTCCGGTGCGGCCGGCCATTTCGGCGACCATTCGTTGACGATCTGCTGAAGAGCGGCACGCGCGGCGACCAATTCGTCGGCCATCGCATGCCATTGATCGCCAAGGCGGACGAGTTCAGGATTTTCCTGCGCGGACGTGACCACGGCTGACGCGGCCGCGTCGGGGGCGGTCATAGCCGCAGCGGTCGCGGATGCAGCGGCAAGGCCCATAAGCAGGCGGCGGCGGTGAATGCTAGGCAAGCCTTCGGCGGCTGCCTGAACGAGTGCGTTAGGCATGGTGATCTCCGATCTTGTGAAAAGCGCTAACGCCGCTTGTAACTTACTGAAAACTGCGTTAACTTGCGTTTAACATAAGTTATGTATGAGCAGGGCGCAAGAGAAAACTTACGAAAAAGGAAAGTTATGATATCCCCTGCACAATGTCGTGCCGCGCGCGCGTTGCTAGAATGGACCCAGGCGGACCTTGCCGAGAAGGTGTCACTGAGTGCCGTTTCGATCCGAGCTTTCGAGAAAGGAGGGGAGATGCGCGACTCAAATCGAAAACTTTTACGCATGACGTTCGAAGACGCGGGAGTGGTTTTCATAGCTGAGAATGGCGGCGGTGCGGGAGTTCGACTTGCGAAGCCCGGCGTCAAGTAATCGCATCCGGGCAATAGTGGAACTAAGACGGGGAATGCATAATTTTATGTATGTCCCCGATTTATTTGGGGAATAAAGGGTGAACGCCGGTCGCGAGGATTCATTTCCTTTCGCGAAAATGCTATATCAATCATGTGTCCAACAGGATTCACGCTCGGACGAAAGGAGTAATGCTGCATGACGTATTTAACGGCCGCTCAGGTAAGGGAGCGGTTCAAGATAAGTGACCCGACTTTGTATCGTTGGACTAGAGATCCAGGTCTCAAGTTTCCTCAACCGCTTAAGATCAAGCGCCGGAAGCTATTCGATGAAGCGAAGTTGAACGAATGGGAGCGGTCCCGCTCCGGGGAGGCTGCATGACCGGCCTCACAAACGAAAAGCAGCAGGGTCCACGCCGGCAAGCACAGAACCCTGCTGCTCAAAACGAAACGCTTTTCCAGCGTTCCCCCTCCATCAATGACAGGATCATCAATGGCGACTCCCATTAGACCGCAGCATTCCCTCCGAGTCCAGATTCTTGACGACAATAACCGACCGAGTGGCCTTCCGATCACAGTTATTGGTCGCGAAAGCTGGACCCTTCGCAAGCTAATTGGAGCTGGCGAACGAGGCATCTCCTCCCTGGATAATATCGGCCCAAGAATTTCCCACTACGTCTGGAAGCTCCGGGGCTATGGATTGGCAATTGAGACAATCCAGGAGAGACACGGCGGCGAATTTCCGGGAATCCATGCTCGCTATAAATTGTGCAGCAAACTTGAAGTGCTGTCAGACGCCAAGAGGGTCGCTGCTTGATGACAGCCCCTCACGAGGACCCGAAGGTTAGCGCAGCGGCGCGTTGGCTTTCCCAGCAGTCCAGCCCCCCTCGTAACGTTATTCGCGTAATCCGCGAACAATTTCAGCTCTCCGCTTGGCAGGCCTGCGAAGCCTGCCGAGTTGCCCAGTCAATCCGCGATCCGCGAGGGATACCAGCAGATGCCAGAATTTAATCCTCGCGACAAAAGCCGTACCACGCGCGGCAAGACGTTCAATGAAATCCGCAAGAATAGCAGACCCCCTTCACAAGGCGCTGCTAGCGCAGATAGCTCGCAGCGATGGCAGTGGTTGACGGTCGAACTTCTTTCGTCGCCAGCCTTCCGCACCCTAAGCCCGAACGCGTCTAGGGCATTCTTCAGGATCATTATCGAGCATGCAGCACACGGGGCTTTGGAGAACGGAAAACTAATCGTCACGCACCCCCAGTTCGTGGAGCACGGCGTAACGGGCGAGTACGTGGCCGACGCGATTGATGAGCTTGAATACAAGGGCCTCATCAAGATTAAACGCGGCCGTGCGGGCGCCGGAACGGCTCACCCCAATCTCTATACGCTGACGTTCAGCGGTGATTACGAGGGTGCACCCGCAACGAACGAGTGGCGGAAATGCTCTCTGGAAAGATGCCGACGATGGGACGAGGTTGATCGCAAAATTGCGAAAGCTAACCGAGAAAAGTTGGGCCGAAAGAAAATAGCCTCACTTCGGAATCCCGAAATGCGCCCGCTTCGGAATCCCGAAATGCGCAAGGCTGGATGAGGTTTGTTGATGGATAAAAGGTCAACGAATTCAAAGCTGCAGCCAATTTCGGGATTCCGAAATGCTATACATATTATGGGCAGGAGGCAGAGCAGATGAGTAAGCGGAGCATGGACAGCATGCCTCTCTCAGACTGGCGCCCAGAGTGCCGGATAATCCCTTACCCGATGGTAAACAGGGTGGGAAAAATTCGGGATGTGGCAGCGAAACTGTTGGATAAGCCGACCGAAAAAAGTGCTTCGCACTATCGAACGGTTGTGACCGAGGCAATCGTTGCCAGTCTTGCAAAAATTGGACTTTCGGAAAACGCGATCGATGAGGAAGTGGGCTGCTTTTGGCAGGCCGTTGAACACGAAACTCGGGGGCATGCTTACGGCTGGCACGGCGATCCAGATGGAGGCGCCGCATGACGATAGCTGAACGCAAAGCGCCAGCTCTGACTGAAGCGCGGCACTTTCCCATTTTTGACAAACGTCCTCACGAAGAGTTCGTTGAGCGCTGGAAAGAGTATATCGCGGAAACCGGCTACCCCGAATTGTTCGAAAACGTCTCGACATCCCGCCCGTACGACATGGCAGGGATTGTGGTCTTGTCTGGCGAGCTGAAAATTCCACGTGTGCGCCGCCTTGATGGCGCACTGGTGCCTTGTCCGCTGTGCTCAGCAGGAGCGCCAAAATTTGAGATAGGCGTTCTAGCGTGGTTCCCGGCGGAAAGAACAATCATGTGCATCGGGCACGACTGCGCACGCCGGCATCTGGGGGAGGAATATGTAGCCGCCCGACAGGTCTATAATCGAGAATCAAAGGCAAGGCGGTTTGTCGACGTGTGGTCTGAGCTTCAGGAGAGGGCGCCGCGCCTGCGGGAAATCGGCTGGCAGCTAATGCCGATTGCAACAGCGATAGAGAATGCGAGGAAGCAGTTCGAGAACGAAGCTCCGGGATTTCTCGATGTCATCCATGGTGAGTACTTGATCAACAGCGGGCGGATTTCCACTGTCGTGGATACCGGGCTCAGAGATCAAAGGAGGAGGAAGGTCTACGAGACCGTCCAGATAGGCACGCTGGTCGGGCGTGAGTTTCTTGAAAATAAAGCCCCAGCGAAGACGCTCCGCGCCATTCTTCGAACCCTCGATGGCATTGACGAACCTCTGCCCAACTGGACGCCAGGAGACGAGAGCAATGATGCCCTAGATGAGATTTTGCGTCGTGGGCGTGAAATAATTCCGGCCATTCAGAAGATGAAGCTGGTACGGGATTATGTCGCTGACGCTCGGCTATTTCTCCACGAGAACAATCTGAAGCTCTTCGAACGCTGGGGAGAGCTGGAAAACTCGCCATTCGAGCGGCTGGAGTTCAGAAGAAGGGGATCGTGGATATTCCTGGATTCGGTCTCGTTCCATGGTCGGCACAAAGCCTATTTCCGGATTTCGGAAGACATGTTCATGCCGCTACCGGAGGCGAGTGATTCAAGCTTCTCGATCCACGGCTTCGGAAAGGTTGGTGAGTTTTGAGCTACGGGTTCCCTTTCAAGCGCAAGAAAAGCAACGCGCCGGCTATCGATCACCGCACATACGAAACCGGCCTCCACGTCTTTGCCGATGGGGCTTGCGAGCCAAATCCAGGCCCCGGCGGATGGGCATTCGTCGTCTTCAAGGATGGGGATGAAGTCCACTCCGAAGGTGGCGGTTTGGCGCAGACCACAAACAACATCATGGAAATGACCGGCGCCCTCAGGGCGCTGGAGTGGCTGGCAAAGAACTGCCCCGATAGGCAGGCAAGCCTTCACTGCGACAGCCAATACGTGGTCAACGGCTGTAACGACTGGCGGCATAGCTGGAAATCGAAAGGATGGACGCGCGGCAAGGAGGAGGTCAAAAACCTGGCTCTCTGGCAATTGCTCGATGCTGCGCTTGAGAGCTATCCGCTTCGATTGACGTGGTGCAAGGGCCATGCCGGCATCAAGGGCAATGAGCGTGCCGATGCGCTCTCCGTCGAAGCCATGCGTGACGTGACGACAGCAGCGATTGGCTCGCACTGAATGTGGGGAGCAGCGAGGGGGTGCGGAATTCATGCAAATCAGGTAATGTAATTTCATTACCCAAAGACGAGGGTGTCTAATGGAATGGTATGTGACGCGAACGGTGCCAGGGCAGTACAAGCGGGCGCTGTCCGAGTTGATGGAAGCAGGGATTGAAGCTTATTGCCCGATGGTCCGGCGGGAAATCCGACATCATCAGACGAAAGCCTGGATCATGCGGGAGTTCCAGCTTTTCACGGGGTACATATTCGCAAAGCGGGCGAATGGGGTTTTCTTCGAGGAGCTTCATCGTATGCGCTACGTCGGGTCGGTGCTTGGCGGCGTGAACGGCCCGATATCGATCGCTGACACAGAGGTGAGGGCTATCAAGGAGGCTGAGGAGCGAGGCGAGTTCGACATCCTGCGGCCTCCTCCGGTCACTACGCTGAAGCCGGACAGCCGCGTCTATATTCAGTCCGGTCCGCTAGCGGGTCACTATGCGAGCGTGGTGAAACCAAAAGGGAAGAAGGCCATCAAAGCTGTGGTTGAAAGCCTTGGGAATGCCCGTGAAATCGAATTGAGCATTGCAAATCTCAAGCTTGTCGCTTAGATTGTGCGCAACTTATTTGTGCCTGATGCAGTTGGGGACCATCGAGCCACCCACGGGGCCATAGGGGGAGCTAGTTGCTCCTCCGCGCAGCCCGCATTGCATTTGAAGTCCTCCGCTTTACTGGTTGATGAACATCCCACCCTGGGGCGGATGGCATAGCCAGGCGGTCAAGCGTAGTGCGCGAGAGCATCCGGTAGAGGCGCCCTCGCGCGGTTGATCAGATCGAGCCGAATGCCTTCAGGATGGCCAGAGCCAACGGCAAAGCCGTGATCAGGTTGATCTGCAGTCTGATTGAGAGATGAAAGTTCATTAATGACCTTTCGGTTTGGAGTGATGCCGGCAAATTTGCCGGTAGGGTTTGATACGGCGCGGATGGTTGAGATCACCAACACATCGCACGTTTTCTTCACTGTCGGACGGAGGTCTAAAAACGTCTAGTCCGGCTCGCGGATCCTTTATCCGTATAGGAGGCGATAAGCCGCGTGGGCAGAGATTGGCGCGGTAGCTGTGTCCTGGCAATGAAGGAGTTTCCTGAGGCCCCAGCCGTAGCCTGTTGGCATCCGGTGTAGACTCAGACTAGTCTACAACCGCTGCTACATGGGGGGAATGCATGGCGAACAGGATCGTGAACGCTCAGATCCATGATCTGGTGCGTGATGAACAGGGTTTTAGAGTTGTTCTTGGTAAGCCAGACTTTGAGGTGACAAAGACTGCACAATGGGTGATCGACAGCCTATATGAATTGTACCGGCGCAGGTCGTCCAAGTCTCACGGCAAATTCGCAGCCAACGATGATCTCTATCCCACTCAGCGGCAGATGAAGCGGTATGTTGAGGGCAAGTTCAAGGACTTCGTGGCCTTGACCACCGGCCTTATGGAAACCCTGAAGATGCAGGCGGGACATAAAGGTGCGGCCACCGGTGGCCATGTTTTCTTTGCGCACTTCCAAGCTGAGGGTAAAGACTTCCTCCTGGTTGCGATTATCAACGAAAAGCTCGGCGCAGCTATTACAAAGGATCTCGACGTCCAAGATGTGCAGCACCTTGACCTAGACGGTTTCAAGTTTGCCGGGCGAATCAACATTAGTGCCTGGGCTAAACAAGAGGAGCGTTACATCAGCTTTTTAAAGGGCAAAGGAAACGTCGCAGACTACTTCAAGGAGTTTCTCGGTTGCGAAACACCAGTGCTTGAGAAGCAGGATACGCTTGGCTTGGTCGCTGCTCTCAAGAGTTACGCTGACGAACAGAAGATGGAGCAAGCAGAGCGCGATCTGTTTCTCAAGAAGGCGAAAGACATATGCACCGGGTACTCAGCTCGACGCGAAGAACTGAGTTTCGAAGCGTTATCGAATCAATTGGTTCCGGACGCTCCAAGGAAGCTCCTTGATGCTCTTACTGATCCAGACCTACTGCTTAACGACCAGTTCGTCCCAGATCGTCGAGCGTTAGGGTCTCTAGTCAAATTCCAGGGTCATGCTAAGAACTGGCGTATCGAATTTGACCGCGATGCCATCACCGGCGGCGAAATCAAGTTTCATGCTGCCTCAAATTCACTGACTGTCACCAACCTCCCTGAGGATCTGGTTGCCCAGCTCAAAGACGAATATGGCAATGACGAGCCCAACGTTCGATGATCTCATCAAGGTATATCGACGGCTAGCTTTTCGTGAGGTTGGAAACGAGGCGGCATACCTCCTGAGCGACGCTGAGTCGCTTTCTCTTATCAAACAGCTAGCGGATGAAACTGCGACCACAGGTATCCATGCTCTTGTAGACCTTGACCGAGCAAAGATTGGTGACGAAGTCATACTTGAGGTTACAAAGCCGAAGCTTCACCTGGGGGCCTTCGCTAAGACTTTTGATGAGCTTCTCCTTTATCCAAAGGCTAGGCTCCGAGAATACGATGCTTACTTCATAGTTGACGGAGCAATTGAACGCAATTCGGTACCCGAGGCGGATGTTCAACGTCGCTACCGCCTTTGTTTGAAACTACTCTCCCTCCTCATGCAGGCTGCATCTTATTTCGACGAGAGTCGGGAGGAGCTAGTATTCATCGAACAGGCGAAAACCGTAGTTCCTGTCGCGTATGATGTAGACACCTTACTTCAAGTAGATATTCGGCAAGTCGCGACCTTGATCGATCTGTTTCAAGGCGACATCCACCTCGACCAGAAGCTATCCCTTTTAGCAGAATCGGTCACACGAATAAGCGCAGCTCACCCGCTAAATAGCCGTTTCCGATACCTCCTCCTGAACCTGGAGGTCGTGGCAGAAGACCTAAGGCAGGGTTATCGGCTATTTGCGTCGAGCTTTTCCTACTCAAAAATTCGGAACGAGATCGAGACAGCTCGGGTAGAGTACCTTGGAAAAATCCACAAGACCATCGTGGACATCCAAAACCAGCTGTTGGGGATACCGGTCGCAACGATTATCGTGGCATCCCAACTAAAGAATGTCAGCGAATGCGGCCTCGTCTTCTACACAAATTGGGCGGTGGTCGCAGGCGCCTGGATTTTCCTTATTCTCCTAACGGTCGCTATAGTCAATCAATGGTTGACCCTTTCTGCTCTTCGTACGGAAATCGGCAACCAACGGGAAAAGCTTAATCGTGAGTATGAGGCAATCGGCACAGAATTCGCAGACCGCTTCAATGGATTGCTCACGCGTATATGCTGGCATCAGGCTGGCTTAGTAGTGGTCTTGTCTATCGCTACCGCGGGCGCATTTTTCGCCACCATCGCGTTCAACAAGGTTACAACGCCAACGATCTCGGCCTGCATGGCGGCAGCCTAGTGGGGCACCGGCTCCTGCCAGCCCTATGTTGATGATTTCGTCATCCCGAACCAATTCGACGAAATTCGTCGCTTTAGTTTTGTGAGGCAGTCTTACAGGCCGGCAGCCTTACGTAGATCATCATTCATTCGGCTCTGCCAGCCTTTGCCGGTTGCCTTGTAGTGGTCGATAACATCGGGATCGAGGCGCAGAGATACATGCTGACGAGGCTTCTCAACGGGAGGTCGGCCGCGCCTAGCTCTTTCCCGGTCAATGCTTGCTGCCAGCTCAGGTAGAGCTTCACGGAATGGCCTACCCTTGGCAAGCTGCTCATCGGTAGCTTCCGGGGAGTCCGGATCGGATGCGATAGCCTTCTGGATTTCGGCTTCTTCCGCATCGGTTAGCGGGCGTTTCGCTGAAAACTTAGTAGCCATGGGTTTCCCTTTCCTTCCTGCTTGCGTGCCGCATTGAGATGACGGAAATGGCTTCCGATCCAAGCGGCTTGAAGATCACGACGAGGATGATCTGGCCTTTGAATTCACCGATCGCCATGAGGCGGTCGTCCTTTGCTGGATAGATCGTCGCGCCTTCGAAGAAATCCATATCGAGATCGGCAAAGTCGAGGCCGAAGTGCTTCTCGATATTGGTCAGGCGCTTGTTTTCGTCATAAGTGATCTTCATGATTTTGTGTAGCACATTTAATGTGCCGCGCCAAGAATAAAAGTGCTACGTTTAATATTTTGTGGCACGGAAAATAGGAGTTGACGAATGGCAGATCGCGATCCTGGAACGGGTCGCTTCCTCCCCGGCAACCGCTTTTGGGAGGCGCGTTCCTCTCATGGTGCAAAGCCCAAGTTCGAAAACGGAGACGACTTGTGGTCTGCCTGCTGCGAGTACTTCGAATGGATTGAGTGCAATCCTCTCTATGAGGACAAGGTCACGTCCTTCCAGGGCATCAACACCCATGAGCCGATCGCCAAAATGCGAGCGATGACGTTGCAAGGCCTTTGCCTCTTCATAGATATCGACTTCTCGACATGGGTCGAGTGGAAGAAAAACCGTTCCGATTTATCCAACATCATCTCGCGAGTTGAGGCTGTCATCTATCAGCAGAAGTTCGCCGGAGCTGCTGCGGACCTGCTGAATCCGAACATTATTGCCCGTGATCTTGGTCTTGCCGACAAGCAGGAACATTCCGGCGACATGACCGTCACGTTCCAGACCGTGTACGAAGCCGCGCCTGAAAAGTGACCATCCATCAATTCCGTGTTCGCTGGTATCAAAGGCGATTCCACGAGGCGCTTGTTCACCGGACGCATGACCGACTGATTGCCATATGGCATCGACGCGCCGGCAAGGACGAGATTGTCCTGAACGCGATGCGGGAATTGGCCTGGAAAGACCCGGGTACATACTGGCATTGCTTCCCCGAGCAGAAGCAGGCGCGCAAGGCCATCTGGAACGGCGTCAACGGTCACACGGGCAAGCGAAGGATATTCGAGTCCTTCCCGCCTCAGATCATCAAGCGCATGCAGGACGATGACATGTTCATCGAACTGAACAATGGCGCGACGTTCCAGCTCATCGGCTCGGATCGGTACGATAGCACGGTCGGCTCCGGTCCGAAGGGGATAGCCTATTCGGAATGGGCGCTGAGCAACCCGAGCGCGTGGGCGTATCATTCGCCGATGATCCGAGAGACCGGCGGATTTGCAGCGTTCATCACGACGCCGCGCGGCAACAACCACGCCAAGACGATGTATGACAGGGCGAAGGGGAACGACGGCTGGTTCTCTGAGCTGCTGTCGATCAACGACACGAAAGCGCTGAGCGAAACCGATCTGGCGGAAGCGCTGCAAGAATATCAGGACATGCACGGCATCGACCTGGGCCGGGCAATCTTCGAACAGGAATATCACTGCTCCTTCGCCGGAGCCATGGTCGGCGCGTATTGGGGCGCTGAGATGGCGAACGCGGAACGTGAGGACCGTATCCGCTGTGTCGAGATAGACGAGCGATATCCGGTTCATACCGCGTGGGACTTGGGCAAGGCGGTGAACAACCCGATCTGGTGTTTTCAGGTCATCAAGGGCCGCCCCTACATCGTGGACTTCTACCGGCCGGAATCGGACGACGTTGCCGACTGGTGCAAATGGCTGGACGATCGAGGCTATCACGGCACGGATTACGTTCCACACGATGCGATCAACACGGAATGGGGATCGAGCAGGACGCGCATCGAAATCCTGACCTCGCTCAAGCGCAATCCTCACAGGGTCGCTAAGGTCTCGGTTGCCGATGGTCTTTCAGCCGGTCGCGAGACGATCAAGCTTGCTCTCTTCCACAGAGGCGAAGACGAGCGCGGCACTCGAATGGAACTCGGTGTCGATGGCTTGAAAAACTATCGCCGGGAATGGGACGACGAGTTGAAGACGTTCCGCGAAAACCCGGTGAAGGATTGGGCGGAGCATATAGGGTCTGCCTTCCGCTATCTCGGCCTGGCATGGCGAGAAGCAGCCAAGGAAGAGCCGCCAGAGCCAAAGCGGCATCAGGATTACCGGCCCGCGCAAGACCCAGCGGAAGCCAACGACTGGATGACATACTAGGAGCGCATACCATGGCAGCAACGAATCCTTATGGCGCCGATGTCGATGTGCTCGGACCCGCTTCGAATGCGGAGGCCGTCACGCCAAGCGACAGCACGGACCTGACGCATGTTTCGCGGGGCCTGTATGTCGGCGTGGCTGGCGATATTTCCGTCATCATGCGCGGCGGCCAGACCGTGACCATTTCCGTGCAGGCAGGCCTTCATCCGCTTGCCGTCTCCCGCGTTCGGGCATCCGGCACGACCGCGACCGGCATCGTAGCGATCTGGTAAGCCATGCTCGGCAACCACACCGGCTATACGCAAGGCAGCGGACCGGCTCAAGGGCCGACTGCCGCGACCTATGAGTCCGACCTCTCGGCCTTGAAGAAGGGATACCTCGCGTATCTCGAAACCAAGAACGAGGAGATCAAGGAGCAGCAGAACGCGCGCCGGTATTACCACGGCAGCCAGTGGACCGATAAGCAGATCAAGGCGTTCAACCAGCGCCGTCAGCCTGTCGTTACGTACAATCGCATCGGCAGGAAGATCAACGCGGTTGTGGGCCTCCTGGAAAGGCAAAGGCAGGATCCTCGCGGCTTCCCGAGAACGCCGAAGCATGAGGAGGGCGCGGAGATTGCGACCGCCGTGCTTCGCTATGTCTGCGATGAGCAGGATTGGGCGAGCAAATCACCGATCTGCGGGCTTAACGGCGCGGTCGATGGTATCGGCGGTGTGGAGCTGCTGCTTGAGCAGGGCGACAGGGGAGATGTTGAAGTCGGGTTCGAGATTGTCGATCCTTCCTCGTATTTCTACGACCCTCGCTCGCTGAAGATGGACTTCTCCGATGCCCGCTATCAGGGCATGGGCAAGTGGGCTGATCTTGAGGCAGCGATCGAGCAGTTTCCGGACAAGGCCGATGAAATCAGGGCATCGCTGGAAAGCGGCTCGGAACTGACCAGCAACCCGGACACGGACAACAAGTGGTATTCGACCGGCGAGAACGGCAACCGCATCCGCATTGTCGATCACTGGTATATCAGGAACGGGCAATGGCGCTGGTGCATCTATACGGGAGCCACGATCCTGGCAGAGGGAGAAAGCCCGTTCATTGATGAAAAGGGCAACACCTTCTGCAAATACATCATGTACTCAGCCAATATCGACCACGACGGAGACCGCTACGGTTTCGTGCGGAACATGAAGTCGTCGCAGGATGAGATCAACCAGCGCAGGTCCAAGGGGCTGCATATCCTCAACAGCCGCCGCATCATCATCCCGACCGGGACAGGCGCCGATATCGAGAAAATCAGGCGGGAAGCGGCACGCCCTGACGGTGTCATTGATTTTCCTCAGGGCTCTCAGTCTCCGCAGTTCGATGATTCCGCCAAGGGTACGGAGCTTCAAGGGCAGATCGCATTCCTTGAGGACGCAAAGAACGAGATCGAGAACTACGGCTTCAACCCGGCCCTGATCGGGCAGGGCGTCGATAAGCTCTCCGGCCGTGCGATGCAGATACAGCAGCAGGCGGGGATTGCCGAGCTTGGCCCGTATCTCCTGGCCTACAAGGGCTGGAAGCTCCGGGTTTACCGGGCGCTATGGAACGCCATTCAGCGCCATTGGACGGCAGAGCGGTGGATTCGCGTGACGGATGACAATCAGGTCGCGCAGTTCTTCGCGGTCAACCAGATGGGCATTGATCCGAATACGGGCATGCCGACGCTGGTCAACGCTCTCGGCTCGCTTGACGTGGATATCATCATCGATGAAGGCCCCGACACGATCAACATGCAGCAGGACGCCTACGATACCCTGACCGTTATGGCGACGAAGGGCCAGAACGTGCCGCCAGAACTGCTGATCGAGCTTTCGCCGCTTACAGGTTCGGTGAAGAAGAAGGCGCTCGATATCCTTGAGAAGGCCGCTAACCAGCCTCCGAATCCTCTGGCGGTTGCCGGGGCCGAAGCTGAGATTGCCGAAAAGCAGTCCAGCGCCATTCTCAAGCAGGCTCAGGCCCGCAAGGCGATTGCCGATGCTGGTACGGCTGGAATGACCGGCGAACAGGGCCCGACCGATATCGAGGTTGCGCAGGCGCTGGCCGAAATCCGCAACAAGAACGCCTCGACAGAAAAGGTTGTTGCCGAAACCGACAAGATCAGGACGGAAACCGCTCTTGCTCCGGTCGAGATGGCAAACCAGCAGATCGAGCAGGAGCGCAGCCGCGAAGAGCGGATGACCGTTCACAAGGATACGATGCGTCAGGCATCCCAGGATAGGAGCCGCCGTCCTTAACGGGCGAAAATAGTGCCGCCGACTTGAGACGGGCGACAAGCCGCCGCCGGGCCACGGGCGAATTCGTGACTTCCAACGACATCGGAGAGCATCAGTGAATGAACTGGACGAAATCATGTCCGGTACTGGCGAAGCCATGCCGGCCGCTCAGCAGGAGCAGAAAAACGATCAGCCCCGCGACGATATCGGGCGCTTCGCAGCCAAGCAGGAAGAACAGCCTGCCGTTGTCGAAGAGCCCGTGGTTGCGGAACAGCAGCCGGTACAGGAGGAGCAGCACGACAAGGGCGGCATTCCTCCAGCGCGGCTGAAAGCAGAAGCGGAAAAGCGCCGGGAAGCGGAGGCAGCAAACGAAGCACTTCGGCGTGAACTCGCAGAACTTCGCGGCATGGTCATGGCCCAGCGCCAGCCCGCGCCGCAGCCGCAGCAGGAACAGCCCCCGGCATCCCTCTGGGACGATCCGGATGCCTACCTGAAAAGCCAGCTCACGCCCGTCCAGCAGCAGATGCAGGAAACGCGTGAGATGTTGTGGGAGCTTCAGGCAGCCCAGCTTCACGGAGCCGAAAAGCTCGCCGCAGCGAAGGAAGCCGCAAACGCTCTATCGGGGACGCAACAGGGTCGCGCTCTGCACCAGCAGATCATGGCCGGCGGTAATCCCTACGACAATCTGGTGAAGTGGCACACCCAGAACCAGCTCATGCAGCGGATCGGCAATGATCCGGACGCATGGCTGAATGCCGAGATCGAACGGCGTCTCAGCGATCCAGCCGAACAGGCGAAGATCATGGAGCGCATTCGCGGCACGGCTTCTGCAAACACCAATCGTTCACAGCCTGTCACCAACCTTCCCCCATCCCTCAGCCGTCTTCCGGCCGGTGGCAACACGCCTGCCGACAATGACGTGAGCGACGGGGCGCTTTTCAACTTCGCTACGCGGTGACCTGACACGGCGCCGCCCGTCTCAAAAGGAAAACGCACATGTCCATGACCACGGTCCAGGACAACAACAAGCTTGTTGTCTACACCAAGGAAATCAACCGCGAATTCGTTCGCGAGAACATGTTCTCCCCCTACATGGGGCAGGATCTGAACGCCATCATCCGCATCCGTCAGGAGCTGAAGAGCGGCGGCGAGCAGATGAATATCCCGCTCGTCACCAAGCTTCGCGGCAAGGGCAAGGGCGCCGGTACTCTCGTCGGCAACGAAGAGAAGATCGACAACTACGGCATGCGCCTGTGGATCGATTGGGCTCGCCACGCCGTCGCCACAAAGAAGAACGAGCAGCACAAGGACTCTGCCGATGTGTTCGGTGAGGCAAAGCCGCTCCTCTCGGATTGGGGCAAGGAACGCCAGCGTGACGACCTCATCGAAGCCTTCATGGCTCTCCCGGCCGAAACCGCGCCAGCGGGTCTCGGCTCCGACGACGGCGACACCATCAACGGCATCCGCTACGAGGCGGCCACAGCAGCCCAGCGCAACACCTGGAATGCGGCCAACTCCGACCGCGTGCTGTACGGTTCGGCCGTCAGCAACTACAACGCCACGCATGCCACGGCTCTCGCCAACATCGATACGACCAACGACAAGGCAAGCTTTGCCCAGATCACCTTGGCGAAGCGTGTCGCGAAGCTGGCCGATCCGGCGATCAAGCCCTACAAGACCAAGAACGGCTACGAATATTTCGTGACGTTCGCAGGCACCAACGCCTTCCGCGACTACAAGAACGATCCGACCATCATCCAGCTCAACCGGGACGCCCGCGCCCGGGAAGGCAACGGCATGAACAACAACCCGCTGTTTCAGGACGGCGACCTGTTGGTCGATGGCGTGATCATCCGCGAAGTCCCGGAAATCTCGCAGTACGTGACCAACGTCTGGACCTCGCTCCTCACGGCCGGCAACTCGTCCGCTCGTGTCGAGCCGGTGTTCCTCTGCGGCCAGCAGGCGGCGGTTCTCGGCTGGGGCCAGATGGCAAAGCCGACGTTCCGCAAGGAAGACGACTACGGGTTCATCACGGGCGTTGGCACCGAAATGGCCTTCGGCGTCTCCAAGATGTTCAAGAAGCACCCGATGGACGGCACCAACCTGAAGCAATGGGGCGTCGTCACCTGCTTTGTCGCTGCCGCGGCTGATGCCTGATGAGCGATAGGGCGGCTTCGGTCGCCCTTCATCTTTCTCCGGAAAAAGGAACAGGACCATGGGTCTCAATCGCAAAATCCCGGCTCGCGATGCCGGTACGCAGCAAGTGCATTTCATCCGCAAGACGATCGGTGTCGCAGACATGGGCGCCGTCGTGAAGCTCGGCACCATCCCGGCCGGCGCTCTCATCCTCAAGGCGCTGTCGGGCGTCCAGGTCAATACGGTGTTCAACTCGGCCACCACGACCGTTCTCGACATCGGCACGTCGGCGGACGGTGACCTCTACGGCACCGATCTGGACGTGAAGACCGCTGCGGCTTTTGTGCCGCTGGATGAGGCGGTCAGCATGGTTGTCACGTCCGATACCGAACTGACGTGCCAGCTTGCGGAAACGGGAACGGCGGCAACGGCCGGCTCCGCCGTCGTCGTTATCGCCTTCCTCCCGAACAACTGAGGAACCGATCATGGCTAAGGTCAAGTACAAGCCCGGCACTACCTCGCAGTACGGCTATGATTTCGCGGATGGCAAAGCCGTCGAAGTCACGGACGCCAAGCACCTCGCGAAGTTTCGCGGCAACCCCTTCTTCGAGGTTATCGAGGCCAAGGAGCCCGCGAAGTCTGAAGATAACGAACTGAAGGCCGTGCATCGCGGTCGTGGCTCGTTCTCGATCATGCAGGGTGACAAGGAATTGAAGGAAGGCCTCTCGAAAGAGGATGCCGACGCCTTCAACGCCATGTCTGACGGCGAAAAAGCCGAATACGTGAAGTAACAGGACCGGCGGCGATGAAAACCAGACAAGACCTGATCGAGCGAACGCTTGATCTCCTCAACGTCATTGCCGCCGGTCAATCCCCAGAGGCGGAAGATGTCCAGCAGATCGACAAGCTGATTGACGGCAAGATAGCCGAACTGAACGCCCGCGACATCTATTACACCTCCGACACGACGCAATTCGAAGACCAGTATCTCGACGCGCTGGCAACCATCATTGGCGACATGGCCGCCCCGGACTTCGGGCAGGCCCGCAATGAAGAGCGTGTGCTGGCTGCGGTCAATCGCATCCGGGAAATGAAGCCATCGACCTACGTTCCCGGTTCCACGCTCCAGGTTGATTATTTCTGATGGTCGAGATTGTCTTTCCGATCACGACGGCGCCAGGGGAGCGCCCCGGCGAGGGTGCCGGCCGTCTGATCAACTGCTACGCCGAGAAATTGCAGGGTGGCGCAAGGGCTCAATATGCCCGTCGCCGTTCTCCAGGACTGCGCGCCATGGCTCTGAGCGAGCACAACGGCATGCGCGGCATGCATTTCGACGGCAACGGAACGCTCTACATCGCGCAGGCGGAGAGGCTGTCAAAGGTCACGGTGGTGCTTGGCGAATTCGCCGTCACCGATCTTGGCGAGCTTCCTGGAACGGGAAGGGTGACATTCGCACGCAACAACAAGGCTCCGGTCCCAGATATCCTGTGCGTGACGGAAAACGACGTTTACGTGGTGGACGACACGGCGCCGCCTGTTTCGCTGGGAGAAGGTGATCTTCCCCAGCCGCTCACCGTCTGCTTCCTGGCCGGCTATTTCATCTTCGCCATTCGCGACGGGCGGGTGTTCTTTTCCGCCATCAACGATACGACGGTTTCCGCGCTGGACTTCGGCAAGGCCGAGAACCGGCCCGGCGGCATTTATGGCGCTTACCCCTATGGCGAGCTTCTGTTGCTCTGTGGTCCTTCCTCGATCGAGGTATGGCAGAACGCGGGGAATGCGACAGGCTCGCCGTTTTCCCGTGCGGCGGTCATCCCGCGCGGTATCGCTTCGACGTTTGCCATAGCTGGTTTTGAGGACGGGTTCTCGTCCATCGTTTTCGTAGGCGACGATAACGGCGTCTATCTCCTTTCTGGTGGGTACACACCGACGAAGATTTCGACGCCCGACCTCGATCGTCTGATTGAGAAGGTGACGGACAAGACGACGCTTGATGTCACGGTATCGGTGACCTCGGGCCATAATTGGGTCGCCGTGACCGGCCCGGGCTTTACGTGGGAATACGAGGTTCAAACGGGCCTCTGGCACGAGCGCAAGAGCTACCAGATACCGAACTGGCGAGCGATTTGCTCCGCTCAGGCTTTTGGCGGGTGGGTGGTAGGAGACCGCGAGACGGGTCAGGTCTGGATGCTGGACGCCGCTTACCAGCGCGAAGGCCTTGAGCCTCTGGTGATGAGTGTTTTTTCCCAGCCGGCGAGTGGGTTTCCGAACCGCGTTTCCATCCCAAGAGCGGATTTTGACTTCATCGTCGGGCAGGGTCTCGTGGCCGGTGAGCAACCGATCGAAACCGATCCTGTCGTTCTGATTTCGTGGTCCGATGATGGCGGGAACGCCTTCGGAATACCTGTCCAGAGAAAATTGGGCCCGGTCGGTCGCTTCGGTAATCGGGTGACTGTCAATCGCTGCGGTGTCGCTGGCCCATACGGGCGGGTGTGGAGGCTGGATATCAGCGATCCGGTCTATGCGTCCCTTCAGGCTGGTCAGATGGATGTGGATCCAAGGTCACGCTGATGGCTACGAACCTCACGCCGTTACCCCCCATACCGCCACCTCAAGAGCCGATGGTTGACCCGAGGACCGGGCGCGTCACCCAGACTTGGTACCTCTACCTGAAGAGGGTGGACGATCATATCCGCGATATCGAACGCCGCATTGATGATTTGGAGACGCCATAATGGGCTTTCTTGATTCCCTTCTTGGTTTGAATGCCGGTGACCCGACCATCAAGGCCGCGAAGAAGAACAGACAGGTTCTCTCCGATCTGGAGCGTACCGGATTCGGCTACATCAACAGCGGCGAGCAGAAATCTGCGGGAGCACTGAACAAGGCGATTGCCGGCTATAACCCCTATACCGCCGCTGGCGCGGATGCGGTCGGCATGTATTCCAATGCGTTAGGCTTGAACGGAGCAGATGGCAGCGCGGCTGCCACGGAAGCCTTCCAGACCGGACCCGGATATCAGTTCGCGATGGATCAAGGCACGCAGGCGGCGCTTAGAGGAGCGTCGGCGGCCGGGATGCTGAACAGCGGCAACACCCTGACTGCCTTGACGCAGTACGGACAGGGGCTCGCCAACCAGGAATACGGGTCATGGCTGGACCGGCTTTCAGGCCTCACCGATACCGGCCTGTCGGCAACCAACGGTCAGGCGAATGCCTATGGTGGGCTGGCGAGTCTGTATCAGGGCACGACGGACGACCGTCTCAGCCTCGCAAGTGGTGTCGCTCAAGGCCGCATGGGGCTGAACAACCAGATGGCGCAGGGGCAGACGGCGAATAATTCCGCGCTTAGCGGCCTGTTCGGCAATCTCGTGAGCGGCGGGGCGAAAATCATCAGCGGAGGGCTTTTCTGATGGCAATCGCAAGCCTTCTTGTTCCTGGCGTCTCTATTCCGCAGCCGAACACCTCATGGCTTGCCGATCTCGGGGAGACGATCGGAGACGGCCTGAAGCTCCAGCGTCAGAACAAGTCGTTCAACCGGCTTGCCGATCTGATCGGAGAGCAGCCGGATGCCGCCCCCATGGCCGCCATGCCGTCTTCTCCGCAGTCGTTCGCCGCTCCGGTTACACCGGTTGAGCGTAGCGCTCCGCAGGGCAGCACCTACCAGCCGTTCATCGATACGGTCAGAACCCGCGTCAACAATCCCTATGCGCTTTCGGCAATCGCCGCGACGGGCAGGGCGGAAAGCGGATGGAACGGCGCGAACGCTGACCGCACGTGGGCTGATCCGTCGCAATCGGGGCAGGCTGGCACGTCGGGGGGTATCCTGTCGTGGCGCGGTCCTCGTCTGGCAAGCCTCCAGGCCTATGCGAAGAGCAAGGGCGAGCAGGGGAACGGCTCTCCCCAGACGCAGGCGGAATTCTTCCTCCAGGAAAACCCGCAGCTCATCGAAAGCCTGAACAACGCCAAGTCCCCACAGGAAGCGGCTGACATCATGGCGAACGCATGGCGCTTTGCCGGATATGACAATCCCGGCGGCGGCGAAGCTGCACGGCGCCGTGCGCTGGCGCAGAACTACTATGCCCAGGAATTCGGCCGTGGGAATGCCACTTCGGCGGCAATCGATGTCGTTGCGCCTCCGTCCGGCTCTATCGGCGGCTTTGATGCCGATCGGTTCGGCTCTGGAACCCCTGTCCAAGGCCGCGCAGCGCTTGCCGGCGAGCTTGCCGCGACCAACCAGCCGCAAGCCTATGTCGATCCCGTCGTGTCGGCTCCCAACTCCGGCGCGCCGATGCAGGCGGCAGATGCCTCAGGTATGATTGCGGCGGGTGTCACGCCTGTTGCACGTGGCGGCGTCCCGATCTCGATCATTCAGGAAATGCTTCGCGATCCGAACCTGCGTCAGGCAGGCCTTCAGCTCTGGCAGCAGAACGTGACCGGCAAGACAGCGGAGCCATGGCAGTTCGTCACGCTCCCGGATGGGACGTTGGCAAGGGCGAACCAGCAGACGGGTGAAGTCCAGACCGTCGGCCGTTTCCCGAAGGCTGCGAGCGGGAATGGCCTTGGGGCGAACGAGGCTGGTCTGAATCTTGTTTACGGCCAGGACGCAGAAGGAAACACCGTCGCATTCCAGCCGCTCAAGGGCGGTGGCTTGCGCCGGGTAGAACTGCCGGAGGGCGTTATCCTCACACCCGGCATCAGCAACATCGACACCGGAACCGGAACGCTTACGATCAACAATCGGACGGGCGCACCGATTACCCGGACCTCGAAGGATGTTTCCGGGGCCGCCCAGCAGAAGAAGGAAGGGGAAAACACCGCCGAGGCGATTGCCGCTCTTCCGCAGGTGGAGGCCTCCGCAAATCAAATGCTGGCGTCGATCGACAGCCTGGCGAACGATTCCTACCTGCCTAACATGCTCGGGCCGTATAACAGCCGCCTCAAGAACATCTCGGCGGATTCGGAGCGGGTTCAGTCCAAGATGGACCAGATCGGCGGGCAGTCGTTCCTCCAGGCCTACAACGCGCTGCGCGGCGCGGGGCAGATCACCGAAGAAGAAGGCAAGCGAGCCACGGCCGCGATGGGACGTTTGAACGTCGCCCAGAATGAACGCGACTACCGAGAAGCCTTGGCCGAATTGCGGGCCGTTGTTCAGGGCAGTCTTGATCGCGCTCGCAAAAAAGCCGGGTCGAGGACGCCGACCGGAAACCAGACATCGTCGGGCGTGACATGGAGCATTGAGGAATGACCGTTCTCAACATTGCCGGTCGCCGGGTAACGGTCGATGATAGCTTCAAGAATCTCACGCCGGAGCAGCAGAACGCTACGGTGGAGGAAATCGCCAAGCGGCTCGGGGCATCAGCGGACGGAAACCCAACGCGACCAACAGTCAAAGCCGCTGTTTCTCCTGAGGAGGATGAAAGAGATAACTTTTTGGCCAAGGCTGACACGTTCATGCGGGGGGCCGCCGACACGCTCTCTTTCGGTCTCGCCGATGAAATCGCCGCTGGCGGAGATGCGCTCTTCAACCCGATCTTCGGCACGGGGGAGGGGGGCGGCTCGATCTCCGAGCGTTACAGCCGCAACCTTGAGCGCCAGCGGGCCGTGGACGCCGCCGACAGCCGGGATCGTTTCGGCTATCGGCTCGCCGGACAGATCGGTGGCGGGTTGACTGGTGGCGCGGGGCTCGCAAGATCCGGCCTGTCGGCAACAGCCAACGCAATCGAGCGTGGGGCGAGCCTCGCCCGTGTTGCCGGCGCCAGTGCCGGTGAGGGGGCTGTCCTGGGAGGGCTTCAGGGATTCGGCAGTGGCGAAGGCGGTTTCCTAAATCGTCTTGGGTCGGGCGGCGTAAGCGGCGCGGTCGGTCTTGCGGGTGGCGCCGCGGCGCCTTACGCCATTGCAGGGGGTGGAGCATTCCTCGGTTCGCTCGCTGCTCCTATCATGGCCCGCTTGCGACCTGAACATGCTGCAAATCGCGCTCTTGCAACCGCCATGCAGCGTTCGGGCAAGACGCCGGAGCAAGTCGCAAGAATCCTCCAGAGCGCCGCGGACGACGGTCAGAGCGAATACGCTCTTGTCGATGCCTTGGGCAACGCCGGCCAGAGAATGCTTTCCTCCGTGACAAGAACCCCCAACGAGGCTCGTCAGGAGGTTATCGAGCAGCTGATGAGGCGGCAGGGAGGGCAGGGCGACCGTCTGGCCAATGCATTGGCGGAGGGCTTCAACGCGCCTGACACCGCGTTGCAGCGTACGGCGCGCCTGACACAAGCCCGCGATACGGAAGCCAATGGACTTTATGAGGCCGCGAGACGGCAGGCCGGCGCTGTCAATGTAACTCCGATCATCGAACAGCTCGACGAGACGCTGCAGCCCGGCGTCAATCAGATCGTCAACCCTCAGAACAATATCGCCTGGGATGATATCGAAACCGCACTGGCCCGGGTGAAATCGCGTCTCACGGACGGTAATTCGCAGATCACCGACTTCAACGCCCTCTTTCGCGTGAAGCTGAACCTCGACGACACCATTGCCAAGGCTGAAGCTCAGGGGCTTGGGAATAAAGTCTTCGCGCTGCGAGCCGTGAAACGGCGAGTCGACAATGCCTTGGAAGAGGCCTCCCCCGCGTTTCGCGAGGCCAACGATACCTTTGCCCGCCAAAGCGGAGTGATTGACGCTGTGGACGCAGGTAGAGCGGCCACGAGCGGTCGCCGCCGTGCCGCAGACACGATCGAAGAATTCAGCGCGATGTCCCCTGATCAGCAGGCGGCATACCGAGCCGGCTATGCCGATCCACTGATCGCCCGTGTGGAGGGAGCCGCGTCTTCTCCGACGACGAACAAGGCTCGAATGCTGATGACACCAAAGTTCAGGGAAGAGTTTCAGGCGGTTGCCGATCCCGAACAGGTCACCAGGCTGGGACGCCGCATTGGCCGTGAGCAGCGCATGTTCGAAACGATCAACCAGGCGACGGGAGGTTCAAGGACGGCTGACAATCTCGCCGACTTCGATGATCTCGCGAATTTCGACCCGACCCTATTGTCCAACCTGATGAAAGGACAATGGAAGACCGCGGCTCTCACTGCTGTGACCAAGGCTTTGAACGAGGGAAAGGGCCTTCCGCCCCGTGTTATCGAACGCGTCGGTCGCGCACTGATGGAGACTGATCCGGAACATGCCCGGCGCCTGCTGACAGTCGCCAGCAGCACGAAGATGGATGACAACGCAAAGCGCGGAATGGCTACTGCCATCCTCAATTCGATGACGACGAGCGCGCCACCTCGTATTCTCGGTCAGGATCGGCGGCCGCCCCTAGAAATCAGTGTTCCGGTTCCGGTCAGGTGATTTTCGGCGCCAATTGGCAGGCACCTTGTTACCGGTCAGGTCGATCGCCCATCCGGCTAATGTACATCCCAGACCAAGCCCCAGTGCCAGCGAAACCCAATCGATCTCGCGCGTGAAGATGTTCAGCGCGAGGATCACTCCGATCACCGGGAATACCCACCGCCATGGCCCGGGGCCACGGTCAATCTTCGGCTCTTCGGGGTCATGATCGATCATCTTCATCGGAAAACCATGCATCAACCAGCAGGAAACCGCAATGAGTGGATTCTGGCCGCAATCCTTTTCCCAAATGAATGACCTGAACGGCAAGCCGATCGTCGGCGCCAAGGCCTTTTTTTATGAGGGCGGCACCACGACACCGATTTCCGTGTTCAGGGATTACGGGCTTCTTACGCCGCACCCGAACCCGCTTTCGACAGACGGCTTTGGGCGGTTCCCGGCTGTCTACATGGATGAAGAGGATGGCTTTTACCGTGTCCGCGTCACGACCTCCGGCGGCGTCATTCTCTACGATGCCGATCAAATCCCGATCATTGGCCCGACCGAGAGCGGGGGCGGCTCTCCGCCTGCTCCTGTCGATCCAAACGCGATCTACAAGACCGGTGACCTTAAGGTCCGATACGGAGAGGGCTTCCTGGAAGGCTACGTCCGGAGCAATGGAAGGTCTATCGGCACGGCGACCAGTGGCGCAACTGAGCGGGCGAACTCCGACTGCCAAGCTCTCTATGAATTCCTTTGGAATGCCGATCCGAACCTTGTTGTTGCTGGCGGTCGGGGAGGGAGCGCCGCTGCCGATTGGGGAGCGAACAAGCCGCTGGAACTTCCGGATTTCCGTGGCAAGGCCATCGTTGGTCTTGACGACATGGGCAACATTGCCGCCGGCATCCTGAACGCGGCTACCGTTCTCGGTTGGAGAGGCGGCAGTGAGACACATACTCTGGTCGTGGACGAGATGCCGTCACACAATCACTCTGCAACGGCAGTCCCGGCGGGCGGCCACTTTCACAGAATTCCAAAAGGCGGTTCCGGCGGCGGCCAGGGAGCCCAGAACGGCCCGACCGATAACACTTATTTCGACAGCGAGCCCGTAAACGACCACACGCATGGCGTGACAATCGGCGCAAGAGGTGGAGGCGCGGCACACAACAACGTCCAGCCGTCTCTTGCCATCACCGTCTATATCAGGCTTTGACCATGTATCAGGCCAATCTCTCTCCCATCTCCAATCGTGCTGACTGGTCGCAACCCTTCGAAATTGTCGATGATAACACGGGCGAGGCCATTACCGATTTCACGGGCGTCTCCGTTCTTGTCGAGGTGCGCGAGCAGGGCTGCTATTCGCCTCGCCTGTCCGCCAGCATAGAAAACGGCAAGATTACCGATCTCGGCAATGGCGTCCTGGAATGGACTTTCCTCCGCACCGAAATGACCGGGCTTTGTGCCGGGACATACGAAATCGGCGTGACGATCGAGCGCGACGATTACACCACTCAATACCTTATCGGCACCCTGCCAGTTCTTGACGGGATCGTTTCCAGATGACCAGCCTTCGCCTTCGCGTCCTTCCCCGCTACCCTGCACGCATTTCCGGAACCAATGGCCTCACCGTCGATCGGGAAGACGCTGATCTTGTCGTGAAGCCTGACTACGAGCAGTTGGCTGTTGTGCCGGCGGTGCCGGATCAGGACGAAACCTTCTTTCAGGCATGGACCCGGGATATCGACAGTTACAATATCATCCCGTTTTCCTCGCTGGTCGCGAACATTCAGGATGTCATCATCGGCCCCAATCTGGCGGCTATCGATCAGGTGACGACGGGTTCCGATGTCGGAATCTATTATACCGGGGAAGGTGAGGCGGCGACTTATACCGTCTCGTCCTTCATGCGCGACCTGTCCGCCAGCGAAGACGATGCAGCATTCAAAAGCGCGCTCGGGCTTGGATCGGCAGCTGATGAAGACGTGAATGCTTTTGCAACGGCGGCAGAGGGTATCCTCGCCTCAACGGCCATGCAGCCCGCCACCTACGACCCCACGGGCAAGAACCAAAACGTCTACGCACAAGCCTTCCGCGACGACTCCCCCCGCTATTTCGGGGCAACGGGCGATGGCACGACGGACGACACGACCGCTTACCAGTTGGCGGAGGCCGGTCTTTCCTCCGTCTTCCTCCCGGGCGGCAATGTTTTCGATATCGAGACCGCCATTCCTGCCAAACCTATCCACGGCCCGGGCTCGATCATCTCTGATGGGGTGACGCTGGATGGAGCGCAAATCCTTCATTACGCCGACCGCTCTTCGGTCGTCGTAATCCCCCGCACCTACACTGACGACGATTGGCTTTATGAGGAGTTCCCCGCCTCATCGAACCAGGGCAACACGATGTTCGGTGCGGGTATCCAGAACACTCTGGATTCGAACACGGTTCGAACGACGGCGTTCGGCTCCTTGGTGTTGACCAAGGCCCAGAACGTGGATCGAGTGAGCGTTTACGGCCAGGGCGCTATGCGAAATACTAAATTTGCGCAGCGCATTGACGGCTTCGGCTCACTCGTGATGCAGTGGGGCGGCGCAGTTCTCACCGACGATACCAGCGGAAAGTTCTACCACCATGATCTGATCTTCAACGGCGGTGGGGCAATGCTGGTATTGGGTGATCCCGGCGCGTACACCCTCAACCCGGCGTGGACTGCCAGCAATCTCTATGGTCTCCCGTCTTCGGTTGGACAGGCGATTGTGGATTGGATCAATTCCGATCCGTGGCCAACGTCGAATACCGACTTTTCCTACAATCAGGCGTTCGGCCGTGATGCGCTTTGCGAAATCATCAAGGGGAGCGGAAACGTTGCGGTGGGCTACCGCGCCGATTCTCTCTTGCTTCAGGGCAACGACAATACGGCCATCGGCAACAACGCGCTGTTCAAGCTTGTCTTCGGCGACAATAACACGGCGCTTGGCAAGAATGCAGGCTGGCAGCATCGGACAGGCAACGGCAACACATATCTGGGCCGAAATGCCGGTTACTCTCACGATGCAGGCGGCAGCTCCGTCTTTATCGGCAATAACGCGGGTAATGGTTCGGGCGGTGATCTCTTTACCGCCGATTGGTCCGTTTTTATCGGCCAGGATGCAGGTGTAAACCCCGATGGAACGGTCAACGCAAACCTATCCAATCGTCTGTTCATCCAGGATCGATTTACCCGCAGCCCGCTCATCTCTGGCGACTTTGCGAGCGGAAAAATCGGCGTAAACCTGCCGATCGCCAACCCGTGGCGCGGCATGTTTCACCTGTTCCAGGGCGCATCCGGGCTGAATATTTCAGATGTCGCCGCCACTGGCGCAGATGGCTTCGTCCTTGAGAATAGCGCTCATACGGGCTTCACCATCTTGACGCCGAACACGCAGATCGGCGGGCTCTACTTTGCTGACCCCGAAGGACTGCAGCAGGGTGGCGTCTCCTACAACCATTCCAACGATCAGCTTCGCCTGAGGATCGCGGGTTCGAATTCCTTCGTAATTAGCACGACCCTTGCTAACTCGCTGGTCCCTTTCGCACGCAACGGCATCCAGGTTCTGGACACCCGGCAAACGGGATGGGGCGCCCCTACCGGTACGGCCACACGCACGACGTTTGCCACCAGCACCGTGACGCTCCCACAACTGGCGGAACACGTCAAAGCGCTTATCGATGACCTCACCTCTCACGGACTTATCGGAGCATAAAGGAGAAAGACATGAGACACTCGATGTTTGGGCAGTTTACCATGGAATGGCGGGGCTCAGGGGACGAGTCGCTCCAAATCGATAGGATCGATCGGGGCCCATCGCCGGAGCAGTTTTCCCCATATATGGGGAGAGGCGCGCCTGGGGCTGACTGCGGCAGCGGATTGCGTAGCTGCCCTGTTCCAGCAGCCCCGGATGTAAGCGAGGAGAAACACTGATGAAACTCGACAGCGAAAAGGACCGGGGCCTCCTCCTCGGGCTCATTCACGAATCCACCCTGCGGGGTTCGGACATCTTTGTGATCGGTGATCTGGTGAAGCGCATCCAGGTGGCGCAGATCGAGAAGCCAGCCGAACCGCCGGCAGAGAAGCCGGTGAAGAAAGGTGAGGCCTGACGCGTCACTTCGCCAAGTGCAGTGCCGGCAGATGGCGTTCGGGCGGTAAATTGACATCGCGGAGCCCCCGCCAGAGTCGCTTTCCGCAGCCACGCCCTCGCCTCTCCTCCGTGCTCGACGGCAATACCTATATCCAGAACTGCTGCCATCAATCTCGTGTGCAACTTGTTGGCTAACGAATTATTCCTGCTACACTGCTCCTCGTTGGCTTGAGAAGATTTGCGACGATGACCTCAATACGTGAGATGATTATCGCGAGACTTGATCCGAAAGTCCGCGCTCTGCACGACGAAATCGAAGAAAAACTGGGCCGCCATATTAAGTACGCTTACGATCAATGGCGCGAATGTCCTGCGGTCGCAGTGCAATTTAATCTAGTTGACCTCAGAATTCATCACCGAGACATTAGCTCACAAGAAGTTCTGCATGAGCTTTTGCATGCAAAACGATACCTTATAGACAAGGTGCCCAAACTTGTGCCCAAGGTCGATAATCCCAACGATAGTGACATGATGGCAGTATTAGAAAATGAAATTGAACATGTCGCGATTGTCCCGATGGAAGCTGATTACGGTTATGACCCTTATCCGTACTGGAACGAACTTTGCCGGACTAGATGGAAGAAATACCCATGGGCTTTCAGCGGGAACGTGCTGCGGACCAATGTGATGCTCGGGGTGTTGAATTTGACCAGGGTTAACGACCAAGTTGCTAGCGCTTACGCGTGGGATGTCATTAGAAAATCACCATACAAAAGCGATGCGGAAAACTTGTTCCGGAGAATTCAAGATTTCCAAAATGATAAGCCGAAACTTGGAGCTTGCGTGATGCGATTCTTGAAAATTCCCAGAAACGACGTTTTGCTGTTATATAATGACGCCGACCGGCAGCGTCAGTATCTCGTCGAGCTTCCCCTTCATTAAGCAATTCCGGTGCTGATAACTCGGCCGTTGAGCCTTCTCTTTTCCGGCGACAGAGAAGCCTCGTCGATCCGTTACCCGCGCCACATCGCTATGGCTTCAGAGCCGAGATTGAAGAATTGTCGGATATGCCTCGCCATGATCGCAGGGGTCGAGAGGCCGGTGCGCGAATGGGTAACGCAACCGGCCTCCGGCCACGGCCCGGAGGTGTTGGAACTCACGGGCCGCAGCATATTCCAACTGCCGCGTGGCCGCCTCGTTCCAATGGGCTGCGCATACACCTTGAGTGGACAAGGGTAACTGCCTACCTCGAATATTCACCATGGCATATTGGTGGTTGACGAAAACGTGATCGACCCCCTTAATTTCACTGGGGTTTGAATGCGCCCTTCTGGGGCTGGGGGCTCCAAGAAAATACCCTGCTTACTCCGGAGCTCTTGGCCCTGGACTAACTGGCCCGCCTCTTGATCCACCGAGAGGCGGGTCTTTTCATACCACTTGCGTTTGCCTTTGCATTAGATGTCGTAGGGCTTAGCGGTTGGGACATGAAATACGACAGTTACAGTATTCCGACCGCTCGGCAGAGATCACCCAGAACATGCGGGATCACGCCGAGGACAATGGCAGAGAGAAGTGCTCCGATGGCGTAAGGTGTCAAGTCTTCCGGCATTCGGGCTCTCTAACTTACCGATTGATGGCCTCAATCACAATCCAGACCGGGACGGCGACGGTACCTACGGCGATAGCAAACGCTGCTGACATCTTGATCATGGAGGCTCTGCGAGCTTTCCGCGTATCCCACTCGTACAGCAACAGCCGCTCCTCACTCCGGTTGTGTCGAGCAGTGAAGCGTGCCTTGGGGAAGGAGTCGAGTGCATATTTGCAACAATGCTGAATTAGAAGATGCGAGAGGTCGGCGCGAATGGGCGAAGCAACCGGGGCTCCGACTACGGCTCATGAAGGGCAGCCTCATCTAACCACCGCGTAATCGCGCCGTTGCTTCGAAATCGGAGACATCGATGAAAACGACCGTGCAGGATCTGCAGCGGCGCTTGATCGCGCTCGGCTTTCCGCTTCCCAAATTCGGACCGGACGGCGATTTCGGAGCCGAGAGCATCGCCGCCATCAACAATGCCCTCGATGAACTTGCCATGTGGCGGGACGTGGGGGAAAAGGAGGCTGCCAAGGGAGCACCCCTGGCCATTCTCGACATCGCAGGTACCGGATCCACAACCGTGGCCGGCGCTAGGGCAAACCTCGATCTTGGCCAGCCCATTCCCGCAGACTGGATGCCCGACGCGAAGATATCCCGCATCATCTTCCACTGGACGGCCGGCCAGAACAAGGCGAGCGATCTGGATCGTGAGCATTACCATATCCTCATCGAGGGTGACGGGAAGCTCGTCCGCGGCAAGCCCTCGATCGCACTCAACAGCGAGCCGAAGACGAAGGCCGGATATGCCGCCCACACGCTGAACTGCAACACCGGCTCCATCGGCGTATCGCTCTGCGGCATGGCAGGAGCGGTGGAAAGCCCGTTCAATCCCGGCAAGCAGCCAATCACCCGCATGCAATGGGAGGCTCTGACGAGCGTCCTGGCGCAGCTCTGCAAGCGCTACTCCATCCCGGTCGACCGTAAGACGGTCCTCAGCCACGCCGAAGTCCAGCCGACGCTCAAGATCACCCAGAAGGGCAAATGGGACATTTCCCGGCTTCCCTTCGATCCCTCCATCCAGGGCGCAATCGCCATCGGCGATCAGATGCGCGCCATGGTGAAATCCCGCCTCTAACCTCACGACAAGGAACGACCTTATGAAACGCACTGCGATCCTCGCAGCGGCGGCCGTCGCGCTGTCCGCATGCACCACCACCGGCTCGATCGATACCGCGATCAAGAACAACCTGCCGAAGACCTGTGCCCTGATCCAGACGGCGCACGCGGCATTCGTCGCCGCATCCGCCTCCGGCAACATCAAGGCCCCGACCATCCGCAGGGAGGCTGCCGCCTACGAAGGCGTGCAGGTGATCTGCGACGATCCCGAAAGCGTCACGGCCGCAAACGCTCTTGTCGTCGCGGCCACGGCATACGCGACCGTCTCTCTCGCCCTCAAGGAAGCCCGTGCGGCTCAGTAAAGGAGAACCACCCATGCAGAAGGTTTCGAAAGCTATCGCGGCTGCCGCCGGCGGCGCACTCACCGGTACGGCCGGTATCCCGTTCATGCCGGATGATACGCCCTGGTACGGCTATCTGGCGCTCTATGCGCTGACGATCGGCCTGCCGGCACTGCTGACCTACTTCGCACCGAAGAACGCGTCGTAATGCGGCTGGCGCTCGACCTTTCCCTCTCCGGGCTCCCCGTCGTCCTCAACGGCGGCGGGGCGCCCTACGATCCGATCGCCGCGCTCGGGGCCAATCTCCTGTGCTGGTGGGATGCGGATCATGCGGATCTGATCACACGGGCTGGTGGTTTCGTCTCCTCCTGGGCCGACCGGGTCACCGGCTTTGCATTGACCGCGGCCGGAGCGATGCAGCCGCAGTATCTGCCTACCGCCTTCAACGGGCGTCCGTCCGTCGTCTTCGATGGTGTGGATGATGTCTTGACCGGATCAGGCTTGCCGCCCGGCGTTCCGAGCGGTTCGAACCCTGTCCGCATGTTCGTGCTCATCGATCAGCAGGCCCTTGCGACGGACACGACGCAGAACCCGCGCCTTGCATTTGCCTATGGTGGCAATGTCGCGAATAGCCGCCGATTGCAGCGTCTTGCCAATACCGGCGTGAACCGGGGCGAGGCATCGCAGGGGAACGGAACGTCAGGCGTGTCGGCCCTCAACCGGGATGTCGATCTCACCGGCCGCCACGTCATGCAGGCGATTATTGCGGCCGATAGCGTCAGCGTTATCGTCGACAATGCGCCTGTCGTCACGACCGCTGTCACCCCAGCAACAAACACGGACCGGACCCGCATCGGTGGCTCGACCGCCAGCCCCACGAGTTCAAACTACTGGCTCGGTGGCGTTGCCGCTGTCCTCATCTGTGCTTTCAACACGCCGCAGGTTCAGCTCGACGGGCTGCACGCGTGGCTCATGTCACGGAGGTAAAAGTGGCGAACAAAGTCGTTATCTTCCCCGAGGGGAAAGAGGCCGAAGCCCGCGCCTATGCGGCCTGGACCGATCAGCACAATCCTTGGACGCCGGAGCCACCCGCCGACCCGACAGGATCATGGTCTTACGTGCGCAACGATGCGTTCGGGCAGTGGGTCGTTCCGTTCCTCGGCGACCCCTTCGAGTTTCCGGTTGGAACTCCATTCCCGGAGCCGGAAGGCGGCGAGGCCATGCGAGCGGATGGTGTCTTGCACGACTATGCGATTTGGCCGCCGGAAGAGCTTTAGGGAACTTGCCTCAGTTCAGCCATCGAAGGGTTCGCCGCGTCACGAGGACGGTGATCTTAAAATTCGGCGTCTCTTAATGCTCGATCGAGTGATGACCAAGTGCATTCATGTTTCAGGGTAGAAAATACCAAAGTAGCGTGGCCACAATCATCCCGGCGACGAAGCCTTGCAGACGATGAATGTGAGGTGCCCATTTCATGGCATCCTCATACTGGCTGATAGTCGTTGCCAACCTCGCCACGTCATCTTCGAAGCGCTTCTCCACATCCAAGTTCTTCATATCGATCTCGTTGATAACGTCTCGCGAGTGCTAACGAAGTAGAGACGGACGACAATGTCGCGCTATTATAATTTCCGAACTATACTGCCATATATTTGCGCCTCGGTCGATATTTCATTTGGTCCATGAGACAGGAACATCCGACCTCATCCCGAAAACAGAGCGGCCGGGCTCACACTAGCCCCGGCCGCCAGAACTCCGATACCTGCGGCTTCGATGGCTGGCGGCAGAAAAGCTCGTTAGTCGTTTGATCACAACTCCCAGTCAACAGAGAAAATAAAGTATCAATCCGGAGGGGACTTTGGGTGATCCGCCAGTCGTCTCCGGATCACCCAAAGCGTTTGAACCTCTCCAATAGGGTCGGAAACAAAGGAGAGGGGCGAATTCTACGCTGCCGTCGGCTGGGTTCAACTTGTCCGAAAGCAGTAGCTGAGGTGCCGCGAGAGCTGCGGATTTAGGATGGGCACATGTTCTGGAGAGAACATTGCTCTCGCGGCTCGTCTCGAACTCTGAATGGAGCATCTGGTTCCCGCCACTTGATGCGAGCGGTGGCTTTTCTCCGAGCCGGGCAATGCGTTTGACGATTCTGCCACCAATGCTTAATTTTTTAGAATGATCTAATAAACTGGGAACCGAAAAGAACGAGCGCCGAACGAATCATCTACAAAGGCTAATGTAACTAGCAATTTCAATTGGTTCTTATACATCTTTTTGTATGTGATAATTAGGTAGTCACTTCAACCGCATCGATGCACTTGCCGGCGCGAGGCAATGGCCTTCAAATCCAGGCCTACAGGTGCTTTCCATCGATGTCGTCATCCCAACCACTGTCGCGTTGCAGATATGGGGATGAATCGTTGCCGCCTGGAGAAAGCGGCCGGAGCTCCACGTTCCGGCCGCTGCGCTTACAAACATGTATCTCACCACGTGCAACAAGCGGCTTCAATTTATGGGCAAGGGAGAAGACGTCAACGGGTCCGGCAGCCCGCAATGATTGCCGTCCACGCTTTTTGAATTTCTCGAATGCTGAAAGGGCATGGGGACTGATGGCAGGGAATGACGACATGGCAAACGGAAACGACCACCGCGTTTATACAGATGCCGTCACGGCACAGCTCGGGGAGCGGGTCACCAACCTTGGCCGCCGGCAGACCGACATGGAATCGGAGATGCGGGCAGGCTTCAAGGCGATGGAAGCTGCGGTCACCTCATTGGCGAATGAGACGAGGGCGTCGATCGCGGCCCTGTCCACGAACCTTGCCGAGAGGAACAAGCCGCAATGGCAGGCGCTCGGCGTGGCCCTGACCTTTGCCGCCATGCTCGGCGGCCTTGCATATCTGCCGATCCGGGAAGCCACCAGCGATCTAAAGGCGAGCGTATCAGCGTTGGGGAGCAGGGTAGTCACCCGCGACGAGATGGAATGGCGCACCGCGCGCGCGGCGGAGGATCGGGCGAGAACCGATGCCGGTGTGAAAGAGCTTCGCGATGCCCAGGTGCCCCGCGCGGAGCTCGACCGCATCCTGCTTTATCTGGGAGAGCGAATTGACCGGATCGAGCGTCAGCGGCTGTCGCAGGCGGTTGAATGAACGGCGTTACCATCGGTAAAGGCTCCGTCTTTCCCGTTAGGTGTACATCCCAGCATCGACATCAATTGATGTTCGTCACGGACGCCCATCTGGATAAGGTCGAAGATGTGGGATGCGACAGAGACTGCTGCGGCAGTGTTCTTTTCTAAGCCCCGTTGACGACATGCTGCATCGAAAACGAGTTGCAGCAGCGCCAATTCCTCCGGTTCAAAGACGGCCGTAGACGTGAGATGACGCGTAAACATGGTATCTCGACCCCCGAAAAGTACTCAACATCAGCGTCTTACGAGATTTTTGCGGAACGGCAATATCAAATGATATTTCCCGAGGTCAGTGAATTATTGGGATAGTGATTGGAGCAGGACGGAAGGAAACGCTTGAGGGTAACGGGAAGTTCGTCAGAGAGATGCCCCGAGCTCCCGGCAGTTCCAATCAACGGGGAGTGAGCCGTTCATAGGCGGGGTAAGAAAAGCCCCGCCGGAGCGGGGCTGATACGTCAATGGAAGTTCTGACGACCATACCAGTCGTCAACATCCTTGCGGGTGCGATCCTTCTCATAGCCGTATCGTTCCTGGATCTTGCCCTCAAGCTGATCGCGCTTGCCGGCGATCTGGTCAAGGTCGTCATCGGTGAGTTTACCCCACTGTTCCTTGACCTTGCCCTTCATCTGCTTCCAGTTACCTTCAACTTGATTCCAGTCCATGGCTAGTGTCTCCTCCTATTGTTCAAGGAATAAGCTCCTAACCATCAATTCGCGGAAATGTTCTCACGATGCTATTCCAGCTTCCGCTTCATCGCCTTCAGCAGCGCGTCGAGTTCCGCATTATTGACGTTCACCAGCATGAGGTTGTCCGCGACCTCGATGATTGCCGCCAGGACTTCCGTTTCGTCCCAGCCGACCTGCACTGCTTCTTCGATCAGATCCTGCAACGGTATCTCCACTGCCATCTGGCAGAGCAGGTGGCGGTTCTCTTCGTCAGGGGGAGGTGGGGGAGGGATGTCGCTCATCCAGTAGAGGATAGAGCGTGCCGATCAGTTATCTAGGCATGGGCGGGCGATTGCAAAGCCCCGCCGGAGCAGGACACTCAGCGGGGCCTCTGGAGCGCTGCGAAAGCTTCCCAAGACTAAGCGCGCGCGTCCTGGTTACCCGAACCCGCCGATCCGACAGATGTTCCGTTCGGCGGGTCTCACGCTCTGATGAACAGGCATCCAGCCAATAGAAAAAGCGCGCTCGCCTGCATGATCCACATCGGCCATTCTTGAGCCATTGTTTCCTCCCTTTTGGGGGGGAAAGGCTCAGGGAAAAGGATCGTTCCAAATGTCTGGCGGAACAATGCCGCGACTGCGGGCTTGTGAGTGATTGGAAGTTTGGCAGAGACTTTGCAAATGTTTGGCAAAAAGAAACCCGCCGGAGCCGGCTCAGGTTTTAGTAAGATTTCGATTAAGCGGCTTTCCGGTAGTCTTCCAATGAAGCCTTGGCGGCAACAACACTATCGGCGGATGACGACAGGATTTGTCGCATCGGGGCATCTGTCCTGTCATAATCAGAAAGAACGATAACCGTTCTCGGTCTGTCGAACATAGCAGAGATATCGCCAATCTTCATATGAGCGAAGGCTATCGAGGGCGGGGCGGGGGTCACAAATTCGAATACCGCTTCAACTCTGTTAGCAGCGATAACTGCAGCGTCAACTTCCCATTCCTTGGATGATCCGCGAACCGCAGCGTCAAAAACAGCCCTGTCGCCGAACGCCTCGGTGATCCGATTCACGAACAGTTCTCTCGATGCTTTTATTTTTAGTCGTTCCATCGCCTGAATAGTTCTGTCAACCGCCGATGAGGAGGCATTCGCGATTATGGCGACAGCGGCCGGCAATTGATTACGGCGAACCTGGAGAATGAAGAAAGAGCGCTGATCATACTCGACGGAAAACCGCTTTGCGACCTCGGACGCTATCCTGGCAAATACATGAAGGCCGCCGAACAACTCGGCATTTAGATTGGCTTGGCCATCATCAGACACGAAGAAATATTCTCCATCGTGATCGATCCTGACTACGACCGACGAACCATTAGGATAATTCACTGCCGTGGTGATGAACGCCGACCGCCCCTCAATCATGGCATACGAAAGGGATCGCGCTACCTCATCGGCAATCGATTGCAGATCATCGGCGTTTAGACCAATCGACGCGACCATGGCGGCGGTGGTACCTTTTCAACATCAGGGCATTTCCATATTGCCCCGCAGAAATGAAGATAGTCTGAAAAGGAATCGATGTCATCCGGTAACGGCACAGCCGCGCCGGCAGATCCCTGCAAGAATATAGTGACGCCTCTTTCTTTATTCAAATCAAAAGGATGCCACCGGTCTTTGTACGTCGCTAAAGAGTGCGGGGCCGGAACCCACATTTGATTTCGATGGTCGCTTCGAGGTCTCCACTCCGCAGGATTTAACCTCAGCCGTCGCGGGCCAAGCGCCGGTATAGCCACCTCGATATGCCCGTACACATCAAGTTCCCATACATCTGCCGGCGTCGCAAACCGGATAGAAACGCCGCCGCCTAGGATGCCGTTCAGCCTGACTGCGGCGGTCCAGTACAATTTTCCTGACGGGCGGCTCGTGACCAGAGCCCATTCTGGCAAGCTATCGAGAGTTTTCGGAGCTGCATCGATTTCGGTCAGCCGCTCCATAACTGCTTCTTCGTCCGATGCTGACAATGCCATTAATGCGATGCGCCCCCACGCTGACTATTCGCCGCCGCCTTGTTTTACCCGCTCCCATTCTTCCGCCGATAGCGCGGCCTCAAGGATGACATCCACCTCCGGCAGATAGCTTTCCCACATCGGCCGGCCTTCGAACATGGTATTCTCCGGAACGCCGTTGAAGCGGCAGAGCGCGCGGGCGGCACGTTCGCGGGGAGGCTTCGTCTTCACTGCAGCGCCTCCCCATCAGATTCCTGATCCCCCGAGTTCAGCAAATCCACCACCGCGTCGGCCTTGTCGAGCTTGAGGCCCGCGCGCGGCTTCCCGCCGATTGATACCGTGCACCCGGTCTCAGTGTCGAATATCTCCCAGTGTCGTATCCGTCCTTGCGGAGGTCGAAGCGATGGTTCCGGGAAGGTATCATGTTGGTTTGGTGTTCAGCGTGCTGGCCAGCTTGTCGGCTTCCATCATCGTAAGCCCTGTTGTGGCTATTCCGTCGATGACCGCAAGCTTGCAGGTCGCGACGTCAAAGACGGACCATTTACCGCTACCGGCGCGACGTAACGCAAAGATGCTCCCTTGAGGCGTAGTCATGAATCTCCTCCACGGTAGCCGCCGTCTAGTTCACGTCGGTTCATCAGGTGAAGGTGACAGGATGCACCCGGGAGTCAAGCTTCCGCTTGATCCTCGAAGGCAATGACATCAACCGCGCGTACTCTTAACAGCTTCCCTCCAACCTTGAAGGCAGGAAGGTGACCATTGCGGATAAGGTTGCGGACATGCCGCTCCGAACACTGCCAGCGATGGGCCAGCATCTGCGGGCTGAACACCTTAGGCTGAGAACTATTGTTTTCCATATACCCTCGCATCGAAGACAGGCGGTCAAAGGTGCACGCCTAGGTCAAGCTACAGAGCAAAATCGTCGGGAAGGGGCTTTCTTCGTGCTTTCCATCTCGCTAGAGCCGCCTCTGCTTCTTCTTCCCGTGATAGCTTCGGGACGATCATCTTTGGCGGTCTGAATGGCATCACGCGCATAATTGTGCCATCGCGTTCGAGTTCGACGGTTACGCCTTCAGAGTTCGCCACTTGGGCCATGCGCTTGAGTTCGCCTGCGGAGATCATCGGCTTTCTGGTCATGAACACAAGCTGCCAAAGCTCCGGTTCGAAAGCAATATCTCACTTGGAGGGGGCCTGCTCCGGCGACATGAAGCGGCAGCGGGTGGGGTTACCGTCGTTCAATTTTTCTTAGCAGGTTCAATGCTTCTCGGGTGTCGCTGCCCTTCGAGCGCACCCGTGATTTGCCGGTAACCATCCCGATCGATGATCCGGAGCGCCATCGGCTTGCCTCCAGGATCGCGTCCACATCCTCCGCCGTCAGGACCATACGATTGCCGAGGACCCGGCAGGCGCCTATCTCCCGCGCCTTTGCCCGCAACCGTCGAGGCGACCAACCGAAGTGGGCCGCGACTTCCTCCGGGCTGAACACTGCAGGTAGCTCGCGTTCTTTGTCCTTCATCTGTTCAGACTAGCAGTTGGCGCGGTTCATTTAGCACCGCTTCTCGTCTCCCTTGGATGTCTCCGGCGAGATCCTGCATGTGGTTTCCTCTTTAGCGTTGACCAGACTTGCAACGTGTGCAGCCCATCCACTCAGGGCAACTCGTTTTTCATCTGCATAGTCGTACCGATTATAAACCGCCGCGACCCCTTTGATCGATCCCGATCGGTGGTTAAGTACGGCTTCCACTACATGGACAGGAACGTTAAGGCGAGCCATGCCGCTGGCCGCGGTACGTCGAAGGTCGTGGAATGTCCAAGCGTCCACCTCGACGCCCTCCGGGTCATTACCACGCTTTGTTGCCTCCCGTTGGGCAATCGACAGCATTTCCTTATCGAGCAGCGCTTTGGCTTTTGAGAAACCTGACACAGGCGTCTTGCCGCTCGTCGTGAACAGGAAGATGGGCTTTGCCTTGTCGTCTTCAGATGGCTTGATGCGCGGCAACGCATGGACCAACTCCAGCGCTAGAGAGGCGAGGGGGACGAAATGTTCCTTTCGGTTCTTCGATCTCTCCGGCGGAATAACCCATAGCTGATCATTCCCCTCGATTTCCATCTCTACCCATTGCGCGCCGGCTACCTCGCTGCGCCGCTGGCCGGTCAGGAGCAGCAGCTTGACCATGGGGCCGAACGGATATCCAAGATTTTCAGCCGCAAGCCATATCAGGCGGATTTCCTCGTCTGTTAGAATGCGGTCGCGGCTCTTCTCTTCCGATGGAGCCTTGATCGAAACAACTGGAGAGGCCGCGACGATATCGCGTTCAACAGCCCAAGCGAAGAACTTGCTCAGCAGCGCTCTCACGCGGTTCGCCATGGTGGGTGCGCCTCGGTCAACAATCTCGTCCAGCAGATTGAGAATGTCCCGCTTGGTCACAGTTTTGATGAGCTTCTGTTTCCATCGCGGCTTCAGGTCGGCCTCAATGATCCTCTTCGTCTCGTCGATGTAGGATTGGCGGTTCTTCACCTCGACATACCGGGTAACAAACTCGTCCAGGACGGCGGGCATTAGGTCCATATGCGCCGGCCGCTCTTTTTCCCGCTCCGTCTTCTCGGTTGCCGGGTCTCTCCCCTCCGTCACCATGCGCAGAGCTTTCTGCGCTTCTTTCCTCGCGTCAGCCAAGCCGATCGCAGGATAACCTCCTATCGTCATCTTCCGGGGTTTCCCCGCATGGCGATATCGGACGGCCCAGCTCTTCAAGCCTGATGGCTGGACGATCAGGTAAAGCCCCTGCAACCCTCCATCGGCTATTTCCTTCCGGGAGCTTTCGGCTTTGGCGGCTTCGACTGATTTGACGGTGAGAGGGGCTGGCATTCGGGGTAACACCGGGGTAACAGAATTGCGTGACAGGTGATGAAAGGTCACGCTATCTTATGGCGGTGCGATTTGCCAATAAGCTCTTGTTCTCAGGGCCTTTCAGCGCTGTGGATGAATCGCTATGAAATGCCGCGCAAGGTTCGGTTTCCTGATTTGTAATCAGGGGGTCGCGGGTTCGAACCCTGCCGGGGGCACCACTTCCACGCTGCAGCAGACAGCTTTTCCGCGGTTTCGAAATCGACAGGCCCATGGTGTTGGGCAGGCGCAGAGCTTTGCCCCGCGCCCCGCTTTCGTCATCCGGCCTTGCCTACGCCCGTATAGGTGAAGCCGTGGGCCTCCACTTCGGGCCTGCGGTAGACGTTGCGCAAATCGACGAGGACCGGCGCCTTCATGACGGACTTCAGGCGTTCGAGATCGAGTGCGCGGAGCTCGTTCCATTCCGTGACGAGGACGGCGACATCGGCGCCCTCGGCCGCCTGGTAAGGCCCGCTTGCAAATTCGATCTCCATGAGCTGCCTGGCGTTTTCCATGCCTTCCGGATCGTAGCCGGAAACGATCGCCCCGGCATCCTTCAGCGTCTGGACGACGGCGATCGCGGGGCTGTCGCGCATGTCGTCCGTGTTCGGCTTGAAGGTGAGGCCGAGGACGGCGACCTTCTTGCCGCGCACGTCCCCGCCGGCGGCGGCGATCACCTTGCGGCCCATGGCGCGCTTGCGGTTGTCGTTGATGGCGATGGTCGTCTCGATCAGGCGAACCGGGCTGTCATGGTCCTGCGCGGTCTTGGCAAGTGCCAGCGTGTCCTTCGGAAAGCACGAGCCGCCGTAACCGGGACCGGCATGCAGGAATTTCGAGCCGATGCGGCCGTCGAGGCCGATGCCGCGCGAAACGTCCTGCACGTCGGCGCCGACGCGCTCGCACAGATCGGCCATCTCGTTGATGAAGGTGATCTTCATCGCCAGGAAGCCGTTCGCGGCATATTTGATGAGCTCCGACGTGCGGCGGCTGGTGAAGAGAAGCGGCGACTGGTTGAGATAAAGCGGGCGGTAGACCTCGGTCATGACGCCGCGGGCGCGTTCGTCGGAAAGGCCGACGACGATGCGGTCCGGCCGCTTGAAGTCCTCGATCGCCGCACCCTCCCGCAGGAATTCCGGATTGGAGACCACGGCGAAATCCGCATCCGGATTGGTTTCCCGGATGATCCGCTCCACTTCGTCGCCGGTGCCCACCGGAACGGTGGATTTGGTGACCACGACGGTGAAGCCCTTCATCGCCGCGGCGATCTCGCGGGACGCGGCATAGACGTAGCCGAGGTCGGCATGACCGTCGCCGCGGCGGGACGGCGTGCCGACCGCGATGAAGACGACATCGGCGTCCGCGACCGCGCTGCCGAGATCGGTGGTGAAGGAAAGACGTCCGGCCTTGACGTTCGATTCGACCAGCGCGTCCAGTCCCGGCTCGAAGATCGGGATGACGCCCTTCTTCAGCGCCTCGATCTTTTCCACCGCCTTGTCCACGCAGATCACGTCATGTCCGAAATCCGCAAAGCAGGCTCCCGAAACCAGGCCAACGTAACCCGATCCAACCATTACAATACGCATCAGCAATCCCCGTCATGGTTAAGCAGAACGTCTACTCTCATCTGCAATTTTTCCTATTCGTATCGAGTTTTTATTGCAACGCATCATCCGAGATTACGATTAATTCGAGCGGCATTTGCGTGGGAGAACCTCAGATCTATGCGATTCGGTGAAGTTGGCGTCGTGGGCCCGAAAATCGGCGGTCTCTGTGACCATGGTATGACCGGCTGCGATCCGTTGGCCTGTGACCTCAGGCCGGGTCCGCACGCCGTCCCCAGGCGATGAAATCGGGATTGACGAAATCCACCATGCCGGTCCGCCCGGTCTTGCCGTAGCGGAGTGGTCCGCCGTCAAGCTGGAGCGTCGCGCCGCCCGCCGCACGCAGCACCGCGTCGCCGGCCGCCGTATCCCATTCCATCGTCCGCCCGAAACGGGGATAGAGGTCGGCCGCCCCTTCCGCCAGCAGGCAGAATTTCAGGGACGAGCCGATGCAGCGGATGTCCGACGCCCCCGATGTCTTGAGAAAGGCTTCGGTCTCGGCTGAGCTATGGGAGCGGCTGGCTACCGCGACCGGCGGCGTCTCGACCGGTCTGGCCGAGATCGCTTCCCGGCTGGATACCGCCATGTCCTCATCGATGACGAGCTTCACCGCTTCCCCGCCGCCGCCGAGATAGGCGACATGTAGGGCAGGGGCGTAAACGACGCCGAGCACCGGTACGCCGTCCTCGATCAGGGCGATGTTGACCGTGAAGTCGGGATATCCGCTGATGAACTCCTTGGTGCCGTCGAGCGGATCGACAAGGATGAAGGAGCGCCCTTCGATCGCGGGAATGCGTCCGATCGCAACCGCCTCCTCGGCGACCACCGGGATATCCGGACACGCCCGGGCGAGCTCGGCCAGAATGATCGCCTCGGCCTGCTCGTCTGCCTCCGTCACCGGCGAACGGTCGGCTTTGTAGCTGGTATTCGGCCCGGCTTTTTGGACATCCAGAATGGCCTTGCCCGCGACAAGCGCGGCTTTTTCGAACGTGGCGAGCATGGAATTCATGGTGGGCGGTCACATCGATTTGCGAAGGACCTGCAATGACATGTTTGCGCGCCGCTTGGGAGTCTTAAAAACTAGCGGACCCCGCGATTCGGCCTTCGCCAGGCATCGATGTCGATGTTCAGGAGATCGGCCGCATTCCTGCATGTCTCCAGAAGGATCATGCCCAGGATTTCCACCAGCCGCGTGAGCAATTCCCGCATCCCGACCCTCTCGGATCGAGGCGCATGGGACGGCGGCAGATCCCAGGAAATGACAGGACCGGATATCCGCCTTTCCTCGAAGACATCTGCTTGTGGGACAGGTGGCGCCGCGCCGGTATAGGCCGGTTCGAAATGCTCCTGGAGATCATGGCTGAGGCTGGGAAACAGGCTCCATTGGGCGTCCAGGAAGGTTTCCGGCTGAACGTGGTACCCCGCATCCAAAGCCGCCTCTATGAAGTCGGCGCGTGCCAGGCCCGCTATGGCTCTCCCGGTCAGGACATCGCGGCAGGTCGTCACCGCCGTCATGTGTGCCTCGCTCCGCTTTGCGGGCCAGGCGCCGAGAAGCATCAGAGCAGCCTCCAGCGTATCGGAAACGGTCACCAGACCGGGCCGTCCATACATTTCCAGAACGACGGGCTTTCTCCAGGTTCCGCGATCCATCCCCATCTCCCAGCAAGAACATTAGGAAGATTTCATATAAAGCTTGCGCGAAGATGGATTTCGACCGGCAGTTGAGATGAAGGATTATCCCAACTTCAGTCGTGATGCTTTGCGTCGAACACCTGGTGGGAATCAAATGTCAAGTTCGCTCCGCCAGATGCTGCCGAGTGGCATAAAGCGCCACGGCGGCCGCATTCGAGACGTTGAGCGATTTGATCGCGCCCGGCATGTCGAGCCTTGCCAGCGCGGTTACGGTTTCGCGGGTCTTCTGCCGCAGGCCCTTGCCCTCGGACCCGAGCACCAGCGCGATCCGGTCGCCGGCGAACGTGCCTTCCAGCGGCGCCGGTCCCTCCGAATCGAGCCCGATCGTCTGGAAGCCGAGCCGGTGCAACTCGCCGAGCGCATCGGCGAGATTGGTGATCTGTATATAAGGTATGAGCTCGAGCGCGCCGGAGGCCGATTTGGCAAGCACGCCGGACTCCGTCGGGCTGTGTCTCTGGGTGGTGATGATCGCTCCCGCGCCGAAGGCGACGGCCGAACGCATGATCGCCCCGACATTGTGCGGGTCGGTCACCTGGTCGAGGACGAGGAGCAGCGGGCTTTCCTTCAGCGCCTCCAGCCGGCGCACTGGAAGTGGCCGGGTCTCAAGCATGACGCCCTGGTGGATGGCCTCGGGGCCGAGCACCCTGTCGATATCCTGGGGTGATACGAATTCCACCGGGAAAGAAAGGGCGGATGCCTCGCCGGCATCGAGCCGCGCAAAGGCGTTCTGTGTCACCGACAGCTTGATCAGCTTGCGCTCGGGGTTGTCGAGCGCGGCGCGTACGGTGTGCAGGCCATAGAGAAAGACCTGATCCGGCTGAAGCTGCGGCGGCTTCCAGTCCTTGTTGGATTTCGGCCGCTTCTGCGGCGGCGTCGGAATTTCGCCGCGCTCGCGCTTGGCGTCGCGCACGGCACGGCGCAGCGAGGCGTAATGGCTGTCGCGGCCGGATTTGTCCTGTCGGTCTTCCTTGCTCATGGCGCCTTATAGCGGTGCCGGGCCGTTCGGCAAAGCCCTCCCGCGGCCGGGAGGCGCAGGTCGCGGGGCAATTTATTTTTTCGTCATTTTTCCAAAAGCCTCGTGTTGACAGACGGGAACGGTGCGGTCATATACGCGGCGCAGATCGCGGGACGGGGAAACGTTCTTCGGTCTGACGAGCTTGGTCAGCAGATCCAGACGGAAAACTGGAGGGATGCCCGAGTGGTTAAAGGGGACGGACTGTAAATCCGTTGGCTCAGCCTACGTTGGTTCAAATCCAACTCCCTCCACCATTCTGTCGCCGGATCGGACCACCCCGCGGGTATAGCTCAATGGTAGAGCAGCAGCCTTCCAAGCTGAATACGCGGGTTCGATTCCCGCTACCCGCTCCAATCTTCATCCGTTTGGCTATTCTGCATCTCACGCGTTGCCTCGGCCGGTGCTTTGCGTATGGCATCCGGTGAGGCCGCCGGTCGCCGCCGGCGACGTGACCTTCTCCGCCCTGTCCGGTACGGTTTTCGAGGCTCCCCCTTGTCCCGGCGCGTGTCGTAATTATGTCTTGCGCATTCTTTGGGAAAGCCTTAAACGGCGACACCAAACCCGCTCGCCGGGTCCACCTCTTATGTTCACAGGAAGCATTCAATGGCAAAGAGCAAGTTTGAGCGGAACAAGCCGCACGTCAACATTGGCACGATTGGTCACGTTGACCATGGGAAGACGTCGTTGACGGCAGCGATCACGAAGTATTTCGGCGAGTTCAAGGCGTATGACCAGATCGACGCGGCTCCTGAGGAGAAGGCGCGCGGGATCACGATTTCGACGGCGCACGTGGAATACGAGACGCCGAACCGTCACTATGCTCACGTCGACTGCCCCGGCCACGCCGACTATGTGAAGAACATGATCACGGGTGCGGCGCAGATGGACGGCGCGATCCTGGTCGTGTCGGCTGCCGACGGCCCGATGCCGCAGACGCGCGAGCACATCCTGCTGGCCCGCCAGGTCGGCGTTCCGGCGATCGTCGTGTTCCTGAACAAGGTCGACCAGGTCGACGACGCGGAGCTTCTGGAGCTTGTCGAGCTTGAAGTGCGCGAGCTTCTGTCGTCCTACGACTTCCCGGGCGACGACATTCCGATCGTCAAGGGTTCTGCGCTTGCGGCGCTGGAAGATTCGGACAAGAAGATCGGCGAAGACGCGATCCGCGAGCTGATGGCGCAGGTTGATGCCTATATCCCGACGCCGGAGCGTCCGATCGACCAGCCGTTCCTGATGCCGATCGAAGACGTGTTCTCGATCTCGGGCCGCGGCACGGTTGTGACGGGCCGCGTCGAGCGCGGCATCATCAAGGTCGGTGAGGAAGTCGAGATCGTCGGCATCCGTCCGACGACGAAGACGACCTGCACGGGCGTCGAGATGTTCCGCAAGCTGCTGGACCAGGGCCAGGCCGGCGACAACATCGGCGCGCTGCTGCGCGGTGTCGACCGCAACGGCGTCGAGCGCGGCCAGATCCTGTGCAAGCCGGGTTCGGTGAAGCCGCACAAGAAGTTCAAGGCCGAAGCCTACATCCTGACGAAGGAAGAGGGCGGCCGTCATACGCCGTTCTTCACGAACTACCGTCCGCAGTTCTACTTCCGCACGACGGACGTGACGGGCATCGTGACGCTGCCGGAAGGCACGGAAATGGTGATGCCGGGCGACAACGTGACGGTCGACGTGGAGCTGATCGTGCCGATCGCGATGGAAGAGAAGCTGCGCTTCGCCATCCGTGAAGGCGGCCGCACCGTCGGCGCAGGCATCGTCGCTTCCATCGTCGAGTAATCGACGGCGACATCGAAATAGGAAGGGCCTCGCCGGAAACGGCGGGGCCTTTTTGCTTTTCGGGGCGCAGCAGGGCCGGTCGGCCGCCTTACCTTGGGTCAATTCCGGAAAAGAGTTCCTTCTCGTAACGGAAGGATACGGGATCGCGCGGCTTTCGAAAGGCGAGGGGAAGCCTGTCTTCCGTCTCCATGAGCCGTTCGGCAACGTGTTCGACACCGGCGCTGATCGCTTCCCTGCCGATGAAGCCGCCGCGCACCTGCGTGGTCGCCGCGAGCGCCCGCATGAAGGCATCGAAGAGAGCCGGGTCCGGAGCCGAAGGCCTCTGCCAGAAGGCGGCGAGGCTTTCCTGGAAGGTGAGCCCGGGCACATCGTAGATCGCCGATCCCAGGACAATGACCGGCTTTCCGGCGGCGAGCGCCGTCAGCCCCACCGTCGAATTGACCGTCACGACGCCCCTGGACTTTTGGATCAACGCGTCCGTATCGCCGCCGTCCGCGACGAATACCCGACCGGCGACGCCGTGCCGTCCCGCCGTTTTGCCGATGCGATCCGGCCAGCGCGACAGGCCGTTGTCGATCGGATGGACCTTGAAGAGCAGCCGGCTTCCGGCCGGGACATGCCGGGCGAAGGATGCGATGGCCGCGTCGGCGAGCCTGAAGAGATCGCCTCCGGGCGCATGCCGGCGGATCTGATAGTCTCCGGGAAGTTGAAGGGGAAACAGGAAGAAATCTGCATTGCCGTCCGGGTCGGGGGCCAGAGCGGCCGCGATCGCCTTCTCGGCCTCGCGCCGGCGCTTTCCCGCCGTCAGGCCTTTCCAGATCCAGCCGCTGTACTCGACCAGCGGATGGACCGGGCCATGCGTCCGGTAGTGCGGATGAACGAGCCGGCCGAGAACGACGTTCGGAATGTGGAAGGCGAGGTCGTAAAGCGCATAGGTGAGAAAGCTCGACCGGTAAAGGCCGCCGGACGGGACTGCCGGCTTGCCCGCGGCCAGCGCTTCGATCTCGCGCGGCTTCCGCGGGAAGCGGGAATGAGCGGACATGCCGTCGGGTTCGACCGTCAGCCAGTCAGGCCTCAGATAACCGTGTTCCAGGATGTGGACGCGAAGTCCCCGCGGATGCCGATGTCCGCGGCGGCTGCATGGGTGCGTCGGCCATCACCTAACATGACAATGTCGGTGATATTGTGATCGCGGATGTAGCATTCGAGATACGCGGGCCACTTATCGTTGCGATCTCTGAAGAAGTCGCTTTCCCTCGGCCACCAGAAGACCAGATCCCCGAGGCAGACGCCGATTTTTTTAACGGAAGCGCCTTTCTTTTCAATTGCTTCCGCCAGCAGCCTGAGGAAGGGTGAAGCTGGCCCCTGAAGGAACAGGAACGTGCGTGATTTCATGGCGCGCAACCTGTGGGAATGATATAAGGCGTCGGGTTTGGCATTGACGGAGGAGCTGCCTTGATGAAAATACCCGCGATGTTTAGCGGCAAATCACGCAATTGACACCGCTTTTTGTCCAGTCGTCCGGCGCGTAACCCGAGTCACAAGCAGCATTGGCTTTCGCATGACCAAAGTCCTCTTCCTGCAGGGTCCTCCTTCCGTTTTCTGGCGAGAGCTGGCCGAAGCGTTCGAGGCGCAGGGTATCGGAACGAAACGCGTGAACTTTTCGTTCGGCGACCAGCTCTATTGGCGCCGGCGCGGAGCGATCAACTATCGCGGCACCTTGCGGGGCTGGCCGCGCTACCTGGCGGACCTGGTTCGCCGGGAAGGCGTCACCGATATCCTCTATTATGCGGACCGCTTGCCTTATCACCGGCTGGCGACACGCATGGCCCGCAAGCTCGGTGTTCGATGTCATGCCGTGGAATTCGGCTATTTGAGGCCGGACTGGATCACCCTGGAACGGAACGGCATGGGACGGTTCTCCCATTTTCCGAGCGATCCGGATCACATCCGCCGGATTGCGAAACAGGTGGGCATTCCCGATCTGAAGGCTCATTACGGCCATACCTTCGGGCAGGAGGCGACGAATGAGGTCGTCTACAACCTCGCCGCCTATTTCGGCCGGGCGATGTTTCCGTTTTACCGTTCGGACAAATATTACGATCCGCTTTTCGACTATCTCTCCTGGCTGCCGCGCATGTTCCGTCCGCGGCACGACCTTCCGGAAGGTTTCCTGGAGGACGAGAGCAAGGTCAACTACCTGCTGGCGCTGCAGTTGCAGAGCGACTACCAGATCCGTGCGAATTCGCCCTACCGGCACCTTTCGCAGATGCTCGACCAGGTGATGCAATCCTTGCGCGCCATGCGCCGGAAGGCAGCCGGCTGATCGTCAAGCAGCATCCGCTCGACAACGATCTGGAGGGATGGCGTAAAGTGGTGGCGCAACTCGCGGCGCGTCATCGCATCGCCGGCCGGGTTGTCTTCATCGAGAAGGGCGATCTCGGCAGGATCCTCAAGAGGTCTCGTGGCGTCGTCATCGTCAATTCCACCACCGGCCTTCAGAGCCTGCGCCTCGGCATACCGACCATCGCTCTCGGTTCGGCGATCTACAACGTCCGGGGCCTGACCCATCAAGATGGGCTGGACAGTTTTTGGCGCCATCCTGAGGCGATCGACACCGAATTGCTAGCCGATTTCGTCAAGGCTCTGGCCGGCACCATTCAGGTGAAAGGCAATTTCTACCACGAAGAAGGCCGCAAGGTCGCCATCGAGACCATCGTCGCTCGCGTGGCCGGGGAAATGGTCAACCAGCCGGACGCTTATGTGGAAAGGCCGCCGCGCCTTTCCTGGCGGCGCCTCCCGCCGATGCCGGGAAGAAGCGCCCAGTCCTCGGGTATCCTGTCGGGCACGGAAATCTTCGTCGGCGGCCCGGAGCCGGCGCTTTCGGTCGGGCGCTTTGCGGACGCTTCCGACCCCCGCAACAGAAACCCGGGATAGAAGGCGGCGATATTCAAAAACGCTCTTGCAAAGCGCGGCGCATCCCCTTAAAGGGAGCGCCTAGCTCGCTGGCGGCAAATGGATTGTCCCAAATGGATTGTCTGATCCGCCGGGGTCGAAGGGGTATAGCTCAGTTGGTAGAGCGGCGGTCTCCAAAACCGCAGGTCGGGGTTCGAGCCCCTCTGCCCCTGCCATTTCCGATGATTGGCGCGAGATTGACCGCAGCGGAATTGTCTGAAACTGGCGTGCCGAACGAAGCGACGAAATTTCATCGAACACTGTTTTCCCTCTTGTGTAAAGGGGAAGGGGTGTTTATGTAGGGTTCAAAACAGACACGCGGTGCGTGGGGCTGAGCGAGGTCAGCTTTACGCGCCGTAATTGCGTGGGCAGTCGATGGCATCCAAAACCAATCCCGTTACGTTTCTGCGCCAGGTGCGCTCTGAAGCGGCTAAAATTCATTGGCCGTCTCGGCGCGAGACGATGATCTCTACGGCCATGGTGCTGGTGATGGTTGTTTTTGCTGCGCTGTTTTTCTTCGCTGCGGACCAGTTGATCGGCTGGTTGTTACGTCTCGTACTGAACGTCAGCGTTTGATTCTTGGAGAATGAAGATGGCGGCGCGCTGGTACATCGTCCACGCATATTCCAATTTTGAGAAGAAGGTTGCCGAGGATATCGAGAACAAGGCTCGCCAGAAGGGGCTTGAGCATCTGTTCGAGAAGATCCTGGTGCCGACCGAAAAGGTCGTCGAGGTGCGCCGCGGCCGCAAGGTCGATTCCGAGCGCAAGTTCTTCCCCGGCTATGTGCTTGTCCGGGCGAATCTGACCGATGAGGCTTATCACCTCATCAAGAACACGCCGAAGGTCACCGGCTTTCTCGGTTCCGACAACAAGCCGGTTCCGATCCCGGATTTCGAGGCCGAGCGCATCCTTGGTCAGGTCCAGGAGGGCGTTGAGCGGCCGAAGTCCTCGATCACGTTCGAGATCGGCGAGCAGGTCCGCGTCTCGGATGGCCCCTTCGCTTCTTTCAACGGCACCGTGCAGGATGTCGACGAGGAGCGTTCCCGCCTCAAGGTGGAGGTCTCGATCTTCGGCCGCGCGACCCCGGTCGAGCTCGAATACGGTCAGGTCGAAAAGGTCTGATGAATTTCGAAATGGGGCTGGCTGCTCGCGCGGTCGGCCTCGTGCGGCGTTTGCCGCAAATCGCGTGGGAGGCATGGCGCCTTTAGCCGGACGCCTTGGCCGAACCACGCAACCGCAGCCGCCGGAGAAGTCCGGCATGTCGGGCCGGGAAGCCGGTCCATAACGAAAGGCAGAGAGAAATGGCTAAGAAGGTAGCAGGCCAGCTCAAGCTGCAGGTCAAGGCAGGATCGGCAAACCCGTCCCCGCCGATCGGCCCGGCGCTTGGTCAGCGTGGCATCAACATCATGGAATTCTGCAAGGCGTTCAACGCCGCCACGCAGGAAATGGAAAAGGGCATGCCGATCCCGGTCGTCATCACCTATTACCAGGACAAGTCCTTCACCTTCGCGATGAAGCAGCCGCCGGTCAGCTGCTTCCTCAAGAAGGAAGCGAAGATCCAGTCCGGTTCGAAGACCCCGGGCAAGGGCGCCAAGGCCGGTACCCTCACCAAGGCTCAGATCAAGTCGATCGCCGAAGCCAAGATGAAGGACCTGAATGCCGCGGATATCGAAGGCGCAATGGCCATGATCGAGGGCTCCGCCCGCGCCATGGGCCTGGAAGTGGTGGCGTAACATGGCAAAGCTTGCAAAGCGTATTCAGAAGATCCGCGAAGGCGTCGATCCGACCAAGCTCGTCGCGCTCAACGACGCCATCAAGATGGTCAAGGACCGTGCGACCGCGAAGTTCGACGAGACTGTCGAAATTGCCATGAACCTCGGCGTCGATCCACGTCATGCGGACCAGATGGTCCGCGGCGTCGTCAACCTGCCGAACGGCACCGGCCGTGACGTTCGCGTCGCCGTTTTCGCCCGTGGCGCCAAGGCTGACGAAGCCAAGGCCGCCGGCGCGGACATCGTCGGCGCCGAAGACCTGGTCGAAATCGTTCAGGGCGGCAAGATCGATTTCGATCGCTGCATCGCCACCCCGGACATGATGCCGCTCGTCGGCCGCCTCGGTAAGGTTCTCGGCCCGCGCGGCATGATGCCGAACCCGAAGGTCGGCACCGTGACCATGGACGTCACCGGTGCGGTCAAGGCTTCCAAGGGCGGCGCCGTCGAGTTCCGCGTCGAGAAGGCCGGTATCGTTCACGCCGGCATCGGCAAGGCCTCCTTCGAGGCCAAGGCTCTGGAAGAGAACATCAAGGCGTTCGCCGATGCCGTTATCAAGGCGAAGCCGGCCGGCGCCAAGGGCAACTACGTCAAGCGCGTAGCGATCTCCTCGACCATGGGTCCGGGCGTCAAGATCGATCCGTCGACGGTGACGGTTTAAAGGTTCATCCGGAGCCTCCGGGCTCCGGATCGCATGAATTCCCGGTCCTTCGGGGCCGGGGATTTTCCGGAGAAATCCGGAATTCCTGTCCGAGATTGCAGGTGGTTTCGACCTTAATCACTTGAACCTGCATGAGACGGGTAAGACCCGAGATTAAAGGACGCTGAGGCGTCCCGCAGTTCGGTTCGAGCCTAGTGTGCCTTGTGCCTGGAACCCGAAAGGGGACAGTGCGAGGGGACAGGATCCTCAAGCGTCGCTTGGGATCTTTTAAAGTGGATCCCTTGAGGCAAAGGCAAACCCGGTGGGGCCTGCAGGATTGCGGTCCCGCCAACTGGAGACACAGTGGAAAGAGCGGAAAAACGCGAATTCGTCACGGAGCTGAACGAAGTCTTCAAGGCTTCCGGTTCGGTTGTCGTGGCCCACTATGCTGGTGTCACAGTCGCGCAGATGAACGACTTCCGTTCCAAGATGCGCGCTGCTGGCGGCACCGTCAAAGTCGCGAAGAACCGCCTGGCCAAGATCGCTCTTCAGGGCACGGAGTCGGAAGGGATGTCGGACCTGTTCAAAGGGTCAGACGCTCATTGCCTACAGCAATGACCCGGTCGTCGCTCCGAAGGTCGTCTCGGATTTCGCCAAGACCAATGACAAGCTCATTGTTCTCGGCGGCTCCATGGGATCGACCACGCTCAACGCGGAAGGCGTCAAGTCGCTTGCGACCCTGCCTTCGCTGGACGAGCTGCGTGCAAAGCTGCTGGGCATGATTCAGACCCCGGCAACCCGCATT